>NZ_JBODQH010000005.1:0-2737 GCF_052119485.1 Paenibacillus sp. DRB1-1 | reverse complement strand
AGGATCTTCTTGAGATCCTTTTTTTCTGCGCGTAATCTGCTGCTTGCAAACAAAAAAACCACCGCTACCAGCGGTGGTTTGTTTGCCGGATCAAGAGCTACCAACTCTTTTTCCGAAGGTAACTGGCTTCAGCAGAGCGCAGATACCAAATACTGTTCTTCTAGTGTAGCCGTAGTTAGGCCACCACTTCAAGAACTCTGTAGCACCGCCTACATACCTCGCTCTGCTAATCCTGTTACCAGTGGCTGCTGCCAGTGGCGATAAGTCGTGTCTTACCGGGTTGGACTCAAGACGATAGTTACCGGATAAGGCGCAGCGGTCGGGCTGAACGGGGGGTTCGTGCACACAGCCCAGCTTGGAGCGAACGACCTACACCGAACTGAGATACCTACAGCGTGAGCTATGAGAAAGCGCCACGCTTCCCGAAGGGAGAAAGGCGGACAGGTATCCGGTAAGCGGCAGGGTCGGAACAGGAGAGCGCACGAGGGAGCTTCCAGGGGGAAACGCCTGGTATCTTTATAGTCCTGTCGGGTTTCGCCACCTCTGACTTGAGCGTCGATTTTTGTGATGCTCGTCAGGGGGGCGGAGCCTATGGAAAAACGCCAGCAACGCGGCCTTTTTACGGTTCCTGGCCTTTTGCTGGCCTTTTGCTCACATGTGACAATGATTATATAGCTCTTCATGCACATACGGTACCGTTCTCGGGGCGACTTTTTGGGTAATTAGTTCGGGGTACAGGTTGCACAGATGGAGCCAATGTACAAAAAAAACCGGAAATCAAGGTCAATCCGAGCCCTCCCCAGGCGCAGAACATTGACCAGCCATATCCATGACTAATGTCGTCAGGCAAGCCGTACAAGTACCTAGGGTATCTAGACAACTCGAAGTTGATCCCGGCGACACATGTGCAAAGACTAATGATACAAAACGTACCGCCCATCAGAAACAGAAGTCCGGCAACATATTGCATGAGTCCCCTGTCCCAACAACATCCCAACACTCCAATGATCCATCCAAACAGAATTATGGCTACTGCCATACCCATGAACCCCGCTGTCATTCTGCGGAGGTGCAGAGCATGCCATTCGTCCTGGCGAATAGTCTTCGTTATATTAAACGTGAGATTCCTAGGTATAGTCGCACTACTGTAATGATACTTGATATAAGTGCATCGCTCGATTTCCCCCTTTCTAATCAAGGCAGCAATTTCAGGATCAAATCCCTGGCGGTGACACTTCCGCCACAGGCCCATATTAGTGGAATTATACTGGCGGGAACACTCGTCCGCTGGTGACATGGCGAACAATTGTCTCCTGTTCCTAGCGCGGAGAAGTTTGCCCTCCCATCGGTCAAGGCGAGAGCGGGACGCCCGAAGTGGCAGATTATTGTTGTTGTTATAAATAAAGCCCGGATCAACCCTTCTGGTATTAAATGCTTTACAGCGGTCTCTGTGTTTTCGTGCATCCGTTTCATACCAATGATCGGAGCAAATAGCAACTGCCAGCATCCCAAGAGCACACAAGGCGAGGCTCAATCCCGTATAAAGCAGCAGGCGTCCTGCGGCACTAGAAGAGCATATATATCGACAATGACGTCCGGGAGCTGCATGTGTCAGAGGTTTTCACCGTCATCACCGAAACGCGCGATGCAGCTCTGGCCCGTGTCTCAAAATCTCTGATGTTACATTGCACAAGATAAAAATATATCATCATGAACAATAAAACTGTCTGCTTACATAAACAGTAATACAAGGGGTGTTATGAGCCATATTCAACGGGAAACGTCGAGGCCGCGATTAAATTCCAACATGGATGCTGATTTATATGGGTATAAATGGGCTCGCGATAATGTCGGGCAATCAGGTGCGACAATCTATCGCTTGTATGGGAAGCCCGATGCGCCAGAGTTGTTTCTGAAACATGGCAAAGGTAGCGTTGCCAATGATGTTACAGATGAGATGGTCAGACTAAACTGGCTGACGGAATTTATGCCTCTTCCGACCATCAAGCATTTTATCCGTACTCCTGATGATGCATGGTTACTCACCACTGCGATCCCCGGAAAAACAGCATTCCAGGTATTAGAAGAATATCCTGATTCAGGTGAAAATATTGTTGATGCGCTGGCAGTGTTCCTGCGCCGGTTGCATTCGATTCCTGTTTGTAATTGTCCTTTTAACAGCGATCGCGTATTTCGTCTCGCTCAGGCGCAATCACGAATGAATAACGGTTTGGTTGATGCGAGTGATTTTGATGACGAGCGTAATGGCTGGCCTGTTGAACAAGTCTGGAAAGAAATGCATAAACTTTTGCCATTCTCACCGGATTCAGTCGTCACTCATGGTGATTTCTCACTTGATAACCTTATTTTTGACGAGGGGAAATTAATAGGTTGTATTGATGTTGGACGAGTCGGAATCGCAGACCGATACCAGGATCTTGCCATCCTATGGAACTGCCTCGGTGAGTTTTCTCCTTCATTACAGAAACGGCTTTTTCAAAAATATGGTATTGATAATCCTGATATGAATAAATTGCAGTTTCATTTGATGCTCGATGAGTTTTTCTAATCAGAATTGGTTAATTGGTTGTAACATTATTCAGATTGGGCTTGATTTAAAACTTCATTTTTAATTTAAAAGGATCTAGGTGAAGATCCTTTTTGATAATCTCATGACCAAAATCCCTTAACGTGAGTTTTCGTTCCACTGAGCGTCAGACCCCGTAGAAAAGATCAA
>NZ_JBODQH010000004.1:0-27557 GCF_052119485.1 Paenibacillus sp. DRB1-1 | reverse complement strand
TCTAAGGGGAGTTTTTTATGCCATCAAGCTATACGAAAAAGGCAGGGTCGGCGAGAGGGAAGAAGCAATTTGCTCCAGACCCGAGCCGCTTTGTTTTTAATGTTGATACGTTATGGTACACGTGCGATGCCTGGAATTACGATGAAGTCATGGCATCCGGTCTGATGCAAACGTTGATCGAAGGCAAGGAGAACGCAGAAGAAGGCCAGCCGGACGTAATCCAGGTCAAGTTGGGGAGATATGAGTATCCGGCCACCTTCCAGATCGAAGCCGGAGGACAGCGGCCTATATACGCTTATCAGGTGCGTAACCAGGACATGGCTATATTTTTTGCGAAGAAACGCCGGAATGACGGTACTTTCCCAATTAAAGTTCAGATTAACCAATTTAAGCTGTGGGAGCTGGGCGCGCAAGATGCTTTTCTGGAGTCGCTAGAAGTCCTGACAGGTATGGGTTTTGCCTATGAGGGTAGTAAACCGAATCGTATTGACTTGTGTGTGCATTCGGATCAATTTCAGTGGACATTGGACGATCTGCGAGGTATGGACTATCCGAGGAACGTGGCAGACGATAACAAGCCGGATGCGCTACGTATAGACCCGTTTACAGGGATATTTGAGACAGCGTATTTTGGAGATCGGAGCAGACTGCAACTGCGTATTTATAATAAGTCAGTTGAGATCAAGAAAAAGGGAAAAGACTACTTCAATCAGATCTACTTGGATAAAGGCATGAACCCTGATAAGGTCTGGAACGTCGAATTTGAAGTACATAGGGACTGGCTCAAAGGGCTGGCTAACAGCGAAACGGGCGAAGAAAATGTTTTTGACAGCATGGATTTTCTTTTGCGTCTGGATGGCCTGTCTATGCTGTGGTCACACTTGGTCGGCAGCAAGTTTACACATAATTCTGCATTTTGGAAAGTTCTTCAAAAAGGCGATCCGCACCAGTTTACTGAATGCCGAGATCATTTGTTCCGGTTAAAGGATATAGACACGACCAAAGAAAGGGAAATTGCCCAAATTCGTGGACGGATGCAAAAGCTTATTTTTACCGAGAACTTGCCGGAAGATGCGGACATGATGATTGAAGCAATGAAAGTGTTTCAAACGATGGTTCATGAGTATGAGCAGGACAAAAAAAAAAATTTTGAAGATGATGTTTTGCAAAAACGAAGGCTCTACATGGATACGAAACTGTTAAAAGCTGAAATGGCAGAAAAACGGAAAACGACGAATAAGGTGGAGCTTTTGAATGAATTGCTTACTAAATCGAAGCTGCATAATATCGAAAAGGTAATAGGTGAAGATCAAGCGGTTCTGTTGCAGAAGAAAGAGCCGATAAGTGAACCTATTATGCCGGAAGTTGAACCTTTGCAAATGGCTGAGGAAGAACGACAAATGTTGCTTATGGGTAAGCAGCCGGATGGTATGCAAACGGAAGAAAGTATATGGAATGCTTATGTACAGCTTGATCCAAAAGAGCGCTTAGAACTGGAATACAACGTGTTTCCAGATGGTTTGCCAGGTTGGTTTGCCACGAAGAAATTCAAATTTGATGAAAAGGAATTTACAAAGAATAAGAATCCTAAAAAGCGTATGCCTGTAGAGGGTGAAGTGAGCCGAGGCGTACAAGTCGGGTTTGATTTTACAAAAGAAAAAGCCCTCTGATCGTGGGGATCGGAGAGCCTTCATTTCAAATTATCGTTGCTTATATTATATCACATGGAAGGGGATGCAGGGTATGAGCTATATGGAAAAAGAGTCGAAATATGTGAATGACCAAATGGAATTTTTGAATAAACTTGATATTAGCGATAATGATATGGCTGCCGTAAAAATGTCTATTAAAGAAGCTTATAGGGACGGTTATAGCGAGGGAAATGATATAGGCTTTAAGCGTGGATATGAAGGGTCTAAAAAGTATTTTAGGGTGAAAATGGATAGTTTGCTGGAAAGAATATCTGTGGAATTTGAGAGGGTAAAATCATGATTAATAGAGATCGTATAGAGAAAAAAGCTAAAGTTATGGCCGAATCGAAGATACGTTCCGAGAAGTTTGTCCTGGGAATCCGAGTAGAAAGCGAACGGGATATGAACTTACTGGCGGCTGGTTATATGTGCGGTTTTGTGGATGGGACTTTGGAGAAAGAAAATGGACAGTAACATTAAGGACATTATTTCCTGCATTTTGTTGCTTATTTGCGTAGTTGGTCTTTCTTGGATTTATCTTAAATTTTGCGAAATATCATCGCGTAGAAAATAGAGATTGGAGCTTATCGGATGAAAGAACAAAATACACCTGAACTTGATCTATCGCCAATATTTGACGGTATGTCAAATTTGTATGAAATATTTAGTTTTAGTTTTCATGTTTTGCTTGTAATGGCAGGTGCCTTTATCGCTATAAGAATTGCGTTTGCTCTTGTTAAGATGTTGAAATATGGAGGTTTTGATGAGGGTGGTAGGGGTGAATATCAACCTAAACCCGAGCCGGAAGAACCTGTAATCAGGACAAATGGCGGGTATTTTGTTAAAACGCCAGGCGGTGAAAAAGTTTTTGTGAGTGATGCAGAAATTTATCCAAATGATCCAGATGTCGCGGATCGTTCCAGGGTTCGGGGGAAATGGAGTTCAAACGCAAGGAGTGAATCTGTTTCAGACCGAAGCAATAACGACCTGATAACAGGCCTGATCATTGGTAGTGCGGTAAGCAACGCCTTTGAAAGCAGTTCTAACAACCATAGCAGCCATTCTAGTAGCCACAATAGTTATGATAGTCATAGTAGCCATCACAGCTATACAGACCATTCTAGCGACTCTTACGGCGGCGACAGCGGCGGTGGTGGTGGAGGTATGGATTTTTAATTTTATGAGCAGCCAGGGACCCTGGTTGCTATTCATTATGTACGGGGCATATCATAGGCGTAACGGGTTTTTTGATAGAGTGTAACACTATGAAAGGACGGTGTATAAACATGAAAACAGGCGACGTAGCAAGTTTTTTAGGCGTTAAGGCCGTTACGGTACGCAAATATGCTATGGCTTTGGAAAAGGCGGGATACTTGCTAGAGCGTAGCGATAGTAACAATCGGAGTTATACGGAAAAAGACGCTATGGTTATGCGAGAACTCGCTACGCTATGCAAGGATAGCGGTATAAGCGTTGAAAAATCTGCAATGATTGTCACGGCTAGGCATATGCAATTTTTATCCGATACGGGCGATGGAAATATGCCCGTAATAAACGGGGAAAGTCGTCATGATAAGCGATATGATCAGGCGATTGAGCTGCTCAAGCAGATGGCAGAGCGCAGCCAACAACAGGCCGGAGATATGGCGAGTATGAGAGAACAAATGGAGCTTCAAAGCAATGGTATAGCCGCTTTACAAAAGGAATTAGAAGCAACGAAACAGCTTTTAGCTGCTTCACAAGAACGGAAGTGGTGGCAATTCTTGCGCCGCAGCACAGACAAGCCGGAACAGGGTGGACCTGATCCAGAAACGGAGTGGAATCGAAAGAAGCAAAGGGAACGCGATATTTACACGCCGGGACGGGGATAGAGGGAGAGATATATATCTCTTTAGAAAGCAGCACGGTATGGACATGCTAACGGTATTTCTCTGTTTGGGAGAATGCCGTTTTTTGGTGTATGCTGAAAAGAAAAAAAAGAAAAGGAGAGGGATGCGAAAGGGAGAGGTTTTTTGGCTCGCAGTAGGAAACCGGAAAGTGAATTAACTAGAAGTGTTTGCATTAACCTAAAGCAAAAAGTTATAACTGAGCTAGAAAAGGAAGGTAACGTAAAACATGTGATAGAAAGACTAATCAACGAAAAATACTTGGGTAAAATTACCCAAAAAAATATAGACAAGTCCTAATTTTTTTTTTATAGTAAACAAGAACGGAAAATACGTTCTCGTTTTTAGTGTTCCATCCTAGTAATTAGGATGGATGTCCAAACACAAGAAAATTTGTGCGATTTTTCGGAAACGTGCTGCTTTCTAACTATTGTAGGATACAGCACGGTGACAAATAGCAAAAGATGGTCTATTCTGTAGATAACTAAAAACCTGAATAGCAAAAAAGCCCTGTTAGATGCTGATAACATCTACAGGACTTTCGTCGGGAAATGAAAGTTGGTAGCTTTCATTGTCCCATAGGTCGGAGCGAAATGCCCTCGCTCGTCCCTCAGAACACTTTATGTTATTTTTTCCTGTGTTGCAATAGTAGCAATATGGTAAAAATTTCTTTAGGTGTGTATTTTTTGAGAGATAATGAGGCGCAGCCGCTTATAGGCTGCGCCTCTTTTTTGCGTTCAGTGTGGGGGTGAAAAATGAACCACGATGAAGCTCCAGCACAACCGGAACCGTCCATTCCGGCGCAGGAGGTACATACAGATTCGGTCGTGCAGCCGGATACGGCTATCCAACAGCCAAACCCACAGCAAGCCGAACCTATTATCATGCCGGAAGCACCAGCGGTAACGAAAGATGTATACGTAGTTAACCAGCCTTTGGAACTGCGTAGTCAACAACTGGTGGAGCTTCCAAACGGGGATTTTATCGCCTTTAGTAACGAAATGACTCTAGGGGATGCGCTTGTCAGCGCTGGTCTTTTTTTAGTCCTGGCATTCCTGGTCTTGCAATGGTTGCTTAAACTATCGACGGGGAGAGGATAACGTGTCATTCATCCATTTAGATCCCAAGTCGACAGCCATTGCGTTGTCATTTGCTTTGTCATTACCCGTGGCGGTGTCCATGATGGGACATTTCTTGCTGGAGGTGGCCAAAGGATGGAAACGCTGATCGGGGCCGCTTTGGTCTGGTTCCTGGGGAATAAAGATTTAATCAAATTGCTGGCTGCCTTTTGTTCAGGTCTTGGCGTAGTTGCTACGTCCTTTACGCTCTGGCACAGAACAAGGGAGGGTGATAGATACAATGATGGACATTTCTGATATTTGGGACTGGAATTTCTTTTGGAGCATGTGGAAGAACTTCATGAAAACGGGTTCCAATTTCGTCATGGTCGTGGTTGCGGTCGTCGTGGTGGGTATGCTTATGACGGTCATTGTTAATGCCGTGAGGGGTAAGAAAACATGAATCTACGCCCAATTGCAGACCCAACTGTGAACTATCCGAAGTCCTTTTTTGACCAAGATCGTATGACTGAGATTTTCCAATTCACGAAATATTTTATTAAGTACAATATGCCGATCATCATGACGATTATCGCGGTGATCGTTGCAGGCATGGTATTGTACGTCATCATTGACATTTTTCACAATGCGAATCGTCAATCACGCGATGAAGACGATGAATTTGATTATTACTAAGTGAGTTCAGGGGCAACCCTTCTCTATATAAAAAAACAACAACTTTCCAAGGAGGAATTTTATTATGGCAGCAGCAGCAGTAGTGGATCTATCGGGGGTTACTTTACCTTTAACGCCAGCAGACGGCTTGTCCGCAGCATCCGGCTTTATGGGTCTGTTTGGTGGATGGACAGCAATCGGGATTGGTATTTCGTTTGCGTCAATCATCATCGGCTTTATTTTTTGGCTGGTTAAAAAAGGTAAGTCGGCCGCTGGCACTAAGTAAAAATGCAGTATCACAAATAGCCCAGACGATTTACTGTCTGGGCTATTTTTACAGAGAGGGTAGAAGCGATGAAAAAAATATGGTTAACACTGTTAATTATTATGCTGCTTAATATTCCGGTGCTGGCTTCCGCAGCCGTGCCGAAAGGCAATATTAAAGTGCCTGATGGTGGTTTTGAGGTGACTATACCGAAAGGTACATCTGGTACTTTCGCTGCTAAAACTTCGGGGGGAGGTACCAAATTTGTACCGTCCGAGGGTGGCGGAAAATACTACATAGCCAGTATACGTTTTAGGGTCAAAGGAGCTTTAAGCAACAAGGTATATGCTACGGTGACATTTGGCGATGGATACAAAATGAAAATAACCAGTTCGACGGACGGGGCACCCGTAGACGTTGGCACAACAGCGTTTAGGGCGCATAAAAGCAAGGGTGTATCTATCTCTCTTACATCCGATGGCAGCGCAGAAAAATTCCTTAAACTTGCCGAATACGGGTTCTTGCCGGATGCGGAGCAAGGAGGGACAACAAGCCCCCCGACACGGGCGGTGGAGGACAAACAACGCCTACACCGCCGACAGGTGGCGGTGGTGACACCGGAGGCGGTTCCAGTGGCGGCGACACAGGTACAACAAACCCTGGCGGCAACGACTCAGGCGGTAGTGATGATGGGGGAGCCACTGATCCGGGAGATGATTCCGGGGGAGACGATTCCGGTGGGCCCGATGGCGGCAGCTCATCACAATGTGATCCATGCGAGAACATAAAAAAGGCTCTGGAATGTCCAGATTGGGATGTCCTCATGGGGCAGCTCACCGGAGCTATCGAGAGAGCAATTCCGCCGCCGCCGGATTGGAACGATGTAGCTAACAAGATCGGTGCAGCTACCGTTAATCATTTGTCGAATTATGTCGGGAGTGTACCGGATGCGCCGAGCCAGGAAGAGATAGACCAGGCGACCATAGTCCCTTTGCCGCTGCCTAACATCTCCACGCCGGAGCAAGATACTTTGGTTCCAAAAGTCCCTGGGGAATTTGAAAATGGGCCGATTAAGTTTGACATTGCTAGCACTCCAGCCGTTGAGACAAAGGACGATTCGAAGCCCTTTGTGCTGTCTGATCCTAAGGATGGCATAGACAGCGTGGATATAGATAAGCCAAAGAAAATGGAACTGGAAGAACCACCAGTACCGAAGAAAATTATTTTTGATATACCGAAGGCCGCAACGCCGCCGACGACGATAGAAACCCCTACGCCTGGGAAAATAATTTTTGATATACCCAAGCCCAAGAATCAAACGATTGATACGCCTGCGCCTAGTGGGGCAGAGGTCGAAATTCCAATACCAAGAGAAGGAGGGGGGTAACGTGTGGTTTAAAAGTATATTTGCTTTCATAGCTGTTTTTTTATTTTTGATGCCGCATGAAGTAAACGCCTACCCAGGGGGACTTCTTAATGGTATGGAGGCGGTTGTTGTCCCTGGGGGAACAACTAAAAATCTTACAGACGGTAATGACTCAACCAAGCAATCTATCTATAAAAATTCGGTCACTTTCACGCTACCAAAAACCGCTGATTTAACCCGGATTAGAGCTAATGTAACGTATCGCATGAACGGTACGTTTCGCGTTGGGTTTTACTCGGATTCTGGCGTTTTGATTGCCCAAAAGTCTGGTTTCGGAATTGGGACACTGGATTATCCGGTTGATTTTAAATCCGTAAGAAAAATAGTCCTTGATGCAGCTTTGGGAGGCGATGGATGGAACACTGATTTGGCTGAGTTTGATGTTTTTGGATCTTACCAATTGCCCCGTCCGGATAACCTCCAGGTCGTTCCAGATATCAAGTCACTCAAGATAACATTTAACGAGGTTCCCAAGGCTACAGGCTATCTGCTCTATGTAGATGGTCAAAAGTTTAGGGAGCTGACAACGAACGAATATATCATGACGGATCTGATCCCCGACAAGGTGTACTCCATTAAGCTTACGTCTGTTTTTCCAGATGGAGAATCCGGTTTTAGCAAGGAGGTCCAAGCAGCTCCTTATGCAGAGGTCATTAATCCGGTTTTAAAAGTGACCAGTACCGCCTGGAATAGCGTGGGGTTGGCATGGACAAAGCCTAATGGATCAAGTCGTGAAGTAGTCTATCAAGATGGCACGGTGGCAGAAGGGAATTTTGGTAACGGATCGTTTGTATTCAAGGCAAAGCCGGATAAGAAATATAAATTTGTGGTGACCATGTATGACAAGTATGGTCGGTTTTTGTCCACGAATGCGGTCAATGTTACAACGCCTTTGCCGGTGACGGATACAGCTCAGGAAGAGGGGCCCGACTTTCTGTTGGTTAATTGGCAGAAAACAGAGGGGGCCACAGGTTACCGTATCTATCTCAATGGCCGTTTGATTGGTAGCGTGGGGCCGTCAATTTTTGAATACAAGATTACCAGGGCAATGGGGTATATCCCTGGAGCCATCGCGAATAAGGCGGAAGCCAGGGCGATATTAGCGGACGGCACAGAGGGGAATAGCAATAACCCTACAGCTCCAGTCCTCGACCTGGGGGGCGGATTTGGTGTACTGGATGCCGTTAAAGCTGGCTTGGAATTTGTGAAGCTGTTTAACGGTTGGGTGCTGGTCTCTTTGGCTATTGTCCTGGCAAATATGGTTATTGCTTTTATGTATTTAATTAACAAAAAAACGAAGAAACAAGGGGGCTAGTCACATGTCAAGCTTGGAGATATTTCAGTTCGCCGTTAAGCAGCTCGCGTACATATCTGCGCCGCTGATCGTGTTTACGGCCATTATGTATTCGGATCGCATTATCCATGAGATTTTCGCGATTGTCTATAAAACTCGCAAAGCATTGCCGCGATGATCCGTCAGATACTGCAATCATCCTGGCAATTTTTTGAGAGATTGTTTCATAGGCTCATGGAGTTCATTTCGTACCTCCTGGGCATTATGTTCCAGGCTCTTTTCGATTTTTTGAAGTTTCTGCTGCGGCCATTATTTGTGGTTATAGCCTTGATCCTTTATCTGGTCTATAAGATCGCAATGATTGCCTGGCTACTGATACAGGTTTTTTATATGATCGGGAAAATCATAGTCGCCATCGTGAAAGGTATTTTTGTCACCTTGGCCGGATTTACTTACGTTTCAAGATCGCCAGATGATGGCGTTTGGTCTCCTATTATCCGTAATGTAGCCCAGGGCCTTAATTACTTCCAGATCGACACACTATCCTATGTGCTACTGTTTTTGATTTGGTTTACGGTGGCCTGGGGAGTCATACGGATCATCGGCAGTATTCAGATGGGAGACTGATTGTATTGAATAATTTTAGTGGCATACAGTTGCCGAACGATGTACGAAGTTCCTTGCTGTCCGGCCTGGAGTTTATTGCTTATTTTGGGCCTTGGGTTGTTATTATTTTGGGATTTATATTTCTGCCATTTATCCATGAAAGAAGAGGGAAAAGCTTCCTACAATCGAGATTCATCTCGATAGGGACGCAAGAACTGGCCGGACGATCCGAACGGAAATATTCCATCATGCAGACGGTACTAAGACCGAAACGAGGGAGTACGACGACGATATAAAAATTAATCTGCCACCTCTCAGAGCGGTACAAGGTGGAAAATCCGGACGATAAAAAGGTGGCCAACTCATTCCGGATAGCAAAAAACGAACGATTATTGCTTCCGGATGTCGGAGATCCGGCCTAATATCCGAACAATGCAATTGGAATGAGGTGGTCGCTTGTATGAATATTTCTTGCCGCAGGGCTTGCGTAATGCGATAGATTCTATCTTTTCACCGCCGCTGGAGTTTTTGGGGATGGCGCGAGACTATCTTAACAACGTTAGCCAGGTCGCAGGACACGGCATTAACTTAAACAAATATTTCGTATTCTTCGGATACCTTCCGGCATCAATGCAGGCGGTCGTAGATTCGCTGCTGGCCGGAATCGTTATCCTGGGAATACTCCAGATCGTCAAAGTTATTTTAAGGCTGTATTACGCCGTCAAGGGCGGCGCTCAGTGGTGGTAAGAGGAGGGGAAGACATGGAAGGTAGTGTATTTAGTTATTTTTTTGCGATTGGATCAGGCTTGGCCTTGGGGATTGCCTGGGTCACAATGTTGTCGTTTTGGCTGATTAACAAAATTAAGAATAAGGGAGCTAACAAAAATGCGACTGTTCGGAAGTAAGAGCGAGGAAGTGGAGTATTTACCACAGGATGTGCTGGTTGTCCTGCAAAACGATGGTACAGCGGCTATAGCGCCGATTACAGACATTAACGATGAAAGGGTATATGCAGAGTCTATGGATGGCAATTACGCCGTACCAAAGGCCGACGTGAAGGCATACACGGGGCCACGTGGCCGGATATTTATGTATCCGACCATAACCGAGAATGTGGAGGATTGCCAGCGGATTGCGGCCTTGGAGCGCAGTACGGTTATGCGTCAGATAACGCACTTTGCGCCAGAAGTGGCCGAGGAAGGTCGTAGGCTGCCGCTTGGTAAGATCATCCTGATCGGTGGAGGGATTTTGTTCTTTCTTATCCTGGTCATCTCAATGGTGAGCAGATGAGTACACATGACAACGCAGATAAGATACAGTCCGTCATAAACGATGATTTGTTCCCTAATGTGCAGCATGTCAGCGATGTAAAACAAGTTCTGGCATTCATGAGTGACTACGCTGCACCTTTCAGCGAAGACCAGGTGCGGGCGCTGCTGCTCCTGGAAAGCATGGGTAATAACACCAGGCTGCACCCGGAGGGCAACCCGTACAATACGATTATTAAGCAGATTAAACAAGAATTTAAAAAATCCGTTGCACGGCCAGAAACATTCCTGCGTACCATCGAGGAGCTTATACCAAAGCCGCCTAAGCCGATTATTATGGCCGATGGACGCATGGTTAAGGGTGGAAGGGGGTAACAGCCTATGCCGCATATAATCGGGATTATGGGCAATCTGGGCGTGGGTAAAACGACAATGGCCAGCATGATGGGTTGGCTGTACAAAGGCAAGATTGAGAAGCTTGGAGGATCGGCCAAGCTGTTTGCAAACTATGATCTTAAAGGCGCGGAACGGATCAAGGTTGCGGAAGACTGGTTTAAGGTAGCTGAAGCTCATGGTTCTGTTTGTATATGGGACGAGGCGCATAGGTCATTTAATAGCCGGACAGCGCTCAAAAGTGACAACATTATTGCTACGGACATCCTGACCTTTGCGCGTAAGATGGCCAGCGTACAGATATTTGCTACGCCGAGTGTCAACCGCCTAGACAGTCGGGTACGTGAAATGCTTGAAGTTTTGATTCATATCCGGCCAGCCGGCAATAAGGGAATGCACATAGATTATTACGATTTCCAAGCGGATAGCTACGGTCGGATGGGGAAGCTGATCCATTCCCGTTTTCTTTCGTCCGGCATGGTAAAGAAGATTCATGCCCTTAACCTATTTGATTCTCATTCCTTTGTCGGCGGCTTTCCGCTGCCGCGCACGGAACGAGCTGCCGCAGAATTTATGGACAAATTGGAACAGGTACACAACGAAGCCAGGAGGGGCAAACATGCCAACAATCGTACCAGCAAATAAAGTAAAACATGATCCGCAGGAGCTGCTGTTTCAATTTCCATCCATACCAAAAGTCCGGTATACGAGATTAAGCCAGGAATACTATTTTTGGCGCCAGGTGCAAAATGCTGAAAGCATAGCCGCTATGTTTGGTAGGCTGCTGATCCCGGCGAGCTGCATGCACTGGCAGCGTAAAAATTTATTTGAATCTCGACGTGTACAAGTTGGCCGGAACTGTTATTACGTCTTAGAAAAAAAAGAACTGACGAAAACGGAACAAGCTAAATATATGGCTGTGGTTAAAGAAGTGGAATTAATAGAAGCGGAGGAAGTAGTATGACGAAAGCTGAAAAATTAGGTAAAACGATTGTGTGGACTGTGGAAATTCTAGCGTTTATAGGGCTTATGGTTGCTTTTGTGTTTATGGCTGTGAAAACACAAGAAACTTTTACACCCGCTCAAATGGACGTTTTCCAGCAGATAATGAACACAAAAATGAAAGTGGTTATAACACCGTTTATTTCTCTAGCGTTTGCTATAACTGTGTTGATTGTGTATTTGACATTGAATGTTCAGCGGTGGGGGCATAATTCTGAAATCAAACGCTTGAAACTTAAAATACAAGAGCTTGAAGGTGAACAGCATGAAGAATAAGCTCAAGCGATTTATGGATTCTTCTATTGGTAGGTCTGTATGGTTTTCCGTACGCTTTATTCTTGAAATTGCAATATTTACGGGGTTAATATTCCTGGTCTATCAATATTGTAGTGGTAAGATCATAGAAGGTATGACAGTTGAGCAATATCACGAAACTATGAGTCTATTTCAGCGTTTTGAAAAACCGGATTCTGCTGCATTTAGAAATATTGTGTTGCTGCTTTTTGGGTATGTGCTGGCAGGCACAGTGTACGCGTGTATTCGGAGTACGCAACTTGTGGAGGGCATGGAAATTAAGAAGCTAAAGAAGAAAATAAAAGAACTCGAAGCCTGCCAGGAATGACCCTGGTAGGTTTTTTTGTGCCGGCATTCTTGAAAAGTGTTGCATTTTTCAATTTGCTGCAGTAAAATGATTTCAGAAGCAAAAATCAAGTTCGCTGAAGCGAATTTTTGGAGGTCTGAAAAATATGAAAACTTGGATTGTTAAATTTGAAAGCTTCAATGGTGCTAGTCGTTATTACTATGAAAATGTATCAGGACGTAATGAAAAGGAAGCAAGGAAAAATGCCACGAAGTTAGTTATCCGCCACGATGATCGTGATGTTATTGTTGAAGTGAAAGAGGATCATTCTGTTTCGGGGTGGATACAATGAGACACCCACATTTTCACAGCAAGAATTATGGAGGCGCGCGGCCTGGATCGGGCCGGAAGAAGATTGGCAAGTCCAAGGCGCTTCGAATCACGCTGCCGGATGCAGATTGGGAACATATCGACGGTCTAATTGCGTCCGGACGGGTGGCATCTTATGCGGAGTATTTCCGCGAGCTGCACGAATCTTCTTTAACAAAATTTTTGGAGGTGTAGTTATGAGAGATGGAAAACTGAAAATGAAAATGACGGATGAAAATCGCAGCAAACATGAGTATTTACGCAATCCTTTGATTGATGAGCGTTATGTGGCAGTATATTGCCACGAAGGTGCATATATTTGTACCCTCGAAATAGCCAGACCTGCTGACGGCGACAGTTTCGGGTATTTAATTGATTTTATTCATTTTGAAGGCCTGGAATTTGATAGTGTGCAGGATGCTGTTGAGCATCTTGATATGGATGGTAACGCGGGGTATAGATGGGATTCCGAGCCGGAAGAAATAGACGAGGGAGCGTTAAGCATACTTAACGATTTGGCGGAATCCATGACAGGAAAAAACGAAAGCGAATCATTGCAAATATTGGATTCTTTTTTTGAAGAAAATAACTATGGAAAAAAAATATAGCGCCTGTCAGCTTTGGGTGTGAAGCGAATAGTAAATAAGTCTAGCAAAAAACGCTAGACGGTGGTAATATTTTCTTAGATAAATAAAAAGGCCACGTTTCACGGCGGCTTGAGTCTGGACAACTCTCGCTGCTTAACCGATGTAAGGATCGGAGAAACAGGGCGCCGGGAAAAGACAATCAGGTGTAAGAGCCACTTGATTAATCTTGTTTACGTGGGCTTTGTACCACTATTCTACTGTATCCATGAGATAGATTCAATGGGAAAGTGAATGAATAGGTGCAAATCTTACGAATATAAAAGGCCCCCTGATTGCTCTCACTCCGAGAAGCGTCAGGGGGCCTTTTATATTTAACTGGTGCTAAAACGCCGTATGCAGCCGTCCAGGGCGCGCAGCGGCGAAGCGAACCCTTGACGAGCGGTTCCCAACTGCAAGCCTAGGATGCCCCTCTGAACCTCCGGTTCGGAGGGCTGGCACCCGCCGAGGGAATAGGGATTCTAAAGGGCTAGCCCTTTAGCCGCCGGGGGCGACCTTAGTCTTTGTCCGAAAATGGACTGTTGTGAATTATTCATATGGTGAAAAGTTGTAAATAGGCTGGTGCTGCTGGAGTTTTGGCGCTTTTGACCTGGCTTTTTGAGCGGGTTTAATGGGCGCATTACGACGAAAGCAGCACCAGACCCCAGAAGGTATAACATGGGGTCACGGTGGTCTTTATCTATACCCACTAAAGCCGCTCTGCACAAGGGTTAGCACTTACCACGACAAGAAAAACAGAGAAAAATGCATGAAATCATGAGCATTCTTTCAAAAAAACACGGTTTTATAAGGTTTTTTAAGTTGCGAATTGCAGTTATTTGCGAAAAATTGAGTCTAAGGGGAGTTTTTTATGCCATCAAGCTATACGAAAAAGGCAGGGTCGGCGAGAGGGAAGAAGCAATTTGCTCCAGACCCGAGCCGCTTTGTTTTTAATGTTGATACGTTATGGTACACGTGCGATGCCTGGAATTACGATGAAGTCATGGCATCCGGTCTGATGCAAACGTTGATCGAAGGCAAGGAGAACGCAGAAGAAGGCCAGCCGGACGTAATCCAGGTCAAGTTGGGGAGATATGAGTATCCGGCCACCTTCCAGATCGAAGCCGGAGGACAGCGGCCTATATACGCTTATCAGGTGCGTAACCAGGACATGGCTATATTTTTTGCGAAGAAACGCCGGAATGACGGTACTTTCCCAATTAAAGTTCAGATTAACCAATTTAAGCTGTGGGAGCTGGGCGCGCAAGATGCTTTTCTGGAGTCGCTAGAAGTCCTGACAGGTATGGGTTTTGCCTATGAGGGTAGTAAACCGAATCGTATTGACTTGTGTGTGCATTCGGATCAATTTCAGTGGACATTGGACGATCTGCGAGGTATGGACTATCCGAGGAACGTGGCAGACGATAACAAGCCGGATGCGCTACGTATAGACCCGTTTACAGGGATATTTGAGACAGCGTATTTTGGAGATCGGAGCAGACTGCAACTGCGTATTTATAATAAGTCAGTTGAGATCAAGAAAAAGGGAAAAGACTACTTCAATCAGATCTACTTGGATAAAGGCATGAACCCTGATAAGGTCTGGAACGTCGAATTTGAAGTACATAGGGACTGGCTCAAAGGGCTGGCTAACAGCGAAACGGGCGAAGAAAATGTTTTTGACAGCATGGATTTTCTTTTGCGTCTGGATGGCCTGTCTATGCTGTGGTCACACTTGGTCGGCAGCAAGTTTACACATAATTCTGCATTTTGGAAAGTTCTTCAAAAAGGCGATCCGCACCAGTTTACTGAATGCCGAGATCATTTGTTCCGGTTAAAGGATATAGACACGACCAAAGAAAGGGAAATTGCCCAAATTCGTGGACGGATGCAAAAGCTTATTTTTACCGAGAACTTGCCGGAAGATGCGGACATGATGATTGAAGCAATGAAAGTGTTTCAAACGATGGTTCATGAGTATGAGCAGGACAAAAAAAAAAATTTTGAAGATGATGTTTTGCAAAAACGAAGGCTCTACATGGATACGAAACTGTTAAAAGCTGAAATGGCAGAAAAACGGAAAACGACGAATAAGGTGGAGCTTTTGAATGAATTGCTTACTAAATCGAAGCTGCATAATATCGAAAAGGTAATAGGTGAAGATCAAGCGGTTCTGTTGCAGAAGAAAGAGCCGATAAGTGAACCTATTATGCCGGAAGTTGAACCTTTGCAAATGGCTGAGGAAGAACGACAAATGTTGCTTATGGGTAAGCAGCCGGATGGTATGCAAACGGAAGAAAGTATATGGAATGCTTATGTACAGCTTGATCCAAAAGAGCGCTTAGAACTGGAATACAACGTGTTTCCAGATGGTTTGCCAGGTTGGTTTGCCACGAAGAAATTCAAATTTGATGAAAAGGAATTTACAAAGAATAAGAATCCTAAAAAGCGTATGCCTGTAGAGGGTGAAGTGAGCCGAGGCGTACAAGTCGGGTTTGATTTTACAAAAGAAAAAGCCCTCTGATCGTGGGGATCGGAGAGCCTTCATTTCAAATTATCGTTGCTTATATTATATCACATGGAAGGGGATGCAGGGTATGAGCTATATGGAAAAAGAGTCGAAATATGTGAATGACCAAATGGAATTTTTGAATAAACTTGATATTAGCGATAATGATATGGCTGCCGTAAAAATGTCTATTAAAGAAGCTTATAGGGACGGTTATAGCGAGGGAAATGATATAGGCTTTAAGCGTGGATATGAAGGGTCTAAAAAGTATTTTAGGGTGAAAATGGATAGTTTGCTGGAAAGAATATCTGTGGAATTTGAGAGGGTAAAATCATGATTAATAGAGATCGTATAGAGAAAAAAGCTAAAGTTATGGCCGAATCGAAGATACGTTCCGAGAAGTTTGTCCTGGGAATCCGAGTAGAAAGCGAACGGGATATGAACTTACTGGCGGCTGGTTATATGTGCGGTTTTGTGGATGGGACTTTGGAGAAAGAAAATGGACAGTAACATTAAGGACATTATTTCCTGCATTTTGTTGCTTATTTGCGTAGTTGGTCTTTCTTGGATTTATCTTAAATTTTGCGAAATATCATCGCGTAGAAAATAGAGATTGGAGCTTATCGGATGAAAGAACAAAATACACCTGAACTTGATCTATCGCCAATATTTGACGGTATGTCAAATTTGTATGAAATATTTAGTTTTAGTTTTCATGTTTTGCTTGTAATGGCAGGTGCCTTTATCGCTATAAGAATTGCGTTTGCTCTTGTTAAGATGTTGAAATATGGAGGTTTTGATGAGGGTGGTAGGGGTGAATATCAACCTAAACCCGAGCCGGAAGAACCTGTAATCAGGACAAATGGCGGGTATTTTGTTAAAACGCCAGGCGGTGAAAAAGTTTTTGTGAGTGATGCAGAAATTTATCCAAATGATCCAGATGTCGCGGATCGTTCCAGGGTTCGGGGGAAATGGAGTTCAAACGCAAGGAGTGAATCTGTTTCAGACCGAAGCAATAACGACCTGATAACAGGCCTGATCATTGGTAGTGCGGTAAGCAACGCCTTTGAAAGCAGTTCTAACAACCATAGCAGCCATTCTAGTAGCCACAATAGTTATGATAGTCATAGTAGCCATCACAGCTATACAGACCATTCTAGCGACTCTTACGGCGGCGACAGCGGCGGTGGTGGTGGAGGTATGGATTTTTAATTTTATGAGCAGCCAGGGACCCTGGTTGCTATTCATTATGTACGGGGCATATCATAGGCGTAACGGGTTTTTTGATAGAGTGTAACACTATGAAAGGACGGTGTATAAACATGAAAACAGGCGACGTAGCAAGTTTTTTAGGCGTTAAGGCCGTTACGGTACGCAAATATGCTATGGCTTTGGAAAAGGCGGGATACTTGCTAGAGCGTAGCGATAGTAACAATCGGAGTTATACGGAAAAAGACGCTATGGTTATGCGAGAACTCGCTACGCTATGCAAGGATAGCGGTATAAGCGTTGAAAAATCTGCAATGATTGTCACGGCTAGGCATATGCAATTTTTATCCGATACGGGCGATGGAAATATGCCCGTAATAAACGGGGAAAGTCGTCATGATAAGCGATATGATCAGGCGATTGAGCTGCTCAAGCAGATGGCAGAGCGCAGCCAACAACAGGCCGGAGATATGGCGAGTATGAGAGAACAAATGGAGCTTCAAAGCAATGGTATAGCCGCTTTACAAAAGGAATTAGAAGCAACGAAACAGCTTTTAGCTGCTTCACAAGAACGGAAGTGGTGGCAATTCTTGCGCCGCAGCACAGACAAGCCGGAACAGGGTGGACCTGATCCAGAAACGGAGTGGAATCGAAAGAAGCAAAGGGAACGCGATATTTACACGCCGGGACGGGGATAGAGGGAGAGATATATATCTCTTTAGAAAGCAGCACGGTATGGACATGCTAACGGTATTTCTCTGTTTGGGAGAATGCCGTTTTTTGGTGTATGCTGAAAAGAAAAAAAAGAAAAGGAGAGGGATGCGAAAGGGAGAGGTTTTTTGGCTCGCAGTAGGAAACCGGAAAGTGAATTAACTAGAAGTGTTTGCATTAACCTAAAGCAAAAAGTTATAACTGAGCTAGAAAAGGAAGGTAACGTAAAACATGTGATAGAAAGACTAATCAACGAAAAATACTTGGGTAAAATTACCCAAAAAAATATAGACAAGTCCTAATTTTTTTTTTATAGTAAACAAGAACGGAAAATACGTTCTCGTTTTTAGTGTTCCATCCTAGTAATTAGGATGGATGTCCAAACACAAGAAAATTTGTGCGATTTTTCGGAAACGTGCTGCTTTCTAACTATTGTAGGATACAGCACGGTGACAAATAGCAAAAGATGGTCTATTCTGTAGATAACTAAAAACCTGAATAGCAAAAAAGCCCTGTTAGATGCTGATAACATCTACAGGACTTTCGTCGGGAAATGAAAGTTGGTAGCTTTCATTGTCCCATAGGTCGGAGCGAAATGCCCTCGCTCGTCCCTCAGAACACTTTATGTTATTTTTTCCTGTGTTGCAATAGTAGCAATATGGTAAAAATTTCTTTAGGTGTGTATTTTTTGAGAGATAATGAGGCGCAGCCGCTTATAGGCTGCGCCTCTTTTTTGCGTTCAGTGTGGGGGTGAAAAATGAACCACGATGAAGCTCCAGCACAACCGGAACCGTCCATTCCGGCGCAGGAGGTACATACAGATTCGGTCGTGCAGCCGGATACGGCTATCCAACAGCCAAACCCACAGCAAGCCGAACCTATTATCATGCCGGAAGCACCAGCGGTAACGAAAGATGTATACGTAGTTAACCAGCCTTTGGAACTGCGTAGTCAACAACTGGTGGAGCTTCCAAACGGGGATTTTATCGCCTTTAGTAACGAAATGACTCTAGGGGATGCGCTTGTCAGCGCTGGTCTTTTTTTAGTCCTGGCATTCCTGGTCTTGCAATGGTTGCTTAAACTATCGACGGGGAGAGGATAACGTGTCATTCATCCATTTAGATCCCAAGTCGACAGCCATTGCGTTGTCATTTGCTTTGTCATTACCCGTGGCGGTGTCCATGATGGGACATTTCTTGCTGGAGGTGGCCAAAGGATGGAAACGCTGATCGGGGCCGCTTTGGTCTGGTTCCTGGGGAATAAAGATTTAATCAAATTGCTGGCTGCCTTTTGTTCAGGTCTTGGCGTAGTTGCTACGTCCTTTACGCTCTGGCACAGAACAAGGGAGGGTGATAGATACAATGATGGACATTTCTGATATTTGGGACTGGAATTTCTTTTGGAGCATGTGGAAGAACTTCATGAAAACGGGTTCCAATTTCGTCATGGTCGTGGTTGCGGTCGTCGTGGTGGGTATGCTTATGACGGTCATTGTTAATGCCGTGAGGGGTAAGAAAACATGAATCTACGCCCAATTGCAGACCCAACTGTGAACTATCCGAAGTCCTTTTTTGACCAAGATCGTATGACTGAGATTTTCCAATTCACGAAATATTTTATTAAGTACAATATGCCGATCATCATGACGATTATCGCGGTGATCGTTGCAGGCATGGTATTGTACGTCATCATTGACATTTTTCACAATGCGAATCGTCAATCACGCGATGAAGACGATGAATTTGATTATTACTAAGTGAGTTCAGGGGCAACCCTTCTCTATATAAAAAAACAACAACTTTCCAAGGAGGAATTTTATTATGGCAGCAGCAGCAGTAGTGGATCTATCGGGGGTTACTTTACCTTTAACGCCAGCAGACGGCTTGTCCGCAGCATCCGGCTTTATGGGTCTGTTTGGTGGATGGACAGCAATCGGGATTGGTATTTCGTTTGCGTCAATCATCATCGGCTTTATTTTTTGGCTGGTTAAAAAAGGTAAGTCGGCCGCTGGCACTAAGTAAAAATGCAGTATCACAAATAGCCCAGACGATTTACTGTCTGGGCTATTTTTACAGAGAGGGTAGAAGCGATGAAAAAAATATGGTTAACACTGTTAATTATTATGCTGCTTAATATTCCGGTGCTGGCTTCCGCAGCCGTGCCGAAAGGCAATATTAAAGTGCCTGATGGTGGTTTTGAGGTGACTATACCGAAAGGTACATCTGGTACTTTCGCTGCTAAAACTTCGGGGGGAGGTACCAAATTTGTACCGTCCGAGGGTGGCGGAAAATACTACATAGCCAGTATACGTTTTAGGGTCAAAGGAGCTTTAAGCAACAAGGTATATGCTACGGTGACATTTGGCGATGGATACAAAATGAAAATAACCAGTTCGACGGACGGGGCACCCGTAGACGTTGGCACAACAGCGTTTAGGGCGCATAAAAGCAAGGGTGTATCTATCTCTCTTACATCCGATGGCAGCGCAGAAAAATTCCTTAAACTTGCCGAATACGGGTTCTTGCCGGATGCGGAGCAAGGAGGGACAACAAGCCCCCCGACACGGGCGGTGGAGGACAAACAACGCCTACACCGCCGACAGGTGGCGGTGGTGACACCGGAGGCGGTTCCAGTGGCGGCGACACAGGTACAACAAACCCTGGCGGCAACGACTCAGGCGGTAGTGATGATGGGGGAGCCACTGATCCGGGAGATGATTCCGGGGGAGACGATTCCGGTGGGCCCGATGGCGGCAGCTCATCACAATGTGATCCATGCGAGAACATAAAAAAGGCTCTGGAATGTCCAGATTGGGATGTCCTCATGGGGCAGCTCACCGGAGCTATCGAGAGAGCAATTCCGCCGCCGCCGGATTGGAACGATGTAGCTAACAAGATCGGTGCAGCTACCGTTAATCATTTGTCGAATTATGTCGGGAGTGTACCGGATGCGCCGAGCCAGGAAGAGATAGACCAGGCGACCATAGTCCCTTTGCCGCTGCCTAACATCTCCACGCCGGAGCAAGATACTTTGGTTCCAAAAGTCCCTGGGGAATTTGAAAATGGGCCGATTAAGTTTGACATTGCTAGCACTCCAGCCGTTGAGACAAAGGACGATTCGAAGCCCTTTGTGCTGTCTGATCCTAAGGATGGCATAGACAGCGTGGATATAGATAAGCCAAAGAAAATGGAACTGGAAGAACCACCAGTACCGAAGAAAATTATTTTTGATATACCGAAGGCCGCAACGCCGCCGACGACGATAGAAACCCCTACGCCTGGGAAAATAATTTTTGATATACCCAAGCCCAAGAATCAAACGATTGATACGCCTGCGCCTAGTGGGGCAGAGGTCGAAATTCCAATACCAAGAGAAGGAGGGGGGTAACGTGTGGTTTAAAAGTATATTTGCTTTCATAGCTGTTTTTTTATTTTTGATGCCGCATGAAGTAAACGCCTACCCAGGGGGACTTCTTAATGGTATGGAGGCGGTTGTTGTCCCTGGGGGAACAACTAAAAATCTTACAGACGGTAATGACTCAACCAAGCAATCTATCTATAAAAATTCGGTCACTTTCACGCTACCAAAAACCGCTGATTTAACCCGGATTAGAGCTAATGTAACGTATCGCATGAACGGTACGTTTCGCGTTGGGTTTTACTCGGATTCTGGCGTTTTGATTGCCCAAAAGTCTGGTTTCGGAATTGGGACACTGGATTATCCGGTTGATTTTAAATCCGTAAGAAAAATAGTCCTTGATGCAGCTTTGGGAGGCGATGGATGGAACACTGATTTGGCTGAGTTTGATGTTTTTGGATCTTACCAATTGCCCCGTCCGGATAACCTCCAGGTCGTTCCAGATATCAAGTCACTCAAGATAACATTTAACGAGGTTCCCAAGGCTACAGGCTATCTGCTCTATGTAGATGGTCAAAAGTTTAGGGAGCTGACAACGAACGAATATATCATGACGGATCTGATCCCCGACAAGGTGTACTCCATTAAGCTTACGTCTGTTTTTCCAGATGGAGAATCCGGTTTTAGCAAGGAGGTCCAAGCAGCTCCTTATGCAGAGGTCATTAATCCGGTTTTAAAAGTGACCAGTACCGCCTGGAATAGCGTGGGGTTGGCATGGACAAAGCCTAATGGATCAAGTCGTGAAGTAGTCTATCAAGATGGCACGGTGGCAGAAGGGAATTTTGGTAACGGATCGTTTGTATTCAAGGCAAAGCCGGATAAGAAATATAAATTTGTGGTGACCATGTATGACAAGTATGGTCGGTTTTTGTCCACGAATGCGGTCAATGTTACAACGCCTTTGCCGGTGACGGATACAGCTCAGGAAGAGGGGCCCGACTTTCTGTTGGTTAATTGGCAGAAAACAGAGGGGGCCACAGGTTACCGTATCTATCTCAATGGCCGTTTGATTGGTAGCGTGGGGCCGTCAATTTTTGAATACAAGATTACCAGGGCAATGGGGTATATCCCTGGAGCCATCGCGAATAAGGCGGAAGCCAGGGCGATATTAGCGGACGGCACAGAGGGGAATAGCAATAACCCTACAGCTCCAGTCCTCGACCTGGGGGGCGGATTTGGTGTACTGGATGCCGTTAAAGCTGGCTTGGAATTTGTGAAGCTGTTTAACGGTTGGGTGCTGGTCTCTTTGGCTATTGTCCTGGCAAATATGGTTATTGCTTTTATGTATTTAATTAACAAAAAAACGAAGAAACAAGGGGGCTAGTCACATGTCAAGCTTGGAGATATTTCAGTTCGCCGTTAAGCAGCTCGCGTACATATCTGCGCCGCTGATCGTGTTTACGGCCATTATGTATTCGGATCGCATTATCCATGAGATTTTCGCGATTGTCTATAAAACTCGCAAAGCATTGCCGCGATGATCCGTCAGATACTGCAATCATCCTGGCAATTTTTTGAGAGATTGTTTCATAGGCTCATGGAGTTCATTTCGTACCTCCTGGGCATTATGTTCCAGGCTCTTTTCGATTTTTTGAAGTTTCTGCTGCGGCCATTATTTGTGGTTATAGCCTTGATCCTTTATCTGGTCTATAAGATCGCAATGATTGCCTGGCTACTGATACAGGTTTTTTATATGATCGGGAAAATCATAGTCGCCATCGTGAAAGGTATTTTTGTCACCTTGGCCGGATTTACTTACGTTTCAAGATCGCCAGATGATGGCGTTTGGTCTCCTATTATCCGTAATGTAGCCCAGGGCCTTAATTACTTCCAGATCGACACACTATCCTATGTGCTACTGTTTTTGATTTGGTTTACGGTGGCCTGGGGAGTCATACGGATCATCGGCAGTATTCAGATGGGAGACTGATTGTATTGAATAATTTTAGTGGCATACAGTTGCCGAACGATGTACGAAGTTCCTTGCTGTCCGGCCTGGAGTTTATTGCTTATTTTGGGCCTTGGGTTGTTATTATTTTGGGATTTATATTTCTGCCATTTATCCATGAAAGAAGAGGGAAAAGCTTCCTACAATCGAGATTCATCTCGATAGGGACGCAAGAACTGGCCGGACGATCCGAACGGAAATATTCCATCATGCAGACGGTACTAAGACCGAAACGAGGGAGTACGACGACGATATAAAAATTAATCTGCCACCTCTCAGAGCGGTACAAGGTGGAAAATCCGGACGATAAAAAGGTGGCCAACTCATTCCGGATAGCAAAAAACGAACGATTATTGCTTCCGGATGTCGGAGATCCGGCCTAATATCCGAACAATGCAATTGGAATGAGGTGGTCGCTTGTATGAATATTTCTTGCCGCAGGGCTTGCGTAATGCGATAGATTCTATCTTTTCACCGCCGCTGGAGTTTTTGGGGATGGCGCGAGACTATCTTAACAACGTTAGCCAGGTCGCAGGACACGGCATTAACTTAAACAAATATTTCGTATTCTTCGGATACCTTCCGGCATCAATGCAGGCGGTCGTAGATTCGCTGCTGGCCGGAATCGTTATCCTGGGAATACTCCAGATCGTCAAAGTTATTTTAAGGCTGTATTACGCCGTCAAGGGCGGCGCTCAGTGGTGGTAAGAGGAGGGGAAGACATGGAAGGTAGTGTATTTAGTTATTTTTTTGCGATTGGATCAGGCTTGGCCTTGGGGATTGCCTGGGTCACAATGTTGTCGTTTTGGCTGATTAACAAAATTAAGAATAAGGGAGCTAACAAAAATGCGACTGTTCGGAAGTAAGAGCGAGGAAGTGGAGTATTTACCACAGGATGTGCTGGTTGTCCTGCAAAACGATGGTACAGCGGCTATAGCGCCGATTACAGACATTAACGATGAAAGGGTATATGCAGAGTCTATGGATGGCAATTACGCCGTACCAAAGGCCGACGTGAAGGCATACACGGGGCCACGTGGCCGGATATTTATGTATCCGACCATAACCGAGAATGTGGAGGATTGCCAGCGGATTGCGGCCTTGGAGCGCAGTACGGTTATGCGTCAGATAACGCACTTTGCGCCAGAAGTGGCCGAGGAAGGTCGTAGGCTGCCGCTTGGTAAGATCATCCTGATCGGTGGAGGGATTTTGTTCTTTCTTATCCTGGTCATCTCAATGGTGAGCAGATGAGTACACATGACAACGCAGATAAGATACAGTCCGTCATAAACGATGATTTGTTCCCTAATGTGCAGCATGTCAGCGATGTAAAACAAGTTCTGGCATTCATGAGTGACTACGCTGCACCTTTCAGCGAAGACCAGGTGCGGGCGCTGCTGCTCCTGGAAAGCATGGGTAATAACACCAGGCTGCACCCGGAGGGCAACCCGTACAATACGATTATTAAGCAGATTAAACAAGAATTTAAAAAATCCGTTGCACGGCCAGAAACATTCCTGCGTACCATCGAGGAGCTTATACCAAAGCCGCCTAAGCCGATTATTATGGCCGATGGACGCATGGTTAAGGGTGGAAGGGGGTAACAGCCTATGCCGCATATAATCGGGATTATGGGCAATCTGGGCGTGGGTAAAACGACAATGGCCAGCATGATGGGTTGGCTGTACAAAGGCAAGATTGAGAAGCTTGGAGGATCGGCCAAGCTGTTTGCAAACTATGATCTTAAAGGCGCGGAACGGATCAAGGTTGCGGAAGACTGGTTTAAGGTAGCTGAAGCTCATGGTTCTGTTTGTATATGGGACGAGGCGCATAGGTCATTTAATAGCCGGACAGCGCTCAAAAGTGACAACATTATTGCTACGGACATCCTGACCTTTGCGCGTAAGATGGCCAGCGTACAGATATTTGCTACGCCGAGTGTCAACCGCCTAGACAGTCGGGTACGTGAAATGCTTGAAGTTTTGATTCATATCCGGCCAGCCGGCAATAAGGGAATGCACATAGATTATTACGATTTCCAAGCGGATAGCTACGGTCGGATGGGGAAGCTGATCCATTCCCGTTTTCTTTCGTCCGGCATGGTAAAGAAGATTCATGCCCTTAACCTATTTGATTCTCATTCCTTTGTCGGCGGCTTTCCGCTGCCGCGCACGGAACGAGCTGCCGCAGAATTTATGGACAAATTGGAACAGGTACACAACGAAGCCAGGAGGGGCAAACATGCCAACAATCGTACCAGCAAATAAAGTAAAACATGATCCGCAGGAGCTGCTGTTTCAATTTCCATCCATACCAAAAGTCCGGTATACGAGATTAAGCCAGGAATACTATTTTTGGCGCCAGGTGCAAAATGCTGAAAGCATAGCCGCTATGTTTGGTAGGCTGCTGATCCCGGCGAGCTGCATGCACTGGCAGCGTAAAAATTTATTTGAATCTCGACGTGTACAAGTTGGCCGGAACTGTTATTACGTCTTAGAAAAAAAAGAACTGACGAAAACGGAACAAGCTAAATATATGGCTGTGGTTAAAGAAGTGGAATTAATAGAAGCGGAGGAAGTAGTATGACGAAAGCTGAAAAATTAGGTAAAACGATTGTGTGGACTGTGGAAATTCTAGCGTTTATAGGGCTTATGGTTGCTTTTGTGTTTATGGCTGTGAAAACACAAGAAACTTTTACACCCGCTCAAATGGACGTTTTCCAGCAGATAATGAACACAAAAATGAAAGTGGTTATAACACCGTTTATTTCTCTAGCGTTTGCTATAACTGTGTTGATTGTGTATTTGACATTGAATGTTCAGCGGTGGGGGCATAATTCTGAAATCAAACGCTTGAAACTTAAAATACAAGAGCTTGAAGGTGAACAGCATGAAGAATAAGCTCAAGCGATTTATGGATTCTTCTATTGGTAGGTCTGTATGGTTTTCCGTACGCTTTATTCTTGAAATTGCAATATTTACGGGGTTAATATTCCTGGTCTATCAATATTGTAGTGGTAAGATCATAGAAGGTATGACAGTTGAGCAATATCACGAAACTATGAGTCTATTTCAGCGTTTTGAAAAACCGGATTCTGCTGCATTTAGAAATATTGTGTTGCTGCTTTTTGGGTATGTGCTGGCAGGCACAGTGTACGCGTGTATTCGGAGTACGCAACTTGTGGAGGGCATGGAAATTAAGAAGCTAAAGAAGAAAATAAAAGAACTCGAAGCCTGCCAGGAATGACCCTGGTAGGTTTTTTTGTGCCGGCATTCTTGAAAAGTGTTGCATTTTTCAATTTGCTGCAGTAAAATGATTTCAGAAGCAAAAATCAAGTTCGCTGAAGCGAATTTTTGGAGGTCTGAAAAATATGAAAACTTGGATTGTTAAATTTGAAAGCTTCAATGGTGCTAGTCGTTATTACTATGAAAATGTATCAGGACGTAATGAAAAGGAAGCAAGGAAAAATGCCACGAAGTTAGTTATCCGCCACGATGATCGTGATGTTATTGTTGAAGTGAAAGAGGATCATTCTGTTTCGGGGTGGATACAATGAGACACCCACATTTTCACAGCAAGAATTATGGAGGCGCGCGGCCTGGATCGGGCCGGAAGAAGATTGGCAAGTCCAAGGCGCTTCGAATCACGCTGCCGGATGCAGATTGGGAACATATCGACGGTCTAATTGCGTCCGGACGGGTGGCATCTTATGCGGAGTATTTCCGCGAGCTGCACGAATCTTCTTTAACAAAATTTTTGGAGGTGTAGTTATGAGAGATGGAAAACTGAAAATGAAAATGACGGATGAAAATCGCAGCAAACATGAGTATTTACGCAATCCTTTGATTGATGAGCGTTATGTGGCAGTATATTGCCACGAAGGTGCATATATTTGTACCCTCGAAATAGCCAGACCTGCTGACGGCGACAGTTTCGGGTATTTAATTGATTTTATTCATTTTGAAGGCCTGGAATTTGATAGTGTGCAGGATGCTGTTGAGCATCTTGATATGGATGGTAACGCGGGGTATAGATGGGATTCCGAGCCGGAAGAAATAGACGAGGGAGCGTTAAGCATACTTAACGATTTGGCGGAATCCATGACAGGAAAAAACGAAAGCGAATCATTGCAAATATTGGATTCTTTTTTTGAAGAAAATAACTATGGAAAAAAAATATAGCGCCTGTCAGCTTTGGGTGTGAAGCGAATAGTAAATAAGTCTAGCAAAAAACGCTAGACGGTGGTAATATTTTCTTAGATAAATAAAAAGGCCACGTTTCACGGCGGCTTGAGTCTGGACAACTCTCGCTGCTTAACCGATGTAAGGATCGGAGAAACAGGGCGCCGGGAAAAGACAATCAGGTGTAAGAGCCACTTGATTAATCTTGTTTACGTGGGCTTTGTACCACTATTCTACTGTATCCATGAGATAGATTCAATGGGAAAGTGAATGAATAGGTGCAAATCTTACGAATATAAAAGGCCCCCTGATTGCTCTCACTCCGAGAAGCGTCAGGGGGCCTTTTATATTTAACTGGTGCTAAAACGCCGTATGCAGCCGTCCAGGGCGCGCAGCGGCGAAGCGAACCCTTGACGAGCGGTTCCCAACTGCAAGCCTAGGATGCC
>NZ_JBODQH010000003.1:0-38354 GCF_052119485.1 Paenibacillus sp. DRB1-1 | reverse complement strand
GGACGGTAGAAGAAACGGAACAATTCTTGAAACAAGCTCATCGTGCCTACAATACGGAAGCAAACGACCTGTTGCTGACAGCTTTGGGCACTGCAATTCAGGAGTGGGCAGGCATCCGTCAGGTGCTTGTAAATCTGGAGGGGCACGGACGGGAAGCCATTTTGCCGGATGTGGATATTACGCGGACGATCGGTTGGTTTACCAGCCAATTCCCGGTTGTACTCGATATGGGCGAGGAACAGAATGTGGGACGGCGTGTCAAAAACGTCAAAGAAGGACTGCGCCGTTTACCGCATAAAGGGATTGGATATGGGATTTTGAGATATCTTGCTGACAGGGAAGGGGAAGCACCTTTTATCAGCGAGCCGGAAATCAGCTTTAACTATCTCGGACAATTCGATCAGGATTTAAAGAATAATGCCTTTCGCATGTCTCCTTATTCCATCGGAGCTTCCATTAGTGACACGTTAACCAAGCGGTATGCTCTGGATATCAACGGCATGATCACGGACGGTGCACTGGAGTTGACGATCAGCTACAGCAACAAAATGTTCATGAAAAAGTCAATCAAAAAGCTGGCTGATCTGCTTCAGGAGAGCTTGCGTGAGGTATTGGCTCACTGTGTGGAAAAAGAGTTGCCAGAGCTGACGCCAAGCGATTTGTCCTTCCAAGGACTGACGGCTGTAGAGCTGGATCATATTGTAGAACAGACGGCTGCTGCGGGAGAACTGGAAAACATTTATTCGCTAACACCCATGCAAAAAGGCATCCTGTTCCACGGCTTAATGGAGCCGAAATCCGGGGCGTACTTTGAGCAGGCGACATTTGATCTGCAAGGCAGCTTTCAAGTGGAGGCTTTTGCCGAAAGTTTAAATCAACTGGTGGATCGACATCAAATATTCAGAACGAATTTTTATAGCGGCTGGAATGAGCAGCCTTTACAGGTGGTGTACCGCCACAAACATGCCGGGTTCCGTTTTGAAGATGTGCGTTCAATGGGACAAGGAGAGCAGGACGCATACATTGCTGATTTTGCTGAGCGTGACAAAGTCGAAGGTTTTAATTTCAGCTCAGGCGAGCTGATGCGGGTGTCTGTTTTGATAAAGGCGAGGAGTCGTACCGTTTTGTATGGAGCTTCCACCATATTTTGATGGACGGATGGTGCTTGTTCCTGGTTGTGGGGGAAGCATTTATTAAGTACTTTGCCATCCTCGAAGATCGCAAGCCGGAGCTTGTCCCGATAACGCCATACAGCGAATATATTGAATGGCTGGAGCGACAGGACAACGCGGAGGCTGAACGGTTCTGGAGTGATTACTTTGCTGGTTTCGAGCAGCAGACGGTATTGCCGCAGGCAAAACAGCTGGACGGTCACGCGAAAGAATATGAAGCGGACAAGCTTTCGTTTACACTGGGCCGCGAAGTGACGGAACGGATAAACAAGCTGGTTAAGCAAAAGCAAGTGACGGTCAACACCCTTCTGCAAGCAGCATGGGGCGTTGTGCTGCAACGGTATAACAACAGTCGGGATGTTGTATTTGGCAGTGTCGTATCCGGCAGATCAGCGGATATTCCGGGCATAGACAAAATGATTGGTTTGTTCATTAATACGGTTCCTGTACGGATTCACAGTGAGAAAGATATCACGTTTGCTGCGTTAATGAAGCAGATACAGGAGCAGGCACTGGCTTCCCGTGCTTATGAAACCTATCCGTTGTATGAAATTCAGGCCCTGACAGAGCAAAAGCAGGACCTGGTGAACCATATTATGGTGTTTGAAAACTACCCAGTGGAACAGCGTATGGAGCAAATGGGTAGCCGTGGTGAGAATGGTTTTACGATTGCAAATGCTTCCGTATCGGAGCAAACGAACGATGATTTCAACATTACGGTTGTGCCAGGTGATGAAATTCATGTCCATTTGGAGTACAACGCGCGGGTATTGGAACGCACAGCTGTAGAGCAAATCCGCGAGCATTTGCTGCATATTATTGAAGAAGCGATTAACAGACCAGATGAGCTGGTAGATGAGCTTGAGTTGGTGACTGCTTCGGAAAAAGCAAAAATCATCGACGGTTTTGGATCAGTGGGCGTATCTGCATGGAGTGATGAAAAGCAATCAGAAGGGGTGTTCCACGCCTATGTGGAAGAACAAGCGCAGCTTGTGCCGGATCACGTGGCAGTTGTATATGAGGAGCGGCAGCTTACATACCGTGAGCTGAACGAGCGTGCGAACCAGCTTGCCCGCCGATTGCGGAATGAAGGCATTGGGCGCGAATCCATTGTTGGTATTTTGAGCGAGCGCTCGGTGGACATGCTGGTCGGCGTATTGGCGGTATGGAAAGCCGGAGGTGCATATGTACCTTTAGATGCGGATTATCCGTCTGACCGTATCCGCTTTATGCTGGAGGACAGCGGCGCTACGGTGCTACTGACTCAAACAGGTTTGCAGGAGCGTGCCCAAGCATGGCTGGAGGAAAGCCGACAGGCCTTGGCCGGAGGGCAGTCTGAGGGCGAGTTGGAGACAGCAGCTGGCGCTGAGACGATGGAAAGAGACAGCCTTAATGAGGGATTAAGCTTGAAATCAGATTCGGAGTCTGATAGCGAAGTAGCATCCGAATCCGCAGCGAACTTGCGTCTGCACACCGTACTGGCGCTGGACGATGAGTCGTTGTACACCGGGGATGCCACGGATGTGGAGCATATCAATGAGCCGCAGGATCTGGCGTATGTGATCTACACGTCCGGTACAACGGGACGTCCAAAAGGGGTCATGATTGAGCATCGCAGTTTGGTAAACACGGCCGCCGCCTACCGCCGGGATTACCGTCTGAACCAGTTCCCGGTACGGTTGCTGCAACTGGCGAGCTTCTCCTTCGACGTGTTCGTCGGCGATATCGCGCGGGCGCTCTATAACGGTGGCACGATGGTCATTTGTCCGAAAGATGATCGCATTGACCCAAGCCGTCTATACGGCTGGATTCACGATTATCAGATTACGGTGTTCGAATCAACCCCGGCCTTGATTGTACCGTTTATGCAGCATGTGCATGAACACGGGCTGGACATGAGCAGTCTGGAATTGCTGATCACCAGCTCGGATAGCTGCAGCGTGACGGATTACCGGGTGCTGCAAGAACGATTTGGTGCGGATATTCGCATTATGAACAGCTACGGCGTCACGGAAGCGGCAATCGACTCCAGCTTCTACGACGAAGAACTGTCGAAGCTGCCGGACAGCGGCAGTGTACCGATTGGTCAGGCGTGGCTGAACGCACGCTTCTACATCGTGGACAGCCAGCTGAATCCGGTGCCGATCGGTGTGCTGGGCGAGCTGTGCATTGGCGGAGCCGGGGTAGCACGGGGATACCTGAATCGTGCGGACCTGACGGCCGAGAAGTTCGTAGCGAACCCGTATGTAGCCGGTGAACGATTGTACCGCACAGGTGACCTCGCGCGGTGGATGCCAGACGGCAATGTGGACTTTATCGGCCGGATGGACTATCAAGTGAAAATCCGTGGATATCGAATCGAGCTGGGCGAGATTGAAACGGCAATCCAGCGGGTGCCGGGTGTGCGTCAAGCGGTAGTCATCGACCGGACGGATGAGCGTGGACACAAGTACTTGTGCGGGTACATCACAGGAGAAACCGAGCTGCGGATCGAGGAGGTACAGACCGAGCTGGAAGCAGGGCTGCCAGCACATATGGTACCTGCACGCTTGATGCGACTGGAGACGATCCCGCTGACTAACAATGGAAAAATCGACCGCAAGGCCTTGCCGGAACCGGAAGGAAGCATCCATACCGGCGCAGCCTATGTGGCACCGCGTACCACGGTGGAACAGGTTTTAGCTTCAGTATGGGCCGGGGTGCTGGGTGCCGAAACGGTAGGCACGCAGGATAACTTCTTTGAACTGGGCGGCGATTCGATCAAAGCATTGCAAGTATCATCCCGATTGCTGCAAGCAGGGTATCGACTGGACATGAAGGATTTGTTTAGCAATCCGACGGTAGCGTCACTCAGTCCTTTGCTTCGTACAGATGGCAAGATTGCCAGCCAGGAAGAGGCAGTAGGTAAGGTAGATCTGACACCCATTCAACGGTGGTTCTTCGAGCAGCAGCCGGTTGATCTGCACCACAGCAACCAGGCGATGATGCTGTATCGAGCTGGGCGCTTTGATGTCGACGCGCTGCGCCGTACGATGGAACGTATTGTCCAGCATCATGACGCATTGCGCACTGTATTCCGTGAGACGGAGCAAGGCTATGCCGCTTGGAACCGCAGTGTGGTGGAAGGCGAGCTATACACGCTGGACATCGTAGATTTTAGCAGAGTTGAAGACGAATCCACCGCTGTAGAAGCCAAGGCGAGTGAAATTCAAGCAAGCATTCACTTGAGCGAGGGTCCACTTGTGAAGCTCGGTCTGTTCCATTGCGCTGAGGGCGATCATTTGCTAATCGTCATTCATCATTTGGTCGTGGACGGTGTATCGTGGCGTATTTTACTGGAGGACCTGGCATCGGGTTATGAGCAGGCCGTTGAAGGTAAAACAGGCAAAGCTATTCGACTGCCGCATAAAACAGATTCGTTCCAGGCATGGGCTAAACAGCTGTCAGCCTACGCGAATCGTGCGACGATAGAGCGGGAGCTCGCATACTGGCAGCATATCGAACAAGCAGAAGCCAGTCTTGCGAAGCCTTTGCCGAAGGATTTTGCGAATGACAATGCATTGCTTGGGGACAGTGAGGTTGTGACGGTCCGCTGGACGAAGCAGGAAACCGAGCAGTTGCTCAAACAAGCTCATCGCGCATACAACACGGAAATGAATGACCTGTTGTTGGCTGCGCTCGGAAAAGCCGTTTATGACTGGTCTGGTTCCGAACGGGTGCTGGTCAACCTGGAAGGCCATGGACGGGAAGCCATTGTACCGGATGTGGATATTACGCGGACGGTCGGCTGGTTTACGAGCCAGTTCCCGGTTGTTCTGGATGGAAGTCTGGGACAGGGAGGAAATACCGCTCGTCTGATCAAACGGGTCAAGGAAGGGCTGCGTCATATTCCGCAGAAAGGCATCGGCTATGGTATTTTACGATACCTGTCGGATACGAATGTTCTGGAGAAAGCAGACGTGCAGTTAAAGGCTCAGCCTGAGATCAGTTTTAACTATCTGGGTCAATTCGATCAGGATTATAAAGGCAACGATCTGGAGCCTTCCTCCTATTCCATCGGTGTGCCTGTCAGCACGAATGCGTCTATGGATTTTGCGCTGGATATCAATGGAGTCATCGAGGATGGCCAACTGATTTTCACGATTCGCTACGGTACAACGCAATTCCGGCATGAAACGATTGCACGGCTTGGAGAACTACTGGCATCCGGCTTGCGTGAGGTGATTAGCCATTGCGTTGCGCAGGAAAGAACGGTGTTGACCCCAAGTGATGTTCTGCTAAATAACATCACGCTGGACGAGTTGGAGCAATTGGTGGAAGATACGCGAGATCTGGGTGAACTGGAAAATGTGTATGCCTTGACACCGATGCAAAAGGGCATGCTTTTCTACAGCCTGATGGATGAGGCTTCGGAGGCTTATTTTGAACAGGCCACCTTTGAGTTGCACGGACGGTTTGATGTGGTTACTTTCGGTAAAAGCTTTGATCTGCTCGTACAACGTCATGAGGCATTGCGGACGAATTTTATCAACTCTTGGAACAATGAGCCAATACAGGTCGTTTTCTGCAATCGCAGCGGAGAGTTGTATTATGAAGACCTGCGCGGACTGGAAAAAGAAGAACGTAAAGCTCGTGTTGAAGCTTTTACCCTTGCAGATAAAGCCAAAGGATTCCGTCTGGCGGAGGACGCGCTCATTCGTATCTCTATCCTGCAAACCGGGGATGAAACGTACCACTTTATCTGGAGCTTCCATCACATTTTGATGGATGGCTGGTGCTTGTCCTTTATGACACAGGAGGTATTTGGCAGCTATCTGGCACTTCGTGCGGGTGAGGAGCCAGTACTGGAGCCTGTCACGCCGTTCAGTCGTTTTATTGAATGGCTAGAGCGCCAGGATCGTGAAGCGGCTTTGCAGTACTGGAGCAGCTATCTGGCAGACTATGAGCAGCAAATTACGCTTCCGCAGCAAAAAATACATCCTAAATCCTTACAAGCCGGGGAGTATATCGCCGGAGAACTGGATTGCGAATTCCAGCCGAAGCTGGTGGCTCAGATCGAACGGGTGGCGAAGCAAAATCAGGTCACGATCAATACGCTGATTCAGACAGTATGGGGCGTTTTGTTGCAAAAATATAATAACAGTTCGGATGTCGTGTTCGGCAGCGTTGTGTCTGGTCGTCCAGGGGATATTCCAGGTGTGGAGCACATGATCGGGCTATTCATTAATACGATTCCAGTGCGCGTGCAGTCAGAAGAGGGCGAAGCCTTTAACGAGCTGATGAAACGAACACAGCAGCAAGCGCTGGCTTCCAATGCCTATGATGCCTTCCCGCTGTATGAAATTCAGGCTCTGTCCGAGCATAAACGGGATTTGATCAACCATATTATGGTGTTTGAAAATTATCCGGTGGAGCAGCAAGTAGAGCAGTTGGGAAACGATGGACAGGAACCATTTACGATTTCAAATGTGGTGTCTATAGAGCAAACCAACTATGATCTGAACGTCGTCGTGATGCCGGGAGAAGGCATAAAGATTCGGTTTATGTATAATACGCTCTGCTTTGATCGGAAAGGCATTGAGCGTCTGTATGGACATTTTACCCGTCTCTTGGAGCAAATTTCGCTCAACCCAAATGTTCGGGTTGAAGAGTTGGAATTGGTCACAGCAGCGGAAAAGCAACAGATTACAGCGGCATTTAATGACACTGCTTGTGCATTTCCGTCCAAACAGACGATCCATCAGCTGTTCGAGGATCAGGTGGAGTGTACGCCAGATCAGGTGGCATTGGTGTTTGGAAATCAGAGTCTGAGTTATCGGGAGCTGAATGAACGGGCAAATTCATTGGCCCGAATGCTTCAAGCCCAGGGAGTAGGACCTGACAAACTGGTGGGTCTGATGGTGCAGCGCTCCGTGGAAATGATCGTAGGTCTGCTGGCCGTTCTAAAAGCAGGTGGTGCTTATGTGCCAATCGATCCGGAATTTCCGTCCTCTCGTATTGAATACATGCTGGAAGACAGCGAGGCCGCAGTGCTTCTGACCCGTCGTGAGCTGGCAGAAGAGCACCATTGCCATGCCAATACCCTGTTTCTTGAGGATGCCGCATTGTATCAGGGAGAAAGTAGCAACCTGGAGACGATTGCCCGCCCAGAGCATTTGGCTTACGTCATCTATACCTCGGGTTCGACTGGGAATCCGAAAGGAGTTATGCTCCAGCATCGCTCAGTACTCAATTTTATTAGTGGGATGCGCGAAGCCATTGACTTTGAAGCGAGCCAAACCATTTTGTCACTCACGACCATTTCATTTGATATTTTCGTCTTGGAAACCATCCTGCCCCTGCTGGGTGGAATGTCTGTTGTGCTTGGTGACCGCCAGCATCAGGTGAATCCGCAGGCGCTGGGTGAGTTGATTACTCAACATTCTATTGAGATGTTGCAAATGACCCCATCCCGGCTGCAAATGCTGCTGGGACATGAAGCAGGTTCCCGCACGCTGCAAAGCGTGAAGGTCATTATGGTCGGGGGTGAAGCCCTTCCGTCCAAGCTGCTCACAGCACTGCAAGAAATAAACGGTCCCCGCATTTATAACATGTACGGACCTACAGAAACGACGGTGTGGTCGGCCGTACAGGAACTGACCCATGCTCAAGACATTAATATCGGACGTCCTATCGCGAATACCCAAATCTATATCATGAATGCGAGTGGAGAGTTGCAGCCAGTCGGTGTGCCGGGCGAGTTATGTATTGCAGGGGAAGGATTAGCCCGTGGGTATTGGAAACGTGAAGAACTGACGGCCGAGAAATTTGTAAATAATCCGTTTGCTGGCGGCAAGGCAGGCCATGAGCGGATGTACCATACAGGCGATTTGGCGAGATGGACGCCGGACGGCAACATTGAATATTTGGGGCGGATGGACCATCAGGTGAAAATTCGGGGCTACCGGATCGAACTGGGCGAGATCGAATCGCAGTTGTTGCAGGTGGAGTCGGTACAAGAAGCGGTCATCATGGCCCGTGGGGACGAAACGGGCCAAACACAGCTCGTGGCGTACTACGTCGCGAGTCAAGAACTTGGAGCCGGTGAACTGAGACATGAGCTGGGGCGGGAGCTGCCAAGCTATATGATGCCGTCGTATTTCATTCAGTTGGAGCAGATGCCGCTGACACCAAACGGTAAAATCGACCGCAAGTCCCTGCCGGCACCGGAAGGCAGCCTGCAAAGCGGAGCGGATTATGTAGAGCCGCGCACTGCACCGGAACGGGCACTCGTAGCGGTCTGGCAATCCGTCCTGGGCGTGCCAACCGTCGGAATGTTGGACAATTTCTTTGACCTGGGCGGCGATTCGATCAAGGCGATTCAAATCGTGTCCCGTGCGTTCCAGGCAGGCTACAAGCTGGACATGAAGGATTTGTTCCGCTATCCCATCGTTGCAACCCTGGCACCGCATATGCACGAGGCAAGTCGTATGGTAGATCAGGGAGAAGTGAGCGGAGAAACGGCGTTGCTTCCGATCCAGCACGGGTTCTTTGCACAGGAGCAAGTGGATGCGCATCACTTTAATCAGGCCGTTATGCTGCACCGGGAGCAGGGGTTTGACGAAGCTGCTTTGCGTCAGGCGCTTATCAAGCTGACGGAGCACCACGATGCACTGCGGATGGTGTTCAGCAAGACCGAGCAAGGCTATAAAGCATGGAATCGCGGAATACAGGAAGGCGAGCTGTATCACCTGGATGTGCTGGACTTTAGGGACTTGACGGATGAAGCCATGCTCAGCGCGGCAATTGAAGCGAAATCCACCGAAATTCAAAGCAGTATCCAACTGCATGAAGGGCCGCTGCTTAAAGCGGGTTTGTTCCACTGTGCAGACGGGGATCATCTCCTGATGGCAATTCACCATTTGGTGGTGGACGGGGTATCCTGGCGTATTTTGTTCGAGGATTTGGCTACTGCCTATGAACAGGCTGTTCATCAGGAAGTGCTTCAGCTGCCGGACAAAACGGATTCCTTCCGTTCCTGGGCTGGGCAACTTTCCTCCTATGCGAATAGCCCAGCCATGGAAAGTGAACACGCCTATTGGGAGCAATGGAACGCAGCCGCTTGGGCTGACCAAGGACGTTTGCCTGAGGATCAAGCGCAGGCTGAGCCCTTTACCTTGGCTGACACGGATACAGTGGTCGTCCAGCTTACGGAAGAAGAGACCGAACGGCTGTTGAAGCAAGCGCACCGTGCATATAACACGGAAGTGAACGATCTGCTCCTGACTGCTTTGGGCATGATGCTGTACACATGGACCGGCCATGAACGCAGCCTGATCAATCTGGAGGGACACGGACGTGAGGACATTTTGCCGGATACGGACATTTCTCGTACGGTAGGCTGGTTTACGAGTCAATATCCGGTATTGCTAGACATCGGTCGTGATCACGCTTTGTCGGGACGAATCAAACAGGTCAAAGAGAGCCTGCGTCATATTCCGAATAAAGGATTGGGCTACGGAATCTGGAGATATTTGAGTGAATCCGGCCAAGCGGTTGGTCAGCAAGCAGATGCACAGCACCTTGGTCAACGTCAAGCTTTTGCCGAGCCACAAGTGAGCTTCAATTACCTCGGTCAGTTTGATCAGGACTTGCAAAACAGCGATATGCGTAGGTCTCCTTACTCGATTGGATCGGTCGTTAGTGACCGGACGAAGATGAAATATGCTCTGGATGTGAGCGGAATCGTAACGAACGGTGTCCTGGAACTGGACATTCGGTATAACGGCAAAGCCTTCCGTAAGGACACAGTCCACATGCTGGCTAATCTGTTAAAATCCAACCTGCTTGAAATGATTGAGCATTGTGTCACACGGGAGCGGACCGAATTGACCCCAAGTGATGTATTGCTAAAAGGTCTGACCCTGGAGCAATTAGATACGATTAAGGAGCAGACCAAGACGGTTGGGGAACTGGAAAATGTGTATCCGTTAACGCCCATGCAAAAGGGAATGCTGTTCCATAGTCTGATGAATGCAGAAACAGGCGTGTATTTTGAACAGGCGACCTTTGATCTGGAGGGGCACTTTGAATCGTCCCTATTCGAGGAAAGTCTGAAGCTCCTGGTAAGCCGACATGCGATATTACGGACGAATTTCTACAGCGGCTGGTATGGTCAACCGTTGCAGATCGTCTATCGTCATAAAAATCCGAGCTTCCGTTATGAGGATGTCCGAGGGCGTGAAGACGCTGTAGCTGAATTTGTGGCCCAGGATAAAGTCCGAAACTTTGATTTAGGCAAGGATGCGCTCATGCGCGTAACCGTCTTCCGCACGGGTGATAGCTCCTACCGTTTTGTATGGAGCTTCCATCATATGGTGATGGACGGCTGGTGCCTGTCGCTGGTGACGGACGAAGTGTTTGGTGCCTATGTTGCCCTGCTGGAGCACAAGCAGCCAGAACTCGCACCTGTCAAGCCGTATAGTGACTATATCGAATGGTTGGAAGATCAGGATACACAGGAAGCAACCCGTTATTGGAGCGACTATTTGGCGGACTTTGAGCAGCAAACCTTGTTGCCTGGTGAGAACGCGCAAGCTTCTGTAGTTGCACGGGATGAAGAACCGGACGAAAGCGGTGCGGGTTCCCATTCCGGCTATGTTTCGGAAAAGCTGCCATTTATGTTGGGTAAAGAACGGACCGCGGCATTGAACCAAATGGCCAAGCAACAACATGTCACGATTAATACATTGCTGCAAAGCGTGTGGGGCGTTATTTTACAGCAATACAATAATCATCAGGATGTTGTGTTTGGTGGTGTGGTATCCGGTCGTCCGGCAGACATTCCAGGCGTGGAGAACATGATCGGATTGTTTATCAACACGATTCCGGTACGCATTTGCAGTGCACCGGATGCTACATTTGCTGAAGTATTGCAGCGCACACAGGAGCAGGCTTTGGCTTCTGGTGTCTATGACACGTTCCCGTTGTATGACATTCAGGCACTAACTGAACAAAAACAAGACCTGATTCATCACATTATGGTCTTTGAAAACTACCCGATCGGGCAACAGATGAAGCAGGTGGGTGGTTCCGGTGAGACAAGAGCACAAAATGGCTTCTCTATTGCCAATGTGGCACTTGCCGAGCAAACCAACTACGATTTCAACCTGATTGTCGTGCCTGACGAGGATATCTCCATCCTGCTTGAATACAATGCTCTGGTGTATAGTCGGTCTGCCATGGAGCGTATCCAGGGCCATATCGACCATGTCATCGGACAAATCGTGGACAATCCGAATATCCGTGTGAATGAGCTGGAATTGGTAACACCGCAAGAACAGGCACAGATCGTTCAGGTCTGGGGGGATACGGCGGCAGCCTATCCGCAGGATCAGACCTTAAGTGCGCTGTTCGAGCAGCAGGCGGCACGAACACCGGATCAGGTGGCAGTAATGTGCGGATCGGAGTCGTTGACCTACGCGGAGCTGAATGAGCGAGCCAACCGTCTCGCACGCACCTTGCGTGCGGAAGGCGCCCAACCGGATCAGCCCGTGGGCATACTGGTTCACCGTTCGCTGGACATGATCGTAGGCATCTACGCGATCCTCAAGGCAGGCGGAGCTTACGTGCCCATCGATCCGGAATATCCGGCGGATCGCATCCGCTTTATGCTGGAGGACTCGGGCGCGAAGCTGGTGCTGACGCAATCGCATTTGGCGGAGCAAGCATCGCTGAGTTTCGACGGCCAGGTGCTGGTGCTGGATCGCGAGGACATATATCACGAAGACGGTTCGAATCTGGAGCCACTGGCTGGACCGCACCATGTAGCCTATGTCATCTATACCTCCGGCTCCACGGGGAAACCGAAGGGCGTGATGGTGGAGCATCATTCTGTTTTGAACCGGATTTTGTGGATGCATGATCGTTATGGCTTGAGTGCGGAAGATACGATTCTGCAAAAGACGGCTTTCACGTTCGACGTGTCGGTGTGGGAGCTGTTCTGGTGGTCGATGGTCGGCTCGAAGGTAAGCCTGTTGTCGGTGGGCGGGGAAAAGAACCCGGAAGACATCGTCGACACGATTGCCCGCGATGGCGTGAGTACGATGCACTTTGTACCCGCCATGCTGCATGCGTTCCTGGAGTACGTGGAGCAGCAACCAAGGGAAGTGATACAAGCGAAGCTGGGAACGTTGCGCCATGTCTTTGCCAGTGGCGAAGCCTTACCGCCACAGCATGTCGCGCGGTTCCAACGGCTTGTGTCGAGTCTAGCAGGAGCGAAGCTGATCAACCTGTATGGCCCAACCGAAGCGACGGTGGACGTATCGTACTTCGATTGCGAGCCGTCAGAGGAATATACGGTCATTCCAATCGGAAAACCGATTCAAAACATTCGTCTGTACATCGTGAAGGAAGGCACGGAGCAATTGCAGCCGATCGGGGTTGCAGGGGAGCTGTGCATCGGCGGTGTCGGCGTAGCCCGAGGCTATCTGAACCGTCCAGAGTTGACGGCCGAGAAATTCGTAGCCGATCCGTTTGCTGGCGGGGAAGCCGGGTATGAGCGGATGTACCGCACAGGCGATTTGGCGAGATGGATGCCGGACGGCAACATTGAATATCTGGGCCGGATCGACCATCAAGTCAAAATCCGGGGTTACCGGATTGAACTGGGCGAGGTCGAATCGCAGCTGCTGCAAGTGGAATCGGTACGCGAAGCCGTAGTCACGGCTCGTGCGGATGAAACGGGCCAAAAACAAATGGTGGCGTACTATATCGCGGGGCAAGAGATCGGTGCTAGCGAGCTGAGAAGTGAGCTGGGCCGGGAACTGCCAAGCTACATGGTGCCATCGTACTTTGTACAGCTAGAGCAAATGCCGCTGAGTCCAAATGGCAAAATTGACCGTAAGGCCCTGCCCGCACCGGAAGGCAGCCTGCAAACCGGAACGGATTATGCAGAGCCGCGTACCGCGCAAGAACGCGCTCTGGTAGCGGTCTGGCAGTCGGTACTGGGACTACAGACTGTCGGTATTTTGGACAATTTCTTTGATCTGGGCGGCGATTCGATCAAGGCGATCCAAATCGCATCGCGTGCGTTCCAGGCCGGCTATAAGCTGGACATGAAGGATTTATTCCAGTATCCAACGGTTGCAGCACTGGCACCGTATATGCATGAGGTCAGCCGTATGGCAGATCAAGGAGAAGTGAGCGGGGAAACCGCTTTGCTTCCGATCCAGCATTGGTTCTTTGCGCAGGAGCGCGAGCGTCCACAGCACTTTAATCAAGCGGTCATGCTCTATCGTGCCGAGGGCTTTGATGAGACGGCGGTTCGCCAAGTCATGGATCACATCGTGAAGCATCATGATGCGCTTCGTACAGTTTTCCGTCAGGCTTCATCCGGTTACGAGGCTTGGACACGCAGTGTAGATGAAGGCGCGTTGTATACGCTGGAAACCGCAGACTACCGTGAACAAGTAGCCTATGCGGAAGCGCTGGAAGCGAAGGTAAATGAAATCCAAAGCAGCATTCACCTGTCCGAAGGGCCGTTGGTCAAACTCGGATTGTTCCGCACAGCAGAGGGAGATCATTTGCTCATAGCTGTTCACCATTTGGTGATAGACGGGGTGTCGTGGCGGATTCTGTTTGAAGATTTCTCGACAGGCTATGAGCAGGCGATCAAGGGCGAGTCGGTACGATTGCCCTATAAAACGGATTCCTTCCAAACATGGGCACGGAAGTTGTCGTCTTACGCCAACCGTCCTGAGGCTGCATCGGATGAAGCCTACTGGCAGCAGCTGGAACAGGCCAAAGCGAAAGCGGCGCTGCTGCCGAAGGATTTTGCCTACGAGGGTTCCTTGAATGCAGACAGCAAAGTGCTGACGGTAGAGTGGACCGAAGCTGAAACCCAGCAGCTGTTAAAGCAGGCACATCGCGCCTATAACACCGAGGTCAATGATTTGCTGCTGACGGCGTTAGGATTGGCGATGCACAACTGGACAGGCGCAGGACAGGTGCTGGTGAACCTGGAGGGACATGGCCGGGAAACAATCCTGCCAGAGGTGGATATTACACGTACAGTAGGCTGGTTTACGAGCTTGTATCCGGTACTGCTGGACACAGATGTCAATCTGACGCTGGCCCAGCGGATTAAAGAAACGAAGGAAGGTCTGCGCCGGATTCCGCATAAAGGGCTGACGTATGGAACTTGGCGCTACTTGTCTCCTGCGTCCCATGCGATTGCAGTAGAACCGGAAATCAGCTTTAACTATTTGGGACAGGTCGATCAGGATGTGCAAAACAGTGGAATCACATGGTCATCCTATAGTGCAGGGGAGACAGAGGATGCCCATTCACCGTTACTGTACACGCTGGATTTGAATGCAATGATCTCGGAAGGCACGCTGCGCTTGACGATCGCTTACAGCCGTAAGCAGTATCGTAAAGAAACGCTGGAACGTGTGGCGGGACTGCTGCAATCCGCTTTGCAAGAGGTGATTGCGCATTGCGTCGCTCAGGAACAGCCGCAGCTGACGCCAAGTGATGTGTCCTTCCAGGGTCTGACGACTGGAGAACTGGAGCACATGGCAGCGCAGGCCGCACATATAGGGGAGCTGGAAAATGTATACGCGCTGACGCCGATGCAAAAGGGCATGCTCTTTTACAATCTGATGGACTCGCAATCGGGAGCGTATTTTGAGCAGGCCTCCTTTGATCTGCAAGGACATTTTAATATCGCTGCGTTTGCGGCAAGTTTGGATGTATTGGTGCAGCGGCATACAGCACTGCGCACGAATTTCTACAGCGGCTGGAAGGATGAACCGCTGCAGGTCGTGTACCGCAATAAGCGCAGCGAACTGTATGTAGAGGATTTGCGGGATATGGAGGAAGAGCAGCAAAACGAGTACATCCTCGAATATACGCGCAAAGACAAGCAGAGAGGCTTTGATCTGGCGCAGGATGCTCTGATGCGTGTGGCCGTTTTGCGCACCGGCGAGGATGCGTACCGTTTTGTATGGAGCTTCCATCATATCGTGATGGATGGCTGGTGCTTGTCGCTGGTGACAGGCGAAGTGTTTGCGAGTTATTTTGCAATACTGGCCCATAAACAGCCGGAACTGGCCCCTGTAACGCCATACAGTCAGTATATTGAATGGCTGGAGCAGCAGGATCGTCAGGCCGCATCAGGTTACTGGAGCAAGGTTCTGGAAGGATATGAGGAACAGTCCCGCCTGCCACAGGCTAAAATTCAGGGCAAAACAGGATATCAGGCGGAGCGTCTAGATTTTGACTTGGGCGCGGAGCTCACGGCAGGCATTCAGCGCATAGCCAAGCGTTATCAGGTAACGATCAATACGTTGATGCAGACGGTGTGGGGCCTTTTGTTGCAAAAATATAATGGCACAGATGATGTGGTGTTTGGCAGCGTGGTATCTGGACGTCCGGCAGACATTCCGAATGTGGAGCACATCATTGGTCTGTTTATCAATACCATTCCTGTACGCATCCGCAGCCAAGTGGACAGCTTATTCTCAGATGTGATGAAGCAAACCCAGGAGCAATCCATTGCTTCCCATGCCTATGATACGTACCCGTTGTATGAAATTCAGGGGTTGTCGGAGCTTAAGCAGGATTTGATCAATCATATTCTTATTTTTGAAAACTATCCGGTAGAGGAACAATTGGAGCAATTAGGCGACGATGATGAGTCCAGCTTCAGTATCACCGGAGCCGAGTCTGTGGAGCAGACCAACTATGACTTTAACCTGGTGGTACTGCCGGGGGACACCATTCACATGAGCTTCGGATATAATGCCTTGGCCTTTGAACGGGAAAGTGTAGAGCAAATTCGAGGTCATCTGGTGCAACTGCTGGAGCAGGTGGTAGCGAAGCCGGACATTCGGGTGCATGAGCTGGATATGTTAAGTGAGCAGGAGCGCAAGCAAATTGTCAGCGTATGGGGCGATACGGCGATCGCGTATCCAAGCGAGCAAACGATTCATGGCTTGTTCGAGGCGCAAACCGCGCGGACGCCGGAGCAGACAGCACTGTTCTTCGAAGGAGAGCAGTTGACCTATCGTGAACTGAATGCACGCGCCAATCGATTAGCTCGTACCTTGCGCAGTCAAGGCGTGACGAAGGATCGTCTGGTGGGTCTGATGACCGAGCGTTCGGTGGACATGATCGTAGGGATCTTCGGGATTTTGAAGGCCGGGGGCGCGTATGTCCCTATTGATCCGACGTATCCGGAGGAGCGTATCCGCTACATGCTGGACGACTCGGGGGCGAAGCTGTTGTTGACACAAAGCCATCTGGTGGACAAAGCAGGTTTGACGGTCGCGTGCTGGTGTTAGATGGAACGCAGGCTGTGTACCATGAGGATGGTTCCAATTTGGAGCCGTGGTCCGGTCCGAATGATTTGGCGTATGTCATTTATACGTCGGGTACAACGGGGCAGCCGAAGGGCGTAATGCTCGAGCATCATGGGCTGTGCAATCTCAAGACGTATTTTGATCAGATGCTTCAGATGAGCACGTCGGATCATGCGTTGCTGTTCGCCAGCTATTCGTTTGATGCGGCTTGCTGGGAAATCTTCCAGGCACTGTTCTGCGGAGCCACGTTGTATGTGCCAACGTCAGAAACGATTTTGAATTACGAGCGGTTTGAGCAATATATGGCGGATCATCACATCACCGTGGCCGCTTTGCCGCCGACCTATGCGGTGTATCTGGGGCCGGGACGGATGCCAAACCTGCGTATTTTGTTCACTGCGGGTTCTGCATCTTCAACAGAATTGGTGTACAAGTGGAAGGATCGGGTGGCGTACTACAACGGCTACGGTCCCACCGAAAACTCGGTGGCGACGTCCATCTGGCCCGTATCCGAGGATGAGAGAGCCGGACAACTGATTTCTATTGGACGCCCTGTGCCGAATCACCGGGTATACATGGTGGATGTGCATGGACATTTGGCTCCGGTAGGCGTAGCGGGTGAGTTGTGCGTGTCTGGTCCAGGTCTGGCCCGTGGTTATCTGGATCGCCCAGAGCTGACGGCTGAGAAATTTGTATCGAATCCGTTTGCGGCTGGTGAAGCAGGCTACGAACGGATGTACCGTACGGGTGACTTGGCGAGATGGATGCTAGACGGCAACATCGAATATTTGGGCCGGATCGACCATCAGGTGAAAATCCGGGGCTACCGGATCGAGCTGGGTGAGGTCGAGGCACAAATTTTGAAAGTAGAAGATGTACAAGAGGTTATCGTACTGGCCCAGGCGGACGAGCAGGGGCAAAACCAACTGGTGGCGTACTATGTCGCTGAACGGGAAGTAAGCGCTGGCGAGCTACGCAGCTTACTGGGCGAGGAGCTACCAAACTACATGGTGCCATCGTATTTCATCCAACTGGAGCAGATGCCGCTGACACCGAACGGAAAAATCGACCGCAAGGCCCTGCCAGCACCAGAAGGCAGCCTGCAAAGCGGAGCGGATTATCTAGAGCCGCGCACAGCGCTGGAGCAGACGTTAGTGTCCATTTGGCAGGCTGTATTAGGAGCGAAGAGAGTCGGGATTTTGGATAATTTCTTTGATCTGGGCGGCGATTCGATCAAAGCAATCCAGGTATCCTCCCGTTTGCTGCAAGCGGGCTACAAGCTGGACATGAAGGATTTGTTCCAATATCCTTCCGTCTCGCTGCTGAGTGGTCATGTACACAAGGTCAGTCGTACAGCCGATCAGCGGGTGATTTCGGGAAGCGCCAAGCTGACCCCGATTCAGCAATGGTTCTTTGAGCAATCCTCGGCAGAGCCACACTATTTCAATCAGTCGGTGATGCTGTACAGAGCACAAGGCTTTGATGAAGCCGCATTGCATCAAACGGTGACCAAGGTAACGGAGCATCATGATGCGCTGCGTATGGTCTTCCGTCAGACCGAACAGGGCTATGAAGCGTGGAATCGCGGTTTGAACGAAGGTGAGCTGTATAGTCTGGATGTTGTGGATTTGACGGGTGTGGAAAACGTTACAGATGTTGATGGCGATTGAAATGAAAGCCAATGCCATCCAAGGTTCCATTCGTCTGGACGAGGGACCGCTGGTGAAGCTGGGGCTTTTCCGCTGCATGGATGGAGATCATTTACTGATTGCCATTCACCATTTGGTGGTAGATGGGATTTCGTGGCGGATTGTGTTTGAGGATTTTGCCACGGGATATGAGCAGGCGGTTCGTGGAGAAGCCATTCGTCTGCCCTATAAAACGGACTCGTTCTCCGCTTGGGCAGAGCGCTTATCACAATATGCGAATAGTCCGTCCATCGAAGACGAACGCGAATACTGGCACCGTCTCGCTCAAACGGAAGTCGCATCGTTGCCTAAGGATCATGAGAGAGCGGAAGGACAGCATTATCCGCTGAGAGACAGTGAAATTGTGACCGTGGCTTGGAGCGAGCAGGAAACACGACTGTTGCTACAGGAAGCACACCGTGCGTATCACACCGAGGTCAATGATCTGCTGTTAACCGCACTCGGCACAGCGGTATATAACTGGAGCGGTCGGGAGCGCGTGCTGGTCAATCTGGAGGGACATGGCCGGGAAGCCATTGTTCCAGATATCGACATCACCCGTACCGTGGGCTGGTTTACAAGCCAATATCCGGTGCTGCTGGGGGTGGACGGAAAGGCGGAAGTAGGGCAGCGAATCAAGCGGGTGAAGGAAGACCTGCGTCATGTGCCGCATAAGGGCATTGGCTACGGTATTTTGAAATATATGTCTCAGGATGATGCCCATCATTCCCTTGCCTTGCAGCCTGAAATTAGCTTTAACTATTTGGGACAATTTGATCAGGACTTGGAAAATGGGGATATCGTTCTGTCTTCACATCCAGGTGGGGAGCCGATGAGTGATCATACCGTACTGGAGCATCCTTTGAATGTGAACGGAATGATTACAGCGGGCGCGCTGACACTGGAAATTCGCTATGACAGTAAGGTATATCATCAGCAAAATGTGGAAAACTTTGCGCAGTTGCTGCAGGAAAGCTTGCAGGAAGTGATCGCTCATTGTGCCTCCAAAGAGCGGAGTGAGCTAACCCCAAGCGATGTATTGTTCAAGGGCTTGACGCTTGGGCAGTTGGAGCAATTGACAGAGCAAACAGCTTCTGTGGGCGAGCTGGAAAATGTATATGCTCTCTCGCCAATGCAGAAGGGGATGCATTTCCATAGCTTGATGGAGCCGGAGTCAGGCGCCTACTTCCAGCAAGCCTCGTTTGATCAACAAGGGAGCTTTGATGTAGCTGTTTTCCGCAAGAGTCTGGATGTACTGACACAGCGTCATGAAGCGCTGCGGACGAATTTCCATATGTTTGAGACAGGGCACAGTCAGGAGCCATTGCAGATCGTGTTCCGTCACAAAGATAGCGACCTTTCCTTCCAGGATGTACGCGGCATGCAGGAAGCGGAGCAACAGGCGTATATCCAGGCGTTTAAGCTGGAGGACCAAGCTAGAGGCTTTAATCTCGGTACCGATGCACTGATGCGCGTACAGGTATTGCAAACAGATGAAGAAACGTATCACCTGGTATGGAGCTTCCATCACATTGTCATGGATGGCTGGTGCTTATCGCTGGTTACGGGTGAAGTGTTTGGTACGTACTTTGCGCTACTGGAGCAGAAGCAGCCAGAGCTTGCTCCGATCACACCGTATGGCCAATATATCGAATGGCTGGGGCGTCAGGATGAACGTGCGGCAAAAGAGTATTGGAGCAGCTATTTGGCGGGCTTTGAACAGCAGACGTTGTTACCTGGATCGGATACTTCATCGAAAGACCAAGTGGCTAATACTGTATCCACTACAACAAGCGACACCAGCAAATATATCTCTGAAAAAATAACGGTAGATCTGGATCCAACGTGGAGCGAAGCCATACACCGGATTGCGAAGCAGCAGCAGGTCACGATTAATACGCTGATGCAGAGCGTGTGGGGCCTTATTTTGCAGAAATATAACAACAATGAGGATGTTATTTTCGGTAGTGTCGTATCTGGACGTCCAACAGATATTGCCGGCGTAGAGCATATGATCGGTTTGTTCATTAATACGATCCCGGTGCGGATTCAAAGTGAACGGAATGCCACTTTTGTGGAAGTGATGCGGAAAACGCAGGAACAGGCACTGGCCTCGGGAGCTTATGACAGCTTCCCGCTATATGAGATTCAGGCGCTGACCGAGCAGAAGCAGAACCTGATTAACCACATTATGGTATTTGAGAATTATCCAGTAGAGGAGCAAGTTGAGCAGTTGGGTGAAGTTCGTCCGTCCGCTTTTGAAATTACGAATGTAGAGGTTGTCGAGCAAACGAATTATGATCTGGACTTGATTGTGATGCCCGATGAAACCTTCCGCATCCTGTTCAGATATAACGCCAATGTATACGATCGGTCTGCGATCGAGCGGATGCAGGGACATGTACTGCATGTCATCGAGCAAATTATCGACAATCCGCATATCCGAGTAAATGAGCTGGAATTGGTGACACCGGAAGAACAGGCGCAGATCGTTCAGGTGTGGGGAGATACGGCGGCAGCCTATCCGCAGGATCAAACGCTAAGTACACTGTTCGAGCAGCAGGCGGCACGAACACCGGATCAGGTGGCAGTGTTGTGCGGAGCGGAATCGTTGACCTACGGGAAATTGAATGAGCGCGCGAACCGTTTGGCTCGGATGCTGCGTGCGGAAGGTGTTGAGCCAGATCAGCCTGTAGGCATTTTGGTTCACCGTTCGCTGGACATGATCGTAGGCATCTATGCGATCCTTAAGGCAGGCGGAGCTTACGTGCCCATCGATCCGGAATATCCGGCGGATCGTATCCGCTTTATGCTGGAGGATTCGGAAGCGAAGTTGGTGCTGACGCAATCGCATTTGGCGGAGCAAGCATCGCTGAGTTTCGACGGCCAGGTGTTGGTGCTGGATCGTCATGAGCAGTCTGGTCAAGACATTTACCACGAAGATGGCTCGAATTTGGAGCCACTGGCTGGACCGCACCATGTAGCCTATGTCATCTATACCTCTGGCTCCACGGGGAAACCGAAGGGCGTGATGGTGGAGCACCATTCTGTGCTGAATCGGATTTTGTGGATGCATGATCGTTACGGCTTGAGTGCGGAAGATACGATCCTGCAAAAGACGGCCTTCACCTTTGACGTGTCGGTGTGGGAGCTGTTCTGGTGGTCGATGGTCGGCTCGAAGGTAAGCCTGCTGTCAGTCGGCGGGGAAAAGAACCCGGAAGACATCGTTGACACGATTGCCCGCGATGGCGTGAGTACGATGCACTTTGTACCCGCCATGCTGCATGCGTTCCTGGAATATGTGGAGCAGCAACCAGGGGAAGTGATACAGGCGAAGCTGGGAACGTTGCGTCACGTTTTTGCTAGTGGCGAAGCATTGCCGCCACAGCATGTCGCGCGATTCCAACGGCTTGTGTCGAGTCTAGCAGGAGCGAAGCTGATCAACCTGTATGGCCCAACCGAAGCGACGGTGGACGTATCGTACTTCGATTGCGAGCCGTAAGAGGAATATACGGTCATTCCAATCGGGAAACCGATTCAAAACATTCGTCTGTACATCGTGAAGGAAGGCACGGAGCAATTGCAGCCGATCGGGGTTGCGGGGGAGCTGTGCATCGGCGGTGTCGGCGTAGCCCGAGGCTATCTGAACCGTCCAGAGTTGACGGCTGAGAAATTCGTAGCCGATCCGTTTGCTGGCGGGGAAGCCGGGTATGAGCGGATGTACCGCACAGGCGATTTGGCGAGATGGATGCCGGACGGCAACATTGAATATCTGGGCCGGATCGACCATCAGGTGAAAATCCGGGGTTACCGGATTGAACTGGGCGAGGTCGAGTCGCAGCTGCTGCAAGTGGAATTGGTACGAGAAGCCGTAGTCATGGCTCGTGCGGATGAAACGGGACAAAAACAAATGGTGGCGTACTATGTCGCGGGGCAAGAGATCGGTGCTAGCGAGCTGAGAAGTGAGCTGGGCCGGGAGCTGCCAAGCTACATGGTGCCATCGTACTTTGTACAGCTGGAGCAAATGCCGCTGAGTCCAAATGGAAAAATTGACCGCAAGGCCCTGCCAGCACCGGAAGGCAGTTTGCAAAGCGGAGCCGATTATGTCGCACCGCGGACGTGGGTGGAAGTGAAACTGGCACACATTTGGCAGGATGTGCTGGGCCTCACGCAGGTCGGTGTGAAAGAAAACTTCTTCGAGATTGGCGGACACTCGCTGCGGGCGACGACACTGGCCTCGAAGATTCACAAGGAGCTGAACAAGCCGCTTCCACTGCGCAGTATTTTTGAAGCACCAACCATTGAACAGTTGGCAACGGTGTTAGAAAGTCTGGATCAAGTAACATACGCGTCCATTCCGGTAACGGAAGAACGCAGCTTCTACCCGTTATCTTCGGCGCAAAAACGGCTGTATGTATTGCATCAGTTCGACCCGAATGATGTGAACTACAACATGCCGTCAGTGCTGCAAGTGAGTGGTCCGCTGGATGTGAAACGAGTAGAAGGTGTGTTCCGTCAATTGATCGACCGCCATGCAACCTTGCGTACCCGATTTGAGCTGGTGGACAATGAGCCGATGCAATGGGTGGAGGACACCGTGCCGTTCGAGGTGGAATATACGAAGTTGGATACAGCTACGGACACGACGATCAGCCAGGAAGCACAAGAACGGGTACGGCAGTTTGTCCGTCCGTTTGATCTGAAAGCTGCACCGCTGCTGCGGGTAGGCTTGGTGGACTTGGGCGTACAAGGAGCAGAGCAAGAACCACAACAAGAACCACAGCATCTGCTCATGCTCGACATGCATCATATCGTTTCGGATGGTGTGTCGATGGAGGTCCTGACCGATGAATTTGTCCGCTTGTATGGCGGTGAAGAGCTATCGCCATTGCGGATTCAGTACAAGGATTATGCGGTATGGCAGCAAAGCGAAGCCCATCAGGAATGGATGCAGCGTCAGGAAGCGTACTGGCTGGGCACCTTCCGGGGCGGAGTGCCTGTGCTGGATCTGTCAACCGACTTTGCCCGTCCGGTGGTGCAGAGTACGGCAGGGGATACGATCGAATTTGCACTGGAGCGTGAAGTTAGCGAACGCCTGAAAGAACTGGCTTCGCAAACAGGTTCAACCTTGTATATGGTGCTGCTGGCGGCATACACTACGCTCTTGCATAAATACACGGGGCAAGAAGATATCGTAGTGGGAACGCCGATTGCCGGAAGACCACATGCGGAACTGGAGAGTCTGGTAGGTGTCTTCATCAACACGCTGGCAATCCGCAATTATCCGTCTGGCGACCAATCGTTCCTGGATTATCTGCAAGAGGTGAAGGAGCATGCGCTCAGTGCTTATGAGCATCAGGACTATCCTTTTGAAGAGCTGGTTGAAAAGCTGAATTTGACGCGGGACACGAGCCGGAATGCGCTGTTTGACACGATGTTTGAGTTGAAAACATTGGAGCAACAGGAGTTGCAGCTGGAAGGTCTGACCCTGAATTCGTATCCGCTGGAAAATAATACGGCCAAATTTGATCTGACTCTGGATGCAGTGGAGCAGCCAGAAGGTATTCTGTGCAGCCTGGAATACAGCACGGCGCTGTACAAGTCTGAGACTATTGCGCGAATGGCGCAGCATTTTACCGAGCTTGTACGTGCAATTACACTGCATCCGCAGCAGCCATTGGCAGCTTTGGAGCTGGTACCTGCCGAGGAAAAAGCACAAATCATCCATGGATTTGGAAATGTGGGGGTATCGGATGTGGCTGCTGTTGAAGCAGAAGCCTTATTCCATACCTTTGTGGAAGAACAGGCACAGCTTGTGCCGGATCACGTGGCGGTGGTGTACGAGGAGCAGCAGCTTACGTACCGGAAACTGAACGAGCGTGCGAACCAATTGGCGCGTAGATTGCGGAATGAAGGCATTGGACGCGAGTCGATTGTCGGCATTTTGAGTGAGCGTTCGGTGGACATGCTGGTCGGCGTATTGGCCGTGTGGAAAGCTGGAGGCGCCTATGTGCCGCTGGATGCAGACTATCCGTCCGAACGTATTCGTTTCATGCTGGAGGACAGCGGTGCGACGGTACTGTTGACCCAAACAGGCTTGCAGGAGCGCGCACAAGTATGGCTGGAGGAAAGCAAAGCTACCGTCGAACCTGCAACGGGGCTGCGTCTGCAGACGATGCTGGCTTTGGACGATGAGTCGCTGTACACCGGTGATACCACAGACGTCGATCATATCAACGAACCGCAGGATCTGGCGTATGTGATCTACACGTCCGGGACAACGGGACGTCCGAAAGGGGTCATGATCGAACATCACAGCTTGGTGAATACGGCTGCGGCGTATCGTCGGGATTACCGTCTGAGCGAGTTCCCGGTACGTTTGCTACAACTGGCAAGCTTCTCCTTCGACGTCTTCGTCGGCGATATTGCGCGGACGCTTTATAACGGCGGCACGATGGTTATTTGTCCGAAAGACGACCGGATTGATTTTAGCCGTTTGTATGGCTGGATTCGCGATTACCAGATTACAGTGTTCGAATCGACTCCGGCCCTGATCGTACCGTTTATGCAGCATGTGCATGAACAGGGGCTGGACATGAGCAGTCTGGAATTGCTGATCACCAGCTCGGATAGCTGCAGTGTGACGGATTACCGGGTGCTGCAAGAACGATTTGGCGCAGATATCCGCATTATGAACAGCTACGGCGTCACAGAAGCGGCGATCGACTCCAGCTTCTACGATGAAGATCTATCGAAGCTGCCAAGCAGCGGTAATGTGCCGATTGGTCAGGCGTGGCTGAACGCACGCTTCTACATCGTGGACAGCCAGCTGAATCCGGTGCCGATCGGCGTACTGGGCGAGCTGTGCATTGGCGGAGCCGGGGTAGCACGGGGATACCTGAATCGTGCGGACCTGACGGCCGAGAAGTTCGTAGCGAACCCGTATGTAGCCGGTGAACGATTGTACCGCACAGGTGACCTCGCGCGGTGGATGCCGGACGGCAATGTGGACTTCATTGGCCGGATGGATGATCAGGTCAAAATCCGGGGCTTCCGGATTGAACTGGGCGAGGTGGAAGCGCAGCTGTTGACCGTGGACGGCATTCAGAAAGCCATCGTCACCGCCTGGGAAAACGAAGACGGAGACAAGGATTTGTGTGCGTATATCGTAGCCTCTGAGGCGCTGAATTTGCCAGAGCTGCGCAACATGCTGCAGCCCAAGCTGCCGGGTTATATGATCCCGACGTATGTTGTACAACTGGATCAATTCCCGCTGACACCGAACGGGAAAATTGACCGCAAAGCGTTGCCTGCGCCGGAAGCGCGCCTCGAAGGAGGCACGGCGTACGTGGCACCGCGGACACTGCTGGAAGAGCAACTGGTACGTATTTGGCAAAGTGTTCTGAATCATCCGCAGATCGGTATTAAGGACCATTTCTTTGAAGTGGGAGGACATTCTCTGCGCGCCACAACACTGATGGCGAAAATCCATCAGGAGCTGAATTACAAGCTGGCCCTGCGAGATATTTTCCAATATCCGACGATTGAGCAACTGGTGCAGGTGATGGGAGAAGATCAGACACAACAAACGTATGTATCCATCCCTGTGGCGGAGGAGCGCGTATATTATCCCGTTTCCTCGGCGCAAAAACGGATGTACGTGCTGAGTCATTTGGAAGGCGGAGAGGTTAGCTACAATATGCCAGGCGCTTTGATTATTGAAGGTTCCTTGGATAAAACGCGACTGGAGCAAGCCTTCCGCCAGCTGATTGTCCGTCATGAAGCCCTGCGAACTAGATTCGAGATGGTGGATGGCGAGGTTATTCAATGGATTGAATCGGGCGTCGCATTCAACGTGGAGCATGTGCAGGCAAGCGAAGAAGAGACCCAGCAGTATGCACTGGACTTTGTACGTGCATTTGATCTCGCACAAGCACCGTTGCTGCGGGTTCAGTTGGTGGAAACCGGACCGGAGCGTCACGTCATGCTCTATGACATGCACCATATTATTTCGGATGGTGTGACTGAAGGCATTATCGTGCAGGAGTTCTCTCAATTGTATGAAGGCAAGGAACTGCCGCCACTTCGCATCCAATACAAGGACTATGCCGTTTGGCAGCATGCCGATATGCAAAGTGAACGTCTTCGTGAGCAGGAAAGCTATTGGCTGAACACGATGGCTGGTGACATTCCGGCGCTGGATATGCCAACGGATTTTGCAAGACCAGCCGTACAGCGTCTGGAAGGAGCTCGATTGGAATTTGCGATCAGCCTGGAGGACAGCGAGCAGTTGAAACAGCTGGCCGCACAAACCGGCTCCACCTTGTACATGGTGTTGCTGGCCGCGTATAGCACGCTCTTGCATAAATATTCGGGGCAGGAGGACATCATCGTCGGCACGCCGATTGCCGGAAGACCGCATGCGGAACTGGAGGGCTTGGTAGGCGTATTCCTCAACACGCTGGCGATCCGCAATTATCCGTCTGGCGACAAAACGTTCCTGGATTACTTGCAAGAGGTGAAGGAGCATGCGCTCAGTGCTTATGAACATCAGGAGTATCCTTTTGAAGAACTGGTTGAAAAGCTGAATTTGACGCGGGATACGAGCCGGAATGCGCTGTTTGACACGATGTTTGAGCTGAAAACATTTGAGCAGCAGGAGTTCGAGCTGGAGGGTCTGACCTTTAAGACGTATCCGACGGACAATAACACGGCCAAATTTGATCTGACCTTGGATGCAGTGGAGCAGCCGGAAGGCATTCTGTGCAGTCTGGAATACAGCACGGCGCTGTACAAGCCTGAAACCATCGCGCGATTGGCACAGCATTTTACCGAGCTTGTTCGTGCAATTACGCTGCATCCGCAGCAGTCACTGGCAGCTTTAGAGATGGTAACCGTCGAGGAAAAGGCACAAATCATCTACGGTTTTGGAGATGTAGGGGTATCGGATGTTGCTGCGGTAGAAGCAGGAGCACTGTTCCATACCTTTGTGGAAGAACAAGCGCAGCTTGTACCGAATCACGTGGCGGTGGTGTACGAGGAGCAGCAGCTTACGTACCAGAAACTGAACGAGCGTGCGAACCAATTGGCGCGTAGATTGCGGAATGAAGGCATTGGACGCGAATCGATTGTCGGCATTTTGAGTGAACGTTCAGTGGACATGCTGGTCGGCGTATTGGCGGTATGGAAAGCTGGAGGCGCCTATGTGCCGCTGGATGCAGACTATCCGTCCGAACGTATTCGTTTCATGCTGGAGGACAGTGGTGCGACGGTACTGTTGACCCAAACGGGGTTGCAGGAGCGTGCACAGGTCTGGCTGGATGAAAGCCGACAGGCCTTGACCGGAGGGCAGTCTGAAGGCGAGTTGGAAACAGCGGCTGGCGCTGAAACGATGGAATCAGGTACTCTCCATGGAACCCTGAACGGAACAGCAGATTCGGCACCTGACAGCGAAGCTACAGTCGAACCCGCAGCGCACTTGCGTCTGCATACCGTGCTGGCGCTGGACGATGAGTCGCTGTACACCGGGGATGCCACGGATATCGAGCACATCAACGAACCGCAGGATCTGGCGTATGTGATCTACACGTCCGGTACAACGGGACGTCCGAAGGGCGTCATGATTGAGCATCGCAGCTTGGTGAATACGGCTGCGGCGTATCGCCGGGATTACCGTCTGAACCAGTTCCCGGTACGACTGCTACAACTGGCAAGCTTCTCCTTCGACGTGTTCGTCGGCGATATTGCGCGGACGCTTTATAACGGCGGAACGATGGTTATCTGTCCGAAGGACGACCGGATTGATCCAAGCCGTCTGTATGGCTGGATTCGTGATTATCAGATTACGGTGTTCGAATCAACACCGGCCTTGATTGTACCGTTTATGCAGCACGTGTATGAACAGGGACTGGACATGAGCAGTCTGGAATTGCTGATTACCAGCTCGGACAGCTGTAGCGTGACGGATTATCGGGTGCTGCAAGAACGGTTTGGCGCGGATATCCGCATTATGAACAGCTACGGTGTCACGGAAGCGGCGATCGACTCCAGCTTCTACGACGAAGAGCTGTCGAAGCTGCCGGACAGCGGCAGTGTACCGATTGGTCAGGCGTGGCTGAACGCACGCTTCTACATCGTGGACAGCCAGCTGAATCCGGTGCCGATCGGCGTGTTGGGAGAGCTGTGCATTGGCGGAGCCGGGGTAGCACGAGGCTACCTGAACCGTGCCGACCTGACGGCCGAGAAATTCGTAGCGAACCCGTACGTACCGGGTGAACGATTGTATCGCACAGGCGACTTGGCGCGGTGGATGCCAGACGGCAATGTGGACTTTATCGGCCGGATGGATTATCAAGTGAAAATCCGGGGCTACCGGATCGAGCTGGGCGAGATTGAAACGGCGATCCAGCGGGTGCCAGGTGTGCGTCAAGCGGTAGTCATCGACCGGACAGATGAGCGTGGACACAAGTATTTGTGCGGATACATCACAGGAGAAGCAGAGCTGCGGATTGAGGAGGTACAGACCGAGCTGGAAGCAGGACTGCCAGCGCATATGATACCTGCACGCTTGATGCGACTGGAGACGATCCCACTGACGAGCAACGGCAAAATCGACCGCAAGGCCTTGCCGGAACCGGAAGGAAGCATCCATACCGGCGCAGCCTATGTGGCACCGCGTACCACGGTGGAACAAGTATTGGCTGCGGTATGGGCCGGGGTGCTCGGCGTGGAAGCGGTAGGCACGCAGGATAACTTCTTTGAACTGGGTGGCGATTCGATCAAGGCGCTGCAAGTATCATCCCGCTTGCTGCAAGCAGGTTATCGACTGGAGATGAAAGACCTGTTCAGTCATCCAACCGTGTCTGCATTGGCACTGAAAGTCCAAACGGTGACCCGATTGGCGGATCAGAGCGAAGTGGTGGGCGCTGTGAAACTGACACCTGTTCAACAATGGTTCTTTGAGCAGAACCTGACGGATGCTCATCATCATAACCAGTCCATTATGCTGCATAGCAAGGACGGTTTTGATGAAGCGGCCCTGCGCACGGCGATGGATCACGTCGTGAGCCATCACGACGCACTGCGTATCATTTTCCGTCCTAGTGAGCACGGATATGAAGCTTGGAACCGTGCAGTTGGGGAGGGCGAGCTGTATACACTGGATCGGGCCGACTTCAGAAATGAGTCTGAGGTATCTGCAGCGATCGAGGCCAAAGTGAATGAAATTCAGGCGGGTATTCATGTAAGCGAAGGACCGCTGGTGAAGCTGGGGCTGTTCCATTGCCCGGATGGAGATCATTTGCTGATGGCTATTCATCACTTAGTGGTGGATACCGTATCTTGGCGCATTTTGTTCGAGGATATTACGACAGCCTACGAGCAGGCATTGAACGGACAAGCCGCTCGTCTTCCGCACAAAACGGATTCATTCCGCACCTGGGCGGATGGGCAGTCTCAATATGCGAACGGTCCGGCCATGGCAGCAGAACTCGCATTCTGGCAAGAAATGGAACAGGGAATATATCAGCCGCTTCCAAAAGACGAATCCCATTCTCATTCCTTAAATAGGGACAGCGAGAACATTACGGTCACGTGGACAGCTCAGGAAACGGAGCAGCTGTTAAAACAGGCGCATCGTGCCTACAACACGGAGATGAATGATTTGCTGCTTACCGCATTGGGACTGACTATTCATCGCTGGGCCGGTCTGGAACGAGTGCTTGTGAGCCTGGAAGGTCATGGACGGGAGTCCATTTTGCCAGAACTGGATATTACGCGCACCGTGGGCTGGTTTACGACTCAATTCCCAGTTGTGCTGGATATGAGCGTGGGGCAAGACCTTTCACAACGCATCAAACATGTGAAAGAAGGACTACGCCGCATTCCGCAAAAGGGCATTGGCTACGGGATGTTGAGATACCTGTCCGCAGCACGTGAGCAAGAGCGTTTTGTAACTGAACCTGAAATCAGCTTTAACTATTTGGGACAATTTGACCAAGATATGCAAAATCAATCCATTGGCGTATCTCCTTATTCTAGCGGTGCAGAGCTTAGCGCTCATGCAGCTAGAACGCACACGCTGGATATGAACGGACTGATTTCCGAAGGCGAGCTGCAATTGACGATCAGCTACAGTAAGCAGGAATATCGCCATGAAACGATGGAGCAGCTAGCCGAAGCGTTCCGAATCAGTTTGCAGGAAATCATTGCGCATTGCACAGGCCGCAAACAGCAGGAGCTGACGCCAAGCGATGTCATGCTTAAAAATGTAACCATGGCCGAGCTGGATCAGTTGGTAGAGCGGACTCGTGACATGGGGGAACTGGAAAATGTATATGCGCTGACGCCGATGCAAAAAGGCATGTTGTTCCATAGTCTGATGGATGCAGAGTCAGGTGCTTATTTTGAACAAACGACCTTTGATTTGCATGGACGCTTCCAAGCGAATATTTTCCAAGATAGCTTGAATCATTTGGCACAGCGGCATGAGATATTTAGAGCCAATTTCATCAGCGGTTGGCAGGATGAGCCTGTGCAGGTTATTTTCCGCCGCAAGGATGTTGGTTTTAGATGTGAAGATTTGCGTCATCTGAATGAGCAGGAGCGTGACGCGTATGTGAAGGAATTTATTCGCAAGGACAAGGCAGCCGGATTCGATTTGTCCCGGGATGCGTTGATGCGCGTGGCGATTTTACGAACAGGTGATGAGGATTATTATTTTGTGTGGAGCTCTCATCACATCTTGATGGATGGCTGGTGTGTGGCATTAGTCACGGATGAGGTGTTTGAGGCTTACTTTGCAGCCGTGGAGCATAGACAGCCGAAGCTTGCCCCCGTTACTCCATACAGTCAGTATATTGAGTGGCTTGAAGCACAGGATGTAGAAGCAGCAGCTGCGTACTGGAAGGATTATTTGCTCGGCTATGATCAGCAAACTTCGATTCCGACCGGAAAAGTAGGCGTGAAAGCAGACGGTGCACAATTTGAGCATATCCTGTGTGATCTGGGCAAGGACTTGACCGGACGTATGGAAATGGTGGCCAAGCAGTACCACGTGACCCCGAATACGTTGCTGCAAACAGCCTGGGGATTGCTGCTCCAAAAGTACAACGGTAGTGACGACGCTGTTTTTGGCGGTGTAGTGTCTGGTCGTCCAGCGGATATTCCGGGGATCGAAAATATGGTGGGCTTGTTCATTAACACCATTCCAATACGGATCCGCAGCGGGGCTGAGGACACCTTTGCCGACATGATCAGAACGAATCAGAAGCAGGCGCTGACTTCTCAAGATTATGAAACGTATCCGCTGTATGAAATTCAAGCCTTGAGCGAGCAAAAGCAAGATCTGATCAACCACATTATCGTGTTTGAAAACTATCCGGTGGAGGAGCAGGTCGAGCAACTTGGCGAAGGTGCAGAGTCGGATTTTGAAATTCGCAATGCCGGCATGATTGAACAAACCAACTATGATTTCAATCTGGTCGTTATGCCGCAGGAAGCGATGAAAATCCGATTTGAATACAATGCGAAGTTATATGATCGTGAAGCCGTTGAACGGACTCAGGGCCATCTGATACAGCTGTTGGAGCAGGTGGTAGCGAAGCCAGACATTCGAGTGCAGGAGCTGGATATGGTAAGTGAGCAGGAGCGTGAGCAAATTCTCAGCGTATGGGGAAATACAGCTGCTGAGTATCCAAGCGAGCAAACGATTCATGGCTTGTTCGAGACACAAACGGCGCAGACACCGGAGCAGGCAGCGTTGTTCTTCGAAGGAGAACAGTTGACCTATCGCGAGCTGAATGAACGCGCCAATCGTTTGGCTCGTACCTTGCGTAACCAAGGCGTGACGAAGGATCGTTTGGTGGGTCTGATGACCGAGCGTTCGGTAGATTTGATCGTGGGTATCTTAGGCATTTTGAAGGCTGGGGGTGCATATGTGCCCATCGATCCGACGTATCCAGAGGAACGTATCCGCTACATGCTGGACGACTCGGGTGCGAAGCTATTGTTAACGCAAAACCATTTGGTGGATAAAGTAGCCTTCGATGGTAACGTGCTGGTGCTGGATGGAGCACAGAGTGTGTATCACGAGGATGGTTCCAATCTGGAACCGTTGTCTGGTCCGAACGATCTGGCGTATGTGATTTATACGTCGGGTACGACGGGGCAGCCGAAGGGCGTTATGGTGGAGCATCGTAATGTCGTACGTTTGGTGAAAAATACAAACTACGCGCAATTGGATGCCGACACGCGCATTTTGCAGACAGGGGCTGTTGTTTTCGATGCATCCACCTTCGAAATTTGGGGGGCGATATTGAATGGTGGACAGCTGGTGCTAGTGAGCCAGGATGTCATTTTGGACGCACCCAAGCTTAAGGAAGCTGTGCGTAGCCACGGCATTACCACGATGTTTCTGACCACACCGCTCTTTAACCAGCTGTCCCAGCAGGATCTGGCGCTGTTCGAGGGAATACGCGAGCTGCTGGTCGGCGGTGATGTGATGTCCGTACCACATATGAACCGGGTGCTGGAGGCCCATCCGTCCCTGCGGATCAGTAACATCTATGGCCCAACCGAAAATACGACCTTTTCCACAATGCATGCGATCACTGGTGTGCAATCGGAATCGGTGCCAATTGGCAGACCGATCCATAATTCGACAGCGTATGTCGTGGATCGTTCGATGCGGCTTCAGCCCGTCGGGGTATGGGGTGAGCTGATCGTCGGCGGTGACGGGGTGGCACGTGGATACCGCAACCGTCCAGACCTGACGTCCGAAAAGTTCATCGATAGCCCGTTCCGCAGCGGAGAACGCTGCTATCGCACTGGCGACCTGGTACGCTTGAATGTAGACGGGACGCTGGAATATAAGGGACGGATCGACGCACAGGTGAAAATTCGGGGCTATCGGATCGAACTGGGCGAGGTAGAAACGCAGCTGTTGAAGCTGGAGGCAGTGCGAGAAGCTGTGGTCATCGCACGTGAAGATGAGCAAGGGCAAAAGCAGCTCTGCGCTTATGTGGTCGCCGATGGGGAAGTTGTGGCAAGTGAGCTGCGAAGCGCTTTGAGCCAGAAGCTGCCGGGTTACATGGTCCCTTCCTATCTGGTACAGCTGGAGCAGATGCCGTTGACTCGGAATGGAAAAATCGACCGCAAAGCACTGCCAGCACCGGAAGACAGCCTGCAAAGCGGAGCGGATTATGTCGCACCGCGGACATGGGTGGAAGTGAAACTGGCACAAATTTGGCAGGATGTGTTGGGTCTGGCGCAGGTCGGTGTGAAGGAAAACTTCTTTGAGATTGGCGGACACTCGCTACGGGCGACGACGCTAGCCTCGAGAATTCACAAGGAGCTGAACAAGCCGCTTCCACTGCGCAGTATTTTTGAAGCACCAACCATTGAACAATTGGCAGTCGTACTGGAACATCTGGATCAAGTAACATATGCGTCCATTCCGGTAACAGAAGAACGCAACTTCTACCCGTTATCTTCGGCGCAAAAACGACTGTATGTACTGCATCAGTTCGACCCGAATGATGTGAACTACAACATGCCGTCGGTGCTGCAAGTGAGCGGTCCGCTGGATGTGAAACGGGTAGAAGACGCGTTCCGTCAATTAATCGCCCGTCATGCGACCTTGCGTACCCGCTTTGCACTGGTGGACAGCGAGCCAATGCAATGGATTGAGGACACCGTGCCGTTTGAGGTGGAATATACAAAGGTACGGGCAGAAGATGCGACTACGGATACAGATCAGGACACAACCACGAGTACAGACACGATGGTCAGCCAGGAAGCACAAGAACGGGTGCGGCAGTTTGTACGTCCGTTCGATCTGCAAGCCGCTCCGCTGCTGCGGGTAGGCTTGGTAGATTTGGGTGTACAAGGAACCGAGCAGGAACCGCAGCATTTACTCATGCTCGATATGCACCACATCGTTTCGGATGGTGTGTCCATGGGAGTACTGACCGATGAATTTGTCCGCTTATACGACGGTGAAGAGCTTTCGCCAATGCGTATACAGTACAAGGATTATGCGGTATGGCAGCAAAGCGAAGCCCATCAAGAGTGGATGCAACGTCAGGAAGCGTACTGGCTCGACACCTTCCGGGGTGAGCTGCCAGTGCTGGATGTACCTACGGACTTTGCCCGTCCGGCGGTACGAAGTACGGTAGGCGATACGGTGGTGTTTGGACTGAAACGTGAAGTCAGCGAACGTCTGAAGGAACTGGCGGCGCACACAGGCTCTACGCTGTATATGGTGCTGCTGGCAGCGTACACCGCGCTCTTGCATCAATACAGCGGGCAAGAGGACATCGTAGTCGGCACACCGATTGCCGGACGACCGCATGCGGATCTGGAGCCAATGATCGGGATGTTCGTCGGAACGTTGGCATTGCGGAACTATCCGACGGCAGAGCAAAGCTTCCGAAGCTATGTGGAGGATGTGAAGACGCGTGCCCTGCAAGCTTACGAGCACCAGGACTATCCGTTTGAGGAGCTGGTGGAAAAGCTGAACGTGAAGCGGGATATGAGCCGCCATCCGCTGTTTGATACGATGTTTACCCTGCAAACCACCGAGGAAGGTGAGCTGCAGCTGGCGGACCTAAGCTTCCGTCCATATGGCTTGGAACAAACGCCAGTCAAGTTTGATTTGATGATGGAAGCCAGAGAGGAAGAGGCAGGTATCCAGTTCGGATTGCAGTATGCAACTGCGTTGTACGAGCGCGAAACGGTAGAACGGATGACGCGTCACTTTGTTCGCTTGGCTGAAGCCGTCGCGGCGAACCCGGATGCGAAGCTGGGTGAGCTGGAGTTGATTACGGCAGAAGAAACCGAGCAGATTCTGAAGGTGTTCAATGATCCGAATGCGCACAGCCTGCTTGGAGCATTACAAGGCCGTTCGCTCAGCGAACGCTTTGAAGACCAAGCGAAGCGCAACCCTGAGCGGGTAGCAGTCGTGTCTGGAGACACGGCACTGACCTATGCCGAGTTGAATGAACGGGCGAACCAATTGGCTCGTGTGTTACGAGCGGAAGGGGTCGAAGCAGATCAACCGGTTGGCGTATTGCTGGAACGTTCTGCGGATATTCTGGTGAGCATTCTGGGGGTACTTAAGGCCGGAGGCGCATATGTGCCGATGGATACGGTGTATCCACAGGAGCGCATCGACTACATGCTCCAAGACAGTGGGGCCAAGGTCGTGATTACAAGTAGAGTCGCCACCCTGTCGCTCAGCTTGCCATCCCTAGTACAAGCTGTAGTTCTTGACGACGAGGACGTTCAAGCTCAGTTGGGAGCACAGGATGCGAGCAATCTAATCCCTGTTGCCCGCCCGCATAACCTGGCCTATATGATTTACACGTCAGGCACCACCGGTCAGCCGAAAGGGGTCATGATCGAGCAGGGCAGTGTTAGCAATCTGGTAGATGCTTTATGGGAACGCGTATACAGCCGTTATGAACAGCCGCTTCATGTCGCATGGCTGTCGGCATTTGTATTTGACGCTTCAGTGAAGCAAATCTTTGCCAGCTTGCTGTTAGGCCACACCCTGCACGTGGTGTCCCGTGACGTCAGTCTGAGCGGAGAGCATTTGATCGCCTACTACCGCACGCACCGAATTGATCTGTCGGACGGCACACCTGCGCATCTGCATATTTTGAACGAAAGCGTCAGTGTGACGGAAGCGCCGGAAGTGAAGCATTACCTGATCGGTGGCGAAGCATTATCCGTGCAACTGGTAAATGTGTTCTTGCACAAGTGGTCTGGGTATCGTCCAGTCATTACGAACGTGTATGGCCCGACCGAAACGACGGTAGATGCGACTGCTTATACGATTGAAGATGTGGAGTCCCTGAACGTACTGCTGGAAAAAGGGGAGCACACAGTATCGATCGGAACGCCGATAGCGAACCAGTCGGTGTACATCCTGAACAGCCAGCAACAGCTGGTACCGATCGGTATCGCAGGTGAGCTTTATATCGGAGGTGCAGGTGTGGGACGAGGATACCTGAACCTGCCGGAGCTGACGGCAGAGAAGTTCGTCCTGAATCCGTTCGCTGATGCGGCAGCAGCTGATCCAGCGGATCACGCAAACCGGATGTACCGGACGGGCGACTTGGCACGGTGGATGCCAGACGGCAGTATTGAGTATTTGGGCCGGATCGACCACCAGGTGAAAATCCGGGGGTACCGGATCGAACTGGGCGAGGTGGAAGCGCAGCTGCTGACCGTGGACGGCATTCAGAAAGCCGTGGTCACAGCATGGGAAAACGAAGACGGACACAAGGACCTGTGTGCCTATATCATAGCTTCAGAGTCCCTGAGTTTGCCGGAGCTGCGCAATGCGCTGCAGCCGAAGCTGCCGGATTACATGATCCCGACGTATGTGGTACAACTGGATCGTTTCCCGCTGACACCGAACGGGAAAATCGACCGCAAGGCGTTGCCGGCACCGGAAGCACGCCTCGAAGGAGGCCTGGAGTACGTTGCACCGCGGACACCGCTGGAAACCAAGCTAGCCCAAATCTGGCAGGATGTCTTGAAGCTGTCCAGCGTAGGAGTCACCGACTCATTCTTTGACGTGGGTGGACACTCCCTGCGGGCAACGACGCTGGTGGCCAAAATCCATCAGGAACTGGACAGCCGGATTACGCTGCGTGAGGTGTTCCAACACTTCACGATTGAGCAGCAAGCCCAGCTCATCGCAACGCACGGTACAGACACCTATACGGTGATCCCTGCGGCGGCGCAACAGGCGTACTACCCGGTTTCCTCGGCTCAAAAACGATTGTACATTTTGAGCCATCTGGAAGGTGGGGATCTCAGTTACAATATGCCGGGTGTATTAACCGTGGAGGGACCGCTTCAGGCCGATCGGCTGGGGGATGCGTTCCGTCAGTTAATAGCCCGCCATGAAACGCTGCGGACTTCCTTTGAAATGCTGGAAGGCGAGGTCGTTCAGCGGGTTTACGATCAAGTGGAGTTTGCAGTAGAGCACCTGCAGGCCAGGGAGTCCGAAGTCGAAGCCTATATCGAGTCCTTTGTCCGTAGCTTTGATCTTCGCCAGGCACCACTGCTGCGTGTCCGTCTCATTCAAACCGGACCAGAACGCCATCTCCTGATGTACGACATGCACCATATTATTTCAGACGGTGTATCGTCTAACAATATCGTGCATGAGCTGGTACAACTGTACGAGGGACAGGAATTGGAGCCGCTGCAAATTCAGTACAAAGACTACGCCGTGTGGCAGCAGCAGGAGATGCAGCGTGAGTCATACCAACGCCGAGAACACTTCTGGCTGGAGCATTTAGCCGGAGCATTACCGGTACTGGATTCGCCAATTGCTTATCCTAGACCTGCTGTTCGCAGCTTCGAGGGTGCGATGTATGAATTTACAGTGGACGCGAATGTATCCGAGCAACTGCGCCGAATTGCGGCACAGACCGGAAGTACGCTGTACATGGTGCTGTTGAGCGCCTACACCGTTCTGCTGTCCAAATACAGCGGTCAGGACGATTTTGTCATTATTGGTACGCCGGTAGCAGGCCGCTTGTTGCCGAACCGGAACCCATGGATCAATGTTTGGTTTAGCGCCACCATATCCGGCATCAGCCGAAGGGCAACCAAACGTTCCACAGCTACTTGCTGGAAGCCAGAGATCGTACGTTGCAAGCCTTCGAGCATCAGGATTATCCACTGGAAGAGTTGGTGGAAAAACTGGATGTAGCACGGGATGCAAGCCGTAACCCGTTGTTTGACACCATGTTTGTACTGGAAAATACAGAGTCGCCGGAAGCGCAGCTTGAGACGCTGTCCTTTAGTCCGTATGTTCAGGAGCATCGTATCTCCAAATTCGATTTGACCTTGTCCATGAGTGATGAAGATGGGGAAATCAAGGGTTCCTTTGAATACTGCACGAAGCTATTTGGGGGCGACGCTATTGAGAGATTAACCAGAGATTTGATAGCGATCCTGTCCCAGATTGGAACCGATCCAGATTTACTGTTAAGCGATATTCAAGTGAACACGGACGAGCAGCCAGAAGGCTTCTCGCCGGATTTTCCATCGATTTTGTTTTCTAAATCAGTTCTTCAAAATGCAATGAGTTCACTTTGCATGTGCAGAGGGCGGCGGCTTGTCCGACT
>NZ_JBODQH010000002.1:0-362109 GCF_052119485.1 Paenibacillus sp. DRB1-1 | reverse complement strand
GAGTACGGCAGGGGATACGATCGAATTTGCACTGGAGCGTGAAGTTAGCGAACGCCTGAAAGAACTGGCTTCGCAAACAGGTTCAACCTTGTATATGGTGCTGCTGGCGGCATACACTACGCTCTTGCATAAATACACGGGGCAAGAAGATATCGTAGTGGGAACGCCGATTGCCGGAAGACCACATGCGGAACTGGAGAGTCTGGTAGGTGTCTTCATCAACACGCTGGCAATCCGCAATTATCCGTCTGGCGACCAATCGTTCCTGGATTATCTGCAAGAGGTGAAGGAGCATGCGCTCAGTGCTTATGAGCATCAGGACTATCCTTTTGAAGAGCTGGTTGAAAAGCTGAATTTGACGCGGGACACGAGCCGGAATGCGCTGTTTGACACGATGTTTGAGTTGAAAACATTGGAGCAACAGGAGTTGCAGCTGGAAGGTCTGACCCTGAATTCGTATCCGCTGGAAAATAATACGGCCAAATTTGATCTGACTCTGGATGCAGTGGAGCAGCCAGAAGGTATTCTGTGCAGCCTGGAATACAGCACGGCGCTGTACAAGTCTGAGACTATTGCGCGAATGGCGCAGCATTTTACCGAGCTTGTACGTGCAATTACACTGCATCCGCAGCAGCCATTGGCAGCTTTGGAGCTGGTACCTGCCGAGGAAAAAGCACAAATCATCCATGGATTTGGAAATGTGGGGGTATCGGATGTGGCTGCTGTTGAAGCAGAAGCCTTATTCCATACCTTTGTGGAAGAACAGGCACAGCTTGTGCCGGATCACGTGGCGGTGGTGTACGAGGAGCAGCAGCTTACGTACCGGAAACTGAACGAGCGTGCGAACCAATTGGCGCGTAGATTGCGGAATGAAGGCATTGGACGCGAGTCGATTGTCGGCATTTTGAGTGAGCGTTCGGTGGACATGCTGGTCGGCGTATTGGCCGTGTGGAAAGCTGGAGGCGCCTATGTGCCGCTGGATGCAGACTATCCGTCCGAACGTATTCGTTTCATGCTGGAGGACAGCGGTGCGACGGTACTGTTGACCCAAACAGGCTTGCAGGAGCGCGCACAAGTATGGCTGGAGGAAAGCAAAGCTACCGTCGAACCTGCAACGGGGCTGCGTCTGCAGACGATGCTGGCTTTGGACGATGAGTCGCTGTACACCGGTGATACCACAGACGTCGATCATATCAACGAACCGCAGGATCTGGCGTATGTGATCTACACGTCCGGGACAACGGGACGTCCGAAAGGGGTCATGATCGAACATCACAGCTTGGTGAATACGGCTGCGGCGTATCGTCGGGATTACCGTCTGAGCGAGTTCCCGGTACGTTTGCTACAACTGGCAAGCTTCTCCTTCGACGTCTTCGTCGGCGATATTGCGCGGACGCTTTATAACGGCGGCACGATGGTTATTTGTCCGAAAGACGACCGGATTGATTTTAGCCGTTTGTATGGCTGGATTCGCGATTACCAGATTACAGTGTTCGAATCGACTCCGGCCCTGATCGTACCGTTTATGCAGCATGTGCATGAACAGGGGCTGGACATGAGCAGTCTGGAATTGCTGATCACCAGCTCGGATAGCTGCAGTGTGACGGATTACCGGGTGCTGCAAGAACGATTTGGCGCAGATATCCGCATTATGAACAGCTACGGCGTCACAGAAGCGGCGATCGACTCCAGCTTCTACGATGAAGATCTATCGAAGCTGCCAAGCAGCGGCAATGTGCCGATTGGTCAGGCGTGGCTGAACGCACGCTTCTACATCGTGGACAGCCAGCTGAATCCGGTGCCGATCGGCGTACTGGGCGAGCTGTGCATTGGCGGAGCTGGAGTGGCACGAGGCTATCTGAATCGTGCAGACTTGACCGCCGAGAAATTCGTAGCGAATCCGTATGTACCAGGTGAACGATTGTACCGCACAGGCGATTTGGCGCGTTGGATGCCGGACGGCAATGTGGACTTTATCGGCCGGATGGATGATCAGGTCAAAATCCGGGGCTTCCGGATTGAACTGGGCGAGGTGGAAGCGCAGCTGCTGACCGTGGAAGGCATTCAGAAAGCCATCGTCACCGCCTGGGAAAACGAAGACGGAGACAAGGATTTGTGTGCGTATATTGTAGCCTCTGAGGCGCTGAATTTGCCAGAGCTGCGCAACATGCTGCAGCCCAAGCTGCCGGGTTATATGATCCCGACGTATGTTGTACAACTGGATCAATTCCCGCTGACACCGAACGGGAAAATTGACCGCAAAGCGTTGCCTGCGCCGGAAGCGCGCCTCGAAGGAGGCACGGCGTACGTGGCACCGCGGACACTGCTGGAAGAGCAACTGGTACGTATTTGGCAAAGTGTTCTGAATCATCCGCAGATCGGTATTAAGGACCATTTCTTTGAAGTGGGAGGACATTCTCTGCGCGCCACAACACTGATGGCGAAAATCCATCAGGAGCTGAATTACAAGCTGGCCCTGCGAGATATTTTCCAATATCCGACGATTGAGCAACTGGTGCAGGTGATGGGAGAAGATCAGACACAACAAACGTATGTATCCATCCCTGTGGCGGAGGAGCGCGTATATTATCCCGTTTCCTCGGCGCAAAAACGGATGTACGTGCTGAGTCATTTGGAAGGCGGAGAGGTTAGCTACAATATGCCAGGCGCTTTGATTATTGAAGGTTCCTTGGATAAAACGCGACTGGAGCAAGCCTTCCGCCAGCTGATTGTCCGTCATGAAGCCCTGCGAACTAGATTCGAGATGGTGGATGGCGAGGTTATTCAATGGATTGAATCGGGCGTCGCATTCAACGTGGAGCATGTGCAGGCAAGCGAAGAAGAGACCCAGCAGTATGCACTGGACTTTGTACGTGCATTTGATCTCGCACAAGCACCGTTGCTGCGGGTTCAGTTGGTGGAAACCGGACCGGAGCGTCACGTCATGCTCTATGACATGCACCATATTATTTCGGATGGTGTGACTGAAGGCATTATCGTGCAGGAGTTCTCTCAATTGTATGAAGGCAAGGAACTGCCGCCACTTCGCATCCAATACAAGGACTATGCCGTTTGGCAGCATGCCGATATGCAAAGTGAACGTCTTCGTGAGCAGGAAAGCTATTGGCTGAACACGATGGCTGGTGACATTCCGGCGCTGGATATGCCAACGGATTTTGCAAGACCAGCCGTACAGCGTCTGGAAGGAGCTCGATTGGAATTTGCGATCAGCCTGGAGGACAGCGAGCAGTTGAAACAGCTGGCCGCGCAAACCGGCTCCACTTTGTACATGGTGTTGCTGGCCGCATATAGCACGCTCTTGCATAAATATTCGGGGCAGGAGGACATCATCGTCGGCACGCCGATTGCCGGAAGACCGCATGCGGAACTGGAGGGCTTGGTAGGCGTATTCCTCAACACGCTGGCGATCCGCAATTATCCGTCTGGCGACAAAACGTTCCTGGATTACTTGCAAGAGGTGAAGGAGCATGCGCTCAGTGCTTATGAACATCAGGAGTATCCTTTTGAAGAACTGGTTGAAAAGCTGAATTTAACGCGGGATACGAGCCGGAATGCGCTGTTTGACACGATGTTTGAGCTGAAAACATTTGAGCAGCAGGAGTTCGAGCTGGAGGGTCTGACCTTTAAGACGTATCCGACGGACAATAACACGGCCAAATTTGATCTGACCTTGGATGCAGTGGAGCAGCCGGAAGGCATTCTGTGCAGTCTGGAATACAGCACGGCGCTGTACAAGCCTGAAACCATCGCGCGATTGGCACAGCATTTTACCGAGCTTGTTCGTGCAATTACGCTGCATCCGCAGCAGTCACTGGCAGCTTTGGAGATGGTAACCGTCGAGGAAAAGGCACAAATCATCTACGGTTTTGGAGATGTAGGGGTATCGGATGTTGCTGCGGTAGAAGCAGGAGCACTGTTCCATACCTTTGTGGAAGAACAAGCGCAGCTTGTACCGGATCACGTGGCGGTGGTGTACGAGGAACAGCAGCTTACGTACCAGAAACTGAACGAGCGTGCGAACCAATTGGCGCGTAGATTGCGAAATGAAGGCATTGGACGCGAGTCGATTGTTGGCATTTTGAGTGAACGTTCGGTGGACATGTTGGTTGGCGTATTGGCGGTGTGGAAAGCTGGAGGCGCCTATGTGCCGCTGGATGCAGACTATCCGTCCGAACGTATTCGTTTCATGCTGGAGGACAGTGGTGCGACGGTACTGTTGACCCAAACGGGGTTGCAGGAGCGTGCACAGGTCTGGCTGGATGAAAGCGAAGCTACAGTCGAACCCGCAGCGCACTTGCGTCTGCATACCGTGCTGGCGCTGGACGATGAGTCGCTGTACACCGGGGATGCCACGGATATCGAGCACATCAACGAACCGCAGGATCTGGCGTATGTGATCTACACCTCCGGTACAACGGGACGTCCGAAGGGCGTCATGATTGAGCATCGCAGCTTGGTGAATACGGCTGCGGCGTATCGCCGGGATTATCGTCTGAACCGGTTCCCGGTACGATTGCTACAACTGGCAAGCTTCTCCTTCGACGTGTTCGTCGGCGATATTGCGCGGACGCTTTATAACGGAGGAACGATGGTTATCTGTCCGAAGGACGACCGGATTGATCCAAGCCGTCTGTATGGCTGGATTCGTGATTATCAGATTACGGTGTTCGAATCAACACCGGCCTTGATTGTACCGTTTATGCAGCACGTGTATGAACAGGGACTGGACATGAGCAGTCTGGAATTGCTGATTACCAGCTCGGACAGCTGTAGCGTGACGGATTATCGGGTGCTGCAAGAACGGTTTGGCGCGGATATCCGCATTATGAACAGCTACGGTGTCACGGAAGCGGCAATCGACTCCAGCTTCTACGACGAAGAGCTGTCGAAGCTGCCGGCCAGCGGCAGTGTACCGATTGGTCAGGCGTGGCTGAACGCACGCTTCTACATCGTGGACAGCCAGCTGAATCCGGTGCCGATCGGTGTGTTGGGAGAGCTGTGTATCGGCGGAGCCGGGGTAGCACGAGGCTACCTGAACCGTGCCGACCTGACGGCCGAGAAATTCGTAGCGAACCCGTACGTACCGGGTGAACGATTGTATCGCACAGGCGACTTGGCGCGGTGGATGCCAGACGGCAATGTGGACTTTATCGGCCGGATGGATTATCAAGTGAAAATCCGGGGCTACCGGATCGAGCTGGGCGAGATTGAAACGGCGATCCAGCGGGTGCCAGGTGTGCGTCAAGCGGTAGTCATCGACCGAACGGATGAGCGTGGACACAAGTATTTGTGCGGATACATCACAGGAGAAGCAGAGCTGCGGATTGAGGAGGTACAGACCGAGCTGGAAGCAGGACTGCCAGCGCATATGGTACCTGCACGCTTGATGCGACTGGAGACGATCCCACTGACGAGCAACGGCAAAATCGACCGCAAGGCCTTGCCGGAACCGGAAGGAAGCATCCATACCGGCGCAGCCTATGTGGCACCGCGTACCACGGTGGAACAAGTATTGGCTGCGGTATGGGCCGGGGTGCTCGGCGTGGAAGCGGTAGGCACGCAGGATAACTTCTTTGAACTGGGTGGCGATTCGATCAAGGCGCTGCAAGTATCATCCCGCTTGCTGCAAGCAGGTTATCGACTGGAGATGAAAGACCTGTTCAGTCATCCAACCGTGTCTGCATTGGCACTGAAAGTCCAAACGGTGACCCGATTGGCGGATCAGAGCGAAGTGGTGGGCGCTGTGAAACTGACACCTGTTCAACAATGGTTCTTTGAGCAGAACCTGACGGATGCTCATCATTATAACCAGTCCATTATGCTGCATAGCAAGGACGGTTTTGATGAAGCGGCCCTGCGCACGGCGATGGATCACGTCGTGAGCCATCACGACGCACTGCGTATCATTTTCCGTCCTAGTAAGCACGGATATGAAGCTTGGAACCGTGCAGTTGGGGAGGGCGAGCTGTATACACTGGATCGGGCCGACTTCAGAAATGAGTCTGAGGTATCTGCAGCGATCGAGGCCAAAGTGAATGAAATTCAGGCGGGTATTCATGTAAGCGAAGGACCGCTGGTGAAGCTGGGGCTGTTCCATTGCCCGGATGGAGATCATTTGCTGATGGCGATTCATCACTTAGTGGTGGATACCGTATCTTGGCGCATTTTGTTCGAGGATATTACGACAGCCTACGAGCAGGCATTGAACGGACAAGCCGCTCGTCTTCCGCACAAAACGGATTCATTCCGCACCTGGGCGGATGGGCAGTCTCAATATGCGAACGGTCCGGCCATGGCAGCAGAACTCGCATTCTGGCAGGAAATGGAACAGGGAATATATCAGCCGCTTCCAAAAGACGAATCCCATTCTCATTCCTTAAATAGGGACAGCGAGAACATTACGGTCACGTGGACAGCTCAGGAAACGGAACAGCTGTTAAAACAGGCGCATCGTGCCTACAACACGGAGATGAATGATTTGCTGCTTACCGCATTGGGACTGACTATTCATCGCTGGGCCGGTCTGGAACGAGTGCTTGTGAGCCTGGAAGGTCATGGACGGGAGTCCATTTTGCCAGAACTGGATATTACGCGCACCGTGGGCTGGTTTACGACTCAATTCCCAGTTGTGCTGGATATGAGCGTGGGGCAAGACCTTTCACAACGCATCAAACATGTGAAAGAAGGACTACGCCGCATTCCGCAAAAGGGCATTGGCTACGGGATGTTGAGATACCTGTCCGCAGCACGTGAGCAAGAGCGTTTTGTAACTGAACCTGAAATCAGCTTTAACTATTTGGGACAATTTGACCAAGATATGCAAAATCAATCCATTGGCGTATCTCCTTATTCTAGCGGTGCAGAGCTTAGCGCTCATGCAGCTAGAACGCACACGCTGGATATGAACGGACTGATTTCCGAAGGCGAGCTGCAATTGACGATCAGCTACAGTAAGCAGGAATATCGCCATGAAACGATGGAGCAGCTAGCCGAAGCGTTCCGAATCAGTTTGCAGGAAATCATTGCGCATTGCACAGGCCGCAAACAGCAGGAGCTGACGCCAAGCGATGTCATGCTTAAAAATGTAACCATGGCCGAGCTGGATCAGTTGGTAGAGCGGACTCGTGACATGGGGGAACTGGAAAATGTATATGCGCTGACGCCGATGCAAAAAGGCATGTTGTTCCATAGTCTGATGGATGCAGAGTCAGGTGCTTATTTTGAACAAACGACCTTTGACTTGCATGGACGCTTCCAAGCCGATATTTTCCAAGATAGCTTGAATCATTTGGCACAGCGGCATGAGATATTTAGAGCCAATTTCATCAGCGGTTGGCAGGATGAGCCTGTGCAGGTTATTTTCCGACGCAAGGATGTTGGTTTTAGATGTGAAGATTTGCGTCATCTGAATGAGCAGGAGCGTGACGCATATGTGAAGGAATTTATTCGCAAGGACAAGGCAGCCGGATTCGATTTGTCCCGGGATGCGTTGATGCGCGTGGCGATTTTACGAACAGGTGATGAGGATTATTATTTTGTGTGGAGCTCTCATCACATCTTGATGGATGGTTGGTGTGTGGCATTAGTCACGGATGAGGTGTTTGAGGCTTACTTTGCAGCCGTGGAGCATAGACAGCCGAAGCTTGCCCCCGTTACTCCATACAGTCAGTATATTGAGTGGCTTGAAGCACAGGATGTAGAAGCAGCAGCTGCGTACTGGAAGGATTATTTGCTCGGCTATGATCAGCAAACTTCGATTCCGACCGGAAAAGTAGGCGTGAAAGCGGACGGTGCACAATTTGAGCATATCCTGTGTGATCTGGGCAAGGACTTGACCGAACGTATGGAAATGGTGGCCAAGCAGTACCACGTGACCCCGAATACGTTGCTGCAAACAGCCTGGGGATTGCTGCTCCAAAAGTACAACGGTAGTGACGACGCTGTTTTTGGCGGTGTAGTGTCTGGTCGTCCAGCGGATATTCCGGGGATCGAAAATATGGTGGGCTTGTTCATTAACACCATTCCAATACGGATCCGCAGCGGGGCTGAGGACACCTTTGCCGACATGATCAGAATGAATCAGAAGCAGGCGCTGACTTCTCAAGATTATGAAACGTATCCGCTGTATGAAATTCAAGCCTTAAGCGAGCAAAAGCAAGATCTGATCAACCACATTATCGTGTTTGAAAACTATCCGGTGGAGGAGCAGGTCGAGCAACTTGGCGAAGGTGCAGAGTCGGATTTTGAAATTCGCAATGCCGGCATGATTGAACAAACCAACTATGATTTCAATCTGGTCGTTATGCCGCAGGAAGCGATGAAAATCCGATTTGAATACAATGCGAAGTTATATGATCGTGAAGCCGTTGAACGGACTCAGGGCCATCTGATACAGCTGTTGGAGCAGGTGGTAGCGAAGCCAGACATTCGGGTGTATGAGCTGGATATGGTAAGTGAGCAGGAGCGTGAGCAAATTCTCAGCGTATGGGGAAATACAGCTGCTGAGTATCCAAGCGAGCAAACGATCCATGGCTTGTTCGAGACACAAACGGCGCACACACCGGAACAGGCAGCGTTGTTCTTCGAAGGAGAACAGTTGACCTATCGCGAGCTGAATGAACGCGCCAATCGTTTGGCTCGTACCTTGCGTAACCAAGGCGTGACGAAGGATCGTCTGGTGGGTCTGATGACCGAGCGTTCGGTGGACATGATCGTGGGGATCTTCGGGATTTTGAAGGCCGGAGGAGCATATGTCCCCATTGATCCAACCTATCCGGAGGAGCGTATCCGCTACATGCTGGACGACTCAGGTGCGAGGCTATTGTTAACGCAAAACCATTTGGTGGATAAAGTAGCTTTCGATGGTAACGTGCTGGTGCTGGATGGGGAGCAAACGGTGTATCACGAGGATGATTCCAATCTGGAACCGTTGTCTGGTCCGAACGATCTGGCGTATGTCATCTATACGTCGGGTACGACGGGGCAGCCGAAGGGTGTTATGTTGGAGCATCGCGGTCTATGCAATCTGAAAACGTATTTTGATCAGACGCTCAAGATCCGCACGTCGGATCATACGTTGCTGTTCGCCAGCTATTCGTTTGATGCGGCTTGCTGGGAAATCTTCCAGGCGCTGTTCTGCGGAGCCACGTTGTATGTGCCAACGTCAGAGACGATTTTGGACTATGAGAGATTCGAACATTACATGACAGAACATCAGATTACGGTGGCGACGTTACCACCGACCTATGCGGTGTATCTGGAGCCGGAGCGGATGCCAAATCTGCGTATTCTGTTCACTGCGGGTTCTGCATCTTCAACAGAATTGGTGTACAAGTGGAAGGATCAGGTGGCGTACTACAACGGTTACGGTCCAACCGAAAACTCGGTGGCGACATCCATCTGGCCGGTATCCGAGGATGAGAGAGCCGGACAACTGATTTCCATCGGACGCCCTATGCCGAATCATCGGGTATACATGGTGGATGTGCATGGACATTTGGCTCCGGTAGGCGTAGCGGGTGAACTGTGCGTGTCCGGTCCGGGTCTGGCCCGTGGTTATCTGGATCGCCCAGAGCTGACGGCTGAGAAATTTATACCAAATCCGTTTGCGGCTGGTGAAGCCGGCTACGAACGAATGTACCGTACGGGTGACTTGGCGAGATGGATGCCAGACGGCAACATCGAATATTTGGGCCGGATCGACCATCAGGTGAAAATCCGGGGCTATCGGATCGAGCTGGGCGAGGTCGAGGCACAAATTTTGAAAGTGGAGGACGTACAAGAGGTCATCGTACTGGCCCAGGCAGACGAACAGGGGCAAAACCAACTGGTGGCATACTATGTTGCTGAACGGGAAGTGAGCACTGGTGAGCTGCGCAGCTTACTGGGCGAGGAGCTTCCAAACTACATGGTGCCTTCGTATTTGGTGCAGCTGGAGCAGATGCCGTTGACACCGAATGGTAAAATCGACCGCAAGGCACTGCCAACACCGGAAGGCAACCTGCAAAGCGGAGCCGATTATGTCGCACCGCGGACATGGGTGGAAGTGAAGCTGGCGCAAATTTGGCAGGATGTGCTGGGTCTGGAGCAGGTCGGTGTGAAGGAAAACTTCTTCGAGATTGGCGGACACTCGCTGCGGGCGACGACGCTGGCCTCGAAGATTCACAAGGAGCTGAACAAGCCGCTTCCACTACGCAGTATTTTTGAAGCGCCAACGATTGAACAACTGGCAGCGGTCATGGAAGGTCTGGATCAAGTGGCGTATGCGTCCATTCCGGTGACGGAAGAACGCAGCTTCTACCCGCTTTCCTCGGCACAAAAACGACTGTATGTGCTGCATCAGTTCGACCCGAATGATGTGAACTACAACATGCCGTCAGTGCTGCAAGTGAGTGGTCCGTTGGACGTGAAGCGAGTGGAGGACGTGTTCCGTCAACTGATCGCCCGCCATGCAACGTTGCGTACCCGCTTTGAGCTGGTGGACAGTGAGCCGGTGCAATGGATAGAGGACACCGTACCGTTCGAGGTGGAGTATACGAAGGTACAGATAGAGGGTGCAACTGCGGACACGATGGTCAGTCAGGAAGCACAAGAACGTGTGCAACAGTTTGTACGTCCGTTCGATCTGCAAGCCGCTCCGCTGCTGCGGGTAGGCTTGGTAGATTTGGGTGTACAAGGAACCGAGCAGGAACCGCAGCATTTACTCGTGCTCGATATGCACCATATCGTCTCGGATGGTGTGTCCATGGGAGTACTGACCGATGAATTTGTCCGCTTATACGACGGTGAAGTGCTTTCGCCATTGCGGATACAGTACAAGGATTATGCGGTATGGCAGCAAAGCGAAGCCCATCAAGAGTGGATGCAACGTCAGGAAGCGTACTGGCTCGACACCTTCCGGGGTGAGCTGCCAGTGCTGGATGTACCTACGGACTTTGCCCGTCCGGCGGTGCGAAGTACCGCAGGCGATACAGTGGTGTTCGGGCTGGAACGCGAAGCTAGCGAACGCCTGAAGGAACTGGCGGCGCACACAGGCTCCACGCTGTACATGGTGCTGCTGGCTGCGTACACCGCGCTCTTACACCAATACAGCGGGCAAGAAGATATTGTAGTCGGCACACCGATTGCCGGACGACCGCATGCAGATTTGGAACCGATCCTCGGGATGTTCGTCGGTACGTTGGCATTGCGAAACTATCCGACAGCGGAACATACCTTCCGCAGCTACGTGGAAGAAGTGAAAGTTTGTGCTCTGCAAGCCTATGAACATCAGGACTACCCATTTGAGGAACTGGTGGAAAAGCTAAATGTGAAGCGGGATATGAGCCGCCATCCGCTGTTTGATACGATGTTTACCCTGCAAACCACCGAGGAAGGCGAGTTGCAGCTGGTAGATCTGAGCTTCCGTCCATACGGCTTGGAACAAACGCCAGCGAAGTTTGATTTGACGCTGGAAGCCAGAGAGGAAGAGGCAGGTATCCAGTTCGGATTGCAGTATGCAACTGCGTTGTACGAGCGCGAAACGGTAGAACGGATGACGCGTCACTTTGTTCGCTTGGCTGAAGCCGTCGCGGCGAACCCGGATGCGAAGCTGGGTGAGCTGGAGTTGATTACGGCAGAAGAAACCGAGCAGATTCTGAAGGTGTTCAATGATCCGAATGCGCACAGCCTGCTTGGAGCATTACAAGGCCGTTCGCTCAGCGAACGCTTTGAAGACCAAGCGAAGCGCAACCCTGAGCGGGTAGCAGTCGTGTCTGGAGACACGGCACTGACCTATGCCGAGTTGAATGAACGGGCGAACCAATTGGCTCGTGTGTTACGAGCGGAAGGGGTCGAAGCAGATCAACCGGTTGGCGTATTGCTGGAACGTTCTGCGGATATTCTGGTGAGCATTCTGGGGGTACTTAAGGCCGGAGGCGCATATGTGCCGATGGATACGGTGTATCCACAGGAGCGCATCGACTACATGCTCCAAGACAGTGGGGCCAAGGTCGTGATTACAAGTAGAGTCGCCACCCTGTCGCTCAGCTTGCCATCCCTAGTACAAGCTGTAGTTCTTGACGACGAGGACGTTCAAGCTCAGTTGGGAGCACAGGATGCGAGCAATCTAATCCCTGTTGCCCGCCCGCATAACCTGGCCTATATGATTTACACGTCAGGCACCACCGGTCAGCCGAAAGGGGTCATGATCGAGCAGGGCAGTGTTAGCAATCTGGTAGATGCTTTATGGGAACGCGTATACAGCCGTTATGAACAGCCGCTTCATGTCGCATGGCTGTCGGCATTTGTATTTGACGCTTCAGTGAAGCAAATCTTTGCCAGCTTGCTGTTAGGCCACACCCTGCACGTGGTGTCCCGTGACGTCAGTCTGAGCGGAGAGCATTTGATCGCCTACTACCGCACGCACCGAATTGATCTGTCGGACGGCACACCTGCGCATCTGCATATTTTGAACGAAAGCGTCAGTGTGACGGAAGCGCCGGAAGTGAAGCATTACCTGATCGGTGGCGAAGCATTATCCGTGCAACTGGTAAATGTGTTCTTGCACAAGTGGTCTGGGTATCGTCCAGTCATTACGAACGTGTATGGCCCGACCGAAACGACGGTAGATGCGACTGCTTATACGATTGAAGATGTGGAGTCCCTGAACGTACTGCTGGAAAAAGGGGAGCACACAGTATCCATCGGAACGCCGATAGCGAACCAGTCGGTGTACATCCTGAACAGCCAGCAACAGCTGGTACCGATCGGTATCGCAGGTGAGCTTTATATCGGAGGTGCAGGTGTGGGACGAGGATACCTGAACCTGCCGGAGCTGACGGCAGAGAAGTTCGTCCTGAATCCGTTCGCTGATGCGGCAGCAGCTGATCCAGCGGATAGCACTCACGCAAACCGGATGTACCGGACGGGCGACTTGGCACGGTGGATGTCAGACGGCAGTATTGAGTATTTGGGCCGGATCGACCACCAGGTGAAAATCCGGGGGTACCGGATCGAACTGGGCGAGGTGGAAGCGCAGCTACTGACCGTGGACGGCATTCAGAAAGCCGTGGTCACAGCATGGGAAAACGAAGACGGACACAAGGACCTGTGTGCCTATATCATAGCTTCAGAGTCCCTGAGTTTGCCGGAGCTGCGCAATGCGCTGCAGCCGAAGCTGCCGGATTACATGATCCCGACGTATGTGGTACAACTGGATCGTTTCCCGCTGACACCGAACGGGAAAATCGACCGCAAGGCGTTGCCGGCACCGGAAGCACGCCTCGAAGGAGGCCTGGAGTACGTTGCACCGCGGACACCGCTGGAAACCAAGCTAGCCCAAATCTGGCAGGATGTCTTGAAGCTGTCCAGCGTAGGAATCACCGACTCATTCTTTGACGTGGGTGGACACTCCCTGCGGGCAACGACGCTGGTGGCCAAAATCCATCAGGAACTGGACAGCCGGATTACGCTGCGTGAGGTGTTCCAACACTTCACGATTGAGCAGCAAGCCCAGCTCATCGCAACGCACGGTACAGACACCTATACGGTGATCCCTGCGGCGGCGCAACAGGCGTACTACCCGGTTTCCTCGGCTCAAAAACGATTGTACATTTTGAGCCATCTGGAAGGTGGGGATCTCAGTTACAATATGCCGGGTGTATTAACCGTGGAGGGACCGCTTCAGGCCGATCGGCTGGAGGATGCGTTCCGTCAGTTAATAGCCCGCCATGAAACGCTGCGGACTTCCTTTGAAATGCTGGAAGGCGAGGTCGTTCAGCGGGTTTACGATCAAGTGGAGTTTGCAGTAGAGCACCTGCAGGCCAGGGAGTCCGAAGTTGAAGCCTATATCGAGTCCTTTGTACGTAGCTTTGATCTTCGCCAGGCACCACTGCTGCGTGTCCGTCTCATTCAAACCGGACCAGAGCGCCATCTCCTGATGTACGACATGCACCATATTATTTCAGACGGTGTATCGTCGAGCAACATCGTGCAGGAGCTGGTACAACTGTACGAGGGACAGGAATTGGAGCCGCTGCAAATTCAGTACAAAGACTACGCCGTGTGGCAGCAGCAGGAGATGCAGCGTGAGTCATACCAACGCCGAGAACACTTCTGGCTGGAGCATTTAGCCGGAGCATTGCCGGTACTGGATTTGCCAATTGCTTATCCTAGACCTGCTGTTCGCAGCTTCGAGGGTGCGATGTATGAATTTACAGTGGACGCGAATGTATCCGAGCAACTGCGCCGAATTGCGGCACAGACCGGAAGTACGCTGTACATGGTGCTGTTGAGCGCCTACACCGTTCTGCTGTCCAAATACAGCGGTCAGGACGATTTGATCATCGGTACGCCGGTAGCAGGCCGCTTGTTGCCTGAACTGGAGCCACTGATCGGAATGTTCGTCAACACGCTAGCCATCCGGCATCAGCCGAAGGGCAACCAAACGTTCCACAGCTACTTGCTGGAAGCCAGAGATCGTACGCTGCAAGCCTTCGAGCATCAGGATTATCCACTGGAAGAGTTGGTGGAAAAACTGGATGTAGCACGGGATGCAAGCCGTAACCCGTTGTTTGACACCATGTTTGTACTGCAAAATACGGAGTCACAGGAAGCGCAGCTTGAGACGCTGTCCTTCAGCCCGCATGTTCAGGAGCATCGTATCTCCAAATTCGATTTGACCTTGTCCATGAGTGATGAAGATGGGGAAATCAAGGGTTCCTTTGAATATTGCACGAAGCTATTTGGAGCCGACGCTATTGAGAGATTAACCAGAGATTTGATAGCGATCCTGTCCCAGATTGGAACCGATCCAGATTTGCTGTTAAGCGATATTCAGGTGAACACGGACGAGCAGCCAGAAGGCTTCTCGCCGGATTCCATCGACTTTGTTTTCTAAATCAGTTTTCTAAGATGCAATGATTTCACTTTGCGTGTGCAGAGGGCGGCGGCTTGTCCGACTGCCCTTGCCTGCAAAGTATTCTTTTTCTGACACAACGCTCATGTACGTAACAACGCACCATCCAACCGGGGGAACAGGCCCCGAGAAGCAGGAGGGATGTCATTGAAAGCCTTATTTGAGAAGGAAAAAAATTACTGGAGTCATAAACTGGAATCTGAGGATCATATCAGCTGCCTACCATACACCAACCATGTGTCCAGAAGTACAATTGTAACGAGTTTAAATTCCCATACGTACACGCTCACATTTCCAACTGAAATTTCTCAAAGAATATCATCTATAACTGGTGGCGCTCCATGGGCCGTGTTTATGGTCCTGCTTGCTGGAGTAGAGAGCTTATTGCATAAATACACAGGTGAGGAACGTGTGCTGCTGGGCATTCCGGTAGCCAAGTCTAGCAACGGTGCTACAAAGCCGATCAACCATCTGCTTTTATTGAAAAATACGCTGGATTCCAGCACAACCTTCAAAGCCTTGCTGTCTCAAATCAAAACCTCTGTCGGTGAAGCTATTGAACATCAAAATATTCCTTTTTGGAACTATTCCGAATTACTTGACATTCAACGTAATGAGGATGGAAAGCCTCTTATTCACACCACAGTATCCTTGCAAAATATTCATGTATCTGAATTTTTGAATCACGTACAATCCGAACTACATTTCCAGTTTCAATGGGAAAATGAAGCGGTCTCCCTGAACGTAAAGTATAGTAGCGACCGTTATAGCGAGACGACGATTGAACACTTTGTTGAGCAGCTTCTGCGGCTGTACACTATTGTTTTGCAGCAGCCAGAGTTGCCGATTTCCACAGCACAAGTACTGTCAGAGCAAGAAGTAGAGCAGCTGGTCCATACCTTCAATGATACAAATGTGGATTATCCACGTCATGCGTCTATTCATGAATTGTTCGAGAAACAGGCAAAGCAGGCACCACAGCAGGTGGCGGTAGTGTGTGGGCAAGATAGCCTAACCTATGCAGAATTGAATGAAAAGGCCAACCGACTGGCTCATTCTTTACGTAAGCAGGGAATCCGCACCGAGCAGACGGTCGGCATTGTAGCTGAACGCTCGATTGAGATGATTGTCGGTATGCTCGGAATTCTCAAAGCAGGTGGAGCGTATGTACCCATTGATTCTGATTACCCGGATGAGCGTGTACGCTATTTGCTGAAGGATTCCGGTGCGGACATACTGCTCGTGCAGCGAATGGAACATCGGCCCACTGATTTTAAGGGAATGGTGCTTGACCTTAGCGATGCTGCAATTTATGGAACGGATGATGCTAATCGTTACGATCCAATTTTGCCGAATGATCACGGGACGAATACTGATCCGGGATACGTGGACTGCCTAGATCCTTTCTACTCCATTTCCGCCAGTCCCGAACTTGCTTCTACGACAACCATACAACCAGAAATCATGCAACCCAAAGCTACGCAATCAGAACAAGCAGAACAAATACAGCAGGCTTATGCAGCTGGAGAACAACCGAAGGCGAGCGCAGCTGGTCGCTTGGCCTATATTATGTACACCTCAGGGACTACAGGCCAGCCCAAAGGGGTTATGGTGGAGCACCGTAATGTCGTGCGTTTGGTGACAAACACAAATTATGCACGCTTGAATGCCGACACGCGCATTTTGCAGACTGGGTCTGTTGTCTTTGACGCGTCGACCTTCGAAATTTGGGGTGCGCTATTGAACGGTGGACAGCTGGTGCTGGTGAGTCAGGATATTATTTTGGACGCACCCAAGCTCAAGGAAGTTGTCCGCAATCACGGCATTACCACGATGTGGCTGACCGCACCACTCTTTAATCAGCTATCCCAGCAGGACTTGGAACTATTTGAGGGGATGCGGGAGCTGTTGGTTGGTGGTGATGTGCTGTCCGTACCGCATATTAACCGGGTATTGGAGGCCCATCCGAATCTACATATCATTAACGGCTATGGTCCGACGGAAAATACGACCTTTTCCACCACACATGCCATTACCGGCGTTCAATCGGCATCTGTGCCCATTGGCAGCCCAATCCATAACTCGACGGCATATGTCGTGGACGGTTCGATGCAGCTCCAGCCTGTTGGAGCGTGGGGAGAACTGATCGTCGGCGGTGACGGGGTGGCTCGCGGATACCGCAACCGCCCAGACCTGACGACCGAAAAGTTTATTGACAGCCCATTCCGTGGCGGCGAACGCTGCTATCGTACAGGGGACCTGGTGCGTTGGAATGCGGACGGGACGCTGGAATATAAGGGACGGATCGACGCGCAGGTAAAAATCCGGGGCTACCGGATCGAGCTGGGCGAGGTGGAAGCACAGCTGTTGAAGCTGGAGGCAGTCCGAGAAGCTGTTGTAATTGCACATGAAGATGAACAGGGGCAAAAGCTGCTCTGCGCATATGTGGTCACCCATGCGGAAGTAGCGACAAGTGAGCTGCGTAGCGCTTTGAGTCAGGAGCTGCCGGGCTACATGGTACCGTCGTATTTTGTGCAGCTGGAGCAGTTGCCACTGACGCCCAACGGCAAGGTGGATCGCCGAGCGTTGCCACAGCCAGAGGGAGGTGTAAGCTCAGGCGCAGAATATGTACCTCCTCAAAATCAATTACAAGCACAACTGGCTAGCATCTGGAAAGATGTGCTGGAGCTTGAGCGCATTGGGATTAAGGATAACTTTTTTGAGGCAGGAGGACATTCCCTGCGGGCGACACATGTCATATCACTCATCTATAAGGAATTGCATAAAAATGTGCAGCTAAAGGATCTGTTTCAGCATCCGACAATCGAACAGCTGGCGCAGGTTATTGAAGCACTGGAGCAAACCACTTATGAATCCATCCCTGTTACGGAGAATAAGCCATTTTATGCGGTCTCATCGGCTCAAAAACGGATGTATATCCTCAATCAGCTTGATGGCGCGGGAATTAGCTATAACATACCTGGTGCCCTGACTCTGACCGGTTCACTTGATCACAAGGCACTGGATAACGCGTTCCGTCAGCTTATTGAACGCCATGAAACATTGCGCACAAGTTTTGAGACCATGAACGGTGAACCTGTCCAGCGAGTACATGACGAGGTTCCTTTTCGCATGGAATTGACCTATGCTCACGGAGCTGCCCCAAAGGAAACGGATGAGCTGGTACGTAACTTTGTTCAGCCGTTCGATCTGGAGCAGGCTCCGTTATTCCGAGTTGGTTTGATTGAAACAGACCCAGAGCATCATATTTTGCTCATGGATATGCATCATATCATTTCGGACGGTACCTCTATAAATGTACTGATTCAGGACTTCATTCGTTTATATACAGGCGACACGCTGCCATCGCTGCGCATTCAGTATAAAGACTACGCCGCTTGGCAACAGAAGCAGCAGCAAAGTGAACACTACCGGGAACAAGAAAACTACTGGCTCAATACCTTCGCAGGAGAGCTACCTGTGCCAGATCTACCGACTGATTATCCACGCCCGGCGGTGAGAAGCTTTGAAGGAGATGTGCTGGAATTTACGCTTGACCAACGACAAAGCGAAGGCTTAAAAAGCATTGCGGTGCAGACGGAATCGACATTATATATGGTGTTGTTGGCTGCCTATTCGGCTTTGCTTAGCCACTATAGCGGGCAGGAGGATATTATTGTCGGTTCGCCAATTGCAGGGCGGCCCCATGCAGATCTTGGCAGTCTGATCGGGATGTTCGTGAATACACTGGCAATCCGTAATTATCCAGAAGGCGGGAAAACGTTCCGCAATTATGTGTTGGAGGTCAAGGAAAACGCGTTAAAGGCTTTTGAACATCAGGATTATCCGTTTGAAGAGCTGGTGGAGAAGCTGGGCGTGGATCGAGATTTAAGCCGTAATCCGTTATTTGATACCATGTTTGCACTGCAAAACCTAGAGCAAAAAGAGCAGCAGCTGGCAGGGCTGCAATTGGCATCCTATCCAAGTGAACAAACGACGGCCAAATTTGATTTGAGTCTGTTCGCAGTGGAGGATGGAGAACAAATTTCCTGTGCTCTTCAATACGGAACTCGGCTGTACAAACGGGAAACCATTGAACGACTGACTGAACATTTGCAGCAGCTTATCAATGCGGTTATAGAACAGCCGGATATCGTTCTTTCGGCTATTGAAATGGTTTCGGCCCAAGAAAAAGAGCTGCTTGTGCAGAGATTCAATGATACGGTAGCAGACTATCCGTATCCACGAGATCAAGCACTGCATGTGCTGTTCGAGGAACAGGTAGCGCAATCACCAGATCGGCTGGCCGTCACCTTTGCGGACACGAAGCTTACCTACCGCGAGCTGAATGAACGTGCCGACCGTCTGGCACACATACTCGCTTCCCATGGGATACGGCGCGGGTCCAAGCCAGAGACACAGCGAGTAGGGATTATGGCTGAACGCTCCATTGAAATGGTCGTCGGTATGCTGGCAATTTTGAAGGTCGGAGGGGCTTACGTTCCCATTGATCCCGATTATCCTGAGGAGCGTATCCGTTATTTACTGGAGGATTCCAGTGCGGGGCTGTTACTGTTACAGCGACGTGAACAGATGCCTTTTGAACCCGGCATTCCGGTCATCGATTTGAGTGATGAACAACGATGGAATAGCAAATCTGAAGGTGACGCTCATACGGATGGAACAATTGCGATGACAACAGGGGGATCTTCCTCAGATCTTGCGTATGTGATTTACACCTCTGGCACGACAGGCAAGCCGAAGGGCGTGATGATTGAGCACCGTAATGTCGTGCGACTAGTGAAGAACAAAAGCTATGCCATGCTTGATGAAAATACACGTATGCTGCAATTGGGCGCAGTTGTGTTCGATGCCTCCACTTTTGAAATCTGGGGAACGCTGCTGAACGGGGGACAACTGTATGTGGTAAGTCATGACACTATTCTGGATGCCTCCAAGCTCAAGCAGGCGATTGACAAGTATCGTGTTAACACGATGTTCATGACCACGGCTTTATTCAATCAGTATTCGCAGCAAGAAATCGGAGTGTTTGCGTCCTTGAAGGAGTTGCTCGTGGGTGGTGATGTGTTGTCTGTACCACACGTCAATCGTGTGATGAAGGAGTACCCGCAGCTTCGCCTGGCCAATATTTATGGGCCGACGGAGAACACCACCTTTTCCACCATCTATGATATTACAGAACCGCAAACCCAGGCTATTCCCATTGGACGTCCAATTGATCACTCGACCGCTTATGTGGTCAATCGTTCGTTGAAGCTGCAACCTATCGGAGCCTGGGGAGAGCTGATCGTCGGTGGCGACGGTGTTGGGCGAGGATATCTGAATCGGCCCGAGCTTACAGCGGAAAAATTTATTGAAAGTCCATTCCGGTCTGGAGAATATTGCTATCGTACAGGGGACTTAGTGCGTTGGCGTGCTGATGGTGTACTGGAGTACAAGGGAAGAATGGATGAACAGGTCAAAATTCGCGGCTACCGCATTGAACTGGGTGAAATTGAGACCCGTTTGTCCACGATTCCAGGTGTGAAGGAATCGGTTGTTACCGTGCGGCAGGACGATAACGGACAAAAACAGCTGTGTGCCTATTTTGCAACAGACAGTGAATTGAGCGCCAGCGACTTACGTAACATTTTGTCGCAGGATCTGCCTGGCTATATGGTGCCGTCCTACTTTGTGCAGCTCTCCAGACTGCCTTTGACGCTGAATGGCAAAGTAGACCGCAGGACACTGCCTGCACCTGAGCACAATCTCGATACAGGTATGGATTATGTGGCACCCGAGACGGATGTTCAACAAGCACTGGCTACGGCTTGGGGAGCCATTCTTGGTATCCCGAAAGTCGGAATACAGGATAACTTTTTCCATTTGGGTGGTGATTCCATCAAGGCCATCCAAGTATCGTCCCGCTTGTTTCAGGCTGGATACAAGCTGGAAATGAAGGACTTGTTCAAATACCCGACAATTGCGGGACTAAGCACATATATTCAGCCTGTTAACCGGATAGCCGAGCAGGGCGAGGTTACAGGAAATGTAGTGCTTACACCGATTCAGCGCTGGTTTTTTGAACAGCCAACGGGAGAACCACACTACTTTAACCAATCTGTCATGCTCTATCGTCAGGAAGGCTATGACGAACAGGCACTACGGCGGGCGCTCCATCAGATTACATCGCACCATGATGCATTGCGTATGGTTTTTAGTTTGTCGGAGAACGGATGTACAGCATGGAACCGCAGTGTAGAGGAAGGCGAACCGTACCATCTGGAGTGCTTTGACTATAATGACAGCGATGTAAACAAGCAAGATTTGGCGAAGATAATTGAAGCGAAATGCAATGAAATTCAATCTGGTATTTCCCTAAGCGAAGGTCCGTTGATGAGACTGGGGCTGTTCCGTTGCCCGAATGGAGATCATCTGCTGGTCGTGATTCATCATTTGGCGGTGGACGGGGTATCCTGGCGCATTTTATTCGAGGATTTGGCGACTGCCTATGATCAAGCCTCCAAGGGTGAACAGGTGATTCAGCTGCCTCATAAAACAGATTCGTTCCAAACGTGGGCCGAGCAGCTGCACGCTTATGCCAACAGTCCAGCTATGGAACGTGAGCGAGCGTATTGGGGGAAACTTGCACAAGCGGAACGGGCTCCTTTGCCGCAGGATTACGGGCATAACGAGCACGAAAAGCCATTGATTGGCGATAGTGAGTCGGTTACTGCTTTGTGGACACATGCAGAGACAGACCAGCTGCTCAAGCAGGCCAATCGTGCCTACCGTACAGAAATTAATGACCTGTTGTTGACGGCGGTAGGAATGGCATTGCAAGCATGGAGCGGACATGAGCGTTTCCTGATTAATCTGGAGGGACATGGACGTGAAGCCATTTTACCAGAGGTGGACATTACCCGAACGATAGGGTGGTTTACAAGCCAATATCCTGTTTTGCTCGATATGCCGGAAGAATTGGCACTTTCGCAACGGATTAAGCGTGTGAAGGAAGGACTGCGCGGTATCCCGCAAAAAGGGATTGGCTACGGTGTACTGAAATATTTAGCCGACCGTCAGACACAGGCACCGGAGGCATCTCCAGCCATATTTACGACAGATCCCGAAATCAGCTTTAACTATTTGGGACAGTTCGATCAGGATATGAAAGGGAACGACTTGCAATCATCCTCATATGAGGGTGGGATGCCGCTGAGCCCGACCATGGCTCGAACGTATACACTGGATTTTGGCGGCATCATTTCGGGAGGCCAACTGGGTCTGACAATTAGTTATAGCCGTACCAGCTATAGACCGGAGACGATCGAGCGATTGGCAAAATTACTGGAATCGAGCCTGCGTGAAATTTTGGCGCATTGCATCCATAAAGAACACCCGGAGCTTACCCCAAGTGACATTTCCTATAAAGGAATGAGTGTGGAGGGCTTGGACAGCCTCTTATCTGAAATGGGTGCTGCGGGTGAGATCGACAATGTATATGCACTGACCCCAATGCAGAAAGGGATGCTGTTTCACAGCCAGCTAGATAGTCAAGCAGCCGCGAATGACGCGTATTTTGAGCAGGTTTCTTATGATATGCGAGGTCAGATGGACATTCGGGCTTTTGCAGAAAGCCTGAATATTCTGGTTCGGCGACATGAGGCGCTGCGTACACATTTTTATTTTGGCAGGGATACGGAACCGTTGCAGGTGGTGTATCGAAATCGGGATTGCGGCTTTCAATATGAAGATTTACACCATCTAGATGAGGATGCAAAAGGTACCTGGGTGAAAAATTTCAAGCTACAAGATAAAGCACGGGGCTTTGATCTGCGTCGGGATGTCCTGCTGCGTGTAGCGATTTTACGTACCGGAGAAGACAGCTATCATTTTGTATGGAGCTTTCATCATATCGTCATGGACGGCTGGTGTCTGTCCCTTATAAATAAAGAAGTCTTTGAAAGCTATGCAGCACTTCAGGAGGGCAGAGTACCAGAGCTGGAACCGGCAGTGCCGTACAGCCGCTTTATTGAATGGCTGGAAGCACAGGATCGCAAGGCGGCAACCGACTACTGGAGCAGCTATTTATCCGGGTATGAGCAGCAAACAGCATTACCAGCTGTAAAATCCGGTCGCAAGAGTGAAGGCAACACGGCTAGTGATTGGGTGACGGTTTTGGAACGTGATTTGACCCTCCGGGTGGAGGAGACGGCTAAGCGATATCAAGTGACCATGAATACGTTATTACAAACCGCATGGGGGATTGTGCTGCAAAAATATAACAACCACAGTGATGTCGTATTTGGCAGTGTCGTCTCAGGTCGTCCATCAGATATTATCGGGGTAGAGGATATTATCGGCTTGTTCATTAATACCATTCCCGTTCGCATTCTTAGTGAGGCAGGGGAATCTTTTGCAGAAGTTATGAAGAAAACGCAGGAGCATGCGCTGGCTTCTCATGCATATGATACGTATCCACTGTTTGAGATCCAGGCATTGACCGACCAGAAACAGGATTTAATTAACCATATTATGGTGTTTGAAAATTATCCAGTAGATGAGCAGGTCGAGGAACTGGGAAGTGACGGGCAGGATACATTCCCGATTTCCAACGTGGTGGCTGCAGAGCAGACTAACTATGATCTGAGCTTAGTCGTTATGCCTGGAGAATGCATCAAGATTCGTTTTATGTATAACGCGTTAAGTTATGAACAAACAGGCATTGAGCGTCTGCATGGACATTTTGTGAACCTGTTGGAGCAAGTTTTGCTTAACCCGAATGTTTGCGTAGAAGAGCTGGAACTGGTTACAGCGGCGGAAAAACAACAAATTACAGGAGAGTTTAATGACACTGCCTCTGCATATCCAAGCAATCACACGATCCAAAAACTGTTTGAGGAGCAGGCAGAGCGCACGCCGGATCATATTGCCGTAGCTTTGGGTCATCAATCATTGACCTATCGGGAACTCAATGAGATGGCCAACCGTTTAGCGCATACGCTGCGTGATGCAGGAGTGAAATCCGATGAACCTGTGGGTATTTTGACGGAGCGCTCACTGGATATGATTACGGGAACACTCGCTATTTTGAAGGCTGGTGGCGCGTATGTGCCGGTAGACCCTCAATATCCGGAGGACCGTATCCGTTATATGCTGGAGGACTCGGGAGCTAAGCTGCTGCTGGCTCAGCAGGATTTACTAGATCGTTGCTATTTTGACGGACAGATTGTCAATCTGAATGAGGATACGTCCTACAGTGCAGATGCTTCCAATCTGGGTATAGATGGAGCGGGTAATCATGCTGCTTATGTCATTTATACCTCAGGTTCAACAGGTAAGCCTAAGGGTGTCGTTGTTGAGCATCAAAGTGTCGTGCGCCTTGTCCGCAATACGGATTATGTGCCATTTGATGAATCGACCCGAATGCTGCAGACTTGCGCGTTTGTATTTGATGTATCTACGTTTGAAATTTGGGGCGCGCTGCTGAACGGCGGTCAGCTTGTTCTTGTGCATAAGGATGATCTACTGGACGCGGCCAAGCTTAAAGAGACGATACGGGATCATCGCGTCACCATGATGTGGCTGACCACTCCGTTATTTAATCAGCTTTCACAGCAGGATAGTAAACTTTTCGGCGATGTGAAGTATTTGCTGGTTGGTGGTGATGTTTTGTCTGCACCCCATATTAACCGGGTCCTGCGCGATAATCCGGACATCAACATCATTAACGGCTATGGGCCAACGGAAAATACAACCTTTTCGACGACGTATCACATTACGGAAGAACAGCTGGATTCTGTGCCAATCGGACGCCCCATCCGTAATTCGACGGCGTATGTTGTGGATTCGTCATTTAACCTGCAACCGGTTGGAGCTTGGGGTGAGCTGGTTGTCGGCGGAGACGGAGTTGCACGTGGTTATCTGAACCGCTCTGAGCTTACGGCTGAGAGATTTCTTGCTAACCCGTGGGTGGACGGAGATCGTCTGTACTGTACGGGAGACCTTGTTCGTTGGCGTGAAGACGGCATACTGGAATACGCTGGACGGATTGATCAACAGGTTAAAATTCGCGGTTACCGGATTGAGCTGGGCGAGGTGGAGGCGCGGCTGGCAAGTGTACCGTCCGTGCGGGATAGCGTTGTTATCGCTTTGCGGGATGGATCGGGTCAGCAGCAATTATGTGCTTACTTCACTGCCGATGAACAGCTGACCATCCGTGAGATTCGAGCTGCGATGTCGGCCAGTCTGCCGAGTTATATGATTCCATCCGCATTTGTACAGCTGGATCGGTTTCCGCTGACGACAAACGGCAAAATCGACCGCAAAGCTTTACCTGTGCCGGACAAAGGGCTGCACACGGGTATAGAATATGTCGCACCGCGAACCGATGTGGAACAGTTGCTGGCAGCCATTTGGCAGGAAGTACTTGAAATTCCACAAGTGGGTATCCACGATGACTTTTTCACGTTGGGTGGACATTCCTTGAAAGTACTGGAGCTAATACGCAAAGTTCACCTTGCTACAGATATTGAGCTTCCCATCCGTAGTGTTCTGGACTTCCCGACTATAGAAGCGCAGGCGCTCACATTATTGAAAGCCGATCTGGAATACAAGGCCGATAGTCCAATCATTCGGTTGAATGAACACGGTCCGATCTCCATCTTCTGCTTTCCTCCTATGCTTGGATACGGGCTGTCGTTCGCGGAGCTTGCGAAACAACTGGATCAGGACGCAGTCGTGTATGGGTTGGAGTTCGTGGATGATGCTGCGGATGAGCAGGCAATGCTGGCACGTTACGTTGATTTGATCGTCAACACGCAAGCGCAAGGTCCGTATGTGCTGCTTGGTTATTCCATAGGTGGTAATCTGGCGCATAAGGTTGCTGACACACTGGAACGTCAAGGTCATACTGTATCCGATATTTTTATGCTCGATTCGGTCAAAAGGGCGGAAGCTCTGCCCTTCACAGTTGAAGAAACAGAGCATGAAATTCATGACATGCTAGAACAGGTTCCCGACTCCTACCGTGAGCTATTGAATGAAACGTACCAACGTAAAATGATCGCTTACGCGGTATATGGCAACCAGCTTGTGAATACAGAGAGCGTTCAGGCGAATATTCACGGCTTTGTCGCCGTTGGATCGGAAACGGTCAAGGGTACAGGAGATAATCGACTTTTATGGAAAGACGTTACACGAGGTAGCTATGAAGAGCATAGCTTGATTGGCAATCATTATGAACTGCTGGAACCCGGATTTATCGAGGAAAATGTAAAAAGTATCCGTGCCACCATACAAAAGATAACTCGGAACACGGACAAAGACATGACACAAGACTTGGCACATCATAAATCTTGAAAATCTACGGTCGATGATGTAACGAACTGAATCACTGATTTTTAATCTGTAACACATGAATCCTGATCGACAGGTAAGAAGCCTTATGCTTACGCGACTCGATCAGGATTCGCTTTATTATGTGCACTCCCGCGATGGGAAGTGCGATGATTCCATAGCGCCATGCTGATGGCCTCCATATGGAGTATAAATATCTGCTCGCTATGCAATCACCGCACGGTTCAAATCATTAAATCAACTTCATACGTAAGGATGGTACTTCAATATGAAGAATAAAGGCATTTGCTACCTATCCGCTTTTTTAGCAGCGTTATTTCTCTCGAACCTGCTCATTGCTTCGGCATGGGCAACAGACAGCATAACACCTGATTCATTGGAAAAAACAGTGGACAATATCATGAGTACAGAATTGGAAAAATTGCATATTCCGGGGGCTGCAGTCGTCGTGACTCAGGAAAACCAAATCCTTTTTAGTAAAGGTTATGGATATGCAGATCTGGAGCGGAAAGCGGCATTCGATCCAGCAAAGACCATTGTTCGTGTCGGCTCTCTAACCAAATCATTTAGTGCAAGCGCCACGATGCAGCTGGTTGAGCAAAACAAGCTTGATTTGAATGAAGACGTGAACAGCTATCTCCACAGCTATAAAGCTACGCAATACCAAAACCAGCCTTTCAATTTGCATCAGCTTTTGACACATACCTCGGGATTGGATGAAGCGCTGTACAACATTAACAGCTCGACTCGGGCAGGCGTTTTGCCCACAGAGCAGTATCTCAGCACGTATTTTCAAAATCAGCCTCCCATCCGCAAACCTGGAATTCAGTATGATTACAGCAATGTCGCCTACGGTCTGATCGGTAATATCGTGGAGCAAGTAAGCGGTCAGGGACTGAATGATTACCTCCGTACACATCTGTTTCAGCCGATGAATATGCCCAGCGCGACACTGGAATTGCCGTTAAATCATCCTGCACTGGCCCAGTCGTATCAGTTGAAGGATGGAACGTATTTGAAACAGCCTTTGTCGTATATCAATCTGCCGGGAGCAGGAGCGTTGAACGTCACACCCAACGAGTTTTCCCATTATCTGATCACTCATTTAAACCAAGGCAAGTATGAGGGCAAAGTGGTGCTCCAGCCACATACGGTAAAAGTGATGCATGCGCAGCAATTTGCTGTCGATGAACGCCTAGATGGCGTAGGCTACGGATTTTTCCGTGGTCATTTGGAGACGGGAGTACCTATGCTGTGGGCTACCGGGGAAATTGATGATTTTATTTCCGAAATGGTATTGATTCCGTCCCAAAAGATCGGTATTTTTGTGATCATTAATTCAGCTGACACGGACACCCTGCTTCATGGAAAAGTCATCAATGCGATAGCCCAAATGCTGCCCTCAGAGCCACAGGCCGTTTCGCAGTCACTAGCTCGCTCTTCCACACAAGTGAAACTTTCGCCAGAGATCGAGGGCGTATATCAGGTGGATTCTAATCCTGTTCATGGTTGGGGGAAATGGATTCGGATACTGGGAAGCATTACATACACCGTGCGAATTCAAAATGATCATACGTTAATTGTTAGAGGAAAACACCCAAATGAGAATGAAGCAACAGACAAAGTTTTTCAAGCAGCAGGTGATGGATTGTTTGTGGAAAAGGGGGGCCAGCTTAAAATTTTGCTGTATCAGGAAAACGGTACTTGGATGATGGTTGCCCCAGATAGTAAGACCATGAAGCAGACGACACTTTGGCACCGTACCTGGACTCTGCTTGTCAGCTACGCTGCCGCCTCCTTATTTTTTATCACAACCTTGCTGATTTGGATCGTAAGATATGTGATCAGAGATATCCGTAAAACGAATAATCACATTTCGTCCAACCTTGCATTCATTGCGTCACTAAATTCGATTTTTCTCGGAGTGCAGGTCATCTATGGTAACAATCAGATAGTGTATGGCTATTCCGCCTGGTATATCTGGGGAATTTGCACGTTACCGCTCATTTCAGCTCTCATTGCTGTATGGGTATTGATCGTGAATGGCGCAAAGATGATTACAGGGGAAAGGAGACCCCGGACTGCTGGGAAAATCCTATTTGCGGTACTCACATTGCTGCATACGGTGTATCTCTTTTATTGGAATTTACTTCCTATTCATTATTCCTAAAGATTTACAAAACAATGCATATTCGAACATAAATGAATGCTAAAATTTGTATCTGATGCCCCCCAGAGGGGCTTTAAACCAACAAACAGGAGGAAAAGAATGGGAATCTTTCGTCGTTTTACATCCCGTAGCTTCAAATACGCAACTGCTATGGTTTTCACTTTATCGTTGTACGCTGGTGTTGCGGGCAGCATACAACCGGTACGGGCAGAAGGTCCGGCGGACCCAGCTCCCTTCATTGCTGCGAAAGTGGTCAATGAGAACGCTGGTAAAAAAGTGCTGTTTGATAATACACATGGACAGACAGCTGGCGCAGCAGATTGGGTGATTGATGGTGGATTTTCAGACTTCGGCCAAGCCCTCGCGAGCAATGGCTATGATGTACACGAGCTACGCCAATCTACGCCTATTACTTACAATGATCTAAAGAATTATGATGTATTTGTTACGGCAGAGCCAAATATTCCTTTTAAGCAGAGCGAACAGGCTGCAATGGAGCAGTATGTAAAAGCAGGCAATAGTATTTTTTTCATTGGAGATCATTATAACGCGGACCGCAACAAGAATCGCTGGGACGGATCGGAGAGCATTAATGGCTACCGTCGTGGTGCATGGGAAGACCCTGCGAAGGGAATGAGTGCGGAAGAAAAAAGCTCAACAGCGATGCAGGGCGTAGTCAGCTCAGATTGGCTGGGCAGCCAGTTTGGTGTGCGCTTTCGCTACAATGCATTAGGCGATATCACGGCCAATCAGATTGTCGAGCCAGCGCAGGCGTTCGGCATTACAGCTGGAGTGAGTAATGTGGCAATGCATGCAGGATCAACACTCGCGATTATCGACCCAGCGAAAGCCAAGGGAATCGTATATCTTCCTAAAACCAATCAGGCTTGGGGCAACGCGGTAGATCAGGGCGTTTATAACGGAGGCGGCATTCCAGAAGGACCTTATGCAGCTGTATCGAAAGTAGGACTAGGCAAAGCTGCTTTCATTGGGGACTCGTCTCCTGTCGAAGATGCAACGCCAAAATATTTGCGCGAAGAGACAGGAACCAAGAAGACAACGTATGACGGCTTTAAGGAGCAGGATGACGCTGTGTTACTGGTCAATATCGTAGACTGGTTGTCCAACAAGGAGGAGTATACCAGCCTGACGGAAGTGAACAGCTTACAACTGGACCAGCCGACGGCGTTACTGCCTTTTGAAGAGCCGCAAGCTTCCACGGAACCACAAGCCGAGCCGTGGTCCGCTCCCGCAGCCGGCTACAAATGGTGGGATCAGCAAACATTCAAAGCAGGGTCCTATGGCGGACCTACAGCCAGCGCGCAACCAGTGTACAGCATCGTTCGTCAAGAGGAGCTGCCCAATGCACAGCCTTTTCAAATTCGAGTTACTGCCGACCAACTGGCTCCCAACAGCACGATTAGCGGATTCAGCACAGGTATTTACGTAGCGGGCGGCAATCAAGTAGCCCAGATTCAAAATCCGGATGGAAGCTGGCCAACCACATACGGCTATAGCGGAACATTTAGTCTGGAGTCCAACGGCAAAGGGCATGCCTATAAGGACTTGACGGTGCGGATCAAGCCGGGAACCAGTGGTTCAGCTAATCTTAGACTGAAGCAAAACGGCAGCAATCTGCTGACCCAATCCGTCGTGCTGGCTGATGTCCCGGCCCAGCCGTTGCCCGAGGAAGGCAATACGGTTCCAGCTCGTATCAGTGTCGCAGAAGCACGGAGCCTCCCGGCTGGCAAAGTCGTGACCTTAGAGGGCGTTGTGACGACAGAACCAGGTGCATTCGGTGGTCAAGCCTTTTACATGCAGGATGAAAGTGGTGGGATTTATGTATATCAGAACCAAAGTGGCTTTCACCGAGGTGATCGAGTAAAGCTTATAGCAAGCTTGGCACTGTATAATAGTGAGCTAGAGTTAACCGATCCAGTGGTAATTGAAAAAAAGGGAGAAGGACAACTTCCAGAAGCTGTACAAGTCACCGAGCTCAGTGATGGGAACCAAGGACAGTTGGTCGAGCTTCCAACGGCAATTATTCGTAATGTGATAGACGCGACTCCCGTAGGTTCGTTTGAATTTGATGCAGTATCTGGTGAAGTAAGTCACCATGTGCGCGTCGATGCACGTACAGGCGTAACACGGACATCTTTTCCATATCAAGAAGGACAGCAAGTGAAACTAAAGGGAATTTCGGCGATTTTCAAAGGGGATTATCAATTAAAACCGCGTGGACTGGATGATTTTTCAGCTCAGGCAGGCGCAGCTTTGCAGGAAGTAGAGCTTTCACTGGATCAAACGACCCTCAACATTGGGGATACGGCAGCGACACATCTCAAGGGTACGCTGACAGATGGCAGCGAAGCTGATTTAAGCCGCGCTTCTGTTCAGTATATCAGCAGTCATGAATCCGTTTCGCTGGATACGTATGGAGAACTTAAGGCCCTAAAAGAGGGGAGCGCGGAGATTACAGCCAGCGTCACCTTGAACGGTCAAACAGTGGTATCCAATCCTGTAACCGTTAGAGTCGAAAAGACTGCTGTAGGTGAAGTGCCGGGAAAACCTGTACTGTCGCATGATAACGGGCAGGATACTGGACTAAAGGATGGCAACTACAACATCACCATGAATCTGTGGTGGGGTACGAATGGTGATGAACTCAAGTTGTATGAAAACGACAAGCTGATTGGCACCCAATCGTTGCAAGCCGCTTCCCCTGGAGCACAGCATGCAGTCATTCCTGTTACAGGCAAGACCAATGGTACCTACACGTATACTGCAGAACTGATCAACGCTTCTGGTAAAACGACCAGCGACTCGTTAACTGTCGAAGTGACCGATGCTTCCCCTGGCATTCCAGTGCTGTCTGATGACAATTGGGATGGTGACGGTACCTACACCCTTACAATGAACATGTGGTGGGGCACGAATGCGACAAAATACAACTTATATGAAAATGGAGAACTGATCGACGCCCAGGATCTGCCAAGCAAAAGCCCGCAGGCCCAAAGCGCAATCACCAACATCCAAAATCAAAAGCCGGGTACATACGAGTATCGGGCCGAGCTAGTCAATGCTTCAGGAGAAGTTAGTAGTCAAACGATAAGCGTGGAAGTGAAGGAACGTTAAGCGAAAATGATGGATCGTTAAAAAGCAAGAGCATCTATTGACCTTCGGGAGTCTATAGATGCTCTATTTTATTTTTACGATATGTCTGCCACTATGGTATTCTGTCGAGCTGTATTATATATAAGAGAGAAGCATGAAAAAAGTACCCGCAGCGGGTACTATCATTTTAGGATTGTGTTGGTTTAGCAGACAGTCCCTCTATATCTGAGGAGCCATAGAAGAACAAGGCAACTAGTATCACAATAATGACAACCTCTGCAAAATATTCTCCATCAAACTCACTCACCACAAATATCTCCTTTCGCCACTTGTTAATTGTTTACTTTCTGTGAAAAGGCTTGTATCACCTGGTCCAGTGTCATATTTCCATTATCATTTAAAAATTTCACCATATTATCGACATTGGATGGAGTGGATGCTAATGTTTTGTATTTTCCTGTGAGGCCTAAAAACAATGTTGCTTGTCTGTATAAAGTCACGGAATCGACGTTTAGTTTTCCCGTTAGTAGGAGGGCTGCCACTAAGACCTCCACATTTTTCCCTTGAAGAGCAGAAAAGATAGCCGAATTACTGTTTAATCCATTTTTCTTTTGACCGTTGGGGGGGGATTTGGATTTACGATTCCCATTCCCATTGCCATTCTTTCCTAAGGAAGCCATCGAATCTTCCTCCCGCCATATACTGTTCTTGCCTGTCTTTATGAAAATTCGGAACAAGGACAGTGGCACTACACGTGCTCATCAATATACATTATGATCATACGATATGCGAATAAGAGAGCATTGGTTACTATAAGAATCACCCTGGTTGAAGGTAGCTGGCTACTATTATTCAGTAATTTATTTCGCATGTTGGTCCGATTTAGAGTAAACTACAATAAAGCAAGCCAAATGAGCAATTTGCATACATCCCAAGAGCGTTTCCAATCAGCAATGTTTAGAACGAAACGGTTTAGTTCGTTTATTGGATTTTTGAGCTTTGAATTGGAATTAAGCAAATGCTGAAATAGGAGTTGTAGAAAAAATATGTCGAATGAAGAAGTATTGTTAACTAAAGAGGGATTGGCCAAGCTGGAGGATGAGCTTAAGGAACTGAAGACCGTAAAACGTAAGGAGCTAGCCGAACGGCTTAAGTTGGCTATCAGCTACGGCGATTTGAAGGAAAATAGTGAGTATCACTCAGCCAAGGATGACCAAGCATTTATGGAAACCCGCATTCTCATATTGGAGAAGATGCTGACCAAAGCCCGGGTCGTGGACGAGAGTAATTTAGACCTTAGAACCGTTAGTATCGGATCGACTGTCATTCTGAATGACATCGAATTTTCGGAGAAGATGGAATACAAAATTGTAAGTCCTGCTGAGGCGGATGTTCTGGATAACAAAATTTCCTATGAGAGTCCTTTAGGCAAGGCACTTTTGGGGAAAGAAGTGGGCAGTATCATTCATGTGGATGCACCCATGGCTGTAATCAAATATGAGTTGCTTGAAATTAAGCTCACATAGTTCATTCCCGATTCCCTTAATGAGGGGGCCGGGATTTTTTTATTTCTCGCTACTTACATACCGTCCATGTGGAGCACAGTTGCACTCCACATACTGGACAGGATTTTCTTTACTCCGCTATAGCGCACTAAGTTAGTCCGTCATTAGGAAGCCTGCTTGCTCCAATGCAGCGCAGGCATCGTTAATTTTATCTTCATCCGAGGCATTCAAGGTATGCAGGTGGATGCCTCCCGTCAGCTGGGACAAATAAGTGGCCTGGGTGGAACTGATTTTACGGATAAAATCATCCACTTCCTTGCGAGTTCCAACCCGTATCGGAGCAGTCAGATCCCCGTATACCGGATGCTCAACAATAACATCCTGCACACTTACACCGTAGTCCACAATCAGCTTTAGTTCCTCTTCTGTCTGTTCAGGTCGATGTTTACACACAATAATTCGTGAGGCTAAGGGGGCTGTCTGACCCGCAGGCTCCATATAAATGTATCCTTGACTCGTTGCAAGGATAGGCTCTTGGCTTGCTTTTAACAGGGAAATATCCTGTACAATTACTTGTCTGGAAACGGATGATCTGCGTGCCAGTTCGCTCCCGGTCAGCGGTGATTCGCTCTTCAGCCACAACAGCAGCTGTTCGCGGCGATCCGTACCTGACCGCTTTAAAGATTCAGTCAACGGGATAAGCTCCTTTCTTGTCGATGCGTCAGGTCTGTCAAAATATCTACCAGTACATTCAATTCCTCGATGGTGGTTGCCCTTCCGAAAGAAATACGGATAAATTGTAATGCTTCACGGCCGGATGCTCCAAGCGCTTGTAAGGCAGGCGAAGGATCGTGGTGTCCGGCAGCACATGCGCTTCCGGTTGATATACAGACACCTCTGCGATTACATTCCAGCATAACATATTGTCCCTCGTAACCGTGAAAAAAACATCCTACTATATGATGAAGCACTGCTTTATTCTCGCTTTCCTGTACGACCCAACGTAACGGAATGGATCTTTCCTGAATTTTCGTAATAAAGTGTCTTCTCAGGTTAGCATATCGCTCCTGATGCGACTCCATCTGTTCGGTCATCATTTCTGCCGCCGCGACAAAGGCTGCAATCCCAGGAACATTAACCGTTCCAGGACGAAATCCGTTTTCATGTAGCGTATCAGGGTACACGGGACGCCACGGGGTTCCGGGTTTGAGATATGCAGCACCGACACCTTTGGGGCCATACACTTTATGGCTCGATACAGAGAGTGCATCTACTCCCATGGCTTCTACATCTACGAGAATATTCCCAAATGTCTGTACCGCATCACTGTGCAGCAAAATACCCCGTTCGCGTAGCAGGGGAGATAAGGCAGCAAGGTCCTGAACCAGTCCCGTTTCCGAATTGGCGTGTTGTACAGATACAAGTCCGGTGTTTTCTCTCAGGTGAGGTAAAAGAGCTTCGCGAGTCATTCTTCCTTCCCGATCCGGTTGCACAATAGTCAGTTCATAGCCCTGCCGTTCCAGCAAAGTAGCAAGGTTGTACATCGAGTGATGTTCCAAAGCGCTCATGATCCAATGCTTTTTATGCTGCGGCAACCCGTTCAGGATCGATTGCACAATCAACATATTGGATTCTGTTCCCCCGGTTGTAAAATAGATGCCTTCCTTTTGCCCGCCAATCATATTTGCTATTCGTTGCCTGCTGTAATCCAGCGTGTAGGCTGCTTGACCGCCCGCATCATGGAGGCTGCTGGCATTTCCGAACATTTCCTTATTTAATACGTTATACATATTTAAAGCTTCGTCACACATAGGTGTGGAAGCGGCATAGTCCAGATAAATCACAGCAATTCCTCCCTGCTTAAAAATAATTCCATTCAAAAACTCTTGAGATTATTGTAGGCATGTGTAAATATAAGTGTCAAGACACTTGTAAACATGTATGTACACAAAGCGGTTATCTGTTCGTGAGAGCGGGAACGATCAGCCGCATCGATATGGAGGGATTCTAATGTCTATGCTTGACGTTTTACAAGGAAATCGAGGGCTTATGCCAGAGCATTATAAGACACTGACGGTTGCTGACATGGAGCAGCGAGTGGCCGAGCTGAAACAAAAATGGGGACCCAAGCTGCTCATACCGGGCCATCACTATCAGAAGGACGAGGTTATTCAGTTTGCTGATATAACAGGAGATTCTCTACAGCTTGCTCAAATGGCTGCACAAAATCAGGAAGCGGAGTTTATTGTATTTTGTGGGGTTCATTTTATGGCGGAGACAGCGGATATGCTGACTACTGATCGACAAACCGTTGTACTGCCGGATATGCGCGCAGGCTGCTCAATGGCAGATATGGCGAACATGGAGCAGACAGAACGAGCGTGGAAACATTTACAGGAGTTGGTAGGAGATACGATCATTCCGTTAACGTATGTAAACTCCACAGCAGAGATCAAAGCCTTTGTAGGACGGCATGGCGGGGCTACCGTGACCTCTTCGAATGCCAAACAAGTGCTGGAATGGGCGCTGAAGCAAAAGGAACGTATTTTGTTTTTGCCGGATCAGCATTTGGGCCGCAATACAGCTTACGATCTTGGAATTCCGCTGGATGAAATGGCCGTGTGGAATCCCATGACCGATCAGCTGGAGACTGAACAGGACCCGGCAACCGTAAAAATTATTTTATGGAAAGGGCACTGTTCAGTACATGAAAAATTCACGGTAGATCATATTCACAACGTCCGTGAGCGTGATAAGAACATCCGGGTCATCGTTCACCCCGAATGCTCTTATGAAGTCGTGCAGCTCGCAGATTGCGCTGGCTCCACAAAATTTATCATCGACACAATTCGCGCGGCAGAGCCGGGGACCCAATGGGCCGTCGGCACAGAGATGAATCTCGTGCAACGAATCAAGCAGCAGTACCCTGAACAGCAGATTAAATCGCTCAATCCTGATATGTGTCCCTGCTTGACCATGAATCGGATCGATCTTCCGCATTTGCTATGGGCAATGGAGCAGATTGATCGGGGAGAGCCTGTGGGTGTGATTCGTGTGGATGCTCAGGTCAGACAGAATGCTGTACTGGCACTGAATCGTATGCTTGCTATCCGTTAAGCTTTTGCCTTTTCTGAGAGATTGCTGCTTGAATTTTTGGCCTTATTTTAAAGCAGCAGGGAGCTTAACAGCATGTATACGGTTTCCACTTTGAATAAATATCATTCCGCCGGATTTGAGCGTTGAACCGAAGGAGCGTGAGCCTGTGTTGACAGTAAACACGGGCTTCAAGGTCATCAGGTCATAGCCATGGAATACACCATCCGATTGCCCGACATAGACTCCTTTGCCAAATACGTCAGCTTGAACGGTCGGATTATCGCCGTCGTAATGAATGAATTGACCTGAGGACAGCTTCATAGCAGTCAGTCTGGATGTACTAAAATCTTGATAGAATATGCGACCTTCATGGATGGAAGATAAAGAAGAGAGTTGTTCATAGCTATCTTGCGACCACTTGCGAGCAGGTTTGCTGTCTGGTTTATAGTTCCAAAAGTCATAGGAAGCTAGTATCTTTCCCTGAAAGACATAAAGGTCTTTACCGTACAAAAAAGCAGAACCGTATATGCCTCCAGATTGGAAAGTGCCATCTTTATTTTCAGCCTCAGTCCATCGGTACTGACGATCTCCTTTGGATTCACCTGTTTTGAGGTCATACTGTGCTATCGTAACTTTTCGATTTACCGGGTCATCATCAATCATAAACGTATTGGCAACAGAGTAGACAATCCCGTCTTTAACGGCCAGTGGAAAAGAACTTCTGAAGCTGTCCCAAAGCTTTTTGCCGGTTTTAGCGTCATAGGCATTAATCTGTTCAAAGGTCAGGCTGCCCTGTACATTATAGTTGCGGATAAGCACACCGTCAGTTTCCATTATTTCGCCCAAACCACTGTATGAGTCCTTATCCTCACTGATTTTCCACTTCACCTTGCCACTGACAGCATCAATGGCAGCCGTTTGCACCGATTGCATAATATATATAGTTGAACCAATGCGCTGAATACCATATGCTTCAGTAAATCCAAGCGGAGTGGACCACACTTTCTTGCCAGCTTCTGTAACGGCATAGATAGAACCGCTTCGTGTCATTCCGTAGATGATACCTTTGTTGTACGTTAAAACAGGGGTAAGCTGATCACCATATTGCCACAATTTCCGACCCGAACTGGCCTCAAGGGCAACCAGTCTATGGTTCGAGTCAACCGCGAATACCTTACCGTTTTTCGCTATTGCTACCGCCTGATCCGGATATCGGTTTCTATCGATTGGGATAACGGGAAAAGACCAGGAAGGTTTGATCACAGGTGCCTGGATTGTGGTGCTATAAGCGGCGTTACTCATGGAGACTGCAGATTGCTCTGCACTTGCCTTTTCAGTGAATCCATCGATGATTAAGGGCAACCCAATGCTGGCTAACGCCAATCCTGTAAACAATGTGCTGTGTATCATTTTTCTCATACGCGCTGGCTCCTTTAATGGTTAATAGGGGGTAAGGTTTTACAGAAAGTCACCTTTGATTAGACTGTAAATAAATCCAAAAGTTTCATGTTGTGTTTTCGTTTCGATTGTTTAGCATACATACTTTAATTCAGTTGCTTGTGTTCTAACTTGTATCTCTAATTAAAGATTAGTCGCTTGTTCGGTTTTCGTGCTATAATTGTAACAACAAACCAAAGGAGGTGAATCTCTTGTTTGAGCTCCAGGACCTACTCCCTTATTTATTTACAATCGGCTTGCTGTGCACAGTGACTTATACATATCTCGCTCATTTGCACGGCAATGTACCCGAATGCTGGGTCGAAGGCGGGCCCGTAAGGTCTCATGCTTCTCCACAGATGCCGATGTCTGCCCGTGGACAGGACATGCCTGTCCGGCTGGCCCGACATATCCGGCGTAAGGAAGCGCCGGATGAAGATGCATCCGATTGTTCTCCCTCGTTGAACGATGGCACAGCCAATCAACGAGGAGGAACATATGAAACGATTCAAGGGATTCACCTTTTGGGGTAAAAAAGAACGGATATTTGGATTAATGGTAGCGTTGGCGGTGGTCATGCTGCTGTCTGGTTGTGGTGCGAATGCTGCGGAGATAAATGCACAGACACCCGGATTTTTTAATCATTACGTGGTGTTCCCGCTTTCTTGGCTTATTCAGCAATTGGCGCAATGGTTTGGTGGAAGCTTTGGGCTGGCGATTATGACTTTGACATTCATTGTCCGGCTGGCCTTACTGCCTCTTATGATGCGTCAAACGCGTGCCCAGCAGGGGATGAAGCGTAAGATGAGTGCCATGCAGCCCGACTTGGACCGAATTAAGAAGAAGTATGAAAACAAGAAAGATACCACCAGCCAGCAGAGTATGCAGCAGGAAATGATGTCGCTTTATAAAGAGCATCAATTCAATCCGCTTAATATCGGTTGTCTGCCTATTCTCATTCAGCTCCCGATCTTGAGCGGTATGTACACTGCAATCCGCTTAACCCCGGAGCTGGCGTCTCACTCCTTCCTATGGTTCCGGCTCGGACAGCCGGACTGGATTTTGGCAATCGTCGTCGCAGTTGTATACTTGGCACAGGCCAAGCTTTCTCAGCTTCAGATGACGCCTGACCAGCGCAAGCAATTTGCGATCATGGGCTATCTTTCACCGATTATGATGGCGGTCTTTTCCTTTAATGCCCCTTCTGCCATGCCATTATATTGGACAGTAAGCGGCACCTTTTTGCTGCTTCAGTCGCTGTGGTTCCGCAGACGCTATCCAATAGAGGAAGCAGAGAGTAAGGTTAAACTTGGAGAAGTCACACCAACCTAAATAGAAGATGATATTTGTTTAACTTGGGATTTGCGCTTGTAGTATGCCATGTGTAATCATAGGATGTCATTCGAGCCGTTTATAAGGCTTAGAATGGCGTCCTTTTTTGATGCTGCTCTTTCGCTACATTCCGCTTGTGATTTTGTAGTCAATATGAAATCCTTATATTATAAAATGATTCTTAAAGTTGGGAGAGGCTATATGAGAACTCCAACCACGTCCATAGAATGGTATGATCATCAAATAAAGGAGGACGGATGCTATTGCATGAGAAGCGTGCAAAAAGCCCCCGGCTATATACTTACAGGGATGCCTCATGGGCGCCTGATCCCGACCTTTTCTAAAAAATGGGTTTCAACATGTGGAGGATGCACCTAGTCTTCGAATGAAAGGATAACAGAAAAATGGGTAAAGTAATATATATACGAAAGCTAATGCTGGACTTTGTTTTATCACGCGATGAATGTTATGGAGGAACTATAGAAAATGAAGCAAACACCAACAAAGCTGCCCATTTCCTTAGCACTGCTCACATGTATAGTATGTGCGCTCGGTTTTGGCTTAATCGCATTATGGGTGAGCGACCATCAAATACGGTATTTTGACCAGAAAATTATTACGGCTATTGGACAGCTGGAGTCGCCCGCTATGACCCGTCTAATGAAATTTTTCACCATGATCGGCAGCGGGATTCCAGTTCTGATCATCATTTTAATTGCCATGTTCGTGCTCTATAGAGTATTGGGACACCGCAGAGAACTGCTTTTTTTGGCGGCTGGTGTGTTGGGATCGGTAATGCTGAATACGATACTGAAATTGCTTTTTCAGCGTGCGAGACCGGAGATTAACCGTATTATTGAAGAGAATGGATACAGCTTTCCGAGCGGACATTCCATGACAGCTTTCAGCATGTACGCTGCGCTGACATTTTTAGTGTGGAAGCATGTTCCTTCTAGGCTGGGGCGTATCCTTCTTATTGTGCTCAGCAGCCTGCTGATTGTAGCAATCGGAACCAGCCGCATTTATTTGGGCGTACATTATCCGAGCGACGTTGTGGGTGGCTATTTTATGAGTGGCTGCTGGATGGCGGCTTGTATTTGGTTTTATCAGCGGTACGAAGAACGACGAATGCTGCCACTTCGCTCCAAATCGACAGCATAACAGGTAGCATAAATAATGAAGCATATAAAAAAGCAGACGCTTTAGCGTCTGCTTTTCATTTGGACAGAGGAAGTGTGTTCAGTCATCTTAGTTCTGGCCTGTTTACCAGGCTTGAGTCCCAGCTTCTGCTCCCATTTTTCATAAAATATAATAGCCGCCTGCATGAAGATGCCAGGAAGCTTCCGGCTTCGAATGAATTGATGAACGCCGACGGCACAACCTGCACCAATAAGCGCAACTGCCAAAATATCCGAGGGATAATGCACTCCGGTCCACACGCGGGATACTGCGATGAGTACAGCCAAGATAACCCAGAGAACACGAAATTTTTGATGATGAAGCCATAAAATGGCAGCCAGAGCAAACGCTCCAAGTGCATGGTTACTCGGGAATGAAGCATTGGGATCATGATGAATAAGTTGAATGACTGAATGTCCGACAAAAGGCCGATCTCTGTAAAACAAATGTCCAAGGCCCCAACTAATTACAAAGCCGATACAAACCGTTATAACGGCTTCTAAAACCATCATCCGATGCGGCATTTTAAAAGTGAACCAGTAAATCAGCAAAGCCACTCCGAATAAATATGGTGCATATTGCGCCAAGAAACGCATGGTTTCATTCAAAAAGGCGAGGGAATTAGCCAGTTCATTGATCCAGTGAAATAAAGCATAGTCTACATTAATTAACATGAATAAATTACTCCTTAACATCAAAAAATTGAATAACAAAGTTATATTATAGAGCGACTACACGGATAAAAGCTTAAAATCAAATAAAAAATGAATGTCATTTCCATTACTCATTTGTTTTTTCTATAGAAAATAGGTGGTTTTGCGATGGAAAAGTCGGTGCTGGTCATTGATGATGAAGAGAAGATATCTAGATTGCTTCAGTTGGAGTTATCCCATGAAGGATATGCAGTTGAAATCGCACAGACGGGCAGAGAAGGATTGGAAAAAGCTCTAGCACGTACATGGGATATCATCATTTTGGATGTAATGCTGCCGGAGATGAACGGGGTCGAGGTACTGAAGCAGATTCGAAAAGTGGACAATCATACACCAGTAATTATGGTCACTGCACGTAACACGACTCCTGATAAGGTTTCAGGTCTGGATGAAGGTGCCAATGATTACATTACGAAGCCTTTTGAGATCGAGGAGTTATTAGCGCGGATGCGAGCCAGTATGAGGTATCAAATGGAGCCAACAGCTACCGCTTTACAAAAAGAGGATGAGCCGCCGTCTAGGCTCCAAGTAGATAGTTTGGTGTTGGAACGCAAAACTAGGTCAGTGATGCGGGAAGGAAACCGAATCGAACTGACGCCCAAAGAATTTGATCTGCTTCTCTATCTGATGGAACACAAAAATCAGGTATTGCAGAGGGATCAAATGATTCAGAACGTGTGGGGGTTTGATTTTGTCGGTGATACGAATGTCGTAGATGTGTATATCCGATATGTTCGCAAAAAAATTGATCATGGATACAAAAAGAAATTGATTAAAACCGTACGTGGTGTGGGGTACTGCATCAGGGAGGAAGAACATTGAAGCTGCGGACCAAAATCACCCTGCTCAGTTCTATTTTAGTGATGTCAATACTTCTGTTTGTGGATGTCACGGTTCATCTATTGTTCGTCAAAATCGCTACGAGAAATGAAAGAGAAGTGCTGCAAAATAAGTGGACTGAAATTATTGCCGAAACCGGACCTACCATGATTCTAAAGAATGCATGGAGTCCCAAACTGAAAGATGAGCTTTCCGGAGACACCACTCTGAGGGTGTTTGATCAGCAATCCCGACTTTTGTATGAAGTAAGTCGCCAGTCCCGCTTTAAGCTGGGCGATATACGTTTTAACACTTCTCAAAGCTCTCAACTGACAGATATACAGGGTCATAAAATTCTGGTAATCCATCTCCCTGTGCTTTCTCCGGAGGGCAATCAGAAGGGAACGCTGGAGATCGTGGAAAAATGGGAAGCACTCGAAACCAATCTCGATATTTTAAATACGATTCTCATCACATCGACTTTAGGGGCTATGTTGCTAAGTTTGGTAGGGAGTACAATTTTGGCGAATGCGATATTGCTGCCGATTTCCAGTAGTATTCAAACGATGCAGGAAATTGAAAGAAGCTTGAAATTCAAAAAAATCCCCGTTGGTGGTCACAATCAAGATGAATTGTCCCAAATGACCACTACTTTTAACCGAATGATGGAGAGATTAGAAGAAAGCTTTCAGAGTCAGCAGCAGTTTGTTTCAGATGCCTCACATGAGCTGAATACGACACTTATGATTATTGAGGGCTATGCCAACATGCTGCGGCGGTGGGGCACGCGTGACGAGGACATTCGTAAGGAATCCATTGAATCGATCTATGAAGAAACTCAGCGAATGCGTACGATGACACAGCAGTTGCTGACTCTTGCCTCCTCACAGCAGAAAGACCCTGAGCCGCATGAGCGGATCGAAATGATCGGTTGTTGTCAACAGGTAGTAGCGCATCTCAAGCCTGTACATGATCGTCAAATTTCTATTTTAACAGAAGAGAAAGAAATTTGGCTGGATGCCAACCTGACGAAAATGAAGCAGTTGATAGTAATCCTGCTGGATAATGCATTAAAATACAGCTCGGATGAGATCGAAATAGGGTTATCTACAGATGAAAAGGATGTCTATATCCAGGTTAAGGATTATGGGATCGGAATACCTGAGGGCGAGATCAAGCGGGTCTTTGAACGATTTTATCGGGTAGATAGCTCCAGACATCGTAAAACCGGAGGAACCGGGCTGGGGTTGCCAATTGCCAAGGCAATTACAGATGCCCATCAGGGTACGATACGCATGGAGAGCGTAGAAGGAGAAGGAACAGTAGTCAAAGTCACGCTGCCCCAAAGACAACAGGAAAGGCTGTCCCGCGAGTAGTAATATCTACTCGCGGAACAGCCCTTTTTATTGTTACTTGTAAGTTAAGCTTTCGGTGGATGGGAATCATCTAAAATTTATGCTAAAGAACACGACGTGCTGTTGTGTAATTGCGACTCCACCATCCCGAATTTAGATCTGTAACCGTTACGCCGCCTTTACCATACGTATGCAGAATTTTGCCGTTTCCCATGTAAATGGCTACATGATGAATTGGTGCATAGAAAAAGACCAAATCGCCTTTTTTCAGCTGACTACGTGGTACGAAAGTGCCAACGGTTGATTGCTGTCTGGACGAACGTGGAAGCTTGATACCATTTTGTCCAAATACATATTGAGTGAATGAAGAGCAGTCAAAAGAGCTTGTATTGCCAGCTGGGGCTCCATGCTCATAACGCACGCCCATAAACTGGGAGCCTGTAGAAATAATCTGATCAGCTTTACTTGCCGAAGCAGCATGAGTGGTGGCTGGTCCAACGACGAAGCTCCCTGCGCTCAATGCCAAAGTCATAGTAAAGCAAATACCCATCCACAATTTTTTAGAAGTATGTTTCATATATAAATTCCTCCGTTATTCGTATTGTGTTGATGTCCTGAAATGACAATAACACAAATAAAATATCCGGAATTTACCACTCATGGTTACAAACCTGTTACCTCAACGCTTTGTCCTCATTTATTAGAAAACGATGAGAATTTTCTCCTTAATTTTGGCTTGACAAATTGTATAGACTCCACTTATAGATAGGCTCGTATGACAAAAAGCGACTTGCAGACGATTGGCACAAGCAATCACGCAAAATATACATACCTATATACTACAATATATAACTTGTACGGGAGTATGCTCTGAATCCCGTTGACATTGTAGGGATCACACCGTATTTCCGGTCAGGAAGGGGAATTCGTATGGCTTCAAAGCAGAATAAAGCACTCAAAAAACGGCGTCTAACCATTGTTCAGGTCATTTCCAACTATCCAGATGCACAGCCGGTACCCTCCAACAAGGGCGGAACGGAAAAGGTCGTTCATGAATTAACTGAGGAATTGGTGAGACGAGGGCATTATGTATCTCTTTTTGCCGCCCTTGGGAGCAGGAGCAGTGCGCGGTTGATTTCCTATCCCAAGGGTTTGAAACATAGTCAGATTCCCCAATATGTACTCCGGCATATGCCTTCCGACACACATATCATTCATGACCATACCTTTCGTTCTGCTGTAGGGCGTAGGAAGCTGCCTTGTCCATCAGTATGCACCGTTCATCTTCCAGTGAAGAGACACGGTAAAAACCCGGTATATGTCAGTAAACGAGCACGTCAGCTGATGGGCAGGGGCAAAGGGTTTTATATCTATAACGGTATCAACACACATGAATACGAGTTCAGCAGTGAGAAGCGCGGCTACTTGCTGTTCATGGGCAGAATTATACGAAATAAAGGTGTATTGCAGGCCATTCAGGTTGCAGAACGAACAGGAAAAAAACTGCTTATTGCAGGTCCTATCAAAGCACCAGAATTTTTCCGTAAAGAAATTCAGAAACGAATTCAGCGCAATCCGAATATACGCTATGTGGGGGCAGTTGGAGGCGAACAGAAACAGAAATTGCTGAAACATGCAGAGTGTCTGTTGTTCCCGACACTGTGGGAAGAGCCATTTGGACTCGTTATGGTTGAGGCCATGGCTTGTGGAACACCGGTGCTGGCATTAAAAAACGGCTCCGTTCCCGAGGTGCTATCGGGCTTTCCACAGTTGATTTGCAAATCGGTTAGCCAAATGGCACGAAAAGCACAGCAAAAAAACTACCCGTCACCAGCGAAGCTGCGTTTGTATGTGACTCAAAGATTTACCAACAAACAGATGACCAGTAACTACTTAAGACTATACCGTGAAATCATCCGTCGGCGAGAACAAAAGAGAGGACAACGGCAGTCTATACGGAGGTGAAGGGGATGCAGGTCAAACGATATATGCTCGGAAAGGGCTCTTGGGCAACTCCTTATTATATAGCTACAGGGGGACAGAATGGTCCGTGTGTGATGGTGGTGGCGGGGATACATGGTAAAGAAATAGCAAGCATACGAGCTGCTGAGAAACTAGTAAAGCTTTTGAATCAGCAAAAACTGCGATTTAGCCAGGGTAAGCTTATAATTGTACCGATTGTAAATCAAGAGGCTTACCGCAAACGGATTAGAGGAATACCTGATCTTAATCGAACCTTTCCGCGCAAAAAAAATCAGCTGGCAACACAACCACTTTCCGCTGCTCTATTCAAATTAACACAAAAGCATCAACCTGAATGGTATCTCGACTTGCATGAGGCTAACGGATTGTCACAAAAGGATGCCAAGGTGCTTGGTCAAACGCTAATCACCAACAAGGCCAATCCGGTGGTTCCTACGGTTCGTCGGATTATTAAGCGAATGAATCGCTCCATCCAGCTGAGCGACCGACATTTCAATATTCGGCTGCATGAGCTTCCGGGTTCCTCCCGCACTGCAGCAGCCCGTATTTTAGGTGCACGTGCGGTTACGGTGGAAACGGGTTGGAGCCTGCCCAAAAAAGTACGCATACACTATCAGTTGGAGATCGTCCGGCATTTTTTAAAAGAAGCCGGAATAGTCAAGACCAACGAGGTATATTTATCTGCTAAGGTTAGAGCTGTTACCTTAAGATAATATAGCATTACAAAATAAAATCGCTTCTGGAGCAAGGATTTTTTCACCTTGCTCAGGAGCGATTTTTTATGTGCGACCTTCGTTTAGAATTCGTAGCGTGCTGATGTTATATCTGAGAATTTTGCAAAATCCTGATCTACGTGTTGTCAGGCCTCGGATTTATAGAAGGCGTTCACCAAGCTGTTCCCCAGACGTACCTCAATCAGCTCCAGTGGTGTATCCAGATCGGCACGGATTGTGTGATACGTATCAACCGGAATGCTAAATACAGAACCGCTTGCGGCAGCAAAACGTTCTCCGTTCAGCATGACCTCTCCCCGACCGGACACAATCGTCCATACTTTAAGTCCGCTGCCGTGAATACGGCCATTCAAGCGGTGATCTGGCAGTACCGTCAGCCGTATGGCCAGTATATCGTTCAGACTCCGATGATCAAATTCGTCCAGCACCCGGTAACTACCCCAAGAGGTTTCACCATGCATGGGGTGAAGTTGAAGTTTACCTAGCTGCTCCTTGATTACGTGGGCATGGCTCTTGGACGCAATGAGAATGCCGTCGGGACTCGCAGCAGCAATAATATCTTCCACGCCAATGACATGAATTGGATAGGGTAGCTCATTGACGATGTGCGTGCCATGAGTCTGCCCACTAATCTGTCCATGCCCGATCACTTGGCTGCTTAGCTGCTCTGTTAGAGCCTGCCAGTTGCCGATGTCATGCCATTCGCCATCGTAGGGCAGGACGATGGCATGTTCGGCACGCTCTGCAATCTCCTCGTCGAAACTGCGAACCGGGAGGCTATCATACATTGCGCATAATGCTTTATCGTTCAGCGGCAAAAAACTTCGCTCCATACAGGACAGCATATACCGTAATGTAAAAGCGTAAACACCACAGTTCCACAGCGCGCCCTGATGAATAAGCTGTTGTGCCCCGGAGAGATCCGGCTTTTCTGTAAAGCGAGCAACTTGCGCATAAGAAGTTTTCCCTTCCCGTATCATTTGCAGACCCGGAACGACATAGCCGTATTGGTCGGAAGGATGAGTAGGCCTTGTCCCAAGCATAGCCAAATCGGCTCCGCTCTCAAGCAATAAGCCGGAGAGCCCTGCTATGCTATGGAAGAAATCATCCCCTGCAAACATGTCCGCTGGAGCAATGCAGAGAACTTCATCCAGCCCCGTGCCTCTGGTGTGAAAATAAGCAGCCGCCAGTGCAGCAGCGGTGAAGGTTCCCCGTTTGGCAGGCTCGCCTAGAACGGGCAGACGACCTTCTGTATGGCGAAAGGCTAGATTTACCTGACTCCGATGAGCCAGAAGCAGGGCTGAGGAATCCAGCCCGGCTAAGGTGAGCTGACGGTACACCCGGCTGAGCATAGATTCCTTTCGCCCGTCAGGAGCGGACAACAACCGGAGAAACAGCTTCGACCGGATTTCGTTGGATAGTGGCCATAGCCGTTTTCCGGCACCACCGCATAACAATACGATGCGCACGGACGTTTCCTCCTTCAATGCAGATCCATTTGGACTGCATCATTTTGCAGGATTTTAAGAACTATTTTAGCGATGATTCAATCTTTGTTTTTGAAGTAAGCTGGTACACCTTGCGTTGATGAAAAGATAAGGAACGATAGCTCTTGGCCAAGACATCCAATTGTTTTTGCGACAGGGAAGCAGCCCGACTATGAAGCGCTTTATTCAATGACTTGCGCAAAATCATCCGAGAGGGTTGATTGCTGTATAAATAGTTGGCATACGTTTCATATTCGGAAAACCCAAACTGTTTTGTCCGGTCTATACTGTGGATAATTGCGTTGTACCAAGGTTTTCCATGCCGGGCCTCGATAACTTGCTTGAGCTGGGTAAGCCGCGCTTTTTCAAAAAGCATATAGTGAGTAACAAAGGACTTTGGTGAGGGCGCTTTAACGCCCATCAACTTGTGATGGGTACGAAAATACTCAGGCTGGCTCCAGCTGCGGTAGTAAAAAATCGTTTTTCCGTCTTTACGGAACGTATGTGGACGAATCAAAATCGTGTCCGCGTCAATGACGAGAAAAAAAGAGGCTTTACTGATTTTGTCGCCATTCATTTTGAGCAATTGTTGATACAGCCAGCCTGATCGGTCCCAGCGCGTTGTTCCGTAATGAATGTGTTTTTTGGTGATGGGCAGCACCGTTTTTTCGTCTATAAATGTACATTTCTTGTTTACGCACAGACGGCGAATCCCGGTGCTTTGCGGTGAGACGATATAAATAGTTCCAATTCGGTGCTGCACGTGACGGCGCAGACTATCAATCACCAGCGGTAGTGTGGCAATATCTTTTTCAATTGCGGGAATCAGAACGTCGATTGTAAGGGAACCCTCTCGTGGCCCATCCGATTGCGCTGACATGTTATTCACTCCCTATATGTGCAAATATACGCTCCCAGCGTCTCCAATATCGTATGCTTGGACAGGCGTTTTCGACCGGGCAAGGTCAAACGTCCATTTCTATGCAGGACAGGGCTGATGAAGCTTCGAATGGGGAGTTAGCGCATACGATAGATTGATCTTTTTTAACAGGAGCGTTTTACCTGAGAGTAGAGAGGAGCGGGGTAAGTGAATTCTTCACAAGCGCAGGCGTTGCGCAGCAAATGGCATAAAACCCAATTGTTGCTCCAGCATGGCAGCATCAAACCTTATGTACCAGAAACTCGCAAATATAACAAAGCAAATTTGAAGTCAATGCTGGAGAAATACGGTATGGTCTATGTAAAACCCGAGCGAGGTACCTTTGGTAAAGGTGTAATGAGAGTAGAGCAGGAGGCCGGCCAGCGTTTCGCCTATCAATATGAGGAAACGCGTCAAGAATTTAAACATTTGGATGCACTATATACCAGCCTATCGAAACATACGGGGAAGAAAAGTTATCTCATTCAAAAGGGGATCCATTTACTACGCCATCAAATGCGTTATTTTGATATTCGGGTCATGGTGCAGCGTAATGAAAAAGGGCTATGGGAGTCTACCGGAATTATTGGACGTCTTGGTCATCCCCGTAAAATCGTGACTAACTATCATAGTGGTGGTAAGCCGATGGCCTTGGAGCAGTTACTAAAATCCCATTTATCGCAAAGCAAACAGGCGGAACTGGTCAAGAAACTAAATGAACTTGGTCTTACCATCGCCAAACAACTACAAAAAACATATCCGAATTTCCGGCAAATTGGTGTGGATATTGGACTGGATCATCGCTTTATCCCGTGGATTATTGAGGTGAATACGAAGCCGGACCCATATATTTTTAACCAATTAACAGATAAGTCCATGTACCGTAAAGTGTTAAGCTATTGGCGACTGGCTAATGAAAAAAGGAAAGTCTCCGTCCCAAGCAAAGATACAAATAAAGACAAGAATAGAGATAAGAGTAAAGATAAAAATAAGAATGAAATTAAAGATTCAAAAAAAGAAAAAATATCTTGACCAGTAGATTGCTTCATTGCCAGCAGCTAATACAGAAAAAAGGATGAATATTTCATAATTCATCCTTTTTAATTAGGATATTTATTTTTAAACGCGCCAAGTACCCAGTTGTTTACGTATAAGTACGATTTGTCCACTATGATATGCATCGTGCAGCGTCCACCGCGATAATTCTGCACTGAGAGTTTCGGAACCGAAAGGCTTATCCAGATCAGCATCAGTCAAAGCAGTAATGGCGACAAGCAGTTGGTTTACAAGAGCTTCTGCTTCTTTCAGTGTCTTCTGCCATCCTACATGGTCCTCAGCATTCCCCACCGGACCGAATGTCTCATCGTTGCTTATTCCAGTTGAGCTTACAGGCCGGTCAGTTAAACGTCTCAAAATACGCTCATTGTAATAATTAATGTGACGAACCGTTTGCCAAATCGTGTTTCCTCCACCTGGTGGTGTCCAAGTGGCTTCCTGTGTATTCACACCGTGAAGTGCTGCGGCAAGAGGAACAATCCATTCTTCCTTATCCCATGAATTTTCTCTTTGCAATACCAGCATATTTACTCGATCTCGGCTCACCCAACCCAACTCCTTTTGTAGGGATGTAACTAGCTAAATGTAGAATAAATCGTTACAATTAATAATGTAGCATGACAAAATAAGATTTGCAACCAGTTAAAATGATTTTAGTGGTTACAGGCGGTAGGGGGAACTCTTTTGAATACACTTTGGACTGATTTTGTAAATAGCGAATGGCATGACTGGAGAGGTAGCGGGCGTTCAGAAGATCGGTTGTTGAAGCCGGAATGGCAAAATGACTTTCTCATACAGTGGCAATTTTCTGCTCCGGTCCCAGCCAGTGCAGAAGATATCGAAGAAATGCAAATTCTCCGGCGGGAATTGCGCAGTTTCGCTGAGCACCTGTCATCCGGCGGACAAATGACGTCTGATCTAGTGGATAAGATTAACCGGAAGATGATGGAAGGGGGGCCGGTTACTCGCTTATTAAAGCAACAGGATGAGCATTTCAAGATTGTGCTGGAACCCGTGGCAATTGGTTGGAAAAAAGTGCTGGCAGAGGTGGTAGCCGATTTTGCCCAGGCATTCGTCAATAGCGGCGGCTCCAGAATTCGTATTTGCGATAATAAAGATTGCCGATGGGTATTTTACGATGATACCCGAAATCGGTCAAAGCGGTTTTGCGACGATAAAATGTGTGGTAATTTGATGAAAGTACGCCGTTTTCGCGAACGTAAGAAAAAGTAGGTGAAGCGAGAGAATTTACATGTGCAGTACATGTTGAGCCCACTCCTATATGAACAATGGAGTGGGTTATTTAAAATTGAACAACCTGTTGCCCTGTGCTATGCTTACATGAAAGAGAAGCTAGACGTACTAACGATGATCTTTACTATGCGTATAAACATCTGATGATACGACGAATAGAAAGGATGTACAGCCATGAATTCTGTCATTGAACTTAACAATGTAAGCTGGAAGAGAGATAACCGCACCATACTGGACCAAATCAATTGGCAGGTAGCTGAGGGAGAGCACTGGGCTGTACTCGGCTTGAATGGGTCAGGTAAAACAACGATGCTCAATATGATTAACGGTTACATATGGCCAACCACAGGTAGTGTCGGTGTATTGGGCCATACCTTTGGAGATGTAGATCTGAGGGAACTGCGCAAATCTATCGGTTGGGTCAGTTCCTCTTTACAGGAAAGAATTAATGGGAGTCAGCGTACGCAGGATGTTGTCATTAGTGGCAAATTTGCCTCCATTGGACTTTATGATCAGACGACGGATACAGATTATGAACAGGCCGTTCAGCTTATGACCCAACTGGGGTGTGCTCATCTCGTGGATCGGTTGTATCAGGGATGCTCACAGGGAGAAAAGCAAAAAGTGCTTATCGCCCGCGCATTAATGGCCTCGCCCAAACTACTGATTTTGGACGAGGCGTGTAATGGTTTGGACTTTTTCTCCCGGGAAGCATTGCTGGATAGCGTTCGCCAGTTATCGGAGTCGCCGGCTTCGCCGAATTTACTGTATGTTACACATCATATCGAAGAAATTCTACCGATGTACACGCATACGATTTTAATCCGCCGGGGCACGGTATTTGCCAAAGGTAAAACGACTGATATTCTAAGCAGTGAAACGCTTAGTGCTTTTTTTGAAACGCCTGTGCAAGTAGAATGGAGACAGAATCGCGCATGGCTCTCTATGGTGTAGAGAGTCTTTTTTTCTCGCTAACCTGCTACCAACATAATCAGAATAGGCAAAATCAGGAATGAGGCAAGCGTGCTCCACAGGATGCAGGTGGAAACCAATTTTGGCGATGCATTAAATTTTTCTGCTAAAATGACAGCATTCACAGCAACCGGCATCGAGGCCAGAATGAAGAGAACGGAGAACAAAAGGCCTGAAATTCCGAGTATCAGCATAGCAAGACAAGCCGCAAGCGGGGAGATCAGTAGCCGAATTGTTAGTCCAGCGTAGCTGGCTTTTTTAATAGACGACTCCAGCTTTAATATTTTCACATAAGCCATCTGGGTACCAAGGATCGCCAGCACGACCGGAGAATAGGCAGCAGCAATCATCGAGACGCCTGACTGAATCCCTGAGGGAAGATGCCAGTCCAGCAACCGCAATCCCATGGCAAGTAGAGCTGCATAGATCGCAGGAAGTGAAAACACCGACTTAACAGCACTTTGAACAGAAAATTCAGAGCGAGCTGCAAAGTAAACGCCAATGGTATTGACCATAATCATCTGGATGACGACATACACGGAGGCTTTATCCAGACCGAGCTGTCCAAAGGCAAGTAAAATAAGGGGCAGACCATAATTTGCACTATTGGTCAGCGTGGAGATTAAGGTAAGTCCAGCCGTTTCCGGGGTGCTCAGTCTAAAGATTTTCCCCGCTAATTGTGCAATTCCCCACAACAGCAGTAGGTTCAATATTGAAAAAGCGGCAGTCTGCGCCACATCATGCCAGGAAAGCTGTGCTTTGAGTAGCGTGTCCAGAATCATTGCGGGGCTTAAAAAATATAAATACAAAGTCGAGAGCGGTTTCGTTTCCAGCTTCATGAATTTGCCGAGTAAAAATCCGACGATCACCGGAATGGACAGCGGAACGATAACGGATAATAGAGTTGAAAGTACGATTTGAATCATGAATTCCACCCATCCTTTCTGTAATGACATTTTCCATTATAAGACGCTACTTTCGAGCCCGTCCAAGATCAAAATACAATCAAGGTCATAGGTATATACTATGAAGCTTTCGACACTTATTGTGAAAACAACAAAAGGGATGCCCACAGCCATGAAGAACGGCTAATAGGGCATCCCCTTTATTATAATAAACCAATGATGCTGCTGATTTATGCAGTAGCCACGGTTTCCGCTTTGGTTCGGCAATCGTCAGAGCAATAGTGCTGATGCTGTTCTTCGCAATCCGGACATACGATATGCTGGAGATTGCACACCGGGCAGTTGATATAATGATCGTTCGGCGTTTCACAATGGAAGCACTTGCCGACAATGACGTCCTCATCCGTATGATTGATCGGAATCGAGATTCGTTCGTCAAACACGTAGCATTTACCGTCAAACAGACGTCCTTGTACTTCCGGGTCCTTGCTGTAAGTCACAATGCCGCCATCCAACTGGCCTACATCGTTAAATCCTTCTTTGATCAGAAGACCGGACAACTTTTCGCAACGGATACCTCCGGTGCAGTACGTCAGGATTTTCTTGTCTTTGAACTGAGTCATATTGTCGCGAATCCATTGTGGAAATTCACGGAACGATTCGACTTCGGGGCGAATAGCCCCACGGAAATGACCGATGTCATATTCATAGTCATTACGCCCGTCCAGAACAACTACATCTTCATCTTGAAGCTGTTCATAAAACTCCTTTGGTGACAGACGCTTACCGCTAATTTCATTAGGGTCCAGCTCATCTTCATGACGCAGCGTAACAAGCTCCTGACGATGGCGTACAAATATTTTCTTGAACGCATGACCGTCAGACTCATCTATTTTAATAACGATATCGTGGAATTTCGGATTGGCGCGCAAATCACGCATATATTGCTCCGTTTGCTCTACTGTACCAGACAGTGTTCCGTTGATTCCTTCCGCAGCAATCAAGATTCTTCCCTTGACGCCCAGCTCCTTGCAGTAAGCTAGATGCTCTGCCGTAAAGGTGGCAGGATCTTCAATGTTGACATATTTGTAAAACAACAAAATTCGATAAGCATGTTCACACACGTAAAATCACCCTCTGATTCAAGTCAAAGTTTTTTAACAAGCAATTTTAAATGTACCACATTCTTTAAGTTAGTCAACTTAAATGTATAAAAAGTGGAAATGGAAAAGATGACGAGCGACAAAAGTAAGGGTTTACATTATAATAGTAACGTAGTGATGAGGGGATTTTTAGTAGCAGGATGAGTTCTACTAGATGAAAGGATGAATGAAATGAAACATCATTTGACAGCGCATACACCACCTATGGGGTGGAATAGCTGGGATTGCTACGGTGCAGCAGTACGGGAAGAGGAAGTACGTGGAAATGCTCAATATATGGCGGAGCACCTGAAGGAATATGGTTGGGAATATGTCGTGGTGGATATTCAGTGGTATGAGTCAGGAGCAGTATCTTCACAGTATCGCCCGTTTGTCCCATTGGAAATGGATTCATTTTCACGTCTTATTCCAGCAGTGAATCGTTTTCCTTCGGCAGCAGATGGACGAGGCTTCCAAGCTCTTGCGGAATATGTACACGGACTGGGATTGAAATTTGGTATACATATTATGAGAGGCATCTCCCGTCAGGCGGTGCACCAGGATACCCCGATTTTGGGAACCACAGTTACGGCGAGACAAATTGCGCATCCCAACTCTATTTGTCCTTGGAACACAGATATGTATGGGGTAGATGCATCCAAGGAGGGCGCACAGGAGTACTATAATTCGTTGTTTGACCTGTATGCAGAATGGGGTGTAGATTTTGTCAAAGTAGATGACATTGCTGCATCACGTCTCTATGGTATTCATTTGGCGGAAATTGAATTGATTAGGCGAGCTATCGCCCAATGCGGACGTCCGATGGTGTTGAGTCTATCGCCTGGTCCGGCACCGCTGGAGCATGCATCCGATTTAATCGCAAACGCGAATATGTGGCGTATGACTGATGACTTCTGGGATGTATGGCCTTTACTGTATGGTATGTTTGAGCGCTGCGAAAAATGGGCGGAACATGTAGGTCCAGGTCACTGGCCGGATTGCGACATGCTACCACTGGGTCATCTGGGTATTCGTTCGGTAGATTCGGTAGATTCCGGCAGCCATGACCGATGGACACGCTTTACGAAGGATGAGCAGCTAACGATGATGACCTTGTGGAGCATTTTCCGATCTCCACTGATGTTCGGGGGGGAACTACGGGATAATGATGCATGGACCCTTTCCTTGCTAACTAATGAAGAAGTGTTAAATGCTCATCGCAACGGTTTGAATGCGCGGCAGGTGTATAGAAAGGATGAACATATCGTTTGGACTTCACATAACGAGGAAGGTCATGTATATGTAGCTTTGTTTAATGCTGGAGATGAAGCTTCAAAGGTGCGTGTATCCTTAAAAGACCTTGGTATTGAAGGGCAGCCAAATGCTAGAGATTTATGGAACCATGTAGATTTAGGTGTTTTAGCACAAGAACTGTCCGCAGATTTACCTCCTCACGGAGCAGCTCTATTTATTTTGAAATAAAGGATTTTGCAAAATCCTGAATAACATAATGTAAGGAAGAACTATGCGCAGTTCCAACCCAAGCACCTTATCGTAAAAGTGGAAGGCATCTTTACGATAGGGTGTTTTTTTGCATGTGTAACTTTAGGATATTTTAACGAACTCGACATTATTCTTGGGAATATGACATTTGGAACGTGTTAATTTTATATAGTGCCTATTTCTGTATAAATTTAAATCATTCTAACGAATAGACTCGAGAAAGGAGTCAAATGATGAAATTAAAAAAAATCCACAAAAATGAACGGGACGAGCCTTGGCCCTCTAGCAAACCAATACTATGTATCGGGGGGGCCAATCTGGATCGTAAAATCATGATTAAAGGTACATTTCAGCTTCATACTTCCAATCCGAGCAGTACAAGGCTGCAATCTTGCGGTGGGGTAGCACGAAATGTAGCCGAAAATTTAGGGAGGTTGAGCCAGCGGGTCAGCCTGCTAACTGCGGTTGGGGACGATGCGGAAGGTGAATTTATTATCGAACAGTCCAGCCGTTACATGCACGTGGTTCCTCTGCAAGTCAAAGGTGAACCGTCAACTGGGGTTTATACTGCCTTGCTGAACGAGCGTGGTGAACTGATTGTAGCGACAGCAGAAATGGAGATTTATGATCAGATTCGTCCTTCAGTAATTTTTGAAAATGCTCCTTTAATCGCCTCGTCCCGACTGGTTCTGCTGGACACTAATTTCTCTATGAACGTAATTGCGGCCACCATACATGTCTGCCATGAGCATCGGGTTCCGATTGTCGTTTCTTCGGTATCAGCCTCCAAGATGAGAAATCTTCCCCGAAATTTGCATGGGGTGGAATGGCTGGTATGTAAACCCGTGGAGGCTGAAGCCTATTTGGGGCTAGAACTTACAGATGATCAGCATATGTTGGATGCCACTCGAATTTTTCACAAACTTGGGGTTCAAAATGTCATTTTTATCTGCGGTGCTGATCGTGTTTTGTACGCCTCTCAGGATGGAACTCATGGACAAATTCCCATGCATCCCGTTCAAGAGGTCATTGATGTTACAGGCGCAGATGATGCTTTTATTGCCGGGATGATTTATGGAATTACCCAAGGTTATCCTATGGAGCAAGTGTGCCAATTTGGAATTAGCTGTGTAGACTTGACCCTGCAAACGGATCGGACGGTTTCAGAGACCCTTTCTATGAATAAACTCCATTCTAGGTTTCAGGAGTTGTATGGCACACATTCGCAAAATTTTGTGTTTTTCAAGGGCGTGTATTTTAAAAAGAAAGATACATAAGTAACCAAGAGAACTCTACCCAACAACAGCGTGTATTTGGAGCTTCACGTACGTAATGGCCTCAATTATTGAATTTGTAAAAGGAGCATGTTGTCTCATGGACAGTGTGAAATACGGAATTGTTTTTCTGCCACTTTGCCTCCTTTATTTGCTTTTAAAGGGAGGTTCTTTGGTAGTAGGTTTACTCTATCGACTGATCTATTCCATGTGGCCCTTAAAGGCAGGACAGGGGAACGAGTTTCTTGCTGTGCAGCATGCTAAACGTATTATCGTGATCGGCTCTCCGGGAAGCGGAAAGACTTTTTTGGCCAAACGTCTTTCCATGTGGACTCAATTGCCGTATATCTCTTTGGATGATTTGTATTGGGGGCCGGAGTGGAAGCGGAGCACAGACGAGCAATTTCTCAGACAGCTGGGTGAAGTGCTCCAAAGGGAAGAGTGGATCATCGAAGGGAATTTTCATGAACGTTATTTTACCGAGCGACTCCAGCGCGCCGATACGATCATTATGATGGATGTTAGTACGCTTGAAGCGATAACAGGTGTTATCACACGTTCGCTTAACCGTTTTTTATTTTCCAGGGAGCTACCCAAAGGAGTAAAGGAGGAAGCAGTTCGTATTTGGGATATTTCGCCTCGCTTTGTCCGCTTTGTTCTGGGTTTTCGCAGGCGTATTCGTCCTAAAATCTGGCCGCTCATTATGGAATATGGTAACCAACGAAATTTGATTATCTTGAAATCAAAATATCGTTCATGTCCCTGGACAGCTCAAGATAGACGATTATCTCCTTGACTAGAACTTACGTTTCGTGTAAAGTGGTGAAAATTGTAATATATAGGAATAGTGTAGACCAAGGATCAAAGGTTCAATACCCGCTGTACAGAGAAGAAACTCATGGGCTGAAAGGTTTCTTGCCGCGAATGAACGTTTCCCTGCCTTGCGAGCTGTAGCGGTTTGTAAGATAAACTGTTACCGGCTAGACGCCGTTATCTGATGAAGGACCGTTCCGTGTATGGTTACGGTCAAATTAAGGGTGGTACCACGACACATTCGTCCCTGACGGATGTGTCTTTTTGCGTACATTTTATCGTCCATACAAGGAGGTAGCTACACATGCGCCAAAGCCAATTATTACTGACAACCTTGCGTGAAGCACCCGCAGAGGCCGAAGTGATCAGTCATCAGCTTATGCTGCGGGGAGGATTTATCCGCCAACTGGCGGCTGGAATGTACACCTACATGCCATTGGGCAGACGGGTGCTCAGAAAAGTAGAGCAAATTGTACGGGATGAAATGGATCGTGCAGGGGCTGGAGAACTGCTGATGCCTGTATTGCAGCCAACGGAGCTGTGGCAAGAATCAGGGAGATACGATGTTTACGGTCCTGAGCTGATGCGTTTGCAAGATCGGCATGATCGGGAGTTTGCTTTGGGGCCTACACATGAAGAGGTCATTACGTCTTTAATACGAAATGAAGTGAATTCTTATCGCAAATTGCCTGTAACGCTGTATCAAATTCAAACCAAATTTCGGGATGAACGACGTCCTCGATTTGGCCTGCTTCGCAGCAGAGAATTCTTAATGAAAGATGCCTATTCGTTTGATGCACATTGGGAAGGACTAGATCATACCTATTGGACCATGTTCCAGGCATATCATCGTATTTTCACCCGCTGTGGCCTGAATTTTCGTGCTGTAGAAGCAGATGCGGGTGCCATTGGTGGCGAAGGTGAAACCCATGAATTTATGGCTCTAGCTGATATTGGAGAGGACACAATTGTAGCATGTACCTGCTGTGAATATGCAGCTAATCTTGAAAAAGCCGTGGCGCGGTTGATGGGGAAAATAGAAATAGCTCCAGTCTCAGATGAAAATGAACATGTCAGCCATCCTTCTTTCGCTACAGCTAAAATGGAAAAATTCCATACTCCAGATCTGCGCACAATAGATCAACTGGTTGAATCGCTTCACATAGAGCCTGAAGAAATCATCAAAACACTGATTTATATGGCTGACGATCAACCTATTGCTGTAGTTGTCAGGGGTGATCATGAGGTCAACGAAGTGAAAGTTAAACATATTTTAGGTAGTGAAAAATTCGAAATAGCAAGTGCAGACATCGTATCAAAGGCGACTGGAACCCCCTGGGGGTTCATAGGCCCATGCGGATTGAAGATCCCTATGTGGGTAGATTATGCCGTTGTCCAAATGTCCAGCGGTATCGCGGGCGCGAACGAGCTGGATTATCATTATCGACATGTGAATCCAAGGCGCGATATAGATCTTCGGCATGTAGCTGACTTGCGGAATGTCATAGAAGGGGATAGATGTCCTCGATGTGAAGAAGGGGAATTGAAACTTTATCGCGGGATTGAGATCGGACACGTATTTAAACTAGGCACCAAATATAGTGAGAAGCTGGGTGCGACTTTTCTGGATGCTTCCGGAACTGAGCAAGCGATGATTATGGGCTGCTATGGCATTGGCGTATCCCGGATCCTTTCTGCCATTGTAGAGCAAAATCACGATCAGAACGGAATGATATGGCCTTATGCGCTGGCCCCATTTCAAGTTCATATTATTCCGATTTCTGTGAAAGACAGGCTTCAGATGCAAATAGCCGAGAAATTATACAACCAGCTGCAGGATCGTGGTGTCGAGGTGCTGCTGGATGATCGGGAGGAACGGCCCGGGGTTAAATTCAAAGACTCCGATTTAGTAGGTATTCCCGTGCGCATCGTCGTTGGTAAAGATGCCGAACACGGGAAAGTAGAGTTAGTGGAACGAAAAAGCTGCAACAAAGAGACGATTCGTATCGAAGATGTAGAGAGACGAATATTGGAACTACACTAAGCATCTGTATCCCGTAGAATATGACCTTCTCCAAGTGTAATCTCATGAAAGTCCGCCATCTGACGTGCCTGAAACCGGATGGGCTTGTCCCGACCAATCATAATGATATTTTGAATGTCGGCAGCGCCTTCCGAGGGGAGCGAGAAAGTTGTGACATAGGCGAATTCTTCATGCAACGTTGTATGAATCGCATTGATCAGGTGGTCGTGTTCACTTTTGCCCATTAAATTCATGATCAGGGAGCCTTCGGAATCCAGCTTTTCTTTGGTCATCTTGAAAAATTCCCAGGATATTAAATGCAAGGGTGTACCCTGCTCCGTGAAGGCGTCCAAAATAATATAGTCATAAGCATCCGGCGCTTCCTTCTCCAGAATGCGTCGTCCATCGCCAACAGTCACATTATCCTGATCGTATCCAAAGAATGTTCGGCTGAACTCTACGACTTGTGCATCCAGCTCGGCAATCTTAAAGCGTTTATCTGTAAAATGACCCGCTATTGTGCCTATACCGTGCCCAATAACAAATACATCTTCAAATGACGGATCGTTCAGCTCCATGAGATGGATGATTGCTCTCGGATATTCGAACACAATGCGTTGCGGATGGTTCAAGTCCACTGCGCCTTGGACGGCGGTATTTGAAAACTGCATCACCCGAAATAATCCCTTTTCACCATATAGCTCGGTGGTATCGTATACTGTGATTTCATGATTATAGCTCAACTTTTTGTACAAGACATCCAAGTGAATGATCTCCTTCAAGTCATACTTCATCCTCATATTAGAATTTTATGAGCCTGATGTCCATATATTAAGCGGCGGGGCCGTTCTGCTCTTGCCGAGCAAATCCAATCCGTATAATTGTTCAATCATGCGCAGCATAGAAAAATGATTGCTTTTCTCATTATAGGGGCCATTTTTCAAACGAGCGCCTATGATTACAGTCGGAATTTTGTTTTTGCTGCTCATATCATCTTCATCCCATGTTAAAACCAAAAGGCTGTTATGCTGCGGTGCCCAACGAGCATAAGAGGATAAGTGGGCCTGCAGCCATTGATCTGCTTCTCGAATCGTGCCGTCGTGCATATCGTGGTTCAGATTGGGAATGACAAAAGAGACCGTCGGCAACTGATTGAAGTTTTGTGGAAAGCTGGTCATAGGCATATTGATTGAAGCAGGCAGATTGTTGAAATTCACCCACGGGTTATGTTTACGCGCATACAGGGTTTTCAAATCATATGGACCGGTAAATCCGGTTCGAGGCAGCCCCTCCGAATAACCCCCAAACGTATATCCATGCTGTATAAGTTGCAAAGCCAGATTGCTGGTGTTCATTTTATTTGGAGTCAAATCATTGTGGACGCCCTGATTAGAACCTGAAAATAGATCCAGGTAGTTCGGTTGACTTGGATGCTCAATTGCATAATGATTCATCAGATTGACACCTTTTTTCATCAAGTTGTTTATAAATGGGGCAGAGGGATTGCCTGAAATTTTTTTCGACGAATGATTTTCTTCTACCACAATGACGATATGGTCAATACGTTGCGGGGATTTAACAGCACCGGGCTGAGATGCTTTAACTTTTACAGAGGAGCCAGCCCAGGCTGTGGATTGAACGGCCTTAGCATCAAAGCGGACAGTAAACCAGCCGACGTGAGACAATATACAGAAAGCTGCCGATAGAGTGAGTGCGGTTATCAGTGTTTTCATTTTCAAGAATACAACCTTCTTTCATGCTGAATGGCTAACAGAGCCATGTTCATAGAATCATGATCCAGCTTACACAGGACACATTAAAATATCATGAGAAAAATAAATTGAAAAGATCATTATTTTTTAATGTACATAGAGTAAACTGATGTCTATATCTAGCGTTTAGAAAAAGACGCTCTGCGCCTGGAAAGGAAAGCTATGAAAAAGATACTCCTGATTGAGGATGAGAAAAACTTGGCTCGTTTCATTGAGCTTGAACTAAAGCATGAATCTTACGAGGTGACTGTCGAGTACGAGGGGCGGAAAGGGCTGGAGTCTGCGTTAAGCGAGGAATGGGACATCATTCTGCTGGATTTAATGCTGCCAGGCATCAATGGAATTGAAGTGTGCCGGCGGATTCGCAAAACAAAGCAAACCCCGATCATTATGCTAACTGCAAGGGACGGTGTGATGGATAAAGTGATGGGATTGGACAGTGGAGCTGATGATTATATCCCAAAGCCTTTTGCCATTGAGGAACTTCTGGCCCGGATGCGTTCTTTGCTCCGGCGCAGTGGATTCGTTGAAGATTCCAAGCAAATTACTTACAACGGGCTGGTGCTGGATAGCGAGGCGCGTATTTTGACAAAGGACCAACAGATTATTGAATTGACGAAGCGTGAATTTGATCTGCTGTCCATATTGATGCATAACATCGGACGCGTCATGACTAGGGAGAGACTGCTGGAGCTTATATGGGGCTATGATTCGGAGGTCGAAACGAATGTCGTCGACGTGTATATTCGTTACTTGCGTAGCAAAATCGACGAGCCTGGAGAAGCAAGCTTTATACAGACATTACGCGGATTAGGCTATGTGATTCGATAATGGCAGCGCTAAGATCCCTATTCTCTCGGCTACCCATCCGTTGGAAATTGGCGGTGTGGTCTTCGTTGCTGTTATGTATTTTGTTTGTTTTGTACAATGGTGTCCAATATTTTACGATTAACCAGTGGATGGTCAGTGAGGGAAAAGTGAGTATCCGCAAAAGCATGAACGAACTCCAAACCCTTCTGCAGGAAAAACACTTGTCTGCTCAGGAAATAGTGAACAGTCGACGTTTGTTTGAGAATTTGAATGATCGGCATCAAATGATCCGCATTTTGAATCAGCAGGGAGTTCCACTGCTCAGCGTCAGCAACGAGTTGCCTGAGGATTGGTTCCTGCCGCAAGCAGCACGTAGCACCCAGATTATGACTGCCTGGCATCTGGAGGATCAGGTCTTGATTATGCGAAGTCCGTTGAATTCAGATCACTTTACTGGAACCATTGAAATTATAAACAACATGGAAAATATAGAGAAGATTAGCGACAAAATAAAAGCTGTCATGATTGCAGGCGGTATAGGAGCGATTATATTAAGCGCCTTGGGAGGGGTTTTTCTTTCACGCCAATTGATGCGGCCAATTCAGTCCATGACGGATACGATGATCAGAATTCGCAAAAAAGGGTTACATGAGGAACGTGTGCAAGTTTCCGATAACAATGACGAGCTGTCGAATCTGGGGAAAGTATTTAATGAGTTGATCGATCAGTTGGAGCGTTCCTTCCTTCAACAAAAACAGTTTGTTGAGGATGCCTCTCATGAATTGCGCACCCCAATTTCCATTATTGAAGGTCATATCTCCTTATTGAACCGTTGGGGCAAGCACGATCCGGCCATATTGGACGAGTCGCTTCGTGTTTCTGTTCAGGAGCTTGAGCGATTGAAGGGTATTGTAAACGATCTTCTGGAGTTGACGCGAGCTGAATCCAAAAATCTGGAACAGGATGTGCCTGCGATAGATATCAGCCATACCATTCAATATACGCTCACCAATTTTAAAATGCTGCATCCTGATATGATATTCCGGGGGGAACTTACTCTCCTCGAACAGGTACAGGTTCATATCACGCCGCAGCATCTGGAACAGTTATTGCTGATCGTGCTGGATAACGCCGTTAAATATTCTGGCTCTTCAAAAGAAATCCTTGTAATCGGGACGCTGGAACGAAACGAGGTTTGTATTCATATTACCGATTACGGAATCGGAATTCCGACAGAGGACTTGCCTTATTTATTTAACCGATTTTATCGGGTGGATAAGGCGAGAAGCCGTGAACAGGGCGGAACAGGCCTGGGCCTTGCTATAGCCAAGCAGCTTGTCAAGCGATATAACGGTGACGTCAAAGTAAGCAGTATTGAACATATAGGGACAACCGTAACACTTTATTTTCCAAAGCCAGAGCTAGATATGTTGGATAAATGAAAGAAGCTCCGTAAACCATGGATATGGTTTACGGAGCTTCTTTCACACTCAAGCATCGTCAGATTGTGGTTTGGTCGGTTTACTCCAAATTTTATGTTCTGCTTTTTCGTACAGCTCCAGACATAAGTCTGTCAGCTGCTGAGGACGTTTGAAATGCAGAAGCAGATAGCGGGTACCAACCGCACATAAGGCACCGACCAGCGCACCAGCCGCAACATCCGACGGATAATGGACGCCTGTCCAAATACGGGAAAAACCGATAAGAAGAGCAGCGGCGAGCCAGAACGTTCTAAACCTCTTGCCGTATAGGCAGAACGTGACCGCCAGTGCAAAAGCTCCAATGGAGTGGTCGCTCGGGAAGGAGGCATTGGCCGGGTGCTTGATTAGCTGAATAACGGTGTGGGTGACGAATGGACGATCCCGGTACATGAGATGTCCGATGATAAAGCTGATCCCCATGCCCAGACATATGGATACGACCGCCGAGATGATCATTTTCCGATTATGCGTATTTCTTGAAAACCAATACAGCAATAAGGCAAGGACGAATACATATTGGGCATCTTCAGCGAAAAAACGCATAAGTCCATTCAAAGCAGAAAAGCTGTTCACTTGTTCATTGATGAGATGAAAAATTTGATAGTCCAAGTTGGATAACATACAGGGATACTCCTTTTCTAATGTGATTCGAAAGTAGTATGATTTTAACTCTTCAACATGGGAACATCTTTAGATGAAAATTAGAATTTCATGAGAAATCGTTTTCTTAATATGGCGAAATGGTTTGAACTTGTCCATATGTCCTTTAAAAGATATAATGTATAAGGATATCATAAAGTTCGTTGTGTATATTTATATAGGAAGAGAGCGGGATATTATGGGACGTAAGTGGAATAACATTAAAGAAAAGAAGGCATCGAAAGATGCTAATACGAGTCGCATATATGCTAAATTCGGCGTAGAAATCTATGTAGCAGCCAAGCAGGGCGAGCCTGATCCAGAATCCAATCGGCAGCTGAAAGTCGTACTGGAACGTGCAAAAACGTATAATGTACCGAAAGTGATCATTGACCGTGCTATTGAAAAAGCAAAAGGGGCCGGCGATGAAAACTACGTAGAGCTTCGTTATGAAGGCTTCGGACCCAACGGTTCCATGGTTATTGTAGATGCACTGACGAATAACGTAAATCGCACAGCATCGGATGTGCGTTCTGCTTTTACCAAAAATGGCGGCAGTCTGGGGGTAAGCGGATCAGTAGCTTACATGTTTGATTCAACAGCAGTTATTGGTTTGGTAGGCAAAACTGCTGATGAAGTGCTGGAGCTGCTGATGGAGGCAGATGTAGAGGTGCGTGACATCATCGAAGAAGATGAAGCCATTATCGTCTATGCAGAGCCTGACCAATTCCATGCTGTACAGGAAGCTTTCAAACAGGAAGGAGTGACTGAGTTTACTGTGGCTGAGCTCACCATGCTTGCCCAAAATGACATCTCACTACCAGAGGATGCACAGGTGCAATTTGATAAATTGATTGATGCATTAGAAGATCTGGAGGATGTTCAACAGGTTTACCACAACGTAGATTCTGAGGAATAGTTTTTGTTGGACAGATTATAAAAACATCGTATTTCGATACGGTCAGGCTGTCGAGAAAGTCTCGACAGCTTCTTTTATGTGAATTTTATTTAAGACGACACCGCGTTAATGTTGTATAATATAGGTAACTATTGTATAGAACGGACGGTGTTGATATGCTGCGATCTCATCGAGACAGACAACAATCCTTTGAATTGGTTTCCCTGGAAGAACTGGTGCCCCAAGATCATTTGCTTCGCAAAGTCGATACCTATATAGACTTCTCCTTTATTCATGAGAAGGTAAGCCCGCTGTATTGTGCGGACAACGGGCGTCCTGCCATTGATCCTACCGTATTGTTTAAAATGATCTTTCTCGGTTATTTCTAAGGCATTCGCTCAGAACGGCAACTCGAGCGAGAAATTCATACGAACCTAGCTTATCGTTGGTTTCTGGGGCTAGGCTTAACCGATAAAGTTCCGGACCATACGACGATTAGCTGGAATCGTCGCACTCGCTTTAAAGACACCACGATCTTTCAAGATATCTTCAATGAAATTGTGCTGCAGGCGATCTCTCACCGAATGGTGGGTGGGCGTGTTCTCGTCACCGATTCCACACACGTCAAAGCCAATGCTAACAGGCACCAGTACACCAAAGAACAAGTGTTGCACAATACCAAAGACTATATGGACGAGCTTAACGAAGCGGTGAAGGATGACCGGAAAAACCACGGAAAAAAGCCTTAAAATCCCGAGAGGAAGTGAACGAAGAAAAAGAAAGTAAAGTGAGCAAAACAGACCCGGACAGCGGCTATATGATCCGTGAAGGCAAGCCCGAAGGCTTCTTCTATCTGGACCACCGCACGGTGGATATGAAGTACAATCTGATTACGGATGTGCATGTGACGCCAGGAAATGTACATGATTCTGTCCCCTATTTGTCCCGTTTGGATCGCCAAAGAGAACGTTTCGGTTTTCAAGTAGAAGCTGTTGCACTAGATTCAGGTTATTTAACAACGCCGATTTGCCGAGGTTTGCAGAACCGAAAGATTTTTGCCGTGATTGCTCACCGAAGATTCCATCCCAGACAAGGACTGTTTCCGAAATGGAAGTTTGAATACGATGCCAAACGCAATGTGTGTAGATGCCCAGCCCAACAGGAACTGCCCTACCGAACGACGGACCGTAAGGGATACCGGCAGTATGCCTCTGACCTAGCTCAGTGCCAGCATTGCCCACTGCTAAGTCAGTGTACCCAGTCTCGAAACCACCGCAAAGTGGTGACTCGGCATGTCTGGGAAGACAGCAAAGAGTGGGTACGGAGCAACCGGCTGAGCCCATCCGGTAAAAAGTTGTACCGCAAACGAAAAGAGACGATTGAGCGAAGCTTCGCGGATGCCAAAGAGCTCCATGGGTTTCGCTATTGCCGTTTGCGCGGTCTTCCAAACGTCAGGGAACAAGCCCTTATGACGGCAGCCGTGCAGAACATGAAGAAGATGGCGATCCACCTAGATCGCCTGGAGAAGCAGGGGTAACCCTCCTGCTTCTCCAGAGACCAGAGCATTATGATGTAAAAAAGAAACCCACGTCTCAAAATGACGGGGTTTCTCGACAATCTGATCGTATTTCGATACGGTGTTTTTTTGTTAGACAGTTTTTCTCGACTGATCAGAGCCCTTATAGACGTGTAGCCCCATAATACAGCTCATGTCATTACAGGGACTCAGTCGTTGACATAGCAAGAGGTGGGTAGTATGGTCGGAAAAGCTATCGGGCGTGCGATCCAGCATATCTCATTGTCTGATGAAGAACTGAAAGCAGGGATGGTGCAGGCAGGAATGCCTGAAGACTATGCAGATATGTTGCCGAATTGGATCAAAAGATACTTGAAGACGGAAGTGAAGATCGAGTAACCGATACGGTGGAGCGTGTTACTGGACGCCTCCCGATCTCATTCGAGCAGTTTGTGCAAAACCACGCAGACATCTGGAGATACATGTACAGCGGATTTATAAAATTTATTACCGTTTATAAGACTTCTCTTGCAGTGACGTACCGGGTTAACCAATAAGGATCTTTCCAAAAGGTAACAGTAACACCCGGTGGAGACTTGTACGTATTAAGCATTTGGCCGTTTCCGATATCCAGGCCGACATGGCCAATACGGTTATCAGAGTAACGGTCTCTTCTAAAAAAGATGAGATCGCCGGACTCGATCTGGTTTTGATTAATGCTTCTGCCTGCTCCTGCCTGGGCACGGCTTGTTCTTGGAAGCGCTACACCGTTTCTTCCAAAAATATATTGTATATATGAAGAGCAATCGAATTTTTTACTTCTTGGATAGGGACCAGCACCGAACATATATGGTGTTCCCCTCAGTTGTCTACCCAAAGCAATGATGGCGGGTGCCAGTTCCTGATTCTGTTTGATCTTCACCTTTTTTTTACGTGATGCTTGGAAAGAGGGAGCTTTATTAAAGCGGATGGTAGGTATCCTTACTTTGGTTCCGGGCATAATGGGTTCTTTCAGATTCTTGTTGACGGATAAGAGCTGCTTGACTGTTGTATTCAACAATCTGGCGAGCAGCTTGAGGGTATCCCCTTTGGCTGTAATTAAAAAGCGCCCTGGCTGGCGTATAGTTACCTGTTTAGATTTCATGCTCAAATCAAGATCGACGTTGAATAAGCGGTTGATCGACGAGAAGCTTAGATAACGCTGTTTGTTTACGATAAGGAAAGGGTCAATTTCAAAGGAGACACCTTCCCTTCGAGCTATAGGACCTTGTTTTGGGATGGTAAGGAATTGGGAACCGTCTGTAACCGACAGATCTTTCCGATTTGACCTTAAAATATCATACTCCAGAATCTCCAGTACACTGCTAAAGAGAAGGTAGTTAATCTTATTTTGGTTTATCAAGCGTACACGGTTGAACACTCTTCTTTTTCGTACAAAATAATCTCTCTGAAACAAGACGAGTTTGATATCAAACTGCTTCACATGCCTAGCCCCTCTACAGAAATTTTCTACACTATATGTTGAGGCATGTAAATAAGTCCGTTCCAGTAATGAGGATACAAAAAGATAGGCTACATTGTGTTGATTATGATGGTTGGGTTTGACCTTTTTCAGATTTCGTTAAGTAAATCACCAAGGTTAAAATAATTACAAGAAAAATCATGCTGGTTCCAGCCGTACCTAGACCAAGTCCGCCATCGGTGTGAGATTGTGACAGATAATCCCCAAGTGAGGCACCGAGAGGCCGGGTCACGATGTATGCCATCCAGAATGACCACACAGCATTAAATTTAAACTGATAGCGGACAAACGCTAAAATACCAATCAGTGACGCGAACATAAGCGCTGACCTCCAATAACCTAAGTCAAGACCCTCTGATATGAGATCACCAGCTGCTGTACCCAAGGCAAAAGTAAAGAATATCGTTGCCCAGTAGAATATTTCCCGTTTGGTTGTGTAAATAGAATGAATGGATAATGTTTTCTCACTCCCATACCATAGCGTGAAAGTCACCAGAAGAGCTAGTGCAAAGACGGTTGTGGTTACTTGCAGCGAGATCCCAATATGATCCACAAGGTTATCTGAAACGAGCGTGCCCACTACGCTGATGAGAGTCACCACGAGCCAGTAGATTCCGGGTATATATTTGCGTGACCTAAACTGAAATAGAAGTGTGACAAGTAACAGAACAACCATGATCAAAGTTGTACGAGTCAACCCCCAGTGCAAATTAAAGTTAAGAAAGTCAGCGGCTGTTTCTCCCACGGTAGTCGTCATAATCTTAATGATCCAAAAGAAAATGGTGATCACCGGCACCTTGTTCAGCATTTGCAAACTAATGAATGAGTTCTCTTTTTTCATTTCTAATCCTCCTCATGAACTAAGGAACCTTATTAAATGCTTGTTCCTACTGAGCAGTGTACATAAAGAACATGAATCGATAGTGAGAACTACATGTGAAAAAACCTAGATAATTTAAATCTAGATTAGAGACTGATGAGGAATAGTGATACGAATTACTATATTGTGAACAGACAATGCTAAAAAAGATATAGGCTCGGCTAAAGTCGAGGGCCTATATCTTAATGATTAACTTGCGTTTAACTCCGGTGATTGTTTCATTTTAGAAGCATTTAGAGTAGTGTAGATAATTAAAGCTATAAGAATTGTAACCAGTACCAGCGAAGATCCCATCGTACCTAAATCCAATCCTCTCTTTGCGTGTGATTTGGTAAGAAGGTCTCCAAATGTCGCTCCAAAAGGACGTGTTAATACAAAAGCTAGCCAGAAGAGAAATACTCGTGAGACATTTGTAAAATAAGTTAATAATAGAATAATCCCCAGCAAGCTCCCTATTAAAACTGCTCCTCCTACAAATCCGAGGCCGGAACTATCCGCCAAAAAATCACCTAAAGCAGTACCTAAAGTGTTTGAGAACAAGATGGCAATCCAATAGATTACTTCAACTTTCCGTGTAGTAATATTATTGACGTTCAATGATCGCTCACTAAAATACCAAAATGAAAAAATGGCTAACAATATACATACTAAAATGAATGATCCCGTTGCATAACCCAACCCTAGGCTACGATCCATGTAGTCTGACATGGTCGTGCCAGCAGTGCTCGTTGTAAGAATTACAGTCCAATAAAGAAATGGATGGTACTTCTTAGAAGAAAGTTGAAAAATAAGACTAATTAAAAAAACACTAAACAAAATCATGGAACTAATGGCATAGCCTACATTAAGGGTTTGTGACAATAAGTCACCCGCAGTTTCACCCAGCGTAGTAGCGCAAATCTTCATAATCCAAAAAAAAGCCGTGATTTGTGCAATTTTTTGCATCTTTCATTTCTCACTCCCCGAATTATAACAGTAATTTTTTTGAAAAAAGCATTTGCTTCAATATACCCGGAGATAATTAAATTCACATTAGAAAGCCGTGAGAAATGAATGAGGATATGCTTTTTTTTCTGAGAGCACGAACAAGACGCACGCTCACCCAGTTCTTCAGAGATTACCCTTTGGGTAAAAAGAATAGCCTGGATACTTGACGACGGGCCATTTTACCTTTCGTAAATTAGAGATCACATCAGTACCTACATGTAAATTACTCTGAACCAGTTCTGTTGGCGTGAGAGCCATCCATTGATTCAAGGAAACATCCGCAAAACGGTCACTTTTAAACATTTCAAGAAACCATAGTGAGCTAGAGCCAGTATTTTGAATGTAATGACCATAAGCAAAAGGCACATATCCGACATCACCGGCTCTAAAATCAAATGTGCGGGCCGCGCCATTACCACCAAAGACAGTCATCCGTCCTTGCCCTGTCAGATAGTATTGCCATTCGTCATTATTGGGGTGCCAGTGCATTTCTCGCATGGCTCCGGGCTCAATCTCAACAAGGGCAGCTGCGATGGTTTTGGAAATCGGAAAATTGGAGGAGTCAACGATTCGTACGCTTCCGCCCGGCGTTTTGATTGGGGGCTGGGCTAGTAATTCATGCTTGAAGGATTGGGGCAATGTCCCGTAAGGAGAGGGAACCGCTTGGCTTTGAATTGAACCGGGAACGGAATCCTGATAGATGTATACTTGATCTTGAGGAATCGCTGCAAAATCAGCTTCTGGTACACCAAAATTTGCAGAAAGTACGTCTTTGGGAGTATGTGCGAACCAATCCGAGATGGATAGGGTGTTCAGATCGGAGAAACTGCCATCATCAAAAACCAGCAAAAATTCGCACCCATCCTCAAGCCCCTGTATAGAGTGCGGAATGCCAGGAGGAAAATACCAGAGATCCCCAGGACCCACATCAGCAATAAAATTACGTCCATTTTGGTCAACTGCCGTAATGCGAGCACTTCCCAACAGCATATATGACCATTCCGCCTGCTGATGCCAGTGAAGCTCACGTACACCACCCGGTGTCAAACTCATATTCACCCCTGCAAGGGTAGTAGCAATAGGTAATTCCCTTACCGTTACTTCTCTTGACCACCCACCATGATTAAGCTGCATATGAGCATCAGAAAAAGAAAATCTCATATTTGGAATGAGACCATTGTCCGTTACAGGGGGAACCAGCATATCGGGATTCTGTAGATCCCTCATCACATCACGTGGACCCTTGTCGATACCCCCAGCACCATCACTTCTGATGGGTTGGGGGATTCTTGCATTTTTCGGGCAATCATTATGCATCATTAGATCTTCCTCTCCAGGTTGAAGCTTGATGAAGCATGGGATAAGAGAAAATACGCATAAAGATTTTATGATCATGTGGTGAGTTTTATGCTGTATGCGTCAGATCTGTAAACTGTGCCTGAATGATTTGAGCTAAATCGTGTGGACTCAACTCCAGTTGGGTCCCAATTTTCCCACCGCTCACAACGATGGCTTCCAGTTCCAATGCAGGCTGGTCGATAAAAGTAGGGTAGAGCTTTTTCATTCCTATGGGGGAGCAGCCACCGCGAATATATCCCGTATACTTTTGCAAATCCTTAACTGGAAGCATTTCAATTTTTTTCTCTCCGGCGGATTTGGCTGCTTTTTTGAGATCAAGCTCTTTATGTACAGGAATTACAAAAACAAACAGATTTTGTTTGCTGTGTGCAACCAAAGTTTTGAAAACCATTTCCGGGGCTCTCTCGATTTTCTCAGCCACATTCATCCCGTCTATTTTTCCATCTTGATGATCATAACTCAAAATATTGTATTGTATATGTTGCCCGTCCAATATGCGCATGGCGTTTGTTTTGCTGGCACTCATCTTATTTCTTCCTTTCTTTAGAGTTTTTCCAAGTGATCGACATAATCCTTTGCATCCTTAAGGGAAAGATTCTTAGCGGTTCTCAGCTCTTTTATGGCTTGAATCTTTTTTCCTTCCCTAATTAGCAGGAGCAACCTTTCATTGATATCTTCTGAAGCTCCTGCATCTAGAATATGTGGAGGAGTGGCAGCGATGGTACCTGACAGCGATGTGCCTTGTATTCCTGAACGATTTTCAAGACGCTCCACGTCGGATTTCAAGTCATTAAGCCGAGATTGAAGGCTGTAGACCTTAATTAAAAGTATGACGGAGAGGAGCAACGCGATTATTGCTATATACTCAATAGCAGACAACAGAATCCCCCCAATTTCACTTAGTTTCATCGCAAAGATGCGCACTAAAAATTTGATTCTTATTTCTAGTATAGCATGATGATCGAAGAGAAGAGGAAGACGTGTACAAATTGACTTTTTGCAGGCAGAGCGTTATATTACAACTTATTATAAACCTTTTAATAAATACTGGAAAAGGAGTGTATTCAAATACAACCAGTCTCCAATAATACCATTCGGGTTAAACAAATTAATGTAGAGTTAGTTAAAAACACACTGAAATCCAAGGAATATGCAACCAAGTCATCCATAGCCAGTATCACAGGTCTTAGTGTGGCAACCTGCGGAAATATTCTGAATGAGCTTCTTCAAACCGGGGAAGTATTAGAGACGGAATTGGAAGAGTCGAATGGCGGACGTCCGGCTAGACGTTACAAATATAACGCTGACTATTCTTATATTATCTGTTTAAATGTGAAAACGGAAGGCGGTATACATTCTCTTACTTATGCTGTTGCCAATTTGCTTGGTGATATCATCATCGAGAATACTTCCAATGTGCCTCATATTGATTATGAGGTCATAGAAACCCAAATTGGAGAGCTGATTAATAACTATGGAAACGTCAAAGCCATTGGGATTGGTATCCCCGGGGTTGTTCATCAAGGGATTATCGATGTTTGTGATCTCGACCTGCTCATAGGAGTCCCTGTAGGTCCTCGGCTTCAAGATAAATACGGATTAGAAGTTACCATTGAAAATGATATGCATTTGACAGTTTACGGATTTTATAACATGCAGAATTATGATGAGGATAAAACCTTTGCTATTGTTACGTTTCCCAAAGACAATTTCCCCGGCGCGGGTTTTATTGTCGATGGACATTTGTTAAAAGGAAATACCAAATTTGCGGGGGAGGTTTCCTTCTTACCCTTTGATTTAACAAGAGAGGAACAGCTTAAACAGTTAAATAGCACAGAGGGATTTGTTCCTTTGGCGATCAAAACGATAACTTCCATTATTGCGATTATAGATCCTGTATCTATCGCTTTGACTGGAGAGTTATCCAAGTCGACTCTGTTGGACGATATTTATAACGGCTGTCTAAAAGATGTACCTAAAGAACATATGCCCGAGATTTTTGTGAAAAACGATACGCATGATGAATACATGCGTGGGTTGATTTCGGTGACCCTTGAAAGTCTGACGTACAATCTGCAATTGGTGGAGAAAAGGAAGTAGGGCATTGTTCAAATAAAGAATGAGAGGATGAGATTAATGACTCAAAAATCGATTGCATGGACTACAGGGACATGGACTAATCACCCTGTATCATCCATAGAAGAAGACCAGTTCCTTAAAGTTGAAACCAGAGAAGGAAGCGACTACTGGGAAAAAACTTTGTATGGATTTGAACGCAGTAGCGGACATTCCCTGCTTACAGACTGGGAAGAAGGCTCTGCCATCGAAGTCACGTTTCAATTAGGCTCATTTACGGAGCTCTACGATCAGGCCGGTATAATGCTGTATCAAGGACAGCAAAAGTGGATTAAAGCTGGGATCGAATTAAATGATGGAATTCCTCAACTGGCAGTCGTAGTCACAGATGGCTATTCCGATTGGTCATTAGCTCCTGTACCTGATTGGGTAGGGAAAAATGTGACGATTCGTGCTTCACAGCTACAGGATGCAGTTATCATTAGAGCCCGAACCGAAAATCAAAGCTGGCGCACCGTACGTGTAGCACGTTTTCCTTATGAAACGGGACAACAGGCGGGTCCTTTTGCCTGCGCGCCGACTCGAGCCGGCTTTCAGGTTATCTTTACACGCTGGGTAAGCACTGAACCCGATAGAGATATTCATGTAGATCCGCCATTTGAAGAATAGTCATTTTACTCAATAATAGAAGAGTTATAAATATGGGAGTAATTATTGGAGATAATACAATTATAAGCTTTGGAAGTTTTTAAAATAATACTTGACATGAAACGCGTTACAAACCTTAAGATCCAATTAGAAGTTATTTATAACACATTAGCATAGAGGTAACGTATTTCTATCCTAGTTAATGAAAAACATCAGCAAAGGCGGAGAAAATATGAGTACACAGTTTCCAAAAGATTTCCTGTGGGGCGGAGCAGTTGCTGCTAATCAGCTCGAAGGTGCTTATCAAGAAGATGGAAAAGGCTGGTCCATTCAGGATGTAACTCCTCGTGGTGGTTGGGGGCCCGTAACGGATGTACCAACAGAAGATAACATGAAATTGATCGGTATTGATTTTTATCATCATTATAAAGAAGATATCAAACTTTTTGCGGAAATGGGCTTCAAAGTGTTCCGTACTTCTATCGCATGGTCACGTATTTTCCCTAAAGGTGACGAACTGGAGCCTAACGAAAAAGGCTTGCAATTTTATGATGATTTGTTTGATGAACTTCACAAATATGGAATTGAGCCACTCGTTACATTATCTCACTATGAAACACCTTTACATTTGTCCAGAGAATACGATGGTTGGGTAAACCGTAAGCTTGTTGATTTTTATGAGCGCTATGCTACAACTGTATTTAATCGATACAAAGATAAAGTTAAATACTGGTTGACTTTCAATGAAATCAACTCCATTCTTGAAGCACCATTCATGAGTGGAGGAATTAGCACACCAAAAGATCAACTTAGTGAGCAAGATCTTTATCAAGCTATTCACCATGAGCTTGTAGCGAGTGCAAGAGCGGTAAAAATCGGTCATCAGATCAACCCTAATTTCAAAATTGGCTGTATGGTGCTGAGTATGCCTACTTATCCGCTGACACCTAATCCGGACGATGTGATTGCTGCGATGGAATTTGATCACAGAAACATGGCATTTGCCGATATTCATGCAAGAGGTCAATACCCAGGTTACATGAAACGTTTCTTTAAAGAAAACGGAATTTCTATTCACTTTGAACCAGGTGATGCCGAAGATTTGAAGCATACCGTTGATTTTATCTCGTTCAGCTATTATATGAGTACTTGTGAGACAGCTGACGAAGCTAAAAAAGTCAAAGGTGAAGGTAACATCCTTGGTGGTGTCATCAATCCGCATCTCGAGGCAAGTGAGTGGGGCTGGCAAATTGATCCGCAAGGTCTGCGTTATGTCTTGAATACGTTCTATGATCGCTTCCAAAAACCACTATTCATCGTTGAAAATGGCCTGGGCGCCGTTGATGAACTGATCACGAATGAAAAAGGCGAAAAAACGGTTGAAGATGACTACCGGATCAACTACCTGAATGATCATTTGGTTCAAGTTGGAGAAGCTATTGAGGACGGAGTAGAGGTTTTGGGCTATACGTCTTGGGGATGTATTGACCTTGTCAGCGCATCGACCGCTCAGCTTAAAAAACGTTATGGCTACATTTACGTAGACCGTCATGATGATGGCAGCGGTACACTTGAAAGATATCCGAAGAAATCGTTCCATTGGTACAAAGAAGTTATTGCTACGAACGGTGAAAGCTTGAAACGTTAATTTATAAAAACAAGTGATTAAGTTTTAATTATATAATGAAGGTTTGTTTTACGTAGCGACCGCTTCTACTCTTTTACGAGAAAGCGGTCGCTAATTTTTTAGAGGTATTAGTCATGATGATTCGTAAGTGATATTTATGAGTATTTGATAAATTGAGTGGACAAAAATGAATTACTGAGATATATTATGACTTATTAAAACGTTAATAATAACTATGCTAAAAATTGAGCCCAGCATAAATTAAATGTTTTTTCATGATGAAGGCTTCAGAAGGAGGGAAATAATGAAGATTGAGCATGTAGCGATCTGGGTGAAAGACATAGAGAAGATGAAGAGCTTTTACGAGCAATATTTTGATGGAAAATCTAACGATAAATATTATAACGCTACAAAGGGATTTGAGTCCTATTTTATCACCTTTGAGGATGGAGCAAGGTTAGAGGTTATGCGTAAAACGGGAGTGGATCATACCCCACAGATCAATATTACGGGCTGGGCTCATGTGGCATTTTCCGTAGGAAGTAAAGTACTCGTGAATGAAAAGACAGAGCAGCTCATGCATGCAGGATACGAAGTAGTAGGCTACCCAAGATTGACAGGTGACGGCTATTATGAAAGCGTAATTAAAGATCCAGAAGGTAATTTAATAGAAATATGCATGTAAATAGTTTCTCAGCTTTGAAGATTAAGCATGTGAAACCCTACAATGAAGCTCTAAAAGAAATATGAATTCAGTATCTAAATAAGCAAAGCGAGGATGGACATGACAGAAAAAGAAAAATCACAACTTGGACTCCTATACAATGCTAATTATGATGAAGAGTTAATTGAAGAACGTTTGCACGCTAAAGTTCTCTGCCACGAATATAATCAGCTCCATCCTAAAAATATCGAAGAACGAGAAACACTCATCAAAACTTTACTCGGGAAAACAACTGATAGATTCTTGATTGAGCAACCTTTCGTATGTGACTATGGCTATAACATTGAAATCGGTGAAGATTTCTATAGTAACCATAATCTAGTTATGCTTGATGGGGCAAAAATCGTTTTTGGTGATCATGTGTTCGTTGCTCCTAACTGCGGATTTTATACTGCGGGTCATGCTCTTGATGTAGAACAACGTAATGAGGGATTGGAGATTGCATTTCCAATTACAGTCGGCAATAATGTGTGGATCGGTGGTAATGTCAGCGTTCTGCCTGGTGTTACTATAGGCGATAACTCCATTATCGGTGCAGGAAGTGTCGTTACCAAAGATATCCCTTCTGGTGTGATTGCTGCTGGAAACCCTTGCACGGTAATCCGTAAAATCACCGAAGATGATAAGTACAAGTATAAAAGGAACTAACAATAAACTACAGCTCACTCGGAGCTGTAGTTTATTTTCTTAAAAGAGTATTATCAAACGAGAGAAAATTTTTGCACAGATTTGTTCAGGTAATAATGCAATAATGTACTTAAGTGGAATGTTTTTTAGCCTATTCAGAAAGGAAAGAACAATCATGAAATTGATGTTTATTTCAGATATTCACGGCTCGCTGCACTGGTTGCAATTGGCACTGGAAAAGTTCAGGGAGGAGAAAGCCGATCGTCTTGTCTTGCTCGGAGATTATATGTACCACGGACCACGTAATCCGTTACCAGAAGGGTATAATCCGGCAGAAGTGGCCGCTCTGCTGAATAAGTACAAGTCCCATATTGCGGTTTCTGTGCGCGGGAATTGCGATGCAGAGGTGGATCAGATGCTACTTGAGTTTCCTATGATGGGTGATTATGCTTTGTTGCACCATGAAGGACGGAGAATCTATGTCACGCACGGACATGGCTTTAGTATCGGAAATTTACCACCACTGGAAGCGGGAGATGTGTTCATCCAGGGACATACTCATATTCCGGTAGCGGATGTGGAAAATGGGGTCTTTATACTGAACCCCGGTTCGATCTCGCTGCCAAAAGAAAACTATCCATCCTCTTACGGTGTACTGGATGGAGCACATTTCACTGTGAAGGATTTTGATGGGAATACGGTGAAAGCAATCGCGTTTTCGAAGTAATTTTCTCAAATGTAAATGTAAATGATTAAAACTTTTCCGCTTCGATTGAGACAAAGATCATATTATTGTATGATAGGAGCGGAGTCTACATTATGAAAAAGAAAGAGAGCTTCAATACATGCAAATTAAGGATTCACATTATAAGATGCCGCCTGAATGGGCGCCACATGAACGCACGTATATTTCTTGGCCTGTAAAATCTTCAATGGTTTACCCGAATATGCATGCTGATGTATGCAAGGGCTATGCTGGAATTGTACGCGCCATGGCGGAATTTGAACCAGTTACTGTGGTCGTAAATCCGGATGATCTGGAGAGCGTTAAGGCGCTTGAACTTGGGGAACGTGTAGAACTGCTGCCGATTGAACACAGCGATGCGTGGCTGCGTGACAATGGCCCTACTTTTCTCACAGACGAGCGTGGTCAGCTGGCAGGTGTAAACTGGAAGTTTAACGCCTGGGGTGGTAAATACGCTCCATGGGACCTGGATGACCAGGTTGCGCCGCAAATTTTGGACAAACTTGGAGTTCCACGGTTTGATGCACCGCTTGTGATGGAAGGCGGCTCACTGCACGTAGATGGCGAAGGCACACTGATTACAACCGAAGAGTGTTTGCTCAATTCCAACCGAAATCCGGAATTAAGCAGAAAAGAAATTGAACGGTATGTATGTGAGTATACAGGTGTAGAGAAAATAATTTGGCTAAAACGTGGTCTTAGTGGCGACGAAACAGATGGCCATGTGGACAATATTGCTTGCTTTGCAGCTCCTGGCAAGGTCATTATGCAAGTATGTGATGATCCTGAGGATGAAAATTACGAAATCACGCAGGAAAATCTGCGTATTCTGGAGCAAGCAACGGATGCCCAAGGCCGTAAGCTGGAAGTGATTCGGATCGGTCAGCCGCCGCGTGTGGATTATGAAGACAGCCGATTGACACTGAGCTATATTAACTTCTACTTTGTGAATGGCGGTATCATTTTGCCAGTGTTTGGCGGCACTGCCGCTAAGAGCGATCTTGCAGCTGAGCAAGTGCTGGCAAATGTATTTCAAGATCGTACCATTCGTACTGTAGACGGTATGGCGGTCATCCGTGAAGGCGGTAACGTACACTGTACGACCCAGCAGATGCCTGCTGTAAAGCGTTGAACGATATAACATCTAAAAGGAGGACTAAAGTGAGAAAAGTAAAAGTGGCAGCGACTCAAATGAGCTGCTCTACCAATATCGAAGAAAATATAAGCAAAGCAGAGAAGCTAGTTCGTGAAGCGGCTGCGCAGGGCGCACAAATTATTTTGCTGCAGGAGTTGTTCGAGACTCCATATTTCTGTCAGAAGGAAAAGTCTGATTATTATTCATATGCAACTGAGCTGGAGCACAACAAGGCGGTTAACCATTTTAAAAAGATCGCCAAAGAATTACAGGTTGTGCTGCCAATCAGTTTTTATGAAAAGAAAAACTACGCACGCTACAATAGTCTTGCTGTAATTGATGCAGATGGTGAAGTGCTGGGTAAATACCGCAAAAGTCATATCCCAGACGGTCCTGGGTATGAGGAAAAATTTTATTTTAATCCGGGCGATACCGGTTTTAAAGTATGGAATACACGTTATGCTAAAATTGGGGTAGGCGTGTGCTGGGATCAATGGTATCCTGAGGCGGCCCGCTGTATGGCGCTTATGGGCGCAGAACTTTTGTTCTATCCGACAGCTATTGGCTCGGAACCGCAGGATTCTGCCATTGATTCCAAAGATCACTGGCAGACTTGCATGCTGGGTCATGCTGCTTCCAATCTGATCCCAGTCATTGCTTCCAATCGGATCGGAACTGAAACAGACGAAGACTCCAGTATTACATTCTACGGTTCATCCTTTATTGCCGGGCATCAAGGTAACAAGATCGCAGAAGCGGGTCGTACCGATGAGGAAGTGCTTACTGCTGAATTTGACCTGGATGAGCTGGAAGTAGGACGGATTGAATGGGGCATTTTCCGTGACCGTCGTCCTGAACTGTACAATATGATTGCCACCTATGATGGCGATCTAAAAGTATAATCTTTATACGGATAGACAAGTCTCCCTTGACGTCAAGCTGAGGTGTTTCCTTTCATTGGACTCACCCGGCTTTTCGGGCAGGGGATTTTTGGTTTCTGAATGGAATACTTTTAGTGATGGATAGGAGGAAGGAAAATGGCAATGAGGCGTAAGGCTATAGACCCATCGCTCGCACAGTTCACAACTTCGACAGAAGAAGACCAAGAGTGGGAATACTCGCGTGAAAGAGATATGGCTATTCTGGGATTGTGGGACGAATACACATTATCTGCTCAGCGTTTATGTGAACGAATGGCTATCGAAACCCACCAAATCAGACCTTCTGAGTATGATCCGTTCCCAACTCAGTTTGAATGGCTGAAACAGGAAGAAACAGACTTGATTATTGATGGAATATGGTCAGCTGATTTGCATGGTGATCATTGTCTGTTTATGAATATTGGGGAGCATCACCCAGAACGGCATACATCTATTGAGGCTTATATTTACGATACCCGGGTGATCGACGAAGGATTTTTTCTTAAATATCTGAACACCTCTCCTAAAGCCACAGCCTACGTACCTTTATTCAGAAAAAATGGATATGCCACAATGTGTGGGTTGCTGGACAGATATGTTAGGGAAGGGATTTTAGAGCGTGTACCCAACGGTTTCAAAAAAACGGATCGGTAGATGGTCCGGAATATAAGCATGATTTTTTCACACAAAAGGAACATTCCTCACAGGATTGTTCCTTTTGTGTGTCTACATCCAGTTAATCTATAGACTGAAACTATGATTCGATACATAAAATAGCATTAGAATTTATGGATTAGATGATATAAAATCAAGTCATAAGGAATGATCGTACTCAATAACATCTCGATATTCCCAAAAGTGAAAAAAATCACATATGAGAATGCTTTAACGGAAGCTTGAACATGAAATTTGTAAACTCGCAAGGAGGAAGAACAATGAACCACTATCCTGCTATCTTTGAACCTCTAACCATACGACGCATGACCTTGAAAAATCGGATTGTTATGCCCCCGATGGGAACTAACTTTGCTGCCATGGACGGAAGCTTTGTTCAGGATCATATTGACTATTACGTGCAACGGGCCAAAGGTGGTACCGGCTTGATAACAGTAGAAAATGTTTGTCTGGATTTCCCGATGGGTACAAACGGAACAACCCAGTTGCGTATGGATAACGATCAGTTTATTCCCGGACTGTTTAGATTAACAGAAGCCCTGCACTCTTATGGAGCCTGTGTTTCTGTACAAATTAACCATGCGGGTGCTTCGGCTTATGCGGGACGACTGAACGGAGTTCAGCCTGTATCTTCTTCGAATATTCCTTCTAAAAAGGGCGGAGCCATTCCAAGACCTCTGCAAAAAGAAGAAATTTACGCCATTGTGCGCAAATACGGAGAAGCAGCGGGAAGAGCGCAACGAGCAGGATTTGACTGTGTTGAAATTCATGCGGGACACTCCTACTTGCTGAGTCAGTTTCTTTCACCGATGTATAATAAACGCACGGATGAATTTGGCGGAAGCGCAGAAAACCGTACTCGTTTTGCCAGATTAGTCATTGATGAAATTCGTTCAGTGGTGGGCCCATTTTTCCCTATTTGCTTACGTTTTAGCGCGGAAGAGTTCACAGAAGGTGGGAACACACTGGAAGATACACTTGAGTTATTGGAGTACCTTAATGATGAGGTAGATATTCTGAACGTTTCTGCTGCTTTGAATGATTCCATCCAGTTCCAGATTGACGGGATGAACCTGCCGGATGGTTGGCGCTCATATATGGCTAAAGCGGTAAAAGAAAAATTCGGGAAGGTCACGATGACCTCAGGTAATATTCGGAGCCCACAGGCTGCGCAGGATATTTTGGAGAGAGGTGATGCTGATCTTCTGGCTATGGGTAGAGGGTTGATTGCAGAACCGAACTGGGTGCTTAAAGTGCAAAACGGCTACGAACATTTGCTTAGAAAATGTATCTCTTGCAACATTGGTTGTGCCGATCATCGTATCTCCAAAAGTAAACCGATTTGCTGTACGGTAAATCCGGATCTGTTCAAGGAAGCTGAATACCGGAAACAACGTGTTAAAAATAATGTTCAGGTTGTTGTTATTGGTGGGGGCACTGCTGGCATGGAAGCAGCATGTACGGCAGCCGAAGTAGGCTGCAAAGTAACCCTCTTTGAGGAGAAACCAGAGTTGGGCGGCTTGGCTCGTGATATTGCCCGCTTGCCGGACAAAACACGCATCAATGATTTCCCTGATTATCTGATTCAACGCACCAAGCAGTTAACCAATCTGAACATTGTTACTGGGACCCGAGCTGATTTAGCGATGATTAGTGCTCTGAATCCTGATATTATTGTCAATGCGACGGGGGCCACACCACTTCTTCCGCCAATTGCAGGTTTACATGAGCAACTGGGCAAACCGGGCACAAAAGTGTTCTCCATCTTTGATCTTTTGCACAACATGGAAAAATTCCAGGAGTTTGAAGGTAAACGCATTGCAGTAGTTGGTGGCGGAGCTGTGGGACTGGATGTCGTCGAATATTACGCAGAACGTGGAGCACAAGAGGTTTCCATCATTGAGATGATGCCGCTACTGGGTAAAGACCTGGATATGATTACTCGCATTTCCATGATGAAAATGGTAGAGGAGCGGGAAGTGAACGTCCATACGGAAACAGCTTTGACAGAAGTGTGTAGCGACCGCTTCAAAGTAAAGCATGGAGAACAGGAGTTTGAGATTCCTTTTGATCTTGGATTCGTATGCTTGGGTATGCGTTCATACAGTCCGCTGATGGACAGCTTGCTCGAATATGGTAAAGAACATCAAGTAGAAGTTATTAATATCGGGGATAGTAAACAAGCTCGTCGTATTATTGATGGCACACGTGAAGGTCGCAATATTCTGAAAACCATTCAACGGGTAGACGAATTTAAACATGAGTTTTCTTATTCTTACTGATTTGACAATACTAGTGATGGGTGTTCACGATGGCAACTCAGTGAATATTGAGGTTGAAGAGACGACTTGTCTTTTCAGCCTTTTTTATTTGAGTTTTTCCTGGAAGAAGATTGATTCCTCTGTCATTTCAAAGGTAAACTATGGAAAGCATATGTAGTAAGTAAGGCTATCTTAACGTGGGGGGATGAGCGTGAATCAACTCTTTAGTGAAATACCGGGTGCCAGCACGTGGAGCAGTGTGGAAGAGATTCATAAAGGCTGGTCCAGTGATAAAAAATATTATATTCAAACTACTGACAGTAGGGACTTGCTGCTAAGAATGGCGAATATGGTTCATTATGATAAAAAGAAACGCGAGTTTGAAGCTGTAACAAAGCTGAATCACGTGGAGAATCTGTTAATGTCCCGGCCGCTTGAATTTGGGATTTGTCATGATGGTCAATCTGTGTATTCTCTGTTCACCTGGATCGAAGGGAAAGATGCTGAAGAGATTATCCCCACGTTTACCGCAGCACAACAGTATCAACTCGGAGTTCAGGCAGGAGATGCACTAAAAAAAATGCATGAGATTCATGCGGAGCAAGATCGAGTCCCATGGGCTGAACATTATAATGCCAAAATCAACAGATATATTACAAACTATAAGTCATGTGGTATTCCCCTAAAGGGAGCAGATCAAGCCATAAGCTTTATTGAGAAAAACCGCCATCTATTAGAAAATCGTCCCCAGACTTTTCAGCATGGGGATTATCATGTGGGCAATATGGTGGTTACCCCATCTGGTGAACTGGGTATCATCGATTTTAATAGAATGGATTATGGTGATCCTTGGGAGGAATTCAATAGAATTACCTGGTGTGCAGCATTAAGTCCTTTATTCGCTTCGGGCCGTATCCACGGTTATTTTAATAACCATGTACCTGATTTATTTTTTAGATTAATGGCTCTGTATATTGCAAGCAATCAGCTTTCATCGATTCACTGGGCCATTCCATTTGGCAAAGAAGAGGTAGACGATATGGTGCAACGAGCTGAAGAGGTTTTGGAAGCGTATAATTACTTTCAAACCTATATACCGAAATGGTATGTGCCCAGTTACAGCGACTTGTAAAAGCGAATACCGCCGCTCCTGGGGAGTGACGGTCTTTTTTTAGCATTCTATTATTGTTTCTTAATCTTATACGTAAATTCCCAAACGGCTTGATGACCTGAATAACGTCCACGGTTTTCAGTAACCGTCACTCTTAACTTAACGGTAGAACCTTTGGCAGAAACCGAGGAGACCTTTACATTCTTGGTGGCTTCGCCTTCATCAGGAATTTTGTCTTGTTCCTCAGCGTACGCATACAGCTTTATGCTGCCACCCGATTTGACCTTCACCTTTACACTGTTACCTTCACTAATGGATTGACCTGCCACCTTGGCAGCAATGGCCCATTCGTTGCCTACGTGATCGTTGGATACCAAGGTTGCTTGTTGAAACATAACGATATACGTTGATGTTGCTGAAGCTGCGAGCGCGTACGTTCCGTTGAACATCAGGGATACCACTACCAATAGAATAGCCGATGCTTTCGTCCATACTCTATTCATTTGCCTGTCTCCTTCAGTTGGATATATTGAGGGAATTCCCTCTATTCTAATTATCGTTTGCATCAAACAGAATTGTTAATGGTTGGTAAAAAAAGAGTTTGACTTCTTATTGCATCACTTGTGATCTAACATGATTACGACTTGAATTTATTTAGTAGAGAAAGGGAAGGGAAAATCTGATGAAAAAAATATATAGCGAACAAGAACTCATAGATATGACTATTAAACTGCTTGAACAAACTTCAATATATGAAGAGCAGTATGAGCAATATGTAAGACGACCTTTCCGTACGGATTTTTATGATGATCTGAGCCCGTATGTGCAAGTGGGCAAGCGGGGTTATACGCTCCAGATGTATGAAAGAGGCATACAGATGCTGAACAAGCTTACGAAAGAGGAAGAGGATGTGATTTATTGGATCATCGAAGATACAATTCACATCATTGCTCATCTGAATCTGCTTCGCAAATATAAAGTGGATAACATAAATACTCATTTAAAATATACCAAGGAGATCACGAAGGAACTGACAACTGCAATGAACAAAGCATTTTATGAAATTGGAGGAATCTATCAGGAATGGCATGAAGCGAATCGAAGGGGAGCACTGGAGAACCCATTAAAGTAAAACAAAAAAAATAAAGAAACAGTTGACAATCACTAATATAAAATTTACACTTTTATATTAGTGATAATGATTATCAATATCACTAATTTTAAGGATGTTCTGCACTTACTATATTTCAAAGGAGTTTTACAACATGCATCGTATGATGAACAAGAAGTTTCACATGATTTTATGTGCATTATTCGTAGTGATTTTCGTTATTTCAGGTTGTGGGAATGCTGGCAGTTCCTCTGATTCATCTGCTAAACCCGCGTCGTCCACGAAGGAAGAGGTAAGTAGTGATTCTGATACGCGTACAGTCTCTACGGTAAAAGGAGATGTGAAGGTACCCGCTAATCCTCAACGGGTAGTAGTGAACTGGTATGTTGGCGATGTATTTACATTAGGAATTAAACCGGCCGCAGTAATGGGGTGGAAACAAGAAACGATGCCTTTTTACGATAAGTTTAACGACATCCCCAATATTGAAAAGTGGGAAACTGAGGAAATTATGAAGTATGATCCTGATCTCATCATTACATATGATACAAAGGACTATGATAAGCTCTCTAAAATTGCGCCTGTTCTTGTGATACCTGAGGATAAAATGACCTCCCTAGAACGTTTGAAATTTCTTGGTCAGGCCACAGGACATGAAGCAGAAGCAGACAAAGTGATTTCACTGTTTGAAAGCAAGCTGAGTCAGGCCAAAGAAAAACTAAATTCCGACATATTCAAGGACAAAACGTTTAGCATTTTCGAGGACTGGGGCAGTGGCTCTTACGGAATATATTATGAAACAGGCTCACGTGGAGGAACGTTGCTTTACAATTATCTGGGGCTTCACAAACCGGAAAAGCTCAACACATTGGTTAAAAATTCCGGAGAGAGTCGAGGTTCTTTATCCTACGAGGTAGCTGCTGAATACTTTGGAGATTATGTCCTTTGGTTTAAGCAGGAAGGCAAGGAATCCGAATATGCGAAGACAAAAATCTGGAGCAGTATTCCAGCCGTTAAAAACGGACATATCATCGAAATTCCAGCGAAATATGCAGGACTGTTCTATTATTCGGACGTTGCTAGTATGACGGGGCAACTAGATTATATTATTAGCAAATTGCTGGAACAGACTAAGTAACGATGCATAATTGACCAACTAAGGGTGTAATCGATGTCTACTCACAAAGAACCAAATAAAAAAGGAATATTTCATTTTATAGGCTACATGATCATGGGCGTGTTCCTACTCCTGGTGGTTACCGCAGCATCTATTACCTTTGGTGCTGCGGAAATGAGCCTGAAGCTGGCGTGGGGAGCTATATTTCAGTTTGATCCCAACATTACGGAACATCAGATTATTTACACCTTGCGTTTTCCACGCACCGTGGCAGATATCATAGTAGGGTGCAGCTTGGCTGTGTGTGGGGCAATTATGCAGGGAACCACTCGTAATCCACTAGCGGATTCGGGACTCATTGGCATAAGTTCAGGCTCGACATTTGCTATTGCGTTATGTATGGCCTTTTTGCCTGGTCGCACCTACGGAGAAACCATGCTGTATTCTTGCTTAGGTGCAGCAATCACTACAGGCATTACGTATTACATCGCATCTATAGGCAAGCGAGGAATGACGCCTCAGCGACTGGTGCTGGCAGGAATGTCCATCTCCATGCTTTTTGGTGCGTTTAGTACATTTATCGCTATTAAGTACGAGATTGGCCAAGCCCTTGATTACTGGTCTGCTGGTGGTACAGCCAGTGCCAAGTGGGGCGAATTAGCTTTCATAGCGCCACTGTTTGTAGTGGGTTTGATCTGTGCCATCGCTCTTTCTCCCTCGATTACGATTTTGAGCTTCGGGGAGGATGTGGCATCTGGCTTGGGTATTCGTGCGAATAGGATTAAGCTGTTTTCAACCTTAATTGTATTAATTTTAACAGGGTTATCGGTTATTGTAGTTGGCCCTGTTGGCTTCGTTGGTTTGATCGTGCCACACATTATGCGCCATCTGGTCGGAACGGATTATCGGTATATTATCCCGGCCTCAGCTTTGTATGGAGCAGTCTTTCTGTTGGCGGCGGATTTACTCGGACGACTGATCAATCGCCCTCACGAAACACCCCTTGGCATTATTTTTGCCTTGGTGGGCGTACCCTATTTTCTCTACCTTGTGCGCAAGCAGAGGAGGGAGTTTAGTTGAAACTGTCCCGTAATACCAGGGGGATCAGCATTATTTTACTGTTAGTAGTGCTGACGCTGCTAGTGGCTGTACTCAGTATGAATGTTGGGAAAATGAACCTTTCTCCACTCGAAGTTTTCAAGGTCATCATTGGCGAAGGAACGAGCAAACAGAACCTGATCGTGTTTGACTTTCGACTGCCACGTATTGTGCTTTCTATATTGGTAGGTATTGGCATGGGGATATCAGGCTGTATTATGCAAAGCTTGCTCAAAAACGACATGGCCAGCCCGGGGACACTCGGCATCAGCTCAGGTTCAGGGTTATTTGTACTTATGTATATTACGTTGTTCGCTAGTGAAGGATTGCTATCACCTATTCTTCTTCCAGGACTGGCTTTTGCAGGCGGCCTTACGGCAGCATTTTTGATTTTTATGTTTGCTTTCAGGCGGGGAAGAGACATCTCGCCTACAGGCTTAATTTTAACCGGTGTCGCTATGGGTAGTGGCTACAGTGCATTATCTCTGATGTTGACACTCCGGCTGGACAAGCAACAGTATGACTTTGCTCTGAGATGGCAGGCTGGAGACCTGTGGGGGGACGACTGGAGCTATATTATGGTGCTGCTCCCGTGGGTGCTTATCATTTGCTTTTACGTTTTTTACAGGTCGAACACACTCAATACGTTGAACTTGGGGAATCAGACAGCATCGGGGCTCGGCGTAGCAATTAAAAGGGAGTTTATCGGCTTGACGATTGCTGCCGTTGCGCTCGCTTCTGGTAGCGTGGCACTTGGCGGAAATTTCTTTTTTGTAGGTATGGTCAGTCCCCATCTAGCACGCAAGCTAGTAGGACCCAATCATAAGCTATTGTTACCTACGACGGCATTAGTTGGTGCACTCGTCATTTTGATTGCTGACACACTTACTCGGACGATTAGTTTTGGTGCGGATATTCCAACCGGAATTATTATCACCATACTGGTTACCCCTTATTTCCTTTACTTGCTGTCGAAAGCCAGTTAAATGCATAATGAAAAGACGCTAACCCATGTCCATGCAAAATATGGCTGGGTTAACGTCTATTTTTATTGTTCTTTGGGCGATTCTTCATTGTCATAACTCAATTGCCATTCAATTCCAAACTTATCTTTAAGGCTACCGTAGCATTTGCTCCAGAATGTTTCCTGAAGCTCCATGTTTACGGTCCCTCCTTCTTTTAACTTATGAAAGTACGATCGAATTTTCTCTTCGTCCTTATTGACGATGGCGAGGCTGATGTTGTTTCCGGCTACGAAAGGCATCCCAGGAAAAACGTCTGAAAACATGACATTACTACCATCAATTTGAAGCCGCGTGTGCATGACCAAATTTTTGGCTTCTTCTGGTAGAGGATAATCGGGATTGGGCGGTGCTTCACCGAACGTCATGATATGTGGTTTCTCAGTCCCAAATGCCTCTGCGTAAAACTCCGCTGCTTCACGACAATTCCCATTAAAGTTAAGATAAACATCAACAGACATGTATTTCACTCCTATTGGCTGATTTTTTTACTTGCAAATTCTCACCTATCATTATTAGCCAGTACAGAAGCAAAAATACTAAGTGTTCATAGACTTACCGACGTGTAGCCGTTAATAACCCGCAAAAAGACTGCTTGCCCTTAAGCAAACTATTTTGCGGGTTATTATATGGCTTGTTTAGAGGGAAATCAGGTTTGGAGTGACAGGGTGATAGAGCAGATGACGTGAAATATCGCCGGGATGCTGTACGAAAAGTGGTCCCCAAGCAGGATTGGTATCGTGCATCAGCTTTAAGAGGGACAGCATCCGATTAAATATAACCTGCAGATCCGCTTCGCGGGAAAGTCCCTCGGTAATAGCAGCAGCTACCACATGCGCGGCGTAGAAGCCAGAGCGGTGCTCGTCGGTAAGGGAACCTGTAGTTTGCAGCAAGGTACGTAAAATTGTGGCGACGCTCTCATCCTCGTTTCTCCAGTTTTGGATTTCATCCAGACTGTGATTTTCAAGGCCTGCAAGTTTAGTCTTCATAATGGCTTCAGCTACAATTCGTGCAGAACGTTTTGCTGTATTAGCGTCGATGGCTCTGCCGTTAAGCTTAATATTTGACAGATCCTTGTCGGTTTCCGATTCAATGACTTCTGCCCATGCTCCAGCTTGGTCGAATTCCAAAAGTGCAGTGGCGTAGGCACCCAAATATCCACGTAAAATATCTGCAGCATGTGGATCACGGGTAGGTCCTTCATTTCGAAGTTGAGCTCTTCCCGAAAAGGCGGCATTCATACCCCGGAAATAACCGATTAAGCCAATGGCAGCTGTTGGTCCCAGATTAAGGACACCCAATATATCCGACGCGGTTTCATCGATGCGGGAAGCCCAGTAGTCCGGTAGTCCTTGTCCGATGTTTTCGCTGTTTAATCTGTTTCTAACGACATTGGCCAACTCTTGAAGTAAGCCCAGATCAGCATGCAAAATGTCATGACCACATACTTCATGCGGGATACTGGACCAAGCCAGCAGTCCATTTGTTGCATGCGCAGGAGGAAGACTGACAATCGCTGCTTGCACTTTAAATACTGCTGTGGCATCAGCGGGCCATGTGTACGGGCCATTTTCTGGCTCTCCCCATTTAACAAGTGCTGGAATAATACTGAGATCCGGTTCTTTTATTCCTTCACGATCTTCTGCGCTAAGAAAACCGTCATAGAGGTCACTCACAATCTCCTGAAAAGCATCGATCGCAAGTGCATTGTAGCCTTCTCCGTTTTGCAAAATGCTCTGAGCGATATCCAGCATGAGTCCGGCTGCTCTAGTTCTGCTTGGGTCCTGAATCAAAATTTCAGTGAAGCCCTGTTGCCCAAGATTGTCCAATTCCTTAATAAACGGAATCGCGACCGTTTCCTGATATATTTTTGGCAGTTTGGCTTTTGCCGCATGGAGTCTTCCCATCAATTGGTGATAATCCGTAGGGGCTGCTGGCCCCTGAAGATTGGAGAGCACTGCCTTTTTCACATTTTCAATACAAACAGACATGTTGGATACGTCGGGTTTGGTAACAGCGGTGATGCGATTTCTTTCCAACATTCCTTGCATAATTAGATGACCTCCCAGTTTTTTTGAATTAAAATACAACAGTCTACTCTGTACTCCACAAATGCTTTGCCTGACATTTTCCATCACTAAACGTTAAAAGATAAAGATCCGGATTCGTGATTTCCTCCAGAATAAAATCTGGAGCATAATGATGCAGCATGAGTGTTATAATCAAGCGATGGGTGACTAACAGAAAGGTGTGTCGACCGCTCTGCAGCAATTCTTCCGTTAAGGCAGTGACCCGGGTGTTAACCATTTCTTCAGACTCTTCATCCGTAACTTCGGGCACCCCTCGTTCTCTAAGACGATCTTCAGGTGGATCAAGTTTGATGTTTAATCGTTCTTCAATGATTTCCGCTGTCTGCCAAGCTCGTTTATACGGACTGGTAATCAAACGGTCTACATGCAAGCCATCCATATGCAGCAGAAAATCCGCCAACTGCTCGGCTTGCTGGAAGCCCTCTGGAACTCTGAGCGGAGCATCCGGCTCATTACCAGTCCCAATACCGTGACGAACCACAAACAGCCTTACGTCATTATTCATCCTGCATCCTTCTTTTCTAGAGAAAATTTAGCCATTTAAGTGGGAGAAAAGAAAGCTTTTTTCGCGGCCTACAATAACATGTGTGAGCTTTCACATGATTATGTGCTCCTTTATTTGGCACAGTTTATGCTTCGATTTTTTAAAACAAATGGGCATTATGATCAAAGTAATGGTATGATAGCTTAGTTAAATCTGAACGACTAGTAATGGAGTGATCATATGGGTGGAAAAAGCAAGGGCGGCGGGACCGGCAGAGGTACAGGTAGTAAGGGTTGGACACGCTGGAACAAAACTGCGAAGCCAGTAAGGACAAAAAGCGCTTCTACAAGCGCACCGGGAAGCAAAGCGGCAGGTGGCACAAAAGGCGGCACTGCCAAACCAACAAGGAATAAAAGCGGCGGCAACAGTAGCAAATAAGCCGGGAAAGTATAAGTTGTCGTAAACGGCGAACATCTGATTAAGCAAGAACAATCAGGTGTTTTTTTAATTATTTTACTTATACTCGCATACTATAATCAGAAGCAGGTGAATCGTGAGAATTAACAAGTACATAAGTGAGACAGGATTTTGCTCACGTCGGGAAACCAACAGGCTGATTGCAGCAGGACGAATTACGATTAATGGCAATGTTTGTGAAGCAGGCGCGGAAGTAGAGCCACAGGATATCGTGCTGATTGATGGAGAAACTATTCCGCCTAATTCCAGTGAACCAGTATATTTGGCTCTGAATAAGCCTATAGGCATTGTTTGTACCGCAGCGGAGCAGGTGGCTGGTAATATTATTAGTTATGTCAATTATCCTTCACGTATTTTTGCCATTGGCAGGCTGGATAAAGCGTCAGAGGGACTCATTCTATTAACCAACGATGGAAGCATTGTCAATCAAATGATGCGTTCCGAGCATGGTCATGAGAAGGAATATATAGTGACTGTAGACAAACCTGTTACAAATGAGTTTACGCAGGCCATGTCTCGTGGCGTTGAAATATTGAACGTCATTACCAAACCGTGCAAAATTGATCGTACGAGCGAATACGAGTTCCGCATTATTTTGACACAGGGTCTGAACTTGCAAATTCGCAGAATGTGCAAGGCCTTGGGGTACAGGGTGCTAAAGTTGGAACGTATTCGAATTATGAATATTACCTTGGATCATCTGAAACGTGGGCAATGGAGACATCTGGAGAGGGAGGAACTGGAGTTACTTCTTGCTAAATTGCAATAATGATTACAACAAGAGCAAGTCCCCTAGCCGAATAGGCGTCATCTGTGTTCTTTCGACGTGGTGGAGAGGCTGGAATTGGACAGTATGTTCATACGGCCAACGCAACTTTAGTGATACTTTTTACGTAATTTCAACGAGCCGCCTACCTTACCTACCAGCCAGAGCACAATAGGAAACACGATACCGAAAATCATGGCGTAAAAAGGCCATACTGAAAAAAACTTGATTAAAAATTGCATATTTGGCCAAATAGAATGAACCATTGCCAATGCAATTAGAATCAGAGGAACTAAAAGAGAGTTAGCGCTTCGAAGACGAAAAGCATCTGCAAGCCCTTGCGCTGAAACATATAAAAGCAGTGCGAGTCGGAAAAAAATGGTGACAAACCAGAACACTGCAACAAGAATTTCAAACCGTTGAAGAAACTCCCCGTTACTGATTGTTCGGCTAATAAAATAAGTAGGAAACGTCAAATTAGATACAACACCTTCACTCATCACAGCGATTATTTGTAGAACCATGAAAAAATACATGCCGCCGCTAATCAAAGCACTTGTAATCACTGTCTTTCTCCACTTCTTTGGATCGGGGATGTACTGTGCAAAAAAAAGATACAGAATTGCTTCAAGGTAGGGAAAGGCAAACAAATTGAACGAAGCGAGAACGATAGGGTTCAAACCATACTCGAAAATAGGGAGCACATTATCTATGTTGGTATCAGGAAGAAGGGTAATCCTGACCAAAAGATACAGAACAAGTAGGAAAAAAAACAGGATCTCCGCACAACGGCCAATTACAGCAGGGCCTGATCGAACGGCGAAATAAATGACTATAAGCATGATAAAATATATCGCGTCGGAGGGAGTTTCCGGCATAATAGCTATCGTGATAAAGTCGCCCAGATTTCGAAGCGTCATGATGAACACAAGAAAAGGAAAGAAAAAAATGAAAACGAAGCTAATCGTCCCGCCCAAGGGACCGAAGAGGCAACGGAGATGCTCTACGAAAGATTTCCCTTGCATTTGCCTAGCGATGGAGACATATAAAGGTATCAATAACAGATGGAAACCTAAGGAGACTGGAATGGAGAGCCAGGCATCTTGTTTAGCGACAGCGGTAATTACCGCTGGGAGCACCAGATATGCGCTTCCTATTTGATACAATGCAAACCACAAAATAGTTTGTCTAACCGTCAAATTAGAATTCATTCCAATACCCCCTTAAGATAACATTTCTGTAAGTAGCCTACTAATCGGTTGAAATAGGATTTGAATGCCCGTCAGTGGAGTCGGCAGTTTAATGTTGGCGATCCGTAGGATAATCAATATAACGCCTATAATCAACAATATCGAGCTGAATACAACTTCACGCACATATTGTTTCTCCTTAAATTTTTTAAACTCATACAACGATGTTAAAATGGAAGTTACGAGAATCACATAAAGCATTGCATTCACTCCTGATTGTGTATTCCCATATCGATTGGACTGGTAATGTCTCCGAACCGGACTAAACGATAATTGAGCTGAATATCCACTTTAAGCGTTTGAAATTTTTGTGGCCAATTCTCTTTCCATTTATGCCATTCACGTGGGAACTTGCGGTGAAAAGCTTCTCCAAACCCGAATATATCGGAACCGATTTGTTGTGCGTACGAAATGCCTTCCTTCAAAGACTGTTCCAGATGCTCTTTAGCTGATTCTTGAAGATCTCTAAATGTCTTTTCATTCTTAAGGTTGGCATTGCACGAGACCGTTCCGATATTGGATTCTATATCCACAATAAGAGAAATGTGCGGCTCATGGCCTAATATTTCTGGATGCATCTTTACTTTGGAACGGATTACTTCAACAACAAATTTTCCTTTGGAATTCGGACAATCGATGGAAGCTACAGTGCTGGAAACACGGTTGGATATATAGGTAAAGGCTTTACTTTGTGAATCATCCATCCAATTGATAAGTCGATCGCCCTTGAAAACACCAATTCCAGTGAAAAAATATTTAACATGTTGGGGCGACTTTGTCACATTATCAATAGTTAGACCTTTTTCTAGGTTTGTCAGTCGAATACCGGTGAGAACTGGTTCAATGCCATCCTCTGTAAATTTCTGCAAAATGTCTTTCGCATTGACCGCAGAAGTTGGAGCCCATGCTTTTTCAGAAAGCCTTAATGCCTTATACATATCCATTGCAGGCAAGACCTCCGTTGGAGCTACAAAAGTAACGGCCTCCTTTGCCGAGTTTCCTCTGACAACGGCCAAATAGAAATCAGGTCGAACTTCATGATCACGTAACAGAAAGTCCAGAGGCTCCTTGATTCCTTTTTTTGCCGTTTTCTCATCAAAAATGACAAACTTTAAGTGAGACATATACATTTTTCGTGAGGATTCCGTTGTTAATTTTCGAATAGCTTCAAATATGGTATCGGCGCGTTTGGAAAAAACGATCGTTGGCGTCCGTTCCATGGGGGAATTCCGAGACATTTGCGATGGGTCAACCACTTGTAGACTGACTTCATATTGGTCATCAACTGCATCAATACCCATAGCCATCACGACAGAAATCGCGCTCAATTCCTTATTATTCCAGCAACCCGTAAGAAATACCATTAGCCAGGTGCACATTAACAGTAACAAAATGGTGGATCGGTACGGGTTCATGATGGTCTACTCCTTTAGTTTTTGCGATGTTTTTTTTTAGTTCTATATGGAAAACGCAATATGGCGTCCCTCTGCTCCGACGATTTGTAATTGGCAAAGGGGCTCAAATACGGTACACCGAATGAATGAAGCCCACTCAGATGCACAAAGAGCATGAGGATACCAACAGTCAATCCGTACACACCAAACATAGCGGCTATGCCTATAAAAGCGAAACGTAATATCCGGATTGGAATGGCAAAGGTGTACGAGGGAATGACAAAGCTCGAAATGGCAGTTATTGCAACAACAATTACCATAACAGCCGAAACGATGTTTGCTTCTACAGCTGCCTGGCCGATCACGATTGACCCGACAATAGAAACGGCTTGACCGACCGTCCGTGGCATACGAAGACCTGCCTCCCTCAGAATTTCAAAAACCACCTCCATGATCATCGCCTCAATAAATGCTGGAAACGGTACTCCTTCACGTTGCGCGGATAAGCTTAATAACAAAACTGTTGGAATCATATCCTGATGGAATGTCGTTAATGCGACATAAATGGCCGGAGCCAACATACAGATTGCCAGGCAGATGTACCTTAATATTCGAATGATACTACTGTAAACAAAGGATTGATAATAATCTTCTGCGGATTGAAGGAAATCTGCAAGCACTGCCGGTGCAAGGATGGCGAAGGGAGATCCATCCACAAATATCGCAATTTTCCCCTCCATAATTCCTGCAGCAATAGAGTCTGGGCGATCAGAATTATAAAAGAGCGGAAATATCGTGAGTTGTTTATCTTCATGGAGACATTCTTCTAAATATTCGCTTTCAAGCACACCTTCTACATGCATGTTCTTTAACTTGGATATCATGTCCTGCACCTTTTTTGGGTCAGCGACCCCATGTAAATACATGACAGATATATCGGTCTTGGTTTTTTCACCAATTTTTAAGGTAGTTAGACGTACTCTTGTATCCTTCACCCTTCGACGAACCATAGTCGTATTCGTGCGTAAAGTTTCTGTAAACGACTCTTGCGGACCTCTGACCACAGGCTGCGTCTTCGAGTCCGTAATGCTGCGTTCTTCCCATCCAGGCAAAGAAATGACCAATCCTTCATCCGTATCGTTCAGTAGTAAGAGAAGACCACCTGAGAGGATCTGTTCCAAGGCATCTTCAAAGTTTTGAGTAAAGCTTGCTTCACCAATGTCCAAAATTGCGTTTTTCAATAACGGTAAAGTGATCTCGTCAGAGGAAACACGATCATGCAACGGACGGATCACGTTGTCCTGTACCTTTTGCATGTCAGTCATTCCGTCCAAATAAAAAAGAGCGGCGTGTTTATGGCCAGTCGTGATCTCACGAACAATAAAATCCGAACTGTTCCCCATGAAGTCACAAATAAGATCGATATTCCGGCATAACTGTCTAGAAAACTGGGTATGTAACTTCATTTTCACCCTCCTCAGATATGTAGTATTAACAATAATTCAAATTAATACCACAATAAGCCATAATTGTGTTCGTTGTCGGTAAGTCATTGACATCTTCAACGGTGGAGGATTCGCGCTAAGTAATTTTTGAAGACAGATACGGCAACAAGGAACTGAAGATGCAACTATTGGATAAGGGAAATTTTGATATAGCAAACAGCGTAGCAGAAGGGTGACTACGAAGGGTACAATACCTGCAATAATATACTATATGCCATTTATCTTAAGCTGTATTATTTCATGAGAATACGTTAAAGGAGTTTTCCTCATGAATATTACATCTGTTTTAATTTACTGCTTTATTGCCACTTTTACACCAGGTCCTACCAATATCGTTATATTATCTACAGTCCATAATTTTGGGGCAAAAAAAGCAATGAAATATACGTATGGAGCAACTCTAGCTTTTGGTTTATTACTTGTTATTTCTGCTATATTGAATACGATGCTTATAACGATCATACCGAAAATTTTAATTGTTATGCAGATCATCGGAAGCTGTTATATGTTCTATCTCGCCTATCAAGTTTACAAAATGGATACATCCAATCCAACCGTAAACCAATCAGCTACCTTTATGTCAGGCTTCCTTATGCAGTTTCTAAATCCAAAGGTATTACTATTTACAATGACTGTAATTCCTAGTTTTATTATGCCCCACTATATCGCAATACCTGCGGTGACGATAAGTATTGTCGCTATAACGCTTATTGGATTTTTAGCATTTATAACATGGGTTCTTTTCGGTGCAATCTTCAAGGAGTTCTTACAGAAGCATAAAAAGACTGTTAATGTAATGATGGCCTTATTTTTAGCTTATGCGGCCATAATGATATGGATGTAGGTAAGCTTGTTAGGGGTGATTGAAATGGACAAATTTATCTATAAGAAATCAGCAGGTATTACTGCATTATCAGCAAGTCTTTCTGAATTTAAGTATAAGAAGCACTCTCACATGGAGTATGCAATAGGCGTAACATTGCGTGGAATTCAAGAGTATACCTTGGATGGCAGCTTACAGTTATCCTACCAAAACGGTGTGATGCTTTTTAATCCAGAACAGGCGCATGACGGAATGGCACATAATGAGGTGGGGCTTGATTATGTCATGCTATATATTGAGCCACAATTGCTTTTAGAGATTATTGAGCACAAGGATATCGTACGGTTTTCAACGCCAATTGTGTATGACTATAGTCTTGAACAAAAAATATTAAGTCTTTCTAATGCTATCTTAAGCGAAAAAGATGAGGCTTTGTGTAGCGAATTACTTTTATCCTTGACGGATAGCCTTTTTCAAACCAATCTTTCTACAGACAATAAGAAAGAGAACGTGTTAATTCGAATAGCGAAGGATATGATTCATACCAACTTAGAACATGTACTTAAACTTGACGAGATATGTAAAGAGCTTAATTTATCGAAATTTCAGTTTATCCGATTATTCAATGCTCATACTGGAATTTCACCATACCAATACTTTCTTAACTGCAAGATCGAACGTGCAAAGCAGTTAATAGAAAAAAATAGAGATATTTATTCAGCAGTAGCTGAATGTGGTTTTGTTGATTTAACCCATTTAAATAAACACTTTAAAAGTGTATATGGAACAACAGCATTTGAATATATGTCACATTTAAATTGAGGAGGAGGGGATACGTTGAAACAAACTACAGATTTGTTGAAAATGAAGCAAAACAATGAAAAGATTGTCATGTTAACAGCCTATGACTATCCTTCTGCAAAGCTTGCAGAACAAGGGGGCGTTGACGTCATATTGGTTGGTGATTCGCTTGGAATGGTTGTTCTGGGTTACGATTCAACAATTCCAGTTACAATCGAAGACATGATTCACCACACGAAAGCTGTTAAACGAGGAGCGAAGGATACATTTATCATTACGGATATGCCGTTTTTAACCTATCATTTGTCTGTTAGAGATACATTAATCAATGCTGGGGAATTAGTTCAAGATGCCGGTGCCCATGCGGTGAAGCTGGAAGGTGCCGATGAAGTCGTCGAACATATCGCCGCCCTGACAAGAGCAGGAATTCCTGTCTGCTCCCACCTGGGGCTGACTCCGCAAACTGTTGGAGTTTTAGGCGGATATAAGGTGCAGGGAAAAGATGCATTAGCCGCTAAAAAATTGCTGGAAGATGCTAAGAAATGTGAAGCAGCTGGAGCATTTGCTCTTCTTTTGGAATGTGTTCCAAGACAACTTGCAGGAGAAGTAAGCAAAGCCCTTTCGATTCCGGTGATTGGAATTGGTGCTGGATTGGATGTGGATGCCCAGGTTCTCGTATATCATGATATTTTAGGCTATGGTGTTGAACGGGTTCCTAAGTTTGTGAAACAATACCATTCGCTGAATCCGTTTATATTGGAGTCCATTCAAGCTTATACTGCTGATGTGAAGAATAAACGGTTTCCTGAAGAAAAACATACTTTTACAAAGGTAGTCGTCTTACAAAGTAAACGTTATAGCAAGGTTAAGCTGCATACAATGTTCGGATATACATAGTAACTGTACTTTAATAGTGAATACAACAAAATAGATGACAACGTAGTTACCATTATAAAAATATCTTTATTAAACTTTATGTTTGTCAATCCATTATTAACCGAACAAAATTTTCTGAATTAAGATGATTTTACGAAATATCAATAGACTTTAAAGCATTCAGACACTAATGGCTTGTTTAATATTTACTACAGTCAAAGAAATGTTAAACTTCTTCTTAACTGCACTTATAAGTTTAAGGATTATTGTCAATTAACTTCGATTTTTTTCTGAATAACAATGGTGTGATGCCAAAATGCCGTTTGAATAGATTGGTAAATTGTGAAGCTGAAATATAGCCTAACCGCTGGGCAACTTCACTAATGTACATATCAGTGTAACAAAGTAGTTTCTTTGCTTTTTCCATCTTCATAGTTTGTAGGTGCTTGATTGGAGATATATGAAATACTTTAGAGTACCTATTACTCAAATAAACAGGATTACATTGGATTAGATCGGCCAAGTTGTGTAAGGTAATATTTTCTTCACAGTGTGTTATTAAATACTGATTTATCTTTATTAGCCTCGGATCTATTTTGTTGTTGCTCAAGAGAAACATTTCTTCACTATCAGATTGTATATGCTTAAAACCTCTATCAAACAGACCATCTGCCAATTCCTCAATTTTTTCAATTAACGACTGATCATGAAATAATGGAGAGAAAAGATTCTTCAGTAAACCTGCTTCCAAAGGCTGTAATGGGGAAATAATAGGTACAAGACGACGAACTATTTCTGGTTCAACATGCAGCCTTATTGCTCGTATGCAAGCAACATTATGATTAGAATTACAAAGGGTTAAGTTTTGTCCGAGCGCACAATCATTAGGTCCTAAAATTGCATTTGAAATATCACAACCTACCTGGACAGAATCAAGCGCTTCCATATAAACAAATTCAACATCTAATGTAGACCAGATAACCGTTTTATTAGCCGGTATATACTCATTAGTGATGATGGAAGTAATTCGAATCAATGGCATTCGTTCCTTCCTATATATTATTGTTTTATAAACTTATTTACTTTTTTATTAATAACATATAAAGCTTTTACATTGCAATACAATTAACAGCATTTAATTGAATTTATTGAAAAATAATTCTTCTCACGCTTTTCCGTAAGTATGGCCTCGGTATATATGTTTGAAAATAATAAATCTATTGAAACTAGATAAGCCCAATGAATGAGTAATCTCCTCTTAAAAATCCTCTCTGCAATTTAGATGATCGAAAAATACTATGGATTATACATTGATCTGTTTTATCAACTTTTACAGATGTTTTCCTCTAAATTTACAGATTTAAACAAATCATATTGAAAATCGAAAAAACCAAGTATAAGATTTAGAGAAGTAGTAATTCAGCTTTCATATTGTAGAATTGGGTATGTAATATCGTGGGTTTAATGACTTTTCAAAATAATGTACAAGATAACACTTGGTATGAACGGACCTAAGGAGAAAAACTTAATTAGATTTATATTACCTTACAAATTGTTCGATATGAATCTGGGAAAATTAAAATACATAGATATACGAACCAAAATCAAATATTAATTTACTGGAAAGTGAAATAAATACATTACTTGTCTCTCGGTTATTACTAGGAACTTTTAATCTTCAGTAAAATATTACTAACTATCTAAGCTCCTTTTAGTCATATTTGTATTTTTTACTTTTTTAGTTTTTATTCCCTTAAAAATTAATAATATCTTTTAATGTATCTTGTGTAAAAAGTTGATGCTTCTCATTTTTTGTGGTATCTTGGTTGCAAGTTCCTATTTTGGTGTTCGTTATCATTTTTGGTAGATGAAATATTTTGCTTATTAGTTTTATTTCTATGTTAATGTAAATGATATCCAGTTTAATTACTTCATAATGAAAAAGGATGGATGCGTTATGAATAAAAACGGTCTTCAGATGTATCATTTAACTCAGGCACAGCAAAGGGTCGTTTATACTGAACTTCAATATCCAAATACTGCAGCATCAACGATATCTGGGACAATTAAGTTATCTAAGCATGTTGATCTAAAAATATTAGAAATAGCCATTCAAAATGTGCTTCAAGCAAATGATGCTTTTCATATCAGAATAACTGAAGTAGATGGGGTTATAAAACAATACGTAGCGCCTTACAAATATAAAAAAATTCAGTTCATCGATTTTGATGATGATAATTCAAATAATATAATATATGATGAATGGTTGGAAAAAAATAACAAAATACCTATAAATATGTATGACACCAATTTAACCCAAATCATACTATTTAAAAATAATGAGGAATATGGATATAATTTAAAAATTCATCATGCAATAGCGGATGGTATTTCTTTGGGAATAACTATCAATGAAATCACTAAACAGTATAATGACTTAATTAGTAAAAATACTTCAAACTATACAAAACAACATTCTTATATTGATTATATCGCTGATGAAGAAGAATATTTAAAATCTTTGCGTTTTGAAAAAGATAAAGCATATTGGATTGATAAATTCAAAGAGTTTCCTAGTTTTATGGAAATCAAGACACATAATCCAAAAATAACAAGTACTATAGCATCAAGAAAAAAAATTTTAGTTTATAATAAACAATACAAAGATATCCAAAAGTTTTGTACTCAACAAAGAATTAGTGTCTTTACATTTTTCTTAGGTGTCTTGTACCTCTATTTGAACAAGATTACTAATGAGAGTGATATTGTTATTGGTACAAATTATGCAAACCGTATTTCAAAAGAAGAGAAAGAAACTTTAGGAATGTTCGTTAGTACGGTTGCATTCAGAAATGAAATAAAGAAAGATCAGTGTTTTATAGAAATATTCCATAATATTTCAAAAGAACAAATGAAAATATTACGGCATCAAAAATATCCATATAATCGTCTTGTACAAGATTTCAGAGTACTACATGATGCCAATGACATCGGCAGATTATTTGGTATAGCTTTAGAATATCGTCCATTAAAATGGATGAAAATGGATGGACAGGTGGTTAAAGCAGAACATGACTTCTGTGGTCACGAAATAAATGATATTTTGTTAAGAATAGTAGAAATGATAGACGAAGAGGCATTGGAATTACATATCGATTATCGTGTTAATTTGTTTAATGAAAAAGAGATTGAGGCTCTTATTAAAAGTCTGTTAAAAATTAGTCAATACGCTATAACCTATCCTTATATGACAATTGAAGATTTATCACTAATTGAAGAACCAGAAAAAAAGCTGTTGCTTGAGGACTTCAATAATACAGCAACTGATTATCCGAAAGACACACCTGTATATCGGCTGTTTGAGGAGCAAGTGAAGCGAACGCCAACGCACCCAGCTGTCATGTTTAGGGCTCAGCAATGGACGTATCAAGAACTGAATGAACGGGCGAATCAATTGGCTCATACTCTACAGGCTCAAGGGGTCCAACCCGACCAGTTAGTCGGCATTATTGCACGTCACAGTATTGAGTTAGTGGTTGCTATTTTGGCCGTTCACAAAGCAGGAGGTGCCTATGTCCCTATCGATCCTGAATACCCAGCAGAACGGATTCGGTATATGCTGGATGACTCAGGAGCACAGTGGGTCTTAACCGAGGATGCCAGCTTACTTTCTGAAGCTTACCAGGGTCATGTTCTGCTCCTTCAAGAAGAGACTTCGTATCAGGAGCAAAAAGACAACCTGGCAGAAACCAGTGATTCTCACAATCTGGCCTATGTGATCTATACTTCTGGATCAACAGGCCGCCCTAAAGGGGTGTTGATTGAACACCAAGGATTAACTAACTATATCTGCTGGGCTAGTGATGTGTATGTTCAAGGTGAGAAGACAAACTTTGCTTTGTATTCATCGATTTCGTTTGATTTAACTGTCACCTCGATCTTTACGCCACTAGTAACAGGCAACACGATGGTGATTTACGATGGAGCCGATAAAGCCGCCTTGATTCCAAACATTATGAAAGATCGTCGAGTAGATTTGATCAAGCTGACGCCTGCTCACTTGCATATTGTCAATGAGCTAAACCTGGGAGCTCAGAGCGCTATTAGCAAAATGATTGTAGGTGGCGAAAGTCTGAGCAGTCAGCTGGCTCAGCAAATTACGAAGCAGTTCCAGGGTAAAGTAACTATTTACAATGAGTACGGACCCACAGAGACAGTGGTGGGCTGTGCGATCTATGAATATAACCCTGCAGAACAGGAACGAGAGGCCGTTCCGATTGGAACACCTGCGGCCAACACTGAAATCTATATTTTGGACGATCGGTTGAAGCTAGTTCCGATGGGAGCCGTTGGACAGATCTATATTGCGGGAGATGGAGTAGCACGGGGCTACTTGAATCGTCCAGAACTTACAGCAGATCGCTTTGTCGATCATCCGTTCCAGCCGGGAAGAAAGATGTATAAAGCTGGCGACCTAGCTCGGTGGTTGCCGGATAGCAATCTTGAATACCTGGGTCGAACGGATGACCAGGTGAAGATACGCGGATACCGCATTGAGCTTGGAGAAATCGAGCTGCGGATATTGAAAGTAGCTGCTGTACAAGAAGCGACGGTCATCGTACGCGAGAAAGATGGCTTGAAGCAGCTTTGTGCCTACTATGTAGCCAAAGAACAGCTGACGGTTCGTCAGCTACGTGAAGCACTGGCTCGTGAGTTACCAGAGTACATGATTCCTTCCTACTTTGTGCAGCTGGAGCGGATGCCACTGACTGCAAACGGGAAAATAGATCGGAAGAACTTACCGGCACCGGAAGAGCAGCTAGTGACCGGCACGATGTATGTGGCTCCTCGAACAGAAGCTGAACACGTACTGGCGGAGGTTTGGCAAAGTGTGCTGGGTATCAACCAAGTGGGCATGGAAGATAACTTCTTTGAGCTGGGTGGTGACTCCATCAAAGCGATTCAGGTTTCTTCCCGTCTCTTCCAAGCGGGCTATAAAGTGGAAATGAAACATCTGTTTGCTTATCCAACCGTAGCTGCGCTGAGTCCTTATATGGAGAAGGTGACTCGTCAAGCTGAACAAGGAGCCATTCAAGGTGAAGTTACGTTAACTCCGATTCAGCGTTGGTTTTTTGATCGTAAAGTATCAGAAGTGCGTCACTTTAACCAGGCGCTGACCTTTTATCGCGTTGAACGTTTTGAGGAACATTTTTTACGTCAAACTATGCATAAGCTAGTCGAACACCATGATGCTTTGCGGATGGTCTTCCTTCCAGCAGAACAGGCAGCTGGATACCAAGCTTGGAACCAGACGATCGAAGACAGTGCCCTGTATCACTTGGAGCATCATGATTTCCGTGAGTGTGCCGATCCTTCTGCAGCTGTTGAGACTGCTGCTACCCAGATTCAAAGCAGCATGTCACTAGAGAATGGCCCGCTCGTTCGACTCGGATGGTTCCAGTGTGCTGATGGAGATCACCTGCTTATTGCTATCCATCACTTGGTAGTCGATGGAGTCTCATGGCGCATTCTACTCGAAGACTTTGCCAGTGCCTACGAGCAAGCGGTTGCTGGAAAAGAGATCGAACTCCCCCAGAAGACAGACTCTTTTCAGCTGTGGGCCGATCAGCTCTCGACCTATGCGAAAAGCGAAGCTCTAAGCCAAGAGAAAGCTTACTGGGTAGAGGTCGAGTCACGCGAAACCGGACGGCTGCCAAAAGACCGGGAAGCCGCGGAGCATCTGCTGCAAGATAGTGAAGTGGTGAGTGTAGTATGGAGCGAGGCAGAAACCGAACAGCTGCTCAAGCAGACCCACCAGGCGTACCGGACCGAGATCAATGATCTCTTACTTACTGCGCTGGGCATGACGGTACATGAGTGGACCGGGATGGAAGCGATCCGAATCAATCTGGAAGGACATGGCCGTGAGCAGATACTGGAGGACGTGGATATTAGCCGAACCGTAGGCTGGTTTACCAGTCAGTTTCCGGTTGTCTTACCCATGGCTCCTGGGAACACCCTCGGTCGACGCATCAAACAGGTGAAAGAAGAACTCCGCCAGATTCCCAATAAGGGAATGGGCTATGGGTTGCTACGCTACCTGGGGGATCAGGAAGACGTATGGTGGAAAGAAAGCCCAGAGGTTAGCTTTAACTACCTCGGACAGTTTGATCGAGACTTAGAGAACAGCGGGCTTTCTTCCTCTAGCTACTCAAGTGGAGAGAGTGAAAGTCAGCGTCACGAACGGAGCTATGTACTTGATATCAATGGGATGATTGCCGATGGCTGTTTGACACTCGAGATCAGTTATAGCCGGAAGCAGTATGAACCAGAGACGATCGAGCAGCTGGGAGAGCGATTGAAGCAGCACCTAAGCACCTTGATTGCTCACTGTGTCAGTCAAGAGAGCAGGGAGCTGACGCCAAGCGATGTGACCTTACAAGGGATTGGGATTGAGGAGCTGGAGGCACTGGTTGAGCAAACCGCAGATCAGGGAGAGATTGAAGAGGTTTATCCGCTGACCCCGATGCAAAAAGGGATGCTGTTTCATAGCTTGCTGGATCCGGAATCGGGAGCTTATTTTGAGCAGGCGACCTTTGAGGTGGAAGGTGAGCTGCATCTGGAAGCCTTCCAAAGCAGTCTCAATCAACTGGTACAGCGGCATGCCATTTTCCGGACTAGCTTTGTAAGCACAGCCAAAGATGAGCTGGTACAAGTGGTCTTTAGCCAACGGCCGTGGAAGATCCATTTTGAAGATCTCCGGCATTTAGGAAGCGAAGAGCAACAGAGATGGATCAATGGCTACTCTCAACAAGAACAGAAGCAGGGCTTTCAGCTAGAAGAAGACATGCTTATGCGGATGGGGATATTCCAGCGAGAAGAGGAGCAGTTCTCCGTGGTTTGGAGTTTCCATCACATCCTAATGGACGGTTGGTGTCTGCCACTGGTAACCCAGGAGGTCTTCGAACGATATGATGCCATTCAGCAAGGAAAAACACTGACCTTCCAAGAAGTGACGCCATACAAAGAATATATCAACTGGTTAGAAAACCAAGATAAGCAGATGGCAAGTGCTTATTGGGAAGAGTATTTACATGGATACGAAGGCCAAACTGTTTTACCAATTCTTCCGGAAGAGACCGTGGTAGTGCAACACTCCAATCAATCTCAAACCACTAAAATGGTATACAGCCTAGGAAAAGAGCTGAGTACTCAGCTTAAAGAGCTGGCGAAAAAACATCAAGTTACTTTACATACAGTAATGCAAGCGGCCTGGGGAATTATGCTTCAAAAATATAATGGAAGCCAAGACGTTGTGTTCGGAAGTGTAGTGGCGGGACGACCTGAAGAAATTCCTTCGGTAGAAAGCATGATTGGATTATTTATAAATACGATCCCTGTACGAGTAAAAAATGAGAAGAGAACTGGCTTTAATGAAGTTATGAAAATGATACAAGAGCAAGCTTTGCAATCGCACGACTATGCAACGTATCCATTGTATGAAATCCAAGCAAAAACAGATCAAAAGCAAGATCTGATCTCACATATTATGATCTTTGAGAATTATCCAGTAATGAAGAGAGATACTGGAACAATTACTAAGATTCTTAATATAAACATGAGAGAAGAAACGAATTATGATTTTAATGTTATTGTTATGCCTGGAGAAGAGATAGAACTACAATTACATTACAACCAAAATAAGTTTGTTCTCAACCAGATTAGTCGAATTAAGTCTCACTTTTTACACGTTTTAAGCCAGATAATAGAAAATCCTTATTCTTTAACAAATGAAATACAATTAATAACAAGTGAGGAATTAATTTTTATTCAAGAAAACTTCAACAAAACTTTGAATAATTCTTTTACTTCACACACAATGCATGGATTATTTGAAAAGCAAGTAACAAAAACACCAAATAATATAGCTATAACATTTAATAACGAAAAAATAACTTATAAAGAGTTAAATGAGAAATCTAATCAATTAGCTCGTTTACTCAAACAAAAAAATGTTTCTTCTCAACAACTAATTGGTATCATGACAGAACGTTCTATAAACATGGTAGTTGGTATATTGGCTATTCTAAAAATCGGAGCAGTGTATGTGCCTATCGATCCAGAATATCCTGAGGATAGAATCAACTATATTATTAATGATTCAGGGATCAAAACATTATTAATTTCAAACGAGGATTCTACTTCATTAAACTTCATAGATCAGTTAATTTCTTTATCTGATAACAATATTAGTTTACAAGAAAAATCAAACATAGACTGTATTGTTGATGCTACTGATCTGGCATATATAATTTATACTTCTGGTACTACTGGTAACCCTAAAGGAGTTATGCTAGAGCATCGTAATATTTGTAACTTGAAATTATTCTTTGGAAGTAACACTTTAATCAATGAAAGTGATAGAATTTTGCAATTTGCAAGTATGTCATTTGATGCGTCTATATGGGAGATATTTAGTGCCTTTTTCTTTGGTGCTTCTGTTCATATTCCTACGAAGGAGATTATTCTAGATCAAGCTTTGATGACAGAATTCATGCAGATAAATAAAATTACTATGGCGACCTTCCCGCCAGCTTATGCCAACTATTTAGAACCTAAACATTTACCACATTTGAAAAAGTTGATAACAGCAGGTTCTTCTCCTACAAAAGATTTAATGAAAAAATGGATGAATCGCGTTCAATATATTAATGCATATGGACCTACAGAAGATGCGATTTGTACAACTGCATGGATAGCTTCAGAGAATAGTAACGTATCCAATCCTTTAGTAATTGGCTCAGCTTTACCGAATCATCAAGTGTATATTATGAACGAAGAAAGTCACATACTTCCTATGGGTATAGTGGGAGAGTTATGTATTGCAGGATATGGTTTGGCAAGGGGTTACCTTAATCGCCCTGATTTAACTAAAGAAAAATTCCAAGAAAATCAGCAAGTATTAGGGAAAAGAATTTATAAAACAGGGGATTTGGCAAGATATTTACCTGATGGCAATATCGAATATTTAGGAAGAATTGATCATCAAGTTAAAATTCGCGGATATAGAATTGAACTTGGAGAAATTGAGTCACAGCTACTCAATATTGATGCTATTGAAGAAGTTTGTTTAGTAGCTTGCAAAGACAATGAAGATACAGAGCTTTGTGCATATTTTGTTGCCAATCATAAGTTAGAAACAAAGACACTAAAGCAAATGTTGGCACGCACTTTACCAAGTTACATGATACCTGCATTCTGGGTTCAGTTGGAAATGATGCCTTTAACACCGAACGGAAAGGTAGATCGCAAAGCGCTTCCTTCACCTAAACAAAGCGTTATACATGATAAAAAATATATGGCCCCAAGAACAAATGAAGAAATGATCCTAAACAATGTCTGGATCGAAGTTCTGGGAATACAGAAAATTGGAATTGATGATAACTTCTTTGAGCTAGGAGGAGACTCCATTAAATCTATCCAGGTATCCTCTAGATTGTTACGCAAGGGATATCAGTTAGAAATAAAGCGTTTATTTGAGTCTCCTACAATAAGAGAGCTAGCCAATTTTATCAAGTCAACAGTAAGGAATATAGAGCAAGGTCAAATTCAAGGGAAAGTGGAAATTACAGCAATTCAACAATGGTTTTTTGAGCATCAAACCACTGAATCTAGCATCTTTAATCAGTCCTTTATGTTATATAACAAGGAAGAATTTAGCGAGTCAGCACTTCATAGTGTTTGGCATAAGCTAGTCGAACACCATGATGCTTTGCGGATGGTCTTCCTTCCAGCAGAACAGGCAGCTGGATACCAAGCTTGGAACCAGACGATCGAAGACAGTGCCCTGTATCACTTGGAGCATCATGATTTCCGTGAGTGTGCCGATCCTTCTGCAGCTGTTGAGACTGCTGCTACCCAGATTCAAAGCAGCATGTCACTAGAGAATGGCCCGCTCGTTCGACTCGGATGGTTCCAGTGTGCTGATGGAGATCACCTGCTTATTGCTATCCATCACTTGGTAGTCGATGGAGTCTCATGGCGCATTCTACTCGAAGACTTTGCCAGTGCCTACGAGCAAGCGGTTGCTGGAAAAGAGATCGAACTCCCCCAGAAGACAGACTCTTTTCAGCTGTGGGCCGATCAGCTCTCGACCTATGCGAAAAGCGAAGCTCTAAGCCAAGAGAAAGCTTACTGGGTAGAGGTCGAGTCACGCGAAACCGGACGGCTGCCAAAAGACCGGGAAGCCGCGGAGCATCTGCTGCAAGATAGTGAAGTGGTGAGTGTAGTATGGAGCGAGGCAGAAACCGAGCAGCTGCTCAAGCAGACCCACCAGGCGTACCGGACCGAGATCAATGATCTCTTACTTACTGCGCTGGGCATGACGGTACATGAGTGGACCGGGATGGAAGCGATCCGAATCAATCTGGAAGGACATGGCCGTGAGCAGATACTGGAGGACGTGGATATTAGCCGAACCGTAGGCTGGTTTACCAGTCAGTTTCCGGTTGTCTTGCCCATGGCTCCTGGGAACACCCTCGGTCGACGCATCAAACAGGTGAAAGAAGAACTCCGCCAGATTCCCAATAAGGGAATGGGCTATGGGTTGCTACGCTACCTGGGGAATCAGGAAGACGTATGGTGGAAAGAAAGTCCAGAGGTTAGCTTTAACTACCTAGGACAGTTTGATCAAGATTTGAAGAATAACAATTTAAATATATCTTACTATTCTAAAGGAGAAGAAATAAGCAAAGATCAGAGATCACCTTACCTGCTTATTATGAATAGCATCATTAATGATGGAAAACTTTCATTAATTATAAATTACAGCCGGAAGCAGTATGAACCAGAGACGATCGAGCAGCTGGGAGAGCGATTCCAGCAGCACCTAAGCACCTTGATTGCCCACTGTGTCAGTCAAGAGAACAGGGAGCTGACGCCAAGCGACGTGACCTTACAAGGGATTGGGATTGAGGAGCTGGAGGCACTGGTTGAGCAAACCGCAGATCAGGGAGAGATTGAAGAGGTTTATCCGCTGACCCCGATGCAAAAAGGGATGCTGTTTCATAGCTTGCTGGATCCGGAATCGGGAGCTTATTTTGAGCAAGCGACCTTTGAGGTGGAAGGCGAGCTGAATTTGGAAGCCTTCCAAAGCAGTCTCAATCAGCTGGTACAGCGGCATGAAATCTTTAGAACTAATTTTTATAGTAGATTATTATCATGTCCAGTACAGGTAGTTTTCTGTAATAAAAATGTTAGTATCGAATATACAAATTTAGAAAACCTTCTGTTCAATGAACAAGATAACTTTATCCATTCTTATGTAATGAAAGATAAAGAACAGAGTTTCCAGCTCGATTTTGACTCACTAATGAGGATGCACGTAATACAAAAAAGCCAAAAAGATTTTTATATTATCTGGAGTTTTCATCATATTTTGTTAGACGGATGGAGTTTGCCTTTACTGTTTGAAGAGTTATTCACTCTGTACTATGGAATTTTAAAAAATGATGCTGCTGTTAGTTTACCACAGCGACCTTCCTATAAAAATTATATCAAGTGGGTTCAGGAGCAAGAAAATGAACTAGGGTTTGATTACTGGGGAGCTTATTTAGAAGGGTATGAAGGTACAACTTTATTGCCTACTCTTAATGAAGAAATTAATTCCATGGAATACAAATCTAAGGAATTAAGTTGGCATTTGGGAGAAGACTTAGCACAGAAATTAAGAGAGCTTGCTTCACAGAATAACGTTACATTAAATGTAGTACTTCAAGTAATTTGGGGAGTATTATTACAAAAGTACAACAATACTGAAGATGTAGTATTTGGTAGTGTGGTTTCGGGGAGACCTACTTCAATTGCTAATATTGAACGAATGATTGGATTATTTATTAATACAATTCCAGTTAGAATAAAATCTAGCGAAAATGAAAATTTCATTAATCTAATCAGAAAAAATCAGAAGAATGCTATAAAAGCTAATTCTTTTGAGATAAGCCCATTATACGAGATTCAAGCTCGGACTGATCAGAAAGCAAATCTGGTGTCTCACATTATGATATTTGAAAATTATCCTTTGGGTGATTCATTACAATACATTGAAGATAAATCACCGGATAAATTATTGATTAAAAATCCTATAATCAGAGAACAAACGAATTACGATTTCAATATTATTGTAATTCCTGGAAATAATATTGAAATTCAACTACGTTACAATGCAAGTGTTTATAATGAACTTGTAATAAAAAATATGAAGAATCATTTTAATCATTTATTACAACAAATAATCAAAAAACCTGAAATATCAGTTGCCGATCTTCAACTCATTAGTTATGAAGAAAATCGCGTGATTGCAAAATATTTAAAAGAAAACCAAGCAGACTATCCAAGAAGCAAAACTATTCATGCCTTGTTTGAGGAACAAGTGATCTGTACTCCCAACCTCATTGCTGTGGTTTGTGAAGATCAAAGTCTAACTTATCTGGAGTTAAATCATCGAGCTAATCAGTTGGCACGTACGCTTCAGCAACAGAATGTTTCGTCCGATCGGCTGATAGGTCTCCTTGCAGATCGTTCCTTACATTCCGTCGTTGGTATGCTCGCCATCTTGAAAGCCGGAGGCGCCTATGTCCCTATTGATCCAGAATATCCAGCTGAACGTATTGCTTATATTTTGGAAGACTCCGGCATAGACTTATTGCTCGCCTCTCAAACCATGACAGTCCCAGAGTCTTTCACTGGAACAGTCATTAATTTAGATCTTCCAGGTGTTTATCAAGAAGATGTAACAAACTTGAATCTAGCCTCTTCACCTGCTGATCTTGCTTATGTCATTTATACATCAGGGACTACAGGTAAACCAAAGGGAACACTGATTGAACACAAAAATATTGTTCGCTTGTTCTTTAACAGTGAAAACTTGTTTGACTTCCATGAGCATGATACATGGACATTGTTTCATTCCTTCTGCTTTGATTTTTCAGTATGGGAGATGTATGGTGCCCTGCTTTACGGAGGAAAGTTAGTTATTGTTCCTTCGTTAACAGCTAAGAATCCACAACAGTTCTTACAATTGCTTCGTCACGAGGGTGTGACTATTTTAAATCAAACTCCAACATACTTTTATCAAGTAATTCAGCAAGAATTACTTGATAAGCAGCATAATCTGAAGTTGAGAAAAATTATTTTTGGTGGAGAAGCGCTTAGTCCATTGCTGTTAAAAGAATGGAAAGACATCTATCCAAAGACACAGCTTATCAACATGTATGGAATTACGGAAACGACCGTCCATGTGACATACAAGGAAATTACAGAAGTAGAAATGATGGAAGGGCGTAGCAATATCGGGAAACCTATTCCTACCTTGCAGGCGTATATCTTAAACGATCAGCTTCAACTTCAACCAGCCTTGGTTTCTGGAGAACTTTATATCGCTGGGGAGGGACTAGCACGTGGATATCTCCATCGTCCAGAGCTTACAGCAGAGCGATTCATCACTCACCCTTTTATTGAAGGAGAGCGGTTATATAAGACTGGGGACTTAGCGCGCATGTTACCTGATGGAAACTTGGAGTATTTAGGAAGAGCAGACCATCAAGTGAAAATCCGTGGATACCGAATTGAGCTAGGCGAAGTGGAGCTGCAGCTTTTGAAAGTGCCAGCAGTTCAGGAAGGGATTGTCATGGTTCATGAAGACACAGAAGGACAAAAGCAGCTATGTGCTTATTTTGTAGCAAGCCAGCAGTTGACCGTCCACCAACTTAGAGAAGCCTTGGCCAAAGAATTACCGACCTACATGATTCCTTCCTACTTTGTGCAGCTGGAGCGGATGCCACTAACCGCAAACGGGAAAGTGGATCGGAAGAGCCTGCCAGCACCGGAAGAGCAGCTAGTGACTGGCACGATGTATGTGGCCCCTCGAACAGAAGCTGAACACGTACTGGCGGAGGTTTGGCAAAGTGTGCTGGGTATCAACCAAGTGGGCATGGAAGATAACTTCTTTGAGCTGGGTGGTGACTCCATCAAAGCGATTCAGGTTTCTTCCCGTCTCTTCCAAGCGGGCTATAAAGTGGAAATGAAACATCTGTTTGCTTATCCAACCGTAGCTGCGCTGAGTCCTTATATGGAGAAGGTGACTCGTCAAGCTGAACAAGGAGCCATTCAAGGTGAAGTTACGTTAACTCCGATTCAGCGTTGGTTTTTTGATCGTAAAGTATCAGAAGTGCGTCACTTTAACCAGGCGCTGACCTTTTATCGCGTTGAACGTTTTGAGGAACATTTTTTACGTCAAACTATGCATAAGCTAGTCGAACACCATGATGCTTTGCGGATGGTCTTCCTTCCAGCAGAACAGGCAGCTGGATACCAAGCTTGGAACCAGACGATCGAAGACAGTGCCCTGTATCACTTGGAGCATCATGATTTCCGTGAGTGTGCCGATCCTTCTGCAGCTGTTGAGACTGCTGCTACCCAGATTCAAAGCAGCATGTCACTAGAGAATGGCCCGCTCGTTCGACTCGGATGGTTCCAGTGTGCTGATGGAGACCACCTGCTTATTGCTATCCATCACTTGGTAGTCGATGGAGTCTCATGGCGCATTCTACTCGAAGACTTTGCCAGTGCCTACGAGCAAGCGGTTGCTGGAAAAGAGATCGAACTCCCCCAGAAGACAGACTCTTTTCAGCTGTGGGCCGATCAGCTCTCGACCTATGCGAAAAGCGAAGCTCTAAGCCAAGAGAAAGCTTACTGGGTAGAGGTCGAGTCACGCGAAACCGGACGGCTGCCAAAAGACCGGGAAGCCGCGGAGCATCTGCTGCAAGATAGTGAAGTGGTGAGTGTAGTATGGAGCGAGGCAGAAACCGAACAGCTGCTCAAGCAGACCCACCAGGCGTACCGGACCGAGATCAATGATCTCTTACTTACTGCGCTGGGCATGACGGTACATGAGTGGACCGGGATGGAAGCGATCCGAATCAATCTGGAAGGACATGGCCGTGAGCAGATACTGGAGGACGTGGATATTAGCCGAACCGTAGGCTGGTTTACCAGTCAGTTTCCGGTTGTCTTACCCATGGCTCCTGGGAACACCCTCGGTCGACGCATCAAACAGGTGAAAGAAGAACTCCGCCAGATTCCCAATAAGGGAATGGGCTATGGGTTGCTACGCTACCTGGGGGATCAGGAAGACGTATGGTGGAAAGAAAGCCCAGAGGTTAGCTTTAACTACCTCGGACAGTTTGATCGAGACTTAGAGAACAGCGGGCTTTCTTCCTCTAGCTACTCAAGTGGAGAGAGTGAAAGTCAGCGTCACGAACGGAGCTATGTACTTGATATCAATGGGATGATTGCCGATGGCTGTTTGACACTCGGGATCAGTTATAGCCGGAAGCAGTATGAACCAGAGACGATCGAGCAGCTGGGAGAGCGATTGAAGCAGCACCTAAGCACCTTGATTGCTCACTGTGTCAGTCAAGAGAGCAGGGAGCTGACGCCAAGCGATGTGACCTTACAAGGAATTGGGATTGAGGAGCTGGAGGCACTGGTTGAGCAAACCGCAGATCAGGGAGAGATTGAAGAGGTTTATCCGCTGACCCCGATGCAAAAAGGGATGCTGTTTCATAGCTTGCTGGATCCAGAATCGGGAGCTTATTTTGAGCAGGCGACCTTTGAGGTGGAAGGTGAGCTGCATCTGGAAGCCTTCCAAAGCAGTCTCAATCAACTGGTACAGCGGCATGCCATTTTCCGGACTAGCTTTGTAAGCACAGCCAAAGATGAGCTGGTACAAGTGGTCTTTAGCCAACGGCCGTGGAAGATCCATTTTGAAGATCTCCGGCATTTAGGAAGCGAAGAGCAACAGGGATGGATCAATGGCTACTCTCAACAAGAACAGAAGCAGGGCTTTCAGCTAGAAGAAGACATGCTTATGCGGATGGGGATATTCCAGCGAGAAGAGGAGCAGTTCTCCGTGGTTTGGAGTTTCCATCACATCCTAATGGACGGTTGGTGTCTACCACTGGTAACCCAGGAGGTCTTCGAACGATATGATGCCATTCAGCAAGGAAAAACACTGACCTTCCAAGAAGTGACGCCATATAAAGAATATATCAACTGGTTAGAAAACCAAGATAAACAGATGGCAAGAGCTTATTGGGAAGAGTATTTACACGGATATGAAGGTCAAACTGTTTTGCCTACTTCTCAAAGAAAAAGTGATACTCACAAACCAAGAATTTCTGAAAAACTGTCATATACTTTGGGAGCAGAGCTGAGCCAGCTCATCAGGGATTTTGCGAAACAACACCATGTAACCGTCAATACATTTTTTCAAACTGTATGGGGAATATTATTACAACGTTATAGTAATAATGATGATGTAGTATTCGGCGGTGTCGTTTCAGGTAGACCATCACATATACATGGCATTGAAAGTATGATTGGATTATTTATTAATTTAATCCCTGTACGTGTGAATGGAAACGCAGACAGCCTATTTATAAATCTGCTTGCAAAAAATCAGAAAAGTTCGATTAATTCTAATGATTTCTCTACATTTCCATTGTATGAAATTCAAGCTAATACTACGCAAAAGCAAGATTTAATCACGCATATCATGATTTTTGAAAACTATCCATTAAATCAGCAAATGGAGAATGAAGCAGGCGATATAAATAAGGCACTTAGTCTTAAGAATGTAAGTGTTACTGAGCAAACTAATTATGATCTAAACGTTATTGTGGTTCCAGAAATAGATGAAGAAGTTACATTCTATTTTGAGTACAATTCTAATGTTTATAATCACATTATTTTGGAAAAAATATGGACTAACTTTGTGCATGTGATCAATCAAGTAACTTCTAATTCAAACCTATTAATTCAAGATATAGAGCTGTTAAGCGAAATGGAAAAGCAGTTCATACAGTCTGTCTCTAAAGGGCAATCAACTGATTATCCGAAAGACACACCTGTGTATCGGCTGTTTGAGGAGCAAGTGAAGCGGACGCCAACGCACCCAGCTGTCATGTTCGGGGCTCAGCAATGGACGTATCAAGAACTGAATGAACGGGCGAATCAATTGGCTCATACTCTACAGGCTCAAGGAGTGCAACCCGACCAGTTAGTCGGCATTATTGCACGTCACAGTATTGAGTTAGTGGTTGCTATTTTGGCCGTTCACAAAGCAGGAGGTGCCTATGTCCCTATCGATCCTGAGTACCCAGCAGAACGGATTCGGTATATGCTGGATGACTCAGGAGCACAGTGGGTCTTAACCGAGGATGCCAGCTTACTTTCTGAAGCTTACCAGGGTCATGTTCTGCTCCTTCAAGAAGAGACTTCGTATCAGGAGCAAAAAGACAACCTGGCAGAAACCAGTGATTCTCACAATCTGGCCTATGTGATCTATACTTCTGGATCAACAGGCCGCCCTAAAGGGGTGTTGATTGAACACCAAGGATTAACTAACTATATCTGCTGGGCTAGTGATGTGTATGTTCAAGGTGAGAAGACAAACTTTGCTTTGTATTCATCGATTTCGTTTGATTTAACTGTCACCTCGATCTTTACGCCACTAGTAACAGGCAACACGATGGTGATTTACGATGGAGCCGATAAAGCCGCCTTGATTCCAAACATTATGAAAGATCGTCGAGTAGATTTGATCAAGCTGACGCCTGCTCACTTGCATATTGTCAATGAGCTAAACCTGGGAGCTCAGAGCGCTATTAGCAAAATGATTGTAGGTGGCGAAAGTCTGAGCAGTCAGCTGGCTCAGCAAATTACGAAGCAGTTCCAGGGTAAAGTAACTATTTACAATGAGTACGGACCCACAGAGACAGTGGTGGGCTGTGCGATCTATGAATATAACCCTGCAGAACAGGAACGAGAGGCCGTTCCGATTGGAACACCTGCGGCCAACACTGAAATCTATATTTTGGACGATCGGTTGAAGCTAGTTCCGATGGGAGCCGTTGGACAGATCTATATTGCGGGAGATGGAGTAGCACGGGGCTACTTGAATCGTCCAGAACTTACAGCAGATCGCTTTGTCGATCATCCGTTCCAGCCGGGAAGAAAGATGTATAAAGCTGGCGACCTAGCTCGGTGGTTGCCGGATAGCAATCTTGAATACCTGGGTCGAACGGATGACCAGGTGAAGATACGCGGATACCGCATTGAGCTTGGAGAAATCGAGCTGCGGATATTGAAAGTAGCTGTTGTACAAGAAGCGACGGTCATCGTACGTGAGAAAGATGGCTTGAAGCAGCTTTGTGCCTACTATGTAGCCAAAGAACAGCTGACGGTTCGTCAACTACGTGAAGCACTGGCTTGTGAGTTACCAGAGTACATGATTCCTTCCTACTTTGTGCAGCTGGAGCGGATGCCACTGACTGCAAACGGGAAAGTGGATCGGAAGAACTTGCCGGCACCGGAAGAGCACCTAGTGACGGATACGGCATATGTCGCTCCTCGGACTGAAGTTGAGCAGCAAATAGCTCAGATCTGGCAAGACGTCTTGCATCTCAATCAAGTGAATGTTTTGGATAATTTCTTTGACATTGGAGGTCATTCTCTTCGAGCAACGACTTTAGCATCTAAACTTCGTAAAGCATTTAATATTGAACTTACGATTCGAGAGATCTTCCAATATCCAACGATTGAGCAGTTAGCAGAGCAAATGAGGAAGCGTCATCAAGCTGAATTTTCAATACCTGCAGTGAAATTGCAAGAGTACTATCCGTTATCTTCTGCACAGAAACGAATGTATGTGTTGAGTCAAACAAAAGGTGGAGAGCTCAGTTATAATATGCCAGGGGCTCTTTATATGGAAGGAAATCTTAATGTATTTCAGCTGGAACAAGCATTCTGTGCGCTGATTCAACGTCACGAATCTCTACGTACAAGCTTTGAGATTATCGAAGGTGAACCCGTTCAGCGAATACATGAGCAGGTCGACTTTAAAGTAGAGCAGTACCAAATGTCTGAAGTTGAAGCTGAACAAGCAATCCACCAGTTTGTACGTAGTTTTGCTTTACATGAAGCTCCGCTGCTAAGAGTAGGCGTTATTCATGTGGGATTGGAGCGATCTATTTTACTATTTGACATGCATCATATCATTTCTGATGGCGTCTCAATTAACATCATTATTGAGGAATTTATTCAGCTTTATAGAGGAGAAGAACTGATCCCGTTACAGCGGCAGTATAAAGATTATGCATGTTGGCAAAACGAGCAGCTGCACAGTGAAGCTATGAAAAAGCATGAAGCCTACTGGCTGAACTTATTGGACGGCGATCTACCGCAAGGAGAACTCCCTATAGATTATGAGCGGCCAAACACTCGAAGCTATGAAGGTGAAATCTTAGAGTTTCATGTAGATGAAAACCTGACAGAGAAGCTGCAGATAGTAGCCAATGAAACAGGGACAACGCTGTATATGATTCTATTGGCTGCTTATAGTGTACTACTAGCAAAATATAGTGGAGAAGAAGATGTGATTATTGGCACACCAATTGCGGGAAGAACAGCAACCGAAGTTGAGCCAATCGTAGGAATGTTTGTTAATACGCTTGCTTTACGTACCCAGCCAGCTGGAGATAAAACATTTGCTGAATACCTTCAAGAAGTTAAAGCAACACTGCTGCAAGCGTACGAGCACCAAGAATATCCGTTTGAAGAACTCATTCAAAAAGTTCAGGCCAAACGACAGAGCAACCGAAGTATGCTATTTGACACCATGCTAGTTTTGCAAAATACCGAAGAGGCAACTATGGAAATTCCAGGGTTAACTCTTCAACCCTACAAGCGAAACAAAGTGGAGGCGAAGTTTGATCTAACACTATATGTAACACCAGAACAAAATCAGCTAACCTGCAACTTTGAGTTTGCTACAAAATTGTTTGATCACACTACTATTTCAACGTTAATTGAAGACCTTAAAATATTACTTTTTTATATTTCAAGTTTATCGAGATACAGTTTGAAAAATATGGAACTCACTTCAAAAAGAGGATCAAAAAATAACTCAATAATGGAAGTGGAATTGGAGTTCTGAATTAATTAAATTAAACAGAAGTGCAGTTAATTAAAATTAACTGCACTTCTAAAATTTGTAATCAATACAAATCAGGGCTATTATTTCAAAAACAATTTACAGGAGGGGAAAAGCTTTGGAATTTACACAACAAGAGTTATTTTGGAACAGTGTATTTAGTAAGAGTGATCAGATAACCAAAATTCCGTATTATACAATTAGAAAACAACAATCAATTGATAATAAATCAGTTCAAATTATTAGTTCTAAATTTTCTAATACATTGTCAGACCGCATTATGAAAATCACTAAACAAACAGACATAGCCTTATTTTTAGTGTTATTAACTGGAGTAGATATTTTATTGTATCAGTATACAAATAATCAGACCATAATTCTTGGTGCTTCTTCTATGAATCATGATATGCCTGGAAAAGTTATATTACTGAAAAGCACTTTAGACGAAAAAACTCATTTTAAATCCTTGTTTAATCAAAATAAACTATTACTAAATGAAGTGATAAATAATCAAAATATTCCTTTTAGAAAACTGACTCACACTCTGGACATCGAGTATACTACAGACAACTCTCCTATTATTAATACTTTAATCTCTTTAAGAGAAATTCACTCATCCAGTATATTAAAAATCAAAAATCATATAGCTAATGATCTTCATTTCGACTTTAGTTTAGAGAATGATTCTATTAAGATTGATCTTCATTTTAATAATGATCTGTATGATGAAATCACCCTTCTGAAATTATTGGAGAATTTAGAACATATTTTATCAGTTGTTTTATCCAATCCTGAATTTAAGGTACATAATTTAGAAAATATAACGGAAAATCAGTGTTTTGAACTTTTAAATTCGAATAATACAGCAACTGATTATCCGAAAGACACACCTGTGTATCGGCTGTTTGAGGAGCAAGTGAAGCGGACGCCAACGCACCCAGCTGTCATGTTTGGGGCTCAGCAATGGACGTATCAAGAACTGAATGAACGGGCAAATCAATTGGCTCATACTTTACAGGCTGAAGGGGTGCAACCCGACCAGTTAGTCGGCATTATTGCACGTCACAGTATTGAGTTAGTGGTTGCTATTTTGGCCGTTCACAAAGCAGGAGGTGCCTATGTCCCTATCGATCCTGAATACCCAGCAGAACGGATTCGGTATATGCTGGATGACTCAGGAGCACAGTGGGTCTTAACCGAGGATGCCAGCTTACTTTCTGAAGCTTACCAGGGTCATGTTCTGCTCCTTCAAGAAGAGACTTCGTATCAGGAGCACAAAGACAACCTGACAGAAACCAGTGATTCTCACAATCTGGCCTATGTGATCTATACTTCTGGATCAACAGGCCGCCCTAAAGGGGTGTTGATTGAACACCAAGGATTAACTAACTATATCTGCTGGGCTAGTGATGTGTATGTTCAAGGTGAGAAGACAAACTTTGCTTTGTATTCATCGATTTCGTTTGATTTAACTGTCACCTCGATCTTTACGCCACTAGTAACAGGCAACACGATGGTGATTTACGATGGAGCCGATAAAGCCGCCTTGATTCCAAACATTATGAAAGATCGTCGAGTAGATTTGATCAAGCTGACGCCTGCTCACTTGCATATTGTCAATGAGCTAAACCTGGGAGCTCAGAGCGCTATTAGCAAAATGATTGTAGGTGGCGAAAGTCTGAGCAGTCAGCTGGCTCAGCAAATTACGAAGCAGTTCCAGGGTAAAGTAACTATTTACAATGAGTACGGACCCACAGAGACAGTGGTGGGCTGTGCGATCTATGAATATAACCCTGCAGAACAGGAACGAGAGGCCGTTCCGATTGGAACACCTGCGGCCAACACTGAAATCTATATTTTGGACGATCGGTTGAAGCTAGTTCCGATGGGAGCCGTTGGACAGATCTATATTGCGGGAGATGGAGTAGCACGGGGCTACTTGAATCGTCCAGAACTTACAGCAGATCGCTTTGTCGATCATCCGTTCCAGCCGGGAAGAAAGATGTATAAAGCTGGCGACCTAGCTCGGTGGTTGCCGGATAGCAATCTTGAATACCTGGGTCGAACGGATGACCAGGTGAAGATACGCGGATACCGCATTGAGCTTGGAGAAATCGAGCTGCGGATATTGAAAGTAGCTGCTGTACAAGAAGCGACGGTCATCGTACGCGAGAAAGATGGCTTAAAGCAGCTTTGTGCCTACTATGTAGCCAAAGAACAGCTGACGGTTCGTCAGCTACGTGAAGCACTGGCTTGTGAGTTACCAGAGTACATGATTCCTTCCTACTTTGTGCAGATGGAGCGGATGCCACTGACTGCAAACGGGAAAGTGGATCGGAAGAACTTACCGGCACCGGAAGAGCAGCTAGTGACTGGCACGATGTATGTGGCCCCTCGAACAGAAGCTGAACACGTACTGGCGGAGGTTTGGCAAAGTGTGCTGGGTATCAACCAAGTGGGCATGGAAGATAACTTCTTTGAGCTGGGTGGTGACTCCATCAAAGCGATTCAGGTTTCTTCCCGTCTCTTCCAAGCGGGCTATAAAGTGGAAATGAAACATCTGTTTGCTTATCCAACCGTAGCTGCGCTGAGTCCTTATATGGAGAAGGTGACTCGTCAAGCTGAACAAGGAGCCATTCAAGGTGAAGTTACGTTAACTCCGATTCAGCGTTGGTTTTTTGATCGTAAAGTATCAGAAGTGCGTCACTTTAACCAGGCGCTGACCTTTTATCGCGTTGAACGTTTTGAGGAACATTTTTTACGTCAAACTATGCATAAGCTAGTCGAACACCATGATGCTTTGCGGATGGTCTTCCTTCCAGCAGAACAGGCAGCTGGATACCAAGCTTGGAACCAGACGATCGAAGACAGTGCCCTGTATCACTTGGAGCATCATGATTTCCGTGAGTGTGCCGATCCTTCTGCAGCTGTTGAGACTGCTGCTACCCAGATTCAAAGCAGCATGTCACTAGAGAATGGCCCGCTCGTTCGACTCGGATGGTTCCAGTGTGCTGATGGAGATCACCTGCTTATTGCTATCCATCACTTGGTAGTCGATGGAGTCTCATGGCGCATTCTACTCGAAGACTTTGCCAGTGCCTACGAGCAAGCGGTTGCTGGAAAAGAGATCGAACTCCCCCAGAAGACAGACTCTTTTCAGCTGTGGGCCGATCAGCTCTCGACCTATGCGAAAAGCGAAGCTCTAAGCCAAGAGAAAGCTTACTGGGTAGAGGTCGAGTCACGCGAAACCGGACGGCTGCCAAAAGACCGGGAAGCCGCGGAGCATCTGCTGCAAGATAGTGAAGTGGTGAGTGTAGTATGGAGCGAGGCAGAAACCGAACAGCTGCTCAAGCAGACCCACCAGGCGTACCGGACCGAGATCAATGATCTCTTACTTACTGCGCTGGGCATGACGGTACATGAGTGGACCGGGATGGAAGCGATCCGAATCAATCTGGAAGGACATGGCCGTGAGCAGATACTGGAGGACGTGGATATTAGCCGAACCGTAGGCTGGTTTACCAGTCAGTTTCCGGTTGTCTTACCCATGGCTCCTGGGAACACCCTCGGTCGACGCATCAAACAGGTGAAAGAAGAACTCCGCCAGATTCCCAATAAGGGAATGGGCTATGGGTTGCTACGCTACCTGGGGGATCAGGAAGACGTATGGTGGAAAGAAAGCCCAGAGGTTAGCTTTAACTACCTCGGACAGTTTGATCGAGACTTAGAGAACAGCGGGCTTTCTTCCTCTAGCTACTCAAGTGGAGAGAGTGAAAGTCAGCGTCACGAACGGAGCTATGTACTTGATATCAATGGGATGATTGCCGATGGCTGTTTGACACTCGAGATCAGTTATAGCCGGAAGCAGTATGAACCAGAGACGATCGAGCAGCTGGGAGAGCGATTGAAGCAGCACCTAAGCACCTTGATTGCCCACTGTGTCAGTCAAGAGAGCAGGGAGCTGACGCCAAGCGATGTGACCTTACAAGGAATTGGGATTGAGGAGCTGGAGGCACTGGTTGAGCAAACCGCAGATCAGGGAGAGATTGAAGAGGTTTATCCGCTGACCCCGATGCAAAAAGGGATGCTGTTTCATAGCTTGCTGGATCCAGAATCGGGAGCTTATTTTGAGCAGGCGACCTTTGAGGTGGAAGGTGAGCTGCATCTGGAAGCCTTCCAAAGCAGTCTCAATCAACTGGTACAGCGGCATGCCATTTTCCGGACTAGCTTTGTAAGCACAGCCAAAGATGAGCTGGTACAAGTGGTCTTTAGCCAACGGCCGTGGAAGATCCATTTTGAAGATCTCCGGCATTTAGGAAGCGAAGAGCAACAGGGATGGATCAATGGCTACTCTCAACAAGAACAGAAGCAGGGCTTTCAGCTAGAAGAAGACATGCTTATGCGGATGGGGATATTCCAGCGAGAAGAGGAGCAGTTCTCCGTGGTTTGGAGTTTCCATCACATCCTAATGGACGGTTGGTGTCTGCCACTGGTAACCCAGGAGGTCTTCGAACGATATGATGCCATTCAGCAAGGAAAAACACTGACCTTCCAAGAAGTGACGCCATACAAAGAATATATCAGCTGGTTAGAAAACCAAGATAAGCAGATGGCAAGTGCTTATTGGGAAGAGTATTTACATGGATACGAAGGCCAAACTGTTTTACCAATTCTTCCGGAAGAGACCGTGGTAGCGCAACACTCCAATCAATCTCAAACCACTAAAATGGTATACAGCCTAGGAAAAGAGCTGAGTACTCAGCTTAAAGAGCTGGCGAAAAAACATCAAGTTACCTTAAATACAGTAATGCAAGCGGCCTGGGGAATTATGCTTCAAAAATATAATGGAAGCCAAGACGTTGTGTTCGGAAGTGTAGTGGCGGGACGACCTGAAGAAATTCCTTCGGTAGAAAGCATGATTGGATTATTTAGTAATACAATCCCTGTACGAGTAAAAAATGAGAAGACAACTGGCTTTAATGAAGTCATGAAAATGATACAAGAGCAAGCTTTGCAATCGCACGACTATGCAACGTATCCATTGTATGAAATCCAAGCAAAAACAGATCAAAAGCAAGATCTGATTTCGCATATTATGATCTTTGAGAATTATCCAATAAGTGAAAGTTCTATAAATAGTATTAGTATTTCAAATATCAAAATGCTAGAAGAAACTAATTATAAACTAAATATCATAGTTGTACCAGAAAATGAAATAGAAATACAACTTCAATTTGACTTAAATCACTATACTACTAAAAGCATTAATGAAATCAAAAAACACTGGATAAAATTATTAAAAGATATTGTTACCAATTCATATGAACCGGTGGAACGCTATTCTTTAATTTCCGAAGAAGAGCTAAGCCAATTCTTAGAAACAATAAATAGAAACCAAATTGACTATTCTAGCCAAACTCTCCAGCAGCTATTTGAAGAAAAAGTAGTGAGTATTCCAGAAAAAACTGCGGTTGTCTTTAGAAATCAAAAATTGAGCTATACAGAACTAAATGAGAAAGCTAACCAGCTAGCAAGAACTCTCATGTTAAAGGGAGTAGAGCGTGGAGATTTTGTTGGATTAATGGTGGAACGTTCTTTAGAAACAATGATAGGTATTTTAGCGATATTAAAAACTGGAGCAGCTTATGTACCAATTGATCCAGAATATCCTACTGAAAGAATTTCCTACATTATAAAAATGTCATATTCAAAAGTATTGCTAACTCAGTTACATCTTAAAGAAAAAGTATATTTTGAAGGAGAATATCTTTTTTTAGACGATCTTTCTAATTATTACGGTAATAGTAGCAATATTTCACTAGATACTTCACCTAATGATTTAGCATATATTATTTTCACTTCCGGTTCGACTGGAAACCCTAAAGGAGTAGCGATTGAACACCACTCTGTAAGTAATTTTCTAGAGGAGTTAGACAGACGAGATCCAAACTCTAAAAATAATAGGCTTCTTCAAAAAACATCTATTTCTTTTGATGCCTCTATTTGGGAACTCTTTTGGTGGATGAAGAAAGAAGGTTCCTTATATATGTTAGAGAGTGGAAAAGAGAAAGATCCAAGTTATTTAGTGAGGGCAGTTCAAGACTATAAGATTACACACTTAGAGTTTGTACCTTCTATGTTAAATGCTTTCTTGAGCTATCTAGAAGATAACCCGGAAATACAACTACCTTCTTTACAATACATTTCTGTAGGTGGAGAAGCGTTAAGTACTCCATTAGTAGAAAGATTCCATAGAAATTTGGGACAAAGTTATGAAGCTGTTCTTTATAACACTTATGGACCAACAGAAACAACGGTTGAAGTAATCAGCTATATGTGCTCACCGAATGATGATATCAGGAAAAATATTCCAATAGGTAAACCTAACTTAAATACAGAAGTTTATATTTTAAATGGAAATCAAGAAATGCAGCCAGTAGGAGTACCAGGAGAATTACTTATTGGAGGACCAGGATTATCACGTGGTTATTTGAATAATCCTGAAATAACGCAAGAAAGATTTATAAATAATCCCTTTAAAAATATTTATCCTAATCTGAGTGAAAGGATTTATAAGACTGGCGACTTAGCTCGATGGTTGCCAGATGGTAATCTTGAATATCTTGGCCGGACGGATGATCAGGTGAAAATACGCGGATACCGCATTGAGTTAGGAGAAATCGAGCTGAGGATATTGAAAGTCGCTGATGTGCAAGAAGCGACAGTCGTCGTTCGCGAGAAAGATGGTTTGAAGCAGCTTTGTGCTTACTATGTAGCCAAAAAACAGCTGACGGTTCGTCAGCTACGTGAAGCGCTAGCTAGTGAGCTGCCCGAGTATATGATTCCTTCGTACTTTGTGCAGTTGAAGCAGATGCCACTGACTGCAAACGGGAAGGTAGATCGGAAGAGCCTGCCAGCACCTGAAGAGCAGCTCGTGACAGGAACAGCCTATGTGGCACCTCGGACTGAAGTTGAACAACGATTAGCCCAAATTTGGCAAGACGTACTGCATCTCAATCAAATGAACGTTTTGGATAACTTCTTTGACATTGGAGGTCATTCTCTTCGAGCAACGACTTTAGCATCTAAAATTCGTAAGGCATTCAATATTGAACTTACAATTCGAGAGATCTTCCAATATCCAACGATTGAGCAGTTAGCAGAGCAACTGCAAACACGTCATCAAGCTGAATTCTCAATACCAGTCACGAGATTGCAGGAATACTATCCATTATCTTCTGCGCAGAAACGAATGTATGTGCTGAGTCAAACGAAGGGGGGAGAGCTCAGTTACAATATGCCGGGGGCTCTTTATATGGAAGGAAATATTGATGTATCTCAGCTGGAACAAGCATTTTGTACACTGATTCAACGTCATGAATCTTTACGTACAAGCTTTGAGATGTTCGAAGGTAAACCCGTTCAACGAATACATGAGCAGGTCAACTTTAAAGTCGAACAGTACCAAATGTCTGAAGTTGAGGTTGAACAAGCAATCAACCAGTTTGTACGCAGTTTTGTTTTACAGGAAGCTCCCCTGCTAAGAGTAAGCGTTATTCATGTGGGATTAGAACGATCTATTTTACTATTCGATATGCATCATATCATTTCTGATGGTGTTTCGATCAATATCATTATTCAGGAATTTATTCAGCTTTATAAAGGAGAAGAACTGGTTCCGTTACAGCGGCAATACAAAGACTATGCATGTTGGCAAAATGAGCAGCTGCATAGTGAAGCTATGAAAAAGCATGAAGCCTACTGGTTACGCTTATTAGATGGCGATCTACCGCAAGGAGAACTCCCTATAGATTATGAGCGACCAAATGCTAGAAGCTATGAGGGTGAAATCTTAGAGTTTCATGTAGATGAAAACCTGACAGAAAAGCTACAGTTAGTAGCCAATGAATCAGGGACAACACTGTATATGATTCTACTGGCTGCTTATAGTGTGCTGCTAGCCAAATATAGTGGAGAAGAAGATGTAATTATCGGTACACCAATTGCGGGAAGAACAGCAGCCGAAGTTGAGCCGATCGTAGGAATGTTTGTTAATACGCTTGCTTTACGTACCCAGCCAACCGGGGATAAAACATTTGCTGGCTATCTCCAAGAAGTTAAAGCAACACTGCTGCAAGCGTACGAGCATCAGGAATATCCATTTGAAGAACTTATTCAAAAAGTTCAGGCCAAACGACAAAGCAACCGGAGTATGCTATTTGACACAATGTTAGTTTTACAAAATACCGAAGAGGCAATGATCGAGATTCCAGGATTAACTCTTCAGCCCTACAAGCGAAATAAAATAGAGGCAAAGTTCGATCTAACGCTATATGTAACGCCAGAGCAAAACCAGCTTACCTGCAACTTTGAGTTTGCTACGAAATTGTTTAGAAATACAAGTGTTAAAAAGTTATCAAATGACTATATTTATATATTGTCTGAATTATCAAATAATATCCATAATAACTTACTAAACATTGAGCTTAAAGAAATTGTTAAAGAGGAATCATTGGGATTAATTGAGATAAACATCTAATTTCTTTGTAATGTAAAAGATAATTTTCTGAAATGAGGTAGAATAATGAGTTTATTTCATAACGAAGAACTTTATTGGGACAATAAGTTCAATGAAAATGAACAATTTTCCCAACTCCCGATAAATAAAGTTAGAATTAAAGATTCAACTGTTGAAGAAGATAACTCTCTTATTTTTATGCTACCGTCCCATGTTTCTAGTCAATTGTTAAAGCTTTCCCAAAATTCAGAAATGGCAATTTTATTACTTTTACTTACAGGTGTTAATTCTCTTTTCTACAAATATATAAATGAAGAAAGTATAGTTTTAGGGGTGCCCATTTTAGATACCCATAGAGAGGTATTTACCTTTGCAGGTGAAATTCTACCATTGAAAGTCGAAACATCAAGTGAAGCTACTTTTAGATCACTATTGAAAGAAGTAAATAGTTCTTTCAATGAATCTATAAAGAACCAAAACCTGCCTTTCCTTAAAATGATAAAAAACTTGCAAATCACTTATTCTAATGACCAACTACCTATTGTTGATACAGTTGTAGCTTTTAAAGGTCTACACAGTATCAATTTTAAACAACATATAAAAACCAATACTCTATTTTATTTCTTTAAAGAAAATGAGAATATTGGGGTCGAATTAATTTTCAGTACTCAAAAGTATACTAAAGATTTTTTAAGTAGAATGTTAGAACACTTAGCAAAAATATTAGCAGATACATTGGAAACACCTACAAAACTAGTTGGCGAAATTGAACTGTTAACTGAAGGTGATAAAAAAGATTTACTATCAATTCTAAACACTAACCAAGCAGACTATCCAAGAAGCAAAACTATTCATGCCTTGTTTGAGGAACAAGTGATCTGTACTCCCAACCTCATTGCTGTGGTTTGTGAAGATCAAAGTCTAACTTATCTGGAGTTAAATCATCGAGCTAATCAGTTGGCACGTACGCTTCAGCAACAGAATATTTCGTCCGATCGGCTGATAGGTCTCCTTGCAGATCGTTCCTTACATTCCGTCGTTGGTATGCTCGCCATCTTGAAAGCCGGAGGCGCCTATGTCCCTATTGATCCAGAATATCCAGCTGAACGTATTGCTTATATTTTGGAAGACTCCGGCATAGACTTATTGCTCGCCTCTCAAACCATGACAGTCCCAGAGTCTTTCACTGGAACAGTCATTAATTTAGATCTTCCAGGTGTTTATCAAGAAGATGTAACAAACTTGAATCTAGCCTCTTCACCTGCTGATCTTGCTTATGTCATTTATACATCAGGGACTACAGGTAAACCAAAGGGAACACTGATTGAACACAAAAATATTGTTCGCTTGTTCTTTAACAGTGAAAACTTGTTTGACTTCCATGAGCATGATACATGGACATTGTTTCATTCCTTCTGCTTTGATTTTTCAGTATGGGAGATGTATGGTGCCCTGCTTTACGGAGGAAAGTTAGTTATTGTTCCTTCGTTAACAGCTAAGAATCCACAACAGTTCTTACAATTGCTTCGTCACGAGGGTGTGACTATTTTAAATCAAACTCCAACATACTTTTATCAAGTAATTCAGCAAGAATTACTTGATAAGCAGCATAACCTGAAGTTGAGAAAAATTATTTTTGGTGGAGAAGCGCTTAGTCCATTGCTGTTAAAAGAATGGAAAGACATCTATCCAAAGACACAGCTTATCAACATGTATGGAATTACGGAAACGACCGTCCATGTGACATACAAGGAAATTACAGAAGTAGAAATGATGGAAGGGCGTAGCAATATCGGGAAACCTATTCCTACCTTGCAGGCGTATATCTTAAACGATCAGCTTCAACTTCAACCAGCCTTGGTTTCTGGAGAACTTTATATCGCTGGGGAGGGACTAGCACGTGGATATCTCCATCGTCCAGAGCTTACAGCAGAGCGATTCATCACTCACCCTTTTATTGAAGGAGAGCGGTTATATAAGACTGGGGACTTAGCGCGCATGTTACCTGATGGAAACTTGGAGTATTTAGGAAGAGCAGACCATCAAGTGAAAATCCGTGGATACCGAATTGAGCTAGGCGAAGTGGAGCTGCAGCTTTTGAAAGTGCCAGCAGTTCAGGAAGGGATTGTCATGGTTCATGAAGACACAGAAGGACAAAAGCAGCTATGTGCTTATTTTGTAGCAAGCCAGCAGTTGACCGTCCACCAACTTAGAGAAGCCTTGGCCAAAGAATTACCGACCTACATGATTCCTTCCTACTTTGTGCAGCTGGAGCGGATGCCACTAACCGCAAACGGGAAAGTGGATCGGAAGAGCCTGCCAGCACCGGAAGAGCAGCTAGTGACTGGCACGATGTATGTGGCCCCTCGAACAGAAGCTGAACACGTACTGGCGGAGGTTTGGCAAAGTGTGCTGGGTATCAACCAAGTGGGCATGGAAGATAACTTCTTTGAGCTGGGTGGTGACTCCATCAAAGCGATTCAGGTTTCTTCCCGTCTCTTCCAAGCGGGCTATAAAATAGAAATGAAGCATTTGTTTGCTTATCCAACGATAGCTGCCTTGAGTCCTTATATGGAGAAGGTGACTCGTCAAGCTGAACAAGGAGCCATTCAGGGTGAAGTGACTTTAACTCCGATTCAGCGTTGGTTTTTTGAGTATAACTTTGAAGCCACTAGTCATTATAACCAAAGTGTCATGATCCATCATAAAGATCGCTTAGAGGAAAAGCCATTAAGCGAAGCCTTAACTAAACTAGTCGAACATCATGATACTTTGCGGATGGTCTTCCTTCCAGTAGAACAGGTAGCAGGCTATCAAGCCTGGAACCAGGCCATCGAAGACAGTGCCTTGTATCACTTGGAGCATCATGATTTTCGCGAGTGGGCTGATCCTTCAGCAGTCATTGAGGCAACGGCTACTCAGATTCAAAGCAGCATGTCGCTCGAGAATGGACCACTGGTTCGACTCGGATGGTTCCAGTGTGCAGATGGCGATCATCTGCTGATTGCCATCCATCACTTGGTGGTCGATGGCATCTCCTGGCGCATCCTACTCGAAGACTTTGCCAGTGCCTACGAGCAAGCGGTAGCTGGAAAAGAGATCGAGCTGCCACAGAAAACCGATTCGTTCCAGCTGTGGGCCGATCAGCTCTCGACCTATGCGAAAAGCGAAGCTCTAAGCCAAGAGAAAGCCTACTGGGTAGAGGTTGAGTCACGCGAAACCGGACGGTTGCCAAAAGACCGGGAAGCCGCGGAGCATCTGCTGCAAGATAGTGAAGTTTTGACTGTGGTGTGGAGCCAAGCAGAAACGGAGCAGTTACTCAAACAGACCCACCAGGCTTACCGGACCGAGATCAATGATCTTTTACTGACTGCGCTAGGTATGACGGTACAGGAGTGGACCGGGATGGAAGCGATCCGAATCAATCTAGAGGGGCATGGACGAGAGCAGATACTGGAGGACGTGGATATTAGCCGAACCGTAGGCTGGTTTACCAGTCAGTTTCCAGTTGTCTTGCCCATGACTCCTGGGGACACCCTCGGTCGGCGCATTAAACGGGTGAAAGAAGAGCTCCGACAGATTCCCAATAAGGGTATTGGTTATGGACTGCTCCGCTACCTGGGGAATCCGAAAGACACCTGGTGGAAAGAGAGTCCAGAGATTAGCTTTAACTACCTCGGACAGTTTGACCAAGACTTAGAGAATAGCGGGCTTTCTTCCTCTTGTTATTCAAGTGGAGAGAGTGAAAGTCAGCGTCACGAACGGAGCTATGTACTTGATATCAATGGGATGATCGCCGATGGTTATTTGACGCTCGGGATCAGTTATAGCCGGAAGCAGTATGAACCAGAGACGATCGAGCAACTGGGAGAACGATTCCAGCAGCACCTAAGCGCCTTGATTGCTCACTGTGTAAGCCAAGAGAACAGTGAGTTAACGCCAAGCGATGTGACCTTACAAGGAATTGGGATTGAGGAGCTAGAGGCACTGGTTGAGCAAACAGCCAATCAGGGAGAGATTGAGGATGTCTATCCACTGACACCCATGCAAAAAGGGATGCTGTTTCATAGTTTGCTGGATCCGGAATCAGGAGCTTATTTTGAGCAGGCGACCTTTGAGGTGGAAGGCGAGCTACATTTGGAGGCATTCCAAAGCAGTTTAAATCAGCTGGTCCAGCGGCATGCCATTTTCCGGACTAATTTTATTAACTGTTGGAATGAAGATTATATACAGGTAGTTTTCAAACAAAGAAAAGTAAGCTTAAACTATATAGATTTTCGTAACTGCTCTAAAAACGAAATTTCAGACTTGGTTACAAAAAACATTATTAAGGATAAAAACAGAAAATTTAATCTACAAAAAGATGATCTTATAAGAATGACTATTATACAGGTGGGAGAAAAAAATTACCAATTTATTTGGAGTTTTCATCATATCCTAATGGACGGCTGGTGTGTGCCTATTGTTGTGAGCGAGATATTCAATCAGTATTTTGCACATATTGAAGGTAGAATAGCTCAAGTCTCTAAAAATTCTTCATACAGAGATTATATCGAATGGCTAAATAGTAAGAGTCAAGAGGAAGCATTAACTTATTGGAAAGAATATTTAAAAGATTACGAAGGACAAGCTACTTTGCCTTCTTTAAAAATGAGAGAAATTAAAGGTGAAAAGCCTTCTCTTAATAATAAAACATTCAATTTAGGAAAAGAACTAACTACTAAATTGAAACAATTGTCTTACAAATACCAAGTTACCGTTAATGTAATAATGCAAGCAGCTTGGGGGATTCTACTTCAGAAATATAATGCTAATCAAGACGTTGTCTTTGGGAGTGTAGTTTCTGGACGTCCAGAAGAACTGCGAGGAATTGAAAATATGGTAGGACTATTCATTAACACTATTCCTACTAGAATAGCTTGCCAAAAAAATGATCTGTTTTCCGAAATAGTGAAAGTTCAACAGCAAGCTGCCATTAAATCACATGATTATGATTATTATCCTCTGTATGAAATACAAACTCATACTGAACAAAAACAACATTTAATCTCTAACTTGATGGTTTTTGAAAATTATCCTATAGATAATTTTGTAGAGACCAATGCTACAACAAGCTCAGATTTACTGAAAGTTAAAAATCAGTCGATGAGTGAACAGACAAGTTATGATTTTAATATTATTATAATACCTGGAGAAAATATACAAATACATTTTTTGTATAACAATGATATTTATCAACCAAGTGATACTAATAGATTTAAATGTCATCTATTAAACTTATTAGAAGAAATTTCGATAAATCCAGACATTAAAGTAAGCCAGTTAAGTTTACTGAATGAGGAAGAAAATGAATCAATAAAAGGTTTTGTTAATCCCTATGGAAGTTATAATTTTGACCAGACTATTCATAATCTTTTTGAAATTGAGGCTAACTTAGCAAAAGATAATACAGCTATTGTATATAAAGATAAGCATGTAACTTATGGAGAGTTAAATTCGAAATCAAATCAACTAGCAAGAGTGCTTATAGAAAAAGGGGTAGAAATTAATGATTTAGTGGCATTTATAAGTGATCGTTCAGACGAAATGCTAGTTATATTGCTAGCTATATTAAAAGCAGGTGCAGCCTTTTTACCAGTGGATCCATCACTTCCTACAGAAAGAATTTCATACATTCTAAAAGACAGCTGCACTAAATTTTTGATCTGCTTAAAAGATGACTGCTTACTCGATGAGTTTAAAGAAGACATCATTTTTATCAACTATCTAGATGCTCAATCAAAAATAAATAGTAATCTTAGTCTTAAAAATGAAGTTACTGATCTAATGTATATGATTTACACTTCAGGCACTACAGGTTACCCCAAAGGTGTATTGCTTGAACATAAAACTTTAGTCAACCTAATAACTCATCAAATGAAATATACAAACTTATTATTTAATAAAACCTTGCAATTTGCAGCTTTAAGTTTTGATGTTTGTTACCAAGAAATTTTTTCAACATTATTATCTGGAGGGATTTTGTATATCGTCGATGAAGAAACAAAGCAGGATATCTATAAATTAAGTGAATTCATTCAAGAGAATAAAATTCAAACAATATTTTTTCCGACTGCTTTTTTTAAATTAATCGGTACAGATAAAAATTATATGGAATCAATAGGCAAGTCAGTAGATTATATTATAACTGCCGGAGAGCAGTTGATTATATCACCTATCACATTCCAGCTAATTAATGCTAACAATATAAAACTATATAATCACTATGGTCCTTCTGAGTCTCATGTTATAAGCATGTTGGAAATTGATCCTGAGAACTTCATTGAAATACCATCTATCGGTAAACCGATATCTAATAACCAAATTTATATACTAGATAAAAATAAATTAGAACTACCTATCGGTGTAACAGGAGAGCTATATTTATCTGGTATGAACTTAGCTAGGGGTTATCATAACAGAGCTGATTTAAATCAAACCAGCTTTTTGAATCATTTGTATGATAACAATAAGAAGATGTACAAAACAGGTGATTTAGGACGCTGGCTTCCTGATGGTAATATTGAATACTTAGGAAGAAGCGATACTCAAGTGAAAATTAGAGGATACAGAATAGAAATTAGTGAAATAGAAGCACAGTTGCTAAAATTTCATTCTATCTCTGAAGCCGTAGTAATGACAAAAGATTTAAATCAACAGAAAGAGCTATGTGCTTATTTTATAGCTGATCATCAAGTCAATATAAGTGATCTTAGGGACACACTAAGCAACCAATTACCGGAATATATGATTCCAAGCTATTTTGTACAACTCCAAGGTATGCCAGTAACACACAATGGAAAAATTGACCGAAGAAAGCTTCCAGAAATACAAGGATTAATAAGCGAACAACAACAAATTATAACGCCAAAAACTGAATTAGAAGAACAACTATTATCAATTTGGCAGACAATACTAAATAAAAATATTAGCCTTACTGATAATTTCTTTGAGATGGGTGGACATTCTCTAAAGGCTACAGAATTGCTATTAAAACTTCGAAAAGATGTCCAAGTTGAGATAACTTTAAAAGACATTTTTAAATATCCTACTGTTGCACAGCTTACAAAATTTATAGAAAAAATAGAAAATAAGCATAATGAAACTATTCCCAAAGTAGGGCTTAGTGAATCTTATCCGCTATCTTCTGCTCAAAAAAGGATGTATGTCCTTAGTCAGTTAGAGGGTGCTGAGTTAACTTATAATATGCCGGGAATCTTTCAACTTACAGGAGATGTTAACTATGAACTTCTACAGAATGCTTTTAACCAACTCATATACCGTCATGATTCTTTAAGAACAGGGTTTGACGTAATTAATGGTGAACCCAAGCAATTTATATATACACAAGTCAAATTTGAGATAGAAAATCATAATAAAGCGCAGCACTTAAATGAACAGATACAAAAATTAATCAAACCATTCGATTTAAAGAAGGCTCCCTTATTAAGGGTACATTTGATTCATTTAGATGATAACAAATGCATTTTATTCATAGATATGCATCATATTATCTCAGATGGTGTGTCTATGGATATTTTGATGAACGAGTTACTTAAATTCTATAACGGTGAAAAAGTAGACGAATTAGAAATTCAATATAAAGATTATGCTTGTTGGCAACAAAGTCAAATTATAAATGAAGAACTCCAGAAACAGAGAGAATATTGGTTAAGCGTTTATGAACAGCCTCTAACTAATACCGATTTACCGATCGATTATCAAAGACAAGCAAGTCAAGGATACGAAGGGAAGACATCCGAAATTACAATTGACTATGACACTATTGGTAAATTAAAAAAACTAGAGATTGCAACTCGCTCTACAGCTTTTATGGTATATCTGGCTGCTTATACTGTTCTTTTAGCTAAATATTCTGGTGAAGAGGACGTTATTGTCGGTACCCCTATTGCTGGAAGAACTCAGCCTGAACTGCAATCTGTTATCGGAATGTTCGTTAATACTCTAGCTTTAAGAAATTATCCTAAACAGGAAAAAAGTTTCTTAGAATATTTAAGCGATGTAAAAGAAAATATTCTTAAAGCCTATGCGAACCAGAACTTCCCGTTCGAAGAACTGGTACAAGAATTGAAAATTTCAAGAAAAGAAGAGCGGAATCCTCTTTTTGATTCAATGTTTAGTTTGCAGAATAATATTGATTCAAAAATTGAACTAGAAAACCTAAAAATTGAACCTATGGAAGTAGACATACCGCAGCTTGCTAAATTCGACTTGACTTTGTATATCAATATACAGCCTAAAACAGTTCATGTATCTTTCGAATACAGAACAAGTCTGTTCAAAGAAACAATGATCAAAAATGTCCAAGAAGATTATTTGAAAATATTGAGGGAGGTTTCAACAAATCCAAGTGTAAGACTACAGGACATACATTTAGATGAGAATGCTGTTAATGACACATTTGACAACATAAAACTAATTTTTTGACTTTCTATTTCTGCTAGGGAGAGGAGGTAATTCTTCTTCCTAGTATGACTACCAAGCAACCTACTATTCTATTGAGGTGATAAAATTGTCTTTGTTTAATAAACAAGAGCTGTTCTGGAAAAGTCTATTTGAAAATGGAGATCAGTTAACAAAAGTACCTTCGTTTAAATTTGCAAATGGAGGACCTCCAAAGGAAGAAAATACTAATAGTTTTGTATTGTTTCCTTTAAGAGCAGTTTCAAAGAGAATTAGTACAATGACCAAAGGTAACAATACTGCTACATACTTGGTTTTGCTTAGTGGAGTACAAGCATTTTTATACAAATATACTGACCATACTACTTCAATTGTAGGAGTACCAATTTTAAATAGTATGGTGCTAAGTGAATCAAACGACTTTTTATTATTAAAGAATAAAGTTATGGGGAGCAGTAATTTCAAAACGTTATCTTCTACTACTATGAACGCATTAAAACTGAGTATGGAAAATCAGAAAATACCATTTCGAAAAATGGTTGAAAATATTGATATCCATTATAATTCTAAAAAACTTCCTAATATTAACATTATAGTATCACTTGATGAGTTACATGGTATGAGATTTATTGAGAATTTAACTTACGATCTTTGGTTTCAGTTTAGTGTGAAGAATAATGACTGCTCATTAACATTGAATTTTAACAAAGAATTGTACGATTATAAATTTATACAATCAATGACCACCTATTTTGAACATTTCTTATCAAATATTATTTTCCAATCAGATATGGCTTTTGATGATGTTGACCTACTTAGCAAAAATGAAAAGCAACGAATGTTGAATAAATTTGATGGTACAAAAGAGCCCATTCCAGGAATAAATATTCACGGAATTTTTGAGAAACAGGTTAGAAAAACCCCTAATAATATTGCAGTTGTATTTAAAGATTACACTCTTACTTATTCAGAATTGAATCAAGAGGCCAATAAATTAGCCAGGTTTCTAGGTGAGCAGGGAGTAAAGAAAGAAGATTTAGTGGGTATAATGACAGGACGATCTGTTGAAATGGTAATTGGAATTTTAGCAGTATTAAAAGTTGGCGCTGCTTTTATTCCTATTGATCCAGAATATCCTGAGGAAAGAATACAATACATGTTAGAAGACTCCCAAACACAAGTCTTGCTAACACAAACAGGGATAAATAAAAAGTTGAATTATTCAGGAAAGACATATTATTTAGACAAAAATGAATACTTTAATATTGCGGAAGAGAATCTAAATAACGATGTACAAGGGAATAACTTAGCCTATGTTATTTATACTTCTGGAACAACCGGAAAACCTAAAGGAGTATTGGTTGAGCATAGAGGGCTATGTAATTTAGAACCTTACTTTTCCTCTACACTGAATATTGTTTCCTCAGATCGAGTAGTACAGTTTGCAAGTCTATCATTTGATGCTTCGATCTGGGAAATGATAATGTCTCTCTTTTTTGGAGCCTCACTATATATACCTACTAAAGAGATCATTCATGATTATCAATTATTCCAAGATTACATTAATACTAATAAGATCTCAGCTGCCCTTTTACCACCTGCATACGTAACTTACTTAGAACCTGATGATGTTCCTACACTCAAAAAGTTAATTACTGGAGGGTCAGCATCGTCATTACAGATAGTGGATAAGTGGAGAAAAAAATGCTTGTATTTAAATGCTTATGGGCCTACAGAGGATTCTATTGTATCAACAGTGTGGGATTCTTCAAAAGACCAACTCAATCACAATTGTGTGCCAATAGGAACTCCTATATTCAATCATCAAGCATATATTCTAAATAAAAATGGTCAATTGCAACCTATTGGTATAATGGGTGAACTTCATGTTAGTGGTGTGGGAGTAGCACGAGGATATCTGAACAGACCAAAATTGACTGCAGAGAAGTTTATTGAAAATCAATTTCATGAAGAATTAACAATATATAAAACTGGGGATTTAGCTCGTTATTTACCAGATGGAAATATTGAATACATGGGACGCTCTGATGACCAAGTGAAGATACGAGGACACAGAATAGAATTGAGTGAAGTCGAAGCTCATTTAATGAGTGTACAGTTTATTAAAGAAGCTGTAGTGATTGCTACAGAAGACAATGATAATAAGCAATTATGTGCTTATTATGTAAGCAGAGAGGAAGTAACCCTTCAACAATTAAAACTAGAATTATCTAAAATTATTCCTGCTTATATGATGCCATCATACTTTGTGAAATTAGAAAAAATGCCTCTGACTACTAATGGCAAGATAGATCGTAAGTCTTTACCTTCGCCCCAAGAACGGAATACTGACCGAACTGAATATATAGCACCACGAGATCATCTGGAAAAAGTATTGGTGTCTATCTGGCAGACTGTGTTAGGAGTTTCCAAAGTAGGAATTGAAGATAATTTTTTTGATTTAGGTGGAGATTCTATTAAATCAATACAAGTATCTTCTCGCTTGTTCCAAGCAGGGTATAAGGTCGAAATGAAACATCTTTTTAAGTATCCGACGATCGCAACTCTTTCTCCTCATTTGATAAAAATCACGAGGGTTCTTAGCCAAGAACAAGTAAAAGGAGAAATAAAACTAACTCCTATACAACATTGGTTTTTTAAGCATAAAAATATAGACTCTAATTTCTTTAATCAATCGTTTATGCTTAAAAACACGGAACGTCTTAATGAAAAGGCCTTACATCAATCAATAAAGAAACTAGTCGAACACCATGATGCTTTGCGGATGGTCTTCCTTCCAGCAGAACAGGCAGCTGGATACCAAGCTTGGAACCAGACGATCGAAGACAGTGCCCTGTATCACTTGGAGCATCATGATTTCCGTGAGTGTGCCGATCCTTTTGCAGCTGTTGAGACTGCTGCTACCCAGATTCAAAGCAGCATGTCACTAGAGAATGGCCCGCTCGTTCGACTCGGATGGTTCCAGTGTGCTGATGGAGATCACCTGCTTATTGCTATCCATCACTTGGTAGTCGATGGAGTCTCATGGCGCATTCTACTCGAAGACTTTGCCAGTGCCTACGAGCAAGCGGTTGCTGGAAAAGAGATCGAACTCCCCCAGAAGACAGACTCTTTTCAGCTGTGGGCCGATCAGCTCTCGACCTATGCGAAAAGCGGAGCTCTAAGCCAAGAGAAAGCTTACTGGGTAGAGGTCGAGTCACGCGAAACCGGACGGCTGCCAAAAGACCGGGAAGCCGCGGAGCATCTGCTGCAAGATAGTGAAGTGGTGAGTGTAGTATGGAGCGAGGCAGAAACCGAACAGCTGCTCAAGCAGACCCACCAGGCGTACCGGACCGAGATCAATGATCTCTTACTTACTGCGCTGGGCATGACGGTACATGAGTGGACCGGGATGGAAGCGATCCGAATCAATCTGGAAGGACATGGCCGTGAGCAGATACTGGAGGACGTGGATATTAGCCGAACCGTAGGCTGGTTTACCAGTCAGTTTCCGGTTGTCTTACCCATGGCTCCTGGGAACACCCTCGGTCGACGCATCAAACAGGTGAAAGAAGAACTCCGCCAGATTCCCAATAAGGGAATGGGCTATGGGTTGCTACGCTACCTGGGGAATCAGGAAGACGTATGGTGGAAAGAAAGCCCAGAGGTTAGCTTTAACTACCTAGGACAGTTTGATCAAGACTTAGAGAACAGCGGGCTTTCTTCCTCTAGCTACTCAAGTGGAGAGAGTGAAAGTCAGCGTCACGAACGGAGCTATGTACTTGATATCAATGGGATGATTGCCGATGGCTGTTTGACACTCGGGATCAGTTATAGCCGGAAGCAGTATGAACCAGAGACGATCGAGCAGCTGGGAGAGCGATTGAAGCAGCACCTAAGCACCTTGATTGCCCACTGTGTCAGTCAAGAGAACAGGGAGCTGACGCCAAGCGATGTGACCTTACAAGGGATTGGGATTGAGGAGCTGGAGGCACTGGTTGAGCAAACCGCAGATCAGGGAGAGATTGAAGAGGTTTATCCGCTGACCCCGATGCAAAAAGGGATGCTGTTTCATAGCTTGCTGGATCCGGAATCGGGAGCTTATTTTGAGCAGGCAACTTTAACAATTGAAGGGAATATTAACGCGCCTAAATTTGCGGAAAGTATACGCTTACTATCAAAGCGTCATGCAATATTAAGAACCAATTTTTATAACGGGTGGAGAAATACACCTTTGCAAATAGTGTACAAAGATAAGGGAATCGAATTTAGTTATAAAACCCTGGATAAATTAATTGTAAATGAACAGGACCAGAACTCAGCACTGCAATATTATATTGAGGAAGATAATCGAAGAGGCTTTGATTTGTATAATGATCCTTTGATGAGAATATCAATTTTGCAAGTAGACAAAGAAAAGTACCATATGATTTGGAGCTTTCATCATATATTAATGGATGGCTGGTGTGCACCGCTTTTATTTAATGAATTATTCACAAATTATTATTCTCTTTGTCAGAATAAAGAAATAATAGATACTCCAATAACTCCATATAGCCAATACATTGAATGGCTTGATAAACAAGATCAAAACAAAGCAGCCGAGTATTGGAATAAATACCTTGAGGGGTACGATGAGAACACCTCAATTTCTAATGATTTATCTAAAGAAAATGAGGGGGAGCAGTATGACATTGATGAAGTGATTTGCGAACTTGGTACTGAACTTACAAACAAATTAAAGTTTGTGGCCAATCAAGAACAAGTTACTGTAAATACAATTATCCAATCAGCTTGGGGAATACTACTACAAAGATATAATAATACCCGTGATGTATTATTCGGTACCGTTGTATCAGGAAGACCAACTGATATATATGGTATAGAGCAAATGATAGGATTATTTATAAATACTATACCTGTGCGCATCCAAAGTAATAAAGAATATAGCTTTGAATCACTTATTAAAAAAATACAGCAACAAGCTGTTGAATCAAATAATTATGATACGTATCCATTATATGAAATTCAAAGAGAAACAGAACAAAAGCAAGAGTTGATTAATCATATAATGGTATTTGAAAACTACCCAATGGATACAAAACCAGAAGAAAATATTTCTAATGAATATTTATTAAAGGTTGAAAATGCTGACGTAAAAGAGCAAACGAACTATAATTTCAATCTTATCGTTGCCCCTGGTAATTCATACAAAATAAGGCTTAATTATAATAAAAATGCTTATAATCGTACGTATATTGAGAAAATTAAAGAACATCTATACCAAATTCTATACCAAACCATAGAGAATCCAAATATTTTATTAGATGAAATTGAAATAGTAAATAAAAATGAAAAAGTTCAACTCTTAGAATTTTGTCAAGATAAAAATTTTGAATTTATGCATGATATGAATATTATTCAATTATTTGAAAATCAAGTTAGACAGACTCCTGACAAAACTGCGCTTTTATATGGAGAAGAATCACTAACTTATCTTGAATTAAATCAACATGCAAATAAAATAGCACATATGTTAAAAAGAAAGAATATTGGATCAGATGAAGTAGTTGGTTTAATGGTAGATCGTTCTTTGGATATGATCATAGGAGTTCTAGGAATATTAAAAGTGGGTGCGGCATACTTGCCAATTGACCCTGATTTTCCAAATGAACGTATTGAATTTATGCTAAACGATTCTAAATCAAAATTACTATTATTCCATTCTCACTTAAAAAAAGAATTTCCACATCATATCGAACAATTATGCTGGGATAATAGAATTTGTGAAATTGCACAAAATGATAATGATGCTAATTTAAACTTAGAAATTACCGCAAATCAATTAGCTTATATAATTTATACTTCTGGAACTACAGGGCAACCTAAAGGCATCTTAACATCACATAAAAATGTTATTCGAGTGGTTAAAGATACTAATTATATTGCAATTAATTCTTCTGACAATATTCTTCAATTATCAAATTATGCTTTTGATGGTTCAATTTTTGATATTTTTGGTGCTTTGCTGAATGGTGCTCAATTAGTCATGATTACAAAAGAGACTTTATTAGATATTAGAAAATTAGCTGATTGTCTGGTTGAAAAGAAAGTTAATGTTTTATTTATCACAACTGCTCTATTTAATGTCTTGATTGATTATAGTCTTGATTCTTTAATTAATATTCGAAAGGTGTTATTTGGAGGAGAGAGAGCTTCGCATCTGCATGTTAAAAAAGCCTTAAAATATTTAAGTGCTGATAAGATTATTCATGTCTATGGACCAACAGAAAGCACTGTGTTTGCTACTTATTATGAAGTCAATGAATTAGATGAAGATGTTACCAATATTCCTATTGGAAAGCCTCTAGGTTATACGAAAGCATATATTTTAAATGATTCCTGTCAGTTACAACCTATTGGTATAGCAGGTGAGTTATGTATAGGGGGATCAGGTTTAGCTAAAGGATACTTGAACCGTCTAGATCTTACTGAAGATAAATTTATAACGGATCCTTTTAATGATGGAGAAAAAATTTATAAGACAGGTGACTTAGCTAGGTGGCTTCCTGATGGTAATATAGAGTATTTTGGACGGATTGATCACCAGGTTAAGATTCGTGGTTACAGAATAGAGATAGGAGAAATTGAGGCTCAATTATTGAAAATGGACAGTATACATGAAGTAATTGTGATAGTCAAAGAGGAGCAACCAGGCTTAAAGAAATTATATGCTTATTGGGTCGGTGATTCTACATTAGAAACAAACAGTATTAGGAACCACTTAACAAAGAGTTTACCGGAATATATGATTCCATCTTATTTCATTAGGCTTGAGCACCTCCCACTTACATTGAATGGTAAAGTAAACACGAAATTATTACCTTCTCTATCTCTAAGTGAGAGTAGAGAAAATGATTTTGTTGCTCCTCAAACAAAAAATGAAAAATTACTGGCTGAAATTTGGTGTAATGTATTAGGTTTAGATTCGGTTAGTACAAGCGATAACTTTTTTGAAATTGGCGGAGATTCAATAAAAACTATACAAATAACTGCCAAACTAGCTCAATTGGGTTATGAACTAGAAATGAAGCATTGGTTTAAGCATCAAACTTTAAGGCAATTAAGCAAAAATATCAAACAAAATGCTGTTATGGTTGAACAGAGAGAAGTTTATGGAGAAGTTCCGTTAACTCCAATACAGCGATGGTTTATTAGCCGAAATTATGATGAACCACATTATTTTAATCAATCTATGATGTTGTTTAGTCAGGAACTATATAAAGAAGACACGATTTGTACAACCATGAACCATATTCTAGCTCATCATGATTATTTAAGAACAGTTTTAAAACAATCAAACGAGAGTATTAAAGCATGGAATCGTAAAATTAGTTCGGAAAATTTGTATAGCTTAACAGTTTACGATTTAGATGATTGTATTGACTTGCCAGGTACCATTGAAAGATTAGCAAATCAGACGCAAGGGGCTCTTAACTTGAACCATGGTCCACTAATCAATGTTGCTATCTTTAAGACCTCATCTGGAGATCATTTACTAATTAGCGTCCATCATTTTATTATCGATATGGTATCATGGAGAATACTACTAGAGGATTTCTCAACTGTGTATAAACAAGTGAGAAATCATAAAGAGATAAAATTGCCAAATAAGACTAGCTCTTTTCAGGACTGGGCATCTAGTCTCTTACAATATGCTCAAAGCGAAAAGTTAATTGAAGAAAAAAAATATTGGAATAAGATTTTTGAAAGGAATTATAATCAGCTTCCTAAAGACTTTAAAGAAAACAAAGGTACCGTGACAACTAGTGAAACGGTAACTGTAAGTTTATCAAGCAAAGACACCAAAGCTTTACTAAAAAATTCTCATCAGACGTATAATACAGAAATAAATGATCTATTATTAGTAGCACTGGGGATGTCTGTAAAAAAATGGGCGAATATCAATGATATAATAATAAATCTAGAAGGTCACGGTCGTGAGCAACTATTCAATCATTTAAATATCACTCGCACAGTAGGGTGGTTTACTACGCAGTATCCTGTAGTTTTAAATATGGAAGAAAGCTCAAACTTAGAAAAGACAATTCAGCAGACACGAGATATGCTGAGAGAAATACCAAATAAAGGGATCGGTTATGGTATACTGAAATATCTTTCTTCTGCTACAGAAGATTTTAAAAATCATTATATCCCAGAGATTAGTTTTAACTATTTAGGACAGTTTGATCAAGATCTTCAAAACAACACTAATTATTTATCAGACTACTCTAAGGGATCGGATGTAAGTTTAAAACAATCAAGAACTAATAGTTTAGACATCTACGGAATGGCAATTAATGGAAAATTGTCGTTGACTATTAATTATAGTAATCTTCAATATAGAAAGAAGACAATCATGTCTTTGGTAAAACTATTAGAGGATAATCTTAAACAGGTTATTCATCATTGTTCTACGAAAAATACTGAAGCTCTTATGTCTTATTCAAATACAACTCCTGTCCTTAATAATATAGAAGAGTTCTCAAACAAATTATTCGATGAAAACTATATTCTAGATGTACCTGGTATTTCAATGGTAGTAGTTAAAGATGGGAAAGTTGTATTTAGCAAAGGATATGGATACTCTGATGTTATAAGTCAAACGCCTATGAATTCTACATCTTCATTAATGAGAGTTGGCTCAATCACAAAATTGATGACATCAAGTATCACTCTTCAATTAGAAAAAGAAGGCAAGCTAAGCCTAAGCCAAGATATTAGCAACTATCTAGAAGATTTATCTATACCAAGAACTATTAATTCATCGTTAACCATAGAACATTTGCTTAATTATAGTTCAGGCTTTGATATTCAGAATAAAGGGATGAATCAACTGTTTGATATTAATGGAACACTTTCATTAAAAGAGTTTATAGAATTAAACAGGCCTTCTGTAATAAAAGAGCCGGGAAAATCATATCAATACGAAAGCTTTGGTTTCTTACTCTTAGGCTATTTAATTGAAAAAATTGAAGGTATATCTTTTGGCGATTATATTAGTGAACGGTTACTAAAACCTCTAGAAATGAACTCTAGTAACTTGGTGAGTAATCTCTTAATAGAAAAGAGACTAGCATCAGGTTATGATTTAGAAAATAAGTATGTTGGAATGTATAGCTATAGCTCTCTTGATTCCAGTTCAGGAGGAATGATATCTACCGGAAGCGATTTAGCTAAATTCATGATGATGTTACTCCAAAATGGAATGTATAAAGGAAAGCAAATACTAAGTGAAACAGTAACGAAGAAAATGTTGGCATTGAAGGAAGAGAATAAATTAGGGAGAAGCTATGGGCAATATGGATTTGAACTTAATTTTCATCCATCATACATGGACTTACCTATTTTTTCGAAAAGTGGTAATATCCATGGATATAGTTCATTTACGTGGCTAATGCCAAAAGAGAATCTTGGTGTACTTGTCCTGAGCAATAAAAGCATAATGAATAAAATAGAGATTTTTGAGCAGTTTATGGATACCTATTACCCGCATTATAAAAATACTCCTTCTGTAAGTTTAATTTAAATTATTGTATTACTTTTGTATTCAGGACCGCTTCTGAGCGGTCCTTTGTACTTGTTTGGTATAAACTGGAGGTAAGATTATGAACCGTATATTTATTGTCGAGGATGAATCCAAGATTGGTGCATTATTAAAAAAAAACGTAGAAAAGTACGGTTTTTTGGCTAACACGGTAATTGATTTCCAAAATATTTCTACAGAGGTTAAGGATTACAATCCTGAACTGATTTTATTAGACATAAACCTTCCTTATTATGATGGATACTATTGGTGCAGACAAATTAGAAAATTTTCAAAAGTACCTATAATTTTTGTTTCTGCTCGTTCAGGAGAAATGGATCAAGTTATGGCTATAGAAAATGGTGGGGATGACTATTTAACCAAACCTATCCATCTAGATCTTTTAATTGCAAAAATTAAAAGTAATCTTAGAAGAGCTTATGGCGAGTACTCTTCTAATAATGAAAGCAATATACTCAACACAGAGCTACAAGATGAACTAGTAATAGGCAATTTAAAATTGTATCCAACACTTAATGAACTTTCTTGGAAAGACAAGAAAATTGAATTAACCAAAAATGAAAAGTTGTTGGCTTTAAGCCTCATTAGAAATTATGGACAGGTGGTTTCTAGAGAAAAGTTATTAACCGATTTATGGGACGATATAAATTTTATTGATGATAATACTTTAACCGTTAATGTCACAAGATTAAGAAAGAAAATGGATGAATTAGAACTATATGGTATTATTGAAACTGTTCGAAACCAGGGATATAAGTTTCGCTTAGTCGAGGAGGGACCAAACAATGGAAGGTAATCGAATCGTTATGTTTATACGAGATTATCTATCTTTTATTCTTTTGTATAGTATGATGTTAATGGTAGCCATAATATTTTTAATTCTGCAAAACACGATTGATTATAAGAATGGAGACATAGTTTATTTTCTCATTATTGAAATGACAATCTTAATTACTGGTCTAATAGCAGATTATGCTAAGCATATAAAGTACTCAAACCAACTTATCTCTACTATAAAACATATGGATGAATTGCACGACATAGCACTTATTGATTCACCTGTTACCACAGAACAGAAATTAGTAGTAACCTTGCTAAAGAAACAAAATAGTACTTATCTCAATAAAACTGAAAAATCTTGTAGACAACAAGAATTTCGTAACCATTTTACTTTGCAATGGGTTCATCATATGAAAACTCCTATTTCTATAATCGATTTACATTTACAAGAAGTCTCGCAAGAAAACAATACTATAGACTCAGAAACACTCGAAAGTATAAAAGAGGAACTATATAAAGTTGAAAGTGGTTTAAAAATGATGTTAGATACTGCACGTCTTGATAAATTTGAGATAGATCTTCAAATTAGTCGTCTTCCTTTGCATGAGTTAATTCGTAATATTATAAACGAACACAAAGAATTATGTATTCGTTATGCTATTTCTCCACATATTGAAGGAGAAGCATGGATAGAAACAGACAAGAAGTGGTTTAACGTAGTAATCAATCAGTTCATTAGTAACTCTATAAAATATAGTAAAAATAAATCAGGCGCAAAAAGTGTATTATTTAAAATTGGAACACAACCTGACGGAACAGTTACAATATGTGTAAAAGATGAAGGGATCGGTATATTGGAGAGTGATATTCCAAGAATATTTGATCCTTTTTTCACAGGAGAAAACGGAAGAATTACCGGAGAATCTACCGGAATGGGACTATATCTAGTAAAACAAATATGTGATCGTTTAGGCTATAAAGTTTCCGTTAGTTCAGAGAAAAATATAGGTACTTCTTTTATAATTCACCTTAACAATCAAAACATTTATCAAACTATAATGTCTGATTACTAAAATATTACATTACAATAATGTAAGTTCCATTTCTCGAATTGAAAGGAAAATCGATAGGTTGTAATACTAATTTGAATTAAAGTATATCTATAACAAATAAATAATAGAGAGGATTAAATAATGACGATACTAAAAACTGAAGCATTAGGAAAAGTTTATAACTCTAAAGGCAATTTGATTTATAAAGCCTTAGAGTCTATCAGCCTAGAAGTTAAAAAGGGGGAGTTTATTGGTATTATGGGCCCTTCAGGAAGCGGAAAAACTACCCTTCTTAATATGTTAGCAGCTATTGACCGTCCGACTTCAGGTCATGTGGAGATAAATAATATAAATCTTAGTAAGCTGAATGAAAGAAAGCTAGCCTTGTTTAGAAGAAGAGAACTAGGGTTTATATTTCAAGATTTTAATTTACTAGACACACTGTCAGTGGAAGAAAATATAATACTGCCTTTAGTTTTAGATGGGATTAAACCCAAAGAGATTCAAAAAAAGTTGATACCACTAGCTAGTTGGCTTAACATCTCAAAATTGCTAACTAAGCGTACATTTGAAATATCCGGTGGGCAGAAACAAAGGGTCGCTATTGCTAGAGCTATGATCCATCAGCCCTCCCTCATTTTAGCTGACGAATTAACAGGGAATTTAGACTCTAAAGCTGCCAAGGATGTTATGGATTCTTTAAAAAAAATTAATGAAGATCTTAATGCTACAATATTAATGGTTACGCACGACCCTTTCTCTGCAAGTTATTGTAAAAGAATTATTTTTATAAAAGATGGCAAGTTCTTCTCTGAAATACGTCAAGGATCCAACAGACAAGTCTTCTTTCAACAAATCTTAGATTCATTAAGTGTGCTTGGAGGTAACTTTGATGACATTCCGATCGCTCGCATTTAGTAATATTAAAGGGAATTGGCGTGCCTACAGCGCTTTTTTTCTAAGTAGTTCGTTTTCAGTTATGATATTTTATATGTATGCAGCTTTTCTTTATCATCCAGATGTTGTAAATGGATATATAGTAGGAGCAGAAAAATTAAGGCAAGGACTTTTATTATGCGAATATATAATAATTGTTTTTTCTTTTTTATTTATTCTTTATTCAAATACTGCATTCTTAAAAACGAGAACGAAAGAATTTGGATTATTTACTTTATTAGGAACTACAAGAAGGCAGATACGAAAACTTATTATTTATGAAAATTTGAGCATAGCTATATTAGCTATTGTTACTGGTACTTTTTCAGGAATTCTGTTTAGTCGGTTTTTCTTTATGATTTTAGCAGTGTTACTTAATATGGAGGATTGGATATCCTTTTCTGTCCCTTTTAAGTCTCTGGCCTTTACAAGTATTACTTTCTTTATTTTATTTACATTAATATCGATTATTAATGTAATCCGTATAAGTAAAACAGAAGTAATTGATTTGATCAAATCTTCAAAAAAGTCACAAGATGGTGTTTATTATTCTAAATGGATGGCTTTACTAGCAGCTATATGTTTAGTGACAGCCTATTATACATCGTTGATTATTAATGGAACAAATTTTGTCTGGGCTGCCTCTATTATCTTAATTGCGGTCATGATAGGAACTTACTTTTCGTTTACACAGCTTAGTATATTTTTACTCAATCAGGTTCGTAAAAGAAAAAATATATATTATAAAAAAATCAATCTAATTACGATTTCTCAACTTTCATATAACATTAAAGGAAACGCAAGAATGCTTTTTATTGTTTCAATCCTTAACGCTGTTACTTTGACAGCATCAGGAACTTTATTTATGTTTATTCAAACAATACAGTATGAAGAATTTAGGCAAATGTTATCACTTACTATGTTTATAGGAATTTTTATAAGTTTACTCTTTTTCCTAGCTTCAGGGAGTATTATTTATTTTAAATTATTCACTGAACTACAAGAAGATCAGGTGCAATACAAAGCACTTATGCGGATAGGTTTAGTAGAAAAAGAACTTGAAAAAACGATTTTTAGTCAAGTAAGTACTCTATTTTTTATTCCTTCTATTGTAGGAATAATACATGCTTTATTTGCTTTAAAGGCACTTGATAATCTTCTAATGACGTCAAATTGGGGCTACTCTTTTATAATTATTGGAGTATTTCTCTTACTGCAGTTTGTTTATTTTCTAGTTGCTTATAGCAATTATTTAAAAAGTATAAAAAGTGAAATTAATAAGAATAAATATCTAGATTTATCTCCAAAAAAAGAAAGAAGCATTTATAGAAGGGGGATCTATTTTTTTTTCGGTTTATTAATATTTACACTTTTATTAACACTACCTGTAATAAACGGGAAGTCTTTCTATGCTGTTTTTCAGACCATGAATGATGGTAGTACTGATAACAAGATACAAAGAATATTAGAAGATTCCATCTCTTCTAATGTGCCTGGAGCGATGCTAGGAGTCTTAAATCAAGGACAAACAACTTTTTTTGCTGCTGGGAAATCAAATATCAAAACTGAGAGTATAATGGAGCCTGACAATAAGTTTCGTATTGGAAGTGTCACTAAAATTTTCACAGCAACAGCCATACTACAACTTGTAGGAGAAAAGAAAATCGACTTAAATGATTCAATTGAAAAATGGTTACCTGGTTTAATTCGCGGTAACGAATACGATGGTAAACAAATAACAATACGCCAACTATTAAACCACACGAGTGGGTTAGCAGATTACGCTAATATAAAATTTTTAAACAATATATCCTCTAAACCATTACAAAATTATCAAGACTATGAACTGGTTAATATAGCCTTAAGTATGAAGCCTACTTTTGAACCAGGGAAGAAGTATAATTACTCGAACACTGATTATGTCTTATTAGGAATGATTATAAATAAAGTTACTGGAAAGCCTTATTCTAAAATAGTTGAAGAAAAGATCCTACAACCATTAAATTTAAAAAACACTTTTTTCCCGGGAAGTTCAACAAAGGTACCTAAAGAGCATTTTGCAAGAGGATATATTCAATGGAATAGTAATACCTCTTTACAGGATATAACTAATATAAATGTCTCGTTTGCAAATGCCTCTGGAGAAATGATTTCTACTACAGAAGATCTTAATATTTTTCTATGTGCATTAATGAGCGGAAAACTACTTAATCAAACTGAACTAGAAGAAATGAAAACTATTATAAATGATGGTAATTCAACAAAAGGATATGGATTAGGCCTGCAAAAAACAACCTTGCCTAATGGTGAGGATGTATGGGGACATGTTGGAGGAATAGCCGGTTACTATACTATTGCTTATGTTTCTGACGATGGAAGTAAGGCAGCAACTTTAAGCGTAAATGCTTATTCTTTTAATTCTTCAAATTTTCCATATAAAGGAGGCGAATTTATTAATCAAATTTTTATAGAAGTATTTAAAAAGTAAGCAGCTAGGCTATGAAAATTTATTTGGATATGCTTAGAAATAAAATTAAATATTTTTTGTCTAGAGCTTGTTTTCAAACTCTGTATGATGCGCTCAGTAGTAGTTTGAAAATACACTCTAGCAGGTGCGGATTACTTTAATAGTAATCCGCTTTTTATTTAATTTATCATATTTCTAAATAAAAGTAATTAATTATTTAGAAATATAATTAAGGATAATACAAAATTATGAAGAATCATTGAAGAAAGTATAACGGATTGCCAAGCTAAGTGTGACAACTATTTTATAGAAGATTTCGTGAGCGGATCCCAGCCCAGATACTTGTCCGGTCGGTGATTGATGAAGGTGAGAGCATAGACTAGTTCCTCTTCAGACACCATAGCAAAATCATGCTGTCTGGGAAAGAACTCACTTAAAAGTCCATTGCTGTTTCGCTTAATTCACACTGCCCAGACGAATACGAATCGACAAATATACCTGCAGATCATGGAAATGTTCTAAACCGACGTAGCAGGCAAGTTTTTTCCATGGTCTGCTGGAGCCGTCCGAAAGGTAAAAGAAAAGTATGGACTCGCCAAAATCCCAAAAGCACTTCACAGTCATATAATTGATGCCAAGTTTAACATTAGCTTTTTAACACCTGAGGGAGATACAGTCACTCAAGTGGCACATCGAGCTTGGCTGCTAGTTATTGTAGATGTCGCAACAAGAGCCAATATCGGTCATCATATTAGACGCTGAAGGAAGAGGAACTGAAAGTACTTTATGGAGGTAAGTGATGAAGATAATTCGCATTTATTTCTAAATTATTTTTCGATTATACTGTAAACACGCCCTAATATTCTGTATTTTTTTGTTTTATATATCATTGAGGGGAGGAATTCTACATGAACGAACAACTCATAAAAAGCGATGGATTAGTAATTTGTACTGACAGTTTCGGAAAGCGAGTTAACCCGGCAATATTACTGATTATGGGGGCTCAATCCTCACTGATCTGGTGGGAGGAAGAGTTCTGCCAGCGTTTAGCTGAGACAGATCGTTTTGTCATTCGCTATGATAACCGAGATGTTGGACGTTCTACAACCTATGAACCTGGGCAACCAGACTATACTTTCGAAGACATGGCTGATGATGCTATTCGAGTATTGGATGCTTATAAGATTGAGCAAGCGCATATCGTAGGGATGTCCATGGGCGGCATGCTGACTCAAATGATAGCTCTGCGACATCCAGGCAGAGTTCTAACCATTACCCTTTTAGCAACGTCCAATTTTGCTCCCGATCTTCCACCGATGGAGGAAAAGGTTATGGACTATTTCTCGAATATGGGAGCAATAGATTGGACGAACGAACAATCAGTGGTCGATTTTGTGATAGGTAGATCAAGAATTCTAGTAGGTTCAAAACACGCTTTCGATGAGAATAAAGTTTATAAAATTAGCAAAAGAAGAATGGAAAAGAAGCAACAATATAGCCAGTATGAGCAATCACGCAATGCTGTCAGGTGGAGAATCCTATCTTGCTAGGACAGGGGAAATAACCGTCCCTGCTCTGGTGATTCACGGTACTGAAGATCCGATTATCCCTTATGAACACGGAATAAATCTTGCTAACGAAATTCCAGGTGCAGTTTTACTGACATTGGAAGGTGCCGGGCATGAGCTTCACTATGACGACTGGGATTTAATAATCGATTCTATCTCAAATCACACTTCGATACCCAATTAAGTCAACTGATGTGTAGGATAGTTGAATAAAACAGTGGCAGTCTAAGACTTTATTTTTCGCCCATGGCTGCCGCTGTTTCTATTACTTGGCTCAGTATAATGTAGTGTTGTGCTTAGGGAAATGGGCTATCTTGCAGGAAACATGACCTATCGTTTTTTTCTTCGCTTTTCCCCGTTCAACTAACGTTTTCCGTTAGGTAATTAGCAAAACACATAAGGGGTTATACAAAATAATGCTTGTTTTCAATAACCCATTGAGTAAATGTTCTGGTTGGCTTGCCTGTAACTTGTTCTACTGTCGGTAGAACGGTATAGGCTCCTTTAGGAGGGTTTTTCCCCATCTCTATAATAAAGTATTCAATAAATTCATTGTCATAGCCTTTGCTTTTCCAATCTTGTTTTACTTGTTCTTCTGTAATTTCAACAAGATCAATGTATTTATCTATAACTACAGAAATTTGTTTAACCATACTTCTTGGAGACAATGCTTCTGGTCCTGTCAAATCATATGTCCGCTTATCATGGCCTTCTTCTGTTAGTGCCTTTACTGCGACATCAGCGATATCAGCTTCATGAATTCTAGCGCTTAAACTATCGGGGAAAGCCGTACGAATAAGTCCTTCTTTTTGGATTGATTCTGTCCAACCACTGTAAAGTGCATTTTTCATAAATTCCACTGGCTTTAATAAAGTCCATTCCATTCCGCTATTTTTAATAACGTCCTCAATTGGATTCCCTTCAAAATCTATCAGGGCTACAATTCTTGCAACATTGACTTGTTTTGCCATCTGAATAATTCTTTTGTTTTTTATAAATTTTTCGTCCGTTTGTTCACTCTGAGTGATCAGAAACAAGCTATCTATAGTATCGAGATGTGCTTTTATAGTTTCGGGAATATCAAGATCACCTAGAACTACTTGTGCTCCTTTAGGCAAGTTGCTTTCCTTCCTTGATAATGCCTTTACTTCTATATCTTTTGCAAGTAGTTGCTCAACAATATGACTTCCCACACTTCCTGTTGCTCCTGTAACTAGAACTTTCATTCCTTATATCCTCCCAAGATTACTTATTTAGGTATTACTTTCGATTAGATAATCCTCATGGTCTACTGCTATTTGAAGGTTACTTGGTTATAATAAAGTGTGGTGTAACACCATAGTCAAGGAGGGATTTCATGGAGAATAATGTTCAAACTCATTTAACGTCAGGACAATTTGCAAAAGTGATGGGTATTAGCAAGGATACTTTATTTCACTATGATCGACTTGGAATTCTTTCTCCTGAATTTAAAGCTGAAAATGGGTATAGATATTATTCAATTAATCAAATTGATGTTTTTAAAGTGATTTCAATACTTAAAGAATTAGAAATGCCATTAAAAGAGATAAAAGAGTATTTAAATAAAAGGTCACCTCAGGAGCTCATTGTCCTACTTGGGAAAGAAGAGGCAATGCTGAATTCAAAAATTAAACAACTGCAAAAAATGAAAAGTATAATATCAGAGAAGAAACGAATTACCCAAGCAGCAACTGAGATCATTTCAACTGATATTATTATTGAGGAAAAAAAGGAGGAGTTTTTGGTAGTAACAGAGGCTGATCCTTACACAAATGATAAAAGCATTTACGATTCTATGATAAAACACGAAAAGTACTTGAACATTTATAGTCTTGATGCTTCCCATACAGTAGGCTGGATGAGAGATACTAAAAGAGTCTTAGCAAATGAAACATTCAATTATGATTATCTTTTTACTAGAGTTAGTAAAAAATCAAATTATTCAAATTTCAAGCGAGAAAAAGGAACATATTTAATCGCGTACCATACTGAGGGATACTCAAGTGTATGTGACACTTATGATCGAATAATAAATTATGCTAAAGATAAGTGCATAGGATTACAGGGATTTTTTTATGAGGATGTTTTGTTAGATGATCTTTCAGTTAGAGGTTATGAAGAGTATTTAATTAAGATCTCTGTTCAAATCTTAAAGATGTAGAATAGCAAACAAAGAGAACCCATTTCTCTACTTACTGTATATAATACTCACGGCAAATCAAACTTTCCTGCTGGTTAAACATCCATGCATCCCAATAAAACATTTTCCAGTACAGACGGAATTCTGCATAAAAATAGATACAGGTTTGTTAGTCGTTGTCGAAGAGGTGGGTAGAGAGGCAATCTCCTTTTTTAGAGAGATTGCCTTTTTCTATTTATATGTCCTTATTTTCATGAAGACTGGGGCAAGTCTCAGGCACAAGTATCCCAAAGCTCCATCAATTTAGTTATGGCTGCATCAATGTTGTCTAGGGACACACCATCTCTGGCTTCCGTAGATATACCTTCCAGGAAGGTAACGAATAGTGTGGTTAACATGCTAACATTTGTGGATTCTTGAAGTTCTCCGTTCTTGGTAGCTCGCTCAATACGAGCATGGAACTTGTTCCTAGTCACTGCTCTTTGCCTGATCAATAGTTCTCGAATATGAGTGTTTTCCGGCGAACAAGTATTTGCAGAGAATATGACTAAACAACCCAAGGGATGGGTCCGCTCAGTCTGCATGATTGATGAACGTCTTAAGGCTAATTCAATAGCTGTACGCGATGAAAGTGAATAGTCTGTAAGGCATGTCGATACTTGTCCGAATGTTGCCAAATACCGGTCCAGCGCTTCTTTGAATAGTGCGTCTTTTGATTCAAAAGCTGCATAAAAGCTGGCTGAGGAGATGCCGCCCATCGCCTTTTTGAGTTGAGCCAAAGAGGTTGATTCAAATCCATGCTCCCAAAACAACATCATAGCTTGGGAGATCGCTTCGTCGCGACAGAATTTACGTGGTCTTCCGGTTCTAACCATGGAGTAGCCTCCTTTTACCTTGTACTTATATACTAATCGATCCAAAAGTGATTGACAAGAGCGGGGGGTCTCTTTAAAATATGGAATGATCGATCCATAAATAAATGTAAGGAGGTCAAATCACTGGCACATTTGCTTGGTCTTCCGCTTGAACTTGTTTTGAAATCGATATTAAGGAGCTGCGCTAATGTCCAGCAATAATTCTTCTACTACTGCAAAGATCGCGTCTTCCGCTTCCTCTAGGTCCTTTCCCTGGCTTGGCCTGCTCGCTTTGGCTATGACAGGATTCATTTGTATTATGACAGAAACGATTCCGGCTGGTTTGCTTCCGCAAATAAGTAAGGGACTTCATATTTCAGAGGCAATGGCCGGTCAACTGGTCACCGTGTATGCTATCGGTTCCTTAGTGGCTGCCATCCCTGTAGCTATAGTTACCCGCCAATGGCGGAGGCGTCCGCTGTTACTTCTGGCTATCTGCGGATTCCTGGTTTTTAACAGTGTCACCGCAATTTCTTCCAGCTACATACTGACGCTGGCTGCCCGTCTACTGGCAGGAGTTTCGGCTGGAGTTCTATGGGGGATGATCGGCGGTTATGCTCTCCGCATGGTCTCTGCTACATTGAAGGGGAGGGGGATGGCGGTTGCCATGGTTGGAACGCCCATCGCCTTGGCTATTGGTGTCCCTGCGGGAACGTTTCTCGGGAACCTGATGGGTTGGCGTTCTGTTTTTGGAATCATGTCGCTACTGACTGTTATACTGATCGCGTGGGTGCTTTGGAAGGTGCCGGACTATCCGGGACGGTCCTCCGATAAACAAACCTCGATCTATGTAGTCTTCCTTACACCGGGTATTCGGCCCATACTTATGGTTGTTCTGACCTGGATGACAGCCCATAATATTCTCTATACTTATATTTCTCCATTTCTTGCTTCTAATGGGATGGGTGATAGAGTGGGTCAGGCGCTGGCTTTCTTTGGCATTGCTGCTCTCGTAGGTATATGGATAACTGGCGTATTCATCGACCGTTGGCTGCGTAAGCTTGTCCTTATTAGTCTTATTTCCTTCGTCTTTATTTCTATTGCCATGACCTTTAGCAACTCCAATGTCCTTATGATCTATATCATTGTTACGGTATGGGGTTTAACTTTCGGCGGTGCAGCAACGCTGTTGCAAACGGCGCTTGCTCAGGCTGCAGGGGAGAGCAAAGTGGATATGGTCATGCCGATTAACACGACCGTATGGAATCTGGCTATCGCTGGCGGCGGGATGGCTGGGGGTATTTTACTTGAAACTTTTGGTGCGGGATCATTTTCATGGGCATTATTCATACTCTTATTCCTTGCGCTTCTCGTGGCTTGGGGTGGCAAAAAGTATTCGTTCCCTCCACAGTAATCTGATAATTAGTGAGGCTTTTTTTAAAAAATTCGATTGCTATGACTTCTAACTTTAATGAGTAGAAGATATGAAGTCCTGCTTATTTTCCAAGAAGGGCTGACTTCGTCCAGCACTTACTCGTAGGCAACCAGACCGAATCCGGCCACCCATACAGTATTATCCTCGATGTGGACGTGATTCTTTTTCACTACGTTCATAATCGGTGTAAATCCTCTGGTCACACATTTCAGATATTCGGCATTAGTCCTCAATTACCTTAGTGAAATATTCGCTAAAAATCAGTATTGATTTTTTACTGATATATCCTTGTTTTTGAGGAACAAAATGCACTCTGTGTTCGAACTCAAAACTCTATCTATATCATGAAGGAGAAGATGAATATGAGTATCTTAGAGGATTTATATTACGGAAAATGGTACCCAAGTGAACGAACCAAACCTGAAAACCCTGAGCTTGAACTAGTCCATCAGAAAATATCCGCTTCTATGAAAGCACTAAAAGCAAGATTGTCGAAACAAGATTACGAATTAATTGAAGAACTATCCGATTTAAATGATGTTTTGATTTCTATATTATCCGCCTCAGATTATATTACTGGATACAAAGCTGGTGCTTTGACTATGGTTGAAATATTTGATAGAAAAATCATCTAAACTAAGGTGTATCCTATTGCTTTAAAGTAAGAGAGTAGATAAAAGGTTTTACATTGTGATTAAGAGGCAGCACTGTTTAATAACATATAAGTCTGTGGAGCTTGGTCAGGATTTTGTAGCAGCTAATTCAGAACGATATGAGAAAAAATTTGATTCAGTCTGGAGCTTCCCAGATTATATGTCGTACGGCATTCCGAAGGGAATGTATCAAGGGTACATGGAACGGGCAGCTAAACAAAACGATTCATGGAATGACATGCTCAATTTCGGTACATTTGGAGTATCGGGCATGATTCAGGGAACATTTAATCCCACAAATGCATGGTCAAAAGAACATATGGCAAATTTGATTGGTACAGCTGGTTTGATGATAGGTTCTACGACAACTAAAGCGCTGATTAAGCCCAAGAATATGTTGGAGGGATCTGTTAAGTATGAAGGTGCTAAAAGTACAAATATTTTAAAAGAAAGCGAACAGCACCCTGCTATTGTAAGAGGGCTCAATACAGATATTGATGATATATTCATTACCTAGATGATTCAAAACAAGGATTTACAGGAATGAGTTACCATTTTCGAACAATAAATCGTGTTAAGATGGAATTAAATGCATATATAAGAGAAATAAAAATTGCAGAAGATATGGGACGTAATGATATTGCAAATATGCTGTTTGAAATTATATTCAAGAAAGAAGATTACTGACCAGTCACTTGAAATAAAAATAATTCAGGAGGAACAAAATGAATATAGTAAAAAAATAGAAGAAGGACAATGTTCAATACAAGAGTTAGAAAATTTGCTAGAAGAAAACAACCCCATAGTTTTATATCATGCATTGACACATATCGGAAAAGAAGGCCTCCGTACAAAGGGAATTATAAAAAAGTTAAGTGAATTGTCTTCAAAAAGGGAACCTCAAGATAAGCTGATAGGTCATTATAAAGTAGGAGACTTAGCAATAGCTACTATGATAAAACTTGGAGAAAAAGAAGATGAGATAACTGGGTTTAAGATATTAGATAAATTTGAAAAAAAGATGGTTTTTCGTTTATTTGAAGAAATCAAATGGTAATGCCTCCTGTTCGTCTGAATGAATGCACTTAATTCAAAACTTATTTCACCTCGAACCATGAGGAGAAATAAGTTTTTTTCATATCTAATGGAGATGAACCAAATGAATAGGATACTTATTCAAGCTGTAGAGCGTTTGTATTCAATTCATTTTGAAAGTTTAGTCAAGTTCAAAATTCGCTGAAAACGTCGCTCTAGGAGAAACTACTTAGCTGCTGAGTGTGTAGCGGAAAAGCCTAACCAAAAAAGGGTAACGGATATTACGCAATATCGAGTGGGCGAACGCTGGTGGTATCTTTCTGCGATAAGGTCTTGCCAAAGCTTCTGCAAGGTAAAAGACGTGACCGGGCTGATCGTTCATAACGACTAGGGATTCCAGATACAAAATAACAATTGTTTATTAAATGTATTAAATCCCCAAATAGTATCATTGTCATCATGTTGACGATAATTCAAAATGCTGTTATTGTAATTATAGTCAGTATGGTGACAATAAAAAGAAAAGGATATATTTATGGAATATTCTAAAGCGCTTAGAGAGTTATATATAATGCAACAAACTTACGCTACTTTTTTTTCCGTTACTAATAAGTTGCAAATACAAGGCGACAACTATTTTGAGAAATTAACATCACGACAGTACATGATCATGCTGGCAATAGCTCATTTGCCAGAGGATGAAACAACACTTGTTAATATCGCAAGAAAGTTAGAAACAAGCAAACAAAGTGCACAAAAGCTTATAGTCAATTTAGAGAATAAAGGATACCTAATTACGATACCAAGCAAACGGGACAAACGTGCCATTAACGTGGAAATCACGGAATTAGGGAAAAGAGTCATGCTGGAATGTGGTGAGAAAGCAATATGCCTAATGGCAGATATTTTTAATGAATTCACAACTGAAGAATTAGAAGTGTTATGGAGTTTATTGAAAAGAATATATGGTACTCACAACGACGAGTACGTTGGTTTTGAGGAAGACGTAAATTATAAATTTGAAGACCTGGAAGGGTTTCAAGGAGCACAAATTCGAGCTTTAGATAGTTTTATTTTGCGGAGAAAACATTTTAAATGATGGAATTGAAAATAGGCAATATTTCCATTCAAGTTCTATATTTTCTTTGGAGGCTACGAGATGAAATTACAAGTACAACCAAGAGTTGCACTTATTGATGAAAAAATCGATTTTTGTGTCACAGGGTTACCAGCAGAGGGCAAAATGAAAATAACTGCATCCATGCATTTTCCATGGGCAGTAAGTGAAAAGTATCAATCATTTGCTTGGTTTACTGCGGATTCAAACGGTAGTGTTGATTTATCAAAACACAAACCTGATTCTGGAACTTATGATTATATAGATAGTATGGGGCTTATTACTTCTTTACAAAAGATCAATAGTGAGGGAGGGAATATCGCTCATAATATTTCAATAGATGATAGTGTATTTATTGATATAGTATGTGAAAATGGACAAGATCGAGAATGTATAAGACTAGAGCGTATGTTCAAGTTACCGGAAGTGAAAAGACAACAGATCACCGATGAATTTATGGGAGAGTTATTTTATTCTGAAAACTCAAATAATAAAACGATTGTAGTATTGGGTGGATCTGATGGTGAACGAAGTGGTCTTTCGCTTTTGTCAGGACCATTGGCATCTAGAGGTTTTAATGTTTTAACCGTTGGATATTTCAATGAAAAGGGATTGCCTAAAAAACTAGAGGAAATTCCCCTTGAATATTTTGAAAAGGTGTTCTCTTGGCTTAAAAAGAATCCATTAACACGTGCTAATGAAATATATGTACACGGTACATCTAAAGGCGGAGAATTGGCGTTACTTTTGGCATCGCGATATAATTTCATTTCTAAAGTTGTGGCTTCTGCACCCCATGCATATTGTTTTCAAGCGTTGGATGGTTTGATGAGTGGTAAAAATGTTTCATCATGGTCATATGAAGGGAGATCATTACCATTTATACCAGTTGATAATGATATTTTTTACGACCATCAGCGTCATTGCTTAGAAAAGAATATACCTTTTGGTTTTACTACTACATATAAAAAAAGTGTGGAAAGGGCAAGAAATAAAGAGGAGGCTCGAATAAAAATAGAGAATGCAAATGCAAATTTATTGCTAATTTCAGGTCATGAAGATAATATTTGGAATACTCACGAGGCATGTGTAGAAATAATGAGTATTTTGAAAAAAAACAATTATAAATACAAATACAATCTTTTAGACTATAAGGATTTAGGTCACTCATTACCAATACCGTTTATTATACCTTTAAGCGAAACATTGAACTTAAAAATGGGTGGAGGCGTTTTTACTTGTGGTGGTACTTTAAAAGGAAATTCTTTTGGTCAATCAGATTCTTGGCAGAAAACAATAGAATTTTTCATGAATTAGGGCGTGTCTTCAAGCTCAGGCAAGCTAAACCATAATGGATGCCAAGGCCAAAAAAGACTTGAATGTACACGCCAATTTATCATAGTGAGTCGTCAGATGACGATAAATTCTTTACTTTATTAAAGAAGCAGTCCACCAAATCACGTTCTTCGTAAACATCCCAATCTATTTTAGAATGACTCAGCGATTTTTCTTTCCGGGAATCACTGGAATAGCTTGTTATTCCTTCAAAAACATGCGAATGGCATGGATATCATATGCGCGGTCGACAAACACTTGGGATGAACATTCCGGGATTATTCGTTTTAGGCTCCATGTTTTTTTCGACAAACACTAATGATGGAAGGAGATGAAGGAGTGAACGGTGTTTTATCCCAGTCCGAATATTGATTTTCGATATAAAAGCCGCGGCTCGTTAATAAACGCTGAAGCGTGTCATTATCAGTAAAGCGACATGCAATTCGAGAAGTTGTTTTCTCCGATCCCCAATCTCGGAACGTGACCCAGTGCATGATCTGGTTACTTGAATCATACGACTGTGTTCCAGATACCTTGACTTTTATTCCATCCTTATCGATAAAATTTCCCCAGATGCTTTCCTCTTGGTTGGATAAATCGGTTCCCAAGGGGTTTCGTGTTTCAAAAACAAACATCCCATTTGACTCTAGGTGCTTGTAGACGGTTTCGAGTAAGGCTCGTTGATCCTCATCGCTCAAAAATGCCTGGAATGCATTTCCTGTCAAATAAATCATGGAAAAACGCTTTTCGGAATCGAATGTACGAGCATCAGCTTCAATAAAATCCACAGGCAAACCTTGAGCTTTAACCCGCGCATATTCAAGCATCGATGAAGAAATATCAACACCTGTTATATGTATCCCCGATTTTGATATATGAATGGTTGTCAATCCTGTACCACATGCAAGTTCCAGAACCTCGCCTGGGTTCAATCTAGCCATATCAAGATAAAAATTATATTTATTAGTCTCTCCGCCAAATTCAAGATCATAATTAATCGGGTCTCGATACTCTTCAAGATTATCGTGATTTATCAATATGAATCATCCCTCCACTACAATACAGATTTCTTTAAATCATCCTTCATTATACCATCCATTTCTCGGCTTTTCGATATATGGAAACCATGTTGATGTTTTATAAAAAAAGGACTGACGCGCCAGCACTTTTAAAACAAAAAAAGCCGCTAATTTAGCGGATCTGATGAGGCAATATCTTTTTACTGGACGAGAGCGTGTCTTTAAACCTAATTTAACATCTCTTGAAAATTACACTACTAAGGGATACCATAACCCGCTTAAAAAATGCTGATTTACGTATACGTGATGTTAAGGGAGAACTTTATATTGAAGAACGATAAAGGGGTAACGTTTAAAATGGGAAAAATAATGGATGTTAGTTTAACTTTTGAGTCAAAAGATGAAGGTACAATTATAGTAGGGACAAACAAAGGGTTAGATCATTTAACCTACTTAGAAATAAAAAAAATCATAGGTGATAAAATTCTTATTAAAAATGCAGATCAAAATGAGACGTAAAAAAGGCGGTTTCCCCTTTGGGGGAAACCATTCGTTATACATAATTCTTTTAAATATTTACTAAATATCCGTATTAACAATACTCTTGATTTTTTATGTGAAATACTTTTAGTATTCATTCAACTTTGTTATAGGAATTTCTTCATTTCATTAAAGGCTAATTCCCTGTGACCTGCTTGGCAGTGTTGCTCACCACCTGTTTCTTTAGTAAATACTTTGGTTGTAATGGACGCAGCATTGATTAATTCTTGTTGGATTTGTGCGAGTCGGCTAATAGGTACGTATTGATCATCTTCTCCAGCTAGTAAAAGAACATCTTGATTAATGAATGCCCCAATGCCTTGCATTGTGTGCTTTTCGAAATTTTTAATGAGATCAAAAGGCGTTGCTTCACCGGTGTTTTCCATCCCTTTGGTAATCTTCCAATGCAAATCAATATTGTGAGTCATCATCTGTTCGAATAATGAATTCACTTGATCTACTTCATTACGATCGACTAGCTGCATTATACTCTGATACGTTTCTTCTGGCATGCCCATTTTTAAGGCGTCTAAACCACAATAGAAAATGTTAAAAGCAACTACTTTATCGATTCTCTTTTCGAAGGCTGCCGCACGCATAGCTAAATACCCTCCCCAAGAAGCACCTACGAGACTTACACGATCTAATTTGAAATAATCAATCACCGTTGATATGGGCTTTTCCCAGTTATGAATGAATTTTAGACCGTTTTTTAATGCAGTTCCTTGGCCTGGACCATCAAATACAATAATATTGTAATGAATTCCCTTCATGAATTTCATCATTTTAAGCATCTCTTCCATGTAAGAATCATAGCCACCAAAGACAAGTAATGTTTTCGTAGCTCCAGGCGCCAACAATTTTACAGCAGGAAGATAGGAATCTTCATAGGGAATCTTGTAGGATTCATAATCAAAATCATGAAAGCCTTTATAGAATGTTTCTCTATATTTTTGATACATTTTTTCTTTATTGGGGTCTGTAGTTGCAAGATAAAATTCTGCAGCTTGATAGTAGACTGAGGCTAAGTCATAGTCCTTGCTGTCTTCGCGTTTCTTTGCAAAATTGAGCCAAGCTTCATACCAGCTATGAGTGTCTTTTAATTTCGGAATCATTTTTTCCAAGTCAGCTTGTGCTCGATCATCTTCTTGATAATAATCATTGATAAAACGATTAATTTGAAGATTGAATTGTTCATTATTGACATATGATTTAAACATATATTTTCCTCCTTCAATTTGGGTATGTGCTTACTATAGAGTATAGTTACTACATAAAAAATAATCAGTATCGCATAATCTGTAAGATATCTTACATGTTATATATGAAGTGTTCGAAAACTTACACATAAGGAGCAAGTGGTTAAATGAATGAAGATATCAGAATTTATAAAACAAAAATAGCTATTGAGCGAGCTTTAATAGAATTACTCCAACAACATGATTTTAAAGATATTACGATCAAAAAAATTTGTGATCAATCTCTTATCGGACGTTCTACTTTTTATAGTCATTATTTAGATAAGTACGACTTGCTAGAAAAAATAGTTAAACAGTATGCTTCTGATTTTAAAGTTGAAATTGAGCAGCGTTTTGATCCCATCGAAGATGGTAAGGTGGCAAATGCCATAGAACTTGTAACCGATAAAATGATTAAAAATAAGCTCGAAATTTCAACATTGTTAGCCGTTCATGAAGTAACAGCAGATCTACGTAAGGAATTTGAACAAATTTTGTTTAGGACTTGCTTAGATTATTTAAAGCAACAGAATTCTTCAACTTCGATTGCATTGGAGTATTTAGCGGAACTATATGCTGCTAACTCAATGATGTCTATTCAGTGGGTTTTGAAAAATGGCAAAGATGCTAATATCATTCTTCTTTTAGATCAAATGCAAGAATATATTTTTAATCAGTTAAAGTCTGATCTATATACAAGTTAGCACGCGTGGATTATGGGTTGCAGGAATAAACAATGAAGATCTATTTTGTGAAATGCAAAATAACACTTTGTTAATTTGTGATTGAACTTTAACAAAGTGTTATTTTAAATAATCCTCTCGCTCACAACATCGTTTCACCAAAAGGTAGCTTGCTGGAACTTTAACTTTATAATCCTTGGGTAAGTCCTAATATCTGATCATTAACATGTACATTACTTAATCCCCCGTGATAACAAACTACGGATGCAATGTCGAGATCCAAATACTTTTTTAATGAGAGACGAGCTGCATTTATATTTGGTGTGGTCGGGACATGAATTCCCGCGAGAATCCCGTTTACACTGTACATCGAATCCCCGGCAATAAGAGTCTTACTTTGCCTTAAATAAAGGCTGATATGACCAGGGGTATGCCCAGGTGTATGGATGACGCGAATCCTGCCGCATAACGGCAGTTCCTGACCATCTATTAAGGTAGCGTCCACTTTCCCCTTCGGGGGATTCACAAGGTGACCATCTTTTAAAAGAGGGATCTCTCCCTGAATATACGGCTTATCCAGTTCGTGTGCATAGACTTTAAGATGACTGCCACACTCTTGCAAAATCTCAGGAAGACTTCCTATATGATCCACATCTTGATGCGTCAAAATCACAGCTTTTAGTTGGTCAAACGACACGCCTTAGCTGAGGCATTTCTACTCCCTGTGAAATTTCCATAATATCGGGCTTCACGAACACGAATTTTTGTCACATTGCCATGAAATGCATCACGTACATATTCCGTATATTGTGTTTGAGTCGCATAAATTGGTTTCGAGCCACCAACAAGTAAATGCGACGTTGCATCATAGGTGTACGTTGTTGGTACACCCAACACGTCAACAACGCTTGTGATACTACCATAGTCGTTATAAGTCTGTGATGTATTAACCACATACTTATGGGTATTTCCTGTTTCATCCTTGGTTTTACGAGTCCTCCAATACCGCAAGATCGAATTACAAAACTGTTAGGTTGATGTAAGGCAAATCGATAGCTTAGGCCAGCCTGGCAGGATAAGATTGGAACAAACGAAAATAGAAATTTTTTAAAAGGAGAATCGAGATGAGGCTGTTTGAACTGTTGCTTTTATTGTCAAACATCGGCTTGTTTGCATTAACCGTACTATTAAAAAAAGGACGGCGTAGAATTCCAGTATTCGTTGCAAGCGGGATTGCCACACTTTTACTGGTCATTCATTGGACGGTGGAAGGATACAGAGTTCAGCTATTTTTCCCATATTGCATAACGATCATTTTTTTAGCCATTTCAGGTTATAGCTATTTTAAAAAAAACGGCCAAAAAAAATCCCACGATTCATGTTGGGTTCAGCTTATACCGCTATAGCAATAATGCTGGTCGTAACAGCGGGTCTCATGTATGCTTTTCCTGTATTTAAACTACCTGAACCGACAGGCGAATTTAAGGTAGGAACGCAAACTTTTCATTTCGTGGATACAAATAGGGAAGAGATTTTCGACGAAGCCAGAGAGGGTAAGAGAGAATTGATGGTTCAGGTCTGGTATCCGGCTCAAGCTAGCACCGGCAAGTACGCTCCCTTTATTCCTAATACCCAGATTTTACGTTACATGGCCGCGGACTATGGCCTTCCCGGGTTTACGTTTCAACACCTCAAGTACGTATCCAGTCATGCTTATTCGGGGGCCGAAGTCTCTTCGGCACAGACTTCATACCCGCTGATCCTTGCGAATCCCGGCAACGGCTCTTCTAGGTTCCTCCACACGTCGCAAGCCGAAAATCTCGCGAGTCATGGATATATCGTGGCAGTGATCGACCACACCTACAATACATTTGCAACCGAGTTTCCGGACGGGCAAATCACGACCAGCACAACCAACGACTTATTCTCGCCCGCCCATGATTATCAGACGAGTAGAGGAAATCGCGACAAGTTGGGACAAGTTTTAACCGGCGATGTGGCGTTTGCGCTGGACCAATTCGAGCTCATCCAATCGGGGCAGATTCCAAGTCATCTAAAAGGGAGGATTGATCTCGGTCATGTCGGGGTGTTCGGTCATTCCATCGGCGGAGCGACGGCCTATGACGCTTCTTACGATCCGCGAATCGCGGTTGGAATAGACCTTGATGGAGGGCTTTATCGACTGCGTGACAGAGAGGGTCTGCGAAAGCCGTTTTTGTTCATCAACTCGGAAAGCTATTTCGAAAAATTAAAAATGGTGATGGATAACCGGGTCTACACGGATGCAGAGCTTAACCGTATGGGCTCAACAAGAGAGTGGGAGGATCAAGTAACGGAAGATAAAAAGTTGGAGCTTGAACGGATGCGCGAAACGGTCGACGAAGGGGGACAGGTCCTCTATATCGAAAATACGGAGCATTTGAATTTGCCGACGTACAGTTCATTTCTCCGATTTTCAAAATGTTGGGCATTACAGGAAAGATTGCGCCCGAAAGAGCGAACTCCGTTATCAATGCCTATATGCTGGATTTCTTCGATAGGTATCTGAAAAATCAAGGCGGAATCTTAATGAAAGGACCGGATAGCCGCTTTCCGGAGGTGAAGTTCGTAACCTCGCTATTATAAATTACGGAACAGGCTCCCGATTTTGATATGCTCCCCTTCAAGTAGACAGGTTTAATAAATAAACCGCTACTTGAAGGGGAGTTTTCCTTTGTCTAAGAAGAACGAATACAATGCGATTGAGAAACTAGCCATCATGTAGGAGTTAAAAGCAGGACAGAGCAGCCGTGTGGAAGTAGCAAAAAACATAACACAGCGTTACCACCTTAGTGAAGTGGCGACATCGCTATGAGTTGTACGGAATTGAGGGGTAAGGTTTCCTCCGGATAAGAAGATTTGTGGATGCTCGCCGCCACGTCTCTTCTGGTAATCGTAGATGACCGCCAGCGCTACACCGCGTCCGGTGCGATACAGCGGGAGTTCTAATTGATTCGGATGCGTCTGCTCGCTGGAAGCACCGAAACGCTTCTTTTTCGCTAAGCGGAACTGCTCTTCGTACCCTTTAAGCTTCGACAGAACAATGATTTGCGGAGCACCAAGCTTTCATCGTGAGGCCACTTGCCCGATAGGCTGCGATACGTGCTACTACGTTTGTTTTAATGGCAGGCAGTTAAATTTCTTATTGATTTATAAAGACTGGCTTTATCTATATGGGAAAGTAATTTTTAAGAAGAAACCTTGAATATAGGTTGAATATGGATTTTGTTTCCATTATACTCCTGCTTGAGCGGTATATTTTTTCAATCGTCTATCTACGATTCTAATTTATGAGCTGTCCAAGAAGAAAAATATAAAGAGAGGTGATCCCCGTTTCAATGGTCAATACCGCTTGAAGGGTTATTTTCCTGAAGTGTCTAAGAACTTGGATTATTATTATTGAGGAGGGAACTAATGCTAAGAAAAGGATTATGTGCGGTAGCGCTGCTCAGTCTCCTAACCGTTCTGCTTCCAGCAATGCATACAAGCGCAGCACCGAACTCGAATCTTGTGTGGAGCGACGAATTTAATGGAACCTCGTTAAACCGGTCCAATTGGACCCCTGAAATCGGTACCGGAAGCGGCGGATGGGGAAACAATGAACTGCAGTACTATACCAACCGTACGCAGAATTTGCAGGTTACCGGAGGCAATCTGGTGATTACGGCACAAAAAGAAGCTTACGGCGGAATGAATTACACCTCAGCCCGGATCAAAACTCAAGACTTGAAAAAATTTACTTATGGGAAAGTGGAAGCGCGCATCAAGTTACCGTCCGGTCAAGGGATATGGCCGGCTTTCTGGATGTTAGGCAGCAACATCAGCTCGGTAGGTTGGCCGAAATGCGGAGAAATCGACATTATGGAACGTGTAAACAACAATCCTTCTGTGAACGGTACTGTGCATTGGGATGCGGGAGGCCACGCTGACTTTGGGCGGGTATCGGGCAATCTGGATTTTTCCCAATACCATGTGTACAGCATCGAGTGGGACTCCAAGTATATCCGCTGGTTTGTCGACGGACAGCAGTTCAATGAATTTTATATAGAGAACGGAACCGGGAACACCGAAGAATTTCAGCAGCCGTTCTTTATTCTCCTGAACCTAGCGATCGGCGGAAACTGGCCTGGTGCTCCCAATAACTCGACGCAGTTCCCGTCCCAAATGCTAGTCGATTACGTGCGTGTCTATCAATAAAGTGTGGGTATTAGATACAATTCATATGAACATTATAAAAGCAACCCCGGTCATTTACGGGGTTGCTTCAAATTGCTATAAATTAACTCGCCACTAAGTCCTAATATCTGATCATTCACATGTACATTACTTAATCCCCCGTGATAACAAACTACGGATGCAATGTCGAGATCCAAATACTTTTTCAATGAGAGACGAGCTGCATTTATATTTGGTGTGGTCGGGACATGAATTCCCGCGAGAATCCCGTTTACACTGTACATCGAATCCCCGGCAATAAGAGTCTTACTTTGCCTTAAATAAAGGCTGATATGACCAGGTGTATGCCCAGGTGTATGGACGACGCGAATCCTGCCGCAAAACGGCAGTTCCTGACCATCTATTAATGTATCGTCCACTTTCCCCTTCGGGGGATTCACAAGGTGACCATCTTTTAAAAGAGGGATCTCCCCCTGAATATACGGCTTATCCAGTTCGTGTGCATAGACTTTAATATAACTGCCACACTCCTGCAAAATCTCAGGAAGACTTCCTATATGATCCACATCTTGATGCGTCAAAATCACAGCTTTTAGTTGGTCAAACGACACGCCTACCTTTTCCATAGCCACGCCTAAATCTTCCATTTGCCCGGGAAATCCAGTATCTATTAATACAGCCATTTCTCGATCCCACAAAAGAATGGGGTGAATTATATTCCCATGAAAATCTAGCTGAAGCATTTCTACTCCCTGTGAAATTTCCATAATATCGGGCCTCCGTACAATGTAATTGCCACCCATGCTAAAATAGGTTCATGGGGCGAATCCAACTCTGTGGCGTTGCCGTTCCTTAATGTCAATGGATACGGTGCGAATGGATGTAATAGGAATAACAAGCGTCTGATATTGCGTAAGGTATTTAACGAACTTGTCGTCAATCTGATCCAATATCCCGTCGCATACATTTGTCCCATCTATAAAATGAATAGTTACTTCCTTGCCTTGTAAGCTTGCTAACATGATATCACCTCGTATTATTTCTTGAAGTTTCTTGCAGATCATTAGGTTTTGAGCATACTCTACAAAGAAGTTATCACTTGATCAATAACACCATATTCCAGTGCCTCCTGAGCGGACATGTAAAAATCCCGGTCCATATCTTTTTCGACTTTTTCAAAAGATTGCCCGGTCCGTTCAGCTGTGATACGGGTCGCCTTTTCACGAGTCCATAAAATTCGTTTTGCGCTGATCGCAATATCGCTAGCCTGACCTTGTGCGCCACCGTGCGGCTGATGGATCATGATTTCACTGTTCGGCAACGCCGAACGTTTCCCTTTGGCGCCCGCCAGCAAAGGATAGCGCCAAACGAAGCAGCAAATCCCGTACATATCGTGTGCACATCGGGTTTGATGTACTGCATCGTATCATAAATGGCAAATCCTGCGGAAGTAGAGCCACCCGGGCTGTTGATATACATGTAAATTTCTTTTTCCGGATTTTCTGCCGCCAGGAACAATAATTGAGCAATAATACTGTTAGCCAAATGATCATCGATGGCTGCCCCGACAAATACAATACGATCCTTTAATAGTCTTGAATAAATATCGTACGATCTTTCACCTTGAGCGGTTTGCTCGACAACATAAGGCACATAAACACTCATTTTTTATACCCCCAATGTCCTGTTTCCAGTTGATTTCTCCTTGTAAACGAACCGAGGCCGTAAAAAGATACGGAGGTTTCAATGGGAAAACGATTTGCGTAAATGGTGTAACTTTTACAACCACTTGTTCGTTTACATTGGAGGTAGCAAATGGCTTTGCTCTAGGAAAGGGCAGAATAAGACCGTGGAGGAGAGGACCTATGCGCATAGATGATTCTATACAAATGACAGATAATATAATAAACATCGAGAACTTGGAGGAATTACAGGCGGTCCTGAAACGTTACTGTCTGTCGCTTACGAAATCAAATTGGGATGCGGAAGAACTGGCTCAGGACACTTGGACAAAAGCATTAGGTAAGTTAAATAGCTTCGAGCATACAAATCCCGAAGCGCTTTTGTTACGGATTGCTAAGAACACCTGGATTGATGACATACGGAGAAAAGCAGTCTACACTCGGATATTGAATAGGGAACAAGCGAAAGTAACTGTACCCGATCATGGATCTTTTGAAATCGAGATAGCGTTGCAGTCCTTAATGAAACATTTACCTCCGCTTCAGAGAACTGTTTTTTTGCTGCGAGATGTGTTTGGATATTCGATTCGTGAGACATCCGACATGCTTGAAACAACGGAGGGAGCGGTAAAAGTTGCACTCCACCGGGCACGAAAATCGCTTGGAGCAGTCAGGGAGGATCTCCTCAAAGGAGAGTTATCCTTACCGGAAAGTGAAAACTCGAAGACTTTTCTAAGGGCGTTGACGGCAGCATATCAGATGGGAGATATTGCAGCAATGGTTATGCTCTCCCATCAGGATGAAATGGAGCCGGACGTGGTGATCGGAATCGTCAATCATAAGCTGAACCGGAGTCTCGCTTCAGTAAAACATACGCATTCGCACACCATGAGTATGATAGCGGCGTAGTTTGTTTTTCTTACCATCGTAGTATCATAGGATATAACACTCAATTTTTCTGAATCGGGTGAAAGTAGGGTACTGATCATGAATTCTAACAAAATAAATTTGGAGCAGTGGAATCGCGAAGAACATTTTGATCAGGAAAACAACGTACCATTGGCTGTTTTAAGCGAGGATAAAGTAATGATAAAGCAAGAATTGAAAATCGAGGGCATCCCGGCAATTTTGTGGGGTGGTGAATCAGATAAGATATTTATAGCTATCCATAATGTGATGACATGGTTCACACCAAAGAGCAACTGCAGTTTTATAAGCAGTGGTTGAAAGAACATTTATTCGCAAATAAGCAAATGGGAAGCAAGGAGTTTATCTCACTGCTTCCCATTATAATTGGTGAAAAGAAGACAGTGGAGGAGAAGACAGTACGTGAGTTGCTTCAAACTGCACTTCTATTGATAACGATGCAAGAAGTCATCAACTAATTTGGCATTTGTCATCTGAATTACGGACTGATTTTCCAGTTCCTCGGCCATATCATCATCCGTCATGGACACGAAAAAAATAATATCTTCTTTGGATTGACCGAATTGATTAAAAAGTACATCGTTTGTTTCCTTAACTACCTTGGACATAATTTTTATCATTTCATCTTTATGGTCAAACACATTGTCGATTGCATACAGAAATTTGCTAATATGATTGAGATGTGTTGCATCGCCATATTGATATTCGCTTAATCCCCATCTATAATAAATTTCATCTTCCTTGCTGTTGCACAGGCCTTGAGCTTTCATGTTTATGATATGTTTAGCAAGTGATTCTTCTGTATTAACAGCAAGAAACAATGTGACAAAATCGCTGTCTGTCCCCAAAGCACAACTGTAAACCTTCTCATTCTTCACTTCTTCCAGTATGCTTTTAAGATCATCCAAAAATCCTGCCCTAAATCTTTCCTCAAATTCATTCAGAAAATTGTTCATCTGGTTCATATACTCCTTTATGAGTTTTATGCTTGATTATATATTACATTATTAGTACGACTCGTGTAGCCTGCCGTTATTCTCTTTCTATTCTTGTAGCGACAGTCCAAGGATCGTCATAGTTTACGAATGTCACTGGCAGAAAAAATGTTTTAGAAATCCTTTCATTTGCTTAAAAAAAGTTGTTATAATTGTTAGATCAGTGTGTAGAGATATTGGTACTAGTTTTAATGACCAAAAATATATGTCGCATGATACGTCTACCATCTGAAATATTTTTATTTCGGAGGGAAACAATATGTATAAGGAAGAGAGACTGCCTCAAAACGCAAAAGAAGGTATATTATTTTTATTGATTATTTCAATTATTTCAGTAAACACGATCGCCCCAATTATTATGGGATTGGAACGCGGCTTTAGTAAAGGAAATTATTTAGAATCGCTAAAGATTATTCCGTTTATGTGGATTATCGTTGTTTTGTTAGTAAGATTAGTTGTGGGACCGTTAGTGGGTAAAGTGATACCCAAATTCGTAGGAAAAACAGATGGATTTAATGCTAGAGTTTTATTGAACCTTTCCAGAACTTCTTTCATAGTTGGTTTAGAAATTTTGGTGTAGCATTTTGGATTGAGCTATTGATTGCTCAGCCAATAGCAAGATTTGCAATGAAAAAAATACAAGCAAGACAGGGCTAGCCAAGAGAGAGTGTAAATCCGCAACACGATACCAAAGTCATAATAAAAAACTGCATAATAACGTGGTTTTTCGTAAATCGGTCAAGTTACAAACCATGTAAAAAAAGCGCTGGTCCCAGGCTGGAACCAGCGCTTTTTCGCGTTTCGGATTACGAACTTTCGTCAGGCCAAGCAGGCCGGGTTGGCGGCTTATTTCCTAAAATGACGCATTGCCGTCCGTTCGCCTCTATGCTTACTGGGCCGTTAAAATCAGTGGTCCGTCCGACGTAACTGCGATCGTATGCTCATATTGCGCTGACAACTTGCCGTCGGCCGTTCTCGCCGTCCACTGATCGTCGTCGATCGTGATACGGAACGTACCTTGGTTGATCATCGGTTCAATCGTAAACACCATGCCTTCCTTTAACCGAATGCCTTTGCCGGCTACGCCGATATGCTCGTAGCTTGGCTCCTCGTGCAGGCTTCGCCCGATCCCATGCGCCAGCAGATCGCGTACGACCGAAAACCCGTTTGATTCCGCATGCTGTTGAATTGCCGACGTTATGTCCCCGAGCCGGCCCCCCGGGAGTGCCCGGGCGATCCCCAGATCCAAGCATTCCTTTGTCACCTTCATTAATTTTTGCGCTTCCGGCCGGATATTGCCCACCGCATAGCACCAGCACGAATCGCCGAACCATCCGCCGTATTCCACGACGATGTCGAGCTTCAGCAAGTCGCCGTCCATAAGCGCCTGGTTCGAAGGAATGCCGTGGGCCACCACATCGTTGACCGAAATGCAGGTTTCGGCGGGGAAACCGTTGTACCCTTTCGTAAACTGCTTGCCGCCCAGTTTGGTGATGTGTCTGGCAACAAAGTCATTGATTTCCCGGGTGGTGATCCCAGGCTCGATCAGTTTGGCCACCTCGCGGTAGCAGTCCGCAACGATTTGGCTCGCCGGCTTCATCTCTTCGATTTCCCTAGGTGATTTTAAAATGATCATCTTTGTCTATTCGCTCCTTATCAATTCTATAATTTTAAAAACCGGACGATATCCATGGCCTCCTCGTGCAGCTTTCCGCGGCGAAGCGAAAGCGAGGCGCAGCCGACCAAGGCGGCCAGCAGCATTTCCGCGCGCTGTAGCCGATACGGCGGCTCCGCCGCGTTTCCGCCGGAAGCGGCAGTCCCGTCCGCCGCACGACCGGTTTCCAGCAGCGCGCCAAGCGGCGCGAGCACCTCCCGGCGAAAGGCGGCCGAGAGCGGGGCCGAGCGCGCTTCAGGCAGCGAGGCAAAGCCCTCACCGGCCAGCTTATGCAGCAGGTACAGGGCGTGGTCCTCCGCCCAAAGCTGTAGCAGCCGAATGCCGGCGGCGGCGACGGGGCCAAGCTCTGCGGCAACGGCCGTTTCACGGCTTCCGCTTTGAGAATCCGCGGCAGCCGAGTTCCCGGTGTCCGCCACAGCAGCCAAGCCGAAATGCCCGCCCGCTGGCGCCTCCCCCGAAGCCGAAGTGCGCGGGGCCTCCAGCCATCCCCCGGCCCGCTCCAACGCGTCCCATAGCAGATCGTGGAGCAAATTGCCCTTATTGCTGTAATAATGGTATACCGTGCCATAGCCGAGTCCCGCTTGCACAGCCACATCGCGGATTTCCAGTAAAGGCCCTTTATTCAAAAATACATCGGCAGCGGCTTTCCGGATTTGCGCCAGACGCCGCAACCGGATCTCTTCGTTTTGTTCCTTCGTGCGTGGAGACATCTTGTCCGTTCACCTCTTTTGTTTTTGACCTACTCTTATGTCAATATAAAACATTGGCTTGCGAATAACAAGAGTCGGGCAAACAAAAGTCCCGGCAACACCTCATAAACGAATGAAGATCAGTTATATATCAGCTCAATTTTAATGGTTTGATTGTACTGATATCATTTAGCTGGTCCCAAGGGAACAGAAGTTATGCTATACTTGCGAGGTAAAAGGGGGTGCCTACTGGTGGAGAATCTATTGGGATTGTCTGTGACTTCTTACACTCATGCAAAGCCAATTATTAGGAAAGCGTTACTTTGTATGGGGCGAAACAATTTTTAACGCTGAACAAGCTTTTTTAATATTTTTGGCTTTGTACCTTATTTTAAAGAATCAAAATAAGGGGCGAGCAAAATTGAGATATACGAATGCTACAAAAGTTTTACCTCAAAAACTAATTATGGAAATTCAAAAATATGTTCAAGGAGAGACTCTGTATATTCCTAAGCCAAAAACGGAATATGTGGATTGGGGCAGTTTGAGTGGCGGGAGAAGGTTGCTTGAACAGCGAAATGCCGCAATCAGAAATGCTTTTCAAAATAGCAACAGTATCGAGCAATTAGCTAAGGAGTTTTTCCTCTCTACCGAAACCATTAAGAAAATTGTTTATTCACATAAAAATACCTAGTTTGTAAAGTGGCGTGGTACTCTACCCGTGTCAATGAATTTAATTTTGGCCTCATAACATGGTGAGCTTAGGGCGTGACCTGATGATTGCTGTGAACGACCAATCCGTCACGTCTTTTTTATTTGGTTTGATGTGTGTTCGCATTACCTCCCACATCCAGATTCCGAAATACGTTCTTGGTATTTCATTTTCTCTCTTGAACTTTTTACATACCGTTCTTGATCCCAAAATTGCAGTAAATAAAGCACTGATGGAGAATATCCATCAGTACTTTTTCATACCTACTTATGATCTGAATAAACAATTTATCGACGGTTGAGAGTCATCAGTTTAGCGGCGGCCAGCCTTAGTGTGTCAATGTCGCCAAGGTGTTTGCGTTAAAACTCAAGTTGATCGTGCTGGATGAGCTGGTCTTTTTTCATCCCTTCCGACTTTTACCATTCATTTAGGGTAAAATAGTACCAAGCATAAAATCCAACTACGGAAGTGGTGATGTCCCATGACAACGAGCAGCAAACCGAATAGACTAGCCAAGGAAAAATCACCTTATTTGCTACAGCATGCTCACAATCCGGTAAATTGGTTCCCTTGGTCAGATAAGGCTTTTGAAATTGCTAAGCGTAATAACAAGCCTATTTTCCTATCTGTCGGCTATTCCACTTGCCATTGATGAGATGTTCGTGAGAATCAATTTTTCATAGAAGATTATGTTGATGTTTTGGAGGTTTTTTTCGTTTGAAATTATGGGATTAGTGATCGTATTTTTAAATTTAATAGTATAATAATATGCTTTAAAAAGGCTGTTTAAACACGTGACAGAAGTGGTATCATAGAGGAATTAAATCCAATAAGGTCAGCCCATTGCTACCGCTTATTCCAGGCTAAGTTTTAACCTAAACGTGAACAAGCTCCTGTGATTATCACACGAGCTTGTTTGTGCTGCGGTTTATTATTTTTTGCTGGGATAGCGCTTATGGTTATCTGTCTGACCTAAAATATAGTCGATGCTTACTTTATGGAAATTAGCTAGCGTAATTAAAACGGCGCTCGGAACATCCAAATTTCCATTCTCGTAGCGGGAGTAGGTGGCTTGTGTAATATGTAAAAGCTCAGCCATTTGTTGTTGTGTAAGATCTTTGTCTTCGCGTAAGTCGCGGATTCTTGTGTACAATGCTCATTACAAAAGCCAAGTTTACTTTATGCGAAAAATGCATATTGTTTTTTTGCGATTTTCGCACAAAATTTATACGTGATAGGAGTATTAGTCTGCGAAAGGAGGCCTGATGGTAATCATTTTGGAGGATTTTTATTATGGAATATTGCGCCCGAATGAGTTGATTAAGCCAAGTGATCCGGAATTGCAGAAGATTAATCAGAAAATCACTGATTTTTTGGAACTGTTCAAAGAGAGGTTATCCGAAGAAGAGTTTGATCAAGTCGAAAAGCTATACGATTTACAGAGTGACTCAAGCTCTTTGCATTCAGCATTATCTTTTATCCAAGGTTATAAAATAGGAGCATTAATGATGATTGATGTATTTAATGATAGTAGGTTTGAGAGGATGATTATTCAGCCGTAAAATTGATATATTTATAGACAAAACAATACAGTGAAACAAGCCAGTGAGTAGTGAATCCTCTTCTCTTTGGCTTTTTTTTGCTTGTGGTCTCGTTTAAGTAGGATGCTTTATAGGTGAGAACTTGTAGAGGAAGTTTAGGGGGCCTAGCATATCGAATAACTAGTTCTGACATTATAAAGTAAGTTACTTATATTTTTCAAAAATTATTATAGAGGCTGTTCAAAAAGTATCAATTTAGTTTGAACGCTACAAATTGACTAAGTAATATGAGCTCCAAAATTGGAAAGGGAAGGGTTCTGAGATGTGAGAGGAACCTTGGTTGGCGGAGATCACTTTGCCGAAACCTGATTTTGGACAGACGTATCCCTTGTGTCGTAATTTTCTTTTTTTCAGGGGGAGTTCAACTTTCTTACCTCGCCAACGGCAACGAGATTTGCTCCACTTGAATCTCTTGCAGCTTTTTGAGGGTCGTCACATGATTTGGAGGCAGGATTGTGGCTCGCAAGTGCTGAATCATCCGCTCAATTAATCGAAACGCATTCCGCAAGATAAACCACTTCTCGACGCGCTTTGTTGTACGAACCGTTACTTTTTTATACTTCATAACGGAAGTTAGTTGATTCGATTCTTGTACAAACGCCAGTTCCACTTGCTTACGGAAATTCAGCATGTGCTCTTGTAGCATACTGCCCCGTGAAACAGGTCCGTAGAAAAACGGATTTTCCTTGAAGGAATAGCCAAACTGCTCCTCACAAAGGCCTTGTAGCGGACAGGCGGCGCATTTCTCATCGTCTCCGCGAAAACAAGCGGTATATGTTTCTTTATCGAATCCGTCGAAAACAAGGGCATGTCCTTGCTCACATTCCGGTTTTCCTTCATGGGAACAGAGTTCATGAAATATCGTGTTTTCTGATTTCCGTAACGACTGCCACATCATGCTTAAGGCGCGCTTTTTTCTGATCATCGGCATCGAAATAATCCAAATCGGCCACCAGATAATCGACCTTGGGCGTCGGGATCGGAATACGTCTTCTCGCAAACGCACTTTCTATGATCCGGCAAGAGCAGTGCTTGTATTTGTATCCGTTGACGTTAGCCCAAATCGGCCTAGAATCAATGCTCGCTAGCATCGGGAGCAAAAAGTCTTTCAACTTCAACACCTGGGCAATGAGGTCGAACAGAATGGCATAAAACAATTCGGCACTGATCTTGGCTTGAAAGTTACTCAGGCAAGCTGTGAACCGCTACCTTTTTAAATCAATTAATTCAATTCAATTGAATTAATCAAATGAATGAATTATACTTGCAATGTAACAGGTTCATTCATGACATCTATTGGAGGGGAGCCATTCGCATGTATACGGTTGGATGATGACAAAAGGCAACGATCAGCAATGAACTCTGGAAAGAAATAAACGTTAGGAGGAGAAAGAGGTATGAACAATCAAGATACTAGAATCCCTACCTACTCACTTGCGGAAAGAGATCGTAGATGGAACATTGCAAATCAGCTAATGGAAGAAGAGCATGTGGATGTATTGATTGTGTATGGAGATCGAGAAGGTGCGTTCCCTGCTGTATTTAACCCGGACACCTACTTTACGAATGAGCGTCCAGGTTCTATTGTCATTTTCCCTAAGAATGAAGAGCCGATCTCTGTTGTCTTTTTAGCCACTGCTGTGGAAGATCATATTCAAGCTGGATATACGAATACGCAAGGCTGGATACGCCCGGAAAATATGTATGTCGGAAAAATGGGTGCGCACATTGTCAAGATTATGGAAGAGAGAGGACTTACAAATAAAGCATTTGGTGTGATTGGCTTAGAGCCTTATCCTCCCTATTACTTTGATGGAGCCATGCCCTATAATACTTGGCAAACGATCCTAAAGGGATTACCGAATGGGACCTTTAAGCCTGTGGGACACAAATTTTTCGCACTGTCTTCTGTGAAAAGTCAGGAGGAGATCGAGGTATTAAAATGGTCAGCGAACGTTGGGGAAAAAATGTGCCAGGCGATGCTTGAGGCAACGAAGCCAGGCGTGAGAGAAAATGAGATCTATGCGGCAGCGATGAATGCTTGTGCGACCCATGTCGGGTTCACGACAACGATATTAATGGGATCAGGACCAGAGTTCGTAGGATGGGGATTGCCCGCATGGACATATCGACCAGAGGAGCCGCGGGTGATCCAAGAAGGAGATATTATTTTGGCCGAGGTATTTTCATCATTCGGAATGCTAGAGACGCAGCATCAGCCTTCAATCGCTGTAGGTGCTGTGCATCCGGATTTCGAGCGGGCGGCAGCGGCAGCGAGACAATCGTATGAGAACGGAGTAAAAGAGCTGCGGCATGGGGCTACCTTCGGAGATGTGGTCAAAGCGATGAATGAGCCGATGCGTGAAGCAGGAGGCTGGCACGTTCATCCGCTTATTCATTCCATAAGTCCATTTGGTCTTATTGGGGTTGGTGATGAGATTGCACGGTTGCCTGAGGCGAGAGAGTACGGGAAAGTACTGCCGATCCCATCCATAGGGTTAGAGACCGAACTCAAGACAGGAATGGTGTTTGCATTTGAGCCGAATTGTGCGATTGGTAAGAAGGTCATTAATCTTGGCGGAACGGTGATCGTGGGTGAAGCTGGGGGGATTGAACTAAATAAAAATTCTACTCAGCTGATGAGGGCAACTTGGTAAAATAGCAAAAGGGTACGTATAGAAGAGTGTTTATGTCTTCGTTACGTACCCTCTTTTTAATGAGAATAGCCGCTGCATGTACGAATCGACATTTCGCCAAGCTCCTTGGCGATCAAAGCAACGTGTACTTCATCCAAGTCTTGAATCCCTTGGCGTCTGAAATAGGTTTCCTTCGCTACAGAGAACGCAACCGATTGTCCAACAATTGCATGTGCGATTAATATCGTTTTTGGATCTTTTGCGTCTAGATCCATTAATTTACTCACCAAGACGGCAATCATCTGATGTAGTGGCTGGAAGAATTGTTCATACAAAATGTCATAAGCCTCTGTAGGCTGCAGCTGCTCTCTTGCGATAAATACACTTCTTGCATTGGTTTCATGATTGCCAATCATCGTCTTGGAAAATTGCGTCATGACTTTTTTAAGAGCTTCTGCGGCTTCTTCTTTTGACCGTTTCTCAATCTCTTCAGTCTCAATTAGAGCCTGCTTCAAAAAAACATCTTGAACGGCTGCTGTCAAGCGACGGGCAACCGCTAAGTACAATCCTTTTTTTCCACCGAAATAATACGGAATCGCTGATTGGTTCACACCAGCTTCATCTGCAAGGGTCCGCGTACGTACGCCTTCATAGCCATTTAATCCAAAGATCCGCAGCCCTGCTTCTAATAAACGAGTTTGGGTGGAGTCTTCATTTCCTTTATTCATATCGCTGCTTAGGTTTGTATTCAATGTCCATTCCTCCATACTGTTGAGTATAATTAATTCAAATGAATTAATCAAACTAACCAAAAATCACCCAATAGATCTAATTACCCACTTTACTTAAGGACATACATATTCAGACAAACTGGTGGAGATATAAGAAGCACATGATACCGCATGGTTGAATTCAAGTAATACTTTTTTGATAGGTTCAATAGATGAAAACACAGATAAGGAGATATTATGAATGACTTATGTACGATCAGACCGTTATAATCGATACTTTTATCTTGCTCCAGCAGATGATACGTATGAGTTTCAATCCTTATTAATGGATACAAATACTGCTATTAATTTAGAAAAGTTTTATTATAATCCCCAAAAAATGAACGATATTGATACACAAGCTACTACAGAATTTTTATTAAATAATATCAAAAGTGATCCTGTATCTGGAAGCCTATGGGATCAAGCATGACTTGACTGAGCAGGAACTGGAGCAGCGGGTTAGTGAGCTACGCACCAAGCTGTTTGCTGCCAGAGAGCAGCGGGTTCATCCCCACAAAGATGACAAGATTTTGACCTCGTGGAACGGGTTGATGATTGCTGCTCTGGCGAAGGCAGGACAAGCTTTTGGAGACATGAGATATACAGAGCAAGCTCGGAAGGCTGAGACGTTTTTGTGGAACCATTTGAGACAGGAGAACGGACGGCTGTTGGCACGTTATCGGGACGGAGAAGCAGCTTATCCCGGTTATGTAGATGATTATGCTTTTTATGTGTGGGGCTTGATCGAGTTATACCAGGCGACCTTCGATATAGAGTATCTGCAACGGGCGTTGACGCTCAATCAAAATATGATCGACTTGTTCTGGGATGAGGAACGGGATGGATTATTCTTTTATGGGGCAGATAGTGAGCAGCTAATTGCCAAACCTAAAGAAATTGATGACGGTGCGATTCCGTCGGGAAATAGCATCGCGGCCTATAATTTTGTGAGGCTTGCGCGGCTAACGGGTGAATCTCGATTAGAGAACTATGCAGCGAAGCAGTTTAAGGCTTTTGGGGGTATGGTTGCTCATTACCCGTCAGGCCACTCCGCGTTGCTCAGCGCGTTGTTGTATGCGACGGGAACGACGAAGGAGATTGTGATTGTAGGTCATAGGGACGATCCGCAGACCGTACAGTTCATTCAGGCGGTTCGAGCTGGGTTCAGGCCGAATACGGTCGTTATTTTGAAGGATGAAGGACAGTCGGAGATTGCAGAGACGGTTTCTTATATCCGTGATTACGATCTTGTGGAAGGCAAACCAGCCGTATATGTGTGTGAGCATTTTACCTGTCAGGCACCTGTTACCAGGCTTGAAGATCTGAAGGTGTTGTTGGATTGAGCTGAATAAAGCGATCGAATCTAATCCCCTTGTAGGCAGTAAGCATATGGTGATTTTGGAAAATGACCCTATGTTTGCTACCTTCAAGAGGATTATTTTCATGTTAAGAGGTAGGTACAGTGAAATGAAACTAATATTTTCTTAACATGTGTTACGCATTTTTTTTAATATTTTTTAGGTATATTATATCAAAGAACCGGTTCCGACCAGCCTTGCTGTTTTCGAAAATAAGTACATATACCTATTTAACTAGCGTGTTTATATCTTTTATGTCCAAGCGTTTTAGCAGCAGATGTGAAAAATGTGAAAGAGAGTCTGTCGGGTGATTGTCATCATCGGCAAGACGAAGAGGTTCACCATTGGTTAGGAAATCCAGGTTAGGAAATGGAGATGTTTATTAATGAAGAAGTTATCGGGAAAAAAGTGGCTAGTCGCAAGGATGCTCAGCAAAAATTTTAAAACGAAGCTAATGGTCGCCTTTATTTCATTTCTGATTTTACCGTCCATGATCGTGGGGGCTTTGTCGTTTGTGAGCGCCAGTCAGCAGATTCGAAACCAGATTGAAGAAAGTGCCGAGCAGGCTATCATTCGCACTAATTTTATTATTGACAGTACTATTGAGCCCAAGGTACATGACGCAGAATATTTTGCAGAAATGCTAAAAGGCAATCGGGTAGAGACGGAGGAACAAGCGGCCAAACTGGAAGAGTTTTTCAAGCAATATGCTGCACTTCATCCTGAAGCAGAATCCATCTATTATGGTACGAAGGAAGGTAAATTTACAACCTATCCACAGAAGCAATTACCGGATAATTATGATCCACGAGTCAGACCTTGGTACGATGAAGCGATAAAGGAGCAAGCAAAGACAGCAATTAGTTCTCCCTATCTTTCGGCAAGCTCGAAGCAAATGACGGTTACGGTATCCAGGGCAACGTCAGATGGATCGGGTGTTATTGGCATTGACCTGAAAATTAGTGGTATCAAAGAGACGTTGAACAATATTAAAGTAGGTCATGAGGGTTATGCAATATTGCTGGACAGCAACCATACCTACATTGTACATCCGACGAAGGAAGCAGGCACCAAAATTACAGATACTGAATCACGCATGTTTCAGAGCGATACTGGTGAATACGAGTATGAGTATGAGGGCCAGCCCAAATATATGAACTATGCGACTAACAAGCTGACTGGCTGGAAGATAGGCGGAACGCTGTATTTGTCTGAAGTCGATGAAGCAGCAGGACCGATTTTGATCAGCACTTTACTAACCATCGTCGGTTGTCTTGTGATTGGTATTATCATTGTTTATTTCCTGATTCGTTCCATCATCAAACCGATTTTAAAGTTAAAAGAACAAGCGGTAAATGTGAGCGCCGGAGATCTGACACAGGACATTCAAGTAAAGAGCGAGGACGAGATCGGAGAATTAGGAGTGGCTTTTCAAAATATGCAGAATAACTTGCGATCTGTCATTCAGAACGTAGGGAACAGTGCAGATCATGTCGCAATTTCTTCGAATGAACTCACAATAAGCGCGGAACAAACCAGTGCTGCAAGTGAGCAGGTATCCCAGGCTGTGCAAGAAATTGCCAGTGGTGCAGAGAAGCAGACTACAGGGCTGGAAAATAATTCGGTGGCCCTGGATGAAATTGCACAAGGGATCACCCAAATTGCTGAACGATCGATTTCGGTAGCTGATTTGGCCAAACGATCTGCCTTGCAAGCCGAGGAAGGACGAAAGTCTGTTGAGCAGACAGGTGAGCAAATGAATTCCATTCATCAATCAGTAGAGCGTTCCAACCAGATGATTCAAACCTTGCAAGCCCGCTCTCATGAAATCGGTGAAATTACGAAGGTTATCGGCGATATCTCCAATCAGACAAACCTGCTGGCATTGAATGCAGCTATTGAGGCAGCCAGAGCGGGCGATCATGGAAAAGGCTTTGCCGTCGTTGCTGATGAGGTGCGTAAGCTGGCAGAGCAGTCTCAGACATCCGCCACACAGATTGCCACCTTGATTGCCGAAATTCAGCATGAAACCGAAACAACAGTGAAGACGATGGACAGGGTCACGACTGAGGTGCAGGATGGACTACAGATTTCCAAAGCAACCATTGTCAAGCTGGGTTATGCGATGGAAGGCATTCGAGAGACAACACCTCAGGTAGAGGAGGTCGCTGCGATTGCAGAGCAAATATCAGCCAGTGTACAAGAAATCGCAGCGACAGCCAACGAGCTGGCGACGATTGCAACCGGTAATGCCGCCACATCTGAGGAAGTTGCTGCCTCCTCACAAGAGCAACTGGCTTCCATGGAGGAAATATCAGCTTCTGCACAGTTGCTTTCGACGATGGCTGCTGATTTGAAGATGATGATCAGTCGTTTCAAATATTAAAACGAGCTTGAACCTTATGGAATCTATAGTACAATGAATGCTCGGGACAGTTCTTTAAGCCTTATGGCATAAGGAATCTGTCCTGAGTTTTTTTTATATTTTTGATAGGTCGTACAAAAAATGGAAGATTATAAGGGGGCGAACACTTGGTTCGAGATTTAATGCTATGTGCTATCGTGATATTATTGTTAGTTTTGGTTTTTCAGCGTCAACTTGTTCGTCAGGCGATCACAGGTGTATTTTATGGAGGAGCGGGAATTTTGTTCTTATGTTTTGGCATAAGCGATAAAACACCGTTGACCTGCGTGCTAGAGTTAGGGATGGGTCTAATGTTCATGACTCTGTTTGTGCACACTTTAATCACCGCTAAGTATACATATGGACAACGTTTGTTAAACAAAGACCGTGATCTGCTGAATTTATTTCGGGTTCAACCTGGCTTTACATTCAGACTGGAGAAACGTGGTGATGAATTTTATTATATGCTGCTTGAAGGTGAATTGCTGGAGCGCGTGGGTCTGAATATGCAAGTCAACTACAATAAAAGGGAGCATGTGAAGCGTCTTGGGGACATTTTGGAGCTTTCCTCTGAAACGATGGAGCAGCTTTGCCAATACTACAAACAGGCCTGGTTCGGTGATCGGACCGTATTTGAATTGGATTTTTGGGAATATTCGGCTCTTATTACCTTACATCCGGTTATGGAGGACGGGATTACTAGGCATGTTATCGGTCACGTGTTGGACATTACGGAGTATAAAGCCTCAGAGCAGAAAAGAATGGAGATGGACGAGGCTAACCGTGCGAAAAGCATTTTTTTGGCTCATATGAGTCACGAAATCCGCACCCCGCTGAATGGAATCATCGGTCTGTCAAAGCTGTTAAATAAGACTGAACTGACTGCCGTTCAAAGAGATTATCTCCACAAGCTTCTCGCTTCCTCTCGTACCCTTTCATCCATGCTCAGTAACGTATTGGACTTTTCCAAAATGGAAGCCGGCAGTCTGGAACTGGAAAAGGTAGAATTCGAGCCGGAAAAAATGCTTCGTCATCTCGCAGATACCGTTGGAACTTTACTTGAAGATAAGGAAATAGAGGTCGTATTTATAACGGACCCGGCGTTACCGAAAAGCTTTAAGGGAGACCCGCTTCGAATGGAGCAGGTGCTTTCAAATCTTCTGACCAACGCCATCAAGTTTACGGATCAGGGACATGTATTGTTACAGGTAAAAATGCTAAGTCAGCAGGAAGGGCGAGTAGGCGTTTCTTTTATGGTAGAAGATACGGGCATAGGAATTTCCGAGACGTGTATGGACAAGCTATTCGTCCCTTTTATCCAGGCGAGTACATCAACCAGCCGCAGATATGGTGGCTCTGGGCTGGGTTTGGCCATTAGCAGGCATTTGGCTGAAGCTATGGGCGGGAAAGTAGAGGTGAAAAGCCGATTAGGAGAGTACAGTCAATTTTACTTTAATGTCGAGCTGGAAACTAGGGAATTGAATGCAGGAAGCACACGAATAGAAAAACAAATCAAAGGCAAAGCCTTAATTGTTGCGCAGCATGAACTGGTGAGATACAGCTTGAACGAACTACTGCAAGACTTGGGATTAAAAACATTCACTATTTCATCCTTCCAAGAAAGTGTGGATGCTTTTCAAAAGGGTGAGCATTTTGATTATGTTATCATTGATATGGGGATGGAAGGTTTGAGAGAACTGGACTCCCGGAGGCAGTGGCTTCAAATGCTGGATAGGCAGATAACTCAGATCATTGGACTTACAACCGTGTTTCAGATGGAAAAAATAGCTGCAGGGGACATGGATCATAGTGTGGATGCCTTTTTGTCCAAGCCCGTTACCCGGAACGCTCTGCTGGAAGTTCTCTGCTGGAAGAAGGAACAGTCAGTGCCTGCAGATGGTAATACTCTGGAGACTCATGCGACGATGAGTTCCCGCAATGAGATAGGGGATACAACACAAAAGTATCAAATTCTCATAGCAGAGGATAACGAAATTAACCAGGTGGTGATTACCGAGTTTTTAGCAGAGCGTAACTTTGAGGTAACGATGGTCACGAACGGAAGAGAACTAATAGCGTTACTGGAACTTCGTTACTGGGATATGGTGCTGCTTGATTTGCATATGCCAGAGATGGATGGTTTTGAGACGGCGAGACATATTCGGAGAAACAAAGCTTTTAACAGGCTTCCCATTATCGCTTTTACCGCTGATGCTGTGCAGCATGAACAGGAAGTTTGTCTTCGTGCCGGTATTAATGCCGTGTTGCTCAAGCCTGTCCATGAACTGACCGCTGCTAGAGTGTTAACTAGCTGGATTAATTTAGCGTGGCTGCAAGATTTACATGGTATTCACGCTGAGCAATCGATAGCAGGTATGGATGGCAAGGTGTATATTTTTCAATTTGCCCTTTACAAATGGATACAAGAATACCAGTATCTCGATAAAAGAGTTGTGAGAAAAATGGACAATGGACAGTTATCTTCTGCTCTTCGATTAATCCACTCGCTTAAGGGAGGAACGGGGAACCTGTGCGCGCCTGAGTTGCTGGCAAAGGTTATAGAGCTGGAAAAGGCATTGAAGCGCAGCAATGAAACCTCAACAGGAGAACTGTATCCAGACTGGAAAGAGCATCTGAGCACGGTTCAGAAGGATATTAACCAAATCAAGTCATCACTTCCTTGGAGCTGACCGTGTTATTGCATAAATTTGTAGCCGATTCCCCAGATGGTCTTAATCAATTGCGGTTTCTTAGGGTCTTTTTCGATTTTTCTGCGTAAATGGTTAATATGTACGTCCACGGCCCTCTCGTTAATAAAGGAGTCTGTGCCACGGAGAGCCTGAATTAAAGCATACCTGCTGAATACAATTCCCCGGTTCAAATAAAAAAGCTTCATAAGCTCAAATTCTGAATATGTTGTCTCCACATTCTGTCCGTTAACGGTAATCATTCTTCTCGCTAGATCCAAAGTAATGCCCGTTTCAGGTTCAGGTGCTCTGCCTCTTCCTTGTAAGCGCGTGATTTCAATACGACGAAAAAGAGCCTCTATCCGTGCTTTTAGCTCTTGCATACTAAAAGGCTTGCAAATATAATCATCTGCTCCGAACGTAAGTGTACGAATGCGCTCTGATATGTTGTTTTCTGTAGAAATCACGATGATGGGGACGTCCGTATGCTTGCGTATCAGTGGGCAGGGATTCACGCCATCCAAATCTGGAAGCAGCAGATCCAGCAAAATAATATCGGGCTGTACGATCTTAAGCCTGGCAATACCCTCAGACGCTTGTTCCACTCGAGTAACGTTGTAGTCTTCTCCTGTTAAATACAAGGAAAGGGTATCTCCCAGCATATTGTCATCTTCAATAATCAAAACATTAGACATGATCATATTTCCTTATCTTTCTATCAAATTCGAGCCAAATAGTTAGGATAACTGCAATGTTTACAACAAGTTTTTGGCAGGTCCTGTTGCTAGAGTAAACTCCTTTGGACAGTCTGTCAAAAGATCAGGTTTGTTGTGGCAATCCTGTGGACAATTAGTCCAGATGTATATCTATTTGATATGGAAATGTACTATTTTTGAGATTTATTTCTATAATACGACATTTTTCGTTTTATTTTAACAATATACTACAAGCCATTGATGATAAATTACAATAATTTAACAAAACACCTCAGAAACATGCATTGACTTAAATGAAAATTATGGTATTTTATTACATAGGAGTTGACATCCTCTGATAGGCCTCTTAGAAAAACCCACTATTTAATCTTCTACTAACCTACTCTCAATGTGCTATCTTTGTATTTAATTTTCGTACTTTAATTGTTCTTGCGATCGTACTTATGATTCTTTGGTGTGGATATCCCATTGTGAATTCAGACTGTCTTCTCATTTAGATTACATATTTACTTTTTTTTTTGCTTTCCATGCTTGTATTTTTCTAAAATCAGGTCAGCGGGAGGACGAGAGATCATGAACACATTCGAAGTGCTGGAGTCCAATGTAAGATCCTATTGCAGAAGTTTTCCAGTTGTTTTCAACAAAGCTAAAAACGATGTACTGTACACGGAGGCAGGCAAGGGTTACATTGACTTTTTTGCCGGGGCAGGGGCTTTGAACTATGGGCATAATAATGATTTTATGAAAAACCGGATTTTGGATTATTTAACTTCCGATCGGATTATGCATGGTCTGGATATGTACACGACGGCCAAGCAAGAGTTTATGGAGTCTTTTTCAGAGCGTATTCTCCAGCCCAAGGGCTTGAATTATAAACTGCAATTTTGCGGACCGACCGGAACCAATGCAGTGGAAGCAGCTCTGAAACTTGCACGCAAGGTGAAAAATAGAAATGGTATTTTCGCTTTTATGGGCGCGTTCCACGGAATGTCGCTGGGTAGTTTATCTATTACCAGCAACAACTCCATGCGAGAGAGCGCAGGGGTTCCCCTGAACAATGTTACCTTTATACCTTATAACAGTACATTTAACGGAATGGATACCATTTTGTATATGGAGCAGCTTTTAACAGACACCCATTCGGGTGTGGAAAAGCCTGCCGCGATCATTTTGGAAACGGTACAGGCTGAAGGCGGTATTCATATTGCAGATACCGAATGGCTGCGTGATTTGCGACAGCTGTGCGATGATCATGATATTTTGCTCATTGTTGACGATATTCAAGTCGGTTGCGGCCGGGTTGGTTCGTTCTTCTCATTCGAGCGGGCAGGAATCGTTCCGGATATGGTTGTTTTATCCAAATCGATCAGTGGATACGGATTGCCAATGTCTCTGTTGCTACTCAAGCCAGAATTGGATATATGGAGTCCAGGTGAGCATAACGGCACCTTCCGTGGAAATCAGCTTGCTTTCGTCGGGGCAAAGGCTGCGCTGGAGTTCAGAGATATGGTAGAGCTGGAAGCACAAGTGAAGGAAAAAGAGGCTTTTGTTCAGCAGTTCTTGCGTGAACATATCCAATCGATAGATCCTCTTATTGAAATTCGCGGCATGGGACTGATCTGGGGGATTGATGTATCCCATCTGGGAGAAGCGTTCGCCAAGGAGGTAGCAACTCTCTGCTTTAGTAGAGGACTTATTATTGAACGTGCTGGGCGTAACGATACGGTAATTAAAATCATGCCAGCGTTAACGATAAGCTTGGAGAACTTGCGTAAGGGCTGCGACATTATTAAAGAAAGTATGGCACAGGTAACCAGCACGTTGGTTACGATGTAAATCGATCAGTAAAGCCCCTTGGCTGGAGCTGCCGTCTGCTGTAAAGCAGGTATGGCAGGCGCCGTCCAAGGGGCTTTCTAGTAAAAAATTAAGAAATAACCGTTTGTGCGTATTTTTGTGCGGATTGCTCTAGTTGCTCATCGGTCAAAACTGCAGCACCATATTGTACGAAATAAGGGAGCAATTTGACACCAATCATATGGCCTGTAGCTTCCAGAGGTCTCAACAGCTCTTCGATCGTATACCTGTTCCGTCCGTCATGTTGGTAATTTTCCTCAACGCTGGCAGCAGACAAGGCGATCAACAACTCTTTGCCCTGTAGCTTGCCACCTTCGCTTCCATAAGCCCAGCCGTAGGTTAGAACCTTATCCAGCCATTTTTTCAGTAGGGAAGGAGTGCTGTACCAGTAAAAAGGGAATTGCAGAACGATACGGTCATGCTGCTCTAGCAGTTCCTGCTCCTGGGCGACATTGATTTGCTCATCAGGATATACTTCATACAGGTTGTGAACGGTCACGCCGGATTGTTTCTTGAGTTCTTGCACCCATCTTTTGTTAATGCGAGATTCCGCAAGATCAGGGTGAACGACAATAACGAGGGTTGACATTTAAAAAACCATCTCCTTCGAACTTATTTATTGTAAGTAAATAACCAATACATATGTAACTATTTTAGTTTCAACTTATGGAAATGTCAACTCTATTAAATTTTAAGCTCTATATTCAAAAGACTCCGGCAAGCGCATGCCGGAGTCTCATCAAATGAAGTGTTTTTACATTAAGCGATATGATTAAGAGCAACAATTTTGTTTTTCCCGGAGCGCTTAGCTTGATACAGATAGTCATCTGCTTGCTGAAAAAATACATCTTTATCTTTGTTCATTTCCTCTGTATAGCTTTTCAGTCCAATGCTTACGGTTACAGAAACGAGTTGCAATTTCTCCTGAAAGGTCATTTTCTCCACTTCACGACGGATGTTTTCGACGATCTGATAAGCTTCTTCGAAAGTATGCTCGAACATCAAAATAGCAAATTCCTCACCGCCATAGCGAGCCGCAATGTCATTTGCGGTAATCTGTTCTGTAATGATTTGCGAGATGCCTTCCAAAATTTTATCTCCGAACTGGTGTCCGTAAGTATCATTGATCTTCTTGAAATTATCAATATCCACTAACGCCAGATGGATGATCGCGCCTTGTTCGGCATATTCGAGTGCTTTTTCATAAAAGTTTTGAAAGGACAAATGATTGTACAGCTTCGTCAAGCCATCGGTCATTGACATTTTGCTGATAATCGCATTACTGATCATTAATTCCTGCTGGGCACGTTGTGTTTTATACAAATCCACTAACAAATCGCGGCCGCTGGCCTGAATAATGAGAGCAATAAAGGTGGACATAATCAAAAAGGTTGGAATCGCCACGATATCAAAGCCTGACAAATAGGTACGAAATGATGCATCCACTGCCAGCAACAGAAAAAAGACGACTACTTGTAATACAAAGGAAAGCCATATTAAGCGACGATTGAAGAACAGGATAGAAGAGAAAATAGGCAACAAGCACAACGCTGTAATAATCCGGATATCATAGTTTAGGCGAATAATCATCCAGCAAATGACGGTACTTGCCATAAACAGGATCGCAAAAGAATACCTGTTAAATTTAAAATGAGCCAACTCTGCCAGTAAGTTGGAACCACTCATGATTAGCGTGGGAACAATAAGGGTTCCGACGTAAAATTCATAAGGCGAAGCGGAGTAATCAAGAAATAAGTAGCTGCCCAGCTGGACGATAAAATGTACAGCTATAATCATCCAATACAGTAATAACATTTTGCGTACCCAGCGGGCTTGCTTTGTTTTGTAATCCATGGTTTGAGTAAGCCGTTTTGTCTTGTTCATGATGTCACCACACTTAATGTATCTTTAGCCATTCTCGTATTATAAGATACTATGTGATGAAGTTGAAGCTAATTTTTTTGAAGGCCATGAACTTGTTAGCCTAGCAACACTTTTACTTGGTGGATAGCCCCGTCCCCTGCAACCGGCAGAATATTATTCGTAAGGACGGTGCCATCTAAGGTAACAGTAACTACACCCTTGGAGACATGCTGTGGATTCGTGATATGAATCACGTAGGTATCACCGCGGAAGACGCGGGTGACTGTGAATTCGTCCCAGGCTGTAGGAATGCACGGATCAATACGCAGACCATCCCATTCGGGCTGAATACCGAGAATGGATTGAGTAATAGCTATAAAGTTCCATGCCGCTGTACCCGTCAGCCAGGAATTTTTGGCTTCGCCTGCACGAACAGCATCCTTGCCCGCAATCATTTGAGCGTACACATACGGCTCAGTGCGGTGAATGTCGCTAATGTCCTCTAGATAGGCGGGGGCAATTTTGCTATATAGCTCGAAAGCGCGATCCCCACGTCCTATTACGGCTTCCGCCATCATAATCCAAGGGTTATTGTGACAGAAAATACCGGCATTTTCCTTATACCCGGGAGGGTAAGATGAGATTTCGCCCAGATTGATGTAGTAGCGAGAATAGGGTGGAATTTGCAGTACAATGCCGTAGGGAGTTTCTAACCGATCACGTGTAGAATCGAGAGCTTTTTGAGCTAGACCTTCTTCAACGCCAATTCCTGCCATGACACAGAAGCCTTGAGGTTCAATGAAAATTTGGCCTTCCTCACAATCCTTGCTCCCTATTTTGTCTCCATAATGGTCATAAGCACGTAAGAACCATTCCCCGTCAAAACCATGCTCCAATGTGGCTGTTCGCATACGATCCACATATGCTTGTGCTGTTGCCGCCTCCTCATCCAATCCTCTGCGCTTGCATAGCTCTATAAAATCCGGTCCCGTATATACGAATAGTCCGGCAATGAACACGGATTCGGCTGTTCGACCCTCCAAATTCTGAGTTGTCTGATAGGACTCATCTGGTGTAGCAGAAAAACAGTTGAGATTCAGACAGTCGTTCCAGTCAGCCCGGCCAATGAGTGGAAGACCATGCGGACCGAGATTGCCCACAACGTGGTAAAAAGAACGCTTCAAATGTTCAAACAGCGTAGCCGTACGCTCTACATCTCCGTCAAAGGGCACTTGTTCGTCCAGTATGCCAAAGTCTCCCGTTTCTTTGATATACGCTGCGGTACCGACAATAAGCCACAACGGATCGTCGTTAAAGCCACCGCCAACCTCGTGATTTCCTTTTTTGGTTAACGGTTGGTACTGATGATAAGCTCCGCCGTTTTCAAATTGAGTAGAGGCGATGTCGATAATCCGTTCCCGTGCCCGCTCCGGTATTTGGTGGACGAAGCCGAGCAAGTCCTGATTCGAATCCCGGAAGCCCATACCACGCCCGATACCAGATTCAAAATACGATGCGGAACGCGACATATTGAACGTAACCATACACTGATAAGGGTTCCATATGTTTACCATTCGGTTCAGCTTGTCGTCGTGGCTTTGAAGGGTATACTTGGACAGCAGATTGTTCCAATAGGTTCGCAGCTCACTCAAGGCTCGTTCTACATCGGCTTCATCCGCAAACTGCGCAATCATGGCATGTGCCTGTTTTTTGTTAATAACGCCGGGAGACTCCCATTTTTCTTCCTCGGGATTTTCTACATAACCGAGTATAAAGTTACAGCTTGTTTCTTCGCCTGGCTCCAGCGTTATCTCAATGCAATGTGATCCGACAGGGGACCATCCGCTGGCAATAGAGTTTGAGGCTTGCCCAGCGGCGACCGTTTGAGGCTGATCTAATCCGTTGTAGAGCCCCAGAAAAGCTTCACGGTCTGTATCATAACCCGCTAGCGGACGATTAGCAGAGAAAAAAGCATAGTGATTGCGACGTTCACGGTATTCCGTTTTGTGATAAATGACAGAATCTTGTATTTCAACCTCACCCGTATTCAAGTTGCGCTGGTAGTTGGTCATATCGTCATAGGCGTTCCACAGACAAAATTCCACGAACGAGAAGAGTTTGATCTTTTTGGTTTGTAACGATGTGTTCTGAAGCTTAACCTGATGGACCTCACCGTCAAAGGATAGGGGCACAAAAGCCAGCTGCGTGGCCCGAATACCGCTGCGTTCCCCCATAATTGAGGTATAGCCAAGTCCATGGCGGCATTCATACTGCTCCAGCTCCCGTTTGACTGGCATCCAACCTGGAGTCCAATAATCCCCATCATCATAAATATAAAAATAACGACCACCGTTATCGACAGGAATATTGTTGTACCGGTAACGTGTTAAGCGACGTAAGCGAGCATCCCGGTAAAATGCATAGCCGCCACTTGTATTGGAGATCAGTCCAAAAAATCGTTCATTACCTAAATAATTAATCCAGGGATAAGGGGTTTGAGGGGTGTGGATGACATATTCTTGATTGACATCATCGAAAAAACCGTACTTCATGGCGCAGAACTCCTTTCGATTTGAAAAAATAAAAGACCCAACACATGATTATATTCAAACATAGAGCCGTTCTTTCTTTAGAAAGACATTTCCTGCCTTATATAAAATGTGCTTGATTTTCTCAACCTTTCTTCTGGAATTTGCAAAATATTTGAAATGGGTAAATATACCTTTTTATGCTAAAATGAAAAAGTTAGAACTTAGCAAGGCAGGAGGTTGCAAGAATGGCACCTATCACATTATTTTTCATCCCGTATGCAGGCGGATCGGCGTCGGTCAGCTTCAAATGGAAAAAGTTGCTGCTTCCGCAGATTAAGCTTGTTCCACTGGAATTAGCGGGCAGAGGTATTCGTTCTGGGGAACCGCTAAAGGAAAGCATTGAGGAGATGAGCGAGGATCTGTTGCACAAGATCAGCGAAGAGATAGCCCCCGGTGATCCTTATGCCATATACGGCCACAGTATGGGGACGATGATCTCATTCGAGCTGTACTACAAGCTGGTGGACGGTGGATATGGCAAGCCTGCTCATCTGTTCGTTTCGGGTGGACGGGCACCGCATGTCCCAAGAAATTCCCCGTGGTTACACGATCTGCCCGCAGATCAGTTCAGGACGCATTTGCAGCGGTACGGTCAGCTTTCGGAAGCGATTTTTGACAATCGGGAATTATACGACTATTTTATGCCGGTGTTAAGAGCGGATTTCAAAGCTGTCGAGTTGTATAAGTACATGGCTAAAGCCGCACCTTTACATTGTCCTATCTCCGCTTTGACGGGAATGACCGATAACACGGTGACCTTACAAGATGCGGAGGCATGGGCATACCATACGGATCAGCAATTTCGTATGTTTACCTTTGAGGGAGGACACTTTTTTATTCATGATGAAGTGGAACGGATTACGAACATCATCAATGAGACCTTGGAGCAGAGTACAGTAACAAGTAGCGTACAACAATAAAAATAAGAGGTGATTTTTAGTGACAGTAGGTGTATTGGCACATTTGTTTGGCAAGTTGCCTTATCGCGAATTGGCTGCAAAGGTAGGCGCAGCGGGCTTTACTCATGTTCAGCTGGCTCCGTGGAGAGCGATCAGTGATGTGGATTTTAATAAACCGGGTAAGTTCAATCCGGGATTGGCACTGTCTATCGCAGAAGAATTTCGTAAGCATGGTGTATCCATATCGGTGCTTGGGTGCTATTTGCATTTTTTTATACAGGATGAGGAATTGCTGCGTGAAAATGTAGAGCGCTTTAAAGAGCTGATCCGATATGCGGGGCTGTTAGGAGCACCAATGGTAGCAGCCGAAGTCGGACGTAATGAGGATGGTACCGCCTATACGGAACGTGACTGGAGAGTTGTAAGGGAAGTAGTGCGTGAATTAGCAGATGAAGCGGAGAAATGGGGCGTATTCGTAGGATTGGAAGCTGCAAACGATCACTTGGTCGGAACTGCCGTAGAGTTGGCTGCCTTTCTGGAGGAAGTGCCTTCTTCACACATCGGTGTTGTGATTGATCCGGGTAATCTGCTAAAAACGGAAAATCTGGCGCAGCAGGATGAGATCATTCGCGAAGCTTTCCAACTGCTGGGCCCCCGGATTATCGCAGCGCATGCCAAAGACCGGCGTTTGTCATCGTCAGGTGAAATTGAGACGGTGCCGCCGGGTTTTGGAGACATGAACTATGGCCTCTACATGGAATTGCTGGAGCAGTACAAGCCGGGGGTTCATATTATTATGGAAGCTGCTCAGGAGCATGAGATGGCAGAATCCAGACGTTATATCGAAGGTCATCGGATAGCCGCTCAGAAAGCGCAACAAGTGCAGACGAAATAATGTATTCTTTCATAATACTCAGGAATGCTACGTTAATAATTCCAGAGACTTGGAAGCGCCTCCTTTTCCAAGTCTCTGTTCCTTTATCCTTGCACAACCGCCACGATCACAATGACCCAGCTTGCCAAAAAAGCCAACCCGCCAATGGGGGTGATTGCCCCAAGCTTTTTCACACCGGATATACTAAGGGCATACAGACTGCCGGAGAACAGGAGAATACCCACTAGCATAACCCAGCCTGCGGTAACGATGAGAGAAGAATGGATAAGGTTGTCAGCAAGAACTCCAAGCAGCAGCAAACCCAGTCCGTGAGCGATTTGATATTGAATTCCTGTTTGGAATATGCTCATCATGTCTACGGAAAGTCTCTTTTTCAATGCGTGTGCGCCGAACGCTCCTAAAGCTACGGCTAAAAACATCACGATACAACCAAGCAATAGCAAAATTTTCATGTTTTAACGCCTCCCTGTGAAATAGTACCGATTCCAATCGATTTCGTCAATTTTCCTTGTGAATCTCTAAACTTATAGAATTTTTCGACTCTCATTTGGCGCCTAGTGTGGTATATTTTTTCCAGGGCCAATGCGAAGCATTTGGAGCAATAGACAGCGTGTCCTCCACCTTTTTTATGGGAAAGTGAGGTGATGATGCTGTCTTTTTGTGCTGTCGTTTTTCGGAATAAAATTATCTTGTGTAAAGCCAAAATTGATAATGGAGAGGATGAATGCAAAAGTGATCAGCAGAAAATCAGTGATCAGGAAATCTGTCTCTATGGTCATGTCAGCCATTTTGGTACTTCCGTTAACCTTGGGCTTATTTCAGGCAGGACCCGACCGTGCATCAGCCGCAACACCGGAATCGACACGCTTTCTACAATTGTATAAACAACTGAAGGATCCGGCTAGCGGATACTTTTCAAAAGAAGGCATCCCTTATCATTCCGTTGAAACGCTTATGAGCGAGGCTCCGGATTACGGACACTTAACGACTTCAGAAGCGTACAGCTACTGGATGTGGCTGGAAGTGCTGTATGGTCATTATACCGGGGATTGGGGGCATTTGGAATCCGCATGGGACAACATGGAGAAATATATCATTCCTGTTAATGAAGGCGACGGTAAGGAAGAGCAACCGACAATGAGTAACTATAACCCGAACAGCCCCGCCACTTATGCCGCAGAATATTCGCAGCCGGATCAGTACCCAAGCCGCCTAAGTGGTCAGTATGGTGCTGGCAAGGATCCACTGGACTCTGAGCTGAAGGCAACCTATGGCAACAACCAGACTTATCTGATGCACTGGTTGTTGGACGTGGATAATTGGTACGGTTTCGGAAATCTTCTGAATCCGTCGCATACAGCAGCCTATGTAAACACCTTCCAGCGCGGGGAACAGGAATCGGTCTGGGAGGCTGTACCACATCCATCGCAAGACAATCAAAAGTTTGGCAAGTCTAATGAAGGCTTTATGAGCTTGTTCACCAAGGAAAATAATGCCCCGGCACAGCAATGGCGTTACACGAATGCCACCGATGCAGATGCACGGGCAGTTCAAGCGATGTACTGGGCTAAGGAATTGGGATATGACAACTCCGTATATTTGGATAAAGCCAAAAAGATGGGAGACTTTTTGCGTTACGGCATGTACGATAAATACTTCCAGAAAACCGGAAGCGCTTCCAATGGAAGTCCAATTGCTGGTACGGGCAAGGATGCCAGTCTTTATCTGATGGCATGGTATACATCCTGGGGCGGCGGACTTGGCCAAAGCGGCAACTGGGCTTGGCGTATTGGTGCCAGCCATGCACATCAGGGCTACCAAAATGTCGTCGCAGCATATGCGTTGTCCAATCAAGATGGTGGATTAATACCGAATTCACCAACGGCGGGACAGGATTGGGCGACCTCGCTGAAGCGCCAACTGGAGTTTTATACTTGGCTGCAATCCGATGAGGGGGCCATTGCAGGCGGAGCAACGAATAGCTGGGATGGTGCCTACAAGGCTTATCCATCTGGCACAAGTACCTTTTATGGCATGGCTTATACAGGGGCTCCTGTATATAACGATCCACCGTCGAACAACTGGTTCGGGATGCAGGCTTGGCCTGTCGAGCGAGTTGCCGAGCTGTACTACATTTTAGCCAAGAAAGGGGACACTTCGTCCGAGCAGTTTAAAATGGCTAAACAAGTGACGGAAAACTGGATAGCGTGGTCCAAGAGCTATGTATTTGCCAACGAACGGCCTGTGACTGATGCGCAGGGATACTATTTGGACGCTCAAGGTAAGCGTATTCTGGGTGGCAAGAATCCGAAAGTGGCTACTACAGCGGCTAAAGGTGAGTTCTGGCTGCCGAGCAATCTGGAATGGAGCGGAAAGCCTGAAACCTGGAGCGGATTTGCTAATCATAAAGGGAATACCAATCTCCATGTGGTAACAAAGAGTCCGGGGCAGGATGCCGGAGTGCTGGGCAGCTATGTTAAAGCACTTACTTTCTTTGCTGCTGGAACGAAAGCTGAAAAAGGAGACTATTCCGAATTAGGCAAGGAAGCTAAGGATCTGTCTAAAGCTTTGCTTGATGCTGCATGGGGTTATAACGACGGTATAGGCATTACAACGAAGGAAGCACGCGAGGATTATTATCGTTATTTTACCAAAGAAGTGTATATCCCAAGCGGCTGGAGTGGTAAGACTGGGCAAGGCAACACGATCCCTGGCACCGACACTACACCGTCTGATCCGTCTAAAGGTGGTAATGGTACGTATTCCAGCTACAGCGATATCCGCCCTAATATCACCAAAGATCCGCAATGGTCCTATCTTAAGGATAAATACACGACTTCATGGAACAAGCAGACCAAAAAATGGGATAAAGGAGCTCCAGAATTTACGTATCACCGTTTCTGGTCCCAAGTTGATATGGCAACGGCTTATGCCGAGTATGACCGTCTCATTAACGGTAGTGGACCAACCGAGCCTACAGCTCCCAAAGCTCCGGCAAATGTGAAGGCAAACGCAGGGGATGCTCAGGTTACACTGACCTGGAGCAAAGCGACGGGTGCCGATAGCTATACAGTCAAGCGCTCGACAACCAGTGGTGGCCCTTATACCACAGTAGCAACGGTAACAGACAGCACTTACAAGGATACAGGAGTGGTGAATGAAACCACTTATTATTATGTGGCAAGTGCAACAAATTCTTTAGGAACCAGCCCGGATTCTGCCGAGGTCAGTGCCAAGCCTACGTCAGCACCCATTCCAGCAACGGGAGATGTGATTGCCCAATACCGCGTGGGCGACACCAACCCGGGAGATAATCAGATTCGGCCACTGTTCCGTATTGTAAACAAGGGTAAAGAGGCCGTTGATCTGAAAAATGTCAAGCTGCGATACTACTACACTGTAGATGGCGACAAGTCACAGGAATTCCATTGTGACTATGCACAGTTGGGCAGTAGTAACGTTCAGGGACGTCTTGTGAAACTGGATAAGGCCGTTACAGGCGCAGATTATTATCTGGAAATCTCCTTTGGAGCTGGTGCGGGAAGTCTGGCAGCAGGGGAAAACACAGGGGACATTCAGATTCGCATGAACAAGACGGACTGGAGCAACTATAACGAAAGTGATGATTTTTCCTACGATTCAACCAAGACATCTTATACGGATTGGGACAAAGCACCTTTGTATATAAATGACAAACGTGTCTGGGGTCTGGAGCCTTGATTGTAAACTAATTGTAGAGATTACGGGCGGAACGTGAGAATGTTGAATTCACTTCCGTCCGTTTTTTTGTGATCGGATTCGTGGTACACTATGATCGTTACATTATTACATACATGACCGAGGTGACCTGAGACATGAATGACAATTTGGCACAGGCTCTGAATGAGCAAATGAACTTTGAATTTTACTCCGCTCACGTATATCTGGCGATGGCTGCTTATTGCTCCAGTGAAAGTCTGGATGGGTTTGCAAACTTCTTCCTGGTACAAGCTGAGGAGGAAAGGTTTCATGCCATGAAACTGTATAAATACATTAATGACCGTAGAGGACGCGCCACATTGGCTGCATTGCCGGAGCCAAAAAACAGCTACGATTCCATGCTGGACGTATTTGAACATGGCTACAAGCATGAGCAGCAAAACACGCAAAAATTTTATCATCTGGCTGACTTGGCCCTCGATGGACGTGAGCATGCAACGATCCATTTCCTGAAATGGTTTATTGATGAGCAAGTCGAAGAGGAAGCTCTGTTCGACAGTGTTATCCAGAAGCTTAAGCGCATTGAAAGAGACAGCAATGCCTTTTATATGCTGGACAGCGAGTTTGCCAAACGCAGCTTTACTGCCCCTGCGGAGTAACACAGTATACATGTTGTGTTTGAATGCCGGAGATTTGGCCAGCATTTTATTCGTCTAGAAAGTAAAAAAGCCCGATTTTCGGGCTTTTTTGCGTTGAATTTAATTAACGAATTCCCATCTTTCTAGGGGCTATTGTTATTTTAAATGGAGTTATAGAAAAAATTAATTTGTCGCTGGATACTGAGCATGCTACAGTTATGTTAACTTTTATATCTGATTAAATAGATGGGATTAGTTATGTGGTGGTTCACTCGTTTTATAAAAACACTATAAGGAGGCGGGTTAGTATGAGTGAAATCTATCGTCTGGCACTTCAAGAGGACGCAGAAAGATTGCAGTATGTGACGTATGAGGCGTATGAAACAATTCGGCAGTTGGAGCTTCGATGGCCTGCCGCTCAGGCAGACGTGGCTCTCATTCAAGAAAACATTAAAAATAATGATTGCTATGTGCTGGAAGTAGACGGTGTCATTCAGGCTACCGTTAGCCATCTCAAAAATAGAGCCCTTAATTTTATAACCGATCTACCGTTTGTGATGTGGTTTGCTGTAGACCCGGCTGCCCAGGGCAAAGGATATGGGAAAAAACTGCTGAATTGGGTAGAGCAAACGATTATTCGTGACAAGGTCGGTGCTCCTGCTGTGACACTGGCGACTGCGGAAAAGCATCCCTATTTGCTATCCATGTATGAGCGTTGGGGATATGAACGTTTCCATGCTTTTGACCATGGAACAGGGGACGGGACGATGCATTTACTGCGTAAAGTGGTGAATCCTGAATTATTCTCCACCTACATTCGTGAAAAAAATGAAGCCAAGACAGCTAACCGAAATTAGACACGGTCATAGGGAACGGAAGAAGCCGATTCGTTCGCAGAAGGGGGGCAGGAGCGAATGAAGTTTGTGTTGTTCAGCCTAATGGCTAATCTGCCTAATGCGATTACCGGAGAAGCCTGGAGTTCGCAGCAAAAATTCCAAAATGTAATTAAGCAGGCTGTGCTCGCAGAGGAGCTTGGTTTTGATGCGTATGGTGTGGGGGAGCGGCATGGTACGCCTTTTTTGTCGTCTTCACCTTCACTCGTTCTGACCGCTATAGCAGCGAGAACTGAACGGATTCGTCTGCTGACGATGGTAACGGTGCTTAGTATACTTGACCCGGTGCGCGTAGCTGAGGATTATGCGACACTGGATCATTTATCGGGTGGAAGATTAGAACTGATTATCGGAAAAGGCAATGATCCACGGCATTACCCGTTGTTTGGAATTACGGAGGAAGAGCAGTGGGAGTCGCTAGCAGAACGCTATCGTCTGCTCAAACGGCTATGGAGCGAGGAAGAGGTTACGTGGGAGGGCAACTATCGGCCCCCGCTGTATCAGGTCACGACACAGCCACGCCCGTATCAACAGCACATTCCAATATGGCATGGAAGTGCCTCCAGTACATTATCGACGGAGCTGGCTGCACAATATGGAGAGCCGTTATTTTCCTCAAATTCTTTCCATCCTCAGGCCAAGTATAAAGCCTTAATTGATCATTACCGTGAACGGCTGACTTATTACGGTCATGACCCGGCTCAGGCTGTAATTGGTGCCGGAGCCGGGAGCTTGTATCTGGCGGATACAGACGAGGAAGCGATCAGACGCTATCGCCCGTATTATGATGCTTACCACTCGACGGCGGCGGCTCAGCATAATCAATCCCCGTTTAGAAGTTTGGAGGACAATATCCGCAACGGTCCAGTTCTGATTGGTTCTGCGGACAGCGTACTCGAAAAAATACGAAACTATTATACTGCGTTCGGCCATCAAGTACTTAGCATAAGCGTGGATGGGCTGGGAGAGCAGGAGCAGCTTGAACAGCTGCATCGGTTTGCCGAGGATATCATTCCTGTGCTGCGGCGAGAGATTCCCAGCACTATTTGGCAGCAGGCACCGAACCTACACAAAGAAAATGGATCACTAGCTGCTATTCCTAATGGGGCTCCTTCCATTTCTCCTATTTTTCAGTTGTGATTGATGAATAATACTACCCTCTCTCATGAAAGCAACCGAAGTAGTGGTGTTTTCGGGTCCATTGCGACTGAGAGAGGGGCTTTTTAGTTTTAGACAAATTGACAGAGATAAATAAAAAGAGTAACGTAATTGTGTATTTATTAAAATCCTATAAAATTAATAGGATTAATTAAAATTTAAAGATGTGGAATCTGATGATATAAAGGAGGAATTTTTTTGAGCGACTCGCAATCTAGCACGACCAAGCGCTGTATAACAGCCGAGGATTTATATCGACTTCACTGGGTTAGCGATCCAGCTATTCATCCTATTAGTGGTGAAATCGCTTACGTAGAACAGTATATTAATAAAGAGCGGACAGATTATAACTCAGGAATTTGGCTATTATCGTCCGAAGTCGCTGTCCCGATACCCTTTACATACGGACCAAAAGATGAAACGCCTGTCTGGTCACCAGACGGATCACAACTAGCTTTTCTCCGTACAACAGGCGGCAAGCGCCAGGTATGGATTATTCCAGAACGCGGGGGGGGAGGCACGACAGCTTACACACGTAGAGAATAACGTTCGTTCATTAGCCTGGTCTCCTGATGGGACCTGTATATCGTTTGCAGCTAAAACGGCCGAGAACCCGTCAAGCCCTACATCCAGTGGAGGAACTCAGGAAGCACAACTTAAGGGACGAGTTGTTAATCGAACGAAAGCTAAATCCGACGGATATGGACTGTGGGATGATACTCGTGATCACTTGTATGTAGCTGATGTGACTTCGGGGCACACAGTTCAACTGACTTCCGGCGCTTATGATGTGGCGGAGCCTGTGTGGTCACCGGATGGTCAACATATTTTATTCGTCGCCAGAATAGCAGAGCATTCGAAAGAGGATACGGATTTACGTAAGCAGAATGATTTGTTTACGATAGCTCCTGCAACTTCAAATGGTGATGCAGCAGCACCGCTTAAGCTGACCCATTCTGAACTGCACATCGAGAGTGCAGCTTATTCTCCCGACGGTTCAACGATTGCCTTTTACGGTCATGATCGACATGCCAAAGGCGCTACTCAGACCCGACTGTACACGGTTCCTTCCAGTGGGGGGACGGCAGTATGCGTTAGTGAGACGCTTGACGCTCACCTCGGTAATGCGGGTATGAGCGACATGCGTTCACATCTTCATGTAGGACCACCACGCTTCAGTGCGAACGGTCAATTCCTGTATACGCTGGTCACCCTTGAAGGAAATGTACACGTATATCAGTTTGCGCTTGATGGAACTTTTAAAATTTTAACCCAAGGAGAACGGGAAATTTACCAATTCGAGCTTACTTCGGATGAGCGGCATATCATTGCGGCTTCCACAGATGTTTCTTTACCAGGCGATTTGTTCCGGATTACGATCCATTCAGGAACTGAGGAACGGCTGACACGAGTGAATGACTCTCTGCTTGATGAGATTGAGATCAGTGTGCCTGAGAGCTTCTGGACTGAGGTTGAGGATGGACGACGAGTGCAGGGATGGGTGATGAAGCCTGCTGGGTTTAAGGAGGGGGTATCCTATCCTGCTATTTTGGAGATTCACGGCGGTCCTCATGCCATGTATTCCAATTCTTTTTTTCATGAATTTCAGTTGCTGGCCGCTCAGGGGTATACAGTCATCTACACGAATCCGGGAGGAAGCCGAGGGTACGGACAGTCTTTTACCAATGTTGTCCTTGGAGATTACGGCGGACGCGATTACACTGATCTGCTGAGCGCAGTGGACGAGGCTATACGTCAGTTTCCATTCATTCATCCGGAAAGGCTAGGTGTAACAGGGGGCAGCTATGGTGGCTTTATGACAAACTGGATTGTCGGCCATACCGATCGTTTCCGCGCAGCTGTAACCCAGCGCTCCATTTCTAACTGGCTGTCAATGTATGGGGTGAGTGACATAGGGTACTCGTTTACTGAAGATGAAGTCGGCGGGAATCCGTGGGAGGATTGTGAGCTCTTGTGGAAGCAATCTCCGCTGGCTTATGTGCAGCAAATCAACACACCGCTGCTCATATTGCACGGGGAGCAGGATCTGCGATGTCCTATAGAGCAGGGAGAGCAGCTGTTTACAGCATTACGTCGCTTGGGGAAACCTACGCAATTTGTCCGTTTTCCAGCTTCAAGTCACGAGCTTTCACGAAAAGGGCACCCGCAGCTTCGCGTGGAACGACTGCAACGTATTACCAATTGGTTTGCTCAACACGAATTATAAGTAAATCGATTTCTTGTATTAATGTAAAAATGTCAGGTCCTAATCATAGGACTTGGCATTTTTAGTATGCCTTGCTACAATTCTTTCAACCTCATACAAAAGGAGATATATAATGGCCGAGCCCTTAAAAAATATGTACACGGAGAATTTTCTTCAACAATTCGGTGAAAAAGTACAGTCTGCGTACAGGCCGTTCGATACCATCGGATTCATCCATCAAGTGATGGATAAAAAATGGGATGAGCTGGAGCTAAAAGAACGAATACGGCGTATTTCGTTAACATTAGGGGCATTTTTGCCCAGTAAATATGAAGAAGCTCTGGATATTCTTTTTGCTATAGACGAGCATTGCAGTGGTTTTCCATACTTGTTTTTCCCCGATTTTGTGGAGGTGTATGGGCAGGGAGAAGAGCATTGGGACCTGTCCATGAAGGCACTGGAGCGATTCACCTCTAAGTCCTCTGCGGAGTTCGCCGTGAGACCCTTCCTCCTGCGTGAACCGGAACGGATGATGCGGCAGATGACGATCTGGGCGGGACACCAAAGTGAGCATGTTCGCCGTCTTGCCAGCGAAGGCTGTCGTCCACGGCTGCCCTGGGGACAGGCGTTGCCTGTGTTTAAACGCGATCCTGCTCCAGTATTGGCCGTATTGGAATTACTGAAGGCCGATCCATCACTATATGTACGCAAAAGTGTAGCCAACAACCTGAACGATATTGCCAAGGATCATCCTGATGTGGTCATTGCTACGGCTCAACGGTGGAAAGGAACACACCCTGACACCGACTGGATTGTGCGTCATGGCTGTCGGACCCTGATTCGCAAATCCATCCCCGAAGTGATGGCAATGTTCGGCTATGCGGATGAAACAGACGGGGCGCCGTTAGTCACGGGAGCCTCTTTCACCACAGACCCTGCCGTGCTAAAGCTCGGCGATAGCTGTGAGTTGAGCTACGCGCTTCAGCTTCGTGAAGGTGACCCGGTACGAGTCCGCATCGAGTACGGCATCGACTTTGTGAAGGCGAGAGGACAAACCTCACGTAAACTGTTTTTGCTATCTGACAAAACGGTCCCTGGAGGAATCCATCTTACAAGTACACGGATACACCGTTTAGCAGACCTAACAACTCGTCGCCATTATGCGGGAGCGCACCGGATTGCACTGCTCGTAAACGGTCAGGAAGTGGCTTCTACAGTGGTAGAACTCCAGTTGTAGATCACGATAGCGGTGAAGAAAAAGAGCCTGAAATCAGGCTCTTTCTTTTTGTCGTACGCTTTACAAAATTTATTTTTTTCCAAAAAAATGATTCTGGTATTAGAACCTGGTACTAAGACGTGTTATACTACAGTAAGAAAGTGGATCTCATCTTATGTATAAAGGGGAAGGTATAATTTGACAGATCAACAACAATGGCTTGCGCCTGAATATTACAATATGACTTCGGAAATGGAACACCATGATGCTGGTAAAACCGCACTCAAGTGGCTGAGTGAGACAGGAGAATACGAAGAAATCACCTACGGAGAGCTGCTGAAAAAAGCTAACCGACTGGCTGGAGGACTCGCAAATCTGGGATTTAACAAAGGTGACAGAGTTCTGGTCGTAGTACCACGGCGTATTATTGCGTATGTAATTTATCTGGCCTGCTTGAAGCTGGGGCTCGTTGTCATTCCATCTTCAGAAATGCTACGTGCCAAGGATATTGCATATCGTCTTCGCCATTCAGAAGCGCGCGCAGTCATTGCCTGGACCGGAGTAACAAGCGAAGTGGACAAAATAAATGATGATTTGCCTGCTCTGGATTATCGCATCGTGGTCTCCGGGGACGACACGGCAGATGTATCTGGCTGGCTCTTGCTGAATGAGCTGATGGATGGACAGGAAGATACTTTTGAAGCTGTGAGGACGCACCGTGACGACATGGCTATACTGGCCTATACTTCGGGCACCACGGGAAATCCTAAAGGTGTTGTACATAGTCATGGCTGGGGATATGCTCATCTGCGGATAACATCACCATGGTTGGACATTCAAGCTTCAGATATAGTATGGGCTACTGCTGCGCCGGGATGGCAAAAGTGGATTTGGAGTCCGTTTTTATCCGTACTGGGAAATGGAGCGACCGGATTCGTATATAATGGTCCGTTTCGTCCAGGTCGGTATTTGCAGTTTATGCAGCAGTATGGAATCCAAGTGTTATGCTGTACGCCGACAGAATATCGGATTATGGCGAAAACGGATGGTTTGGATCAATATGATCTATCCCAATTGCGCAGCGCAGTTTCAGCAGGAGAGCCTCTCAATCAGGAGGTCATTAACAAGTTTCAGGAGCAGTTCAACATTACGATTCGTGACGGCTACGGTCAAACAGAGAGCACATTAATTATTGGTAATTTAAAGGATGCACCTCTGCGCACAGGCTCGATGGGCAAATCCATTGCACCGGGACTCGTTGAGGTCGTAGACGAGGATGGCATTCCGCTGGCTCCGGGGCAAGTGGGCGATATTGCGGTACGTGCCGATCTGCCGGCATTATTCCATACGTATTACCATGATCCAGAACGCAAATTAGCTAGTGTCCACGGAGATTATTTTGTTACGGGAGACCGGGCTCGCAAAGACGAGGATGGATATTTCTGGTTCGAAGGACGTGGTGATGATATCATTATCAGTTCTGGCTATACTATTGGTCCTTTTGAAGTAGAGGAAGCGCTTATGAAGCATGACTCCGTACAGGAATGTGCTGCGGTAGCCAGCCCTGACGAAATCCGTGGACATGTTGTAAAAGCCTTCATCGTACTCAAAGCTGGGGTAGAAGGATCACCAGCGTTAGTGAAGGAACTGCAACATCATGTGAAAACGTGGACGGCACCTTATAAATATCCACGAAAAATAGAGTTTATTCAAGAGCTTCCTAAAACCAGCTCGGGTAAAATACGAAGAGTGGAGCTACGTGAACTGGAGAAGCAGTCCGTACTGTAGTGATGAAATTATTCAATATAATCCAAACGGAACAGGAGCGTGGAAAAATGAGTACATTCGAATCATTGTTGGAGCAATACGCAGAACTGGTCGTAAGAGTAGGGGTTAACATTCAGCCTGGACAGGTGTTTTTGGTAACTGCACCACTGGAAACTGTTGATTTTACACGCCTGATTGTCAGCAAAGCCTATGAAGCAGGCGCTAAATATGTACAGGTAGAGTTTGAGGATGATTCCATTACACGTAGTCGTTTTGAACATGGTGACGAAGCCAGTTTTGATTACTACCCTGCTTGGAAGGCAGAAATGATGGAGAAATTTGCCGAAGAGGGTGGAGCTACACTAATGATTAAAGTGCCGAACCCGGATTTATATCAAGGCATTGATCCGCAACACGTTTCTCGTGCGACCAAGGCGGCGGCTACGGCGAGAGAAGGCTATGCTCACTATACCCGGAATGCTAAGATTAGCTGGTGCCTGATTAAAGCACCCACGAAGGCATGGGCCGATAAAGTATTTGCCGATGTGGCAGAAGAGGACCGAATTCGTGTCATGTGGGATACGATTTTCGAAATGAACCGTGTAGATGGCTCCGATCCAGTTCAAAACTGGCAGGGGCATTTAAACAATCTCGAACAGCTACAAAACAAGCTGAATCACAAAAACTATAAAAGTCTCCACTATCGTGCATCAGGAACGGATTTGAAAATTGAATTGGCCGAAAGACACATTTGGCGCGGCGGCGGCGGTGAAAACGCACAAGGAATTTATACCGTGGCGAATATGCCGACAGAAGAAGTGTTCACGATGCCTAAGCGTACAGGTGTAAATGGTCATGTCACAAGTACCATGCCACTCAATTTAAATGGACAACTGGTGGATCGCATAACGTTTACCTTTAAGGACGGTAAAGTCACTGAATATACAGCAGAATCCGGCGAGCAGCATTTGACTCATTTGCTCGCTACGGATGAAGGGGCCAGCTATTTGGGAGAAGTTGCACTGGTGCCGCACGATTCACCGATTTCCAATCTCAATCGCATTTTTTACAATACAGGTATCGACGAAAATGCCTCCTGCCACTTGGCTCTAGGCAGTGCGTATCCATTTAATATGGAAAATGGCACACAAATGAACCGGGAGGAGCTGCTCCAGAACGGTGCCAATGTCAGCCTGACTCATGTGGACTTCATGATCGGCTCAGCTGAGCTGGATATTGACGGCGAACTGCAAGACGGAAGCAAAGAAGCCGTGTTCCGCAAAGGAAATTGGGCTATTTAGGTCTTTTCTCAATCTCCATTCAATCGACCCGCAAACGATCTTATTCGTTTTGCGGGTTTTTCTATACCTAAATCTCAAATCGCTCCTTGTTTTGTGAAATATAAAGTGCTAAACTGAGTTCAAACAATAATTTAAACAACGTTTTAATTATTGTTTGAAAAGTTGCTTATATAAAGTTGTCCATTTCATTCATCCGTTATGATTGGACGAAACAGGAGGAGGAAGAACATGAATCACCCAGACAAAAAACAACAAACCAAAGAAAAAATCTTAGACGCTACGCTGGAATTTATTCAAAAGGAAGGTTTTGAGGCGGTTACAATCAGAAAAATTGCCGACCTGTCTGCTACTAATATTTCTTTAGTTAATTATTATTTTGGCTCCAAGGAAAATCTGCTCAGTGAAGCTATTGAAGTGATCTTAAATGGCTTTCAGCACACCTTTTCTATTTTGGACAATACAGCGATGCCCCCCCAAGATAGACTGAAACAATTTTTACTTAACTATCTACAGGTCATTCGTCAATATCCAGAGCTTCTTTCGCGAATCATTGCCATGGGCAGCACGCCCTTTACATCTCAACAGGAATACGGAAGGTTTTTAAACATCATGGGATTTCCAAAGGTTCAGAGCACGATTAAGGAGCTGACAGGTGAGCAACAGCCGGAACGCTTGTTAGCGATGATGCTGCAAATATTTGGAGCTATTTTTCTGCCTGCACTGATGAGTCCGATTCTTGAATCAGGGGCAGTTGTGGAAATACCTTCAATAGAGGAACAATTAAATCTGCTGTTCGAAAGATATTTTGATCAAAAATAAATCATAGGGGTGACTAATATGGATTTTTTAAGAAAATATTGGCAAGATGCAGGGGCTATAATCGGTGTGGTTGTATGTATTGTTTTACTTATGAATCCAGCTATCCTTTTGGATATAACAGCCATGTTATGGTTAAGTTTTGTAGCTATATTGTTTCATCAATTTGAGGAGTACCGCTGGCCTGGATATTTTGCTGGTTTATTTAACAACGTTATGTTTAAAAGTGACACACCGGATCATTACCCCTTAAACACTCAATCAGCGATGATTATCAATGTGGCAATTGCCTATGTGTTTTATCTGCTCCCCGTATGGTTCCCGCAAGTAGTCTGGCTTGGACTCGCACCAGTTTTTATGGGATTCTTTCAGGTCGTCTGGCACGGCATCGTTGTCAATATTAAAGCAAAAACCTTATATAATCCTGGTTTGATTACGGCACTTTTCCTGCATGTTCCAGTTGGAATCTGGTATATTCATGAAATAGTAAAACAAGACATCCCAACCGCAATAGACTGGATTGCAGGTACGATCTACTTTGTTTTTGCTGTATACATCTTCATCATTAAAGGGAATATATGGTTGAAGAAGAGTGACTCTCCTTATTCCTTTTCTAAACAACAGCTGGGAGCTTACGGTCGTAAATAGGGTATGTTAGAAAATCATCAATGTCCTTGTTTACAAGTTGGAAACAAGTAGAGGTATTCCGGAAACGAGGTTCGGTTACACTTGGTTTGTACCCAAGAACAAGGAAAGAGTGATCTTATAATGAAGCATACACATCAATCTCATGATCGTAAAAAGTTGGCTTGCAAGCTAATCACCACTAGTGCTTTCTTGGCTATAGGTTTTGCTGTGATGACAGGATGCAGCAATAGCGGGGAAGCAAAATCAACTGCTCCTACTAAAGCAGAAACAGTCGCAACGCCTGCTAGTTCTACAAATCAAAACACGGATCTCAATACTAATGGGCAAGGCACCAGTAGTACAGCTTCATCTCACAGTAAACACAGCTCCGCAGCCGCTATATTCAGCGCAGCCAAGCAGGGAACCTTACCGAATTTGCCTAAAGGTCTTGGCTTGGGAACTAGCAGCGATCTGTTATTTGAGCTGTGGGGGAAATCCGAGTCAGGTTCTACAGGTCCTATGAGAAGCTACGCTAAGTATCATACAGACATCATGCTGGATGGAAGCGATAAAGTTACAGAAATTACATCTTCCGATCCAGACTATAAGAAGTTGCTTATCAAACAAGTTGTTGACGAATTGGGCCAACCTACGGAAACCGTTGACACCTCTAGAGACATACCTGACACAGCAGAAGCTAATTATACGATCAATAACACATCAGGACTTAGTTATTATTTAGTATTTTCCTATCAAACCAAAACGCAAAAGGTCAATTATATCCGGTTATATTTTAACTCTAAGACGCCATAATTGGATGTATATAAGAGAGTCGTTTCCGTCAGAATTGCGGAGGCGACTTTGTTCAAACTCATTGCATTTTTAGGTTATGTCGTTTATACTGATTTGTAATTGATTAATCAATAATCAGAAAACTGTGCTAAATAAAAGGATGAAAAAAACATGGCTAAAGCTACGTCAACATCTATAAATCGCCAAAAGGAAATCATATCTGCTGCCATTGAAGTGTTTGCAGAGATGGGCTACTACCGAGCTACAACAGCCAAAGTTGCGGAACGGGCCAATATTTCTCAGCCCTATGTCTTTCGTTTTTTCGCTACCAAGGAAGCGTTGCTTGTTGAAGCCCTGAAGGTTTCATTTGCACGTATCATAGACTCTTTTCACAGAGTTATTCATTCGGCCTCATCTGAACAGATCGAGCAAGAGCTAATTGCAGCCTATTCGCAAATTATGATGGAATACCGCAATGAAACACTTTTGCAAATGCAGGCGCAGACGATCCGCGAGGATGAGGTTGTAAGCGTGATGCAGCAAGGATTCCGTGAAATTCATACGACGGTTTATGATGCTTTCCGATGGGCAGGCATTGAACAAGCAATGGAAAGAACGATGCTTTTTCTCGCCAGAGGTATGCTGTGTAATATTTCGATGTCGCTGGATCTGCCAGAACTGATGAAAAAAGACGATTAATTTTGGTTTATGCATTAGAGTCGCGTTTTTGCGCGGCTTTTTTTGCTTTTAATTTTATTTTGTTCAAGACATGGTTTCGTTTGCTTCTGAGAAAAAACGGCCAAATAAGTTGACAAAAGAAGCGAGTCTCGTTATTCTAATACCCATAGGGGTATATGTATAAAGAAATTTAACTAAGGTAAGCCCCCTCAAAAAACAGGTGGAGGTTATAGAATGTCATCAACTAACAATATCCAAGCAGATCATATTCTTGATTGCAAAGGGCTAGCTTGTCCTATGCCTATAGTAAAGACAAAAAAGGCTATGAATGAGCTCGTTCCCGGAAAGATTATGGAGGTTCAGGCGACTGACAAAGGTTCATTAGCCGATTTTCAGAGCTGGGCCAAAAACACCGGACATCAATATTTGGGCACTCTCCAAGAAGGAGATGTAATGCGACATTATTTACGCAAAGCAAATCCGGCTGAAGTGAAGAAGGAGCAAATAATTTCTTCTACGATAAGCCATGAAGAGCTACAAGCAAAATGTTCTGGAAAAGAGAACTTCATTTTGCTTGATGTTCGTGAACCCGCTGAATTTGCGCTTAAACATATCCCTGGATCTAAGCACATCCCTCTGGGCGAATTGGAGAACAGACTTTCTGAGCTGAACTTGGAAGAAGAGATCGCAGTGATTTGCCAAGCTGGAGCACGCAGTGAAATGGCTTGTCAGTTATTAGTTTCCAAAGGCGCTAAAAAAGTCAAATCTGTGCTTTCAGGCATATCCGAATGGGCTGGAGAGACTAAGGGAAGCGAATCCATATGAGTACGACAGCAGGAATTTATACAAATAATCAAGAACATGCTCAGTCCAAAACAACGATTGTATTATTCAGCGGGGAGCTGGATAGGGCGATTGCTGCATTCATTATTGCAAATGGAGCGGCAGCATATGATCATGAAGTAACTATTTTCTTTACTTTTTGGGGGCTAAATACGTTACGCAAGGATGAAATCGTGAGCACCAATAAGGGAATGCTCGAAAAAGCCTTTGGCTGGATCATGCCTCGTGGACCCAAAAAGCTTGCACTATCCAAAATGAATTTTGCCGGACTCGGTCCACAGATGATCAAGCATGTCATGAAAAAGCACAATGCGCTTTCCTTGCCGCAGCTTATAGAGTTGGCACGAGAGCAGGGGATCAAGCTCGTCGCCTGTACCATGACCATGGATTTGTTAGGACTGCAGCAAGAAGAGCTAATCGACGGTTTAGAATATGCTGGAGTAGCCGCCTACTTGGGGGATGCTTCGCAGGGGAAGGTGAATCTATTTATTTAGGGTATCCTATTTATTTTTTTGGTTTATAATATACCTATACGTGTATATGGTAAGTCAAAAAAGGAGTGCATTGCTTATGGATTACAATTACAGTGATGAACTGAAAACGCGCCTGAGGAGGATTGAGGGACAGGTGCGTGGGGTACTTCGTTTAATGGATGAAGGAAAATCGTGCAAAGACGTCGTTAGCCAGTTATCTGCCGTACGTAACGCATCAGATAAAGCGATTGCCCAAATTGTAGCAGAGAATCTACAACGATGTATATTGGAAGAGCAAGAGGCTGGAGGAGACACGGATAAGCTGGTTAAAGAAGCGATTCAGCTTCTTGTGAAAAGTAGATAGTCATGTCTCCAGAGTTCAAGCTAGCGGGCAATGATGTCATATGTACAATATATATAATAGCCGTAATTAAAGAGCTCGCTGCCTCTAGTTGGTAGCGGGCTTTTTTATTGGACAATTTTAGGAATAACCCTTTGTTTATGCTGAGGTAGACAGGTGTAAATAACACATAAGGAAAACAACTTCTTCCGGGAGGCCTATTTATGGAGGTATTTGTTACGATTGGTGTCAAATTGATCATCAGCTTTTTTGGCTTGTGGATCATTACTTTTATTACAGGTCGGAAAACACTCAGTCAGTTAACACCACTCGATTTTCTTACATCATTGGTGTTAAGCGAAATTGTGGGAAATACGTTATATGACGATAAGGTGACCATTGGGCAGCTTTTGTTTGCTTTGGCGCTATGGTGCGCGCTGGCCTACTTTTTTGAAAAGGCGACGACCCGTTTTGTGAAATTTGGATATATGGCAGAAGGCCGAACAGTGCTACTCGTGGATAAGGGTCAGGTCAATCAAGAGATGCTTGAAAAATATGATATAGAATTTACCCAGCTGCTCTCCATGCTACGCCAGCAAAATATTTTTTCTCTTCGTGAGGTCTGGTACGCCACGTTAGAAACGAATGGTTCATTGTCAGTCATGCGCAAACCCGAATACGAACCACCCGCCGCTCAGGATATGGGAATAGATGCACAGCCTGATCTTTTTTCTGTTACAGTCATTGATAAAGGAAAGCTTCTGAACGAATCTATGCGTGGGAAGTCAATCGATATTGAAGAGATTAAAGTAAAGGTGCGAGAGCAGGGATATAATAGTATCGACGAAATCACCTACGCAGAGTTTAGCGAGGATGGAACACTTCACATCGTGCCGATGAAAGAGAAAAAGCAACAATAAAAAAGGTAGAATATTTGAATGATAGGCTTACTACAAATCTACGCTTCTTACCGTGTATGGTGTAGCTGCTGAGAAGAGGCAGAACTTTGGGGTATTGAACTATCATTTTCTCATGAAGAGGACTGTTTATTTGTCTTTTTTCTTCTTTTAATAAAAATAACTGTAAACAGTAACAAAGGGAGTACAATCTGAAAAATAGGGAACCAAGTATTAATTACAAATTTTTGACCGATTACCATGTGATGGGTATAGGTAGGAGACACAAAAGAAAGCCCGTAAATAAGTGCTGCAAGGGGAAGAATCCATTTTTTAAATCCGACTCCGGTTATTTTTTCAAGTCCTATCACGGCGCCATTAAAAAATAAAGACATTTTGATGATCAAGCCAAGAAAGAGAAGCAAAGTGAAAAGGGCATCCATTCGTTCGAACACATCCGCCAATTCAATCAACTGAACGGATTCCAAAAGAGGAAGTGTGCTTTCTGCGGCGATCTTAGGGCCGAGAACAAAAATATCCAATTGATTAATAAATGTCAGAGCTAGTGCGGTAACTATATAGGCAAAGAAAACGGGTTTTGTGAGATTCCGGCCTTTATGTGCAAGCGGATAAAATACAAGAAATAATACGGTCTGTCCGAATGGAAAGGAGATAAGCTCAGGAATAGCGGCTTTAAAAATGGGTTTCCATCCTTCCTCTAGAGCAGGAAGGGAATTTTCCAAGTGAAAGAGACCGGTTGCCGGAATTAATATACTAATTATAGCGTATCCAAGTATAAAAAAAGGGAAAAGGAATAAGCAAAATAAAAACAATGTTTTGTAGCCGTAACGAACTGTATTGGATACAATCATGATTGTGATCAAGATGATGATCCACAAGGGGGTTTGGCGTAGCAAAGTCATTACTGTCACCTCGCCTAAATCGCGTAAGTTCCGAGAAGCTTCATACATAAAATACATCACAAAAAGTAGGTTGATGATTGTACCCATATATTTTCCTATGTAACGGCGACACAACATGAACAAATCTAATTCGGGGTCCTGATGGTGGATAGCAAGATGGAGCTTTAGCAGAAGTAGTCCTGCTAAAGCGCCGATCAACATGACTAACCAAGCATCTTGCTTTGCTTCAGCCCCCATTAAAAACAACGTTGTACTTCCAACTTCAAATAAAGACATACAAATGATCAACTCGGATATTCGTATTGTATTTTGACGCATTGCTTCAATTCATCTCTCCCTATTTGTATCATTTCAACAGTTCGTTAGAAGATTTTTCAAATAATCCTGGGCGTGCAAGCATCATTTTTACATTTATTTGTAAATCCATGTTTTCTAACTCCCTAGGCCAGGTCTCCTTTATTTTTTTCCAGTCTTTTGGGTACTTGCGATGAATTTTATTTCCAATACCAATGAGGTCGATATTCTTTTGCTTTAAGGCTCTCCATCCTTCATTGATTTGCAACTTGATCGTTTCTGCTGCTTGCTCCTGCAATTGATCTATACTTTGCATATTTTTCATTTCTCTTTGCGAAGAGGCTGACAAAAGATCCCCGGTAGCTTTAACGTCTACTTTTAGGGAATAATGATTTAAATCCTTTATCGGCGTAATCTTAACTTTGGCTTTCCGGATGAGGAACGCGGCCGTAGCATTCCCATCGACATAGCTTATAGTGGTATTTTTAATCTGGTTGTTTAACCATGAAACCCCTATACTTTCCTTTTCATTTAGGAAGCCGACTCTCTTGTCTTTCTGGAAAATGCTTAGGCCTGATAACTTAAGTTTACCTTTGGCGGATGTCTCCTTGAAAACATCAACAGAATCTAGTTTCTCCGGTTCGGAACCCTCAAGAGATATTTCTGGAACTCCTGCTGCACCACTATCGGAACTAATTTTCGAAATAAACTCAAACATAGATACTGCAGGATAAATTGATCCCAATTTGCTGTTTTTCTCTATAATATTTTCTAAAGCTTGACCGGGAATCTTCTCTGGTGGTACAAGCTTTTTTAAAAAATCACGAGCTTCTCCGTTGGCAATGAATATTTTTACAGTTTCTCGTGAATCAAGGTTACGGAGGTAAATATCAATAATCTCTTCAAGCCCTTGTTCTGCTGCTTTTTTTCCAATAACGATTATATTATTTTGGGCAAAATACAGTTTGCGTGGGTATTCCAGGCTACTCTTCGTAACGGTCTCTCTCAATGTTTTTCCATGTGTAGTGAAGGTATGTACAGCACTTTGCGATGCCCCCGTGGAAGAACCACCTGAGCCAGTCGTCATGGCTGATGGAATGATGATTTGATAAGTATTGATCCAGTCGCCCTTATGTCCATCAATTCCAGTTGCTGTTGTGATGCCTAATTCGTTCAATTCTGTACGATCTACGCACCCTGTAAGTAATAACCCTGCAATAAACAGAACATAACTAACTCTTAATTGCCGCACCATTGATCTCTCCTATTTTTGGGTATCAGACTTGTCATTATTTTTGATTTCATCTGAACTGGCAGGGTATTGATGGGTTGCCTGTCTGGTCTTGTTGGAACCTGATTTTTCACTAGGTCTGGTTTTCATAGCCCACCATGGAACTCTAATGACTAGATCCTTCATATTAGATTTATAGAAGGGGCTGTAGGGCATGAAATAATGAACTCCGAATGATTTGAGTGATACAAGATGAACTATAAGGGGGATAAGCCCAATCAGAATACCGAATAAGCCTAGAGCCGCCGTCAGTAACATAAGAGCAAAACGTAGCAACCTGACTGCTGAGGCCATACTGAAATACGGGATAACAAAGTTCGATATAGCTGTGAAGGCAACAACGATAACCATTGCACCTGAGACCAGTCCGGCTTGCACCGCTGCTTGTCCAATAACCAGAGCTCCTACGATTGAAACGGCTGGTCCGATGACCCTGGGCATTCGTACACCAGCTTCACGAATCACTTCAAACATCAATTCCATTATTAATGCCTCCAATAATGCAGGAAAAGGAGTTCCTTCCCGTTGAGCCATCAGCGTAATTAACAGCGTGGTGGGGATCATTTCCTGTTGAAAAGTCGTCAGGGCTATAAATAGAGAAGGAAGCAACAATGAGACTAGAAAAGACACCATACGAAGAGCCCTTAAAAAAGTTGAAATATCATATCTCTGGTAGTAATCTTCAGCCGTCTGAAAGAAATTAAAGAAGGTTACAGGTGCAATCAGCGCGAATGGCGTCCCATCAACCAGAATTGCTATTTGGCCATCTAAAAGGCTTCCGGCGACTGTATCCGGACGCTCCGAGTTAAGCATTGTGGGAAAGGGAGTAATCGGTTCATCCTGAATGAATTCTTCTATGTATCCACTTTCAAGTATGCTGTCCGTATCAATGGATTGAAGCCGTTTGGTAATTTCCCGTACTATTTCTAGATTAGCGACATTTTCAATGTAGGCTAACATGACTTTGGTTTGTGTATATCGACCAATAATGTGACTTTCAAATTTAAGGTCAGGTGTGCGCAATTTTCTTCTAATCAGTGTGATGTTGGTTGAGATATCCTCCGTAAAACCTTCTTTAGGACCCCGAACTACGGTCTGAGTACTGGGTTCCTGAATAGCTCGTCTTACTCCGCCGGCGATGGAAACTGCCAGGGCATATATACTTCCAACGATAGCAATCTTTGCCTTGCAACCCCAAAATATACTCTATTTTTATAAATTGGATACTTAATGAAAGGCATTTGGAAGCCTCATAATTCTCGAATTTCGCAAATCAACCAGCACAGGGTGCAGAGGAGTTCAGCATATAGAATATTTGGGCCCCGGATTGGGGAGACTACCTCTTATGGGTTTGAAATTTTTTCAGAAGGTGGTGATCAGTTTGAGTTTCTCGGATGATCAGCTTATCTGTCTCCGGTTTGAGGACGAAATAGGGTATTTTGCTAAGGCTGCTGCTCCTCCAATTTATGAGACTGCTCCATTTTTCTTTGATACTTACGAAGATTATGCTGAAGCGGCTAATAATGAAAAGGAGCATTATGTCTATTCGAGGGGAACCAATCCTACCGTTCAGATTGCAGAGCAAATGATTGCTGCGCTGGAAGGTGGGGCGGATTGCAAGTGCTTTGCTTCCGGAATGGCTGCTATCAGTGCCGCTCTAATGTGTAGCTTATCCGCAGGGGACCATCTGATTCTGGTCGGACACATATATGAGACCTCCGTCAGCCTAGCCCAATATTTAAAGAGGTTCCGAATAGACTATATAATCGTACATTCGACTTCTACGGAAGCAGTCGCTGATGCCATCGAACCGCAGACCCGTGCTATTCTTATGGAGTCTCCTACCTCATTCACATTCGATATGGTAAATATTCAGGAGGTAACTTCGCTTTCCAAAGCAAAGGGTATACGTACAATCATAGATAATTCATGGGCTACACCCCTTTTTCAAAAACCATTGGAATGGGGCGTAGATATCGTTGTTCACTCCGCATCCAAGTACTTGGGTGGTCATAATGATTTAATTGCTGGGGCAGTGATCGCTTCTAAAGAGATAATAAACCGTATGTATGTTGAAGAGTATGAGTTGATTGGCGGCTCGTTGGGCCCTTTTGAAGTCTGGTTACTCATTCGGGGTCTAAGAACACTCCCGCTCCGTATGGAAGCCCATCAAAGGAATGCTCTGTTGGTTGCGCGTTTTCTATCAGATCATCCGGCCATTTCCAAAGTGAATCATCCCGGACTTCCTTCTCATCCACAACATGAGCTGGCATGTAGACAGCTCAAAGGATATGCCGGATTATTCAGTTTTGAACTAAAGGATTCGACTTATGAGGATATATGTAGAGTGATCAATAAACTGCGACTGATCCGGATCGGTGCATCTTGGGGGGCTATGGAAAGCCAGGTGATCTCACCAAACTACGGCTTCAATAAGCAGAGTCTAAAAAAACAATACATGCCTGAATCGCTTATCCGCCTGGCTGTAGGGCATGAGCCTGCTGAACTTTTGATACAGGATTTAGCTAAAGCTTTAAGCTAAGCGAACATTTCAGTATTTTATCTAAAAAAGCGAAAGTAGCGGCTCCTCCAATACATAAAGAGCTTCTGCTTTTCTGATTTATGACGTTTATATCTGATAACCTTTGCACTTTAAGTAGGAGATAAAGGAGTTACGGTTGTTCCATGTAATTCTCCGTGTGTTGGAGAGTTTTAATAAAAACTACACCGTGTAGAAATACAAACTAGCGAACTGGGAAATATTACAACTTGCCTGATAGGCATACACGTGATAAATTATATATTCAGCCAGTTTAAACGGCTGTTGATTTGATCTTTGAAAACTGAACAACGAGTGAGTAAAACGATTTTGTTCGCAAAATCAAACAAGAGATATTTTATCTCGTCAGTTTCAAAATGAGCTTATCGCTCTTTCTATAAACCAACTTCGGTTGGTCTTTAATGGAGAGTTTGATCCTGGCTCAGGACGAACGCTGGCGGCGTGCCTAATACATGCAAGTCGAGCGGGGTTAATTAGAAGCTTGCTTCTAATTAACCTAGCGGCGGACGGGTGAGTAACACGTAGGCAACCTGCCCACAAGACAGGGATAACTACCGGAAACGGTAGCTAATACCCGATACATCCTTTTCCTGCATGGGAGAAGGAGGAAAGACGGAGCAATCTGTTACTTGTGGATGGGCCTGCGGCGCATTAGCTAGTTGGTGGGGTAAAGGCCTACCAAGGCGACGATGCGTAGCCGACCTGAGAGGGTGATCGGCCACACTGGGACTGAGACACGGCCCAGACTCCTACGGGAGGCAGCAGTAGGGAATCTTCCGCAATGGGCGAAAGCCTGACGGAGCAACGCCGCGTGAGTGATGAAGGTTTTCGGATCGTAAAGCTCTGTTGCCAGGGAAGAACGTCTTGTAGAGTAACTGCTACAAGAGTGACGGTACCTGAGAAGAAAGCCCCGGCTAACTACGTGCCAGCAGCCGCGGTAATACGTAGGGGGCAAGCGTTGTCCGGAATTATTGGGCGTAAAGCGCGCGCAGGCGGCTCTTTAAGTCTGGTGTTTAATCCCGAGGCTCAACTTCGGGTCGCACTGGAAACTGGGGAGCTTGAGTGCAGAAGAGGAGAGTGGAATTCCACGTGTAGCGGTGAAATGCGTAGATATGTGGAGGAACACCAGTGGCGAAGGCGACTCTCTGGGCTGTAACTGACGCTGAGGCGCGAAAGCGTGGGGAGCAAACAGGATTAGATACCCTGGTAGTCCACGCCGTAAACGATGAATGCTAGGTGTTAGGGGTTTCGATACCCTTGGTGCCGAAGTTAACACATTAAGCATTCCGCCTGGGGAGTACGGTCGCAAGACTGAAACTCAAAGGAATTGACGGGGACCCGCACAAGCAGTGGAGTATGTGGTTTAATTCGAAGCAACGCGAAGAACCTTACCAGGTCTTGACATCCCTCTGACCGGTCTAGAGATAGACCTTTCCTTCGGGACAGAGGAGACAGGTGGTGCATGGTTGTCGTCAGCTCGTGTCGTGAGATGTTGGGTTAAGTCCCGCAACGAGCGCAACCCTTATGCTTAGTTGCCAGCAGGTCAAGCTGGGCACTCTAAGCAGACTGCCGGTGACAAACCGGAGGAAGGTGGGGATGACGTCAAATCATCATGCCCCTTATGACCTGGGCTACACACGTACTACAATGGCCGGTACAACGGGAAGCGAAATCGCGAGGTGGAGCCAATCCTAGAAAAGCCGGTCTTAGTTCGGATTGTAGGCTGCAACTCGCCTACATGAAGTCGGAATTGCTAGTAATCGCGGATCAGCATGCCGCGGTGAATACGTTCCCGGGTCTTGTACACACCGCCCGTCACACCACGAGAGTTTACAACACCCGAAGTCGGTGGGGTAACCCGCAAGGGAGCCAGCCGCCGAAGGTGGGGTAGATGATTGGGGTGAAGTCGTAACAAGGTAGCCGTATCGGAAGGTGCGGCTGGATCACCTCCTTTCTATGGAGAATCGTTTCCTGCGATGGAAACATTCAAATAAGCAGGTACATGTACCTGCGACCGGATATTCAATTCGGTTCATCACGTTCGTGTGAATGAAATGAATATCCTTAACTTACTCACTCGTTGCTCAGTTTTGAGAGCTCAAACTCTCACTTAGGATTTCCTCAATACTTGTATTCAAGTATTGAGGAATTTGATATGATGTTTTTCCGGGGTTAAAGCCGGAGAGAATATTGCACCTTGAAAACTGGATACCGAAACGAAATTGCGTTTTAGAATATTCCTTTAAGCTGATCTTGTGTAAACAAGTGAAATAAAGGTAGCTGCCTTGAATTTCATTCACACGTAAGTGTTGAACCGAAATTCAAAGCAAATCGTATTTACGATGTAAATACTAGGTTAAGCTACAAAGAGCACACGGAGGATGCCTAGGCGCCAGGAGCCGACGAAGGACGTGGCGAACAACGATAAAGCCTCGGGGAGCTGTAAGCAAGCTTTGATCCGGGGATGTCCGAATGGGGAAACCCGGCTGTCTTCATCGACAGTCACTTTCTGCTGAATACATAGGCAGAATAGAGGCAGACCAGGGGAACTGAAACATCTAAGTACCCTGAGGAAGAGAAAACAATAGTGATTCCGTCAGTAGCGGCGAGCGAACGCGGATTAGCCCAAACCAAGGAGCTTGCTCCTTGGGGTTGTGGGACGTCTCACATGGAGTTACAAAGGAATCGGTTAGATGAAGAGGTCTGGAAAGGCCCGCCAGAGAAGGTAAAAGCCCTGTAATTCAAAACTTGTTCTCTCCGAGACGGATCCCGAGTAGTGCGGGGCACGTGAAACCCCGTATGAATCCGGCAGGACCATCTGCCAAGGCTAAATACTCCCTGGCGACCGATAGTGAAGCAGTACCGTGAGGGAAAGGTGAAAAGCACCCCGGAAGGGGAGTGAAATAGATCCTGAAACCGTGTGCTTACAAGAAGTCAGAGCCCGATCTATGGGTGATGGCGTGCCTTTTGTAGAATGAACCGGCGAGTTACGTTCCCGTGCAAGGTTAAGGTGAAGAGCTGAAGCCGCAGCGAAAGCGAGTCTGAATAGGGCGACTTGAGTACGTGGACGTAGACCCGAAACCGGGTGATCTACCCCTGTCCAGGGTGAAGGTGCGGTAACACGCACTGGAGGCCCGAACCCACGCATGTTGAAAAATGCGGGGATGAGGTGGGGGTAGCGGAGAAATTCCAATCGAACCCGGAGATAGCTGGTTCTCCCCGAAATAGCTTTAGGGCTAGCCTCGGAAAGAAGAATCGTGGAGGTAGAGCACTGATTGGGTGCGGGGCCCGCAAGGGTTACCAAGCTCAGTCAAACTCCGAATGCCATAGATTTAGTTCCGGGAGTCAGACAGTGAGTGCTAAGATCCATTGTCGAAAGGGAAACAGCCCAGACCATCAGCTAAGGTCCCCAAGTGTGTGTTAAGTGGGAAAGGATGTGGAGTTGCACAGACAACCAGGATGTTGGCTTAGAAGCAGCCACCATTGAAAGAGTGCGTAATAGCTCACTGGTCGAGTGACTCTGCGCCGAAAATGTAACGGGGCTAAACACACCACCGAAGCTATGGCTTGATGCTTATGCATCAGGGGTAGGGGAGCGTTGAATGCGGGTTGAAGGTGTACCGTAAGGAGCGCTGGACTGCATTCAAGTGAGAATGCCGGTATGAGTAACGAAAAGATCTGTGAGAATCAGATCCGCCGAAAGCCTAAGGGTTCCTGAGGAAGGTTCGTCCGCTCAGGGTAAGTCGGGACCTAAGGCGAGGCCGATAGGCGTAGTCGAAGGACAACAGGTCGAAATTCCTGTACCACCGTAATCCGTTATGAGCGATGGGGTGACGCAGTAGGGTAGTGACGCGGACTGATGGATGTCCGTCTAAGCAGTGAGGCTGGTGTGTAGGCAAATCCGCACATCGTAAGGCTGGGCTGTGATGGGGAGCGAAAATTGTAGTAGCGAAGGTCATGATCTCAGACTGCCAAGAAAAGCCTCTAGCCAGGAGAAGGTGCCCGTACCGCAAACCGACACAGGTAGGCGAGAAGAGAATTCTAAGGCGCGCGGAAGAACTCTCGTTAAGGAACTCGGCAAAATGACCCCGTAACTTCGGGAGAAGGGGTGCCTCGGTAGGGTGAATAGCCCGAGGGGGCCGCAGTGAAAAGGCCCAAGCGACTGTTTAGCAAAAACACAGGTCTGTGCGAAGCCGCAAGGCGAAGTATACGGGCTGACGCCTGCCCGGTGCTGGAAGGTTAAGGGGAGTGGTAAGCCCTTCGGGGCGAAGCTATGAACCGAAGCCCCAGTAAACGGCGGCCGTAACTATAACGGTCCTAAGGTAGCGAAATTCCTTGTCAGGTAAATTCTGACCCGCACGAATGGCGTAACGACTTGGGCGCTGTCTCAACGAGAGATCCGGTGAAATTTTAATACCTGTGAAGATGCAGGTTACCCGCGACAAGACGGAAAGACCCCATGGAGCTTTACTGCAGCTTGATATTGAATTTGGGTACGATCTGTACAGGATAGGTGGGAGCCGTAGAACTTTGAGCGCCAGCTTGAAGGGAGGCATCCTTGGGATACCACCCTGATCGTATCTAGGTTCTAACTTGGTACCGTGATCCGGTGCGAGGACAGTGTCAGGTGGGCAGTTTGACTGGGGCGGTCGCCTCCTAAAGAGTAACGGAGGCGCCCCAAGGTTCCCTCAGAATGGTTGGAAATCATTCGAAGAGTGCAAAGGCAGAAGGGAGCTTGACTGCGAGACCTACAAGTCGAGCAGGGACGAAAGTCGGGCTTAGTGATCCGGTGGTACCGCATGGAAGGGCCATCGCTCAACGGATAAAAGCTACCCTGGGGATAACAGGCTTATCTCCCCCAAGAGTCCACATCGACGGGGAGGTTTGGCACCTCGATGTCGGCTCATCGCATCCTGGGGCTGAAGTAGGTCCCAAGGGTTGGGCTGTTCGCCCATTAAAGCGGTACGCGAGCTGGGTTCAGAACGTCGTGAGACAGTTCGGTCCCTATCTGTCGTGGGCGTAGGAAATTTGAGAGGAGCTGTCCTTAGTACGAGAGGACCGGGATGGACGTACCGCTGGTGTACCAGTTGTTCCGCCAGGAGCACCGCTGGGTAGCTATGTACGGAAGGGATAAGCGCTGAAAGCATCTAAGCGTGAAGCCCCCCTCAAGATGAGATTTCCCAATTAGTAAGACCCCTTGAAGACGACGAGGTAGATAGGTTGGGGGTGGAAGTGCAGTAATGCATGGAGCTGACCAATACTAATCGGTCGAGGGCTTATCCTAAAATAAAACGCAAATGAGTTTCGGATCCAGTTTTCAGGGTGTAACCTTGTAAGTATGTACAAGTGACATACAACAAGCGCATGGCTATTCATTCACACGATAAGTGATGAATCGAATAACCGTACGGTAGAATTTACGATGTAAATTCATGTTTGGTGGCGATAGCGGAGGGGTTCCACACGTACCCATCCCGAACACGACCGTTAAGCCCTCCAGCGCCGATGGTACTTGGACCGCAGGGTCCTGGGAGAGTAGGACGTCGCCAAGCAAATAAAAGTATGACCTCTACATAAAAAACCGCGATAATCGCGGTTTTTTTGTTTCCAAAAAGATGTGCTTGTCAAAATTCCAGTATGGATCCCATAAGTAAAGACAAGTAAGACAAAAATAACCCAGTTTTGTTTTTGAAAAAACCATGTTAAACTTTTCTCATAAAAATAAATGTACTTTCTGAGGTGAGTTGAAGTGTTGGAACGTTCTATGGAGAATACAAGGGAATCACACAAAGGAAAGGGAGTGATTTAAAACAGAAAAGGAGATTATAAATGAGCACTTATCAAACAGTTATTAGTGATGGATTTGAGCTGAAATATGCTATAACAGGTAACGGAAGGCCGATATTGGTGATCGGCAGTAGTGTATATTATCCTCGCTTATTTTCAGACCATTTATATAAAAAGTTTCAGTTTATTTTCCTGGATCATAGAGGGTTTGCAAAACCGACTCGAGCTTTAAAACCAGAAGACTATACTTTGGATAAAGTTATTAATGATATAGAAACAGCAAGACAATGTCTTCATCTAAATGAATTTATCATATTAGGACATTCCGGGCATGCCTTTATGGCTTTGGAATATGTTAAACAATACCCGGACTATGTTCAAAAAGTGGTGCTTTTAAATTCAGCACCTACGAACAGCCAGGAAAGACAGCGGCAGAGCGCTTCATTCTTTTATGAAACGGCCAGTCCAGAAAGAAAGGAACGTTTTGAAAAGGACATCGTTTTATTAGAGGAAGATATCAAAAGAGACCCTGATAGAAGATTTGTTCACTTGTGTATACGTATGGGAGCTCAAAGCTTTTATGATTATGCCTATGATGCGGCTTACACGTGGAATGATGTGTACACGAACATGCCTATCATTGATTATTTATGGGGAGAAGCTTTCGGTAACATGAATTTGATACAATCCCTGGCGGATATCCATAAACCCGTATTTATTGGTTTGGGAAGGTATGATTATTTGGTTGCACCTGTTTCATTATGGGATAGGGTCGATGACACCTACGAGAACGTGAAAAAAGTGATTTTTGAATATAGTGGGCATAACCCGATGTTTGAAGAACCTCATTGTTTTGATCAAACATTAGCCAAATGGATTAATGATGATCACTAGGATTTTTGCTAAAACATCTCTTAGATACTCAGTAGCCCGTAAAATGAGCGTGATTCTCATTTTTACGGGCATTTTTATTGAGTGTTATTTACCTTTTGCACCGATGAAAAATACTATGACTTTTTTATTAGTGACGTGACGGCTTAACTAGGTTCTGTATAATAACCGAAAGGTAATAATGTATTGTTAGTTTTTTTGTTATACTTCCAACAGAAACAAATCTAAGGCTTATGGAATTCAATAACAATTTAGTGAAGAAATGATATGGAGGTTGTTATGAAATACGAAATTATTTTATTTGATGTCGATGATACGTTGTTTGATTTTAAAAAGGCAGAAAGTCATGCGCTACATAATACATTTACCCAATTTGGATTGCCACAAGGGGCCACTGAGTATAAAGCTAGTTATGATGAAATCAACAGTGCGTTGTGGCGAGAGGCAGAGGAAGGACACATTACCTCAGCGCAACTGCGTGTGGAACGGTTTAAGCGATTATTTACTATTCATGATCTAGATTTCAATCCAGATGCCTTTAGTGCAGCATATTTACGTTATTTGGGCGAAGGTGCTTTTTTGATGGACGGAGCGGTTGAATTATGTGATATGCTGTCTGATTGTCGTTTGGCGATCATTACGAATGGAATCAAAGAGGTGCAAACCTCCAGAATTCAGCTTTCACCGCTGCGTGATGTATTTGAGCAGGTAATTATTTCGGAGGAAGTGGGTTGCCAAAAGCCACAAGCTGGTATTTTCGATTACGCATTTACTAAGCTAGCTATTTCAGATAAAAGTAAGGTTCTCATGGTTGGTGATTCTTTGACCTCGGATATTCAAGGAGGGAACCAATACGGAATCGATACCTGCTGGTTCAACCCCGCTGGGAAAACAAATGTGTCTGGCATTCAACCCACTTATGAAATAAAAAGCCTGATGGAGTTATCGAATCGTGTGCTTTCAAAGCGTCTCGTACTGAAACGTACATCGGCTGAAATTAGATGAATAATGTCGAAATCAGAAGGCCGGAAATTAAGGACATCGAAAAGATAAATGAATTGTTTAGAATTGTGATTATAGACACGTTTGCTAAAGAAGGCATTGGTTATATGTTGGAAGACATAGAGGAGGAAATTGAGACTAAGAGGGTATATTTGGAATGTGACTTTGAGAGTCACGGTGAACAACGATATTTATTAATCGCTGTAGATGGGAATCAAATAATGGGTTCTATTGAATATGGACCGGTAAGTGAACTAATAAGTAAATCTACCAATGCTAGATTTAAAAATTTGTGCGAGGTAGGAACTGTATTTGTTCACCCTGACTACCAGAAGATTGGGGTAGGGAATTTATTGTTGAAATCAATGTATCTGACACTGAAAAATAGAGGAGTAGAAGAATTTTGTTTAGATAGTGGATATCGTATTGCGCAGAAAATATGGAAAAAGAAATTTGGAACTCCTGATTATTTATTAAAAGATTATTGGGGAGCAGGCTCTGATCATATGATATGGAGAATCAAAGTCAAGGATGCTATTAAATGATCAATTGCTTGGCAATCTCTTGTGTGTCTTTAATCTACAAGGACCAAAGTTATAAAACAAGGCAGGCCGGAAAATCGGCCTGCCTTGTTTTAATTTTTTTATCGTCACTGGCTGGTCCATGATTAGCAGGAGACAGCTTTAAGGCGGAAGGTAGAGCTGGCGAAATCTCCAGTGAGATCGGAGACAACAAGCCCAATTCTCATGAGGCGGTCACCTCCGAAAATTTCTCCATTAAATGCTACGCGGAAGGGGGAACCGCCATCTTCCACTAAGGTATTACCCGTATGGACTGCAGTGTTGCCCGTCGCTCCGTGTTCGATTATATACTTTTTATCTGGGTCAAGTCCTTTTAGAGTTAGTCGCCGGATGGGCCCATTTGGTTCAGCTAGTACACGGAAGTAAGCGACAAAAGCTTCGGACTGGTCCTCGCTAACGAACATCCAGGCCGTGTCGCCTCGGCCCTCAAATGGACTAAGGAGTCGATACATATCTCCTTGCTGTACAAGGGAACGAATTTCCTTATACTGGGCGATTTGTTTGGCAGCGAGCTCCTTTTCTTCATTTGTAAAGGCAGTTAGGTCAAGTTCGTAGCCAAAATTCCCGCTCATTGCCACGTCGCCGCGTATAGCGAGGGAGGTGATTCTCCCCACCTGGTGATTCGGTACATTCGATACGTGTGCGCCCATGGTACTGGCCGGATACACGATGCTTGTGCCGTACTGGATAGCCAATCTTTCAATGGCATCAGTATCATCACTGGTCCATGTCTGCGGCATATAGTAGAGCATTCCTGGATCGAATCGTCCACCGCCTCCGGAACAGCTTTCGAACAAGATGTCCGGGAACTGGGAAGTCAGACGTTCCAGCAGATCGTAAAGTCCGAGCATATAACGGTGCGCAGTTTCCTTTTGTCGCTCGCTAGGAGCTGTAGCCGAAGCAATCTCCGTCATATTACGGTTCATGTCCCACTTGACATAAGTAATCGGAGCGATCGAGAATACGGAGCTAAGCGTCTCGTACAAGTAGTCGCATACTTCCTTGCGGGAGAGATCGAGCACCAGTTGGGATCGGCCTTCCGTCCGCCGCCGACCTTCCGCATGCAGGCACCAATCGGGATGGTTGCGGTACAGTTCACTATCAGGTGATACCATTTCCGGCTCAACCCACAAGCCAAACTGTAATCCTTGTTCATTAACCCGTTTGGCCAGGTCGGCAAGCCCGCCAGGCAACTTGCGACGGTCTTCAAACCAGTCCCCAAGCGAATTGTCGTCGTTGTCGCGCTTACCAAACCAACCGTCATCTAGAACAAAGAGCTCAATTCCAAGGGGGCCTGCTTCCTTGGCAATCGCTTCGATTTTATCGGCGTCGAAGTCGAAATACGTGGCTTCCCAATTGTTCACGAGAATAGGACGCTCTTTGTCACGGTAAGTCCCCCGGCAAAGACGTGTGCGATAGAGTCGGTGATAGGTGCGTGACATGCCCCCAAGACCTTCTTCGGAAAAGACCAATACGGCTTCAGGGGTCTGGAATGACTGACCCGGCTCAAGCCGCCAGGAGAAGTCAAAAGGATTGATTCCGATACTTACACGAGTCTGATTGAACTGCTCTACTTCTGCCTGTGCGACGAAGTTGCTGCTGTAGATTAGACTGAAACCGTACACATCCCCACGATCTTCAGTCGCATCAGGACGAAGCAGTGCCAGAAATGGATTCATTTGGTGACTGCTGGAACCCCTTCGGCTCTCGAGCCGAAGGGAGCCGGGTCCGAGATCGCGGCGTTGGATATGTCTTTCCCGAACCCAGGCTCCAGGTAAGTAAAGAGCTTGGTAGTTGGAATCGGCGAAGTCGACAGAGGCGCTCATGGCGTGTTCAATATTTATGGTAGCGCTTCCCTTTTGTTCAAAAAGAGTAGACCTAGCAATGGCACTGTGGTTCGCAAATACAGTATAGAGCAGTGTAGTCTTAAGCCCCGTGTATTGATCTTCAAGGATCAAAAAGAGGGTTGTGGCTTCATCATCCGATTCGGTATAGACGGAAGGAAGTCCCTCGAGCTTTGGTTTACCCGGTTCAATACGGTAACCACTATATTTCAGCTCCGTAGTCCGAGTTCCATCCACAAGTGCAACCTGGTAAGCTGGTTGACGAAAGTCGCTTGTTCCATACTGGGGGTATTCCTGAGGAAGCGTGTCCAAAGAAATTGTACGGCTGGAAGAAACGGGAGTGGGAGAGAAGGAGCAACGCTCCCTAAGCTCCAATATACTTGCGAGACTTTGGTCATGATGAAGTTGAGCTCCCCAATAGACATGTGCGGGATATCCTTCTACAAGCTGGATAATATAGCTGCATTCCTTGGACTGCAAATGAAACAAACCAAGCGCTTCGTTAACATGAATGTTCATGATATTCACTCCTTAGGGGTTTATCATTATTGTTTTACGTAAGGATACTGATCAATGACAATAAGACTCTCAAGTACTGATGTTAGCCTTTTTTGCATGAGCTCTCCCGAATGACAAGCTTAGTCCCGATCACGCTGTACGCAGGTGGTTCACGCCCCTCAAACCGTTCAGAGAGCAGTTGCACGGCAGCCTTTCCCATCTGTTCAGGATAGGCACGGACAGTAGTTAGTGGAGGCTGCACGAAGGCTGCCATCTCAATGTCGTCGAAGCCGACAACAGCCATATCCTCTGGTACCTTGACTCCATGTCCATGAAGAGCGCGGAGGGCACCAATGGCGAGCGGATCGCTTGCAGCGAAGCAGGCCGTCGGTCGTTCCTGTTGGGTTAGAAGTTCGTTCATCATGAGATAACCATCCGCGGTACTCCAGGCACCTATACGGACGAATTGAGGATTGTACAACCCCTGTTCCCGCATGAATCGTTCAAAATAATGCGCTCTTCGCTCACCGTCGCTCTTACCGCCGATAAATCCGATTTGTCGGTGACCAAGCTCAAGTAGATGTCCGAGTGCCTGATCAACAGCTTGCCGGAAATGAAGACGTACAGAATCATACTCTAGCTGTTCATGGTACTGGTCGACAAGGACAATGGTGTTCTTGTCAGGATGAAGTTTGAATACCTCTTCAGGATCAACGCCGCCCACAACAATCAGACCGTCAGCCTTCTGGAGGGTGTCAATGGATGAGCGGCCTCGCAAGGTCTGGCCCAACGTCAATCCAAGCTCTTCACAGTGCAGTTCGATCCCACGGCGGATCGAGGCGTAATACGGATCGTCTCTTTCCTCCTCAATAGAACACCACAGCAGGAGGGAGACCGTTTTCCCGGCACGTTCCGTATTCTGCTTTAATTGCCTCAGCCGGGTAGGCTTATACTCGAGTTGCTCGGCAACCAAAAAAATTCTGCTTTTGGTGTCGGGGCTTACGGACAGTGACAGATCGTTATTTAAAACCCTTGAAACGGTTGCGGCAGACACACCCGCTTCGCGGGCAATGTCTTTAATGGTTGCCAAAAGAGCTCACACCTTTTTAGTTAATAATTTTACTAAAAATCGACTTTATCCTAACATATCTTTAAAGCACTTTCAAGATGGACAGTTGAATTTTTTTAACATTATTTTTGATCTACTACTGTAGAGATTGTTTGTGTTAACATGATGAATATTCTCTTGATGACGGAGGGGTCCTAGTTGAATATTCTGTCACTAGCTCGTAAATGGTTTGGTCGACTTCGCTTTAAAAGCAAGGTTATAACGGTATTTCTTCCGCTAATTATTGTTTCTCTGCTTACTCTAGGACTGTTGTCCAATCAGCTTTTCAGCCGTTCTTTGATAGACCGAACCACCAGCAACGTGGTCGATGAGTCTCAGCTTATCTTGTCTCGGACCGATTACATATTCAGCAGTGTGGAAACGGCGGCCAATATTATGGTGACGAATATTAACCGGATGTATGATTCATACGGTGCCAAACCTGGTACTGCGATGGAGCCTATTCAGTTTGGAAACTTGATGCAGAGCCGCCTATCCATTGATTTGTCAATCTTTCGTGAGGTGGATGCCGCTGTATTCATTGATAATGAAGGGACAATTTTCGCCTCTTATACCGAAAGTGGGGATGATCGCAAAATCTATAGCATGCTTAAGCGGGTAAGGGAATCCGAAAGTTATGGACAGGCACTCTGGTTTGATATGGAGAAGAGGGATTTCCTAACACCAGATCCAAACTCTCCGGTTTTGACGTTGGGGAAGACGGTCATTAATATAGACACGGGCGAACCCTATGGAACCCTTTTTCTGTTAGTGAAGGAAGAAGGTTTGTCCGATTACTTCCGTTCCAGCGATCCGGATGCACCCAAATCTTATTATTTTTTAGATAACGGAATGCGCGTGGCGGTGGCAGAAGACAATGAGATGCTGATGAATCCGGTGAATCCACAGCTAGGTGAGGCCATCCAACGTTGTGCGCCTAATGCATCCCAAGGAACGTGCTCATTCGAGGATGAGGGCAATCTGGTAACGGTCACTGATTATACCCGGATGGATTGGAAGTTGGTCAATATCGTATCTCTTAGCCTACTTACGGCTGATGTCCAGCAAAATGTTAGATTGTCGCTCTTAATCGGCGTATTGTGCCTTATTTTTTCCTGGCTGGGCGCTAGCTTTTTATCCAAAATGGTCGTTAGCCCTCTCGAACAACTGACTAGGGCCATGCGAAAAGTAGTAACTGGTGACTTGCAAGCGGTTACGACAGTCCGCACAGAGGATGAGATCGGTACGATTGCTGAAGCGTTTAACTTTATGGTAAGACGAGTTCGGGAGCTGCTGGATGAGGTAAGGCAGGAACAGAACCGTAAGCGTGAATATGAGCTCGCACTGATAAGCGCCCAAATTAAACCGCATTTTCTGTACAACACTTTGGATACCATTTATGCACTCAATGAGTTAGATCGTAATGATGAGGCTAGAGATACTACAAAAGCGCTGGCAGATTTTTATCGAATGGTGCTGAACAAGGGACGGGAATTAATTACTTTAGAAAAGGAAGCTCAGATTACTGATGATTATCTGACGATTTTGCAAATCCGTTATCCCGATGTGTTTCGCTATGAAGTGGATATCCCTCCCGAGCTTGCAGGTACACCTATCCCGAAGCTCTCGCTTCAGCCGCTTGTCGAGAATTCGATTTACCATGGTCTTAAGAAGAAAGGAACAAAAGGTTTTATCCGTATTTTTGCCTTTAAACAGGGCGATATGGTGATCGTTCGGGTGGAGGACAACGGTGTGGGGATGGATGAATTCCAAGTTCAGACTATTATGTCCAGACATTTACCGAAAGAAGGAATACGATCAATCGGTACCTACAGTGTTCAGCAACGACTGAGTCTATATTTTGGCGAGGAGTATGGGATATCCGTTCAAAGTATTCTCGCGGAGGGAACAACTGTTGACCTGTCGCTGCCGATGCTGCCAAAGGGGAGTGAACACAAAGATGTATAAAGTGATGATTGTCGATGATGAGCCGCTGTTCCGAGACTTTCTGCGTATAAAAATAGATTGGGAAAGTCATGGCTTTAGGGTTTGCTGCGAAGCAAGGAACGGACAGGAAGCACTTCAAGAAGCCGAGCGGCATCAGCCGCATCTCGCCCTCGTAGATATCAATATGCCCTTCATTGATGGGATTGAATTAGCCGAGAGGTTGAAAGTCAAGTTCGAACGCATCGTTATTGTATTCATATCCGGACATAACGAATTTGAATACCTACAGAAGGCGGTTCGAACCGGAGTGCAGGATTATTTGTTGAAGCCGTTCAATGCGGAAGAAATGCTATCGATGTTGGAACGTATTAAGCCGAAACTACCGGTGTTTCTGCAGGAGAGCGAAAGTACCGAGTGGGGTAAGCATGGTAGCGAAGCGTTGCACGGCAGAGCAAGTATGCCTGATTTAGGCCATCTGCGTGATGCAGTCGTGCTAGACCTTCGATTGAAAGACAGTGAAACGTTAGAGGAAGTCCGTAAGGCAATCCAGCAGCTTAGTAAATATAAGTGGGGGGATGAATACGCGGACGCGATGCTTATGGGAATCGTATCTCTAGCACTTTCCTTTGCAAGTGAACGCGGCATTCCTTATGATCGGCTATGGGATGAAGGTTTGAACAAGTCTCCTTACGACCGGCTCCGGGAGTTAGATTCCTGGGAGGCTGCTGAAGGATGGATGCTCGCTTTGTACCGCAGGCTGATCCAATTGATGGAGAATATGCACTCTACGAAGGCTTCCAATCTTTTTGCTGCGGCGATCACCTATATCGAGGAGCATTATGCAGACACAGAGTTGTCTGCTGAGCAGGTTTCGTGCGGGGTTTTCGTCGATCCCAGCTATCTGCGGCGCGTCTTCCGCAAGGAGTCCGGCTTCTCCATAGTGGATCATATTACACACATTCGGATGAAGAAGGCTAAGGAGCTCTTACTGAACAGAAATCGGAAGTTGGCGGAAATCGCTGAAAGTGTTGGATACAGTGACCCCAATTATTTCAGCAAATGCTTCAAGAAACGCTTTGGCATGACACCGACTGAATATGAGCAACTCCAAAAAAGGTAGCTCTTGTCCTGCGAGGCAGAACAACATCGATTCAAGCCTGGCGGTTTTCCTATATGGAGAACCGCTGCTCTATTTGTCCCGTTTTTTACTGATTATGCCCGTTTTATTCCTTAATCAAGAAAAGAAGCGGGAGTATACTGTAGTCATGCAAATGAAAGCGCAAACATAAAACACATTGCATAAGGGGGATTAAACAAATGAAAAAAACTTACAGAAGTTGGGGTGCAGCTTTGCTAGTGCTCACCATCTCTATTGGATTGGTCGCTTGTGGTGGAGATAAATCAGCTTCCTCTCAGGGCGGGACGGGAGACACAACGATCAAATTGAAGGTATATGCGCAGCATTTTGACGCCGATACCACCAAGCCGTTCGATTATGCGGTGGAAGAACTCAAAAAGGACATGCCAAACGTTGAGATTGAACTGGATCCTGCCGTTCAGGACGGATACCAGAAGCTGAAGACTTATGCGGCGACAGGAAACATGCCGGACATTTATTTCACGGATTGGCCAACTCTGCAAACTTTAGCAAAATCGAAAAATGTCGAGGTGCTGGACAACTATGAGACAACGACTAATTTCAAGGAGAATCTTAATCCGGGTGTTGAGTCTCGTTTAGTAGCTCCAGATAATCATGTGTATGCTTATCCGGATACAGGCATTGAATTCCAGCTTATCTATTACAACAAGTCGATTTTTGAGAAGGCGGGGATCGAAACGCCGATTAGGACGATTGATCAAATGGGCGAAGCAGCTAAAAAGTTGAAAGCTGCAGGTTATGTGCCCATGTCGATCTTTGCCAAGGAAAAGTGGATTACGACTGCTTTTTATAATGGGCTGGTCACAAGAGAGCAGCCACAAGGATTCGGAGCACTTGATCAGAAAGGTGTAAAAGCATTGCCAGAAGCGTTTGTAACGGCAGCACAGCAGATGAAGCAATTGCAGCAAGCCGGATTGTTCGACGCAAATGCCACGAACACCAATTATGATCAGGCATCGTCCCTGTTCTATCAGGGAAAGGCTGCCATGTTTGTGAACGGACAATGGGAAATTTACAGTTCACAGGAAAAGCTGGGCGACCAGGTCGACTGGATGTACTGGCCAGCAAAGGATGAAGCAACCTACGAGAAGTCCAAATATTTTATCGACGGTGCAGGTTCGCCACAGGGTTACGCAGTATCCTCGAGTAGCGAAAATAAGGAAACTGCCGTAAAAGTAGCAGCATTCCTTGCGACAAAGTCAGCCGAGTACAAATATACCCAACTCGGAAGTCCAATCATTTCGCCGAAAGTCGATAAGCAAATTGCCCCCAATGTTCCAGCAATGATGCAGCGAGTCGCCAAAGAGTTGCTGCCAAACGCCAAGGAATATGCTCAGCTTCTGAGTAATACCAAAATTCAGAACACAATCAATGACAATACTCAGAATCTGATGGTGGATAACTTTTTGGTAGAGGGTTTTGTGAACAATCTGAACAGTTCATTGGAGAAAGAAAACTGATAATCCAGGGACAAGCAACCTCTGGCGACATAAGTCGCTGGGGGAGTCGTCCCGAAAATAAGGGGTGGAAGCAACACATGAATAAATATTTGGGGAACAAATCGGCGCTGGCACTGTTTCTGCTCCCTGCTTTGATCCTGTACAGTGTGATCCTGATTTATCCCGTTCTGCAGACCGTTCTTCGTAGCTTTTATGATTGGGATGGCCTTAGTACACCGATCTTTTCGGGATTGAGTAATTACCGGGAGCTCTTTTCTGATCCTTTACTTTCCACTTCGCTTAAGAACGGATTGATATTTGCAATTGTACTGGTGGTCTTTCAGATTGGACTGGGAACGCTATTGGCGCTGATCTGTGCAGACCCGCGTACACGCGGGCGGAAAATACTGAAAACGGCTTATTTTATTCCGGTTGTTCTGTCGGTAACTGTGGTGTGCCAGCTGTGGATCGCCATTTACGACCCGAGCAACGGACTGATCAACCGGCTGTTCGATCTTTTGAATATCCCGTATCAGCAAAATTGGCTGAGCTCCCCGACAGCATCAATTATTGCCATCGCCTTCGTTAATGCCTGGCAATTTATGGGGTATCAATTCGCGCTGCTATATGCAGGGGTTAAGTCAGTACCTGAGGACTACTTTGAAGCCGCCACGATTGACGGTTGCAGCAAATGGAGAGCGCATCTGCATGTTACACTTCCTCTGATGAGGGAAACGTACAAATTCTGCTTCATTATCGCGATTACCTCTGGGATAGGCGCCTTTGTGCAGATGCTGATTATGACCAACGGGGGACCTGGGACTACAAATTATACAATGACATTCATGATTTACCGCTATGCTTTTATGGAGAGCAACTATGGCTATGCGTGTGCTGTATCTGTGCTGCTTGTACTGATCTCGCTGCTGGCAACTGTAGTTATCAATAAGCTGTTTGATCGCGGACAAACCGCCTAATGAGGTGCGTATTGAAAAGGAGAACGAAATGAGTAAAACCGCTGTGAGCAAGTTCAGACAAGCTGTCCTGCAGATACCGCTGTGGTTGTATGTGATTGTTTCGATTTATCCGTTGTTCTGGATGGTTTCCTACTCGTTGAAGAACAATGATGAGATCTTTGTTACCAACCCATTCGGACTACCAACGCATTTTCGTTACGAAAATTACATCAATGCCTGGACGCAATTTAATATCCCTCGTTACTTTCTGAACAGTCTGGTCGTGTCAACGATTTCGACTCTGTTCATCCTTTTACTGGCACTGATGTTTGCCTTTGCAGTGGCTCGCATGAGGTGGAGGTTTCGGTCTGCTGTACGAACTTATATGATCATAGGAATGTTTATGCCGCTACAGGTTATTATGATACCGCTGGCGATTCTGGTTCGCGATTTTCATCTTACGAATACGTATGGAGCTCTTATTCTTCCCTATATCGCAATTGGCCTTCCTTTCTCGTCAATGATTTTCTATGGGTTCCTGGCAGGGATTCCCAAGGAGATTGAAGAGGCGGCATGTATGGATGGAGCTAATATTTATAGACTGTTCCTGAAAATCATTATGCCGCTTGCAATGCCTGCAATTGCGACTGTAGCCATTTTTCAGTTCTTGAACAACTGGAATGAGTTCACTTTGGCCTATATTCTGATTTCTGATGAGAATATGAAGACCTTGCCGCTAGGCTTGCTTTTCTTCCAGGGCTCCTACAGCACGGATTGGGGGGCCATGGGAGCTGTTATGACTATCGCTTCCCTACCGATGGTACTAGTCTATCTGTTCTTGAGTGAACAAGTGGAGCGGGCAATGACGGTGGGTTCCGCTGTAAAAGGATAGAAAGGATAAACTGCCCGGGCTTGAGAATCAGAAAAAAGATTCTCTAGCCGGGCATTTTTGTTATGTACATACGCTAGTTTAAGCTGACGATGGTTTGTGGCTAATCAGAAACCTTACAACAAAATAAAGGTTTTTGTAAGTTTCAACTGTTGTTCATTATGTAGAAGCTGTTATGCTGGTAAACAGCTAGGCAAGGAAAGAAGTGAGCAGATTTTGAAAGATCCAAAGCAAAGTTTCAATGAAACATTAAAAATTCCCAAAAAAACCATTATAACAGTCACCGTTATCGTTATTATAATTATATTGTTAATCACTCTGGTGCTCGGTACCATGCATATTATTCGGGATTCAATATACACCACCATGAAAACCTCCTAAATCTACAACCAAGGGGGTTAGATTGTTGTTATTGCTTGAACGATCAAATAAAGGCATTATATAGAGAAATCAGTTGTTAAAAATTCAAGCACTAAGAAGGTAGAAAACACGATGCAAAAGATATTAATAGTAGAGGATGATCCTCAAATCAGTTCCTTGCTCCAATCCTATCTTGAGAAATATGGTTATCAAGGGATTAACGTTTCAAATTTTGATCAAGTTCTGGCTATCTTTCAAGAGGTAAAGCCTGATTTGGTACTACTTGATGTGAATCTACCTCGCTTTGATGGATTTTATTGGTGCAGGCAAATACGGACTCAGTCTACATGCCCCATCCTTTTTGTGTCTGCACGCGATGATAAAATGGATCAGGTCATTGCTTTGCAAAACGGAGCAGATGATTACATTACGAAACCATTTTATCCCGAAGTACTATTAGCCAAAGTAGAAAGCAATCTGCGACGTGCCTATGGCTCTTATGCTGTTGCCCCAAAATCACGTTCCTTAAAAGTGGCAGATTTGACGCTATATCCCGATATTATGGAACTTATATTCCATGACAAGCAGGTAGAAATTAGCCAGAAGGAAGCAGCACTGCTAGAGCTATTGATGACGTATCCTAAGCAGGTTGTGGGTAGAGTTCATCTCTTAGAGGCTTTATGGGATGACCACCAATATGTGGGCGAAAACACACTGAATGTTTATGTCACTCGGGTCCGAAAAAAGCTGAGTGAGCTGGGACTGGAGGATATCATAGAGACGGTTAGAGGGGCTGGCTATCGGCTTCACTTGAGTGAGGAGGAAGAACGGTGAAGCTTTTTTGGCGCGACCATTTTTCGCTGGTGATTTTTAATATCACCCAACTTTTTCTTGTGTTAAGTATCTATTGGATGGATGGTTACCGCAACTGGTCGACGGCCCTGTATTCCGTCTTTTTTGGGGCCTCCATTTTGCTGGTTTATTTGCTCTTCCGGTATGTCATGTACTCTGGTTTATATCGCATATTATCCACTGCAAACATTAGAGATTTAGATGAGCTTATTCAGATGAAGGTACTTAATCCGTTAGCCTCTTCTTTGCAACATTTGCTTTTACAATATTACCGATTGTATCAGTCCCGAATTCATCAGTTAGAGCATCAGCAGCGCGATCATATTACGTTTATCAATCAGTGGGTTCACCAGATGAAAACTCCTCTTTCTGTTATTCATTTAATCCTTAAAGGAAAAATAGATCCCGAATCGGATCAGATTCACGATGAGATTGATCGAATGGGAAAAGGACTAGACATGATTTTATATATGTCACGGTTGGAATCTTTTGAACCTGACTTTCATGTGGAGCCTGTTGTATTACGAAAACTGGTTAGTGATGTGATTTATGATAACAAAAGGTTATTGATTCGCAACGAAATTTATCCTTCCAATGAAGTGGACGAGCGGTTGAGTGTGATTACCGATGCCAAGTGGCTAAGATTCATAATTAACCAATTGGTGACCAATGCGGTGAAATACTCTTCAGGTCATGCCCGCAGTCTGAAACTAATGTCTGACGTAAGAGAGCATGTCATTGTGTTGGAAGTACAGGATGAGGGGATTGGTATCCCTAAAAAAGACGTAGAACGGGTATTTGAGGCTTATTATACAGGTGAAAATGGGCGGAAGTATCGTGAATCAACCGGGATGGGACTCTATTTAGTGTCTGAAATCTGCAAAAGACTGAATCATGACATTCAACTGAAATCGACGGTTGGTGAAGGGACGACGGTTCAAATCCTGTTTTCAATTCACAAATGAGAAACCTTACAACACATTTAAGGTTTTTGTAATGTTAATCGATCGCTTCACTTGTCTGGATGGATTATGATCATAACATAGGAAAAGGAAAGGAATGAATTATGGAGATTGTACGAATGGATCAAGTCACCAAAATATACTATGGCAAGGTTCCCTACCGAGCCCTTAACAACATCCATTTAACGATCAAACAAGGTGAGTTTGTTGGTATTATGGGGCCGTCTGGTAGTGGGAAGACCACATTATTAAACATGATTTCGACCATTGATATGCCGACTTCTGGCGAGGTTTGCATTAAAGGTGAAAATCTAAATCAGCTCAAGAAGGATAAGCTGGCTTTATTTCGTCGCAAAGAGCTGGGACTTGTATTTCAGGACTATAATTTGCTGGAAACCCTCACTTTGGGAGAGAACATACTGTTTCCTCTGATGCTGAATAAAAAAGGATTAAAGGAAATGGAGCACAAACTGGAAGATGTAGCTAAGAAACTGGATATTTTTGATATTTTGGATAAACGGCCTTATGAGGTGTCAGGGGGACAAAAGCAACGGGCAGCCATTGGTAGGGCTATGATTCACTCTCCTTCACTCCTGCTCGCAGATGAACCCACTGGAAATCTCGATTCCAAGTCTTCACGTGTTGTGATGGAAATGCTGGGACTTATACACCGTGTAGATTATTCCACAATCGTGCTGGTAACACACGGTGCAATGGAAGCCAGTTATTGTGATCGGGTAATTTTTATAAAAGATGGTGAGTTATATAATGAAATCCACCGTAGTCATAGTCAGCAAATATTTTTTCAGGAAATCATAGATATGCTCTCCTTTTTGGGGGGAATTAGACATGCACATGAGCTTTCGTCAGTTAGCATGGAATAATCTCAAACGCAATGTACGTGCTTATGTACCTTATTATTTAAGCAGCTCATTGATGATTTCGATTTTTTTCGTATATGCGATATTTATTTTTCACCCGGATGTCTCAAGTGCAATCACAGCAGCTAATGTAAAAAAAGGATTACAAGTTGCTGATCTGTTGATTTTTGTATTTTCCTTTTTTTTCGTATTATACACAAACCATATCTTTGTTGCTGCACGTAAGAAAGAATTGGGTATACTGACCATTTTAGGGACACATCACAGACAAATTTATTTTTTGGTGGCATATGAAAATCTAATTATAGGCTTTTTATCCTTGGTTACCGGGATTATCGGAGGATTTATTTCAGCGAAATTCTTTCTGCTTTTGGGCTCCAATGTCATAGGAATGTATTTAACGTTTTATTTTCCTTGGAAAGCACTGGCTTTCACAGGAATTGGCTTTATGTTTTTGTTTATATTAATCTCACTTGTGTCTGTTTTCTTCATACGCCATTTTAAATTACAGCAGCTTTTTAGCAAGGTTCCACAGCTCAAAAAGGAATTAAAAGCTTCATGGAGTCTGTCCTTTCTTGCAATAGCGTTAATAGGAGCGGCTGTATATTTAATGAAGCTTGATTTTCCACCATACATTTATCTGGCACCGTATCGTTTAGGAACTCTTTCTTTTTATATATTGCACTATTCGGTTGGAGACACATTTAAATACACAATTGTAATGGGGTTTATTGGTACTTACTTATTTTATACTCAATTATGTGTACTATTCATTCAATTGCTTAGAGCTAACAGGAAATGGTCTTGGAGCGGAACACGTTTGTTATGGTTATCTGAGATCACATACAAAATTAGGAATAATGCCGGGCTGTTTTCATTGATTACCTTAATTTCTATCATTTCCTGTGTAGGAGCAGCGTCAACTTTTGACTCCATGCAGCAGCAAAAAAGATTTCTAAGGGAGCAATCTTATTCATTCGCATTTACTTCTGATGTTGTAAGTTTTATCGAGCTTGAAAAAGAGATTGACCAAAATCTTTATACGGCTGGGGTGGATTATTCGAAAAGTGAAATACTGATCTTTCCCTTTCGTGAACAGCTCGCACCTGTGATGAAACAATCCAACTATGAAGCTCTTACTTCCAGGTTTAAGGAACTAAAACAGACAGCTGCACTTCGGGATCATCAAGGCATTTTCATTTTTGATTCTAATGGAATGTCTTTAGAAGAACAGAAAACCTTTTTTGAAAAAAGGCTAACTTACAATCAAGGAAAAGCTCAGACTATGAATATTCAGATTACGGATACTCAGAAGATAGACCATAGCACAAAGTTTGTTGAAAACATCATCTCTGAACTAGGAAGGTTACTTGTTGTTTCAGATGGAACTTACGACCATTTAGTTGAACAACGGTACTTCAATGTTCCATTAGCATACAAATCTGTTTATTATTTTGTGCCAAAATGGAAGAATGGTCAACTTTCATTAGAAACTTCTGAAACTCAACAGGAGATATGGTTGTATTCCGTGTTGGCCAACAAGGTGAATAAAGGGGTGCTTAACTCTAGAGCGGTGGATTATTTGACATCGGAGATGGATCTGAATATTAGTGAATTTATCGGCGGATTTATCGCCATTATTATGTTGGCAAGTACGGTAAGCCTGCTGTATTTCAGATTATATGTAGATCTTCAGCGGGATGAAGAAATATACCGAGCTTTATCGAAAATCGGCCTAAACTCAAGGGAAATGAGACGATCTGCCTCCAGACAAATTGCATTCCTATTTCTTTTGCCATTAGTCGTATCATCTACAGGAATAGTGCTTTGTTTAGTGATGTCAGAACCGTCTGGAATATATGGAGTACCCGTTCATTTTACGCTGATTCAGATTATGTTGTGCTTCTGGGCAATCCAATTCTTTTCTTTCCTTATTGTACGTTTCCTGTACCTTCGTCAATTGGATTTAAAGATGCTGTAAAGAGCGATAAGCCGTGTGTGAAATAATAGCAGGAGGGCAGGATGTTACCTCCCTTCTGGAATCTGCACGGATTATAGACGATGCAGTTCTCAATTCACAATATCCATGATGTGGAGTCATACAAAGAGATTGTAATGTAGAGAAAGGATTTAAATTCACATAACAACGTATTTATTAGACTAACGAAACTTAGAAAGAGGGGGATTCTATGAAAAAACGTATGTTCATGTTATTGTTGTTGGCCTTATCGGCCAGTTCTTTTTCGGAGTCCTTTGTCCATGCAGAGCAGCAGCAGGTTTCCAATGCAAGTGTGAAAATAACACTGAGTCAGGCGCAACAATGGGCACGATCTAATAGCTTTAGCTTGAAGGAGGCACAGCAAACGATAGATCGTAACCGGATTAACCTAAAAAATGCAGGTAAGAATCTGGATTTCATTCCAGCAGGTACAGGCAACGGTGAAGAGGACGCGGCTAGTAGTTCAGCCTGGAAGGGGTATGCCTCATCGACGGTTTCTTATCTGGAATCCAAGAAGCAAATCGAGCTTGCTCAAGATCAGGCAGACTACACAACAATGAAAAACTATTATGATGTACTTCTGGCTGAAAACAAGGTAAAGAGCAGTGAGGATGCACTTTCACTTGCGTTATTGGAAGAAAAAGCTGCAGTGGCGAAAGCCAAGCGCGGGAAAATTTCTCCAGGTGATCAAAGTACCATTATCCAGACTAGACTAGAAGCACAAAAAAATGTAGAGATAGCAAAAGCTGCGCTGCTAAAAGCGATGGATTCACTAAATACGCAAATAGGGAAACCTCAAGGTACGGTGTATGAACTGGTGGATCGACCTGTTTATCGGAAGATGGATAACACGAATTTAGATACGCTTGTGACGCGTGCCATTTCGGCGAGTCCTTCGGTATGGAGGCAGGAGGAGGCTGTCAAGCTGGCCAAGATGGAAATTAAATATTACACGTGGAACTCGGGAACTGACGATTATGAAATTAAACAGATTGATGTAGACTCCGCGGAAGGCGGATTGGAAAATACCAAGGATCAATTAGCCGAAACACTGAAGAATATGTACTTTAACTTACAACAGAGTTATGAACAATACGAACAAATGCAAAGTAATCTACAGAACGCTAATAAAGTATTAGATATATCACGTAAAAAAAAGGAACGAGGATTTGCTACAGGTACGGAGGTAGCCACTAATCAGTTAAAAGTGAAGCAAATTGAACGGAATAAGGATGAATTAATTGTTCAAATGACAATGCTGCAACATGCTTTAAACAAACCATGGAGCGTATAGGTTTTAGAAAAAATACATTTTAAGGGGATATAACATTGTCGGAAACAGAAAAGAAAGATGCATTGCAAGTGTTAAGAAGAAAAAAAAGGTTGAAAGGGATCATAGGTATTCTTGTCTTGATTATTATAGCGGGAATTGGAAGTTTTATTTATATGAAAAAGGGGCAGGAAAAGCCTGTGGAGAGTCCTGCGAACCAGATCGTACAGGTACAGAAAACAAACATGACCGAGTCGCTTAAAGTGACTGGGACCGTTCAGGCATCTAAGGAAGTGAATATTAATTTTACAAATGTTGAGGGTGCCAAGCTCATTGCTGTCAATGTCAAAGCAGGAGATAGTGTCAAGGCGGGTCAAGTGCTAGCTCGTTTGGATGATTCCGATTCCAGGTTACAAATTAAAAATGCTGAATCCAATGTAGCGATTGCCCGAGCCAAGCTGGAGGAAACCAAGCGTGGACCGAAGACCAGTGATATTGAGCTCCAGAAGGCAAATGTCTTAAAGGCACAGATGGCGATAAAAACAGCCAAGGACGGGATGGAATTAGAGGAAGCCACTGCACAAAAAGAGGCAGCCAAGGTGACTTTGGATAAAGCACAAAAGGATTATGATGACCAGGCTTATCTGGTTCAGAATGATGCGGCAGCAGAAAGTGACCTCGCGACGGCCAAGCAAAACTTAGATAAGGCAAAATTGGATATAAGTAATGCTGAGCTGCAATATAAAAAGGTACAGGTCAAACAAAATCAGGCCATTGAGGACGCGGAAATGGGCTACAAAACAGCTTTAATACAATTAAAGGCAGCACAGTCCCCGCCTGATGTTTCTAACATTCAATCTGCTCAGGCCTCTTTACAACAGGCTGAAACGGAGTTGGAGCAGAAAAAAAGTGTCCTGAACAAATTACAGGTTACAGCCCCGTGGGATGGAATTGTGTTGAAGATCAACGGCGATGTGGGTACCAGTCCTACAGCACCTTTCATTGTTATGAACAACTCCAATACAGGCGTTATGAAGGTTAGTGCCAAGGTTAACGAAAGTGATATTGCTAAAATGAGAACTGGGCTCCGGGCTACGATGCACACGAATTCTTTCCCGGACAAACAATTCAATGGCGAAGTCCTCTTTGTTTCTCCAGAGCCGATTACCGAATCCAATGTGACTACATACAAAATCGAATTGTCTTTGGAAAGTCAAAAGATAAGACTTCAACCGGGGATGAACATGGATGTGTCACTCCTTTTGGCTGAACGTAAAGGTGCGTTGTCTGTTCCATTGTTTGCATTGAGATCCGAAGGTGGAGTGGACGGAGTATATGTAGCAAAGAATCCGAATAATCCTGCAGATTATGAATTCAGACCAGTGAAGCTGGGTGTTTATACAGCGGATCAGGCCGAAATCAAGTCCGGTGTCAAGGAAGGCGAGACCATTGTTATTCCACCTCAGGGTGATGGTGGTTCGAATGGCAGTCAAGAGGGTCAGGACCCTGATGGAGGTCAGGCATAATGAATGATGCTCGTTTGAATAAAAGCGTTATTGAAATTAAAGAACTAAAAAAAATATATGAAGTAGGCGGTCAGGAGATTCAGGCTCTACGTGGTGTTGATTTATCTATTAACGAAGGTGAGTTTGTTGCCATAATGGGCCCCTCTGGTTCGGGTAAGTCCACTATGATGAATGTCATTGGGTGCCTCGATCATCCTGATACCGGGAAGTACTATCTGGATGGGTATTCCATATTGGATGCTCGTGAGAACGAGCTTTCCGAGATTCGAAATCAGAAATTGGGTTTTGTATTTCAGAAATTCTATCTACTTTCCCGAACTACAGCATTAGCAAATGTAGAGCTACCTATGATGTATGCAGGAATACCTGCCAAGGAACGCCGGGAACGAGCTGTGGAGGCGCTTCGAAGTGTAGGGCTTGCAGAACGGATGTACAACAAGCCTAATGAGCTTTCTGGCGGTCAGCAGCAACGTGTCTCCATTGCGCGTGCGTTGGTGAATAATCCTGTTATTCTGCTGGCGGATGAGCCTACGGGAGCGCTGGATACGAAGACGAGCGTCGAGATTATGGAGCTGTTCCAAGGCTTGAATGAGCAGGGGAAAACCATCGTCTTGGTAACTCATGAGCTGGAAATCGCTGAATATGCCAAGCGACTGATCAGCTTTCGGGATGGGGATATTGAGCGGGATGAAAGTATTACCAACAGGAGAATTTCATCAAGGATGGCAAGCCTATGAATTTAATGGAAACGATCCGTGTATCAATTAATAGTTTAACGACCAATAAGCTGCGCTCCTTTTTAACGATTCTCGGTATTATTATCGGGGTGGCAGCGGTTATTGCCATTATGGCGATCGGAAACGGCTCTACAGCCCGCATAAAAGCAGAAATTAATAAATTAGGGAATAACGTATTGATGGTTGCTCCAGCTATGACAATGGTCGATGGTGAAATAGATTTGGACAACACGCCATCGTTTACTTGGGCTGATGTCGAGGCGTTGGAACAAAAGAATTCTATAGATGCATTGATGCCGAATATATCGAGCAATTCTAAAGCTGCGTGGGGGCGATATAACTATAACGCTACTATTGTAGGGACTTCCACTTCATTCTATAAGGTCAAAAAGTTTTCCTTTGCCGAGGGCAGAACATTTACCAACGATGAGATGGATAAACGTATGAATGTCGCTATTCTTGAAAGCCAAGCAGTTCAACGTCTTTTTGGTGGAGATACCCAAAATATATTGGGACGAACGTTTCAAATTAAACAGATTCCTTTCAAGGTGATCGGAGTATTGAATACTCAGCCAGTTACGAATTTAAGCTATAGTACTAATGAACAAATTTACATCCCTGCTACAACTATGATAAACCGTCTGGGTGAGAAAAACATTACGGGATTGGACGTGTCTGCCAAGTCACCAGCTTTGATGAATCAGGCTCGTCTAGATATATTGGAAAGCTTGCGTGTGACGCATCAGCTAAAACCCTCGGAACCGGATCAATTTCAAATTATGAGTCAGTCAGAGGCAGCAGGTGCAGCTTCCGGTGTAGATAATATCATGACCAGCTTGCTGGGTGGTGTAGCCGCGATATCGCTTGTGGTAGGGGGAATCGGAATTATGAATATTATGATGGTTTCGGTTATAGAGCGTACAAGAGAAATCGGTATTCGGAAAGCCATTGGCGCCAAGCCAAGAGATATTATGATTCAATTCCTATCTGAAGCGGTCATCTTTGGTCTGTTAGGAGGTACAATCGGGGTTGTAACAGGCATAGGAGCGTCCAAAATAATCGAAGCAACGGCACATATGGCCATTGAATTTACGATCTCGCCTATTATATATTCGTTTCTTAGCTCTGCGGGCACAGGCATCCTATTTGGAGTATACCCGGCTTATAAAGCAGCAAGTTTAAAGCCTATAGATGCATTGAGATACGAATAATTGTATTGGCACATGGTCGCAAAATGAACACGTAAACAGCTTCTAGATTTTTGGAGGAACATATACTATGGAAAAAAGCTATACGTATAATAGAACCAGAGCTCATCGGATGAAGAGAAATAGAAGAAGACTACTGTTTATTATTATCATTTGTATTGTTCTAATTATTTTAAAACTCTTTGATATCTTTAGTAGTAAACAACAGCCGGTAAAAACGATTGAATTTGCAGAAAAAATAAACTCAGTATCAACCGACAAATTAAATAACGAATCCAAAGGGAGTGAATCACCTCTAAAAAATGTTTCGGGTGTTGAAGATGCAGCATTTGTTGAAAAGTACTTGAATCAGCAAATGCAAGGGCATCGGCCTGAGGGGATAGACGGTAAAAAAGTAGTCTATTTATCTTTTGATGATGGACCATCGGTCACCGTAACGCCTAAAATATTGGATGTTCTTAAAGAAGAAAATGTGAAAGCAACGTTTTTTGTAGCAGGAAAAGCAGTAGAAGAAAATGAAGTGGCTAAAAAAATAACAAAAAGAGTGGTTAAGGAAGGACATGCTATCGGAAATCATACCTACTCACATGACTACAGTTATTTGTATCCTAATCAGACTGTGAATTCGAGTATTTTTATGAACGATATTGAAAAAACAAATCAAGTTTTAAAGCAAATATTGGGGCAGAATTTTTCCACAAGAGTAATTCGTTTTCCAGGCGGCCATATGACATGGCAGAGAAATGATCCCGATGGTATGGAAGTGCTGGACAAAGCTCTACAGGCTAAGGATTATCATCAGATTGACTGGAATGTGTTACCTAAAGATGCAGAAGGTGCACCTAAGAATGCTGAACAATTAATTCGCGAATTCATAAGGAACATGGGGACTAGAGAAAAAGCAGTGGTACTCATGCATGACACTTATGGGAAGGGAGAAACAGCCAAAGCCTTGCCTGAAATCATAAGATATTTAAAAAAGCAGGGATATGAATTTAAGACAATAAAGTGACTTGCCGATTCCAAACAAAACAGAAGGGACAAGCAATAATATGGATATTAAAGGTGTGGAGGATCTATATTTATCTTGCAAATCAGACCTCTTTGGCTATCTATTGAGGATATTGCATAACAAACAGGATGCTGAAGATTTGTTGCATGAGTGCTTTATTCGGTTTATAAGAGCTTCACCTGACTTGCCTCAAGATCGTATTCGATTTTATCTTTTGAGAATTGCTAAAAATTTAGCTATAGATTTAATCAGAAAACGAAAAAAGATGGATGAATACAACTTACGTAAGGAGCTGTTCCACTATCACTGGGATATCCTCGATTTTGAAATTCAGGAGGAGGTCAATCGAATTCTTTTGATGGCAAGTAATACCGAGCAAAGGACGGTACTTGAATTGCGTTTAGTCCGAGGATACTCCATAAAAGAAACGGCTAGAATCTTAAACAAGAGTGAAAATTCAGTAAAGTCTTCGCTGCACAGAGCTTCAAAACGCATTAAATTAAGATATATTTCCTGAACTGATTTGGACGACAGCAGACATTCTTTTATTCAGCAAATCGAAAGTACTAAATCTAAGAAAGAGAATAATTTCTTAAAGAGGAGTAGACATAGAGTCTGCTCCTCTTTTCGCTCGCTACAGAGATAAAACAATAAGATCGATATTTTCCACCATAATAGATAATAAATATCCCCTTTTTTTGGATTGTTTCTATTTATAATGAAAACGCACCCATAACAATCAAAGGAGCTGATTTTTTTGACACGTAACAAACGCTTAAGAAGATTGTCCACCGCCATGTTAACGGTGCCTATGCTCACGATGTTCGCTTCAGGTGCAATGGCAGAGCAGGAAATGAACGGACATAAGCCTCCGGTTTCTAGTGGAAGCGGCGTATTTTATGAAATTTATATCAATTCTTTTTATGATTCGAATGGAGACGGACACGGTGATTTGAAAGGAATCACACAAAAACTTGATTACTTAAACGATGGAAAACCCCATTCGGGTAAGGATTTGCAGGTCAGCGGCCTCTGGCTTATGCCCCTTAATCCATCTCCAAGCTACCATAAATATGATGTAACTGATTACTATCAGGTGGACCCGCAGTATGGGAGTCTAAATGATTTCCGCACCTTGATGAAAGAAGCGGACCGAAAGGGCGTCAAGGTGATCATGGACCTTGTTATCAATCATTCGAGCAGCGAGCACCCATGGTTTAAGGAGGCCAGTGCCAACCCACAAAGCAAATACCACGACTATTACGTATGGGCGGATGAGAACACAGATTTGGAAGAAAAGGGCTCGTGGGGTCAGCAGGTATGGCATAAGAATCCGAATGGCGAAGGGTATTTCTACGGTACATTCTGGTCGGGCATGCCGGATCTGAACTTTGACAATCCCGAAGTCCGCAAAGAAATGATCAAAGTCGGCAAGTATTGGCTGCAGCAGGGTGCAGACGGGTTCCGGCTAGACGCGGCGATGCATATTTTTAGAGGTCAGACGAAGGATGGTGCGGATAAGAACATCGCTTGGTGGAATGAATTCCGTTCCGAGATGGAGAAGGTAAATCCAAATGTATATCTGGCAGGAGAGGTATGGGACAAACCGGAGACCATAGCTCCTTATTACGGACCGCTCCATTCCCTGTTTAATTTTGACCTGGGTGGAACGATTTTGAACTCCGTGAAAAACGGTCGAGATCAGGGTATCGCGGCATTCGCCGAGAAAACGCTGCAACTGTACAAATCGTATAATAAGGCGGCACTGGATGCTCCGTTCCTGAGCAACCATGACCAGACCCGTGTCATGAGCGAACTGGGCGGGGATGTGCGAAAAGCCAAGCTGGCTGCTTCCATTCTTTTGACGCTTCCGGGTCAGCCGTTCCTCTATTACGGGGAAGAAATCGGTATGAAGGGAGAGAAGCCTGATGAGTATCTTCGTGAGCCTATGCGCTGGTACAAGGGAGATGGCCCTGGTCAAACGACGTGGGAGAAACCCAAATACAACACAGGCGAGGTATCGGTGGAAGTGCAGCTGAAGAACGATGATTCCCTGCTGGAAAGCTATCGCACACTCATCCGTCTGAGAGAAGAACATGAAGCTTTACGCAGCGACAGTTTGCAACCTATACAAGCAGGTTCTGCCAGCGTGACCGCATTTAAACGTACTTCAGGCAAAGAAACACTGTATGTATATCATAACCTGTCTGGAGAGCCGGTTACCCTGCAGATGAAAGATTTCGATAAGGGTAAATGGAAAGTGGTCTTCTCCACCTCAAAGAATGTAGAGGTGAAGAAAGGAACAGTTACAATTCCGGCTTACAGTTCTCTAATTACCGAAGAAGACAGAAAGAGCTGAATATACGGCAAAATTACTGTTCAGATGAAGCAGGATATATATCGATGAATCCAGTTTGGGGTGTTAACAGCACCCCATTTTTCTATATAAGTTTTGCTGCATACGAATAGAGGATTTAAAACCGTCAGGAGATCAGTTATATGTCAAAAAGACAGTTTTTACGAGGTTGTGTGTTGAACCGGGAAATTACTCGTTTCAACTAGACCACTTCGATGTAAAGCACGCCCCTTAGAGTACACACAGGGAAGGATAAATACATTCTCCAGTGTATATTCCAAGGGGCATTGTTTAGTACCCTCAATCATAGTAAAGATCGGACGATTCCATATGATTATAAAGGGGGTATGCCTTCCGGTACATTTCGGCTCTTGCTCTTAGCAAGCAACTTCTCATCGAACGGCAGATTCTCTTTGATCGCCCACAGGTCGTCATAGCTGAGAATCCAGCGATCGGCTCTGGACAGATCCTGCCGGCCGGAGCCGGGATTGTGGAAGCCGATGCAGTGCATTCCTGCGCTTTTGGCTGCCTGGACACCGTTCTGTGAATCCTCAATAACGATGCAATGGGCCGGTGCAATGCCTAGCTGTTCGGCGGCGTATAAGAAAATGTCCGGTGCCGGCTTACCCTGCAATACCTCTTCACCGGTGATTCGAATGTCGAAGTAACGGCCAAGTCCTGTCTTTTCCATAATGAGATCAATTAGCGCCCGTGGAGAGGAAGAGGCTACCGCGACCGGAATCCCTTTCTCTTGCAGCCAGTCCAGCCACCGTTCCAGTCCGTCGATCGCCACAAGGCCCTCGTGTGCAATCATCGTCTGCATCACATTTTTTCGGTGATAGGTCAGGGCCTCTTCCACCGTATTGGTGAGCTGATGTCTGTCCAGTACCTGACGCCACATAGATTCGAGTGTCACTCCAACATAGGTATGGTGCTCTTCTTCCGTCATGGACGCACCGAAATGGGCAAAGGAGCTGCGTTCAACTTCAAAATAAATCGGTTCACTGTCTACCAACACCCCGTCCATGTCGAAGATGACCGCTTTGACCGGAACGGACGCTGATGGGCCTCCTGTGCATTCATGATTCGTCGGTGTAACATGATGAATGCTCGTCATGTCCATTCTCCCCCTTGTTAGTAGCTAAATTTAGTTGCCCGAGCCATTCGATTGCAGCACAATCTTGATCGCCTGAGACGAAGGCTGAAGTGTCCGCTCGCTGATATTGCATCCAAGTGTCTTAAAGGCTTCATGGTAGTCATCAAGCGGATACGAGTGGGTAATGATTTTTTTGGCGGGAATGATCTGCTGCTCAATCAGGTAATGCGCCGTGGAGAACGTGCCCAGAGAATCAATCGAGCCGATGATTTTAAGGCTACGGTCAACGACCTCTTTCGGATTAAACGAGCTTATCCCATCTCTCAGCCCCACCAGCATCAAATACCCGCCGCTCGCAAGCTGGCTTAATACCTCAGTGCCGACCACTCCTGTGGTATCCACAATCATGTCCACCTGATTCTTTAACGGAGCTAGCTCATGAATGGCCGACTCCAGTGTGGCGTGCGCGGACCATCGCTCAGGGGCAATGGAATCCGCTATGGCGAGCCGCTCCTCCGAGATATCAACGAGGCAACCAGTTACACCTTTCGAAGCAAGAGCATAGCTGTACAGAATCCCGATCGGACCTGCGCCTAGAATAACGGTTGTGAAGTTCGGCAGCAGGTTAATCTGGTTGATCCCGGTTAGCATACAGCTCAGCGGTTCGGTCAGCGTCGCTTCTTCGTAGCTGATATGATCCTTCAGCTTGTACAAAAAACGGTCCTCAGTCACATAATAATCGGTGAACGTACCGTCGGCGCTGACTCCGGTCTCTGTTACGGCTTTATGTGTGCAATGATTCTGTCTTCCTGTCCGGCACATTTCGCATTGACCGCAGTAATATGTTGGATCAATCACCACACGGTCCCCAGGCTGCAGTGAACTGACGGCTGATCCTACAGCGATCACATCCCCCGCTGATTCGTGGCCCAAGATCGTGGACGGCACGGCATGATATTTGCCACTAATGATGCCTAGATCCGTACCGCATACGCCTGTCGCCCGAATCCGGACAAGTACATCGTTATCTTTTTTAATCTCCGGGATAGGTCTTTCCTCAAGTGCGATATCCCAAGCTGATTTGTATACCAGTGCAAGCATGAATAATTCCTCCTTTTGCCTATTGGGCAGATCGTTAGTGAAGGGTAGCAAGAACGGTGTCAAGCCGTTTAACAATTTCGACAATCTCATCTTCTGTAGCCGTGAGGGAAGGTCTCACTTTAACCACATTGCCATAACCGTAACGGGAACCTCTGAGAATTAATTGCTGTTCGTCAAATGCACGATCGATAATCCCATTGCTTTTCACTGCATCCGGGGCATCGTCCTCGTCGACAATTTCCAGTCCCCACATCAGTCCGACGCCACGAGCCTCACCAATGCAATCGTGCTTGTCGGCCATCTCCGTCAGCAGGGTTCCGAGCAGGCTTCCTTTGGACCGAACGGCTTCCAGAAAACCGGGCTCAGATACAACCTCCAACGTGGCTTTGGCTGCCGTAACCGAGATTAGATTGCTGCCTGAGGTGAAGGAGTGCTCGTGCTTCTCCAGGACATTAAGACGAGACTGCATTAATACCGCTGCTACCGGTACACCAATGCCGCCGAGACCCTTGGCGAGAGTAATGATATCTGGCTGGATATCCAACAACTCACTTGCAAACATGTAGCCTGTCCGCCCAATCCCGGTCTGCACCTCATCAGCGATCAGGATCAGCCCGTACTCGTTGCACAGCTGACGGAGCCGCTTAAAATATCCTGCAGGTGGGATGATATTGCCTCCGTTGCCCAAGATGGGTTCAATAATCATGCAGGCCACAGAGCCTGAGCTTGCATACTCAATGGCATCCGATATGGCTTCGACGCATTGATAGCCACACTTGTCAGGCGAAGAATTAAACGGGCAGCGATAGCAGTAGGGAGCAGGTACATGCAGGGAATTTGCTGCAGCCGAGTTGGGAAATTTCCTCCGCCGGAAGGCGTTGCCGGATATGCCTGTTGCGAACTGGGTCTGCCCATGATGGGATAGATACAGGCTGATTATATCGAGCGCTCCGGTATATTTCTGGGCTAGCTTTACAGCGCATTCGTTCGCTGTGGAGCCGGTAATATCTCTCATCCATCCCGCGTCGATGCCGTTCGGCGTATACTGGATCAGATGATCCAGGACTTCCTCGACGTAAGGCTCGGTAAAGGATGAGGACATGTGGGCAAGATTGGCGACTTGTTCCTGTACCTTGGTGACGACATGAGGGTGATTATAACCGAGCGAGAGATTGAAAGTGCCAGATACGCCATCCAAATATTCCTTACCCGAATCGTCAATCAGAGTAATGCCTTTTCCGTATCTGAAACGTTCTTTGGTTAAGGTATGCACGAAACTTCCCCTCCATATCAGAATATGCATTCTTATTAAGTCATCCTTATAATGTGTACCGCCCTATTACAGCATAATGCGGCTGAACTCACCTCCCCAAAATACTGCGATTTCACAGATAAGAGATAACCGCAGCAGCAGAATCAGCCCGAAAAGCCAAAATGTGATAGGCCTCACCTCCCCTAAGAGCTAAACAATATCATCCTTCCTTGCCCTGATGGACAAGGGAGTCAACTACTCGGCTACCCCGATCATTCCATAGATGCGTGAGAATAAGTGCCAGCAGCAAAATCAGAGTAAACCCTCCTAAAATCCAAAGGCTAGCCGTCACGGGCCATTCGCTCATGCTCCAGCCTATTACATATTGAAGCACCGAGCCGCCAATTCCGCCCGACGCAATCAGAATGCTAGTTGTCCGCTCGGTCATTCCCGGAATCAGCACGTTGGCATACACAAGCGCGATACAGAAGAGTCCAGACATGAATAGACCTGCACCGAAAATTATGAGGTATGTAGCCCATTGGCTGGATATAAACACCATGGCAACTAGGAAACAGAAAGTACCGATTGCACTCCAGAGCAGGAAAGGAATATATCCTGCCGACTCTGCAATCCTTCCTGAAAACATACGACCAATGATCATTGCAATCCAAAGCACACTGACACCCAGCGAGGCTACGGATCCCTGAAGCTGTAGCGTCTCTGTCAGAATAGAAGGTAGGAAGTTCATGAGCCCTAGTTCAAGACCCATATAAACAAAGAAGAATATAATGAAGATTCCTAGCAATACACGATGCTGTCCTGAGTAACGGGCTTGTTCAACTGAACGTTCAGTAGTTCGGATGTCTGCTTGGGTAAGGTGAGAGGAGGCGGAAGCAGGCATGGTAAGCCATAACAGCGCTAAGATAAAAGTGAGAAGGGAGATGGTGTAAAAGGTTAGATTCCACATTCCAAGCCAGATATACAGGCTAACGATCGCCGGAATAAGCAGTGCACCAAGTGCAAAATAGACATCCAGCTTAGACATGGCTACGGCCTTTTGTTCCTCCGTGAACTCAATTGTAAACGCTCCGATGGACGATTCAATGATGCCTGAGCCGAAGCCAATCCAGATGGCCATTGCGATGACCCAATTCCATGAGGGCAGTACACCCAAGATAATGCACGCTGCCACGATACTGCCCAGGGCTATGGATAACATGGACTTGCGACCCATATGTAGAGCCATGAAGGGGGTTAGCAGAACACCGACAAGAAATCCGAAAAACTGCAGGAACAGCAGTAATCCACCATCACTGTACCCCCGTCCATAGTGAGGCAGTAAAGTCGGCAGTAATGCACCAAGCACCACACTGGTGACGCCGATTAACAGATAGAAAGCACAACTTAAAGCGAATAGTCTCTTCAAGGCCTAACCCTCCAGTAGGTCATATTTTTTTATATGAGTATTTTTTTACTAGAATATACCATTAGATTGGAAATGTATATATATTTTTATATAGAAAATGTAAAAAAAGTCATTTGACAATTTTACGCGTATTTAACTTTAATTGTGTTTAATCCAGTTAAGGCGAAACCCGGTTATCTGAAGTAACTGCAAGCGGAAGGGGCAAATAAGATCAGCCCAAATTGTTTTCGGGCGCCAAACCGCTCATAATTGAGGCATAACTTTGTGTTTGCAAAATTAGGTTAGTAAGGAAGCCTAACAGTTGTTTTACTGAATAAAAACTATGATTGATAGGGTAGGAAAAAGAATGTTAAACGCTTACAATTCAAAAGGGAGAGGGAATTTTATTCGAAAGTTGAGAAGGAGAAAAATGAAGAGGAGAAGAAGGAATGCAGTGCAGCATAATTATCAATAGTCATGTGTACGGCTTTTTTGAACTTTACAACAAAAGGAGTCTACCAGAATGAATTTTTATTTAGAAATCCCGGAGCTCGACCGACATTTTCCTTTTCGGAGTTTTATTAATAAAGGCGACGTGCTTTGCTACCCTCACTGGCATAAGGAAATTGAAATTATATATGTGACCCAAGGAACCTTGGATCTGGGAATTAACGATATTTCGATACGCATGAAACAAGGTGAAGTTCAGTTTATAAATGGGGGTGATGTTCATTATTTCTTGGCTTCTCCCGACAGCGAACGGGTGGTTATTCAATTTGATCTGAGTTTTTTTCAAGAGGTTTCCACATTAAGTGATCAGAAACGCCCTCTTCGATATATATTTACGGAGATGGAGCAATCAAGCTGGAACTGGCCAGAAGAAACTGCAGCTAAAATGCTTCCTCTGATTCAGAGCATTTATGATGAGAATGTCAACCACCACGAAGGTCATGCCTATATGATCAAAGCCAAGCTGTTTGAGATGTTGACTCTTATTATGCGTGAAGTGCCGAGAAGCATGACGCCAAGGCTTCCTGAAATTTCTGAAAGAACCTTAACACAATCAAAGGACACCCTTTATAAGCTGGAACGTATTTTTGAGTATGTGGAATGCCATTATCATGAAACCATCTCGCTGAAGAATGTCGCTGATTATATGGGTTTCAGTCCCTATTATTTCGCCAGACTGTTTAAGAAGAATACGGGGATGACCTTTGTAGCATTTTTGAATGATTACAGACTGAACAAGGCCAAATGGATTTTGTTGAATGAAAACAATCCGATCACTGAGGTCGCAGAGGCAGCAGGATTCAGCAGTGTAAAGACGTTTCATCATCTCTTTAAGGAAGCGACAGGAACATCACCATTGAAATACCGCAGGACAATATTCGGGAATAATACAGCAAGAAATGAGGAGGAAAGCTTTTCATGAGATTTGTATGATAGAGCTATCCGACGAAGTGAAGGGAGAGTTACGAGGACTTTAAAATTTATGGATCCATGAGCAACCGCTTGATATGGTGGTGGGCTTAAATCAGAAGTGGAGGAAGAAGAAAATGGGCAATCGTATATACAATGTAGTTATTATCGGTTATGGAGGCATGGGAAGCTACCATGTTCAATTGATCGAATCTAATCAGCAACTTGCCGTTGGCGGTGTATATGATATTGTCGATTACCGAATGGAACTGGCTGCGGCTGCCGGCTATAAAACCTACGCTAGCCTGGATGCCGTTCTGGCCGATCAGGCCGTGGATATTGTTTTGATAGCAACACCTAATGATGTTCATAAGGAAATCGCGATCCAGGCGCTACAAGCCGGAAAACATGTCATTTGCGAAAAACCAGTTACGATAACGAGCGCGGATTTCTTGGATATTGTTGAGGTGGCGAAGAAAGAAAATCGTGTGTTTACAGTACATCAAAACCGTCGATGGGATGAAGACTTCCGAATTATCAAAGATATAATTGGTAATAAGACCGTAGGCGAGCTTTTCCAGCTGGAATCGCGAGTTCAGGGGGCTAATGGGATTCCAGGTGACTGGCGGCAACTAAAGGCGTATGGAGGAGGAATGCTGCTGGATTGGGGAGTACATCTATTGGACCAGTTGCTTCAGATTACGGACAGCAAAATAGAAAGCGTAGCTGCTACCCTAAGCTATATTTTGGGGACTGAAGTGGATGACGGCTTTACCAGCTTTATTGAGTTCAAGGATGGCCTGACAGCAGTCATTGAAGTGGGTACAACCAATTACGTAAAGCTACCGCGCTGGTATATTAAAGGAACCGAAGGAACCGCAGTGATTAGGGATTGGGATTTGAGCGGAGAGATCGTCACCCGAAATCCAGATGTCGCTCACGTGGAACCCAAGCCGATTCAAGCAGGTCAAGGATTGACGAAAACGATGGCGCCGCCGTCTGAGGAATCCACCCTTAAGTTCCCGATTGAAAAAATACCTGCTGCTGCAGAAAGCTTTTATGAAAATTTTGTCTCCACCATCGAAGGAAAAGCGGAGATTGCAATCAAAAGCGAAGAAGTACACCGTGTATTGGTGCTGATTGAGACGATTTTTGAGGCGGCGGCAACCAAAAGCGTGATTCGAAGAACTATTTAGATCTGCTGCTTTATTTTCGATCCGTCATAAGAGAGATATATAGGAGCCTGGAGAGAACCAAACAGATTTATGTAATGAAATTTTGGGATGCATTTAAGTAATCAGAAACCTTTGAAATGGTGAGCAAAATAATTTTGCCCACCATAAAACACAAGCGGGTATCGCTCCACAACCCAATTCTATTACTTGATCATTTTTAAGTTGCTGAGATTTCGAATAGATTTAATTTACACGTAAAGAGAAAAAGATGTTTTACATAAAATCCGCTATTTCCTCCTTATAAATCAACATATTCCACTCTAAATTCCTGGAGACGTCAAAGAGGTCACGAATGGGACGCTCAATCTGACAGTTTCGGGAAAAGGAAACTTAAGGGTATATGTACTTGATCTCCCGGGTAATCCTGCTCCCGGTAAGATCGGTGAAAACGGGCCTTTCTTGAAGCCTTAATTTTTAAATATAAGAAGCGTGGAGGAATGACATTCCTAGGAGTGTCGGTGGTTTGAGGTTTTAAAAACACACTCATAAACATATGGGTGTGTTTTTTTGGTGTTGAGGATGAGTCGTTCATGCCATTAACAGAATTTTATCATGATTAAGTAATTCGCCATATTCCTCGCCATTGATTGAAAGTAGCACAGATAACAAGAAGATGTAACATTTGCCGCAGCTTAGTACGTTAATGTAGACACCTTAACGTACTTAAGAGTATTCTTATGTGTACTTAAGAGGGACCCCATTGCAACCAAAACTAATGAATATGTAAGTATATAAAGGAGGCCCATATGTATGAAGTCTCATACTTCTGACCGTATTAAAATCCCGCCAGGATTGTGGGCAGGATTATGTCAATTAGGGTTTGGCGCCCACGACGTCGCTCGCAAAGCACGACTGCCGATCACCATTATTACTGAACCAGTAGTCAACACTGCCCAATATTTCGCGATCTGGCAGGCATATTCTGATCTCATTGGTGACACTGCCCAAGGAATCATCAAGCTTGCGACCGTCTTTGATACAGCGAAGTACCCACCGACCGTCTTAGCGACTTACCACGCTCGGGACTACCGCGACGCTCTAAACCGAATGGCTCGGTACAAACAACTGTGTCCCCCGGAAAGCCTACATATCACTGAGGAGGGCGAGAACTGCACAATTGATCTGGAATGGCTGTCTCCCGAGCAATCTGGTCCGCCGATGCTGGTTGGTATCACGCTGGCTTGTCTTCTGGAGATTGGACGCCGGGGCACAGGTCAACCTTTGACCGCGCAGCTTGTTGAATTTTCGCACTCCATGGGTGATGTACAGGCGCTTGAAGCTTACTTCGGCTGTCGTATCCGGATTGGTGCAAAACGTAACCGATTGACGCTACATCGAAGAGATCTGGGCCGCCCCTTTGTCTCGTACAACGAAGAGCTGCTGGAGATCCTGACTCCTGTTTTGGACCGGTCGTTGGATGAACAGCAGCGCAGCCGCTCAATTAGCGAGATGGTCAAATGGATCATGAAACGTAGCCTTACAGGAGGGCGCCCCGACATTCAGGCTGTGGCGAAGGAGCTCGGTATGAGCGATCGTACCTTGCAACGCCGGCTTACTGACGAAAACACGAGCTTCAAGCTTCTGTTGACACAAGCTAGACATGAGCAGGCACGAAAGTACTTGGCAGACCCCTCGCTTGATATTAAAGAGGTGGCATTCTTGATTGGATATGAAGACCAGAACTCGTTTTACCGCGCCTTCCGCCTATGGGAGGGTGATACACCTTCAAATTGGCGGACTGAACATTTAGGTACAAACTCGATATCAGGAGCACGCTAGGACTGCCTAATGAGTTTTGTCATTTGGCGTGTTAAACAAGAACTTTGGCGCATTATACTAGTTACTGGACAATCCAGACAAGATAACATAATCACTATCCGGAGCACAAGACTGTTTTAAAAAAGGAGAAGTGTATTATGGATATGGGATTAAACCATAAAACAGCTTTAGTTACAGGATCAACGAAAGGTATAGGTAAAGCAATTGCCATTGAACTAGCCAAAGAAGGTGTTAATGTACTAATTAATGGACGAAATTATGAAGAGGTAGAACGAACTGTAAATGAAATTAAGTCAGATTTCCCAGCTACCTCTCCTCAAAATGCCACAGCCGATATTGTGGATATTGGACAAAGAGATGCTTTATTCGAAAAATACCCTAATATTGATATTTTAGTTAACAATACGGGTATTTATGAAATTATGCAATATGAGGACGTAGACGATGAAGTATGGGAAAAATACTTCCGCACTAACGTTCTTGCTGCAAATGGATTATCAAAATTTTATTTACCTAAAATGTTGAAAAATGATTATGGTCGCATTATTTTTATTGCGAGTGAAGAAGCAATTATGCCTTCAGGACAGATGCCTCAGTATTGTATGACAAAATCTATGTTGTTATCATTGTCAAAAAGCTTATCTAAATTAACAATAGGAACAGAAGTTACAGTCAATACGATCATGCCAGGACCAACACTCTCTGAGAATGTGCACCAAATAATTGAGAGTATGTATCCTCATGAAGATATGACTTTTTCAGAAAAAGAAAAAGATTTTATGGTTACCAACCTGCCTCAATCTGAAATACAGCGATTTATCAAGCCTATTGAAATAGGTAGACTAGCTACATTTGTATGTAGTCCTTATGCATCTGCATTTAAAGGTTCTCCAATCCGTATGGATGGAGGAATGGTACCGACTATTTTTTAAATATATCTATATTGTTCATTATCAAAGAACCTTGAATTTAATCTCAACTCAATAACGAGTATTCCAGTCAAAATTAATGAAATTATTGTTGCATACTAATTCAATGCTACCACAGCAGCCGGTCACTCGGCTGCTTTAAACTAGCGGGCAGTATTTTAAGATGTCACAAAGTTCCATACCTAAGTGTTCTTACTCCATTTTTACTCCAATAACAATCTTTGATAATAGGTAGAGTAAAAGGGGGAGAACCGTGGTGCGTTTCCCGACGGGTTTACCCGAATATGAAGAAGCTTTAGAACTTGTATCCATAGCATTTTTCAAACACGGATTGTCGATATTCCAAAATACTGTTTAACAGTACTTTTTTCTCTCTAATATCATCATTTTCTTTTGAAATGCCGATATAAAATTGAGTCTAGAGAACTATTTTATACATAAATTTTACCTAAAGGAAGTGGAAAGAGATGTTCAAAAAGAAATGGCTTATCACCCCGTTGGTTGCGACGACACTGTTTTTCGGTCAATCTGCATTTGCGGCAAACATGTTTTCTGATGTGGAAGGAACCAAATATGAATGGGCTGCCGAATCGATTCGTTCCATGGTCGACAAGGGCGTTGTCAAGGGCTATGCAGATGGGACCTTCAAACCAAGCAAAACTATAACGAAAGCAGAATTTGTACATATGTTTCACAAGCTTTTTCCAGAAATCGATCATTCTTCTGGCGAATCTTCCGACTTTGTGGATGCGCGTAAACACTGGGCGAATAAAGATTTTGCAGCAATATTCAACGGGGACTATGTTTGGCCGTATGCTGAAAGTGTTGGGGGGAAATATCCAAACTATCAATTCTATGTCAAGCCTGACAAACCATTGACCCGCTGGGATGTGATGATGATCGCCTCTCTTCGGACGGATTATACCAATCAGACGCTTCATCCTGAGATTGAGGAAGTGATTTCCGCAGCTGCGCAGTACAAGGATATGAAAGTTCGTCAGGCCAATTACAATGACAATTTCTCGGCCTACTATCCGGTGCTGTACATCGACAAGACTGGAGAAGAGTACTCCTATGATGGCGATTCCCAGGATCAAAAGGCAGAAGCATTCTACACCCTAACCAAGATGGGGGTCCTTACCGCTAATGAAGGATACCTTCTCCCAAAAGCGCTAGTCACACGGGCTGAAGCTGTTACCATTTTACAGCGTTTGTACGAAGCCACAACGAAGTAATTTTTAAATCAATGATGATCAGACAAAAGCAAAAAAGATCCAACAAATGGCTTCATTTACACCTCAAAGGGTAGTGCTGTTAGGTTTTGATAAGCCGAATTCAGAAAATAAACAAATCCAAAAGTGTGTTGATGAATATTGGAAAAATTGAGATTTCAAACCGCTGATCTGAACAAATCAAATCAGCGGTTTTTTTTGTTTTAACGATAGATGCCAGTCAATAGTTTAGAATATGAAATTTTCATGTAAATTCATTAAAAATCTGAAAACAATTCCTTTTTTTAAACAAAAGAGGGCATTCTTTTTGTTTATAAAATATATGTAGTATATATCACTGTACTTTAATTCATTTTAATGTTTATAATAAATTAATAGCTTTAATCAATGTCTTACACTCATCTATGATGCTGAGGTTTCTAAGTATCAACTCTGAACTTCCAGCACACTCCATTTTTTTTACACTTCCAAGTCTACTTACACACTTTAATTTCTGACTACATCATGAAACTCAAAAACGTTTCACTTTAACATGTCGATTACTGTTTGTGGCAAGATATTTTGTTGTTTTTGCTGTGTCTATCTTAAATACATAGTAATGTGAACATCTGAATCCCCAAAAACATTTTTGTTTTACCGCTTTTTATGGAGAGGAAAGGGGTTTGACATGAGTAGCATGACTTTGCTTTTTTCAGGACAAGGGTCTCAGTATGTCGGGATGGGTTCGGCATGGTATGGCGGTTTTTCAGAGGCAGATCACATCTTTGAAGAGGCTGCTGATATTTTGGGGTATGATTTGAAAACTTTATGTATGAAAGGACCCATCTCCCAATTATCGAGAACATCCTACACCCAGCCTGCACTTCTCACAATTAGTGTAATCGCATTCAGACGTTACATGCACGATGTTGGGATTATTCCTAAATTTTCTGCAGGGCATAGTTTGGGTGAGTATTCTGCATTGGTAAGTAGCGGAGTCTTATCGTTTGGCGATGCTTTGCGGGTGGTACAAGAACGGGGACGCTTTATGGAAGAAGCCTCAGAGGCCGGCCTGGGTTGCATGATTGCTGTTCGGGGGGCTGATTTAAATCTGCTGGAAGAGCTGTGCGATCACTATTCCGTAACCAGTCAGCCTATTACCATCGCTTGTTATAACTCCTCCTATCAATACGTCGTTTCTGGTCATCATGCCTCTGTTGCTGCGGTGGCGGGACAATTAGAGCAACGTGGGTTCCAAATTACCCGTTTGCAGGTAAGCGGCCCTTTTCACAGCCCGCTTATGCAGCATGCTGCTGACCGATTAGCATTGGAACTGCAAAAATATACGTTTCATGAACCGCTGTGGCCTGTCATTTCTAATGTTACAGCACTGCCATATACGGATGCCAACAGCATTCGTCAAGGTTTGCATTTACAAATGATCCATCCAGTACGGTGGATACAAACGATGCAGTATATGGAGAAACATGGGGTGAAGCAGGGAATTGAATTAGGACCGCGAACGGTGCTGAAAAACTTGGCGAAGGAAACAAACATCGCTTTTGAGGTGCTTTCCTTGGACAGAGACTTGGATCGGCTTGAACTGGAACGTCGTTTTTCGATCCGTGATTGGTTGGTCAAACCGCTGGCGGTGGCGGTGTCTACACCCAATGCCAATTGGAATGAGGATGAGTATCATAAGGGGGTTATTTTACCTATTCGCAGATTGGAGGATTTACTCAAAAGCATAGAATCGGGCAGATCTTCTTCTGCTTATGAACTAAGACGCGAGGCGCTGGAGTGTATTCGCCTGATATTGCAAACCAAACAAGTATCTGCAGGAGAGCTGGAGGAAGTTTTAGACCTTTTGAGGAGGGATCAGGATGGAGCAGTTTCAAACTTTAATTGAAATCATTCAGGACCGAGCCAGTAGAGCTGAAAATGGAATTATTTTCATTTCGGGTGATACGCAGGAGGAGTATGTAAGCTACAGTCAACTTCTGGAGCAAGCACTGCAGGTACTTCATCAATTGCAGGAAAAAGGAGTACAGCCTGGCAATAAGCTAATTATGCAAATTGAAGACAATCATACCTTTGTGAATGTGTTTTGGGGTTGTCTGCTTGGCGGAATCGTCCCCGTACCTGTAAGTATCGGGAATAATGATGAACATAAAATGAAGCTGTTTAAAATCTGGAGTACCCTTACTTGCCCTTACATGATTGCGGATCATAAAGTATTAGAGCAGTTAGAAAAGTATTCTCATCAGCATGAGATGCTGGATTTCTTTGATTCTGTGAAAGAAGCGACCTTTTCTAGCCATGATTTTGATTATTCCGATCAGAACAAAGGGACCATTCATCAATCCAGACCGGAGGATTTGGCGTTTATTCAATTTTCCTCTGGTTCAACAGGTGATCCCAAGGGAGTCATGCTGACGCATGAGAATCTCGTATACAATATTCGGGATATCGCCAGTCAAACAGGAATGACTTCAAGTGATGCGTATCTGGGCTGGATGCCACTCACACATGATTTGGGATTGATCGCTTTTCATTTAACCTGTATCATCGCCCATGCCAAGCAGCTCATTATGCCAACAGCTCTTTTTATAAGACGTCCTTCATTATGGCTAAAAAAGGTGTCGGAGCATAAGGTGACTCAAATCTGTTCTCCTAACTTCGGGTATAAATTTTTCCTTGATCAGTATAAATCCAAAACAGCGGATAACTGGGATTTGTCAAGTGTTCGCATGATTTTAAATGGGGCTGAGCCCATATCGGTGGAGCTTTGCCATGTATTTATGGAAGCCATGAGTGTACATGGATTAAAGAAAAATATCATGTATCCTGTATACGGTTTGGCAGAGGCAAGCGTAGGTGTCTCCACTCCACCTTTGGATAAAGATAATTTTGTTACTATTCATTTAAATCGGCAGCAGCTACATGTAGGTGAACCCATAGAAGAAGTAGATTCATCCGATAAGCGTTGTCTTACGTTTGCGGATTTGGGCTACCCCATGGCCAGCACCTCTGTTCGCATTTGTGATGAGCAAAATCAGGTACTAAAGGACGATGTAATCGGATACACCCAAATTTGCGGCAAAAATGTGACTGCCGGGTACTATAACAATCCTGAGGCTACCGCAAAGGTCAAGACAGAGGATGGCTGGCTCATTACCGGAGATTTGGGTTTTATGAGAAACGGACGACTGGTGATTACAGGCAGAGCCAAGGATATCATTTTCGTGAACGGCCAGAACATTTATCCGCATGATATCGAAAGGATTGCAGAGGAACTGGACGGGGTGGATCTGGGGAAAGTAGCTGTCTGCGGTGTACATGATGCACAAACTAGACAAGATCGTATTGTTGTTTTTGTGATGCACACGAAAAAAATAGAGTTATTTTTGCCAACAGTCCAAAGGCTGAAAAGCCATTTGAATTATCGGGGAGGATGGCATATTCAGGACGTAGTTCCAATCCGCCGTATTCCCAAAACAACTAGTGGAAAGGTTCAGCGCTACAAGCTGGCTCAGAGCTACGAGCAGGGAGAATTTGATGTAGTATTGGCAACCCTGGCGGAGGCCACTCGAATTACACAGGAAGCGAACGATGCCCCTGTGCATCAAGGTGAGATCGAGCAAAAACTGATTGGGATTTGCCAAGCTATTTTAAATGTACAGTCAATTGGGACGGAAGACAGCTACTTTGATATCGGCGTAACTTCCTTACAACTCGTTCAGATCGTGGACCAATTAGAGGAACAGCTCGGGATTCATATTGAGGTAACGGACTTTTTCTCTTATCCGACTATCGCCAAGCTAGCTGGTTATATATCCAGCCAGGATTTAGGTCATAAGGTGATTACAGCACCGCAATTGGAATCCAAAGAGGAGGTAGAGGACCTGGATATTGCTATCATTGGCATGTCCGGTAAGTTTCCTCATGCGGATACACTTGAGCAGTTTTGGGCGAATGTAGCTTCCGGTACAGATCATATCAGTCCATATAGCGACGAAAGAAAAAAGGATGCCGAAGGTTTTATTTCCCGTCTGAATATGGAAGGCCGAAACATGCAAATCGCCGAAGGTGGCTATCTGGACGAAGTGGACAAATTTGACTACACCTTCTTCAAGCTGACTCCACGGGAAGCTTCTCTGATGGACCCGAATCAACGTTTATTTCTGCAAACTGCTTGGAGCACGATTGAGGATGCAGGCTATGGAGGAAAACAGCTGTCGGGGAAAAAGGTAGGGGTGTATGTTGGATTCTCCAAAACCAGCTTTGAATATGAACGATTGTTGTCCGAAGTGGAGCCAGGAGCGCTTCCAAACTTTGGCATAGGCAATCTTCCGTCCATTATCTCCAGTCGGATTGCGTATTTGCTTGATTTAAAAGGCCCAGCACTGACCATTGATACGGCATGCTCCTCGTCACTCGTAGCGGTGCATCTGGCGTGTAAGTCGATTTTGAATGGAGACTGTGAGATGGCTTTGGCCGGTGGAGTGAAGACCATTTTGCTGCCGTTGAAAGCTGGCATTGGCATGGAATCCTCCGATGACCGGGCACGAGCATTCGACGATCAGTCGGACGGCACAGGCTGGGGCGAAGGCGTTGGAGCCGTTCTCTTAAAGCCGCTCCGCCAAGCGGAAAAAGACGGAGATCACATTCTGGGTGTGATCAAAGGAAGCGCGATTAATCAGGACGGCAGTACGATTGGAATTTCCGCGCCCAATGCGCTGGCTCAATCAGAAGTCATTTCACAGGCGTGGCGTGATGCACGGATCGATCCCGAGACGGTAAGCTATATTGAAGCCCATGGTACTGGCACCAAGCTGGGCGACCCCGTTGAAATTAAGGGCATTACCCAGGCATTCCGCAGATTTACACAGCGCAAGCAGTTTGTGGCGATAAGCACGGTTAAAACGAATATTGGGCATTTATACGAAGCTGCTGGGATTGCGGGATTGATCAAATGCGTGCTGTCGATGAAGCATCAACAGATTGCACCGCTCGTTCATTTTCGCACACCCAACCGGAACATCCATTTTGAAGAATCTCCGGTGTATGCCAACACTAGACTGAGGGAATGGAAGACAGACGGATTTCCGAGAAGATGCGGGGTGAGTTCCTTTGGCTTCAGCGGGACAAACTGCCACGTGGTGCTGGAAGAATATATAGCGAAAAAGGGTGCGGACCTAGAAACCACCGACCGAAAAAATGGATCATCGCCATTGTTGCTGACACTGTCGGCGCGAACTGAAGGAGCTTTAAGTGAGTTGATTGCACGGTACGTGGATCGCTTTGAACGTGAGGAAGAATTGCCGATGGAGGATGTCTGCTATACGGCTAACACGGGCAGAAGCCACTTGACATACCGAGTGGCTGTGATAGCCGAAGGAGCGGAGGCCCTGAAAGCGAAATTACTTCAGCTTTATGAGCAGGGCAAGGCCATTGAAGGTGTATACATTGGAAAAGTAGATAGTAGTGGTGGTACAGAAACAGCCGTCGGAAGCTCGGACACTTTGCAAGCACTGGAGCAAGTAGCAGTGAAGTACGTACAGGGGGCACAGATAGACTGGGACACGATATACGCAGGTCACCCGTACAAAAGGGTTTCTCTACCTACGTATCCGTTTGAAAGGAAAAGGTGCTGGATTCATGTTCCAGAACAGGTTCGAGCAGAGCAGAACGCGCCCGTTTATAAAAAACCAATAGTAAGGGAGTCTGAAAATATGGGGAATGAGTATTCGACTTCAGCGTCGTTTACTGAGCAGCATAAATCTTCCATTCAACAAAAGCTAGCGAAAATGATCGGTAATGTGTCACAACTTAGTCTTGAGGAACTGGAACCGCAAACACATTTTCTAGAACTAGGGCTGGACTCCATTAATTTGTCCCAGGTCCGCCACAGCATCAAGGATACATTCGACCTAGATGTCCCGATGAATGAATTTTTTGAATCGCTGACCACGCTCGAACTGCTGACTAACTACGTCGCAAATCAAGTAAGTATTTCCTATTCAGACGAGGTAGCAGTTGGTGCTTTGGAAAGCCAACCGAAAATACCTCTTCATCGGGTAGAAGCTACTACAGTATCAACCTGGACGGGGCAGGATTCCAGCGCAATTGGTACATCGTCTCATGGAATAGTTACGTCCGGGCAAGAGCCATTTCAAAGCGCAACAGTTATAGCGACTTCTGCGAGTGTCGAGCAGATTTTGCAGCAGCAGCTGCACGTGATGTCACAGCAGCTTGATGTGCTCCGAACTCAACCGACTCCTCCGTCATCCGTTTCCCAATCATTTCAACCGGAAAGGGTTTTGCCGTCAGCAAATAGAGGAAGCGCAGAGATCATTGAAACCAAACAGGAAATCGCAACTGCATTAGCTACTGTTCCACCGGTACTAGCTGTTCCGAAGAATGCAGGCCAGGAACCAAAACCGTTTACACCCTATAAAAAGCTGGAGGTCAAAGCCAATGAATTGCTTTCACACCGACAAGAACAACATCTCCAAGAGCTGATTGAGCGCTATACTGCTCGGACGCGAAGCACCAAGCAGTACACTCAGCATTATCGGTCTGTCTACGCGAATAACCGTAATGTAGCCGGATTTCGGCCTATTTTGAAGGAAATGGTCTATCAAATTGTTTCTCAACGTGCAGACGGGTCCAAAATTTGGGATTTGGATGGGAATGAATATGTGGATTTGACCATGGGCTTTGGTGTTAATCTGTTTGGACACAATCCAGCCTTTATTCGTGAAAAAATTGAGGCAGAGCTAAATAACGGCATGTGTGTCGGACCCATGTCTAACATGGCAGGACAAGTCGTCGAGAAGATTTGCAAGCTGACCGGTGTAGAACGGATCGCTTTGTACAATTCCGGCACCGAGGCGGTTATGGTTGCCCTCCGTTTGGCGCGTGCTGCCACTGGGCGAGCCAAAGTAGTCATTTTTGCTGGCTCCTATCATGGTACGTACGATGGTGTGCTCGCGTTGGGTAGTGCAGGCAATAATAAGGAGAAATCCACACCTCTGGCGCCTGGCATCTTGCAGCATATGGTGGACGATATCGTTGTACTCAACTATGGAACGGACGAATCGCTGGATTATATACGTACACATGGGCAGGAGCTGGCTGCTGTGCTAGTGGAGCCGGTGCAAAGCCGTCGTCCCGATTTTCAGCCAAAGGCCTTTTTGCAGGAGGTCCGTCAAATCACGGAGCAATCCGGTACGGCCTTTATTTTTGATGAAGTGATTACAGGCTTCCGGATTCAATCGGGAGGCGCTCAAGCGTGGTTTGGGGTACAAGCTGATCTTGTGACCTACGGTAAAATTATTGGCGGAGGGATGCCGATCGGTATCGTAGCAGGGAAAGCCGCCTTTATGGATGGGATTGACGGAGGAACCTGGAGCTTCGGAGATAATTCCTATCCTCAGAATGAGCATCGGCGGACCTTTGTAGCCGGTACGTTCTGTCATCATCCGCTGGCGATGGCGGCATCCCTAGCAGTGTTGGATTATTTGGAAAACCACGGTGAGCAGCTGCAAAATCAGTTGAACAGCCGTACTTCGACGTTGGCAGCAGAGTTAAATAGTTACTTTACCAACGAGCAGATACCCATGAAGATTGTTCACTTTGGTTCACTATTTCGCTTCGTTCTCAAGGGTGATCTGGAGCTTTTCTTCTATCACATGCTGGAAAAGGGTATTTACATCTGGGAAGGGCGGAACTGCTTCTTGTCGACCGCTCATACGGAGGAAGATATTGCGCGGATCATACAAGCTGTCAAGGACAGTGTAGATGAGCTGCGTAAAGGGGGATTCTTGCCTGATCTGACCCCGAACGGGAAAGGCCCAGGTCCAGGTAAGCAAAGTGTGTCTATAGCCAACCCTTCAGAAGTATCGACAGTGGACGTGGATGAAACGGTTATCCCACTAACCCCGGATCAAAGGCAGTTCTGGTTCGCTTAATGTCAAGAAACGAAGTGACTTCCATCTTGATACGCGAACGTATATTAATGTGAGAAGTTAAGTGAACTGTCCAATCCCGTATTGATGTTGCCGGAAAATTGAGTAAAGTGCACTTCGGCGTCTTTACCCTCCAAATTTGATAAAATGTCAGGTTCTATTTTAGGACTTGGCATTTTTAGTAGTGTGGGTATCAGTTATGAGAAAGTCGGTCGGAGATGAAGAAAATCTCAATTGGGCATGCGTATAGCTTCATCGAATTCAATTGTCATAAATTAGATGATAAATTCTAACATTTACTTTTAAATTGAGTCTTTAATTTGAGCTTTGAGTATCATAACTTTTAAACTTTATGAGGACGCATGTCAGCGAGCAAAAGAAAAGATTTGAGTTTTTAAGAATCAATACTGGAAAAAAACTATATCCTGCATAATAAGTTGAATAAAAGAATTTAGCCATTAATGGTTTAATAAAACAAATTAGATCCTCGTTTTACTAGATGGATAATTATATTTTATTAGTATAAGGATGGTTCCTTATACAGTGGATCGTTCATATTTACCTTCCTATGAGAACTTTATCTGTACCCCTAGCTAGGTTAAATCGTGCTTTTTGGGTTAGCGTCACAGCTGGAAAGGATAAAATTAATTCCTTGAATACCCCATAGTAAAGGAGTCTGAAAAGATGGTGAATGAATATTTCTCGACGGAATCTGCTTCCAATCCGCAAAAATCTACGATTACAAATAAACTGTCAAAAATAATCGAAAGTGTATCCCAACTCAGTCCAGACGAATTAGAGCCGCAAAAACATTTTTTAGAACTGGGTTTAGACTCTATTCTTCTGTCTCAGGTTAAACACAGCATTAAAAGTACATTTGGCTTGGATATCCCGATGAACGAGTTTTTTGAATCACTGACTACGCTGGAGTTGCTGACAAACTATATTGCTGATAGGGTAGCCTCGACCTCTGAAGAATTGACCCGGAATTCGGAGGAGCATCAGCTGGCTGCGTCGTCCAGTATCACTTCTTCGGTGCCTTCCGTCTTGCCGGGCTGGAGTCAAAAATCTGCTATCCCTATAGAAGGCCCAGCATCACATGAAAGCAAGCTATCAAATAAGGATGTACTTGCGGGGAGAGAACGAATTTTAGAAATGCAACTTCAACTCATGTCGCAGCAGATGGAAATACTGTGTCAATCTCGACCTGCACCAGTGGCAATGCCTGAATCGCTTTCACTACAAACTTCTGTCGAGCCTCAGACATCCGCGATGAAGGAGGTAGCTGCCACAGTCACTTCTGTTTCCCCCATACAGGCTTCCGTGTCGGCTGTTTTGCCAGACAGAAAAAAATCAAAAGCATTTGTTCCCTATCAAAAAATAAATGTACAAGCCCATAATTCACTTTCACTTAGGCAGGAAAAGCATCTGCAAAAGCTGATTGAACATTACACGATGCGCACACGAAAGACCAAAGAGTATACTCAGCAATACAGGTCTGTATATGCCAATAACCGGAATGTGGCCGGATTTAGGCTTGCTCACAAGGAAATGGTGTATCAGATTATATCGCAGCGTGCAGAGGGTTCTAAAATTTGGGATTTGGATGGTAATGAATATATTGATTTGACGATGGGGTTTGGGGTCAATTTGTTTGGTCACAATCCATCCTTTATCCGTGAATCGATAGAGAAGGAAATACATAACGGGATGTGCCTTGGACCGATGTCTAATATGGCCGGACAGATTGCCGAAAAAATTTGCAAAATGACAGGCATGGAACGAATTGCGCTATATAACTCGGGGACAGAGGCGATTATGGTCGCTCTTCGGTTAGCACGGGCTGCCACCGGGCGAGATAAAGTGGTGATTTTTTCTGGTTCCTATCACGGTACCTTTGATGGAATATTGGCATTGGGGGGGACAACGGATGACAGGGAACAACATTCCACTCCCCTGGCACCTGGTGTACTACAGCACATGGTGGACGATGTCGTTGTGCTCAGCTATGGAACGGACGAGTCACTCCATTATATCCGCTCCCATGCCCATGAACTGGCTGCTGTTCTCATAGAGCCAGTGCAGAGTCGTCGTCCTGATTTCCAGCCCGCAGCTTTTCTGAAGGAAGTACGCCAGATTACGGAGCAATCCGGGACCGCGTTCATTTTTGATGAGGTAATTACGGGCTTCCGTATTCAGCCAGGGGGTGCGCAGGCGTGGTACGGCATTGAAGCTGACCTTGTAACTTACGGTAAAATCATTGGCGGCGGTCTTCCCATCGGTATCGTGGCAGGGAAAGCATTGTTCATGGATGGAATTGATGGAGGAATGTGGAGTTTCGGAGATGACTCCTATCCACCGCATGAGCAACAACGGACGTTTGTAGCGGGAACTTTTTGCCATCATCCCCTGGCTATGGCAGCTTCCCTGGCCGTACTAGAGCAGTTGGAGAAGGACAGGGGGCAATTGCATAACGAGCTAAATAGTCGTACGAAGGCGTTCGTAGAAGAACTGAATCACTATTTTACGGAGGAACAGATACCTATAAAGGTCGTTTACTTCGGTTCCTTGTTCCGCTTCGTCCTTAAAGGTGACTTGGAACTATTCTTCTATCACATGCTGGATAAAGGAATTTATATATGGGAAGGCCGGAACTGTTTTTTGTCAACGGCTCATACTTCGGAAGATATAGAGCGGATTGTACAGGCAATTAAAGAGAGCGTTAATGAGCTCCGCAAAGGAGGATTTCTGCCGGATCTGCACCCTCATGAAAACGATCTAAACAAGGCCTTTTTTCCTGAAACTGCAACTGCAGACCTTAAGGAATCGACGATTAAGCTGACTCCGGATCAGAAGCAATTATGGCTCGCCTCAGTCTCGGATTCAAAGGAATCGCAGTCGCTTCATGAGACTGTTTTACTGCGTTTCGAGGGTCCGCTACATGTTAAGGAATTTAATGAGGCTGTTCATCGCATCGTTAAACGCCACGAAGCCTTACGCACCTTTATGGGGGAGGACGGAGAAACGCAGATCATCGCCCCGGCAATGGCCGTCAGCATTCCACTACATGATATCAGCAGTCTTACTGTAGAGGAACAGAAACATGATATCCGTGCTTGGATGGATAAGGACAGGGAGACCGTATTCCCAATAAGTGCGGGGGACCCTTTATTCCGTATCCAACTTTTAAAAACGTCGAATGAGAAGCACATCGCTGCATTTACATTTCATCATCTGATTGCAGATGGCTGGTCCATCGGTGTGTTTTTCCATGAATTGGAACGATTTTATTCCGCTTGTGTACAGGGGGAACACTGCACGCTTCCCGATCCTGTTCCGTTCCGAGATTTCGCAGCATGGCAGCAAAACCAGTTAGAGGCAGGTGGAGCGGCTGCCCTTGCTTTTTGGTCAGATGTACTTGCGAAGCCATTGCCCGCCCTTGACTTGCCGTCTCTCCAACGCAACATCAGCTCTCCTTCTTCGCGCGGAGCACGGCACACCATTGTGGTGGATGCACCTCTGGTGAAGCAGCTGAAATCAGTCAGTATTCGGCTTGGCAACAGCTTGTTTGTGACTTTATTGTCTGTTTTTCAGCTTTTCTTGCACAGACTGACAGGCCAAAATCAAATAATGGTAGGTATTCCAACCGCAGGGCAATCTCATATGGGTGTGTCCCCGCTAATTGGCAACTGCGTTAACTTGCTCCCAGTGATTTGTGAGGTAGACTCTGGAGCAACGTTCACGGAATTCACACAGACGGTCAAGCGAGTAATGCATACGCTGGATGCTTATCAGAAATACAGCTTTGCAGGACTTGCCCAGTTAGGATTAAGCCATCTGCCCGTTCTGAAGGTGTTATTCAATATGGACCGCCCCATTCCGGAGTTTGACTATTACGGACTGGAAACAGAATTGCTGGAGCACGAACTATTGTTTTCTCAATATGAGTTGTTTTTGAATGTTACGGAATCTGGTCAGCAGTTGCGGCTTGATTTTGACTATGCTGCGAGTCTTTTTCAACAAGACACTATGGAATTATGGGCGCAATACTTTCTACATCTGCTGAGCTCAGTTGTGCAGGAAGACGGAATGCGTATATCTGCGCTGTCTTTGCTTCGAAGTACGGAAAGGGAGCGGCTTTTGGAAGTGTGGGCGACATACGCGGATTCTAAAGGGAATTATCCTTGTGTCCTGGACAAATATAAACATCCGTCTCCTACTGGTACCATCGGACAAGTATATTTGGCCACATCCGCTGGTTTACTGGGAACGACGCTGGAATGGGCTTATATCGAGGTTGGAGGGAGAATGCGACATATCGGTGCAGCCAACCGAGATGTTCTTATTCGCGGTCATCAAGTGAATCTTGAGCAGATAGAGAACCATCTTTTGCGAGCACTGGATTTGGATGCCTGTGTTTTGACGGCACGGAAAGACGGCGAGAGCAGTAACTCTTCGTATCTAGTGGCTTATATAGTGGACAATAATTCTAATTCGTGGGATATAGCGAAGCTGAAAGAGAGTGTTAGCTCAATACTTCCTGATTATGGGCAACCTCGCTTTTGGGTTCTGATGGATAGCATCCCTCTTTTGGCTGATGGGAAGCCGGATTTTCAATTATTGCCGAAACCAGAAGATATCAGGATAGAAGACTCGCAGAAGCAGGTTTCTGACAGTAATATGACTGAGGACAAACTGATATCCATATGTAAGGAAGTTTTGAATGTATCTGATATCGGATACAACGATAATTTTTTTCAAATGGGTGGAGACTCCTTAAAAGCGACTGTTCTTCTAAGCAGAATTAACAAGGAATTCGAAGTATATATTCCGCTGGTACAAATTTTACATTTGCAAACGATTGCACAACTGGCGGCACATGTAAAAGGAGGACAAAAGCGAAAGTTTGAGCCGCTTGTTCCGGCAGATTTACAGCCCTTTTATCCGGTATCTCCCGCTCAAAAAAGAATGTATGTGCTGGATCAACTGGGTGGAGGTGCAGCGTATCATGTATCGGGTCAACTGCATATAGAGGGAGAGTTACACGTTTCCAGGTTCATTGTTGCAGTGAAGGAGGTTTTTTCACGGCATGAATCCTTTCGGACGTATTTTGAGATAGTAGACGGGGAAACCGTGCAGAAGGTACAGGATGTGCTTTCACTGGACATTCCTGTTACTCCAATTTCCGAAGAGGATGCTAATCACACCCGTGAACTGTTTATTCAGCCTTTTGACCTGAGTAAGGCTCCTTTAATTCGTGCTGAGCTGTTCGCAATCCATCGTGACCAGTTTATGTTGCTGATCGATATGCACCATATCATTTCAGACGGCTTCTCGATGGCAGTATTAATGGATGAGATCAGCACGCGGTATCAGGGTATGCCACTTGCCCCCATTGACGTTCACTACAAAGACTATGTCGTTTGGCAAAAACAACATTATGCCGGAGACAGCCAAGCAAAGGATGAAGCATTTTGGTTAGACACGTTGGACGGCGAGCTCCCTGTATTAGACCTGCCAACTGACTTTGCTCGTCCGTCAAGTCAGAGCTTCGCAGGGGACAGCCTTACCTTCATTGTGCAATCCAAGCTGACGGATAGACTTAATCAATTGGCAAGAGATACGGGAACAACGCTCTTTATGGTGCTTTTGGCAGCTTATAATGTGCTGTTAAGCAAATACTCCGGGCAAGAGGACTTCCTCGTAGGTACACCGGCAGCGGGTAGAGGGCATGCGGATACGGAAGCGATGATCGGCATATTTGTGAATACTTTAGTTCTCCGTAATCGACCGCTGGCATCCCAGCCATTCAGTGCTTTTCTGGAGGACGTAAAACATAACACTCTGCTTGCGTTGGAGCACCAGGAATATCCATTTGATCAACTGGTCGACAAACTGGATCGAGTACGCGATGTAAGCCGCAATCCCATCTTTGATACGATGTTCAGTCTGCAAAATAAGGGAACAGAGGTCATTGAACTCGGCGGACTTCGTTTGCAACCGAATGAGTTTAATTTAGGTGTATCGAAGTTCGATCTTTCATTACATGTAACAGAAACTCAAGACCAGTTAACTTTCACCTGGGAGTATGCGACCAGTCTGTTTAAGTTGGAGACGATTGAGCGATTTGCCCTCCATTATATAAAAGTGCTGGAAATCGTAACTCAAGATGTCGGAATTCGCTTGGCTGACATGGATATGCTGACAGAAGAAGATAAGCACTTATTACTATATGAGTTCAACAACACCTCTGCCTATTTTCCGCGGGATGCAACGATTCATGGAAGGTTTGAGCAGCAGGTTAGCAGGACTCCAGATGACATGGCAATCATATTTGGAGATAAGTGTATGACTTACCAAGAGTTGAATGAGCTGGCGAATCGTTTAGCGCGAACGCTGCGGGCGGAAGGAGTGGGACCGGATCAGCCGGTGGGGATTATCGCTCAGCGTTCACCTGAGATGATGATTGGCATCTATGCAATTCTAAAAGCAGGTGGAGCTTATGTACCCATTGACCCGGGATACCCACAGGAAAGAATTCAATATATGCTTGAAGATTCGAAAACACAACTGGTGCTGACACAACCACAGTTTGCAGAACAGCTGAAGCAATATGCGGACTGCAAGGTAATGGTGTTGGATTATGCTTCCACGATCATGGCTTTGCAAGCGTCCAGGTCGACGGAGCCTACGACAGACTGCATGAGTAGCTGGCATGAAGATGCCTCCAACCTTGAGCCTCTAGCAGAACCAAACCATGCGGCCTATATCATCTATACATCCGGTTCCACAGGGAAACCGAAAGGGGTTATTGTTGAACACCGCTCAGTCGTGAATCGGCTCTGCTGGATGCACAATAGATATGGCCTGAGCGCAGAAGATACGATTTTGCAAAAAACTGCCTTTACTTTTGACGTATCCGTTTGGGAGTTGTTCTGGTGGTCGATGGTGGGCTCTAAAGTAAGCTTGCTGCCAATCGGTGGAGAAAAGTCTCCCGAACAGATACTGAACACGATTAATGAAGACAAGGTGAGCACCCTTCATTTTGTACCCGCGATGCTGCATATTTTTCTGGAATACTTGGAGCAGCAACCAAGGGAAATGGTGCAAGCAAAATTGAAAACGTTAAAACATGTATTTGCCAGTGGTGAAGCATTGCCTCCTCAGCATGTGGCGCGTTTCTATCGAATTATGTCAGGGTTTGGAAGCGCAAAACTAATTAACTTGTATGGTCCAACAGAAGCTACTGTAGACGTTTCATTCTTTGAATGCGAGCCTGTGGAAGAGCACTCGGTGATCCCGATCGGTAAACCGATTGATAATATTCATTTGTATGTTGTACAGGAAGGTACGGAGCGATTGCAGCCGATTGGAGTGGTGGGAGAACTTTGTATCAGTGGTATAGGAGTAGCCCGTGGCTATCTTAATCGACCGGAACTGACAAAGGAGAAGTTCGCTGCCAATCCGTTTAACAGCGGAGCGGAGGACTATGAGCGGATTTACCGCACAGGAGATTTGGCGCGTTGGATGCCTGACGGCAACATTGAGTATCTGGGTCGGATCGATCAACAGGTAAAAGTGAGAGGATATCGTATTGAACTGGGCGAGATTGAAGCGCAGTTGCTGTCTGTAGACGGAATCCAATCAGCAGTAGTCGTAGCGCGGGAGAACAAAGACGGCTACAAGGATTTGTGTGCATACTTTGTGGCTTCTGAGCCATTAAGTCCGCTGGACGTGCAGAATGCGCTCAAGCAGAAGCTGCCGTTTTATATGATTCCAGCATATGTGGTGCCTATGCAGCAGCTTCCTCTTACGGCTAATGGAAAAACTGACCGAAAAGCTTTGCCTGAGCCGGACCGCCATGATTCTTTACAAACGGATTATGTTGCTCCGAGAACTGATGTCGAAAGGGCGCTGGTCGTGGTATGGCAAGACGTTTTGGGATGTGACCCTATAGGCGTTCGAGATCATTTTTTTCTGCTTGGCGGCGATTCTATTAAGGCCGTTCAGGTTGCCTCACGTCTGCGTCAGCATGGTTATTCCCTTGACATTTCTCTTTTGATGGAGCACCCGTTCATTGAGGATCTCAGCAAGCTTGTGACAACTTTGTTCCGCTACACAGACCAGAATTCGATAGATGGAGAGATTCCATTAACATCGATTCAGCGGCAGTTGAATGAACTGGGCACATTTTACACCTTGCGGACGGCAACATCCATGCTATTTGCAGGCAACCCGGACTTCGATGAGGATCTGTTACGGTCTGTGCTGCAAACATTAACTACTCATCACGAGGGATTACGGCTTGGTCTGGCGTCGATCGACGAACCGTCTACCCTTGTATACCGAGATGAAAATGAAGAATGGTTCACACTTGATGTGTTCTCTCTTGTAGATGATGACCATGAAGCTAGCAAGCAATTACAGATCGAATGCTTCCAGATTCAAAATAGTTTTGGAATGTTTGAGGGACCCAGAGTACGCGCAGGCTTATTCCGGATGTCGGGTTCCGACCAGTTCTTCCTTTCTGTAGATCCGCTAGTGGCTGATCCCATATCTTGGCGTATCCTGCTTGAGGATTTCACAACTGCCTATGAACAAGCTCTCAACGGGGAACCGATAGTGCTTCCTGACAAAACAGATTCTTACCGCTCCTGGATGCGGTGGCTAGAAGACTATGCAGACAGCAAAAAGCTGGCCAAAGAGAAACTCTACTGGCTGGATAAGGTTAATTTCGATGGAGAATTTATACCGAAGGACCATGAGACACCTGCACATTCCGAAACACTTCGTCCAGTAGACAATTGCATCATACAGCTTTCGGACGAGAAAACAAGCCAGCTGTTGACACGGGCTAACCAAACCTATAATACGGTGACCGCTGAGTTACTGCTTGCTGCATTGGGACTGACTATAGCGGAATGGTCCGGACAGTCTAAGATTGCCATTGGATTTGAACATTATGATCGGGAGCAACAAACTGTGACTTCGGACAAACCAGACCTTTCAAGAACCGTAGGACAATTCGGTTCCATATATCCGCTTGTTTTGGACATGGAGCCTGGGGAAGACAGTTCTCTTTTGCTCAGAAACGTGAAGGAGACGGTCCGGCAAGTACCCAACCAGGGTTTAGGATATGGATTACTAAAATATGGTTCTGCAACCTACGGCAGATCGGAATTTAATGCTAAGTATTACCCGGAAATTGGCTTCCGCTTGATTCATTCTGAATCGGTCAGTTCCTCTCACTTTCATACATCGCCTATGGATGTTGAATTATGGTCCGACCAGAATTGTAGCGTTTCAGGTTTAGCCTATCCCCTCTATCTGGATGGGTGGATAAAAGATGGTAAGCTTTCCATCTGCATGCTTTATAACCGTCACGCGTATGAAGCAGATACTATCCGAATGCTTCTGTTGCGTTTTGAACATCATTTGTCGGGCATTATTCAGCATTGTCTGGACCAATCCGGACGGCAACTAACACCATCGGATGTGGGAGCACGTGGTTTGGATCTAGATGAGTTTGAAGACATGAAGCAGTTTTATGAGAATCTATAACGATTCGTACGAGGAGGATATCCATGATCAAAGGACTTGAAATTGAAAAAGTGGTCAACTTGACTCCCTTACAGGAAGGAATGCTCGTTCATGCGCTGATGGAACCAGAATCACAGGCTTATTACGAGCAATTACGTATTTCTATTCGGGGAGATCTGGATTGGAATGCCCTGCAAAAAAGCTTTCAGCTACTGGTTCAGCGTCATGAAACGCTGCGCTCGAACATTTATCATAAATCCGCTTCTCGTTCGCGGCTGATTGTCTTTAAGAAGCGAAATACGGCGATTACTTACGAAAATATGACAGAACTGACCGGAAAGGAGCAAGCCGACGCTATTCGTAGATTTATGGATGTGGACCGTAACACCCATTACGATTTGAGCAGGGATATGCTCATCCGGATGGCTGTACTTCAAACGGATAAAGATGCCTATACGCTGCTTTTAAGTTTTCATCATATTATTATGGACGGCTGGTGTCTTGGCATCATAATGGACGAGTTGTTAACGGCCTATGAGGCCTATCATACAGGCCGTTCCGTTCAATTGCCTGAACCACGACCTTACACCGGGTATGCCGACTGGCTTGAAGAACAGGATCAGGAGGCCGCCAAGAATTACTGGAGTTCTGTATTACAAGGCTACGAACAAACAGCTGGACTTCCGATGCTAAAAACTCCAGCTACAACTTCTGAAAAAGACGGCTATCTGCTACAGGAATATAGAACGTCGCTGACGGAAAAAGAGACCAGCACTTTGCGTGCGATTGCTGAATGCAATGGGACCACGCTCAGCAGTCTTTTTCTGGCCGCCTGGGGAATTGTACTTGGTCGTTACAACGGAAGCAAGGACGTAGTTTTTGGCACGGTTGTATCTGGGCGCCCGTCGGAATTGGATGAAGTAGAGCGAATTGTTGGATTGTTCATTAACACCATTCCATTACGAATTAGATTAAATGAAGAAAAGAGTTTTGTTGAATTGTTGCGCGATGTCCAGAGAGCCTCTGTCCAAGGAAGGATGAACGGATACTGTTCACTTGCTGAAATCCAGTCGCAATCTGCACTCAAGCAACGCTTGCTTGATCATATCGTTGTATTCGAGAACTATCCGCTGGAAAACATGATCGGGAGACAGGACTGGCAAGACAAACTCGGGTTCATTATTGAGGACGCCCGGTTATTCGAAGAAATACCGTATGACTTTAATATTGAAGTTGAAGACAAGACGGCAATGAGCTTTATATTGTCCTATAACGGCAAGGTTTACAACGGTGAAGCGATGAAGCATCTGGCCGATCACTTGAAGCATGTCTTCCTCCAAATTGCCAGCAATCCGGATGTTTGCCTCCGTGACGTTCGGCTGTTAACAACCGAAGAAGAGGCAAATTTGACGAAAACATGGAGCGGACCCGTTGTCCAGTTTCCTTCACTTACTTTTCACGGGATATTCGAAGCGCAGACGGAGCGTACACCGGAACGAGCGGCCGTCATATATAAAGATACGCTGCTCACTTACAAACAACTCAATGATAGAGCAGACGCTCTTGCCCATTTTTTGCAGAAGCGTGGAATTACACGGGAGAGTCTGGTCGCTGTCATGGTTGACAGGTCTGTTGAGATGATAGTGGCGGTGCTGGGAATTATGAAAGCCGGAGCTGCCTATGTGCCAGTAGACCCCGTGTATCCAGAAGAGCGTATTGAATATATGCTGCGTGACTGTGGAACGACGATTGTGCTTACGCAATTTCACCTGACGGGCTGGCTGAAAACAATGGATTTTATGGGCGAGGTAGTCGATCTCGCTACCTTGCCACTCCAGCCCGAGATGGATTCGAACAAGCAGTATATCTCCACATATGAGCCCAGCTCTTTGGCGTATGTCATTTATACATCGGGTACCACAGGTAAGCCCAAAGGCGTTATGGTTGAACATCAACAATATGTCAACACCGCACTCGGTTACAGACACAGCCAAGGATTTAAAGATTTCCCTGTTAAGCTACTGCAAATTGCCAGCATGTCGTTTGATGTGTTTGCATGCGATTTGGCCAAGGCATTTGTCAATGGAGGTACCTTGGTCATTTGTCCTGAAAACGTGAGAAATGATCCAGCTGCCTTGGCTACACTGTTGGAGCAGCAGGAGATTACTACGTTTGAGACGCCGCCTGTGCTTTTAGCTCTGCTATTGAATTACATCTATGAGCATGGTACAAATATCAGTTCCCTAAAGCTGCTTACTACTGGAGCAGATAGCTTGGCTGTTGCAGATTACCGTAAGATGTTGACACGTTTTGGCAGCAAGATGCGGATTATTAATACGTATGGAGTTACCGAAGCCGCAATCGAATCTAGCTTTTATGAGGACGAGCTGGAAAAATTGCCTCTGTCCGGAATTGTCCCTATCGGCAGAGCTCTACCAAATCATAAGTTATATATTGTTGATGAAAGGATGCGTCCGGTCCCTGTCGGTGTAACGGGCGAGCTGTGTATTGGTGGAGCTTCTGTAGCGCGGGGATATCTGAACAGACCGGAGCTTTCGGCTGAGAAATTCGTGTCTGATCCGTTCTCGCCTGGTGGACGCTTGTATCGTACTGGGGATCTGGCGCGCTGGCAGCCAGATGGGAATATTGATTTTATCGGGCGAGCTGACTACCAATATAAAATTCGCGGATACCGGATTGAGCCTGGAGAAATCGAATCTATTTTGCTCGAAACGGAAGGAGTGCGCCAGGCTGTTGTTGTTGATCGACTGGACACAGCGGGACAAAAGTATTTATGTGCCTATGTTGCAGGTGCAGCTGAGAAAGACATACTGCGAGATAAACTGGCTCAGCAGTTACCAGTCTACATGGTTCCAGCCCAAATCATTGTATTGGAACAGTTGCCATTGACCCATAACGGGAAAATAGACCGATCCAATCTGCCCGAACCAGATGAAATAGCACCGTTGGATAGCGTATATGAGGCACCACAGGATGAATTGGAAAAAACAATCGCTTTGATCTGGGAAGAAGTGATCGGTGTTAAACCAATTGGATTACACAATAACTTTTTCGAGCTTGGCGGGGACTCGATTAAAGCATTGCAAATTGCAATCCGCTTAAATGCCAAAGGTCTGAAAATGGAAGTAAAGGACTTATTCCGTTACCCTGAAATTCACCTGATAGCACCGTTTATAAAAAAAATCACCCGTATCATTCCCCAAGGGATTGTAGAGGGTGCGGTAGACTTGACACCCATTCAACTCGATTTTTTTCAGCATCATCGGAGAGATCGTCACCATTATAATCAGGCGGTCATGCTGCAAAATGATGAAGGATGGAATGAATTATGGCTGAAAAATGCCATGGACAAGCTGGTAGCCCATCACGATGCATTACGGCTCATTTTTGTGGAAGAGGAAAAGGGAGCCTCCGCCTATAACAGGGGAGTGAACGAAGGTGAGTTCTTTACATTAACGAGCTATGATTTGACACAATCAAGCCAGCCTGAAGAAGAAATCCGACACATTGGTGATGAGCTGCAAAGCAGTTTGGATCTGCAACGAGGTCCTCTCATACGTTTGGCTTTATTCCATTTATCCGGTGAAGATCATCTGATGATCGTTATCCACCATCTTATTGTAGACGGTGTGTCTTGGAGAATTTTGCTGGAAGATTTGGGCACCGCCTATGATCAGGTAGCTCGAGGTGAGATGCCGAATCTGCCCGGCAAGACTGATGCTTACAAAGAGTGGGCTTTAGGACTGACCACTTACGCCGAAAGTGTACAGGTACGCCAAGAAATCAGCTACTGGAACAATGTAGATTCACGCAGGATACGTCGGTTACCAAGAGATCATGAAATCGCGGTTAGCCTGATGCAAGATCGACGCCAAGCGGAGGTGGTACTCAGCAGGGATGAGACGGAAAAGCTGTTGAAGCATGTACATCATGCCTATCATACGGAAATGAATGATCTGTTGCTTACAGCCTTGGGTCTGGCTTTTTATGAATGGAGCGGTTACAACGAAATCCCGATTTTGCTGGAGGGGCACGGCAGGGAGGAGATCATTAAAGATTTGGACATCTCACGTACAGTCGGCTGGTTTACCTCCCTGTATCCCTTTGTAATCGAGGTCAACAGACCCGAGAACTTGGCCTATCAGATCAAAATGGTTAAAGATAAGCTGCGGCGGGTGCCTAATAAGGGCGTCGGTTATGGTATTTTACGTTATTTGACCAAGGACCAGACTAAAGCCGCTTCTCTAGTCGCTGCACCATTCCCGGAAATCAGCTTCAATTATTTGGGACAATTCGACGAAGAAAACAAGACAGACATGCCTTGGCGTATTTCCCGATTAGCAGACTTAGCCAATGGTGAGAGAAGCCCGCGTGCGGAAAAGACGAATACATTTGACATTAACGGCATGATCACGAACGGAATCCTTCGGTTTGAATTTGAATATAACGGGCTTGAATATGGTGTAGCAACGGTAGAGCGATTAACGATCGGCTTTAAAAAACATCTATTGAATCTTATCCATCATTGTTGCACTAAAGATCAGGCGGAGCGCAGCCCTACGGATTTTACATATAATCAATTGTCTATGGGGCAATTTGAACAAATATCAAGCCGATTATCGGATAAGCTGGGAAATCTGTTGAAATAAATGATATCAGCAAGTTGAAACTCAAATTCTGCATGGATAAAGGAAAGGTGAATGATTTGGCACAGGTAAATATTAAAGATATCTATCCGCTATCCCCGATGCAGGAAGGAATGTTGTTTCATTCCATCCTCGACGCAAAATCAGAAGCTTACTTTGAGCAGACCGTTATTACCTTTAATGAAGTGCTAGATGTTCATTTGGTTCAGCAAAGCTTGCAGCAGCTCATGAATCGATATGATATATTCCGTACCATTTTTATGTATAAAGAAACAGAACGTCCGCTTCAAATTGTCCTGGAAGAACGTGAAGCGTTGCCTGTTCATTTCGAAAATATCAGTGTTTTTCCTGAAGCTGAGAAAAGGGAGCATTTTACTGACTTTTTAAAGACAGAGCGTCAAGCGGGTTTTGACTTGGAAAAAGATGTTCCGATTCGACTTGCCCTGTTTCAATGGGATGATGACTCTTGCAGGCTTGTCTGGAGTGTTCATCACATTATAATGGATGGTTGGTGCATGGGAACGGTAGCCCAGGAATTTTTTACTATGTATACTTCCCTTCGGTCCGGAGTGCCTGCACAATTGGATACGGTATATCCGTACAGCAGTTTTATTCAGTGGCTGGAGAAACAGGACAAGGGAGAAGCGACAGCCTATTGGCGAGGGTATTTAAATGGGCTTGAAAATCAAACAATTTTGCCAGGTTATAACCGTCCATTGAATCCAATCTTCGAAGCAGAACGTTACACATGCAAGCTGGGGAAAGAACTGACTCAAGGAATGGAGAGAATAGCTAAACACTACCACACCACAGTCAGCACTGTATTTCAGACGGTATGGGGATTATTGCTTCAAATGTACAACCACAGCCGGGATGTTGTGTTCGGGTCTGTAGTATCCGGCAGACCAGATGAAGTTCCGGGAATTGAAAATATGGTTGGATTGTTCATTAACACAATACCAACACGCATAACCAGTGATGCGGACCAGAGATTCTCAGATCTGCTGATATCTGTACAAAACTCCAACATCGAGTCTACTCAGTACTCTTATTCTTCCTTGGCAGATATTCAGAATCACACGGATTTGAAACAAAATTTAGTCCGTCATATTGTTGTTTTTGAGAACTATCCTTATTCAGAGGAGCTTATTCATGCGGAAAAAGGGCCTGATACACTTCAGGTCACCGATGTGGAGGATATTGTACAGACCAACTATGATTTTAATGTGATTGTCGTTCCTGGATCACAGTATGAAGTTACTTTTAGTTACAATCGGCTGGTTTACGATGAAAATTGGATTAGGCTAATTGCAGCTCATCTTAAACGTGGACTGGAACAGATTGTTCAACAGCCGGATCTACTGATTTCCGATTTGGAATTTCTGACGACGGAAGAGAAAAGTCAGGTTTTATCCCAATTTAGCGGAGTACAGATCTCATATCCTTCTAGTGATACCATCCATCTTTGTTTTGAAAAACAAGTAGAAAAGACACCGAATACAACAGCAGTTGTCTGTGAGAACTCCAGTCTGACTTATGCTGAGCTGAATGAACGTGCCAACCGACTAGCTCGTACCCTACGTAGTTACGGCACAACAACCGATCGGCTGGTTGGACTCATGACTGATCGTTCTATAGATATGGTGGTCGGCATCCTCGCTATTCTTAAAGCAGGAGGGGCATATGTACCCATCGATCCGTCATATCCAGAGGAACGTATCCGTTATATATTTGACGATTCCGGTGCAGACCTGCTTTTGACGCAAAGCCATCTTGTGGAAAAGGTCAAAGAGGCCGCTTTTGGAGGAAAAGTCCTAGTATTGGATGATGATCCAACTATATATCACATGAAAGGATCAAATCTGGAGGCCGTATCAGGAGCAAACGACCTAGCCTACGTCATATATACTTCAGGTACTACCGGACAGCCAAAAGGTGTAATGCTGGAGCACCATGGATTGTGTAACCTGAAAACGTATTTTGATGAAACATTGCAGATAAGTCCGTCAGATCATGCCCTACTGTTTGCGAGCTACGCATTTGATGCTGCCTGCTGGGAAATATTTCAGGCGCTATTTTGTGGCGCGACACTTTACGTGCCTACTTCGGAAATCATACTGAACTACAACCAGTTTGAACAGTACATGGCGGATCATAAAATTACGGTGGCGGCATTACCTCCTACCTATGCCGTCTATCTAAATCCAGAACGAATGCCAGATCTGCGTATTCTGTTCACCGCTGGTTCCGCTTCCTCGATGGAGCTCGTAACCAAGTGGAAGGATCAGGTTGCCTATTTTAATGGTTACGGACCGACAGAAAACTCGGTAGCAACGTCCATTTGGCCGGTGTCAGAGCACCCCGGAGCAATCGATACCATTTCCATAGGACGTCCCGTACCCAACCACCGGGTGTACATGATCGATGCTCTTGGTCATCTTTTACCTGCTGGAATAGCAGGGGAGTTGTGTGTATCCGGCCCAGGACTGGCACGCGGTTACCTGCACCGTCCGGAATTAACAGCTGAACAATTTGTGACCAATCCGTTTGCAGGTGGGGAAGCGGGCTATGAACGCATGTATCGGACAGGCGACCTGGCAAGATGGTTGCCTGACGGCAACATTGAGTACATGGGCCGGATTGACCATCAAGTCAAAATTCGCGGTTACCGGATTGAACTGGGCGAAGTTGAGGCGGCTATGCTGAAGGCAGATCGCATGCAAGAGGTCATCGTACTGGCACATGCTAACAGCCAAAACCAACACGAATTGGTTGCCTACTACGTGGCAGAACGGGAAGTGACAGGGAGCGAGCTTCGCAAGCAGTTAAGTGAAGAACTCCCGAATTATATGGTTCCCTCGCACTTTGTTCAGATGGAGCAAATGCCACTCACACCTAACGGCAAAATCGACCGTAAGGCATTGCCGGCACCGGAGCAGATCTCCCGTTCTACGCAGGAATATAGTGCTCCACGGACGGCAGAGGAGCAGGTTCTGGCTCGTGTGTGGGAGGCTGTACTGGGCGGCGGTCCGGTCGGATTGACGGATCAATTTTTTGATCGGGGCGGGGATTCGATCAAGGCGATTCAGGTGTCCTCACGCTTGCTGCAGGCAGGATACAAGCTGGATATCAAAGACTTGTTTAAGTACCCTGAGGTTGCTGAGCTAGCTACGCACCTGCGTGTGTCGGATAGCCAATTAGCTGATCAGGAAGAGGTCAGTGGAGCTGTGCTGCTGACACCGATTCAGCAGTGGTTTGTGGAACAAGAGCAGCCTGTGCCGGACCACTTTAATCAGGCGGTTATGCTTCACCGGGAGCAGGGATTCGAGGAAGAGCCACTACGCCAGGCACTGACGCAGTTGGTGGTGCACCATGATGCGTTGCGGATGGTGTTCCGCAAGGTAGAGCAAGGCTGGGAAGCGTGGAACCGCGGAGTGAAGGAAGGGAAGCTGTATGATCTGGAAGTGGCCGATTTTAAAGACGTGCCGATCGGTCCCACATTGGGTCAAGCTATAGAAGCCTGGGCCAGCACTATTCAGAGTAACATCCGACTGGATGAAGGACCTCTGCTGAAAGTGGGCCTGTTCCACTGCGCTGATGGGGACCATCTGCTACTGGCTATTCATCATATGGTGGTAGACGGTGTATCGTGGCGGATACTGTTGGAGGATTTGTCGAATGCCTATGAGCAGGCTGTACGTGGAGAAGCCATACAGTTCCCGACGAAAACAGACTCCTTCCGGGTCTGGTCGGAACGGTTGTCAGCCTATGCCGACAGCCTTGAGATGGAAAGTGAGCACGCATACTGGGAGCAACTGAATGAATTGACGGCATACGAGTCTTTAAGGCTTACGGAATTGCTGAATTCTAAAAAACCATTGACCATAAATGACACGGCTACTTTGAGCTTGAAATTCACGAAAGAAGAGACTGATCAACTGCTAAAGCAGGCCCATCGCGCGTACAACACAGAAGTGAATGATCTGTTGCTGACGGCACTCGGCAAGACGTTAAGCACTTGGTCTGGCAGTGAGCAGGTTGCAATTCTTCTGGAAGGCCATGGCCGGGAAGAAATCATGAAGGATACGGATATATCACGAACGGTCGGCTGGTTTACAAGTCAATACCCAGTGCTGCTGCGGATTAACCGGGAAGATGATATCTCCGGGCACATCAAACGGATGAAGGAGATGCTGCGCAGCATTCCACATAAAGGGATTGGATACGGCATCTGGAGATATCTCAGCCAGAACGGACCGTCCGAGGCAACATACGCCGAGCCACAGATCAGCTTTAATTATTTGGGCGAATTTGATCAAACGCTACAGCACAGCGAAACGCGCATGTCACCGTACTCCAGTGGAGCAGATGTTAACGAACAGACCCGTATGCCGTGTTCCCTGGATGTGGGGGGCATTGTAACAGACGGAATGCTTGAACTGGATATTCGTTATAACACAAAAGTATTACAGGAAGATAATGTAGTAAAACTAGCCAGGGAGCTCAAGCAGAACGTGTTGGAAGTGATTCGCCACTGTGTATCACGGGAGCGTTCTGAATTGACGCCGAGTGATGTGCTGCTTCCGGGTCTAAGTCTGGAAGCATTGGACCGGATGGTGGAACAGATTCAGCCTGACGGAGAGCTTGAGAATATATACCCCATGACGCCGATGCAAAAAGGCATGCTGTTCCACAATATGCTGGATTCCCGGTCCAGCGCGTATGTGGAGCAGTCCACCTTTGAACTGAAGGGAACGCTGGATCTCGTAGCGTTTGCTGCCAGTCTGGACTTGCTGGTGCAGCGTCATTCAACACTGCGGACTAACTTCCGGAGCGATTTGCAGGATGAGCCCTTGCAAGTGGTATACCGGAGTAAACGTGGAGATTTGTACGTGGAGGATATACGTGAGAAGGAGAAGGCGGCGCAGGAGCAGTATATCGAGGAGTTCGCGCGTCGGGATCAGCAGAAGGGGTTTGATCTGGCAAAGGATACGCTGATGAGAGTATCCATCTTCCGTACATCAGACGATTCATACCATTTTGTATGGAGCTTCCACCACATCATAATGGACGGCTGGTGCTTGTCACTGGTCACCAATGAGGTATTTGGAGGATATACCACCCTTACAGAAGGAAAGCCACCACAATTGCCTGTGGTAACACCATACAGTCGATACATCGAATGGCTGGAGGAGCAGAACCGTAAGGAAGCAGTGGAGTATTGGAGTAGTTATCTGCAGGGCCATGAGGAGACGACGGTCTTGCCTCAGGCCAAAACAGGGAAGGCGAAGGGATATGAGGCTGAATATCTGGAATTTGATTTAGGTATAGACCTGACGGCGGAACTTCAGAAGCTGGCAAAGCAAGAACAGGTGACGATAAATACGCTGATGCAAACAGCCTGGGGTGTTTTACTGCAAAAATATAACCGCACAGAGGATGTCGTTTTCGGTAGTGTGGTATCAGGACGTCCAGCGGACATTGCGGGAGTAGAGCAAATGATCGGACTTTTCATTAATACCATCCCAGTCCGTATTCAAGGTCGACCGGCAGCTGCATTTGCTGAGTTAATGAAGCAAACTCAGAGGCAGGCGCTTTCTGCCAATGCCTATGACACTTTCCCGCTATATGAAATTCAGGCACTGACCGAGCAGAAGCAGGATTTAATCAAGCACATTATGGTATTCGAAAATTATCCGGTGGAACAGCAGGTAGAACAGCTGGGAAGTGATGGGCAGGAACCATTCACGATTTCGAACGTGGTGGTCACAGAACAAACCAACTACGATTTGAATGTTGTCGTGATGCCGGGAGAAGGCATCAAGATTCGTTTTATGTATAACGCATTGAGCTTTGATCAAAACGGGATTGAGCGTCTGTATGGACATTTTGCCCGTCTGCTGGAGCAAATTTCATTCAACCCGTATATTCGCGTTGAAGAACTGGAAATGGTGACAATAGCGGAAAGACAACAGATTACAGGCGAGTTTAACGACACGGCTTCTGTATATCCTCGCAATCAGACGATCCAAAAGCTGTTTGAGGAGCAGGCTGCGCGTACGCCTGATCATATTGCTGTAGCTTTGGGGCATCAATCTCTAACCTATCGGGAACTGAATGAGAAGGCTAACCGATTAGGGCATACGCTACGGGCTGCCGGAGTGAAGGCCGATGAGCCTGTCGGCATTCTAACGGAGCGCTCGCTGGATATGATTACGGGAACACTCGCTATTTTGAAGGCTGGCGGAGCGTATGTGCCGGTAGACCCTCAATATCCGGAGGACCGTATCCGTTATATGCTGGAGGATTCGGGAGCCAAACTGCTGCTGACTCAACAAGATTTTCTGGATCGTTGCTATTTTGATGGACAGATTGTCAATCTGAATGAGGATACGTCCTACAGTTCGGATGCTTCCAATTTGGGGATAGATGGAGCGGGCGAACATGCTGCTTATGTCATCTATACCTCGGGATCAACAGGCAAGCCTAAGGGCGTCGTTGTTGAGCATCACAGTGTCGTGCGATTGGTACGTAATACGGATTATGTGCCGTTCGATGAATCGATCCGAATGTTGCAGACTTGCGCATTTGTATTTGATGTGTCTACGTTTGAAATTTGGGGGGCGCTACTGAACGGAGGTCAGCTTGTACTCGTGCATAAGGATGATCTTTTGGACGCAGCTAAGCTCAAGGAGACCATACGGGATCATTGCATCACCATGATGTGGCTGACTACACCGCTATTTAATCAGCTTTCGCAGCAGGACAGTAAATTGTTTGGAGATGTAAAGTATTTGCTGGTCGGAGGCGACGTGCTGTCTGCGCCGCATATTAACCGGGTGTTACGGGATAATCCGGACATGAATATCATTAACGGCTATGGACCAACGGAAAATACTACTTTTTCGACGGCTTATCATATTAAGGAAGAACAGCTTGATTCTGTGCCGATCGGTCGTCCTATCCGCAATTCGACGGCGTATGTGGTCGATTCGGCGTTTAACCTGCAGCCGATTGGAGCATGGGGTGAGCTGGTTGTTGGCGGAGACGGAGTCGCACGCGGTTACTTGAACCGTCCTGAATTGACGGCTGAGAGATTTCTTGCCAATCCGTGGGTAGACGGAGATCGCCTATACTGCACGGGAGACCTTGTTCGCTGGCGTGAAGACGGTACATTGGAATACGCTGGACGGATGGATCAACAAGTTAAAATTCGCGGCTACCGAATTGAGCTGGGCGAGGTCGAGTCGGCCATGCTGAAAATAGATCGTATCCAGGAGGTCAGCGTACTGGCCCATGCGACAAACCAAAACCAACACGAACTGGTTGCCTACTACGTGGCGGAACGGGAAGTGACAGGGAGCGAGCTTCGCAAGCAGCTGAGTGAAGAACTCCCGAATTATATGGTTCCTTCGCACTTTGTTCAGATGGAGCAAATGCCACTCACACCTAACGGCAAAATCGACCGTAAGGCATTGCCGGCACCGGAGCAGATTTCCCGTTCTACGCAGGAATATAGTGCTCCACGGACGGCAGAGGAGCAGGTTCTGGCTCGTGTGTGGGAGGCTGTACTGGGCGGCGGTCCGGTCGGATTGACGGATCAATTTTTTGATCGGGGCGGGGATTCGATCAAGGCGATTCAGGTGTCCTCACGCTTGCTGCAGGCAGGATACAAGCTGGATATCAAAGACTTGTTTAAGTACCCTGAGGTTGCTGAGCTAGCTACGCACCTGCGTGTGTCGGATAGCCAATTAGCTGATCAGGAAGAGGTCAGTGGAGCTGTGCTGCTGACACCGATTCAGCAGTGGTTTGTGGAACAAGAGCAGCCTGTGCCGGACCACTTTAATCAGGCGGTTATGCTTCACCGGGAGCAGGGATTCGAGGAAGAGCCACTACGCCAGGCACTGACGCAGTTGGTGGTGCACCATGATGCGTTGCGGATGGTGTTCCGCAAGGTAGAGCAAGGCTGGGAAGCGTGGAACCGCGGAGTGAAGGAAGGGAAGCTGTATGATCTGGAAGTGGCCGATTTTAAAGACGTGCCGATCGGTCCCACATTGGGTCAAGCTATAGAAGCCTGGGCCAGCACTATTCAGAGTAACATCCGACTGGATGAAGGACCTCTGCTGAAAGTGGGCCTGTTCCACTGCGCTGATGGGGACCATCTGCTACTGGCTATTCATCATATGGTGGTAGACGGTGTATCGTGGCGGATACTGTTGGAGGATTTGTCGAATGCCTATGAGCAGGCTGTACGTGGAGAAGCCATACAGTTCCCGACGAAAACAGACTCCTTCCGGGTTTGGTCGGAGCGGCTGTCAGCCTATGCCGACAGCCCTGAGATGGAAAGTGAGCACGTATACTGGGAGCAATTGAATGAACTGGCGGCATCCGAGTCGCCCCAACTTCCGGTGTCCCAAGAGCATAGCGATAAGTTTATGCAGCAAGACATGGGTATCGTAAATGTGAGGCTTACGAAGGAAGAGACTGATCAACTACTAAAGCAAGCCCACCGCGCGTACAACACAGAAGTGAATGATCTGTTGTTGATGGCACTCGGCAAGACGTTAAGCGCTTGGACTGGCAGTGAAAAGGTTGCGATTCTTCTCGAAGGCCATGGCCGGGAAGAAATCATGAAGGATACGGATATATCACGAACGGTCGGCTGGTTTACAAGTCAATACCCAGTGCTGCTGCGGATTAACCGGGAAGATGATATCTCCGGGCACATCAAACGGATGAAGGAGATGCTGCGCAGCATTCCACATAAAGGAATTGGGTATGGCATCTGGAGATATCTCAGCCAGAATGGACCGTCCGGGGCAACATACGCTGAGCCACAGATCAGCTTTAATTATTTGGGCGAATTTGATCAGACACTGCAGCATAGCGGCATGCATTTTTCTCCATATTCCAGCGGAGCTAATACTCATGAATTGACCCAAATGTCCTGTGTTATGGACGTGGGAGGACTCGTTACAGATGGCATGCTGGAACTAAGTATTCAATACAACATTAAGGCACTCCAACAAAATGCTGCTGAGCTACTAGCAGAGCAATTCAAGCAGAACGTGCTGGAAGTGATTCAGCATTGTGCATCTCGGGAGCACTCCGAATTGACGCCAAGTGATGTGCTGCTTTCGGACTTAAGCCTTGAAGAACTGAACCGGATGGTGGAGCAGATTCAGCCTGACGGAGAGCTTGAGAATATGTACCCCATGACGCCGATGCAAAAAGGCATGCTGTTTCACAACATGCTGGATTCCCAGTCGATCGCCTATGTGGAGCAGTCCACCTTTGAACTGAAGGGAACGCTGGATCTCGCTGCATTCGCCGCCAGTCTGGACTTATTGGTACAGCGTCATTCAGCTCTGCGGACCAACTTCCGGAGCGATTTGCAGGACCAGCCGCTGCAAGTGGTGTACCGGAATAAACGCGGAGAACTGTACGTAGAGGATATACGTGAGAAGGAGAAGTCGGCGCAAGAGCAGTATATCGAGGAGTTCACGCGTCGAGATCAGCAGAGGGGCTTTGATCTGGCAAAGGATGCACTGATGCGTGTATCTATCTTGCGTACATCAGATGATTCATACTATTTTGTATGGAGCTTCCACCACATCATAATGGATGGCTGGTGTTTGTCGCTGGTTACCAACGAAGTCTTTGGAGGATATACCGCCCTAGCAGAAGGGAAGCAACCGCAATTGCCTGTGGTAACACCATACAGCCGATACATCGAATGGCTGGAGGGACAGAACCGTCAGGAAGCAGCGGAGTATTGGAGCGGTTACCTGCGAGGCTATGAGGAGACGGCGGTTTTGCCGCAGGCCAAAACAGGGAAGACCCAGGGATATGAGGCCGAATATCTGGAATTTGATTTGGGTATAGACCTGACAACGGCCCTACTGCAATTGGCAAAGCAAGAACAGGTAACGATAAATACGCTGATGCAAACGGCCTGGGGTGTTTTGTTGCAAAAGTATAATCGCACAGAGGATGTCGTTTTCGGGAGCGTGGTATCTGGACGTCCAGCGGACATTGCCGGAGTAGAGCAGATGATAGGACTATTCATTAACACGGTCCCCGTCCGTATTCAAGGCGGACAAGCAACTGCATTTACAGAGCTGATGAAGCAAACTCAGCGACAGGCGCTTGCTTCGGGATCATACGAAACGTTCCCACTCTATGAGATTCAGGCACAGGCAGAGCAAAAAGTGGAACTGATTAATCATATTATGGTATTTGAGAACTATCCGGTGGATGAACAAATTGAGCAATTAGGTGAAAGGGAGGAAGCTGATTTTAAAATAACCGGAGCAGGAGCGGTTGAGCAGACGAATTACGATTTTAACATCGTGGTGTTACCGGGAGAGACGCTTCGAGTTCATTTTGGTTACAATGCCCAGGTATATGACTATGAAAGGGTAGAGCAGATTCAGGGGCATTTGCTGCAACTACTGGAGCAAATCAAGATCAATCCAGCTGGCCGGATTTGCGAGCTGGATATATTAACCGCGCAGGAACGCGAGCAAATGCTGGATGCTTGGTGTGACACGACAGCAGCATATCCACGTGAGCAGACGATTCACGGGTTGTTTGAGGAGCAGGTCTTGCGGACACCGGAGCAGGTAGCTGTATATTTTGAAGGAGCGCAAGTGACCTACCTTGAATTAAATGAGCGAGCGAACCGTCTGGCGCGTACTTTACGCAGTAACGGTGTGATGGCAGACGGCCTAGTCGGCCTGATGACAGAGCGATCGATTGACATGATTGTCGGCATCTTGGGTATTTTGAAGGCAGGGGGCGCCTACATTCCGATCGATCCGACTTATCCGGAGAACCGCATCCATTATATGCTGGACGATTCAGGTACGGAACTGCTGTTAACGCAGCAGCATTTGGTTGAAAAAGTGGAATTTAGGGACAAGGTACTGCTGTTGGATGCAGAAATGGGCGAAGGAAGTGCAGATGCAAGTACGGCTGAGACAAAAGGAAAGGCTATATCCGCATATCACAGGGATGGTTCGAATTTGGAAGCCACATCCGGTCCTCATAACCTAGCGTATGTAATCTATACGTCTGGAACGACAGGCCAGCCTAAGGGAGTCATGCTCGAGCATCGTGGACTCTGCAATCTGCATACGTATTTCAGGGAGACATTGCGAATCAGCAGTTCCGACCGTGTTGTATCGTTCGCCAGCTTTTCCTTTGATGCGGCATGCTGGGAAATGCTTCAGGCGCTCTTCAACGGGGCCACTTTATGTATCCCGACATCAGAGACCATTCTCAGCTATGATAAGTTTGAGCAGTATATGGCGGATCATCACATTACAATTGCAACGCTGCCCCCAACCTATGCCATATATTTGAGCCCAGAAGGAATGCCGGAACTACGCATCCTGTTCACGGCCGGATCGGCGACCAGCACTGAGCTGGTTACTAAATGGAGAGACGGTGTGACCTATGTTAACGCCTACGGTCCAACGGAAAATTCCATAGCAACGTCTGTCTGGCCTGTACCGAGAGGTCCCGAAGCAGGGGGGGCTATATCAATCGGACGCCCTGTACCGAATCACCGCGTGTATATGGTCGATGCACATGGGCAGCTTGCACCAGCAGGAATCCCCGGTGAACTGTGTGTATCCGGTCCAGGATTGGCACGCGGTTACCTGCACCGCCCGGAATTAACGGCTGAACAATTTGTGGCTAATCCGTTTTCAGATGGGGAAGCGGGCTATGAACGCATGTATCGGACAGGCGACCTAGCAAGATGGATGCCTGACGGCAACATTGAGTACCTAGGCCGGATTGATCATCAGGTCAAAATTCGCGGTTACCGGATTGAACTGGGCGAAGTTGAGGCGGCTATGCTGAAGGCAGATCGCATGCAAGAGGTCATCGTACTGGCACATGCAAATAGCCAAAACCAACACGAACTGGTTGCCTACTACGTGGCGGAACGGGAAGTGACGGGGAGCGAGCTTCGCAAGATGCTAAATGAAGAACTCCCGAATTATATGGTCCCTTCACACTTCATTCAATTGCAGAACGTACCTCTTACGCCAAACGGTAAAATTGATCGAAAGGCACTGCCGATACCAGAAGGTCGTTTGGCCGACCATGTTGCACCGCGAACGTGGATGGAAATAAAATTGGTAGACATCTGGCAGGATGTACTGGGTCTACCGCAAGTAGGCATCAATGAAAATTTCTTTGAAATTGGTGGTCATTCGCTGCGGGCGACGACACTGACTTCTAGAGTTCGCAAAGATTTAAACAAACCGATGGATTTGCAAAACATATTTGAGGCACCGACGATCGAGCAATTGGCGGCCTTGCTTGAAGAACAGGATCAAATCACATATGCATCCATTCCGGTAGCGGAAAAACGCGACACTTACCCGCTTTCTTTCGCACAGACACGGATGTATGTGCTTCACCAGCTGGATCCGGAAGGAATAAGCTATAACACCACATCAGCACTGAGAGTAATCGGTCCGATAGATATGAAACAGGTGGAAGAGGTATTCCATCAATTAATTTCACGTCATGCGGCCCTACGGACGAGCTTTGAACTGGTAAATGGTGTGCCGATGCAACGGGTCCACGATACGATTCACTTTGAGTTGGAATATGCCACAATATCAGAATTGCGGACAGAATCCAACGAACTTATGCTTGAAAATTTAGCAGAAGAACATGCCCGTTCCTTTGTCCGCCCATTTGACTTGAGGATCGCTCCGTTGCTACGTGTAAAGCTGGTCAAATGGGGATTGGACGAAGAAGGACAGGAGCCGCAGCACTTATTGATGCTTGATATGCACCACATCGTTTCAGACGGGGTATCCATTGAAATATTAGCTGGTGATTTTGCCCGCTTATATAGCGGTGAAGTATTATCTCCGCTGCGTATTCAATATACGGACTATGCTGTGTGGCAGCATAGCAAAACTCAGCAGGAGCGTATAAAGAGTGAGGGAGAGTACTGGCTGAATAGATTTAGTGGTGATTTGCCTCAACTGGATTTGCCAACTGATTTTGAGCGTCCGGCAACACGATGTACGAAAGGTGACGCTGTTGATTTTGAAATGGGACGGGAATTGACCCAGTCTTTAAAAGAACTGGCGGTGCACACGGATTCTACGCTGTACATGGTACTTATGGCTGCATACACAGCATTGTTGCATTATTACACAGGGCAGGAAGACATCATTGTCGGTACTCCGATTGCAGGTAGACCGCATGCTGACCTGGAGCCTATGCTCGGTATGTTTGTCGGCACGCTTGCATTACGTAATCATCCTCACGCTGAACAGACGTTTTATAACTGCATTGAGGACGCCAAGACATGTGCACTGCAAGCATATGCGCATCAGGATTATCCGTTTGAGGAACTGGTGGAAAAGCTCGACCTGAAACGAGATATGAGCCGTAATCCGTTGTTCGACACGATGTTTGTATTGCAGAATGTGGAGAAAAAGGAAGTGAAGTTGGACAAGTTGTTCTTCCGCTCTTTTGGCATAGAGCAGGTTTCTGCGAAATTCGACCTGACGCTTGAAGTCAGTGAGGAGGAAGCATCTATCCAGCTCCAATTTCTGTACGCTACATCTTTGTTTAAACGGGAAACGATAGAAAGCATGGCAAGGCATTTTGTACAGTTGGTCAAAACTGTTGTAGCCGATCCGAATACAAAACTGGGCGAAATGACACTGATTTCGGAAGAAGACAAAGGGATTCTAAAAAAACATAGGGATACCCTAAAGACTTCTCGCTACTGGAGTACTCTGCTCGAAGGCTATGAAGAAGCACCTCAATTGCCATATGCCAATCTGATGGGGCGCAGTCCATATCAGACAGAGCATCTGGAGATTAATTTGGATGTTGAACGAACGGTGGCACTGGAGCGAATTGCACTGAATGAGCAGGTGACGATAAATACACTGCTGCAGACAGCCTGGGGAATTTTATTGCAAAAGTATAACGGTACAGATGATGTGGTGTTCGCTTGCTCCATATCAGGTCCTTTGACAGATATATTGGAATTGAGGCATTCAACTGGACTGGGCAACCACACCTTACCAGTTCGCATTCGAACCAAAGCAGGAGCGAACTTTATCGGCTTGATGAGAAAAGTACAGCAGCAAACCGATGAATCTGCGGTATTTGAACATTTACCAATGTCTGAAATGGTTACAACGAAAGTGCAACAACTGGCACTCTTTGGCCATAGAATGGTGTTTGAGACTACTTTGGAAGAGGCCAATACTGAGCAAGAAAGCTACGATTTAAGCATCGTAGTACTTCAGGGAGATACGCTACGAATTGATTTTGCCTACAATGCCCAGGTATATGATCATCAGAGTGTGTCACAGATTCAAGGACATCTACTACAGTTGCTGGATCAAATTATAGCGAATCCGGATAGTTTAATTGAGGAAATGGATCTGTTGACTAAGCCGGAGCGGGAGCAAATCATCCAGGTGTGGGGAAATACCACGGCAGAGTATCCGCGTGAACAAACAATTCACGGACTGTTCGAGGAACAGGTTTTGCAGGCTTCGAATCAGACAGCGGTATATTTTGAAGGTCAACAATTGACCTACCATGAATTGAACGAGCGCGCTAATCGGTTGGCCCGTACTTTACGCAGCTATGGCGTGAAAGCCGATAGTCTGGTTAGTCTTATGACAGAGCGTTCCGTAGATATGATTGTGGGCATTTTGGCAATTTTGAAGGCAGGGGGAGCATATATCCCGATAGACCCAACCTATCCGGAGGAACGCATCCGCTACATGTTAGACGACTCAGGTACCGAACTGTTGTTAACGCAACAGCACCTGACGGAAAAGGTGCTGTTTGGAGGCAAGGTGTTGGTGCTTGACAGTGAACAGAACGGAGTCGCTTCCGATACAAAAAAAGCGGATGTACGCGGGGAAATGCTGTCCGTATATCATCAAAACGGTTCGAATCTGGAGGCTGTATCGGGTCCAAACGATCTAGCATATGTCATCTATACGTCCGGGACGACGGGTCAACCTAAGGGAGTAATGCTTGAGCATCACGGTCTTAGTAATCTTAAAACCTACTTCGAGCAAAAGTTGAGTATTGGCTTGTCCGATCGGGTTGTCATGTTTGCCAGTTATTCGTTTGATACGTCATGCTCGGAAATAATCCAGTCTTTACTATGCGGAGCGACATTGTATATACCTTCCTCCGAGACTATTTTGAATTATGAACGTTTCGAGCAGTACATGGCTGCCTGCAAAATTACAATTGCAACGCTGCCGCCAAACTATGCTGTATACCTGAACCCGGATCGCATGCCTGATTTGCGTGTTCTGCTTACAGCAGGATCGGCCTCTACCGCAGAACTGGTGTCCAAATGGAAGGACCGGGTGGGTTATTACAATGCGTATGGTCCTACCGAAAATTCCGTTGCAACGTCTCTTTGGCCGGTATCGGAAGAAAATTCTGAGTTAGGTGGAATCATATCCATCGGGCGGCCTGTATCTAATCACCGCGTGTATATGGTGGATATACACGGAAATCTTTCACCTGCAGGAGTCCCTGGTGAGCTGTGTGTATCCGGTCCGGGGCTGGCACGCGGCTATCTACACCGTCCAGAGCTGACAAAAGAAAAATTCGTAGCCAATCTGTTTGCAGCAGAGGAAGTTGGCTATGAGCGAATGTACCGTACAGGTGACTTGGCACGATGGTTGCCAGATGGGAACATTGAATATTTGGGTAGGATTGACCATCAGGTCAAAATCCGCGGGTATCGGATTGAGCTCGGTGAGATTGAAGCGCAAATTATCAAGGTGGACGGTGTTAAAGAATCTATTGTCATGGCTCGTGCAGATCAGCAGGGAGACTATCATTTGGTTGCTTACTACGTAGCTGAAAAAGAAATCAGCGGCAGTACGATGTTGAATTTGCTGAATGAAAAATTGCCGAACTATATGATACCGTCGTATTTTATACAGCTGCAGAACATGCCGCTGACACCGAACGGAAAAATTGATCGTAAGGCACTGCCGGCATTCGAGGAACATGCTGATTTGACTGCAGAATATGCAGCGCCGCGCACTGCCATGGAGGTGAAGTTAGCGCAAATCTGGAGAGAGGTACTCGACGTTCCGTCCGTTGGAATTCATCATAATTTCTTTGCCATTGGCGGACATTCACTTCGTGCGACTGCGTTGTCCGCAAAAATCCACAAAGAACTGAATATTGAGCTACCGTTGCGTTATGTATTTGACTTTCCAACAATTGAGCAAATGGCGCAGGCTATTCATGAATTGTCTCCCAATCCATTTGCAGCGATTCCTATTGCCGAATTGAGAGACAGTTATCCAGCATCTATAACTCAAAATAGACTGTACGTTTTGAGCAGCATGAATAATTACAATATGTCTGCCATGCTTTTGATGGAAGGGGAACTGAATTTTTTAAGATTAGAAAGAGCGCTTAAGCAATTAATTCAGCGTCATGATACATTGCGAACCTCTTTTGAATTCGTAGATGATAAACTGGTACAACGGATTCACGACCATGTCGACTTCACTTTGGAGGTTGTGCAGGGACACGGCGAGAACGAAGCAAGAGCATTGATGAGACAATTTATCAGACCTTTTGATCTTGGGAAGGCACCGTTACTTCGAGCTGCTCTGTTGCAAGAATCTCCGCAGCGTCATTGGTTTATGTTTGACATGCATCATGTGATTTCAGATGGTGTATCCATGAGTATATTGCTGAACGAGCTGCCCGCACTGTATGAAGAAAAAACGTTACCCGCCTTGCGAATTCAATACAAGGATTATGCGGTATGGCAGCAAGGAGATATTGGTAGCTCATGGATGGAAAAACAAGAAGGATACTGGCTCAAGCAAATGAGCGGCGACATTCCGATTTTGGGTATCCCGGTCGACTTTGAAAGACCTGCAACACGTAGCACTTCGGGCAGCACTGTTTCCTTTGCCATTTCACCTCAGGACGTGGACCGTTTGAAAGAAATCAGTTTGCAGGCGGGAGCTACCTTATTTATGGTATTACTGGCGGCCTACAAGACCCTATTGTTCAAGTACAGCGGTCAGGAGGATATTGTTGTTGGAACACCTATTGCAGGTAGACAGCATCATGATTTGCAGCCGGTCATCGGTATGTTTGTCAACACGCTTGCATTGCGGAGCTTTCCTGAAGGGGACAAGTCATTTTATGAATATGTTCAGGAAGTAAAGGACCAGGTGCTTGACGCCTTTGAGCATCAGGATTATCCGTTTGAATTGCTGGTGGAGAAGCTGAATGTACAGAGGGACCTGAGCCGAAATCCGTTGTTCGATACTCTTTTTGAGCTAGATAACATGGACTCTGGTACGACGGAATTCCAAGACTTACAGGTTACTCTGTGCCCAGGCGAACAGAATATGGCAAAATTCGATTTAACACTTACGGCGATGGAAAGCTCTGAAGGTTTGGTTTTCAGCTTCACATATGCCGATAGCCTGTACAAGAGAAGCACGATTAAACGAATGGCCGATCACTTCATCCAGTTGATTAAAGCTGTTGTAGATGAACCACAGACAAAGCTTTCTGAAATTGAGATCATTACGCCGCAGGAAATCGAAATGATATTGGACGTCTGGGGAAATACCGCGGTGAAATACCCAAGTGAAAAAACCATTCATCAATTATTCGAAGAACAGGTAGAGAAGACTCCAGATCAAGTAGCTGTAGTTTTTGGAGATAGCCAGATCACATATAACGAACTAAATGTGCGTGCAAACCAACTGGCTCGCGTGCTAAGAGCAGAAGGAGTCCAGGCGGATCAATTGGTCGGAATGATTATGGAGCGCTCTATCGAAATGATTGTAGGGATTTTTGGTATTTTAAAAGCTGGTGGGGGATATGTACCTATCGACCCTGAGTTTCCGCAGGAACGTATGCTCTATATGTTACAAGACAGCCATATTAGGCTTATGGTTGCCAAGCCAGAAATGGCCGCGAAGGTACCGTCGGATGTGCTGGTCATTTCACCTGATAGTCATAGGCTATCCGCAGAAGACTGTTCCAACTTGGCTGAAATATGTGACCCTGGCCATTTGGCTTATGTGATGTATACCTCAGGTACAACGGGCAAACCCAAAGGAGTGATGATTCAACACTCTAATGTCGTTAATATGACAACCGCATTTAGACAACAAGTATATAAGAAATACAAATCGCCAATGCGGATGGCATGGCTATCGCCGTATGTATTTGATGCATCAGTGAAACAAATTTTCCCATGTCTGCTTCTTGGGCATGCGCTTCACGTGGTGCCGAGAGAGATTAGCACCAATGGTCATCGTTTGGCTGACTATTTCAGATCCCAACGGATTGATTTTACTGATGGTACACCGGCACACATGCATATGCTGACGGAAATGCAAGACTCCGTTGCAGATCTGAATGTACAGCATTTTATTTTTGGAGCAGAGGCGCTGCCCGGTCATCTCGTTAAAACATTTTTGAGCACCCGGCCCGGATATCGTCCGCAAATAACTAATGTTTATGGTCCTACCGAGTGCTGCGTAGACACAACTGCGTACGACATTGACGGGGAGACGATGACAGCTTGGACACATACGGTGCCGATTGGCAAGCCAATGGCTAACCAGCACGTATATATTATGGATATGAATCGGAAGTTGGTTCCGATAGGAATTGCAGGTGAAATCTACATCGGTGGGGATGGAGTAGGGCGAGGTTATATGGGAAATCGTGAGCTGACAGATGAGAAATTTATAGCTGACCCCTTCAAACCAGGAAAACGTATGTACCGCACAGGAGATTTGGCGCGATGGATGGCAGATGGAAATATTGAATATTTAGGCAGGATGGATCATCAGGTGAAAATTCGGGGTTACCGAATTGAACTTGGAGAAGTGGAAGCGCAATTAATGAACCTGCCTGCGATCCGTAAAGCGGTGGTTATTGCTCGTGAGAATGAATCAGGACAAAAAGATTTATGTGCTTATTTTGTGGCTGATAGGGATCTGACCATTCAGGAACTTAAAGCAGCGTTAGTTCCCAATCTTCCGATGTACATGCTGCCAAGCTATTTTGTTCAATTGGAGAAGATGCCGTTGACCACTAACGGAAAAATTGATCGTAAATTGCTTCCTGTGCCGGAAGGAGACATTCAAACAGGTGTTGAATATGCAGCCCCGCGAAACGACATGGAACGGCATATGGTAGATATTTGGAAACAGAATCTGGGTGTCAGTATTGTTGGCATTGATGATAACTATTTTGATTTAGGCGGACACTCCCTAAAAGCCATTCAATTGGTTTCACAGGCTGAGGCTGTTGGCATTGAAATAGGGATTAATCAGGTGTTTCAATATCAGACTATTCGCCAAATGTCAGAGTATATGCGAGCAGACACTTCGATGCCGGGTATGTTAATACGTGATATTGCCGAGGCAATCGACATCATCGAAAAGGCTTATGACGTATATGCTCATTTCCAATCAACAACTGTTGAAGGGCGAGATCAATTAACTTTGCACATAGATCCTTTCGATTCTATACAAGCAGAGGCCCTGAAGAAAGTCATTTTGTCACGCCTTCATCCTGACCTTCATCCACATCATTTGCTTCCTTTTGAAGCAGGTGCTCAAGTACCTGACTGTGAAAAGCTGTACACAGATACGATGGTAGACGATGAGGCTGCAAAGCGGCATGCTGAGGAATGGCTGGAATATCTGCTGCGGATGAATGACCAATGGAACAGCACGATGCTGGCAGGAGAGCCTTTACAACGCTATGCGCTTGCTCCCGCTCAACATTATCATTTGGAGCATCCGCAATCCTCAGGAGGTGTCATTCCTTTTGATAGTTACCTGCTGGATGTAGAACGGTTATCTGCAATCATGCAACGCCTGATAGAGCGCCATGAACTCTTTAGAAGTGTGTTGGTCCAAACGGATGTCGGATGGGAATGGGAAATGTTGTCCATGAAGGAGCGCATGGACATTCCAATGATAGATTTATCGAACTACGGTGCAGAGATGCAAAATCGTATACTCTCACATATATTGCCTGCATTCTTTATGAACCCTTATGAAACAACCGGAAACTTATTATATCGTATTGCGCTTGTCCGCCTCAATTTAAGGGATCATTTGCTGCTGCTCCCTTGTTCACATCTCATCTATGATGGCATGAGCGGAGAGGTCGTTAAGAGTGAGTTGTACCGTGCATATGAAGATATGAGCAATGTAAAAGGGCAACTAGCAGGAAGCTACCGTGATTATGTGAGTCAGGTCCGGAAAGGACCTCAGGGCATGGGCGATCAAGAGATTGTTGACAAATTTCGCTTGTCCGCATTTGCTGCTGCTTCGGATGCTGTAGTCCTCGCAATTGATGAGCGCAACCATACAACGGGCACAGATGTGACAGTAGAACTTGCAGATTTGAATGATTCTGACGCAATCGGACACATGTGGGACTTGGCTATACGCCTAGCTAACCGCTTTTTCCGCAGATATTTGCAAGTGGACGAGATTCCTATTCTTCTCACCAATTATGGACGGGCATACGAGGACAAGCAGTATTTTGATATTATAGGTGAATTTATAGACCAAATCCCTGTACTGCTTACAGATGCGGATGAACATGGGCATGAGATCAGAAACAGTATGCAGTTGGCCGTATCGCGTAACCTGAATTTTCTAAATCTCATATACAATGATGAAATGGCTTCGTTGTATCCGCAGTCTAATAGGTATCTGAAGCATAGCCTGAATAAGCTACCTATTGTCTTCAATTACCTTGGCGAAGCGTCAGATAAATATCAGCTGTTTAAAAATATCGAGCCAGAAGAGAGAGACATTTATCGGGATTCAATCATTTTCTTTACTGTTCAGCATGTGGAAAATGTATTGCAAATCTCGCTGGAACTTCCTTTTGAAGAAAATTCAGAAACCGTTAAAGCGTTGATGGAAACAGAGCTAGCGAATTTACTAGTAACAGACGAAAATGGAATAAAGTCCACCTAATCTTCACTCAAGGCATTAAAAACAAGCTCCGAGTTCAAAATAGGGAAACTGGCCCCAAAGCTTTCAAATGGCTTTGGGGCAATCTAAACAAACCACAAAAGCCGCAAGTCTCCAATAACCCTGGAGATTTACGGCTTTTGTGGTTTGAATGTAGCGAAGTTTTATGTAGCAATGTCGCTGAATTAAAACTTGTTGTAGTAGATCTTTACGCCAAATAAATGACATTTGATGCATGATGATTGGTGCCGCGCGCTGGTTTGAGATATGAACTTAGTGAACCTACGACTCATGCAATTGCGCTGACTCCCGGTGACGCCGACTCATGAATACCAAAGACAATGCAATTACCGTGAGGATAATCCCAAGCATTTGAAACCCCTTGAAGCTAAACGTACCTCCCATTACGATAGCTATCAATAATGAAGAGATAATGGTTCCCAGATATCTGGATGTGTTAAATAATCCGGATGCTACACCGATTATTTCTTTTGGAGAACTTTGGAACAGGGCTGCTTGCATACCTACATTGTTCAAACCGTTGCTAATTCCGAATGCAGCTAAAGCCAAACACACGCTGATAACCGGTGAAGTTGGATTCAATGTCACGAGCCACACTGACCCTAATGTCATCAGAATTGCGGAAGCTAACAATGCGGGTCTGGGTCCTGACTTATCGATCCATTGTCCTGCAATTGGAGAAGTAATTAGCGAGCACAAGCCTAAGCTTAGCATGAGAATGCCTGTTTGGAACTCGCTGACATGACGTACCATTTGCAAGTAGGACGGAAGCCCGAAAAAGAGCGAGTAATATAGTACATTAACGAGTATGAATTCAACATTCACCCAAGTCATTGCAGGGTACTTGGCGAATGTACGTAAAGGAATAAAGGGTGATGTCGCTTTTAACTCATGTCGTACGAATATCCCCAGCGCAACGAGACCTATCAGCCCGACAATGACATTTGCTAATGAGATATGTCCAAATGATTTTGCTGAGAGTAATCCGACGAGCAGGGTAACCAAAGCCACTGTGAAGAGTAGAATCCCTGATGCATCAATCAATTCAAACCATTTACGAAAGGACATGTTGCGTGCTACGTATGTTGGCAGTTCATCCTTAGGAATATTCCTCCAAGCCAATACAAAGCTGGCCACCACAAACGGAATATTGATGATAAATATAGCAGGCCAATTCCACCAATGAATCAAGACCCCGCCAATAAAGGGGCCAATTGCTGCTGCTCCAGATAGGAATATGGACAAAACAGACAGCGCAGTTGCTTGTTTCTCTGTAATATGAATTCGAACAATAGCCATTCCAACCCCAACCATCATGCTTGTTCCGATGGATTGCACAATGCGGAACACGATGAGCCACCCGAAATTTGGTGATAATGGAGCCAATAATGATGCAATGAAGGCTACAACAAGCCCTGTAAGAAATATCTTTCTACGACCAAATAAATCGCTGGCTTTTCCCATGACAGGTTGAGCGATGCTACTTGCAATGTAGAAAGAAAAAATAATCCAGGAAACACCTGTAAAGTCAAGCTGGAACACATTTTGCAGACTTGGAATAGCAACAGAAACCATCGAAGAATTTAATGGGTTCAATAGTATCCCTAGACCAACTGAAATCATTAACCACCAGCTGCGAACGCTCATTTCTGGTCCCCCCATAGCGAATTAATGTCATCGTACTTGAAATCGATTATTTATTCCAACGCATTTGATGTTATAATCTCATTGACTTGGGGGAATGAATGGAGGATCATAATGGAACTTCTTCAACTGCAATATTTTCTGACGGTAGCTCGTTTGGAACATGTGACCGAAGCTGCACGAAGTCTGCACGTTACTCAATCGTCGCTGAGCAAAACGATTCAGCGCCTGGAGGAAGATCTGGGGGTTCCTCTATTCGATCGAACAGGGAGGAAACTGCGATTGAATGAGTTCGGAAGCAGATTCCTTCACCGTGCAGAGAGGGCTTTATTTGAATTGGAGCAGGGGAAGCAGGAGCTTAGTGATTTATCCAGCCCGGATCATGGCACTCTCGAATTGGCGGTGACCACCGCTAGCACATTACCCAATATCCTTCGAGAGTTTCGAAAAAAGCGACCCTATATTCAATTTCATGTGCAAATGCTGACCACGCAGGAAATGGTAACGCTTCTTCATAGAGGCGAGGTCGATTTTTGCTTGTCCTCACCTCCAATAGAGGGAGATGACATCGAATGCCAAATCGTGTTTATCGATCCAATCCTTGTAGCTGTTCCAAAGGGGCATCGGCTGGCAGATCGAAGCAGTGTAACGTTGACAGATCTAAGGGATGAATGGTTTGTCGGTGTAAAGAGAGGCTACGGTACTCGCGATTTAGTGGACTCTGTATGCAAATCGGAAGGATTTGTACCTAAATATGTGTATGAGGGGGATGAACCTGCAAGGCTTAGTACTCTTGTGGAAGCTGAAATTGGCATAGCCTTCATACCAAGCACGGCAAGGAATTCACGGGAACATCTTAAATATCTCCAAGTAGGAAATCACGAGCTGGTACGGGAGATTGCTTTATTATGGCACAGGAGTCGGTATATTTCGCGGGCTGCTCTGGAATTCCGTGAGGTAGTTGTAGAATATTTCGAAGCGATATCCAAACAGACAAATTAATCCCAAATATAAGCGAAATAAAAAACATTAACAGAAGCGGTAGCGTAGGACATGTTAACAAAACGTCCTAAGCGGCCGCTTATTCTTGTATTCAACTGCAAAATTTGTAATTTCGATTTGTACGCTGCCATACACACACGCATAGCTATTGAAGGAGTTTTGGTTTGTACTAACCCATCCTTCTCAGCTGGCGAAACTGCTCCGGCGTGATGCCTGTATGCTCTCGAAACCTCTTGATAAAATAGCTGCTTTGATGAAAGCCGGTTTCCAGTGCAATCTGCTTTACAGTGAGTGCCGTGGATACAAGGAAATGTTTGGCCAGCGTTATTCGGCATTGGAGCAAATATTGAGCTGGAGTACTACCCATGATCTGATGGAAGAGTCGGCTAAAATGAAAGGAGCTATAACCTGACGTCGCAGCCATTGTCTTCAAATCGAGCATGTTTCGACAATGCATACGAATATATTCCGCCGTATGACGAATCCTCTCATGGACGGTGCCGCCGGGAGAGGTGCCGAAAATTTGGTGGGAATGATGGACGACCTCCAGAAGGACTTCGTAAAGCAGGGAAGAGATCCGTACATCATAGTCGTGACGGTAAGTTTGGGCAAGTTGCAACATTTCTTCCATCAGCGGTTTCAAACGTTCTGGCCGGTGGAGCGAGAACAGATATGGTTCGTGCATGCTTCGACCTTGTAATAGCGAATCTACATCCTGCCCGTCAAAATGAATCCATCGGACATCCCAGGGATCCTCGGGTTTAGTTCGGTATTGCTGCGTCGTATGCTTGCCGAAAAGAAAGCCCATGCCAGGGGTAAGCTCGATTTCCTTCCCATCATGCACAATAACGCCTTTGCCTGCAAAAATGATATGTAAATTGTATTCTTTCAGTAATCCTGCATTCCTTCGCTCCCCATGATTGGGGAAGTTCTTGTAACGCCCTAACGATTCGGGAAACAGCATACCTTTATTTAGAATGGGCGAAGGAAGATAACAATCTATTTTAATCATGTATCCATCTCCTTGAGTAAGTTAGCAAAAAAGTAATTCAATTAGCAAAATCGAGTTATTCTAATCCTTTTATTCTTATATTACAATAGATGCGATTATCAGAGAATCACATTTTTGTACTATCATTTCTACTGAAGGAGAATTGGAGCATGCCGAAATCCTTATCTTTAGATCGCTTCCATTTGGGAGCTTGTTATTATCCTGAGCACTGGGACGAATCGTTGTGGTCGGACGATCTCATAAGAATGAAGGAACTGGGCTTCAGTATCATTCGGATTGGAGAATTTGCTTGGTCGATCTTCGAGCCGGAGGAAGGAAAGTTCGAATTCACGCTGTTTGACCGTTTCTTGGAGCAGGCAGACGCGAACGGGATTCAAGTGATCATGGGCACACCAACAGCTACGCCACCGGCATGGGTTACTTATAAGTATCCCGAGGTGCTGAACGTATCCATGGAAGGGGTCACGTTCCAACACGGTCAGCGTCGGCATTATAACTACAGCAGTCCCGTTTATTTGGAGCTTTGCGCACGTATTACAAGAGAGATGGCACAACATTACAAAGATCATCCGGCCATCATTGGGTGGCAAATTGATAATGAACTGAACTGCGAGATAAACGTCTTCTATGCCGAGGCAGATCATCAGGCTTTCCGGCGCTGGCTAGAGGCAAAATACGGTACGTTGGAGCAACTCAACAAGGCCTGGGGTGCTGTATTCTGGAATCAAACTTATGACAGCTGGAAGCAGGTCCATCTAACTCGTCCGACCGTATCCGGGTCAACGAATCCTCATCAGGTTTTGGACGAGAAGCGATTTATATCCGATAACACCATTTCGTTTGCCAAGCTACAAGTGGACATACTTCGGTCAGTAGCGCCTAATCAGTGGGTGACAACCAACGGTGTATTCGGGCATTTGGATAGCCATAGGATGACGGAACAACTACTTGATTTTTTCTCGTACGATTCTTACCCTCAATTCAGTACCATTTATCCGGACCAAGGGGAGAAGCCATTGCTGGATCGCAAGTGGGGGCTTTCTTTAAGTAACGTCAGAGGGATGTCACCAAATTTCTGCGTGATGGAGCAGCAATCCGGTCCAGGAGGATGGGTGAACAGGATGGAAATGCCAACTCCGCGCCCGGGGCAGATGCGATTGTGGACCTACCAAAGCATTGCTCACGGGGCAGACATGATTTTGTATTTCCGCTGGAGAACGGCAACGTTTGGTACGGAAATGTACTGGCATGGAATTAATGATTATCACAATCAGCCGAATCGTCGGGTCGCAGAAGCAGGCCGCGTCGGTAAGGAGCTGCAAAAGGTTGGAGGGCGGATTCTTGGCAAACGTTACGTGGCAGAGGTTGCTCTACTTCGTGACTATGATAACGAGTGGGATGGCGAGTTGGATAAATGGTATGGTCCCTTGACAAAGCAAAGTGAGCTCGGCTGGTACAAGGCACTGCAGTATGGACATATACCTTCGGATATGGTTACAATACGTCCGGGTATGGAATCAGAACAGCTGCGGGAACTGGCCAATTACAAGGTGCTGGTATACACGCATCCGGCGATCCTACGAGACAGTACGGCAGCTATGTTACAGAAATATGTAGAGGATGGGGGCATCCTGATCTTCGGCTGCCGCACCGGTTATAAGAATGAGTTCGGTCACTGCCGCATGCAGCCACTCCCAGGCCCTGCAGCCGCAATGAGCGGCGTTCATGTAGAGGACTTTACGATGATAAATGGGACGGCATCACCTGTATCGGTGCGATTTAAGGATCAAGTTCTTGATTTTTGGGCTCCAGGCTTCAACGATATATTGAATGTTCATGGTGATACGGTAGAAGTACTCGCAGAGTACGCATCAAGCTACTATGAAGGGAAACCGGCCTTGACCGTCAACCGTGTCGGCAAGGGACTGGTCTACTATTGGGGTGCAGCTTTTGACTTAGCGTTAGCGGCTGAGCTCCTAAGACAGCTGCCGGTGACATCTCCGATTGCCGGGTGGTGCAAAGCTCCTTCGACGGTAGAAGTCGCTATTCGTGCGGATGTACAAGAAGAGCTGGTATTTCTACTGAATTACAGCGGAGAAACGGCTCAGGTTAAACTGAGTGTTGAGACGGAGGAACTCCTTTCCGGTAGCAGGCTTACTGGTACCGTACCTTTGGAACCGTTTGGAGTATGGGTATTAAAGAAAGTTTAAAATGAAGAGAGCATCAGCCGCTGATCTTAATCCGATGATCAGTGGCTTTTTATTGCATAAAGCAAGGGAATAACGTGTTGCTTTTGTGTACAGGGTTCGGCCCAATAATCGCTGTCTTTCCTATAGGTTCTTGAACCAGAGAAATCGGACACGATCGGTATTTAATACAAAATTAATAATTTAATACAAGTTTATTGACTCATTCAAGGCATACAAGTAAACTTATTGTAATATAATCACAGTAAATTGAGATGGGTGATGCAATGCTTGAGCTTAGTTTTGATGATCCAGACAAGCTGGTAACGGTTACGCATGCTTTATCCACCCGTTCCCGAGTTGATATTCTCCGCCTCTTGATTTCTAAAAACCTTAATATTGTAGAAATAGCGGAAGCTCTTCAACTTCCGGTGTCTACGGTAGCCAACAATATCAAGGTTCTGGAGGCTGCTAGACTGATTAATACAGAGCTGCTGCCTGCCTCACGCGGCGCGATGAAGATGTGTAGCCGCAATTATGATGACATTCATATTGCACTAAATCTTGAAAAAGCAGTACCCAAAGGGGATGTACAGATCTACGAAGTGGACATGCCGATCGGTCATTATAGCGATTGTGAGGTTTCACCGACGTGCGGTATGGCCAATGCAGACGGGATGATCATACGCGAGGACGAACCGGCGAGTTTTTTCCACCCGAAGCATATCGGAGCCCAGATGATATGGTTCCGCAAGGGCTATGTCGAGTATTTAATGCCGCTCGAAATACCGGCAGGAGCGCGAATAGAATCGCTTGAGCTATCGATGGAAATGTGTTCTGAAGCACCAAACTATGACAACAATTGGCCTTCTGATATTTCCTTGTGGGTTAATGGCGTGGAGATTGGCATGTGGACGTGTCCCGGTGATTTTGGAGACAGGCGCGGCAAGCTGAATCCTACCTGGTGGTATGAGTGGTCTACCCAGTATGGGTTGCTCAAGACCTGGCGAGTAGATAAAGAGAAGACTGCGCTGGATATGGAGAAGGTTTCCTCGGTTACACTGGATCAGCTCAACCTGCAAAACAGCCACAAGTTGCGTTTGCGGATCGGAATTAAGCCAGATGCGGTGCATCAAGGTGGGCTCAACCTGTTCGGAAAGCAATTTGGAGATTATGATCAAAATATCAAAATGACTGTGAATTATGTCATGGATTGAGATATTGGTGAAATGGATAGGCTTTAGTTGCAGGTGCTTCTCTGTAGCTAAAGCCTTATTCAGTTTATTAGTTACATAAAATTAACTTGAAAGCGTTGACATTAAAAATGCATCGCTATATAATCCCCTAAAGATACAATAATAGTGTAACAAATTGATTTTATTGTTTTTATTTCGAAGCGGAAGCAAAGGATGACGATTGGACCTACAGATGATAGCAATACACTGTAAAGTCATCAGGCTAAGGTGACTAAATATATATCAAAGGATAGGTGGAAACTGTATGACTACAAACGCTTATATCAAAAATTATCCAAGGCCGCAATTTGTCCGCAAAGAGTGGCTGGATTTGAATGGGGAGTGGGATTTCGCCTTCGACGACGGCAAAGTGGGTGAAAGCGAGCAATGGTATCATCATTTTCCGAAGGAAACCAAAATCCTCGTACCTTTTACTTATGAAACCAAGGCAAGCGGGATCGGAGTCGAAACCTTCCATCCGGTGGTCTGGTACTGCAGGAGCGTGAAGGTCCCGCAGGAGGCAATAGCGAAAAGGACAATTCTACATTTTCAGGGTGTAGATTATAAAGCGAAATGCTGGGTGAACGGAATTATGGCTGGTGAGCATGAAGGAGGTTATGCTGCGTTTTCTTTCGACATCACACCCTATATCACTTACGACTCGGAGAATAGCATCGTGCTTAAAGTGGAGGATAGTCAGAGCTGCACGCAGCCCCGGGGAAAGCAGCGTTGGGTGGATCAAAACTTTGAATGCTTTTATGTACAGAGCACCGGAATCTGGAAAAGTGTGTGGATTGAATATGTGAATGAGGTAAGAATCAATGAGGTCAAGATAACACCGGATATCGACCGTCATATGATCCGCTTTGACTTTCAGCTCATGGGTATCGAGGGTAAAGATAATTTACGCCTAGAGACACGGATTACGCTGAAAGGACAGCATGTGAATAAGGTCAGCTTATCTGCCGACAGGCCCTGGATAACGGTAGAGGTCCATGTATTTCATGAAGCCGGTGGTCCATGGAAGCAGTGCTTGTGGTCACCGGAATCGCCAAACTTGTTCGATGTAGAGATTATTCTGTATGAGGATGAGAAACAGTGCGACAGGGTGTATTCTTATTTTGGCATGCGGAAAATATCGATTGAAAACGGACAGGTTCTATTGAATAATGGCCCTCTTTACCAGCGGCTGATTCTGGATCAGGGCTACTGGCCGGAAACACATCTGACTCCGCCGTCTGAAGAAGCTCTTATCGAAGATATCGATAAAATAGCCGCGATGGGATATAACGGGGTTCGTAAACATATGAAGTTGGAAGACCCTCGCTTTTTATATTGGTGTGATGTGAAAGGCATGCTCGTCTGGTCGGAAATGGCGTCGACCTTTGAGTTCAATGATCAGGCGGTTAGCCGCTTTACGAAGGAATGGCTGGAAATCGTGCCGCAGCAGTACAATCATCCAAGCATCATAACTTGGGTCCCGTTCAATGAATCGTGGGGCATATCGACCATTGGACATGATGTAAGGCAGCAGCAGTTCACGCAAACCATCTATCATCTGACGAAGACGATTGATCCGTATCGTCCGGTGATTACCAATGACGGATGGGAGCATACAGTCTCGGATATTTTAACCCTTCATGATTATGTGGAGACGGGCGAAGAGTTTTTGGAGCGATATCAGGACAAGGAAAGCATCGTAAACAACAGCATCTCCTTTAACAATTGGAAATATGCCTTTGCAGAAGGGTATGCCTACCGGCGACAGCCAATTATCATAAGCGAATTCGGCGGCATTGCCTTCCAGACGGACAAGGGCTGGGGATACGGAAACCAGGTGGATTCAGTCAAAGCTTTTATCGAACGTTTCCGTGCAATCACCGGAGCAATTAAAGCGACCCCCTATCTCTCGGGCTATTGCTATACACAGGTAACTGATGTACAGCAGGAAGTCAACGGATTGTTGACGGAAGACCGAGAACCGAAGGTTCCGCTTGAAGTGATTCGGGAGATAAATCTGGCTTGAAAAGATAATTAAATTTCTAGAACGGCTGCATGATGTTGTCCAGTCATTGCTGCATTCACCTGTCGTACAAGACTTTTGTTACACACAGCTGACGGAGTTGGAACAGGGAATCAACGTTCTGCTGACGCATGATAGATAACCGAAGATGCCGACCGAACAAATCAGAGCCATTATGGAAGGCCGCCTTTCCTCTTCGGTTGGAGAATAAGAGGAAGTATATGAATACGGCATCTTCAGCATTTAGAGCTAAATAAACAAAGTGTCACCGCTGTTAACCATAAAGTTTAACTTGGGATAGCAGTGTTGGAAAACAGGACAACTTTTCGCACACAGGATTTTTAGTAGAAAACTGGATTTAATTATTTTGGTTTTTTGTTCCCCACTCACATAACCCTTCCAAAACAGGTAATAGCGTTTCTGCTTTATCTGTGAGACTGTACTCGACTTTAGGGGGGACTTGTGGATATTCTTTTCGATTCACCAGACCATCCGCTTCCAATTCTTTTAGTTGTGAACTCAATGTTTTATAAGTAATAGCCCCTATCTGTCTTTTCAGATCATTAAAGCGAACTGTTCGGTTTTCGGCTAGGAGATAAATAATAACCATTTTCCATTTACCACCAATCAATGAAACTGTATAACCAAAAGGTGTATCTTGAATATTTTTAACTTTACCTTTAAATTCAGTCATACTCATGTTTACACTATCCTTTCGGGTAGTACCTATCAAAATAGTGCGTACTACGTTTTTATTTGTGTTCAGTTTATACTAACCTTACTTTTGAAGTAAAGGAGAGAAAAACATGACTAAAAAAACAATACGCCTGTTAATGCCACAATGGCAAGGGGGAAACAATCCTAATTACTCTTTTGGAGCCGAACTGCTTGCTTGGCTAGCTCCGGATAATGAACAACCCCTTATTCATGTTCCAGTTCAAGCTTATAAGGGTACTCCGCTTGAAAACGAAAACGGTATGAATGGGAGAAAACAGCTACTTGAACAGTTAGAGGCTGCTCAGCATATCATTGATGCTCATAAGCCAGATCGCATTGTAATGTTTGGTGGTGACTGCTTAGTGGAACAAGCACCATTTGCCTATTTGAACGAACGATACGGTGGGGAATTAGGTTTAATTTGGATCGATGCTCACAGTGATTTAGTTAGATATGTGGGCTATGATAATGGTCATACATTACCGCTCGGAAATCTTTTGGGAGAAGGAGATGAGGAGTTCGCAAAACATGTGAAAATCCCACTAAAACCTGAAAATGTCTTTATCGCGGGATTAGCGGCTCCTACAGAACAAGAAACAGAAGTCATTTCAGAAGCGTTTCAAAGACTAGATATAGCTCCTGTAGAATCAGACACAGAAATGATTCAAAGACTAGGAATTAAAACTGCAGGAACCAAAGAGTTAACGGATAGTACTGAATCTATAAGAGAATGGATTAAAGAAAGTGGCATTAAGCACCTAGCTATTCACCTTGATTTAGATGTGCTTGACCCAAAAGCATTTCGCTCTTTATTATTCGCCAACCCTGAAGCACCTTATAATTTTTCTCCTGCGGGAACAATGCAAATGCCTCAGCTACTTAATCTGATTAAAGAACTATCTGAAGAAACAGATGTAGTTGGATTAGGTATAACGGAGCATATGCCATGGGATTCTATTAACTTAAAGAATCTGCTTGGAGAGATACCTATTTTAAATAAGTAAGTTCATACACGGATTATAATAGAACAATGATCTGCTTAATCATAAAAATACACTCACGCACTTTATGTTTGCGAGGGTGTATTTTTATGATTAAGTGATGTTGACATTATATATTTGGGATTATGATATTTAATATCTTAGGATAATCGGTTATTATTTTTATATTATCTTTCTTAAAAGGCAATCAATCAAGGAGAAGTGGTCGTATGATTTCAGGAAAGATAGGGCGATTGAATATAAAATATAAATTAAAATGAGGGAGTTGACCTGTAGGGATATGGTCTTTTTATCAGTTTGTCTGTTTGTACTCCGCTTATACTTTTCGGAAGCTACACATTAGGCGAATATCCCCTATAATGGATTCTTAAAACTAAATTACAGGAGCGTCTTAGTATGTCAAAATACGTTGAAATCGGTTACCCAATATATGAAGGAATGCCTGTTTATCCAGGATTGCCAGAAGTGAAGTTAGAGCCTAGAGAACGTTTGGACAAAGGGGATGCCTGGAATGGAAGTGTGTTAAGTATGTATCTTCATGTCGGCACCCATGTCGATGCACCGTGGCATCATTTAAATAACGGTAAGGGAATAGATGCTGTTCCGATTGAAGAATTCATCTATCGAAAACCGCTATTAATTGATTGTCCTCTTGATCCGAACGGCTTTATTACCATTGAAAAGCTTCAGGAATATGAAGAGCTGCATGAAGCGGATATTCTCATCTTTAATACAAGCTATTGGAAACACCGAGATACGGATTTTGAGAAATACGCTAATAATTTCCCAGCCGTCTCTCCCAAAGCAGCGGAATTCATCCGTAAAAATTTGCCGAACTGCAAAGCTGTGGCCATTGATACCATGAGCATTGAAAATCTGGAAGAAGCCCAAAAAAACGGCTATTTTGTTCACCATGCCTTCTTAGACCATGAAAAATATGAAGAGCCGACAATGCTCATTTACGAAGACATAAACCCTGCACCATTAATTGGTAAAAAGCTCTTATCTGCTTTCACAGCACCACTTCGCATTAAAAATCACGATGCATCTATGGTTAACATCATTGTTGAAGTAGAAGAATAAAAGCTAACCAGGAACAATAAGTTGATGGAACACAGGTGCAGACTTCAGCACTGCAAGGAGAGACAACAACATATACGCATAAGAAGTCGCCATTTTGGCGGCTTTTTTGTTTTGCGAACATCTACGCTAAGCCTTCAGATGTAATCAACTTATTTTGATAGACGTTGGTTAGCCGCTATTTATTTGTTTTGCTTTTTATAACATGGCGTGTCAAATGTGCGGGCATACAGTCTTCTATATAGCACCATAATAACAATAATTTGAAAAAAAATATTTACATAAGAATGAAAAGGAAAATATTACTTTAAGCATATTCTTAGCTCTAATATTCTTTATGAAGTTGAATTCTAGTTGTTATAAGAATTATTTTTTTGCTCTTTTAGAACTATTTTAATCTATTCATTTGAGGTCGATATAATTGAGGTGCTTTTATTTGTAAAAGTCAAATTTTATAAGGAACTAGTATCAACTCGCTAGAATGAAAAATAATGTAGCTTTCAATCAGAAGTGTCATAGGGAGAAATATCAACAGTGAAATCAATTAATTGAATACGATGGTAAAAATCGACCAGCCGTTCCTTTAGAGAGGAGGTGGTACATAAAAATATTGGGGATTCTGTTAATTATGAAAACGAGAATTAAAAAATGGAGGTTTTGTTATGCACAAAAAATATGGAATGATTTACTTCTTACATACTCTGTTAATCGCTTCGACTTTCTCACAGACAGCATCTGCACATACGGTGAATCCTAATGGACAAGCCACAACCAAGGAAGTGATGAACTGGCTCGCTAATCTGTCATCGGAAAATCGCGTAGTGTCAGGAGCATTCGGCGGGTACACAAATGCGTCATTTTCTATGACCGAAGCTAATCGAATTGAAAATGCAACAGGACAGTCCCCTGCCGTGTATGGCTGTGATTATTCAAGAGGATGGATGGAGACTTCTAATATTGCCGATTCGATCGATTATAGTTGTAACACCGATTTAATCTCTCATTGGAAGAACGGAGGTATACCTCAGATCAGTATGCATCTGGCTAACCCTGCGTTTAACTCTGGAAATTATAAAACCCCAATCTCAAACAGTCAGTATGAAAGAATCCTAGACTCATCAACTGAAGAGGGCCAGCGATTAGACGCTATGTTAAGTAAAATTGCCGATGGCCTTCAGCAGTTAGAAGATGAGGGTGTTCCTGTTCTTTTCAGACCTCTTCACGAAATGAATGGAGAATGGTTCTGGTGGGGACTTACCGATTATAACCAAGAGGACAGCGAACGTATCACTTTATATAAACAGCTTTATAAAAAAGTCTATCATTATATGACCGAAACAAGAGGCCTGGACAACCTGATATGGGTATACGCACCAGACGCCAACCGAAACTTTAAGACAGACTTTTACCCTGGATCTTCATATGTTGATATTGTTGGATTAGACGCTTATTTCTCAGATCCTTATTCGATTCAAGGATATGACGAGTTAACAGCTCTTGATAAGCCTTTTGCTTTCACAGAAGTCGGTCCGCAGGCAACCAATGGTAGTATGGATTATTCTTTATTTATCAATGCCATTAAAGAAAAATATCCGAAAACCATTTATTTCTTAGCTTGGGATGAGGGATGGAGCCCCGCAGCTAATAAAGGTGCCTACAATCTTTATAATGATGGTTGGACACTGAATAAGGGGGAAATGTGGGAAGGCAGTTCACTTGCATCATTTGCTGAATAATTGATCATTAGTTCGTTAAACAGGACTATGAAGAATGCAAGTTCTTCATAGTCTCTTAAAAAACATGTCCTTTAGGAAGTTACAATAACAGCTAATGTATGAACATAATAATATTTTTTATATCACTTACATAAATATTTCTCGGAAACTAGCGGTTCAGCCGATAAGTATTCTTCTTACACACCTTCCAATCTTTCGGGCGCATCACCGATATTTCTGATTATTTGTGTTGTATTATATGTACTAAATCCTCTTTTCGGAAGGCAAAGGGCCGATTTCTAGTATGTTAAGGAGAAATCGGCTGTTTTTTTAAAATTGTTCCCAGCGCAGCGCTTGAGTTAGCTCCGTTTGCTCAATTAATGCAATCTCCAGTAAACCCAGAATACATGAAGCCATGCTCCCAGCTATTCCTTTGAAACGGTTTGGAACCCCTGAATTATTACAAAAATCCAACGAATTTAGTTTTATGAATGAACAGAGCTGAGAAATGACAACTTAAGAAAGTAGTATACATCACAATTTCCAAAGGAGGATATCTGTTATGGCTCACCAGAAGAAAAGGAAAGAAGCAGCCTGGAAGTCACGAAAGCAAGAACAGCATCCCCATGGTAAAGTCAAATCGCTCAAGGAGCTGTCCAGCGAATAGGAGTGAGGAGTATACTGCTTGGAAGAGAAGGACTGTCGGTGAAATTCACCGGCAGCCTTCTTTTTGCAATAATTTCGTTTACATAAAGAATTCCCTTAATGCTGCAACTGGATTTACTAACGACCATCTAGCTATTGCTTGTATGCTTTTCAGATTGCGACCTCATTAGGATGAAAACACCGATACAGCGTTCTACCATAGAGAGTATCTTCTTAAATTCGTTTTTCTGAAGGTTGCCTGTTCCGGATAAGAATTGAAGCATCTCCTGTCCAGGAGATGCTTCTTCTACGTTATGATTGGGTAGTCTGAGATAAGCTGATTTATCAGGATATGATTGAATTCAGGAGACCCTGCTTCACCTGACCCGACAGTGGCATAAGTGGCAGACGCAATTGCTCGGTGGCAATAATCTCTTGCTGGGTAAGCCACCACTTGATCGCGGCCGGGGCTGGCTCTGCAAATACATGCTGGATCACCGGTTCCAGTAGCATGAAACTGTCTCGCGACCCGTTCATGTCGCCAGCCACAAAACGTTGGTATATATCCACATACTTCTGGATATTGAGATGAGCGGATGCAAGCATACCGCCGGCAGCTCCCTGGCATAGCATGGCATGGAAATAGGCATCCTCTCCGCAGAGGACAGGCTTAGTCTCGTACTGGGTCAATTTTAAAAGCAGATCAAGACCGCCCGTGCTGTCCTTGAGCCCAATTACGCCATCCAGGTCCAGCACTTTGCGTATTGTATCTATTGTCATGCGACTGCCCGTGCGAACAGGAATCTCATATACAAGCACAGGCAGGCCTACACGAGATACAACACGGAAATGCTCCAAGATTCCTTCCTGCGTCGGCCGGTTGTAATACGGAGTGACCACCATGGCTGCATCCGCTCCTAATTCAGCCGCCATTTCCGTCCGATGCACCGTTGAATAAGTATCGTTCGTTCCCGTGCCAATGACGATCGGAACGGTTTTGTTCATGCTCTTCAGAACATCCTGCGTTACCTGTACCATTTGCTTTACTTCATCCCAGGATACGGTTGGCGACTCTCCTGTCGTACCGTTAACGACCAGACCCTGGATGTCATGGCCTGCAAGATAGGTAACATACTTCCGGTACGAATCGATGTCCAACTTATAGTCACGCGTAAAAGGTGTAATCAGCGGTATGAAAATCCCATGAATATGTTGTTCGTTCATCATCATCAGTTATCCCTTCCCGTTGAATTAAATCTAATGTAACATAGGAGACAGCATCAGAGTTATCTATAATAAACGATGATTCTAATCAAAATTTTCGATGGGGTGGCCAGATTGGATTTCATTTATCTTCAGACATTTCGGGAAGTTGCCATTCGTGAAAGCTTTACAAGAGCAGCTGAAGTGCTCGGTTACGCACAATCCAGCGTCACGACCCAGATACAAAAGCTGGAGAAAACGTATCAAGTCAAATTGTTCGAGCGCTACAGCAACAACAAGATTCGTCTTACCTCCGCCGGGGAAGAGCTATTCAAGCTTGCCGGACAAATGCTGGAGCTTTTTGAGCAATCGAAAGAAAAATTGGCAAAGCAGGGTGGGGGCTCCATGACGATCGGTACTATGGATTCCATCGCTTCGTATTTTCTACCGCCGTATATGCAGGCGACTCGCAAAGAATACCCCGATCTGAACATACGATTGCATACGGATCGCGAAGAGATGATTTTGCACCAGGTCAGGGAAGGGGAGGCCGATGTCGGGCTGATCCTCGCGGACGATTCAAGCAATCCGGCCTTGCAGTGGATTACGATTCGAGAAGAACCGCTTGTACTGATTGTCCATCCGAACCATCCGCTTATCGCTAAAGAGAGAATCGGCCTGGATGATCTGGTAGATGCGGAGTGGATTATGCCCGAGCATACGTGCAACTATAGACAACTGCTGGAGAGAGTGCTTCGAGCAAATGGAATCACCTATCGCGTGAGTCTGGAGCTGGGTAATCCGGAAGCGATCAAACGGAGCATCAAAACTGGAGAGGGTATATCCATTCTACCTCTAATGGCTGCGCTGGAGGAGATTGAACGGGAAGAGCTGAAGGTGTTGCCCTTTGAGCATGCTGAGCTCAAGCTGGAAATTCAGCTTGTTCTTCATCCCAAGAAGTGGGTGTCCAATGCATTAAGCTTTTTTATGGAGAGCATGAGAATGTAGATTTTCCTCCACATCAAAATTAATATACAGTACGAGCGCTTCCAAGTGGATACCAGAAGCGCTCACAGTTTAACGTGCCGAAGAGGATGAGAACTTAGAATGAAAAGAGAAAGCAAAGTTTATTCAAATCATCCACGTATTTTTTTGAAAAATAAGCAATTCATATTTGCATTCAAAACTTGACAGCAAGTAATTTTTTCACTAAATTAAATGCATGCGCATGTTTTTTTGATTTGGTAATGTGCTAAACCATTCGGTTACTTAATGTTTAATTGAACAAGATGTCAATGCAGAAGTTCAGTCATTGGTGAATTTCACCATAGACCATTTGGGCCGTGCAGATACATTAATTAATTGTGCAGGCTGCTGCGGAGAATATCAACTATGGCAGCATCCCTCGTGAGGATGTAGCCCGTGCCATTGTGGCAACTTTAGATGAGAAGAACCCATACAAGCGAGCTTTTGATCTGATTACTGGTGACGATTCAGTTGTCGATGCATTGCAAAAAATCTGAAGATGAGGACCAACGAGTAAATGGCGTAACTTACTTTGAAGTTTTGAAATCATGCCCAAAGTTGACAAATGAAACAAACATGTCAGTATATATGCGTGTGCATGCATTTGATTGATGTATTTCATAATATACCTCAGAGAGGAGTCTTTCTCACATGAAAGATTTATTTAGTCCCTATACAATTAAAGGTTTGGAATTGAAAAATCGCGTAGTTATGCCTCCAATGTGCCAATATTCGGTTGACAAAAAGGATGGGGTCGCCACAGATTGGCATTATATACACTACGTTAGCCGAGCGGTAGGCGGAGCTGGTTTTATCATGATTGAAATGACAGATGTAGAGCCGGATGGTCGTATCTCCGATTTTGATCTTGGTTTATGGTCAGATGAGCAGATTCCTGCTCTCAAACGGATTGTAGATGCTTGTCACAGCTACGGTGCCAAAGTGGGAATCCAGATCGCGCATGCCGGACGCAAGGCGGAAGACGCTGAAGTTCCTGTAGCGCCATCTGCCATTGCATTTGATGAAAATTCAAAACAACCTCGCGCGCTTACAACAGAAGAGGTTAAAGGACTAGTTGAGAAATTTCGTGCTGCTGTAGCTCGCGCTGTCAAGGCTGGATTCGACACCATTGAAATTCATGGTGCACATGGCTATTTGATTCATCAATTTCATTCGCCGCTTACGAACAAACGGGAAGATAGATACGGTAAAGACCTTACCCTTTTTGGTCGGGAGATCATTCAGGCAGCGAAGGGTGAAATGCCGGAAGATATGCCGCTCCTGATGCGTATTTCTGCCAAAGAATACGTAGAAGGTGGATATGGTATTAAGGAAAGCATTGCTTTTGCCAAGGAATATCAAAAGGCAGGAGTAGATATGTTTGATATTTCATCTGGCGGTGAGGGACCTATAGCTGCATGGGGTAGACCAGGAACTCACGCAGCGTATCAAGTCCCCTTGGCAAAAGAAATCAAAGAAGCTCTGGATATTTCGGTGATGGCCGTTGGAAGACTAGAAGATCCAATTTTGGCGAATGCAGTTATCGGAAATGAAGAGGCTGATCTGGTTGCTGTGGGTAGAGGGATGTTGAGAAATCCTTATTGGTCACTGGAAGCCGCTTCAAAATTGAAAAAAGAAACTGCAATCCCTACACAGTATACTACAGGGTTCTAAGACCGACTGTATGCATTACGGGTTGATCCTGCTTGAGTCAGCAAAATTCGGGACGGAAGATTGGACGATTTAATTTTGTAGAACTAAAGACACCAGGAGGTTCTTGGATAGTGCCTAACACAAGCGTATTGTTCGAAACTACAAAAATAGGAAATTTAGTGCTGAAAAATCGATTAGGTGTTGCACCTATGACACGCACGAGTGCTTCTCCAGAAGGCTTTGCAACGGATCAAATGGCACAATACTATGCTTCATTTGCACATGGCGGGTTTGGTTTGATTATTGTTGAGGGAACCTATACAGATGAACTGTTTAGTCAGTGTTATTTCAACCAGCCCGGGATGGCCACTGACGAACAGGCAAAATCGTGGGAAAAGGTGGTGGAAGCTGTTCATAAGGCTGGCGGAGCAATTATTGTTCAGTTAGAACACGCGGGTGCTTTATCTCAAGGTAACCGATTCGAATCAAATAAATTGGCTCCATCAGCAGTGCAACCACAAGGAGAGCAACTTGCGTTTTATGGCGGTGAAGGAGCTTTTCCGATGCCTGTGGAAGCAACGAAGAAAGATATTGAAAACGTAATTCAGGGATTTGTGAATGCTGCTGTTCGTGCCAAATCAGCTGGATTTGACGGCGTAGAAATTCACGGTGCAAATGGTTATTTACTGGATGAGTTTCTTACGGACTATACAAACCAGCGAACAGATGAATACGGAGGTTCGCTCAGCAATCGTGTTCGTTTGTTGGTTGAGGTATCAAGTGCAGTTCGGCAAACCTTAGGAGAAAACTTTATAGTTGGGATTCGAATCTCCCAAGGGAAAGTAAATGATTATGAGCATAAGTGGGCTGGTAAAGAAGAAGAGGCAAAGGTGATTTTCCAACAGTTAGGACAGTCGGGGCTTGATTATATCCATGTCACGGAATATGAGGCTTGGCAACCAGCCTTTCCAGACAGTAGTAGACAATCTCTTGCTGAACTTGCCAAGAAGTATGGAAACATTACAGTGATGGCTAATGGACACCTGGAAGACCCATCTAAAGCAAGTCAGATGGTCGAAAATTGTACAGCCGATATTATTACTTTGGGCAAAGGAGCTCTTGCTAATCATAATTGGCCTGTCAAAGTTAAAAATGATGAACCGCTAGCTATATTTGACCAGGAAAAGATTTTAAGACCGAATGCAACGATAAAGGACTTTGAATTGGTCGATTAAGAAAAAAAGACGTTCTTTAGACCTTCTGTAAAGTACTCTATCAAGGTACTCTACAAAAGGTCTAATTGAATGAACTCTGCGATCACGGAGAGCATGGAAGAAGGTCTGCAATTGTGGAGGGAGAAGTGTGTAAGATTGCCGAATATGCTTTGAATCTGTGGGCGGAATCCATGACCAGACGGTTCATCAAAGTACGGCATGTAGAGCCTGACCTGGCAAGTAATAATAAACATGTTCAGAGGAAGATACATAAGTAGAGATTCAATTTAAGATCTTACTAAATTAGCCATATCCCTATGAAATTCCATCTTTGCCCCGAAAGTTACGTTAGCTGGTTGTTGTGACTGATACGTTTCCTGATATGATAAACAACGAGCAGGATTAACGGGAAAGCGATGGCATGGGTAAAATCCCAATCTACCCAGTAGGCTGGGATCTCCTTGACGTAGAAAATAATATTTTTTGCAATCAGATGCGACAGTCCGTAAATCAGAAATGCAACTGGAAAGATCAATGGCCGATAGGATTTTAGCTTTAGTAGCTGAGCTGTCCCCAAAACAAATGCGTAAAAGAAAAGCGCTGTTTTGAAATAGGTGCTAATGATCCACGTGGTGGCCATTAAAGCCTCAATCCGCTGCAAAAGATTAGCAATGTTGATTCTCTGGGCAAGAATATAGGCAGCGTAAAATTCGTGTTCTGAGAAATATACCCCGAGTACTGTTAGGGAGAGAAACAAAATGAGGTTGAGTCCAACAGCCCCGATCAACAAAGAAATGAATATATTGCGGCTCGTATTGCTTTGTTTTTGGACATAGGGATACACCATGAAGAACACGCACATTTCTCCAAAGGGATAAAATACACCGAACATAATGGTGTGCAGCATGTCAGGAAATGATGTATTCAAAATAGGATGGATACGCTCTATCTGGACATCGGGGAACAGGAGAACGATTAGGCAGATCAGAAAAAACGCAAAGAAAGGAAAAAAAATCTGGGCTGCTCTGCCCAGCGTTTCAAGACCCAGCCGCAAGCCATACACCAACAGAAAAATCGCCATGAAGCGAATGACCCCGCCGGGTGTCCCTTCGTAAATCTGTGTGCACATGAAATCTTCGATTTCTCTGATATAGGTGGAGGCTGCAATCAGGAAAAAGAATAAATAACTCAACGCTACAGCTCCACCCACCCATTTTCCTAATACTTGTAATGAAAGCTCAATAATCGTTTTAGTTGGATCAATATTTGATGTAGATATCATCAGCTTTACGCATGCAAGTCCTAGCGGAATACTAATCAAGGCGGCAATCCACGCATCCTCGTGGGCTCCGGTTGCCATTGCTGCAGGATACACAAGTGCCATTTCACCGATTAGCGAGAAAAGTCCAAGTAACATCATTTGAGCCGTACTGATCCGGTCTTTTTCAAGATTCATGAGATTCCTCCAAATCTGCTGCAAACTGCCCCTCAAGTTTTCTTTTGTCATTCCCTTTAGTATGTGATTTTATAACATAATTATTAATTGATAGTAGAAAAGGAATGTTAAGGGGATAATTATCAAGTTCTTCTGTCATACTATTTGTAGTTTGCTCACGGAATGCGGAGGTTGTGACATGAAGGATACCATTACTGGCACATTATCACACCGCTTGGAGGACAATTTGGTGCAGTTGGTTCAACTGCTCGGGACAAGCACCGATTTGATCACTAAAAAGCTGGAATTGGATGAGTCTACGCATATCGCTTTGCTTTATATTGACGGTCTTGTGGATACACAGGTTCTGCATAACTCCATATTATTTTCGCTTCAGGAACGTTGTACTCCTGAGCAGATGAGAGATCTTGATGCTAATCAGAAGATTGAGCTTTTGCGAAAACGTATGCTGATTGCGGGGGATCTATCTGTCACGCATGACCTTGAGCAATTTGTTCATGAGCTGCTATCCGGTAATATCATGGTGCTGGTTGACGGAACATCCAGCGCCCTGCGGATCGGACTGCCTGGATGGGAGGATCGCAATGTAGGCGAACCCAGCTCACAATCCGTTGTACGTGGGCCGATGGAAGGGTTCACGGAAAATTTGCGGACGAATACGGCATTGCTTCGAAGGAAGATTAAAGACAGTCAATTGTGGCTGGAAACTTTCCAGATCGGTAAGGTGACTCAAACTAGCGTATCCATTATGTATCTCACCAATATCGCAAACCCTGAGCTGGTGCAGGAGGTGAAGCGCAGATTGGCCAAAATAGATACGGACAGTATCCTGGAGAGCGGATATATCGAGGAGTTTATTCAAGATACGACTGCTACGCCGTTCCCCACGATTTATAACAGCGACCGGCCGGATACGATCGCAGCGGGAATCTTGGAGGGCAAAGTGGCCATTCTTGTGGATGGAACACCATTTGTGCTGCTGGTGCCTACCTTTTTTGTCGCCTTTTTTCAATCCGCCGAAGATTATTATCAGCGGGCCGATATTGGCACCTTGCTGCGGTTTATCCGTTTTCTTTCCTTTTTCATTACATTGCTTGCCCCTTCTTTTTATGTGGCAGTTACAACTTATCATCAGGAGATGATCCCTACCAATCTGGTTATCAGCCTTGCCGCACAGAGGGAAAACGTTCCATTTCCCGCATTTGTGGAGGCGATACTCATGGAATTAACGTATGAGATTCTGCGGGAAGCGGGAGTGAGGATTCCGAAAAATATAGGGCAGGCGATATCCATTGTTGGAACACTTGTCATAGGTCAGGCGGCGGTTGCAGCGGGTTTTATCTCTTCAGCGATGGTTATCATTGTGTCCATTACGGCTATAGCCAGTTTTGTCATACCAGAGACGGGCATGTCGATCGCTGCAAGAATCATTCGCTTTGTTCTTATCGGACTAGCTGGCTTTATTGGACTATACGGAATACTATTCGGCGTCTTTTTGATCGTGCTGCATTTGGCGAGTCTGCGTTCTTTCGGTATGCCTTATATGAGTCCGATCGGACCATACCGTTCAAATGATCTGAAGGATTCCATCTTCCGCTTTCCCTGGTCGCTTTTAAAGACAAGGCCAGCAGATAGTATGATTCAAAACCTTGATCGCCAAAGCACAGACAAGCGAAAGGAGTCGGCAGATGAGTCCAAAAAACCGTAAAACTGTTTTCCGACTGCTGCTTGTCCTTTTGGTTCCCATGCTGCTCAGCGGGTGCTGGGAAAGACAGGAGTTAAATGAAATGGCCTTTGTGCTGGGAATGGGGCTAGACAAGGCTGAATCTGGCTATAAGGTTACACTGCAGGTGGTTATTCCTTCAGCAATTGCCTCGCAGGCGGCAGGAGGGACGGGAGGAGCAGGGGTGCCGGTGATTGTATCTAGCTTCACGGTACCCACGATTTATGAAGCTCAGCGCAAGTACAATCTCGTGAGTGCAAGAGCCAGCTATTACGGGCATATCCGTATACTGGTGATCGGAGAGGAGCTTGCTCGGGCCGGAATTCGCGAGACACTTGATATGCTAAAGCGGAGCCGCGAGCCACGTAATGATTTCTACGCCATGGTTGCCAAAGACACTACGGCCGAAGATGTCTTGAAGGTCCTTACCCCGCTAGAGAAATTGCCAGCAAGTAAATTATTTAATTCCCTGGACAAATCCTATAAGGCGTCGGCCAAAACAGTCGCTGTTCCTTTGAACCAATTCATTGAAGATTTACTGTACGAAGGGAAGAATCCGGTGTTGACCGGAGTAAAAATGTCTGGCAGTGTCAGCGAGGGCTCTAAGAAGAGCAATGTGGAAGATACCTCGCCCACAGCCAGATTACGCTACAGTAATGTAGCCGTATTTCGAAAGGATAAGATGATCGGGTGGTTAAACGATAACGAGACGATTGGCTACAATTATATCACCAATAACGTTGTCAAAACCTCGGGTCCTGTAAAAGGAGACGATGGACGGCCCATCGTCATTGAAGCACTTCATACAGACACCAAACGTAAAGTCAAGATTATTGACGGTGAACCACATATTTACATCCATGTAAAGGCCTTGTGTAATGTTGAAGAGGTAATGAGCAAAGATAATCTGGAAGCAGAGCGCGTGATTACAGGGCTGGAAAGGAAATCGGAAGAACGAATTATCTTGCGGATGAAAACTGCAGTTAAGCAAATTAATGAGCGCTATAATGTGGATATTATGGGCTTTGGACAGTTGATCTACCGTGCCAACCCCCAAGCTTGGGCTAGGCTAAAACAGAAAAAAGGGGACAATTACCTGAAATCGCTACCTATCCATTACAAAGCCAGCGTGTCGATTAACCGAATTGGCATTACAGACAAATCTTTTATTGAAGATATCAAGGAGTGAGCGCAATGGTGTTACTGCTTTTTCTGGCAACAGCAGCGGTTTGTGCGGTCATCGATGTGCCTTTGCTGACACGAGGAAGCAGGCGCCGTGACCTTCTGGTCTGGGGCTTGTTTTGGATCACTGGCATTGGTGTAGTGGTCTGCTCCTTGTACAAAATCAATGTGCCGAGCCCATTGCTTCTGATCATGATGATCTATAAACCGGTTAACAATCTGTTTACATCCTGGTTTTATTAGTTGTAAGGAAATTCACCTTTTGTACCTCGGAAAGCGCTCCGTTCCTAATAGTTTGATCTTGTTGATATCATGGGTCACAGTTGAGTGGCGGGAGATGGTTGCTTGAACAGCGAAATGCTGCTATCAGAAATGCTTTTAAAAATAGTAGTAGTATCTTTGATTTTAATGGTAGAAGTAAATGTTGGTAATAGCAGCAGCAGTCTAAGACTTTATTTTTCAAGTCCTAGTGAGCTGCTGCTTTACTTTTAGAAGCAGTTTCTTACATATCCCCGATAAGCGAGAAAAGCCCAAGTAATATTATTTGAGCCGTACTGATGCGGTCTTTTTCAAGATTCATGAAATTTCTCCATATCTGCTGAAAACTGCTCCTCAAGTTTTCTTTTGTCATTTACATTGGACTTTTGTGTAGATAAATTGGTAAAAATACAAGCTGGTTAGGGAGGATTGTTTGTATTCCATATTTTCTCTAATTGACTTTGTAACCCGACATTATTATTATCTTATACTATAAGATTAATTATCTCATACTATAAGGTATTAGCGAGAAGGTGTTGTGACCATTGGATTATAAAGCATTAGCGACAGAACTATTCGAGTATATCGTCAAATCGCGGAAACCGGCATTAGAGGAACGAGGGCACTTTTCACGTGGCGAAATGGGGATTCTCATTTGTTTGAATTTCAATAAGGACGGGGTTACCTCTGGCCACTTGAGCGAATACTTGTCCGTCAGTACGGGACGGGTAGCAACGGCACTGAAGAGCCTGGAGAAGAAAGGACTAGTTGTACGGCGTACTGATGTCAACGACAAACGTAAGGTAATTGTATTCATTACGGATTCAGGTAAGCAATTTATGATTGATAGGCATAATGAAGGAATCGCATGGACCGAGAATGTTCTTCGAAAGTTAGACGAAGAAGATGCCAAAGAACTGATCCGACTCATTAAGCTTATTGTCTCTAGAAGCTGAATTTCTATGCAGATGCAGGATGCACCATACTTCACCAAACATCAAAGACTATCAGATAAAAGGAGAGCAACAGAATGCTAAAGATATTCAAATATCTCAAGAAAAATGAATGGATGCTTGTGCTTTGCAGCCTAGCCTTCATCGTTGTGCAAGTATGGCTTGATCTGAAGCTACCTGATTATATGGCGGAAATTACGACCAAGTTGCAAACGGAAGGAACGCCTGTGTCCGAACTGCTGATTCCCGGCAGTTACATGTTGTTTTGTGCCGTCGGCAGTATGATTGCATCTATTATTGTGGGCTATTTCGCGGCAAAGGTGGCTGCAGGGCTGGCTATGCGTCTGCGTGCGATGGTCTTTGACAAGACCTTATCCTTTTCGATGGAAGAGATGAACAACTTTTCGACGGCAAGCCTCATTACCCGCTCCACGAACGATGTTACGCAGATTCAAACGGTGGTTGCGCTGGGGCTTCAGGTGATCATCAAGGCACCGATTCTGGCCGTGTGGGCCATTGTGAAGATTGCGGATAAAAACTGGCAGTGGACCGCCTCCACAGGAGCGGCCGTGGCTGCTCTGATCCTGATGCTAAGTGTCATTGTTGTTTTCGCTCTTCCAAGTTTCCAGAGAATCCAGCGTCTCACCGATAATCTGAACAGGGTAACACGTGAGCATCTGATCGGACTTCGGGTAGTACGCGCTTATAATGCAGATCAGTATCAGCAGGAGAAGTTCGAGCAGGCTAACGTCGAGTTGACGAATACAAACCTGTTTGCGAACCGTTTAATGACGATGATTGGTCCAGGTATGACCTTTATTATGTCAGGTCTGAGTGTCTCTATCTATTGGATCGGCGCTTACCTGATTAACGGGGCGGCCGTACCAGACCGCATCACGCTGTTCTCCAATATGGTCGTATTCTCCTCTTATGCAATGCAGGTGGTTATGGCCTTTATGATGGTAAGTATGATATTCATCCTGATGCCTCGTGCCTCGATCTCTGCCAAACGGATCATGGAGGTTTTGAATACCGAATCCAGCATCGTTAACGGGCATGAGACGACTGGAGAAGAGAGCGTTATGGGGCAAGTGGAATTCCGTAATGTCAGCTTCAAATATCCGGACGCGGAGGAGGCCGTGCTTCGCAACATCAGCTTCACGGCGAAACGAGGCGAGACGGTTGCCTTTATTGGCGCTACAGGCAGCGGCAAAACCAGCGTGATCAATCTGATTCCCCGTTTCTACGATGTGACCGAGGGAGAGGTACTCGTGGACGGTGTGAATGTCAGGAACTATAATCAGCAGGCACTCCATAACAAAATCGGGTATGTTCCTCAGAGAGCTGTACTGTTCAACGGTACGGTGGTATCCAACGTTTCGTACGGTGATAACGGAAGGGCAGGAGCTTCGGAGAAACTTGTCAAAGAAGCCGTTGGTATTGCTCAAGGAACGGAGTTTGTCGAAAAAATGGATGGTCAATATCAGGGTAGAATTTCGCAAGGTGGAGCGAACGTATCCGGTGGTCAAAAGCAGCGGCTGTCCATTGCGCGTGCCATCTACCGTCAGCCGGAAATTTATATTTTCGATGATTCCTTCTCGGCACTAGACTACAGAACAGACCGGATTCTGCGCTCCGCTCTCAAAAAAGAAACCGGCCACGCTACGACACTTATCGTTGGTCAGCGCATAGGTACGATCAAAGACGCTGATCGGATTATCGTGCTGGACCAGGGAGAGATTGTAGGGAGCGGCACGCATGAAGAGCTGATGACGAACTGCAGCACCTATCAGGAGATCGCATATTCGCAGCTTTCGAAGGAGGAACTCATACATGGATAAGAATGAACACACCGTCGATAGCCAGCAAATGAAAATGAATCAGGGAGGTCCCATGGGTAAAGGCCCTGCGGGGGGCAAGGGTGCTGGTGAAAAAGCAAATAATTTTAAAAAGACCATCAGACAGCTTGTATCCTACAGCAAGGCCTATGTGCCTATGATTGTACTAGCTATGGTACTGGCCCTGGTCGGCTCCACCCTCAACGTGATTGGCCCGGATAAGCTCAGTGATATTGCCAACCTGATTCAGGAAGGAATCGTAACCGGGATTGATGTAAGTGCTGTTCAGAAGATTGTTCTTGTATTGGCGCTTTTATATGGATTTGGTCTTATCTTTAACTATTTCCAGGGCTTCATTACAGCAACCGTCTCACAGCGTCTTACAAAGAAGATGCGGACAGAGCTGTCTCGAAAAATCGATCATATGCCTTTGAAGTATTTTGACTCTACGAGTTACGGTAATGTGCTTAGCCGCGTAACCAACGATGTCGATACCATCGGACAAACGTTAAACAACAGTCTCGGCACGCTTGTCAGTGCGCTGGCTACCTTCGTGGGCGCCTTGATTATGATGCTTTATACGAACTGGATCATGACTGTTACCGGAATTGTAGCTACGCTGATCGGCTTTTGCCTGATGAGCGTGATTATGAAGCATTCACAGAAATACTTTGTAGCACAGCAAGCGGAGCTTGGCCAGATCAACGGTCATATTGAAGAAACCTATGCTGGTCATAACGTAGTCAAGGTATATAACGGGGAACAAGCAGCCAAGGAAGTGTTTCATGGCATTAACAGCCGCCTATATACAAATGCATGGAAGTCCCAGTTCATGTCTGGTCTGATGATGCCAGTCATGATGTTCATTGGGAATTTTGGTTATGTCGCGGTCTGTGTTGTGGGAGCTTTGCTGGTCAACCAACAGACTATAAGCATTGGAACTATTGTCGCCTTCATGGTGTATATTCGACTGTTTACACAGCCCTTGTCGCAGCTGGCACAGGCCGCAACCAATCTGCAATCGGCCGCCGCCGCCAGTGAACGTGTATTTGAATTTCTGGGTGAAGAAGAATTGGCAGATGAGCGTCACAAGACCACAAAGCTGGACACCGCCAAAGGGGAAGTCGAATTCAAACATGTCCGTTTTGGCTATAATGCAGATCGTATGATTATCAAGGACTTCTCCATGAAAGCTGAAGCTGGTCAGAAAATTGCCATTGTCGGTCCGACAGGCGCCGGTAAGACCACGCTCGTGAATTTGCTCATGAGGTTTTATGAGCTGAACGATGGAGAAATCTACATTGACGGAACCCCGATTAGCCAATTGACGCGTGAGAATATTCATGAATTATTCTGTATGGTGCTTCAGGATACCTGGCTGTTCGAAGGAACGATTCGTGACAATATCGTCTTTTCCAAAGATCATGTTACCGATGAGCAGGTGGAAGCTGCATGTAAAGCGGTGGGGCTGCACAGCTTCATTAAAACACTGCCGCAGGGCTATGATACAGTGCTGGACGACAAAGCCAATCTCTCTGCCGGTCAAAAGCAATTGATTACCATTGCAAGAGCGATGATTGAAGATTCACCCATGCTCATTCTGGATGAGGCCACAAGCTCGGTTGATACGCGTACGGAATTGCTGATTCAACAAGCGATGGACCAGCTGACTGTGGGGAAAACCTCCTTTGTGATTGCTCACCGACTTTCGACGATCAAGAATGCGGATCTGATTCTGGTCATGAAGGATGGTGACATTATCGAAATGGGTAACCATGAGGAATTGCTGGCTAAAGGCGGCTTCTATGCCGATCTATACAACAGTCAGTTTGAACATGCATCCTAAAAGTAACTGCTTGAAAGCATAATAAATATCCATATAGTTCCATAAGCATTGACATCAGCATGTGGACATTATAAGTTATGAAAGCCAGAATTTCTTAATCATAATTGTGGAGGCAGATCAATGAACCAGCGTTTTCGAATCACCCGTTCCATGCAGGAAAGTCCTGTGGAGCAATCTATTTCCCTGGAGGAGTGCAAAGATTACTTTGCATCCCAGCCAGACTTTTCGTATTCACGAGTGCTTATCATACAAGGTGCTGAGAGCACCATGTCGATCGAGGGAGATTTTTTCATGTGGAAGTATGCTGACGTAGAAATACCTTTTCGCCATTACATGGGGGATGTGTATGTGGCTATTTCCGATGAGGCTGTCGTGCCTAAGATGATTGAAATTGCAACAGATTTGCAAGCAGATGTGGTGGATGGGTGAAGAACTAGTCACTATTTTTATTCTGCTGAAGGTTATTGACTTCGTAGTGTATCTTTACAGCAATGGACAGTGCTGATTTCTGAATGCTGACATCGAGTTACATAGATGTCAGCATTTTTGTTAACCACCAACTGCAGTGGACATAGTAAAGCTACAAAATGATAGACTTCACCCGCTGATCGCCTCTTATTGGCAGATGTGAAGAAAACGGTGGACCTGATGGAAGAACAATCCATTACCACAAAATACATAATCATTGGCTCGGTGCTAAGAGACTTAACAGCTGGATCAACGAAAGGGGAAACGTAAGCTATGTTAGAGATATTTCGTTGTTTCTCATTACGGCTGTCGGGGTGTGAACTGGGTTATATTTAATAAAATTTTTACCAAAGTGACTTTGGAAGCAAAATTTGGTTCGAATGGAGTTATGATGGTAAAGAATATGAAGCTATTGGAAATGGCTTCGATACCACGATATTCCCTGATGAATATAGCAAGTATGGTGAGTTTACAGGTAGTTTTGTTGGCTTGACCTGTGCCGATCGTGTTAAACCATCAACAATATGCTGATTTTGATTTTTTCGAATATATTGTTGATGAAATGAATGAATAAGCATTATTAGTTACCAAATGGTTACTATAGAACATTAAGGTGCCTACTTCACAAAAAATACGAGCGAACTTATTATGAATTTGAAAACCTAAGTTAAATTAATATCGTAACTTTGAAGTCTTTAGTTATCAATTATGATATTGATGTGTGAGGGAGATTTACTGATCAAGCAGGAACCTTTTACTTCAATGCTGATGGGCACGAAACGAAAAGGATAAAAAATTTTGAAAGGAATTTGAGAATGACAATTGAAACTAATAAACAACAGATGCACCGGTTTACAGAGTTCATAAATACGGCTAGCGTAAAGCTAGCAGAAGAACTTATTGCCCCAGATGCGATTTTCTATGTCCCAGCACGGGAAGATGCGATGAAGGGACCGGATGGATATCTTGCAATTATCCAAATGATGCGAACTGGCTTCCCTGATATCCAATGGACACTGAAGGAGATGGTTGCTGAAGGCGATAAGGTGGCTGCGCGATTCATTATGCGAGGTACGCACCAAGGCAGTTTCTTCGGTTTTCCTCCAACAGGGAAAACCATCGAGGTTCAAGCGATGAATTTTTATCGATTCTCTGGTGGACAAATTGTAGAAGAATATGGTCAACCCGATATGCTTGGATTACTTCAACAAATTGGCGCTGTTCCAAGTTCGTAGAGGTTCATTTCAATACGACATCTGATGGTGTTCTTTGTTCGATGGATATGTAGCTAAGTAGGACAAATGTTCGTCTAAAATGGAAGCTACATAGGAAGCTTTCCATTTTAGACGAATAAAAGACATACACTGTTTGTGCTGTGAACATTCGTACTTTGTTATGAAATATAAATAAAATAATGCCTGAACCTTTGAATGAGCTATACGCATCAAGACATCAATTCATTCGAGGCTCTCTCTTAAAATCTCTAATCCTCTTCTTAATTCCTCTAAAGAACTAGTGGATGAAAGCGCTACTCTTAGATAATTTTCTTCTGCATTCCCACCGCTTAGAAATCGATTGGAATGAAATACACGAACCCCTTTTTCCAGAAAAAAACCTTCAGAATAAGCTTCGTGCATAACTTTTGGTAAAGGTAGCCATCGATAAAAACTCAGTGGATGTCCCCCGTGGAGAGTATTTGGGAAGAATTCAGCAAATAACTGGTTGGCTGTCTCTGCCAATTGTTTTTTCTTCGTAACAATCATATTTGCTTTTCCTGACAGAATCAGCTCAGTTACGATCTCTGCGTCCAAAGAGGATGTTTTGACGTTGACGTTGTATATGGCCTTCATCATTGTGTCTTTGAATGCTTCGTTAAACACGATATAGGCCACTCGAAGACCTGAGCAGATGGATTTGGCGGTGCTACAAATATAAACCGTTTGTTCAGGGAGCAGTTGATACATCGGCTGACCATAATGATCTATAATGTCCGCTGACAAAAAGGCATGAATGTCGTCCTCAATTAGGATCAAATGATGTTTTTGAATGACCTGAGCTAATTCTTTTTTTCGCTTTTCCGGAATTACAATGGTCGTGGGATTAGCGCAGGAAGGCATTAAAAACACACCATGTAAATTCGATTGAGAACATTGGTCTTCCAGAGCTTCAGGTAACATACCATACTCATCCCCTGAAATGGGAACTAGTTTGATACGAAACATTTTGGAGACTTCAATAAAATTGGCATACGTATACTGGTCAACCGCAATTCGGTCCCCGGGTTCAAACAGTGCTAAGAGTGTAATAGCTAATGCATTTTGGGCTCCTGAAACGATCGCCATATGTTCAGTATCGGCCTGGATGCCAAAAGCCTTCATCCAATTGAGAGCAGCCAGTTTATGATGCGGGATACCTGCAGGATCATTGTAATTCAATAGCTGTTCCAGATAACTTTTCGCTACCACGTGCTTTAAGGCCTCAGTAACCAGATCATTGGTTTGCTCAAATGAGGCAACAAAACCAAGGTCAATATGTACGTTTGAGGATGGATCTTTTGAAATGGTGACCGACCGAGCCGCGTTGGCTGAAACAAAGGTGCCGTTTCCGGTCACACCATGAATTAATCCTTTAAGCTCGCAAAGCTTGTATGCGCGTGTAATCGTTGTGAAGTTCACATCCAAAAAATCGGCCAGCTCCCGCTGAGGGGGAAGTTTTGTACCCGGAGCCAAAAAGCCATGTCTGATGTCATGTTCCAGCAATAGGGCGAGAGAGCGATAAAGCGGTCGTTGCAATCTATCCCTGTCAGGTTTCCACGACATCGGATAATGTTCAAACGAATTAAATGGCATAGCACACCTCACAATATTGTAATGCATACAATTGTATCATTGATTGTATGTATTTACATTGCTAAACTAACGAAGAAATGTAATCTTGTCAAGGAGATGTAGCAACGATGATACACAGAAGTAAGCTTCAATTGGCCTTCAAATCAGCTTTCCCTTCCACACTTCCCATACTGGCTGGATTCTTGTTTCTAGGGATTGCCTACGGCATTCTTATGAATATATCTGGCTTTGGTGCGGGGTATGCGATCCTTATGGCCCTATTTATTTTTGCCGGATCCATGGAATTTGTTGCAGTGCATTTACTGCTCGGTCCGTTCAATCCACTAGGTGCCTTGCTAATGACCTTAATGGTGAACGCCCGGCATTTATTTTATGGCATATCCATGCTTGAAAAATACAGAGGCACCGGATTGAAAAAGTTCTATTTAATTTTTGGACTATGTGATGAATCGTTTTCAATTAATTACACGGCAAACATTCCCAAAGAAGTGGACAAGGGATGGTATATGTTTTTCGTAACTCTGCTTAATCATAGCTACTGGGTATTTGGCGCTGCCATTGGTGGATTTTTCGGATCTCTGGTGCGTATTAATATGGAGGGGCTTGAGTTTGTGATGACGGCGCTCTTTGTTGTGATCTTTATTGAACAATGGATGAAAGAGAGCACACATCATAGTGCATTGTTGGGGTTGGGAATTTCGATCCTTTGCCTGCTTATTTTTAATAGCGAAAATTTCATCGTTCCATCTATGATAGGTCTTCTTATCGTGCTCTCCTTCATGAGAAAATCACTAGATAGAAAGACAGGTGAGAGACACGATGTCCATGACTTTGTTTGAGAACATCACAACGATAGGGATGGTCGTCTTGGGAACGATAATGACCCGATTTATTCCATTTATTTTGTTCCCTTCGGGACGTCCCACACCTAAATATGTACAGTATCTCGGCAAAGTACTTCCCTCGGCAGCTTTAGGACTGCTGGTCATTTACAGTGTTAAGGATGTCACTTTTTTCTCTGGGTCTCATGGTGTGGCCGAATTGATTTCCATTGTCGTCATTATTATGCTGCATCTCTGGAGAAGAAACATGCTGATATCCATCGCTGGCGGTACACTGCTCTATATGTTCCTGGTCCAATTTATATTCTAAAAGTTGATCATCTCCGTTGTTGCAGGTTAGCTATTGAAACTTTACACAAAATAGTTGGAGTGACCATCAGTTGCACGAACAATACCCAAGAGGACTAATGCTAACCTTAGTCCTCCGTTGTTTTTAAAATATTCAAAGGCTTGTCATTCTCGTCCTCAAAACACTTAATCGGGCTCAGTTTTTTAAGAATCCTTCATGTTACGAGGAATTTCCTCATTGAGCTTATGATATTCCAAACCCCACGTTTCCATAACATTAATGATGGGTCTTAAAGTATTCCCTAAATCACTCAAGCTGTATTCGACTTTAGGTGGTACTTCGGCATACACGGTTCGAATGACGATACCATCCTCTTCCATAGACCGCAAATTTTCTGTTAGTACTTTTTGACTGATTTCTGGAATACTTTTACGAAGTTCACCAAAACGTTTGGTTCCTTTCAAAAGATCTCTCATTATTAGCAACTTCCATTTGTTTCCTATAAGTCCAACCGTTGTCGCCACCGGACAAAGAGGCAACTCTTTTTTTGTAATCATTCGGTCTAATCCTCCAATAGTTACTTTTTGGTTCCTATCTAATAAAAAGGTGCCTACTTTCAAAACGATTATATTGCTTATATTATAAAGCGGTCGAGAAAAAAGCAAATTGAACGAAAGGTGGAGAAACCTTGAATGACAGCTTATGGATGCAATTAACAGCCTACTTTTCAAATAACATGCATGTTTTTTTAGCTACTGGGAAAGAGCATATAATAATAAGTTTACTAGCTTTACTCTGCTCTGCCTCCATTGGAATTGTGTTGGGTTACGTAACCTGTAAGTACAAACGAACAGAGAAATGGATCGTATCCTTGTTCCAAGTTCTAAGAATTATGCCTAGTTTAGCTGTTCTACTCCTTTTAATCCCTATTATGGGGACGGGAACAAAACCAGCTTTAATTGCCCTGGTACTGTTGGGAATTCCTCCTATATTAATGAATATGATAGCCGGTTTAGAGTCTGTTCCCTCTTTTTTACTTGAAGCTGCTCATGGAGTGGGTATGTCAGAACAACAGGTAATGTGGCGAGTCAAATTCCCACTAGCTGCGCCAATGATTCTGACAGGGATTAAAATAGCTGCCATTGAGGTCATTGCGAGTGCTACCCTGGCTGCCAAAATAGGAGCGGGTGGATTAGGGGAAATCATCTTTACTGGTTTAGGACTTAATCGAGTGGATTTACTTTTGATTGGTGGGTTTTCGGTGGGAATTTTAGCAATTACAGTCGGGGTAATGCTTGATATGTCCGAGCGTATTTTGTTTAAATATAGATTTTTGAAAAGGTAGGTAAAAGATATGTCTAGAAACAAGAGAAAACTGTATTTTTCAATTTCAATTTTTCTTGTATTGTCGCTCATTTTAAGTGCATGTGGTGATAAAACAGAAAATGCTGAAGATAAAGCAGCAATGATACGGATCGGTACGAAAGATTTCACTGAGAATTTGATTGTGGGTGAACTTTACGCTTTGGCTTTAGAGGGTGCGGGATATAAGGTAGAGCGAGTACCCAATATTGCGGGCTCCGTTATCCATTCATCTATTGTTAACAACGATATCGATATGTATCCAGAATATACAGGTACCGGTTTATTATCCATATTGAAAGTCGATATGCTCACTGATCCTGACGCGGTTTATAAGAAAGTTAAGGAAGAATATAAAAAGCAATTTAAAATCACTTGGCTAGATTACTCTAAAGCAAATGATGGAGCAGGACTTGTTATTCGTTCGGAAGTTTCTAAAAATCTAGGAATTACTACAATTACTGATCTACAAAAACATGTAAGTAAGCTTCGATTCGCCTCACAAGGAGAAGTTGACCAACGTGCAGACGGAATTCCAGCTCTAGAGAAAGTGTATGGTAAGTTCAATTGGAAGTCATCTAAAGTATATGATAACAGCTTGAAATATGAAGTGCTTAAAAACAATGAAGCGGATGTTGCCCCAGCTTACACAACAGAAGGGCAACTAGTTAATAAAGATCAGTTCACACTGTTGAAAGATGACAAACAAGTATGGCCTCCGTATAACTTGGCTCCTGTTGTTCGTGATAATGTGCTGGATACAAATCCAGAGATAGCTGAGGTTATTAATAAGGTGAGTGCGGCGCTGGATACGGAAACGGTAACCCCCTTGAATGCAAAAGTGGACGTGGATAAAAAAGAATATGAAGATGTGGCAAAAGAATTTTATGACTCAATTAAATGAGTGTGGGGGATAACATGAGTCTTATTGCAATTGAATTCCAAAATGTGTGCAAAACATACGCAAACTCCAATGACTTAGCTGTTGATCATGTCAATCTGTCTATTAGGGAAGGCGAATTTATAACCATACTGGGTTCGTCCGGATCAGGAAAAACCACACTATTGAAAATGGTAAATCGTTTAATTGAACCTACCCAAGGGAAGATAAAACTATTTGGTGATGACATTGCTGAAATTGATCCTGTAGCGCTACGGAGAAGGATTGGCTATGTTATTCAGCAAGTGGGTTTGTTTCCTCATATGACCATTGGACAAAATATTGCTACTGTGCCCCGGCTTTTGAAATGGGAAAAAACGAAGGTGGATGAAATGGTGCACAAATTGTTACTTTTGGTTGGGTTAGATCCAGTAAACTACCTAAATCGTTACCCTTCTCAACTATCGGGAGGTCAGCAACAGAGAATTGGACTAGCCAGGGCCTTAGCAACAAATCCTAATACAATGTTATTGGATGAACCTTTTGGAGCCATAGACGCCATGACTCGTCTAAATTTGCAGGATGAACTTCTGCGGATTCATGGGGGAGTTAAGAAAACCTTCTTATTCGTAACGCATGATATCAATGAAGCATTTAAGCTGGGAACCAGGGTAATAATCATGAATCAAGGTAAAGCCTGTCAGTTTGATACGCCAAGAGAAATTGTTGCTCATCCCGCAGATGAATTTGTCGCATCGCTTATTCAATCTTCAAGAGAGCAAGAACGTTTCTGGGAGGGGTTAAAGTGATCGAATATGCCATTAAGCATCCGGATAAGTTAGGAACTGCATTACTGGAGCATGTGGAGATGCTAATTGTGATCATGCTGATCTCCATTGTCGTCACAGTACTCTTAACAATTTTAGCCCTGACTTCAGAAACGATATCCAGGTTACTCATTTATATTTTTTCGATTCTTTATTCAATTCCCAGCTTGGCCCTTTTCGCAATCATGATCCCCGTGACAGGTTTGGGTAAAACGACAGCGATCACCGTGCTCATAGCATATAACCAATATATCCTACTACGTCAGTTTATTGCAGGTTTGAATCATGTTGAACAGTCTATTATTGAGGCAGCCACGGGGCTTGGTATGAGCCGTATTCAGGTATTGCTTCATGTTCGTGTGCCTTTGGCCATCAAAGCTCTTTTTACAGGATTAAGGCTAGCATCCGTATCTACGGTTGGAATGGCGACTATAGCAGCATTTATAAATGCAGGCGGGTTAGGCTCGATATTAAATGATGGCTTACGAACCATGAATATAGATAAGATTCTGTGGGGAAGTGTATTGTCAGCGTGTCTCGCTATTGGAACGAATGCAGTATTCATTCAGTTTGAAAAACGAATCTACATTGGATCGGGGAGATCACTTTTATGAAGGCTGTTGTACTGGAAGGGGCCTGTAAACCTGAAGTACTAAAGATAAAAGAAGTTCCAATCCCCAAAGTTAAACCAGGTTGGGTACTTGTTAAGATCAAAGCTTTTGGAATAAACCGCTCTGAAATGTTTACAAGACAGGGACATTCCCCATCCGTCAAATTCCCACGGATTATTGGTATTGAATGCATAGGGCAGATCGAAGATCCATCTGACAGCACATTTCAAAAAGGGGAGCGTGTTGCTTCATTAATGGGAGGATTAGGCCGAGAATTTGATGGAAGTTATGCTGAATATGTTTTGATTCCTTCAAAACAGGTTTATTCCATTCCAATTGAAATGAAATGGACTGAGCTCGCTGCAATTCCAGAAATGTATTATACGGCGTATGCGTCCTTATTTGAATGTCTCCAATTAACTGCTGACGAAGTGCTTCTCATTCGCGGTGGGACGAGTTCTGTTGGTCTGGCTGCCCTTCAGCTAGCAAAAAGTACAGGCGCCACAGTCATATCAACCACTCGGAACAGCGGAAAGCTGGCATATCTTCAGCAGGCTGGAGCAGACTTTGCTTTACTCGATGATGAGTATTTTACAAAAGAAGTTTATAAAATCGCTCCAAATGGCGTAGACAAGGTCCTGGAGTTGGTCGGCACCGTCACAATAAAGGAATCATTGCAACTGGTTTCAGAGCAAGGGACCTTATGCATGTCAGGGATACTGGGAAATGAATGGACACTTGATTCCTTTGAACCGTTAATTGATATACCGACAGGTGTTTATTTTACGGCATTTACAAGTGAAGTTATCAAAGAAAACGTACTAATCGACCTGTTCAATCATATTAAAGAACATGGAATTGTTCCGCCGATTGCTAAAGTTTTCAAGCTAGAAGAAATCCAGGAAGCTCATCTTTTAATGGAGAGTAATGATGCGAATGGTAAGATCGTAATTTTGAACGATTAGTTCAGAAGATTAAGATTTCAAGGGTAGTGACACATCGTTGTTGATGTTCTCTAGAACGTGATGCAAGCCTAAATGTGCCAGATCATTAATAAAATTAAATTCAAAAATCTTATATTTGAAAAAATATTCAAGCGATATCAGTGAAAGAGGCCTTACACCATAATTTATAGAGGTGTAAGGCTTTTTCTATAAGGGATTACCAAACTTTAATATAATTTTCACCTTTTTTCAAAAGTGTAATCGGCCCTATTGGAGACTTTTCTACTCTCTGCATATCCAACAAATCAGTATCCAGGATCACTTCACTACCATCGGGGCGCTCAAATTCAGCGTCAACGATACGTACCCGTGCTAATGTTGCTGTTGAATGTACTTCACCGAGAAAAACATCGAAATTTTCCGGTAATTCACAGGAAAGATAAACTTCTTCTCCCTTATCAACTATTCTGAAGTTTGGATGAAAGCTTTTGTCAACTATCTTATCTTTTTCTCTTTCAAACGGTTCTGCTCCGGCCAAATACGCATTGTTATTAATATAAACAGGTTGTTCCACCAAGTTAAATATTTCAGCGTCTCCGGGATTTTTGTGTACGTTTTCAATATACTCTTCTAAAGAAGCCGTGTGGTTTTTATAATGGGACGTTCCGACACCTTCTAATCCATCAGCTCCAATGAAAATATTATTATAAAAACGGTCATCACCGCCGTAAATGAAAGAAAAACCTGCGATTTTGGTGCTGTGGGGGAGGTGATACTGTGTAGATCGTGTCATTTCTTTCCAATGATTCATCTTACCGCAGATTAGGTTGTTTATGTAAGCTCCACCCTGTGACACATTGTCCAGAGAATATTCAGAAGCCATTATATTGTGATCAACGATATATGGCCCATGGCTTACTTCAACAAACAAATCGCGATTATTGCTATAAAATAAATTCTTACTAATCCTTGTTCCCTGTGTCTGCCAATCTGACCATAATCCTAAAGAGCAGTCATGGATACGGTTATGGTGAATCTGGACATCTATGGCTGCATGGAGCTTGATTCCTGCAATTTCGTGACCGTAGAATTCACGTTTCAGAGCAATTTTATATATATGGTTGTGATGAATTTCACTAAAGACACCGCCTAAGTGACCCACAATTCCATTTTGACCGCAATCATAAATCGTATTATTACGGATAATATGGGAGCCGATTTTTTCCTTGCACCAGCCATTACGTTCAGCAGAAAAGACAGATTCAAGCTGGTACTGGTATCCGGGTTTGTCTTTCCGAACGGAGCGATAATTATGCCCGGTGGAGGCTTCTTTACCAATACTGATGGCACTGCATTTTGCATCGTGAATGATATTGTTTTCAATAATCCAACCCTTGCTCCAATTGGCGCCAAGCAGTCCAGGCTGATCCGCTGTCGGAGGTGCCCATGGTGTTGCGGCCTGCGCCATTTCAAAGCCTCTTACTGTAATATAATCAATCCCTGTCTCTTGGGGATAGAAACAAGATCTGCGAACGTTAACCTCAACAAATTCTCTGTTCGGATCAGCGCCTTGGAAATTCGCATATATGGTTGTATTATCAGCATTCACTTCTGCAAACCAGACATATTTTGTCTGTTCCTGATTATGAACAGGAACCATTTTTCTTGTCCAGTGGTCCAATACTTCTGTTGTAACCTTCGGATCGATCAGTTGTTCAAAGCGGCTAACTTCATAAAAAGACATACCGTTTAAATAAACGTCTCCTAAATGCTTGGTTTCCTCAATTGTTACGAGCCAATCTCCGGAGACTTCAAGAGCATATGGGTTATAGTTACCAAAAAACTCATTCGGCAATATAACCTTCCAAATATTCCCTTCTGCATGCTGCCAACTTTGAATATGCTCTGAGCCTTTAATGATTACTTTTTCACCTTTTGCAGCTTGATAAGTAATTCTTCTCTTGGTGCTTAATCCTTTAAATTTTGGTTTTACCCATTCACGATATACCCCTTCATGGACAATAACCGTGTCTCCTGCCACAGCAGCAGAAGCTGCTTTATTGATTGTCAGAAATGGATCTTCCTGACTCCCCTGGCCGTGATCTGAACCAGTTTTTGCTACGTGATACTCCATAGTCTTATATCCTCCTTTAAATTCAATTTATTTTATTATAGGAAATAATATTTGTTAATTCTATCCAAAGTATAGTACACTTTAAGACAATATTAGTGTTCTGGCAAAGGAGAGTTGTATGGTCTTATTTGAAAAACATGGAATGGAGGGGGAAGAATTCTTTCATTTTTTTCCATTGAAGAATTATAGCTTTCCCCTTCATTTTCACCGCGCATATGAAATGATCTATGTTAATGATGGACAGCTATATGTATCCATTGATCAAAAAGAGTATCTTTTGAAGGAAAATGATCTGGTCTTTATCTTTACAAATCAAATGCATGAATTTAAGACCATCGATTACTCTGATATTACAATCATCCTTTTTTCGCCAGAATTGATCGGCGACTTTTTTATGAATTTAAAAGGCTTAATTCCAAATGACAGTGCACTGCATTTGGAGAGAGCTATTGATTTTAGTAAGCTGAATTCAATCTATAGTCAGAAAAGCTTTTTATATGCTGTTTGTGCTGATCTGATAAATCAGAAATCTTTTACCCTAGTTAAGCAATCACCTCAGACAAAGGTGCTCTATAAGATGCTGCTTTATGTAGAGGAAAATTATTCTACTGATTGCACATTAAAAGACATTGCAAAACATCTGCAGTATGACTATCCTTATCTATCAAAGTTGTTTGTCCAACAAATGAACATGACCTTCACGGACTACTTAAATCATTATCGGATTTCACAGGCATGCTATTTGCTGAAAAATTCCCAGCAGGCGATTGGTGAAGTTGCAATCAAGTGTGGTTATAACAATTTAAGAACCTTTCATCGTAACTTCAAGGAAATAACCAGGAGAGCGCCTAGAGAATATAGAGCAATGGACTAAAGAAGAACGGCATGAGCATAAGGTGAATGCGTTGAGCACTTTGTTGACTTTCAGCTTAAACTAGCTGGTGATTATGTTGAAAATATAATCATTAATTCTCAACAATCTTCAGATCATAATTTACGATTCTTCTAATCCAAAGTTTTGCTAGCAATAAATTAGAAAATTCATAAACGCAGCCATCCAATTACCAAGAATTTTTCTACATGACGCACACCGTTTTGAATCGGTTAATGTGAACAGCTGCGGCAATCCCTTGTCATCTAAAAGACGTTATGTACGAGGGTTTGACTGGATATCTGGTGAGTGGTTTCAAAGGGTTCGTTTCCTGTTTGGTCACAGGGCAGAAGCTCACTCGGTTGTGATGCGCTCGGCAACAAAAACGATTCGATTCGTACACAGTATACATCACACAACAAATGTTTCCGATACGTTCGCTGTGGCAGTATTCACTTCATTCTTAAGGGTCAAGTCGTCAAAACTTAAAAATAGCAAGTCTCATGCAACTTAGAGACTTGCTATTTTGTGTTTTCGGTTCATTAAATTTTGTGAAAAAAAATAGTTCCAAAGTTATGAATTTTCTAAAAATTTATACTTTTAAAGGGAAATCAAAACGTTTCTATTAATTAAAAAATAAAAGTTTATAGCTTAAATTAGAGAAAATTTAATCTGAACTGAAATTTCAGGAGAAAAATTAAAGAAAATTCCGCATGTGAATTAGTTCAAAAGATCTATGAAAAGTCACTATCTATTTAAAAAGTGAAGAGTTATTAATTTTGAATCATTTCAGCTTAATACAAATAAATTCCATTATATAGGTAATTAAAGAATATTGCTGAAAAAGTTGAAATTTGTCGGATGATGTCAGAATTGATTTGTTACATTTATGTTAATGATATGTAACATAAAATTTGTTTTGGTACAAGGGTTTTGGACTTTTTTGCAAGCCTATATCATTTTGATTTTATCAATTTATAAAATCGAAAATTTTGTTTTGAATCACGTTAACGGGTCATGATCAGTATTCAATTTAATAAAAAAGTGAAATTCTTGCATTTGAAGATATAAAAATAATAGAATAATATGGGTTATTTATTGATTTCATGAAATCAATAAATTTGGAACTTATGTCCCATGCTAATCGGTTTTAAAGTTTGTATATTTAAAATAGCTAGAAAGTATTGGGAGGAAAAAAGGGATATAAGGATTTATTGTGAGATTTTGGACAGTAAGAGGATATGAGAAATTTATATGTCGACTCGGTCATGTCTTGGTTTTAAAAATCGTGATCCATCTGACTGAGAAGATTCAGTTATTTAGTTTCGCCCGACATGAGGGCTTTGCCTGAATGGCTAACAGAACATGAAAGTTGTTCAACAGAAGCTCCATGGACATCAAGTAGGACAACATGCCCTCACTGCTTCCCGAAATGGCTTCATAAGTACATAAAGCTGTTTTCTTTGTTAGACACTGTATGGGAGCACTGATTGTAATCGAAACAGCATGGCAGTTGTATAGGTAAAACTGCAAGATTCCCTGTCCATAGCATCATATCTGGTAAATCCGTCTCACATTTTCCGTATTCCAAAAAAACAACTCTATTATTTTTAAGGTATGCGAAACGTATCCTTAACAGCCTGGGAATCCCGTTGGCTCGTCCGATGCCCATTATTTTTTCATCCATGTACAAAATCAGGAAGTTATAAGCGCAGTCGTGAGTATTTTTTCGCACCTTTCAGCCTAGAATTACGCTCCTAACCACGCTGCAGTAGCTCATGCATCTCACAGCATCGATACCCCCCAGCCAAGATTCAGACAGCACACATCACGATACACTACGTTGTTAACACTGCGGCAACCATTCTACAACCCACCATCAAGATGTACTCTCAGCATAATTCAAAAATGTTCTCATTCCATGCACATGTTCATACATCCAGAGTCAGAGTTGTTTCACTATGTCCGCCCAACTAAAAAGCTTGCACTACGAAAGTGTGAGCGATGAAAAAGAGAGATGTGCTTGTTTCGATTCAAATTCAGCTCTTCGAAGGCACCCATATCTCATTGGTATATCAGGAGTGGTCGCTTTTGCCGACTGCCATTGGCAATTAAATGCCGGAGAAAAGGTTCGCATGACCAGTTCCTTGACAAGGGCGGTCATTTATGAGGAGTTACTTTTTACCCATATCTATTTCGCGAGGAGAGATACGTATGACTCAGCACAATGTTCAATTGTTTGCATTAAGCCAACCACAGCAACGTATTTGGTACACGGAGCTTGTGTATCCCAATCGCAACACGTCCACGATTATTACCACTGTTAAAATCAAGGGAACGGTTCGAATAGATGCATTGCAGCAGGCAATGAACCGGGTGATTGCACAAAATGATTCTTTTCGTATCAAAATCACGGCTCGGGAAGGCATCCCCTATCAATATGTGGAGCCGTTTGCTGCTCAAAGCATAGAAACGCTTCGGGTTACCCCGGAGGAAGCTGAGCTATGGGTCAGCCATCATAACGCACAGCCGTTCCCCTTGTTGGATTCGCAGCTGTATCGGTTTGTTATTTTGCAGTTGGGGGCAGAAGACACCTGGTTTAGTTTCAAAATGCACCATATTATTTCGGACGGCGTAACCATGGAGCAGGCCATTAATGAAATTACGGGGCATTATATGAATATTGTGCATGATACAGGTTCAGATGCGCCGGCTCCAGCGAATTCATATCTCGATTTTATTCAGGTGGAGCAAAGCTATGAGCAATCGGACCGCTATCAAAAGGACAAGACGTACTGGACAGAGAAATTTGCCGATTTGCCAGAGGTTACAGGTTTAAAATCATACAATCCGCTCACGGTGAGTACGGCTGCACGCCGTGAGAACTATACACTGGAGCACGAATTATATCGTGGTGTCACGGCTTTTTGCGAGGCGAATAACATCAGTATTTTTACATTTTTCCTGGCTGCTCTGTATATTTATTTGCATAAAATGACAGGGGAACAGGATTTAACCGTGGGTACATTGTATGCTAACCGTACGTTGAAAAAGGAAAAAAATACAATGGGCATGTTCGTCAGCACCGTGGCAACACGTCTGCAGGTTGAGCCGGAATCCGAGCTGCTCACCTTCCTGCAGGGTGTTGGCAAGGAGCAGGCGTCCATTTTGCGGCATCAGCGTTATCCGTACAACAAAATCATTCAGGATTTGCGTGAACAGCAAAGCGGCACGGATATTCGCCGCCTATTTGGCGTTACCATTCAGTACCGTACGCTGAGCTTCTTCCGTTTTGATGAAGCCGTTCAGCAGGTGCATACCGATTTCTGCGGAGATACGGTGAGTGACTTCGATATTGCCATGATAGACATGCTGGATGACGATAAACTTGTATTGCAACTGGATTATCGGACCGAGTTGTTCAGCGAGCAGGAGATCGCCCGAATTATTCGCCAATTCCTGAGTGTGGTAGAGCATATGGTGAAAGGGCCACAGAAGCGGATTCAGGAATTGTCACTGATGAGTGATGAGGAGCAGGCACAAATTATGGATGTATTTAATGCGACAGCAGTGCCCTATCCACACGATGTGGGGATTCATGAGCTATTCGAGGAACAGGCAGAACGTACACCGGATCAGACAGCGATTTTGTTTGGAAATCAGAGTCTGACTTATCGGGAGCTGAATGAACGGGCAAATTCATTGGCCCGAATGCTTCAAGCCCAGGGAGTAGGACCTGACAAACTGGTGGGTCTGATGGTGCAGCGCTCCGTGGAAATGATCGTAGGTCTGCTGGCCGTTCTAAAAGCAGGCGGTGCTTATGTGCCGATTGATCCCGAATTTCCGTCTTCTCGTATTGAATACATGCTGGAAGACAGCAAGGCTGCAGTGCTTCTAACCAGTCGCGAGCTGGCTGAGGAGCATCATTGCTCCGCCAATACCATGTTTCTTGAGGATGCCGCATTGTATCAGGCAGAGAGCGATAACCTGGAGACGATTGCCCGCTCAGAGCATTTGGCTTACGTCATCTATACCTCGGGTTCGACTGGGAATCCAAAAGGAGTTATGCTCCAACATCGCTCGGTACTCAACTTTATTACCGGGATGCGCGAAATCATCGACTTTGAAGCGAGTAAAACGATTTTGTCACTCACGACCATTTCATTTGATATTTTCGTCTTGGAAACCATCCTGCCCCTGTTGAGCGGAATGACTGTTGTGCTTGGCGACCGCCAGCATCAGGTGGACCCGCAGGCGCTTGGTGAGTTGATTACTCATCATCATATTGAGATGTTGCAAATGACCCCATCCCGGCTGCAAATGTTGTTGGATCATGAAGCAGGTTCCCGCGCGCTACGAGACGTAAAGGAAATCATGGTCGGGGGTGAAGCATTTCCGTCCAAGCTGCTCGCAGCACTGCAAGAAATAAACGGTCCCCGCATTTATAACATGTACGGACCTACAGAAACGACGGTGTGGTCGGCCGTACAGGAACTGACTCATGCTCAAGACATTAATATCGGACGTCCTATCGCGAATACTCAAATCTATATCATGAATGCGAGTGGAGAATTGCAGCCAGTCGGTGTGCCAGGCGAGCTATGTATTGCAGGGGAAGGCTTGGCTCGTGGGTATTGGAAACGCGAAGAACTGACGGCCGAGAAATTTGTGAATAATCCGTTTGCCGGAGGCAGAGTCGGGTATGAACGGATGTACCGTACAGGCGATTTGGCGAGATGGACGCTGGACGGCAACATTGAATATTTGGGACGGATGGACCATCAGGTGAAAATCCGGGGCTACCGGATCGAAGTGGGCGAGATCGAATCGCAGCTGTTGCAGGTGGAGTCGGTACGAGAAGTGGTCGTCGTGGCCCATACGGACGAAACGGGCCAAAAACAACTAGTTGCGTACTATGTGGCGAGTCAAGAACTGGGAGCCAGCGAACTGAGAAGTGAGCTGGGACGGGAGCTACCAAGCTATATGGTGCCGTCGTATTTCATTCAGTTGGAGCAGATGCCGCTGACACCGAACGGTAAAATCGATCGCAAGTCCTTGCCAGCACCGGAAGGTAGCCTGCAAAGCGGAGCAGATTATGTAGAGCCGCGCACTGCACCGGAACGGGCACTCGTAGCGGTCTGGCAGTCCGTCCTGGGTGTGCCAACCGTTGGAATGTTGGATAATTTCTTTGACCTGGGCGGCGATTCGATCAAGGCGATTCAAATCGTATCTCGTGCGTTCCAGGCAGGCTATAAGCTGGACATGAAGGATCTGCTTCGGTATCCAACCGTCGCAGCACTGGCACCGCATATGCACGAGGCAAGTCGTATGGCAGATCAGGGAGAAGTGAGCGGGGAAACGGCGTTGCTTCCGATCCAGCACGGGTTCTTTGCGCAGGAGCAAGTGGATGCGCATCACTTTAATCAGGCCGTTATGCTGCACCGGGAGCAGGGCTTTGACGAAGCTGCTTTGCGTCAGGCGCTTATCAAGCTGACGGAGCACCACGATGCACTGCGGATGGTGTTCAGGAAGACCGAGCAAGGCTATGAAGCGTGGAACCGCGGAATACAGGAAGGCGAGTTGTACCATCTGGACGTACTGGACTTTAGAGCTTTGACAGATAAAGCCATGCTGAGCGCGACGATTGAGGCGAAAGCAACTGAAATTCAAACCAACATGAACCTGTCCCAAGGACCGCTGGTAAAGTTGGGTCTGTTCCGTTGCCCGGATGGAGATCATTTGCTTGTGGCGATTCACCATTTGGTGGTCGATGGTGTGTCTTGGCGTATTTTGCTGGAAGATTTGGCAACCGGCTATGAGCAGTCTTTACGGGGCGAGTCTGTCCGTTTGCCGAATAAGACGGACTCCTTCCGTCTGTGGGCTGATCAGCTGTCGACATATGCGAACAGTTCGGCTTTGGAGAAGGAACGTACGTACTGGCAACAGCTGGAGCAAGCAGCAGCTACACAAGCAGCTTTGCCCAAGGATTACACTTGCAAATCCGAGGTCAAGCCTCAGCTACGAGATGACCGCACACTGACCGTGGTATGGACGGTCGAAGAAACAGAGAAATTTTTGAAGCAGGCACACCGGGCCTACAATACGGAAGCGAACGACCTGTTGCTGACAGCTCTGGGCACTGCAATTCAGGAGTGGGCAGGCATCCGTCAGGTGCTTGTAAATCTGGAGGGGCACGGACGGGAAGCCATTTTGCCGGATGTGGATATTACGCGGACGGTCGGTTGGTTTACCAGCCAATTCCCGGTTGTACTCGATATGGGCGAGGATCGGAATGTGGGACGACGTGTCAAGAGTGTCAAGGAAGGGCTGCGTCGTTTGCCGCATAAAGGAATTGGATACGGGATTTTGAGATATCTTTCTGCGCCTAGGGAAGGGGAAGCTGCTTTTGTCGCCGAGCCGGAAATCAGCTTTAACTATCTCGGACAATTCGATCAGGATTTGAAACATAATGCATTTGGCATGTCTCCTTATTCCATGGGAGCTTCCGTTAGTGACACGTTAACCAAGCGGTATGCCCTGGATATCAACGGCATGATCATGAACGGTGCACTGGAGCTGACGATCAGCTACAGCAGGAAAACATTTATGAAAAAATCAATCCAAAGACTCGCTAGCCTGCTTCAGGAAAGCTTGCGTCAGGTATTAGCCCATTGCGTGCAAAAAGAGCTGCCGGAACTGACGCCAAGCGATCTGTCCTTCCAGGGACTGTCGGCTGGAGAATTGGAGCACATTGTAGAGCAAACCGCTGCTGCGGGAGAGCTGGAAAACATTTATTCGTTAACACCCATGCAAAAAGGTATCCTGTTCCACGGCTTAATGGAGCCGAAATCCGGGGCGTACTTTGAGCAGGCGACATTTGATCTGCAAGGCAGCTTTCAAGTGGAGGCTTTTGCTGAAAGCTTAAATCAACTGGTGGATCGCCATCAAATATTCAGAACGAATTTTTATAGCGGCTGGAATGAGCAGCCTTTACAGGTAGTGTACCGCCATAAAGCGGCTGGATTCTGTTTTGAAGATGTACGTTCACTGGGACAAGGAGAGCAGGACGCATACATTGCTGATTTTGCTGAGCGTGACAAAGCCGAAGGCTTTAATTTCAGCTCAGGCGAGCTGATGCGGGTGTCTATTTTGCGTACAGGTGAGGAGTCGTACCGTTTTGTGTGGAGCTTCCACCATATTTTGATGGACGGCTGGTGCTTGTTCCTAATTGTAGGAGAGGCATTTAATACGTACTTTGCCATCCTCGAAGACCACAAGCCGGAGCTTGCCCCGGTAACGCCATACAGTGAATATATTGAATGGCTGGATCGGCAGGACAACATGGAGGCTGAGCGGTTCTGGAGTGACTATTTTGCAGGTTTTGAGCAGCAAACAGTGCTGCCGCAGACAAAACAGCTGGACGGTCACGCGAAGGGATATGAAGGGGATAAGCTTTCGTTTACCCTGAGCCGTGAAGTGACCAAGCAGATGAACAAGCTGGTCAAGCAGCAGCAGGTAACGGTCAATACACTGCTGCAAGCGGCGTGGGGCGTTGTGCTGCAACGGTATAACAACAGTCGGGATGTTGTATTTGGCAGTGTCGTATCTGGTAGATCAGCGGATATTCCAGGCATAGATACAATGGTTGGTTTGTTCATTAATACCGTTCCTGTACGGATTCATAGTCCAAAAGATGTAACGTTTGCTGAGCTGATGAAGCAGACCCAGGAGCAGGCGCTGGCTTCCCGTGCCTATGAAACCTATCCGTTGTATGAAATTCAGGCCCTGACTGAGCAAAAGCAGGATCTGGTAAATCATATTATGGTGTTTGAAAACTATCCAGTGGAACAGCGGATGGAGCACATGGGCAGCCGTGACACGAACGGTTTTACGATTGCCAATGCTTCAATGTCAGAGCAAACGAACTATGATTTCAATATTACAGTGGTGCCAGGCGATGAAATGGATATTCATTTGGAATTCAACGCGCTGGTGTTTGAACGTGCAGCTGTCGAGCAATTCCGTGAGCACTGGCTGCGTGTCATAGAAGAAGCAATTCACAAACCGCATGCGCTAGTAGATGAGCTGGAGCTAGTGACTGCTGAGGAAAAAGTGAAGATCATCGACGGCTTTGGTTCCGTTGGTGCATCTGCGTTGAGTGATGAAAAGCAATCAGAAGGGTTGTTCCACGCCTATGTGGAAGAACAAGCGCAGCTTGTGCCGGATCACGTGGCAGTTGTATACGAGGAGCGGCAGCTTACGTACCGCGAGCTGAACGAGCGTGGCAACCAACTTGCTCGTAGATTGCGGAATGAAGGCATTGGGCGCGAATCCATTGTTGGTATTTTGAGCGAGCGTTCGGTCGACATGCTGGTCGGCGTATTGGCGGTATGGAAAGCCGGAGGTGCATATGTACCTTTAGATGCGGATTATCCGTCTGACCGTATCCGCTTTATGCTGGAGGACAGCGGCGCTACGGTGCTACTGACTCAAACAGGTTTGCAGGAGCGTGCCCAAGCATGGCTGGAGGAAAGCCAACAGGCCTTGGCCGGAGGGCAGTCTGAGGGCGAGTTGGAGACAGCAGCTGGCGCTGAGACGATGGAAAGAGACAGCCTTAATGAGGGATTAAGCTTGAAATCAGATTCGGAGTCTGATAGCGAAGTAGCATCCGAATCCGCAGCGAACTTGCGTCTGCACACCGTACTGGCACTGGACGATGAGTCATTGTACACCGGGGATGCCACGGATGTGGAACATATCAATGAGCCGCAGGATCTGGCGTATGTGATCTACACGTCCGGTACAACGGGACGTCCAAAAGGGGTCATGATTGAGCATCACAGTCTGGTAAACACAGCCGCCGCCTACCGCCGGGATTACCGTCTGAACCAGTTCCCGGTACGGTTGCTGCAACTGGCGAGCTTCTCCTTCGACGTGTTCGTCGGCGATATCGCGCGGGCGCTCTATAACGGTGGCACGATGGTCATTTGTCCGAAAGATGATCGCATTGACCCAAGCCGTCTATACGGCTGGATTCACGATTATCAGATTACGGTGTTCGAATCAACCCCGGCCTTGATTGTACCGTTTATGCAGCATGTGCATGAACACGGGCTGGACATGAGCAGTCTGGAATTGCTGATCACCAGCTCGGATAGCTGCAGCGTGACGGATTACCGGGTGCTGCAAGAACGATTTGGTGCGGATATTCGCATTATGAACAGCTACGGCGTCACGGAAGCGGCAATCGACTCCAGCTTCTACGACGAAGAACTGTCGAAGCTGCCGGACAGCGGCAGTGTACCGATTGGTCAGGCGTGGCTGAACGCACGCTTCTACATCGTGGACAGCCAGCTGAATCCGGTGCCGATCGGTGTGCTGGGCGAGCTGTGCATTGGCGGAGCCGGGGTAGCACGGGGATACCTGAATCGTGCGGACCTGACGGCCGAGAAGTTCGTAGCGAACCCGTATGTAGCCGGTGAACGATTGTACCGCACAGGTGACCTCGCGCGGTGGATGCCAGACGGCAATGTGGACTTTATCGGCCGGATGGACTATCAAGTGAAAATCCGTGGATATCGAATCGAGCTGGGCGAGATTGAAACGGCAATCCAGCGGGTGCCGGGTGTGCGTCAAGCGGTAGTCATCGACCGGACGGATGAGCGTGGACACAAGTACTTGTGCGGGTACATCACAGGAGAAACCGAGCTGCGGATCGAGGAGGTACAGACCGAGCTGGAAGCAGGGCTGCCAGCACATATGGTACCTGCACGCTTGATGCGACTGGAGACGATCCCGCTGACTAACAATGGAAAAATCGACCGCAAGGCCTTGCCGGAACCGGAAGGAAGCATCCATACCGGCGCAGCCTATGTGGCACCGCGTACCACGGTGGAACAGGTTTTAGCTTCAGTATGGGCCGGGGTGCTGGGTGCCGAAACGGTAGGCACGCAGGATAACTTCTTTGAACTGGGCGGCGATTCGATCAAAGCATTGCAAGTATCATCCCGATTGCTGCAAGCAGGGTATCGACTGGACATGAAGGATTTGTTTAGCAATCCGACGGTAGCGTCACTCAGTCCTTTGCTTCGTACAGATGGCAAGATTGCCAGCCAGGAAGAGGCAGTAGGTAAGGTAGATCTGACACCCATTCAACGGTGGTTCTTCGAGCAGCAGCCGGTTGATCTGCACCACAGCAACCAGGCGATGATGCTGTATCGAGCTGGGCGCTTTGATGTCGACGCGCTGCGCCGTACGATGGAACGTATTGTCCAGCATCATGACGCATTGCGCACTGTATTCCGTGAGACGGAGCAAGGCTATGCCGCTTGGAACCGCAGTGTGGTGGAAGGCGAGCTATACACGCTGGACATCGTAGATTTTAGCAGAGTTGAAGACGAATCCACCGCTGTAGAAGCCAAGGCGAGTGAAATTCAAGCAAGCATTCACTTGAGCGAGGGTCCACTTGTGAAGCTCGGTCTGTTCCATTGCGCTGAGGGCGATCATTTGCTAATCGTCATTCATCATTTGGTCGTGGACGGTGTATCGTGGCGTATTTTACTGGAGGACCTGGCATCGGGTTATGAGCAGGCCGTTGAAGGTAAAACAGGCACAGCTATTCGACTGCCGCATAAAACAGATTCGTTCCAGGCATGGGCTAAACAGCTGTCAGCCTACGCGAATCGTGCGACGATAGAGCGGGAGCTCGCATACTGGCAGCATATCGAACAAGCAGAAGCCAGTCTTGCGAAGCCTTTGCCGAAGGATTTTGCGAATGACAATGCATTGCTTGGGGACAGTGAGGTTGTGACGGTCCGCTGGACGAAGCAGGAAACCGAGCAGTTGCTCAAACAAGCTCATCGCGCATACAACACGGAAATGAATGACCTGTTGTTGGCTGCGCTCGGAAAAGCCGTTTATGACTGGTCTGGTTCCGAACGGGTGCTGGTCAACCTGGAAGGCCATGGACGGGAAGCCATTGTACCGGATGTGGATATTACGCGGACGGTCGGCTGGTTTACGAGCCAGTTCCCGGTTGTTCTGGATGGAAGTCTGGGACAGGGAGGAAATACCGCTCGTCTGATCAAACGGGTCAAGGAAGGGCTGCGTCATATTCCGCAGAAAGGCATCGGCTATGGTATTTTACGATACCTGTCGGATACGAATGTTCTGGAGAAAGCAGACGTGCAGTTAAAGGCTCAGCCTGAGATCAGTTTTAACTATCTGGGTCAATTCGATCAGGATTATAAAGGCAACGATCTGGAGCCTTCCTCCTATTCCATCGGTGTGCCTGTCAGCACGAATGCGTCTATGGATTTTGCGCTGGATATCAATGGAGTCATCGAGGATGGCCAACTGATTTTCACGATTCGCTACGGTACAACGCAATTCCGGCATGAAACGATTGCACGGCTTGGAGAACTACTGGCATCCGGCTTGCGTGAGGTGATTAGCCATTGCGTTGCGCAGGAAAGAACGGTGTTGACCCCAAGTGATGTTCTGCTAAATAACATCACGCTGGACGAGTTGGAGCAATTGGTGGAAGATACGCGAGATCTGGGTGAACTGGAAAATGTGTATGCCTTGACACCGATGCAAAAGGGCATGCTTTTCTACAGCCTGATGGATGAGGCTTCGGAGGCTTATTTTGAACAGGCCACCTTTGAGTTGCACGGACGGTTTGATGTGGTTACTTTCGGTAAAAGCTTTGATCTGCTCGTACAACGTCATGAGGCATTGCGGACGAATTTTATCAACTCTTGGAACAATGAGCCAATACAGGTCGTTTTCTGCAATCGCAGCGGAGAGTTGTATTATGAAGACCTGCGCGGACTGGAAAAAGAAGAACGTAAAGCTCGTGTTGAAGCTTTTACCCTTGCAGATAAAGCCAAAGGATTCCGTCTGGCGGAGGACGCGCTCATTCGTATCTCTATCCTGCAAACCGGGGATGAAACGTACCACTTTATCTGGAGCTTCCATCACATTTTGATGGATGGCTGGTGCTTGTCCTTTATGACACAGGAGGTATTTGGCAGCTATCTGGCACTTCGTGCGGGTGAGGAGCCAGTACTGGAGCCTGTCACGCCGTTCAGTCGTTTTATTGAATGGCTAGAGCGCCAGGATCGTGAAGCGGCTTTGCAGTACTGGAGCAGCTATCTGGCAGACTATGAGCAGCAAATTACGCTTCCGCAGCAAAAAATACATCCTAAATCCTTACAAGCCGGGGAGTATATCGCCGGAGAACTGGATTGCGAATTCCAGCCGAAGCTGGTGGCTCAGATCGAACGGGTGGCGAAGCAAAATCAGGTCACGATCAATACGCTGATTCAGACAGTATGGGGCGTTTTGTTGCAAAAATATAATAACAGTTCGGATGTCGTGTTCGGCAGCGTTGTGTCTGGTCGTCCAGGGGATATTCCAGGTGTGGAGCACATGATCGGGCTATTCATTAATACGATTCCAGTGCGCGTGCAGTCAGAAGAGGGCGAAGCCTTTAACGAGCTGATGAAACGAACACAGCAGCAAGCGCTGGCTTCCAATGCCTATGATGCCTTCCCGCTGTATGAAATTCAGGCTCTGTCCGAGCATAAACGGGATTTGATCAACCATATTATGGTGTTTGAAAATTATCCGGTGGAGCAGCAAGTAGAGCAGTTGGGAAACGATGGACAGGAACCATTTACGATTTCAAATGTGGTGTCTATAGAGCAAACCAACTATGATCTGAACGTCGTCGTGATGCCGGGAGAAGGCATAAAGATTCGGTTTATGTATAATACGCTCTGCTTTGATCGGAAAGGCATTGAGCGTCTGTATGGACATTTTACCCGTCTCTTGGAGCAAATTTCGCTCAACCCAAATGTTCGGGTTGAAGAGTTGGAATTGGTCACAGCAGCGGAAAAGCAACAGATTACAGCGGCATTTAATGACACTGCTTGTGCATTTCCGTCCAAACAGACGATCCATCAGCTGTTCGAGGATCAGGTGGAGTGTACGCCAGATCAGGTGGCATTGGTGTTTGGAAATCAGAGTCTGAGTTATCGGGAGCTGAATGAACGGGCAAATTCATTGGCCCGAATGCTTCAAGCCCAGGGAGTAGGACCTGACAAACTGGTGGGTCTGATGGTGCAGCGCTCCGTGGAAATGATCGTAGGTCTGCTGGCCGTTCTAAAAGCAGGTGGTGCTTATGTGCCAATCGATCCGGAATTTCCGTCCTCTCGTATTGAATACATGCTGGAAGACAGCGAGGCCGCAGTGCTTCTGACCCGTCGTGAGCTGGCAGAAGAGCACCATTGCCATGCCAATACCCTGTTTCTTGAGGATGCCGCATTGTATCAGGGAGAAAGTAGCAACCTGGAGACGATTGCCCGCCCAGAGCATTTGGCTTACGTCATCTATACCTCGGGTTCGACTGGGAATCCGAAAGGAGTTATGCTCCAGCATCGCTCAGTACTCAATTTTATTAGTGGGATGCGCGAAGCCATTGACTTTGAAGCGAGCCAAACCATTTTGTCACTCACGACCATTTCATTTGATATTTTCGTCTTGGAAACCATCCTGCCCCTGCTGGGTGGAATGTCTGTTGTGCTTGGTGACCGCCAGCATCAGGTGAATCCGCAGGCGCTGGGTGAGTTGATTACTCAACATTCTATTGAGATGTTGCAAATGACCCCATCCCGGCTGCAAATGCTGCTGGGACATGAAGCAGGTTCCCGCACGCTGCAAAGCGTGAAGGTCATTATGGTCGGGGGTGAAGCCCTTCCGTCCAAGCTGCTCACAGCACTGCAAGAAATAAACGGTCCCCGCATTTATAACATGTACGGACCTACAGAAACGACGGTGTGGTCGGCCGTACAGGAACTGACCCATGCTCAAGACATTAATATCGGACGTCCTATCGCGAATACCCAAATCTATATCATGAATGCGAGTGGAGAGTTGCAGCCAGTCGGTGTGCCGGGCGAGTTATGTATTGCAGGGGAAGGATTAGCCCGTGGGTATTGGAAACGTGAAGAACTGACGGCCGAGAAATTTGTAAATAATCCGTTTGCTGGCGGCAAGGCAGGCCATGAGCGGATGTACCATACAGGCGATTTGGCGAGATGGACGCCGGACGGCAACATTGAATATTTGGGGCGGATGGACCATCAGGTGAAAATTCGGGGCTACCGGATCGAACTGGGCGAGATCGAATCGCAGTTGTTGCAGGTGGAGTCGGTACAAGAAGCGGTCATCATGGCCCGTGGGGACGAAACGGGCCAAACACAGCTCGTGGCGTACTACGTCGCGAGTCAAGAACTTGGAGCCGGTGAACTGAGACATGAGCTGGGGCGGGAGCTGCCAAGCTATATGATGCCGTCGTATTTCATTCAGTTGGAGCAGATGCCGCTGACACCAAACGGTAAAATCGACCGCAAGTCCCTGCCGGCACCGGAAGGCAGCCTGCAAAGCGGAGCGGATTATGTAGAGCCGCGCACTGCACCGGAACGGGCACTCGTAGCGGTCTGGCAATCCGTCCTGGGCGTGCCAACCGTCGGAATGTTGGACAATTTCTTTGACCTGGGCGGCGATTCGATCAAGGCGATTCAAATCGTGTCCCGTGCGTTCCAGGCAGGCTACAAGCTGGACATGAAGGATTTGTTCCGCTATCCCATCGTTGCAACCCTGGCACCGCATATGCACGAGGCAAGTCGTATGGTAGATCAGGGAGAAGTGAGCGGAGAAACGGCGTTGCTTCCGATCCAGCACGGGTTCTTTGCACAGGAGCAAGTGGATGCGCATCACTTTAATCAGGCCGTTATGCTGCACCGGGAGCAGGGGTTTGACGAAGCTGCTTTGCGTCAGGCGCTTATCAAGCTGACGGAGCACCACGATGCACTGCGGATGGTGTTCAGCAAGACCGAGCAAGGCTATAAAGCATGGAATCGCGGAATACAGGAAGGCGAGCTGTATCACCTGGATGTGCTGGACTTTAGGGACTTGACGGATGAAGCCATGCTCAGCGCGGCAATTGAAGCGAAATCCACCGAAATTCAAAGCAGTATCCAACTGCATGAAGGGCCGCTGCTTAAAGCGGGTTTGTTCCACTGTGCAGACGGGGATCATCTCCTGATGGCAATTCACCATTTGGTGGTGGACGGGGTATCCTGGCGTATTTTGTTCGAGGATTTGGCTACTGCCTATGAACAGGCTGTTCATCAGGAAGTGCTTCAGCTGCCGGACAAAACGGATTCCTTCCGTTCCTGGGCTGGGCAACTTTCCTCCTATGCGAATAGCCCAGCCATGGAAAGTGAACACGCCTATTGGGAGCAATGGAACGCAGCCGCTTGGGCTGACCAAGGACGTTTGCCTGAGGATCAAGCGCAGGCTGAGCCCTTTACCTTGGCTGACACGGATACAGTGGTCGTCCAGCTTACGGAAGAAGAGACCGAACGGCTGTTGAAGCAAGCGCACCGTGCATATAACACGGAAGTGAACGATCTGCTCCTGACTGCTTTGGGCATGATGCTGTACACATGGACCGGCCATGAACGCAGCCTGATCAATCTGGAGGGACACGGACGTGAGGACATTTTGCCGGATACGGACATTTCTCGTACGGTAGGCTGGTTTACGAGTCAATATCCGGTATTGCTAGACATCGGTCGTGATCACGCTTTGTCGGGACGCATCAAACAGGTCAAAGAGAGCCTGCGTCATATTCCGAATAAAGGATTGGGCTACGGAATCTGGAGATATTTGAGTGAATCCGGCCAAGCGGTTGGTCAGCAAGCAGATGCACAGCACCTTGGTCAACGTCAAGCTTTTGCCGAGCCACAAGTGAGCTTCAATTACCTCGGTCAGTTTGATCAGGACTTGCAAAACAGCGATATGCGTAGGTCTCCTTACTCGATTGGATCGGTCTTTAGTGACCGGACGAAGATGAAATATGCTCTGGATGTGAGCGGAATCGTAACGAACGGTGTCCTGGAACTGGACATTCGGTATAACGGCAAAGCCTTCCGTAAGGACACAGTCCACATGCTGGCTAATCTGTTAAAATCCAACCTGCTTGAAATGATTGAGCACTGTGTCACACGGGAGCGGACCGAATTGACCCCAAGTGATGTATTGCTAAAAGGTCTGACCCTGGAGCAATTAGATACGATTAAGGAGCAGACCAAGACGGTTGGGGAACTGGAAAATGTGTATCCGTTAACGCCCATGCAAAAGGGAATGCTGTTCCATAGTCTGATGAATGCAGAAACAGGCGTGTATTTTGAACAGGCGACCTTTGATCTGGAGGGGCACTTTGAACCGTCCCTATTCGAGGAAAGTCTGAAGCTCCTGGTAAGCCGACATGCGATATTACGGACGAATTTCTACAGCGGCTGGTATGGTCAACCGTTGCAGATCGTCTATCGTCATAAAAATCCGAGCTTCCGTTATGAGGATGTCCGAGGGCGTGAAGACGCTGTAGCTGAATTTGTGGCCCAGGATAAAGTCCGAAACTTTGATTTAGGCAAGGATGCGCTCATGCGCGTAACCGTCTTCCGCACGGGTGATAGCTCCTACCGTTTTGTATGGAGCTTCCATCATATGGTGATGGACGGCTGGTGCCTGTCGCTGGTGACGGACGAAGTGTTTGGTGCCTATGTTGCCCTGCTGGAGCACAAGCAGCCAGAACTCGCACCTGTCAAGCCGTATAGTGACTATATCGAATGGTTGGAAGATCAGGATACACAGGAAGCAACCCGTTATTGGAGCGACTATTTGGCGGACTTTGAGCAGCAAACCTTGTTGCCTGGTGAGAACGCGCAAGCTTCTGTAGTTGCACGGGATGAAGAACCGGACGAAAGCGGTGCGGGTTCCCATTCCGGCTATGTTTCGGAAAAGCTGCCATTTATGTTGGGTAAAGAACGGACCGCGGCATTGAACCAAATGGCCAAGCAACAACATGTCACGATTAATACATTGCTGCAAAGCGTGTGGGGCGTTATTTTACAGCAATACAATAATCATCAGGATGTTGTGTTTGGTGGTGTGGTATCCGGTCGTCCGGCAGACATTCCAGGCGTGGAGAACATGATCGGATTGTTTATCAACACGATTCCGGTACGCATTTGC
>NZ_JBODQH010000001.1:3970000-5534284 GCF_052119485.1 Paenibacillus sp. DRB1-1 | reverse complement strand
TGAATCCGGTGCCGATCGGCGTGTTGGGAGAGCTGTGCATTGGCGGAGCCGGGGTAGCACGAGGCTACCTGAACCGTGCCGACCTGACGGCCGAGAAATTCGTAGCGAACCCGTACGTACCGGGTGAACGATTGTATCGCACAGGCGACTTGGCGCGGTGGATGCCAGACGGCAATGTGGACTTTATCGGCCGGATGGATTATCAAGTGAAAATCCGGGGCTACCGGATCGAGCTGGGCGAGATTGAAACGGCGATCCAGCGGGTGCCAGGTGTGCGTCAAGCGGTAGTCATCGACCGGACAGATGAGCGTGGACACAAGTATTTGTGCGGATACATCACAGGAGAAGCAGAGCTGCGGATTGAGGAGGTACAGACCGAGCTGGAAGCAGGACTGCCAGCGCATATGATACCTGCACGCTTGATGCGACTGGAGACGATCCCACTGACGAGCAACGGCAAAATCGACCGCAAGGCCTTGCCGGAACCGGAAGGAAGCATCCATACCGGCGCAGCCTATGTGGCACCGCGTACCACGGTGGAACAAGTATTGGCTGCGGTATGGGCCGGGGTGCTCGGCGTGGAAGCGGTAGGCACGCAGGATAACTTCTTTGAACTGGGTGGCGATTCGATCAAGGCGCTGCAAGTATCATCCCGCTTGCTGCAAGCAGGTTATCGACTGGAGATGAAAGACCTGTTCAGTCATCCAACCGTGTCTGCATTGGCACTGAAAGTCCAAACGGTGACCCGATTGGCGGATCAGAGCGAAGTGGTGGGCGCTGTGAAACTGACACCTGTTCAACAATGGTTCTTTGAGCAGAACCTGACGGATGCTCATCATCATAACCAGTCCATTATGCTGCATAGCAAGGACGGTTTTGATGAAGCGGCCCTGCGCACGGCGATGGATCACGTCGTGAGCCATCACGACGCACTGCGTATCATTTTCCGTCCTAGTGAGCACGGATATGAAGCTTGGAACCGTGCAGTTGGGGAGGGCGAGCTGTATACACTGGATCGGGCCGACTTCAGAAATGAGTCTGAGGTATCTGCAGCGATCGAGGCCAAAGTGAATGAAATTCAGGCGGGTATTCATGTAAGCGAAGGACCGCTGGTGAAGCTGGGGCTGTTCCATTGCCCGGATGGAGATCATTTGCTGATGGCTATTCATCACTTAGTGGTGGATACCGTATCTTGGCGCATTTTGTTCGAGGATATTACGACAGCCTACGAGCAGGCATTGAACGGACAAGCCGCTCGTCTTCCGCACAAAACGGATTCATTCCGCACCTGGGCGGATGGGCAGTCTCAATATGCGAACGGTCCGGCCATGGCAGCAGAACTCGCATTCTGGCAAGAAATGGAACAGGGAATATATCAGCCGCTTCCAAAAGACGAATCCCATTCTCATTCCTTAAATAGGGACAGCGAGAACATTACGGTCACGTGGACAGCTCAGGAAACGGAGCAGCTGTTAAAACAGGCGCATCGTGCCTACAACACGGAGATGAATGATTTGCTGCTTACCGCATTGGGACTGACTATTCATCGCTGGGCCGGTCTGGAACGAGTGCTTGTGAGCCTGGAAGGTCATGGACGGGAGTCCATTTTGCCAGAACTGGATATTACGCGCACCGTGGGCTGGTTTACGACTCAATTCCCAGTTGTGCTGGATATGAGCGTGGGGCAAGACCTTTCACAACGCATCAAACATGTGAAAGAAGGACTACGCCGCATTCCGCAAAAGGGCATTGGCTACGGGATGTTGAGATACCTGTCCGCAGCACGTGAGCAAGAGCGTTTTGTAACTGAACCTGAAATCAGCTTTAACTATTTGGGACAATTTGACCAAGATATGCAAAATCAATCCATTGGCGTATCTCCTTATTCTAGCGGTGCAGAGCTTAGCGCTCATGCAGCTAGAACGCACACGCTGGATATGAACGGACTGATTTCCGAAGGCGAGCTGCAATTGACGATCAGCTACAGTAAGCAGGAATATCGCCATGAAACGATGGAGCAGCTAGCCGAAGCGTTCCGAATCAGTTTGCAGGAAATCATTGCGCATTGCACAGGCCGCAAACAGCAGGAGCTGACGCCAAGCGATGTCATGCTTAAAAATGTAACCATGGCCGAGCTGGATCAGTTGGTAGAGCGGACTCGTGACATGGGGGAACTGGAAAATGTATATGCGCTGACGCCGATGCAAAAAGGCATGTTGTTCCATAGTCTGATGGATGCAGAGTCAGGTGCTTATTTTGAACAAACGACCTTTGATTTGCATGGACGCTTCCAAGCGAATATTTTCCAAGATAGCTTGAATCATTTGGCACAGCGGCATGAGATATTTAGAGCCAATTTCATCAGCGGTTGGCAGGATGAGCCTGTGCAGGTTATTTTCCGCCGCAAGGATGTTGGTTTTAGATGTGAAGATTTGCGTCATCTGAATGAGCAGGAGCGTGACGCGTATGTGAAGGAATTTATTCGCAAGGACAAGGCAGCCGGATTCGATTTGTCCCGGGATGCGTTGATGCGCGTGGCGATTTTACGAACAGGTGATGAGGATTATTATTTTGTGTGGAGCTCTCATCACATCTTGATGGATGGCTGGTGTGTGGCATTAGTCACGGATGAGGTGTTTGAGGCTTACTTTGCAGCCGTGGAGCATAGACAGCCGAAGCTTCCCCGTTACTCCATCCGTCAGTATATTGAGTGGCTTGAAGCACAGGATGTAGAAGCAGCAGCTGCGTACTGGAAGGATTATTTGCTCGGCTATGATCAGCAAACTTCGATTCCGACCGGAAAAGTAGGCGTGAAAGCAGACGGTGCACAATTTGAGCATATCCTGTGTGATCTGGGCAAGGACTTGACCGGACGTATGGAAATGGTGGCCAAGCAGTACCACGTGACCCCGAATACGTTGCTGCAAACAGCCTGGGGATTGCTGCTCCAAAAGTACAACGGTAGTGACGACGCTGTTTTTGGCGGTGTAGTGTCTGGTCGTCCAGCGGATATTCCGGGGATCGAAAATATGGTGGGCTTGTTCATTAACACCATTCCAATACGGATCCGCAGCGGGGCTGAGGACACCTTTGCCGACATGATCAGAACGAATCAGAAGCAGGCGCTGACTTCTCAAGATTATGAAACGTATCCGCTGTATGAAATTCAAGCCTTGAGCGAGCAAAAGCAAGATCTGATCAACCACATTATCGTGTTTGAAAACTATCCGGTGGAGGAGCAGGTCGAGCAACTTGGCGAAGGTGCAGAGTCGGATTTTGAAATTCGCAATGCCGGCATGATTGAACAAACCAACTATGATTTCAATCTGGTCGTTATGCCGCAGGAAGCGATGAAAATCCGATTTGAATACAATGCGAAGTTATATGATCGTGAAGCCGTTGAACGGACTCAGGGCCATCTGATACAGCTGTTGGAGCAGGTGGTAGCGAAGCCAGACATTCGAGTGCAGGAGCTGGATATGGTAAGTGAGCAGGAGCGTGAGCAAATTCTCAGCGTATGGGGAAATACAGCTGCTGAGTATCCAAGCGAGCAAACGATTCATGGCTTGTTCGAGACACAAACGGCGCAGACACCGGAGCAGGCAGCGTTGTTCTTCGAAGGAGAACAGTTGACCTATCGCGAGCTGAATGAACGCGCCAATCGTTTGGCTCGTACCTTGCGTAACCAAGGCGTGACGAAGGATCGTTTGGTGGGTCTGATGACCGAGCGTTCGGTAGATTTGATCGTGGGTATCTTAGGCATTTTGAAGGCTGGGGGTGCATATGTGCCCATCGATCCGACGTATCCAGAGGAACGTATCCGCTACATGCTGGACGACTCGGGTGCGAAGCTATTGTTAACGCAAAACCATTTGGTGGATAAAGTAGCCTTCGATGGTAACGTGCTGGTGCTGGATGGAGCACAGAGTGTGTATCACGAGGATGGTTCCAATCTGGAACCGTTGTCTGGTCCGAACGATCTGGCGTATGTGATTTATACGTCGGGTACGACGGGGCAGCCGAAGGGCGTTATGGTGGAGCATCGTAATGTCGTACGTTTGGTGAAAAATACAAACTACGCGCAATTGGATGCCGACACGCGCATTTTGCAGACAGGGGCTGTTGTTTTCGATGCATCCACCTTCGAAATTTGGGGGGCGATATTGAATGGTGGACAGCTGGTGCTAGTGAGCCAGGATGTCATTTTGGACGCACCCAAGCTTAAGGAAGCTGTGCGTAGCCACGGCATTACCACGATGTTTCTGACCACACCGCTCTTTAACCAGCTGTCCCAGCAGGATCTGGCGCTGTTCGAGGGAATACGCGAGCTGCTGGTCGGCGGTGATGTGATGTCCGTACCACATATGAACCGGGTGCTGGAGGCCCATCCGTCCCTGCGGATCAGTAACATCTATGGCCCAACCGAAAATACGACCTTTTCCACAATGCATGCGATCACTGGTGTGCAATCGGAATCGGTGCCAATTGGCAGACCGATCCATAATTCGACAGCGTATGTCGTGGATCGTTCGATGCGGCTTCAGCCCGTCGGGGTATGGGGTGAGCTGATCGTCGGCGGTGACGGGGTGGCACGTGGATACCGCAACCGTCCAGACCTGACGTCCGAAAAGTTCATCGATAGCCCGTTCCGCAGCGGAGAACGCTGCTATCGCACTGGCGACCTGGTACGCTTGAATGTAGACGGGACGCTGGAATATAAGGGACGGATCGACGCACAGGTGAAAATTCGGGGCTATCGGATCGAACTGGGCGAGGTAGAAACGCAGCTGTTGAAGCTGGAGGCAGTGCGAGAAGCTGTGGTCATCGCACGTGAAGATGAGCAAGGGCAAAAGCAGCTCTGCGCTTATGTGGTCGCCGATGGGGAAGTTGTGGCAAGTGAGCTGCGAAGCGCTTTGAGCCAGAAGCTGCCGGGTTACATGGTCCCTTCCTATCTGGTACAGCTGGAGCAGATGCCGTTGACTCGGAATGGAAAAATCGACCGCAAAGCACTGCCAGCACCGGAAGACAGCCTGCAAAGCGGAGCGGATTATGTCGCACCGCGGACATGGGTGGAAGTGAAACTGGCACAAATTTGGCAGGATGTGTTGGGTCTGGCGCAGGTCGGTGTGAAGGAAAACTTCTTTGAGATTGGCGGACACTCGCTACGGGCGACGACGCTAGCCTCGAGAATTCACAAGGAGCTGAACAAGCCGCTTCCACTGCGCAGTATTTTTGAAGCACCAACCATTGAACAATTGGCAGTCGTACTGGAACATCTGGATCAAGTAACATATGCGTCCATTCCGGTAACAGAAGAACGCAACTTCTACCCGTTATCTTCGGCGCAAAAACGACTGTATGTACTGCATCAGTTCGACCCGAATGATGTGAACTACAACATGCCGTCGGTGCTGCAAGTGAGCGGTCCGCTGGATGTGAAACGGGTAGAAGACGCGTTCCGTCAATTAATCGCCCGTCATGCGACCTTGCGTACCCGCTTTGCACTGGTGGACAGCGAGCCAATGCAATGGATTGAGGACACCGTGCCGTTTGAGGTGGAATATACAAAGGTACGGGCAGAAGATGCGACTACGGATACAGATCAGGACACAACCACGAGTACAGACACGATGGTCAGCCAGGAAGCACAAGAACGGGTGCGGCAGTTTGTACGTCCGTTCGATCTGCAAGCCGCTCCGCTGCTGCGGGTAGGCTTGGTAGATTTGGGTGTACAAGGAACCGAGCAGGAACCGCAGCATTTACTCATGCTCGATATGCACCACATCGTTTCGGATGGTGTGTCCATGGGAGTACTGACCGATGAATTTGTCCGCTTATACGACGGTGAAGAGCTTTCGCCAATGCGTATACAGTACAAGGATTATGCGGTATGGCAGCAAAGCGAAGCCCATCAAGAGTGGATGCAACGTCAGGAAGCGTACTGGCTCGACACCTTCCGGGGTGAGCTGCCAGTGCTGGATGTACCTACGGACTTTGCCCGTCCGGCGGTACGAAGTACGGTAGGCGATACGGTGGTGTTTGGACTGAAACGTGAAGTCAGCGAACGTCTGAAGGAACTGGCGGCGCACACAGGCTCTACGCTGTATATGGTGCTGCTGGCAGCGTACACCGCGCTCTTGCATCAATACAGCGGGCAAGAGGACATCGTAGTCGGCACACCGATTGCCGGACGACCGCATGCGGATCTGGAGCCAATGATCGGGATGTTCGTCGGAACGTTGGCATTGCGGAACTATCCGACGGCAGAGCAAAGCTTCCGAAGCTATGTGGAGGATGTGAAGACGCGTGCCCTGCAAGCTTACGAGCACCAGGACTATCCGTTTGAGGAGCTGGTGGAAAAGCTGAACGTGAAGCGGGATATGAGCCGCCATCCGCTGTTTGATACGATGTTTACCCTGCAAACCACCGAGGAAGGTGAGCTGCAGCTGGCGGACCTAAGCTTCCGTCCATATGGCTTGGAACAAACGCCAGTCAAGTTTGATTTGATGATGGAAGCCAGAGAGGAAGAGGCAGGTATCCAGTTCGGATTGCAGTATGCAACTGCGTTGTACGAGCGCGAAACGGTAGAACGGATGACGCGTCACTTTGTTCGCTTGGCTGAAGCCGTCGCGGCGAACCCGGATGCGAAGCTGGGTGAGCTGGAGTTGATTACGGCAGAAGAAACCGAGCAGATTCTGAAGGTGTTCAATGATCCGAATGCGCACAGCCTGCTTGGAGCATTACAAGGCCGTTCGCTCAGCGAACGCTTTGAAGACCAAGCGAAGCGCAACCCTGAGCGGGTAGCAGTCGTGTCTGGAGACACGGCACTGACCTATGCCGAGTTGAATGAACGGGCGAACCAATTGGCTCGTGTGTTACGAGCGGAAGGGGTCGAAGCAGATCAACCGGTTGGCGTATTGCTGGAACGTTCTGCGGATATTCTGGTGAGCATTCTGGGGGTACTTAAGGCCGGAGGCGCATATGTGCCGATGGATACGGTGTATCCACAGGAGCGCATCGACTACATGCTCCAAGACAGTGGGGCCAAGGTCGTGATTACAAGTAGAGTCGCCACCCTGTCGCTCAGCTTGCCATCCCTAGTACAAGCTGTAGTTCTTGACGACGAGGACGTTCAAGCTCAGTTGGGAGCACAGGATGCGAGCAATCTAATCCCTGTTGCCCGCCCGCATAACCTGGCCTATATGATTTACACGTCAGGCACCACCGGTCAGCCGAAAGGGGTCATGATCGAGCAGGGCAGTGTTAGCAATCTGGTAGATGCTTTATGGGAACGCGTATACAGCCGTTATGAACAGCCGCTTCATGTCGCATGGCTGTCGGCATTTGTATTTGACGCTTCAGTGAAGCAAATCTTTGCCAGCTTGCTGTTAGGCCACACCCTGCACGTGGTGTCCCGTGACGTCAGTCTGAGCGGAGAGCATTTGATCGCCTACTACCGCACGCACCGAATTGATCTGTCGGACGGCACACCTGCGCATCTGCATATTTTGAACGAAAGCGTCAGTGTGACGGAAGCGCCGGAAGTGAAGCATTACCTGATCGGTGGCGAAGCATTATCCGTGCAACTGGTAAATGTGTTCTTGCACAAGTGGTCTGGGTATCGTCCAGTCATTACGAACGTGTATGGCCCGACCGAAACGACGGTAGATGCGACTGCTTATACGATTGAAGATGTGGAGTCCCTGAACGTACTGCTGGAAAAAGGGGAGCACACAGTATCGATCGGAACGCCGATAGCGAACCAGTCGGTGTACATCCTGAACAGCCAGCAACAGCTGGTACCGATCGGTATCGCAGGTGAGCTTTATATCGGAGGTGCAGGTGTGGGACGAGGATACCTGAACCTGCCGGAGCTGACGGCAGAGAAGTTCGTCCTGAATCCGTTCGCTGATGCGGCAGCAGCTGATCCAGCGGATCACGCAAACCGGATGTACCGGACGGGCGACTTGGCACGGTGGATGCCAGACGGCAGTATTGAGTATTTGGGCCGGATCGACCACCAGGTGAAAATCCGGGGGTACCGGATCGAACTGGGCGAGGTGGAAGCGCAGCTGCTGACCGTGGACGGCATTCAGAAAGCCGTGGTCACAGCATGGGAAAACGAAGACGGACACAAGGACCTGTGTGCCTATATCATAGCTTCAGAGTCCCTGAGTTTGCCGGAGCTGCGCAATGCGCTGCAGCCGAAGCTGCCGGATTACATGATCCCGACGTATGTGGTACAACTGGATCGTTTCCCGCTGACACCGAACGGGAAAATCGACCGCAAGGCGTTGCCGGCACCGGAAGCACGCCTCGAAGGAGGCCTGGAGTACGTTGCACCGCGGACACCGCTGGAAACCAAGCTAGCCCAAATCTGGCAGGATGTCTTGAAGCTGTCCAGCGTAGGAGTCACCGACTCATTCTTTGACGTGGGTGGACACTCCCTGCGGGCAACGACGCTGGTGGCCAAAATCCATCAGGAACTGGACAGCCGGATTACGCTGCGTGAGGTGTTCCAACACTTCACGATTGAGCAGCAAGCCCAGCTCATCGCAACGCACGGTACAGACACCTATACGGTGATCCCTGCGGCGGCGCAACAGGCGTACTACCCGGTTTCCTCGGCTCAAAAACGATTGTACATTTTGAGCCATCTGGAAGGTGGGGATCTCAGTTACAATATGCCGGGTGTATTAACCGTGGAGGGACCGCTTCAGGCCGATCGGCTGGGGGATGCGTTCCGTCAGTTAATAGCCCGCCATGAAACGCTGCGGACTTCCTTTGAAATGCTGGAAGGCGAGGTCGTTCAGCGGGTTTACGATCAAGTGGAGTTTGCAGTAGAGCACCTGCAGGCCAGGGAGTCCGAAGTCGAAGCCTATATCGAGTCCTTTGTCCGTAGCTTTGATCTTCGCCAGGCACCACTGCTGCGTGTCCGTCTCATTCAAACCGGACCAGAACGCCATCTCCTGATGTACGACATGCACCATATTATTTCAGACGGTGTATCGTCTAACAATATCGTGCATGAGCTGGTACAACTGTACGAGGGACAGGAATTGGAGCCGCTGCAAATTCAGTACAAAGACTACGCCGTGTGGCAGCAGCAGGAGATGCAGCGTGAGTCATACCAACGCCGAGAACACTTCTGGCTGGAGCATTTAGCCGGAGCATTACCGGTACTGGATTTGCCAATTGCTTATCCTAGACCTGCTGTTCGCAGCTTCGAGGGTGCGATGTATGAATTTACAGTGGACGCGAATGTATCCGAGCAACTGCGCCGAATTGCGGCACAGACCGGAAGTACGCTGTACATGGTGCTGTTGAGCGCCTACACCGTTCTGCTGTCCAAATACAGCGGTCAGGACGATTTGATCATCGGTACGCCGGTAGCAGGCCGCTTGTTGCCTGAACTGGAGCCACTGATCGGAATGTTCGTCAACACGCTAGCCATCCGGCATCAGCCGAAGGGCAACCAAACGTTCCACAGCTACTTGCTGGAAGCCAGAGATCGTACGTTGCAAGCCTTCGAGCATCAGGATTATCCACTGGAAGAGTTGGTGGAAAAACTGGATGTAGCACGGGATGCAAGCCGTAACCCGTTGTTTGACACCATGTTTGTACTGGAAAATACAGAGTCGCCGGAAGCGCAGCTTGAGACGCTGTCCTTTAGTCCGTATGTTCAGGAGCATCGTATCTCCAAATTCGATTTGACCTTGTCCATGAGTGATGAAGATGGGGAAATCAAGGGTTCCTTTGAATACTGCACGAAGCTATTTGGGGGCGACGCTATTGAGAGATTAACCAGAGATTTGATAGCGATCCTGTCCCAGATTGGAACCGATCCAGATTTACTGTTAAGCGATATTCAAGTGAACACGGACGAGCAGCCAGAAGGCTTCTCGCCGGATTCCATCGATTTTGTTTTCTAAATCAGTTTTCTAAAATGCAATGAGTTCACTTTGCATGTGCAGAGGGCGGCGGCTTGTCCGACTGCCCTTGCCTGCATTGAAAAAAACAGCAAAAACAACTCCATTTGAAAATTCAAGTATTATAAACAATAAGATGGATTAGCTCCATTTTATGTTACGAATTGTTTTGATTATTTAAAAGGTATTACGTTGAACAAGCTGAATGAACTTTAACAAAAGAAGACCCACGGTTCAATAAACGCGGGTCTTCTTTATTTAGAAATTGCTGGTTTGATTCATATGCAATTTAAACATCAAATGGTGAACAGAATGTTTCAGTGGACTGAAGATCCTTTAGTATGAATTTCAAGTGTTCTCTAGCTGATTGATTCAATGGTTGTAAGGGTAAAGGAAGACTGGGACTTGAGATCAAGCCACTTATTTCTGCTGCTGCTGAAACAACGCGAAGGCTGCCATATTGGCGAAATAACGACCAAAGCGGTTCAAGCTGTGTTGAGAGTCGACTTGCTTCGTCAGCACAACCATCCAGAGCAAATCGGGTTATTCTCAAGCAGGTCTCTGGAAACAAGCCACCCAGAGCGGAGTACCATGCTTCACAGCCCGCATTCAAGCCGGTGGCTGCAAACGGATCCCCGCTTACTCCGATCGTTACATAGGAAGGGATGAGCTTACGAAGTTTGCTAATTCGTGCATTAGCTTCTTCAGGGTCAGAAGGTACTCCAGGAATCTTGATAGAACGAACGTTAGACAGCTCAGCAATCCGACCGTGCAACTCATCACTGAAATGAAAATGCGAGGTACTCGGATTATCATATACACAAAGTGGAATGGAGAGTGAACTCGTCACCTGTTCATAGAGTAAAAATACTTCTTCATTCGTTAGTGTTTGATAGGAGACAGGGGCTAGCAACACTGCGCTTGCTCCTGCTCTTTGTGCATCTTCCGCTAATAGAAGTACTTCAGAAGTACGAATCGCACTTATACTTGTCATCACGGGAATCCCCTCAGATGAATGGACAGCAAGTTGAAGCACATGTAAACGTTCTTCTCGATTAAGATATGCATAATTTCCAGTTGAACCCAATGCACCAATTGAGTCTACACCAGCTGCAACTAATCGTTGAATTAGTGTCACAAATGCTTTTTCGTTAATACCTGTCTCGTTAACTGGGGTGAGTGGAAAAGCAGATAATCCACAGAACATAAAGCTACACTCCTTTATTAATTGGCCTTCAAAATACAAACACATTATAAAAATGAATTAGACACAATTAAAGTACCAATTGAGAGACAAATAACAGTACCAATTCTTCTAGAGAAACCTAATATCGAAACAAAGAGATATGAGCATCAAGCTTCAGTCTCAACTTGGATATTACATCTTTTAACAGATCAAGTTAGTTGAACAACATAAAAAGCATTCTATATAGAATGCTTTTTATCTTTCTCATGATTTAGTGATGTATGAGAGTGTGTTAATATGCGGTCAAGTACTTTTTCAGTAAGTGGCATAAAGTAATTGAGTATTAGCCCCCCTAAACAAACAGTTAACAAAGTTCCAATGCCAATGGGGCCATTTAAAATGACTGCTATGATCAAGAATATAAGATAGATGAGTGTTCTCGAAAAAAATAGATTTGTTCTAGTTAATTCTTGTATGATTAATGTTAATCGGTCAACTGGAATTGGTGCAAAATTTGTCTGTAAATATGTTGCAGTTCCTAATCCTACAACAACTAAACCAATTCCAAAACAAACAACTTTGCTGTACCATAGTTCAGGTGCTATCAAATTGTGTAATAAAAAAAGCCACATATCAATACCAATACCCGTTATAAATGCTGTTAACAACCCCAAAACTTCAGGTCTTTGTCTTTTCAAAAGCGAATTACAACATATCAATATTATAGCTATTATGATTTCCCAACTCCCCACAGTAAGCCCCACATTTATGGACAGTCCTACCAAAAGTGCATCAAAAGGTGAAGTCCCAAGGTCTGATTGTATAGTGAACGAAATTCCAAGGGATAATATAAAAATTCCTAATACGAAAAAAACATATTTCACATTACTCGACCTCTTTAATGTAATTTTTTTGTTGCAAATGCAATAAAAATAAGGTAAATTCAATGTATATCATTTTTATTGCATTTGCAACAAAATAGGTGCAAAGGAGTTAACTAATGAAGGAAGTTCTTCGTGAAATTGGAATGATCGCAAGGGCATTAGATTCTATAAGTAATATAGAATTTAAAGAATATGAGCTTACAAAAGGGCAGTATTTGTACCTTGTGCGAATATGTGAAAACCCAGGAATCATTCAAGAAAAGTTAGCTGAGATGATAAAAGTAGATCGAACAACTGCATCTCGTGCTATAAAAAAACTTGTAATTAATGGCTTTATTGAAAAGAAAGAAGATAACCATAACCAAAAAATCAAAAAACTCTATCCAACAGATAAAGGAAACAATGTATATCCTTTTATAAAAAGAGAAAATGATTATTCCAATAACGTTGCATTAGAGGGATTTTCAGAAAAAGAAGTAGAAACTATTTTCAATCTTCTTCAAAGAGTAAGAGAAAATATAGGGGAAGACTGGGAATTTGTAAAAAAGGGGAACAAGAGAAATTATTGATTTACATGAAGGAGCGATACATTAAAGTGACCGTGAAAATAATAAAGTGCAGCCGTGAAAATTTACAAATACTCCAAGAAATAAGTATTGAAACATTTAATGATACTTTTAAAGATCAGAATTCACCTGAAAATATGAAAGCTTATCTAGAAAGAGCATTTAACTATAAGCAGTTGGAGGAGGAATTGTCCAACGACTCTTCAGAAATCTTTTTCATCTATTTTAATGAAGAACTTGCTGGATACTTAAAGGTAAATATGAATGATGCCCAATCCGAAAGAATGGGTGATGAGTCGCTCGAAATTGAGAGGATTTATATAAGAAACAAATCTCAAAAACATGGGCTTGGTAAATATCTGCTAAATAAAGCTATGGAAATTGCGATTGAACATAATAAAAAGAAGATCTGGCTCGGGGTATGGGAAAAAAATGAAAATGCCATTGCTTTTTACAAGAAAATGGGGTTTGTTCAAACTGGCGCACACTCTTTTTATATGGGGGATGAAGAACAAATTGATTTCATAATGACCAAAACAATGATATAAGTTTAGGATGATATACGAATTCTTATTAATTTTTATATTGTAATTTATTCACTAATGTGTATAATATTAACTATAATTGAATTCAAAAATGTTTTCTAGGGTTCCGCGATGTAATATCGGCTGGTCCGAGAGAAAACTCACAGTCGTCGTACTGTGCCACGGAGGGATAAAAGCCTGGGAGAAAAACTGCTGTATGCAGTATTCTCTCAGGCTTTTTTTTATTGCTGCTATAAATCCATACTACATTTGCAGCATTATCAAAAAGGAGGAAGCACAGAATGAACAAGACATGGTTATCTGTTGTAATTGCGGCATTATTTGAAGTTGGATGGGTCATCGGCCTGAAACATGCTAGCGGATGGTTAGAGTGGGGGGGCACTTTAGTTGCCATTTTAGTAAGTTTCATACTCATGATTATGGCTTCCCGTACGCTTCCGGTAGGTACGGTGTATGCAGTGTTTGTCGGCTTGGGAACGGCCGGCACTGTATTGGCAGAAATTTTGTTGTTTGGTGCTGAGGTACAGGGATCTAAATTGTTGCTAATCGGGGTGCTTCTGCTCGGAGTTGTAGGCCTCAAAATACAGAGCAAAGAGAAGAAACAAGGAAAAGAGGTGCACTGACGTATGAACTGGGTATTTCTAATTTTGGCAGGCGTATTTGAGATGATTGGAGTTCTCATGATTAATAAGCTCCATAAAGATCGGAATTTCCTGTCTGCTTTTTACCTGCTTGCAGGCTTTGGGTTGAGCTTCTTGTTTCTATCCCTGGCCATGGAAACACTACCAATGGGAACGGCCTACGCTGTCTGGACCGGTATTGGAGCTTCTGGAGGGGCCATATTGGGCATGATCTTTTACAGTGAACCGCGTAATACCGCGAGAATTCTGTTCATCGCTATGGTACTCGGTTCAGCAGTTGGCCTAAAGCTGGTAAGCTGATTAATGATGGAATTAGACATACTGGTCATCTTAGAACAGCAGCGGACTATCTGAATGCTTATGGGCTATCATTAAATTTAAAAAATAGATAGAAAAGACTAGCGTGCAGACAAAGTATCGATAAGAAATTTTGTCTGCATGTTTTTTTGCTTTTGCTTACCCTTCTATACTCTGATCTTTAGGATCGTCGCGTTGTGTTTTCAGTTTTAGAAAATGAAGAGTCATTTGAAGCTTCAGACGAATATCACCATCGCTTAGATCAATCTCGAATAGCTCACGTATCCTGTTGATTCGATAGAACAAAGTATTTCTATGAATAAAAAGTGTTTTAGCAGCAATATTTGGAGTGTCCACATATTGAAGATAGGCTTCAAGTGTAGACAGCAAACTTGTTTTGTGGGCATTGTCATAAGCAATTAACTTTTGGATAACTGGATGGCAGAAGTCAGCGAGATCGTTCTGTTCCGATATGATCTTTCCAATATGCTCGCAGAGATAGTCCTCATACATATACACTGACTTGTTTGAATGAAGTTGGAAACCAATCTCGATGGCGGTTAAGCATTGCTTATAATATTTTCGTAAACAGGCTAAATGACTAAAGCAGTCACTTAGCGAAGCAGTTAGACCGTTTACTTGTAGAAACTCCAGAATTCGTTTGTCTTCAGCAATGATTTTACAGGATGAATCAACGAGAGAAATGAGAAATACAATACGTCCCTGATATACGATCCAACGGCTATCCGGAAGTAATTGGATCATATGCTGTGCAACCAGCTGAACTTTCCCGTCAAAAAAGCCGTTCTTCAGGTCTGTCAAGGTCATCACTCTCAGGTAAGGTGTAAGCGTCCATTCCAGATGAGCCAGTCGCATTGCGTTGACATTAGCATCATTGAGCTCGCCTGTAAGCAGTTCGGAAAGCAAAAAACTATGCATCATTCCTTGATTGCAATTATAAAAGTCGTTCTTTTGCAATTCTACCGAAACCAGCTCACAAAGAAATTGTACGAGTTCAAAATCAAAATCTGTAAATTTACGATCCAGTTCCATAACACTGACCTGCGCGAATTCTATACCATGTACGTACACAAAAGCTGTTATCCAACAGTCGTTGGTCTCGGGATCGCGTGAATAATAAGGAATAAGAGCCATACGGGTCAGTTCGTACAGATTAGATTTCTTCATGCTCTCAATATTACTGTCAAGAATATAACCCAAATTTCGCTGCTGTTCGATATCAGGTCGGCTGGGGATGGGGGCCTGACACATAGCGAGTAACTTATAGCCTGCGTCGACAATGATTACCGGATTACCAAAGATGCGGGAGGCCTCGTTTGTCAAGTATTGCAAACCTTTGTTTGAGTAAAGTGCGGATATCAGAGTGTGCATATGCTCAATGAGCCGATTCTCATGAGCAAGTATAGATGAAATCTTTCCCGAAAGATCCAGCAGATCCAGTCCATTTGGCAGAAGGGTAAGACAAGTATAAGAGTCTACAAGTGCATCACAATCCTGAATGCAGAAAAGAGGAGTGTCTGTAGGAAAGTCCTTTGGCAAATCCGAAAGCTTGCCTATATAAGCGGTGTCAGCCTGGAAAACGGAACTCAACCGCAGGATAGTAAATTCACTGATTTCTTTTGTTTGCATGGCCTCTTCGGGCAAGGAAAGATAACAGTCGCTAAGTTTTCTGATTATTTTTTGAATTTTCACAAGAGCAGCCTCCAAAAGCTTTTTAATCCTTGTGCAATATTACAAAACATCGTCACTATATCGGACTATATTTAAATTCCAGCACATGGGATATAACGTTTTTATTATATATACTGAAATTATTACACGCTGCAATAAATGACACTTTCATCAAAAAATGAGTAATATTGTTTAAAATCAAGGCTCTGTGAGGGAAAGGTTTTGGAATTATGTGAGGAAATTTATGCGAAATTAGTGGAGAAAGCTGAAACTCTCGCATGGATTTGCTTCAGGATCTATGCCTAACAAATACAAATAGCAGGAGGATTTTAATGAAAATTTTAGGGATCAGTTGCGGTAGAAGGATGAGTAATTCAGAAATCCTTGTCAAGGAAGCTCTGATGGGTGCTGAAGAGATAGGTGCCGAGGTAGAGCTTATACGTCTTAATGACCTGCAAATTAAACCTTGCACCGGTTGTAATGCTTGTGTAGTGAGCCTGCTTGAAAAGTGTGGCTCAGGAGATTGTGTGATAAAGAACGATGATTATGGATTTATTGAAGAAAAAATAATGGAATGCGACGGGTTAATTGTGAGCTCAGCCATTTATGAGAAGAGCCCGAGTGGACTGTTGAAGACTCTGAATGACCGGATGGGCCCCTCCCATGATATTGCCTTCCGAATGATTGCCAAGAAGCAACGCGAAGAAAGAGGAATAACTACTGGTAAAGGCCCAGATGAAAGAAGCTTTAAACAAAGAGTGGCTTCTCTTATTGCTGTAGGGGGAAGTGAGTGGGACACACTTGCACTGCCAATGCTCCATCTCTTCACGCTGCCGATGCAAATCAATGTTGTAGATAAAATACTGGTCAATTGGGTTGGCTTGCCTGGATCAGTAGTCTTCAAGGAAAATGAATTGAACAGAGCTAGGCAATCTGGTCGTCATGTGGCTGAAACACTAATGAATCCGAATACGGAAGCGAAATATATTGGCGAATCTGGTTTATGTCCAATCTGTCATTCCAAACTCGTTGAAATCAGGAATCATGATGATAATTATCCTGCAATATGCGGAATTTGCGGTGTAAAGGGCACTTTGGAAGTTGAACAAGGCAAAGTTAAATTCAATGTCACAGAAGAAGATAGAGCGCATTCTCATGTTCTAATCTCTGGGAAATTCGAGCACGCGGATGAATTATATAAAGTTTCATTAAAACCTAATTCCAAGGCTGGCGAATTGCCTGAAAGATTAAAAAAATACAAAAACTATTTATCTTATTCCAGACCTGCTCGTAATTGATATTCTGGATAAAGTACTTATTCTTTTTTTGAAAGGCTGAGAGCTAATTTGGCTGGTAAGGCCTACTAAAATTCACTCCAATAGAGCTAATTCATAATGGGAACGCCTGGGTTCATATGCATGGTATAGCCATGTTTATACTGGTCATATAATAAGTATTGCCTACCCGAATTACATCATTGTCCGGAACATCGGCATAGATAAAAGGATTGTTGAATGTGAGAGCGGACGATATGCTGCCCATAGAGAGCATTGTCATAAGCAGTGGAAGAACACTACTAAGAGCGAGCCTACTTTTTCAACATATTCTTACCTCTTGATCGTTGTAGTATCGTGATCCTGTTCCTGTTCTCAGAAGAAGTGCAGAGCTATATATGAAGGGACCCATTAAGATAAAAGGGTGCTCGAGATTACTGCTGGGGGCTTCCCTAGCAGTAATCTCGAGCACCAGAGGGTGTTTTTCCATACGCTGCACTTGCAAGTCACTGAGGATGAAGTATCCAGACAGTCTCAATTTAGTCAACAATAGGACTAAGACAACTACTGTTTTTACGAGCGATCATAACGAAAATTCAATGAAATCCACGTAGGCATCCCAGGTTCCGTCATCGCTCGTCAAGGTAAGTTTGACCTCCTGATCGCCAGTAGCGTGAGTAATGTTGGACAAGGTTTGGACAGTCGGTGTTTTGCCCGTGAAATAAAAGGCACCCACAGTTGCTCCTCCAATAACCAAGTCCACTTTGGCCGTACCAGCATTGCTTGAAGCTCCCCGTACTGAGATATTATGCGTAGGGTTGGCAAAATACTGTGAGTATGATGCGTAGTCAGCAGTGCCATACAAAGCAACCCCGTCAAAGGGTGTACTGATCTTGCCTGCATAAGTGCCGCCAATATTCATATTCTCAGCTTCAACCTTTGTCCCCATATTTCCCCCCGTGTTGGGGGTGAACTGCCAGGCATCCAAATTAAATAGATTGCCGTTACCTGCCCCAGTAAACACCAAATAAATGTTGCGAACTCCAGTTGCATTATTGATCGTGGTCTCTACTTCTCTCCAGATCTGCATACCTCCAGTTGAAGGCACTTTCAAAGAGCCGACTAGCGGCCCTGTCTCACTGTCAAGCCGTACTTCAATATTACCACCGACATTTGTGGCAACATTAGCTTTGAACGTCTTTGCTCCGGTAGAGCCAAAATCAGCCTTCCCGACAGCTACCCAGTCCCCATTGTGAATATTGGTCACATCCAGATTACTGACCGGACCGCCAGTGGCTTGAGTGGGCTCGGTCGTAATACCCGCCTGCCACGCCATGGTTTCCGCTTCAACTCTGGTATATGGATTTAGATTGGATAGCTGAGCTATTCCAGTCATATTCCCTTGTACCTCTTGGATGCTTCCATCGGTATTATACACCAGTTTATTAATGTGCGGAGAGCGATAGCCTTTTCCAGTGCCAATTTGTGCCTTGCTGACCGTTTGGGCATGATACACGACATACCACTCATTTTTAAAGTTAAATACAGCATGGTGGTTGTTGCCGCCAACGCCGAAGAATGTATAGGGGTTTTTCAGGAAATGGCCTTTATAAGTGAAGGGGCCCATCGGGTTGTCGCTGACCATATAGCCGATTTCACCTCCAGGGTACTGAGTCGGGTGTGTTCCGGCAAAGTTAATACAGTAGGAATAATAGTATTTGCCATTGTACTTATGAATACCTGAATCTTCAAATAGGTAAGGTGCATCAATGGTGGTTGCGCTTCCAACAACACTGATCATATCTGCTCCTAACTTGCTCACTCTAGCTGTTTTGGGATTAGCAATGGAAGCAGGATCGGATTCGTTAGGAATTCCCCCACCGCTATACAGGTACCCTGTGCCATCATCGTCCACCAGCACAGCAGGATCAAAAAGCCATGTCACGCCAGCCATTCCAGGTGTACTATGTGTCACAAGTGCTTTACCGAGGGGGTCTGTCCAAGGTCCGATCGGTGTGTCTGCTGTCAGGACTCCAATTCCTGCCCCGCCATTGGCAAAATAAAGGAAGAATTTATCTTTGCCATTCATTTTTTTATGCGCAATTGCAGGTGCCCAGGAGTTAGAGGCCCATTTGGCAATGCCCCTTCCGCTGTTCTTGTTGTTGGCCCCTGCGACTGGTATCGCTCCGTGATCCGTCCAGTTCACCATGTCCGCGGACGATATGACCTGGATGCGATCCAGAGCACTGAAGTCATTGTCTTTAATCGATCCGTCATTGTTATACACATACGTATCACTTGACATGTAGATATACACCCTTCCATTATACACCAATGAATAGGGGTCAGCTCCCAACTTATGATCCATTAGAGGGTTAGAATTTCCAGGGATCTTAGCCAGTGGCCGATTGGCAGCATCTACATTTAGCATGGGAAAGACACCGAGCAATAGAGCGAAGGAGAGAAATAAAACTAGACATTTTCTGATCATAACAATAACCTCCGTTTATTATATGGTCTAAAGCTGAGCTATCCGCAAATTTATCAAAACCAAGAATATGCTCAGACCTTTACCCGTAAGGAGAACTGCTGTGAAGAAGGCAAAAGAGAAATGAAATCGCTTACATTTTGATCGAAAAGTTAAATGCTAATATGTAATTTGATTATAAATAATGGTTTTATTTGGAGTAATCATAACATGTTATATCAAAAATAACAATTTCATTCTATTTTAAAAAAAACGAATCGAAAGGAACGTAGATCCCTGATTTGCTCCGATTAAGGTAATCTTAAAAGACAAATAATTTAGTTACTTTGGAGATGAATTATGTTAATGACGAAGGAAGTTTCACCCTAACAACTGGTATTGTCCATATTCATCAAAATGGTTGCAGAGGTAAAAGGGGGCAAGACAAGCACGTATGAGACAATCTCGGGAGAATTAACAACCAAAACTTATGCCATCGTGGATGCCTTGACCCCTAAATCCGTCTCCAAGTTACCATAATTATGATGTAACTGATTACTATCAGGTAGACCCGCTGTATGAGAGTCTAAATAATTTCCGCACCTTGATGAACAAGCGGACCGAGCGTCAAGGTGATCATGGACCTTGTTATCAGTCATTCGAGCAGCGAGCCCCCATGGTTCAAGGAGACCAGGTGGCAACCCACAAAACAAATACCACGACTATTACGTATGGGTGGATGAGATTACAGATTTGGATGAAAAGGGCTCGTAGGCTCAGCAGGTGTGGCAATAGCTGATAAAAAATTTGATATTCGAACTGATCAGTGGAGCATCTTATTTGGAAAATTCTAAATGGAAATATTTGTTGACGATCAATAAATGCTATGCTATATTTTTTTTCGGATGATAATTGTAATCATTACTATTAATTAAGTGACATAAGAGTCCCTTAAAAATTCTTCTTGTGGAATAGAGGTAGCTGAGATGAAACAGGAGACCGATTTTACAAAATTTAGTCCAACACAGAATATGACGATTCTTATTAAAACAAATCATCCAGCTGGGACATACAGACACATAGCCTCAAAAATTATGTCATACGATAACGTGTATGCTGAACAAGTAGGGTTTATAGAAAGATCAGAAAAAAAAGTTAACGCACATTTACAAATGGCCGAATGGGCAATTCTGCGGTAATGCTTGTATGGCATTGGCGACTTATATCGCATCAATATATTCATATTCTATTAAAAGTCGAACAATTTTATGAAGCGATGAAAAAAGAGCGCAAACATTAGCAAGATTACTTAACCTTGGGAGATATTCGGAGCAATTACGACGTTTATCCCTTTGTATATTCCTCAACTTAAAAACGGTAATGCTGGTCTGTATTTAATGATTCAAGCGGGAGTTGTTGTAGTTTCTCGCTTCACTCTAAGAAAAAATATTCCGTCAGATGGCCAATGGCATTCCCGCTTTATGATGGGAACAATGCTGCTTCTGGCATTGGCGGCTGGATGTGTAAGCTTTTCAATACAGGGCGGAACGATTCTCTTTTATGTTGGAGCCGTACTTATGGGTATAGCACAGGTAATCGTTTATCCAACTCTGACGACCTACTTGTCATTTGTTCTTCCACAGTCAAATCGTAATGTGCTAATCGGATTGTTTATTGCCACAGCTGATATGGCTGTTTCTCTGGGGGGCCATCATGGGAACCATTGCTGATTTTCCCTCCTATTCATTTATGTATATGGTATGTGCTATTTTAGGGGCAAAGATGATCGTTTTTGCCTATGATCGACGAAAATTGGCGGTTCGCGGATGAATTGTTAATTAAAGTGCGGACATTACTACTGTAATGAATTATAATTTAAAATTTTAAAAGACAACTGGTAGGAGAAGAGATCGTCCCCATTTTCAAGTGAAGTATTAAGTATCTTTTTGATTTTATTTATACGGTAAAGCAACGTATTTTTGTGGATATTTAAAAGGTTGCAGGTCTTGGCAGTATTTTGCCCATTGAATAAAAAGACCATTAATGTATGGCTCAATTCGGTATGATGTAACTCATCATACTCGATCAGGAAAGAGATATCTGGGTGGCAAAAATGTAAATTCTCTTCTGTTTTATTGCTAATTTCAAGGAGATAGAGAAATGAAATATCTTTGAAATAGATAGCCCCAGACTTGATACCTAACCGGTTGTTTCCAATCTCCGCTGCTTTTATAGCTTGCTTGTAGTGAATCTGCAGTTTGCTTATATCGGAAAAAGGATTGCTGACCCCCATTGTAAATGCGTTAGCATGAAGAAAGCATTTTATTCTCTTGTAGATTGCATTATCAGGATAGAACAATGACTCTTGATTAAGCAACAACACTACAGAGTTTTTATATACAACATACATGCTCTGGGGCAGAAGTAGATGCAACTGTTTTACAAGAATGTCTAGGGAGTGGGCAGTGGAATGAGTGTTGGGCCTCACGATCACCAATTGCATATTTTTGTGTAGTTTTATGCCTAACGTATTCAGACGCATTTCAATTGTATGTGGACTACTTAAATGATTATCTAGCAAGTCAGCGAGAAAATAGGAATACTTGACCCCTTTGTTGTCTTTATAAAAGGAGTCTTTTTGTAGTTCAATGGAAATGATCTTGCAAAAATAACGAATAATTTTTTTATCTAACTCAGAAATCGGCTGGTAACTTTCAGAGATCATTACATGTGCGATTTCAATTCCATATGAGGTTATCCTCAGCAAGTAATTGGTGAATAGTTTCATAACAACGACTAATTTCAGCATCGTTGCTCTCTCTTAAATGAAAGACATTATGGGAAAAAGAATGAAGAATCGGATTGACAACACTGGAATTTCCAAAACAAAGGAAATTCGCACCTGTATTAGCATCAAAAATAAGGGGGAGTTTCTTGTAATGTATCAGATACAAAGTCGACGGTTCAAAATCTGTTTGCTCATGATCTAGCCAAGCAGTCTTATTGACCACAGCATTTTCATTTGAAATTTTCACCTGTGTAATTGTGTAATCGCATAAAATGTTAAACAATTCACGTACTTTCATACATATCAACAACTTTCCCGTTTTTTTAATACTTTTTATTGAAACACATGAGGAAAGAGCAACTGTGGAACGTATATTTTTGTGCAAATGGACAATGCGCTTATGGATTGAATTATATATTATGAATGGGGAGAAGACCATGTATTTGTAAATAATCCAGAAAAGGGAGACAACATGATGCAGTCAAAACCATTAAAAGTAGCTGTAATTGGTCACACAGGTATGGGAGGAAAAGCACTGACGGAAATTTTGTTGAAAAGAGGACATTCCGTAACTGGCATTTCTATTGATGCAGATAAAGTGCCTGATACAATTGGTCTTACATCTATCACCGTATCGGTAATGGATGCTCTGGAACTGGTAGCAGCTATTGCCGATCATGATGTAGTGGTAAGCGCATTCTCAGGGGGACATGAGATAGATATGCGGGTCTATTATAGACAAGTGGAAGGAACGAGACGAATTATCAATGCATTTAAACAAGCAAAAGGGAAATATCTGATCTGTATTGGTGGTGCAGCAAGCTTGTATGTAAAACCGGGTCTACAGATGTTTGATGACCCTCGTTTCCCCACATGGTATTTTGGCGTGGCGCCGGCCGTACACTTGCGTTGGTTGGGTGATATTACACAGGAGAAATTCTTTTATGATGCTGCTGAACGAAAGGAATCAGGTGTAATCCAGCCAGGGGAGTCAGATTCGAAACTGGAGAAACATGTATCAAGTTGGACCAGTGTACCCCTTCTTGAAGGTTGCCGTGTAGCTTTGGATCTATTTCAAGCGGACCATAGCTTTAATTGGAGTTTTCTGTCTCCCCCATGGTTTTATCGTCCTGGAGAGGGGACTGGAAATTATGAGTTGGGAATCGATTATATGATGATGAAAAATGGTATTCCAGCCGGAGTTTCAGTTCCTGACCTGCAATTGGCTGTGGCGGATGAGGTCAAGAACCAAGCACTGATTCATAAACATTGGACCGTATGCGCAGCTGAGTGAACAAGGTGTGATATTTCTAAGGGAGGAATTTTGGATGAATTCCTATATAAGTAATAAAGAGCAACAACTAAGTTATGCGAAATATTATGACTGGAAGATGTCATCAGCACCTGAAGAATTAGTGAGTAAAGTCAATGAAGGTCCGATTGATTCCAATCAGACGATCAGCATCTATGAGAGGAATCGTTTGCTGGACCCTGGATACCTAGAGACAGAAATCGGTTATTGCTGCATGGAAGACGGAACAGGCTTTGTGGCCAGTCGTATCCTGATGCCCGGAGTCACTAATACGATGTTTGACTGGTGGTTTGTATGGCATGCTATGGAGCCTTTGCGTTATAAAATCTGGAACAAGGAAGATCACTTTGGAATTCAGACGGACCAAAGGGAGCGTTTACTCGACTCCAGCATTCCATTACCTGAAAGAATTTGGGGAGTGACACACATCGTAGAGGAAGATACGGGCTCTGGACCAAGAAATATTCGGATACGTTTTTGCTCACCGGAAAGTATGGGCTTTGATTTGAAGAAACTAAAGCTCTCGAATACAAGCTCATTATTATGTGCTAATGGTGATGATGCAGTAATGGTTCACTACATTCGCCCCATTGAAGGGGGAGTTGAGCTTCGGTCCAGATTCTGGCTAGGTTATAACATTGATCTTCAGACAAAGGAGACGAAAAAAATAATCCCAGATCATATCCAAGTCCCTCTCGAAGAAACGAGAAGTTTACTTCTGCATTGTATCAAAGAATACACTCATTTAGCCAAATTGCTGCCAGTGTTGTATAAAGAAGAAAAGTGTAATCTATAAAATACTGTGAAAGGTTATTTTAGAATGAAGAAAAAAATTATTTAGTCTAGTACTGAGCCTTGCATTGCTTCGTCCAAAGGGGTACCTATTTGGATTGATCTGGGGAATCATCACTGTGAGCATTCAAGATGTGTAGTGGCACCTCAAGAAATTACACTATTTATCATATTATTCGTGTTAGGTGGGGTAGCAGTTCTTCTGGCTAATTAAGATCACTTACATGCCTGCATGGTTATGCGGTTGGCGATCACCTTAGGATATTAGGAGCAACTCCAGCTGCTGAAGACTCTATTATTTTTCAAATGGAAATTTCAATAATTGTTGGTGTTATCTATGTTAGATTGAGAGCACTGTTTATGCAATCATTAATAGTAAAAAAGTCAACAGATTAGAAACACTCTACAACGGTATAAACACACTAATACCTTTGTGAATTGTTTCTCAAACAAAGGAGGAACTACTATGAAAATCTTAGCCATTACAGCAGGAAGAAAAAATGGAAATGGAGAAATTTTGGCGAAAGAGGCATTGATGAGAGCGGAAGAGTTGGGGGCGGAAGTGATGTTAATCAACCTTCATAATTACGATATCACTCCTTGCTCAGGATGCGAATCATGTACTGTGAAATTTACGCAAAAAGGTGAAGCTCCAGAATGCATATACAAAAGTAAGGATGATCTGGATTTGATCATGAAGGAGTGGCTTAGTGCAGATGGCATTATCGTGGCAGTCCCAACCTATCAGTTTATGCCTGCCGGCATCTTCCGTACCTTCACCGACCGGCATCTTGCATACGAGCCTAATTTCCATAAACAAGTAGGTTCAAGTGAATATCACCGCCACCGTGTAGGAGGAATTATCTGTAATGGCGGGTCGACGCGAAGCTGGATGTCCTTGGCACTTGAAAGTATTCACGTCAGCATGTTGTCTCAAGACATCAAAGTTGTAGATCAGATGCTTGCAATACGCGCTCCAAGACCAGGTCAGATTCTGCTGGACGATTCAATAATCATGCGAGCTAAACAGTTAGGTGAGAATGTTGTGACTGGCATCCGTAATTATGAGCAGGTAACGTTCTTAGGAGATCCGAAGCTTGGATGGTGCCCTAATTGTCACTCCAATCTGCTTTCTTTGGCCGAACCACATTGGAATAATAATGGTTTTGCGATTGAATGCCCAGTATGTCATAGTGGCGGCGATTTGCAGAAGAATAAAGAGGGGAAATGGGAGTTTGTTATTACCAATAACACGAAATCAATGACAAATAGCCATGGAGCGGTTGACCACTTCTTTGAGATACAGGATACTATGAAAACTTACTTTGAGAATACTGAACTGATTAATGAAAAGCGTAAAAAATATAGCAAGTATAAACCTAATACCTTAATAACGATGGGGCATTAGTATTCAGGACTTCTTTCATAACTCTATATGATTTCTCGGGATGCCTAGTTATCATTATGAAAGAATCTGAAAAGAAAAAAGCTTGTATCTCATTTTTCACTCTGAAGAGAATCAGCCTTTAGGTTTGATGTCGGGTGATAGAAACACTATCTCATTAACGATTTTGAAAATAATATTATCGCTTTCCCAAGGAACCAATTCGGGTTATTGAACCATTTCACGCTAGAAGCAGCCCTTAAATCACGGGCTTTATCGTTCACAGCCGAAAGTAGAAAATCTAATTACTACATCGAATAGATATTCAGTGGACAATTGATGGGATCCATTGAGAAACATCCCCATGAAATATTTTTTGAATGGTGTAACTTCAAAGGAAAAGCACATTATCCTTTAATAGCATCGGTTATTGAACCGCACATGCATGTAGCCGATCAATTGCAATGGACACCAGTAGCTGATTTAAATAACTTATAGATTCTGCAGAGGCGTCGCCAGATTGGCGACTTCTTTGTTGCATATTACCAGTTTCTACATGTGAAAATTTTAAGATGAAAATATATTACTCATATAAAAGGAGTGATATGTATTAAAGGTAAGCAACTGAGCAATCTATTTTCATCCGGGCAGGGGAGTGTACACTTGAAGCTCATATCCAAGCTTCTTCTGATACATTGATGCTTAAAGGTGGATTTTCTCCTTGTTTCCTCGATGCTCTATGGTCGAAATAAAGCTTCAAGGAAAAATCGATGGTTTTAATACTGAGGACTTAATTGTTTTTTTGTTGAGGAACCTGTTGCGAAGAGAAAAGCTAAAATGCTTGTACAAATTAAGCATATATTGGGTTTATTTGGTATACAAGAAATACTTTTAATTTCTAAATAGTTCTTTTAAATCATTCGAAATCTTTTTAGTGATAATTGTTTCAGCATTTTGATTCCAAGTTTGTACAATATCAACAATACGAGGCCATACTCAATGCGGATATTCTTGATCAGACTGTGAAATATGGGAATGAAAAAGCGGTTACACAACCCCATCTTCTTCTACGAAATCATATATGAGATTTCTTTCACTACGGTTGCTTCACATATTAGTCCATATAAAATGAGAAAAATCTCGGGATGTATACACTTAAATGGATACATTTATCCATACTTCTCAAGATGATAGTTCAACCAAGAATATTCACAACCTCATACATACTTCATAGCTTCAATTTTGTTCTGATCGAAACCGTCAACACCACTCACTAATCTCAAGGTAAAGAAGCATAGATTAGTGAGCATAGAGAATTTCCTCCATTTTGTTCAATCTTTCCACTATGTCTGGTGCTAAAGTACACATAATGAGACAAACGATTGGTGAATTTCAGGCTTCTCTTGGATTACAACACTTGAATGGACAGAGAGCAAAACGTGGTTGGAAAATTCATTGCAATAAAACAGTACGATATGAAAATTCAGCAGCTTTATGAGTTATTTGATAATTATGGAGTTCTACCTAAGGTAGTTCGGCTAAAGTGGGACAAGTTAAGTGATCCAGTTCCAACAATTACTTCAAGAATTCTGTTTTGACCGATAAGGCCTACTTAAAATTCACTCCAAATAGAGCTAATCGTGGGCAAAGAGATGGGGAACTAAGCAGTTACAAAAACGACTTGGCCAATAACGACATATATGAGCTTTTAGATCAATGGAAGCAACCATTAAGTTTCCGCTTGATTAGTAAAAACGGGATACAATTTTCAACTAACGGGGACGTTAGTTGAACTTCGCTTGCTATTACGAGAACCGGATTCCCTTTAAGGGTCCGGTTTTTTCATGCAACGCATTGCTTAGCGTACGATTTTTTCCGTTTCGTGAGGTGACGGCATTAAACAAGGAATTTTGCCTAGTTGGGAGTACGGCCAACAACTAGATAATAAAGATCGAATACAAGAAGGGCGTTTCCGGAATGAGCCGGGAGCATCCTTTTTCCGTTCCCAGTTCAAACTAGGGATGGTTTAAAACAGCCTCAATTTGGTAGAAAGAAACTGGGTTCCGGATCGGTGAGCAATGCAGGGGTGATAAACAGCAACGGAATGGACAAGAGAGCAGGGTAACCGTGCTCACGCTTAACCTATAGTCAAAACAATTTGATAAGCAAAATAATGACTGTAAAAATACCGACTACAATTAGCAAGTTTACTGCATTACGTAAAGAGCCGAAGTTTTCTTCGGCTCTTTTCTAAAATATACAGTTGCTTTATTGCAAGAAGCGATAACCCGTTAATACTTGATGGTTGTTGGATTAAACATACGGAGGAATGTCCGCACTTAGAATCTGTCGTTGGGGCATCTTGGTACACTCCCAGCCGTTAAAAATTTAGTCCAGAGCAATATCCGGCTCTCTCTTGAATCTACTTTTTAATTGGAATCAACCTTAGCACGGTGCAATACCGAACTGAGGTTGATTCAGTTAACTATGACATACTGCCGTTTACTTCAGATAGGTTCCCGTTTCTCCAATTCCACCTCTGCCATTCAATACATATACCCTTGCATTTCCTTTGCCGGAGCATGTCAAGGTAATCTTGCCATCAGTAACGGTTTTGGAATCACCGGTCACCGCATCCACATAGGTTCCGTTCGGAATTCCGGTAAACGTGGCGTTTCCTGAAATCGTGACCAATGCAAAGCTGTCAATGCCTTTGGCACTGTCGGTATATCTTCTCTTAAACGCCAGATTGCCCGACACATTCTCTGTGGAATACTGGCCTTTTTGCAAGGCGGGAACAGCTCTTCTGATTAAATTAAGTTGTCTGATATGTTTCGCCAGAGGATGGTTGAGCGATTCCGCAAGCGTGCCAGTAGCATTCGTGTATTTGCCGTAATCTTGTACCGTAACATTGCCTTCCATGTGATCGCCGAAATATGCCCGTCCCGTTTTGCTTAGCGGTGCGTTTGGACCTGTATCAATGGTTGCCCCTTTTTGAAACTCGATTTCGGAGCCGTAGAAGATAGCGGGTATTCCGCGGAAGGTGAACATCAGATCAAGATTCTCGGCCCAAGTGTCCTGTGTGCCCGCGAATCTTTGATTTTCCGGAGCCTGGTCGGGCGCATAGTCATGCGAGTCGACGTAGGTTACATTCCAGGTAGCATCATTATAGTATTGATCGCCACCTTTCATACTGAATGCTTCCTGTGCAGTCTTGAATGCCCAATGCATTGGGAAATCAATCACATCCATGCCCGATTTCATCGAATAGTCAGGCGTATGATAGGTATTTCCGTTTAAGAAAGCATTGTTCGAGGTTGGCTGTCCTGCTGTAGTAGAGTTGTCCGCCCACTCTTGTTCAACTGACGCTTTATTGGAGGCGTAGTCATTCTTTCCATCGCCCGGATACGATTTTGAGCTTTTCCAAGTATAGAATGGCGTCGAGATCGCTGGAATTCCACTGTTCCAGACATCTCTGTAACGAGTGGCTACTTCTCCAAAAATATAGAAATCCGAGCCGCCTCTTGTCTTCCAGGCAGGAATATAGTATTTATTGAAAATATACCGGCTCACATGCTTCACCGTATCGACACGGAAAGCGTCAACACCCATGTCTATATAGTGATTGTAGGTATCAATTAAATATTTGTTAACTGCAGGGTTTTCCGTGTTCAAATCCACGCAATCTCCCGCTATCTGACCAGTTTGAACAGTATAGGATTCCCAGGAGAGGCTTTTCTCTGTATGGTAAATGTTATTGTTCGTCCCCTCTGTCTTCATTAAGGCGAGCCTTGCCTGATACTGCTGATCGGGTGTCATGGAATCATAGTTTGGCGGCAACTTATCCGTAGTCTTCACCAAGTTGTTAGCGGTATCGGGTTTAGCTGGATCTTTCTTGAACATGGGATACAGATTCTCTTCACCGAAGTTACCCGTATGATTGACGACGATGTCCTGAATAACCTTCAGCCCCTTGGCATGGGCCGCATTGATCAAATCCTGATAAGAAGCTCCCGCCGATTCATACCGTGGGTCTACTTTGGCAAAATTTAAAGCATGGTAACCGTGGTAATCATAACCGTTGGCATTCTGCACAACAGGTGTAATCCAGATGGCGCTGAATCCGAGGGCTTTGATATAATCGAGCTTTTGAATCAGCCCCTTAAAGTCCCCTCTCCAAGCCGGGTCCGAATCTGGATTACGCGCCTTTCCATCATCCCATGCGTGCACGTTATTGCTCGGATCACCGTCATAGAACCGGGAAGTAATCACGAAGTAAATAGTATCTTCCCGAAAATCACCTTTATTTCCAACATTATAAACAAAGCTTTGTTTGGTTTGATTGCCAGCGCCGTCTATAATGAGAAATTTTAATGTCGTGGTCTTGGAGATAAGAATAGACGGTCCAGTCAATCCGGCCAAAGCGTTGCCGAGGATATAGACTTTTGAGCTTATGGTTGGTTCCGTACCATCCTCGGTGTAGTATGCCTTGGTCGTTGCCGCCTTGTTATCCTTAAGGGTGAAGGATACAGTCACTGAGGACTCGGAATGCCCTGCAGGCAAATTCGCTGTGATTGTCGGAGCTTGCAGATCTGCATTCAGGTCAATCACATAAGCGAAAGAGGATGCATTTCCAGTTTGACCGATTGAATTAACACCGAAGGCCTTAATGGTCAAAGAGGACGCAACTTGGATTGGAGAGGTATACAAGGTCGAGGATGTCGTAGGTGTCGAACCGTCTATCGTATAGTAAATCTTATCGTCACTGTTGGTACTGGAAAGCGTCACCGTTTGGGACGAATCGTATGTTTTGGGTACAGGAGAGGCGGAAATCGCCGGAATTTTAGGCATTTCCGGGCTGGCATCATACCATGTGTTATCTGTGTAATACCAGCCCTCTTTCACACTACGGGACAAGTTGGCTGTCTGTTTGCCGCTACTGTCATTGAAGATGAGGCTTGAGCCTGTGGCATCGGCAATGGTGTAGCTGTACCAGTCGTTTCCATCTGACTTCATCAGGATTCCCGGCCACGCCCCGCTTATCGGAACGGTTGCCGGACTCAGATTCCAGTAATGGATTCGAATCGCTGAATTCCAGCTTGAAGGTTTCTTAAAGTGAACCGTTAACCCAGTTTGAGTTGATTTAGTTGTTGGGGTAGGTGCATACGTTGCGGTAACGGTAGACGTGATCGAAGCGGTTGTCGATGGAAGAGCAGTTGCTGTGGGATTCGTGTAGGTGGCTGTATAATCGTTGTTACTCGAAGCTACGCCGGGTAAGCCGAAGAAGTTGAAGCAAAGCGATAAAATAATCAACCAAGAAATAAAACTCCCAGTTTTTTTCTTAACAAGTTAACAACCTCCTGATAAAAATTAGTGGGGAAAATCACGCAACCGGTTGCATTAAAAGTAAAAAAAAGAAAGACATTTAATTGGATAAAATGGATCCATTGATCGCCTCCTTCGAGGTATATGTGGAAAATAATCATTGTACGCGCTTACAAAAGAAACTTTAAGAAAAGCCATTCACACAAGGCTCTACACCAATGATTTTTTCCTTTTATGATTATATCAACCATACTTTTACTAGTCAATGCAATTGCTAGGGACATATTTCAAACCAAAGAAAGCCAATTCATAATTGAAGCCAACGTCCTAAAAGCCTTGAAGGCACAGTGACTAATAATGACGGGAGAAAAAGGCCGTTAGAAATTTATCTTTAATATAATCATTGACAAATTGTTAGATAAATGAAATCATGTCCCTGAGTGCAATAGTGTGCAAGCGATTGCCTCTTTGAAAGCGTATACATTTTGTTTTACGCTCTTTTATTTACTCCTAATCTCTCAAGAGAGGTTGGTTGTAAAATAAAATCAAAAAGGAGAGTTTAGTATGAGGAGGAAGGCAAGCCCCATCTTGAGACGTACCTGGAGTATTGTTCTCTTTGTCGCATTGTTATTGCAAACGATTGGCTTTAATCCCGAAGTACAGGCGAATGCTGATGTTCAGCAGTTAGGCGGTTCAGACGCAAAGCTAACAGCTGCCACAAACTACGAACTTCCGGAAAGGACGAAGGATGGTCTTATTTTTCATGCGTGGAACTGGTCTTTTGACAACATCACCAGGAACCTTCCGGAATTGGCTCAGGCGGGATTTAAAGCGGTGCAAACTTCGCCAATCCAGGCCAGCAAGGAAGGGTTGACAGAAGGCAGCAAGTGGTGGATTTTGTACTAGCCCATCAACTTTAAAATCGGTAACTCTCAATTGGGAAGCAGGGATGATTTCAGACGGCTTTGCCAGGAAGCGGATAAATACGGCATCAGTATCATCGTTGATGTTGTCGCCAATCATACGGGGAATGCGGGCGGTGGAAATCAGCAGTATCAGCCGGCACATAATGTCGATCCGGTGATCAAGAATAACAGCTATTCCTGGCATGAGGCCAGAGGCGTGGAAAACTGGAATGACCGTTGGCAAGTCACACAGTGGGGAATTGGTCTGCCCGACCTCAACACGTCTAACCAAGAATTGCAAGATATCATTATCGGATTCCTGAATGACGCCATTTCCTTGGGAGCCGACGGCTTCAGATTCGACGCCGCTAAGCATATTGAGCTGCCCAACGATCCGGGGGGCTCCAATTTCTGGCCCCGGGTACTGGGCTCGTTGAATAATAAAGACAAACTGTTTAATTACGGGGAAGTACTTCAAGGCGGAGCTGACAACTTTGCCGGCTATGCCAATTACCTCAGTTTGAGCGCCTCCAGCTACGGGAACAGTGTCAGAAGCGCTGTTGGTTATCACGGTGACATCAATGTTGATGCGGCCCAATCTTTTAACGCTAATAATGTAAGCCCTTCTAAATTAGTTACTTGGGTGGAATCGCATGACACTTATGCAAACGACAACAGCGAATCGACGGGGTTGAACGATTGGCAGATCAAAATGGGCTGGGCAATTATCGCCTCTCGGGCGGAGACGACCTCTCTGTTCTTCAACAGACCGACAGGAGGTGGGAAATTTGCGAATCGGCTCGGCGACGCGGGGAATACGCTCTGGAAGGACCCGGATATTGTTGCCGTTAACAAGTTCCACAATGCCATGGTAGGTCAAGACGAATACATTAGGACGCAAGGGAATCAAATTATGCAGGTTGAACGCGGAACCAAAGGCATGACGATTGTGAACCTTGGAGGCAATGCTCAAATCAACTCTCCTACCAGACTGGAGGACGGCGTTTACCAGAACAAGGCCAACGGCGGTGGATCGTTTACGGTGTCGAACGGCAGAATTACCGGCCATCTGGACGGAGGCAGGATCGCCGTACTGTATAGCGCGGCGCAGCAAACTCCGACAATATCCGTCGATCCCGGAGAAGGCTCTTTCTATACAGATTCTGTTAACGTGAGAATAAACTATTCCAATGCAAACTCGGCAACCTACACTTTGAACGGGGGACCGGCGACTCCGTTCAGCTCGGGAGATAGGGTCAGCATTGGCGCTGGGACTCCAATCGGATCGACGTTTGTTCTGAAACTTGTCGCCGCGAATTTGTCCGGTCAAACAGAGAAGATGTTCAGGTATACGAAGGAGGAACCGAGCTCGGGTATGACCGTTCATTTCTACAAGCCTTCCGGCTGGGGAGCGCCGAACATCTACTACTACGATGATTCCGTGACTCCACTCAGAGAAGGTTCAGCTTGGCCGGGCGTGGCCATGCAGGATGAAGGCAACGGCTGGTATGTGTATAGGGCCCCCGACTGGACGCAGGCGAAGGTCATATTCAACTCAAACGGAAATCAGATACCCGGATCGCAAATGCCTGGATATGCCGTAAGTGGCGAGAGATGGATCAAGGAAGGACAGATTACTTCGCAAAATCCCCACGGGACAAAACCGACGGTTACGATCAATAAACCGGAAGGAGCATTCCAAGGGGATAGTCAGGAGATCACGCTCAATTACACCGATGCCGACAGTGGTACTTACAGACTTAACGGCGGTCTTTTACTTCCGACCACAAACTAACGATAGGTACGGGCGATCTGCTAGGTACCCGCTATACGCTGGAAGTGACAGCAAGCAGTGCTATAGGGAAAACGAACAATAGCTATACTTTCGCCAAAGCACAGGCGACGAGATGTTGACTTCCAAGAAAGAAAATACAGCCTGGCCGGGAGTTCTAGGGGAGCGGCTTGTACTTGCTAATGCAAGGTTACGACTCGGTCGTTTTGGAATGCAATATCGAGCTTCGCGGTTCAGATCAGCATTTATCGAGGGACAAGAACATAGTTCTATTGAAAGTCGCTATTTTAGCGGCTTTTTTTGTTTTAAGGTACTTGTCCCAAATTGACGTAATTCATTTGATCATCGTAACATGTTATAGAACGTTTTGACTCCATTTCTATAAGGTGATACATTAATAAAATTGGGGGGCAGTTTTATGGCAAAACGTGCAATGACAGATGAAGCGAAGGCGTTAAAGGCGCAAGCCATTCTAGATCAGGCCGCTCGCATGTTCGAAGAATCCGAATATAATCACATTAAAATGTCGGACATCGCTAAAGAAATGCAAATGTCAAAGGGTATTCTTTTCGTTTATTTTAAAACTAAAGAAGCTTTATTTTTCAATCTACTGTGTAGAGAGTACGAGATAAGGCTAATTCGGCTAACTGAACTAATAATCGAACAACCTATTCACAACTTCAATGATTTCAAACGCCTAATTATGACCGAGCTGATCGAACTGGTTGACCATAAACCTTTATATATTCGCTTAGAGGCTATACGCTCAGTAATACTGGAGAAAAATGTGGATGCCGAATTGATGCTTAATCTAAAAACAAATCTTTACCTCCAGATGATGAAAATGAACTCTCTAATCTGCGAGAATGGTGTACTGACAGAAAACGAAGTCATGGATGTTTTCCAAGCGCAGGCTTCCATTATAATCGGGTGCAAGCTATCATCTAGCATGCCTGCTGAAGTAGCTAACAGCATTGAGGAAAAAAGATTGGACGGATTCAAACGGGATTTCAAAACCGACGTAATCACAACGATGGAGCGTTATTTGGAAGGATTTCGGGTCGAAAGATAAAAAAGAGGGACTATGTGGCTCAGTGCCAATCATATTTAAGAGTTGGTCATCGAATTGTATAGTCCGAAATGCAGATCCAGGATGCATTTCTTGACACACGCATTTTTCATGAGTCGCCTTTTGGCGGCTTATTTTTGTTGTATGGACTTTTAAGGGATAGCAAGCAAATTCGAAATGAAGGGCCAAGTTTACGCTAAAATTAACGGCACCAGCCTGAACGTCAGAGTAGATGTTACTTCCTAAAATAAATAATCCATTTCCTTGTTTACAAATGACCATGGGTCACTTATGATTGACCCGGGGTCATTAATTAAAAGGAGGACAACAATATGGATAAAAAAGTAGCACTTGTCACTGGAGCTTCAGCAGGAATTGGGAAAGAGACAGCTATTGAATTGAAAAACAAAGGATTTATCGTTTATGGGGCAGCTCGCCGTACAGAAATGATGAAGGATCTGGCAACGCAAGGGATATGCCCAATCGCTCTAGATGTCACTGACGAGGAATCAATGAACAATTGTGTAGATCACATTCTGAGAAAAGAAGGACGGATCGATGTTCTGGTTAATAACGCCGGGTATGGTTCCTATGGAGCCATTGAGGATGTGCCTATGGAAGAGGCTCGTCGCCAAGTGGAAGTTAACGTATTTGGCCTAGCACGAACGACCCAACTAGTGCTGCCAAGTATGCGCAACCATCGCTTCGGCAAAATCGTAAACGTGTCATCCATGGGCGGAAAAGTGTGGACCACATTCGGAGCATGGTATCATGCAACAAAATTCGCGGTGGAAGGATTCTCGGATTGCCTGCGGATGGAAGTGGCACCGTTTGGTATTGATGTAATCGTGGTGGAGCCGGGCGGAATCGCTACCGATTGGGGCATAATCGCTGCCGAAAATCTCCGTAGAGCTTCCGCTAATGGAGCGTATGAGCAAACGGCAAACAAATCGGCAGACAATATGACAAAAACCTACAGTGGCAGCAACCTGACCAAACCTGTAGTCATTGCCCGCTGCATTGGCAAAGCGGTAACGGTAAAACGGCCTAAAACGCGGTATCTCATTGGATTTGCAGCCAAACCGATGGTATTCATCAAAACCGTGTTCGGAGATCGCATCTTTGATCGGATCATCACTCGGTTCAGCTAAACCATAGTAAATATACTTCAAACGTATGAATTAAACCGCAAAATATGATTTTTACTGCTTGCTGGGTAGGAAATTCTCGCATGTAATAAGGAAGGAGGAACACAGATGGAAACCCAAAAAGAGGCAGTCACTGCCATCGTGGCTGGCGCGACAGGAATGATGGGAAGGCAACTTGTCAAACTTCTGCTGGAGCATCCAGCCTATGCTCGCGTCATCGTTCTTGTTCGTCGGGATATGGGCATATCCCATCCCAAACTGGTGCAGAAACAGGTGTCCTTTGATCAACTGGAGGAACAATTGGATGGCACATTGGTGAAAGACGCAGATGTCTTCTGTACATTAGGCACAACGATGGGACAAGCCGGGAGCAAAGCAGCGTTCCGCCGGGTAGATAATGATTATCCGGTAGCACTGGGCAGAGCAGCGCTTCGTCATGGAGCAGCCAGCTATATCGTTGTGACTGCCATGTGGTCTTCTGTACGGTCTCTTATGTTCTACACACGAGTAAAAGGAGAAGCAGAACGTTATCTGCTGGCTCTCGGGCTGCCTCGCCTCGTTTTCTTGCGGCCCTCTCTCTTGATAGGAGATCGTGAATATGAGAAAAGGCTGAACCGGCTCATTGAAATAATTGTAGAAAGCCGCATCCGGGATTTCGATGATTTTAAACATCTCTTGTTAACCGAACTTTCGAAGCTTGTCGAGCATAACTCACTGTATATTCGATTAGAAGCCATGCGTACAATCGTTCTGGAGAAAAACGTGGACGCGGAGACCATGCTTATGTTGAAAATGAATCTTTACGTCCAGATGAGGCGTATGACCACGCTCATTTGCGAGCATAACGCGCTAACCGAAACTGAAGTGATGGATGTGTTACAGGCCGAGGCGTCAATCATTACCGGGTGCAAATTAAATGCGACCCTGTCCCCCGAAGTGGTAGATATCATTGAAAAACAAGGGATGGAAGGACTCAAACGCGATTTCAAACAAGATGTCCTGAGCACCATGCAATCGTATCTGGAGGGCTACAGGGTCACTCATCGAAACGCAGTAAAAGAGCATATTCTGGATAACATGCTCTTTAATAATAAGGAAGAAACCCGCAACCTTTAATACGCTGTAGCTGGATTGCAGCAACGTGCAACCTTGAATTTTTTGCAAACAGGAAAAATTGACTGTATTTTCAAAAAAACAGAAAACCATTTGAAATTCGTACTTAACCAGCTTGAGAAAGTTTTTTTATTATTTTGTACTGCTATCCTTCCACTGAGAAAGATAGGACAGAATCAGGATTTTGAGTCTTCTTTAAGGATGATATTACATAAGAGCGGATCTTAATACAATCTTAATGCTATAGGCAAATTCGTAATACGGTAATAATTTTGCTCATGATATACTAAGGATTGACAGAGAATATAACAGAGAGTGGGCACAGGATGGCAGCAAAACAGAACGATGCCGGGTCCATACTTGATCGAATTACTGACTTGCCGGTAAGGAAAAGAAGAGGAAGACTGAAAATTTTTGTTGGATATGCACCAGGTGTTGGGAAGACCTATAGGATGCTTAGCGACGCCCATGAAGAGCAAAAAGCGGGTATTGATATCGTAGTTGGATATATTGAACATTATGCCCGGCCATACACTACGGCGTTGTTGGAAGGACTTGAACTTCTTCCTTACATCAAAATTTCAAATAAAGAATCCTCTACTAAGGAATTTGATCTGGACCAAGCGCTCCAAAGAAGTCCTGACCTTATTTTATTGGACGATTTGGCCCATACCAACGCGGCAGGATGCCGCCATAAAAAAAGATATCAGGATGTAGAGGAACTTCTTCGAGCAGGAATTCATGTATATACGACGATGAATGTTCAACAGATCGAAAGCCTAACGGATATTGTCTACTCCATTACTGGCATTTCCGTTGACGAACACATACCGGACAGTGTATTTGACAGTGCTGATCAAGTGGAATTAGTTGATATTGAACCGGATGATTTGATAGAACGTTTGAATAGGGGGAAGATTTATAGTGAGGAGGAGAATAAACAGGCTCATTTATTTACCAAGGAGAAGCTGACGGCTCTACGTGAAATTGCTTTGCGAAATACAGCAAGTCAGTTAAACCGAATCGCGGAGCAAATCAGTGAGCAGGCGAAAATAAATGAATTTGATACAAAAGAACATGTTCTGGTCTGTCTGTCTTCGGCTGCTTCCAATAAGAAAGTAATTCGAACAGCAGCAAGAATGGCGGCAGCTTTTCATGGTCATTTCACCGCGTTATTTGTAGAAACACCGGAAGCGAGAGAATTGACACCAAAAAATAAAGCGGAGTTAAGGGAAAACCTTAGGCTGGCTGAGCAAATGGGTGCACAAATCGCAACGATGTATGGAGACGATATTCCAGGACAGATTGCCGAATATGTCAAAACAAGCTGTGTATCGAAAATTGTCCTAGGACGCTCCCCTTATAAGAGGAGAGGACTTGCAAAATCCAATGTAATGGATAAACTAACGGCCTTACTTCCTAATATTGAAATCTATATTATCCCCTATACTCAGTCTTCCTTCTATAAAAGATTGCCTTTTTACGCAAAATACCCAAAGCTGTCGTTGGCTGATACTATCAAGACCATTGCTATCTTGGCTGTGTGCACTATCATTGGCTTGTGGTTTAAATATTTGGAATTTCGAGAAGCCAACATTATCACGGTGTATATTCTGGGGGTTTTGTTAAATGCAATTATGACCCAGGGCAGAATGTATAGCGCCATTTCTTCCGTTATGAGTGTACTTGTGTTTAATTATTTCTTTACTGAGCCTTATTATTCTCTGCAGGCTTACGATTCAGGTTATCCGGTCACCTTTCTGGTTATGCTGGCTGCTTCTTTCATGACGAGTACACTGACTATGCGAGTAAGAGAGCAGGCTCGTCAATCCGCACAAAAAGCTTACCGTACCGAGGTACTTCTGGAAACAAGCCGGAAACTGCAACAGGCAAAAGACTCTTCGGCTATTATTAATGAAATGGCGCAGCAAATGGTAAAGTTGTTGGACAGAATGGTCATTTTTTATTCAGTTGACCAAGGGGAACTGTCGGCGCCGCAGATTTTTCCAAAGAAAGAATCTGCAGTTGATCCAGGGGTCTACACAGGAGGCAACGAACGTGCAATTGCAGAATGGGTGTATAAGAACAACAAGCGTGCAGGAGCTACCACGGATACTTTTTTTGGCGCTAATTGCCTATATCATGCGGTGCGTGGGGGAGATAAGGTTCTTGCGGTGGTAGCTATTGTTATGGATCAGGAAGAACCTTTAGAAGTCTTTGAAAAAAGCCTGATGATTGCCATGTTGGAAGAGTGCGCGCTAGCGCTAGAAAAAGAAAAGCTGAACGAAAAACAAAAAGAAATCTCCATGCAAATCCAGCAGGAGCAACTCCGTGCCGATCTGCTTCGGTCCATTTCTCATGATTTGCGCACCCCTCTTACCAGTATCTCAGGCAATGCGGGAATTCTTCTTGGAAACTCAGAGGTACTAAACGAGGAACAGATAAAAGGTCTATATATGGATATATATGACGATTCCATGTGGTTAATCAATTTGGTAGAAAATTTGCTGTCCATTAGTCGAATCGAAGGTGGTACTCTAAATCTGAATTTTCAGGCAGAATTAATGGAGGAAGTCATTTCGGAGGCTCTGCTTCATGTGAATCGCAACAGTGTGAAGCATGTCATTCAGACGGAATTGGATGATGAATTAATGATGGCTCGAATGGACTCCCGACTTATTGTTCAGGTATTGATCAATATAGTTGATAACGCAATCAGGTATACCCAAGATGGCTCTCACATCACGATTTCCGCAAGACGCGAGAGACATATAGTCGTTGTAGAAATCTCAGATGATGGCCCTGGTATTTCTTCAGAAGACATCAAGGTCAGACTGTTTGAGATGTTTTATACGGCAGACAACATTCATGGGGACGGACGTCGTGGATTAGGACTGGGACTTTCTCTGTGCAAATCAATTGTGAATGCTCATGGCGGTACTATTGGTGTTAAGGACAATGTCCCTAAAGGGACGGTTTTTTATTTTACCCTGCAAGCTGAGGAAGTGAATGTTCATGAATAAACCTTTTATTCTTGTTGTCGAGGACGATAAACCCATCCGCAAGCTGATTACGACAACGCTGGAGACACAGGGTTATAAATATCATACAGCTAAAACAGGCGAAGCATCGATTTTAGAAGCAGTATCCAAGCAGCCGGATCTAATGATTCTGGATTTGGGGCTGCCGGATATGGACGGTGTAGATATCATTAAAAAGCTTCGTGCATGGTCGAATATGCCTATTATTGTGGTCAGCGCACGCAGCGAAGATCGGGATAAAATAGATGCGCTGGATGCCGGAGCGGACGATTATCTAACAAAGCCCTTCAGTGTAGAAGAACTGCTGGCCAGACTTCGAGTCAGTTTACGAAGAATTCGAAATGACAGTGATAAGCTCCTGAAGGATGCTTCCAGCTTTATTAATGGAAATTTGAAAATTGATTATGCGGCAGGATGCGTATGGATCGGTGAAGAAGAAATTCACCTGACCCCCAGCGAATATAAACTGCTTTGCCTGTTGGCAAAGCATGTAGGCAAAGTACTGACCCATAATTTTATCCTGCATGAAATCTGGGGCAACCACAGCTATGACATTCCTGCCCTGCGTGTGTTTATGGCAACGCTGAGAAAAAAAATAGAAAAAACATCATCACAAACAAAGTTTATTCAAACACACATCGGAGTTGGTTACCGTATGCTTCAGGTTGGAGATGATGGCTAGGTAACAATACCATAATGTAATTAGAGATCATGCTCTTATGAAGCATGGTCTCTTTATTTTTCATCTGCCATCTAAATCTTAAGATGATCTTTATACCTATATGAAAACCCTAATCCTAAATTAATGGTGAAAATGTTACGCTGAACTCGGAAGTAAAGAGGATAAGGAGGGTTTGGCATGTGAGATGGGCACTACCTTGTTCGTCTGTTTCATCGGCTAAGCTCTCAACTGAGTGATAGGGAAAGAGGTATGGGGAATGAATGAAATTTTAACAATTGCGGGTCTGATCTCAATTGTGCTGGCGGTGCTGTATTCCGTTAAAAAAATATATGATTTTATCGATTTGCAGAAGGTGACACGGAAGGATCTCTATGAGAACTATGATATCTATAAAGCAGCTCAAAAGTTTGCTCTCGGTACACCCGTCGATGAGATCAGAGAAATCCTGACAAACAGCTATGAGTTAGACGATAACCAGGTTGAAGAGACAATGCTTTGGGCTCTTCCTCATCGTAACGATTCCGATGGTGGTTATCTTGCCTTTATCAAGGCTGTAAATCGGGTGCTGGGACAAGAGGTTTACAGCTAAACCTCAGAAAGAAGGAAAAATATGAGTCGTCAGGCCGCGTTATTGGTGTTTGCTCCCAATCTGGCCGGAGAACAATTTCTACAAGCGCTGAGTGAAGGAGAGAAATATTTGTTGCTTTGGCATCCAATCCTGATCAACAACAACATTTGTATGAATTAGGAGTAGAAAATGCTATTGAAAGCTTAGAAGGCTTATTCCGCTTGTTGAAGACGGAGTGAGCCTTTTTTACATGTAGAAAATTTAACTACCATAAGCAATTAAAAACGGCAAGTTGAATATGCAAAGAGGAAGGGAGAACAAGTTCTATGAACTTCATGAAAGCGTTTGACATATCTGAATATCAATCTATAATTATGAACAGAATTGGACCTCACCGAGATGGAAGTATCCTGATTTTTTCAATCTGAATCGGATTAGATGTCGCCAATTTTCAAATAGGTCACTGCCTATGAGGAATACGATAATCGATAGAGCTGTTGTTCATAAACAGCAAGCTCCACCATTACCTGGGGCTTGCTATTTCATTTACCTAAGGAGAATGGGGCGGAATGACACTTAAAAAAAGAATCTTTTTATTGTTTTTTCTCAGCGCGTTTATTCCCTTTATCAGTATATTTGCAATTTCTTACTATACTATTGATTCCATTTTTGCGAATAAAATCAATGATGGAATTAAGAGCAATCTACAGCAGGTAACTTCATCACTGGAAAATTCAATTACCAACCTGAATCATGTTACTCAGCAATTATCATATAGTGGTACATTAGGGAAAAAACTGGATGAAGTCTTAAAGCCTTCTTCCAATATATTTGAATTGATTGAGGCTAGAGATGAATTAAAGAATGAGTTAAATGTTGTAACGTTTACTAATCCGAATATAGGTCTGACCTTATACTATTTCCAGAAAGAAGGCACTACACAGTTCGCTAACTTTCCCATCAAAGATCGTTTTTCTCCCGAGTCTTTGCCTGTGCTTTCCAAATCATATGGCATTGCGTACTATGGTCCCCATATGAGTATGAACCGATTTGATGATCAGCTTGTTTTATCTGCTATGCGAAAGGTACAGCTGCCTCAAAGGGACGATGTATATATTTACGTCGAATCCGGCTTTCGTCTTACACAGGATATACTGGGTTACAATCAATACAAAGGAGCTTTATCGCATTTAATCCTGAATGGTGAGGGCAACATTGTTTACAGTGAAATTCCAGAAGCGATGAAGGTCGGAGAGAATTTCTCCAGCATATCGAAAGGTACTGCAAAAGATGGAATATCCCGTGATTACCATTGGTTTAAGGAGGACTCCAGTCAGAACTGGAGCGTCATATCGGTAATTTCGCAGGCTAAGTATCAACAGGAGAAAAACCAGTGGTTGCTTCAAATATTACTGGTCGCTTTATTTTTTCTCGGCTTTACCGTATTTCTGGCTTGGCTTCTGTGGAAGATGGTTTACAAACCACTAGGTCTGTTCCATTCGGAAATTAACGGAATGTCTCAGAATCCACAAAAGGCAGGAAGCCAGACCCGCACTCAAATTCCCGAGTTTGATTTTCTGTTGGGGGAATTCTCAAATATGCAGCATCAAATCGGGGACCTGTTCAAGGAAGTGCAGCAGAAAGAGAAGATTCGTGCAGATTTGGAAGTGGAAAAATTGTTATATCAGATCAATCCTCACTTTCTGATGAATACGCTGGATACTGTGCACTGGCTGGCCGTCATGAACGGACAAGTGGAGATTGACAAGTTGGTGCAATCCTTAAACAAGCTGTTATATTACAATTTGGGTAAATTAGGGCAAGTATCCACGATGGAAGAGGAAATTGATGCGCTAAGACAGTACCTAATCCTGCAGCAAATTCGATATGACTTTGAATTTGACGTGCGTATTTCAGCAGATGATCAAGTGCTTCAAATACCTGTGCCTCGTTTTATTTTGCAACCGTTGGTTGAAAATTCACTTTATCATGGACTGAGTGACGAAGGTTTTATTCAAATTGAAGTTACACTTGCCAAAACGCTGAATATTTTAATACAGGATAATGGAGCAGGCATGACCGAGGAAGCGATTCAAAGACTTCTGAACAATCGTATAACTGAACATAAAAAAGTAGGGATGGGCATTGGACTCAATTATGTCCACCGCATGTTGAGGGCACAGTACGGAGATCAAGCACAACTGGTGATCGAAAGTGAATTGGGTACAGGGACAAGTATACTGCTCATACTTCCTATCAAAGGAGAAGATGTCTGAGGATGATTAAGGTATTGATAGTGGATGACGATAAATTAGTACGAAAAGGAATAAGCTCTGCGATGCCGTGGAACGAGTTCAATATGGAGGTTGTAGGAGAAGCAAGTAACGGGTTGAAAGCACTGGATTTTCTGAAAGCCCAACCGGTCGATCTGATGTTGACGGATCTCGCGATGCCGGTGATGTCAGGTATTGAACTGATGCGAGCTGCAAGGCAGCTCTATCCAGAACTACATATTGTCGTATTAACACTGCATCAAGATTTCGATTATATCCAGGAAGCGCTCAGACTTGGAGCCATCGACTATATAGCCAAAGTTCAGCTCGAGAAGGAGCAATTCGAACACGTGCTGCATCGAATACATGCTCGGATTGACGAGCTGGCGAATACAAGACGAAAGCTGCCTCTGCTAAGTGAGACCAATGTCCATTATCGCCATGTGTATGCACTTGTTTCACTGGATCGCAAGTCAGGACAGAGCTGGCCGATTGAACTGACATCCAATGTAGACGAGATCCGATGGGAGGTTGAACGGAACTGTTGGATGTGGACGGCACCCATGGACGTAGAGGATCAGCTGTTCCATAAACTGAAGGAATCCCTGGATCAAGTTCCCCAAGGCGCCTTGCTGGTTATATCCGATGTACAAGACCGAACATGGTCGCAAATCCAAAACTGGATTATGAATTATACAGAAACGTCCTTATTCTATGCATACAACCCTTATGATCCTGTCATTGCCGTTTCGATGGATGTGGAGAACTCTTTTCCAATAGAACCGAAGGATGAAGACATGGATCGTATTAAGCAAAGTTGGTTCCTATCACCATGGACCCACAACGATAGTTACTACAACCAACTGATTGAACAGCTCAAATCACTAAGACTGCATAAAGGCCAGCTGATGGGATTGCTATACTCTATAGTTATGGAATGGAATCACCTTTTTGCCCAGACTACGCTGGGTAGAATCTCAATGATCCATTCTTTTCAATCCTGGTACGAGGTAGAAGAGTGGATCAAGCAGACCTCTGAGGGCATTCGTAAGTCAGATGAACAGACTTCGTATTCACAGGAAATTGTAGACGCCGTGAAAAAAGCGATTATGATCATGCACAATGATTTGGACCAAGCTTTTACAGCTTCAGGTCTGTCCCAGCAACTGAACATCAGCCGAAGCTATTTCAGTCAATGCTTCAAGGATCTGATGGGGAAAACCTTTAATGAGTACTCCCGATTTATAAGAATAGAGAAGTCTAAAGAGTATTTATTGAATACAAACAACACGATTTTCTGGATTGCGGAGCGAGTGGGTTATACGGATGAAAAATATTTCAGCCGAATTTTTCGCGAATTGACAGGTCTGCTGCCAAGCGAATATCGACACCTCGGCAGAGGGGATAAATAGCGTACTCTCCCAGATGACCAATAAACCGGGCGAAAGAGGGGAAAGCGATGATTAAGAAGATGGCTGCATGTGTTCTTGTCGTCAGCTTAATTGCAGTGACCGTATATTTCAGCAAACCATACTTCCGGGAATCGCCAATGGGACCAACGAAAACAATCTCGGACACTGCCGCTACCGATCCATTTGGGAAATATGAACATCCCGTTTCCATCCGACTGGGATATGCGGTAGACCCAACAGGCGCGGATCTCTCTGGAGGAGAAACACTTGAGAAGAATATATGGAAAACGGTGATTAAACAAAACCTTAACATTGATGTCCAGGTATTATGGCAGGTATCGAAGGAAAATCTGAGTCAGAAAATCGACCTGGCTATCGCCAGCAATGATCTGCCGGATGCCATGATTGTAAATCAGCTGCAGCTGAACGAGATGATCAAGGCTGGAGAAATTGAAGATCTAACCGAGGCATACAATAGCAGCGCATCACCGGAAATAAAAAAAATTATTGATAGCACAAACGGATTGGCTATGGAACAAGTGACCTTCGCTGGCAAGATAATGGCTATTCCTTCTGTGACAGCGGAAGACTTCAGCATGCTCTGGATTCGACAGGATTGGCTGGACCGTCTTGGACTGAAGCCGCCGAAAACGGTAGATGATCTAGAAGCTATCGCCAAGGCCTTTGTGGAGAATGACCCAGATGGAAACAGTAAGCGGGATACGATTGGCCTTGCTTCAAGCACTGGACTGTATAACGATTTCAACAACAGTGCTTTTTCTTTTGATCTAACGCCAATCTTCGCAGCATATGGATCTTTTCCGGGATATTGGCTGAGCAAAGATGGAAAACCTGTATACGGTTCGGTTCTACCGGAAACGAAGGACGCCTTGGTCAAACTGCGTGAAATGTACGCCAAAGGCCTTCTCGATCCAGAACTGGGTCTCCGCAAAGAAGCGGAAGAAACAGTTATTAACGGTCAGGCGGGGATGTTCTTTCAAGGTTTCTATGCTGGGTACTGGCCCCTTCCGAGCGCTTGGCAGAACGAGCCGGAGGCGAACTGGCAAGCATACGCACTCCCACTGGATGCAAACGGTGCATACCATGTAAAGGTGGATAATCCGTCAAGTTCATTCTTGGTGGTACGAAAAGGATATGCTCATCCCGAAGCGATCATTAAAATTAACAATCTGTACCTTCGTGATGAGTTCAAGTACGGTACGCGTTTTATGCTGGGCCGCAATTTCTTAGCTCCGGCAGATGAAGCACGATTTGAATCAAAGGCCGCGCAGGATATTCTGATGGGAACCAAAACACCCGCCGATTTCAAGGACAAGTCTGAATACAAATTGCTGGAAAATTTGGTTTCGACAATAAAACAAACCAAATTGAAGCCTTATGATCAATATGGTATTTCCTATTGGAATGAACACAGCGATAGCTTTATGCGGGGTTATTCGCTTCTAGTAGGCGGAAGAAATTTTTTCGATCCAAACATCCATAAAGTTCGAAGCCTTACCTATATACGAACTCCAACGATGGAGAAGGCTTGGGGTGAACTATCAAAACTGGAACATGATACATTTTTAAAAATTATTTTAGGCGCTGAACCGATCGATTCATTTGATCAATTCGTCGAGGAATGGAAGGAACAAGGGGGCGATCAAGTGACTGTGGAGGTGACTGCACTCCATAATCATCGCTGAAGACCATCATGAATGTGATACGATAAATTCTATAAGACACTTTTATAATTCCATTAATCAAGCCGACGATTCCTGTTTCAGGAGCTGCCGGTTTTTTTGTTCTTCACTTTGATTAGTAAGTAAGGATAGACAAATGTATGTCGGTAGGTAGGATAAATGCTTACAAGCCAACTCTGGCTTTTTGATCCCGAATGAAACCGCATACATTTCTCTATCCAAATAGACGTTCAATCCCTATCTCGATTTGTCTTCTCCGAGCTTTATAATGAAAGCGCAAACAACAATGATAGAGAAATATTCAGAACGAAGGGGAATCGAATGTGATGAGAACTAAATGGTTCATAAAAAGCAAATTGTTGACGAGACGTCTGGCTGCGCTGTCGATGTCTGCCCTGGTGATTTCAACCCTTGCAGCCTGTGGGGGCTCCTCCAACCCTCCCACTGCAGAGGAAGCGGGCAAGTATGAGGCAACACCGGGAGACCCATTCAGTGCCTATAAAGACGAAATAACCGTAACGATGGGTCGTGTGACTACAGCCAACCCGAAACTGCCGGCTGGAGATACGTATGAGAACAACGCGTATACTCGGTTGGTCAAAGAAAAGTTTAACGCTAAGATTAAAGACCAATTTGAAGCCAACGGAGAAGATTACAGCCGTCAGGTTTCTCTCGCCATCGCCTCTGGAGAACTGCCTGACATGATGCGTGTTGATTCCAAGGATGAACTCAAAGAACTGGTTGATAATGATCTGATTGAAGATATGACGGAAATTTATAAACAATATGCCACAGATAACATCAAGAACATTTACGACTCTTATGAGGGCCGTGCATTGGACAGTGCGACGATAGATGGACGTTTAATGGGACTTCCAGCTACTTCCCTAGATTCCGCGCCAACCATGGTCTGGGTTCGTCAGGATTGGCTGGATCTACTGGGAATCCAACTTGACGCAGACGGAGACGGGGCCATCAAACTGGATGATGTGGAGAAAACGGCCGAGGAATTCTTGAAAAGAGATCCTGGCCAATCTGGGAAACCGGTAGGTATTCCCTTTGTGAACACCCTGAATACAAGTGACTATAATGGTTCTGCCTATACCATGCTGGGAGTTGCCTCCACCAAGGGTGCATTCCCTCAATACTGGTTGAAGGGGAAGGACGGCAGCATTGTTTATGGCTCGACAACTAAGGAAACCAAGCAGATGTTAGGCGTCATGGCAGATTGGTTCAAGAGAGGCCTCATCGACCCGCAATTTGGAACACGCACATTTGATGATATTACGGCACTGTACACCAACGGCCAAAGCGGTATTGCTTTTGGACCATGGCATATTCCTGACTGGGGTCTGAGCAGCGTGAAGCAGATGGATAAGAATGCGAAATTCACGGCTTACACTTTGGAGGATGCAGACGGAAAGGTAAACGTGGCACACGCCAATCCAGCCAATCAGTTTATCGTTGTAAGAAAAGGATATGAACACCCGGAACTCGCCGTTAAAATAGTAAACCTTTTCTACGATAAATTGGCAAATGATAAAAATGTGGAAACATCTATGCCAGAAGCCGCCAAGTATCAAGAGAACGGCGTAGACGGTTCTACCAGACCTTTTAATATTGAAGTCAACTCGGCTACCTCGCTGCTGGATGATTACTCTGACATTGTTCGCGGGATTAAAGGGGAGATTAGTTTGGATCAGGTCCGGACGACAGAATCAAAGAACAATATTAAAAGTATTCAAACCTACTTGAGCGATATGGATACGGATAACGTAACAGCCTGGGCGAAATATCACTCGCGTATCAACGGAGTGGGACTCATCGACAAACTGACACGGGAAAACAAATTCGTTTGGATGACACCCGCTTTCTCTGGCACTACACCAAGCATGAAACAGACATGGGCTAATCTGACCAAGATGGAGCAGGAATCTTTTATCAAAATCGTGACTGGTGCAGAATCTCTGGATTACTTCGATACTTTCGTTAGCAATTGGAAGAAACAAGGTGGTGACCAGGTAATTCAGGAAATTGAAGACGAGGCTGCATCCGAAAAATAAACAATCATGAACTGCTAGAAGGGCTGCGATAAGCAGTCTTTCTTCAGGAAAGGGGTCCATCCATGAAACAGGGAAATGAGAGAGCAAAAGGTCGGTTGGGCACGGGTGCCATGTATCATTTGATGATGCTTCCGGGGATTTTATTTTTACTGGTATTCAGCTATGTTCCGATGGTCGGTGTCATTACGGCGTTTCAGGATTATATACCAGCCAAGGGGATGTTTGGCTCCAAATTTGTAGGGCTGAAGCATTTTATTTATATGTTTAAGCTGCCGGACATCGCACAGGTTTTTAGTAATACGTTGGTGATTGCCATTGCCAAGATTCTATTGGGAACAATGATGGCTATCATTTTTTCCATCTTGTTAAATGAGATCCGCATCAAATTTGTTAAAAAATCCGTACAGACAATTGTTTATCTGCCACACTTTCTATCCTGGGTAGTTCTAGCATCCGTGGTTGTTAACATGTTCAGTTTGGATGGAATTGTGAATCAAATTTTGGCTTTTTTCGGTCTGGAGAATATTAATTTTCTCGGCAGCAACACCTGGTTCCAGCCGCTGATTATTGGGACAGACGTGTGGAAGGAGTTCGGTTACAGTTCCATCGTCTATTTGGCTGCAATTACTTCGATTGATCCGGGTCTGTATGAAGCGGCAGGAATGGATGGAGCCAGCTGGTGGAGAAAAGTATGGCATATTACATTGCCAGGTATGCTGCCTATTATCCTGCTCATGGGAGTGATGAGTCTAACCAATATTTTAAGTGCCGGCTTCGATCAAATTTATAATCTGTATAATCCGGTTGTCTATGAGTCGGGAGATATTCTGGATACTTATGTATATCGGATTGGACTCGTTGGGCGACAGTATAGCTTCGGTACGGCTGTTGGCCTGTTCAAGTCAGTGATTGGTATTGTTTTGCTATTATCCGCCAACCATTTGGCCAAGAAATACACCGACCGAAAAATATTCTAAGGAGGCAAAGCCTATGCCGTATTCTGTAAGCCTAAAAGATCGAATTGGCCGGTTTGTCATCAATGCCATCGTCATTTTGCTGGCATTGATCTGCCTTCTTCCGTTATGGAATATCGTTGCGATTTCATTCAGCAGCAGCGAGGCCGTGTCAGCTAATGCTGTAGGTCTCGTACCGGTCAATTTTACAACAGCAGCTTATACGAAAATTATCGATGATGCTCAGTTCTGGCGTTCCTTTGGCATATCTGTTCTACGTGTTGTGCTTACACTTATTCTCAACATGATTCTTATTATTTTAATGGCATACCCGCTCTCCAAGTCGAAAAGGGAATTTAGAGGCAGAAACATTTATATGAATGTCATGATTTTTGCCATGCTGTTCAGCGGCGGGATGATCCCGAGTTATCTACTGATCAAAAACCTCGATATGCTTAATACAATTTGGTCGCTTGTTCTGCCGGGTGCGGTCCCTATATTCAGCGTCATCCTTGTCATGAACTTCTTCTCTGCTGTACCTAAGGCGCTAGAAGAAGCAGCATTCATCGATGGGGCAAATCCGCTCCAGGTCCTGTTCAAAGTGTATGTTCCCGTGTCCATCCCTGCGCTGGCGACGGTAGCACTATTCAGTATCGTGGGAACGTGGAATGATTTCTTCAGCGGTTTGATCTATATGACCCAAGTCAGCAATTATCCGCTAATGACTTATATTCAGTCCCTTAACGTGAACATTGCGGAACTTCTTCAATCCGGCACCAACTCAGCACAACTCAGCAACTTGACTGAAATTTCAAACAAAAATTTAAATGCGGCCAAAATCGTAGTCGCTGTCATCCCGTTGCTGCTGATTTATCCGCTGCTTCAAAAATATTTTGTGACTGGAATTGTTGTAGGATCGGTAAAAGAGTAATTGTATGCTGTGATTTGATTAAGATAAAACACTATTCGTGTATTGGAAGGGTTGTAATGAACAATGGAAAATAAAAATTGGTGGAAAGAAATCGTTGTATACCAAATATATCCACGGAGCTTTCAAGATAGTAATGGTGATGGTATCGGCGATTTGAAAGGAATTGTTTCCCGTCTGGACTATTTGCAGCAACTCGGTGTCGGTGCAATTTGGCTATCACCAGTTTGTAAATCCCCTCAGGATGATTTTGGTTATGATATTTCCGACTATCGGGATATTGATCCGATGTTCGGGTCTTTGGATGATATGGGGATGTTAATTCATGAAGCTGGGGAACGTGACATTCGGATCATAATGGATTTGGTGTTAAACCATACTTCCGATGAGCATCCCTGGTTTCAAGAAGCAAAAAAAAGCAAAGAAAATCCGTACCATGACTATTATGTCTGGAGAGATGGCGTTGAAGGAATGCCACCAAACGATTTGGGTTCCATTTTTGGTGGTTCAGCTTGGGAATGGGTACCCGAGATAGGACAATATTATTTACATCTTTTTTCTGTAAAACAGCCGGATCTCAACTGGGAAAACCCAAAAGTCCGACAAGAGATTTACGAAATGATCAATTGGTGGATAAGCAAGGGTGTAGGCGGTTTTCGACTTGACGTAATTGACTTAATCGGAAAAGAACCAGATTTGAAAATTACCAGCAACGGGCCGAATCTGCATAAGTATATCAGGGAACTCAGCAAGGAGACGTTTCAAAAAGCTGGAGACCTGCTGACGGTTGGAGAAACATGGGGCGCTACGCCAGAGATCGCCAAATTGTATAGCAACCCGGACGGCAGTGAGTTTTCAATGGTATTTCAATTTGAACATATTAGTTTGGACGAACAAGAGGGGAAAGGGAAGTGGGATCTTAAGCCTCTAGATTTTCTAGAATTAAAAAAAGTGTTATCTAAATGGCAGACAGAGCTGAAGGGGGATGCCTGGAACAGTTTGTTTTGGAATAATCACGACTTACCCCGAATCGTTTCTCGTTGGGGAGATGACGGAGAATACAGAATAGAATCGGCTAAAATGTTGGCAACCCTTCTTCATGGCATGCGAGGCACACCATACATTTATCAGGGGGAAGAATTAGGAATGACGAATGTTCAATATCCAATTGAAGACTATCGGGATATTGAGTTACTAAATTTCTACAAAGATAGAATTGAGAAAGGATACCCTGAAGATAAAGTTATGGAGTCAGTCTTTGCAAAGGGGCGTGATAACGCTCGAACACCAATGCAGTGGGACGCTTCCGACAACGCTGGTTTTACATTAGGGAACCCTTGGATTAAAATAAACCCGAATTATAAGGATATCCATGCACAAGAAAGTTTAAATAACCCTGAATCCATATTCCATTATTATCGGAAACTAATCCGATTAAGGAAAGATCATGAAGTGATTATATATGGGGATTATGAGCTGATGTATCCCGAGAATAAAGATTTGTTCGCATACACTCGAACGCTGAAAGGAACCAAACTACTTGTAGTATGTAATTTTCAAAAATACACAACCCATCTCCCACTTCAGAAAGAGCTGGCAGAGACTAAACAGCTGCTAATATCCAATTATCCAAATAACATGTCTGAAGTAGAAATGCGTCCTTATGAAGCGAGGATGTACCTTATGGTTGAAAAATATTTATAAATTTTTAGAATAAGGGAAGAAGGATCAAGCAATATGAAAAAGACATGGTGGAAAAAAGCTGTGGCTTATCAAATTTATCCGAGAAGCTTTATGGACTCCAATGGGGATGGCATTGGTGATATAGAGGGAATTATTTCAAAACTTGATTATATTCAAGATCTTGGAATCGATTTGATATGGATAAGTCCAATGTACAAACCCCTCAATGATGACCAATAAAAGTCAAAAAATTGGTGTTTGCATTTCAAGATCCCTCTTGACATTCACTTTTTTTATGTAACTATAATGGTTACATTAAAGAGGGAGTTAGTAATGATATTAATCAGCGGATTTTCATAGAGTTCGAAAAGGAGTGGATTTATCATGGCAAATGTATTGTACGTAACTTCTCATCCTTTAAAAGACGGTACATACAGCTTATCAGTCGGCAAACAGTTTATCGAAACCTATCAGGAGGCCAACCCTGGAGATGAGGTCATTCATTTAGACCTATATCGCATGGATCTTCCGCATTCTAAGACGCTGGGGGCAACCGCCAAGTGGTCCTTCTTTCGATGAACTGAGCGAGGAGTCGAAGGTCAAAGCAGTACGAATGCGCGAGATTGTGGATCAATTCATGGCCGCGGATAAAATCGTCATTGTCAATCGAGTATGGAATTATTCTTTCCCGTCGGTTCTGAAAGCGTACATTGACGCGGTTACGGTTCCGGGAAAAACCATTAAGCGGGCCGATAATGGGCTGCGGGGTTTGTCCGGTTTGACTGGGACGCAGCAGGACAAGAAAGTGATGCACATTCAGGCTTCAGGCACGGTTCTCTCCCACGGGAAGTTTGAAAATGTCGAGTACAGCCATAGTTATGTAAAAGCTGTAATGAATTTACTGGGCATTGACGATGTGCAGGCTATTTTTATTGAAGGTATCAGTGAGCAGCCGGACCAAGCGCAGAGCATAAAGGAACAAGCAATCCGGCAAGCGATATTGGCAGCCAAAGCGTTTTGATGTAACCCCCTAAACAAAAACCTGATTCACTCATTACTCGCGTGAAGAGAAATCGACTAACGTGAAGGGAGGGTTACTTCAAATGTTGTGCCGATTTCATCGGATCTTGCAATCCTGATCGTTCCGCCATGCAGGGCAATGATTTTGTGAGCAATGCTCAAACCTAGTCCATTACTCGGAGAGGAGTGTGAGGCATCTCCGTGGTAAAATTTGATTAAAATGTATTTTTGCTTATTCAAGTCGATGCCTGGACCGTTATCATGAATAGAGATGTGGATCTGTTGATCGTTGGAATTGATATCGATTTTGATCTCTGAATCCGAAGGCGAAAACTTGATTGCATTGTCCAGAAGGTTGATCCAAACCTGACTGAGCATATCTTCGTTTGCGATAATCATGACTTCTGCCGAATCGAACTGAAAACTAATTAATCTATTTGAATGGGAAGGTACCCCTAGTATTCTTCCATTTAACTAAGGTATGCTCCATCTTTATCATCTTTAGAGGGACATTCTCACCCTTCTATAAGAAAGAGGTACAATGGAGTGAATTTTTCAATCCTTCGGCTTTTTGGAGAAGTACTTGCTCAAGAAGCTAGTAAAATGGTTAATTGGTTTTGTTCGGAGTCGGGGTATCACCAGTAGAGAGAGAATTGGTGGACTCTTCATCCTAATTATTTTGATAAAATAGAGGGAATAATTCCAGAATTGAAGAAAAACGCGAAAATAATCAAAGTATAAGTGAACGAAAATGTATACTGACGAATTGCCACATGGCAGGAAAAGTGAGATATCAGTTAAACCAGTAAATATAATTACGTAAAATAATAATCTGACGAATAATTATTTAAAGATTATATTTATTTGGGGGTGGTTGTTTTTTGGATAAACAAGCGAAATTACACCTTATGGGTCGAATTGACGATAAGTTAACTGAATTACCCTATCGAAAACTTGTTGAGAAATATGCAACAGCATCCGGAAAGCCAGCTTTGACGGTTCATTCTTTGAGGCATTCATGTGCATGCTGTGCTGTTATGCGGTTTTCTTCAGACATGTTCACAAAACCCGTATTTTGACTAATAGTCTAGATGTTCTTGTCCACTGACATTCATGCTTATTTAATCTTCTGTGTAATACATTACAACCCCTATTTTTGCATCACCGATTGGTCTCCTCGGATACCTTGGTAACACTCAATCAATTTTGAGCAACCAATCCCGTTCCGAATGGATTTAAACGCAACATATTCACAACTAGTTAGGGTAAATTGAACGAGCTGTAGTAATGTTTATGCGCTCTTTTTCCTTCGTATTATTGAAGTTCAATTCTCCATCCCTTCAAATGTTCTGCTCCATAAGTAAGGGTATAATTTCGAAGTAGTCGCTGTATTGTTGTTATCTGTTCGGAAATAGCTTTACTACTCGTTTTCACAATAAATACAGGAAAAATATCGTTTTTCCTAAATTTGTTTATAATCAATGTCAAAATTTTAATATCAGGGTTTAGAGAATCTAGAGTTTCTTCAAATCCAAAAACTTTGTATGGACTTAAGTTATTAACCTGAAGAATCATCTTAAGATACTTATGTGAATCGCCATTAACTAATTCAGAAGTTTTTATCAAATATGGAGAAGCTTATTTTTGATCATTAGGTCTAAATATATCGATGTTAATCCATCTAGATTGTTTTTTACGAACTTCTCTCAAAAATCACCAGAATACTCTTTCAGGCATATAATAGTTTTTTCAACATCTCTTCCTCTGGGATTAAACGAAATATAAATTTCTTTTTCTGAATCATGGATTACTAGATTTCACATTAAAAGTAGCAAACTTCCTTGTGTATCGCATTACAAAAATTGACATTTCACATGAAAATAAGTAGTATAATTAGAAACATTTATACTGTAAAAGGGCCTTTTCTCATTCCCCTCTATTCAATTCCTGATTCTATCTATTTTAAGGAGTGAAAATGCTATGCGCGCACGAACGCTAAAAGCGAATACAAGGAATGTAATGGGTAACTATTGCAAATGGATCGCAGTTGGTATGATTTTAACTTTCACGGGATGTCCGCTTGCATCCGCCGCTCCTTCACCCTCATCCTCTAGTAAAACTAGTGAACCCGGCTCCTCCCTAGTTACATTTCAATTGCAAGAGGCTACGATTGCTCAAATGCAGGACGCGATGAAGTCAGGAGCACTCTCAAGTGTCGAGCTCACCGTCCTGTACCTTAACCGGGTATATGCCTATGATTCTAGTGGCATTCGGCTGAATTCCATCCCTGTTCTGAACCCCGACGTACTAAAAGAAGCCGCTCAGGCTGATCAACTAAGGGCACAGGGTATTAAGACCGGTCCTCTGCAAGGCATCCCCTACACGGTTAAAGACAGCTACAAGGTTAAGGGCCTTACTGTCGCTTCTGGATCTTCGGCTTTCAAAAACCTGATGGCAAAGGACGATGCCTTTACAGTAGAGAAGATACGCAAATCCGGTGGGGTGCTCATTGGTAAAACCAACATGCCGCCAATGGCAGCAGGGGGAATGCAAAGAGGCGTTTATGGCCGTGCTGAAAGTCCGTACAATCCAGATTATTTGGCTGCAGCCTGGTACTCTGGCTCCTCTAACGGATCTGGTGTATCAACAGCCGCCAACCTCGCTGCCTTTGGTATGGGGGAAGAAACGGTATCCTCGGGAAGATCACCGGCATCTAACAATGGTTTAATTGCTTACACGCCATCGCGGGGGGTAATATCCATTCGGGGGAATTGGCCGCTCTTCCCTATACGGGATGTCGTTGTCCCACATACGAGGACTGTCGAGGACATGCTCCGCTTGCTTGACGTGATCGTTGTAGAAGATAAGATCACCAAGGGTGATTTCTGGCGAGAACAGAAAGCCGTTCGGCTCCCTTCTGTCAACAGTGTCCGTCCCAAATCCTATTTAGAGTTGCGAGACACTCAAGCTTTGAAAGGCAAACGCATTGGCGTTCCGAAAATTTATATCGGTAAGGACCATGAAACCACAACTCCGATCAAATTCAGACCTTCGATTCAGGCATTATGGGAAAAAGCTGTAAAGGATTTAACTGCTCTTGGAGCTGAGGTAGTGGAAGTCGACTTCCCCTTGCAGGCGAACAGCGAGAAGGACCGGGCAACAGCGAAAACACCTGAAGAACGTGGTTTGATGCCAGCAAAGTGGGTTGAAAAGGAATTCGGGTTGCTTAATCCCTATGCAGCTGAGGAATTCCTTAAAAGTGTAGGCGATCCGAATTTCCCGTCATGGGCTAATATAGACCCCGCAACCGTCTTCCCGAATCCGCCCGGTTCGGTAGATGCCAAACGTGGCAGAGACCTTGGTCACTATGACGTATTTATTGAAACCATAAAGAAAGGTGTCACCCCTTATGAACAAATTCCTCAGTTTCATGAAGGACTACGGGGGCTTGAAAATGTACGAAAGATTGATTTTGAAAATTGGATGAAGCAAAACAACCTTGATTTTATTGCATTCCCGGCAAATTCGAATATCGGCAAAGCTGACTCCGATGTGAATGAAACATCCTATGAGGAGGCTTGGGAGAATGGCAACTATTTCTCCAATACGAATTTCATTCTACGCGAGTACGGGATCCCAAGTGTGTCTGTGAGTATGGGCGCTATGAAGGATACCGGAATGCCCGTTAATCTGACGATGGCAGGTGCTGCATACAGCGATAATGACCTGCTTCGTTACGCTTATTCCTATGAGCAGGCTACCAAAAACCGTCCTATTGCAGCACGCACGCCAGCGCTTGAGGATGAAACCTTTTCCTATAACCCGCAAACTGCTCTCCCACCCTCTAAACGCAAGGAAACAGGAACCCCTGAACTTAAGTTGAATGCTTCAATCACGGATAATGTTCTCGCTTTGGAAGGTTCAGTCACAGATCAAAGCGATATTGCACAGCTTAAAGTTTATGTCAATGGCATTCGTGTCGATATTACTGAAGATAAAGCCAATTGGTCAGCAACGCTTCCAACTACTAAATACAAACAGGGTGGTTCCTCCCAAGCCGATACGCTGCATATTCTCGTACTGGCCAAGGATATTTACGGAAATACCTCTGCTCAAGTCAAGTCTGTCACTTTACCCCAATGACGAAGGACATCATAGAACTCACTATAATTGTGAATTCCATGACCGTAATAAGGTTCTCATTAGGGAAGCCATCGCTGCAACTTCCAGCTCTTTAAATTCTAATAAAAGTCGCTATTTTAGCGACTTTTTTGTTCTAACGGTACAAGCACTTGTCTCAACTCGAGGAAAAGAACTTGTACCTATTGCCGTAAATGTGTTTTTTCGATCATTAAACAAATAAGTTCTTAAAGTACAACCCCCAATTTATCATCAGTTGATTTTTTTGGGGGGTGCTTTGTGTCATGGATAAAAGGACGAACAGGGGAACCGCCCTTTTATCCATGATAGTTTGCATTTAATGCCGTCCATTATGACAGAGGCTATTACTTGACGTATTCAGCCATTACAATATTTCGATATACCCTTCTGTTCCATGCACGCGAATTCGTTGCCCATCTTTTATCAGTTTGGTAGCATTCTCCACTCCGACAACTGCGGGTAAGCCATATTCACGTGCGATAACGGCTCCATGAGTCATCAGTCCACCAACTTCGGTGACTAGGCCTTTTATGGATACAAACAATGGTGTCCAGCTGGGGTCAGTAAAGGCGGTGACTAATATATCTCCATCTTCCAGATCAGCATCTTCCATGTTTAAGATGACACGTGCTCGCCCCTCTATAAGTCCAGAAGAAACAGGTAAACCTACAATAGCTTCGGCTGGGAGATTTTCTCGTTTGTACTCACCCGCAATGATTTCACCATCAGACGTGATTACACGCGGGGGAGTTAGTTTTTCATATAATTTATAATCGTCTTTTCGTTTACGGATGATCTGATAATCCACTTTATTTGTGCGTACGACTTCGTGAAGTTCTTCAAAAGTGAGATCGTATATATCTTCTTTCTCGTGAATAACACCAGCTTGTACGAGTTGTTCGGCTTCTTTTAGTAAAGCCTGCTTATAAACGAAGTAGCGATTAACCAGGCCGTATTTGGGATATTCACGATAACCGATGAAATTCCGGATCAGGTCGATCATTCGTTTTGTTTCTTTGGCTTTTTGTTCACCATCCGGTAATTGCTTCAATCGATCTAATAACTCTTGTTCTTTTTTCAAAGCTTCATGTCGCCCCTGCCCAAATTTCCGATGGCTAGCATTAGGCTCAAAGTTTTTGATATTACTGAGAATCATGGGGACAAGTATAATTGGTTTTTCACTCCAACGAGTTCTCGAAATATCGATTTCACCAGCACATCGCATTCCGTATTTGTTTAGATAAGCATAGATAGCGTCTTGAGTTTCCTGTCCACCATCCAACTTAACCAGTTCATCCATAAAATTATCATCTTTTACATGTTGTAAATAATCAATTACCTCCGGATAAGGACGAATCACATCTGCGACATCCAATAGCGCCAGACCCATTTCCGAAGTAATGTTGTTTGGTACAGATTGAGAAAGCGTATCTGCTGCGTTTTTTTCACCTAACCACTCGTACATTTTTTCATTGATCCATGACGAAGCATTCATAGCAGTCATAAAAACCTTTGAACTTTGTGGGTCAAATAAGATCTTCTTTAATTCTTGGAGATCTTCCAGAATAAAATCAAATAAATCTGCTCCTGATTTTGTTTGGATGTTTTGTTTTAATTCTTCTATCGATGTTTGGCTGTTCTTAATCAAATCAGAAACAATTGCCGGATCGTTTTCGATTTGTGCTTGAAAACCTGCAGACGACAACCCTTTATCGCTTTTACCGGAACTCAGTTCTGTTCTGTCATCTGGTAACGATTTTATAAAATCTCGCTCTATTAGAGTCATAAATGCGTCTTTTATGAGCGGATCAGATTGTCCCAGGGTATTTAAGAAAGTTTCTCTGCTGACAGGTGAAGCCAGCATATGTGTAACATCAACAAACAACCTTCCACCGGCTATACGCATGGGTGCAGGAGTTATTAACAGGTAAAAAGACAATCCCAATGGTTTTATCGGGTCAGTCATCATTTGTTGATGACCGACAGATACGTAAACGTGATTTTCTTGATCATTCGCTTCAGGGATCGGATATAAAGTCGTGATTGGACGACTCTGGACAATATAAAAAGTATCATCAACCAAACACCATTCGATATCTTGTGGATAACCAAAATAAGCTTCGATCTGTCTTCCCATACGTGCCAGTTGTAAAATTTGTTGTTCAGTAAGGGTTTGAGTCTTTTGCTGATCGCGATCAATCTGTCGGGTCTCTGTTCCGCCTTCTCTTCGTCCATAGATAGCCAATTTTTTGGTCGCTATCTTCTTATCGATGATTTCCCCTTCCTGTACTTTATAACAATCGGCAGATACCAAGCCAGAGACCAGTGCTTCTCCAAGCCCAAAACTGGCATCGATTGATAGCAGCTTCCGGTTGGAGGTAATCGGATCAGCGGTAAATAAAATTCCTGAAGCCTGTGGGAAAACCATCCTTTGAACGATAACGGATAAATAAACTTGACTGTGGTCAAATCCATTTTGCATACGGTAGATAACCGCGCGATCCGTAAATAGTGAAGCCCAACATTTGCTGATATGCTGCAAGATTGCTTCTTTGCCGATGACATTTAAATAGGTGTCTTGTTGACCAGCAAAAGAGGCATGTGGCAAATCTTCAGCAGTCGCACTAGAACGTACTGCATAAGCATGTTCCTCTCCAAACCTGGAGAGATAGTGAGTAACTGCTTCCACAACATCGGAAGGAACGTCTACTTCCATAATGATTTGACGAATCTGCCTGCTAATTTCACCAATTTGAGCTCGTTCTTCTGCTTTTAGCCTTGTTAGTCGGTCCAACAATGCATAATACATTTCTTTTTGTTCGATGGCTCTTTGATACCCCATTGTTGTAACACAAAAACCTTCTGGTACATGTATTCCTTCAATTTTTGATAATTCCCCTAAATTCAACCCTTTTCCGCCAACGAGCAAAAGCTGCGTTTTTTCCATTTCCTGAAAACCGAGAACCAAAGAACTCATTCAATATCTCTCCTAACCATTAAATTGAGAAAAAAACATTTGACAAGAGTTTAGCGGCATGGTAAAGTTGAAATATAAGATGTGATAATTTTGATCATTCAAATCTTCAAAATCGTAATCTGATTATATCATCGTGTATGTTTTATATGCAATATAAAAGAACCTGATAAAACTATCCGGTTCTTTTTTGATTTCCGGTATCATTAGTCACATCAAAAACCATGGCTCGAGCCGAACTCAGTTACTGCATAGTTCCCTATCGGTCCTATGCAGCCTAAGGAAATCCTGAGGTTGCGTCGGGTTCTTAATGAGCTAACCTGCCCGCTAGTTCAGCGAACGAAGCGCGTATAGTGAACCTCTTATATTTTTTTCGGGCATGTTCATCTTTGCACTTGGGAAAAATGGGAAAACATGAAAGTTTCTATATTTCACTTCATCTCACATGTGATTCTATAGGCTCTTCTTTATGATAAACTAAAAAGAAGATAATTTATTTCATTCTCTATTCCTGGCTTACACTTACTGTGAAACAATGTGATAGATAATAATATATCCAGGATATGTTTGTTCCAATTGCCAAATTTACTTTACTTTCACTTACGTTTGTTATAATCCCACGTCAACTAGCTCTGCAAAAGCCGGTACAGTAGCGCCTCTCTCTTATTCTCAAACGTTCGCTGTACCTCCAGAAATTCAGGTACCTCCGACAGCCGGGAGGGTCTGTACCCGGGGCCGCCGCAGCCGCATGAGTGATAAGCGTATCCTTGTTGATATAGTAGCTCCACCTTTTTCCACTGCTTAATATCCGTTTGCTTCGGGGCCTGAAAATCATGACCCATGTCATGCATGGATGCCTGGCATTGCGGACAGACATGGCCAACCCGTTCATATTCATCCTTCGGTATTTCAAACCGTGATGTCTGCTTATATACCTTCCTGCAGGTAAAGCAGGCAAAGATATCTTTATATGGGCCGTACATTGCGTATCTGCACATATTGTTCCCCCCCTTTATAATCTAGAATTGATCTGGCATTTTTTACTTACATCATGGAAATATTTCAGTATTTTTTTCAATTGTAATATAATTCTCCTTTTTACGCAGCGGTTTAGGAGGTTTACGGCGAGCGGTTGCGTAAAACATTATACCCTTTTATGGTCTTAAAACAGGGAATCTTCATTTTTGTCCTGTTTGAATGCAGGTGTCGGAACTTTCATTCTATATGAATAAGTCCTAAGAGCTTTTTTCTCCCCCACATTATTTTTACTGGACCTACTATAATGCGTCCCTTGCTCAAATAAATTAAATTGAATTCGGATAAACAGCCGGAACATTGTACACCTCCCTGTACAGTTGATTCTTTATGAATTTAAATTGCGAGTCTGTCAAAAGATCGGGATAGCTCATGATACATAAAGGAAAATTAGAATTTCCCGCGCGCAGCGGAGGCTGAAGATACTTGTAGTTCCCTAATCGAAACCCAAGACGCTCGTAAAACCTGATCCTTCTCTGCTTTAGCTCATCTTCTGGCGGTTCGACTTCCAGGATTACTGGCAAAGTAGATTTCTTTATAAACCGCTCCATTAAACGTTTTCCTATCCCCCCTCCCCGAATCGTCGGGGAAACAGCAATATTCTCTACATATCTAAAACCCTCAAATTCCCAACCCGCGAGAAAAGCGATCACTTCGCCTTGCTTATTCTCTTCAGTCATCAGACGATAACGCGGATTAGAAAGTAATTCCTTCTGTCCTTCATAGTTTCGATATTCGATGATAGGAAAGGATTCTTTCATAATATTGAATATTTGATCAAATATTTCACGTTGAATCAAATTGCTCACTTCCTAGCTATAATTAATTTCTATCCTGTATGAACCACACTAAACCCTGGTATTATACTAGAGTCAAGAATTTTAATTACATTTAGAAATGTAAAGGTGTGAGTATAATGAAAGATTATTATAAAATAAGTGAAATATCGAAACTTTATGGAATTGGTATTGATTCATTGCTTTATTATGAGAAGTTAGGCGTATTGAAACCTCAACGTGATGTGAATAGCTACCGCATTTACGGTCTTAATGATATGTACAAGTTAAATATCATTCGCGATCTTCGTCTATTAGATTTCTCCATGCAACAAATCAAAGAATACTTGGATTATCAGAGTATTGACAATACTTTGGAACTGCTGCATGAAGAACAGATGCTCATTCAAAAGCAGTTAAAGGAGCTCCAAACGAAGGAACAAATGATTCATGATAGGATAGTGGTATTATCGGCAGCCAGCCAAATCAAAACAGACGTTTTTAAAATAAAAAAAATGTCTGAACGCCCATGTCTTAAACTTAAAATGAGAATAACCAGAGATGAAGAAATGGACTTCGCTATAAAAAAGCTACACTCAAAACATGAAAAAAAGATTCATGACTTCGGAAATCAACTTTATGCAGCTTCTGTATCGGTTGATGAGCTAAAAGATGGCGCACCGGTTGTGTTTAACTCTGTTTTTTTTATTCTGGATCAAGATGAAAATGACTTTACTCTTCCCGCAGGAGAATATCTTTCACTTTATTATCGTGGAGGTTATCATCAAAGCACAGACAGAATAATAGAAGTTATTACGTATGCAAAAGAAAATAACTTAAAAATATTGGGCAGTCCTTTTGAAATTTACGAGGTTGATAATCGAGATACTATACTTGAGGAAGAGTATTTAACGGAAATACAAGTTAGGGTTGGGAATCAAACAGTCACAGACTGAGGGTATTGCTGAAGTTAATAAGAAAGGCAAACATCAAGGTTATTTTAAGGTATCAAGCTAGACAATTTATTATATTATTCCATGAGCGTATTCAAGGAGGATTCCATCTGACATGTATACAAGTCCGCAAGTTCCTGTGAGGATTCCTCCAGTTTGACCACCGCCTGACTGTAAATAACAATACTCACGAGCAAGAATGGAATGACACAGGCTGGCATGTTGCCGGCCTTAAATTTTGCTGCAGTCTCGCATTTCTTACTCGCTCTTTCACCAACATATCCAACTCGTAGAACAGCCTCCATGAATTACTCACTTCTTCAATATTCATACATGTTAATTTGAGCTAGTTCCCTTATTTCTTGATATAATCAGCGAACTTCCGGAGAAAATCGAGCGAATGGATATCCTCTCTGAGATGATGATGAACCAGATCATCCATTTTGGTTGTTTCCTTATTCAACATGTATTCAAGCATAGCCTGGTGCTCATGCCAGATGCCCATCAGCTTCCCTGTTTCCAGCATATGCAGCTTGCGATATCTGATATAGTGAACATTCGACTGCTGAATGAGCTGCCAAAGAAACCCCCGCCCCACCAATTGGAACATGGTTTGGTGAAACTGATCATCCAGACTGAGAAATTGATCCGTAGCATGATCTTCTTCAATCACAGCTCTCTGTCTGTCCAGAATATCGCTCAGCTTCTGTACATCCTTTAATACAATTTGCGAAGAAAGCTCCTTCATAATCTCCTTTTCCAATGCGCTTCTTAAGTAAATAATTTGTTCCACGGACTCCAGATCAATATAGGAAACAATGTTTCCCTTCTTGGGATAAATATCAATGTAGGACTCGAGCGCAAGCCACTTCAATACATCGCGTAGCGGAGTTCTGGACAGCTGGAAGCGTTCTGACAAGGTCGTCTCACTGAGAAGAGTACCCGGCTTTAAGGTCAGGGACAAAATATCTTTTTTCAACAGTTGCATGATTTCTTCTTTTGTAAACATATCATTCCTACCTTCACTTTATAAATCTAGTTTTATTATAAAGCATTTTGATGTGACGAACTCCTCTGAAATTATCATTGACAAGAACAAATCTTATAATTTATGATCAACTCAATCTTGTATACAAGATAAACGAAATACAATCAGGGAGGGTATCGTTATGAATATGACCTGGAGATGGTATGGGGAAGGCAATGACAATGTTACACTGGATCATATCCGGCAAATTCCGGGAGTTATGGGCATTGTCTGGTCTTTACATGATAAGGTAGCCGGTGAAGTATGGGAAATGGAGCGAATTCAGGAAGTAGCTGATCAGATTACGAGTAAGGGCTTTAGTACGGCGGTCGTAGAAAGTGTAAATATCCACGATGATATCAAAATCGGCCTGCCATCCCGCGATCAATATATTGACATTTATATCGACACCATTCGAAAATTAGCCAAAGTGGGAGTCAAGGTGATTTGCTATAACTTTATGCCTGTCTTTGACTGGACAAGAACGGAACTGTATAAGGAACTACCTGACGGGTCCAACGCCCTCTTTTATGAAAAGGCTGCCATTACCGATGATCCCCGCCAAATGGTGGATCGGATTCTCGAGGGAGCCGGAAAGTTCACCATGCCTGGCTGGGAACCGGAGCGGTTGGCGAGACTGGATGAACTTTTTGCTGCTTACGCGGATGTCACAGAAGACAAGTTGTTTGACAACCTGAAGTATTTTCTTGAGCGCATCATCCCGGTCTGCGAGGAGGTTGACATCAAGATGGCCATTCATCCTGATGATCCGGCATGGCCCATCTTCGGATTGCCGAGAATTGTCCGTAGTCGTGAGACCATCCAGCGCATCCTAGATGCAGTGAACAGTCCCTATAATGGTCTAACCTTCTGCACAGGCTCACTGGGGAGCAATCCTGAGAATGATTTGCCTGCCATGATTCGGGAGTTTCACGATCGTATTCATTTTGCGCATATTCGTAATGTCAAGGTGTTTGAGAATGGTGACTTTATTGAAGTGTCACACCGCGGAAAGGACGGAAGCGTCGATGTTCCGGAAGTAGTTAGAGCTTATCACGAGAACGGCTATCAGGGATATGTACGCCCGGATCACGGCAGACATCTATGGGGGGAAGAAAAGAATTGTCGGCCAGGCTACGGTTTGTATGACCGTGCACTGGGAGTTATGTACTTGCTTGGTGTCTGGGATAGTCTCGCTCAAGGCAAAGGAGTGAAATAAATGCTCCAACTTAACCGGAAAGGCCTTTCAGACAAGGCGGCCTGGGGAGCAGCAGGCATCGAACTGCCAAAATATGATCTGGAGCTTGTAGCCAATAACACCCGAGTTAGACCACAATGGCTGCATTTCGGCGCAGGCAATATTTTTCGAGGGTTGATAGCCAACGCGCAGCAACAACTGCTGAATAAATTGAAAGCGGATACAGGTATTGTTGCAGCCGAAGTCTTTGATTTTGAAATGATCGACAAAGCCTATAAGCCTTACGACAATCTAACCTTACTGGTGTTGATGAGTGCAGACGGAAGATTTCACAAGAGCGTGGTCGCAAGCATCGTTGAGGGACTCGCAGCAGAGCAAAATCGTCCAGACGACTACCTCCGTCTGATTGAAACATTTGAGAATCCATCCTTGCAGATGGCAAGCTTTACTGTCACGGAAAAAGGATACGCCCTGACCGGGCCCGACGGCAAGTATCTGGCTGTTGTGGAGAGGGATTTGACGAATGGTCCTGAACAGCCAGTGCATGTGATGAGCATAGCTACTTCGCTTGCCTATCGGCGTTATCTGAAGGGGCGGCATCCAATGACCTTTGTGAGCATGGATAATTGCTCCCATAACGGCGATCTGTTAAAGGATAGTATGATTGCTATCGCCAAGGAGTGGACTCGCAGAGGCCTGGTAGAGGAAGGATTTGCAGACTATCTGCAGAATGAGGAGAAAATAACCTTCCCCCTAACTATGATTGACAAAATTACTCCCCGCCCTTCCTTGCAAGTACAGTCTGCTCTTCGGGAGCTGGGGTTAGCCGACATGGAGATGATCGTTACCTCAAGGCATACGTATACGGCTCCCTTTGTCAATGCTGAGGTTAGCGAGTATTTGGTCATTGAAGACAAGTTTACGAACGGGAGACCTGCACTGGAGGAAGCTGGCATCATCTTCACGAATCGGGATACGGTGGACAAAGTGGAGAAGATGAAAGTCACTACCTGTCTCAATCCGCTGCATACAGCCCTGGCCCTAGCTGGGTGTCTGCTTGGATATGAGCTTATTGCAGATGAAATGAGGGATCAGACATTGCGTCGTCTGGTGGAAACCATTGGCTACAAGGAAGGTTTGCCTGTTGTAGTTGATCCCGGTATTATCCAACCGAAACCATTTATTGACGAGGTATTGCAGGAACGCTTCGCCAATCCCCATATTCCTGATACGCCTCAGCGGATTGCCACAGATACATCTCAAAAGATGAGCATCCGTTTTGGTGAAACCATAAAGTCTTATGCTAGCACAGATGGACTTGATCCTGCGAACTTGACTGCTATTCCCTTGACCATTGCGATCTGGTGTCGCTATTTGCTGGGAGTGGATGATCAAGGAGCACCCTTCACACTCAGTCCGGACCCGTTACTGGATACATTACAGGGATATTTGCAAAATACGAAGCTGGGCGATCAAACCTCCGAGGTTCGCTGCCTACTCGAGGATGACAAACTGTTCGGTGTCCGATTATATGAGATTGGTCTGGGCGACAAGATTGAAGCCATGTTTCATGAGATGCTGGCAGGTCCTGGTGCAGTCCGAAGCACGATAGAGAAGTATGTGAACTAGAACTTACATTAATGCAATCCCCCTGCCAGAAACTTTGGTCAGGGGGATTGCATTAATGAGAACCAATTCTTTAAATAATCAACATCCACATGACTAAGTATCTGTTCTTCTTCCCTTTTTTGGATTCACAAAGTAGTATCAAATCCCGTGTCGCTTCACCTGTTGTTACGTTTCCAGCAATAATCGTTTATTTAGGTCATCTCGTAACGGCGTCTATAATATTAGATGTGCTTACTTTAGAAGGTCACAATCACTTTGCCTTGGGAGTGGCCCATCGACACTTTAATCAGCGCCTTGTTAATGTCACCAAACGTATAAGTTGAATCTATAGAGGGCTTTATATTCTCTTTTTCAACAAGTTTAGTGATTTCTTGTAATTGACTTCCATTGGCTTGCACAAATAAAAAGCGATATTCATTTTGATTTTTACGTGCTAAAGAATCTAAGCGAGCACCCACTAGACCAAACACTGCTTTTTTCCACAACGGAAAATGATTGTCAACCGCAAAGCGATAATTAGGTCCGGCTTTCAATGATACCAATTTCCCTTGTCGTTTTAAAATGCCCAGTTCAGCTTTGATCTCTTTGGCACCCAAGGTGTCGATCACATAATCGATATCGGACAGTATGTTAGCATAATTCTCTGCCTTATAATTTATGAATTGATCAGCCCCGACCGACAGTGTACGTGATCTGCCTCTTTCACTTCCACTTGTAATAACATATAATCCCATTGATTTGGCAATGGGGATTGCCATAGCGCCAAATCCTCCGGTTCCTCCAGGAATGAATAGCTTTCTATTCGGCTGAGCATGGAGTACATCGTGCAATGCTTGATAAGCAGTCAAGGCAGTAAGGGGTACCGCAGCAGCTTCAATAAAAGATAGATTTTCAGGCATGATGGATAAAGCATCTTCATTTACAGCCGCATACTCAGCAAAAGCACCGATTTTATTAAGCGGCAACCTCGTATAAACAGGGTCACCAACCTTAAAATTCAAAACATCATCACCAACGGCTTCAATAATGCCGGATAGTTCATTCCCTAAAGTTAATGGCAACTTATAGTTGGCAATCATCCGAACACTGCCATTCAGATTAAGAATATCCAGTGGATTTACACCTGCAGCCTTTACTTTGACAAGTACCTCATGGTTATTGATCTGTGGTATGTTAACATCATTTATTTCCACTTGGATTATTTTTGAATATTTCTGTATTTGTGCTGCTCTCATCATTCATCCTCTTCTTTTACTAATTTGGGGATAGTATAACGCTAAGATCTTCCAGAGCTCGTTCAGCACGATTGACTAACAATAGATTCGTCCCAGATTGAGCGAATGTCTTGAGCAGCTTTTCATTCCCAAGATGCATGACATGAAGGTAAGTCAAATCCAATATATGAATTAAATTTAAAATTCTGAAATTATATTGTATATTTTTCCTCTCAGATTGAAATCATAGTTCTGGTCTACAATCCCTACCACCTCGTTGCTATCATAAAGATCCACCATGAAGCCCGCCATTTGTTTGGCAGTGTGGTACTTAGGCATGCTTGCTTTGTAATCAAATTCTTCAGTATCTAATGATTTCTTAACGAATTCCGTTTCTGTTATAGCTGGTGCTAAAACCTTAGCTTTTAGTTTTGCACCTTTAATTTCTAGTTCTTTTGCAAGCCCTTCTGTGAAGGCACTAACGTAATATTTAGATGCAGAATAAGCAACACTCCCAACAGCAATGGCATATCCGAGTGCGGATGAGACGTTAATTAACTGAGTTCCTTCTACATCAGCATAATCTCGCACATATAGTGTAGAAAGGATCGTCAAGGATTCGATGTTAACACGTAACATAGTTTCAACTTTATCTAAATTCTGTTCTGCTACAAAAGAAGCTTCACCGAGCCCCGCATTGTTAATCCAGGTCTCAATTTGGTATTCCTTTAAATTGTTATATAGTGTGTAGGCCTGATCTGTAACAGACAGATCACTTGTATGAACAATAACATTTACAGTAGGATCAATATCCTTAATTGCTGATTTGAGTTCTTCTAATTTATTCAATCTTCTAGCTACCAAAATTAAGTTTTTGCCACGTGTAGCAAAGCCCAATGCCGTTTCATATCCAATCCCTGAGCTTGCTCCTGTAATAACTGTATACTTCATAATATTCTCTCCTTCATAACATGCAGATTAGTATAAATGAGTTTTAAAGACGATTTTAGAACGATCATTCTTATTGGAGTAAAAAAACAGTTAGATCTAACTTGCTATTAGCATATCAATTTTAGAACGAACAGTAAAGAATTTTTTTGTGGCTAAGAATTTTAAATTTAGAGCTGTATTCCTTGACTTGTTTGAGGCAAAAGATACAAGTTCTTTCTTCCGTTAGAGAACAAGAACTTGTATCACGGAAACAAACTTCCATTTAGGTGACTCCTTTTGCCTGCCATGCTGTATTCCACTTTTAATCTAAAGCAGACAGTGTCATATCAATAATATTCTTTAATTTTTGCTGATCCGTTGTTGTCTTAACCAACGTACGTAGCCCCAACCACGCATTCATTAAATAATGAGAAATAACTACAGGATCAAAGTCAGCCTTGAACTCACCCGATTGTTGCCCCTTTAGAACAAGGTTAGTCAAGAGTTCCTCAGTTCGCGAATAACTCTCATCAACTAAGGATGCAACTTCAGGATCCAACACGCCGAGTTCCACGCCTGAATTCACGAGAAAACACCCTAGAGGTTCTCCTTCATTTCTTACTGTCGCCTCAAACAACTCACGAATTAATTCTTTAATCGGTTTTTGTTTTTCAATCAGAAACCTCATTTTGCTGGTCTGCTTCGTTTCATATCGTTCGAGAGCTTTCATAAATAAGGCATGCTTATCCCCAAAGGTATCATAGATACTTCTTCGGTGAATACCCATAAACTCAACCAAATCTTGCATTGAGGTTTTCTCATATCCTTGTGCCCAGAACAGGTGTATTGCTTTATCTAATACTTCATTAACTTCAAATTCTTTTGATCTTGCCATCGTCATCACCTCGAATAATCATTATACAATTTAGTGAAGGATCGGCAAACTAGGTTTAAAGAAAGTGCATACATTACAGTTATGAGGTCTGTCTTATATATTTAACCCAAGATTCTTCGTTTGTCTGCTTGTAACCAATCAGGCGTCCAGCCTTTTTCCAGGGCATCCAGGGTTACTCCTGGCGGAACGATAGCATCTATCGCATCCAGGATATCAGTGCTTAATCGGATGTCACTGCCTTTTAACGTTTCACGTAGTTGCTCAATTGTTCTTGCCCCCACTATAGCAGAAGTAATTGACGAATGAGCTTGTGTAAATGCCATGGCAAGATGAGGCAAACTTAATCCTGCTTCATCTGCAAGGGTTTGGAGCTTAGCAATGGCTTCAAATTTGGTTCGATTTTCTTCTCGATCAGGGTCAACAACAGATTTTAAGCGTCCAGCGAAGGTGGCTGCTCTTGAATCCGGGGCAACGGCTGCTCCTAAACGATATTTCCCCGTCAGTAAGCCACCCGAAAGTGGGCTCCAAACAAGTACGCCCATTCCGTATTTTGCGGTTGCAGCAAGCAGATCGAATTCGATGCTTCGATTCAAAATGGAATACGGGGCTTGCTCGGATATAAAGTGTGCGGTATTTTTGCGTTCGCTAGTCCATTGTGCTTCGGTCACTTGCCATGCCTGAAAATTGGATGTACCAATGTAGCGAATCTTCCCTTCACGAACCAAGTCCGTAAGTGCGTCAAGACTCTCTTCAATATCGGTATGGAGATCCGGCTGATGTAGTTGATACAAATCGATATAATCCGTTTGCAACCTTCTCAAACTATCCTCTACTGCACGCTTAATCCAATATTTCGAGTTACCGGATTGATTGATCCCACTGCCCATGGGCATTCCGCCTTTCGTGGCCAGAATAACATCCTGCCTGCGTCCTTTTAGGATGTGACCCAGAATTTCTTCGGATTGACCACTTGAATAGACATCCGCTGTATCGATTAGGTTAATGCCTCCTGCCAAAGCTTCATCCAGTATGATTGCAGCTTCTTTCTCCGTATTGTTTCCCCAAAAACCAAAAGTACCTGTACCTAATACAAAACTGCTTACTTTAAGGCCTGTATTTCCTAATACACGATATTCCATGTTCAATCCATCCCTTCTCTATCTGTTATAATGAGAACGATCATTCTAATATGCGTAGAAGAGCGCCACTGCAAGATCTCACACCACTCCTCATAACTCTTGGCTTCTTATCCGTGTACTCCTCCCACGGCAATAATATAACATATTTAGAACGATCGGTAAAGAATGATTTTATGACCGAAATTAAGATCAGGTCCACGGTTACTTTGCTTAGTCTTTCCTCTCTTAGTCTTTGCTCTATAATTCTTTATTGAAAGGACTTCCACAACTTCTTTATCTGTCAAATTTTCCGAAAAGTGAACTAAGAAGACTCCAAAGCCGCGGTCAAAACGGAGCTGGAGTCTTCTTTTCAATAGAAATGAACATTCAAAGCGGAATGTAAAAAAATAAAAACTGACTTTTGGGACATACCCTCCAGTCTTGTAATTTTTGAATGCTGCCGACTAGCACTAGGCTGACATTTGTTTACGTATCTAACGTGTACAAAGGCAGGTTTTCCGGTAAAGCCGCCGGACGCAGACATGTGCTTTGCATTGGATAGAAGGTCTGCTGATCGGAGGAATCGTGGAACGCCCACATCGCCTCCAGCACATGATAGGCCAATTCACCACTGGCGCGGTGAGGCCGTCCGCTGCGGATAGCATAGGCCATATCGGCAACACCGATGCCCCGTGTGTTCTCCTGGTAACCCGGCAGCAGCGGTACCTCTATCCATTCTTGCTCGCCTAGCACCCTATAGCGAATTGGCCCTCCGAACGTGTTCGGGTCTGGTACCTGTAGCGTGCCATGAGTGCCGTATACCTCGATAGGTGGCAGAGTGCTTCCACCAAAGATGTCAAAGCTGGTAATCAGCGTGCCGACAGCCCCCTGCTTGAAGCGCAGCAATCCGGCCACATGGGTCGGTATATCGACCGGGATGGTCTGGCCTCTCTTTTTCTCGCTTGTAATCATTCGTTGATCCATCGCCTTGCTTGTCATGCCCGAAATGGTAGCAATCGGACCCAGCAATTGCACCAGAGCCGTCAAATAATAGGGGCCCATATCAAACATTGGACCGCCGCCGACTGCATAATAAAATTCAGGATCAGGATGCCAATGTTCATGTCCACGGCTCATCATGAAAGCCGTAGCGGCTACCGGACTCCCAATGACTCCGTCTTCAATCAGCTTCAATGACGTCTGTATACCGGAACCGAAGAAGGTCTCCGGTGCGCAGCCGACAAGCAGTCCCTTTTGATGAGCAAGATCCAAGACAGCCTGCCCCTGCTCACGGGTGACGGCAAGTGGCTTCTCCACATAAACATGCTTGCCTGCCTCAAGAGCTCTGAGACAAACGTCGGCGTGAACGCCCGGAATGGTCAAATTAATAATGAGTTCGATCTCCGGATCAGCCAAAATCTCATCTACCGAATATACATTCGGAACGTTAAACGCTACCGCCTGCTCCTCTGCCCGACCTTGGTCCAGATCCGCTACTGCGTACAGCTCTAGAATGTCGAAACGATGGCAATTTTCCATGTAAATTCCGCTAATTTTACCACACCCGATAATGCCTACTTTCATTTTGTTCATGCCTGAACTCCCTTCTTCTTCAGAAAAAATGGATAATGGCATTCTTTTATTTCATCGGATACTATTCTGTCGCTGAACGGGGCTTGTAAACAAGCCCATTTATTCTGATTGTTAAATATTTGTAAAATTACAAATCATCAATGTATCAATCAAATGGAGACTGGCAATACGAATTCAATTAGGACATCATTGCATAAGGGCACATGCCTAACAGTAATACCGTCCGTGTTGTCTGTTCTCCTTCTGTGCTCTGTCCCTTTCTGACCATGGTGAGTTCAGGTGGTCAAACTCTTTGCCAGAGGTACTACCAATTCATCCGGTCCACGCTAACGCTGCTGGTTGTCTGTCATGCCTGTATAAGCATCTGCCAGAGAGCTGCCCTGGGTGGCCACCGCCTGTTTGCCTGCGGCTGCCCACAGAAACCCGCTGCGCATCATCTCGGTCACTTGAGGCATATCTATGATATCTGCGTGATGGCCCAGCGAATTGTAGAAGACGCGTCCGTTCCCCCAGCGCTTCGTCCATACAACAGGCATATCCACCGGCCCATTGGCTGAATGGGGACCTGGTACGACCGGGAAGCGTGTGGTTGCCAGCACTTCAACTGCCGGGTCTACGTGGAGGTAATACTGCTCGCTTTTGACCTGGAAATCCTCAATGTGGTCTAGAAGTGGGCTGGAGCCTCGCTTCATGTTCACCATGTACTCTACCCCGTCATTGCCGGGATGCGCAACCCATTGCCCGCCTGTCATGAACTGCCAGTCCACGTTGTTCCGGAACGCATCACACATGCCGCCATGGCAGCCTGTGAGACCTACGCCGCTTTGAACGGCTGCTGAGACATTATTGACTAGTTCCTGCTCAATCTGTCCCATGGTCCACATTGGAACGATTAAGTCCAGGTCAAGCAGTTTCTCTGCATCTTGGTAGGCTTCAAGGGTATTAGACACCTCCACCTCGAACTGCTCTTCCTTCAAAATGCGTTCAAAAATGGCCGCCACCTGCTCCGGCTCATGTCCGTTCCATCCACCCCATACAATCAGTGCCTTGCGCATCTGTAACCACTCACCTTTCGGAATGTATTGTTATACTACATTTCTTCAATGGATACCCAACGTCGTTCCTCTATGGATCGTTCTACCGCTTCAAGCACAGCCTGACAAGCGACACCGTCGTGGAAGTTCGGCGAAGGTTGCCGCCCTTCGGAGATGGCACTCAACATCTCAAGCATCTCGTGGGTGAAGGTATGCTCGAATCCAATTGTATGTCCTGCAGGCCACCAGGCTTCGGAGTACTTATGTGCCGGATCGGTGGCGAGTACGCGGCGAAAGCCCTGAACGTCCTCCTCATCCTGTATGAAATACACTTCCAGTTCGTTCATTCGTTCAAAGTCAAACCGCACGCTGCCTAGGCTACCGTTGATCTCGAATGAATTTGTGCTCCGATGTCCGGCAGCAAAACGTGTGGCCTCGAAGCTGCCCAGCGCACCTCCGGCGAAGCGTGCCAGGAACAGCGTGGCATCATCGACGGTCACTTCTCCCATCGGTGCATTTGCCTCTGCGCTCCTTTTGGAGCTCAACCCGCTCATCTCCAAAGCCAACGGGCGCTGTTTGATGAATGTCTCGCTCATGCCGATCACTTCATGGAACTCGCCGACCAAGAAGCGAGCGAGATCAATCAGATGGGCGCCAAGATCACCATGAGAGCCAGAACCGGCCACTTCTTTTTGCAGTCGCCATACCAGCGGGAAGGACGGGTCCATGATCCAGTCTTGAAGGAAGAAGGCCCGGAAATGATAAATTTTGCCTAGGCGACCGCTCTCGACTAGCTGCTTTGCCAGCTGGACAGCCGGAGAAAAGCGGTAGTTGAAGCCTACCATATGTCTGACCCCTGCTTCCTCTGCTACCTGCAGCATGTCACGGGAATCCGCCAGCGAGAGCGCAAGCGGCTTCTCACAGAACAGATGCTTGCCATGGAGGGCAGCCTCAACGACAATTTCCTTATGGGCATTACTCGGGGCGTTAATATCAATGAGATCAATATCGTTACGTTTCACTAGATCACGCCAATCCGTAACACTTTCGGTCCAGCCGAACTGGCGGGCAGCCGCCTGAACCCCCTGCGCATTGCGTCCACAGATAACGGACATCTCTGGCTGCAGTGGGGCATCTGGGAAGAACATGGGTAGACTACGGTAAGCGTTGCTGTGAGCCTTGCCCATAAATTTGTAGCCAACCATTCCAATACGAAGACGATTAGACATGTCGTGATCCTCCTTATGGGTCTGAGTTTCAACGAGTTTTTGACGATTGGTGTTATGGACGAATGGATGACGCCCTGATAATCAGCTCTGTGGACAGGAGTTCTCTTATCGATTCGGACCCGGTCAGTTCCAGGGCTGGAATAAGGTTCAGAGAATCGGGTATAAGCTTCGAGGCTGCAAGCTGTCCCATCTCATAAAAAGGAACGCGGACACTGCTTAGTGGCGGAACAGCCATCTCAGCCGCATCCGAATCGTCATAGCCTACAAACGCTGGGAACCGGTCAACTGGCAGTCCGCGCTCACGGAGACCCTGCATTACCCCAAGGGCCATCCGGTCGTTCGCCGTAAATACGGCATCAATATCAATCAATTTGTCTGCTATTGTAGCTGAGGCTTCGAGCCCGCTTCGACGGCTGTAGTTACCTTCCAGAAGCAGATCGTGGTCATATTCAATACCGGCCTCCTGAAGCGCGGTACGGTAACCCTTCATTCGCTCAGTACTATTGGAATAGATATCCGGGCCGTTGAGAAAGGCAATCCGTTTGTATCCCTGCTCGATGAGGTGACTTACAGCCGTTCGGCTGCCTTCTACATGATCTGCATCCACTTCACAGAACGATTGCCCTTCAAAATGGTGATTCATGACGCAGAACGGACGCCCTTCTTCCTGAAGTCTCTTTAGAGCTTCCACCTCATCGTGGTCATCCCTGGCTCCAAGGATGATACAGGTATCGATCCTTTGCTGGCGGAAAAGACTACTGTAATCAATCCGTTCCCCCGGCTTCCGGAACAATAGAAGCAGATCGAACCCGCTGTCTCTGGCCTTGTTTCCGATACCGCTCAGCATCTCAGAGAAAAAATAGGCTGAGAACAGGTGCGCCTTCGGGACATAAGGCATAACTACACCAAGATGGCCACTCTTGCTTCGGGCGAAGTTACGGGCCAGCGCACTGGGAACATATCCAAGCTGATTAGCTGCGTCCAGAACCCTTCTCCGGGTATCCTCTTTGATAGGACCTACTGCATTTAAGACCCGGGATACCGTCGCTTCAGACACGCCGGAAAGTTCTGCTACTTCCTTGCGCGAAACGATATTACCCACCTCCAAATCATTTTATGTACGCGCGTACATTTTCTCATGCAACCATACCTCTGTCAATCCCAAAAAGCGTGCTCGAAAGATGGATAAGCTCTTTTCGTTACCGAACACCCTGAGATTTTGTTTGAGTCCTGTGCTTCCGGTGGGGGACGGTTTGATCCAGGGATGCTTTATTATGCTCCCCAAACATGGACAAACGACATAGTGAGGCTATAGGACGTCTGAAGATTCAGTATGGCACTTCCATGGCCTATCCGCTTAGCAGCATGGGTGCTCATGTGTCAAGCATCCCGAACCACCAGGTAGGCAGAACCGCACCGTTGCAAACCATATCCAATGCCGCCTACTTTGGTGTATTCGGTTATGAACTTGATCCATGGGCTTTGTCAGAAGAAGAGTGCAAAGTAATCAAAGAACAAATAAAAGTGTATAAACGTCACCGACGATTAATTACACAGGGAACCTTTTATCGTCTGCTAAGTCCCTTTGAAAAAAATGAGACTGCCTGGATGGCCATTGATGCAAAACGTGAGCATGCTCTCGTCGGTTGGTACCAGCTGCTATCACGCCCGAATGAAGTTTGTTTACGGCTAAAGCTGGTTGGACTGGACGAAATGGCAGTATATTTTGTGGAAGAACTGGGCCAACGTTTTACCGACAGCGAGTTAATGAACATTGGACTTACACTCACCCCGCCTCATAAGACGGGACAGGATTTTAATATTGCGGAGAAATACGATTTTTCATCTCAATTATTTACTTTAACAAAAGAGATCTCCTCATCTTGGATTATGACTTTAAGAATTAGATCAAAGACCCGTTCTCTTCTCCAGCTCCTCCGTATATCTGGCGCCCATCAAAGTGATCTGCGAGGCTGCGCTGTTAATATTACGCACATCTTCGGATGTGAGCTCAATGTCCACTGCGCCTAGATTTTCTTCCAGACGGCTTAATTTCCGTGTGCCCGGGATCGGAACGATCCACGACTTCTGAGCTAGCAGCCAGGCGAGTGCGATTTGGGCTGGCGTTGCTTTTAACTGCTCAGCCATCTCTTTAAGCAGATCGACCAGCACCTGATTGGCCTCCAGTGCTTCTGGAGTAAAACGTGGAAGAACGCTGCGCAAGTCGCCATGATTGAATGTCGTATTCGCGTTAAAACTCCCCGTTAGGTATCCCTTCCCCAAAGGACTGAACGGAACGAAGCCAATACCGAGCTCCTCTAGGGCAGGGAGGAGTTCCTCTTCGGGGCGTCTCCACCACAGGGAATATTCACTCTGAATTGCAGTGAGTGGCTGAACCGCGTGTGCACGACGAATGGTCTTCACTCCTGCTTCAGACAATCCCCAGTGCTTCACCTTTCCTTCCCGGATCAGATCTTGCACGGCTCCCGCTACCTCTTCGATCGGCACATTTGGATCGACTCGGTGCTGATAGTACAGGTCGATGGCTTCAATCTTGAGCCGACTAAGCGATTCTTCGGCAACTTTCTTGATATGCTCAGGGCGACTGTTCATTCCGTACTGCTTGCCATCCTGGATATTGAAGCCGAACTTCGTGGCAATCACGACTTGATCTCGAACAGGAAGAAGAGCTTCGCCCAAGAGTTCTTCATTCGTGTAGGGCCCGTATACTTCGGCGGTATCAAAGAAAGTCACGCCGCGCTCGACCGCTTCCCGAATGACCGAGATCATTTCCTTTTGGTCCGAAGCCGGCCCATAACCGTAACTCATTCCCATACATCCAAGTCCGATTGCGGAAACTTCCAGACCGCTATTTCCCAATTTACGCTTTTCCATCATACATCTTCCTTTCTTAATATGATCTATCTTTATCTAGTTAGAGAGTTGGTATTATAAATGTTATTATTTTTCATTAGTTGATTGGCTTACTATCCTATCAAGAGAACTATTATATAATTTTTTGAAAAATTCATGTTCTTCAAACTCTATTAATGTGATAAGCCTTTGAACCAATAAGTTCCTAAACCAACGATTCAAATAATTCATCTCCTCCCTTTTTTTAACTTGTTCTTATAATAATGTTGTTATGCTTACGGTAGTTTAGAGGCATCTGTCACTCCATCCGCTTAGCTGTTACATTGTTCTCCCCCTTGCTTGATTCTGTGAACTTAGTCTTATTATGCCGAACAGAAAAAGCGAAGCGATATCTCATTCGTCTTAAATGATTGCCCAATCCTATTACGGCTACTGTTGCTACAGGCGGATAAGTCTTATAATGGGACCAGACAAACCTGCAAGGAGGATTTGAATGCCCGAGAACCTTATTCAACAGCAACAGGAGCTTACCGGATTAATCGAGCGTCACTCGCTTCAGAATAGCACCAAGGAAACGGCGATCCCTTCCCTATTTTTCTATCAGCATTCCAGCATAACTGAGCCCGCGTATCGGGTTTACAAGCCTTCTTTTTGTGTTGTCGTTCAAGGTCTGAAAGAAATTTTGCTGGCACAGGAGAGATTTGAATATGGACCGTCCAATTATCTGATCGCTTCCATGAATCTTCCTGTGATCGGTCAAATTATAAAAGCGTCTGCTGACTCTCCTTACCTGAGTCTCAAGCTCGAATTTACACAGAACCAGATCCTTGAAGTGCTGAACGATTGTGATATTAAGGTCACGTCAAAAGATAATGCCAAGCGTGCCCTGTTCGTCGGCCGGATGGAATCGTCCATTCAGGACGCCGTGCTCAGGCTTGCCCGTCTGCTGGACACCCCAGGAGAAATCCCATTTCTGGCCCCGCTTTACACGAGGGAGATTCTGTACAGGCTGCTGCAGGGGCCCTATGGAGTCGAATTGGCTCAGATTGCAGTCGAAGGAAGCAGCACCTATCGGATCCGGGAAGCTATCGACCATATTGTCCGAAATTGGGACCAGTCTTTTCGGATCGAAGATCTTGCAGACACCGCCAGCATGAGTGTTTCTTCGTTCCATCGGCATTTTAAAGAGGTAACCGCCATGAGCCCAATTCAGTTCCAAAAACAGCTGAGACTTCAGGAAGCTCGCCGCATCTTATTGGCTGAATCGGCGGACGCCGCAGACGTCGCTTTCAGAGTTGGTTACGAGAGCTCTTCCCAATTCAGCCGTGAATACTCCCGCACGTTCGGTGCTCCTCCGAGAGCGGACATCAAGCGATTGAAGGAAAAATATGACCAGGTCATGAATGACTAGGCCCAATTCGGCAGCAGCGTCTCACCCCGGTCTGTAGCAGGCGCGGGAGTCACCGAAAGTCTGGAAATCTCATCGCGCCACTCTGGAGTCATCTCTGGATTGGATATCGCCCAGGCTACCGCAAGCGTCGAGGGCTTCACGCCTCGTTCTGCTGCATGTGCAGTAAAGCGGTCGGCGACGGTAAAATTCATTTCATCCGCATAGCGGTCCGTATACCGCTGCTCTTCGACCAGCCGTCCTTGCTCCGGTCGTTTGTTCGTTCCGTATTTGCCCGTAAGAATCCCGGCTCCCAGAGGGCTGTACGAAATGACCCCAATCTGCTCGGAAACGGCAAGAGGCAGGATTTCTACCTCAGCCTGACGTTTGATCAAGTTGTACATCGGCTGGATCAATTCAAAGCGTGCCAGCTCCTCCTTGGCAGAGATGCCGAGCGCTTTGGCAATCTGCCAGGCCGACCAGTTGCTCACCGCTGGGTAAAGGATTTTACCCTGCGCTTGGAGATCGTCGAGTGCACGAAGCGTCTCCTCCATTGGCGTATTTTCGTCGAACATATGCACGAAGTAGAAGTCGATGCGGTCCGTCTTCAGGCGTCGCAGACTGTTTTCCACTTCAAGCATGATATGACGGCGGGAAAGCCCCCTAGCATTCACGTCCTGTCCCATCGGATAGAAAACTTTGGTGCTCAGTATAATCTCATCCCGACAATCCTCGATGCACTCGCCCAGAATTTCTTCGGAGCGACCCTGGCTGTACACGTTTGCTGTATCGAAAAAGTTAATGCCAGCTTCGCGGGAGCGGTTGAACATTTTTTTGGATGTTTCTTCATCGGCATTTCCGCCGAAGGACATCGTGCCAAAACATAAATTTGAAACCTTGATTCCTGTTTTTCCTACTGTACGATAATTCATCGTCATTCCTCCTGCTGTTGACTTACGCCTGTTGTGTGGTAGGGCGAATAATCATTTCATTGATCGCAACATCTCCTGGCTCTTCAATCGCAAAAGCAATCGCACGTGCGATACTTTCCGCTTTAATCGCTCCTTGATATAACTCATCGTAGGTTTGTTTTAACTCTGCATCCGTGATTCCCTCCGTCAATTCAGTGCTGACAGCTCCTGGAGAGATATTCGTTGTACGAATCTGGGTACCACAGATCGCCTCTTCTTGACGTAAACCTTCCGTAATCGCCCTTACGGCATGTTTGGTCGCGCAATATACAGTGCCGCCGGGGTAGACATTATGTCCGGCAATAGAAGACAGATTAATGATATGGCCAGATTTCTGTTCCCGCATCGTAGGCAGAACAGCAGCAATCCCGTACAAGAGGCCCTTGATATTAATATCAATCATCATATCCCATTCATTAATTTTCTTCTTAAAGAGAAACGATTGCGGCATGACTCCGGCATTATTGATAAGTACGTCGATTTTCCCAAACTCTTGAAGTGCATACGAAACCAACTCCTCCACTTGTTCATGCGATGTCACGTCGGTTACTTTGTAGATGGCTGTCCCCTCGCTTTGTTCAACTTCTTCTTGCAGCTTTTGTAAACGGTCTTCACGGCGAGCCGCCAGCACAAGCTTCGCACCTTTAGATGCCAGCTCTTTGGCCGTTGCCTCTCCGATTCCGCTGGAAGCACCTGTAATAATAACGACTTTATCTTGAATGTTGGACATAGAGAATGAACATCCTTTCTAATTTGAATTGCTTAATTGAGATTCTGAGATTGGATATAAAATGTTTGCTTTGAGACTTAGTTTTCTTTTGCGAATAGTTCTTTGGCCACCACTGTAATAGCGGACATCGCCTTCGGCCAGCCCGCATAAAAGGCAAGATGGGTAATGACTTCGATCAGTTCCTCTTCCGTCAGGCCGTTGTCTTTGGCTTTACTCAAATGAAAGCCCAGTTATTCGGAATTCCCTCCGGTGATCAAGCTTGGTACGGTAATGAGGCTGCGGTCGCGTGGGGCCAGCTCTTTGTGTTCCCAAACGTCCCCAAACAGCACCTTGTTGGTCAGCTCGACGATCTTTGGTGAGAAGTCCCCAATCGTTCGCTGTGCAGCCGTAAGTTTTTGAGTATCTGACATGTGATATCTCCTCTTCTTTCATTTGCATTGATCCTTCATATAAATGCATCTATAATTGAAAGAGATACATTATTGAACTTGTGTCTATTATTATAAGCTGATACAGAATGCTTGCAATTGTTAAATACGCTTAATTTGTTCATTAATAGACATATAAGTTAAAACAGTCAATTATCATTTAGAAGTTTAGGGGTTGAACACAGTGAAAGTGGACAGGAGAATACTCAAAACACAGGAAGCCTTGAAAAAAGCATTAACGGAGTTGATGGCCGAAAAGAGTTTCGACCATATTACGATTCAGGATCTATCCGACAAAGCGAATGTAAGCCGGGGAACCATCTATCTTCATTACGTGGACAAATATGATTTGCTGGATAAGCTGATTGCCGCACACATCAATGAACTTCGAAGATTATGTATTGAATCGGCTCATTTGAGCTTTACAGAGGCCGAAATTGTTTGGTTTGAATATTTTGAGGCTAACTATTTATTTTTCTCCACGATGCTGGTGAGCAAAGGCGCACCTTACTTCCACACTCAGTTTCTTGAATTTATGATCGATGAACTTCGGGAAGAGGTCGACATGAATGAAGCAAGAAATCGGGGACTAAACGAAGAGGTGGTTGTCCGTTATGCAGCGTCCGCTGTGGTAGGGATTATGGAGTGGTGGTTTTTGAATGATAAACCTCTCCCTCCTGTCGAGATGGCAGAGCAAATAGGCATGCTGTTGGACCGGAAATTGTGAATCTGATGAAAAAAGAGTAGCAGGCTACTATGTCTGCTACTCTCAAATCAGCGAGTCAGAAGCAACCCGCTAGGGTTGCTTCTTTAACATTCAGTTCGTTAACTGAACTAAAAGTATTATAGATCGTGTTTATCAGGGCCAAATACAAGATTGGCGGACTGCTTGGCTTTCTCAATGACATTCATGACCTTCTCGCTATGTTCAAGCATATCCGAGGCTTTTTCCAAATCTTTTTCCTCGATGATACGGTCAAACTCAACGAATTCGTCATACATTCGATGCGGATGATCTTTTAAGTCGACCCGAATTGGCGTTTCCTTATTCGCAGTGTAATCAAAGCAGTTGCATATATTAGCCGAACTTGCCATGTGTATATAGCCCTTATTGCCTTGAATGTTCACGGCATTGGGGGCCGTACTATCTTTTGAACCTATGCAGACACACTTGAAATCACCGTAATCAAGCAGCAGCATACCTGAAGTATCAATTCCACGCTCCATGTTCGCCCAATACTCCACTTTCTTAGGGCTCCCGAAGAATCCAACAACAAAATGAATATTATATAAATTAATATCCATCAAGGCTCCACCAGACATCTCCGGATTAAATGCAGGCTGGATTATTCCCGCTTTGAAAGCTTCATATCGAGATGAGTATTGAGAATAGTTGCATTCAACTATTTTGATCTCACCAAGTTTAGGTAGATACTCCTTCATTGACAAATAATTTTTCAAATATTGATTCGTTATGGCTTCCACCAATACCAGTTTTCTTTGCTGAGCAATTTCTTTTAGCTCTAGAAATTCTTGCAAATTGGAAGTAAACGGCTTCTCACAAATGACATGTTTACCACTCAATAATGCTTCTTTGGCATATGAATAATGAAGATGATTAGGCAACCCGATATAAACTGTATCCACATCACGGTTCATCAGCATCTCACTGTAATCCGAATAAATCTGAGATATTCCATATTTATTTTTCAAATCCAGTAATTTCTCCTGGTGGCTAGGTCTAGAACAAATGCCCTTTAATAAAATAGTTGGGATTTCCTGAATAAAGCTCAATAGATCCCCTACGATCATCCCTGCTCCGACAATTCCCAACTTCATTTTAGTTGCACTCCTCTATACCTTTTTCAAGTATTTCCATACAAATTATGGTTTCTTCGTCTTTAATCACTTTTTCTTTACCAAATACGATCGACTGATAAATATCGTCATACACTCGAGCATAGTCTCCCTTTTCAGAAACGACTTTTTCTTCATGATACTCGCCTTTATCATCCAGATATGTTAAGATGCCGTAATGCTCGGGCAGGTCGATGCCGAAATCGGCGTGTCCCTTAGGCAGATAGTATAATTTCAGATGCTCCTCCTGACGATCCTTCGTTTGCTTTATAAAAACGCCTTTTTTGCCGTATACAACAAAACTCGGCCGCTCTTTTAAGCGAAAAAAGCTGGATTTGATGGATACCTTGAGCGAGGGATAATAAAAATCCAGATCAAAGTAATCATTCATTCTCCCAGCACCCAGCAATTGACGAACATCGTTATGGATTGTGTCCGGCTTCCCAAAATAGGAAAGAACCTGGTCAATGGTATGAACGCCATGTCCATATAGGTAACTGTTATATTTAGAAAAATGAGAAGTGGAATTCGTGATCTCAGGGCGATAATAATCGTAATGCATCTCCACTTCCAGCAAATCTCCAAGTTTTCCTGATTCAATAACCTTCTGGGTAGTGAGGAAATCCGAGTCGTAACGTCTATTCTGATAGCATTGTATAACCAGATTTTTCTCTTTAGCATATTGGAAGATCGACATGGCTTCTTCTTTGGTTAACATAAAAGGTTTCTCAACAAGTACATTTTTCCCGTGGTCAAGCGCCATTTTCGCATAGTCGTAGTGGGATTCTACAGGTGTACAAATAACAATCAACTGAATCTCCTTATCGTTCATTAGAGATTCAATATTATCTGTATACAGCACGTCAGGGATTTTTTTCCACTCCCCTTTATCTGGATTACGTGCGTATATCGTCTTCACTTTCAAATCAGCTCTGTTCAATGAAAAAGGAAGATGATAACGGTTCGTGCTTTTCCCATTTCCAATATAACCGATGGTAAGCATATTATTTCCCCCTTAGGCTCTTTTTCATTTATTATAGAAGAAGAATGTTGATCGTAAAGGATTTGCCGCCAAAATGGTACATTCAACCGATTTTTTGTCAACATAGCGGGTTGTTTTTAAACAAAATGTTTATTTTATATCCTTTATCAAACGTTATTTCAATTGAACCGGAGTGAACCTGTTGAAAATACTGATGCAATTATCCGAAATGCAAAACTTTACACCAAACGAAAAAAGCATTGCATCCTATATTTTGCTTCATAAGGAAAGTATCTTGCACTTAAATATTCAGGAGCTTGCAAAGGCAACATATACTTCGCATTCTGCGATTAATCGATTAACACATAAACTTGGGCTATCGGGCTTCAAGGAGTTTATAATCAAACTTGCCCGGGAATTTCAGCAGAATACCCAGAACATTTCCAATGTAGACCCCAACTATCCTTTCGGTTTTGATGAATCCCCACTTCAAGTAGCGAAAGAAATTGCAGAATTAATGAAAGAAACGATTGAAAAAAACTTTACATTCTTGGATGATGATTTATTGTCGCAAACAGCCCTACTGCTGGATCAAGCGAAAAGAATCTTTATATATGCGTTAGGTGATTCACAAATCCGTGCGAAAAGTTTCCAAAATAAATTAGTAAAAATAAACAAGTATGTGGTTATAGCCACGGAGCTGTCTGAGTGGGCTTACCATACGGCTAATCTTACGACACAGGATTGCGCTGTTTTTTTAACTTACCACGGAAAGTCGCCGATTTTTTTAAAAGCAGCAAGGCATTTTACACATGAAAATATCCCTTTTATCACAATTACAGCAACCAATCAAAATGAATTGGCCAAACTCAGTAATATCTGTATCCAAGTGCCTAATGACGAAGTAAAACATGCCAAGATTGGTACATTTTCGTCGCAAATTGCCTTTGACTATGTATTAAATGTGATTTACTCCTGTATCTATAAAATCGACTACTTGAAAAACATGCAAACCACAACACAATCGTTGGAGAATTCGCATCTCAATGACATGATGAATGACGTATAGAGTAATTGTTCTTCCTCTAACTACAAAATAAGCGGAAACTTATGATTTTCTATCGTTACCTCCGTCTATAAAGGTCTAGTCAGCATCATGCTAACTAGACCTTTATTTTATTGCTTCAAGCCCATCAGTACAGCCGCTAGCAATCCCGGAAATCGTAAATTCACATCGTCGTACCGGATTGAAATAAAGCGTTGGGTACCCTCTATTCTTGTATGGATGACTCCTGATTCCCGAAGAGCCTTAAAGTGATGGGACAAGGTTGACTTTGGGGCCGAAATATCTATCGAGCTACAGGATTGCTCCCCCTTTTCGTCCAAAATCTTGATGATATTAAGCCGAATCGGGTCACTCAGGGCATATAAAACTGTAGATAGAGTAATTTCATTAACGCTAGGATGATACAGTGTTCTCAAGATCCGTTCACCTACCTGAATAAAGAATTATAGTTGCATTATAACATATTGCAATGTTATATTTCTAATGTTCGAAAATTATCGAACAATAGAACAAATGGAGGAATTAGTTTTGAATAAAATTATCACCTTGTTTTTCTTTATCATGTTTTTCATCGGCACAGATACGTTCATTGTATCGCCTCTTTTACCTATTCTTCGTGAAAGTTTCGGCATTTCTATCGAGCAATCAGGCTGGATCGTTTCGGCCTATGCTTTAGGTTATGCTGTGTTTGCCTTAATTGCAGGACCTTTGTCAGATGAATGGAATCGAAAAAAAGTACTACTGTTCGGCTTGCTTGGTTTTGGTATCTTTACTTTACTTTGCGGCTTTGCCACGGATTTTTGGACCATGTTTGCTTTTCGCTTATTGGCTGGGATTAGCGCCGCTTTCGCGTCGCCTCAAGTTTGGGCTGCCATTCCTCAGCTGGTTCAACCACATAAAGTATTAAAAGCCATGGGGGTTGCTACCGCAGGATTGGCCGTTTCCCAAATGCTGGGTGTGCCCATCGGCAGCTATCTCGCTACCACAGGGTGGCAAACACCTTTTATTATAACTGGTTGCTGCACCTTCTTGATCGTTATTTTGACTGCTGTTCTCTTGCCCTCCTTACCTGCTTCTCTACAGAAGCATAAGGCTTCCTCTATTGGGAGTAGATATCGTTCATTACTACGCGGATCAACACCTAAGATCGCTTTTCTTGCCTATCTCCTATTCCAACTCGGAAATTTTGCTGCTTTCTCTTTTATTGGCACATGGCTTTCCGATAAATTCAGTCTCAATGTTGCAAGTATTGGTACGGTAATTCTGTTCCTTGGTTTAGGAAATACGATCAGCAGCTTATTTGGTAGTAGCCTAGTTAATAAAGTAGGTGCTAGACACTCTTTGAAATATGGAATAATCTTCATCGGCCTGCTTTATTTACTTCTTCCATATTTACCTAGCGTAACTTATGTCGAAATTACATATTTCCTGATCTTCCTCATCCTTGGAATGATTTTTCCACTTATGATGAGTTTGCTTCAAACCCTGTCTGCTACAGCACGAGGAACAATTTCATCACTTGCCAATTCTTCTATGTATTGTGGTACGGCGGTTGGCTCTTTCACAGCGGGAATGCTATATGCACACTCTGGTGGTTTTATTTCCGTTAGCCTGTTTACTGTGGTTTGTTTTAGTATGTCACTTATCTTGTTCTTACGTAGCGGAGTTTTGAACATTAATACGAGTCAATCTCTATAAACTACTCAACGGTTAGATGGTTATCTAATCTTTAAAATGGAAACCTGTAATTGCCCTTTTCAGCTAGCGATATAAGTTCACTTAAAGTTGAGAAAAAGAACTTATATCGCTAAAAAAGCCGCCATTGTGGCGACTTCATTTCTCCGGTCAAGAATCAACTTTCATCTATTGCTTTTCGAATATCATAATCATTGATATCGATATCTAAATTCATTCCAAGTGCCAACTTTGCCAGCTGATTTCCAATAAAGGGGCCCATGGTCAACCCGGATGCTCCAAGCCCATTTGCCGCTATAAGACCATCCCAGCCTGGAACAGCTCCGATCACTGGTAGAAAACCGGGTGTAAAAGGACGGAAACCAACTCTTACCTCCTGAAAAGTGCTGTTTGCTAAATCAGGGGCCAATTCTAAACCTTTATCCAGAATTTCCTGCATCCCACCTGCTGTTACTCTCGTATCGTAACCTTCGATTTCATTTTCGTGAGTCGCCCCTATTACGATCTTCTGTTTATCAAAAGCCAGCAGATATTGATCAGAAGGCGGTATGACTACAGGCCAAGTGCCTGTGTCTTGCCTATTAGAAACCTGCAAATGCATAATTTGTGCTTTTTGATAACTAACCTTAAAATGAATGCCCAAAGGCAACAGTAGTTGATTTGCCCATGCACCTGCACAAACAATGACCTTGTCAGACGAGAAGCTTTGTGCACCGACCACTACTCCCGTTACATGGTCGGACTCATATTGAAGCGTAGCATTTCCTTGTATAAGGACCGCCCCGTTTTTTTGTGCTGATCGGACCAACGCATCCCGCAGCGCACGCCCATCTATTCGGGCGGCACCGCTAATATGAACAGAATGATAACCTTCTACTAACAAAGGAAACCGTTCATGGGTTTCTTTTTCATTTAGCCGGGTAATTTCACCGATTTCCGGTGCATCCGCTTGTCGTAAGTGTGCCCGCTCCTCCATTTTTTTGATTTTCTCCAAATCATCATGAATACTGAGAGCCCCCACTTGAGCATAGCCAGTTTCTGTTTCTCCCTCGCTTTTGAGTTCTTCAATCAACCCAGGGTAAAAACGCGCTCCCGCTTTGGCTAGTTGGTACCAAGCCTGATTGCGTCGCTGTGATAGCCAGGGACAGATAATGCCAGCAGCGGCATCAGTAGCCTGTCCTTTATCTTTACGATCTACAATAATGACATTAGCACCCATTTTTGCTAGATGGAATGCTGTCGATGCCCCCAGAATTCCTGATCCGATTACGATGACCTTCTTCATGATTACATCCCTTTCCTAAATCACTGTATCCATTATAGCGAATAGTGCATGAATGCATAAAGTTTGAAATTAATATTTTAAATCCTTATAAAGTTCTTAGAATTGATCTTTAAAGTAGTTGTCAGAACAAATGAAAAGGATGAACTGATATGGATAACATTATTTTACAGACTAAAAATCTCTGCAAAACCTTCGGACGACAACAGGCGGTGAACAACGTCACACTGTCTATTCAGGAGAATTCCGTCTATGGACTACTTGGCCCAAATGGGGCTGGAAAATCAACCACCTTGAAAATGTTAACCGGTATGCTACGCCCGACATCCGGTGAGATTTTATTTCAAGGAAAACCCTGGTCCCGAAAAGATCTTGCTCAGATCGGCGCACTAATCGAATCCCCTCCACTCTATGAAAATTTGACAGCTAGAGAGAACCTCAAAGTTCGTACAACGTTGCTGGGATTGCCTGATTCGCAGATTGATGAAGTGCTGAACATTGTTGATTTGACCCATACCGGGAAAAAGCGCTCGGGCCAGTTCTCGATGGGTATGAAACAGCGGCTGGGCATTGCCATTGCTCTCCTCAATCATCCCAAGCTATTGATCTTAGATGAACCAACCAACGGACTAGACCCCATTGGTATTCAGGAGCAACGCGAGTTGATTCGCTCCTTCCCGAAGCAAGGAATTACCGTAATTCTTTCCAGCCATATTTTATCCGAAGTCGAACAAATCGTTGACCATGTCGGTATCATTGCGGGCGGCGTATTAGCTTATCAAGAGGCGGTCACTCCAGGACAAAGCCTGGAATCGTTGTTCATGCAGATTGCACAGGAATACCGAAAAGGAGATGAGTAGAATGCAGCAATATATAGCCGCCGAACATCTAAAATTAAAGCGTACCTTCACAAAAAAGTTGGTCTGGCTTGCCCCCATCGCTACTCTTCTTCTGTGTACCGTACTCATGGGAGGACGTATGCTCCAAAGCGCCAGCTACAATTGGTGGTATTTCATGCTGCTGCCAGGTGCCCTCACCTTAATGTGCTCAGGAGTGATCCAAAAGGATGGCAAGAAGCTGAAATGCCGTGCTGTCCTCGGCATGGCTGTAGATTTGGCTCAGGTATGGTACGGTAAAATCGGGGTTTGCGTAAGACTCTTAATGGTTTCCTTTATTGTCCTATTTATAGGGATAACTCTTGGCGGATTCGTATTCTCAACTTCTGTGACACTAGCAGGAAGCGTTGCCGCAACTCTAATCCTCTTCATCACCTTTTTGTGGCAAGTTCCACTTTGCCTGTTCCTGACGGACCGAATAGGCATGTTTGCCACTCTAATTATTAATATGCTGGGCAACGTATCCTGCACCATTTTGTTCGCTACGTCCTCTGTGTGGTGGGCGGTCCCTTATGCTATTCCAGCCCGATTAATGTGCGCCGTCATTAAAGTACTACCTAATGGGCTTGCCGTTCCTTCAGGAGATCCGCTTTTGGATAAAGGCGTGATTGTGCCCGGCCTAGTGATCACAATCTGCCTGTTTATAATTCTGTCGATACTGACGGCGATATCCTTCCGCAAGCGGGAGGATAAATAAGATGATTTCTTTTTTCCGCTATCTGAAATCCGATGTGCTTAAACTTAGAAGGCAGCCCTTACTGCTTGTGCAGCTGTTTGTGCCGCTTTTAGGCATAGCAATCTTTCTAGCCTATTATTCCTTTACTCCGTATTCACCGATTTCAAAGGTGGACGGCTATTTGCAGGTCTTGGCCGTGGTTCTTCCTACCATGATTGGTATTGTCTGCTCCATTGCTGTTGAGCAGGAGGCAGTCGCTGGCAATTTCCAGCAGCTATTGATCTCGCCAGTGAAGCTGCTGCCTTTCCTGAGCAAGCTCAGCCTGCTCCTGATCTTGGGATTTGGCAGTGTGCTGCTTGCCTCCGGTGGCTTTGGGGCTGGCTATATATATCTTATGAGAGAGTCACCGTATGGCTTGAAGTTTTATGTGTTGGCTGCCTGCATTCTGTTTATGTCCAGTGTATTCCTCTATTTTCTGCATTTTTTCATTAGTTTGCGGTTCGGCAAGGGAGCTTCCATCGGTCTAGGCATTATGGAGAGTCTATTGTCCGCTTTGCTTCTTACAGGGCTGGGTGATCATAATTGGATATTCATCCCCTCTGCTTGGACTGCCCGATTCATCACGATCTGGGTGCAATACGGTATAAACTCAGCAGTATCTATTCCTGAAGCTATACGGCTTGATTCGGGAGTCAGATATTGCGTAGTAGGGACCGTAGTCATCATGGTATTATTAGGATTATGGATTTGTCGTTGGGAAGGACACAATTCGTCGGAATAAAGACTAGAGTAAAGAAAGCAAGGGAAGTGAATTAAGCATGGCAAACTTGTTGGCCGTTGATGATGAACCCGCCGTTTTGGCACTCCTTCAAAATATTTTGCAGAAAGATGGCCATGTTGTCACGGTGGTCTCCGACTCCCCACAGGTTCTCACCATGCAGCTTGGAGCCTTTGACCTCATCCTGCTTGACGTGATGATGCCTACCATGAACGGGTTCACACTCTGTCGGGAAATTCGCAGCAAAATAGACTGCCCGATCCTGTTCCTCACCGCAAAATCCATGGAGAACGATGTGATGTCAGGGCTTGGGGAAGGGGCCGACGATTATATTGTCAAGCCGTTTGGTGCTGGAGAGTTGCGCGCAAGAATCAACGCCCATCTCAGACGGGAGAATCGTGAACGGCGTAATGTATTCTGCATTGGGGAAGTTCATTTTAATCTGTCCGGCAAGGAAATCACCGTTCAGAATGTTGTAGTACCGTTTACCAAAAGCGAATATGAGATATGTAAGTTTCTAGCCCTGAACTGGGGACAGGTGTTCCCTAAAGAGCAGATTTACGAAGCTGTCTTCGGCTTGGATGGGGACAGCGATTCCGCCACCATCGTGGAGCATATTAAAAATATCCGAGCCAAGCTTGGCAAAGTAGAGGTTTCGCCAGTGGAGACGGTTTGGGGGATCGGGTACCGATGGAAGTAACCAAAGTACAGCAAGCATGCAAGACAACCAAACTACGAACCATTTTTCTGGGTTATTTAGTTATGTTCTGTATCGGGACGATTGCGCTCGCTCTGTTCCTGGTTCTCATCTTCTATGTCCTGATGTCTTGTGGGACCATTCTCCCCGCGAACTATGCTGAGAATCAGGTGCGGGAGGACAAGACAATCATTGAAGCTGGCAAGACCCTACAGCCGGATTCTCGGCAGAAACTGTATAAATACGCATCATTCACTTCGGAAGGCCGCCTCAATGAGGGAAACCTTTCTGAAAAGCAGGCTCAAACTGCTTGGAGTGTTACGCAGCAGAACGATACTGCTTATCAATTTCCCTATAACTATGTAAAAGTCTCACATAATGATAAAGTTACTGTGATGCGCTATTCTGTCTCGGCTCAGTTTGAACTTCCTATCCTGCGTCAATACCTGCCGAACGCGGAATTGCCCTTTTTTGCCGTGTTCTGTATCGCCTTTCTGGGGGGAGGTGCCTTGCTGGCTTCCTCCTTCGGACGAAAGCTGGCACGTAAGATGAGTGGGTTGCAGCAGGCCACCAAACAAATTCAAGCACAGGATCTGGACTTCTCAATCGAATTCAGTGGCGTGATGGAGATCGATCAGGTGCTGCATTCCATGGATAAAATGAAAGAAACTTTAAAGACTTCGCTTCAGAAACAGTGGAATCTGGAAAGATCTCGCCGCGAGCAAATATCCGCCCTAGCACACGATGTCAAAACACCACTCACTATCGTTCGTGGAAACATAGAGCTACTGTCCGAGACCAATCAGTCCGAAGAGCAAAAGAACTATACGGATTATATATCGGAAAGCACCAGGCAGATGGAGCAGTATATTAAGACTCTTATTGAAATTTCAAAAGCGGAAACGCTTGTCACCCTGCGGGCGGAAACGATGGATGCTGACTTCTATTTAACGAAAGTGAAAGATCAGATATTGGCCTTGGCTGCTGTTAAAAAAATATCTGTAGCATTCGCTGCATATAACCTCCCTAAGACACTGTATGCAGACCCAGTTCTACTTGAGCGAGCCATTATGAATGTTGCTTCTAATGCGGTAGATCAGGCGCCTGAATATAGCGAGATCCAGCTGACCATAGAGTCTGTGGAAGACTGCATTCGGTTCAGCATCTTAGACGAAGGCCCAGGCTTCTCTCCGGAAGGCCTCAAACAGGCCGCCGAGCAGTTCTATATGGGTGACTCGTCCAGAAGAATAAATGGACATTACGGTATGGGGCTGTATATAACAAAATCCATTGTCAATCTACATGGCGGAAAGCTGATCATCACCAACTCCACCCAGACAGGCGGCGGACAGGTAAGCATTGAGATTCCGTCAGTTCATTAGCGACATAATGAGAAAATTACCGAAATAAATAAATTGCTCTTAGGCTTGGTTCGATTCATAAGGCACACACCTCTTCCTCGTTTGTTATTGAAACAATTTAAAACGCTACTGACATATGAAGGTCCGTAGCGTTTTATCATTTTGCCATCGGAATGAAAATACTCCTGGCACAGCCTGGCGATTATTATAAGGTTATTGGATTACTATATGTGCTGCTGAACGGTGATACTTCCTTACGAAAAACTGTAAAATAAAAAATAGCAAAGCCTATAATCCAATTGCCCAAAATCAAAAAAAGCTGAACATAATTTTGCTTTATGCTCTTTGATCAAGTACGGAACCAAGAATAGACGTTCCGATAGCCCCTGCCATAAAGCTTCCCATCATATAGATACCCATACCAGCTCCGGTTTGATTACCACTTAATGTTCGAGAAATGGTGTTTGCCATTGTAATCTGAGCAAATGTTAATCCAGTATTCGCTAGAATTAAGATAATCGTAATCACGGCAGGAACCGCGTCCATAAAAATACCTAATATAAGGTATGCCATGACTTGGAACAGGAATGCCAACGAGAATACAAAGCGATTGCCCTTTGCATCCGAATTTTCCCACCTACCAACCCAAGCAATGCAGCAATCAAAGCACCGGGAAACATTAGTTCACGTCAATTTCAACGCAAATTTAAAAAAGCTAGCGGAATGACCTATACAACAATGCTACAGGATATTCGTATTCACGAGAGTTGTAGCTTACTACTAGATACTAGTTGGAGCGTTCAAACGATCGCACTTGAAGTCGGGATTCATGATATGAAGTATTTCTATCGAATCTCCAAGGAACGATGTGGATTTACTCCGCATGAATTTCGTTTTAATGCCTGTTCGAATATACAGTAATATGTAGATCAGCATTTGACCTCGTGTTAACTCCATGTATTATAATTAATACATTCATTAAGCGTTAAAGATTCCCTTACGAAGGTGACGAGAGATGACAACAAATTTTAAAATGAAAGAACTTATGGATCAATTCCAAATCAGTGAGGATACCTTACGGTACTATGAGAAAATGGGTCTTCTTCCTCCCGTGGCCCGCAAAAATAATGGGCACAGGATATATAACAATTCACACAAAGAGGCACTTCTAATGATCAAGTGTTTAAAAAAAGCCGGAATGTCGCTGAAGGAGTTAAAACCTATTATCCAGCTTCAATTAGATGAGAGCAACATATCAAATAATGAATGGTATGATAGGCTTTACAATTACCAAAAAAAGATAGATCAGCAGCTGCAAGAACTTCAGGAAATTAAGGATATGATTGAATTGAAATTGCAAACCGGGCAAAAATTTGGCCAAAAGTTTTTGCCGCTTGAGACCCAAACTTAATCTTTTTTTAAAACTGAATTGCTCTGCTTGACCTAGTGTTTACACCAGGTTGTAAGATGTGCATTAGATTCCCTCCAAGGATTCCACATCATACAAAAGGGAGCTTATAAACATGAACAATACAATAGCAATAGGAAAAACAGGATTAAAAGCATTTAAACTTGGTTTTGGAGCAGGTGTGGTAGGTAATTCAATGATGTATCCAAAAGTCGATGATACTCTAAGCCGACAATTAATTAGAACTGCCCTTGCAAAAGGAATCAATTTCATTGATACCGCATTTCTGTATGGAATGGGCCACTCTGAGGAGTTAATCGGTGAAGCCATCCGGGAACATGGTGGCCGGGAACATCTTGTAATCTCTACTAAAGCTTCTTCTAACCCGCAATTTAATCAAGGCCATCTGGAAGTCGACAACAGTCCAGCTGCATTACGTAAGGCTGTGGATGACAGCCTGATGAGATTACAGACAGACTATGTTGACATTTTCTTTCTTCATTTTCCCGACAGCCGTACCCCGCTGGCTGAAGCTGCTGACACACTTGCAGAGCTGAAGAAGTCAGGGAAAATCAAAGCCATTGGCGCTTCAAATTTAAGCTTTGAGCAGCTTAAGGCTTTTAATGCTGATAAGCACTTGGATGTTCTTCAAGCTGAGTACTCACTACTGGTCCGTCATGCAGAAGCCGACGTTATTCCTTATTGTCTAGAGCACGAAATTTCACTGATTCCTTTTTTCCCGCTCGCATCAGGTCTGTTGGCCGGTAAATATAAGAAGGATGATGTATTTAATGATACTTCACGAATGAATAATCCTTTATTTCAAAAAGAAGCATTTCTCGCGAATTTGGAACGCGTGGATCGATTCAAAGTATTCGCGAAAGACAAGGGTGTAGATCCTGCACAGATTGCGCTAGCTTGGCTATTAACGCGTCCAGCCGTTGATCTAATTATTCCAGGTGCAACCAAGTCTGATCAAATCGAGTCCAATCTTCAAACTCTGGGTGTTCGACTAACAAGTGGCGAGCTTAAGCAACTCGATATTCTTTTCAATCAAAATAACTTGTTTACAGAGTAACAGATTGTCATTGTTCTACATACACTTCCTAATACACAGAAAGGGTTCTAAAGTGAAAACTTTAGAACCCTTTCTTGCAGAAGTATTTATTTTGTAATCGTAATTTGTTTGGATGCAGTATTATAGTTCACCTGATACCCCGAAAGCTCGCTAATCACTCGTAATGGAACCAGCGTGTAGCCGTTAACAATTACCGGAGCTGTGATGTTCGTCGAATAACTCCGGGAGTTGTTTAACTCATATACGGCAAGGGTCGAATTCTTGACTTGAAGCACTACTTGTTTGCCGTCTGTAGGTCGAGTCAGAATGATCTTTTTGGTCGCCTTTTCATAATTTACCTCGTAACCTATCCGTTCACTAATAAAGCGCAGCGGGACCATCGTCGCCCCATTTATGATTCGCGGAGCCTGAGCCATCGTCGTAGCACGACCATCGACATAAGCTGATTTAGCTCCTGGTGTCAGGGTGAACGAAGTTGAATATGAGGAAACCGCATTGTTAGGGTATGAGGACGTTGTACCAGAAGTTGTTGTTGTAGAACTCGTCCCGGATGATGAACTACTGGTACCAATCGCTCTATTGCGAATAGCTTCTAACCGATCCAGCAAATCGCTTTTACGGGTTCCGCTCGGCAGATCACTGATTGCATCTCTGGCAGAACGCCAGTCCGAGGCATTCAGACTGTTTTCTGCAATTCGCATCAAATCTCTCGCTTTCTCATAATTCGATGAACTAGATGACGAAGAAGAATAGTAACCATCCGAATTCGTGCGTTCTGATATCTTTACACCGCTAGATTCTCTTCCATTACTATTGACAGTTACGACCTTAATCTCATACCAGCGTCCTTCTCGCAAATCCGTGATTTTATAGGACTCAGAGCTTGTAGTTCCCTTATAATCTCCATCAACATATATCTTCACCTTGTCGGCTTTACTCGGCATATCGTAGGTGATTTTGATCCAGGTGTCACTTTTGCTATCTACTTCAAGATTGGACACTTCTGACGAATTGGAGGACGTACTGTCCGTTGTGGCAGTCAGTCTCACACCGGAGGACAATGCACCTGTGCTTCGCTTGGACCTAATCGTGAACGAATAGGCCTGCCCTGAAGAAAGATTGTTGAATGTATAGGATGTTCCTGATGAATCGGTTACCAGTTGCCCGTCCTTATACAGACTGACTGTACTAATTCCGCTGGGTCTCGTCCAGGAAACAGTGACGCTATAGTTATTAACTGATGTCACTGTAGCTCCTGTCACTTCGGGCACGGTATCAACGGTGAGCGCTGAGGTCGTAACCGGAATACTGATTCCTCCAGATATGTTGCCGGATTTGTCAATAGTCTTGACCAGTACTGTATAGTTTGTGGAAGCAATCAATCCACTGAACGTATAGGACGTCCCTGTAGTTCGCTGCACTTCCTTACCATTTAAATAGATGATCGCTTGGCTCAGGTCAGCATCCTTAGGCAATATGTAATTTACGGTAAAAGCGTTATATCCTACATTCGTAGCTGTCAGCCCGCTTACCTCTCCTGGGGGTGTCTTATCCACAGGACCATCAACGGAAGCCGTTTTAGCCTGTATTGTCGTACCTAGAGATTCATCTCCACTCTTATTCACCGTTTTCACGCGAAAGGTATATGTCGTGTTCGGCTGTAAACCGCTCATCATATAAGAGTTACTTCGAATGTTATCTACATATACATCGTTAGTGACATTTACCACTTTTATGTGGTCAAAATTAATGTCCGACGGATTGGTCCAGGACAAATTTACTTTTGTTGTATCTGTAGGAACCGCTGTCAGATTGCCGACCTCTGCCGGTGCGATATTCGCAGTAACCATTTGACTCGACATTACTTTTAGCATTTGGTTAAGATAGGTATTCTGACTATAACCTTTTGTTAACGTAGTCACTTTCGTGCCTGAAGTAACAGGCACATTACGACCTTGAGCGGTTGCTAATTTGGTATGTAACTGTGCTGTATTCAGTCCTGTCAGATTTGAGTTATGCCTCTCAGTCGGCAACGCGCTAGCCACTGCATCGGGTGCCAAAATGCCATATCCCGTATTCAAAATCAGTGTAGCCGTTGCGAACGGAGCCATCCATTGACGCAAACGTTTTTTATTCATGATCTATGCTCTCCTTGATACCAGTATGGAAATTTTATTTGTCAAAACTAATAAGTTAAGCTTACAAACCCTTCTGCTGCCATCCAGCTTTTGAAATTCACACTATAATGTACACACGTTCATTTAACTGTTATCGGAATTTGCATACAAAATGTTTAGGCTTCACACTAGCATTTTTACTGATAGGGTCGCGCAAACAGCATATACTAAGCCTTCGAACTTGATCTGCTTAGTGTTTTTTCTTACTCCAAGCCATCTTTCTATGCCTATTGTTTGCTTCAATTTCATCACTTTGACAAGGTAAACGAAATTACGATTAAAGTTTCCGGGAACGATAATCTGTAGGACGCTGGAATCAGCAAAATGAAGCATTGATGGAGATACTTCAGTCATGTGAAAGCTCTGACATAACCTTGGGGTTCAGCTGTAAATATTCGATATATCGTAACTTTCTACCGTTTAATAACATTGCATTATAGGATATATTAAATTTTAAGCAATAGGAGAAGGAGGTGTATTATGTTCAAAAATACCTTTAAGATGTTTGGTGTCATTGGTAATATTGAAGCGATTTCATATCTGCTGCTTGTGTGTATCGCTATGCCGCTTAAATATGCAGCTGGAATGCCGCAAATGGTAAGCTGGGTGGGTATGATCCATGGGGTACTGTTCGTGGCTTATGTCATAGCTACTGTGGTCATGCTGATTTTGCGGAAAATAACGCTACTGCAAAGTCTTGCAGCCTTGATTGCATCGCTGTTGCCGTTTGGCCCCTTCATTTTTGATCGTAAGGTGCTTAAGAAAGCCGAAGCACGTGCCAGTCATACCAGCCCGATAAAAGCTACATAAGCATGTACAAGGGAAAGTGCCAATACAATAACGCGGCTTTCTCTTCCCACTCATGCAGCAGCATACAAAAAACAACCGATGGCTCTAAACCACTCGGTTGTTTTTGTATACGCGAATTGTAAATTGTTACTTTCCCACAGCAGTAAGGGAGACCCTAACTTTGTCATTCTTTTCGTCCCTTTCTGCTATATTTATGTAATCACAACAACTAATCTCTCGGGTAATTTACACTCATAATATCCATGAAAGGAACTTTTTCTGTTTCTCCATTACTCTCCACATGAACCTTTCCCGTTCTCGGGTCCATTTTAACGATCTGTCCGCGGGTTGTTTCTTGGCGTCCCCATACGGTCAATACGATTTCGGATTGCTCACGTTGTGCTTCTACAAGCTGATTCCCGATTTCCTCCAGTACAAATTCATCCCGAGTAGGCCGTTTGGCTACCTTCGCTTTTGCCATTTGCTATCACCCTTCCTTTCGTGCAAAATCAAAATCAAATTCATTCCATTTTACCATACTTTTCATCATTTGGTGCTGGTAATGTGAGTAAAATTACGTCTCAGATACACTAAAAAGCCAAGTTCTCAAAAACGAGAACATCGGCTTTTTAAAGTTGCTTGTTGGAGCTCATTAGGAGCGATTGAAAATCGAAGAGACAGGATTATTTGACCAACTGTGGAATGTAATCCACGATATTATAAATAGGAGCACTGCTCTGTTGCGTAACAGCCAAAATTAATGCACCTTCGAGCATCGAAATGATAAGTACCGCCAGACTGTGTGCCTTTTCCTCTGTCCATCCCGATTTCTGAAGACGCTCCATATAAATGCGTTGCCAATCTGCAAATGTATTCACACAAGCATGACGTAGCGATTCGCTAATACAGGAAGTTTCCGCAGCAGCCCAGAAGCCAATCGGCATGAAGTCGTTAAAGCCGGTACGGTCTGCCTCCTCAGCTGTATTGCGAATAAAATTCTGAATGGCTAGTACAGGATTATCGTTTTCGTCCAGTGTACGTTTTAATTTTTGCTTAATAAATTCATTCCCTCTTCTTATGCACTCCAAAGCTAATTCTTCTTTACCACGCGGAAAATAATAATAAAGTGAGCCCTTCGGTGATCCACTCTCCGCAAGAATCTGATTCAGTCCGGTCGCGTGATACCCCTGATGAAAAAAGAGCTTCGATGCGGTTTGTACGATATTCTCGTATGATTCGGGTTTAGCAGCCATATACAGCATCCTTCATTATATATTATTTATAATTCCTTTGACAAAAAAATAACAACATGTTTATTATATATAGACCGATCGTTATAATTCAATACCCATTAATTTATTGGAGGAACAAAAACAACATGAGTACAAAGAGTCAAACGAGTTCACCGTCTGAACCCAAAACGTTCAAGGTGCTACCTATTATGATTGCCCTGCTCCTTAGTGGCTTTATTGGGATGTTCAGTGAAACGGCACTTAACATTGCACTGAATGATTTGATGCAGATTTTGCATATTACAACTGCAACAGCCCAATGGCTGACGACCGCTTATCTGCTGACACTCGGTATTTTAGTACCTGTATCGGGATTGCTGATTCAAACCTTTACGACAAGACAGCTGTTTGTTACATCGTTGCTGTTCTCAATAGCTGGTTGCCTCGTTGCTGCACTTTCACCTACTTTTTCAGTGCTATTGATCGCTCGTATTCTTCAGGCCATTGGTACAGCGCTGTTATTGCCGTTGATGTTTAACACCATCTTGATCATTTTCCCGGCTGAAAAGAGAGGCGCGGCTATGGGAATCATCGGATTGGTAATTATGTTTGCACCTGCGGTGGGACCTACCATTGCAGGTCTGGTACTGCAAAATCTGTCTTGGCATTGGATCTTTTGGATTTCTCTTCCGTTTTTGGTTCTCTCGCTGATTTGCGGTATTTTATTTATGCAAAACGTTTCAAAAACGACCAAGCCCAAAATTGATTTTTTATCTATCCTCCTGTCTTCCATTGGTTTCGGCGGTGTCGTGTTTGGTTTCAGTAAATCTGGAGAAGGTGGCGAAGGTTGGGCTAGCCCGATGGTTCTGCTTCCTGTGATCGTCGGTCTGGTATCGTTGATACTGTTCTCTGTACGTCAATTGAAAATGAAGCAGCCAATGTTGAATTTGCGTGTGTTTAAATATCCAATGTTCGTTATCGGCGTTATTATGGTGTTCCTATGTATGATGACGATCCTTTCTACGATGCTGATTCTTCCACTCTTTTTGCAAAAAGGGCTGGCTCTGTCTGCTCTAACAGCAGGTTTGGTACTTCTGCCTGGTGGGATTATCAACGGTCTCTTGTCTCCCATTATGGGCTCCCTATTCGATAAATTTGGTCCCAAATGGCTTGTTATTCCAGGCCTTGTGATCGTGGCCGCTGTTTTGTTTTTCCTGTCCGGCATTACAACAACTTCAACTCTCGTACTGATTATTGTGCTTCATAGTTGCTTGATGATCGGCATTTCCATGATTATGATGCCAGCTCAGACAAACGGCCTTAACCAGCTCCCTATGGATCTATACCCAGACGGAACGGCCATTATGAGCACGCTCCAACAAGTTGCTGGTGCTATCGGTACAGCCGTAGCAGTAAGCATTCTCTCGAAAGGCATGGACAGCTATTTGAGCCAATCCAGTATGCCTGAATCGGTAAATGAAATGGCCAATGCCATGACAATCGGATCACAAAATTCATTTTTCTTTGCGATGATCATTAGTGTGGTCGGTTTGATCCTTGCGTTTTTCATCCGCAGAGTTCATGTTGAACATGGCACTGCCAAAGCACCCATGCATTAATTCATAATTTTTTTTGCCACTCCAAATAAAAATATCTAAATACACTTAGAGGCTGCTAACCATCTCACTATTGGTTATGCAGCCTTTTTTCATATGAATTTACATACACATTCATCAATTACATATTTACAAAGCTCCTTCATTTGGTTACGATATGATTTATGAATTAAAGCGTAAAAATTACGATTACTATTAAGGAGGACTCTCTGTTGTTTAAGCGTTTGTATTTTAAACTATTTATACCTGCGGTAATTGCGGTGATGATGGTAGCCTGCGCTTCATCTCCGTCAGCTTCACCCTCTCCATCTGCTGCACCACAAGATAAAAGTGTCACCTTATTGTTCAATGTGCAAAGCCCTTCTATAGATCCTCATTCAGATGTAAATTACACAGCTGTTCGTGCTGGAGTAAGTGAAACACTGATCAAAGTGAACAAGGATCTTAAGCTGGAAGCTTGGCTTGCAGACAAATGGGACAGCAAGGACGGACAGCACTGGACCTTCAACATCCGACCAGGTGTGAACTTCCACAGCGGTAAAGTCGTCAATGCCGCTGCTGTCAAAGCCTCCTTGGAAAGAGCGCTAAAGCTCAATCCATCGGTCAAAAATGCGCTACATATCCGTGATATTCATGCGGATGGACAGATTTTGACCATTACGACAGACAAGCCTTTCCCGGAATTTGTGTCCGAGCTGGTTCATCCGAATACGGCTATTATAGACACAACAGCTACAGGTGACCTCCCATCAGGAACGGGACCGTTCAAGGTTGCCAGTTTCCGTGCTGGAAGTGAACTGAATTTAGATCGCAATGAACAATATTGGAACGGTGAAGTAAAGTTGAAACATGCTAAATTCATGTTTAACGAAGACGCCAATGCACGTCAGCTTGCTTTTCAAGCCAAAACTGCTGATATTGTGTATCGCCCGCCAATTGAAAGTCTGGAGCTATTGAAAGCTGATTCTACCGTAAAGGTTGACTCACTTCCTAGTTTGCGAACGCATCAGCTTATTTACAATATGAACAATAACGATCTGAAAAAGACGGCTGTACGTAAAGCATTTGATAACCTGATTAACCGGGATGAGATCGCCAGTGGTATCATGTCTGGTCAGGGAACCCCTGCTCAAGGCCCGTTCTTGCCCAACTTTCCTTTTTCACCGGAATATATTACGAAACAGTTTGATTTGAATGCTGCCCGAGAAGGCTTCAAGCAAGCTGGATATACAGTACAGAACGGAAAAGTTGCGAACCCCGACGGCAAGCCGCTTCATCTTACATTGCTAACTTACCAGTCGAGAGCGGAGCTTCCACTCATCTCTCAGCTGATTCAGGCTAACGCTAAAGAACTTGGCATTACGATTGATATCCGTCAGGTTGATAATATTGACGAATATCTTGCCGCTCATCAGGATTGGGATTTAGCGACTTATAGTAGCATTACAGCCCCGCGCGGCGATGCAAGCTATTTTCTGAATGCGGCTTACATGCCTGACGGAGCACTGAATTATGGGCGTGTGCATGTACCGGAACTCACGGGTATGATTTCACAGCTGAACACAACCGTGAATGAGGAAGAACGCAACAAGCTGGCGCTGAAGGCTGTCACGCTGATTGACCAAGAAAATCTGCAATCCTTTCTGGTCCATCCAAACAACGTAGTGGCCTATCGCGATTACGTACATAACTGGGTAACTAGCCAAAGTGAATACTACTTGCTGACCCAGGACCTGGATGTGAACTAGCATGTTTAAATCCATCGCCAAAAAGTTTCTTGAACTGGTTTTGTTCTTTCTTATTCTTTCCTTTGTGAGCTTCTGTCTGCTTAAGCTTGTTCCGGGCGATCCCGTCCGGAGCATTCTCCGAGTCGACGATGTAGCTGTGTCCAATCAGCAAATTATGGATATGCGCAGCCAACTGGGGCTGGATCAACCATTACCTGTGCAATATGGTAAGTGGTTGGTTCAGTTGCTTCAGTTTGATTTTGGACAATCTTATTTAACCCATCGTCCAGTATTCACAGAGTTTATGGAAAAACTGCCTTATACACTGCTGCTGATCGGAGGGTCTCTGTTCATTATGCTGCTGATAGCTCTCCCGTTGGGAACGATGGCGGCGCTCTACCGTAACCGCTGGATTGACAGAGCCAGTCGTGTGTTTGCCTTAATTGGCTCCTCGATTCCCAGCTTTTGGCTGGGGCTTTTGTTTATCGAATGGTTTGCAGTTAAATTGCGCATTTTGCCGTCTATGGGTGAAGGAACCGCTTTTCATTTGGTACTGCCTTCTCTTACCTTGGGATTGGCAATGGCGGCCGTTTATGTACGAATGATCCGCGCAAGTCTGATTGAAAGCTCGGGGCAAGACTTTATCAAAGCGGCGCAAGCGCGTGGAATCAGCCCCATCCGCATTTTTTTCAGACATATGTTCCGTCACAGTCTAGTTCCACTCATTACGGTATTCAGTGAGAGTATAGGTAGCCTACTGGGAGGCACAGTCGTGATTGAAGTGCTATTCGCCTATCCAGGGCTGGGCAAATGGATTGTGGATGCCATTGCCGCAAGGGATTACCCCATTATTCAGGGCTATACCGTATTTATGGCTGCATTCATTGTATGTATCAATATTTTGGTAGAGCTGTCCTACCGTTGGGTCAATCCTGAAATCGCTTTGAAGGAGAAACGTTTATCATGATAAAATCCGTACATGCGGAAAACAGGCAGCTCACTAGAACGCGATTGTCCAATACATGGATCGTGTCGCTCTCCATCCTGCTCATTCTTGCAGCAATTACAGTCGTTCCGTTTCTTGCTCCGCAAGATCCGTATCGTATCCAGATGGGGAATCGACTACAATCGATCAGCGCTACACACTGGCTGGGAACAGATCATTTGGGCAGAGATGTACTATCGAGAGTGATAGCTGGACTTCGGACGACTGTCGGAACCAGTTTATTGATTTTGGCCGTTTCGCTGGTTGTCGGGGTCCCTCTTGGTCTGCTTTCAGGGTTTATTGGAGGCTGGATGGATCGTGTATTCAAACGGGTGGTCGATGCCTTCATGACATTACCTGATTATATTTTTGCCATTGTACTGAGCGGTTTGCTCGGACCAGGCTTAGTAAATCTTATTTTCGCGGTGACTGCGGTAAAATGGGTGGGTTATGCACGCCTGGTGCGTAGTACCGTTCTGGCTGAAAAGCAAAAGGATTACATTTCGTTATCCATACTGGCGGGTACCTCCTCCCTGCGGATTGTCATGCGGCATATTCTCCCCCATGCAATTGGGAATGTTCTTGTGCTGGCTACGCTGGATATCGGCAAAATCATTTTAATGATTGCCTCCCTATCTTTTTTGGGCTTAGGTCCACAGCCGCCAATTCCTGAATGGGGTACGATGCTGAATGAAGGACGAGCGTATTTTCAAATGGCTCCCCACCTGATGCTTGTTCCAGGGATAGCTGTCGTGCTAACAGTGCTACTGGCGAACGTATTTGGAGACAAACTGCGCGACCGTTATGATGTTAAAACCCGGACAGAGGAGTGAACTGGCACATGCTGACTATTGAAGGCTTAACAATTCGGACAAATGTAAAAACGATTGTAGAGCAACTGAAGCTTGCCGTTCGTCCGGGGGAATGGTGTGCTCTAGCCGGCGAAAGCGGTAGTGGCAAAAGCATGACGGCATTTGCTATCGGCGGCCTCCTCCCCTCTTCTGTTACAGCGGAAGGAATTATTGCGTGGAAGGACAATAATTTGCTGGATCTATCCGCTAAACAAAGACGTTCTTTGCTTGGTAGTGAAATATCTTACATTTTTCAAGACTACCACGGGGCTTTCACCCCCTTTCTGCGTGTGGGCAGCCAACTGGACGAGCTGATGCGCGCCCATGGCAAACAAGATCGCAAGGCGCGCAAACAGCGCTGTATCGAGGTGCTGGAGCGCGTACAGCTTCCCGCCGAGCGCGTGTACCGCAGCTATCCGTTCCAGCTCAGCGGCGGTCAATTGCAACGGGCAGCTATTGCGGCTGCACTGCTACTGGAGCCGAAGTTGCTTATTGCCGACGAGCCTACAACCGCGCTGGATACGCTCACAGCTCATCGTGTGCTTCAGCTCATTGACCAAATCCGGGCGGAAACGGGTATTTCCGTCTTGTGGATCACTCACGACCTGCGTCATGTACGCAAGTATGCAGATCGAATCGCAGTGATGCGCGAAGGTTCGCTGGTTGAAACTGGTGAAACGCAAGCGGTGCTGAACCATCCGGCCCACCCGTATACTCGTCGTCTACTGGCGGCTATTCCACCGCTGTCTCCGGGCGCTCCAGCACGTTTGCCTTACAACAGCACTGAAGAACAGAACGCATTGGAAAGGAGCGCTTTACATGAATAATCAAGCCGCCTGCGCTCAGCAGCAAGATACGTCTAATGCTGTCGTGACCGTCTCCGGTTTGACGAAGGCTTACGCTGGAGGTAAAACGGTGCTGCAAGATGTTGCTCTGTCGATCTCCCCCCAAGAATGTCTGGGTATCGTCGGGGAAAGCGGCAGTGGGAAAAGCACACTCGCTCGCTGTATTTTGACATTGGACCCGTTTGATCAAGGTGAGCTTAGACTGGATGGACAGTCTATCCGTGGGCTAAAGCGGAGCGAATTAAAACGGATTCGCAGCAGGCTGGGTGCAGTATTTCAACATCCATCTGCGGCTTTGAACCCCAGACTAACCATCCTGCAATCCCTAATGGAGCCGCTGGACCAGCTTAAGTGCTATGTTCCTTCCTTTATGGTGGGTATGTCCTCAGAACGTCGGGATATAGCAGAACATTTGCTTGAGATGGTAAAGCTTCCAGCCAGCTATCTGGACAAGTTTCCACATCAGCTCAGCGGTGGGGAAAAGCAGCGTGTAACCATCGCACGTGCTATCAGCACAGAGCCGAATTTTATCGTATTGGACGAGCCAACAGCAAGTTTGGATGTGACTACACAAGCCACCGTTTTGAATCTGCTCAAGGATTTGCAGGATGAATTAGGACTGGCTTATCTGTTTATCTCGCATGATCTGGCGGCTGTGCACTTTATGAGTGACCGAATCATGGTCATGAAAGAAGGCAGTGTGCTTGAGCATTTTCCCAAGGAAGCATTATTTCATTCGGATCGCCATCCCTATACACAATCATTACTGGAGGTTTTTTCAACATGTTGCCTTCCCACCGAGCCTATCTTGCTTTAGCTATCCCTTTAATTATTTCGACGATTACAACCCCGCTGCTCGGTGCGGTGGATACAGCAGTAATCGGTCATTTAAGCCATTCCGCGTATTTAGGCGGTGTAGCGGTGGGCACTCTTATTTTCAATACTTTATATTGGTTGTTTGGTTTTCTGCGAGTCAGCACATCAGCTTTCACGGCACAAGCCGCAGGGGCACAAAATAACGACCAGGGCATAGCTGCTCTCATGCGCCCACTGGCCATTGCTTTACTCATTGGTGCGGTATTCGTTGTGTTACAAAAGCCAATTCTGCTGGCTTCTCTCCAGCTAATTCATCCGGCGCAGGATGTGGCGGCGCAGGCAGCGATTTATTTTAACTTTCGTATTTGGGGAGCACCCCTTACATTGGTGAACTATGTGCTGCTAGGCTGGCTGATGGGTTTGTCCCGCGTGAAGGCTACATTGTTTTTGCAAATTTCGATGAATGTGATCAATATGGTATTAGCTATTGTATTTACACAGATCATGCATTGGAATGTCACGGGTGTAGCAAGCGCTACTCTGATTGCGGAAGTTCTTGCATGTGTATTGGGTCTGGTGCTGGTGTTCCGCTCATCAATTTGGAGAGAATGGAAGCAAAGCGGACAGATGAATTGGCGAGGTTGGTTTGGAGCTTCAGAGTTGAAAAATGTCATGGCAACAAACCTTGATCTCATGATTCGCACAGCCTGTCTGCTGACAATGTTTAATCTGTTTACGGCGCGCAGTGCAAGCTTTGGAACCGATCAATTGGCGGCAAACGCTATTTTGTTGCAGATCCATTATATTATGGCTTACTTTTTTGACGGGTTCGCCAACGCCAGTAGCATCATGACGGGTCAGGCTCGGGGTGCCGGGGATCGTAAAATGCTGCAAAGGGTTATTCACTTGTCCTGGTTCTGGACACTGGTGACCAGCGTAGTGACGGGAGGATTATATCTCGCACTGAAAGAGCCGCTTATCTCACTATTTACGGGTAATGCTACAGTGATTAGCCTTACAGGCTCTTATAATGGATGGCTTGTGGTCTTTCCGCTGGCAGCCGGGCTGGGACTGGTATTCTACGGTGTGTTTACGGGGATGACGGTAACGTATCCGATCCGTAATTCGATGCTGATGTCATTGCTCTGCTTTTTGATCGCTCTCTTCTGGTGCGTTCCCCATTATGGGAATCACGGACTTTGGCTATCCTTTATCGTATTTGCACTAGGACGGTCACTGTTTCTTGTAATCTATTTACCTCGCTTGCAGAGGATATAGCAGCACCTGATTTACATCGCTCTCAAAAACAAAGGATGTCCCATCCACCATGTACGTGGTGTTGGGACATCCTTTTATTATTTATTCATACGGCTTTCAGGTTAGGAGTTTGCAGATACCTCTACTCGCCTTGAGGAACGGTCAAGCCCAAACCTTCGGCTATACGGCGTCCGTATTCAGGATCAGCTTTGTAGAAATGTCCGATCTGACGTAGTTTGATTTCATCACTTTCTACGGGCTTCATCGCATTTACGATGTTTCGGACCAGACGTGCGCGCTCTTCTTCACTGAGCAAGCGGTATAGGTCACCCGGCTGTGTGTAGTGATCATGATGATCGTAGGCTACACTTTGAGCCTCGCCAGACACTTCAAAAGGGGCAATTTTATGCGCCGGTGATTCTTTGGGTCCACCGAGACTATTAGGCTCATAATAAACAGATCCTCCGCCATTGCTGTCACTGCGTAATGCACCATCACGTTGGTAGTTGTGTACTTCCGCATGCGGACGGTTGATCGGCAACGAATTGTGATTTGCACCTACACGGTAGCGATGTGCATCTCCGTAGGCAAACAGGCGTCCTTGCAGCATTTTATCCGGGGATGCCTCAATACCAGGAACAAATGAACCCGGGGAGAATGTCGCCTGCTCTACCTCAGCAAAATAGTTCTCAGGATTGCGATCCAGCACCATGCGTCCAACCTCGATCAGCGGGTAATCCTTTTGAGACCATACTTTTGTCACATCAAATGGATCAAAGCGATACGTATCTGCATCTTCTACCGGCATAATCTGCACATGAAGTTTCCATGCAGGAAAATCACCTTTTTTGATGGCATTAAACAAATCTTCTGTATGATAATCCGGATTTTCACCAGCAATTTTCGCAGCCAAATCCACATCAAGATTTTGCACACCTTGCTCTGTTTTAAAATGATATTTCACCCATACTGCCTGCCCTTCGGCATTTACCCACTTGAACGTGTGACTACCGAAACCATGCATATGTCTAAGTGTAGCTGGAATACCGCGGTCAGACATAAGGATACTTACCTGATGCAGCGATTCAGGAGATAGGGACCAGAAATCCCAGACCGCATTCGGGTTTTTCAGATGGGTTTGGGGATGACGCTTTTGCGTATGAATAAAGTCAGGGAATTTAATGGCATCCCGAATAAAAAACACAGGTGTATTATTGCCCACGAGATCATAGTTGCCTTCTTCTGTATAAAACTTCACCGCAAAACCACGCGGGTCGCGCACAGTATCGGACGAGCCCAGCTCACCAGCCACAGTCGAAAAGCGAATAAACATCGGTGTACGCTTGCCAACTTCAGACAAGAAGCTTGCTTTTGTATATGCAGACAAATCATTAGTGACTTCAAAATATCCGTGCGCCCCTGCACCTTTTGCATGAACGACACGTTCCGGCACACGCTCCCGGTTAAAATGCGCCAATTTCTCCAGCAGATGCACATCCTGAATTAGTGCGGGACCCCGTGAGCCTGCTGTGATCGAATTTTGATTATCTCCAACAGGAGCGCCCCAGCTTGTAGTCAGGTTCGTTGGTTGGTTACTCATGATTGACATCACCTCTTGAATGAATTGGTTGTTGGTTGACTATGTGCCTTTCACTATAAATTGTGCACAAACAAAAATCAATACTTTTTTATAATTATTACAATCTAGGATTTAGAATTAGTTTAAAATCATAAACAAAAAAGCAAGCCCTATAAGGCTTGCCGTATATGCACTACTGTATTAATTTACTAATAGGTATGCTTCAATTTTTATGTTCTATAATGATTACTTTGATCACTTCTCGAAGTTTTGGCATGGAGGCTTTCAGACAATATTCATGTAGAATTCATCATAAGATCATAAAAGCAGCTGCTTCCTATCGAGAAAATCCAAGATATCCTGAACCGACTGGATTACCTCCCGACCTTCAGTCGATGCGATTAGATCGGGTTCCAGCGGTGCTTCATAGGGAGCATCAATACCCGTAAAATGATGAATTTCTCCGGCACGCGCTTTCTTGTACATTCCTTTTGGATCGCGTCGCTCACATTCCTCCAAGCTGCACTGTATATAAATCTCATAGCAACCTTCCTGCTGTAAAATCTCCTTTACCATTTTACGATCTTCACGATAAGGGGAAATGGTGGCGCAAATCGTTAGAACACCCGCATGTGCCATTAGCTTTGCTACTTCAGCAATACGGCGGATATTTTCTTTGCGGTCAGCGGGCAGGAAACCTAGATTCCGATTTAAACCGTGCCGAACATTATCCCCATCTAAAATAAACGTGTGTATGCCTCGTGCGTATAACGCTTTTTCAAGTGTGGAGGATACCGTTGATTTTCCCGAACCTGACAGCCCCGTAAACCAAAGCACCGGACTTTTATGGCCATTCAAAAGCTGACGCGCTTGCTTATCAACATCGGACACATGCCAGGTTATATTCGAAGATGGATTCATTCAGCACCTTCCTTTTTCATGAGATATTATAGTAAACGATTTAATGCGCTGCCTTTACTTTAAGAAAGAACATTTTTAAAGCTGTTTAAGGTACGTTGGTCTGCTTTGTGATCCAACACTGCAAAAACAATCCGCTCAAACAGCAAACCATATCCTTCATCTACAAGCACTTGCTTGAACCAGAGGGCAACCTCTTCCGGCTTATTGCGGAATACTCCGCAACCATAGGCTCCCAGCACAAGATGTTCTACGCCGTTTTGCTTAGCCATTCCAAGAATGTAACGGATCCGCTCCAGCATCACTTCACCAATCCGATTCACCTGCTCTGGTTCCCGTTCTCGCACAACTCCAGCATTTACAGCAGGTGCGGTCAGGAAATCGACTTGATACGGCTTCTCCAACAATGTCCCGTGATCATTCCGAAATACCGGAACTTCAGGCGAATAAATCATATAATCTGAATAAAAACAGCTCCGCAGCTTCCGATTATGTCCATACATCTCTTCCATTTGTGAAATGCAAGGATACAATGCTGACGAACGAGCCAAGCTTTCTTCTTGAGCCTGGCTGCCTCCGAGAAATCCACCTCCCGGATTATTGGCTGATGCAAAATTCAAACACGCCACGTGGGTCAGCTTCTCCTCTACCTGGAGTCTGTATGCCGCCTGTAACGTGCTTTCTCCCGTAATTTCCAATTTTGCAATGATCGTCTGTTCTTCTATGCGGGAAGAAGGCCCCAATATACTTTTTATTCTTTGCTCTGCCTCTTGTTTTACAGCTATCAGCTGAGAAGGTGTATATAACTTCGAGTCTGTGACCGCATTTCCTATTTCTTTTGTCATATTTACTTGAACCTGTTTGATATTCGTATAATACCCATGTTCCAAAATGGATAGTGTTTCCTGCGCCATATGCGATCGGGCATCCCGGTTGCTCCGGGAATTCATTGTATTTTTCACGGTGACTATTCCTCCTTTTGCAATACATCCTCACGTAAATTCGTCAATATTTCTCCTAGCCAGTTCGTGCCACGCCATAGCTTGCGGTTCCGTATACGAGCATCGCTCTCAGCTAAGCCTACACCCCAAATGGTGTCGGTCGGACTAGCCTCAACCAGAGTGGTTCCTTTCGTTTTAAGCAAGTGCTTGAGCAAATTCGGATTTTGTGTAAACTTGGCGTAATTACCGTCATACACAAATTGCTGGCAATTGCCCTCCCACAAGGACTGGTCAAATCCGCGCACACTGCGGCCACGGGCTTTTTGCTCCCTTGGGGTAGGGGCTTGCATAATTTTCAGGGCCGCCTCTTCATCCCCAAAAAGCTGTGCTTTTTTTAACATCATATATTGCTCGGCACAGTTAAACTCCAATCCATCCACGACAAAATCAGAAGGATACCATTGCGAAAACGGCGAATGACTGCGATAAAAAAACGTAAACTTTTCCATGAAGATTCCTCATTTCATATTCCTTATGCTACATAAAACGCGATCGAGGCTTAAATCGGTATAACTTGGACGGACGATGTCCGGCTGCCTTTCTATACTCATTGGTTTCTTCAACGAGATCAGCTATTTTACGACGAAAAGCTGCGGCCAACAGCTCCTTACCTAGAATAATTTCATACACCTGCTGAAGCTCACTCAATGTAAATAGAACTGGCATCAGGTGAAACGCGATATCTGTGTATTCTATTTTGCTGCGTAGACGCTCTATACCGTACGCAATAATTTTTGCATGATCAAAAGCAATTCCTTGTGACTCCAGCACTTCTCGCTTGATTTCAATGGTTCTTCCCTTAAGAATTTCAGTTATTTTTACTTTGGCTGACAGATGGATGTCCCCATGCTTTAATGTGATGTCAATGTCTTGTTCCCATGTGTAGCCTTCCGGCTGATTCGTCCGCGTCTCCTGAGCTACGCTGTAATCCAGCTCAAACCATTGGGCATCAGCGGCATCATCCCCCGCCTGTACCTCCAAGGAATCATGGTCCACCAATGCCATGTAAGCGCAGCTGATTACCCGCATACGAGGATCACGTGCCACATCTCCCCAAGTATATAGCTGCTCCATATAAATTTGATCCACATTCGTTTCTGTTTTAAGCTCGCGTCGTGCAGCCTCTTCCAGACTTTCATGTATGCCTACAAAACCACCCGGCAACGCCCATTGCCCTATATAGGGATGCTCCCCTCTTTGGATCAAAAGAAGCTGGAGGGTCTTCTCCGGCAGCTTCCGGTAATTTTGTTGGAGGTGATCCATTACCGTAAATAGCAGCATATCTACCGTTACGGATGGGCGCTCATATTCATTCGCATCATAAGCGGCCAAGAACTCCTCTTCCGTTAAGCCACTGTGATTATGTTTCGATCCATCTGTCACTTGCGTCACCTACCTGTTCATATATGGTCATTTGTCGCTTTTGATTCAAAAGTGACGAATGCTTTATGTAATTTTTAATTTGAATCAATTGATAAAAACAAAATGTTAATATCAATACAATAATATATAAAAAGTGCTTCGTCAATAGGGTGTATAGACCTATTTTCAATTGTTGAATAGTACTATTAGACTGTTTACTGAATTTTACTTGTTGCTTATTGTCATATCATGTATGATGTTTTGGTCAATATAGGAAATACAACATACTAAACACGTAGGGAGAAGATCTAATTGTCTAACCAGTTTAACCCGCAAAACAATCAGCAAGGAGCACCATCCAGACCAGCCCCTGTTTACCCGCCTCCTGTATCATTCAAGGAGTGGATGATCAGTTTACTTTTGATGGCTATACCGGTAGTTGGACTTATTATGCTGTTTGTGTGGGCATTTAGCGGCTCGACTAATCCGAGCAAAGCTAACTATGCTAAAGCAGGCCTTCTTTGGGCCGCTATTGTAATTGTGATCTATATCATTATGGCTGTTGCTCTGTTGCCTGCTATCATAAGTTCATTGAATTCAAGCAGCTACTATTGATTTCAAGTACATAGCAAAATAACCTTCTGATGAATCAAGCTGATACATCAGAAGGTCTTTAATCTAAACTGCCGATCCCGTCGGCAGTTTTTATTTGATCTCTTTTCGCTTTACTCCTCCCAATTGGCGTAGCTCCCCCTTATAGCTTGAAAAAAAGCAAAAGAGAAACCCTGATTTTGTGTGGACCGCGTTTCTCAGGCAGCTAACCTAACTTCCTTTACTTATACCAAAGATCATCTGTTTCAAGTTCCTGTAGACTGCTCAAAAACGATTTTGAGTTATCAACATAAAGTTCGGTATCAATATAGTACAGCTTTTTATCATGTAAGCATTGATCAATATACTCTGCATTTAATATACTTTTATCTTCTACATTGGCAGCAAAAGCTTGTAATTTGGGAAGCGCGGTTTTCTGATATTCAAGCCATGAATGATGGAATCCAGCTGGCTCCTCCAGACAATAAATATCATGATACAACGCTTCAGCAATTCCCTTCTTCCTGAGATAGTCGGGTGAGAAAGGCATACTTTTGAAGTGCCGGCCGGTCATGGCGAACACGCGGTAGCTCCAATGAGGAGCACCGTGATTAGATTGGCAAAAAAGATTCAGGAAGAATACAGAATAGTGCATTTTAATTGTAATAACTTGATGTTTCTTCACTTCCGAAACAATACGATCCGCCATCCGACTGTCAATGATCTCATCAAAATCAGCCAAAATGATCACATCATCGTCTTTAACTTTATCCTGTAAGATAGAGGTACTCCTGTTTCTTTGGCAAGCCTCATTATGAAACGCACTGTTATAGCTGAGCAGACGCCAGTACCAGCGGTCAAAGTTATCTGCGCCGCAGCTATCCACATCGAAGTACAATGAGTGCTTCTCAGGTTCACGAAACAGTTGATCCGCGTGAAATGGATGATGAATCACCTTGGGACCAACATAATCTGGATTAAAGTTGCAGGGCTTATCCAAATAGCTGAACGTCTTGTTGGCTTCGATCACGTGCAGCTCGTCAATCCAGCCGGCATTTTCTTTTATTTTAATATCTGCAATGCGATTTTCATTGAAAAACGGGCAAAATTCATATACTTTCATAATCTGAAGCTCCCCTCCCCTATCATGGTATATGGGCGAACACCGATGCTTTGGCACAGATGTTCGGATATGAAGCGTATTAGCTCAGCGATCGTCTGATCCTTATAATGTAGTGAACTATAATAGCAGGTTAAACTTAATCTATCGCGTCTAAGACCTGCTGTTATATTTAGCTTGTAAGCAGAGGGATTGTCTGCCGCGTTCGTATTTCCGTAAGAAATGGATAAAGGCTCGTACAACTCATCGGCTATCCCGTTCATTTCCTCTGATTGGTAATGGAAAAGCATGTGTGTTCCGTCCTTTAGTGGTTCCGTATTTGGATAAATATACTGTATCAAATGACGTAAAATAAAGTAATCCATGCCTTCAGATGGAATATGCCGCAACGTGTGTACGACATGTCCCAGTGCCATTTCCCAATTGTCGGACAGTTCTCCTTCCGGGATCTGAATTCGAAGGGGATATGCTCCGGCGAAAAAACCAATTGTACGATCAATCACGATACCTGGCAAAAAGGACTCACGTTGATAAGACATCACATGCAGCAGCAAATCTGATTGCTTTTTCAATTGGAAACAAGCCTGTGACAATGCCGTCAGTAAGATGCTCAGTGGTGTAGTATGATGCTTTACAGCCAATGCTTTTAGAAGAAGCATATGCTCCTCTCCTTCAAGTAAATCATACGTAATGGTTCTCATGTGTCGGTGAAGAGGCTGTATCTCCGATTCCGTGTCAACCTGTAAAGATTGGCCGCCTTCCACAACCTTACTCCAGAAAGTGGATGCTTTAGGAAAAGGATCTTTTGCCGCATATTGCGTCAACGCTATGCACCAATCCCGATAACTGCTTCCCTCCTCCTCCGCATGTAACGCCAGATCATTCCCTTTTCCCGGCAGGAGAAGATGTCTCAACTCTTCTAAAAAAATGTTTATGGAAATCCCGTCAAAAATTAAATGATGGAACAGAAGTAATATCACCTGTTGTCTCTCTTCGCAATAATGGTCAAACAACACAACTTTCCATAAAGGTCCTTCCTTGATATCGAATTCACGCTGCACTTTCGAGCAGTATTCCGAAATGTAGGCGTCATGTGATCCCGAGACCATGTGCAAATCCACGTAAGAGACCACCTGTTCTATACTTATTTTCTGCTCAAACTGATACCATTCATCATCCAGTTGAGCAAAGGATAGTCGCAAGGCCTCATGTTTGTTCAATAGTGACTCAAGCGACGTGTTCAGTAATTCTATAGGGATACAATTTTTGAGCCGGGCCAGATAAGGTACATTAAACATGTTACGATTCACGAGATCTCTTTGGAAAAAACGTTTTTGTACAGCAGACAGCGGAAATCCGTCATCCGGATATGCTTTTCTTATGGACTGAATATATGAGATATCCATTTTCGGACAAAGGACAGCTGCTGTATCTGTCATTGCATTACTTAATGAAAGGGCTAAACGTTCAATCGTCTGTTCGCGAAATATTTGGTTGACCGTAACCGGATATCCGCTTTTTTGCAGCAGGCTGGCTATGCGTAGCGCATGGAGCGAATGTCCTCCCAACGTATGAAAGTCTTCATTTTTGCCAATGTAATCTAGCTTCAGAACCATACCCCAAACTTCTTCTATTGTTTGTTCCAATTCAGTCTTCGATCCAGCATTTGATTCTCTATCACTACTATGAATTTCAGGTAAAGGAAGCTTTTTGCGATCGATTTTTCCGTTAGCCGTTAATGGGAACGATTTCAGCCAAACATAACGAAACGGTATCATATAAGATGGAAGACCTTCAGCCATAAAAGTATGAAGCTGCTCCACTCGTTGCTCCTCTTCCGCTGTATAGTAAGCGATCATCCGCAAATCGCCATGAACCTCCCGGACAAAGGCCAGACATTCTTTCACTACAGGATATCTGCTAAGACGGAACTCGACTTCTCCGAGTTCGATTCGATAGCCGCGAAGTTTTACCTGATCGTCAGCCCGTCCGATATACTCGATATTCCCGTCTGGCAGCCATCTCGCCCGATCTCCCGTATGGTATAGAATTAAATTTGTACCTCTTTCGCCATCTTTGGCAGAGCGATATGGATTCAGTACAAACGCATGCTGTGTCAATTGGTTTTGCCGCCAGTACCCCCTTGCAACCCCGTCTCCCCCCACGCATAATTCCCCGATTGCTCCGACAGGCTGAACACGACCCCACTTGTCCAGAATATAACAAGTTGAGTTACTAATGGGCTTGCCAATAGGAATATTCTGCTCAAAAGGCTTTTCGATCCGGTAGCTCGTCGAAAAGGTGGTGTTCTCCGTAGGGCCGTATGCATTGAGAATCGAAAGTTCCGGATAGGCAAGCCGGATACGATTTATATGCTTAACCGACAAAATTTCCCCACCTATGAGCAGCCATTGGAGTCCAGCAAATATCTTTTCATTTTCTTCAATCCAGTGATTACACAGTGCGGAACTTAGCCATAGTGTATTAATTCTCCACTCCTTCATCCGCTGCTCCAGCACATGGATATTTAGAAGATCATCTTTTGAAACTACAAACAGCTGTCCTCCGTTCAGCAACGTCCCCCAAATTTCAAACGTAGAAGCGTCAAAAACAGGCGAACCCGTATAGAGCAATCTGATATCAGAGGAAAACGGGAAATAACAGGTGTTTTTGACCAAGCGAATGACACTGCGATGTTCCACCATAACGCCTTTCGGTTTTCCTGTCGATCCTGATGTATACATTAGATAAGCAAGGTCATTGGGAGCAATCATGTTCTCCTTCTCTTCTTGTTGCACCACTTCATTTTGGTCAAAATGCTCTGTATTAATCAGTGTTACACGGACTCCCTTACAGGCTTCCGAGATGCGTTCCGCTCCTTCCTGTGAGGTGATGATGGTGCCCAGTCCAGCGTCCTTAATTAATTCACGGGTTCTTGCTGCCGGAAAATCGGGGTCAATGGGAACATAGGCATATCCCGCTTTCATGATCGCTAGGATGGAGACAATGAATTCAAGAGAGCGCGACAAGTAAACCCCGATAAACTTTCCATGACTGTTATCATCAGCATTATCCGTTAACATCTTGGCAATGTGCTGAGACATGAGGTTTAGGGTGTGGTAGGACAGAACCTGATTGTGCGCAATTACTGCCGGCTGCATAGGCCGTAGTTTCGCTTGCTCCTGGAATAAATCAACAATTGAACGTTCTCTGGGATATGCTGTATACGTATTGTTCCAGTCATAGACGATTTGATCATATTCATCCTTGTTCATAAAGCAAACGTCTCCGACGGTGTGATTCGGATATTCCAACACATATTGCACCGTATTTAGCAGTTGCTCTGCCAGTCGGCAAACCGTTTCTTGTTTCAGTCGATCTGCATCATACATAAACTTGATGGTGATCTGTTCCCCGTCATTGGCAACGGTGATCGTCATTGGATAATTCGTTTTCTCTCGTTCCTCCATAGCTGACATCTTCAATTCATTTTCAGGCTGCCGATAGTCGTTCAAATAATTTTCAAATGCCACGATACCGTAAAACATGATATGTCCTTGAATACCAGACCAGCTCTTCAGTTCGTTCAGACTCACATAGCTGTAGTCGTTTAGTTTCTGAATGGTTTGGTGCAGCTTTTGTACATATTCAGTGATGGTTTGCTCCACATTCCAGTGCATGACCAAAGGCAACGTATTAATCAGCATACCCGTGACCCGATCCGATTGTGCAAGATCCGATCCCCTCCCGGACACGACCATGCCAAATACGGTTGTATCCGCATCTTGATAGACTTGTAGCACTTTGCCCCATGCGAACTGCACCAACGTATTTAGCGAAACTTGTGCTTGCTGTACAAAATCAGCGATCCGCTTGGCTCGTCTCGAATCGATACAAAAAGTCTCGATCTGTTGGTTCTCAATCGGTTGATGTACATCGGGAAGTATGCCCTTTTCTATCGGCAAATGGGTTGGCTCCGTTACGTCGGCCAAATATGCCTTCCAGAATGACTCGGCCTCCGTGCGATCCTTATTGTTTAACCAACGAATATAAGTTTCAAAAGAGCGGGTCAAGCTGCGCTGTGGTATCCGCTTTTGCAGGCTACAAGCATAGAGCTCATGAACCCGACTCAGTAGTAGCGGCAGACTCCAACCGTCCAGCAAAATATGATGGTAACTCCAGATCATCGTCCATTCATTCGAAGCGGTCTGAATCAGTGTTATGCGGAACGCAGGCTGACTCAGATCAAAACGGCGATTACGATCCATTGTCATCCAGCGTTCGATACACTCCTGTTGCTGCTCTGGTTGCTCTGCTTCAAAATCCAAAAATGTCCAATCCCATTCTGCATTTCGGACAATACATTGTATGTGCTTGTCCAACGCCTCCCAAATGTAGCAAGTCCGCAAGCTATCATTTTCGGCAATGACGCTGTTCCAGGCCTCTCGGTAACGGTCTACCTCTAACCTGCCATGATATTTCCAACTAACCTGCACAAAGTATTGATCGGAACTAGGATGATCTAAATAATGGAACAGCAGTCCTTCTTGTAAGGGACTTAGGTACATCATTTTATCCAAACCATATTGCCAATGATATGTCTTTACGATCTGGTCGAGCGAATGCTGTTCCAGTGACACTGATGGAAAATCACTAGGTGTGAACTCTTGGTGTTCAGTCCGGCTGCAATGTTCGATAATAGCAAGCAAACGTGTTATAAAAGTATCTAATAACTGAGTAATGGTGGCTTCTTCATAGTGACGTTTGCTATATTTCATAAACAAATGCAGCTTGCCATGAACAATGGAACAGTTGAGTTCCAATAGGCTTGTTCCATGATTAAGCGGCGAGCTATAATCCTGTGCTGCGTCACTTGTAAACCCTAACCACTGATTTAATTCGCTCGCATTCCCCTGATCAAACTGGCCCAAGTAATTGAAAAGAGCCTGAGGTTCAGAAGCTGATAACTCGGAACGGACTTCTGTATTCGGATGGCAGTATCTCAAAGCGCCATATGATATGCCGCGGTGAGGAATACAACGCAACTGCTCTTTGACAGATTTAATCGTCGCTCCCAAGGGGGAACTGTCCGTAATCTGAATGCATACCGGAAACATGGAGGTAAACCAACCGATGGTTCTTGTCAGATCTATATCCGATACAAAGTGCTCACGTCCATGACCTTCTAAGCGAAACGCAATCGTCTTCTGCCCAGACCAAGCGGAGAGCGCCAGGGACCAGGCTGTAAGTAGCAGGTCGTTAATCTCGGTATGGTAAGCTTGGGAGCAATGGTGCAAAAGCAGTTCCGTATCGTCTGGAGTAAGCATCGTAACCCATCCCGAAGATTCACTGCTCTTTTTACGAGCCGGGGAATGGTCTACTGGCAGCACAAATGCTGCGGTTTGATGCTGCACTTTTTTCCAATATTCAATATGACGTAAAGTATCTTTATGTTTAGAATAACTCATCAATACAGAATGCCATTTTTTGTATGGATTTAAAACAGTAGGCAGCGCTATACCCTGATACAATTGATACAATTCCTGGACCAATATTCTCCAAGACACTCCATCAATGACTAGATGATGTATAGTCATAAACAGACGGGTTTTACCGTCAGGGTGACCTTGAATTACTCCTGCATACATCATGGCGCCCGTCTCATAATTCAATTGTCTGTTCCACGTATCACATATGCTTGAAATTTCGGATTCGGGATAATCGACTTGTTGAAGGGTGTAGCTAGCCAGTTGAATGGAAGCATCCTTTCGGTAGCGCTGCGAATACACATGTTCCTTGACTACGATCTCCATTGAAAGCTCTGGATGTAATCGAATCAATTGATTAATGGCAGTTTCCAGCTTCACAGCATCACAATCACTGAGTACAAACAGCTGAGATTGGTTGAAATAATGCGGCTCTACAAACTGTTGCTCGAAAAACCAGTGCTGGATCGGTGTCAAACCAAATTCGCCTGTCAAGTCAACGCTGAGACCTTCCTTTTGATCATTGTCTGTCCAAGTAACCACAGTAGCTAATTTCTGAATGGTTGGATACTCCGCAACTTGTCTTGGAGTAAGCATGATACCATGATCCCTGGCCATAGATACGACCTGAATGGCAAGAATTGAGTCTCCCCCAACCGCGTAAAAATGGTCGTTAACCCCGATATCTCCTCTTTTTAAAATCTGCCGCCAAATCCAAAGCAAGCGCTTTTCGAAACCGTCCTCGTCTGCTTCCACAACTTCATCAGCTTGAATAAATAAGTTGCCCCTCGGATCGGGGAGAGCTCCACGTTCGACTTTTCCGTTTGTATTTACTGGAAATGAATCGAGATAACAAAAATAGGAAGGAACCGTATAAGCTGGTAATACAGAGTTTAAGTGCTGTGTCAGATCGGCCTCTTTCAGTTCTTCTACGGCAGTATAATAGGCCACCAGTTTATGGTAGGACCCGTCTTTCCAGGCTTGAACGATACATTGACCGATGTCGGGATGTTGGCAGAGCTGATGTTCTATTTCACCCAGTTCGATACGATACCCTCTGATTTTAATTTGTTCATCACTACGGCCGATAAATACCAATTCACCGCCCGGCGTCCATTTCACAATGTCCCCGGTTCTATATAACCGCTCACTGTGTGGTGGCTTTTCACTGCTGTTTACAACCTCTTTGTGAACGAACCGTTCCTGAGTCAGTTCTTCACGATTCAAATATCCTCTGGCAAGCCCTATACCGCCCACCCATAGTTCGCCGGGAACGCCGACAGGCACAGGACTACCGAATGGATTCAAAACGAATAAACGTTTGTTATAGACGGGTTTGCCGATCGTAATTTCTTTTCCTGGTCTGCAGACAGAAGTAGAACAAATAATCGTCACTTCGGTCGGCCCGTAAGCGTTCACGAATCGTCTTCCTCTTCCCCAATAGTCCACAATATCAGACGTACAGGGTTCTCCAGCAGATACAATTGTCCGCAACCTTGGCAGTTCCCTATGTTTCATCGTTCGCAGCACAGATGGCGTCAGCATGGCAATGTGGATATTTTTCTCTTCAAGAATATCTGAAATGTCTGCATAAGGAGGCAGTTCCTCGTCTGACAGAACAACCACTGTTCCGCCTACTGATAGCGTGCCGATCCATTCGTAGACCGAAGCGTCGAAACTAATGGAGGCGAATTGCATGACTCTTGAATCTGAGGTGATACCAAACTTTTCAACAAGGTAAGGGATCAACGTAACCAGACCAGCGTGTTCAATAAGTGTTCCCTTTGGTCTTCCAGTAGAACCGGATGTGTAGATGACATAAGCCAGATCATTCTGTTTAACCTTGATCTTCAACTTTTCGTAGGGATAGTAGTCCTGCTGCACCAAGCATTCATCCACACAAATCAGCGAATGTGCTCCCATACCCATTTGAGAAATATATGGATTCAGCCTACTTACTAATTGGCTGTGCGTTATAATCATTTGGGCCTGTGCATCTTCTAAAATAAATCGCAGCCGTTCCCCTGGATATTGCGGATCGACCGGAAGATAAGCAGCGCCCGCTTTCATAACTCCAAGCATCGATGGGATCACGTCCGCGCTTCTGTCCAAGACGATGGCAATCAGCGTGCCGGTCGGCAGAACGCCATGCCCCTGTATCGAATACGACTCTAAAATCATGCGGCTGATTTGATTTGCCCGGTGATTTAACTCATAATAGGTCAGCTTCTGCTCTCCAAACTCCAAGGCGATTGCATCGGGTGTTCGGCCAGCCTGCTCCTCGATCAATTGAACCACAGTTTTATCCAAAGGATAGGCTTGTTCCGTATCATTCCATTGTTGCATCTGTCTACGTTCTCTTGTGGTCAGCATGGCGTGAAATAGTACCCTCTTCTCCGGAAGAAGGAGTGCATTTGCCAGCAGTGTTTTGAAATGGCCTGCGAATCTAGCGATTTGCCTTTTTCCAAAACGACTGCCATCATACTGTATTGCGCACTCCAATACATCCGGGCCATAACGGTAGCAAAGCGCGATTTCTCGCTGATCTATACCATGTAGGGGAGCCAGCTCTACCATATTTAAACTTGGAGATGGGAAGTTATCATAAATTTCTGCGATACCCACATTGAAGAAATCCTTCTTTCCCCCTGATAGAGGATCAACTTTAGTTTGCTGCGAAAAATCCTCTCTCAATTCATCGCTACTATGTTGTTGGCTCCATTCCATTTGTATCCTTTGTATCAAAGAGAGAAGATGATCTTCCTTCTGTATATGAATGAGTAGTGGATAATCCAGACGACATTCTTCCCCTTCTTTGTCTGATACCACGGAATATAAAACAGGCAGAGCATATTGATTGGCGTAATGGGATAGCAGTACGGACCATATGGCTGTTATAAAAGAAGGCACACCCAGCTGATGATGCTGTACAAATCCCATAATCGCTTTGACCTGTCTTGTCCCCAAACGAATCTTGTAAAGCGCTTGATCATCGCTTTCGGGCTGTCCGGCATTTCCACTATGGTGAGAAAATAAAGGCAAGTAACGTCGCGGCCTATCAGAACAACTCTGATTAGGTGTATTGGCTGATTCCATCACTTATTAAACCTCCCCTATCCGGAATGCCATACCGGCAGCTTGATAAAAAGCAGCCCTGACTTCCTTAACCTCTATCTCGTAACTGCATCGTATAGAAAAAATAAGGCCGTCCGTGTAGGAAGAAGTAATGCAATTGAACAGTGAATAGATCGGCAGCGGATTTGGTTGTTTTATGACAATATCATCATAATAATTGCTGTGTTTTGAGCCTGCTTTGGCACTGTTTCCTAAATAGTTAAACATGAACAAGTCTAGTTGCTCGTACTGCTTTCCAAACTGTACGAGTGTTCTGGCCCGTTCCCACTTGTCTTTGTAATCAGGACTTGTAAGAAGATGCATAAAATTAATTGTGTGGTGCTTTAATAAATCCAGTCTGCTTCTGACAGACTGCATCATTTCATCTGGATTCTGCTTCAGTTCCATCAGCATAGGCACAAAATCAATAAATTCACCAGCTGTGTTATAATAAGCCGCCTCGTCGTACCTTCTTCCATCATATAAAAATAACAATGGTAGCTTATCCATACCTAAATAAGTTTGCAAGCCCTTTGTATAGACAGAAAGCGCAAACTCCAAAGAAGGATTTTCAGCAGGGATGCTTACGTTAAACAGATAGGCTTCTGTGCTCGTTCGAAGATTCGGTGCTTGGAAAACGTTTTGCTTGCTTTTTTGGAACGCTTCCAAATTAAAGGCTGATATCAATTCTTGTTCCGTAATTCCTTTCGGTCCACTTTGGATTTGTTTCACATACTCCACATAGGGCTTCACTTCATCCTTAGGAAGGGGCTGATTTTGAAGCAGACTCCTGTAGTAAGCAATCAACTGTCGTTCGGCTACTTCCGATGTCACCCGATCGCATATCGCATGATGCTAAATAGTAATGACATAATGTTCACGCAGGTTTCGTTTCAGCACAAACATGTGGAACAAAGTATGTTCTACGGCGAAACGGGTGTTCGTTACATAATCATTTATCATGTCCGCAATAGGACCACATGGATTGTAATCCGACACGTCAATAATGTTGAGCTTTGGCAAACCATCGCTAGGAAGTACGTATTCCCACCAATAAGTCCATCCATCTCTTTGTACCGGGACGCTTCTCAGTAATCCTTGACTTTGTATAAAAAGAGCGTAAGCCTGATCCAAAAAATCGTAATTCACACACTCATCTAGCCTAAATATACCTAAGCTTGGAGGTGTATGAAACGAAATTTGCATTTGTTGAATTCCACTTAGCGGATATTCTTGTGCCACTTGCCCTGTTTTAATCCACTGATCTTTTCTCAAATAATCGTCTTCCAGCCGCTTGCGTAAACTTGCCGCCTGATCCAGATCCATGCTTATTAAGCCTAGACGCTGGAAAAACTCCTCTTCATCCATGGTCCAGTATGGATCAGCCATGTTAGCTTTTTGATGCAGTGGTACAATGTAGTGAGGCAGTAGCTCTTGAGCTATTTTCCCATCCATGATCCGCATGATATGGTTTACGTCGGCCGCCGTGTCGTAGTAAAGCACCTGAATATCTCTAACTTCGTGAATAAAATCCCTTACTTGGTATTTCACCAGCTCGTAAACACCATCTGTTTCTTGGTGAAGCCAAGACACCAACTCTTGAGTAGTTTCTATGATGCCCTGCTGCTTTTGGGACCCTATAACACTTATCTGAGTTGAACGAAGATAATCAGCGAGTGCCCGAATCGTTTTATAGTGGTAAATGTCTGTTAAAGTGGCGTGATATCCTGCACGCTCCATTCTCGACATTAATGTAAGCGCATGAATAGAATGCCCACCGAGGTCGAAGAAGCTATCTAAAACACTGAACTGCTGCACACCCAATACATCCTGCCAGATGTCCATCAGCTTCGTTTCCAGTCCCGGCTTCGGAGACACATATTCTGCACCACCATGTATATTCTCTTCAAGGGCCAACAGTGCCTTGCGGTCCAGCTTACCATTCAGTGTCAATGGCATTTGCTCTAGTTGTATATAAAAAGATGGAATCATGTAATTCGGCAGCTTTATAGAGAGAGCGGTTTTAATTTCATCTGCTGTCAGTTTCTTGGTCGCCGTAAAGTATGCTTCCAGCTGCTTTTGACCGGCCTCATTTTCACGGGCAATAACTGCCGCTTCTTGTACATCATCTATTTTTAATAAAGGCGACTCTATTTCCCCAGGCTCAATTCGATAACCCCGTATTTTCACTTGACCGTCAATCCGGCTGATATATTCGATGTTTCCGTCCGCTTGCTCTTGCACCCAATCTCCAGTTCGATACAACCTGCCTCCAGGTACCCATGAAGACTGAATAAACCTCTCTTCTGTCAGCTCTGGACGATTCAAATAACCTTTAACTAATCCATCGCCAGCGATGTACAGTTCACCTGCAACTCCCTGCGGCAGAGGATGCTGCTCTTGATCCAAGATGTAAACCTTCGTGCTGCTGATTGGTTTGCCGATCGGTACGGTATTTGCATTTTCGTCCAAATGATCAATCGGGTAATAAGTAGCAAACACCGTACTCTCTGTCGGTCCATAGACATGAATTAAACGGCCCGGACCTAGACGGGCAAACGCTTTACGCACATGGCTGACTGAAACCTTCTCACCACCGAATAGCAAGGTTTCAATAGTTGCAAAGCAATCGGGATCAACATCCACCAATGCATTAAAAAGTGCTGTCGTGACGAAGCATTTCGTGATCTGTTGTGTCCGTAGGACGCTTGATAGCTCACGTGCATTCATGGTTTGATCTTGTGAGTTCAAAACGAGAGTGCCTCCGTTAAGCAAAGCCCCATAAATACCAAATGTAGAACCATCGAACGAAAAACTGGCCACTTGTAATATCCTATCTTTTGTCGAGAATTGGATGTAATTCGTCTTTTTAACAACACGTATAATATTGTAGTGCATCGTCAGGGTACCCTTAGGTTCGCCGGTTGAGCCAGACGTATACATAATGCAAGCAAGGGTGTCGGAACCTTGATTAGATGTGAGATTTCCTGTTTCTTTCCCGTAGTTCCGCTTGTCCATCAAATCCAGTACAACACTGTCGAGCTCTGTTTGTTGGTGGATTGGAAGCCGGGTCAGCAGGAGATTTGCACCAGAATCCGTCAGCATATAGCGTATACGTTCCTTCGGGTATTCAGGATCAATTGGCACATAGGCTCCCCCAGCTTTTAAAATCCCGAAAATTCCGATGATCATTTCCAATGAACATTCGACCATAATTCCGACAGCCTCGTCATTATCTAAACCTTTAGCCCGCAAAACATGTGCTAGTTGATTAGCCTGTTTGTTCAGATCAGCATACGTCAAGTGCTTGTCCCCAAATACAACCGCTATGTGATCCGGTGTGCGCTCAACCTGCTCTTCAAACAATTGATGAATCGTTTTCTCCCGCGGGTAATCCGCTAACATACCGTGTAACATACTCCATTTCATCTCCTTCTCCTATTAACTTTTTTAAAGATAGGAATCTTTTGTATGAGCCAACGCTAAAAAAGAGTATGTGTGGCACTTAGAAGTGTTTTCTGGATAGGCAATTGGATGAAGTGAATGAAGATTACAGAGGATAAACCATAATCCCGATATTACATTAGGTTGGGTATTTAACTGGAGAAAAAGAAATGACATCAGAGCTTGTTTTTCGACTGAAAATTTCTTTAAAATAAGTATATAGCTACTTTTTGCTCTACAATAAAATACCACAGATTGGTTACTCGACTGGAGGAAAAGAAATGACATCGGAGTGGCAGAGATTACAGACCAAACTGCCGGAATGGGTAGAACAAAGCCGTCATGAGTATATTCATGGCAAGGTAGCAGCATATATTCCCGAACTGTCCAAAGCCCCGGCCGACGCGCTGGGTGTTGTTGTAATGAACGGTGCGGGTGAAACTGTGGTAGCTGGGGATACGGAAATCCAATTTACGATGCAAAGTATCTCAAAGGTATTTACGCTCATTCTGGCCTTGATGGATAATGGTGAGGACGTTGTCTTCTCTAAGGTGGGTATGGAGCCTACCGGAGACCGTTTTAATTCCATGTTAAAGCTAGAACTGGTCGAGCCGGGTATTCCGTTTAACCCACTGATTAACGCCGGAGCGATCGCAGTCTCCTCTCTGATTCGCGGGAACAGTCCAGAAGAGAGATTTGCGCGTGTTCTCCAATTTTTCCGCCTGCTTACCCACAATGACACATTGGAATATGATCAGGATGTCTACGATTCAGAATCAGCTACAGGCCATTTGAACCGTTCCCTTGCTTATTTTCTAATGGAAAAAGGAATTTTAAGAGGTCATGTGGAGGATGTGCTTGAAGTTTATTTCAGACATTGTGCTGTCAAATTGAACTGTACAGATTTAGCACGTATGGGACTTGTACTAGCTTACAACGGCCGTGATCCGGTGACAGGTATACCGCTGATTCCCCGCCGCTATGTACAGATCGCCAAAACATTTATGACGACATGCGGCATGTATGACGCCTCAGGGGAATTCGCCATTCAAGTCGGACTACCTGCCAAAAGCGGCGTATCAGGCAGTATTATGACGATGGTACCCGGACGATATGGCATTGGACTGGTTGGACCTTCTCTGAACCGTATGGGCAACAGTACAGCCGGTGTACACTTGCTGGAGAAGATGTCTCGGGATTTGGACTGGAGCTTGTTCTAAGTATACGAAAAAAAGGGTATTCCCAGCCTTTACGGCTTATAGGAATACCCTTTTTTGTTGCGTGTCTTCTATGTTACGAGATTTGACCGTTAATCAGTTTAATTTGAATGCGGAACGGATCAGCTACATACTTGGCGCCATCGCGTTCTTGTATTCCATAGCCTGCTGCCTCTAAACGAGTTACAATGGCATCCAATTCATTCTGATTCGGTACGATCAATTCAAAATAATCCAATCCTGCAGCATTCTCAGGAGCTGGTGGTGCTCCTTCACCTGCCCATATATTCAAGCCCATATGGTGGTGGTAACCACCTGCGGAAACGAACATGGCTGAAGAGCCATACCGGCACGTAATGTCAAAGCCAAGCACATCGCAATAAAACTGCTGTGCTTTGAGCAAATTAGACACATGGAAGTGGACGTGCCCGATTACCGTTCCCTGCGGTAGTCCCTGCCAAGGTAGATTTTCGGAAATCGCAACCAAGTCTTCTGCATCCACAGGATCTGTTCCCATAATGTAAAATCCATTTGCATCCTTTTTCCATTGATCACGGGGACGATCTGCATAGATTTCAATTCCGTTATTATCGGGATCATGGATATATAGGGCTTCACTTACATCATGGTCTCCCTGTCCGATTTCAATCTCATGGGCCAGCAGATTACGTAAAGACAGGCCCAGAGCTACACGGTTTGGGAGAAGAATAGCAAAGTGATATAACCCAGTAGCAGATTGACGCGGCAGAATAACTGCATTTTCAATATAATTAAGGATCAGTAGCGCATGCTTCCCATCGACAGTCAATTCAGCGGTATCCGCCGTTTGACGCAGCAGCTGAAAGCCAACGACCTCTGTATAAAATTGAATAGAACGCGCCAAGTTACTAACCTTTAATGAAACCTGCCCGATTTTGGTGTTGTCATGAATATGTGCTGTCATGAGATTTCCCTCTTTCTACATGGATTGGAGGACTAAAACTAATCAAAAATTATTGTTTGGTTGACTCACGACGGCTGAATAAAGAATCCAGAGACAATCGAGTCGTTGGAGCAAATACCAGATGAAGAGCTACCAGAATAAAAGCAATATCCAGCTCATAGCCAGCGCCTTGACCATTCCCCATCAACCCGCCGGACAATTTTGCTGTGAAAATAGCGCCGATCAAAACAATAACCAAAAGCCCAGATACATAGCGAGTGAGCAATCCAAGAATCAATGCAATCCCGCCGACCAACTCAATCACCGCAACGACATAACCTAAAAATCCTGGAACGCCAATGCTGGAAAACCAGCCTGCTACATTACCCAACCCCATTTGGAATTTAGCAATTCCGTGTGCCAAAAACAAAATTCCCAGCGCCACCCGCATAATTGTAGAAATGTTTCTGCTTGCTGAACTCATGTTTATCTCTCCATTCTGTTTGTTTATTACACTCATACAAGTGCATATGAATAATTAATTTATATTACTAATAATTTGGTTAAAAAAATAATACTGTCTGAATCTCTGCCGCACCACCACATTAGTGTGAATCAAACTCGAATTATTAGTAATAGAAATAATTATTTTGTAATGTGAATTTATCATAAGAAACTGTAGTCTGTCAACAAATTATTTGGTATGATAAATATTAAATTAGTATACATTATATTCCCTTAAAGGAGGAACGCTCTATGGGTATAGGATGCAACATACGCGCCGCTCGTAAACGTAAAAATTTATCCATCCAGCAAATATGTGAACGAACCGGACTATCGCAAGGGTTTATGAGTCAAGTAGAAAATAATAAAACCTCCCCTTCCATCGCAACATTGGACAGCATCGCTAATGCGCTTAAGGTTCCCCTTGCTTTTCTGCTTCTTAAAGAAGAGGAACGGATGCAAGTGATTCGCAAGGACGAGCGTCGTAAAACGTTATATGGTAAAAACAACCTCCAGGTTGATCATTTAGGGGGGCAAGGAAACGTTAAAATGATGCTGGTGGACATGCCGCCAGGCTCATCTACAGAAGAGGAACATGCTCATGCGGGGGATGAGATTCATTTTATCTTGGAGGGCACGGTATACGTGGAGCAAGGCGAGGATTCAGCTACTTTGGAAGCAGGAGATTCCTTTAGCTGGAGGGCAGCTATCCCCCATTATGCCAAAAACGTGGGTGAAAACAACGCCCGTATCCTGATTTCCGTATTTCTCGAAGCAGATAATGACGCTTAATAGATACTTACGCAAGCATGAAGCAACAAAAGTACAAATTCCATCAAAAAAAGCGCGTACCGGAAGTATCTTTACTTCAACGATACGTGCTTTTTAAATTTTCACTTACTATTGCTGCTCTTAACTTATCCATCGCCTGCTGGGGCATCTGTACGCGATTCCCACGGCAGCTTGAAGGATTTCATAATTTGTTTGGTATTAGCAGGGAGTCCAGTTACGGGATCACCCGTAGTACCCAGCAGTTCTTCTTTATTTAGCGTGGTAATCCGTCCATAATAAGTAGTGCTGCTGTCTCCCCATCCTGTAGTAAACTCGTAGATCAGCGGCTTATTTAGCTTCGGATAAGTTCCCCACCGATTTTTTGCTTTATTTTTCAAAAAACGCTCAAGCGGATCATATTCCATTGTAAATGTTTTATCAAAAGGGGCTCCCACATACCCTTGATAGGTGACAAGTGGAAAACCGTCCTTCACTTCAACCAAGCTCAGCACATCCCCGTTCACCGTAAAATACCGTAATGCTTCACCTTGAGGGAACATATAGACACTCGACAGGAGCTCAGTATTGGGAAAATGTGCTTCGATATAAGGATGGACAGAACGTCTGCCTAAACGAGTTAACGCATCACGCGCTGTCGCCAGATCTCCCTCGTATATTTCTTCTTTTAATTTACCATGAATCTCTGGCTGCACCTGAATCTGTGTATTTGTCTTCTCCAGCGTATAACCTAATTCAAGCGAAACATCTCTCAGAGGTACATATACTTGTTTACTTACAACCTCAAAGGTAAGTTGCTGCTGGTTCTTACGTGGTCGCTCCTTAAGAACCAAGGGTTCTGCCCACTTTTGTAGCGTAACCTGCTTCTTTTTGACATCCCAGTGATAGGTTGCACCCACAGCTTCGGCGAAAGGTTTAAGCGGAACCATGAGCTTTCCGTCGATCAATAGAAGCTTAGCCTTGCTGTCTATAGGCTGACCGTTTATAACAATATCTATGAACTGCGTTGATTGAGACGCTATGGCACCCTGTTCAGCAGCTTCGGCAACCGCTTGATGCATTGTGGTCAAGAGTAAGGATAGCATTAACAAGGCGACAAACAATCGCTGAAATCCTGCTCGTTTTAGCTTCATCATCAGTCTCCGTTCACTTAATGAACTTGTTCATTCCTGATCTATCTCTTTTTGGCTGCGTCAATGTCTCCAGGATTCAGACCTTCCCATATGTTCGGGATACTAACGGTCTCTGGATGCTCAAATACGAGAAACGCAGTCGGCAAATACCGCTCTCCGTATTCAGAAGAAGGCTTGTTCACAATGGCATTATCCTTGACGAGCACCGTTGAGGAACCTCCATCCAGATTAGCACCGATAACCGCTCCGTGTTTAAGCAAAATATTTTGCATATCATACAAGTTGGCACCAATACTGTACCCAGGCTGACGACCGTCGATGGTCACAAATATAATGGCCCCGTCTGCTCTTTGCCCCATTGCGGTACGGGGAGCAATCCCCCACCCCTCGCTTGCATTGCGAATCAGACCTTTCCCATTCACGATTAGGCGTGGTTGAAAAGTAACCGCTTCTTGCACATTCATTTTGGACAACTCAGACAACGAATAGTGACCGGCTATCATTTTTCCCTGCTTATCAATACCTACGATTTGAACAGAGGCATTTTTACCCATATCATTGTAGAATATCTCACCCTGGGAAATGACAACGCCAATCGGTTTAAAACCATTCCCATTCCAGTTGGGGTCGGCAAAGCCACCGCCATTTACACCAGCAACAGCTCCTAAACGTTCGACCATACTAGATACCCTTTCTCCCCGGCCGACCTTGGCAGGAACCCCGAGCCGGATTTTAGTGGGGTCATGCACCGTCATAACATAGCCATGATAGTTGCGGCCCGATACCTCTTCCACTTCAACCAGCGGCGTTTGTTGTACTTTGGTCGGTATCAGATCAGGCAGATTGATTGTATGTCTGTCCTTCTCCTCACCCATCGCTTCAAAACGGGCCGAATATTCAGCCACACGTTTTTTTGCCTCTGCTTCACCGATAAAGTACTTCGCCCAGTGACGATGTTGGGTCGTGATCAGCGTATCAGCAGCCAAGTAGCGCATATCCTTGCCAGATGGCGTTAAGAACAACCACGCACCGCCCCCTATTCCTGCTAACAGGAATACAATAAAAAGCCGCAGCATAAAGCGACCGAATTTTCCTTTTCGTTTCTTTTTTCTATTTTTCTGCCTGCGAGCTGCTGCACGCTGTGGCAAGACTTCCGGTTTCATTCATCATCTCTCCTGTTATTGGTGACTTCTATCTTATTCATCACTATGGCCCATCAAATGATCCGTAACGATAGGCAGCGACATCTAACGACAATATCATAAACTAATTTTGTAGAATGATAGTGTCAATTTTTTAACAGATTCATCCACTCTGAAAAAAAACACAGGAAAAAGTCCTCCACATGAATGTGAAGGACTGTAATTAAGGGTACTCTACGCTTTTTACGGAGCAGCCTTTGGTTCGAGTAGCATGAACAGTTCTTTCATCTGCTGTCGCTTGAGTTTGGGACTAAGCACATACAATGTATCGCCCGGTTCAATCACCGTCGTGCCTCTCGGGGCAATAATTTGCTCGTCCCGAATTATGGCTGTGAATAAAATATCTTCAGGCAACTGTATATCCTGAATCGCTTTGCCCGCTATCGACATCCCCTTTTGTACCTGAATGTGGTTGATTTCCGAAGTGGTTTTCCCCAGAGAAACTAATTCCAGCAATGAAGGAGACGATGTTTCGTTAGGGTCCATCAAGCCAAGCTTCACCGCTAGCCACGAAATAGTTGTACCTTGAATGATCGCAGAGGTGAGCACGACGAAAAATACAACATTAAAAAACAAGGGTCCTACATCCATCTCATCCAGTAAAGGATAGGTTGCTAGTACAATAGGTACCGCCCCCCGCAGTCCTGCCCAGGATAACAGTGTCTTCTCGCGCACAGAGTACCTGGAAAAAAGCAAGCTTAGGAACACGCCTATTGGACGAGCCACGAGCATGAGGATGAAGGAGAGCGCCAAGCTTTGCCACGCAATGCCCAGCAATTGATCAGGAAAGACCAATAGGCCGAGCAGGACAAACATCATAATCTGCACCATCCAGGCGAAACCATTGTTAAAATGAATAATGGATCGCTTGTAGGTCAAGTCGGAATTTCCCAAGACAATGGCCATGACATAAACCGCCAGCAATCCGCTTGCCTCCAGTAACGATGCCGCCGCATACGTCAAGACTGCAAATGCCAGCGCCATTACAGGATACAAACCGGATGAATCAAAATTCATTTTATTAATCGCATATACACCTATACGTCCAAGTACAAAACCAACGATTAAACCAAAACCCATTTCCCATAAAAACAACAAGATATGTATCCAAATGGATTGCTCAGGGTGATGTATCAGCTCAATCAATGTTACCGTGAGAAATACAGCCATCGGGTCATTACTGCCGGATTCCGCTTCGAGCGTCGAGGTAATTCGTTTTTTGATGTTTTTACCTCCTAGAACGGAAAACACCGCTGCCGCATCCGTCGATCCGACAATAGCGCCAAACAGCATGGATTCCATCCAGCTTACGCCTAAAATAAACTTGGCGCATACGCCAATGACTACGGTCGTAATGATGACCCCTAACGTTGATAATGATAACGCAGGTCGAATAACTGGCTTAACGTCTGCAAACTTTGTCTGCATCCCGCCTTCAAACAAGATTACAATGAGCGCGAGAATGCCCACCAGCTGTGTGATAAAGGCATTATCAAAATAAATAAACTGACTGAGCACCATACCTACGGCAATAAACAAAACAAGCGCAGGCATACCGAAACGGCTGGAAAATTTGGTAGTCAGCACACCGACCAGCAGCAAGCTGGACAGCAAAAGCACAATCAAATTTATAAGGGTTGTCTGTTCCATACGGCTTCTCCTATCTTGAAAATGGATGTTCAATTTTTCGCCTTCTATCTATATACCCTCAAATCACACAGAATACTAATCTTAAGTAAAAAAATATATGAGAAAACCAAAAAATCCAGCTCATGGTCTGTGCTAAATCGCACTCGATGAGCTGGTTTGTATATTTTTTATAAGGTTAAGCAGAGACATCGTCGTGCTTTAGGCTTTAGGATGAATCATATGCGCAGGTACAACATATTGATCGAACTGTTCTTCAGTCAACAGTCCGCTGCGGAGAGCCGCTTCTTTTAGAGACAGTCCTTCTGCATGTGCAAGTTTGGCGATTTTAGCGGCATTTTCATATCCGATATGTGGATTCAATGCTGTCACCAGCATCAGCGAATTATTCAAATTGTGCTCAATTTTAGCGAGATCAGGCTCAATGCCGATCGCACAGTTGTCATTAAAAGCAATAATGGAATCGGCCAGCAGATGAACAGACTGTAAAAAATTGTATATGATTACTGGCTTAAACACGTTCAGTTCAAAATTACCCTGACTCGCAGCAAAGCCGATAGCTGCATCATTACCCATTACTTGCGTAACGACCATCGTCAGTGCTTCGCTCTGGGTCGGATTCACCTTACCGGGCATGATGGAGCTACCTGGCTCGTTAGCAGGGATCGTAATTTCCCCCAAGCCGCTACGCGGACCACTTGCCAGCCAACGAACATCATTGGCGATTTTCATCAAATCGGCAGCGAGCGCTTTGACTGCTCCATGTACGGCCACCACTTCATCGTGGCTGGTCAATGCATGAAATTTATTGGGTGCGGAAGTGAACGTTTTGCCAGTGAAACTGGAAATTTCCGCAGAGGTTCGGGAGCCAAACTCTGGATGAGCATTAATTCCTGTTCCCACCGCTGTACCGCCAATCGCCAGCTCCTTCATATATTGCACCGTGTCGATGATAATTCGCTTGCTCTTGTCCAGCATGGCATACCAGCCACTTATTTCCTGGCCCAGCGTAAGCGGTGTCGCATCTTGTAAATGGGTTCGTCCAATTTTTATAATATCCTTGAATTGCTCTGACTTCTGTTGAAAAGTCTCTTTCAGCTTATCGATGGCAGGCAACAAACGGTCCTCCACTGCAATGACACCCGCTACATGAAGCGCTGTAGGAAACGTATCGTTTGAGCTTTGCGACATGTTCACATCGTCATTGGGGTGCAGCTTCGTATCTTTTCCCTGCTCTTGTAACCATTGGCTTCCCAGATGAGCAATCACTTCATTCACATTCATATTGGACTGCGTACCGCTCCCTGTCTGCCATACAACCAATGGGAAATGGTCATCAACCCGCCCTGCGAGAATTTCGTCCGCTGCATAAATAATGGCATCCTGCTTCTCCTGTGATAACTTACCCAGCTTATAGTTACTGATCGCCGCGCTCTTTTTAAGCACCGCGAACGCCTGTATGACCTCTAATGGCATTTTCTCCGAACCAATCGGGAAATTTTCCTTGCTGCGCTGTGTTTGCGCTCCCCACAGACGGTCTGCCGGTACTTTGATTTCGCCCAACGTATCCTTTTCGATGCGGTAGTTCAACTCATTTCCTCCTCTTGGCCTATGTAATTCAGACAAAATATGGTGATCTCTCTTGCCTATTATACATTAAATTTCAAATGTTATCATTTATTTTGCAAGCGCTTTTTTACGATGAGGCCAGAGGAGGCAAAAGGAGATTTCAGCTACTATCCTGGGTCACTAAGTTCAGCTAATGGTGATATTTCTTTTGCCATGGACTTCTTTTCTGCCCAGTAGCTTGTTCAGCGCATCGATGTAAGCTTTGGCGCTAGCTTCCAAAATATCAGTACTTGTGCCTCTCCCCAGTGCTGTGTACTCACCTTGCCTCAAAATGGCGTGTACTTCCCCCAACGCATCTTTGCCATATGTTACAGATTGGATCGAATAATCCTCCAACTCCACCTCTTCACCACTGGCCTTGTCTATAGCATGGAAAATCGCATCTACAGAACCGTTACCCATTGCTACTTCATCAATTGCTGTCCCATCTTGTTTACCCAACCGAATGGATGCGACTGGAACCGACTGATTGCCGTAGGACACCTGAATGGAATCCAGTGTGTAAATTTGAGGCGAGGCATTGCGGCTTTCATCCATCAGGACGAGCAAATCTTCATCCAACACCTGTTTTTTCTTATCCGTCAAGGCCTTGAATTTGCGGAACGCCTCTTGCAGTTGTTCCTCCGTCAAAGCTTCAAACCCCATGTCCGCCAGTTTTTCTTTAAATGCATGTCGACCCGAGTGCTTGCCCAATACAAGTTTACTTGTCTTCAGACCAATACGCTCAGAGGACACGATCTCATACGTTGTACGCTCTTTAAGCATTCCGTCCTGATGTATACCAGACTCGTGCGCAAACGCATTGGCTCCAACAATGGCCTTGTTTCCCGGTACCGACATCCCCGTACGTTTGCTCACCAGGCGACTGGTGGCATACAGCTCCTCCAAAACCAGACTCGTTTGTGCACCATAGAGCTCGGTTCTAGTGTCAAGGGCCAGTGCAACTTCCTCGATAGGTGTATTTCCGGCTCGCTCACCGATGCCATTGATGGTGCCTTCAAATTGGTCTACACCATTACGGATAGCCGCCAGGGTGTTAGCTGTTGCCATACCAAGATCATCATGACAATGTGTGCTAAGTTGTATTTTTTCGATACCGGGCACTTGTTGTTTTACAATTCTAAACATTTCACCGAACTGATCCGGCGAGGCATATCCCACCGTATCTGGTAAGTTGACGACTGTCGCTCCAGCACGAATCGCCATATCCACGACCTCACAAATAAAGTCCAACTCGGTACGACTAGCGTCCTCTGCAGAAAATTCTACCTTGCTGAAATACTTGCGTCCATAACGAATGGCAGCAGCAGCGGTCTCTAATACTTTCGCTTTATCCATTCGCAGCTTATATTGGCGGTGAATGGGTGAGGTAGCCAGGAACAAATGAAGACAGGCGTCCTCAGCTCCTTGTAGCGCCTCTCTGACCGCATCAATATCCTGTTCTTTAGAGCGTGCAAATCCAACCAGTGTTGCTTGGGTAACCTGTTTAGCAATCTCCTGCATGCTGATAATCTCACCAGGCGAGGTTGCTGGAAAGCCAGTCTCAATCCGATCTACGCCTAACTTTTGCAGCTGAAGAGCAATTTCCACCTTTTCTGTGCTGGTTAAGCTAACTCCTGGTGATTGCTCTCCATCTCTTAACGTTGTGTCCAACACCCATATTTTGCGCATACAGATACCACCTTTGGATTGAATTTAGGAGATGTTCGAATAGAAGGCTTAAAATTCGTTTTATCATTCGTCTGATCATCTGATGTTTAAGAGTAAAAAAATTTATGAACTTCCCATATGCTTTTGCAGCTCCAGCTTGGTGCCGTCCAAATGTTGAATGCTATACAGCTCGGCAGCCTTGCCATCCTGATCCCGGATTGCTTCATATATTTTTTCATGCTGCAAAGTAAAATGATTTTGCATCGCTGGATCGGTAATGAGATTGTTCAACGCCTTGCGAATGGCCTCTACAAAGCTGCCATATACGTCTGTAAGCACCTTATTGCGTGTAGCTCCGGCAACAGCCAAGTGAAAAGTGATATCCGCATCTAAGTACCCAGACAAATCTCCAGCGGCCAAAGTTGCAGCACGACGGTCCAGCGCCGCACGCATTAAGTGTAAATCCTCGTCATTACGACGTAATGCAGCCAATCTGGCAATCTCTAGTTCCAACACACTCCGCACTTCATAAACTTCAATAATTTCAGCACGGCTTAGACGGTAATCCAATGGTTCTTGAGAAGTCGTCGGTTGGCAGACAAAAGTTCCGTGTCCTTGCTTTTTCTCTAATAGACCGGCATGTACCAGAACGCTAACCGCTTCACGCACTGTAGATCGCCCGACTCCGAATAGCTTCATGAGCTCAGGCTCGGTTGGAATCTTTGTCCCCACATTCCATTCACCAGCAGCAATTTTTCGTTGCAGTTGTTCAGCTACTTCATCGGCGATTTGCTTGCGTTTGACGGCTTGAAAAGGAAAATTCATCTGATCATCTCCTGTTTCGTATCATACTATGACTGCTTGGCATTCTGCAACCTTTTTCTTCCTCCTTCCCCATTGGCCCTTACCTGTGCTTTACATACCCAAATAAAGCCTGCACCGTTGGACACGATACAGGCTTATAAGGATAAATTAAAAGCTAGGATTTCGATTTATTAGGTGTAATACAATACAAACGGCTGGTTGTCTCAAAAATATGGCCTGGAGCCAGTGCAATCAATCCGATCTCCTCCGCTGGTAGGTCCGGACGATTCGGTGCATTGATCATGTTCATTTGCGGCTCAGGACAAATGAATTCCTTGTTCGCTTTGTTATTCCAGATCATCCAATGCTTATAAGCTGTACCTACATCGTATACGAGGGTAGCCCCTGTCTTACTGTGTGTCAGTTCCATGTAGTTGCGTCCATTTTGCGGAGCTGCCGTGTAATGATTATCCATAGAGGCAAAATAAGGACTAACTCCCGTCGTCTTCAGCAGTTCCTCTTCCGGAGATAAAGGCTGGAACTGGCCTGTGGCCAACAACCGTTCCGTCAGCTCACGACGCTCACCGATTGTGACCTTAATCTTGTAATCCTCAGGCGAGCTATCGGGTACGAACGGAACGCGAATCGCGGTGTGAAAGGCAAATAAGTTGGGGATCGGTTGATCGCCCTCGTTATGGATCACATAACGCTGATGCAGGCCAAATTCGTCCAGGCTGTACGTTAACTTCATGGTAAAGGTGAAGGGTAAATAGCGGAACATGGGATGTCCTTCCCTTACATGCTGATTCATTACCACATAGCTACCTTGCTCCCCGGAACCGTAGTCCTCAACCTCCCACCGAACAGTGTGTAAAAAGCCGTGCAGATGGTTGTGGGTCGCCTCTTCATTTATCGGCAGCTCATATGTAACACCATTCCACAGGAATTTTCCATCCTCATACCGATTCGGAGGGAACAGGAAAGGAATTCCGTAAACGGACGGGCTTTGCTTAAAAGCCTCTATGCTCTCAGCATCTGGCTCACGCAGAAAAGAATATCCCGTTTCATTGTCACGAAAAGAAATCAGATTTGCGCCGTTTCCCGGCAGGGCAACCGCTTCATATCGTCCAAATTTAAGACGAATCGCCGGTATTCCATAATAAAGATCACCAATTGCAGCATGTTGTTGTGTCATCAAAAAATCCTCCTTGATGAAATGACGATGTTTAATGAAAGCGTTTAGCTTTTGGCTTGACTATACCATGCTGAGCAAAAAAATTCCACGTCCACAAAAAAAACGATGCCCCGCAAGGCATCGTCCTTCACACATCACTACACATAACGTCCCTGTTTGGGTACAGCCATGTGCTCAAAATCTCCCGCCAGTCGCTCCAGCTGATCTGTCAGCTCAGCACCATGCATGTAATGACCATGTCCTGTAACTGCAATCTCAGGCTTTAACTTGGCCAGCATTTCCACCGAACGCTGCGCAGCTCGCCAATCTGTTGTAAAATACGCAGGAGGCCCATGTATTTCTTTTTCCTGTAAAAGAACGGCCAGTGCCGATTCCTGTTTCACCGTAATAAAAGCGTCACCGGCCACCATTAACCTTCTTCGCTCATGAAAAAGCGATACATGACCAGGTGTATGTCCTGGCGTATGCAGCCATTTCCAACCAGGGGCACCGGGGACACTGCCATCATGGGGCAGGGATGTGATGCGATCATCGAGATCTATAGCATCATTGGGGTATAAGAAGGAAATGCCCGACATTAAACCTCCCCCTACACTAGGGTCAGGTTTTTGATAATCCTTCATTCCCGTCAAATAAGGTAATTCCAAAGGATGTGCATAAACAGGAGTACCCCAATGCTGTACCAGCTCAATAACCGAACCTACATGATCAAAATGACCATGAGTAAGCACAATAGCGATCGGAGGGCCAGCGAACCGTTCCTCTGCCAGGCGTATAATCGAGTCTGTAAATCCTGTCATCCCCGTATCCACCAGCACCCAGGATCGGCTTCCCGGCTCCCCAATAAAACACATATTTACAAACAACGTCCGTAAGCTCAGGAGATCGGGAGCAGCCTCTTCATTTGCCGTCATTCCTTCGGTGAACAGATGATTTGCCAAAGCTTCACCCTCCTATTCACATGGAATTTCCTGTTAATATCGACCTTTAGGCTTCCCCCATGTCAGCAGATTATGCGGACACTGCTTAATATAATCCGCTTGTCACGAAAATAGACCATGTTTACATTACTCGGGTAATTTGCTCCATGCCGTATCTAGCAAATAGTCGAACAAATCATCGTTCTCTTCGATCCAGCTATCCATTTGCAGCATCTCTTCCTCTACCCGTGGCTCTCCCGCAAAATGGAGGCTGTAATCCCACTCCTTTCCCCTTTTACTATGGAACGTGATTTCATATATAGAACTCTGCCCATCTACTCCAAATACCACTTGGCCCAGATAAGCACCATTCTCATCTCTTGTCATTTGTGCTTGTTGAATATGTACTTCTTTCACTTCCTGAGGTGAATTTTGCTCTGTCATTCATCTATCCGCCCTTTCATTTTCACTAAATAGTACCAAAACTGATTTGTGAACCTTTTCGTTACATTGTACAATATATAAGCTATGTGTGGAATTTGCAAAAAAACTGTGCAAGTTACCCAAGCCTTGTTTAAGGCTTTTCGTGAAATGGAGGAAAGTTACATGTCAGATTTTCAACAAAAATTGCAAAAATATGCCGAGCTAGCCGTTCGGGTCGGCGCCAATGTTCATCCTGGGCAGACACTCATCGTGCATGCACCAATTTTGTCCGCCGAACTCGTGAGACTTATTGTCAAATCAGCGTATACTGCCGGAGCCAAGCTGGTTACAGTAAAATGGAGTGATGAAACCATTACTCGATTACAGTATGAACTAGCTCCTGATGAAACTTTTAATATTGCTCCCAAATGGTACGCAGCCGAAATGACTGAAGAGGTCGAAAATGGTGCAGCTGTACTCCATGTCATTGCAGAAAATCCGGATTTGCTTAAAGGAATTCCGTCCAGTCGAATTACTGCTGCCCAGCGCGTGCGGTCACATGAATTACGTCAATACCGTGAATATCAAATGGCCGACAAATTCAGTTGGTCTCTGATTGCTTACCCTTCTGCAGAATGGGCTGCCAAAGTATTCCCTGATCTGCCAGCTTCAGAGCAAATGGATAAACTGTGGGATGCCATTTTCAGCACCGTGCGTGTGGATCTGGATAACCCCGTGGAGGCGTGGAAAGAGCATTTGAAAACCCTCTCCAGCAAATCTGATATTTTAAATGCCAAACGCTATAAAAAGCTGCATTATCTGGCTCCAGGCACAGACCTCACCATCGAATTGGCAAAAGATCATCTGTGGGTAGCAGCTGAAAGCGTCAACCAACAGGGACATACTTTTGTAGCCAATATGCCTACCGAGGAAGTGTTTACAGCTCCGCTCAAAACGGGAGTGAACGGTAAGGTCAGCAGCACCAAGCCACTTAGCTACAGCGGAAATATCATCGACAACTTTTCACTGACTTTTGAAAATGGACGTATTGTTGATGTACAGGCAGAGACCGGTTTGGAAACTCTTCAGCATCTCGTAGAAATGGATGAAGGTTCACACTATCTGGGTGAGGTTGCTCTCGTACCTCATAAGTCACCTATCTCTGATAAAAATATTTTATTTTATAATACGTTGTTTGATGAAAATGCCTCTAACCATTTGGCCATCGGTAATGCTTATGCATTTAACCTTAAAGGCGGCAAGGATATGACTCAAGAGCAGTTGGCTGCCAACGGCCTGAATTCCAGTCTGACACACGTCGACTTTATGATCGGTTCAGGTGAAATGGACATCAACGGCGTTACCGAGGACGGTACTGAGGAACCTATCTTCCGTAAAGGAAATTGGGCGATCTAACACGGCAAAAAAGGCTCTCACCGCTTCATGCGGGAGAGCCTTCTTGCTTCATCCTATAGGCTATGTTAGATCTATTTTACATTCCATTTTGCCATCGCTAAACCTCTCTCGAATTTTTGGGGAGTCATAAACATACTCCCTTCATTTCCTGATTATGGGCCATAAAAATCATAACATAAGCTGCAAGTTAAATAATAGGAAAAAGGCCGCTGATCAGCGACCTTTGATTCTACTTTATTTTGTATCGGGTTAGTTTCTATGTCCAATTTTAGCCTTGTAGGCAAGTGAATACTGGTCAGCCGCTAAAATCGCATCAAGCACATCATCCGCTGTGACAGCAAATGGTAGATTGTGAGCAGTTTCGCCTTCTTTGGTAGCAGCCTGAGCTACCCGGTACAAATCCTCTCGGGAAGCTTCCTGGAGCTTAATGTCTTCCAGCGTGACAGGCAGATCGAGTTTTAGATAAAAGTCAATATACCGCTCCACCTCGGACAAAGGTCTTTTTTCCAAAGCAAGCTGGACTAAGGTGCCAAAAGCTACCTTCTGACCATGTGTTAGGTGATGAATGTCTCCTTCCAGAACGGTAAAACCATTGTGAATCGCATGTGCGCCTGCCAAACCGCCGCTTTCAAAGCCCAAACCGCTTAGCAACGTATTGGCTTCCACTACCGCTTCAAGCGCAGGTGTGACGACTTTGCGTTTCACGGATTCGTAAGCCTGCAGTCCGTAATCGAAAAGAACTTCCTCACACTTGGACGCAATGGCTTCTGCCGCCAAGGTTGGCAAACCACCAGCCATTGTCGTTGCGCGAGCTTCAATGACCGCACGGGCTTCAATCCACGTCGCCATAGCATCCGCAATGCCTGAGGAGAGGAACAAAGGCGGTGCTTGAGAAATAACTTTCGTGTCCACCAGAATCAAGCTCGGATTTTTACTGAAAAAGGAATACGTATCAAATGCACCCTCATCGGTGTACAAAACGGATAGTGCACTGGTGGGTGCATCTGTAGAAGCGGTTGTTGGAATAATCACAACCGAGGAACCGAGTAGTTCATTAACGGCTTTGGCAGTATCCAGTGTTTTACCACCACCTACACCAATGACAATGTCGACCTGGGCGCTTCGTCCCTGATCCGCAATACGGTTGACTTCATTTTTGGATGCTTCCCCTTGAAACTCAATTTTAACCGCCGTAATATCAGCCTGTTCCAGACTTTTTACCACGCGGTCGGCTGCAATCTCCCAAACCAGCTTGTCCGCAATAACCAAGGCAGTATGACCTAATGGCTTAACATACTCACCTGTTTTATCAATCACATTTTTCCCTTGCACATATTTACCTGGACTAATAAATACTTTTTCGCTCATCGTTTAACTCTCCCTTCCAAGTTTGTACAATTTCTATTATACGGCTGAAAGGGCACACATCTCAATTTCGAAACCAAGATCTTCAATCATTTGATGATCAAATGTGACCTCTTGGCCTTCTGTCGTTAAATAATCTCCTACAAAAATTGAATTCGCTGCATACAGGCATAGCGGTTGTAACGAGCGTAAATTCAACTCTCGTCCACCTGCAACGCGTATTTCTTTGGATGGACAGATGAAGCGGAACAGTGCCAGCACCTTCAAAGCTTGGATAGGTGATATTCGCTTTGCTCCCTCCAACGGGGTTCCCGGGACTGGATTCAAGAAGTTAACTGGAATAGAATCAGCATCTAACTCGCGTAAAGCATAAGCCATTTGAGCGATTTCCTCATTCGTTTCCCCCATCCCGATAATAACGCCAGAGCATGGAGACATTCCGTGAGATTGAGCCATTTTCACAGTTTCGACGCGTTGATCGTATGTATGTGTGGTTGTAATCGAGGGATAGTTGGCCTTACTTGTATTTAAATTATGATTGTATCGATGTACCCCAGCCTCTGCCAACCGCCGTGCCTGATCTCCCTTGAGAATCCCCAAGCAGGCGCAAATTTTGAGCGACATCGTGCTATTAATTTCTTGTACTGCCTCAATCACCTGATCCAGTTCTCGATCTGTTGGACCTTTGCCGGAAGCTACGATGCAATAGGTCCCTGCTCTCCGTGCTACGGCTTCCCTAGCTCCAGCCAACAGTGATTCCTTGTCCAACATACTATACTTGCTCACAGGCGCCGTGGATACGATAGATTGTGAGCAATAACCGCAATCCTCCGGGCATAGACCACTTTTGGCATTGATGATCATGTTGAGCTTTACTTTTTTTTCATAAAAATGATGCCGCACCCGAAATGAAGCTTGCATAATCGGTAATAATTCCTCATCGTCGGCTTCCAGTACCGCTATGCCTTCTTCCAGCGATACACGACTGCCATGTATTGCTTTTTCAGCCAACGAGTCCCATTCTATAACCTTGTTTAGTAAATTCATACTTCTTGCCTCCCAAAATTTAATGATCATGTAAATGGAAAATATTTTCAGCGTAGAGGAAGTTTTTTATTGTCAACCTAATATGATATAATTAGGTTGACAATAACACAAACATCATATCAATTCATGTCCATTCTGTAAAGAAGACAAAATAAAAAGCGACCCCACATCGTTCAAGGTCGCTCTCTAGATTTATTCCGTTATGAGACTCCTGCTTCTTCCACGATGATAGGCTGTTTTATCAGCCGAATACGTGAAATCCGCTTGTTTTCAACTTCTTCTACCGTGAACATACATCCCTCAAACACTACAGACTGGCCAGGTTGTGGGGGAATAACCTCGACATGTGAGTATAGCCAGCCCCCTACCGTATCATAATCCTCATGATCAAGATCCAGTCCAAAGCGATCGTTCACTTCATCAATTAATAACATGCCGTCAATGGAAAATTCCTCGTCATTAATCTGCTCACAACTCGGACGTTCCTGATCGAACTCATCCTGAATTTCACCAACGATTTCTTCCATAATATCTTCCAGTGTTACCATACCCGATGTACCGCCATATTCATCAATCAAAATTGCGATTTGCGTCTTGCTGCGCTGCATGCGTTTGAGCAGATCACTAATTTGCGTAGATTCAGGGACAGCAAGAATCGGTCGAATCATCGTACGGGTATCCAGTGTGTTCGCCCGTAGAAGGTCCTTAATATGGATAAATCCGATAATATGGTCCTTATCTTCGGCGCAGATTGGATAACGGGTTCTCATGCTTTCCGTCGCAATCGCGAGATTTTCTTCTGTGGACTCATTACTGTATAAGCAGATCATCTCAGTTCGCGGAATCATGATTTCCCTGGCGGTCGTGTCGGTAAAATCAAATATATTATCAACAAGCGCCAATTCCGTATTATCAATTAGTCCGCTCTTATTGCTTTCTTTCATCAGAATGCGTATTTCATCTCCGGTATGCGCGGAATCGTCATTTTCAGATACCGGCTCCAGACGGAATAAACGCAGCAGGCTGTTCGCCATTCCATTCAACGCCCATATGAATGGATACATCAACTTGTAAAACCAAGTCATCAGCATGGCTGAATACAGCGTAATGGTCTCAGATTTACGAATAGCTATCGTTTTGGGCGCCAATTCACCCAACACAATATGCAGAATCGTAATGACAATAAATGCAATAACCACGGCAGTACCGTGCACATATACCGCTCCTAATCCGGCGGCTGTAAATACAGGTTCGATCAAATGTGCGATGGCCGGCTCTCCGATCCATCCTAGTCCCAACGATGCTAGTGTAATACCCAACTGGCAGGCAGACAAATAAGCGTCCAAGTTGTGTAACATATTGGCGGCGTACACGGCCTTTTTATTGCCCGCTTCCACCAATGTTTCAATACGGCTGCCTCTGACCTTCACCATGGCAAATTCCGCAGATACAAAAAAACCATTCAATAGTACTAATGCAAAAACAATAAATAAGTTAAACATACTCGGTAAAGGGTCACTCAATATGCTCCCCATCAGCCGTCATTACGGCAGACAGGCGCACCTCCTTCGGATAGTTTCATCATAGACAGAACGATAACACATCATAAGCAGCGTCAACTTCCCAACACGTTCACTCCTTCCGGCTTCCAAAGCCATAATCCGCATAAATGATTAGATCATTCATCAGCTTATATTTAATTATATAACTATACTCTATACAGTCAAACCACAAGCAATGTCAGAAAAAAGAGCCCCCCTATCATTTAGGTCATAAAGCTCTCGTTTTCGCCGCTTACCACCAAGAAAGCTACTATATTTGAGAAAGATTATAAACAAAATACATCCCCTGCCGTCTGGCAGAGGATGTAGACTCATATATATGAAGGCATCAGCGAACCGGGGATGCACCCGGGTTCCCGATGACGCCGGGATATTGGTACAACAATGGCTCATCAAATGTTGCATAGTCCAGGTTTAGCATCAGTAGAATGGTCCGTTTGCCCGTCGCCGGATCACTAATAATAATGTGGTCCCGACCTGCTGCTTCCAGAATACCTTTGAATATTTTCGCATTCCATTCCCGGTTATTTTCATAGGTCATATAAAAAGTTCCCGTTTTTCCTAAGTTCAAGCGTAAAATATTTTCGATGTATGATTGCTCGTATTGCGGAGTCTGAACCTGCACTACGGTACCCGTTGGTGTCATAGGGCTGCCACTACTTACTTGAGGTGGAAAGCCAGTCATAGGCTGCATGGTTCCGATTGGAGTCATCCCTCTTGGCCATTCGGGATATCCATTGCCGGAAGCATAAGATACGGGACGGTAAGCTTGCTGTGAAATCATGTAAATTCCTCCTAAAATGGTTTTAATTTAATTCTTCAAGCCATTCTGTAAATTGTCTAATATACATTAGGACAATCCTGTACAGTCGGGCTAAAAAAGCAGTGTGCTTTAAAACGTCCGGTATTGACCTGGCTATACCAGGTATCTGGGCAGTCTCCGGCAGGTCTGAAAAACCATAATGCATTGGATGCCGGACGTATTTTCTCCCCATTGATTACACGCTGGGCAAGTCGAATGTCCCGATCACGGGCCCTCTGATAAAAATACCCCTTCTGAGTAGCCTCAAACCCGCCGGGGCTTTGAAACACCATGTCATTCATCATACGTATGCCCTGGAAATCCAGGCAATTGGATAAAATCCGGTTCACCCCAACATTACCGACCATGAGCATTCCCTGCTCTCCTTCGCCTTCGGCCTCAGCCCGCATGAGCCGGGCCAGGGTCCTTACATCCTCTGAGTTGGTCTTGATTACAGCCACCGCGTCCCCTCCTCGCTTCTCCATCACATACCCTATCGTATGGTACAAATGCCCAATGGGTGACAGTCCAGAAAACAAAAAAATAGCCCCAAGATTGGGACTACTCATTTAGGCTTTTATTATGGCTCATAAATCATTTTACGTGTCATGCCGCCATCTACTACCAAATTCGTGCCTGTTACAAAATCATTGCCGGGTTGTGTCAAATACAGACAGGCCCGTGCGATGTCTTTAGGGGTTCCTACTCGCCCAGACGGATGCTGTTGATGGTCTTCTGCACGCAGTTGCTCATAATCCCCGGTTTCAATCCACCCTGGACTGATGCAATTGACCTGAATCCCGTCCTTTCCTAGCGATATAGCCATCGCGTGCGTAAGGGCCGCGATGGCTCCTTTGGATGCCGCGTAGGCTTCTGTATCCGGCTCTGACATGAAAGCTCGTGTAGAGGTCATATTGACCACAGAGCCACCTTCTACGTTTCGTTTCATTACCTTAGCCGCTTCCCTAGTGGCAATAAAACAGCTGCGTACGTTTGTATTCAAAATGTCATCCCATTCTGCTATCGTTAACTCATATGGAGATTTCCATTTGGACACGCCAGCGTTGTTAATTAGCGTATGAATCGTACCGTATTCTTCTTCCGTGGCACGGATTAGCGCTACAATATCTTCTTCCTTCCGCACATCACAAGGAATAAAAATGGCCTGATAGCCCTCGTTACGGGCTGCTGCAGCGGCTGCGGCACCCTCTTCCTCATTGTGGTCCGCAAATACAACATGGGCACCCTGAGCAGCGTAGGCAAAAGCGACGTCTTTCCCGATGCCATGCGCCGCTCCTGTTACAATAACAACTTGTCCCTCAAATGACACAAATCATTCCTCCTCTGAACTACTCTGTTCTAGTATATATGTACCAAAATGTGCTGTACAAGAAACATCTACAGCCCCCTACCCTGGTTTCTCGCAGAAGGCTGTAAATGAATCCAAGAACATTAGACTGAATTCTACATTTTAACCTGTTCCAAGCTATAGCGATTAAGACGCTGAAACCCGATATACCTTGTACCCTGAAAAGTAAGCCGTCCCTCATCCCCTTCAGCGCATTGACCATATTCTTCCCCAGATACCTTAAACTCCATCCGGTCGCCACTTTCCACCTCGAAGGTTACGTAATAGAAAGTATAGGTACGAGTCCCTTGTTCCTCCTGCCGCCTCTGTTGGAGATGTGTCCTTCTGGCTGTAATTCGGGAACCGACCGTCAATACAGGCTGCCTTTTATTCCGACTCCATTCCATGACTTCCCTGCCTGCAGACAACACGACAATACCCAACACGACAACGAAAAATACGGGCAGTACCGTGCCCAGCCAATCGAACATCCATAATGACTCAAAACCCATGCACCGCACTCCTCTCCGCCAGGCATTCCACAGGGAAACTACCGGGCATCCTGACCTGACCTAAGCTTTCTATAACAGTATATGTATGTTCCTGCCCAAATTTGATAGCAACTCTCAAGAACGCCAAGAGCCCCCACGGAATAATCCGGGAGGCTCAAGATATGGCGATATCAGAATGATGCATCGATTTACACATGTACAAGCTGGAGATAACGTTGTGTTTCATCCAGAACTTCATGATCTTCGTCTTCAGCATAACGCTCTGCACACTGCTTGCAGTCCTCTTCAGTCGTGCAACCATAGGCATCCTGGCAAGTATAACAAAATTGAAGGTAGTATTGGGTTAACATATGATCCTGATTCGCTCTCATGATTATCACTCCTATCGTTGTTTACAGGTTTAGTATAACAGCGGCTTATTCGTTAGTTTGTGATTTTTTTCACATATAGTCGTATAAAATTTAAATTTTTTAAAAATAAAACGCCCTGGGAAAAACACCCAGGGCAATCAGCTTTATAGCGATTATAAAATTCTCCAGTTCGCACCGCCGTCCGTCGTTTTCAGCAGCAGTGACTTCTTGTCATCAAGGCGTTCCAAAAGGAGCCAACCCACCGAAGAAGAAGCGAAACGGAGCTTGACCGATCGTGGGTAGTCTTTTAGCTTCAAAGGTAGTATTTTGTTGCCTGTGAGGCTTGTCCACGTCTTCCCCCCATCCAATGTATGGCTCATTCCGGTTTCAGTTATGATCCACCCTTCCTTTTCGTTTAAAAACGTACGGCCAGGGATAATAGAATTAATGCTGCTACTCAGACCCAAAGGCACACCGCTCCATTGGGCCCCTGTATCATTTGTAAACAGTCCATTATATTTTGTGCCGTTAGCCCCATAGCAAAGAACCGGAATCCAATACGAGGAACTGCTCCCTTTCAGAGACTGCTGAGCTTCTGCTTTGGCCTGAGGGCAGCCCTGTATTCTGTTAGCTACCGGAGTCCAGGTTTTCCCTTGATTCGAAGTCTTGTATAACTTAACACTGCTATCCAGATTGATCGCTACAAAACCCTGATTGTTGGAAGAAAAGCTCATTCCCGCTAGACTGCCCCGATCGGGTAAACCTGAGCCTGTTTTGTTGGATGTCATATCAGAACTTTGCGCAACTTTATTCCACGTGGCTCCCCCGTCAGTGGTGTGATACAACAGTTTTTGTTCATCCTGCTCATTCAGTTTTACATATGCCATGATCCAGCCAGTAGTTGGATTTACATATTGAATCGAGCTCACATGATCCCCGCTTGGAAGCGCTGAAACATCCCAGCTCTGTCCTCCATCTGCTGTTCTCAGAATGACGGTTGCTGTTTTGTCCAAATTTTGACGGACAACCCAACCGTGACGAGAATCAGTGAAACTGATGTCCTTTCCATATTCAAGCTTGTCTTGAAATTGAACGTTTTCGGAGGGAGAAATATTATTCCATGTCTTTCCGCCATCATGAGTATCATAAAGCCGGAGCTCATTATGGGTAACTCCCCAAACTAACCCTTTATTGTTATCAATTAAATGAAAATCCGCTATTCGCGTCTGAACTACATATTTGGCGTTGGGATCGCCCACCTTTGGAGTCACTGGTGGATTAATAGTAATCGTCTGACCCTGGTCATCAGGTTCCTCAATCGGAGGTTTAGTTAACGTTTCTGGGGCTTCAGCAGAACAGGCAGTCAGTAGAATGCCCGTCAGCAGCAGTACTCCCCCCAAGAGCGCACGCCAGCGCAGTTTCATATAAAAATCCTCCCTCGATGGCATGCTGTAATCACGTGCCAAAAGCTTATCTGAAACAGAATTATACCATAAACGCCTCTATGTGACACTTTTCGCGTAATGACAAAAAAAACCGGACCCTTCACAAAAGTGTAGGATGCCGGCTTTTTTAAACTAGAATTTATTAAGATTTACGGTTCAACAAACTTTTGTGGTATCCATAGAAGAAATAGATCAGCAATCCAAGCAGGAGCCACACAATGAATCCAATCCAGGTGCTAATATGAAGCTGAAGCATCAGACCGATGCACACCAAAGCACTTAAAAGCGGGAGCAACGGCACCCACGGCACGGTAAAGCCTCTTTTCAAATCAGGGCGTTTCTTGCGCAGCACGATAACCCCTACCGATACCACAGCAAAAGCGAACAGGGTTCCAATACTCGTCAAATTGGTCAGTGCATGTAATGGGAACAATCCACTAGCCAATGCGATAATGCTGCCCACCAGCCAAGTGCTTCGTATCGGTGTTTGAGTTTTGATATTTATTTTAGATAAAAAAACGGGTAAAAGGCCATCGCGTGACATAGAGAAAATTAACCGCGTTTGACCAAACAACAGCACCAGTAAAACGGTGGTCATCCCCGCAATCGCACCGACTGAAATCAATCCGGCTACAAAATCCTGATGAATAAAGCGGAGAGCAAACGCAACAGGATCACTTACCCCCAACTGCGTATAAGGTACCATTCCTGTTAGTACAACTGAAACCGCAATATACAGTACCGTGCAGATCGCTAGTGAGGAAATAATGCCGATGGGCATATTCCGCTGCGGATTGCGAACTTCTTCGGCTGCAGTTGAGATGGCATCAAAACCCAGATAAGCAAAAAATACGATTGCCGCAGCACTCAAAACACCAGAAAAACCATAAGGCAAAAATGGTGTCCAGTTGTCAGGCTTAACATAAAAAATACCGATCCCAATAAATAGCAATACAACTCCGACTTTAACACAAACCATTATTAAATTGAATCGGACCGTCTCCTTGGCTCCGAGACTCAGTAACAATGTGATGAGCATAATGATACACACGGCTGGTAGATCAATAATGGTTCCCTTGGTTGAATCGAAGGCTGCGGTTAAAGCCAGCGGTAAATGTACATCAAATCCAGCCAGCAAGCCTTGGAAGTAAGCAGACCATCCACTACTCACAGAAGCGGCCGCCACTCCATATTCCAGAATCAGGTCCCACCCCAGGACCCAGGCCAAAATTTCTCCAAATACAATATAACTATACGCATAAGCGCTCCCAGCTGCGGGAACTGTAGATGAAAGCTCCGCATAGCACAAGGCTGCTAGTACGCAGGCAATACCTGCAATAACAAAGGAGAGCATCAATCCAGGACCTGCATTTTCTGCTGCTGCCTTGCCAGTAATAACAAAAATCCCGGTACCGATAATACATCCTACACCTAGCATGGTGAGATCAAAGGCACCCATTGTTCTCTTTAAGTGACCTGTAGATCCGCTTTCCTCATGCGGGAGCAGTCCTGTTTTTTTTCGAAATAAGTCCATATGCCGAATCCTCTTTCCATAATTTCATGCGTCAATATCGGTGCTGCAACGCTTTAGTGCGTGTTCTTATCATTCGATTAATTATTAGCGAGCTCGCCTTTGAAGTCAAGGAAAAATGTCATAATTCTTTGCGGTGGGTAAATATATACGGTACACTAAGTTGGAAAGATAAATTTTTAAGAAATAGCCCAAAATGAAAAGGTATACAACCCGAGAAGGAGATGAGGATTTTATGAGCTTAAAACCTTACAAACGAAGTAGAGTGGCCATTGTCGGCATGGGAGCGGTTGGTACAACAACCGGCTATACCCTACTGCTGCGCCAACGCATGTCAGAACTTGTCTTTATTGATGTCAACGTCAAAAAGGCGAAGGGGGAAATGCTCGATATGAATCATGGGCTTCCCTTTCTCGGGGGTGTCAAAGTGTGGGCAGGTGATTATGAAGACTGCCGTGATGCAGATATCATTATTGTTACAGCAGGGGCTTCACAAAAGCCGGGAGAAACGCGCATTGATTTGCTGAAGCGTAATGCCGAAATTTTTGAAAGTATTATTGATAATATCGTCAAGGTCAATACACACGGCATTTTGCTGATCGCAACCAATCCAGTGGACATCCTCTCCTACATCTCTTGGAAACGCAGTGGTTGGCCTTCAAGCAGAGTCATTGGATCAGGAACGTTGCTGGACAGCGCACGCTTTCGCTATCTGATCGGGAAGCAAAAGGGCATCGATCCACGAAGCATCCACGCCCATATTATTGGAGAACACGGTGACTCCGAGTTACCTGTATGGAGCACAGCCAACGTAGCTGGAACTCCACTGGAACTGGGTGAAGAAACGAAAAATGAAATTTTTGAAAATACCAAGAATGCTGCCTATGAAATTATAGATGCTAAAGGCGCAACTTCTTATGCTATCGGGCTGGCTCTCGACCGAATCGTAGCCGCCATTCTCGGGGACGAGGGGTCTGTACTTAATGTGTCCACCTTGCTGGAAGATTATAACGGAGTATCTGACGTATATTTAGGTGTTCCAAGTATTGTAGATCACAATGGGGTACGTGAAATTTTGGATCTTCCGCTCAATGACGAGGAGCGTGCAAGGTTGCTTCAATCTGCGGACAAGCTGAAAGATCAAATTAGCAAAGTTCATATGTAGATTGCGAACGTAAAAACTAAACAAAACTGGCCTCCACAGCGGTAATTTCCGTTGAGAGGCCAGTTTTTTAGTCATTATAATGTAAAAGTTCAGTTTGTCGTCCTGCTATGCAATCGAATTACCAAGGTGGCGTATCGCCATCCACATCCTCATGTTCATGCTGGCGTTTCTCTTTTAGCCGCTCAGCCACCGTTTCAAACGATTCAGGTTGGAGCAACTCAATCGGTGAAAATCCCTTTTCAAACGTAAATGCATCACCTTCAATAATAAGTGCATATCTATCATGAAGTTTCGTGATATGCAGTTTGGCGCCAAAGTCGGACAGTAGCCCACGCACGGCCGTATCATCTAGTTTGAAACGAACTTCAATTTCTGGTTTCAGCTCGACAATATGCTGTGCAGCCTCTACAACCTGAAGGGGTTCCCATTTCCCTTGCAGATCCCGTTTTTCGCTAGCCGCCCACAATTCCAGATCGCGCTCTTCCTGCTGTCTTTCCTCATTAGATGCATCCGGCCATTTGGTTTCTACATAGTTCTGAACGAAGCCCATGACATGCTCATTGACGATTTCCGGCATGGACTGCTCATAGGTCACGAATTTCAAAAAATCTTCAAAATACCGGGCATGCGAAGACTGGTGAATTTTAAGCTCCCACTCATCGTTCATCCCTTCCTCAAGCATGTAAGGATACATGATGGATTTCATATTACGGGCAGAAATAGCCATTTCGACCTCACTCACCAGACTGCTTTCAGTAATTCTGGCAATTTTAGGTTCGAAATCACATTTAAGCACAAAAATAAACGGATCATCCGAGTGTGTATTCAAGGTAGCCTGTACAATGATCAGCGCTCCGCCGCGTACTGCGCTCGTATCCAGATACATCCGCACCAGATCGTCACAAGCATTTTTAAAATCTTCCTTATCCTCTGCTGCCCGCAGTCGGGCGAACATATTGAAATTCGGATTACTGCTCAATTCATGCTCCGGTTCGACGATAAAGCGGCCGATTTTGGTCGGTGCCTGCTCTGTGCTGGGGTTTTTTTCAACCTTCCGCTTGCTAATACGAGCAAATTCCCCGTCCAGAAATTTTTTAACATCGCTTTCGTCATAATCGTAATCGTCCATTGTAGCGTAATGCTTATAGGACTTACCACCCTGTCCTTCTTTTCCATCTACCTGAATTACAAAAAAAGATAAAAAATCCACTTGAAAGTTCATTTACGTTCCATTCGCTCCTTTTCAGGCATGTACGCGTAATTATATCACTATGATTTTAAAAGGTACATCGGATTCAGATCCCTATTACTAGATAAACATTTTAGTTAACATAATATTTATTATGTTGATCGTTTTTTTATTTAGATATCATTCCCAATTCACAAGTTTAAAGTGAGTACTTTTACCACTATTCTAATTCACGTCCTTAAGGATCATTGACCTCTTTATTTTCCATGCTCTACTTTCTTCATGATTTCAAAAAACATTTGACTAATCAGTAGTTGATTTATTATATTATCTATTATTATATAGACAAAAATATATTTTGTTTATATAAAATGATATTTCAAGGGGGTTGCGCCCTGAAAACAGGAAAGGAGAGTTTGTTGTTGTTTAAAAATCCATATATAAGGACCATTATCGCTTCCAATGCGCTGCTAAATTTGGGCATTTGGGTGCGCAACTTTGCCATACTGTTGTATGTAACAGATTTGACTAATAATGATCCCGTATACGTATCGCTCATTTCGGTTGCTGAATTCATGCCTATTTTTTTGTTCGCTATCATTGGAGGAACATTCGCGGACCGTTGGCGACCCAAACGGACCATGATTAGTTGCGATTTGCTATCCGCGGCTTCTATTTTTATTGTCTTGTTAGCGTTATGGTACGGGTCATGGCAGGTGCTTTTGCTGTCCACTTTCTTTTCAGCCATTCTATCTCAATTTTCTCAGCCGTCTGCGATGAAGATATTTAAGCAGCATGTAGCACCAGAACAGCTACAGGGAGTGATGGCCCTTTTTCAATCTCTCATGGCATTATTTATGGTTATCGGCCCTGTTATCGGCACATTTATTTATCAACACTTTGGAATTTTCACTTCAATGTCTATAACCGGAATATTGTTTCTCATCTCGGCGCTTGTTCTGACTCGTATTCCACAAGATGAACAAGCGCTTGAGATAGATAATCAACCAACTCATTTCATTCAAGAGCTTAAAGAAGGAATACGTTATGTATGGAATAACCGCACACTTCGCACGCTTGGGGGAACATTTACCGTAATCGGGCTGGCGGTTGGACTTATTCAACCATTAATGGTTTTTGTCGCCATCGAGAACCTTGGACAAAACAAGGAATTCCTGCAATGGCCGTTAATGGCGAACGGAGCGGCTATGCTGGTGGGAGGCGGCCTGATTATGGGGGTTGCCAAAAAAGTACAGCCGCAATTGCTGCTGGTGGCCGGACTTTTGGTCAGCACACTGACAACCTTTGGAGTCGGATGGTCGCATAATATTGTGCTGACCATGGCACTACAAGTTTTCAGTGGCCTATTTTATCCTTGCATTCATATCGGTATCAACACAATGATGATGAAAAACGCCGAAGCTGCTTTTATCGGTCGCGTCGGTGGTGCCCTCTCTCCACTATTCTCTGGGATGATGGTCGTCGGTATGAGTATCGGGGGAACACTCAAACACGAATCCTCCCTTAACACCGTATATACCGTGAGCGCCGGCTTGTTTTTGGTCGGAGCAATGCTATTGTTACCATTGCTTCGTGACAGGCAGCCCGTACAAGCTGTCATAGCCGATGATTCTAAATAACAGCACAAGAAACCGCCCCTGGGATATGATATGGCTTCCTCCGGGGGCGGGTTTCTTAATGTTGTATCATGATTTCATACAGATTATGACTCTCTTCCTTCATGCTGTCTTTTCCACATTCGTGCATACAGGCCGTACTTTTTCCGCTACCAGAAGGCTCTATAAGCGCTGTGAAAGAACGGAATGGCATAAACATGCTCACATCCCGCAGTATAGGCTGGTCACCATACCCAAAGCTTATGCGCCTCAGCTTAATGTCGTGTCTTTCCGAAGGCAGCTGGTCACCCGGCATCACTGGCTCGTTCAGCAATTGGACGATACGCTCCCCTGCCTGTTGTCATCAATAGGAAGGTACCTTTTTCAGTGCACTTATTTTATTTCTTTCATAAAGTTCCTGAAGTTTTCAACGATTTCCTTTGATTTGGTATGGTGTAAATAATGTTCTCCTTCAAGTGTCGTTACTTTTCCATGAACAGAATCTTTGACTTGCTCTTCATGTAGTGGTATCCATCTTTCCACATCTGTATTATTCGTTTGTATAAAGAAAATAAGAGGCAGATTTTTTGGGAATGTTAAATTTTTAGCTGCTTTAAAATTAGGATAAATATTTTCCATTTCGTTTGAGGTGCTGGAATTATACATGTTTTTGAGAGAAAGAATTCTCATTTGTTCTTTTGTTTCATCACCATAGGGTAGTCCAGCATATGGGTCACCAGTTAGTTTCATCACCAATCTGGCTAAACCTGATTTTTTGAGAAATTTAAACGTTTTTATTGGTAATTCAGCATCCATACCACCTTGTGTTGGAACACTGCTATCAATCCCTACAAAAGCACTCACTTCGTTTTCATATTTGTTCACATAATCCAGTCCGTAAATGCCTGCAATGGAATGACCCATTAAAATATATCGGTCAATTTTAAGACTCTGTAAAGCTTCATGAATTTCACTTACAATATTCTCTGTGTTTCGTTCCTTTTCGGTTAGATCACTTAATCCATAACCAAAAGGCTCAATAACGACGACTTTGTAAAATGGAGATAGCTCTTCTACTAGCGGTTTAAAATCAAGTGCTGGTGCTGCTGTTCCATAACCTGGTAGTAACACGACGGTCTCTTCGCCTTTTCCTTGAATCAAAACATTCATTTTTTTCCCATCTACAGGTACGAACTGACCATAGGATTGTATTTTTCCTTGCTCTGATTTGCTGCTGATAATATTAACTGTATAGACAACGGCTAGAAAAAGCACGATTGCTATAATTATTGTTCCTATTATTTTAAGCAAAACGCTTCGTACTTTATTTGTTCTCGTTCCATTCCTCATTTTCATTACCTCTCTTCGTTTCACGCTTAACTTCTCCTGTCCCCATTCTGTTTGTTGGGCTACCTTAACGAGCCGCTAATGAAAGCTTAACGAAAGAAGATGTACTCCCTATGACGACAATATGAACGGAGTATGAACAAGCAAAAAAATGCTACGTTGTCCAAGGAAGCTGCACATAATGCTGTATCATGAAAATGCGGTTTAGATCATCCGAATGATACCCTATGAATCTAACTAATCTGGTGGCGTTGTGATTGGCAAGGTGACAATGACGGCCGTTCCTTGGCCGGGTTCACTTTCCACTCGAATGTCGCCTTGATGAAGCGATACGATCTGTTTAACGATGGCGAGTCCCATACCGCTACCGCCATATTTTCGACTGTGGGAACGATCAGCTTTAAAAAACCGCTCGAATATACGCTTCTGGTCCTCAAGGGAAATACCAATGCCCGTATCGGATATTCGAACTGTTACGCTTTTGATATCTTGCTTGATGCTGACGTTAATAACGCCGCCATCCTTGGAAAATTTGATGCTATTACCGAGTATGTTCGTCCATACCTGGTTTAATTGATCTTGATCCGCCAATAGGCGAACGGTCTTCAAATTGAGCTCGAAACGGATGTTGCGAGCCGACCATTGCGGCTGGAACGCGACGATGACTCGTCTGATCTGTTCATCAAGGCTGAACGTGTCCTGCCGCATCTGCTGTGACTGCGATTCAAGCAAACTCAGCTTTAGCAGGCTATCGCTCATCTTGGACATCCGATCTGCTTCCGCGATAATGATATCGAGATAACGGCTTCGCTCGTTATCTGCTATGTCTACTTGCTTGAGTGCTATAGCATAACCGGATATCGAGGTGAGCGGCGACTGAACTTCATGCGACACATTCGTGACGAACTCCCTACGCATCTGCTCAAGTTGCTGTAGATCATGCATCATTTCTTCAAAGCTGCGAGCCAAAGTACCTAGCTCACCCTTTTGCTTAATATTCAGCTTGACGTTGAAATCTCCAACTGCTACACGTCTGGTCGCTTTTGTTAGCTTTTTGATCGGTCTAACTAGGAATATAGAAGCAACCAAAATCAATAGGCTTCCTGTTACCAACGAATAGGTCAAAAAAGTAAATAACCATTTTTGGGCAAAAGAGGCGGAAGGATACATAAGAGGCTCCACAAACATCGCTCTCATTCCCATTTCCGTTTTCAACCTCAGTCCCAAGAGGTTCGTTGAAACACCACTCGGATTAACTTGAACAACTTCTCCATCCAATACTTTCCTTACTTGATCCATCGTCACAGTAACAGGATTTTGTCCGTTAAGCGTTCCGTAAGACTGGAACTGCCCCGTTTCATCGAAAATTCGAATATAATAGGAATCGAGTTGTTTCATTCCACTTACAAATAAGTCCGCTTCACGTAACGGAATGGTTTCGTAAACCCGGACAATGTCCTGACCAAAGTTAAATAAGGTGGTTTGCAAATTTTCGTTCAATTTCTCTTCAAACACCCAAAATGTTATAAAAAAAGCAATGATCGTCCCCGCTAGGACGGAGACCAGAAATGTCAGGACAACACGTGTATATAAGGATCTGATCATTCGTAAACCTCAAGCCGGTAGCCAAGCCCACGCACCGTCTCGATACGAAAATCGGGTGTAGTCGCGAACCGTTCGCGCAGGCGTTTAATATGTACGTCTATCGTTCGATCATCTCCAGTATAATCGATCCCCCAAATTTGATCGATCAACTGCTCGCGCGTATACACTTGTCCAGGTGTTCCAGCGAGCTTATACAGCAATTCGAACTCCTTGAGCGGCAACGTGAGCGACTCCGTCCCTCTCATCACCTTATAGGTCTGCCGATCAAGGATGACGTTGCCGAACTGGATCGTCTGCGTGGTGCCAATCCGATAGCGTTTCAGCAGTGCTCTGACCCGAACTGTCAATTCTAGTGGATCAAACGGTTTCGTCAAATAATCATCTGTTCCAAGTTCGAAACCTTTCACTTTCTCCCATGTTTCGCCTCTCGCAGTCAGCATAAGTAAGGGAAGATCAGGATTGGCTCTTCTGAGCTCCTTGCATAACGTCCAACCATCCATTATCGGCATCATAATATCGAGCACGACAAGATCGATATGCCTTGTAGCGTAGACGGTCAGTGCTTCCTTACCGTCTGCGGCTTCGGCTGTTACGAATCCGTCGTTGCGTAGAAATAAACAGACGAGTTCGCGAATGTTCGCATCGTCGTCAGCAACCAGTATAGTAGGCATTCGTTTCCTCTTTCCCTGTTTTCATCCCATATTGAAGTAACCATTATACTATAGATAAAATTGAATCGCTCCTATTCTTCCTATAATTTTACAGTGTTATTCCTCCTGGTTTCCGCAGGCCTCAGAGCCCTCATCATGGCCCTGTTGTCCTGATTTACCAATACCCAAAGGGCGGGCACTGCAGGACGTCTTAAATCCCTGCCTCGGTTATACTTTTTTTGCTTCTTGAAACCAGGAATGCTCATCATTTGTCATAAGGACACTCCTGTTAATGAAAAACACCCTACTAGCATTAATGGGGATGAGACTGACCCCATAACGTGAGACAAATCAAAACACCTTCAAGAGAATCGAACCATGTCGTAGATATGGAGATAACCTATGCTCTGAATGAAAGCCATCCACGGAACAGGCGGCTGAATAGTCGATGTTCAGCGCTAGCTCTAAATAAGGCGTACCGAACCTTCTTGTAATCTGGACTGGATCATGAAATAGCATTTTACTGTGCGAAAGCTCGAAGCCTTTACGTAAAAAATGTGTACGATGCACACCGCTTCCCCACTATTCGGGTATATGATAAATATGCTCATGTTTCAATGCCGATTGAGTGAGATCATTTTCATCGTTTATAAGGTTTGAATCGGCTATATGGTTATATGGTTATAGTAATCATTAAATGTAGACGGAGAATTATGTATCTTCATCTTGTTATCGCTTCCTCCCTTATCTGGATTCGTAGTGTATACGAGTTCCATTCATGATTACAATTATAATGATTATCATTCTCATCCAAAAGATAATAACATCCATTCGCTACTAAGTTAACATAATATTTATTGCGAGATTAATTTTCTATTCTGTAGTTTTAACATATCAATATCTAATCTCTGTTGTTTAATTTATCGAATTTTCAAAATATGGATGCTTGAACATAACTTATGGATACAGAAATAAAAAACCTTTAAGACTGCTTATAAGTAGTCTTAAAGGTTTAAATGTGAGGAATGATAACGCTTTATAAAGTTGGCGATTTAAATCATATCCAGCGCTGTTTTCAGCACATTCGCTCCATTCATCATTCCATAATTCATCATATTGATTACAGTGACTGGAATCTCGTTGCCCACTTCTTTCTTCACGTCATCTTCCGCGTGTCCCATTTGGGGGCCCAGCATAACAATATTGACCGGCATATGCTCTCTTATGCTACTCTCACTACAAGCTTCGATTACAATTTCCACATTTTGTGCACGAGCCGCCTCTTTCATTCTCTCCACCAGCATACTTGTAGAAAATCCTCCTGCGCAAGCCAGCAATATCTTTTTCATTTATCAGGCGTTTGCTTCCTTCGAGGACAGGGCTCGAAACCTAGCTCTTAGCTCGGGACGGACTGTGATAGCTAAGTAATGCCAAGTTTCTACAGTCAAGTATTTCCATTTCCGAAAAAGTATATCGTAGCAAAATTGCGAAAAAATCTACCTCGACAGACAACATAAATTTTTTTCATTATTTATGAACTCCTTAAACTGTTCATGCAGAATTCTCCCTTCGCCCTGGGTATATGAATTGTTATGTATTGGACTTACATAGTGCTTACTTGCTGAATATCCCCAGTACCCTCAGGTTTAATGGCTCCTCTGCCCATCGTCCATTCTCACAAGATCAAGAAAGTGTTGCATTTTTGCTAACGCATAATAACTTCCCCAGACTTTCCCTCGGCTCCCCTTGATTCTTCTTATTGAAACAAGACATCGTTCCTTTTATATCCCGTGTTCCAAGGCTCTATTATGCTCAGGCCCCTTGCCATAAACAATTTTTCTTCCTTATTTGCATGCTTTTCTTACCTTTCACCCCTCATCATATTTGCAATTTTGCTACACTTCCTCACCTCTATCCCGAGTCGTTGGCCCCCGGTTGACGAGAAAAAAAACACGCATTATGATTCAAGTGAAAATATTCACAATTCATTCCGGAGTGAAAGTGAATGTTTTCACACAATAAACAGAATATCCGCTTTTCTATTATTCTACTTATTCCGTGATGACGGCAATTAGCTTGCACATGACACTCGGCAGCTTGCCCGCACGTAATGTGAACTTCTAATCTATGTACTTATATCCATATGATTTCAATCCATTTTATTGAAGGAGTGAGCACTCTATGTCCAAAATCATTTCAGCGAGTGAAGCAGCAGCACTTATCCCGGATGGAGTCACCATTGCCGCAAGCGGCTTTGGGCTCTCCTGTTGGGCCGAGGAGATGGGTATCGCCATCGAAGAACGATTCTTGGAATCTGGTCATCCTCGCAACCTAACAGTTGTTCATGCCAGTGCGGTCGGCGACCGCCGGACCAAGGGAATGAGCCATCTAGGCCATGAAGGTCTGATCAAACGCTGGATCGGCGGGATCGCCCTTGCTTCGCCTGCTATGGCTAAATTAATTGAAGACAATAAATGTGAAGCCTACAATTTGCCGCAAGGCGTAATCACACAGCTGTTCCGTGAAATTGCAGCCAAGCGCCCAGGTGTCATTACCAAGATAGGCATGGAGACCTTCGTCGACCCTCGTGTGGAAGGCGGCAAAATGTCAGCCTGCACAACGGAGGAGATCGTCAAGCTGATTGAACTGGAAGGCGAAGAATGGCTGTTCTATAAGAGCTTCCCGATTCAGGTCGCATTGATCCGCGGTACCATAGCTGACGAGAACGGGAATTTGACGCTGGAAAAGGAAGGCCTGCATATGGAGGTTCTACAGATTGCTCAGGCAGTGCGCAATTCTGGCGGTATCGTAATTGCTCAGGTAGAGACTGTGGCCAAGAACGGGACCCTGCATCCGAAGGATGTTAGAGTGCCAGGCATTCTGATCGATCATCTAATTATCTCCGAACCGCAAAATCATTTCCAGACTGAAAACACACAATACAGCCCTGCCTTCGCAGGACATGTGAAGGTACCGATGGACGCCATGGAAGTGATTCCGCTCGACGAGCGTAAAATTATCTCCCGTCGCTCCGCAGCTGAGCTAGTACCAAATACCGTTCTGAATCTTGGCGTGGGTATTCCGGTATGTGTGGCTACGGTTGCGGCAGAGGAAGGCGTCAGCGACCAATTGATTCTGACAACCGAAGCAGGCTCAGTCGGCGGCGTACCAGCAGGCATCAAGGATTTTGGGCATGCGTACAACTCTGAGGCCATCGTAGATCATGTGTCCCAGTTCGACTTTTACGACGGTGGTGGTATTGATCTCTCCGTGCTGGGGCTGGCTCAGACCGACGAATCCGGGAATGTGAATGTCAGCAAGTTCGGTACCCGTGTTACGGGCTGTGGCGGCTTTATCAACATTTCCCAATCAGCCAAAAAGCTCGTCTTTGCCGGAACTTTCACAGCAGGAGGCCTGCAAATTGCTGTTGAGGACGGCAAGCTTCGGATTGTACAGGAGGGTAAAACTAAGAAATTCCTGAAGGAGGTTCAGCAAATTACTTTCAGTGGCTCTTATGCGACCAAGGTCAAGCAGCGGGTCGTCTATGTGACGGAACGTGCGGTATTCCAGCTGCAAGATGGAAAAATGACACTGACAGAGATCGCGCCTGGCATTGATTTGCAGACCCAGATTCTCGATCAGATGGACTTCATGCCTGTCATCTCACCAGAACTGAAGGAAATGGACGCCGGCATGTTCTGTGAACATTGGGGTAAGCTGCATGACGTGATTACGATCAAGGGTAGCGAGCAAGCGAAGCATGAGGCTGACGCTTTGACTACTGTATAGTACAGCTCAGGAGATACCGGTAGCTGTCAAACGGACTACCAGACACGAATTATGGAATTGCGGAGTAATGCTTCATCCCACGCGCACTGATCCTGCATATGAAAGGACCAACACGAAATGGAAAATGTACAACTGAATCGCTGGCGCATTCTAATCGCCGCGACCCTGATCAATATTTGCGTCGGCTCCATTTACGCCTTCAGCATTTTTGCACTGCCACTGAGTAAAATGCTTGCAGTGAGCATGCCTGAAATTATGATGGCCTTTACGATTAACGGCGCAATTGCACCGATTCCGGCGATTCTTGGCGGAAAGCTCGTAGACCGGGGAGGTGCCAGAATTGCCATCTTCATTGGCGGTACCATGTTTGGACTTGGCTTCATCTTGACTGGCCTTGCGACTGCACCTTGGATGCTATATCTGACGTATGGCATCATTTCTGGTCTTGGACAAGGTGTCGTCTATGCGGCAACAATCGGTAACACTATCAAGTTCTTCCCAGACAAACGCGGACTCGCGGCTGGAATCGTGACCGCAGGTTATGGCGGTGGAACAGTAATCATTGCCCCACTTGCAAACGCGATGATTACCCACTCAGGAGTTCAGACCACTATGATGATCCTTGGCACCTCCTTTCTGATCGTCATTTTGGCAGGTGGGCTATTTACTCAAGCTTGTCCGGCAGGATATATCCCTGCTGGTTGGACACCACCGCAGACGTCAGGTTTACGTCCGGTTGCCGTGAATTTGAACTGGCGGCAGATGATCAAGCAACCCCTGTTCTACGTCATTGCTTGCCTGTTCCTGATCGGCGCTTTATCTGGCATGATGGTTACATCCAATGCTTCCGTCATTGGCCAGACGATGTTCGGTCTATCGGCCAGTATAGCAGCCTTGTTCGTGAGTCTTTATTCGCTTAGCAACTGTCTGGGACGCATTTTCTGGGGAGCCATATCAGACAAGATTGGCCATCTGCGTTGTCTGATGATGATCTATCTGGTCATTGCCACCATGATGCTGACACTTGCATTATCCGGCTCCATAGTTGGATTTTCTATTGCCATTATTGGCATCGGCCTGTGCTTTGGTGGTACGATGGGCGTCTTCCCTTCAATCGTCGGACAGAAATTTGGCATGAAATACTATGGTGTCAACTACGGAATAACCTTTATCGGCTATTCCGGTGCCGCATTCTTTGGACCGCGAATTGCGAACTCGGTAGCTGCCGCCAATAACGGCATATTCACCAACGCCTTTTACATTGCGCTCGTTATTGCCTTGGTCGGGTTCGCGCTGACATTCCTGTATAAGGCCTTGGAAAATAGTAAGAACCCTGCACCAGCTGCTGTTGAAAACGTTTGATCAATCCGTTTCTATATTAGCAAATCACTATTTTTAGTATTAAGTATAGTACAACCTATAAATTTATATTGGAGGAACTAACCATGAATATTACAGAACTGCTCGGTATCCAGTACCCTATTTTCCAAGGTGCTATGGCCCAAATTGCCCGTGAACCACTCGTAAGTGCTGTATCCAATGCTGGCGGGCTGGGCATTATTGGCTCTGGCGGCATGTCGGCTGAGGTACTTCGTGAAGAAATTCGCAAAGTTCGCGCAGCCACCAACAAGCCGTTTGCCGTAAATCTGATGCTGATGATGCATAATATTCCCGAATTGATCGAGGTTATCGTCGAGGAAAAAGTCAACATTGTTACGACGGGCGCGGGCACACCAGCTCCGTATATGCCAATCTTCAAGGAGCATGGCATTAAGGTGATCGCCGTCATCCCTTCCGTCAAGATTGCCAAAAAAATGGAGGCTATCGGCGTGCATGCCCTCGTGGCCGAAGGTACAGAAGCTGGCGGCCATGTCGGTGAAACAACCACCATGGCACTCGTTCCACAGGTTGTTAGCAACGTATCCATCCCTGTCGTTGCCGCAGGCGGCATTGCCGATGGACGCGGAATTGCAGCAGCCTTTGCACTCGGCGCACAGGGAGTTCAGGTCGGAACGCGCTTCCTCACCACCGTCGAATGCCCGACGCATGACAATTTCAAGCAAGCCGTCATTGACGCCGACGATACCAGCACTACGGTTACTGGACGCAGCATCGGTGGACCCGTCCGCAGCATCAAGAACAGCATGATCGCCGAATACCTCAAGCTGGAGCAAGAGCATGCCTCCCGTGACGAATTGGAGAAGATCAGCCTTGGCTCCCTGCGCAAAGCCGTCTTCGAAGGTGATACAGATCGCGGTTCGGTCATGGCAGGACAAATATGCGGCCTGTGCGACGAGATTACGACAGTTGAGCAGATGATTACGACAATGTTCAGCGAAGCGCAGGCACTGCTAAATCGTCTTGGACAGACACAGATTACCGGTGAGCAGATAGCATCAGTATAATATAACTTGTAAACAAAGAAAAAAACGGACCATATCCATATTTAATAGGAAACGGTCCGTTTTTTGATTAGATTTGCGTGCTAATTTTTATCTGGGTAACCTCTGTTGTTCGTAGCGTAAAGCAGATATAATAAAAATGAAACAATCATTTCAGCATAGCCTCGATAATCCAAAAGTGAGTTGATCGATCATGACCCGACGTATAGATAAACGTTCCACCGATGAGAGCGATCAGTCCCCTGCCCCACTGTTTGTCACCGATTCCAAAGGTAATATTTTAATCTCCAATGAATTCACTGCCTTGACTATCGGCATTCCGTTGGAGGAGCTGTTGCGCTACAATGTACAGGACCTGGTGAAAGCCGGCTACTACAAGGAATCAATAACAATGAAAGCAATACAGTCCAAACAAAAGGTAACCCAGTATATCAACACTGTACGTGGCTTTAAGCTCAAGTCCACTGCTCTTCCAATACTTGATAGTACAGATGAGGTGCAGCTCGTTGTTACCAGTACTAACAACTATAAAGGTGGATTATCCATCATAGCTGCCCCTACGCTGCCACATGGGTATGAGAACAGCAAACGTTCAGTCACTTCAGCCTCTGTACTTAAGAATAACGGGATCATTGCTGAGAGCCTGGCGATGAAGCAAATTATTCAGGTGTGTGACCAGATCGCTTCTTACGATAGCAAAGTACTGATTTTGGGCGAATCAGGGACAGGCAAATCAGTAATTGCCAAATACATTCACCGCCAGAGCGCAAAGTGGAACGGACCTTTCATTCCGATTAATAGTGCCGCTATTCCAGCCGCATTATTCGAATATGAGCTGTTCGGATATGTTCAGGGGGCTATGCCCGGCTTAATGGACGAGAAGCAAGGCTTGTTCGAGGTGGCCAGAGGAGGCGTTTTGTTCTTTGATGAGGTCGCCGAGCTTCCACTGGAAATACAGGCCAAACTGCTTGATGTGCTTGAGCGTGGTGAATTCCGGCGTGTGGGGAGCACCGAAGCCATTCTCATTCAATGCCGGATGATATTTGCTACCAATCGTGATCTATGGAGTATGGTGAAAAAAGGATTGTTTCGCGAGGACTTGTACTATCGAATCAATGTCATTCCGATCCATATCCCGCCGCTACGTAGTCGCAGACTGGATCTTGTCGGACTGATTTCCAGCTTTATTGCTCATTTCAATAAGGTATATGATAAAAAGTATGTATTGCCAGCGGACGAATTTCAAAGAATGCTAGCCGAGCCATGGCATGGGAATGCGCGTGAGCTTCGTAATTACATCGAACGATTGATCGTAACTGATCAGACCGTGCTGCGCCAGCAGCAGCCGGTCGAACAAGTTACAGACTGGTTCACATTGGACCATTTCATTCAGGCCAATCGCAGTCAACTAAGCGGGCTGAAGGAATATACGGCGTTAACCGAGGGACGATACATTCAGCAGATGCTGCAGGTCTGTGGTGGCAATAGTGCCGAAGCAGCCAGACAGCTAGGAATTGATCGCTCCGCTGTTTATCGTAAGCTGAAGAAGATGGAGGACATTCTTGCAAAGCTGAAGGTTTAACTACGAAGTACAGAGCACACAGGGCCTATCCTTCATAGAAGTCACCTATACTAGTGGTTTTCATACAAAAAAGCGTGTCTCGGGTTAAAGGCACGCTTTTTTGTAACGGTTTATTTTTCTCAATTATGCACCCGTCAAAATAAAATGAATGTCATACTTCAAGATCATGTGTTTGCTTGTAGTTATATATAGCGCCTAGCAAATTGGCCTCACTGCCCTAATTTAATATCTTGTTTTTCATGCTACATGTAGTCCTTTCATGGGGCAGTTTGAAGTGCTTCTTTTAATAAAGATTAATAATTTTACGTCTGCAATTCTTCCACTGTGCGGTCATCCTGGTGAGTCATAGTCGAAGCATCGTACTCAAACTGGCGAAGGCATTCGCCAATCGCCACACCTGGAAACAGATGGAATATCGAATCGACCTATTGGAATGAGCGCTCCTAAAATTTCACATGGAAATGTAGATGCCCTGTCTCCTGGGGAGGGGGAATCTACGTGCCGGTAAGCCGTTTTGGAATATTCCCCCTGTTAATACACCCTGATTCTTACAGGTTTTTTGAGCGGTGAGTCTCTGGCTTCTTTGATCTTACGGGCTTTCGAAATTCAGGATAATATATATTATGTTATTTTTATGATCACCATTGTATCGAATTAAAGAAGTCGACCTTGACTTCAACACCTGTCCAATCGTATAGTATGGTTATATCTTCAATTAAGGGAGAGATTTTGATGTCGGTGAACGTTCTTAACTAAGCAATTGCATATTCAGGGAGTACCATCAGGCGCTTGTACCCTTCGGGGACAGGTTTGTTTGTTGCCGTGTTGTTACCCTGATATTAGTTAAGAACATGCGGATATCATAAATCGCCTTCGGGATTATCTTCATCCAGGCCTATTCCGTGCTGTGTTCAGCGCGGTTTTTTTGTTTTCAGATTTTGTAACTTCCCTTTAAACGTCTTCCATTCGATCCAAATAGCTTAGCAAAGAGCTGTTGCGTGAATGTTTGGAAATACGGAACTCGGAACTACAAAAGCTGTATAACAGGCTTATTTGATGATAAATTCCCTCTTTCCTTAAGGGCGGAGAATGAACGTTTTGTTCATTCTTCGCCCTTTTTTTATTTTAACAGCAAGGTTTCCAAAATCCTGACACTACACAACTAAAGGAGCGATTTATTCATGAACGAAACTACAATGCTGCGTTTGGAATATGACCAAATTAAAACAAGAGTTTCCGAATGTGCTTTTTCTTACCTGGGTAAGCGTCACGCTGCTTCTATGCAGCCAATTGCTGATATCCGTACAATTAAGATTCGTCTTGACGAAACGAACGAAGCCTTACAGATCATTCGCCACGGAGCAAGCGTCCCTGTTCCTTCGTTGGAAGGTATGGAGCACATTCTTCATCTGCTCGGGACCGGGTATATGTTCAGCGAGCGCGATTTTTCTCATATGGCCCAATTCATTAGAAGCTGCATTCAACTCATAAAATATATGCATTCCAAGGCGGACGCTGCTCCAACCGTCAGCGCTTATGCATCTTCCATGTATAGCATGGAGCCACTTCTATCCGAAATCGAAAGATGTATTCATTCGGGACGTGTGACGGATATGGCCAGTAAAGAACTAGCTAAAATTCGCAAAAAAATTGCGGTTACTGAAGAACGTATCAAGAGAAAACTTGACTCTCTCGCCAGCCAGCACCGATCCATTATGCAGGAAAATATGATTAGTCAGCGCAATGGCCGTTACGTGCTTCCAATCAAAAAAGAATTCCGTAAACAAGTGAAAGGAAATGTACTGGATGAATCAGGAAGTGGTCAAACGGTTTACGTTGAACCTGCCGAGATCACGAATCTGCAATTCGATCAGAGCGCGAACATGGCAGAAGAATCAAAAGAAGAAATGAAAGTGCTGGGAGACCTGACGGCAATGGCTGAGTCATACAACCGAGAACTAAGCATCAATACAGAGACGGTAGGTGTACTGGATTTTTTATTGGCAAAAGCCAAATACGCCATGACTCTGGATGCTGTCCCTGTCGAACTTAACCTTGACGGGATTATAGACATCCGAGGTGCACGTCACCCGTTGATGTCCAATACCATGGTGCCGCTTGATTTCTCAATTGGTGAAGGATATTCCTCACTCATCATCACCGGACCGAACACAGGCGGAAAAACGATGGCCCTCAAAAGCGTCGGTCTATTAACATTAATGGTGCAATCTGGGCTACTGGTACCTGTTTTGCATGGCAGCCGAATGGCAGTATTCGAGGAAATTGTGGTTGACATAGGGGATGGACAAAGCATTGAACATGCTTTGAGCACCTTTTCTGCACACATCCGCAACATGATTAGCATTTTAGAAACAACAGGCAACTCTACTCTGATTCTGATTGATGAAATGGCATCCGGCACCGATCCAGGAGAGGGAGTTGGCCTTTCTATCGCGTTGCTAGAAGAATTCCATCGTCGCCGAGCGACAGTAGTGGCTACAACGCACTTTAGCGAAATCAAGCATTTTGCTGAAAACACACCGGGATTTCAGAATGCTCGTATGGAGTTTGATACCGAAACGCTGCAACCATTGTACCGACTTCGCATTGGAGAGGCCGGAGAAAGCTATGCATATGCAATTGCCTTGAAGCTGGGCATGTGGACACGTATTATCGAGCGTTCTGAGGCCATTTCTGCAGGCAGAGCGTCTCGGAAAACACAGGAATCGTTTGTTATTCCCCCTTCTGTAGATGATGAAAAGTCTGATGATGCAAATAAGCCTCTCCCTAAAAAAGCGGCTTTAGACGGTACAGTCACAAAACGGGGGAAACAAGAAATTCCTCTCAAAACCAAGCCATTTGCCCTTGGTGATAGTGTTTATGTAGGCTACCTTGATCGAACTGGAATTGTATACAAAACCGAGGATGAACGGGGGAATGTCGGGATTTTAATCCAAGGACAGAAGCTAACCATAAACAAAAAGAGGCTCGTCCTTCACATCGCTGCTACTGAACTGTATCCTGACGACTATGATCTGGATATTGTTTTAGAAAACAAGGAAAACCGCAAAAAACGAAAATTGCTGGGACGCAAGCATGTCGAAGGAGTGATGATTGAATCTCCCCCGGAAAATGAAATATAGACGCATGTGTATATTCTCAATATAAAATAAGTTATTTTTATATGGTCAGTGAAACTTGAATCTGCAAGCAGACACTTGATAAGAGTGATCCACTTGCAGATTTTACCACAATAAAAAACATAATATATATTATGTAAACTTATTGATTCCTTACTAGGAAGGGACAAGATAAATCAGACATCCAAAGTTCATGTTAAACTCGTTTTATAATACTCAATCCCGCACTCATCGAAATATAACTTTAGTTATCATTCAAGATGATAGGATTGTTTGTAGTTATATATAGCACCTTGCAAATTCGCTTCATTGCCTAATCTACTTTGTTCAATATCTGCACGCACAAAATTATAGAAAGAATCCTTATAAAGCTTTTCTAGCTCTTCCCTAATGGTAATAACCAGTAAAGGATTTTCAGATATGCCTCCCCCAATTACAAACTTTTCAGGATCAAGTATGGATTGCAAATTAATGATTTGTGTTGCGATGTTCCTACAGTATTCTCGAAAAATCGTTTGGACCGTGTCATCACCTTCTTCTATGAACTTGAATATCTTTTCACCTGTCATAGAATCTGCAGGAAGGTCTTTGGCTTTCGCAACGGTTTTAGTTAAAACAAAACTACTCCCTTGCATACCAAGCAGATAATCATCATTGTCTGCATTTTCGTTGTTCGTTCTAATGAAGGAGAACTCTCCAGCTGACAAATGATGGCCCTTCAGCAATTTCCCTTGAGAGATGATTCCACCGCCCATCCCTGTTCCAACGACCAGAACGACACCATCGGTAATCCCTTGTAATGAACCACGCCATGCTTCTCCAAGAGCAGCACACTTTCCATCATTTTCAATCGCTACAGGCTTTTGAAACGCTTTCTTAAAAACGTCAAGCATATTTATATCATTTATATATCTTAATGAACCGCCATGCACCATGTGACCGCTTTCCGAATTCACAATACCTGGCATGCTGACGGCTATACCTTCACATTCATCCATAAACTGATTATGAAGTTGCTTCAAAGCTACAAGCAGATTCTCAAGTGAGTCCAATGGAGTTTTTACTTTCCCCTTGCACATAAATTCACCTTGAAAATACAAACTAAATTTAATAAAAGAGCCACCAATATCAAAAACCAGTATTTTATTTTTCATGCTACGTATAGTCCTTTCATGAGGCAATTTGGGGTCTTCTCTCCATAACGATAATTAATATTATTGCTTTTGTAAATCCATCATTTTTTTTATCGTTAATAAGACACCGTTTTCTTCATTGGATTTAGTGATAAAACTGGCTGCATTTTTAGTATTCTCACATGCGTTTTTCATAGCAAAACTATATTTTGCTATACTCATAAGTTCCACATCATTTTCACCATCTCCAAAAGACAGGGTCTCATCCTCAGTAACCCCCAATATCTCTTGGAGTTTTCTTACCGTCTCCCCTTTATGGGTATGAAGTGCTGTAATATCCAGCCAATTTGCTTCAGAATCAACGATATAAATTTGATTCATTAGAGTCTTTTCAACATGTTTTCTTAATAAGGAACTTCCTCCAGCTGGATCATATACAGTTATTTTAAGAAAGCTACTGTTGATTTGATCAAATGAATCAATCTTAATCACTTCTTTATACGAGCCTTTCACAATTTTATAGTATTCGTCTTGAATATGAGAATGAACAAATGCTGCTTCCGTTGTACATGCTATGATAATGAAATCATTGGAAAAACTTTCGATATCTCTTATCGCTTGTAATGCTAAATTGCGTTCAATTGTAAACTCTTTGACGACGACTCCATCCTTTTTAATCCGCGTAGCACTGTCCCCTAAGATCCAGATCCCTTTTCCGTGCTCTCCAAATAATTCTTCTACTCTTTCACACTGCTTGCCTGTACAGGCTACAAAGGAAATATTATTTTCTTGCATTTCTCCATACACCTGATTGAATAATTCCACATCGAAAGTGCTACTATTATTCAGAAAAGTACCATCCAGATCACTTACTACCAGTTTAAACATATATAAATCCTCCCTTAATGTATAAAGATCTTTATTAGTCAAGTTTAATTTACGGCTTTTCATTTTCTTTCCATGGATCAACATCAAAATCTCTTTTAAAATCTTCAAACATTCATTTAATAGGTGCATTACATCCCCTGTACACTTATTAAACCATTTAATTAAACATATTAATAAAGTAAGTAAAAAAAGTATCTTTATTAAGTGGACATACAAAGTTATTCGAAAAAATCATCAATGGAGCGGTAAGGTTTTACTTCCTTAGGCTGCCCGGATAATGCTAAGCACCAATAAGTACCAACCCATATAACTGAGCAAAGTAAAATCAGTGAGATCATAGAGTGCCCTCGCTTTCTCTTTTAGGTTACACGTTTACTTTAGCTGATGAAACGCGTTTCAGGTCAAGTGATAATTTATAGAAAAACACATTTTTGTCATGGGTGTTTATGATTTAAGATATAATCTTGGGTTAACCGTTCAAAGTTCTCTTGTTCAATGTACGATTCACTTGTTCTGAACAGAACAGCATAAAAAGGAAGCAACAAAATGAGTCCTCCTGTAATTCTTAACTCCTTTCTTTCGAATAGCTTTTGTTTGGGGATGTTCTTAACTTGTACAGTATTTTATACATTATTTAAAGACAATGATTGGACGTTCCAATTCTTTTAGAGTTAAGCCTCTCAACCCTGTTTTAAAATCTTCATAAAATAAATCTGAGAGAATAACCTCAGGGTACAAAGGCATCTTATGCTTAGATTTGTAGGATTCTAAAAAATGAAAGAAAGACACTTCTTCTATATTCTCTCTATAGATCACAATTCGATCAGGATCAAATACAGATTGTAATATTTGAATAATTTCACATATACTATTGAAGAAAACTTCCGTTCCCTTGCTCTCATCCCAAACTATCGACGGAAGGAATTTGATTTCACCAGCCAATCCATGTTTGCCTTTTAAAACCCCATTTCGCAAATAAATCCCCATTCCTGGTGGAGAATTCTCAGGAAAATAAATAGCCAGTACACATTGATCTTCATCTATTTGTTCTCTATAGACGTAACCACATACAGCGGCATTTACGTCATTCTCCACAATAACCGGCAAACCAAATTTGCTTTGCACATCCTCTGCCAACCGAATTCCATTTAATCTTTCATGACTGCTGACTGTAATTTCTCCATTTACAGATTGTCCCGGGATTCCTATTCCAATAACTTTAATGGAAGGATAGAGAGAAATGATGTCTTGAATCGTGGAATAAAATTGTGTAGCATTAAAAATTTGAAAGGGATGCTCTTCTTTCATCAGAACGTCCTCATTTAAATTAACTACCGTAGTACACACTACATCTGTCCCTTGTTTTTCATTAATATGTATAATCAGTGCTAGACTATACTCATAATTAAAACGATAGGTTAACGCATGCCTGCCTCCGTTTGAAGGGACGATTTCATCTTCAAAGATCTCTCCATTATTAAGCAATTCCTGCATAAGGGTATTGATAGTTACCACACTTAAATCAGTCAATGCGGCTAGTTGGGGTTTTGTTGTCTTACTGATCTGCTTCAATACTTTGCGAACCAGGTTCAGATTTATTTCTTTAATTAAATTTGTATTAGCTTTTTCCATACATAGCACCTTCTTTTTATAACATCATAAAATAACTTTATAAACCATTTTTATAAAGTTGTTTTACTAATTTTGCAGCAAAATATTACCTTTGTCAAGGCAATATCGTACTAACTTTTAATACACTATTGCTTTCCAGCTTATCTTGAATTGTTCTCATGCTTAACATAAGATGATCGCTAAAATAAGGAGGCTAATCTATTGAAGAATGCTGTTGAAGAACCAAAATTGAATCGTATGCGCAAAATGATTGGATGGCTAATCAGTATCAGGTTGGAGCAAATCAATCAAAAACAAAACTAACACTATGAAAAAGAATACTACGTTCATGATTGTAATGACCTAAAGCCGTTGATGTGATTTTCAAGTCAGGATGTAATTCTGTCCAATGAGTTTACATAATTATTATTATGCAAACTCATTTTTCATATAATCTCAAATTTCATGCTATACTTACAATCCTGATATTGGTATCTGAATATCCAGCTTATCCATTGCTTTCTCCTTTTCCCGATCAGTGACATGTGTATATACTGTGGTTGTCTGAATGGATGAATGCCCCAGTAGCTCCTGTACGGTACGCAGATCTGCTCCCTTGCGTAATAGCATTGTCGCAAATGTATGTCTCAGCTTATGGCTAGAATAAGCCTCCCTACGTTCTATACTCTTATCTTGCTGGAATCGTTCGAACGTTTCTGTAGCGATCTGTTGAATGGTGCGCACTGCCAGACGGCGGCCTTTTTGGGATACGAACATCGCATCCTCTTTACCTCTCCAAGGCGTCAATCTTTCCTCCAACGCATGCTCTACAAAATCACATACGGCTTCCGGTACCGGGAGAGTACGCCACTTACGTCCTTTACCGAACACATCTAAGGTACGTCTTTCTCGGCTGTAATCCGAGACATTCAATGAATGAACCTCCCCCACCCGCAATCCCATGTAGACCATCAGCAGAAAAATAGCCATATTACGATTTGCATATTTCCCCTCCACCGCGAGCAAAAACGGATGAATATCCTTTTCATCCAGATAGACGGGCATACGATTCTTTTCAGTTTTTGCTTTTTTAATTCCCGCTGCCGGATTTGTGCTGCATAACTCAAATTCCTGTAGCGCTTTAAAAAAACTGTTCACCGCTGCATGCTTCCGGTTCCGCGTACTATCTCCGGCGCCTCCCTCCCGCGCTTTAGACAAATACGACATAACATGAATCTTCTTCACCTGATCGAGTGGTTTTTCACGCAACGTGCGTAAAAATTGCTTTACATCCCCCATATAATTTTTTTGCGTATGTATCGTATATCCCGCATCCTTCATCCAGATCAAAAAAGCTTCCAGCTCCTCATTATATATTTCATCAGTTTCTTCAGTTGTATCGAGCTCCACATGTCGCAACTCTTTTTTCATCCCGTTCGCCTCCAATTCAGTTCATATTCCGAAATATACTGTAAAACGATCATTTTCGTCTGATTTTTATCGACAATCCAATCGACATCTTATGCAGGAGAGATTCTAAAAGTCGTTTTAAACCTAAACAGCGTATAATTTATATTATACGCTGTTTTTTTAGCGCTTTTTAAGTATAAATAAGGCTCTCCCCTCTTGTCCAGCCTAGTATCGCCTTCAAGCAGACATTTCAAAGCACTAAACGGGGTGGCATAGGGTCAGAGGGGGTCGATCCCACAATGTAGACAAATTAAAACACGCTCAAGAAAAGTTCACCTAATGTAATTCATTCATATCCAAAACAAAACTAAATAGCCAATAGTCTTGCATGCGGCACCACTTCTCTACTTCATCAGCAAGCTGGGAGCGCTACTTTCGATCGGTAGCAGTCAAAATCGCCATAGGGGCCAAAACATGAATATCATGTGCAGTTTCCAGCTCGCTATCCAGATCACCCTCCGGCGCGTGCACCATCTCCATATGATAGCCTGTTAGCTGATTGTAATTTTCACCCACTAGCAGCAGTGGATCACCAAGAATTTCACCGATTTTCGAGATGATGACCGTGTGATCCAGCTTCTGGTCAAATTTCGAGCAGAGCGTAGAAACAGTCTTGTTCACAGGAAAAGCATGAACTGGCCTGCCTGACGGCAAATTTCTGCTGGACGCCTACATGCCTTATCATTTAAACTATTAAAAATTAATTTTCGAAAGAGTGAGATTACAACGACAACATGAGGCTCCAGCACCCGGATCTTACAAACGAAAATGCAAACATCACTTTCTGTCAGTCGAACCTGATTAATAACTACATAATAATTATTATGTAAACTACGATTGGAGGATGATTGTATGATTAACAAATTGTACTGGTTACCGATCGGTCAGTTTGATATTGATCGCTCCTCACTCAACCATCATGCACAGCCCGGTGAACTGGTGCGTCTGCAAATCTGGTCGTATCTGCTGGAGACTGATCACGGTCCGATTCTCATTGATACTGGTATGCCGGATTCGTTTATCGACAATCCAAATTATTTTAAAAGTACACCGTTTGAAGGGCGCTTCATTCCCCATATGTCAGCCGATGATAGTATCGTGGCTGCACTGGATCGGATCGGCTATCAACCGGACGATATCCATGCCATCGTAATCTCTCATATGCATATGGATCATGCCGGAGGCAATCCGCATTTTCCGAATACACCGATTTATGTGCAGCAGACCGAAGCAGACGCTGCAATCGGTAATCTGGAGTATGCGCCACCGGAATGCGTGCAAGTGGACTTGAATTACCGACTGCTTCAAGGGGATCATGAGCTGATTCCAGGTTTGCAACTGTTCTATACTCCGGGTCATTCGCCGGGTCATCAGTCCGCACTGGTCACAACAAAGGAGTCGGGTCCGGTCATGCTGACGATTGATGTTGCCTACACGCAGGAGAATTACGCAAACGACGTGCCGTTTGACGGCTTTAACCGTGAACAGGCACGCCAGTCAATCGCCCGCATTCAGCAGATTGTGCAGGAGGTTAAGCCGAATCTGTTGTTCTTCGGTCATGATCCTGAGCAGGTAGCCGTTCAACCGGTATATCCACAATACAAATAATGATGATAAAGCAGCTATTTCTCCACCACTCCGGATCTTTTCGGTCCGGGGGATAAAGAAATTGGTATTATGAATGCACACAAAATAGACGTATCTGGAGCGGTGCTTCATTCGGATCATAGCTTCCAGTATACGTCTACGGCGTACAACACACGACTTGAAAAGTTCAGCCTCAAAGGCAAGTGGTGCGGACTGGCGGAATAGTCGTAATTCGGCCAGCTCCCCTCCATAGCTTTCAGCAAACGGATAAGTGATTCCATATACATTCGCTTTAACTGGTCGGGCTCATCTATAAATTCTGTATGTAAATGCTGATCTTCAGAAAACCTAGCTAACTTTTAAGCGCATAAATTGATTTTCTGCAAATACACAATTGATCCCTTGTATTAACTCGCTATTAAGCCCCTACTTGTTCAGGACAGCCTGAGTAATATCCAATACGCTCCTTACGGACAAATATTTTAAATGGATTAATACACTAAATCCGTTTATATCACAAAACATGAGCTAGTCAAATTATATACATGAAGTTATTTACGCCTAATCCCCTGTTATCGCCAGCATCAGGAAGTATATCTAAGAACTCATGGGGTGAGTCGCTGTCGACACGGCATGGATGATGAGAAAAAGTAATTTGCAGTCTCGCTCCGTTTTCCCTTGTTCATCTAGCACGATATACTTAAAGAAGTCGAAAGGCAACCTTATTTTCAGCCTATGCTCATTTCAAAAATGTAGGTTTATTCATGACAAAGGGAGTGTTTATTTATTTATGAGTACCGAAATGCTGGAACGTCGAAGTGAAATTCTAAAACGAAACATCCATCAGTTGCTGGTTCAGGAAAATCAACACGGCGTGACACGTCAGGAAAATTACACGTTGCATAAAATGATCAGAGAGCTGCATCAAACCTCTCATGCCTTGAATACTTCCCGTTGAGATGAAAGGCTGCTAAATCAAATAAAACAAATAACCTTCAGCCCCACTTCATTAGTGGTGTTGAAGGTTATTTGTTGTGTATCCTTTAATTGACAGGTGGTACCCTTTCGTGATGTTACCCTTTGGAGCGACTCAGCAGATATAAGAAGTATGGCGCACCAATGATGGCTACAATCAAACCTGTCGGTATTTCTTTCTGCAAAGGTAAGGATCGTGTGATCGTATCCGCTACAAGTACCAGGAGTGCTCCGACTAAAGCACAGGTTACCAGCAGCATTTTATGCTTCGGACCCACCAGCTTTCTCGCCAAATGTGGAGCCACCAAACCGACAAAGCCGATACCGCCACTAACCGAAACACTAGAACTGGCCAATCCAACCGCAGCTGCGAGAAGGAGAATACGTTCCTTTTCGATAGGTGTACCCAACCCCGATGCCGTCTGATCTCCCAGATTAAGCACATTCATCACATTTGCTTTGTAATATGCGAAAGGAAGCAATACAATCAGCCAAGGCAACAGAGCCATTACGAATTTCCAGTTTGAGCCCCAGATGCTTCCTGCTAACCAATTAGCTACAAACGTGTAGCTTTCAGGTGTCAGTTTAAGAGTCATAATGATCATTGCAGCACTGATACCCGCCGCTACGCCAATTCCGCTCAGCAGTAGCCTTGTTGGAGAAATGCCTTCGCCTTTCTTGTAAGAAAGCGCGTAGATCAGAATAGCAGCTGCTCCTGATCCAATCAGCGCAAGAGCGGGAAGTAAAAACAATGAATTCGTAGTTTGCATAGATGGAAAAAGCAATACAAACAGCATGACCATCAGCCCGGCGCCCGCATTAATCCCCAGAATACCAGGGTCCGCTAGACCGTTACGCGAAACCCCCTGCATGATGCAGCCAGAAACAGCGAGACCTGCACCGATTAGAAGGGAAATAACCATTCGTGGCAATCGGAATTCAAATAGGATTAATTCCTGCTGTGGAGTCCCTTGTCCAAACAAGGTTCTAAATAGCTCCATTGGCGAAAGCCGGATGGTTCCCGTATTCGCACTTATGGTGAACGCAGCAATGAGCAATACGAGCAGAATGACAACAACCATCCAATCATGCATTTTTTTACGATGACTAGCTTTGGCAATAGCCCCATTCGTAACGTTATTCATCTTACAGTGCCCTCCTTTCTTTACGTGCCAGATAAAGGAAGAACGGAACCCCAATTAAGGCAATAAGTACGCCCACCGGCGTTTCCTCAGGTGCGTTAATCATACGGGCTGCCAGATCGGCAAACACAATGAGTAAAGCTCCCATAATGGCCGAGCATGGAATAATCCAGCGATAATCGACGCCAACCAGCTTGCGGGTTATATGGGGAATAATTAATCCCACGAAACCTATAGAACCAACCAACGACACCGCTGCACCCGCCAGAATCAGAACAAGAATCATCCCGACTACCTTTACCACCCCAGTTCGCTGACCAAGACTCAACGCAATTTCGTCTCCCAGACTAAGCAGCGTAATAGAGCGCGACAACATGAGAGCGCCGATAAAAGCTGCCACAACCCAAGGCAAAACTATACCGAGCTGAACCCACTTGGTTCCACTAAGCCCTCCGGCATACCAAAAGGCTAAATCCTGTCCAACATTAAAGTACAAACTGATCGCATCTCCTAAGGCGGACAGCAATGCCGTGACAGCTGCGCCCGCCAATACAAGACGAACTGGCGTAAGACCTGATTTGGAGATGGAGCTTGTACCATATACCATCACAACAGCCAGAGCTGCACCAACAAAGGAATACAACATTAACTGTAAAAAGGAAGATCCGGGAAAAAGGGCGAAGCAAATCGCCATCGCCAAGCTGGCTCCCGAGTTCAGTCCAAGCAAGCCCGAGTCAGCAAGTGGATTTCGAGTCATTCCTTGCATAATTGCACCTGCTACGGCAAAGCAAACTCCGATTAAAACCCCACCCAGAATCCGAGGTAGACGGATTTCCCAAATAATTTGATGGTTTTGCAACTCGGGTTTAAAATGAAAAACGGCGTTCCATACCTCTTCCAGCCTAATAGAGGCTGCACCAAAAGATAGGGATAGCGCGATACCGAACGCTAAAAGTCCAAGCCCAGCTGTCAGGATAAGCGAAGCTGCCCATGGTCGCGAGTGGAATTGAGTCGGCGACTGGTTATGATTACTTTGAGCGGGGCTATCCGTTGATTCTGATAATTTCATAACTATTGTTCACCCTTACTGTTGAATAGTATGTAGCTATCACGAACTGTGTTGAAGATGATGTTGATAATGAGAATTATTATCATGCAATCTTTACTATTGTAAATTAATGTGGCAACGGCTTCAATAGCAAATTTCGAGGAATGCCTAATGCTCTGCCCTATTGTGAACAAATAAAGCCCTTCGGCATAAATACCAAAGGGCTGCCAACAACACCGAAGCGACTACTTCTGTGCGGCGTTCTCTTTATTCCGCTGGACGATCATATCTGCGATTTCTTCAGCTTGCCCTACAATAGCAATGGGATCAAAGTACCAATATCGATCCTCCTGGAGCTCAAAAACCTTACCTTGCCGGACCGCATTCAGTGATTTCCATATGCTGTCTCCTTCGTAACTGCTCAAATTCTTGTTAACCGTCAGAAAGATATAAGAGCCGGTATATTGATTAATGACTTCTTTTGACACCGATTTCCATTGAGTCTCACCTAATAATTCTTTTTGGACAAGCGGTGGAGGTGTCAAATTCAGTCCTCTGTATACCGCCTGTCCTCCTCTGCCAAAATTATCACCATATACATAGTATTCTTTTTCCGAAGCTTCCATTACGGTGAAAGTATCTCCAAGCTGAACAATTCCCTTTAGCTTGTCACGTGCAGCCTGCATCCGCTGATCGTATTGGGCAAGCCATGTTTTGGCTTCCTGTTCTTTTCCAAGCAGCTCACCAAAAGCTGTCAGTTCCTCATGCACATTCTTGTACGTTCCATAAGGAATTACAATGGTCGGAGCAATTTTACTATATTTTTCATATTCAGAAGCATCTTTGGAACCAATCAGAATCAAGTCAGGCTCCAGAGCCAATACTTTTTCAATGGATACGCTGCCGCGATCTCCAATGCTTGCAATGCCCTGCACAAGCTCCTTCGAAAACGGATTATCCAGATAATATTTAACACTTCCCACAGGTTTAATTCCTAGTGCTAATAAATCATTCTGGTACATATCTACTATAATCCGCTGAGGGTGAACCGGAATCTTAATATCTCCATGTATCGTTTTGACTGTTTTCGTTTCCTCTGACTTTTGTTCGCTAGAAGTTTGATTCTGCTTTTCATCCGGTTGCTTTACGTTTCCACCACAGGCGGTAAGAGCTAAAATGGCTGACAGAAACATCATCACAATCCACATTTTCTTTGTCAAACCCGTTCATTCCTCTCTCTATTTACGGTGTCATATCGGCCTATTTACGTTCCATATTGAGCTTGGTGCAGGCGGCTATATGCCCCTTTTACTGCTAATAACTCTTCATGTCTGCCTTGCTCGGCAATCCCTTGATCTGCAACTACGATAATGCGGTCAGCATTTTTGATCGTTGCCAGACGATGCGCAATAACGAGTGTCGTACGGCCCTGGGATAGCTCTGTCAGCGCCTGCTGAATCGCGGCTTCTGTCTCTGTATCCAATGCTGATGTTGCTTCATCTAAAATGAGAATTGGCGGATTTTTAAGGAACATCCGGGCAATAGACAAACGTTGTTTTTGACCACCGGAGAGCTTCACACCTCGCTCACCGATCATTGTATCCAGACCATCCGGATATGAGCGAACAAGGTCTTCAATCTGAGCTCGACGAGCAGCATCCCAGATTTCTTCTTCCGAAGCGTCAAGCTTACCATAAGCGATATTTTCACGAATTGTTCCATCAAAGAGGAATACATCCTGCTGAACAATTCCAATCATGGATCGCAGCGATTCCAGCTTCATTTCACGGATATCCATCCCATCAATGGTAATGCTGCCTTCCTCGACATCGTAGAAGCGAGGCAACAAACTGCAAAGTGTCGTTTTACCTGCTCCTGAAGGACCCACAAGTGCTACGGTTTCACCCGCATGGATAGATAGGTCCACTTTGCGTAATACCTTGTCTTTGTTCTCGTAACCAAACGTTACACCTGCAAATTGAATATCTCCATTAAGATGGCTAACCGCCTTGGCTGCTGGCAGATCTTCCACATCCGATTCACTTTCCAGCAAATCCAGATACCGTCGGAAGCCGGCAATCCCTTTTGGATACGTTTCGATGACAGAATTAATTTGTTTAATCGGCCCCAGGAATACATTAGACAGCATCACAAATGCGATAAATTCCCCGTAGGTCATCTGTCCTTCGATAACAAACCATGTTCCACACACAAGCACAAACAATGAAACCAGCTTCATTAGTATAAAACTAATCGAGGAATTCCAGGCCATAATCCGGTACGCGATCAGCTTCGTTTTACGGAAACGCCCATTATTTTCAGCAAAACGTTCCATTTCATATGCTTCGTTGGAGAACGCTTGAACAACGCGAATCCCACTGACATTATTTTCAATACGAGCGTTATAATCCGCAATATCAGAAAACATACGATGGAAAGCAGCAGACATTTTACGGCTGAAATAAAGAGACAAGTAAATCATGAGGGGTACAATGATGAAAGTCAGTACAGCCAGCTTCCAGTTAATACCGAGCATGATACCAAAGGCTCCCCCGAGTGTCATCAACGCGATGAACAAATCTTCGGGGCCGTGGTGGGCAATTTCCCCAATATCCATCAGATCGTTGGTCATACGTGAAACGAGATGCCCTGTTTTGTTATTGTCAAAAAAGCGAAAAGATTGCTTTTGAACCCGATCAAACAGCTTTTTACGCATGTCCGATTCGATGTTAATGCCCAGCTTGTGTCCCCAATAGGTAACCACGTAATTCAGCGCAGCACTTATGACATAAATACCGAGTAGAGCTAGACAGGCATATAAAATCCATTTCCAGTTCCCGCTGGGCAACAAATCATCGACCACCCGGTTGACTGCAAGCGGAAAAGCCAACTCCAGCAGTGCAGCCAGCAAGGCACAAGAGAAATCAATGATGAACAAAGTCCGGTAAGGACGGTAGTATTCAAAAAAACGTTTAAGCATAGTCATGACTTCTCCTTTCTAATTTCGAGTAATTATTTAGGATCGATGGAAAACATGTTAACGGCTTCATCCAGCGATTTGTCAATAGCAAGCGGCGAGTAGGTAAACCACGGGTCAGCTTTGATGAAATACACTTTGTGGTTCTTGACAGCCGGGAGATTTCTCCACAGTGCACTTTGCTCAATTTGCTTAAGCATTCCGTCCTTAGTCGCTTCATCATAAACCAGCATAATAATACGGTCTCCTGACAGTTCAGGCAGCTTTTCCATTGAAATGCTATCGTATACAAAGTTAAACTTCGGGTCCTTCTCCAACTTCTGCCTTATGTACTCAGGAGGATTCAATTCCAATGAACGGTAAATGACATGTCCTACATTTCGCGCTCCATATACTCTTAGCACATCCTTACCGTAGGTCATATAAATGGTAACCGTTTCATCTTTTTTGAATTTTCCAGCCAGCTTCTTTCGACCTTCTTCAGCCTTTTTGTCGAAACTAGCGATCCACTGCTCGGCTTCCTTGTCCTTACCCAGCACGGCTGCGACATCCCGCAGTTGCTTAAATACATCCCCATCTCCAAACAAAACGACTACGGTTGGAGCAATTTTCTCCAGCTGCTCTTTCACTTCTGGTGTGGTATCTTCTGTTGTGATGATCAGGTCAGGTTGTAGCTCCAGTACCTTTTCAACATTCGTCGGGTTCCCAATATCAGCAATCCCGTCAATCTTTCCTTTTAAATAGTCGCCTTCTAACAAATGAGAAGCAACCCCTACTGGCTTAACACCTAAAGCCAGCATCGCATCCAAATATTGTGTCGTGACGACTCGCTGCGGATTTGCAGGGATACTGATCTTATTGCCAGTGGCATCAGTATATTCGCGCATGACAACCGTTTTGGATTGCCCGGAAGGATCATTAGTGCTGGTCTTATCGTTTGTCTGGTTGTTGCTAGTTACGTTTCCACATGCACTCAATACAACCATCAAAAGAACCACAAGACAAAGCGTGGATTCCCATTTTAATCTGTACCTTTGTTGCACAATATACGTCCTCCTTAGATATATACAATTCATTATATGATAGTGATTCTCATTATCATATAATTGTTATTCTATCTTTTACCGTCTCTTCTTACAATACAAAAATTAAAAACTTCCATTTATGTGGTATGTATCATCATCGTAGATTAGTCAAAAAAAGGACTGATGCGTATGTTTTGCATCAGTCCGAAGGCTTAATATGTCGGGTCAAGTACCCATTTTATTTCGATTGGTCCACCAACTCCAGCTTAGCAGGAATTGATGTTTTCACGCTTTTACCTTGAAGTACATCCTTGGCTGCCTGCACCGCCAATTGTCCAATAAGCTCGGGTTGCTGAGCTACAGTGGCTGTCAGTTTCCCTTCCTTAATAGATTTGAGCGCATCCTCGTTACCGTCAAAACCGATGACTGGAATGTTCTTACCTGAGCTTTGGATTGCTTCGATGGCACCCAATGCCATTTCATCATTGTGGGCAAATACAGCCTGAACGTCCGGGTTGCCTTGCAGCAGATTTTCCATCACGTTCAAACCTTTAGTCCGATCAAAATCGGCCGATTGTTTGGCTATGACTTTCAGATCCTTATCTGCTACTTCATGGAAGCCTTTCCCACGTTCACGGGTAGCGGATGCTCCTGGAACACCTTCCAGCTCAATCACCTTGGCACCTTTTCCAACTTGGTCAATCACATATCTGGCAGCCATTCGCCCTCCCTCTACGTTGTCTGAAGCGACGAGTGCTTTTACGTCTCCTTTGTCAGCAGAACGATCCAGTGTAATAACCGGGATGTTCAATGCATTCGCTGATTGTACCACAGTGGAGATGGCCGACGAATCTGTCGGATTAATGAGTAACGCGTTTACTCCCTGTTGAATCAGATCATCCACGTCATTACTTTGTTTTGCCGAATCATTTTGTGCATCCACAACAATGACCTGCATTCCTTGTTTTTTGGCCTCTGCCACAACTCCGTCTTTGAGAGAGACGAAGAATGGATTGTTCAGCGTTGAGATCGACAAGCCGATTTTAATGTTCTTCAGGTTCGCGGCCGCTTTAGGTTTCGCCCATTCGGGCGGTTCCAAGGAACACCCTGTCATGAGCAGGAGCAGCAAGGCAGTCATGATTAATGTAAGCTTTTTCATATTTATGTGTCTCCTTCTACGCAGATTAGGTGTATTATGCGGATTTTTTACGGTCAATCAGTACAGCAATAGCGATGACTATCCCTTTTACTACCATTTGATAAAAAGAGTTAACCCCCAGCAAGTTCAAGCCGTTGTTTAGTGTACCAATGATAAGCACACCAATTAACGTACCTACGATTCGTCCGCGTCCTCCAGAGAGGCTTGTTCCACCTAATACGACAGCCGCAATGGCGTCCAGTTCATAAGAAGTACCTGCCGTCGGTTGCGCCGAGTTCAATCGTGAGGTCAAGATAGCTCCCGCCAATGCGGAAAGCATTCCAGCCAGAGAGTAAATCCAAATTTTTACACGCGGTACTTTAATACCAGATACAATCGAAGCCTTCTCGTTACCACCAATGGCATACGTTTTACGTCCGAATGGTGTTTTATGCAAAATGATCCATAGGGCAGCAAAGGTAATGAGCATCGTAATCGCTGGAACCGGAATACCGAACTGATAGCCACGACCGAACAATTGAAATACCAGACTGTCTCCGAGTCCTGTGATAGGGTTACCGTTGGTATAAACGAGTGTTAATCCTCTGAAAATGGTCATGGTTGCTAGTGTAGCGATGAACGGAGCCATTTTACCTTTCGTAATCATCAAGCCGTTGACCATCCCCATCACGCCACCCAATGCACAGCCAATGATAATCGCCAAAATAGGATCGAACCCGGCCAGCATCATATTTGCGACAAACGCACTGGATAGTGCTAATATGGAGCCGACTGACAAATCAATTCCGCCTGTGAGAATAACGAAGGTCATACCGAACGCAATCAACGCATTAATGGATACCTGGCGCAATAAATTCAAAATATTAAGCGGTTCCAAAAAGCTGGGATTTAAGACCGATACGATAATCACCAAAATAATGAGTCCCAACAACGGGCCAAGCTTCTGTGTGATTTGTGACATTTGAAAGCCTTTGCTGCTTTTTGAATCATTCATAGTTGTCATATTACTGTCCTCCTGTAGCTAGCGTCATAATATTTTCTTGTGTGGCTTCTTCCCTGCTCAGCTCTCCGCTAATCTTTCCCTCGTGCACCACGACAATACGATCGCTCATGCCGAGTACCTCAGGGAGTTCCGAGGATACCATGATAATCGCGACTCCGCGTTCGGTCAGCTCGTTCATCAACTGGTAGATTTCCCGCTTGGCTCCCACATCCACACCTCTCGTTGGTTCGTCAAGAATGAGCACATTTGGACCAATACCTACCCATTTGGCAATAACCACCTTTTGCTGATTACCACCTGACAAACTGCGAACCGTTGTTTCGCCCGATTGGGTTTTAATTTGCAAGCGCTTAATTAAAGTGTTAACAAAATCTAGCTCTTTTTTACCTGAAATAAATCCTTTCGAAGTAAAGCTGAACAGATTTGGCAGCACCATATTTTCCCGGATGGAAAAGTCCAGCACCAAGCCCTCATCTTTTCGGTCTTCTGTAATGAAGCCAATCCCTAGTTTCACCGCATCATCCGGCTTACGAATAGATACTTTTTTTCCACGTACATGAATCTCACCACGATCCAAAGCATCCAGTCCAAATAACGCCCGCATGATCTCGGTCCGTCCCGAGCCCATCAAGCCTGAAAAACCTACAATTTCCCCAGATCGTACAGTGAAATTCACATTTTCAAATAACCCTTTATGCGAAGCATTTTTGACCTCCAGCACCACTTCTCCCAAAGCAGGCGTTCTTACCGGGTAGCGTTCAGTCAGCTCTCTACCCACCATTTTCCGTACAACTTCATCAAAATTTGTATTGGGAATCGCCTGAGTATCCACCGTTTTCCCGTCACGCATGATGGTAATCCGATCACAGATCGCGAATATCTCCTCCATCCGATGTGAAATATACACAATCGAAACACCATCTTTTTTCAAGGAAGTAATAACCTCGAACAACTTCTGAATTTCCCGTTCGGTTAAGGCGGCTGTCGGCTCATCCATCACGATAACTTTAGCATCCGTCATGAGTGCTTTGGCAATTTCAATCATCTGCTGTTGACCCACTGAACAGTCGCCTGCTTCACCGTTCAATGGAAGATTTACCGAAAGCTTGCTGAATTGTTCATTTGCTAGCGCTTTCATTTTGGAGCTGTCTAGTAAGCCCCACTTGGATGTCATTTCCTTGCCGATAAATAGATTTTCCAGCACGGTCATCTCCGGCCACACATTCAGTTCTTGGTGAATAAAAGCAATTCCTTTTTGCTCCGCTTCTTTGGGGTCGGCAAAATAGGTTTCCTGACCGTCAATGATGATCGTTCCCTCATCTCGCCGATGCAGTCCGATTAAAATATTCATCAGCGTTGATTTGCCTGCACCATTTTCACCCATGAGGGCATGTACTTCTCCTTCACGAAGATCAAAGTCAACACCACTCAGTACCTGATTGGTTCCAAAGGCTTTGTGAATTCCTTTCATTTGAATCTGCATGCTGTACCCTCCTTTTTATTCAACATTGATTTATCCAAAATGAACTCCTGCCTGCAAAATACAATTGGCAAACGGCTTAGCCTCTCCTGTACGAATGACCGCCTTCGCATACCGGGTCAGCTCCTTGAATTGTTCATGAGGGCAAAACTCAATGACGGCTGCCTGCTTATTAAGCTGTGGCTGTTCTAATTGCTCCCCTGCAAAGTTGCGCATAATATACTGTAATGCTTGTTCATTTTCTTGTTTGATTTCTTCGGCCAGCGTTATTTTTTCGATCACCATATCTGCTGCAATGACATCAACGACGTCCTGAAAGGATGGAACACCCAATTTAAGGGCCAAATCAATTTTGGTAACGCCTTCAGGAACAGGTAAGCCGGCATCAGCCACGACAATATAGTCTGTGTGGCCGAGATCCGACAGTATTTTGGATATATGACTGTTTAGGATTCCATGTTTCTTCATATTATATTTGCTCCTCCACTTCACGACGGGTTGGCATTCCACCTTGGGCTCCAAATTTGGTAACAGACAATGACGCAGCCCGATTAGCAAATTTCACACTGTCTGCCAGCGAATTTCCTTCAGCCAATGCCACTGCAAAAGCAGCGTTAAACGTATCTCCTGCACCTGTTGTATCAACGGCTTCTACTTTATAAGTAGGAATCACGACTTCCTGTTCTCCGTCGAAGAACCGTACACCGTTGCTACCCTCAGTCACAAACAGCTTGTTGGGATATTTGCGTAGCGCTTCTTGAAGACTCATATCCTTAAACATTATGGCAGCTTCATGCTCATTAGGCGTAATGTAGCTCGCATTTGCAATTACACTGTCATCTACCTCGCGAGCTGGAGCAGGATTCAGCAACAAGGGTACCTGGTATTTCGCACAAATTTCGCTTACATAAACAACTGTTTCCGACGGTATTTCCTGTTGAATTAATACAATATCCGAACTTCGAATGACGTCAAGCGCTTCTTCCACATAGGCGGGTGTCACTTCATTATTTGCTGCTTTTACCACGACAATACTGTTATCACCTTCAGCTAGTACAATATGCGCTGTACCGCTTTCCATATGTGTAACCGGTTTCACATAGCCAGTATGAACATGATTTTCTTCAAAATTACGTAAAATCTGTTCTCCAAAATGATCATCCCCTACACGTCCAATCATCGTAACGTCCGCTCCGAGTCGTGCTGCGGCTACGGCTTGATTAGCTCCTTTACCTCCGGGTACGGTTGTAAAGCTTTCACCCAATACCGTTTCACCAGCACCGGGACGTTTGGACGAAGTAACTACGAGATCCATAGAACTGCTTCCGATAATCGAAATTTTAGCCATTATAATCCACCTTTCTCGTCGTTTCCCGTTCTATAAATTTGACGGGCAATTGTATGCTTGAATAGGTAAGTACTTTCGAATGAAGATTAGGTACGCTTGAATTCGTTACTTGCGACTGCTCAATCAACTGAATGAGTAGCCCTGCTGCTTCCCAGCCCATTTCATAAGCAGGTTGTCGGATCGTTGACAAAGGCGGGAATAACAAACTACTTAATGGTATATCATCAAACCCGATAATTTGAACATCATCCGGGATTTTCTTTTCTAATCTATGTGCCTCATGCATCACCGCTGTAGCCACGATATCGTTACTTGCGATAACTCCGTCCGTATCTGGATACTTGCTAAACAGCTCTTTGGCCCACGACTCGGCCTCCTTGAACGAAAAGGAAGTTGTCTCGACCACATGGTAAGCAATTCCGGATTGCTGAAGCTCTTCAACCGCCCCGCGAAAACGGTCTTGTGCTGGACGAATATGTGCAGGGCCCTGCATGACTGTAATTTGTTTGCTGCCGCGGGCAACCATTTCTTGAGCAGCCAAGCAACCGCCATGGGCTCCATCCGCATATACGGAGAGGCTGTCACTGGAAGTTCGATCGAGAAAAACGACCGGGATCTTCAGTTTGGCGTAACAATCGGCATCGGGATCATTGGTAGAAGAAATAACACCAACGACATTATTTTGAACAAAAGTATCCATGTAATCCAATTCTTTTTGGCGATCTTCATCACTATTACCGAAAATAATCCGGAAATCATTTTCCTGCATTCGATCCTCCACCCCACGAGCTAACAAGGGAAAGTAAGGGTTCGTAATATCCGGCAGCAGCAGGCCGATTAATCTGGATTTCTTTTTATACAAAGAACGTGCAACTTCATTGGGCTTGTAATTTAACTGCTTCACAGCAGCCTCTACCTTTCGCCGTGTATCCTCATGTACATATCCAGTTTCATTAATAACTCTGGATACGGTCGCTACGGAAACACCTGCAAAGCTGGCGACTTCTTTAATTGTTGTCATAGTGTAGGTTCAACTCCAATGTGTAACCGGTTACACATATAAAATATCACAGCATTAATTTTTTGACAAGCATTAATTATTTGCACGTTGAATGCTTTAGCTTTATAATTCATATTGTAACTAATGAAGTTCCACCTTTATACACATTCTAAATGGGGGAGCACCACTCCCGGTTACTCAATAAAATACGTATACATGGAGGCTTTTTCCTGATGAATATCGAAGTTTGGTCTGATTATATGTGTCCATTCTGTTATATCGGCAAACGCCGTTTGGAGCGAGTATTACAGCAATTCCCACATCGCAATGAGGTGCAATTGACATTCAAGAGTTTTGAATTGAACCCGGGTGCTATGAGAGATAGTGGTAAAACGATCAATGAAGAACTATCAGCTAAATATGGGGTTAGTCTGCAAGAGGCTCAGGCTATGAATGATCGAATGAACGAAAACGCACGCTCTGCGGGTCTTGAATATAATATTCATGCCATGGTGCCGACGAACTCTCTTGATGCTCACCGCTTAACACTTTGGGCTCAAACACAAGGCAAAATGCTGGAGCTGAGCGAGCGTTTATTCCAAGCTGTTTTCATCGAAGGCAAGCATACAGGGGATCATGAAGTGCTGGTAGCGCTGGCTACTGAAGTTGGTTTGGATCAAAAGGAAGCGGCTGCTATATTAGCCAGTGACCGTTTTACCGACGAAGTTAGAGCTGATGAAGCCGAAGGCGCTAAGTTGGGTGTTCAGGGTGTGCCATTCTTTGTATTTGATCGAAAATTTGCTGTTTCTGGTGCCCAGCCGGAGGAAGTATTTCATGATGCGCTTCAAAAAGCATGGGATGAACGATCACCTTTCACCATGATAAGCGGCAACTCGTCCAAACAAGATGCAGGTGGTATATGTACCGATGAGGGTTGTGAGCTTCCAGGCCGTGAATGAAGATTTTCTACTTCCTAAATAAATTTAAAAAAAGCGTGCCAGCACCCAATTAAACCTGAGGCTGGCACGCATCTTTATTTTATAACGATTTAATCATTCCGCCATCCACAAGGATGGTACTCCCTGTCAAATAGGATGAAGCTGAAGACGCCAGAAAAGCAACAACTTTACCGAACTCTTCAGGCTCTCCATACCGTCCCAATGGAATGCCCTCTTCTGCTTGTTTGCGAACCTGATCCGTCGTTTGCTGGGTTTTCTCAGCTCGATGCTCGTCCAAGCTACGCACGCGATCAGTTGCAATTCTCCCCGGTGCTACAGTATGTACCAGAATATTATGAGGAGCTAATTCCAGAGACAATGTTTTTGCCAATCCAGCAACTCCAGTACGTAGCGTATTTGAAATGATTAACCCCGGAATTGGCTGCTTAACTGAGGAAGAAGCAATATTTAAAATCCTACCGCTTTGTTGTTTTTTCATATATGGTAACACCTCACGGATCAACCGGATATGACTAAGTAAATTTTGTTCAAAGGCCTGCATCCACACTTCATCTGTAAAATCATCAAAGGTACCGGCAGGAGGCCCACCCGCATTGTTAACCAAAATATCCACGGTGCCAAACAAATCAGCTGTACGGCGGATGGCCTGGGAGATATGTTCTGGTTTTGTTACATCGCAAACTACATATTCAACGCGGCCACTCGCTGTTTCCAGTAATTCCGCCTGCGTCCGCTGAAGCTCCGCTTCGTTCCGTCCTGAAATGACGACATTCGCACCCTCGCGTGCCAGCTCCCGTGCGCTTGCCTTGCCGAGTCCTTTACTGGAACCTGCAACAAAGGCTGTTTTTCCCGTTAATCCTAAATCCATCTATGACACTCCCTTTTCTCAGCGTTCTCTATTTAATTGTACACATGACCAGCACATAATGCGAATAGCTTGGTAGTATTATGAAGGCTATCTATCTTCTCACCATTAAAAAGAATACGAAATCATTAATTACAAGGTAAAACAAAAAGGCCTGACATTTAGTCAGGGGCCCTTTTTGTTTACAGCACGTTATGATGTTGATGCAGGCGTTGTTGGCTGCTCGTATACAACAACGGACTGGCTCTCAGGCTCCCATTTAACATTTGTCCCCAAGGCCTCTCCGATTACCCTTACAGGTACCATTGTCGTCCCATCCACTATGGATGCTGGCTGCTCGATAGAATACGGCTGACCGTTAATATATGCTTTCGGGCTGTTAACAAATAATTTGACGGACACGCCGTTACGGGTGACAGTAACAGCTTTTTCTTTCGGATCCCAGGAAACCTTTGCATCCAAAGCTTCGGAAGCTGTTCTAAACGGAACAAGTGTGGTCCCATTGCGATTAATCGGTTTGGCATCGTATTTTTCACCATTCACGAACAGCTTCATACCCGACGGCCGTCCGGCCTTTTTCGAGAATTCACCCAGCTTTTTGTAGCTTTCCAGATCGGACACATTAGCCAGTACTGCCTCCTCCTGCATGTAAACGGCATCAGTCACATTTCCGTTTTCAGCTAGTAGCTTAGCTGCCTCAGTCAGTGCTTTACCAGAATTCCGGATCAATTCAAGTTCAGCAACCTGCTCCGGAGTCAAACGTTCCGGGTATTTCGTAAGCAGCAGGTTCGCAATAACCGCTCCTGCCGGCTTATCCTTCGTATTTTCTACCGCGTGAAGCAGACCCTTGTAACCGTTGCGTCCCTTGTGAGCATTATGGTCTTTGGACTCCTCGTACGTATCATCTGTTACTGCAACAGGTTCAGTTTTTCTGATTTCTGCGTGTTTGTCTTTTTTACTGTTTTCATCCTTTTTCCCGGATGTTTTGTCCTTTTGTTTTTTGGACTGATCATTGTCTGAGTCATGGGGATTGATTAGCTCTTCCCCGCTCTTTTCATTCCCGTCTTTAACAGACGTCTTTGCTTCCTGTTTGTTCTCCTGATCATTTCCGCGTCCCTGCTTGGCTTCAGCGGTTCCCGCTGCCAATCCCAAGACCAGTATACACGTTAGTAAGGCTGTCCAAGTGTTTCTCATGATGCGATTCCTCCTTATAGTAAAGACCAGGCTCAAATGTCCCTAGATGTATTAACGGCTTCTCTAAGCTAATTTTTTATCTTTTCTTATCTAATGTGTGAGACACCAATATAGCTGCAGTCCAGATTACCAAAACCACTATAAAATTTTATTATACGCCTAACCTATTTACACAGTATAATGAGAATTACACATGCATTTTTAAGAATCAGCCTTTACATTCGCATAATAGAAAGAAGATGAAACAGACATGTTCGGCACCATTCTTTTGGACGTTGTTTTACCTATTTTTGTACTTATCGGTTTTGGTTGTATCATGCAATATTATTTTCGATTGGATTTGTATACCTTAGCTAAAATCAATTTTTACTATATTACCCCCGCAGTTGTGTTTACGGGTCTTTATAACTCAGAAATTTCTTTAATGCTCATGGGTGAGGTTTCACTTTTTTATGCCTTGTACATAGCTATTCTGTACGTAATCAGTACTACCGTAGCCAGATCTCTGAAATACAGCCCCGGAATGCGTGGAGCTTTTACAAATAGTGTAATGCTAGATAATTCAGGAAATTATGGTCTGCCAATCAATCAGTTGGTGTTCAAAGGTGACCCGTTGGCCATTTCCGTTCAAGCTCTGATTATGACCTTTCAAAGCTTTGTCACATTTACATACGGCACTTTTGTTGTGCAAAACGGCAAGGCCAATACTCGAAAAATATTAATTAATTTTTTAAAAATGCCTGTTCCCTATGCGCTTGCGCTAGGTTTGCTCCTAAATCTGCTGCATAGTCCATTGCCTAATTTACTGGCTGAACCTTTGAATTATATTAGTCAGTCGATGGTTGCCGTGGCTCTGCTTACTTTGGGAGCACAAATTGTGCAATATCCCTTTCGCTTGCGCCGGACAGCCGTGTACATCAGTATGGTACTACGCCTGATTGCTGGTCCAATAGTCGGTTTTATGCTCGTCTTGCTGCTGGATCTTAAGGGGATTCCCGCTCAAGCCTTACTCATTGCATCGGGTATGCCTACCGGTGTTAATACAAGTATTTTGGCGGAAGAATATAAAAATGAACCCGATTTTGCCGCACAAACAGTATTACTTTCTACAATTGTGAATGTCATTACGATGACACTGTTAATTTCAGTATCCCGGCATCTTGTTTGAGGTGTATGATAAATATAAAAATTTGATTAGAGACGCTTTTTGTCTAAGGACAGGAGCGTTTCTTTTTTGAGATAAAAGAACATATGTTCCCGTCAGTGTTTCTTTTTCTACTTAAAGTGGTGTGTTTGTTTTGTGGAGATTGTATGCGAGAAAGAGTTTTTTTCTATTATGATTTTTTCATATAGTGAAATAATTATATAATTTAATTTGAATCTCTATTAGTTGCTGTTTTCAACTTGTCTTTGCTTTTTCCCCAAAAAAAGAATGCGGGACAATAAGATCGTCAAAAATAAAGCCAGCTCACTCATTAGAGTGGCTGACTTAGGATTGTCCTTATTAAGGTTTAGGGCTCAATTCCCCATTGCTTGCTTCCAGACAGGTAAGCGGTTATTTTAGCAGAATCTTGTAAGCTGTTTGCTGTGGGATTAAATGAATAATCATCCGTTTGTGTGTAACTGCTCCAGTCCTCTTTGGATATCCGGGTTTGCAACTCCACACTTTGACCGGGCTCTAAAGAACCCGCAGCCGATTTAAACCCGATTTCTGCATAAGAATCTGCCCCTGGCTTCGCATTGGATAATGTTTTGAAGCTAGCAATCACATTCCCTGTACCGACGCTCGACCAATCCGTGAAGAAATTTTGTGCTTTCTCCCCATTAATGGTGTAATAATAACGCAATGTCACGTCTGCTAGGGAAATTGGTGAGGTTCCCATATTGGTTATTTTAAATTTGGAACTGATTGTATTGCTTGTGGCAGATACATTCCCATTGAAGGCTTGCACCTTCAAAACGCCCTGGTCTGTTCCCGGCTCGCCTGGCGTATCCCCTTTTATCATAATCGTGAACAACGCGTCATTGCCTGCACTAAAATGGAAGTTAAGCGTTGTCTCTCCTTTAGGAAGTTTTGATAGATACTTGTTGGTAAGAACGACTGTTTCTTCACTAATCGTATAATCCTCACCCTTGTTTAGTACTAGGCTCCCCTGCTTGATCGTTTCTAACGTATTACCGCTAAGTGTTAGCTTGACAGTAATTTCGGTACTGCCGTTATCTACTCCATAGGTTGCAGTCGTTGGTGTAATACTTGCTTGCCCAGTAGACGGTTGATCACCACCTAGACGATCTGCCACCAAAATGCCGCGGCCATTTGTTCCCAGATAAGCACGTCCATAAACCCGAGGATCTCCAATAATTTTGGTCACTCGAGCATATTGATGCTTATCATCATTAATGCGCACCCAGTTTGCGCCAGCATCGTCCGAGCGGTAAAATCCACGTGTGCCATCAATTTTACCAACGATAAAAACCGCTGCATTCGTGCGGTTTGGCGCTGCCTTACCAAAGCCTACAAAATCCGCTTCCTGCACATTAGAAAGCTTGGTGAACGTAGCGCCGGAATCTTTGGAATGCCATAAGCCGTAAAGCCCTTCATCCTCAGAACCCCCGGCGAGCCATACATCTCCTTCTGCTCCTCGTACAGCACTAATATCAGCATTGCCTGCTGTTGGTAAGCCAGTTGCCGCTGATGGTGTAAATGATACGCCTCCATTGGTGCTCACATATATTTTTCCGGAGGCAAATGCGTAATATTTATTAAGATTCACTCGGTCAGAGGCGATCTTTGCATTCGCTGGAATCCCCGTACTTGCTGTCCATGAGTTGCCGCCAGTTTTGGAGTAGAACACACCTTTGTCCGATGTATTCCACAGCATGCCATTGCCATCTGCCGCAACGGCAATGCTGCCTCCTCCTGCTGTACCGGAAGGCTCGCTATTTGCCTTATACCACTTCGCTCCACCATCATTGGAAAATCCAATGGATTTGGCATTTGGATCATTTTTGTAATCCGCTTTACCTACCCGGGCCATAAAAGAAGGATTCAACTCAGCATAATCAATGCTTTCGCTGCTTGTAAAGGTTGGATTATCCAGCATATTAGCTGGAACCTTGAAAAGATCGTCATGCTTGAAACCCGAGACATCAGCTACTGCGCTGACCAAAGGCGCGCCGACTGGAGGGCTCACCAGATCTAAAATGGCCGTTTCCTCTATCCCTTTAGCGGCTACAGCGATATCCAGCTTTCCACCTTTATCCCAATTCGTCAGATTTTTAGAACCATAAATCGTAGCTCCCGTACCGTACAGCATATGGTCTGAATTAAACGGATCTATCTCTAGGTCTCCGATCATCCAACCAAGCTTGGGTGATACTTCTGGTGGAGCAGGCTTGGTATTGAAAGTCAACCAAGGCGCAGCGCTGATATCCAGATTGTATTTTAGCTTACGAGACGGATAACCATCGAATTCCCAAATAGGACTCCAAGTTGCACCACTGTCAGTGCTGCGATAAATCGTTTCATCCGGCCACCAGGCATTCAACGTAGCAACCATGAGTGTACCTGGCTTCTGGGCATCCACCGTCAGTCCACCATATCCAAAATGATTGTCCGCACTACTGCTACCTATGGGGCTAATGTTAGTCCACTGCCCGCTTGCTGTATTCAATTTCCACAGTTCACCCTTTGATCCATCATATGGACCTGCTCCATCGCTATACGAAATATACAGGTTACCGTCCGGTGATAACACACCGTGATGTGGCAAATAGCCCGTAGGCTGTCCCGCTATAGCAGACCAGGTTGTCCCGCCATCTGTACTGCGATAGACACTTTGCTTTTTATCTGCAACACCTACATAGATCGTCTGCGTTGCTTTACTGGAAGAGCCTTTTTTTTTGTCAAAGGTGATCCACGCTAAACCGACAATGTCGCTGGTATATTCATTGGAAGGATCCTGTACATACGTCCCTGGATTCGGGAAACTGCTTACCTTGCTCCAAGTTGCTCCAAAATCAGAGCTTTTCCATAGTCCATTACCACTTCGAGCTCCAAAGAACAAAATATTATTCTTATTTGGATCAATCGTCAGACGTTCACCCATTGAACGCCCCGGCATATTGCCCCCCACCTTAAAAGGAAGCTTGGTTGTCTGCCACGTATTGCCCCTGTCGGTAGAACGCATAATTTGCCCATTTTGTTTATCCCATGAATTAGTATACGTACCTGTAGCTATATATACACGATTCGGATCAACAGGATCAGTCGCTAGTGCATCGACACCATTTTTGTTCCAATCCTCCCAGCCCACAGAATCCGTCAGCGGAATCCAACTCTCATTGGCAGCATTCCAGCGGTAAGCTCCTCCAATATCTGTACGGGCATAGATTAGGTCTTTTTCCGTTTCATTAAAAATAATGCCAGGTACAAAACCACCACCTCCACCCGTAACGACACTTTTCCAACTGTAATCGTCACTTGAAGCAGCATGAGCCGGTGCTATCATTCCTGTCCAGGAAGCACCCGCTACCACAAGCGCCAAACAAGCAATTCTCAACCTGTTTTTTGCCTTAGTCAATGAATTCAACCTCCTTCTTCATTATCAATTGAATTTGCGAGTCATTTTGGGATAAAAGTAATCAACCGATTCTGAATTCGTTCCTATCGTTATCGTTGCTTCTCACAATTCTGACAAATGTCCTCTCAGACTCACCCCCAACCAATAAAAACGGTGCAACGCTTGTTTTGTTAGCGCTTACACAGGTGTCTTGCTCAATAGATTCGTCATCTTTTTCCCATTTCCTTGTGCGAAAAATCAAGATAATACAATTTTATCTCCTGCTCCGCAGCTTATAATAAGAGGGTTGAACTTCCTTCAGAGTTAATACCTTTTATTTAATTCTATTATGATTTTTTCATATAGTGAATTAATTACTTAATTTTCATTCTTTACGGGTGTCAAAATACTTTGATTTACAACAAAAAACCGCGCTATGCGCGGTTCCAGCTTCCGTTATACGTCGTCAGTCATAAACATATGCCTATTATTGCAAGTATTCAAGCGCCAGAGCTAAAAAAATATGCCCTGAGACGAGCAATGCCCGCTCATCAAAATCAAAGTGAGGATGGTGATGAGCAAAATGCGTTCGTTCATCCTCATTGCGTGCACCCACATGAATGAAGGCTCCTGGTCGTTGCTCCAAATAATAAGCAAAATCCTCTGCTCCCATGACCGGCTTCAAATCCAAAAAAGCGTCTGCTCCATACAGTCGGCCGATGAGCTCGCGTACACGTTCCGTTTCGGCTTCGGCATTCACCAAAGAAGGATAGCCATTCAGATAGTCAATTTCGTATCCGGCATGATAAGCCTCAGTCAACCCCTTGACGATACTGCGAATTTCATTCTCGACTTCCTTACGCACTTCCTTATTAAACGTACGTACGGTGCCTTCAATTTTGGCCTTATCTGCAATCACATTAAAGGCAGTTCCAGCTTGAAATACCCCAATCGTTAACACTGCTGATTCAATAGGGTCCACCCTGCGACTAACCACCTGTTGCAACCCGTTCACAATTTGACTGCCGATAACAATAGAGTCCACCGTCTGATGCGGTCGTGCGCCATGCCCGCCTTTACCGTTGATCTGGATCGTAAACGCGTCGACAGCCGCCATCGCGGGTCCACTCTTTAATCCAATTTTACCAAAAGGAATTTCAGATGCGAGGTGAATACCATATACCGCCTCTACCCCATCCAGACAGCCATCCTCAATCATAAACTTGGCTCCGCCAGGCGGTTTTTCTTCCGCATGTTGAAAAATAAACACAAGCTTTCCCTTCAGCGCCTCACGGTTATGGCTCAACACGCGTGCCACTCCAAGTAACGCAGCCGTGTGACCATCATGTCCGCAGGCATGCATAACACCCGGAACGGTCGATTTATAAGGCACACCCTTTTCATCCTGAATGGGAAGTGCATCAAAATCAGCACGAAATGCAATCGTTCTACCTGGCTGACCGCCTTCTAAAAACCCGAGCACACCGTTTCCACCCACATTCGTTCTTACCTCAATACCAAAAGAGCGCAAATGATCGGCGATAAATGCAGACGTATTCGTTTCTTCAAAAGACAGCTCGGGATGCTGATGTAGATGTCTTCTCCACGCAATCAGCTCTTGTTCACCATCTTTTAATTCCTGAACCCATTTTTCTAGCATAATACCCTCTTTTCCTATTGAATTTATATACTTCTATCCTTATCTTACCATGAACAGCCTGTAGAATGTAGCTCTCTTATCATGCCGATAGCAGATCAAAGGAGGGGGTTGAACCTAGGCCGGGTAATGACAAGCGGCATAATGTCCTGTGCTAATCTCTGTCAGCTCAGGCGATTCCTCACGGCAGCGCGAGGTCGCTAGTGGACAGCGGGTATGAAAACGACAGCCGGATGGAGGCTTCGCAGGCGAAGGAATCTCACCTTGTACCGTAATTAGCTCCCGGCGGTTTTTCGGATTTGGGTTAGGTATCGAGGCAACAAGCCCCCGGGTATACGGATGAGCAGGATGCCTGAACAATTCGTCACTTGGCGCAATTTCTACAAGTTTCCCCAAGTACATAACCCCTATCCGGTCTGAAATATGGCGAACAATGTGCAATCCGTGTGCGATAAACAAATAGGTCGTATCCAGCTTACGCTGTAAGTCCTGAAGCAGATTGACAATTTGCGCCTGAACGGAAACATCCAAAGCCGACACTGCCTCATCCGCTAAAATAAACTGCGGTTGCAGAGCAATGGCACGGGCTATCCCGATACGCTGCCGCTGTCCTCCCGAAAATTCATGCGGAAACCGCGTAACCAGCGAAGGTGATAATCCAACAGCGCTCAGGAGTTCTTCCACCCGTTCCTGCTTTGCCTTGCCATACAACCCTTCATGAACCGCAAGCGGCTCCCCTATGATATCTCCCACATTCCACCGTGGATCAAGTGATCCGTAGGGGTCTTGAAAAATCATCTGCATATCACGGCGAACGGATCGCAACTCAGAATTTCCTAAACGTGTCAGCTCCCGATCCTGGAACCATACCTGCCCTGAGGTCGGACGTTCCAGCTGCATCAGCAGCCGGCCTAAAGTAGACTTACCGCTGCCGGATTCTCCAACCAATCCAAAGGTTTCGCCCTGCCGGATTGAGAACGATACATCATCCACCGCCCGGATCGAAGCACCAGTCCGACCGGGAAAGCTTTTTTTCACCGGATAATACTTGCGAATTCCATCCACTCTAAACAAGTCCTGCTTGTTCTGGACGGTTTCCGTGATAGTCTCATTGGATTTAGGGGAGTTCTTTACCTGTACGCCATGACTGCTCACCTTAGCCCCATCAACAGCAGATACGTTCGTCAATTCTTCCTTTACTTCGGTTGCCTTTGCAACAGCATCTGCCGTGATCTGCCCTTTCACCGATAGCTCTGCAATAAGCCAATCGCCGGACGCAGCCAATTGCTCCGAATGCCAGCAAGCTACCTCGCGTTCATCCTTGGCTGCCAGCGGTGGCGCTTCGTTTTTGCATTGATCCGTCGCATGCGGGCAACGCGGGTGAAACAAGCAGCCGGAAGGCAATGCACTCAGGCTCGGAATTGCCCCCGGGATCGAAAACAGCTTGCTGCTGCGATCTGTATCCAGTGTTGCCACCGAACGAAGTAACCCTCTAGTGTAAGGGTGCAATGGCAGCTCGAACAGTTCTTCCGTTGCTGCTTGCTCCACAACTCGACCGGCATACATCACAACAATTCGATCCGCAACCTCTGCCGCAATACCCAAATCATGCGTAATCAACAGAATCGACATGTTGAATTCTGTCTTTAATTCCTGAAGCAATTGCAAAATTTGTGACTGAATCGTTACATCCAGCGCCGTTGTTGGTTCATCCGCTATTAGCAGCTCAGGGCCACATGAAAGTGCCATTGCAATCATCGCCCGTTGCAGCATCCCACCGGACAGTTCTCCGGGGTATTGCTTCATACGAATTTCCGGTTCAGGAATGCCTACCCTGTTCAGCAAATGAACCGCATGAGCCCATGCTTGCTTTCGTGTCTTCCGGTCATGCTCCATGATGATTTCTATCAGTTGATACCCGATAGTGTACACCGGATCAAACGCCGACATCGGCTCTTGAAATACCATCGCCATCTTTTTGCCACGAAGTGAGCGTAATTCCTGCTGTGACAAAACGGTCAAATCTATGCCCTGCAACCGTATTTGTCCTTGGGCAATTCGTCCGTTCTCATAATCGATTAGCCGCATAATCGCCTTGGAGGTAATCGTTTTTCCGCTACCGGATTCACCGACGAGGCAGACCGTTTCTCCCGCCCTGATCGTCAGTGATACGTTGTCGAGTGCTTGCAGCAAACCTTTTTTAGTGTGAAAATCGACCGACAAATGTTCAATCTCCAGCAATGATGACAAACGAACTCCCTCCTTCTATAGCACTTTAGAATAGGCTCCCTGATGCTAGTTTGCGTTCTTTTTCGGGTCCAAATGGTCTCTCAGCTTGTCGCCCAAAATATTGACTGACAACACAAACAACGTAATAGCTAGGCCAGGAAAGGTACATATCCACCAAGCTACGGTCAAATATCCTCGTCCTTGAGACAATACTGTTCCCCAATCCGGAATTTCCTTTACCGTGCCAAGTCCCAGAAAGCTTAATCCCGATCCGGCTAAAATAGCGCTACCGATGCCAAGCGTCGCCATCACGAGCAAAGGGGACAAGGAATTAGGAAGCACATGACGCCAAAAGATGCCGAAAGGTGTAACTCCGATGGAACGCGAAGCAGTGACGTAAGAACGTCCTTTTATACTCATAATTTGACCTCGCATAACTCTTGCATAACCGGGGACAGCAGATATGGCTACCGCCAGCACAATATTGAACAAGCTTGGACCAAGAGCCGCCGCAATCGCCAAAGCCAGCAGAATTCCGGGAATAGTCATCAAAATATCTATAAATCGCATCAGTATCGAATCCACTGTACCGCCAATGTAACCTGAGAGCGCACCAATAATTCCACCCACCAGACCGCCGACGAGTACCGACATAAAGCCAATAAACAGAGAATCCCGACTTCCGTGAACAACCAGACTGAATACATCCCGCCCAAAATAGTCCGTTCCGAACCAGTGAGACGCACTCGGTCCTTGTAATATATGGTCGCTTAACATTTCTGTGGGTGCATAAGAAGCAATCCATTGCGGAAACGCCGCACAGACGATTACGAACACAATAATCAGTCCTGCCGCATATACGAACCCATCCGACACTCCACCGAGCCGCCACCTTCCAGTTTGCCGAGCTACCCGCAGCTTTCTTTCCTTCCAAATTGTTTTGGCAGCCATTGTTTCTCTCAACCGTTTTCCTCCTCCCTGAATCCTTCCGGCTTACGCCGAGCGTCTAACCCTTGGATCAATGAACGTATACGATATATCCACCAGTAGATTTACGATCACATACATGATGGCAGAGAACAATACAACTCCCTGCACAACTGGCAAGTCTTTAGCCATAATTGCATCCGCAATTAAACGCCCAATGCCTTGCCGTGAAAATACCGTCTCACTCACAACTGCTCCGGCCAGCATTTCTCCCATCAGCATCCCGATCATCGTTATCGCTGGAATCAACGCATTGCGTAGCGCATGGCGATACATAATAACCTTCTCAGACAAACCCTTGGAACGGAGCGTTACGATGAACTGCTCATTAATGACTTCCAGCATACTGTTACGCACCATTCTGACAATGAACCCTGCACCGACAATGCCCAAAGTGAGAGACGGAAGCACAAGGGTTTTCCAACCGTCCGAGCCCATAGCAGGCAGCCATCCCAAGTGAATGGAGAAAATAAGCAACAGCAGAATGCCTGACCAGAATGTGGGCATAGAAATGCCGAACAATCCAACGATTCGTGCGATGATATCAATCGGCTTATTCCGGTGAATGGCCGACAGCACTCCAAGCAGGACACCGATAATGACCGAAATAGCAGAACCTGCAAGCGTCAGCGCCAGTGTAGGCGGGAGATTGACCCATATTTTAGGCAGCACCGGATCAGCATTGAGCAGTGATTTTCCAAAATCACCTTGTAGCAGATTTCCGAAATAGTTCAAAAACTGAACATGAAAAGGCTTATCCACTCCCAGCTTATGACGCAAATTGGCGATCATCTCTGGCGTGGCCGTTGAAGGGTCAAGAATCGAATCTACCGGGTCCCCCGGAAGCAAATACAAAATGCTGAATACCAAAATACAGGAACCCAGAATGACCAACAAAGAAGTAACCAGTCTTTCTGCAACTGCTCTGATCATAGCCCACACTCCTTCCCGTCTGGATGGCCCCAGAAACTATTTAGCAATACTATTTTTGAATACGCACATCGTTAAAGAGCGGATAACCCACTAAATCGAATTTGAGACCCTTCACTGACTTGTCTGCTCCAACCGTATAAGGGAAAACATAAATCGGAATGATGACGGCCTGATCACGGATTAGCTGTTGCACCTTTTTATAAATCTCCTCCCGCTTGGCATCATCCTGTTCAATAGCTCCCTGCTCCAACAGCTTGTCGACCTCTGGATTGGAGAAGTTAGGAAGTGTAGGCCGCTGATTTGGTGCCGCTGTGTGGTAAAAAGCATATAAAGCGTTCGGGTCCACATTGACCTGGCTATTTCCGTAGAAATCATAGTTTCCGTTCGTATATACAACTGTTGCAATATCCTTGGTAATTTCAATCTTCACATCAACACCGATTTTCTTCAGCTGCTGCTGAATAATGGCTGCAATGTCGTTCCGTTTTTCACGGTTCGGAGTTCCGTCTACATAATGCAGCGTCAGACGTTGTCCATCCTTCACCCGGAAACCATCCGTTCCCTTAACCCACCCCAACTCATCCAGTAATTGATTGGCCTTGTTAAGATCAGGCTGCAAACCGTTTTCCAGTGATTTATCATATCCAAAAATACCTGGAGTGAGTGGCGACCAAGCCTGTTCATAAGTTCCTAGATACAGCGTTTTGACGATCGTCCCCACATCAATACCATATTGTAATGCCTGCCTCGCCTTCAATTCATTCCACGGTGTCTTCTTTTGGTTAATGAACAGCGTATATGGCAGTCCTAGGGTGTTGACCTGCAACAATTGGAAATTAGGGTCACTCTTCAACATTAAAATGTTCTGCGGTGGGACGGTTTCAGCGGCCAAAGCCTGCCCACTCTGCACACTGCCGATCCGGGTCGCCTCCTCCGGAACAATTTTAAAGGTCACGCTGCCCAAATACGGCGCTCCCTGATTCTCAATAGTTTCCGGTGCCCATTTGTAATCTGGGTTACGTTCGATTTTGATCTCTGAATTTTCGTCCCATTTTACAAACTTAAAGGGGCCTGTACCCACTGGATGCTTACCGAATTGATCTCCATATTTTTTAACTCCTGCCGGCGAAACAATGGCTACAGCCGGAACACTTAAATTGCTCAAAAATGCCTGCGATGGTCGTTTCAGATTCAATTTAATCGTGTATTCGTCAATCACTTGTGAGGATTCATAGGGAGCCAGCAAGTTAGCGGCATTACCAACTACGGCTTGCGGATCAATAATCCGATCATAGCTAAATTTAACGGCTTCCGCATTAAACGGGGTTCCGTCATGGAACTTAACATCCTTGCGCAGCTTGAATGTATAGCTTTTGCCATCCTCGGAAACACTCCATTCGGTTGCCAGCCAAGGCTTAATCGTATTGTCCGGCAGCTTTACCACCAAGTTATCGAATATCGCACGATATACCCGAGATGCTACTGCCAATCCACTCTTATGCGGGTCCAGTGAATCCGGCGATGTTGCCAGTGCATAGGTAAGATCTCCACCTTCTGCAGCTTGCCCGCCTCCTGCTGCATTCGCCTCAGTATTCGTAGAATTGGCCCCGCTATTACCCGAGCATGCCGATAAGACCAGCACCATCGACAGGGTTAAAGCTACCATTTTTGCAAATCGACTTGTTCGTTTCACCTAAAAACACTCTCCGATCTGATGGGTGATGTTATGATTACATTGCATTTTTGGAGCCGACGTTTCATTGTTGATAATTCCAATCAGATATATATGAATTATGTTAATAACTGTATACCTGCGTTTTTATAGTGTCAATGCAGGTTCTAATTGGAATGATCTATAGATGGATAGAAGACTTGAATTGACAACAAAAAAGAGCCGATAGGATACTCTCCCCGACTCTTTTTTCACTACTGACTTTCTATTTCGAATTTTTTAGGTATTGAAAAACTGACTGATATTCCCTCTTACCGGATGTGTCTGTTCCCTGTACTCACCTTTCGTATAGCTTCCAATCACCTTACGCCAAAAGGATTGTGCCGGCCTATTCGTGCTCATTTGGGTCACCTTCCAACGTCCGTTAAAACGTCCAAACAGCTCATGAGCCGCCCAAGTCCCAACCCCATTATGCCGATAAGGACGAAGTACAAAGAACTCAGCCATGTAGTAGTCAGCTTCTCGATTGCTGGACATTCGGTCAACGAGTGCAAAACCCACAGGAATATCCTGTCTCCAAATCAGAAAAGGTAACTTCTGTTCACCGCTTGTCCAATATTGATACAAGTCTGGATAAGCCGGGAATGTCCCCTTCTCAGTGACATCAATTCGAAGATAGGCTGTAAAATCATATAAATAAAATTGCATGAGCTGTACTATAATGTCCTTTTGCGACTCCGGTACACTCTTAATAGACAGCTTCAGTTCCGATTTAATATTATACCCCATACTTTCACCTCTCTTGGCGGTTCAATCTGTTCTTTAACTTCGAATTACATCCCATCCAGTGCTGTTCAAAATATGCTAAAATACATATATATTATGACCGGACGAGGTGGAACCCAGTGAATATACAAAAGATCATCGACCGGCGCAAACTAGATGAAAAAATGCCGGGATTACCATGGTATGTGCAGCAATTTATGGATTATAAGCTGCCCGACCTGTCCCCTTCCACATTACTAGAATATGTGCGGGATTACGAAGCTTTCTTTTCATGGCTTCGCTCGGAAGGCTTGTCTACCGGAGAAACGAATGCCCAAGTTACACTGGAAGAGTTGGAGACACTTCATATGGATAGTATTACAGGCTTTCGATTATTCCTGTCTACTAAGCGCGAAGGCTCCAACTCCCGTATCACCATTTCACGTAAGCTATCGTCTCTGCGTTCGCTTTTTCATTATTTAAGTCAGATCGCTGAGGATGAAAATTTTTATCCATTGCTCAAACGCAACATTATGGCCAAGGTCGAAATCAAGCGTATACATAAACCCAAGGATACGGCGGCCAAGCTTAAAGGTAAAATACTGGAAGAGGAAGAACTGCTTGAATTCATCGGTTATATTTATGAAGGATATGGTCAAGATTTGGCCGATAACAAGCAGGCATTATACTCCTATGAACTAAATAAGGAACGGGATGCCTGCATCGCCAGCCTCATTTTGAACTCAGGCCTGCGCGTATCTGAAATCGTCAATCTGAATCTGGACGATTTAGACATAAACAATAAATTATTATATGTGTACCGCAAAGGCAATAACGACGAGACCTTTAAAACGCCGGTGTATTTCCGCGAGCAATCCAAAGATGATCTCGTACTTTATTTGTCCTTGAGACATACCCGTTACCGCGCTCCAAAAAAAGAAAAGGCTCTCTTTGTCACACGTCCTAACGGCAGTACAGAAGGCAAACGCATGACCAAAAGAGCGATTCAGGCAATGATCATCAAGTACGCCAAACGGTTCGGCAAGCCTTACCTTACCGTGCATAAGCTTCGTCATTCCTTTGCTACTGACTATTATTTACAAAATGATATTTACAAAACAAAGGAACAGCTAGGGCACGCTTCGACAGAAACAACAGAAGTGTATGCTCACCTGACTGACAAAACCATGTCTCAGGCGATTGAACGGCGGGTAGAGACTCTAACCGACTCAGCCGATTGATGTCTACCCCTGCTCATTCCTCATTCCTTCTATCTGCTTATGAATCTGTTCGAGTAGCCAGCGGCCTGCGGGTCCGTTGGCCTCGGCAGGAAATATCTGTATCATATCATCTGAGTAGTAACCTTGAGCCCAATCCATTTGATGCTCCCAAACCGCTACTCCCTGTACATTTGTCAGCTTATCGGTAAGCTGTGCATCCGATTGTTCCCGCACCATGACCAGCTTCGGATAATCCTCTTGCTTGAAGCCTTCTAGCAACACACAATCATAGGCCTGAAAATGCCGGATCAGTCCGGTAACAGGTTGACTATTCTCCTCTACAATAGCTGTTCTTCCAGCCGAAACAATAGCTATACCTTCAGCACCCGCCTGTCGGTGCTTGTACGTATCTGTACCCTCATGATCCATTTCAAATTCATGTCCATCATGCTTAATCACTGCTACTCGTAGACCTGACTTCTTCACATAACGAATCAATCCTCCGAGAAAGGTCGTTTTTCCCGTATTTTTGAATCCGACGATTTGACATACAAATGGATGTTTCGTAATCACGTCATCTGTCCACCTTGTAACACCAGTACACGCACCTCTTCACCTTCGCGTAATCCTTCTGTTGTGGGAGGAATCACGATCAGACAGTCGCTGTCCTTAATGGTCACCATGACACTGGATTCATCTACTCGCGCAGGAATCGCGTATACTTGCCCACCACGTATCTCCAAAGAGCTGCGTACAAAGCGTGTATAGTTGTTTACCTTCATATAATCTGCGCCTAACTTCGCCGTCCAGGTTTGTAAATATGGATGTGCCGAAGATAACATCATTTGGATCGTCGGCCGTACAAACAGCTCACAGCCTACAAAGCACGCACCGGGGTTGCCTGAAAGCGCAAATAACAACTTGCCGTCAATCACTGCGGCTGTGGTCACACTTCCTGGACGCATCGTAACCTTGTTGAACAGCATATTCACATCTTCCTGTCGTACCAGATCACCCATAATATCAAAATCCCCCACCGATACTCCTCCACTCGTGACCACGATATCATAGGCATCTATCGCTTCACGTACAGAAGTACGGGCAAGGCTCAAATCATCATGAATGGCTTGTAAAATAAACGGCTCTCCTCCTGCCTCTCTAATTTGAGAAGCCAACATATATGTATTACTGTTTCGAATTTTCCCCGGTTGTAACGGCTCATCCACTGCAAGTAATTCCGATCCTGTAGAAAAAACGGCCACCCTTGGCTTCCTGTAAACAGGTACCCGATGTACTCCAAAAGTAGCCAGTACCGAGATGTGCCCCGCTCCCAGGCAGGTTCCCTTACTAAGCAAAAGCCGACCTTCCTGAATCTCATGACCAATCTGTGTCACATTTTTGCCAGCTTCTATACGCTTCTTCAAGCCGACATATGTCTGTCCGTTTTCCTCACGCAGCTGTGTCGCTTCCAGCATGACAACCGTGTCCGCTCCTTCAGGTAATTGCGCTCCTGTCATGATGCGGGCAGCCATTCCAGTCTCCACCCGCTTGTCCGATACGGTGCCACAAGGAATTTCATCAATCACATGTAGCCAGATTTCCTGACCGGACGAGCACACTTCAGTGTCCGAGCCAAGGATCGCATAACCGTCCATACCTGAGCGACGAAAACGGGGATACGGGTGTGGTGCGGTCAAATCCATCGCCAAATAACGTCCATGCGCCTGCTCCAGCTCTACGTCTTCCCTTTCCCCCTGTTTAACATGGCTAGCTATCCTGCTTTGTGCCTCTTCCACCTGAACTGCTTTACGCTGGAATTTTTCTGCGTTTAATGATGTATGATTCATAATCTCACTCCGTTCTTCTAAAATGCCCTCTTTCTGTTATAACGCTAAAACCGTTATCTGGCAAATCGGGGGGCTGTCTAAGTATGTATGGCAATAAAAATAACCCGTGAATTCTACGGGTCATTTCTATAACTTTTTAAGTGCTTTAAGCTTATTATGAGACATAGAGCAAGTGAAGTCAGATTCTTCGAATCGTACCTCCAAATGCGTTAGACTCGATCTCACAAAACCAAGTCGTGATAGCTGAAAAGCTTCCTTGCAAGTCTGTGCGGTTACCCCGATCGTATAAGAATAATGTCTAGAGTAACGCTGTACATAATCAGTTCTTTTCTTTTTTCTTGAGCTCAGCCGGTATCGGTTTAGCGCCAAATACTGTTTTTTCGTTTTTGGTAGATTCGTTAGCGTATTTTCCCAGTCTTAAACTTAAAGCTCTCGCCAATTTCTTATCCATTTTCGTTCACCTCCTTTCCATAAAGGAAGAATACTGAATGCTTGAATAGCTAAAGATAAGCATATTATGTGGGATTGTACAAAAAAATTCACCGCACAAATTAAAACACATACCGTTTTATAATATTTGTGGTTATTGGTCTTATGAATATAAATAAAATGATTGGGTGCATAAACTAAAAACACAAATACTGAACAAGCATTAATAATCAAAATCGTTGATAAATTTAAAGAGACGAGAGGTATAGTTACACATATTGCCGTTGTAAAACAGACACAAAATGTAAGATTGCTGAAGTGTGCCCCTCCTGAAAATCTTCTTACAAACATGATAGTTACTAGAGCTAATAACGAGCCCCAAAAATGCCCGGTCATCCAAGCGATAACCGTAACCATTAGTATCGAAGACACTTCGGTAATTTTTATACCAAGCGCATATTCCATCACTTCTACACTTGTTGGACCATCAGGATCAGCTTTTTTTATTTCCGTTGCGATGTACCGTGATAGCGCTTCTAGCATCCTCATAATCTCCTCTCTCTGAAAAGAAATACGACACGCCGAAAGTAAGCAATGAAATGGATAGTAATCCTATGGTATTTGAGCTATAGAGCATATACAAAGTAATAAAAATGGTGACAGCTGATATAAGAGCACCTAGAATCAACATTTTATTTAGGGATGATAAGTAATTTTCAGCTCTTAAAAAATCATGTGGAGGCTGAATTATAAACGAGAAACCAAAGTTATATTTTCCCATTATATAAGAAATAAAGCACGCAATAATAATAGAAGTTAACTGAATAACGTAAATAGAAGAGCCAGAAGTATCATTAATAGCACCTGGTTCTGCTACTCCAAAAAAATACGCAAACAGAAATACAAAAAGTTGTAAATTAATGTAGGCCGTTAGACCAGAACCAGCAGAAAAAGCTGCTAGATGGGTTTTGATCCCTAAACCAAATCTAAAAAAGATAACCATTAACAAATACTGAAGCGGCAAATCTAATTTAGGCAAGCCTATAACTTCCCTCATTAGAAAGGAAAACAAAGCTATGCCAATTGCATAAAATAATATTTTTCTACGATATTCCCTCACGGGAAGCATATAAAGCTTTAAGACCAAAATAACAGCGGCCAAAGCATCGAATACACCAAGTAATATATATAAAAAAGCAGATAACACAGATACACCATCCTCTTATTTCGCCTGTTGTAATTGTATATTTTACTTATAGATGTGGCAATGAAATAATCTAGTAAACTGGTAATATTTGTTTTTATGTAAGGTAAATTTTTATTTTTGTCATCAAAAAAATAAAAAGAACGATTTTAAAATCGTCCTCTTGTTGCAGTTTTAGCTGGAACCTTCTGATTTATCTATCTGGCATCATCCTTTTGTCGAGCTGCTCAAGTACAAGCGGCCAAGCCTGTTCATGTTGGTTTCTTGAATTCTCGTCTGGAAAACCTGCATGCGTTAAGTAAAGATGCGTGCCATTAAAGCGAGATTTAAACTCAACAGTGAGAACTGTTTCAGCTCCCTTGGTGCCGCCTTCGCCAGTAATCCAAGTCAGCTCGATCAGTCGGTTTTGCTCAAGTCTTAGAAATCTTCCGTAATGTGGATGACGCTTCCCCTCAAAATGCGTTTCGAAAAAGAAGGTCGTGTTCACTTTAGCCTCCATTAATACTGATCCTGGGGCTGCAAACCAACTGTCAAACTGCTTCGTCCACGCCTGATACAGAACATTCGGAGAACACTCCATTTTTCGTTCCACCATTAGATTAAATGGTCTTTGTGAAAGATCTGGCCAAGAAATAGATTGTACCATTTAATTTTCAATCCCTTCAATCAAACAGAGTTATGATTATCTCTACATTATTATATCCATAAAAGTGTAGGTTTGGCTGTGCCGCTAGATGATCACCAACATTATCTCTAAAAATAAAAAAAGGAACTGTGCATCAGTACCACAGTTCCGCAAATCTTTTGTTTTCAAATAAATTGACAATACCCCTCATCGTCGACTTCGTCGGCTGATTTTACCTGAACCGCTACGTGTTTTGGGCTTACTATAAGATTTACGCGGCGAATCAAATATGCTGGAACCGCCGCTGCCGCTCCGGTCACGTGAAATCGAGCCTCTGCTCGGTGAACTGCTGGACCCTCTGTCGAACAAACTTCCGCTTGACCCAACGCTAGAATCCGAGTTCTTTCCTCTACGGGTAACCGAACCTTTCCGCTCCACCGTAATCGGCGGAATCGCCTTTTTCTCCTGCACCGTAGGAGCACGATATTGGCCCTGAGAAGGTCGGTATACATCTCTGCTGGAGTAGCCCCGATAGGAGCCTGAACCACGCAACGAATCAAACAGAGCATCCAGCACAGTTGCGGTTAAGTATCCCTTTAGAAAGCTTGAACTGTAATTTTGTTCGACATACTTTTTACTGTCAATTTCAATGAGTGTATCTTCCTTCTTAGCTGGATCTTGCTGCAAATGGTACCACTCATCGCTATATACCAAAAACATCCGCTCATTGCTTTGCGGTGACATTTGTTCCGGTGTACGCTGTTCTTTCAATTCCTCTGCTACTTCCGGGACTGTCTTGCCAGCTGCCCGGTATACATACGAGGTCGAGTTTCCGCTGCCGCTAACCGATTCCAGCGGATACGTATCTTTTACACTTGGCGCGCCGCAGCCGCTTAACACGGATACGAACAAGCTCAGCGCCACAATGACCTTTAATGCATACTGCCAGGTGCGTTTGCTCATGTGTAACCCTCTCCTAGCTTGCCCGAATAACCTTGACGTCTCCGGTAATCACTTCTTCTCCTTCATAAAGCATAAAGCGACCGTCCTGCCACTCTACCCGCAACAGATGGTAATCATCAGACTGGTACTGCCACACATGCTGCTCTCCACCCTGTCGGAAAGGAGCACGGCCCATGACGGTAACATGCCCAGAATACTGTTCCTCCAAATGATACGTTGTATCATCCAGCTCTAAAATGGTCGGCACTTCCTCGGGGTTGTCAAGTCTGCCGTCGATGGCCTGATATAGTCCGAATTGCAGTGTTTCCCGTTCCTCAATATGAAGATAACTGACTTGATTACCATCCTGAAGCGTCAAAACAACGGCATTCCGGGCACGATTATGTACACGACCTACCACTTCATAGGTGACAAGCGACACTTCACAGATATCACCTGGATTTAAGTGAAGCATGCTTTTCTCTGCTTTCGGCGGCTCCGGCTTAGCAAATAGATTTGAAATTCGTTTCCACACACCCATGGTTATATTCCTGCCTTTCTTAGCCTAGAAGCATGCTGTAATGATCAAGGCGCCAACCAGATGCAGCGCTCCTGAAAACAGACCGAAACCAATTTTACCTTCCTGTGTACCTTTATCCAGATCAAACTGAGCCCAGTACCGCAACAGCAGACGTACAATAACTTCCAAAACAAGCAGGATGACAAAGGCGATCACAGAATACACAAGCGCTTCGAGCAAATTATTAGCTGTAGCGATAGAGCCTGACAAGATATAGCCTTGAGCAACTAACTTCATAATCATTCGTACCGTTACGGCCATATTTCCAGCCTTCACTTCGGCAAAATCCTTATACTTCGTAAATAAAGAGTCGACATACATTAATGCGAAGATCAAAATAGCCCCCGCACCAGTCCATACAAGCATTGCTTTCATCGTTTCTAAAAAATGCATTTCATACCATCCTCCACATCTTCTTGACCTTCATATAATGTTTTACGCCTCCAGGCAGGGAAAAGCGAAGGAGAAAACGTTTCTCCTTCGCTTCCTGAGCAATCACACTTGGCGGCACTGCTAAAATGTTCTTATTTATTTTCGTATTGCTTCAACAAAGCGGCAAGCTCATCGTCCACGGCGCTTTTCTTATCCAGCTCTTTGAACTCCTCATCCAACGATTTTTCCTTAGAAGACATTTCGTTGCTCGCTTCGGCACGTGCTTCTGCTTGCAGCATTTTTTCTTCCATACGCTTTAATCCGGCAGTTGCCGTATCAGAGCTAAAACCGTTCATAGCTTTGTTAATTTCAGTTTGCGCTTTAGCTGCATTATAACGGGCAACCAGTGTCTCGCGCTTGTTTTTCATTTCTGTCAGCTGTCTACGCATTTCATCCAGCTTGCCACGCAGATTATCGGCTGCAGCTTTGTTCTGTTCGTAACCAGCTTTGAACTCATTCATTTTTTGTTCAGCAGATTTCTTTTCTTCCAGCGCGCGACGAGCCAGATCTACATTTTGTGCTTTTGCAGCGGTATGTGCCTGTTCTTCGCGTTTTTTTACCAAAGCAGCCTGTTCTTCGTATTGCTGTTTGAATCTCTTTTCAATAGCAATTTGAGCGGCTACCGCTTTCTCTGCATCTTCCAGGTCCTCTTGCATATCACGAATGTATTGATCCGTCATTTTAATTGGATCTTCTGCCTTGTCGATAATGGCATTAATGTTGGACATCGTAAGATCTCTTAATCGTTTGAAAATAGACATGTGAAGTTCCTCCTAGAGTTGAATGCTTAAATTTTAAGCTCTGTACACATGTTTACGCAAGCTTTGCAAAGAGGGTTTCAAAAATATCTAAAAGCCGCGCAAGTAAGGCTCTGGGATATCGGCCTGTACTTTTAGCTCCCGCGATGCATGCAGCGCCCAATAGGGATCACGCAGCATGGCACGGCCTATTGCTACCAGATCAGCTTCTTTCTGCTGAACAACCCGGCGGGCGTCCTCATAATCATCCAGTAAGCCAACCGCAATGACAGGTACATTCAGCTTTTCACGGATGGTATGAGCCAAATCCACCTGATAGCCGGCACGCGCAGACGGGCCTCCACCAGAACCAATCGGACCCTCACCACCAGAAGAGATATGGAAAATGTCCACACCCGCATCACGATATCGTTCCCCTACGCCTGTTATGTATTCCACATTATATCCATCTTCGACGTATTCTTTGGCGGATATCCGCATAAGCACAGGCATATCAGCAGGAAGAACCTCTTTAACAGCATGTATGACCTCAACACCGAACAGTGACAAATCCTGCCCATATTCATCTTCTCTGGCATTTGTTAAAGGGGAATGAAATTGATGGATCAGATAGCCGTGAGCGCCATGTATCTCGACCGTGTCAAAACCTGCTTCCACCGCGCGGCGCGCGCCTTCTTTGTATGCCTGAACCAGTTCCCTGACTTCAGCCGTCTTTAAGGCGTGGGGCTCTTTAAAGCGTTCGCTAAAAGGAATCGAGGACGGACCCACAGGTTGCTCAGCATCTTCAGCCTTGCGTCCAGCGTGGCCTAGTTGAATGCCAATTTTGGCACCATACTTGTGGACTTCCTCTACAATCTTACGATATGCAGGAATATGTTCGTCACTCCAAATACCCAAATCACGATCTGTAATACGTCCATCTGGATGGACCGCTGTCATTTCCACAATAATAAGTCCAGTGCCTCCTACTGCCCGGCTCACATAATGGACATGATGCCAATCCGTTGGATTTCCGTCCTTGGCCTCCACGCTGTATTGGCACATCGGGGGCATAACAATCCGATTTTTTAAAGAAAGCCCCTTTAATTGATAAGGAGTAAACAAGTCGGTCACTTTTATCCATCCTTCCTTCAATTCCATGTCTGTATAATTATGAATTGCATCCCCATTATACACCAGCTGTCACGGTATACCGAATTCGTTGTAAGGCTAAAACTTGCGAAAATGCTCCTGTTTCCGGTCATGTTTAAGAGAATATGTACGTTTAGCTCCATCATCTTCATTGATAATCGTTTCATCGTGGACTTCTTTCCAGTCGTTGATGAGCCGAACTTGGTAACCAGCATATTTTTAATAGGACAGGTACATAATAGTCGAGAGCACCACTAGGTACCACTGCACGGAAAGGGGGGATACATATGCCGTACAGGGGAGTGTTGCCATGCTTGGCACTGTTACTAGCATTTTCAAGTTTACCCGTTCACGCGGATGCGCCTCCCAACATCGGAACGCCCCATCCCAAGGAAGCAGCTGTTGCTTCTTCTGTACAACAGAGCACAGATCGAGCAACTCCTACATTAGCAATGCTGCGAAAAAAACATGCGGACATTTTTAAAATGTGCGGCCCACACACCCGCCAAATTGCCTTAACCTTTGATGATGTGCCCGATTCTAGGTATACGCCGCAGGTTTTGGACGTATTACACGCCAATGGCATCAAAGCCACCTTTTTTATCGTCGGTCACCGTGCGGAAAAGCATCCGGGGATCATACGCCGTATTATCCGTGAAGGCCATGCTATAGGAAACCATTCCTATACTCATCCGGATTTTAGGAAGGCCACACCAGAACGCTTTCGCAACCAGATTACAAAAACAGAACGTATTTTACAAGCCAGCGCAGGTATTCGCCCCAAGTTGATTCGTCCACCCTACGGTGAAATCACGGAGCCTCAAATCCAATGGGCACGTCGTCATGGCTACATGATTGTCAATTGGAATGTAGACTCTCTCGACTGGAAGGGACTAAGTAAAACACAAATTCAGCGCAATGTGATCCCAGCTACCGGGCCTGGCTCTATTATTTTAATGCACGCAGGTGGAGGTCAAAGCTCCAACTTGCAAGGCACTGTCCAAGCTCTGCCGGGTCTAATTCACTCTCTAAAAGCTAAGGGCTACAAATTTGTGACAGTCCCTCGGCTACTCCACACATCGGAACGGAAATAACCATATGTTTAGGATTGAGCTACAAGCTAAAGCAACGTAAAAAGGCTGTCTTACCAGCAGAAGTTTTCTGCTCGTCAAGACAGCCTTTTTTACGGATAGGACCTGATAAGAGTCCGACCTAGTTATATATGGTAGGATACAGGCATTAAGTTTACATAGTATATATTATGTTTAATTAAACCGTATATACGTACAATGCTATTTATCAATAACGTATAGCTTCACATTTTGAAATCCAAAGTCGTTCACAAATGATTTGTTGCCAGGAATAAAGATATCAATCCGTTTTCCTGTAATGGCGCTGCCCTGATCGCGAGCGACAGCTACAAAAGAATGATCCGGCAAACCTGGGTGGGAATAGCCTGTAACCAGCACTTTCGTGCCCATCGGAATGACGTTCGGGTCTACCGCAATTGTACCTAGTTTAAGCGGATTGCCGTAGTAGTCCACTGCTCCCCATTTACCATTCTCATCGGCTGCGGCAGAATACGCAGAAGCCTTAACGTCAACTATTTTGCTATAGTTAAATGTTTTGCCCCACGCTTGAATCGTTGGCCCCTCATTCACTGGTGCTTTCTCCGTAATAAGCTGCGGCTTCGAATCCGAAGCTGCCTTCACACTTTTTTCACCAGGTACCTTAATTTGCAGACCTGCATATATATTGTTGGAGGCAATGTTTGGGTTCGCCTTCGTCAGCTCGTCCACTGATACTCCATAACGTTGAGCAAGCAAAAAGAAGGTATCACCATCTTTGGCAGTATGAAGCGAAGCAGCATCCGCTACTCCAGCTGTCTGTGCCAGACCTGCAATGGCTGCGGCAAGCACCGCAAATTTCATGGTTTTTCCAATATGTTTTAGATGTTTCAAAGATATGTACCTCCTCTGTTATGCCTGCGAAGTTAGCTGTCGGATTCGGACTCAGAAGAAGCCCTATGCTTGTGCAATTCACCCCTAGGCATATTCCATATCGTCTTATGACGTATCGGAAAGAATGCCGTTGTTACGTCCCCCGCACTTCCCATAGTTTGGGCCCAGCATTCAGCGTTTGTCATAACCGCATGCTGTCCCGGTAAGTTTTGGCTTACTGCATAATATCACAATTTTGTAACCTTATCCGCATGAAAATGTTGGGAACCTTGAACATCATACTATACTCGTTACAATTTTGTCACCAAGAAATCGATATTTGTTACGAAAATATGGGGAAATGGTGACAAAAAAAGAAAAAGCCCTCCGTCAATGAAGTGAACCCTGTCAAGTAGACAGCTATCAAAAAGCAATAATTAAGCAGCCTGAGTCCTGTATTCATAAGGAGTCAGGTTGTTTAGTTTCTCTTGAAAGCGTTCATGGTTGTAGAAATGGATATACTTTTGAACAGCATGCTCCACCTGTTGAGCTGAATGGAAGGCGTGGAGATAGAAACACTCGGTTTTAAAATGACTGAAGAAGTTTTCTATACATGCATTGTCCCAGCAGTTCCCTTTTCGGGACATGCTGGCCTGTATTCCGTATCGCTTGAGCAGGTTGGTATATTGGCGAGAGGTATATTGAAATCCTTGGTCGCTATGCAGTAGAACACCTCGCGCATCCTGTCGCTTCCTTGCCTTTTTCACTGTATCCAACACCAGGCTCAAATCGTTTCTGCGGCTGATCTGGTAGGCAACAATTTCGTTGTTAAAAAGATCCTGAATCGCGGAAAGGTAGAGCCTCTGTCCATTGAATATGAGGTAAGTGATGTCTGTTACCCACTTTTGATTCAACTGGTCGGCCTTAAATTCCCGGTTTAGATGATTGCCAGAAATGACATAGGCTTCTTTCTTGCCGTAGTAAGGTCTCTTCCTACGAATGATCGCCTTGATTCCTAGTTCACCCATAAGTCTCCGTACACGCTTATGATTTATATGTATGCCATAGATTCGATTCAACCAAACCTTCACCCTGCGGTAGCCGTATATTCCTTTCAATTTCTCGTAACAAGCCATGATTTTTAGCTTCATGGTTTCATCTTCCCGCTGTTTTTGTGAAACGAACATCTTTCGCTTTATCCATTTATAAAAGCCGCTTTTGGATACTCCGGCCAGTTCACATAGTAGTACGATGCTATGTCCCTTACTAAGCAATTCTTGGATCACCGCAAACTTTTTACTCTTGGGTACAGCCTCCATTCCTCCTTTCACATCTGCAAGAGCTTTTTTAGCATTTCATTTTCTGCTTCAAGGCGTTTCAGCTTGACCTCCGGATCTTCGGGGCGTGTTCGAGGTCTGCCGATGCCAGGCCCTTTTGCTTTGCCTCGTTTTTCCTCTAGACCTTTCATTCCCTCGGCTTTGAAGTGTCTCACCCATCGGCGAACCAGCGAAGCGTCAATCTCCATTTCTCGTGCCACGTTTTTATATCCGATTCCCTTGTTGAGGTACAGATCCACTGTCTTTTTCTTGAAGCTCACATCGTAAGTTTTTCTTATTACTCCCATAGAAAAATCCCCTCCATAATAGACAGATTAGTCGGCTTGCTCTTTTCTGTCTACTATGAGGGGATCATATCACAAACGGAGGGCTTTTTTATAGCTCATATCAGCACTTTCTTACAATACTTTGGCAAGAAAATCACGGGTGCGATCATGGCTTGGAGTACCAAATACCTGCTCTGGTGTACCTTGCTCTACAATTTTACCGTTATCCATAAAGATGATTCGATCGCCTACCTCACGGGCAAAGCCCATTTCATGCGTCACGATTACCATGGTCATGCCGCCTTCGGCGAGCTTCTTCATTACATCCAGAACCTCTCCAACCATTTCAGGGTCCAATGCAGAAGTCGGCTCATCGAACAGCATTACGTGCGGCTGCATGGCCAAAGCACGCGCAATCGCAATACGTTGCTTCTGACCTCCGGATAGCTGGTTCGGAAAGGTATTCTTCTTATCCTCAAGCCCTACGGTACGCAGGAGTTCTAGCGCAATTTTTTCCGCTTCCTTCCCTGACTGTCTTCTAACCTGCGTTGGTGCAAGCGTCAGGTTCTGCAACACTGTTTTATGCGGGAACAGATTAAAATGCTGGAACACCATCCCCATCTTCTCCCGGGTTACGTTAATATTATGACCACGAGCTGTAATCGGCTCGCCCTCAAACAAAATCTCCCCGTCCGTAGGCTGTTCTAGCAAATTCATGCAACGCAAAAACGTACTCTTCCCCGAACCGCTGGGACCGATGATGACGACGACTTCACCTTTGGCGATATCTATATCAATGCCTTTTAAAATCTCATTCTTGCCGAACGATTTACGCAGTTGTTTAACGGTGATCACTGGCTCTCAACTTCCTTTCCCATAAACCCAGCAGCTTAGACAAGCTGAATGTCATTACAAAATAAATAGCGGCTGCGATTACGAACGGACTTAATCCTTCGTAGGTAATGTTCTTAATGACCTGGGCCTGATACATAATATCCACCATCCCAATGGTCGAAATAATGGATGATTCTTTAATGATCGTAATAAACTCATTACCGATAGCAGGCAAAATAGATTTAAACGCTTGCGGCAAAATGACATGACGCATAGCTTTGCCCCGTCCCATACCCAATGAACGGGCAGCCTCCATCTGTCCACGGTCTACCGCCTGGATACCTGCACGGAAAATTTCAGCCAGATATGCCGAGCTATTCAGAGACAATGTGATTATACCAGACTGGAGTGGAGTAAAATTGACACCCAGCGTCAAAGCAACCCCGTAGTGAATAATCATGAGTTGCACCAGCATAGGTGTGCCACGCAGGATCTCTACATAAGTGGTACCTAACCACTCAATGATGCGTACTCCACTCATACGTAGCAAGGATATGATCAGACCAATGATGAATCCGAACAGTACTCCGAGCGCAGACAGCAACAAGGTGTAGCCGATACCCGTAGCATATAAACTGCGGTATTTCCAAAAAATATCTACAATGTTATTAGAAGAAACCTGACGATCCGCAGAAAGTGCACTCGCTTCCGTGGAAAACTTCTCAATCGACCCGTCTGCTTTCAGGCGAGCCAACGTTTTATTTACAGAAGCAAGCAATTCTGCATTCCCTTTACGGATACCTACAGCTGTTTCTGCTCCCGCATCCTCAGGCACAGCCTTGGCAAGGGTTACGGTACCGTCTAACGTGTATCCTTTAGCAACCGTATCTTCGATCACGACAGCGTTCACACGCTGGGTCCGCAGCTGGAGTACCAGGTCAGATATTTTATCCAGTGAAGTTACAGAGGCATTGGGCACTTTTTGAGCAATCTCTTCCTGAATACTTCCCTTTTGTGCTCCGATCTTCTCGCCTTTCAAAGCATCCATCGTCGGATATTTGTCTTTATCCTCTGGGCGTACCATGATGACTTGCTTGGAGCGATAGTATACATCCGAAAAATCAATACTCTTTCTGCGTTCATCCGTTGGTGTCATACCGGACAGTACCAAGTCTACACGACCACTTTGCAGAGCAGGCAGCAAAGAGTCAAAACTCATGTCCTCAGGGACCATCTCCGCATCCAAATCTTTGGCGATTTCCTTGGCGATATCCACATCGAACCCAACAATGGTATCCTTACCGTTAATGACTTTATGAAACTCATACGGCGGAAAGTCGGCACTCATGCCCACAACAAGTTTTTTCTGTGGCTTTGCTTCCGTTCCGTATGCATTGAGCATGGGAAGACCAGTCAACAGCAAGATAACCGCCGTCAAAACCAGGGCGGTAAAACGATATGCCTTTTTCAATCTTTTTTTCTCTCCTTAAATTCTTTATAATAAATAAGATTGTGTCATTATAAATGAATATGCATGATTATGCAATGAATGTTATAGTACAATTTCAGCATACCTAACGCAGTACCTATATTACAGCTTATATAAAGGAGTTTTCAGCATGGATTTTAAACAGACCATTCAACAGACCATTGAGCAGCATGCCCCACGGTTTAAGGACATTTCGTTATTTATTGGCGCAAATCCTGAACTTGGAAACGAGGAATTTCTGGCCGCTGCCCGTTTAAAAGAAGAACTGGTTTTTCACGGTTTTGAGGTCCAGGCACCTGTATTGGGCATAGAAACAGCCTTTATTGCAACTTACAAATCTGCAAAACCCGGACCGATTGTCGCTTTTCTGGCAGAATATGACGCTCTGAAAGGTCTAGGACACGCCTGTGGGCACCATCTGATATGTATGATGAGTATTGGTGCTGCCGTCGGCCTCAAGTCGATCATCGACGAAACAGGTGGAGAAGTACGGGTATATGGCACACCTGCCGAAGAAACACGCGGTGCAAAGGTCCCGATGGCCGCTGCCGGGTTGTTTGATGATTGCGACATAGCACTTATGACGCATCCTTATGACCGTTACGAAAAATCAGGCAAATCGCTGGCGATTGATGCTGTACAATTCGAATTTTTTGGTCAATCTGCCCACGCGGCTGCCAGCCCGCACGAAGGCATTAACGCGCTGGACGCTGTGATTCAAACGTTCAATGGCATCAATGCGTTCCGTCAACAAGTAAAAAGTACAGTGCGTATCCATGGGATCATTAACCAGGGTGGGCAAGCAGCCAATATTATTCCTGATTACGCCTCAGCCCAATTTTATGTGAGGGCCGCTACACGTCAAGAGTTGAACTCGCTGACTCGCCGTGTTATTCAAATTGCTGAAGGAGCTGCTTTACAGGCCGGGTGTCGTTTGGAGACCTCCAATTATGAGACTTCTTATGATGAAATGGTCACGAACCGTGTACTTTCCGATGCGTTTACCGCAAATTTGGTGCAGGCTGGCATTTCACAAGAAGATATAACGGAAGGCGAAGATCACGGCTCCATGGATATCGGAAATGTATCGCTTCATTGCCCTGCTATCCATCCTTACATTCAAGTTATTGACGAGAAGCATGCCTTGCATACACCAGAATTCCGTGATTTGGCGATGCAGGACCGGGCCATGGAAGGAATGCTGCTAGCTGCGAGAACTTTGGCATGGACTGCTTGCGATGTAATCACGAATCCTGAACTGCTAGCACAGATAAAAAAAGAATTCGCTCTGCTGAATAACGAACGCTAAATCTTAATTCCGTGTTCTTTCAGAAAGGAGTAGTCAGCCATCATGGATAGTATGAGCAGTTTTTGGACGTTGTTTATTGTGGTGATCCTCATCATTTTTTGGTTTATATTCCGTGCAATACGCAGGAACCGGGGAAACAGAAAAACACGGCGCCGGAATGCTTTTTTCCTCAGCTCCCCATCCCCTTCGTCCCTTGCGCAGGAGCGTCATCCAGAGATTACAGAGCTGATGCAGCTACTGGAGCAATCCATTCCTGCCTCCTATGCTCATAGCGTGAAGAGTCGTGTAATGGAAGCCCACCCTGAGCTGACGGAGCAAGAATATGATTGGCGCTGGCATGAGCTAAAACGATATTTTATGCTATGCACGATTATGAATCGAGTGCCTATGTTCAGTAGTGATGTGGATGAATTATGGCACGAAATGTTGATGTTTACCCGCGAATATCAGCAATTCTCGGAAGCTTTTTTTGGTCGTATGCTTCACCATGCGCCTCATTACGGCGGCTCTCAGCCGATGCCTGTGGAGCGGGCGTGGTTTGACTGGCTGTATGTGGAATGCTTTGGCTGGAACCGCTATAGCGCCAGTTTGTGGGGAACCTTTTTTAATCATCCATTACCGAACGACGAGCTTTCGCGCTATTACAAACTCACAACTTCCGCGCAGCCAGCAGGTGACCGCTGGAATACGCAGGAGAATATAGCTATTTCACAGCAGGCCCAACAAGCGGTTCATAAGATTGTACAACATCTGCGCGAGCGGGTGAATAAAGCGGTGGATGATCCTGAGGGTAAGCAATTGCCTAAGGTCAACTATTTACAGGTCGACTATTTGTTATTAGCTGTTGTGTGGTATTCATGGTATCAACCTGAACAATTTGCCATACACATGCACCCGGATGCTATAGGTAATGCTGTATTAGCTAGCTCATCCGGCTGTAGCTCGGCAAGCGGCTGTTCAAACTGGGATACACATCACTCGCACCATCATTCCTCCCATGACAGTTCTCATCATGGAGACTCTTCTCATCATGATTCAGGCGATTCTGGTAGCCATTCTTCGTGTAGCAGTGGCTCTTCATGTGGAAGTAGCTGTGGTGGTGGGGGCGACTGATCATAGCAAAAAAGGGAATTCCTCAGCCAGAAAACTTGGCTAAAGGGATTCCCTTTTTTATTAACATGACTGGGTTGTTCCTATTCTGTTCAGTCCTTTTTTGTTAGCAAATGGTAAATATCCATATACGCTTCGGCTGAAACATCCCAACTATATTCTCCTGCAAAAGCCGTCTGTGTAAGCTTCGACCAATGCTCAGATTGGCGATAAAAATGAACAGCACGACGAATGGTGTTCAACATATCATGTGCATTGTAGTTCGTGAAACTAAATCCGTTTCCTTCACCTGTGGATTCATTGTAAGCCTGCACAGTATCATTAAGGCCCCCTGTTTCTCGTACAATAGGGATACTTCCATAACGAAGTGCCAGCAGTTGGCTGATCCCACAAGGTTCAAACCTTGATGGCATAAGATACATATCGCTTGCCGCATATATTTTTCGTGACAGAGGTTCGCTAAAAGCGAGCTGCGCCGACATTTTCAGTGGATAGCGTCCCGCTGCCTCACGAAACCAATGCTCAAAAGCCGGATCCCCTGTTCCCAGCACGACAAACTGGATATCATCATAATACAAGATTTCGTCAAGCACTCTCGTTACCAGATCTAGCCCCTTCATATCTACAAGCCGGGTTACCATGGCAATCATAGGTACGTCTGGCCGCACCGGCAGACCCAGCTCCTTCTGCAGGCCAATTTTGTTTTCCTTTTTCTTTGTCAGACTCGTGCGGTACTTCGTATAAATACGATTGTCCGTGGCAGGATTGTAACTTTTGGTGTCAATTCCGTTCACAATCCCCGTTAAGCGACCCTGATCCCCCAATTTACGAAGCAGACCCTCCAGCCCATATCCGTAAAATTCCGTTTGAATCTCCTCTGCATAGGTTGGACTCACGGTCGTGACATGATCCGAGTACGTAAGCCCACCTTTCATAAAATTTAGTCTGCCATGATACTCCACACCTTCGGGGGTGAAATAGCTCCCATCCAGGTTGAGCAGCTCAGTTAAGACCTCATACGGAAAATCCCCCTGATACAGCAGATTATGTATCGTAAACACCGTGCGAATATCACTGTAGAAGGGCAAATGTCGATAATCGGCATTCAGAAGCAGCGGAACCATTGCCGTATGCCAATCATGACAATGCAAAATATCCGGCCGAAAGTTCAGTTCAGGCAGCACTTCTAAAATCGCCCGGTTAAAAAAGGAAAACCGTTCGCCATCATCCATATAACCGTAAATACCGTCACGACCGAAGTAATACTCATTGTCTATAAAATAAACCTTGATTCCGTCTAATGTCAGTTCCTCTATTCCACAATATTGATTACGCCAGCCTACGGCTACTTGCTTCACCGCTACCGGCCGCAGAGAATTTTTATAAGTATCGGGAATCCCCGCATATTTAGGTAAAATGATTCGGACGTCGCACCCCGCCTGACGAAGTGCCTTCGGCAGTGCGCCAATGACATCAGCCAACCCGCCTGTTTTAATAAATGGATGTGCTTCTGCTGCCGCAAACAAAATGTTCATATGTGCTTCCTCCTTATGTGTTTAATCTGCTTTTTTAGGCCTCCTAGGCGCTTTCTTGAGTATAACGATGCTCAGGGGTGGAATGGTCACCTCTAAGCTGTGAAGCTGTCCGTGGCAAGGGATGGGGGCGGTCCGTATTATTCCCGTATTCAGCTGGTCCCTTCCCCCAAAGTCCTTATGATCACTGTTCAGCAGTTCGATATAACTTCCGGCCTTTTCCAGCCCAATTCGGTAGTTCTCTCTGGGCACAGGTTGAAAGTTAATAAGCACAACTAGTGTATCTCCTGACTTTTTACTTTTACGCAAATACGTAATTACGCTCTGCCCACGGTCCTCCGCCTCAATCCACTGATATCCATCCCACGAATGATCCAGTTCCCATAACGCCTTTTCCTGAATATACAAATGATTCAGCGCTTTCGTAAAAGCGTGCAGCGAACGGTGACTGTCATAATCCAGCAGAAACCAGTCAAGCTGCTCCTCATCCTTCCATTCGATGAATTGGCCGAATTCCCCTCCCATAAATAAGAGCTTTTTGCCCGGTGAGGTGATTTGGTAACCGAGAAGCGCTCGAAGCCCGGCAAATTTTTGCTCATAGCTACCTGGCATTTTATCAAGCAGCGACTTCTTACCATGAACAACCTCATCGTGCGACAACGGCAGTGTAAAATTCTCGCTATACGCATAAGCTATGGGGAATGTCAGCAAATTATGGCGCTCCGGCCTCTGATCGAAATCCGTTTCGATATAATCAAGCGTATCGTTCATCCAGCCCATATTCCATTTGTAATTAAAACCGAGTCCTCCATCGCTTACCGGGGAAGTCACCATCGGCCAGGCACTGGACTCCTCTGCCATCATCAGAGCATACGGATAATAGCGGAATACTGTTTCATTTAGTTGTTGAAGGAAGGCAATAGCCTCCTCATTTTCAATACCTCCTTTAGAGTTAAAACGATATTGACCGTCCTGCTTTTCAAAATCCAGCCGTAGCATACTCGTCACAGCATCTACGCGCAGGCCGTCAATATGGTATACATCCATCCAGAATAGCGCATTAGATATCAGGAAAGAACGCACCTCCGGCTTGCTGTAATCAAACGTCAGTGTTCCCCAGCCGGGCTTTTCCGCAATCAGTGGATCCGCGTATTCGAACAGAGGCGATCCGTCAAACAGCCTTAATCCATGAGCATCTTTTGCAAAATGGGCTGGGACCCAATCCATCAGCACTCCAATTCCCGCCTGATGGCAACGATCCACCAAATACATAAAATCATGCGGTTCTCCATACCGGCTTGTGAGTGCAAAATATCCGGTGAGCTGGTAGCCCCAGGAAAGATCGTACGGATGTTCACTCAGCGGCATCAGCTCAATATGTGTATACCCCATATCGGTCACATAAGGCACAAGAAGCTCAGCTATTTCCCTGTATGTATAAAACGTACCATCTTCCTTTTGCTTCCACGTGCCCAGATGAAGCTCGTATATGTGCAGAGGCTTTCCATAAGGTGCTCTACGTTTTCGGCGCCAAATCGCATCGTTCCAAGCATAACCATCTATAGAAGCTACCACAGAAGCCGTTGCCGGTCTCACTTCAGCACGTACCGCGTAAGGGTCTGCTTTCAGAAATCGTTCACCATTTGCACCCGTGATGTCGTATTTGTAAAAAGTTCCTTGGGATATCCCCGGAAAAAAACGACTCCAAAAACCGGATTTGGGAACCCTATATAAGGAATCCTGTTCCCCATTCCAGTTGTTGCGATCTGTAGCAAGCCCGACATGGAGAGCATGAGGAGCCCAGACCGTAAAGCGGACGCCCTGTTCTCCGTTCTCCACAGTAAGGTGGGAACCCAAAGATCGGTAGCTGTGATAAAGCGTTCCTTCATGAAACAAATAAATATCTTCCGATGAAATAGCCTGTTGCGGAAGAGTTTGGTCTGTCATCACGTCACCACCCTTATATGTTTTGTAAGTAAAAATGTATGAATCGGTAATGTATTTGCTTTTGGGTCAAAGCTGACCTGAGTTATTACCCCATTCTAGCCACAATGAACAGAAAAATGACTAGGAAAAAAATAAACCTTAGTTTTGGGGGAATCTTATATACCTTATGGTTTCAAGAGTACCCCATACCGTTTATGTATGTACTACACTGACAACTAAACCGGGAGGGAAACGAAATGTTTAATAAAGAATGCATTGCCATGCTGCTGGCAGGCGGAGAGGGACGCCGTCTTGCTCCCCTTACTTCAACGATTGCAAAACCCGCCGTACCTTTTGGCGGTCATTACCGGATCATCGATTTTCCTCTCAGTAACTGCGTAAATTCAGACATTGATACTGTAGGTGTACTGACGCAATATGAGGCAGAATCCTTGCACGAACATATCGGGGATGGAACACCATGGGGTCTTACAAAAACAGATGACAAAGGGATTACTCTGCTTCCATCTTATAACACAGGTAACGCTGAATACTTAGGAACGGCAGATGCTATTCATAAGAATATCGAATATATTGACAGCCAAAATCCGGAGCATGTGCTTATATTATCCGGTGATCATATTTACTATATGAATTATCGTGAAATGCTGAACCACCATAAGGAAAAAGGAGCTGCGGCTACCATTTCTGTCATGGAGGTACCTTGGGATGAAGCACACCGTTTTGGTGTTATGAGTGCCGATGAAGATCTGCGTGTCACAGAATTTGCAGAGAAACCGGAGAAACCGGAAAGTAATTTGGCCTCTATGGGGATTTACCTTTTCAAATGGGATTACTTAAGAAATTACTTGTTAGAAGACGCACAGGATGCTCAATCCAGTCATGATTTTGGTAAAGATATCATCCCTAAAATGTTAGCGGACCAAGAATCCTTGTACGTTTATGAATTCCAGGGCTATTGGAAGGACGTAGGCACCGTTAAAAGCCTATGGGATTCACACATGGATTTGTTACAGGATGATTGTGCTATCGACCTTCAACGCAAGGACTGGCCGATGTATACACGTGAACGCCGCACAAGGTTGAGCGCACAAAAGGTGCCTAACCGTCAAACACAACCTTTGGGCAGCTTGCTGCATGATTCCTGCCAAGTAGAGGGCCGAATAGAACGCTCCGTTGTATTTAGTGGTGTCGAGGTAGGTAAAGGATCAGCCATCAAAGAAAGTATCGTTATGCCTGACACACGCATTGGACGTAACGTCCATATTGAACATGCGATTATCGGTGAAGGTGCTGTGATTCGTGATGGTGCTGTCATTAAAGGTAATCCGGGCGAAATTATGGTTATCGGACCCAATGAAGTGGTATTTGGTAAAATGGCAGTACGACCGCAAACTACGCGTATGCTGAAAGAAGCTTACGAGCGCAATACACGCTTGCGTGCCGAAGGTTTTACTTCATAACGTTACCCCCAAATTAAAAACAGCCAGCCCTCCGATTTGAGAGGACTGGCTGTTTTTCTAGTTAAATCTATACAATGGGCCTTTTAAATCAGCCCTTCAGTAAGTTGTGATGGTTCCACGGACTGCTCTGCTTGCAGAGCAGGTAATGAAACCGTAATGGTAGTTCCAGCTCCCAGTTCACTTCTGATGAGCATCTGACCATGATGGCGCTCGATAAACTGTTGCGAGATTGCCAATCCCAGTCCAGTACCACCGTTTTGGTGGTCTACCTGGAAAAAGCGATCTCTAACTCTGGCAAGATTTTCAGCACTAATTCCAATCCCTGTATCCTGTACGGATATCTCGATATTGCCATCAATCCGTTGTAGAGACAGGAAAATAATCGAGCTTTCATGCGAAAACTTGATAGCATTGTCCACAATGTTCAAAAACACCTGTTTCAGACGGTTACCGTCTCCATGGACGAGATATGCCGTTTCCTCCGAATCCAGTTGAAGCTTTATCTGCTTCATTTCTGCTTTGGCCCATACGTTCAGCATAATTTCCTGCAAAAGCTCCCGTAGATCCACCGTTCCCATCACAAGCTTCATGGCATTTTGCTCCAGCTTGGAAAAATCGAGGATTTCCTCCACCAAGCCAATCAGTCGATCCGTCTCTTTAGAAATAATCTTCATCCCGATTTTCGTCTCTTCCGGGTCATAACCGCCAGAATTTAACGTTTCACTCCAACCCTTAATAGATGTAAGCGGAGTACGCAATTCATGAGATATGGATGATATAAAATCATCCTTGATTTGATTTGTTCTGACAATTTCCTGTGCCATATAGTTCAGAGTCGAAGCCAGTTCACCCAACTCATAGCGATAATCGCCTTCAATGCGTGCATCAAACCTCCCCTGAGCCATCTGAGCAGATACATCGCGAATATTATTAATTGGTCTAACAATGGAATTCGCGAGCCCTGTACTGACCACAAATACAATAACCAGTACAGCTGCCATGATGCCAAGAGAAAACAGCGTAATCGTAAACAGCTTATCATTTACCAATTCCAGCGAAGTCGTATACCGAATAACATACACCTGGTCTCCGACGATATTGTCCAGTTTTTGAGATACCGCCATCACCTGCTGCCCCGTACTCGGTTGCTTTCCGATCCATTTGCCCGTATCTCCAGCTAATGCTTGTGTCACATCACTTGTTTGCACACTTAGATCTGCTGCAAAATTCGTCGAGTTATCAATTACATTTCCCTGTTCATCAAGCAACTGCAGTTCAGTGAAGGGCAGAGAAAATGTATTTAACAAATACGATTGCAAAGACTGTTCCGGCTCTTTGAATTTGGGTGCAAATTCACTTACCGATTCGATACGGCTTTCGATATGTTTGTAAATGGAATCGTAATAGTACGACCGGAGTGCAAACATAAAAATGACTTCTACTAACAGAAGCGCCAAGAACACTACGAAAAAATAGTGAAGCACAATCTGTCGGCGAATCCCCTTTTTGATCATTGAGACTGACCTTTCCATTTATATCCATGTCCCCACACTGTTTGTAAAAAAGCAGGCTCGGAAGGATTGTTTTCAATTTTCTGCCGCAGACGGCGGATATTCACATCTACAATTTTCGGATCGCCCATATATTCCTTGCCCCATACGTGATCAAGTAGAACATCTCGGCTGAGCGGCGTGTTTTCTTTTTCCAGAAAAAATTGAATCAGAGAAAACTCAGTCGGTGTCAGCTCGATCAGCTGCCCGTTCTTCTTAAATTGCTTAGCAATCAAATCTAACGTGAACGGTCCAGACTGGAAGGACACTTTGGCTGCTGTTTCACGATGTACATTCACCCGACGCAATAACGATTGAATACGTGCAATCAGCTCCGTCGGGCTAAAAGGCTTGCTCACATGATCATCGGCCCCTACAGACAAGGCATACACTTTATCCTGCTCCTGTACCTTCGCTGTGAGAAAAATAATACCGATGCGCTCATTCGTTTCCCGGATTCTTCGACAGACTTCAAAACCATCCATACCGGGTACCATTACGTCAAGCAGTGCAATATCAATATCCCGCACCGTGTTCAAAATATTTAGAGCCTCATGCCCTTCCGACGCCTCCAGCACCTCAAAACCGTTACGTTTCAAGTTAATGACAATAAAACTGCGAATGGATTCCTCGTCTTCCATGATTAAAACTTTACTCACTCTACTCTACCTGCCTTTCCCCCATCTTGTTTTTTATGGTTTTACGCGGTTCCAGCTCACTGGATCGCTTAATGCCAATGACCTGCGCATTCGTTCGCCACAGTTGGCTATACCCTTCGTTGTTTCGCTCCCATTGTGACAACGAGAAAAATTTAATTTCCGCTATCGTTTTGTCTGTATCATCCAAAATGAAGCGCAAATAGCTGTCCTTCTTCGAAACTTTCGGATCAATCGTCACCTTGCCATGCAGCTCTTTCGGTAATCTGAAGTAGACCTGTTCATTAGAATCACGATACTGCTGCTGTTTAAAAATCGTCCCTTTCGCCCCGTCCCACTGATAGAACGACACAAAATATGGAACTTCATCCAGCGGCTTGTTACTCCAACCTTTTGGCTTCTCCAAATTACCAAATTCCAGAATACCGTCACCATCCACATCACCACTGGCGATGGTCGCATCCTTGAAGGTGACATCCATAAGATTAAGCTTCCTGAGCTTGCCGTGATCCATCACAATGACATTGGAAACGGTAGTGGTCTGGGCAATTTTGGTGTCTATAACAATCCCCTGCCTACCCTCGGCTACCTTGCCAGCAACGACATTATAGACACCTAAGACCTGACTGTCCAAATCCAACGATCCGATTTCCTTAAAGGTTCCCCCACTGAATTGAAACGTTTTAACTGTAAAGAATTCATTACGTCGCAGCGTGATTATCGTCAAATCATTCAAATTATCCCCGTTCAAGTCCATCTTGTTATGGTTAAAATCATCTACGACGAAATCCGTATAACCTGTAGCATATATTTTCTCCAGAGTTCCTCCGGTATAGGAATACACGATGAGTCCCTTCTGATCTCCGCCATCGCCACTATCTCCGCTGGAAAAACCCGCTACAATATCGAGTGTTCCATCATTCGTTAAATCCACGAGCTTAAATGACTCCAGCACAGTGCCTTCCCCATCAAACGTCAGCTTCTTTACCCACGTTCCGCCCTGATCTTCAAACAAAGCACCATGTATTTTTACGCTCTCATCTGGCGTTTCATAAAAGAGCACTGCTTCGTCTGTGCCATCATTGTTCAGATCACCCGTCCGAATTGGCGTCGGGTCATCTGGGTCATTCGGCCTTAAAGGCTGTACCGCCCCTAGTTGCGTATTCACTGCACCGTTCAACTGCTGTTTCTCGTCAGACATCGTCGGTGTCTCCATCAGCGAAATGGGATCGCTAATAACATTACAGCCGCTTAAAAATCCAGCAAGGAGCAGCAAGGAACAGCAGCCAGTGACCATTCTCAACAGCATTATTTTCACTTCTCTTGCCGTCCCCTTCACAATTTGTTCTTTTCTGCTTGTGTCAATCGTCTTCCCTGAATATCAAACACCAATTCACCATCATTCAACCCCCATATACGGGAAGCAAAGCGTTCAGCCATTTCCAGTGGCAATACAGTAATGATCGTCACCCGCTCGTCAGAACACAGCTTGCGAAAGGTCTCCAATACATGCGCTGCCGAAGCTGGATCAAGTCCATTTACAGGCTCATCAGCTAAAATAACTTTAGCTCCGTGCACGAGAGCACGCGCAGTCGCTACCCGCTGCCGCTCGCCACCGCTGAGCTTGTCGCATTTATCATGCGCCTTGTCCAGCAAACCCAGATCCTCCAGTACGTCCATCGCTCCCATGTAATCGTCGGAACGCACCATACCGGTCACCATTCTCCACATTGGAGTTTGGCCAGATCTGCCAATGAGCACATTTTTAAGAGCGGTCCGATTCATATTTAGATGCGGGTTTTGCTCCAGGTATGCCCATTCCCGCTTTATTTTCATCTTGCCCGTCCACCCGGATTTCAGCACATCATTGCCACCTACAATTAAACTGCCTTCATCCCATGGCTCAAGTAAAGCAAGACAGCGAAGCAGCGTCGTTTTGCCGCTTCCACTCGGCCCTACTATGGCAATGAATTCGCCCTGATGAATTTCAGCATCAATTCCTCGAAGTAGCTGGGTCCGTTCAGGCCCCACTTGCTTGGTCAGCTTCCGAATTTTAATCATCTAAGTGATTCCCCTTTGCGTGCCATCAATACTGTTTATATTTTATAGTAAATGTGAAACAAATACCATGCAAACCGCAGTTTTAAACCGCCGGTACTCTTTTTCTGGAAAACAGACCTAACAATCCGAAAACAACGTAACTACCTCCAAGGACAAGAAACATGCTGCCTTGAGTTCCAAAGTCCAGCAATCCTCCGCTAATATTAGGTCCGATCACACTTCCCAGATTAAAATGAAAGGATGCCAGTACATTCGCGGCTGCTAAAAATGATTTGGGCAGCAGATCAGCAGCATAGGCCAAACCGAGGGAGAAAAAGGAGCCTACTAAACCACCTGCTAGAGTCAGCATTATCAAAGTGAACATAAAATGATTACCGCTCCATGGTAGAAACATAAAGGTCATTCCCCCTGCTATACCTACGCTCATTAGCACCTTTTTACGTCCCCAACGGTCACTCAATATCCCTAGCGGCAGCTGCAGCACTAACCCTCCCAAACTGACGAACGGCAGCAAGGCGGCGATTTCATCGGTATGAAAGCCAATACGTAGGCCATAGACTGGAAAGTTACTATTCAGGCTCGCTTCCATATAGCCGTATAAAAATGCAGGCAAAAGAGCGTACCATGCCCAGCTGTAACTGCGACGAAATCTTTGAGTGGGACGTGCCTCGGACTCCAGCTTCTCCGGTCTGGAGTCCGGCAGCTTAATTAACACCAACAGCAAAACAAGCAAGCACAATAAGGCCAACGCAGCGAATGGAACCAGCATTCCATAATCGAGTAGCCATAATCCCAATGGTCCTAAAGCAAACCCCAGACCGTATGACATACCATAAAAGGAAATGTTGCGGCCTCGCTTCTCTGCTGGAGTCACCAGCAATATCCATAGCTGCGCAGAGTAGTGCAGTGCACTGTCACCAATACCTACTAGCAGACGCAGTACGAACCATACCCGAATATCAGGGATTAGCGGGAACAGCAGCAGCGTAATGAGCACTAGCACAAGCCCTCCGGCCATCAGCTTTTTGAACCCCAACCAGCCCAATGTCCGTTCTGCCACCAACGTCATTGCGAATGAACCAATATACAGGGCAGCCGCATTCATTCCGTTTAGTGAAGATGAAACTCCCATTTGTTCCAACGAGATAGACAGAATAGGTAATAATAAACCTTGGCATAATCCGGCAACAATAATAACAGCAATTAAAATAAAATAGTGAACCCGTAACGACGACGACATCCTAGCTCCTCCTGATCGAACAAATAAAATAATTAAAATCAATGTTACGAAATGATTTGCATTTGATTCCATAATCAATAATAATTCTTATCACTATGTATTCCATGCCGTCCTGCAAAACCGGCAAATCACATACAAATTCAGGCGTAATTAGTGTATTAAAGAATAGAAGAAAAAAATTGCCATCTGAGATGACGATTTTACGGAAAGAGCTTGTCTGGTATGTATCCGACTCCTTCGGTTAAGGAGCCTCGTATGTTCAATCCGAACCCATTCACGTCACAACGCACTATTTCATATTATAGTGGACAATCCCTGGCAGAACAAGCCATAATAAATAAGTGAGCAATTATTAAAATGCTCATGTTTTGCTTATGGACGGGCTTAATTACGTTCACCGCTCTGGGCTAGAAGACAGAATAGGAGGCATTGGGTTCCATGAGTTATCAAATTAAAATAGACACTTCTCCAATTTATGAATTGCTCGGCAGCTTCATGGCCTATGTGACTAAAAAGTGGGTCCAAGATATGGACTTGGGCCATGAATGGATCGACAAGGTGGATGCACGACTACAACTTGAAGTTCGTACTGAGCTTGCTACAGCTCAGGATTGCCCTTTTAGCGATTATGACGCACTCTATGCCTGGGCGTTACTTCGACCGGAATCGGATGAAATATCTGATTATATCTCTTTTTTGGATCACGGTCCGGATAAAGATATGTTTGAGCTGCTCGTTCCGCATATCCCTTTTTTAACCTTTGAAGAATCTTTACGCATTCGTAAGGTATACGCACCACTCCTCAAATTGTGGGATCGTGATTATTTTCGGGCCTTGGAAGGCGAACTACGTGTGTTGGCAGAAGAAGACGCTGCGGAAAAGCGCATGCTACTGAGTAAAATGGAGCCGGAAGCACTGGTTGAGTATGCGACAGCTGGACTAGTCGTGCCACACATGGAAGACCTGGATACAGTAGTCCTATTTCCGGTTGTCCATAATCGCCCGATTAATTCATACTGTTTTTATACCCGCACATTGCTGATCCAGTATCCGGTTGATATCCCCGAGGAGAGCGAGGAAGAACCGCCTACGCTTCTGCTACGGCTCACTCGTGCGGTCAATGATCCGCAGCGGCTGCGAATTCTGCGTTATGTAGCTCAAGGTCCTAAGTCTCTCGAAGATATGCGCCATGATTTGAGCCGTTTGGAAGATACACTCATGTCTGATATGATGATTTTACGAGTGGCTGGTCTGCTCCGTATTCACATCGGACGTTATCATAAGGAAAAATTCAGCATCCGTCCCGATGGCGCGGCTGATTTACAGGTATTTTTGGAATCCTATATTGGATTGTAATTTGAATTGTACTTTTAGTTATAACCAAAGCAGCGTTAAAGCTTTGGCTGGGAAGGAGTATGCATCATGTCGTATCCGAAGCAGCACATTTTATTTGATCTTGATGACACCTTAGTCCACTGCAACAAGTATTTTGATCTTATCCTCAACCACTTTTTCGATTTGCTTCAGGAATGGTTTGTAACTCATAATCTAACGAAAAATACGATTCGTGAAAAACAAATCGAAATTGATGTGGCTGGAGTTCATCAAGTGGGCTTTGCCAGCGAGCATTTTCCACAATCTCTGATAGATACGTACCAATTTTTCTCGGAACAATTCGGACGCCGTCTCGATTTTCGGGAAGAGCAGGAGCTTCGCTCTCTTGGCCGAAGTGTGTACGAACAGGAAATCGAACCGTATCCAGGCATGGTTGAAACGTTGAACTCCCTCCAAAAAGCAGGGCATTCCCTTCATCTTTATACTGGCGGTGAGCAGATCATTCAAGAAAGAAAGATTGAACAAATGAAACTGGCTACCTACTTTGATGACCGCATCTACATTCGCCAGCATAAAAATGTCGAAGCACTAGAAGAAATCATCCAGAAGAATCGCTTGGACCGAAGCATCACCTGGATGATCGGGAATTCTCTGCGCACTGATGTATCTCCAGCCCTTGCCGCAGGTATTCATGCTGTATATCTCAAGCAGCCTAAGGAATGGATTTACAATATGGTTGAATTGCAAAAAAACGTGAACTCCGTGATGTATACGATACAGAAGCTAACGGAAGTACCACGGGTTATCCACGAAAGCATACAATTGCATCAACAAAAAAGGACCCTCGGATAGGGTCCCTTTTTTGTTTTTAAAATGTTATTCAACCTTTGATTCAGCCAAAATAGTGTCTAAATCCTGTCTCAGGATTCCTCTCGAACGCTAAGTTGTCCTGTACCTGGTTCATTCAGAACAATTCGCGCTTTGACGGTCGATCCATCTTTACGCTTAAAAGACAACAATTGCGTCTGTCCTTTCGTCAACAGAGATTTGAGCATCGTTTCGGTAATCTGCTTTCCAGCATATTCCTTCCAGACGACAAAGCCACAGCCCTGCTTGTAGTGGCTGCACCCATACCCTTTGCGGCCTTCTATAATGCTTCCGCTGCAATTAGAGCGTGGGCAGCTACCCAAAGCTTGCCTTTGGCTCACTGAAATGCCTGAGGCTCCATCGGAAGAGCTGCGTGCAGCGGAACCTGCTGTTCCCACAGCACGACTTGCTGGTGCTGCTGCCTGCTCCAGCGTTGCGCTTCCAGCGCTGCCACCGCGTCCTGATGTAGCAGGCCCTCCCCCTTTGGCGGCGGTGCCTCCACTCGCGCGTACATTACGTGCGCCTTCTTTTCCAGCTGCACGTTTCCCCTTTGCTTCCTCGCCAAAGGCATTTGCCGGAGCCGGTGGCTGCTGCCTCACCTTGTCAATGATGGACAACGTAAATCTTTTAACGTTATCCATAAACTTCTCTTGAGCCGCCTCTCCCTTGGAAATTTGGTGTAGACGACGTTCCCATTGACCAGTCATCTCTGGCGAGGCTAATAGATCAACCCCAGCATGACGGATCAGGTCAATAGCCATCTTTCCCTTTTCCGTAATAAGAATCTTTTTGCCCTTCATTTCAATATAGCCAACCTTTTTCAATCGTTCAATTGTGGCGGCCCGCGTCGCAGGTGTGCCTAAACCGGCGTCCTTCATGACCTCACGCAATTCCTCATTCTCCATCTGTTTGCCCGCGCTTTCCATCGCCTTAAGCAATGTACCCTCTGTGTAGCTTTTAGGGGGCTGAGTCGCCTTTTCTTTCATCTCAGCGCGAACACAATCAACGGGACGAACCGCATCAATCTCAAACTTCTTATCCGTCCACTCGTCCGTTTCCTCTTCATCCTCTTTTTTCGGTGATTTGCTCTTTTTACCTTTATCCTGATCAGCCTTACTCAAAACCACTTTCCATCCCAAGGAAAGAAGCTCTTTGATATTTGTTTTAAACAGATGCTTGTCCACCTGTGTCATTACGGTATGCATTTTGTATTCAGCAGGCGGAAAAAAATGTGACAAAAACCTGCGAATAACCAGGTCATATACATTTTGCTCCTCCTTGCTTAGCGTTCCCGGCCTTTTTAACGTCGGCAGAATAGCATGGTGATCCTCAACACGAGATGGATTGCAAACCGATTTATTCTGTTTATGGACCAAATTCGGGTTGGCTTGTTGGACCAGATCAGCATAAGGACCTGTCCCCAGCATCAGTAGCGCCTTGTGCATGCCGTCTATATTTTGCTCTGTCACATAGTTAGAATTGGTACGCGGATAGGAAATGACCTTGTGACGCTCATAAAGCGCTTGTGCCACATCCAGTGTTTTTTTGGCCGAATAACCATACTTGGCATTCGCCTCGCGTTGAAGCAGCGTTAAATCGTACAATTTAAAAGGATACTCTTTTGTCTGCTTGGTATCATATTTGGTGATTTTACCTGTTTTTCCGCGAACGGCCGCAGCGATCGCCTCAGCTTCCTCTGGCTTCGTCAACCGATCCCCCTGCCACGCACCTTTGTACTTGATCTGATCTTGCTTAAATTCAGCCCACACATCATAAAAGGTCTGAGACTGAAATGCCTCAATTTCCTTTTCTCGGTCATGAATCAGTGCCAGAACGGGAGTCTGCACCCTTCCTACCGACAGCAGTGTGTTATGTCGTGTTGTGAACGCTCTGGAAGCATTCATTCCGATCAGCCAGTCCGCTTCACTTCGTGCCCTCGCAGCTTGAGTGAGAAATTCAAACTCCGAAGCATCTCGCAATCGTTCAAAGCCTGTCGCAATACTTTCCGCTGTCAAATCTGAAATCCACAGTCGTTTAACTGGCTGATGCAACTTCAATTGCTGTTGAATCAACGCGAAAATATATTGCCCTTCCCGTCCAGCATCACAAGCATTTACGATGGCATTGCAGCGTTTAGCCAGTTCACCAATCATTTTCAGCTGATCTTTTGTTTTCGGATTCGGTACAATTTTGAACTGATCAGGGATAATGGGAAGATCCTTAATGTTCCATCGTTTGTACTTAGCATCGTATGCATCCGGCTCAGCCAAACCCAACAAATGTCCGATCGCCCAGGTTACAATGTATTTTTCACCTTCCAAATAGGTACGGTTATTTTTAGCCCGCGGCTCCATAACAGCAGCAATCGTCCGTCCCATATCTGGTTTCTCAGCAATAATCAACGTCTTCATTCATACTCCATTCCTTCCTGACGGCCTTCTGTTTCTCCTCCATGAATCATACATATACATGGAATGTTAATGAAAACACAGGTATCCCGGCCTCATGCAAAAGGAGCCTTCTCCCGACGAAAGCTCCTTTGTAAATTCATTTAGTCAAACGCTTCAACAATATACGTGTATTATACCATAGATACCACGCTTCTCTCAGGTCATGATTTTAAACAGTCAACTAAAGTTATGTATATGTTAATTTATATTACATAAGCATCGGATTTTAACTAATTTTCTTGTGAATTAATTCTTTTTTCTATAAAAAAGCTACACTAAACACCCTTTTTTATGTTATGATCAATATATATAAGAAATATATGGTGAGATAATTAAATTTAAGTTATATTATCTAACATAAATTTCACAATGTTTCACAGCTTAATAATCATTTATTCATTTTTCGCTTCTGACAGACTCAGCTTGAAATACAATAAAGCCCCATCCGAAGATGGAGCTTTGACTGAGCCGTTACATAAAATTTTTAATTATACCAAAACGGTAGCGCCCATGAGGTATTTATCAACCTCTCGTGCAGCTTCGCGACCTTCATTAATAGCCCACACGACAAGACTTTGTCCGCGACGCATATCGCCTGCTGCAAAAACCTTATCCACATTGGTAACATATTTTCCATAACGTGCTTTAACGTTGGAGCGACGATCCGTCTCCAAACCAATTTGTTCTACAATCGTTTGCTCAGGACCATCAAATCCAATGGCAATAAGAGCAATTTGTGCAGGGAATACGCGCTCCGTACCTGGAATCGGTTGATAGATTTTGCGGCCCGTTTCATCAACAATCCGTTGAATTTGAATGGTGTGTAGCTCTTTCAAATTACCGTTCTCATCACCTACAAATTTGGTCGTCATGATGGAGAACTCACGTGGATCTTCTCCGAACAGCGCCTTCGCTTCTTCCTGTGCATAATCGAGAGAATACACGTTTGGAAATTGTGGCCAAGGATTGGCAATCGGGTCACGCTCCATAGGCGCTTTGGTGTGAGTGCCAAATTGAGTGACACTCCGACAACCATGACGCAAAGAAGTAGCTACACAGTCCGAACCCGTATCACCACCACCGATTACAATAACGTCCTTACCTTGGGAGGACAAATAGTTGCCATCTTCCAGGTTGGAATCCAAGTAACTTTTGATGGTACCATTCAGATAGTCCATCGCATAATGAACACCCTTCAAATCGCTACCTTCAATGTTGAATTCTCTTGGCTTCGTAGAACCACCACATAGTACAACCGCATCATATTCAGCAATCAACTGATCGGTAGGGATATCTTTGCCGATCTCCGTATTTGTGATGAATTGGATACCTTCAGCCTCCAGCAAATCCACACGCCGCTGAACAACCTTCTTATCTAATTTCATAGACGGTATTCCATACATCAATAATCCACCCACACGATCAGCACGCTCATACACAGTCACGTTGTGCCCTGCTTTGTTAAGCTGAGCAGCTGCAGCCAAACCTGCTGGACCCGAACCAACAACAGCCACACGTTTGCCTGTACGCTTTTCTGGCGGATTAGGAACGACCCAACCTTCCTCAAAGCCTTTTTCGATAATAGCTTCCTCAATGGTTTTAATTGTAACCGACTGTCCGATCAGGCCGACTGTACACGAACCTTCACATGGCGCAGGACAGACACGGCCTGTGAATTCCGGGAAGTTATTCGTTTTGTGCAGCCGCTCTAGCGCTTCCTTCCACAAACCACGATATACGAGATTGTTCCATTCCGGAATGAGATTATGAACCGGGCAGCCTAAAGTTGCTCCCATGATATCCATCCCCGTATGACAATAAGGAGTTCCGCAGTCCATACAACGCGCCCCTTGGGTACGCAGCTCTTCTTCAGACATATGCTTATGGAATTCTTCCCAATCCTTTATACGCTCTGCCGGGTCCCGGTCTGTAGGAAGCTGTCGTGTGTATTCCATAAATCCAGTTGGTGTAGACATGTTACGTTCCCCCATCTCTTCGCTTATGAACCCCGATCATCCATTCAGAATTTAAGTCAAATTCGAATTTGTCTGTTTGTATTATGAAAGGGTCTGTTCTCGTTGAATTTGATTTATTGTATCACAATACAGCGTAAAAGTGATGAAAACTTATGCAACTTTCTGCATCAACAGCCAAAAGGATTTTTTATATGGTTTATTAATTTTTCAAATGAGTGGGGTCGGATACAGTCTATTCTTATTCTGTTCTCTCGTAAACAACAAAACGATACTCATAGGGATTTTTGTCATCCTTGATACCCGGGTTCTCACTGACTATATTCCAGCCGTTCCAACCCAGCTCAGGGAAGGTTGTATCGCCTTCAAAAGTCTCCTCAATCCGAGTCACAATCAGCCGATCAGCATGTGGCCAAAACAGTGAATAAATCTCTGCTCCTCCAATGACCATTAACTCCTCCTGCTTTGCTAATTGGAGCCCTTCTTCCAGTGAATGAATTACTTCCGCACCTTCTGCCTGATAGCGCTGATCTCGAGTCAAGACGACGTTACGTCGGTTTGGCAGGCTTTTTCCTCCAAAGGATTCCCACGTCTTGCGTCCCATGAGTACCGTTTTATTAATCGTCTGCTCTTTGAAAAAGACCATGTCTCTAGGGAGGCGCCAGGGAAGTTTATTATCCCGGCCAATCACACCATTTTGTGCCATAGCCCATATCATTGAAATGCCCATTTTTCCACCTCCTCTAATCAGATGGCGACAGGCGCCTTAATCCCTGGATGATACTCGTAATTTTCAAAAGCAAAATCGTCGTAGGTATAATCAAAAATCGAATCCGGCTTGCGCAGAATTTTCAGCTGAGGCAACGGATAAGGATCACGTTCCAACTGCGTATGCACTTGTTGCATATGATTTGAATAAATATGCACATCGCCGCCTGACCAAATAAATTCGCCGGGCTCCAAACCGCACTGCTGTGCAACCATATGCGTTAGCAATGCATAACTTGCGATATTGAACGGCAACCCTAAAAAGGTATCCACAGAACGCATCGTTAGCATACAGGAAAGCTTCCCTCCAGCTACATAGAACTGAAATACAAAATGACATGGCGGCAACTTCATCGATTCGATTTCAGCAACATTCCAAGCACTGACAATGTGTCGACGTGAATCCGGATTATTTTTAATAGCCTCAATGACATTCGCAATTTGGTCAATATGTTGTCCATCTGTTGTTTCCCACGAGCGCCATTGTGATCCATATACAGGCCCCAGATTGCCCTGCTCATCCGCCCATTCATCCCAAATGGTAACTCCGTTCTCCTTGAGATAAGAAATGTTGGTATCTCCCCGCAAAAACCATAACAGCTCATGAATAACGGATTTCAAATGTACTCTTTTGGTGGTCACCAAGGGGAAGCCCTTGGCCAGATCAAAACGGAGTTGTCTTCCGAAAACAGATAGTGTACCCGTTCCTGTACGATCCTCTTTTTTTACTCCATTCTCTAAAATATCCTCCAGCAGTTCCAAATAGTTACGCACGTTATTCCTCTCCTTTGAGCATGAATAAAAACCTGGCATCGCCAGATTCTAATCTTTAAAATTCTTTTTCTGCACCAATATCTATATTTAGTTTATCATGTACGGCGCTTCGTTGACCATGTACTGTGTGAATTTTCATGGTAGTCCTGAAAATCCTAAAGTTTGAAAAAAAAGAGACAAAGAGCGCAGATATAGCGCTCCTTGCCTCTCTTTGTCATGTATGAAAACCAAAAACGAGATGATGAAAAATGGTATTAGCGACGTGGTGCCAATGCGTGGATCGGATGACCCAGCACGACTTCCGCTGCTTCCATAACGATTTCGCCCAATGTAGGGTGAGCATGAATAGTCAAGGAGATATCTTCGAGTGTAGCACCCATTTCAATCGCCAGACCCAGCTCAGCAATAAGGTTGGAAGCTTCCAGACCTACGATTTGCGTACCCAGTACCAGACCTGTGTCAGCGTCAGCTACGATTTTCACAAAACCTTCAGCAGCATTCAGGGAAACCGCACGACCGTTTGCTCCATAAGAGAACTTGCCAACTTTAACATTGTAGCCTTTTTCTTTGGCTTGTGTCTCTGTGTAGCCTACACTGGAGCATTCTGGATCTGTGAAAACGACAGCCGGCATACACTTGTAATCAACTACAGACGGCTCGCCTGCGATTGCTTCAGCAGCTACTTTACCTTCGTAAGAAGCTTTGTGCGCCAGAGCAAGACCAGCTACGATATCGCCGATTGCAAAGATGTGAGGAATGCTAGTACGTCCTTGGTGGTCAACTTTCACCATTCCGCGCTCATCCAGTTCTAGGCCGATCAGATCCAGACCCAGTTCACCGTCAGTGTTTGGACGACGTCCAACAGTTACAAGCAGATAATCAGCAGTTACTTCTTTGCTTTCGCCGTTAACGGAGAATTTCACTGTTACGTCTTTATCTGTTTGCTCTGCACTTTCCGCTTTAGCGCCAGTGAAGATTTCGATGCCAGTTTTCTTCATGCTTTTCGCAACGATTGAAGTCATATCTTTGTCGAAACCAGGAAGTACTGTATCCATACCTTCAATAATCGTTACTTTGGAACCGAATTTGGAGTACATTTGTCCAAGCTCTGCACCAATGTATCCACCACCGATTACGATCAGGCTTTTCGGAATTTCAGGCAGGTTCAATGCTTCTGTAGAAGACAGAATGCGTCCGCCAAATGGGAATGGTTTCAGTTCGATTGGACGGGAACCTGTTGCGATAATTGCATTTTTAAAACGGTAACGTGGTGATTCATGTTCGTTGAATACACGCGCTTCGTTTTCGTTGATGAACATGCACTCACCATTAAAAACTTCAACTTTGTTGCCTTTGAGCAAGCCACTTACGCCGCCTGTCATTTTCTTAACAACACCGTTTTTAAATTCTTGTGTTTTAGCAAAGTCTACTTTTACGTTCTCAGCCGTAATACCGAAAGACTCGCCATGTTTAGCTGCTTCGTATTGATGAGCTGCTGAGATCAAAGCTTTGGATGGAATACATCCACGGTTCAAACAGACACCGCCCAGCTCAGATTTGTCAACGATCAATACGCTTTGTCCCAATTGTGCGGCACGGATGGCAGCTACATAGCCGCCAGGACCCGCACCGATAACCAATGTGTCAATATCCAGAGAAGCGTCTCCTACTACCATTGATTACACCTCCATAACAAGCAACTCAGGGTTAGCGAGCAGCTGTTTGATATAGTTCATGAAGTTTTGAGCAGTTGCACCGTCAATAATACGGTGGTCAAAGCTCAAGGAAAGAGCCATTACTGGAGCAGCTACAATTTCACCGTTTTTCACGACTGCTTTTTCACTGATGCGGCCAGTACCCAAAATCGCAACTTCAGGGAAGTTAATGATTGGAGTAAAGAACATACCGCCTGCGGAACCGATGTTAGTGATGGAGATTGTGCTCCCTCTCATCTCATTCGCAGCCAATTTTCCATCACGACCGCGCACAGCCAGATCACGAATGGAATCAGCAATCATCCAGATACTCTTACGATCAGCATCTTTGATAACAGGAACGATCAAGCCGTTGTCTGTATCTGTAGCGATACCGATGTTGTAGTATTTTTTGTAGACAATTTCGTTTGCTTCTTCGTCGATTGTGGCATTCAGAGCCGGGAATTGACGGGAAGCAGCAACCAAAGCTTTTACGATGAATGGCAGGTATGTTACTTTTGTGCCTTTCTTCTCAGCAATTGGTTTGATACGAGTACGGAAAGCAACCAATTCAGTTACATCTACTTCATCCATAATCGTAACGTGCGGAGCCGTATAAGCCGATTTAACCATAGCATTGGAAATAGCTTTGCGGATACCTTTAAATGGTACGCGCTCTTCCTCAGCACGTGGATCTGCTGCTGGTGCAGATGGTGTTGCAGCTTTCGCTTCTTTCTTAGCAGGCTCTTGTGCTTTTGCAGCTTCTTTCGCTACTGGTGCAGCCGCTTGACCTCCACCATTTTTGAAAGCTTCTACATCTTCTTTGGTGATTTTACCATTTTTGCCGGAGCCACTCACTTGAGCGATGTTTACACCTTGCTCACGAGCAAATTTGCGGACGCTAGGTGTAGCCAGTACGTCTTTGTTAGAAGCAGCAGGTGTTGCAGCTGGTTTTGTGTTAGCTCCGCCTTTTGCAGCATCCTCTTCTTGTTTCACAGCAGCTGGTGCTTCTTCTTGTTCAGGAAGTTCACCTTCTGCAGCGATTACAGCCACAACTTGACCTACATTAAAGATGTCGCCGTCTTTGGCAAATACTTCTTGAACCGTACCATTGACTGGACACGGAACTTCAACTACTGCCTTATCGTTCTGTACTTCCATGATGATATCTTCATCTGTTACTTTATCGCCGGGCTTGATGTGAATCTTGATGATTTCGCCTTCGTGAAGACCTTCACCCAGCTCTGGGAATTTATATTCAAATCTAGCTGTACCTGCAGCTCCACCTTGTGCAGCAGCAATTGGTTCAGGGCTAGCAGCTGGTGCTTCTGGTGCATCTTCTTGTTCAGGAAGTTCACCTTCTGCATCAATTACAGCTACGACTTGACCTACGTTAAAGATGTCGCCGTCTTTGGCAAATACTTCTTGTACTGTACCATTAACCGGACAAGGAACTTCAACTACTGCCTTATCATTTTGTACTTCCATGATGATATCTTCATCTGTTACTTTGTCGCCGGGCTTGATGTGAATCTTGATGATTTCGCCTTCGTGAAGACCTTCACCTAGCTCCGGGAATTTATATTCAAATTTAGCCACGTTTAAAACCTCCCAAATTTACGGTGTGCTTTAATTAAAATTCCAATACTTTATTAACCGCATCAATGATACGTGTTGGCGTTGGCAACCAAGTATCTTCAATTTGAGCAAAAGGATAAACGGTATCCGGACCTGCTACACGCAGAACGGGTGCTTCCAGATGCAGGATTGCTTTTTCGTTAATTTGTGCAATAACTTCAGCAGCTACACCGGAGCTCTTTTGCGCTTCTTGAACAACGATGGCACGATTGGTTTTTTGAATAGAAGCAACAACGGTATCAATGTCAATCGGGCTAATGGTACGCAAATCAATGATTTCTACTTTGATACCTTTTGTTTTTTCCAGCTCATCAGCAGCTTTAATCGAAGTGTGTACCATCATACCGTAAGTAATGATCGTCACATCGGAACCTTCACGAACTACATTAGCTTTGCCCAGTTCAACTGTGTAATCATTCTCAGGAACTTCAGCGCGGAATGCATGATACAGGTTCAAATGCTCCATGAAAAATACTGGATCATTGTCGCGAATAGACGCGATCATAAGACCTTTTGCATCGTAAGGGTTGGAAGGAACAACAACCTTGATACCAGGTGTTTGAGCCAGAAGACCTTCCAAAGAATCTGTATGCAGCTCGGCTGCCTTAACACCGCCACCAAAAGGTGTACGGAATACGATTGGAGAATTGTAACATCCACCGGAACGGTAACGCATACGGGATGCTTGAATTGCCATTTGATCGAGTGCTTCAAAGATAAAGCCTACGAACTGGATTTCAGCTACAGGGCGGAAGCCTTGAATACCCAGACCCACAGCAAGACCCCCGATTGCGGATTCCGCCAGCGGAGTATCGAATACACGTTCTTCGCCAAATTCTTTTTGCAGACCTTCTGTAGCGCGGAATACGCCACCTACATGACCTACGTCTTCACCGAAAAGCAGGACGTTAGGGTCGCGTTTCAACTCTACGCGCAGTGCGTCACGAATCGCTTCTTTCATGTTCATTTGTGCCATTTGCTTCATTTCCTCCTTAAACATTGACAGATCAATTTCAGTTCAGGTCAATCGAAAAGCAGACCGGATCGGGTTACCGCCCGGTCTCTTTTAAGTTCAATTATTTAAAATCAGCTTTTTGTTCTTCCAAGTGCTTAGGCGTTGTTTCGAACATGCTATCAATCAGGCCAGGAATTGTCATTTTCTCTGTTTTCTCGGCTTTTTTGATCTCTTCGTTCACTTTTGCCTTAGCTTCTTCTTTTACGCGAGCTGTATCTTCTTCAGTCCAAAGGCCTTTTTTCTCAAGGTATTTCGCAAAGCGGGCAATTGGATCTTTCGCATTCCATTCGCCTTCTTCTTCTTTAGAACGATATTTTGTTGCATCATCAGAAAGGGAATGCGGACGGAAACGGTACGTTACGGCTTCAATCAAAGTAGCACCTTCGCCATTACGTCCACGTTCTGCAGCTTCTTGAACGGCTTTAATAACTGCAAGCACGTCCATGCCGTCAATTTTCACGCCTTTAATACCAGCAGCTACTGCTTTATGAGCGATCGAAAGAGCAGCCGTTTGTTTTGAGAATGGAGTCGTGATCGCGTAACCATTGTTTTGCACAAAGAAAATAACTGGCAACTTGTATACACCAGCATAGTTCAGGCCTTCGTAGAAATCACCTTCGGAAGAACCGCCGTCACCTGTATATGTAATGGCGACTTGTTTTTGCTTTTTCAGTTTGTAACCCATAGCAATACCCATAGCATGCAAAATTTGCGCGCCAATGATGATTTGCGGCATCAGTACATTAACACCGTCCGGCACTTGGCCGCCGTGTTGATGACCACGGGAATACAAGAAAGCTTGGTATAATGGCAGGCCATGCCAAACGATTTGCGGAATATCGCGGTAGCCTGGAGCAATAAAGTCTTCTTTTTGGAGCGCATATTCGCTACCAATCATGGTTGCTTCTTGTCCGGATACCGGAGCGTAGAAACCGAGACGTCCTTGACGGCCTAAGTTAACGGCACGGTCATCCCAAGTACGTGTAAATACCATTCGATACATAATTTCTTTCAATTGATCATCTGTAAGTTTAGGCAACATATCTTTATTGATAATTTCACCATCCGGAGAAAGTACGGACAGCGCCTCAACTTCCTCTGTGTAAACTTCATAAGGAACCTTGCTCATTTTCTTCACCTCAACAAAAAAATTTGAATATCAAGTTCCGCTGTTATAGGATTATTATACACCTGTTATATCGCTCGCGTCAAAGATTTAGTTATTTTTTTTGAGTTTGCCACATTTTTGTGTGTGTAACAGGGTATGTTTTTTACTATAACAGCTTAGTACATGATTGAAATTTTAAACATCTATTGCAATCAGGGTAATCTTAACTTATTGTGATCCCGAATGCAAAATAATACCCAAGAAAGGTGACGAAAAATGACGGATTCTCGGTATTTAAAACGAACCATCCTTAAAGACGAAGTAGACAGCCGCTTTCTTGGAGAGACCAGGACTCTCCGGATTTATTTGCCGCCCGGCTATAATGAAATATTGAGCTACCCGGTCGTATACTGTCAGGACGGAGAAGAATTTTTCAATTTTGGCCGCATTGCAACTCACGCCAACCGCCTCATTTTAGATGAGGGCGTCGAACCCTTCATTATTGTAGGAGTGGAAGTGAATACCAAAATCAGAACTCAGGAGTATGCTCCCTTTGGCAATCGTTTTGAGGCGTATACCGCCTGTTTTGCAGAAGAGATTATTCCCTATGTAGAGCAAAAGTATCCTATAAGAAAAGATGCAGCGTCCCGCATTTTGGCGGGGGATTCACTGGGAGGCAGTGTGTCTCTGCATTTGGCTTTGATGTATCCTCAGCTGTTCAACCGCATTATCAGCCTCTCAGGTGCTTACTATGAAGCTTCTCAGGAAATCATCGCCCGCGAGAAAGATCTGTCTCATTTGCGGGTGTGGATGACGGTTGGCCTTCAGGAAGATGCATTTGAGAGTGATACTGGCATTTACAACTTTGTAGAGCTTAACCGTCAATGTGCAGATTTGCTGCGCGAACGGAACGCTGAAGTTTCTTATCGTGAAAAGGATGGCAAACATTTGTGGGGCTTTTGGCAAAACGAGTTGCCTGACGCGCTAATGTATTTTTTGGATCGCGCCTGAGTAAATATTCTTCCTGGTAACTAAGGGGAATGAGAGCATTGACCTAATAGGTCATAAAGCTCCTTCCTCTTTTTCATAATTTGGTTACGCTTTCAAAAGTGTATAACGAAAAACGGCAATTATTGCCGTCATCTGTCGTTCACATTATAGCTTTTCTTCTATGATCTTGTCCAGCAAGGCATCGCACCCTGCGTCCATTAATCGATAGGTCTCTTCAAAATTCCCTGTAAAATATGGGTCGGGTACTTCTCTTAATTTTTCTTGAGGGAGCAAATCCATGAATTTTAGAATATCAGCCTCCGCTCCACCTGCAATCTTACGCATGTTTTGTTCATTGGAGTCATCCATACACACAATATAATCAAACGCCTCAAAATCGCGGCCCGTTATTTGCCTCGCCTGTATGCCTTGTTCGCTGATTCCATGCAGTTTAAGTTGCTTTAGTGTTCCCTCATGCGGGGGATTTCCGATGTGCCAGTCGCCTGTCCCGGCCGAGTCTACCCCGATTTCTGCACCCAATCCCCGTTCCTGCGCTTTATGTCTCAGTATCGCCTCCCCCATCGGAGAGCGGCAAATATTGCCCAAACATACAAACAAAACGTTAATCATTTCGTTCTCCTTCCTATTACACGTTACACTTCCTTTTTTCTGTTTCATTGTAGCCGTGTCCTCCAAAATTGTGCAAGCCATATTTAACGCGGTATACTTAAAAACGATGGTATATATAGGATGGTATCAGAAAGAAAGGATGTTGATTATGACAAAAAAACGAGCGATTGTATTTTCAGGCGGTCGTCTTAATGAAGAAGATTTACATCAAATACAACCCGATGATTTTATTATAGGTGCAGATAAAGGTGCTCTTTTCCTGATCGAACACGGTATTACACCACATGTCTCTGTAGGAGATTTTGATTCGATCACACCAGAGGAAAAAGAAAAGGTAGAATTAGCAAGCCAACGTATGATTGCATGTGATCCAGTACTTAAAGACTTAACAGATACTGAGCTTGCTTTGGAAATCGCTATGGACGAACAGGCAGATCATGTACTGATGCTTGGTGTGACTGGCACCCGGATGGACCACACATTGGCTAATGTTCAAATTTTGGTACGCGCAATGCAGCATCATATTAGCTGCGCTATTATGGACGCACATAATTATATTGAGCTCACCGGATCAACGCTTGAGATTCAGCCTATGGGCTATACATATACATCGCTGCTTCCTATGACCGCCGAAGTAACAGGCATACAACTGGAAGGATTTATGTATCCGCTGCATAATGCCACCCTCAAAATGGGACAATCGCGTGCTGTCAGTAATAAGCTAACGGCTTCAAAAGGTACGATTTCTATCAAAAGCGGTCTACTACTCGTTATTCAAAGCAAGGATTAATTATGACATTGTTGTAACCATTGTTTAGATTGTTTTTTCACTCAAAACCCTTGATTAACAAGGGTTTTTCCGTTTATAGAGATCTATGAATCGATATATTTTTTACAAATTGTAATTTTTAATCGTTTTTTAATAATCGCTGTGTAAGTCTTGTCCCTCAAGCATTTGAGAGTTCTTTTCCAACTATTAGGCGGCTTCAAAACTGTTATACTCAACGCTGTCAGTTAGTTAGCAACTCAGCAAAATATTGCACAAATCAATTTCTGGAGGTACTTACAACATGAATATGCAGAAAATCATAAAAAAGGTAATTATAGCAGGGGTCGCAGCCACTATCGGCTTTGGTACTTTTGCAATTGAGGGAACAAATACGGCACAAGCTGCCACTACTACTTCAGTAGGCCAAAAAGTAATTAACTACGGTGAAAAATATATGGGAACTCCTTATAAGTTTGGAGCTTCCACGAGCACTACACGTAATTTTGACTGTTCTTCTTTCATGAAGCACATATTCAAGAAATACGGAGTGAATTTGCCGCGTACTTCTGTTCAACAGTCCAAAGTCGGACATGCCGTATCCAAGTCCAATTTAAAAAAAGGTGACTTAGTGTTCTTTTCAAGCGGTAGTCGTGCTACAGGACGTAACATTACCCACGTAGCAGTCTATATGGGCGGCGGTAAAATTTTGCACACTTACGGCGGACCTGGCGTGACCATCTCCGATTTGAACTCCAGCAACTGGAAAAAAACATACATTAAAGCACGCCGCGTGCTGTAGTATGAAACTCATTTTGAAATATGCGAGCCGGGACGAAAAGTTCCGGCTTTTTTATATGCCTTATGCTATTCTGATACGGTTGGTGTTCTGAGTGAATAGCCAATACCTCGTTCCGTACGGATCATTTTAAACTTATACCCTTTATCTACTTTAACCCTCAAATGTCTGATATAGACGTCTACCACGTTCGTATCAACGATATAATCATGTTTCCAAACATCCTTCAGAATTTGCTGCCTGCTACAAACTTGGTTAAGATGTATCGCCAGATGAAGCAAAAGATCAAATTCTTTCGGAGTTAATTCCAGCTTTTGTCCCCCTCTGCTCACCATTCTGCTTGCATTGTCTATATGTAAATCACCCGCTTCGATCGCCCTTGTCACATCACGTTCAATACCAAAAATTCGCAATAAATTAGCCACTCTTGCCTGAAAAACTCTAGGATAAAAGGGCAGAACGATCACATCATGTGCCCCTTGTTCAAAGCAGGAAACAATATGGTCCTCCTCATCTGATGAAGTCATTGCAAATAACGGGACATGAGGATGGTTTTGCTGCAAAATGCGAATCAAGCCTTGTGTATCCGCCTGTTCATCTTCTATGTTCAGGAGTAGCAAATCCACAGGATTATGGGCTACATAAGAGCTTACATCCGTTGTATTGCTAACATGTACCACCTGATAACCTGCCTGCTCCAATGGATGAACAAATACGGGAGGCGCTTCGTTTACATCTACAAGTAAAATTAACGGGCTCATCTTTTCACCCACCTGGTTTGGACATAGCATTACATATTGGATACGAACAAGTTTGTTATAAGCCATTAAAGCATATTAATATTATTGTAACTAAAAAGCAGAAAATCATTCTCCAAAGAATGGCTTTCTGCTTTTATGGTTTAACCCAAATAGCGATGATACAGACTTCTTGCTTTTGCCACGTCCTTTGTCCCATGGATCAACGCTCTGCCATCTGCAAAAACAACCAAGCGATGCTCGCTTGTACTAAAGGAAACCAAAAACGAATTCCGCTCTACTTCTCCCTCTCCCAAAGAAGCAAATCTATCTGCTGTTTTTGCAAGATTCAGAAGTGTTGGGTTTGCTGGTCTAATTTGAACGGTATCCCTGCCGCACAAAACATCTGTTTTTTGCCGATGAGAGGCCGACAAGTAGGGATACGTCGGTTGGTTGCCGCAAGAAGGACAATTCTCCTTTTTAACGCTATCTACTGCTATCGCTACATACTCATTTTTCCACAAATCAAACGAAAGCAGCTTTCCTCTCAAATCTTCCGGATATCCGCCCAGAAGTTTGAAAGCTTCCGTAGTTTGGTTAGCCGTGACCATCTGTACGGCCTGCGGAATAATCCCGGCGGTATCGCAGGTTTCACCACCAAACGGCACAGTTCCCAGCAGACAGTGAAGACAAGGCGTTTGACCCGGTAAAATGGTGTAGGTTATACCATAACTGCCCACACACCCCCCATAAATCCAAGGAATGCGATGCTTTAGTGCCATGTCGTTCATAAGAAGTCGGGTATCGAAATTATCCGTTGCATCCATCATGAGATCTACCCCCTGGATCAACTCTTCCAGCTCTTCCACCCTAACATCCAGTACATGTGCATGTATGACCGCTTCCGAATTAATATCCTTTAATCTTCGCTGAGCAGCTATTGCTTTGGGACATCTTTGCGCAGCATCACTTTCCTGAAAAAGCTGTTGGCGCTGCAAATTACTCCATTCCACATAATCCCGGTCTACGAGGCTCACTGTACCTACGCCCCCGCGAACAAGCGTTTCCGCAATACCTGTGCCTAGCGCTCCAACACCTATGATTAATACGTGAGAGGAAGCAAGCCGACGTTGTCCTGTGGGTCCAAAGGGTGTGAATCTTTCCTGTCTGGAATAACGGTCACTTGGATGTGTTCCTCCTGCATCGGATTTGTCAGTTACCTTCATGTCTGAACCATGCCTTCTGTCGGACTGCTTGCTGAAGCATAACGTTTTACAGGAATCATCCCCGCCTCAAAACCATATCTTCCAGCACGAACAGCCAGTTTCATGGCCTCAGCCATTTTTACTGGGTCCTTCGCTCCTGATACGGCTGTGTTCAACAAAACAGCATCTGCCCCCAACTGCATCGCCATTGCCGCGTCACCGGGTGAGCGAATACCCGCATCGACAATAACCGGAACCTCCGCCTGTTCAATAATTAGCTCTAATGAAAACGGATTGAGCAAACCATGTCCTGTACCAATCGGTGAAGCTCCAGGCATAACGGCGTGTACTCCAAGCTCTTGTAGCCTCTTTGCTAGAATCACATCGTCCGATATGTAGGGCAGCACGATAAAGCCTTCTTCTAACAGCTTTTCACTAGCTTTCAACGTTTCGAAAGGGTCAGGCAGCAGTGTCTTGCTATCCCCAATGACTTCCACCTTAATCATATCGCACAAGCCGGAGGCTTTTGCCAATTGGGCAATACGAATCGCCTCCTCTGCTGTTGTAGCCCCTGCTGTGTTGGGAAGAAGTGTATACCGGCTCAAATCCAGCATATCGAGAAAATGCTGCTTATCCCGTTCCTCCAAGTTCAATCTCCGCACAGCAAACGTCAATATTTCCGTCTCAGCAGCCTCTACGGCTTGGGATTGGATATCCAGATCAGAGAATTTTCCTGTTCCCAACAACAACCTTGAGGTAAAAGATGCTTTTCCAATGGTTAACATGATCAACCGCCTCCCACAAAATGTACAATCTCTAGGCAATCTCCATCCTTCAGTACCGCTTCATCATGATCTTCACGGGTCAATATACGCCGATTCAGCTCTACCACTACGGTTTTCACCTTTACATCAAGCTCATGTAGCAATTGATCCACATGAGTGATCCGATTAGAAAAGCTCAGGCTCTGGCCGTTAATCGTCAGCTTCATAAGCTTTCCTCCTTGAGGAGCTCAGAAGAAAATCTACTTATTCCAAGTTCAGCCGCACCTGCTCCGTTAAGCATAGCTGTTATCGCACGCCCAGTAGCATCGCTCAGCAGGACACCGTTGCGATAATGCCCGACGGCAGCATATACACCCTCGACCCCAGGAACAGTGCCTATAAAAGGATGACCTGATGCGGCCTGCGGACGTAAGCCCGCCCAAGTGCGTATGAAAGAAGCTTCACGGACGCGCGGCAGCCAAGCAGAGGCACGTGTCAGCAACCCCTCTAAGCCTCCTACGGTCACTTCTTCGTCATATTGATGCGGAAGGCTCGTTGCCCCAATCCAAAGCTCGTTATTCTGTTTAGGCACAAGGTAAATATCATCAGCATAAATGGTGTATTCTAACGGGTGATCCTTCAAGGAGACCGCTACCGCTTCTCCCTTGACCGGATAAAGTGGATATTCAAACCCAACTTGCGCTAGCAATTTCATGCTATCCAAGCCTCCAGCAATAATGACCTGATCGCACGAAAAAAAGCCACTATCTGTTCGAACACCGCAAACTCGACCATCCTGCATGACCAGTTGCTCTGCCTGCGTACCAGACCGTACCGTTGCCCCCAGCACCGCAGCAGCACCTGCATAAGCACGACAAAGCTGGACAGGAGCCACTTGTGTCTCCTTTGAACAATATATTGCCCCGATCGCTTGTTCATCCAAACCTGGAATTCGTCGGGCCAATTCCCTCGCATCCCACCAGATAGGACAATTATCCTCTCGCCTTTTAGCTGCTTTCCAGCGTTTTTGGCCTTCAGTTTCCGTACGGAAAGGGGTCACAAATCCTTCTGTACGGAATTCCACCGAAATACCCGACAAACGCTCCAGATCACAGACAAGTTCAGGGAATGCGTCTCGACTTATGCGAGCAAATCGTGCCAGCTCAGAGTCGATGAACTCTTCACTTTCCGCTGCCAGCATTCCAACCGCTGCTCCTGAGGCTCCCTCACCCGGGATCAATCGTTCCAGCATGATCGTACTTCTTCCCTCCTTGGCCACATGATAAGCAATGGAACTGCCGATGACACCTCCACCTATGACCAAGCATTCAGCGTGTCCTATCGCTCTTGCCTCTGTGTGTATCTTTGGCATTGGTCCCGTGTCTCCTCTCCATAAACCATTCTGCTTTCAGCTTGCCTCTACTCTCGTTTTTTCGCTACAGGCTGTGAACTACAAGATCTGCCATTCGCCTGTATTCCATCGCAGCTGCAACAGGCGACTCAGCCTCCCATATACCAGACATCACCGCAATACCGCTTGCTCCGGCCCTATAAAGCTCCGGGATATGGTGCGGTTGTATGCCGCCCAGCGCGATCACCGGAATGTTCGACAGCCTGCAAATATGTTCAAGCTGAGCTAAACCCCGCGGTACAATACCGGGCTTACAATGGGTCTCATATACGTGACCATAAAGTACATAGTCCGCTCCTGCCCGCTCGGCAGTCTGCGCCTCCTCCAAGGAATGCACAGATACTCCACAGCGTGTACCCTTTGGAAGAAGGCTTTTCACATCCGCTACAGGTAATCCATTAGCTGGTAGCTGGACGGCTCCAACCAAAGTAAGTAAGGCTACATCCACACGATCATTTACTACAATTTGCTGCAAAGGAACTTCCTGCTCCACCATGCTGCGGGTCAAAGAAAGCAATGCAGAGGCACCATTCTGTTTTAAACGTGCGTGTACATAATGAACATACGGACAAATCACTGCAGCCACTTGGGCGGCTTGTGCAAAAGTGCCCTTTTCCATCGAAATTGCGTGTAATTCGATTTTGTCTTCACCTCACATTGGACTAAAGGATCTAAGCTTAGCCAGCCACGTCTACCAGCAGTAATGAAAGGGGATTATATGTGAATCGTCTACGGAAGCTCGAACAACTTAAAATGAACGAAACGTAAAAAAACCACTTCCCCAAGGAAGTGGTTTAACGAACGTCCAATAATCGAACGGACAATGATATCCGTATACGTGTATCGTCCCACGCACAAACAAAATAAAGATGGTGTTGCCTTGTTTGTACGGCGCTCACTTCCCTACGCTGGCATAACCCAGATCAGGTGCAAAGGGTCCGAAATCCATTTATTCCGTCTCAGCCGCATGGGCGGCTCCCCTAGTGTGACTATTTTATTGTATAAGCTAAAGATAGCTTAGCATATTTTCCTAATTCTGCAAACCCCACTTCGTGTGAAATATGCAGAATTGGATTTAGCTGATTTTAGTTAACTTTACTTGACCACTCTTCCACATTCCACGTTTTGGTTACCCAATCCTCGTAAAAGTCCGGTTCGTGAGACACAAGCAAAACGGTCCCTTTGTATTCCTTCAAGGCACGTTTCAGCTCATCCTTAGCTTTAACATCCAAGTGGTTGGTAGGCTCATCGAACAGTACCCAGTTGCTTTCACGCATTAACAGTTTGCAAAGACGGACTTTAGCCTGTTCTCCACCACTGAGCGCAGATAGCGGACGCGTGATATGCTCATTCTTTAAACCGCAACGCGCCAAATGCGCTCGTACTTCATGCTGGTTCAAATGCGGGAATTCATTCCACACATCGTCAATCGGTGTAATTTTCTCCGCCTTTACTTCCTGCTCAAAATAAGCGGGCTGCAAAAAATCACCTTGATAGGTTTTTCCACTGATTGGTGGAATTTTTCCCAGAATGGTTTTGAGCAATGTCGATTTACCAACACCGTTGTAGCCGACAATTGCAATCTTTTCACCACGTTCAATCGTCATGGACATTTTAGGCAAAAGGGCATGCGTATAACCAATCTCAAAATCAATACCCTCAAATACCGTCTTTCCGCTCGCACGTGCTTCTTTGAATTGAAAGGTTGGCTTCGCAGCTTCTTCAGGCTTATCAATACGTTCGATCCGATCAAGCTGCTTTTCACGGCTCTTTGCTCGGCCTGATGTAGATGCACGCGCCTTATTACGCTGAATAAAATCTTCCTGTTTCTTAATAAAGTCCTGTTGCTTCTCATAAGCATCAATATGCTGAGCCTTGTTCAGATCTGCCATCTCAAGAAACTTTTCATAGTTAGCTGAATAACGGGTCATCTTGGCAAATTCAAGATGGTAAATAACATTAACGACCTGATTCATAAACTCAGTATCATGTGAAATAAGAATAAAAGCATAGGGATAATCCTTCAAATAGCGCGTAAGCCATTCGATATGCTCGACATCCAAATAGTTGGTAGGCTCATCCAGCAGCAGGACATTTGGCTTTTCCAACAGCAACTTAGCAAGAAGCACCTTTGTCCGTTGCCCGCCGCTAAGTGCAGATACATCCCGATCCAGTCCTATGGCCGAGAGTCCCAGTCCATTCGCCATTTCTTCAACCTTCACATCAATGAGGTAAAAATCCCCCATATCCAGTTGCTCCTGAATTTCACCCATCTGTTCCAGCAGCACTTCCAACTCTTCGGGAGAAGCATCCCCCATTTTGTCAGTAATCTGCATCATTTCCTTTTCCAATTCCAACAAAGGAAGAAAAGCGTCTTTCAAAACATCACGTACCGTTTTGCCTGGTGTCAGCTTGGTATGCTGATCCAGATAGCCGTAACGTACACGTGGAGTCCATTCCACTTTACCTTCATCCTTAAGCAATTTTCCAGTGAGAATGTTCATGAGTGTCGATTTACCGACACCGTTAGCTCCTACCAAACCTACACGTTCCCCCGCAAGCAATCGAAAGGAAACATTTTTAAATAATGCGCGGTCCCCAAAGTTGTGAGATACATTTTCTACAGTCAATAAACTCATAAGCTGTTTTTGGCTCCTTATTGTCATCGGCGTTGCCGACTGTTCTTATTTCATATGCATTTCGTTTCTTTCAAAGCTATATTGTAGCACATTCTGCAACCATATCGGAATATTGAAAACAGCGAATTTTAAGGTTTTTGGTATGGATCTGCCTAAAAAAAGAAAAACCACCCATGAGGGTGATTATTTTAAGCCATTATAGCATTTGTACTCAAAGTAACCCGCAGCTGCTGCAGATTTTTCATCCGTAAAACGTTCACTCGCTTTAAAGGGAGCTGGACATGAATCTCTATAAAAATATTTCATTCCAGTATCTGGTTCTATGCCACCGATAATGTCTTGCTTTCTGACGACTCTCCCACCACCAAATCCATAGTTATTGTAATACCTGTCTCCGACCGGAATGCCTTGGATAAACGCGATCAGACCCACATCATCTACCGTGTTGTACCACTCCTCTTGCGGAATGAGCGGTAGCGTGAACGAGTAAGTTATGCCGTTACGTGCTGCTTTTTCGTTATGGACATTAATAATTCGCGCTAGATCCTCTTGAACGCTGTGAACAATGGTGGAACGACGTATTTGCTCAAAAGTTTCTGAATTATTCAGTAAAGATATAGGGGTCTGATCCTGAAGTTCCTTTTGAAAGCCCTCCACCCACCTGTGATTCCGCGCATCGTATGCGTGCACATAATTATCCAAGGTGAACCCCACACTGTTGCCTACTGAATCAACATAGGCATATGGCTTTTTTTCGCTCCATTTGTGGCCAATAGCAGCTTGTCCATGCTCGTCTGTATAGGCTTCTGAAGTGAACGCATAAAAACCGTCATAATCCAGAATTACAATGACTGGTATGTAATCCAATAATGCACGTTGTGCTACTATATCCCCATCAATGTCTACATTAAGAAAAAGGGTGTGCAGGAACGTGTGCAGCGCTGCTTCTTTATCTACACGAAAAAACTTATCCGATCCGTATCCGGCCTCGCGTTCCTGACGTTCATTCTGTGAGAGCACAACCCCTGCATCCTGAACTGCGGTACGGAGAGCCGACGTATATTTCATTTCTAGCTGCTGCACTTCACGCTGATCTTGCACCCGTAAGTCACTAACTACACCAAAGGGCAAAAACAAAAGTATAAATATGACTGCAAAATCAGTAATCTTCATTCAGAACCATGCCCCCGTAAGAAGCTTTAACTGCCGGCTTGCCGCTATCTGCCCCACCGAGAAGCCATGATTTGTACAAGTCCGCAGGAGTCCGATTCGTATTATGTAACCGGACCGTAAAATAATCCCCGGCCATCAAGGTATACCGACGTGTCTGATCTGATTTTGGCTGCTGATTGTCAGGAAACAGTACAGGCAAGATTTGCGGATTATAGTACCCATCATATACAGTTTCATAATTGCCCAGAAAACTGTCTGGCTTCGCGGCATCTGCATAGTCCGGTACATACTTTTTGTGCATATGTTCCAAGTCAACTTCGTACGTATTGCCTGTCAATTCCAGATCACGCATAAAATCGTTATACATCGTCGGTGTAATGTAACCTTTGGTTCTTACCATATCAACAAAACGTACAGTTGAATGATATGTATTTAACCCGGATATATCATCCTGCCGTTCAGCAGCTTGAGCTGCGGGTACGATGTACAAAAGCAATACAGCGATCAGCGCCCCCAACAGCTTAGATATTGTTTGAACCACTTCATTCTTCCCCCAATTTCTCAAAACGTACAGATGTTATGTCACCATTCCCATTACGCTGTGGGTATATGGAATATAAAGAAGAAGCATCCAAGGTCGACACATCAGGCTCAAACGATTCAGAATACGCATCGTAATCTGAACCGTCGACATGAATCGAAATCCCCTCCTGTAAGTTCATGCGAATTGCCTGCATTACCTGAGTTCCTTTTATCCGTTCCGGCAACCCCACCCCAGTAGTACGGGCTATTCGCCCTTCAGAATGCTCCTCCTGCTGTGATCTTAATTCCAGTGCACCATCCAGCTGCCTGGACAAGTCTACTGCCGTTACACATGCGGTTATGAACAGAATAACTGACACACTAAGTCGCAGCATGCTTGAAGCGTGATCAGACATACTCTCATCCCCCTTATGATTATTATCTTTGCTGTAGTGCTTAGGACTGGATAAACAACAACCCACGGACAACGTTCGATTTGTCCTTGACGATTTCAGCCTTGAATTTGCCACTTGGATTTACGTATTCATTCTCTTTCTCATTAAGAGTATTCGTGATTTTCCCAGTCTTATCACTGCCGCCATTCACGGCGCCATACTGTTCACTGTCTGGGCTAATGTTCAGAGCATTACCGTACCACTGGCCTGCCATATTTTTACCGGTTTTAATCTGAATGCCGAATTGGTCCTTCCCCTGAAACTTCCGCAGCGCATTGGTCACCTGGGAACCGCTAATGGTTGTGCCGTCATATACCGTAAAAGAGGCTTGAGACAATTCGGTCTGGATATCAGCAAAATTGTTTTGTGCCGTTTTAGTCGCCTCCTGGGCTGAAATAAAAAGTATAACTACAATCGTAATTAGAGCGATGGTCAAAAATATCCCAGCGGCTACCTTTAAAGCTGTTGATGCGTTATTCATTGTTTTTCTCTCCTCAGCTTGTTATTTTGTATTAGTCATAATAGAACTTTTTTACTGAATTTTTTGTATTTGCTCATAATATTTATCCATTTGAACAAAGCTCATACCGATCAACGGAATCACTAAATATATAAAGATAAGACCATACATCGGGGCAAAACCAATCATCCTTCCCCAGATAGCCTTGCTGTCTATTATTTTTTCATACTCCTGTTTTCTTTGTTCGAAATAGTAGGACATATGGGATTCCAAATCATCGAAGGCCTCTCGAATCGTAATTTTACCCAAAGACAAATGGAGCTTGTCCACTAGACGTTGAAATTCCGGCAAAGGTGCCTCTTCTTTTAGCAAGTCGAGAGCTGCCTCTGGCCCGTGTTCATAATGAAGCAAACATTTTTGCAGAGGTCTTTTGAATATAACTGAAAATCTGTTCAGCCACTCCAATATTTCCTCGACAGACATTCGTTCCATAACCCGTAAAATGGAAATCACCGTTTGAAATTGATACACCTCATGCCTCATATCCAACCGACGCATTTTTCGTTGCAAATATAATAAAAGCATAGGCATTTGATAGGCTACATACCCAACAATCAAACTAATCAGCACTTCCCACCACTTGATGTATTCATCATTCCAATCTTTCAGCTTTTGGAGGATACGCCGAGTATTTGTGGATAGCTGTTCAGGAGTAGCAGTTCCATTAGCATTATGCTCTAAAACAACGTACGTTTGTTCGTATGTGCTGTTCGCCCTCATGTTCAGCGAATGCATGATTTTGCGATCAATCTCACTCTGCTTCAAAGCTTCTTTTTGCTCCACCGGACTTAAACGTCCAAACATTTGACCTGATTGTACTGGGGCGTGAAGGATATGCGTTTTCTCAGCTTCATGTAAAAAAAATATCGTACTGATACTGAGCACCACTCCTACGATAAAAAGAGCCATTCTGCGTATGTAAAGCCACTCCAGCTTAACCTCCGCACCACTTTCCTTTAATAGGCGGGTTATTTGGAAATAAGAAGACATATGCTGACGCGGAATTAAAGAATCCACCACATTACGAATGATAGGAAAACGGTATAGCTTCTGCTCCCAAACCCTCCGGCCTCTACCCGCACGATATCCTGTCTCATCGGTCTGTTGCAGTTTCTGTAACAGGAAATAAGATACGATGATCACAATATAAACGGACAATTTCGTGATATAACCCCATTTCCCCTGATAAAACTCATCCATAGATGGAAAGCTGGATCTCGCCCATGTCTCGATTGGGGTAGTAAAGAAAACAGGTGCCAGTGCGATCACGTTTAGACTTTTTAACAGATGGTCCAGTTTATTTCTTCGCAGCAACTCCAACTGGATTTCGCGTGCGAGACTGCTGAGCCCCTTCAAATAAATTGAGCCACCCTCCTCAACCCGGTCACCAAACTCCATTACCATATATGAGATACCAGCAAAAGCTTTTAAAAATCGATTAGGAGCCGACTCATAGTATCTTTCCAATGCTTCGTGCGGATCAACATCTGTTAGCGCCTCATGGATGAGACGTGCGTGTCTCGCAGCCTCTGCCTCCGCTAAATCGGCCGCTTCGGATATGGCTTCCTCCACCATACCGTGCTGATGGTAATAATGACGTACATTGGCGAATAATTCGATCATCTGTGCAAGTAGCCTTTTTTCCATTCGGCTAATGGCCATATCCAAAATAAGACTGTTGATTACTACTCCGCATAAAACGGCCAATATAGCAAACTCTATTCCTGGCTTCATCATGACCAGCACAACGCCACTGCAAGCAAAAGCCCCCCAGATGAACAGTGTCATCTTCATGGTCTGTAGGCGAAGCTTGTACTCATCGTAGGCATGCTGACCAGCTAGTCGCTTACGTACACTCGTGATATATCCGGATAAGAAAGTGACTTTCATACACAGCGTGTACAACTTATTCAGTAATGCTTGCAGCTCACGTTGAAGTACCGCTTTTCCTTTGCGGCCTTCCTGAACAGAATGAATTCGTCCTCTGCGAACTGCATGACTACCGCGCTTACGCAACCCCCACAAAACTATATATAGAAGCGCAAAGCCCCCACCTGATATTAGTAAAATCCATAATAAAATTTCTTTAAGACTCATAGTCTTCCTCCCAATAGCGGGTCAAAAAACTGCGGAAATCTCTGGCATCCTTTACATTCATCTGCTCACACATTTCTTTTGCACTTTTGGCAGTTAAGGGCTCCATCGGTATATAGCTTCCGTTCCGATATTCCATAACGTGGCGATAACTATAGCTCGATGAAGCATTGGAACCTGCATCCGTATGATCCGGGTCACGCGGCACGCATTCTGTGATCCGTTCGATGTAGCGTCGCCCTTCCGCATCACGTTTGAGATGCACATCAAAGTTAATGACATGAACTACCTGTTCCTCAGCGATGCCTTCATGCTGAAATACTCCTGTTTTGAGCAATGAATTACGAAGTGAAAACACGAGATCACGAAATGTTTTGGCATGATGAGTAAAAATGGTGAACAGACTGGCAACCTGCGACATTTGAATCATCCAAGCAGCTACTTCATCACTTGCTACTTCGCCTAGGATATTGACGGTTCCATCTGTTTTTTTCTGCAAGTCAAGCCCTTGTTGTCCTGAAATATGGTCCGTTTCTCGAAAAGTAAGAATGTTACGGCGACTGTAAATGCTGCGTAGATGCAGTTCAAAGGCCATTTCTTGAACACGAAGCGTATACGAAGCATAAATATGCTTGACCATCGCCATTAACAACGTCGTCTTACCTGAACCCTGCGCGCCTGTAATAGCAGTAATCCGGCTGCCTTTCATTAAATAAGAAAGTAGCTGGATTGGAAAATCAGCATTCTGTCCCTTAATTAACTGTTCCAGCGATGCGCTTTGAATATCGAATTTACGGACAAAGAAAGCCCACGATTCTGAGAAAGGAGGGCGCACCACCACTACCCGTGACCCATCCTTCATTTCGTTGACCTTATAACCATTCGCTTCGGAGAGCTGTCCCGGGTAATTGTATTTGTAAATATTTTGGCACACCCTTTTAAGTTCACGCTCAGATCCGAAGGAAAGGAACGAAAGATGGATAGTTTTACCTTTATAGAAAATCCACACGCTCTCATAACCATTGGCAGTAGGCGCAGATGTTTGTTCAAATACATACCCATCCGAAGGCCAGTCTGATGATGCAGGAATCCCACCTTCCGGCATACCACTGACGCCCCCACTTACACCGTCGATCCGCTGGTCACGAATATCATCAATGACGGAAAAGCCTTTGTAATGCTGATATTTCTTTAGCAAGCAAGAGGTTTCATACAACATCAAAATCACTAACCTACCACGCTTTGAGCAACATTTTAATTCGCACAAATTCATTCTCTTTCATAAAAAGCGTGATTTTTTTGTGATTTTTTATGTGCAGTAAATGCCTAAATATCCGCATCTAAATGCTTGTATTTGCTATATACTTAACAACAACAAATAGCTCCATCAGCAAACGCCAATGGAGCACTTTTTTAGTATTCAATTATCATGAAGCCCGCAGATATCCACAACCAAAAAACTTGATTCTTTGACATAAGACAACTTTCGCCATAGGCTCCTCAGACATCTAGCTTGGATGATGTAAAAAGTTTATTGAAGAAGTCTTTACACACTAGATTGCTTAAATAATGCTACATTCTTTTGTGTATAAAAATTGAAATTCAGATACCATTTCATAAGACAAAATACTTTTTATAGAATTACTCCCTATTTTTCATAATTTTCAATACAATCGGAAGAATGGTGTGATGGTAATTTGTAAGAATTTTACCGGAAATTTTTATCGAAGGTGTTCCCTTCTGGCTTGGGTGTGAAATAGAGTTGAAATTCCTATAGTTATAGAATTTTCTAATAGTCATTAATTCATTCAGTTCTAAAAGATGAGAAGTTTTGTTAATCACTGAGTTTATATTATCAGTATCTTTTAGTTCGTATTGAACTTTACAAAACTCATGGAAAAAATTGTTCAAATAATTAAAAGCCAAATCCCATTTTTGATTCAGTATGCTATTGGCATAATAAATGAGTTGCTGTATTATCGCCTCTTCATCCTTAAATGGACTTCTAATCAATTCATTAATTAAGTTATTATAATGATTTTCTATGTCATAGAAAAACTTATTGTTATTAATCTTTCTTACAATGTACTCCTCAGTTATCCTTTCGTAGACAGTTTGGCCCAAAAGATTTGGTTCTCTCTTAGCTTTTCTTCTGATTTTAAAAAAAGCGAGTAAATATTTACCATAATTATTACTTCGTAAGATTTCACTATCAGCTTTAATTTTTTTTCTTATTACCACCTCTTCTGTTTTGTCAATGTTTTGAGCTAACGCAGTAAACAAAATATGAATATGTCTTCTATCACTTAAGTTTAAATCTTTCTTGATAAATTTAATCAAATGTGTCGTGAATTTGTTCCCACCCTTTTTCTTCCTTCTAATAAAAAAAAGGGCTATAAGTATGTTAATATAGTCAGCTGTCAAATCAAATGTAATTTCATTTAATATCAGCTTTGTTCTATCAACATTTTCTTTTTGAAACAGATAGTTTTGAAACTTTGGATCGAAAATAACTTTTAAATTCTCTCTATCTTCTCCAGTTAAAAGAAATGAAAAAGCTTCCTTTATTTTGAATTTTCTTAACGAATTCTGAAAATAGATCAATTGATAATTAAGTTTGTTTTTTGAAATAGGGGATGAAACTGTCTTCCGAGTGAATCTTAAAAACCCTCTTCTTTCTTCACTGTTTTTTATGATTTTTCTATCTGTTTTTGCTGCATTGGTAGTCAATTGTAATTCATCAAATAACCAGCTATTTATACGTTGTTCAATTGATAGTAATTCTTTAAAAACTTCCTTATTCTTTATCGTTTCCTCAGTTTTATTAAAGATAATAAAGATATCATCAACATATCTAACCATGCTCTTAAACTTCATAATATTACTTTTGACAAGTTCTTTTACTTTAACATCAAATGGTACCAAATAAAGATATCCCAAATAGTCTGATACAAAGTTCTTCCTGCCTTGAGGTATAGATTGAGTCTTATTCATTAAAGAATCGAAATAGAAATCCAAACCAGTTATAGTGTTAGATTCACCATTTAAATTATATTTAGTTAATAATGATGGCGATGCATAATCCTGCATGATCTTAATTAAAATTTTGTGCTGCATTTCTTCAAAATATTTACTAATATCTATTCTAAGTACAATATCTCCTACTACTAATTGTTGATTTAGAGTAGATAAAAAATCTGAATAACCTTCTTTATAATCGCTACTTGCCTTCCAATTGTCCTTATCTTTATGAAATTTTGTAGGATAAAATGGGTAAATATATTTCTGATTAAAGTTCAAGTCTCTTAGATTAGTATCCGTACATTCTACAAATAATAAACCTATTGCGTTATATAAGACCATAGAATACATTGAAAAAAAACGGTATTCTCTTACTCCTGTCATACCCTTAGGTATTGAAACAATATCAGTAGAAAACATCTCAGGAACCGCAAGAATTACATCTGTAGAAATAAAATCATCATAGAACTGACTCATTTTTTCTCTACTCGTCTCTAGCAAAACATCTTTTAGCAATCGAAAATTAATATCCAGTATAAAGTCTTCTTTTGCATATTCTTTACATATCTCAAATGCATTAAGAAAAACATCTTTAGTTAGAATGTTACTGATTTTCATGATGGGTCCCCTTCAATAAGTAATACTTCTAATTGTTTTAATTTCCCAATATTATCTCAGAAGATTACCAAATAGTAAATAAGTATTATAAACCTTAGTTTTATAGGCTCATCGACAAATATGAATCAAGAGTCCATAGACTCTTTCCATGAAGGGACATTGTTTTGAATGTGGTGATTTTAGGAAATCCATGTAACTAATTGAATAAAGCATATATAACTAAAAGTGCCCCGGTCACTAAAGACCAGGACACTTTTAGTTATATACTTGCAGAAATAATCTCTACTAATTTAATGAAGCTGTAGTCTTCTTCACCTCGGACAACCTTGATACGCCTGCTTGGCTTGTCGATCGATGCTACGACTCCCCGCAATACCTCGTCATCAAAAACTGTCAGTGTGATAGTGCGGCATTCCTGATATGATTCAAGGCTCGCTCCCTCAATCAACTGCACTTCCTGTTCATCATTTACTATAATAATATCCGCCTCCCGAATCTCCAAAAGATTGGACTTTTGAAGGTTGGGATGGTACTTCATGGACTGTTCTTGATACACAAAAAGATCACAGTGATTGGGAGCAGGGTGTAAAGAAAGAATTCACATTCAATAACGAGGCACAGTATAAAAAATATCGTTTGAATGTGTCAATAAATAACGGACAAAATATCCTTACTCTTGGGGCTCTTGAGATGTACAATACTAACCCTGATACTCCACCTACAACACCCGATCCTGACCCTACACCGACTCCAGACCCAGAACAACCGACTGGTGATCGTTCAATCTTGGTTGTCACTATGGATACCGGTTTGGAGAAAGAATTCGATTTGAGCATGAAAGAAATAAACTTTTTCATTTCTTGGTATGAAGCAAAACAAGCAGGATCAGGCACAGCATCTTATGCCATTGATAAACATGATAACAACAAAGGACCATTCAGCAGCCGTAAGGACTATGTAATATTCAATAAAATACTCACATTTGAAGTAAGCGAGTATTCAACTAAATAATAAACAACAAAGGACTCCATACTGGTTACATACCAGCGGAGTCCTTCTTTACATCTACTCTAAATTCAAAGTGATTACGGAAAAAATAAGATCCGTTGATCTTGATTGACTCCGGTGTATACTTCTCGACAGGTCCTCCGTAATCTATAATTTCCACCATATTCTCATCTATTGGAGAAACTATATATACGCGGGAACCAGACAAAGCAGCGATCAAAAAGTCAGTGTCTGTATGTAATATTTTATGCAAGTAATAACACTCTCCAATTTCGAATCTATTTTATGCAATATCTTCGAGATTTCTCACCCATTTCCGTTGGAACCATTAAAATTAAACATGGACTTAGCTGCAATCACTAATTTATTTAGGAATGATAATAAAAACTCTGTACTAAACCCACATACGAAAAACAAAAAATTCAAACCATTAATTCCTTCTAAACCATCATTATTATACTTAAATACACATATAAAAATTACTGGAAACATTATTGCCAAGAGATTTCTGTATGAAGTATCGAAAGTAGTATTAATATTTTTATTAAATTCCGAAATAAGAGTATACGTCATTCCGCCAATTGCTCCGACAGTTATAAACAAGATAAATTTGATCGGGAGATTATTTAAAAGACGTGTATCATGATTGAGTAAATTTAATAGCGTGATCATAAATCCGTATAAAAATATCAACCCTATCCATGAATAAATAAAAATCTTCTTCCCTTTATTAATACGTTTAACGATTTTCCTTCTTAAATCCACGATTTCATATTGCTTACTTAGCAAAATTGACGAACTCAAACTATTTTCTATAAGCACCTCCTCTATATCTCTACATTCAGCAAGAAATCCTTCAACATTGAACTCTTTTTTTTCAAGTTCAATCCTTATCTCTTTAATTTGAGATAATAAGTCATCTTGAGATAAATGGGTCAACTCTAAAACCTCCCTACCTTTCACTTATATTACCTTCTTAGATTATTACAACATTGAGTGAATTAGTCAACAAGAACTATTACCATAGAACTATAACCATTCGCTTCTAAAAAGTTTATCGACCATTCTCGAATAATAAACTCATCTCCTTTATCTCATTTAATTAGCAGATAACACATGAAAGGCGTCTTCTCAAGAAGTGAGAAGACGCCTTTTCAGTGCACTACTTTATTTAGCACTTATCGCCTCCCAAGTAAGGGAAGGCGACTAGTACTCTGTTAAATCAAGATAGCAAAACTCAAAATAATCGTTATAAAAAGTTATTTCAGTCCATTACAATATGTTACTAACCAACTACTTAAAAAGAATCAATATTAGCAAAACCAAAATTATCAACTTACACATTCCAAAAGTTGTTCTTATCATTTTAAAAATAAATTCTTCAGTAAATTTCATCATTACCTGCCCCTTAACCAAGATCAGAGGCCTAGTCGCAATTCCAACTACAATATACCATAAATTTCAAAGCGAAGCTATACTCTGATACATTTTTATCTGACTTAACGTAACTACAACAGTTCTATATCTGACTTTAACACTTTATATGTATGGTTCATGCTGATCACCTCAAATAGCTATTCGATGGACAGTGTAGAAAACCTTCAACAAAAAAATCCCCGCTGACCAATTAAGGTTAGCGGGGATTTGCTCTACTACTTTTAAGCCCCTCCATGCTGTACTTGAGGCTCTATGCCATGCGAATGAATAGGTACAGTAACAATTAACAAAAAGCTAGCCGCGACGATCATCAGTGCCATTTTTTTTAACATTGTTCATCCACACCTTTTCAATAAGATTTAAAAAATTCGCTTTGGTTTCAGGAGTCGCATGTTCTCGAAAATGTAAAAATAGCCCCATACAATTTATGAAATAAGTCTCATTATTTAGTGTATGATAACTTACCATAGAATACATCAAATGTTTAAAACCATCATCATAAGAATTTCGATGTAAATAATAATGAGCCAACTCGTAACCACACCATGCAAAGTAATCTGGTACCACTTGTTGAGTATACATATCACTTGGTGAGTGTTGCGATAATGATACAATGTCCGCTTCAAAGCGTTTAATTATGTTACTAACATCAATATCATATCGGTTAGCCGCTATCATAATATTCAGCAGTTGGATGACCTTATCTTCTTGAGATGTATCCTCCGCTGCATCGATGTAATCAATATATTCTTGCAGGACCTTTATATCTCCGGATAAAAGCTTATTGACAATAATATTAGCTTTTGCCCAGTGCTTAAATAAGCCAATCCAGTGTTGGGTATCTTCGTCTGTCTCTTTAACCCAATCTAAATCAGCATAGGCGTATGTATATTGTAGAGCTTGGTGGTAATCGCCTTGGGCCTCGTAGACACCTGCACACAGCAGGTCAGCATAGGAAATGTATACAAACAAAGGACGAGTCAGCTTCTTAGTAGATTCATTACATTCTCGACTCTTGTGTTCATGTTTCAAATTATATTGAATTTCCGCTTTAGTCCTCATTATTTTTGCTACTTCCTCTACCTTGTCCCATTTACGCAAAGACCTGTACACGTTAGCCAAATCCTTCAGCGCATCAAGCTGTTCTATTTCATCCAGACGTTCCACGAAGGGTTCAAATAGCGTTGCTGCCTTGAGATTACGGCTTTGATCGTCTCCAACTTGAATCGTGAATATACGATATTGACAGACTGCCAAACGCTCAGAATGTTGATATTTCTCCGCTTCAGCCACACCCTCATAGAGCAGTAGTGCAGCCTCATATTGTCCCTGCGCCAACAATTCTTCTGCAATTTCAAATAGCTTGGGTGAATATAGTAGATTGTCCATGATGGCTCCCACCACTCGACGGATCGCATCCAACTTGTCCAACTCTGCACAGCGATACAAAAATGGCTCGATTCGCCTCATATTCGGAGGATGCTCGATGATGTAATTTTCCACGAACAAGTCGTAAAAGTGACCTTCCGGCAAACCCATAGCCTCAGTAATTAGGTCAAGCTGGTTAACAGACATAGACTTATTCCCCGTTACAATAGCACTTACTATTCCCCTATTCATGCCTGCTATATGCCCGAATTGCGTTAGACTCATGCCCTCTTGTTGTAGGTATCTGTCTAATTCTGCTCGAATCGTAGGTGTATGCTTCATGCCATAGCCACCCTTCGCATAAATATTCCATTTTTTTTAAAAACATACTTCATTTTTCACCAAAATTAACCATCTGTCAATATAATATGCAACTAATGTCTGATATAAACTTTCCGCATAGATTACACGAATAGAACGATATAAACAAAAAAAGACCCTACCAGCTAAATGCCAGTAGGGTCTTTTTGAAATCTTAAACGTTTAGGATTATTCCTGACTATCAGATCCCGTAGACTTACCGTCCACATAAGCCTCAGCCAGAATGTAAGCAATCACTGCACCGAATGCTCCGATCACGCCAGTAACTTGAATAACCGTGTCGTTACTTGCTCCAAATGTAGTAAGTAAGCTTGTTATAAGTGCGGCCAACAGCGCCCAAAATTTACGGCTGGACAATTTACGTTTCCAATCTGTCATTGTGCGACAACTCCCCTTTTGAATACTCCGGCTCGGTCAAGCATCGTGACCATACGGTAAAAGTCAAAGCTACCGTCATTTGCTGTGTCCAGTGCCCCTACAGCCTTGGCGTTGATGCAGGCTTGCTCAGCCCACGCGGGTACTTTAGGCTGTTTAGCTGCTCTCTCCAATGTCTTGATACGGTCAGCTTGCTTCTGTACAGTGTTTTGCAATGCCTTAAACGCTGCTTTTTCTTCTGCTGTCATAGGTCCATCCTCCATTTTAAGTGAATTAATCTTCGCCAACGTTGTGTTGAGTTGCGTCTGGCTCGGACGCTTACCTGCCCGGAATTGAGCAGTCGTGATTCCGAAGACCATTTGCAGGTGAGGCATGTCCTTAAAGCTGCGCCAATCGCCACCCCACTCAAGCCCGAGTTTTTTTGCTTCCTCAACCACTTCACTCCAATCAGGCAGCGAGTCCTTATCATCATCTTTCAATGTGTCCCAGGACACCGTACGGCCATCCCGAAGCAACAATGCAAAATCAGCAGCGAATCCGAAATTATGATTGCTGTATCCGCCCCGGGCATCTGTGACCACTTTCCCCGGCTTCGTACGGCCTTGAGCATACAAATCATCCTGCTCCGCATAAGTTCGTAAGCCTTGAGTTATCACAATCCAAACACCACGGGCATAACATCGCTCAATTAATTTTTCTATAACAAGCTTGAAAACCGAATCTAGTCCGATCAAGCGTTTATCAGATTTTTTCTTTAGTTGTTCCAACGTCAGCATCCTTACTACCCCCTCCTTGGTTGCCGCCTTTACTCTTTAGCACTTCAACCGCCTGCCGGATCACTGGTGGAATTGGGGCACCCATCCTACCACCGTTTTCGATGATTGAAAGTAGTTCGTTAGCCAAATAGAAGTAAGCCACCGTGTCTCGAAACAAATGGCTATCCCCCATAATACCGTCTACAATATGTCCCACGGCTACCATTGCAAAGATAAAAACCTTACGTGAAATACCGATAAGACCAATCTTGCTCTTTAGACCTGGACCCGTTCCTTTTTTGCCCTCCGTCCACGCTGCAAGCAGCCCTGTAGCATAATCAAATATTGTAAATGTAAGGAGCGCAGCTAAAGCAAATGACCACCCTCCAAAAAAATACGTTATCGCGCTCCCCCCAAAGGCGGCAATTAATTTATAAACCTCCGACTTGTCCACTTGCTTCCCCCGTCTCCGTGGTCAGGACTCTCTGCCTAACCTGTAAAAATAAAGCCCCCGACCACTTACCGGGGGCAAAAAAATAGCCCATCCGATTGGATACGCCGCTTACGCTTCTTGTTCCGTTGTTTGTTCAACTGCTGGAGCCACTTGCGTAGGCTCAGTAATGCCCAAGTCAGCTTTAACCAAGTCTCGCAATGCTACTGGCACGTCCTCAATTTCACGTCGGCCAGCAAGGATAAGATGTACAAGTGTCGTCGCAAAAGCTTTTTTAATCTGCTCATTCATGCTATCACCTCCCTTCACGAGCTTCCATAATACAAAAAATAGAATCCATTCACGGATTCTATTTAACATCGCCTTGTGACATGACGATCTGAATAAGCCCGGCTATGGCTTCTTTGTTGTCCAAATCCGATTGTTTCGACTCTGCCACTTGATCGGATAAAGGCTGCTGAGGCACAGGGACGGGTTCCTCGAGTTTGTCCGTAGGAAAAGTAAAAAGCATAGTATGTGTAGATGGATCAACTCGATAAGCAGTCGCCAGAGCGAAGTCCTCTGTGTGTTGCCCATATTCCAACTGCAAAACGCCTACTTGATCCCTGTCCAAAGCTTTTATTTCAGGGTAAAAACCGAAATCATCATCGACCGTTGATTCGATTACATCCCCCTGCGCTTCTCCACGAATCAAGAGAACTTCCCCTGTAGTTTTCCGATAAAAAATACGTCTTCCAAATTTAGTCATCCTTTTCTCCTCCTTATTCGATTGCCCACCATAAAGATATTCCCGCTTCATATCTGCGAGGTGCTCCGCTATAGATTTCAGACTTGACAAATACAGTTACAGTGGTCCCCGACAAACTGACCGCTATACTCCCGTTTGTATTGCTGATGTCTCCTTGTGCATCCGGCGCTACCGTTATAAGTCCTGACGGCAACGAAAACTGATTCCATCCACTGCTCATCGAAATTATAGCGTAGACGGATGCTGATACCCGAATGAACAACCTACCTATATTAAATCCTGTGGGTAGCTGGAATGTCCTTGTCATGACGGCTGGTAGAGCTGCAGTTTGTCCCCCATCAGGCTCACCGCTAATCGACAGATTTAAATTGCCGTTAGCATATTTTTTAACTGGCATATTGTTTAATGAGGCGACTATTTGATCGGCAGTCATATCAGTATTGGCGCTTCCTCCCTTGCCGTTGATCGCGCCTACGATTTTATTTTTCAGATCAACGGCTTGCGTAAAAGCTTGGTCTGCCCGGCTGTATGCTTCATTGGCTCGATCATATGCCGTCTTGACCGCGATCGGCGCGGCTGCCTGATCTGTAGAAGTGCTGCTTACCGATGTATTAATCTGCACAATTCCGCGCGCCTGTGTTGATGCGGAAGGCAGATCCGATGCAGGATGCGTATGCGCCTTGGGTGCTGCATACTGCTCTGTATACTTCTTGGCATTTCCCTCTGCCGCATTCCACGTCGCTTGCTTGGCGGCAGTTACATGCAAGTTGGTATCAGAAATGTGATTGTCCAGTGCCACCTTGGATGCAATGTCATTACCGGCCGGATCGTTTTTAATGTTTTCAATCTGTGCGGCCAACGCCTGGTCGTTTTCATAAAGTGTATCAATTGGTTGATTAAAAACATCGGCGTGCCCTTGATCCGTGGTAACAAATCTACGTGGCTGTTTTATTGCCATCAGACTCATCCTCCTTAGTAGATATCATCAATTTCAAATATAAACTCCATGTCGCTGTCCTTAATTTTGTTGGTCATGGTTCGTATGGCCGTTAGTTTGCCAGCCGAATCAACCAACGCCAGTTCATTGATCGTCTTCCCAGCCAATTCAGTTTCAGCCAGTGAGCAGATATAGCGGATCGTTGCTGGGGCAATGAATTCATAGTTGGTAATATCCTTTTGAATCAGTTCTGCTTTTAAAGCCTGCTCAGTACCATCCAATGGTAGCGGCTTGCCTTCTGCGTCCACTCCACCCCTGCCGAATGCCATTTTGACAACCTTCGTTAGCGTGCTACCTTCAGCACGAGCCCGGGCCATCTGCTCCCTAGCGTATGCTGTTGTAATGGTTAAAATCTGATCTGCCATATTGACCTCCTATATTGTAGATATTTTCTCTGTGGAGCTGAGCAACCTGCTGCCATCTAGCGGAACACTTCCGTTCAACAGCCAATAGTTCTGCCGAACCTTTACAACGCTTTCCTGTCGATTCTCTTCCTGATGCCGCGTCCTGAGCTTCACCTGGTTTCGATATCGCTGACGCTCATTGGTCCATCCAGACAAGGATGCAGCACCGCTCAGTAACTCAACACCATCCAGATACCAAGGACGACCACCAAAAAAACGAACACGTGAACGGAAATGTATGCGGGAATGGATCTGATGTGCATGATGAAATTCAATGTGAATTGAGGGCAAAGCCTTATTGATGTGGACAGGCCGAATGTACTCAAACTCTTCCATCAGACTTTTTACATCAAGTGGGGTATCAACAGCATAGACAAATAGAATTGTTTTTTTTAGAAAGTCCTCTTGTACGTCCAATAGATTACCGTACTTCCCACCAATCAGTCGCAGTACCGGCAGTGTAAAAGGTCGCTTGGCCCAACGCTTACGACGTATCGCGTCACGGCGCTGTTCTAAGTTCCCAATCTGCTCCTGGTGGAAATATATCCACTCCCAAATAGGCAATGCCCAAGTAGCAGTCTTTAAAACGAACTGATTTCCCAGATTGTCAATCGACTTTTCCCGATCGTTTACTTCCAACTCCATAACGTCAAAATGCCGCTCGGCCATGTCGATCTCATACATGTGTGGCGGCAGCATTTCCCGGTATCGCAGAGGTATCATGTCAGGGTCACCTCAATATTCAAAACAGACGTGGCCGGGACATCAATATCCTCTGCCGCTCCATTAAGCGTGAGATTGTCGTAATCCTCAACACCCTTCACAAGCAGAGCAGCACCAACATAGTTGAATACCAGCTTTGTTCTGCCAATGGCGTAGTCGGCTATCCGTTTCCTAATGGGCTCCACCAATTCTGGAAGCGGAAGAACCGTATTTAGTTTCGCAGCTACTTGCAACGTGAATACTGGGGCAGGATGTACAGCCAGATCATGCCCGGCAATCCGCTTGGTTTCCCACATATCCGTCTTAACTTTAGCGGCGAACTCTTCCGTGATCGGCTGTCCTTGAAGGTCAGTGAGATACAAATCGATGCTGTTATCGTGCCGCTCCTTTTCAATGGCAACAGCACCGCCAACGCCCTCCAGCTCCTTTGCCCATGTCTCATAGTCCTTTCGACGCCCGCTGCCTTCCTCAGTAAACGCACGCTCAAGCATTCGCAATCGGTACGTGTCGTCGTCCTCCCCCACCTTCCGAGGCATACCATCCGACCATCCGTGACCATCTAAATACTCACTGTCTGCCCAAATGGGGAAGGCTTGGAGAAAGGCATATGTTAACAACTCCTGCTGTTCAGCGTATTCCATAGCGATGGGATACCACAGATCATAAAATAACTCTCCCGGATCCGTCGGGGGTGGAGGTAGACCGCGTTCTTGTGCCAATGTAATCGCCCGGTTGACCCATCGGCGGTAAACTTCCTCTGGGGTTTCCTCCAAAATTGCCATCGGTGGCAGTGCAGGAAGGTCTGTTAATTTCACATTCACAATTCAATCGCCTCCTCCAATTCTACTTCTCCGGCCAGCCCGGTTAATTTAATTCGCAAATACATGTTCTGGCCGTTCCGCTCCATCGACAATACCTCAGCTTGAGAGATTTCCGTATGAGCTGCCAAAGCTTCCTCAATGTCGCGTTTTATTTCAACGTCCTCCCAATTGGCCCATTCAGATCGTTCGACACCGATATCAGCGTCATACACCACATATTGAAATCGCTCGGTGTTCAGGATTTTTAGCGCCGTCTGCACAAGGTATTCACCATACGTAGCCGTTTTTTGGGGACGCCCGTCGTCGGTGGTTGCCATCTGCCGCGTGCGATAGTCGATCACGTACGTCCATTTGGTTTCAGATGCTACGGTTTCGGTCAGCTCCACCTCGTCCAATGCGGAAAAGTCTATATCCGGAAATAACGTTTCATCGTCAGCCAACAGCGCCCACATCCTTCCCGTGGACGTAGTACCGCTGTCCGCTCAGCCTGGAGACAATCAGCCGATCTCCGACCTGCAAAGGGCTGGGAATAACCAACTTGCCACGTAATGAGCTGCGTGGGGCCTGTTTGTAAGGCTCCCCTGTCTCGTATACCACCCCGTTAGCCAATACGCCTGTGACACTGCCTTTGACTTCATCGCCCTCCAGATATTCATTAGCTATGAAATCGGCTTTGACTTCCCGGTCCAACAGATAGTCAGCAAAGACTAGCTTGTCCGCTGGATAGGGAGCCGGGTCACCATCCACCTCTATTGACGGGCTACCCGGCCAACTTAGAAGCGTAGCCCTTTCGGTGTCCCGTGCGTCGATACTGTCTTTGGTTTGTTCTTTTAGAAGCTTGAGCGCATCATTCAGCACCGCTATTGCCTCCTTTCCAATTCCAGCGTTACGGTATATGTTCCATTCTTGTAGCTGCTATCTGCCGTGACGACAATCCATTTAGAAGTATGATCGGTCTTAGTTAGGACAAGCCAACCAGAGCGCAAGCCGGATAACGTATGGTCCGTGTGCCGAACTGTAATCTTCTTGATCTGTTTGGCAGCGGACAAAACTTTGAGCCGCTGCGTGGCAATGATCTCCGGTTTTTCGTCTTCCCCGACTTCAATAATCTCTTCCATCCTGCCCATAGCCTTCACCGCGCCCGACGCCGTTTTGGTAACAGCAGAAGCAATCTTGTCATCCTTCCACTTTTGGGCGGTGACGACTGTATAGGTGTCCTCGATGCTGTATCCTGCGGTGCTGGAGGTCATTTGCTCGGGAACAAAAATAGGGACCTTGGTATTGGTCCCTTCGCGCATCACCTGCAGATAAAAGCTCTTTTCCGTCCTTACAAGGTCTACATAATAACGGTAGCCGCTACGCTCATATGCCTTTTGCAATACGTCGAGGATAATTTCCGAATGGGCCATCGTTCCATAACGCTCGTCCAAATTAAAGCCGAGAGCAGGACAACGGAAGTCAATGCCTGTGCTCTTGATGTATCTTTGCAGCTCCGTTCCAGCTTCACCCTTTAAGTATGGTCGGGTCCCCTTGTTTTTGGACAAGTACCAGCCGATCTCCCGCGCTTCAATTTCCCAGGCGTTTGTGAATTCGTCTTGTTCATATTTGATGATCGGGCCGTGAAAAAATTGGTTCTTGTGATGATATAATGCACCACCAACCTTTTGCGAAAAGCACATCAGCATACCAGCTACCTTAATATTGCTTGCATTGCGAAGCCGCACCGTAGCGCTGCGGGCAACCTCATCGCGGCCAGAGGACCAGGACACTTCCTCTATGCCATCCGTTAGCATCTGCCGGGCGTTCTCCTTGCCATATACAACAGCAAAGCCGTCCATAATGCATCACTTCCCTTTCGCCTTGGAAACCTTGTCTGATATTCGCTTTTTGGAACCGGTATAGTCAAAAGCGCCCCTAGCGTTCGGGTCTTCCTTGGCCTTTTTGCTTTTATCCTTTGCCTTCTTTTTTTTATCATCTTTTTTCTTATCGTTCTTTTTGTCCTTTTTGCCCGTAGTATTTGGGCGGCTTTTGGACGATTTGGTAATAACCGTACCTGGCTTGAGAACTTGCTTGGAGTTGGAGTAAGAGACGATTTTAACAGGCTTGTACTCCACAAATGAATAGTTACCGTGAAGATTTCCCTGTCCGTCCTTGTACGTCTGATCCATCCCCTCCAGAAGCATCGTTTGGCTAAACAAATTCTCAAAGTTAAGTACAACGGGTTTACCTTTCCATTGCTCCAGCAGCTTCCACGTTACTTCTGGTGTTTTATACGTGACCGTCTGCTTGCTATCCGTTTCCCAAATTTCTTCCCAATAGCGTGGAAGGATAGCAGAAAAAGAAACCCGTTTCACCTTCGAGACGGGTTTCCCTGTGCGTTCCTGACCAGTTATGACAGTGAAGGTTTCAACTTCATTGCCTCCGGTTATTTGAATCTCTGCCGGGGTGATCGGAAAGGTAAGACGGATCTTGCCTTGCGATAGTGCTAGCATCGCTTATCCTCCATTCTCCAATACTTTAATCAATTCCTCACCAACCACCTTGCGAATCAACGCTCGACCTTGCGGACTACTAAACATTTTTGCAAATTCTACAAAGTCGGTTATTCCCTTCGCGAGTTCGCCGAAATCAATATTGATATTCTCAATGCTTATTGACTTCGGGGCAGCCGAAACGGATGGATTAAGCATCTGTGCCATCGGCATCATACTGGACGCACCGATCAGGCTTGACCGTCCGACTTGGCCGCCATTTGCATATGGACGTACACCCATAATAATCCCAGCCCGTTCCCATAGCTCCCGGCCACGACTGCGACGGCTGGCCGACAATGGAATTATCATTTCCGGACCAGCTTCACCCACTAGCCCAACATGAGGGCGATTAATAAATCCGCCTTGAGCATAAGGTCTTGGCTTAGGCTTCGGTGTAGTGCCACCACCGCCAGAATTAGCGTCTTTTGCGTCCTTCATCTTTTTAAGGACTACTGCAACGGAACTGACAACGGAAGACAACGTGGGGAACTGGCCGCGCATACCAGCAATAAAATGGGACATAAGATCACTTCCCCAGCTATTGCCCTGGCTCGATACGTTTTTAAGTGACAGCAGATATTGCGTGGTCTTATCCACGGCTGTTTTTGCAGCAGCGCTGACACTATTAAAACTCTGTTTATTTTTTGCTGCCCCTTTGGCCACCTCATCCGCGCTGCTCTTAGAAGCGGTTCCTACATCTTTAATACTCTTCTGGGCTTTGCTGCTGTCACCCATTTTCCAAACAGCGCCGAATGTATTTTTAAGCGCATTAAGGCGTTGCTTGACTTCTGGCTGTTCAGCAACAGTTTTCAGTCCCTCTTTAAGACCTTTATCGACTATACTCTTGCGCACCTCGTCTCCAATTTGCTTGAGATGCTGCTGCTTTTGCACAGTAAGCCCGTTAATTGTAATCTTAGCTTCTGGCGGCGGGCCGGGCTTCTCTTCCTTCTTGTCTCCAGTAAACCAGTTTTTAACACCGCTCCAGGTATCCTTAGCAGAATTGAAAATACCTACTGCACCGTCCACAACTTTACGAGTCAGTCCACTTTCATCCGCAAATTTACCGATCTTCTCCCCCACAATATTCCCGATGTATGCACCGGCCATTGTGCCAAGCGGACCAAGAACAGACCCAAAAGCACCGCCAATAGCACCGCCAGCTACACCGCCAACCATAGCACCGCCCTGAGTAGATACAGCCTCGCGTACCCCCTTTTCCTTAGAGGCTTGGTAGAGGTCATATACGCCTGTTGCTACGCTCGCCACTGTTCCAACAATGCCCCCAACTTTTGCCGCTTTACCTGCTCCTTTCAGGAAGCCTCTCAAGCGGCCTCCGCCAGAAGGCGGACTCGGTGGTGGCGGGGGATTTGGTGGAGCAGGACGACGAATACGATAAGGATTGTCACGCGATCCCCTTGGGCTTGGGTTCGGGTTAGGTGGATTTGGTGGAGTAGGACGAGGTCCATTAATACGTATGCGACGTCTACCGCCTCCTGCTCCCCTACGCCCTCCACGACGGTTTCGTCTACGATTGCGATCTCTGTCTCGGTCGCCATCATCACCGCCGCCATCACTAGCTCCACCGTCTCCACCACCGGATACAGAGCCATTAATATAAACTTTAGTCGCATTAACGGTCATAGATGTAACAGAGCGCAAACCGCCAAGACGATCATCGGCAGGGTTACGGTTCCCAGACAACTGTCGTCTGACACCGCGCCCACCCATTCGTTCCCGTATCCGGGCAGCTCGTTGGGCTGGAGTTTCTTCAGGTGGTGGAGTTGGAGGTTCAGGAGGTTTTCGTCGAATCCAATTCCACCCGGCTTTGACTCCCCTGCCTGTCGCATTTGCCCCTGCTTTTCCCTTCTCTCCTACCCATTTAGCAGCAGTTGAAAGATCATCGTTGAACTTCTTTACTCCTTGTGCAAAGGCCCATAATTTTTTAGCTACCAGTACAGCAGCCAACCCCATTAAGGCAGTATTTATGGCTTTAAAATGATCTTTATAAAAGCTAGTCGCTCCGGTTATCGCACTGGTTATCCCCGTACCGAGCGCCTGAATGTTGTCCTTATTCTGCACCAGTAATGCGTTAAACTCCTTCAAAGCTGGAAGGGCTGCTTGAGCAACATTCGTTCCAATCTCTTGCATTTGCAAGCTCATTTCAGCACGTGTTTGCTTCATTTCCGTCATTGGGTCCGCTGCTTGTTGACCCACAAAAACAAGATAGCGTCCACATCGGGATTACCCGTTGTCTTACCTTCTACAGCCTGCCGAGTGTACGTCCAAGCTCCATCACTCTCGGACGCGTAATTACGCGCCACAGATGCAAGATATTCCTCACTGTCTTGTAGGGCTAGTCCCTCCGCCAGCTTTACCCAAGCAAGCATAATTTGTTTGTCTACTGGATCAGGGAAGGGAACGGGCAAGTATAACTCAATTCGTACCTGTGCGTCGTCAATGTACTGGTCAAGCTGATCTAGCGTGGCCTCCTGTATGGCACTTACCCGACTACGCTGTTGGAGGACCGCTGCTGTCAGCATTCTTACCGTCAGCCCCTTCCAGTTTCGGTGGATCACCTGCAGGCGGCGTATCATCGGAAGGCTTACCACCACCACGCAAAGCAGTGATCAGATCCTGTGTATTCATGTTGCTAAATCCCTTAATCCCGGCAGCCTTAGCCTTATCTTTAAGCTGGACGAGGGTCAGGTCTTCCAGCGGAATAACCTTTTCTTCCTTGATATCAAAATCCGTGCGTTCACGAAAATTTTTAACAACAGATTCACTATCAACCAGCACCGGGACTTTGGCCGGGAAGCGGATGCCGTAAAGCATCAAAGAGGTGTTTTCTCCTCGATATGTGATATAGGCCATTAAAATTCCACCCCTTCGACGTATGCCACCGCTCCTGGCTCTTCGAAGATAGAATCGTAATCGGAATGGATAGCGTAGAAACGCTTGTCCGCGAGAATGGCTTCTCTGCCCTCGGTCGTCTTACGAATCTGCATATCGTACGTATTGACCAAGACAAAGTTCTGTTGGTACGTAAAGATGATAGCTCCCTCTGGCATATGGGCTACTTCCTCAACCTCATAGCTGTTTACCTTCTTCACACCGCCCATAATTTGCAATTGGATGGATGCGCTGGTATCCTTCTCGGCCAAAGCCTGAAGCCGCTTAGAAAAGGTATTCGGATGCATGAAATACTTGAATACACCACCAGTACGCAGACGAGTTGGAATCGCACGTTCCAGTTCAAACAGTACACCCTTTTTCTGAGGGTCCTTCAACGTGGTCCAATCAATGTAATTGCCTTTGGTCTTCGCATGCTTTAACCAACCGTTATTCATACTTAGGAAAGCATAATCCGGGTCAGTATTCGGTGTAGCAGTATCTCCGTTAAACCCAATATCCTGCATATTTTCACCATAGTTTTTGGTCATGGCCGCCATAATAATATCCTCACCGTTCTGACCACGTACACGAGCGGTTTGACGGATAAATTCCTCGGTGATTTCGAATGGCAAAACAACGGGCTCTACGGCATACGGAACTTGCGGTAATGTTGGGGTAGGCGTATTGTCAGCCATAATATTTTCTTTTTTGCTACGCAAGTTACGGCCAGTCACACCGATTTTGTCAAGTGTACCTTTAGAGCTGATCTTGTTAACCGTTCGAATTCCCTTTAGAAACTCCGCAGATTCATAAGCCATTTCGGTAAACTTGTCCACCTGCTCATAGTTCAGGGCTGTTTGGTCCGACGTAGTCGTGATGGTAGACTTAATAATTTGTCCGTTTGTTCTCATGTTTATCTCCCCTTTCGATTACAGAAGGCCGCCGAAGCTTACGCCGCCAGATTTTTGAATTTCGTCTTCTCCAGAGCCACCTTGAGCGGAACCACCACGGCTGTTCTTTACAACTTGTACATCAGTAGCCAACGCTTGAACTTGCTCGGTCAACGGCGCCAGTGCCTTAGTAATCGCATCAGTCAATGCGTTTGCTTGTGGTTCAGCAGGTTGCTCTGTTCCCGCTGGCTGTTCAGGCTCCGCCCCTTCTTGTTTCTTCAATTCAGTAACTTGCGTCGACAGGGCTTCTACCTGTTTGGCAATTGGTGCTACGGCAGCTTGTACAGCCTTTGCAATATCTTCTGTGTTCAAATCGTCGTCCTCCTTAGGCTCAGCTTCTTCAGCAGGAGCAGTTTTTGTTTTTAATTCGGTCAATGAAGCAATGGCATCATCAATGTGTTTCAGATTGTCGGCAGAAATCTTCTTTCCAGCCTTGGCGATCTGTTCAGGTGGGCTACCGATTGCCTTCACAATATCTTCTTGAATGAGCACTTCCTGAGCGATGTCCACAAAGTCCTGAAGGGCTTCACGGATTAATTCAGGTTCGCTCTCCATGCCGCTCTCCCAACTATCCCAACGAAAAAGAACCGCGTTCAAGGCATCCTGAGCAGCCCAAAATTCGCGGTTCTTGCGGTTCTTATTGTATTTGTCAGCGACTGCGCCTTTCTCAATCAATCCCATTGCACCGAGCGCTTTAACGATTTTACTCAAGAGCCCTTTAGATACCTCCCCGTCTTCTTTGATCTCTTCCCGCTTACCGACACCCCACATCGAGAAGCCAGTAATCTCGCCTTTCTGAATATCATCCCAAGTGTCGTCATCCGTTACCTTTACCCCGGCCACCCAGGAGCCTTTAATAATAGTTTGTTCACCGATCTCCATGTCACAAGGAGCAATATAGGATTCGACTACATAGCCTTTGTCAGTGTCTAAATCATGTTGCTTATCGATGTTGTAAGTATGCTGTTTCTCCATGAAGAGATGGGCAGCCTTCTCAATTTCTTCCGCATCCATCTGATCCCCATGAGCGTCAGCCACGTCCGGCTGATATACCACACCGATTACAACCTTCTTGGCATCGTCAACCTTCGCAATCTGTACTTGCTTCTGGATGGCATTTTTCCCGGCAGCTTTGATGATTGCAAATGGAACGCCGTTGGCCCCTTTATCAACCAGCGAAATATGTGTAATCTTTGCATCTTTCAATTTAAAGGTCATATTCTCTTTCACCTCCCCTCATTAATATCAGTTCAGCACCAATTGCATCGTACAGCGGCAATTTACAATCTCCTTTGCCTTCCCGGATGGATCACCGGGATACATCAGTTTGCTATCACCGACTTTAAACGGTTCATCCAGCGGGACCACCTGACCATTGGCCTTGCGATGGCTCTTGCGGGTACGTGTTCCAGCAGCAGACCGCCATTTCTTGCCTTTGGCAATCTCCAACTGTTTCCAGCCCTCCAGCTTGCCACCGTTGGCGGCTGCTGTGCTCATGGTTCTGGACACGCGCTGCGCACGCTGCATACTAAATGGGCCATCTTCCCCGCTGGCAGCCTGCGCGCTGACTTCCTGTACAAGCAAAGCCCGCTCTGAAGGTGTAGCTCCTTCCTCAATGGCTTTGCCGAAGCTACGCAACAACACATCCGTAGAAGCTTTGTTCATGTCGGGAACCAACTTTTTAAGCTTCTTAGTAAAACGGCCAGCAGCCTTGTTGCTAGTGTTCCAGACCTTTTCCTTGTCTAGCGCTGACAGCTCTGTTTCCCCGGCCAAATGAAACAGCGGTTCAAAAGCCTCCTGTATGGCTTGCTCAAACAGTTCTGCGAATACATCCGTGGTATGCAAAGCGATAAGCACCTTACCCAGTTCCCCGATATCGCCCAGGGCATCCTCGCTTAGTTCTAAAATGGCATCATGCAGGGCTTGACCTTGAAGCTCCAGAATCTCGGTTATGCGATCCTCGCCCTGCTTGTACAGTTCTTCCAGCACCTTACGCTCAACATAGCTCAGCTCAAGGCTATTCAGAAATTCATCGTCGTCAGCTTTGACGATCAGCGCCCAGCAGGACTCACACATGTAAGTCCGCCTCCTTGTCAGCCTGTTTTAACAAGCGTTTAGCAATTGTAGCAACACGCTCTTGCAAATCGTCTGTATCGGTGTCAGGCTCTGACTCAAGCAATGCGGGCTGACTGGCTGCAAGTTGTGCAATCGGTGTGTCCAGATATTCCTCGGTGAACTTGGTTTCGTCGATGGTCGTCCCCAGCACGTCCTCGGCAATCGGGATCAGATCCCGCACCAGCATAATGCCCCGGTCAGCGATAAAGTCCAGCATTGCCTTGCGATCAGCCGGGTCTATAATCTTCGGCCCTCTCAACACGGCACGCACTCGGAAAATGTCCATAGCCGGGAACAGGCGTTTATTGAATACCTCTGCCATGATCCACTTGCGGTAAGGCTCAAAAACTTGTTCTTCTGCAAAGCGTAGAGCTGCATCGGCGGTCGCCCTATTGTAATCCGAGCTTTGACCGACCAAGATTGGAGGCAGTCGGAAGGCGGACAAGATATCAGCTTTCTTTTCCTTTCCATACTCTAGAAAGAGTGCATCTTGTTGCAGCAGGTCATTGAGCTTGTCCAACTTGATTTGCACTTTTTCAACCTTTTCGTCCATCGGGCCGCCTGTCTCTTCCCCTTTGGCTTCAAGATACAAAATCCCGCCTTGAGAATCAGAACCCTTCACCTTTTTAAGTAGCTCCATTGACTGCTTTGTCAGCTTACCGTTGGTAACGGTTAGGAGCATGGACAGCATCCGTCCGTTGCTAAAGTAATTCACATTCAATTCCTCAGCTTCGCGGCTGCCGACCACGCCAGGCGCATTGCCGAACCAACGTGGCTCCCCATAGGGGCCGTCATGACCGATACGAAGCGGGATAATCTGATTTCCTTCCCTACCTTCCTCTGCCTCCGTACCAAATAAGCGAAACCATACGACGGAAGTATTACGTTTCATCGCATATCGCCGGGTGTAAAGCTCCTGTGAAAATTCTTCCACTTGTTTCGTAGAACTGATTCGACGTTTACGCTTGATAGTCGCCTTCGTACTTTCCTTGGTACAACGTACGTACTTGGGATTCATGCGAAAGATAGTCGGGAACTCCGACCCTACAGGCCAAGCTACCTCTACATGAGCCATTCCCGTACTTTCCAAGTCTTCGATCAACTGACTTATAATCTCGTCCGGTGTGTCTTCCAGATTGCAAGTTTCGAGAAACTTCTCCGCCTTGTTCCAATCATCCAGAGCGGTTTTGTCATTTTCACCCGGCAAATACTCCAGGGCAATACCATAACCAGCGATATTGCGTTTGTATGCCTCTATGCATTGCGGTATGATATTTGAGTTTTTGACCAGCAGCTTGCAGGAAGCAGGGTCATTGCCGAGTGCGAAGGGTAACAGACCGTGAAGATCGTACAGATCGTCAAATAAATCCGGCAATTGAGCACTGGACGGTATATGCCGTTCGTCGTCTGCTTTGCTGATCTGAAACCATTGTGCATTCCCTTCACTCATTGTTTAAATCCACCCCACTTCCTCGTTGTAATCATCACGGGACTCTGCCCGCTGCTGTTTCTTCGCGTACCAGTCAAACCATCTACCAGCTACCTGCCGTAGTTGCAATGCGATGGCATAGGCCATTATACAGTCATCGTTACAGCCGCTATCGGCTTCGGCTTTGCCGTTGTTATCGATAAAGGTTAAACACTCCTTATACAGTCGGTGACAGTAAATCGGGTAAAGCTGATCCCGAATGGCTTCTTTAAAATCAGACACCATCACAGGACGAGTTACTTTGTTCGTATTCCAGCCCATGTCGCCCTTTTTGGCAAAGTAAAGCAGTGGATAATGACATGTGTTGAAAAGAGTGTTCAGCACCGATTCACCAGTATTGTTATTCTCTACGCCCAACAAAGCCGTATTGTAATAGCGCCCCAGCGTGTCCAGCTTCTTTCCGTATAAGTCCGTATCCCACTTACCCCAGAGCACAGCACACATTTGTCCAGTACGTTCCTCCAGAACATACGCAGCGTCATAGTCTCCGCCCGCCTTGCCTTTAGCCGTATCCGCCCCAATAACGTAGCGTTTGCCTTCTTCGGGCGCGACAAAAACGCGCAGCTCGCCTGAGTCTGCACGGATCACTTTCCCTTTTACTTGGTCAACCTCATATCGCGTTCCTGGTTTGCCCAAAACTTCAAGCAAACTCTGAATGTACTCGTTGTCGAATATGCCTTCGCCAGACAAAAGGAAAGCTTCCAACGGTTCGGATGGATACTCCTGTCGGAATACACGCGGGTCGCCGTTACAATCGTTTCGGATCGTAAATCGCCGCCACTGAAGCTGTTCGTCGTCCAAATTATACTTGGCTTTTAGCTCCAATTCCTCGGTTGTCAGTACAAAATCAGGAGGTACCCGCTTACGATAGTCTGGCATTTGGAACCAAGCGAAGAACATGGGCGTAAAGTCGTTCTCACCCTCACATGCTGCATCCCACATCTGCTTAAAATCGTCCATGCCGTTGGCGGTAGATTCCACAACGCCCAATGTCCCCGGCTCTTTGGATAAAGCCGCAAAGACGGATAACATATGCTTCTTCTTTTTACTCGCTGGCCAGAAAGCCAACTCCGAAGCATGCAGATAATGAATCGTCTCCGAACGAGCAAGAACCCGGCTCTCTGCTGACTGAACGGTTATCTTGGATTTAAGGCCCGGATTCAGGCGGTGTTCATAGGGTTTCACCGATGGATTTTCAAACGTGAACCTTTTGGTATTGTTCCGTTTACTCATGGGCTTGATAATTTCCGGCACTTTTTCATAGTACAAACGGAACATATCATACAAGTTACCGGATGCGTGCGAGTCCTGAGCGACGATAAAAGCATTCTTAGCCTCTTGCAAAGACGTGAGGTAATAAATAACGGCTTCTGTGACAGTGGAGAATCCCATCTGCCGCGCCTTGAGGATGATGATCCGAACCGCCTTGCCCGCCCTAATCTGCTCGAAAACTTCACGGACAAATTCCCGTTGGGCATCATTGAGCGTGAGCGGCATAATGCGGCCGTCCTTGGTTTTAATTTTGAGCATGCGCCAGCAGAATTGCTCGAAGTCAGCCAGAACCTCTTTCAGTTCAGCCAGCTTTTCAGGGCGCTGCTTTAACCGCCGCTTGGCTCGTTTTCGATGCTCCTTAGCAAGAGTAATTACCATTCGTCGTCATCCCCATCGTCATCATCATCGTTTTCGCCGCCTTCATCGCCTCCTGAACCACCATATCCACGCGTCTTGAATTTCTCCAGTTCCAGCCGTTCACGAGCAATCTCCAGCTTTTCTTCCTCTTGCTGCAAGCTGGAAATAAGGTTAATGACCCGAAGCTTTTTATCACGGGTTTTGACCAGTGCTTCTTCCTGCTTTAAAATCTTATCCAGCTTTGAAGTAGTTACGGTCATAATTTCCGTGACCTTCATTCCTTCAGTTTCAACAGACAGATTAATCTGCTTCCCTGTTTTCGGGCTAGTGTAAGGAACTTTGTCCTTGCGCTGGTGTAGCTCCTGTTTGATCTTCTTTTCCTCGTCGGTCAGGCCAGCTTCAAGCTGCTTGACCCGGCGCATGTGCCGTCGCTCTTGGATAGACAGCATAATAAGCTGTTCGTTGAGCTGTGCCAAAGGAGAAGTATCAATCTGATCAAACAGCTCTTGCTCGTCTTCCTCCAAGGCATCCAGAAAGATAGTTTCATACATTCCCGTCTTGAGAGCCTTTTTATTACGAAAAGGACCGCCCGGTCCACCACTATTCCCTTTAGCGTTTTGATTTCCTGGGGGAGCACCGCCACGATTGCCGACAGCATTTTTGTTCCCTTTGGGCGCTCCTCGTTTGGTAACGTTACTTTTGGATTCATTGGTAACGTTACTATTCAGATCGTCTACCCATTTGTCCTGTGACTTCCATTTCCGGACCTGAGTCTCTCCAACAGAAAGAGCGGCGGCGATGTCTTTTAGCTTCATCGCTCCATCGCTCTCCAGCCACATTTGTTTTGCCTTGTCCCGCTCGGGACTACGTTGTCTAGCCATCTACATTTATCACCACCACCTCAAGCTAATAAAATAAGGGAATATTTCCGATAAATAAATAAAAAAAGGATGATTGATATGGAACAAAAGACATTATTTTTTGTAATTGGACTCGGGATTTTATTTTTTTTGACTCTATTTATAGAAATCAAAAAATACAATAAGTTAAAAAAACAGATTGAATTGCCGTTGCGTAAAGTAATAATTAGTACACAATATCTACTACTCAAAAACGAGACGCTGACATTAAGCAAAGCTTACACTCAGCTTCTTACTGATTCAATTCAGGATTTTAAAACTGTTTACCTAGATTTGAAACTACTGAAAGAAGAGCACCATAGCACTAATAATTTCGATGATCTGTTCAAAATGGTTGCAACACTAATACCCCTTATTACAATTGTGGTAACACTAAGTATCGCTGCGTTTAAAGACCTAAAAATCTTATTGGATTTTTATAGTTCAGCATTAGACTTAGTTATTATGATGTCTATACTAGTTCTGGCTATCGTACTAATCACTCAGATTAGCAACTTCTCGTCAGATAAATTAAAAAAACTTATAAACAAGCATTTAATAATTGCTGAGGAAACATTAAAAGACCATACACAAAAACCATAAAGGTTAGAGAATACTTATAACAACAATAAAAATCAGCAACTTTTCAATCATGGAGAACTAGGCATTAAAAATCATCTTTTTGCAACTTAATATCCAACTCAATCAGACGATCCAAGTCCTGTACCGTCTGCATTTTTATATTCCCAGCCTGCAGGTCTTTGACCCACTGAGCTATGCCAGCCTTAACAATCTTGCGGTACTGCGCCTTGGATTCGAGGATTCCCTCGACGATCTCTATCTCACGCTGTAGTAATGCATCTTGTTGTTCGTTGTCTGTTCCCATTGTCGTATCCCTCGGCTTTCCTATATACTGGAATGCGAGACAGCGGATGTTCGCAAAATGCCACGCGTGGCGGGCCGCTGTCTCAGCCGGGGGATACCCTGGGTGAATGGGGGGACGTTAGCGCGTCCTTCTTTTTCCTATGCTACGGGTTCAGCCCGATGCAACAGGACTGGCTCAATACCAGTGCTCTCCAAGAATCGTTTTTTGATCACATCACAAAACACAGGGTCCAACTCCAAAGTTCGGCACGTCCGGTCCATCTGCTCACAGGTCATAAGCGTGGAGCCGCTGCCGCCGAAGAAATCAACGATCTCGTCACCGCGCTGGCTGCTGTTCCTGATTGGGATGGCCAACAGATCAAGAGGCTTTTGGGTGGGATGAACGTACTTGTTCACATCGCCCCTCGAAACCTCCCATACTGTCTCGGGGAGCGGGTCCTCAACAGGTAGGCCAGCCTTCCATACCGTTGTCTGTGTCCGATCACCGTACCAAGCAGGAGCTTTGCCCTTCATATGAGCATAAAAGACAGGCTCATGTTTGAAACGGTACTGTGCCCAGCCGAAGGTGGCAGCATTCTTCACCCAGATGCATTGTGTCCGGACGACGATGCCGGCTATGTTCATCGCATCCTCGAACTCCCGCTGATAGGACGAAGGATGGAATACATATATAGCTGCAGTTGGCTGCATCACCACTGCATATTTGGAAAAAACGGCATGCAAAAAGCCCGCGAAGTCCTCAGCGGGCATGTTGTCGTTCATTATGCTGCTACGGCCATCAGCGGCCAATCGTTCTGAAACACTCTCAACGGCCACATTATAAGGCGGATCAGTAACGACCAGCGCTGCTTTGGCTCCGTCCATTAGAAGTGCTACATCATCAGGATTGGTCGCATCTCCACACACTAATCGATGCCGACCAAGCTGCCACACATCCCCGCGCCTGGTCTCCGGTTCCTTGATTTCATCTAGAGCACGCTGGACGTCAAAGTCATCATCGGTAACCGGAAGGTCCAAGGATTCATCATGTGGCACAGCAAACTCTGCCGCCAGATCCTCGAACTCTTCCAAATCGAAGCCGGACAGGGCCAGATTAGCTCCACTCACCTGCAGATCATCAAGCAATCGATAAAGGGCTTCATCATTCCAGTTCCCACTGACCTTATTAAGCGCCAGATTGAGAAGCTTTTCCTGCTGTTCGTCCAGGTCAACAACACTTACAGCCAGCTCCGTATGACCCAGCTCGTTAACCATAATCTTATATCGCTGATGGCCACCGACCATGTTGCCGGTGCGCTCATTCCAGACGATGGGCTCGACATAACCAAAGGATTCGATGCTGGCTTTCAGCTTTTCATACTCCGGATCACCAGGCTGAAGGTCATCCCGTGGGTTATATGCTGCTGCGTTGATTTGTTCTATCGGCAGGACTCTAATTTCCATTTCAACACCTCTTAAAAATGCCACCCTTCATTAGGATGGCATTGTCTCTGATTCAGTTATTTTTTTATACCTTGGGTAAAAACCATGGACTTTGAGCATCATCAACCGATGTTGATTTTCCGCTACTGCAACGTATATAAGTTTCACTTCATCATCTGTAGAGTTCATGATTACCAAATTACTTAACATATCTTTCTGATCATTTTGTAAATCATAACTCTGTATGAATTTCAGAATGAAAAATATAGTATTGAGATAACCTTGTAAGTAATTTTCGTCTTCTGTAATTTTATAAGAACCATCGTGACCATTAGTTTTTATTAAGTCAGAAATTGCATTATACCCTCTAAGCCTCTCTCTAGGCAAAAAATTAATGATTTCTTCAAGTCTCTTATTTTTTGTTTGGATCAAATCATTTACCACACTCATCGCCATCTGAAGATTTAATAAGTTCTTTTGGCCCTCCAATTGATCTGCAGACCGCGCTGTTTCCTCTCTCTGCATCTTTAATTCTTCTGTCTGCATCTCAATGGCTTGCCTTTGGAGCGCTAATTCTTCTGTCTGCATTTCTATGGCTTTCTTCTGCTCCTGCAGTTCATCTCTCTGGACTGAAATAGTGTAAATGAGTCCGGCAAAAGCAAGGCCTGAGAACAGTGCATTCACTGCTCCGAACATATCTCCAAACGTTCCACGGTAACTAGCGTTTATCCATGTATTAATAGCCCATCCTGAACCTGCCCACACTCCAAAAATCCCTAAAGCAATCAATACAATATAAATCTTTCTCATCTGACCACTCCTCATCTATATCTGACACAACATCTTCCAGTATCAGACAATAAATGATGGTGGTCAAGAATGAAATTAGCGCTCTTTTGTGTTGAGTTGGTTTTCGATATTCAGGTATCAGGATAATAGGCTGTCAGAGCGTGTGTATGCCCTCTCTCTGCTCTCTTCTGCACTCCTTCTGGCAATTCGTCCGTGTAACGGAAAGGGTGCTCAGAATAGCTCACATATTGTCACATGAAGGCAAAAGAAAAAGCACCCCTATGGGTGCGTCTTACTTGAGGTTTTCTATGTCAGTTATAAATAATTTCAGAATATCATTTTTTTTAAATCCACTATTTTTGTGACCAACATCCTTTCTAATAGCAGTTATTAATTTTTCGAATTTTTGAATGCTTTTTGTTGCTTCTTTAGAATTTTGTCCTTCTGCTTGAGATAACTTCATAAAGAAGGTTCTAAATTCTCCATACTCCAATATCACTTCGTCAGAACCCCATAAGATTAATTTTTGAGTAAACTCAGTAAAAAAGTTTAGCATCTCTTCTTCAGTAACTGGTTTACCGATTTTCCCATGCAATAATACTTTGAACCAAAATTGAAGAAACTCCTCATATATAGGGATTTTCTTAATTCGATGTTGTTCATCAATTGACTGCTTGTTTTCTCTCCTCTTAGCAATTATTAAAGATATTACAGTTACAAAAACAGTAAACATACCAGCGATTATTGCTGCCAAAACCTGAGGTGCAAGTGTCTTGACAATATTCAGTAAGTACTCTATTGAAAAGTATAGAACTACTCCCACTAGAACTATACTTAATACCATAAGCGTTTTTTTTATAAATTTTCTAAATTTCCTCATTAAACACCCTCCCTTTACACCATAATTCGACATTCAGGAAAGCTTATCCTTTTTCACACATGCGGTACGGGAACAAAACTGTTTAACCCCATCCCATCTACCCCAAACACAACCTTTGCATTTTTTCGGCTGTTTTGGTGGGCCTTTCATGTATAGCAAAATTCCTTTCTTCTGCTTCTTCTTCAAACCAAAAATCCTTTCAAGGCAATAAAAAAAGCCACCCAAATGAGTGACTTGTATCTGCCTATGTATTTACAGCACCAAATGAACTGAGGCGCTTATTTAAAACCCAAAAAAAGAAACAGCGATAGGGTCTACTCCCGCAAGCGGGATGCAAAACGCTACGCTGTTGCATAAAAGCATTGTACTTAGTAACTAGAGAGGAGTGATAAGACCATTTTACAAATTGCTAAAAATGGCCGTCAAAGAACAAAAACCGGGCAATACCGGAAAATGGGCAATTAAACCATCATAAGCTGGCTTTTACTCACTTTCTCGATATTACTCGCTATTAAGTAAAAATAAAGTCTTAGACTGCCGCTGTTATCATTCAACTAACGTTCTTCGTTAGCGTAGCGCATTACTTGACCAAATTCGATATGTTGCCGGCCAATAACCTACGTTTTCGTATGATTACTCAGCATAGTGATGTGTAGGTGCACTAACATATCAACAGTCTCTTAAATCAAAAGCTTCTTCTAGTGCGGCAGTATCTTCGAAGATTTGAAAAAACCTTATCTTCTCCTGTTCTACTTCGCAAATAATTGCCCAATCACTCTCGAACACTTTCCCGGTTACATTGACCTTGATGCGGAAATTCCCCCATGCACACGCTGCTTCCTGATTACCGATGAGTTTGTGAAGGACAAAACTCTCTATTTGTTCTGCTTCTTCTAATAAGTTTAAATAATTTCTAACACCTTCTTTTCCATGAAATGTGCCGTATAAAGGAATTTTATTAGAAGGCTCTTTTTTAAGAATAATAAATTTCGCTTCATCATGAACCAATTCGATCACTTTATCAATCTGTTTGCTTCCTAATGCTTGAAAATAATTTGTTAGCACCTGTTGAGCACTTTGCATTTCTACTAATCTCCCTTCGAATAGGCGGAATAAGCTTTGCACAATCCAATAATAACATATTTTATCTACCATCCTGCCCGTTGGCTTAACGCCGCCGCTGCCAGTCTAGAACTATATTTTCACGGTCTAACACTTTATTTCCATCAAACACTCGTCCCAGCAATTCTCTCACCCAGTTTATCCTCATCACCGGACTTCATGGTTTCCCAGCACGTATCACAAAAGGATGCGCCCATTGTTGTGTTCTCCGGGTTCGGATTAGGGTCATTGCAAAGCATACATTTTCCTGTTTTCGGACTCTTTCTCAGTACCGCTCCCATCGATGGAAAAATAGAAGACACGCTGCGGAATTGAACCGCGCAATGGTTCTGCCCAGGCTGTTTCATGTTTCCGCTGGTTAACTGGTTCCTTGCCACCTGCGCGTGCCATAAAACCCCGGAATAACCCGGGGAGTGATTCTGGATACTGCTGAATTACAGAAGCTCTGCTGCGAGCTGCTTGAGCACTGGCAGTGTTGGGATAAGCTGGCCATCTTTCTTGTTGCCTTTAACGTAAGCCTTGTCCTCTTGTGCATAATAGACAACGCCTTGACTCTCGACGATCGGAAAGCCACTCTCGTCGTCCGTCAGGATGTTTGTACGTGCTTGCCGTGTTGTGCTGCGTGTTCCTCATCATGTAGATGCAGGATGCCGTCAGAACTGAGAAATGCGAAACGTGGTTGTGTAGTAGACATGATCATGTCCTCCTAATATGTTTTGTAGAAAAACCAAAAAGGCCGGCATATTGGCCGACCTGATCACCGAGGCTGAAAAGCTACGGTGTGTTCCTTATTTGATTTTCCATGGTACAAATTTACCACATCAAAAGTCCAGTAGCAGTCCATAAAACGGTCAATTTCCAATCAAATAGCAGTCAACAAAAAAGGAACCCATTATCAGGCTCCTTATCAAAACATTAAACTTTTAAGGCTTTTCTTAATGAATCTTTCATGTTACTAACAAAATTATCGCGTGTCTCAGGAGATAACTCCAAAAGAGAAAGATAAGGATTTAAATCCTCCAATTCAACTAATAATAGTTCTCCCGAAGGTGTACGACATGCATCAACACGTTGAATACCACAATCAAGGTTATTCCAATCAATGAATTTTTGAGCAAAGGACAAGTCTTGATCAGTAGGTGCATATTCTTTCAAATCCCAGCGTTTATCTTTATCAGGCGCATTCATTGCATATTGAAAGTTCTTGTCAATGAAGTAAAATGATACTTCGTATTCAAAAGGAATAAACGGCTGGACCAGTATACTATGGTTCTCATTATCTATTTCATTAGTTACTTCCGCTTGAGAAATACGCTTCATGCCAATGGAATCGGCACCATCTTTTGGTTTAACAATGAAGTCTTCAACATTGGGTAGATGTTTAATATTTTCAATGGAATCTATTGTAGGTATGACAGGGAAATTCGCGTTTGTTAACTCAAGCAAATACTCTTTTCCATTCATATCTGCCTTGCCATTAAATGAATTGTAAGTATTTAATCCCTTGCCCACTATTCTTTTTCGAAAAGCTTCATACTTTTCTTTAAAGTTTGCAACAGGGCCTGCATTTCGAAAGACGATTAAATCGATAACATCCTCGAAGCTCTCTATATCCTCCGGATGGCAAATTACCAAATCAAACTCTTCTCTAAGTTGGGAAGTGAGGTAGAGGTCTTCTTCATAATAGTTCCTACCTTTAGCTGGATAGTAAAGGTCTGTTACAAATAACAACTTCTTCACGTAGGAGCACCTAACTTTCGTATTAATTTTATTAACTCATTCTTAATATATTATACGATGCTAATCTCCTATTCAAAGAAAACAAAGAAAAGGCAAGAAGAGGAACGCCCGGTCATGTGCCGCCTTTTGCGGCCGTGCGCTTCATTCTCGCCCGATTTCCACAGTACAAATATATCACGTAAAAAGTCTAACGAACGGCAACAAAACGGCAAGATTCTGGCAAAAAACCGGAACCTCTTTTTACACAACTGAGCTTGCTGGAACTGAGTTTTCAACAAGGACGGTTAAGCGGAGCATTCCGGCAAGTGTGTCCAGTGCTGTCTGCTTAATCTCTCTTAACCTACGATCACTCATATGCAGTTCCCCGGCAATGATATAATCAAACTCACCATCGTCGTCCAAATAGCTCCGTTGAATAACCTCTCGCTGAACGCTGGACAGCTTACTCATCGCCAGTTCCAGCAGCTTATCCTTTGCTTGAAGCTCCGCCTCTTTATCTACGTTATAAGTGGCAACGTCCTCCGTCTGCTTGCTGATCGCATTGGTGGATTGATGCTCTCTATAAGTATAGCACTGCGTTATAGCAGCCTCACGCCTAACAAAACCAATCTGCCGATACTGCCGAATCGTCTCCAAATATTCCTCCACCGCAAGGCGGGTCGCTTTCTCGTCGACAGGCAGAATATTGAACGTTAATTGTAAGTTGTTTTTCCTTCTCTTCCCCATTATCGCTTTCCCCTCACCGTGTTATAATTTGGTGAAGGTTTGAAGCTATTAACCCCCGCGAGCCCGGCCAAGGAATGCGGGGGTTGTTTGTATTCTTGTCGAAGAAGAACAGCATTACATCTCTTCCTTTGCAATTTTCATCGTTTCTTGCACCAATTGCTTCGCGTAGTCCCCATTTGGTCTCGGAGCATCCAACACATCGTATATATCCTGTAAATGAAGCAACACACGCTCGTTCGTCCCTGCCTGCTGGCGGTCCGATGCTTCCGGGTCAAAACCGAGCAGTCGTATCGTATCATCCAGCTCCAAACGCATATCCAGTAGCCACTCTATCGCGGCGTTAACATTTGCCAAGGTTCACACCTCCAAAGGGGAAAGCCCCTATAATCTGACTCATACAAGCTCACTTGGTCTCAACTCCAAAAACTGCAAGTTAGACAGTTCTCCAATTCGATATTCAGCTTGAACCAAATCTAACAAGCCGAGTATTTGGAAGCTATGAGCTATCTTTTTTATCGCTGCCCTTCTGCGTTCAGCAAACGTACTCCCACTAATTGGGTACATGTCATTCCGGTAACCTTTCCCCATATATGACTGCGCTATAAGGTACCTCGTACCTTTGATATACAAAAGTTCCAAAATGGTTCGCTCGTACGGATTAACTAAGTTGTTAATGGAACTCTGTATAATTTGAGAGAGCGTTTTGTATAGGAAGTACCACTCTGGACGCTTATATTTAAGGATTGTAGCCCTCGTTTGCCTAACATGACCTTTAGAACCCTCATAACTACTCAGAGAGATGCTAGACTTTACAGCAAACTCATAGTCTCTGACTATTCTTAATATTTGAGGATTTATTGAAAGCAGGTATTCTGCCTTTTTAAATTCTTCAGGTGACACACCAACTCGCTTACCCGCTATTTTCTTGAGGGCTCTATCTAATTCAGCAATTCTTATTTGAGCCAAGATCAATATCACCCTTTCTCAGCGTGGAATGTACTTGATCCGAACGCGCAGCCCTTCCAGCGGTAAATTACGATCAACCGCCAGGTAATAGTCATGGCCGTCATGATCTATCCTTGACGGCTCCCAGCGGTCACCATCATCTGGATCAGTGCGGTAAAACTCAACAGATTGACCGGTCGTAAAATACATATCCCCGAGCCCATATCTGCTATCAGGTCGTTTGTACAGAACGCCTTCATGGCCAGCCTGCGTAGTGGTCCGCTTGATAAGCTGTCCTGCATCATCCAACACATCACCGATACTGTAAAACATCCGGCGCAGATACAGGTCGTCAGGATCATTCCGGTCATAATGGTCAGTCCAACTTTCCTCCGCGTCAGTAATCATGTGAGTAACTTTTTTAATCTGTGGAAGCAGATTTTCCAGCTTCTCACGGATCTGATTTTTCATAGATTCACTCATGGATATCGTCCTTTCGGGATGAAATAAGATCGTACGTTCCGTTTTATAGATGCAGGTAGCCGCCGTAGCCCGTGAAGGGAGGGGCTACGCTGCTTTATTAAAGGGCCGGCTTACGCCGCCCCACCATTTTTCATTTGTTTAGCAACCTTCTTCTTGTAAGCCGTCCATTTTGTAGTGATCTGGCCGCTGGTCAAACCGATGCTTTTAGCAATCTGCATCCACGTCTTGCCTTCTTCACGACGCTGTTGAAGCAATGTAGGGAAATCAACAGGGATATCCTCAAAGGTAGGACGGGCTTTCAAAATGTATTCCTCCAGTTCCTCCTTATCGACTACCGGTTCAGAATCTGTGTCAGTAGCAGGATTTTGATCAGCCTCTGACTTGTCACTATCATCGGATACATTTTCTCCAGACTCCTCGGACGAATCTGTATTTGTTTCATCTTGGTTTTCCTGCTGATCGTCATTTTGTCGATCATCTGGCTGACCTTCTAATAACTCGTCAGCTTTCGGCGGCACTGTATTGACTTGGCCATTGCGCCATTCATCCCACTTGGCAGCCATCGGCGCGACCCGCTTCCGGTATTCATCCACCATAACCACAAACACACCCACACCCATACCAACATCAGCAGCTATCTTTAGATAGGTATCTCCGTCGGCCAAACGCTCTGTAATTTCCAAAAAGTCATACTGCATGTCGTCAAAGCGCGGCGCCAGGCCGCTAAGTATAAAGTCCTGAATAACTTCAAGGTCAATTTGCTCTGGATCAGCTTTAACCTCCACTTTCTCAGGTGGAAGCCCCAAGTCCATAGAAAGTTGCTCCCCTTCTGGCTTCGCTACAGATACCACACCACCATCATCCACGGTGTATTTCGTGATTGGCTTGCCCGTTCTGGCATTCTTCAAAACTTTGTACGTGACAATCTGTGAATCCAAACCTCCGATAACTTTAAGCTCCAACATGCTTTGAAGCGTATTATATTGACCGTCCAGTTCAGAAGCTGGGATACTGATTGTAATTTCCGTTTCTTCCGATGACTTGAGATTGATCTTTTTAACCGTACCTTTGAAATTTATATAGCTCATCTTTAAGCCACTCCCTTAATGAAATTTTGATGATAGGCCCAGCAAAGTGCGATAGCGTCTGACGGATCAAAAAGGCGTTCCCTCACGTCCCCGATTTTGTACTTGCCTTGTGGATCATTCCTCTTGTATAAAACAGGAACCGCAATTTCGTCATAGTCGAGGTCGAACAACATTTGCATTTCCATAGCGACTGTCTCTTTATCCGCATTCCCTTTACCGGTCTGAATTTTGAGCTCCGAAGGACGGATGCCCACAATCGGCTTGTCCAAATGCAGGGCAGCCAAGGAAACAGAAGTATACGCCCCGACAAGTGCTAATACACTATTGGCATTTTTAAAGTGAACTGGACGCTCTAGTACAATCAATTCCGGTTCTTCCTGCTCGATCAGTCGGAATGTGTCCTGATAGATGGCGTCCAAAACACCAGGCATTGTAATTGACGAATAGTCCCTTAATCCAAAGTCTATCGGCTTACCATTTTGCATTGTGGCCCAACCAGCAAAATTTGTGCCGTGGTCAATCCCCATAATCTTCAAAGCTGCTTCCCCCTCTTTTTACGCTTACGTGACTGCTTGACCAGCAACATACTGTGTTCAAGGACAAACACCTCGCCTATCACCCTGCCGCCTCGGTCTCGTACAGTTTGCTTTAACTGAGTTTGATATATCGGGTCCTTTATCTGGTGCTGCACGACCTGTCACCTCCAGCGATGGGCCAGTCACCAAGAACCAAACGAAACTCAGCCATCCCCTCGGTCAACTCGCTCTGATCAATGTCCGGCAGCTCCTCGAGTAATTCCCTCTCGTCAGGAACTTGTCCAGTGCAGACAAAACGGTGCTTCATGTATTCATAGACGCTCCACCGCGTCCAGCATGATGGCTGCATCAGGCTCGTACCTTGTATGGCTGCAATGCCCCATAGTGCTTATTTAGCAGCCATCGCTTCCCCGAAAATTTGTTTAGCAGCACGACCCCATCTGCCGTTTCTCGTTCAGAGAGCCAGTTGTCCAGCGTCACGCCTGGTCTGGCCTTTAACAATCCAATCTTTTGCTTCTTGGTGAGTCGTTTCCCCTGTTTCATGTCCGTTCCTCCCCTATGCGATTTGCTGTGTTTCTTTCTCAAATTTGAGTTTCACCACCCCAGTAGGACCATTACGTTGTTTTGCGAGGTTGATTTCCAAAATACCTGGGTCCGGTGTGTCAGGATTGTAGTATTCGTCCCTGTACAGCAGCATGATATCGTCAGCAACCGCGCTGATTGCCGCGCTGCCTGATAAGTCCGAAACGAACGGCCTTTTATTCTGTCGACTCTCCACATCCTGCTTGACCTGTGATAAACCGATCATTGCACAATCGCAATCCTTTGCAGCTTTCCGAAGCTTCTGACATACACGATGCAATCCAGAACCACTGTTGTCGTTGCGTTCGGCCGGTTCAACCACTTCCTGCAGATAGTCCACAATGACCAAATCAAGTCCTTCTTGCCGTTTCAATCGGCGCATTTCGGAGCAAATGTATTCCGCAGTCACGCCACGGCTATCGTCGATATGAATTTTTCGCAGAAACTCCATCTGCATAGAAATACGCTCGATCTGTTCCGGCTTCAGATGTCCTGAACGAATAGCTTGCAGAGGAATACTGCACAGATTAGCGATCATCCGGTCATAAATCTGCGCCTTGGACATTTCCAAGCTAAAGTCCGCCACCTTATGCCCCCGCTGGGTGGCCCGCATCTTGATTTCATTTGCCACGGCAGATTTACCCATACTGGTCCGAGCTCCAATGACGATTAGGTTCGTCCGTTGAAATCCCAGCGTCAGCCTATCCAATGCTGACCAGCCTGTCATAATGCCAAGAGCTCGGGCAGGGTCCTGTGTTTTAAGCACTAAGTCCTCATACCACTGGATGATGTCGTCCACCGTGGTATCTTCCCGCAAAGCTTTCGGCCGGATATCCAGTGAGCGCTGTTCAAATTCATCCAGTAATTCTTCAAACCCTCCTGATGACAAATCCAAAAATTTATTGCGGTATTCACTAACCAAATCCAGTGCTTTACGACGAGCATCGGTTTCAATGAGCTTTCTGATATTCTGCTCCAGCATCGAAGCTGTGACGGCTGAGCTGGCTAATTTAGACAGGTAGGAAACTCCACCCACCTTTTCAAGATGCTTTTCAAACACCGTCACCAATATAGTCATGGATAGTTCCTGTTCAGTCCGGTGTAGTTCTTGTATCATTTTCAGCAGATTGCGATGCCAAGGTTGTGTAAATAAGCTTGGTTCTAGTGTTACGGCGACTTCGTCTACAAGGGAAGGGTCTCGAAAAAAGGAACCTAATATTTCAGCTTCAAGTAACTCCGTATTCAGCAAGTCGTTGCTCATCTGCCTTTCGCATCAAAATCGTAATAGGGTCGTCTTCTTGGATTTCCGCTTCCGCTGGTGAAGCCCGATCTATTCGGCGTTCCGTTTCCGGTCCACCACGTTTACGGTATCCTTCCAGCGTACCCCGGACGTAAGCCAAGCTCTTTTTCTTCTGTCGAACGGCTTCCCTCATGGCTTTCAGAAGCCATTCTCCACCGTAATCGTCGAAAAGGACTCCCAAGTCTTCGGTTTCAAACGGGGTGACCTTCCCTGTATCTGCAAAATTGTTTTCGTAAGCGCGGTAGATATAGCCAAAGGAATGATCCGAAGGAAGCCCTCCTCCCCCACCCCTTTGCTCTGTATCTAATTCCTGTACAGTATCTAAAGATGTAGTAGTGTTTTTTTTAATAATTGCTTTAAATATTGTTTTAGAGAGCCGAGATCCCTTGGTATGACAGGAAAAATCACGCTTCACAGTTACCTTTTTAGTAACTGGCGAGTTACCTTTTTGGTAACCGAACAGTTGCCTTTTGTGTAACTGAGTTACCTTTTTAGTAACTCGGATCGGTTGCTTTTTTGGTAACTTAGTTACTTTTTTAGTAACTGGTTTGCCGAGATTTGGAGTATGAGTTTCAATGTTGATTTTGATTAAATCATTCATCATTTTAGGGTCATATCGCTCCACCACATCGACAGTCCATGTGTCATAATGCTTGTTGATCTGGAACACATTCATATGCTCGTCCCAAAACAGCACATGATTTTCAACCAGCTTTTTTAGTTCCTTTTTGATATGCTCCTTCCGAACACCACATAGCTCAAAATGTTTAAGCATAGGGATTTTGGCCGATGGCTTCCCGCATCCCCAGCTCAGCGTGAGGACAAAATCAATAATATCCCGCTGCCGCTGAGTAAACTTCCGCCGGATCAGCTCTCGATGTATTTCATGTGATATGCGTATATGTGCGTCCGTAGGCTGAGGATTTACATTGGAGTCCACCGGCTACACCACCTAATCTCTTGCGATTTTTATATAAATACCGTTCGCTTCTTCACACCGCTCAGAATCATTTACACACTCTGCTCCCTATCATCCCGTAGAAATATATAAGGGTACTTAGCTCGAACCACTGCCCAGCCTGGATAGCCCCGCGCGAAGTATTCTCGCACCTCGCGCTTAAAGGCTACAGGGTCGGACTCTTTAATTCGCCAAATGTGTTCACCGATCATGCTGCGTAACAGCGGCTTGCCAGTAATCTCATCTATAGAACTCATTCAAATTCCAGTTCGTCCTGACCTGATCCATCAACAGGTTGCTGCGAATCAGTATTATTTGGCTGAGCTGCATCACCTGTCTGAGGTGTTTCACCGTCTTTAGGTTCGGCTGGCATATCAAAGACAAAAGGTTCATCGTTTGGAGTGATATCTTTACGCACCGTCTCATCCTGAGTAACCGCAGAAGCAATTTCCACGCTGATGGGTAGCCACTTCCACCCGGAACGTACAACTGTCTTCTTGCACATTTCGGTATAGTCAGTCACCCAAGGCCCTTTACTCGATGCCTTGGAACGTTTCCTATGCTCCTCAATCTCGCTGATCGGCATGTAATGGATAAAATGACCGCCGTCATTAAACTTGGCAACCATATAAGCTCCGATGATTTTGCCCGACTCCTTCGGTTGTTCATCTTTGCGCAAAAACCAAGGAACGTGCTGCAATTTTTCCTCCAGCCCATATGTCAGCTCAATGAAATCATTTTCATAGACTTCGTGAGCGGCAATAGACTTAATGTTTCCAGACCGTCGTGCCAGATCAATCATGCCCTTGTAGCCGATGATGAATGTGGCTTCTGTACCGTATGGGATGATGTAGCAATGACCGATCAGGCCTGGTTCCAGACCAAGCTGTGCCGCTTGCATGACCGCCCCCATGAGAGACGGCATAGAGCATTCCAGTAGCTTCGGATTCGTGCGGATCGTCGTCAGGGCAATACGACTGAGCCGATCAATGCTCATATGCTTTGGCATAGCCTCCGCAATCTGATACTTCATTTTGTCCATATAAGCGGCAATGGTCTGAGAAGGTGTAGGCGCATCGTTTTTTGCCCCAGCCGCCTTGTCCTGAAGCTTCCTCTCCAATTGATTGTTACTGCGTTGTCCTGCCATAATAGCCTCCTTACTTCACCAGAAAACGTCTTGAAGACGTGGTGTTTGCGTATTTTTCAAAGATGTGCGGTTGTTCCTGCTTCAAGCGCTTAGTGTCCAGGCGTGTTGTTTGACTGGATTTCCATGTCAGCACAGGTTCACCGTCATAAACTGCCATTTCATGGTCGCCCATCACGGCTTTCAGCTCGTTCTCCAACCGCTTGACCTGTTCCGCAGCCACTTGTGCGTTCTCTTTAGCGGCAATGAGCTTGTCCACAAGCAATGCCTGATCTTTCTCCAGCGTAATTTCTGTCGCTGGCCGAGAAGCAGGATACAAGCGATTCAGTAGCTCAGTCGAAGCAGCGCTACCGTCTACCACCGGGGGAACCCTTGGAATTACATGCTTGTTCCAAAACTCGTCCTCGATCTGTATGAGAGAATCAATAATGCCCTCGTTTCGTTCGACCAGCTTGTATTGGAATTTCTGGCCACCAATTAAAACAGCGAAGTAACCATAATCCACACCAAGCACAGCCATGTAATGTTGGAGCTGAATTGCGTACTCATCAGGAACCTGATTGTCAGCCCATTCGCTCAGCTTATAAGCGCTGGCCGTTTTACATTCCAGGATGCCAAGTCCTCGACCACCCTTGTCTAAAATCAGGCGGTCCACGTTACCCAACATAAATTTATGTGTAGGATGCTGATACATCTTATTGCTGCGTTGCACACGTAATCCGGTTTGGTTCATAAACTCACGAGCGACTAAATCCTCTAACTGGTTGCCCCAGTAAGCTGCTTCGCCTGGTTCGTCTGGTACAATCTGATCGGTTTTCTCCAGAAATACACCAACGGGTGATTTATACCGATTCAACCCGGCCACCGCAGATGCATCCGAACCACCGATACCACGCTTACGCAGTCTCAACCATTCGTCACGTTCAATGCCTTTTGTAATAGCAGCTACATTCATAGCCATATACATATCGCTCCCTCTTGTTAGGAACGGCCACCCATGATAAGATGGCCGTATTCATATATTTAGTTTTCAAAAGATCAGTGATAGCCCGTTGCCGCGGGCTATTTTTTATAATGAAAAAGCTAACTCGTTTCGGTACAACTTCGCTATTCGCTATCTTGAGGCCAGTATCAATGATACTTTTGAACTGCTCTGTGACTTCTCGTTGTCCCACTGTCTTGATTTTCAGCGCAGTATAAAGCCCCACATTTAACGCGATAGCTTCTAAAAACTCAGTAGCATCCACAGATTCGTCGGTGCTAATTTTCGCAAAAAACTCCACCACTTTTTTATGAGTTGCGTTCATGCCGATTCTCCTTCCATGATTTCATCATGTTCAACGATCTGCCGATACTCGACGATCACAGGTGCATTCTCGATGCTGACAATGAGCTCATCATTTTCATCTAAAACATGGAATTCAGAATGGACATTATTTTCATACTCCGTACCGACTTGCTTAATCTCAATGACTTCGCAGCTATTTAGCTCCGTTCCAACTTCAAAAATCCTTGTTGGATTAGAGACAACGGTCAAACGTTGAGTAACTTGCACAAAGTTTCCTCCTTCCGTATGTAATTTCAAGCAGACTGGATTCGAACCAGCAGTCAAGCGCGCTCCGTCGTTTTTCGCCTGATATTCTCACCATCGCGTGTACACGTACCATCGTGTCGCTACTTTGTGATGCGTCAGCCGCATCTTCGACCCTCGAACGGGAGTAGGTTATATTACCGTCCGGTGGTCGAAGACAAGGCCGACATGGCCTGTCCCCACTTATATCCTCACTACGTCGATTGCAATATGTTGCCGAGAAATTGCGCTCTGTCATCTGAAGGAAGGAAATTTAAACTCATCAAAGCATTGTTCCATTGAAAGTACGCTTCTTCCCGTTCCTGTAGTAGCTCCCGAAATTCAGGTGATACCACTGAACCTCCCCCTTGCAGAAAAGCTTCTATTGCATCCGTGTTGGCCTGCGTTCCTGCCTTCTTATCAAGAAAGTTTTGAATGAGATGTTCCTTTAACTGCTGCATCACGCACCCTCACCCTTGCTTTCTCTTACAGAAGGAGATAGAATAAGCAACACAAGAGACTTTAATCGAGTTCTCAAACCAAGCGTTCGGCCCGCCAGCCGAGCGTTTTTCTTTTGTTCCAGCTCTATAATCTCCTTGTTCAAAAACCAATCCCATTTCCCATCCTCAATTTGTGTTTCCGATAAACGTTGGCGCATGGAAACTAACTCATCTATGCGTTGTTGTACTATGCTCATAGCTAAACCTCATTTCATGTATTTTTTTGCCTTCAGGTCAGCTCGGTGTTCTTTCCAAGTACCCAACCAGGAAAACGAATACTCCTTACATAACACTGCCGCGAAATGCGTAAGAGCAGTAATAGCTTCAACCGTCTCCATCAGTAGACGTTTCATGTTTTGGCGCTCAGAATCAGTAAGTTGGTCAGCCGTTTTGCTAATTGGAACCTCAGCAGATAATGTAAGAACCTCTCGCATTTCCTCTACCGTTTTAAAAAGCACGCTTGCCCTATGTAGGTCTACATTATCCAGCCAGGGTGCAAAGGCACCTCCTGTTACTTCCCCGGCTGCTGCAATGTAAAGCTGGCCGTCATCATAATACTCCGCCGCTTGTTGCATAAGCTCTTTCGATGGTTTGCGGGAGCCTTTGATGATCTTTCCAATTAATGAAGCATCCACGTGAGCAGCTCGCCCCGCTGCGTTCCGCGTTTCGCCCCGTCGTTTCAGAACCTCCTGAAGATTGGGACCAAACTGTCCAATTGACATGATAATTTCCTCTCCTTTGTCCAATTGACACGTTTATTACGGACAGAGGGCCGATGTAGTATTAGGTTGTAAGTTCTTTCCCCCGTATCCCCTCAACCCGCTGGGCCGGTACAGCCCGGTGGGTTTCTTCATTTGCTTAAGCAATACTTCCCTTGTGCTCCCAATAACCTTTGGCATTAGCCCGAACCCATTCGGTATGTTCGTCAATCCAGATCATCAGAGTGTGGAGCGGGACTCTCGGATGACCAAACTCTCTAATGACCGGGAAGTCTTCTCTATTGAGAAGCTCACTCGCCTTGGTACTGCCAATCCCGAGAAAATCCATCAACTGCTTTTTATCAAATAAGGTCGGTTGATTAAAAATAGAAAAGCTATTTCGTTCAAGTGCTTTTTCAACAGCTTCCGTAATCAGTTGTTGTAATTGCTGCGGGTCAACTTCCAGTTTGAACATTTATAAGACCTCCTTTGCCTGCAAAATAAGTGACAGCACTTATTCCATCTTTCTGATAAGATAAGGATATCGAGGCTCAATTTTTCACTTAGATTGGGATGATAATAATAAGATACGTAACATTTAAAACCTTCAACGGTTACTGTCCAATCCTGCAAGACAATCATTCAGTCGTAGCCAAATATAAATTGGTTGACGATAGTTATTATTCTTTACTGTATGTGGATTTCGGTTCAGATTTTCATTGCGGAAAATCATGCTGTCCAGTGAAAAAAAACGTTCCAACTAAAATGGAGATTTAGCTTTCACGGAGCTGCATAACAATTCAAAAATCTTGAATTTGAAGCATCGTTTCTCACAGAGCCTCGAGTTTCTTATCCACTCCTTTAACGATAATTTCCACAAATTCAAGATAAACAACTTTCTAAATTGAGCTTACTTCTCCCATCTCCCTTCGTTGCTCATCTGACTTCACTTTCATTTTTGTAACAACCTTGAGACAATTTAACTAAAAAAAATAACTCTTCGAACTTCATTTCGGGGAACTTTTTCAATATTTTTGCCATTACATCCTGTCCTAAAGAAAACCGTGAATCATCAACGGGTAACTTTGCCCTCCAGAGTGAAGATCTTGATGTTTCAAGGTACTCAGCAAATTTTTCATCTGTCATATCAACTGTATCTTGTAGTTGCTGAAGCACTCCAGGTAAAGGAGCAACTTTCATAATTTTCACCTCACTTCATGTATCACGCTTGTTACAAATTAAATATAGCACTACTGTAACATTCATGCAACAATAAATTTCATTTGTGATACATAATATGTTTCATAGATGAAACACATTCTGTTAAACTAAAGATGGGTGATCGTTAATGAACTTAAAAGAGTTTGGGATTTACTTCGCCAAATTAAGAGAGCGAAGCGGATATAGAAGCCAGAGGGAACTTGCGGAGAGATCTGGGGTAAGCCATTCAACAATTAATCGTATTGAGTCGGGCTCGCATAAAGTTTCCCCAGAGAATTTAAAGATTCTAGCTCCTTTTTTAAAGGATGTTGACTACGATGATTTAATGCAAGCGGTAGGCTATATAGAAGTCGGACAGCCGCGTAATAATGTTGATGAAACTATTCGTCTTTTGGAAGAAGAAGCCCAAAAATTGGGTTTAACCCTCTCTGATCCTAAGTTCATTGAGATGGTAAAGGATAGCATGGAAATCATCCGTGTCGCACGCGGAAAGGATAAGAATTAAATCAGGACGCAAGTTTTCGAGTCTCTGTTGTTTTATTCTATCTTCATCATTCATGATGGTCACTTCCGTTCAATTTTAAGATTAATTCACAAAATTCATTGTTCAATACTCAATAAATCTAACTGTTATGCATAACGTCTCTTCAAGTATATACCCATATACCTAAATTCCTTGTATTAAATTTAGAGTCAACTTTAAAAATAACTCTGCGAGTCATGATCATGTCCATAAAACCTGGTCGTTGCCTGCTGAAACAAAGGTTGCGCGAAATACGAAAAGATCAACAATGGTTGAGTGACATTACTGGGATTCCAAGACTCAGATCTCCGGATACGTCAACAATAGACGGCTTTGGTCCCCGACAACAGCTATAAATATTGCTGCATCAATCGGCTGTCATATTGATGATCTTTATAAGCGAAACGAATTCAGCAGCACGGAGTGACACTACGTCACTCCAGCCGGGTAAAAATTCACTCAACAGCGAACTCCCCTTGCCGATCTTCCCCTCAGTTTCATTTAAAGCCACTGATTGTCGAATTTTAGGACATTATGTTGTACAAACGTTTATAGATTTAACTTTAACATGACTGGATGGTCGGAGTCTGTCGAAATGTAGCACCGATCATGCTAATTTAAGGGGGGGTTAAACCATGTTTAAGGGGATTGACAAGCCTATAGTTTTGTTCTTATTCGTACAAAACTCCCATCATCAAAGAATACTTTACTGCCCCGATCGTCCGTTTCAGTTCGTTTAATCATATTCTCGTTCACAACCGTTGAGCGATCATATGATTTGAAGCCATACTTTGCATATGCCTTCGAAATGTCTTTTAATGTTCTCAAACCTATGTATGAACCCATTGAGGTATGGTAGGCAGGACAGGATTCCCTACTCTTCGTTGGCCGCCACAAATCAATGTAATTCACATCGTATAGCGAAATTTCGACAAAATCTGAGTCAGTCCCGTCACGATCATGAATTTTTACGCACGTTACTATCATGCTGACTACTCCTGTTGTTTTTATTTCATCATAGAACAGCATGTAACAACCTACAAAGTATTGTATAATTAAATTTATTATTCGATACTAGTTTTAGTATGACGAAATGAGCAACTCCCCCAACCGATGGGGCTAAAAAAGGAAGACTAGAATATATGCAATTCATTTTTATTATCAGTTTCGTATCATTTGTAATGTTTCTTTTATGGGGAATAGCTGCAAAGTTTCAGCGTAAAAAATCCCGGTGGAAGTTGCTTATATCATTATTGAGTTTGGTGGTTGTATTTATTGCAACGCCTTCACCAAGCGGTAATAGCTCTGAACAAGTAGCAGTTGACAATAATTCTGTCCCAAAACAGATTGACGATAAAGTAACCAATGCGAATATTGAACAAGAACCTTCAGAATCTAAAACCATTAGCTCTGATTCTAATGTGCAGGACAATCATACTATTTCATCATCCAATGAATCAGATGAAGGCATTGACCCTAAAATCATCTACTCTCTTGGCACTACACCAAAACAATTTCAAAAAAAGTTTAACTTGTTAGCTAAAAAGCAGGGGTTGGAGAATCTATATCAGTTAAAGCCAATTTCTATAGACAGCAATGCAACAGTTTTTGATAGCTTTCAGGAGCCGTTAACAAATAAATTAACCGTCACAGGCTTCGTTAATAAATCTGATGGGACAATAGCATATATCCAAGTTGTTTTAAAGCCTGATGGCACTCAGCAAGATGAAACTGATTTAAAAACTATTATCCCACTACTAATGTCTGTAATTGATTCAACTATTACAGACGAAAAAAAAGGCCTTATTTCTTCTCAATCAATAAGCAATCTCTTAAGTAAAGGAAAAGGGATTGAATTGCATGAAAATGAATATGACTACATGACCTTAGAAACACCTTTTGGCCTCATATTCAGGATTTCCAAATCTGTAGATTGAAGCCCTTCCGGGCTTTTCTTTTCACCATTAAAGCGAACATTCGTACCTATATAAGGAGACAGAATGTATGGCATCTTTCAATTAAATTAAAGCAAACAACAAACAAGATTAATGAGCAAATTTATTCAGCACTCAGAAAAGAATACCCTATTTCTGTGAAGGTTTACATGCAACTAGGTCAGCCTTAAAATTTTCTGCTTCGCTGTATCAACCCAAATCAATGCAGACATCATTTTGAAACTGAACGATTACTACTACAGCTACGAAATCAAGTGAATCAAGACAATTGCAAGAGGTGATTTTATTGGCATATTTCTACAAAGTTGCATCTAACAATAAACAAGGCTATAAATGGGTCTGTGTGGGTGATGCCCCTCCTGATCCTTCCACGGGGAAAAGAAAACAAATTTCCCGACGAGCGGATACAAAAAAGGAAGCAGAAAAGCGTGTTAACAAGGTTATTTTTGATATTACATCCTATGGAGTTGATGTACAGAAAAATAAAAAGCTTACTTTTGCAATGGTAGCAGCTGAATGGCTATCTATTTATTCAAAAAAGAAAGTAAAGCAACGTACAATTGATCAAAGAGTAACTACTATTAATTCAATCTGTAAGTACCTTGGACAGGTAAGGATAGATAAAGTTACACATCAACAGTATCAAAACATGCTTATCGATTACGACAATAAAGGATATTCAATAAGTGCAATTATTACTATGAACAGTGTAGGCAATATGATTTTTAAGTACGCAATAAAAAATAAATACAGACTTGATAATCCTTGCTTCGGAGTAGTAATCCCTAAAAAAGTTAGAACTGTTGAAGAAATAGAGAACGATGTTATTGCAGAGAAATACTTCGAAAAGAATGAATTGATTGAATTTTTAGAATCAACCAAAAAATATGGACAGTATCAAGATATTGAAATGTTCTATTTGTTGACTTTTTCAGGAATAAGACCTGGAGAACTTTGTGCCCTGAAGTGGACAGACGTTGATTTTGCAACAAATGAAATTCGAATTACAAAAACCATCTATAGTAGGAATGACAATCGGGGGACGTATATTTTAACGCCACCAAAAACAGTGGGTTCCATAAGAACTATTGACATTGATATTAACATCATGAAATTATTAGAGGAACATAGAGAATTTCAAAAAAAGACAACAAGGACAACAAATTACCAAGATCAGAACTTTGTTTTTTGTAGGATCGATGGCTCTCCTTTTTTTCCAAAAATCTTACTTGGCCGTATGAAAAAAATTCTTGTAAATACATCTATATTGAAACCTGCTACTCCACATATTTTTCGCCATACTCACATTAGTATGCTAGCAGAAGCAGGCGCTGATCTTAAATCAACAATGAGTAGAGTCGGACATACAAATGCAAAGACAACTCTACAGGTATACACTCACGTTACAAATAAAATGAAAAGAGATACATCAAGTAAAATTAAAATACATTATGCAGACATACTAGGTTCAACAGAATTGCAAGAAAAGTGATTTTTTTTGTGATTTCAATGAATCTCATCCCTTGTATCCCTTACGGTATAAGGGATTTTCAACGTATAACCTTTATAATGCTGATAAATCCGCTGGACAATAATATCCACTTTCTCCAAAAAGGAAAGAGGGCGGTACTCACAGTCATAGATATAACGAATATCCACTGCGGTAACGAGATAACTTCCATCTTCTTCACCTTGTTGTGAGTACCTCATTTCGGCCAAGTCATAAGTATCCAGTAAACGTGATAGTGCATCAGCGCCAAACTTCTGCTGGTATTGGTAAAATATAATTTCGAATTGATCCTGTATGCTAAACAACTCAGGTCTGGAGAATGGCATAACAGTATCGACGATTTTCTCGTTTAAGCCGTAACCGTTAATCAGAAGCTCAGCCATCAGATTTTTAACAAAACGTTTATCACCAATGCTGCCATTGGCACAGTCCTTTAACGCCCTGCGTAGTTCCGCCCTTTGATGGATACGCCGTCTATATTCCTCTTCATGCAATCCGGCATCCGCCATTTGGCTATGACTTAGTTCATGAAGTGCATTTTTGATATACTCTATTAATGTTTCGAATGTGGCATCTTCGTTCTTTTTTTCTACCCGAAGGGTTGAATGTCGCGAGCGAAGATTCCCTCGGTGTTTAACAATAATCAGTACGATGCACATCAGTACTATACAGGTAAGAATCAATCCGTTGATCATTTGAGCGGACAGCATTTAAGCGCCCCTCTCCAAAGCCTTGAGCCGAAGATCGGACTCTGCCGCCTCCAGAATAGCTTTGCTGATATGCCGTATACTCTGTGCCCATCCCACGGGCATAAAAAGCTTGCGGTGCTGCTCTTTTCCACTTCGCACCTCACGCTGCACATGGCCGATCACATCCCTGCGGTTCCATGCGTCCATAAATCCGGTGCTATAAGGGACTGTATACAAAGCACCTTTGTAGCCATATCTCCTGCGAATATTCGTTTCATTCACTTGAGAATGCACATCATATTTCCCAAGTACTATCAATAAGGGTAACGATGAATAGGTAGATAACGGAGACACAGATTCAAAATAAGCGTCTAACTCTCGCATATTCTGAGTGAGTGAAAGAACGGCCAGTTTGGCTCGTGCACATGCTTCATGCTGTACAGCCCCCCACCCTGCTCCACTTCCTGCATCAATCAGCGTTAAATCATAATATTGATTCGCTGTATCCATTACAGCCCTTACAAGCCCTGGAGATAGTAACGGCGGTGCAGCTCCAAAGCTGGAGGTTCCCTCAAGTACATCCAAAGTATGTTCGAGTACAGGCGTCGTATAATTACGAATATTTTCTTTAGAAAGTGTCCCTCGCAGAACTAAACGTGCGGCAGCATCCCAGCCTCCTTCCTGAAGCTGTAGGGTTGGATCGTCCATACCATACTCTTGTATAGGTAATCCTGATTCAATACCGGTATATTTACGACCCAAATGAGTCAATAATAGTCTTCCTCGATATAGATTGCCTATGGTAATTGCTATTGCTGCCGCCAAAGAGCTGCTTCCACTAGCCCCCTTAATGGGGCTCCAAAACAAAATGGTACTCATGCTCTACTCCTTTCCGCACGCTTTAGCGCACGACGACTCACTTTTAATTCCCAACTCATCCATTCCCCAATACAAAGGCATAATTGTTTCTTATACATTCTGGATAGCGGTTTTAGTAGTAGCTGTTTTTTATGCTCATTTTCCAGTTTCAGAGCAAGCAGCCCCTCATCCCATGGCAGTACATATGGCTCTTGCTGCCAAGAAGCTGGGAAATGGTTCATGTATTCCCACAGGTATGGCTCCTCCACACCACAATCCACAGCCTGTAAAAATAGCTTGTGAAATACAAGATCTTTAGGAAATTCAGGTTGACTGAATAAATGCTCAAGCCAATTCTGTCCGTTATGCATTAGCATGCGGCTATAATCACTGACCCGAACTCGCAGTTCTGCCCTTTTCCAAACAGAAATTGGGCAAAAATCAGGTAACTCTACATCCAAAATAACAATGTCATAAACCTGCTCTGCCTTCTGATCAGCCGTCATACCTATATGCAGGTCTTCCCATGCTGTAAATCCAATTGCTACATCAAAACCACTAAACTGCGTAATGGGAAGTGGTTTGTCAAGCATCCCTATGCTATACCGATACCGTCCCCGCAACGTAGCATCCACAAGCAGTACCTGTTGGCCGGAAGCTGCTAATATGCTGCTGATGTATAACAAGGTATCGCTTTTGTCACAAAGCCCGGCAAATATCCATGTTTTCATACTTCCGTTCCTTTTCTCTCATTTATTTGGCATACGGATCAGAGCTTCCGTCATGCGTCAGAATCTTTGTTTGTTCTTGATGATCCTGCTCGTTCTCATATTCATTTCTTGTATCATCAATTCCGCTTGCTGGGTTTTCTATAGTAGCACCCGCATGCTGAGCTGCAATTTCCTCACTCAGACTCCTTTCCACGGGTGTTGAAATCACACTGTTTGATGAATTAATTGCATTTTCAAGCGAATCCCGCAGCTGCTTGGACAGCTTTTGTTCAGCAACGTGTATCAAATTCGGATCACTATTCATTAACGCTAACACCTGCGCATTAGGCGGATAGGTCGGGATTGCCTTGGGCTGAAATTGGGGATCGACATATGTCAGAGCATAAATGGATGCTTTATGCAGAAAGGCATCAACAATCGCGCTCGAAAGCGATAAAATTTCCTGCTCATTCAAAGTGACCCAGACAATCGGACCTTCCAGTCGGGAAATCTTCTTTTTGGATAATAGAATGTAATCCTGACCTGTTGGAAATTGAATGCGGATATCCACTTCGTCCCCCGACTTCAGGCTGTTGGGTAGTACCACCACCTTCAGCTCACGGTTGCGTAAATCTTTAGGTGTAGGTTCATCAGCAGTAATCATAGCCGATGTAAGTACAGATCCTTTTTTAAGCTCAATCTTGGCTATGGTTCCGGAAACTTCACTTTTATTTGCCAGCAAATTTGATGGAGCCTGAGAACCGGGAACTTTAATTCCCTTCAAATCATTAGATGCAATCTGTTCACCTGGAGAAATGTCACGGACAACCACCCAGCCTTTTTTCGCGGTTCGTTGCTCCTGTTCATACACTTTCCATTTCAGTTCTGCCTCTACCTCAGCCTGTTTCCTGACCTCATTCATTTGATGGATATTAACCATAAGGTAGCCGACAAAGATAATGCCAACAATCCCAGCGCCAATGCATCCGGCGTATAGTTTTTGTTTACTGCTTTTTCTTAGCTTGGACACACAACTTCTCCCCTGCCTCTTTTTGATATATACCTTCTATTTAGCGCCGTCGCTTAAGGAATGCAAAGCGTCTTATCCGGGTATCTGGAATGACTCCGCGAAACAGCTCGTCCAGTACCTGATCCATCTCATCATCCCGTTCGAAGGGATCTGAGTGAAACGGTAGAGCAAATACTTTATCGTGATCCAGCTCCTTACGAAGCCTGCGGACCGCCTCCGAGGTTGCCAATGGCAAGCAGTAATTCCATTTGTACTGTGGGTGGCGCTGAAGAGATCGGGCTAGCCCTGCTATATCCTGAACTCTCCATTCGGCCCCTGAACCAACGACAAGCGGATAATCAGCTCTCAAGAATTCTTCCAGTCGTTCATTGTCCTGCCCACTCCCCAGATCCAGTACGATAAATTTGTAGGAACCACCCAACAAAGAAATGACATCCGCACGAGATGTTTGTCGCCAGTAATGTACTCCATCAACTTCAAAACGCCGACTTGAACTCGATTGTCCAACGGATGTGCCTTCTACGACTTCTTGAAGTCGAGCAAATGCTTTGGCTGTGCAGTGTAGCTCAACCAAAGCTACGGAGCGGGACCTTCGAGCCAGATAGTGGCTCACCGCAATTGCTGTATGAGTAGCACCGGAGCCAGCAGATACACCCAGTACAGCCACTACCCTTGTACCTGCATAATCCATTGAGGCATCATTAACGGATATTCCTTGTAGAGCAGGCTGAAAATCAGCACTGCGCCGCAGTTCTCCAATGACCTCCCCGGCAGATTGAAATCGTTCCTCAGGATGCTGACGCAGCAGTTTTCGAATTACCGGGATCAAATGGCGGGGCAATTCTCCGCGAATATATCCTTCTACTCCCGCAGTCCACTCGCTATATTTGCCTCCTGTACATAGATACAATAGCAGCGCTCCCAAACTGTATAAGTCTGAACGAGCATCCGTCTGACCTGCTCCATATTGCTCCGGGGCAGCGAAGCCCACTGTGCCCAGCTTTACCGTATCTTGATCCAGTTCAGCCTTATAGCTCCTCGCTATTCCAAAATCAATCAGTATAAATTCCATTTCCGGTGTCAGCATAATATTCGTCGGTTTCAGATCCCGGTAAATGACTGGCGGTTGACGGGTATGCAAATAATCCAACACATCCAGTACCTGCAAAGCGAATGGGACGATTTGCTCCTGTGGAATATAGCCTTGATAGCCCTTCATGTATGCTTCCAGCGTAATTCCTTCGATGTAATCCATGACCAGGTATACCGCACCAGATGGGGGATGCTCAAAATAATCAACAATTCTCGGTAAACGTGGATGACTTAGCGAAATCAGCATCTCTGCCTCCGTGCGTACAAGCTTCATCACTTGGGGCCCGGCAACCGATTCCTTCACCGCCCATTGCTTGCCTGGCAGTTTTAAATCCTCTGCCATGAACACGCGGCTCATTCCTCCCGAACCCAATGTGCGAACAATGCGGTAACGCTCACCGACAATTGATCCGAATTCCAACTGTGTTGGTTGCTTCATTTTCTCCTACCTCCTTTCTTAAGCAGACAACGCAAAAAAGGGAAAGCTACCGCAAAATCAAATTTCCATGTCGCCATGAAAATCGTTTTCGCGGGATGCTTTCCCTTGATTTAAACGTGATTATTATTTTTTAAGGAACAATTTGGATTTATTATATAGCACACCTGTATCCATTGTAAAGTATTATTTTCCATACTTGATCATGTACAGGGTGATCTCATCTCGGTTATGGAATAACTGCTTAGCTCGCTGAATCTGCATGCCGGACTCCTCAAATGAAGCAATTACATCATGAATGAGCGCCAAGGGCTTTTTATGCATTAGCTTGACCGTAACGATAGCAGTACCACCACTTCGCAAACTATATAGTAAATCAGTAACGAGCCTTGCCATTTGCTTAGGACTCCAGCTCATATCACAAACCAGCAGATCGAACGAATTCTCTTTAAATTTGACTTCACTTGCATTTTTACGCAAAAAAGTCAGATTGGCGTACTTCATCAGTGATGGCTCCATCTTTGCCGGATCAACCGCTGTAACTTTCAATCCCCGTTCCAGTAAGAAGGAAGTCCATCCACCCGGTGCTGCCCCAATATCCAGTCCCTGATGGAAAGCGCCAAAATCTATGCCGAACGTTGCTTCTGCTTCCAATAGCTTGAATTTGGCACGAGAAATTTGTCCATCTTCTTTTTGAAAACGAACCGCGCCTCCGCTCCAATCCGATAGATTGTCCTCAGGACGCGATACACCTGCATACCACGTATCTGTATCTGCAAAAACGGACACAATAACATCGGCGCCTTGTACTGTCTGCTCCATAGGTAGATCACTTAATTGTTCACTCAATGCCTGCTTGAGCGCACCTGCGCTTTCAGTCCAACTGCTATTAGATCCTTTGCGCACTTGTAAAGAAACACGTTGATCAATCAGTTCCTTGCGGTTACGGATGAATGCAACCAGACGCTCCTGCACCTGAACCAGGTCCGTTCCTTCTTCCTGAAAATGAACAGGAAACAAGTGACGTAAAAACATTGGCGGCAGACTTGTAATTGTCCTCACTGCCTCAATTTCTTCCGCTGGTAATGTAGCCAGAAAAATTTCACCAGGTAAAAGCATCGTGCTTTTAACAGAGCCAAATATTCTTCTAAGCTCCTCTTGAGCATAGGGTGCAAAACCGTGATTGGCTGTACAAACAAATCTTGATGATGACAAAGTAGATTCACTTTGTTCATCTGTACTCATATATAGTTCCTCCAAAATAACATTACCCTCCAGTGCACACCCGAATCCAGGGGCGTTCTCCATCCCAATCCAGCTCAACCGGAACTTCATATGTGTGCATAATCAATTCTTTCGTTAAAACTTCTTTTTTCGGTCCAGCTGCCGCGACCTTACCATCACGAATCAATGCAACATGCGTAAAGAGGGGAACAATCTCCTCAATGTGATGAGTCACATAGACCACTGATAAATCCCGCTTGCGGAGCCGATCAATCTCGACCAGCATTTTTTCCCGCTCAAATAGATCCAAACCAGCACAAGGCTCGTCCATAATTAACAGACGAGGTTCTACCATCAGTGAGCGGGCCAGCATCACCTTTTTACGTTCTCCTTGAGATAACGTCCCCAGTGGGTGATGAATCAAGTCGCCTAAATTCATACCCTCCAGCAAAGATATGGCCTTTTCTTTTGCCTCAGTCGGAATTTCCTGATAAAAGCGCAAAAAAGCATACGCACCTGTAGCGACCACTTCCCAAACGGGATCTTTTAGCGCCAGCTTTTCCAACAAAGTCTGGCTGATATATCCGATTTGTTTGCGAACTTCCCGCACATCACATTGACCATACATTTGCCCAAGCACTTCAACCGTACCACGACTTGGAAACATATATCCTGTCATCATTTCCAGCAATGTTGTTTTACCGGAACCATTGCGACCCAGAATAGCCCAATGTTCACCTTCTCGTATGTCCAGGCTTACATCGTCCAAAATCCGTCTTTCTTCCCGTTGCAACGTAATGCTCTTCATGGATATCATTCCATCACGCTCCTTATTTTGCTCAGCAAGTGTTCTACAGATTCCATTTTGTAGATGATTTCAGGATTTTTGTTTTCACCATTATATATAAGAAGCGCGGGAACACTGGATATCCGGTACTCCTGTACCAGTTCAGGAATATAATTAATGTTGCTCTGCACCACTGCTTCTTCAGGAAGCAAATGCTCTGCTACCTCCAGCATTTTACGGGCAGCCGCGCATGTTCCGCACATGGGAGTGTACACAAACAAAGCCAGCTTGCATCCCTCCCATATGGCACGGCGCACCTCTTTTTGTCCGATCTCTTTCATCGTTCAGACCCATTTCTGATCTCTCGCATACGCTCCTCGGGTATGGGCCCATTATGCACGGTGACTCCCTCTGGCTTATTCGCATAGAGTAGCTCGTACATGGCTCGCCGCCCCTCTGGACTGGAGGAATGCAAGTAAATTTCACGTGGATATAACCGTTTCCCTGCGATAGCAGCAGCCACATCCTTTCCCGTAGGCTGACCTGGACCCAAATCATAGTCTAGCGATAGTATTGAAATAGGGTATTCATGAAGTAGCAGCAGACACTCATCCGCATTTCTTGCCAGCTTAAAGCCCGGAGGACAAGGCCGATAATCGTCCATAAACAAATACATCAACTTCTCCTCCTTTTTCCCATAAATGCAAGCTCACAAGCCTCAAAGATAGTTATTATCAATCAGACCGATTTACTCCCAGCTTAGAATCATTTGAATATCCTCCTGATGTGTCCCATCAGGTCCCGTCTCACTCTCCAAAACGATAGGAATACCTCTTACAGCCTCCTGATTTGTCATCCAACGCATACCCTCAGTACCAATGTAGCCTTGACCCACACGGGCGTGTCTGTCTTTTTTAGAGCCATATGGGTATTTAGAATCGTTCAAATGAACTCCGCACAGAGCTGACCAATAGCCGAGACGATCTCCTTTTTCGATCAAAGCCTCGTCCATTCCACCGTTCCATAATCCCGCTGCATACGCATGACAAGTGTCCAAGCAAAAGCCGATACTGTCAGGATTCTGGCACAACTGACGGATTTGCACCATTTCCTCAAGCGTGGTTCCCATAGGCCCGTGATCCCCCGCCTGATTTTCAATCAATATTTTAGCTTTTCCTTGCCAGCCTTCCAGCACATCATTAAAACAGTTAATAATGTTACGATAGCCCTCTAGTGGGTCCGACGAATGCATATGCCCAAAATGAACGACGATCCCTTTTGACCCACAGGCTTCAGCAATATCCAGATCATTGCGTAATGAAGCAATCGTCAACTCATAAAGTTCCTGACCACGCTCGGACCCATGAGCCGGGTTAACGGGATATGGTGAATGAGCAATGGATTGAAGCTGGTGCTCTAAACAGTAAGCGTTGCAAGCAGCAGCATCAGTAGCACTCCATTCCTTCAGCCTAAGACTACGAGGATTTTTCGGAAAATATTGAAATGAACGTCCCCCCTGCTCTCGCGCACGCATAGCGGCTTTGGAAAAGCCACCACGCGTACTCACATGGGAGCCAATGAGCAATTTAGGCATCATGCTGCTGTACCGGGCAATAAAATGCTTTTTTCCCCGCCAGTTCAACCCTTACAATTTTTCCGCCACTTGGAGATTCTTCTCCTTCGCGGTCATATACTCGACACTGATGATCAAATCCACCTGTTAGCGTGTCCCCCTCCATTAGAGGCATTTCCATGTACCCGCCTTCCGCAGTAGCTTCACGTAGTACGGATTGAGTGGCATGATATAGCTTTTCCACTTTTTCTAGCGACTGCACAATGTTTTGTACTTTGGAACCCGGTGTAAATCCGGCGATATAAGCAATTTCGTCCGAATAACAATTGCCAATACCCGAGAAAATCTGCTGATTCACCAGCGTTGTTTTCAAAATCCCCCGGCGTCCCTTCAGCCGCGCTGTAAACTTTTCCAACGTCATGCGTCGGTCTAACGGATCAGGTCCCAGGTCTGACAAAGCTTCTTCTGTTTCTTTAGCCGTTAGCAAGTGCAGATAACCTAAGCGCAGTCCGATAAAATAAAGCTTTACTCCACTAAAATCTAATTCGATCTGTACTGTACGATCTGGACGCTGCTCCTCCGTTCCCAGAAATAACAGCCCTCCCAACATCAGATGAAGTACGAGCCGCCCGCCCGTGTTTAAATGAAAAATCAAATGCTTGCCTCGACGTTCTAAATATACAACAGTCGTTCCCAGCAATTGCTTCTCAAATGTTTCCACTTCAGTATTAATGGACTTTTCACGGCTAACCGTCACTCCAGTAATCGGAATGTCCAAAATTTGTTTTGATAATATGATTCTGTAGTTTTCCATTTCAGGAAGTTCCGGCATATCAACATCTTTCCTTTCGTAGCTACATAGCTTTTAATTCTCGCAAGTTTTGTAAGACATATACTTTCTATTATTTCAGCTCTTCTTTCATCCAGTCCTGCAGTTCAGCGAGATTTTCAAACATCAGGTCAGGTTTCACTCCAACGGTACGCACATGTTCGTCCATATTAGCGCGGGTCGTCACGCCCGACAGGATCAGAGCTGTTTTACAACCTGCTGCTGCACCTGCCGCAATATCTGTAAGCATATTATCGCCCACAACCAGAGCTTCATCCGCCCTAATGTTTAAGCGGTTCAGCGCATAGTTCATCAATACGCTTGAAGGCTTGCCGATGACAATAGGCTTTACCTGTGAAGCCGCTTCAATTGCAGCTCCAATCGTACCTGCACCTGGCGTTAGCCCATCATGTGAAGGCAATTGGAGATCCGGGTTTGTCAAAATAAAAGTTGCTCCTTCCCGAATCCAACGCATGGCAGCGGCCAGCGCATCATATGTAAATTGACGATCTATCCCCTGCACCACATAATCAGGATGGTTCTCAACAAGCTGCAAACCGGCTCCTGTGAGTGCATCGCGTAATCCTGTTTCACCAATACAATATACACGAGCTCCAGGACTTTGCTGTGCAACATATTGTGCAGCTGCTAACGCCGAAGTATATACTTCATGGCTGGCCGCTTCAATTCCCATACCAACCAAATGCTCAGCCACCGATTCGGGTGTACGTGAAGCATTGTTTGTAACATAAGCATAAGGTATCTGGTCTGTACGCAATCGGGATATGAACAGATCCGCACCCTTGATCATCCGATTTCCATGATAAAGTGTTCCATCCAGATCAATTAGTAACGATTTTATCGCAATCCCCTCCCCCACTTCAAATCCATTCACATCATAGCATTGAAAATTATAATTCATCCCATGAACGATGTTCTCCTTCTTATTTAACCACCTTAATTATTCAGGTCATAAAATAATCGGCCGTCTCCATTCATCTCATCTATCTTAAGTCAAAAATGCTTATGAAGTCCATGAATTGCTGGTAAACCCTCCAAAATGGCGCCATTCCTCGCTAAAAGCCGTCGCTTTCACATGACATAAGTTCACTTCTTCGTCGAAATCCATCGAAGGAGCTATTTCCTCAAAGGAAATCTCCTGTATTTCCTGGTCATGCTTAAGAAATAGAATCCTTTAAATTCGATATATAGAAACTCGAATATGACACGCCTCTATATGTGGTAGAACAAATTCATCCCCACCACCTTGTACGGGTTCTCATCTCTTGTCGCATCCTGCGCTTTCCCGGAAAATAATTTGGGTGAAAAACAAAGGCACCGGGGCAAGCCCCGGCACCCATGAACATATCTTCTCCAATCGTTTATTAACCGATATCGGGTACCGGTAACAACACATGCTGCTCTGCAAGCAATGAATTGGGAAATATGCTTCGCGCTTCCTCCAGCAATGGCTGAAGCTGCTCCTGATCTTTATACCTAGAACTAAAATGCGTCATGATTAGCTGACCCGCACCTGCGGCTTTTGCAGCTTCCGCTGCTTGAAGCGCCGTACTATGATGATACTCGTATGCTGTATCTGCCAGTTCATGCAGAAAAGTGGCTTCATGCACGACAACAGTTGCATCTTGAGCCAGCACTACCGTATTCGGACAAGGTCTCGTATCCCCTAAAATCGTGATGATACGCCCTTTTTTCGGCGAACCCAGTACATCCTGAGGATGCAAAATAACTCCACCTTCTACCTCCACGCTTTCCCCACGCTTTAACTTACCGTACACCGGGCCGGGCTTAATACCATATCGCTCCAACAGCTCTTGGTTAAGCTTACCGGGCTTATCCATCTCTATAACTCGGTAGCCATAGCTGTCGATCCGATGATCCAGCAAAGCTGACTCCACCCGGAATTGACCGTCATCAAACAGAACCCCGCCCGTATGCTCCACAATATGTAGTTGGTAATTGATACGCGATTGGCTGATCCCCAAAGATAGCTCGATATATTGCTGGATTCCAGGCGGTCCATATACCGTCAGTGGTGTCGTTCCCCCCTGATACGCCCTGCTCGACAGCAGTCCCGGCAGACCAAAAAGATGATCCCCATGCAAATGGGTGATAAATATTTTTTCAAGTCTGCTTAGTTTGAGCGGCGAACGCAATACCTCTTGTTGAGTGCCTTCCCCGCAGTCGAACAGCCACATGCTTCTTCGTTCTTCCAGCAAACGAAGAGCGATGGACGTTACATTTCGCTGAATCGTAGGCACTCCTGCATTTGTACCGAGAAAATAAAATTCCATAACATTAACCTTCTTCCTGCTGACCAGCAAAAAACCTCCGAAGCTCGGAGGGTATTTGCTATCCCATCTGATAAAGGTGTTAAACCTTTTCGACGTTAAAATACTGCGCCTGAGGGTGGCTGAACACCATGGCTGATACAGAAGCCTCCGGTTCCATCATAAACCCTTCCGTCAGCTCAACGCCAATATCCTCAGGTTTTAACAACTGGAACAACGGTCCCTGATCCTCCAGATCTGGACATGCTGGATAGCCAAAGGATACCCGTATGCCTTGATATCTGGCACCGTGTCGCTGTTTCATTGTCATATCGGCAGGGTCTGGGAACCCCCAGCTATCCCTGATAATATGGTGAAGCCGTTCCGCTAACCCTTCTGCTACTTCGAGTGCTACCGCTTGAAGTGCATGCGAGCGCAGATAATCCCCTTTATCTTTCCACCGGGTAGAAATCTGCTGAATCCCATGACCAGCTGTAACGACCATGAAACCTACATAGTCCATAACCCCGGATTCCACTGATTTCAAAAAATCAGCCAGACATAGATAAGGCTCTACCTGCTGACGCGGGAATGTAAATGTGTGCAGTACCTTGCTCACATCCGACGGATCATAGATCAGAATTTGGTCTCCTTGGGACTGAGCTGGAAAGAAACGATACATAGCATGTGCCTGGATGATTCCGTCTGTCACAGCTTCAAACATGATGCTGTCCACGGTTTCCTTCAACTGAATCGCTTTCGGATCTTCCGAAGCCAGCAGCTGCTCAACATTTCCTTTTAAACCAAGATGATGCCCCATTAGCATCTGCATATTCACGTAAGGCAAAATATAATTCAATGGATAATTACGCAGTACATGACGATCCGTATCTGGTGGAATATAGACGGGCAGATCCTGAGCAATGTTAGAGCGCACAGCCCGAGTGAGCTTAGGGAGCGGCTTGGCTTCCACGACTATTGCCGCTTCAGCCTCCCGCTCAGCCTCCATGTCCTCAGCCATTTTTTTGCGGGACTCAGGATTCATTAGCTTGTTGGCAATATCCAGACCATCCATAGCATCTTTTGCATAGGCAACCAGACCATCATACTCAGGACGGATACGATTTTTAGTGAACTTACGTGTTAAAGCAGCTCCACCAACCATTATTGGAATATCAATATTCGCATTTTTCAAATCCTGTGCGGTCAGCACCATTTGTTGTGCCGATTTAACAAGCAGTCCGGATAAGCCAATCATATCGGCCTTTTCTTCACGGTAAGCCTCAATAATGCGTTCTGGTGGTACTTTTATACCCAGATTCACGATATGGTAACCATTGTTGGATAGAATAATCTCCACCAGATTCTTACCAATGTCATGCACATCACCTTTGACTGTAGCCAACAAAATCTTACCTTTTACTGAGGATTCATTCTTCTCCATGAACGGCTCTAAATAAGCCACGGACGCCTTCATCACTTCAGCGCTTTGCAGCACCTCCGCAACAATCAATTCGTTATTGTTAAACAGTCGTCCTACTTCCTCCATCCCCTTCATCAGCGGGCCGTTAATAATCTCCAGCGAAGAATATTTCACGAGCGCTTGCTCCAGATCCGGAATGAGTCCCTCCTTACTTCCCTCGACTACATAGGAAGCCAGTCGTTCTTCAAGCGAAAGGTTTGATATCTTTTCTTTTTTCTCCACTTTCTTGTTACGGAAAGCTGCTACAAAAGCGGATAAAGTATCGTCATTTGTTTTATAGATCAAGTCTTCCGCAAGTTTCCGCTCATGCTCTGGAATGGATGCATAACGTTCAAGCTTCTCAGTGTTTACAATCGCATAGTCCAGACCTGCTTTGGTGCATTCATATAAATAGACGGAATTGAGCACTTCACGACCCGCTTCCGGCAAACCAAAAGATACGTTACTGATGCCCAGGATGGTATGCACTCCGGGAAGCGCTTCTTTAATAATGCGAATGCCCTCAATGGTTTCCTTAGCTGAACCGATATATTGCTCATCACCTGTTCCTACTGGAAATACGAGTGTATCAAAAATTAGATCCTCCGCTGCCAAACCGTAACGGTTCACCAACAGATCATAAGAACGTTTAGCTACCTCAAGCTTATCCTCACGTGAAATAGCCTGTCCACGTTCATCAATTGTTCCAACAACAACAGCAGCGCCGTACTTATGAATAAGAGGAGCCATTTTCTCAAATTTCTCTTCACCATCCTCCAAATTAATGGAGTTAATTATTGCCTTGCCTTGCGAATATTGAAGTGCTTTATCAATGACTTTAATATCCGTAGTATCAATCACTAAAGGTACCTTTACCTTGTTTACAACCAGTTTCAAAAATGCTTCCATATCCGTCATTTCATCGCGATCCGGGTCCTGCACACAAATATCAATGACATGCGCTCCGCTTTTTACCTGAGCACGGGCAATTTCAGATGCCTCTTCATATTTGCCTTCCACGATCAAACGCTTGAATTTGCGGGAGCCCAGAACATTCGTTCGCTCACCAACCATATACGGACGATTGTCCTGTTCAATATATACAGGCTCAATGCCCGATACGGCAGGAGGATGATGACCTACCAGCGGACGCGGCTCAAACTGCGCCATACTTTCACTCATAACTCGAATATGCTCAGGCGTGGTACCACAACATCCCCCAGCAATATTCAACCAACCTTTTTCAGCGAAAGCAGCCATTTTACGTGCTAATGAATCAGGCGATTCATGGTATTGGCCATTTTCATCGGGCAAGCCCGCATTTGGATAACAGCTAATAGCTGCAGAGGACATTTCAGACAGAGAGCGAATATGATCACGCATAAACTCTGGACCTGTAGCACAATTCAACCCAATCGAAATTGGATGTAAGTGTTCCAGTGATATGGAAAAGGATTCGATATTTTGTCCGGCCAACGTCGTTCCCATAGGCTCAATCGTGCCTGAAATCATTAGCGGAAGCTCGATACCTGTCTGCTCAAAAGCTTGCCGAATTCCGATGCTTCCAGCTTTGACGTTAAGCGTATCCTGTGAGGTCTCCAATAGCAGTACATCGACCCCGCCTTCAATAAGCGCCAAGGCCTGCTCTTGATAGCTTTCAATCAGCTCAGCAAATGTAACCCCACCTGTGACAGACAAGGTTTTCGTGGTTGGGCCCATAGCTCCTACTACAAAACGTGGCTTGTCTGCAGTGCTGTATTTATCCACCGCGTTACGCGCCAGTTTGGCCGCCACCAGATTAATTTCACGGGCACGTTCGGGTATATCGTAATCCGCCAAAACGACGGATGTTGCTCCAAATGTATTCGTTTCAATTAGGTCTGCTCCGGCCTTCAAGTATGCTTCATGAATCCCTTGAATGACATCCGGTCTCGTTAAGACCAGCATTTCATTACAGCCCTCCAACTCTTCCCCACCAAAATCATCGGGGGAAAGGTCTTCCTGTTGAATCATGGTGCCCATGGCCCCATCAAGAAGGAGTATTCTTCGTTGTAATGCATCCTGCAAGCTAACTTTATCCAAATTTCTTCACCCCCGCAAAACGTTAAATCCTAGTTTAGCAGAAACCGTATCATTTAGATAGATTGAAGTAAAAACATACGTTTTATACAGGTTGTTCTTTGTAAAAACGACTTCTCTAATCCATTTTTACAGTTTGTAGCATTAAAGAACGCACTTAACCCTGCAACCTTTAGCTATAGTCATTTGCATTATAAAATGTTGAAATCCTGTATTGTACAACGTTTCAAGACATGGTATTCTTTATACAACATTAATCCAAGTGGAAAAGAGGGAATAAATATATGGCCGAAATCTTACTACGTAATACAAACAAACGTATTAGCGGTGAAGAACAAGTACGTGAATTTCTGGAGAGTCACGAGATATTGTATGAACATTGGGATGCTTCCAAATTGTCTGGGGAGCTGCAAGAAAACTTTACCTTAACAGATGATCAAAAGGCCGCTGTTCTCAAAACATTTGAACCCGAAATCAAGGATTTAGCCGCACGTCGCGGATATAAAATATGGGACGTTATCACTTTATCTGAAGCAACGCCGAATTTGGACGAGCTGCTGGCCAAGTTTGAGCAAATTCACACCCACACCGAGGATGAGATCCGTGCCATTGTCGCTGGTAAAGGCATCTTCATTATTAAAGGCCCTGAAGAGATCGGCTATTTTAACGTAGAGCTTTCACCGGGAGACGTTATCTCCGTACCTGAAAATATACCTCACTTCTTCACTTTAATGGAGAATCAAAAGATCGTCGCAATCCGCTTGTTCATCGAAGAAAATGGCTGGATTGCCGAACCGTATGAAGATCCAACCTTCATTAAAGCATGATTACGAATTTATCCTTGTGTGAATAAAAAAACTCCCTCTGCTCTGTAACAATCGAGCGAAGGGAGTTTTCTTAATACTTGTTTCTAAAGACTATGGATTTCTTACTTTAACGATTGAATAATTCCGTCCAATTCAGACAGATGCTTGATCTGGAACTTCGGCTTGATCTCTGTGGTATTGGTTTTAGCGTTTCGGTTCACCCAGACCGAGTGTACACCTGCTGCCAACGCTCCTTGAATATCAGTCGTCAGTTTATCTCCTACCATTAAAGCATGTTCAGGCTCAATACCAAGAAGCCCCAAAGCATGCTGGAATATAGACGGATCAGGCTTGCCTCGACCAAATGAACCTGAAATGACAACATGATCAAAGAAAGGAGCTAATTGAGGAACTCCATCCAGTTTCTCCTGTTGTAGATCAGGGGAGCCATTTGTCAGCAATAACAGCTTGTAATGTCCCTTCAATTGTTCTAGAATTTCAAACGTTTCTTCATATACATGTGGACGCGCACGTCTTTCCGAAGCAAATTGGGTAGCCAGCTTTTCCGCCAACTTCTCATTATCTATCCCTAGTTGCTGGAGTCCTCTGCGCCATGATTCCTTTCGATAAACAGGGGCCAACTGTTCCAATTGGCGGAATTCAGGTTGCTCGCCTGCTCTAAAATTTGCCCACAATCCTTCAAACGGATTAATGCCGATCATTTGAGTAAAACTAAAGGTTTCATAGGATTCATACAAAGCGCGTGCTTCCTTGCGTACGGCTTCCTCCAGAGTTTTCGGATCAACACCTGCTTCACGGGAGCCTGTTTGGCACGCTGCATCAAATGCCTCTTCTACACTACGTTCATCCCACAAAAGGGTATCATCAAGATCAAACATTACCGCCTGAATCGTCATCGGATTATCCACTCTCTTTCCACAGTATATGTACGCCTATTTGCTTGATTAGCATTTGGATCGTTATGTGTGCCTATATTAAGCAAGCGGCCGCAGCATGTTATATGAAATAACATCTTGCGGCCTTCGTTACAGAGCTACAGGCTTAATCAGTTATTTCTTGTCTACCTGTATCTGATTGGATAGTGCAAACTTCTCAAGTCTCTCTGCAATGGCATCCGTGTCATAGCGACCTAATGATTTTGTGAAAATAAAATTACCGCCCTTACCTTTTCTTTCAACGGTTACGTAACCCTTTTCAATCTTAATGCCTTTCATGTCCCCTGCCGTCATTGGACGTTCTCTACCACCTTTCAGCATATAGAGAGTATCCTTTCCCACTTTCAGATAAGGACGACGGATAAAAAAGATAACAGCCAGCATCAAGTACAGGCCGAATACAAGCCAATCCATCCCTCGCATACCGGTCTTAGTCAAAAAGTAACTCATAAGCATGTACAATACAGAAAGACCAGCCAGCATAATTGGCACAGTAATGTTACGGCCACGGAAAATATCCATTGCAGAACCTGCGACGCTAATGGTTTGAATACCTTGCTTTTTGCGCGATTTATTTAAATGCGCTGTGTTTTTGCGTACTTTTCTTTCAAATGATCGGGCCATCTCTCAATTCCTTCCCAGATATATTACATTAAAACAATTGCCTCAAAGCTGATCTATAGAGATACCGAGAACGGCACCTAAAACAAAAGGCAAATTGCAGGCTTGAGCGCTTTAACAACATTAATGCTTCAGCCCGTCATTTCCCTTTGATGTATCATCGTCCACAAATTCAATCGTTTCAAGCTGCTGCCGAAAATTACTGCGAATGTTACCTAAATAAATTTCCCGAAGATTGGCGCGCTCTGTGGTTTCCTCTTCTGTCAATCCCTCGGATTTTGCTTTGCGCGCTAATTCATTAATACGCTGTACTAAACTGTCTATATCCAAATTGTGTCCCCTCCATAAAAGCAAAGATATAATACACTTTGACATGTAGAAAAGAGCTTGTCAAGGCTCCCACATTACGCTCCCTGACAAGCTCTAATAGTTTATAGATCAGAAGTTAGGAAGCTTGAGTATCTGACCTGCCTGCACTCCCCGATCCTCTAAATCGTTAATTCGCACAATTCCTTCTATATATACCCGTGTATCCATTCGTTCCGGTTTATGATTTGTGGCAATCTGCCACAACGTATCCCCAGGTTGTACCGTCAATTTAGTCATTTCTTCCTTGGAAGCTGAAGGAGCCGCGAAAACCGTAAGTACGCCTGCTCCTGCAATCCAAGCAACAATCACTATAATAAGAAGCTTAAGTAGAAGAGTATTACTAATAAACTGCATAAAACGCGCTCTCCCCTCTTTTCGGGTCTCCTGTAAATTTTCTAAATTCATTGGAAAAATACTTTGATAGGTGCTATATTTCATCATTGGCTGCGTCCTCCAAACGTTTGTTCTTATGTTTTCACAATATAACACGAACATTTGTTTTGTTCAATAGAAAAGAGAACAAAAGTTCGCAATTATTTTCAGGGATTATTTAGAACTTATGTTTGTACGAACGGAGGTTCTATGCTATAATTTTCCCAAACGTTACTAAATGGGGTTGATACGGTATGTCTAAGATTTCGAGCCGCCAGCAGGCCATTCTTGAATTTATCCGCAATGAAGTGCGTCTAAAGGGATACCCCCCTTCTGTACGCGAAATAGGCGAGGCTGTCGGATTGGCCTCCAGTTCTACGGTTCACGGTCATTTGGATCGTTTAGAAAAAAAAGGACTCATTCGCCGCGATCCTACAAAACCACGGGCTATTGAGTTACTCGGTCAAGACGAATCGGATAACAGCAACTTGATTAATTACTCCATTAGTCGTGTGCCCGTCGTCGGCAAAGTAACCGCTGGTCTTCCTATTACGGCGACAGAAAATATTGAAGATTACTTTCCTCTTCCCCAACACTTTGTTGGTGAGGATAAAATATTCATGTTATCTGTTGTAGGCGAAAGCATGATTGAGGCTGGGATTGCTAACGGAGACTATGTAATCGTACGTCAGCAGCAGACCGCTGATAATGGTGATATTGTTGTAGCTATGACAGATGAAGACGAAGCTACAGTTAAAACCTTCTACAAAGAAAAAGATCATATCCGGCTTCAACCTGAAAATCCAGCCTTTGAACCGCTTCGCCTGACACACGTCAGCATTTTGGGCAAGGTTGTAGGACTCTTCCGGGACTTCCACTGATTTCTCGTTCTTTCTCCCCCGTTATTCTAACCACTAATACAAAACCGGCTGCCTAGGGCAAGCCGGTTTTGTATTGCTATTATGTTTATTATGTATCTCACAACTATTTTTTCATTTCAGCAACCTATTCCTATTTTTTCTACTATAAAATCAGCCTCCTCATCTCAAATAATCCCCCACTGATCTTGAGCAGCTATACTGTCATGGGCAAAACTAATAGATCTTTTTTTGTTTTAGATAAATATGGTATATTAATTACTCATAGCTCTGTAGGAGGAATTAAATGAAAAAACTTGTAATTTCAGCGTTTGTTGTGATATTTATCGCCATAAGCTGTGGAGTTCCAACAATGGATCATTTGTATGCAAAAGAGAACTCCCACATAACAACCTACGACCATATTTAGTTTACAAATACTTATCCATTTCAGGTATTTAGAAAAGCAACTCGAAGCTGTAATTTTCGAAAGAAATAATTATCCAGGAGACAGCCAAGAATATAAACAGCTCTCTGAACAATTGAATCATATTCTTGCTCAAGAGGCGTACTACGAGAAAAAACTTAACACTCTTAATAGTAAATAATTTTCATACTAACTGCCTATTATCTTTATCTACACTATTAGACTCATGCTGACCTGCCTGTAACATTCTCCTGCAACGTAAAGTTGAAAAGGCGAAGACAGGTTCGCATGAGTTTTTTTATTAACCATTAGGAATATAGGTACTAGCTTCTTTTTGCTTTTAATAGATTTATGCTGATACATTACTATCACAATTGACATATGTATATAGCAGAACTAAGCAAAGGAGATATGCAGATGATCAGAAATAGAGTTAAAACGTATAAGCATCGCATCGGGAAAAACAGATATCTGGTCGTTAAAGTCTTTCAAGCCGCAGCTGCTAAAACAGGAAGCGGAAATGCACTAGCAACCAATGCCTTGAATATCAAAATTTCCAAGCGTAAGCATAAACGCCACTAAGATTTAACCGCACCTTCATTTCTTTGAAGGGAGGTGATAATATGAGCAGAAGACATTGCAAACGTGATTTGAGAAGAAGAAGATTAAACATCCGTTCCACTCAAAGAGCCATTGCGCGTGCAAGAGGTAACGCACTGGCTGTTAATCTGTTTAGCGTAAATGATAGACAACGCAGACGCTAATAATCGTTTTCAAGCAAAAGCGGGAAGGATTCTTCCTGCTTTTTTTGTGTTAAACGATACACCCAACTCCTAAATTCCATAGAACTGCTAAATTCAGTTGCCTTCCTTTAAATACCATCGACATATTCAACTATGCTTCCACTAGTTAAAACAGAAGCGAAATAGTACCCAGTCAAAGCAGCAGAATTCTTGACTCAAAAACTTTGTGTACAACTGACCACACCTATAGCCCTCAAACTTGCTTCAGCTTTTTTCACTTAAGTATTCTGGCTGTAAATCCGTCCAGGATTTGTACGTTGCTGCATTGTTTGCTCAATTTTTTATTTTTAAATTTTATAAGGCCCCACTTGCCCACCACCGTATTCCACAACCTCCATCATATCCTACTCAGCGGCTGGACTACAGATGCTCTTATCTGACTTAATGCAGCTGAAAACAATTCGATATTCGATCAACACTTCATATGTATGATTCATGTTGATCAACTCGACAATTCATTCTGGATAAGCGCTAAAAATCCTTCTCTAAATAATCATCCCCATACATGATTATTAGAAAGCTAATATCCGACACATAAAGATAAAATACAACAAACAAAGACAAGAAAAAAATTTCTCTTCACAACCAATGAACTATGTACAAAAACATTACACATGTATAACATTAAATACAAATACTAGAAAGGTGGTAACAATTTAATGAAAAAAGTATCTTTACTAGCATCAGTAGCAATGCTTATCTCATCTGTAGCTTTTGCTGCACCTTCTTTTGCAGATCAGGTCACAAGTGACACTTATAGTTCATTACAAGACTCAAATAGAAGTTTAGAGTCTGTTACGCCTTTTGCTAATGTTGAATATGTCGTTACTGTAAATACGGCCAATCTCAAAGATGCGGGAACAGACTCGAACATCTCTATAACTCTGTATGGTTCTAATGGAGATTATGCTACCGCTACACTCAATGGTAGCTTTGAACAAGGAGATTCCGATACAACAAGAATCAGCACTAGTAACCTAGGTGACATCAGAAAAATTACTATTAGAACTGATGGATCTGGGTATAAACCAGGTTGGAAAATCGCTAATGTCAAAATATCTGGAAACGGGAAAACTTTCTCATTTGCAGGTCCTAACCGTTGGCTTGGTGACGGCGGTTCCGCAGATTCCGAAACACTTTTTCCATCCTAAAAACAAATATTCATACAAAAGACTCTGTCGATATCTGGATAGAGTCTTTTTGTTTTGGATGAATAATCCTACTAAAATTGTATCGCCGTAATTATAACCCCATCTCATGAATCAATTTTAATAATAAACTCACTAATGGGAAAAATGTTATGTAAATTTGCCATATAAACAAAAGCTAAGAAATGACCGCTGGAAAAGTATATTGAATCTTCTTAATACTATACTGAAAGATATGCAAAGTATCGTGCGTATTATCGCAAATAAAGACCTATACCAGTTATTGTTGCAAACTAATAAGGCCCTATCTGAGATTAAATTTAGGTATTAGGAAGGATTGTACCCATTCAATGAAACATTCCTCTTCTCACAAAATACAATAAGCGCAAATCTATCATGGCAGGAAATCCACCAAGTATTCGCCAAAAGAGAAGCGAATACTGTGGCTATTGCCAAATAGCTTATGCGCTCATTGAGTTCAACTATTTTCCATCCATGAGTGAAGTGGTATTATCCAACAGTTCTTTTCACGAATTAAACCCAAAGTGATTTAGTGATGATAACTAAGAGAATAAAGAGCACTAAAATTGCCGCTGTAGAAGTCCATACACCGCCGCCACCTGTACCTTCATATGCACCCATGTCTTAAACCTCCTTTATTTGTCGTTCACCTTAATATATGTATAAATACGTTCAGTGATAGGGCATGCAGGTAAACAAAATAAAGGCTCACACCCAGATAAACCGGTAGAGCCTAATAATCTTTATAAAAGAATTAATTTCAAGATGATTACCAACAAAATGAAGAGTGCCAAGACAGCAGCTATCGATGTCCAAATCTTCCCGGCCGTTTCTTCGTAGCTTCTTTCTACTCCTCTCACACGTAACGCCTCCTTTGTTTACTCCACAGGCTATGCGAGGTTTTGTTTATGGGATGGACTTCTAGGAAAATAAAAAAACACCTTACCAGCGTATCCAGCAAGGTGCCACTGATAAGAACTTTTACTATTGCCACAACTAAAGAACAACAAGAAGGACTCCTACAGCACTTAGCTGATAGAGTCCTTCTTTATATCTGCCTTAATTCAATTTAATTGCATTGAGTTATGGCTCGAGTATATATTTTTCACTCTTCAAGATTCAATTAATGAATTCTACTATATTCCAAAACAATAAACACCCCGTCAGTGCATGCCAGTAGGGTATCACCCATTCTTTCGGATTATGCAACGATTTGGTGATATTTCAAAAGAATTTATGTAAGGTCAGGCTGCTCGCCTTACGATATTAAACGTTCTGTCCAGTTCCAAGTACCTTGGCTTGTCACTTTGATCTTATCCCCAACGGTAAAAAGGCCGTATTTTGACGGCCTTTCATGAGCTTTAGATACGCTTCCTTATGTTCCGGTATGTTGATGCGGCTGCTTACCCATAATCTATTACCTTCGAGTCTTTTTGACATGTATGTAGCCTCCTGATGTGTTATGCACAAATTATATTCTGCGTACAAAAAATAAACTCTAGATCATTGGAGGTTTAATACCGTATAATGCCTATTTCTAGACGAGGAAAATGTAATGATCTTTTGGTCACCATCCCAGCCCTCTATGATTACAATATAGAGCGCATATCGCTTTGTTGTCCCCTTCTTCCCAAAGCCAGCAAACACGTGCTTTTATGTCCCCACTACACTGCTACCTGTCTTTATCTCCAGTTCCTTCATGTTGGGCACCCGTCTTCGCTCAGCAGAATTATTGTAGAGTATTGGTAGTAGCGTTCGATATCAGGTAACAAAGCGTTCAACTTCTTTGTTACCCGGCGTTTCCGTATACTATTACAGATCAGAACAATGAACGACGAAAGCGGGCACAACTATTATGCAACAATAGCGGAATAGACGGTTGCCAAAGTTACACTAAACTTTTGCGGAAGTTTACGATGGCGCACGTAAAGCCATGGAAAGAATATGGGGGCGATATTCCTGAGCCAATAGGATAAGACAAGAATAGCAGTAAATTTAATGTGTGTATTCCTAAAAGCCTACGTCGTCCATTGTCCAAAGGAGCTGCTGCCGAAAATTCTCCCTTGAACCAGCATCGCCTTTACAAATTGAGCAAATGAGGGATTTACAATAAAGTTCGGACCTCCCCCCCATTAACCCAGCCTAAACAGACGCATCGCAGTTCGTGCCAGCCTTAAACGGCAGGTCATTCACCGCATTGGTGCCAAGATACCAAAGGCTGAGGATAGCTGCGAGTTCCCAAAAAACAGTTTTCAATAAAGCGTACAATCGCAGCACGTTAGATACATTTAACTAATCAGGAAATTATCCAAGTAGGAGGAAATAACCATGGCATTTGAAGGCTATAGAGAAGACGAGCGAGAACATTGGTTTGACTGGCCATTTCCCTTGTCGGTATCAATACTGTATGTGGATGCGGATGTAGATGAAACAGAAACGAAATGGTACCTCATAGACGAACAAGAAAAACACTTGATCCGAATTAGGGATGAAAAACAAATTGAACTGCTTCATCACTGCATGTATGGAGTCTTGTTAAATGACGAGAAGATCAACTGGATTATTGATAAAAATGGCGGTAGATTTACCTATCATGATGGTGTGGAAGATTTTATCAAATTCCAGAAAGAATACCTTGATACATTATAAGAGGCGTGAACAGTTAAAAGCTCTACCGACCAATTAAGGTTAGCAGAGCTTTTAAATTTATTTAGAATATTCACTTACTTCGTTGACCAGCTGTCGGAAGCCGGATCATATACTTGGACAGTAGCAACTGAACGCGTATTTGTTGTCATCCCACCAAACACATAAATCTTTCCCTTATGCAAAACACTTGTCAACGAACCTAAAGCCTGCGGCATAGCTTTCCTAACACTCCATGTATCTGTCTGGGTATTGTAAACTTCAACATTATTTACTGAGGAGCCTCCTGTCCAGCTAAAGGCATTACCTGTATAGCCACCAAATAACATAAATATCATTTCCATAAACAACGGAAGTTGCTGTAGAACGAGCCGTAGGCATGCTACTTCCTGAGGCCCATATATTATTTTTCGGATCATAAATTTGAACATTCTTATATGGGTTTGATCCTGAAGAACCACCGAAAATATATATCTTGCCATTCAATTCAGAAACAGCACTTACCGCCTTAGGATTTTCTATAGTCGTTTTAATCGACCATTCATCGCTTACAGCTTCTGCTTTTACCTCTAAAGCTGACATATTCAAGAACACTATCACTACAATTAAAATACTCCATAATGCTTTAATTTTACTTATCACTCGATCTCCTCCTAGCAATATATTGAACTATTACGAAGATAAATCATTCTTAAAAACCTGTCTAAACATAAACTTGCTTATCTATGAATATATTCTAAATATTTGTATATTTATTTTTTATTGGGTATAAAAAAAGACTCAGCCAGTTACCCGGTTGAGCCTTTCACATCTACTCTAATTCAAACTGTTCAACGAGAAATCTCTGCCGACCAATTGTGGTTAGCAGAGATTTCTGTTTTATTTTAGCATTCACTTACCTCAAACGTTAAGGATTTTTTAATATTTAATTATAGCTGATCCTGCTTTAGCCCACTCTTTTGATTCTAATTGAATCCATCCATATACTTTTGAATCAGAGTTGATCTTTTGTTTTATCAGAGAAAGGTTCTCATAGCTACTGGAACCGTAAAGACTCCCTGTTTTTGGTGCAATTTTTACTGATAACGTATTTTCTATACTCGGTGTATTTTCATCACTTGTCCAGACCAAACGATTATAATAATTAGCATTAAAAGGATTTTCCAAACCATTAATTGAAAATTTCACTCTTTTCCCTGTAACTGATACATCTGTATATGCCGTGTCATCTTTAAATATTACTGATTGTGATAAAACTATTTCTTTATTTGTAAAATTTTTGTAAGTGTCAAACGTTACAGTTGCTACATCTGCAGAAGCTGACAACGGAGCAATAACTGAAAACAAGAGAGCGATTGTGGAAAAACATAAAGTAGCTTTCCTTCCTAATTTCATTCTCATTTTTTTGTCCTCTCCTTCTTTTAATACTCATTAATAAACATACAGCTTAATGACTGTCAAAGTAAGGGGAGCTTTGTCTGACATGAAAAATACACATTTGATTAAGTCTTCTTTTTCGCGTCCACTCTAAATTCAAACTGCTCACGAAAGAAGTAAGATCCGTTAATCTTAATTAACTCAGGAGAAAACTTCTCCTGGGTACCACCATAGTCTATAACCGATATTAAATCCTCTCCCAATGGCTGAACTACATATACTCTTACCAGACTTAACGCAGCTGCAAATAATTCGATATCCGACTTTAACACTTTATGTGTGGTTAATTCTTATCACTTCACTTTAAGATCCGTTCTGCCTGTACCTAGTCTCCCTGCTTTGTAACTTTAACCTCATCGCCCAACAACAAATAGACCATACTTTTCTTCGGGTACACTTACTTCTTCACCTTCGAGGTCTTCAAATTCACAAGTCAGATGATAAAACTTCAAAGTGCTTCCTTCGCGCCATTGTACCCGCTATTAACTACTAACGCATTTCTCACTATAATTGGCTCCCCCGTCAAGTGGACAGCTATCAAAAAGCAATATTTAAGTGCTCTGCCTCTCTCACGGTAGACAACGAAAAATGACATCTGGCATGAATGTCTTTAAACGTTGATTTCCGGAGGAACTTTTTGTGCTTTAAACAACTGCGCAAGCGCTCCTCTTATGAGCCAGATGCTTCATTTGATTTTAATTCACTCTTTGCAACATGTATTAAGGCAGCCATCGATGGGGAAATCCACTTCTCCCGATGCCAGAGCATTTGCGCAGAAAATGCTATATCCGATAAATCCCATGGTAAAGCAACCAAATTTCCCTCTCTCAACTCTTCCTTCAACGCCATCTCAGGCAACAGAGCAATCCCAAGGCCAGCAACTGCACATTGTTTAATTGCTTCTACGCTAAGAAACTCTAGTTCTGTCAAGGCATCGGCTCCTTTTTTCAAAATGGACTGGTGAAAAAGAGTGCGATAAGAACAACTCTTCTCGGTCAACAAAAAATGTTCTTTGTGAAAGTCATCAATGATCAATGAGGAACGAGATGCCAGCAGATGATCTGGAGATACCACCATTCGAAATGACTCATCTTTCAAAAACTCTGAATGAAGGTCTTTGGCTACAACGAATTCATCCAATACAAAAACGACATCCGCAAGCCCTTCTCTTAGACTATGTCTAAGCTCTTGGCCGGACAATGGACGGAACAAAAGACGAACGTCTGGATAGTGTTCACGAAACCGTCTAAACAAGGAGGGAAGAAGGTATGCGCAAAGAACTTCGTCTGCCCCTATAATAACGGTTCCCGTCGTTTCTCCGTGCTGACTAGATACACATTTTGCTTCTTCTACATCGTTCAAAATTTTAGTGGCATACGGCAAAAATTGTTGGCCGGCATCCGTTAACACAACATTCTTGCCTAATCGATCTAGCAATTTCACGCCTAGTTCTTCTTCCAACGCTTTGATTTGCATGGTAATGGTAGACGGTACATAGTTCAATAGTTCAGCAGTGCGACTAAAGCTGCATGTAGAAGCAAGAGTCCAAAACGTTTTTAGTTGGCGTATTTCCATTAACTAAGCACCTTCTTCGTTCAAAAAAATTGAATGTAATATTCAAAAACGTTTCGTTGATTTGATGATATGCGTATTGTAGAGTAAAAATCAAGTTATCACTAATTTTACTTTGAAGGAGCATCCGTCAATGAACGATTATGAAACATTTCCCCTTGGAGATATATTGCTTCAATCAGGTCAGCAACTCCCTCAAGCATTTATTGCATATAAGACCTACGGAACCTTAAATATCGCAAAGAACAATGTTATTGTATATCCAACTTGGTTTGCTGGTCGTCACACAGATAACGAATGGTTAATTGGAGAGAATAAGGCACTCGATCCCAATCGGTATTTTATCATCGTGCCCAACATGTTGGGCAACGGATTATCGACCTCTCCCAGCAATACTCCCGCTCCATTTGATAAGGCCAATTTCCCTCTCATCTCTATGTATGACAATGTACGTTTTCAACATCAACTAATCACTCAAAAATTCGGTATCACAAAAATCAAACTAGTTGTGGGTTGGTCTCTAGGAGCCCTGCAAGTTTTTCAATGGGGAACGAGTTATCCTGAAATGGTCGAACGTATTGCACCATTTGGCGGGACGGCAAAGACCAGACCGCATGCACAGCTGGTATTTGAAGGAATGATCGCGGCGTTACAAGCGGATACAAATTTTAAAAAAGGAAGGTATGAGCATTCACCGGTTGTCGGTCTCGCAGCGATGGGAAGAGCCTATGCACCCTGGGGTTTTTCGCAGGCGTATTACATGGAGAATTTATATCAATCCGAGGGATACTATTCCTTGAAGTCTTATGTAGAAGATTACTGGGATCAGGTATTTTTGTCCTTTGATGCTAATGACTTGATTGCCATGTTGCGTACAGGAATACATGGAGACATTAGCGATAATCCTGTGGACCGCTGCAACTTCGAACAGGCGTTAAGCAAAATCACCTCTCCTGCACTCGTTATGCCGGGGTCAAGTGATTTGTTTTTCACTCCAGAGGACAGTGCGTATGATGTACAACATATGCCGAATGCTGTTTTTCAACCCATAGAATCCAAGTGGGGACATTGCTTTGGAATCGGAGCAAACGAACCGGATTCATTCGTTATAGATAGTCATCTAAGGCAATTTTTGCAGTTAGGATAATTGATTTACCCGTCTAGGCTTTCAGGTTCGACAACAAATCTTCTACCACCTAAAAGAATGGGTTAATCGGATTATCGCGTTGGCTTAATCAACGGGTATATGGAGGTTAATCCTGAAGAGCCACCAACCTGGACAATTAGTATTAAGGAATCTAAAACCGTGCTCAACTTGGATATCTTATTACAGTATATGAGACGGCATAGAAACATCAAGGATACCTTGACTCGTTTTATGCATGATCACTTTCTGTACTTTACTTAACCAGAGTATAAACGGCTAAGGCTATTCAAATACAAGCATGATTTTTCAGTAGGCGCTATAAGTCTATTCTTTGTGCATTAGGAGTTAATTTGACTTTTTTTTAAAATTGAGTTGTTTATCATTTTAAAGCATTATAATATGGTTTCAGACATCGATGTACTTTAAAAAGAAAGAGAAGAAAATATGAAGGCTGAAATTGAAAAAATACCGTCTTTTAGAATTGCATACATGAGACAGATTGGTCCTTATGGAATTGCAAATTCACAACTAATGGAGAAATTTAAATGCTGGGTTGAAACTAATAAATTATTTAATAATACGTCTATTATCCTCGGTATTGCCCAAGATAATCCCGCATTTGTAAAACCGGAAAATTGTCGCTACGATACGTGTTTGGTTGTTCCTGATGATTACTGTGTTAATGCTGATGAAGTAGGCCTGAGCAACATTAGTGGAGGAAGATACGCTGTTTTTAAGATAAATCATACAGCAAAAGCTGTTCAAAGGGCTTGGGCTGAAATATTCCTGGAGTTGGAAAATCAAAGATTCAGCTTAGATGAAACCAGACCTATCTTGGAGCGATATACAGTTAAACTTATTAATAATCATTGTTGCGAAATTTGTGTTCCGATTCAATAGACGTATTAAGATATAGGTTGTTTCGATTATTGAAGACAGTCTAAACTTATTACTAATATAATTTGTTTGTTACTAGATTACTACATATTTATTTAGTAGCCAATGCTGCTTTAAGTAGTTCTAGCTCTTTTTTGTGCTCAAATAAGCTGTCTTTGGATTCTTGTAATTCTTTCTCCGTCTCAGTGACGCTTTTTTCAATGCGTTCAAGAAGTCTTTGGTCATTGACTGACACCTATTCTTCTATCGGTGTCAGTCAATGACTTTTCATTTTTTTTAATATCACTATTAAGTATTCCGATCAATTCCTCCAAGGTTCCAATATGCTTCACAATTAGTTCCTTGGCCAATTGGCATATGTGTTATCTTTCAAGGATATTGCTTGTGACTGCTCTTTAATAACCACATTAGAAGAAGGAGTTCCTGTTACAATTACAATAGTTTTTCCTTTCACCGCAAGGTTCGCCCCCAAAGAGTCTGACATCAAGCGCAAAGGCACATACGCTGTACCATTGATGACAATAGCGTTTTCAGACAGTGTTGTTCCATTTACTCTCACATTGTATTCTCCTGCAACAGTCTTCCCAACTAGTGATTTCACTTGATCTGCCGCAGCTCCACCAGAAGTAGCCAGCAGTACCCCGAGTAAAGCACCTATAAACATATACATCTTTTTATTCATCTAAATGCCTCTGCTAATGGTCTATTCGTTATAATATTACTATTGGCAGACATTGTCGTGAATATTTATGTTGAACATGAACTGCTACCTCCACCTATAGGACTTCCACGAATTCAAGAGCATTAAGCTACTACCCGAACCACTTCGACCTAAAGAAATGGTCTCTTGTCCTGTTAAGGCATAAGCCACAAGTCCGCTGAATCAACTACAATTCTTCGACCTGTCTTAGCTGTAAAAATGATTTCAACTGCCAGACAAAACGATTAAAAAGACCGTGGATCTGTACCTCAAAAAGGGTACTGCTGGGACGAGGCATGTAGATTTCGAATTCCCGGTTTCTGTTCTTGCCCTTCATGAGCGCTCTAATCTTTGGAATGGTCATATTTTGCCATTCTAAAGTCTTTCTACCAACACAAGATTAAAGGCTTCCTTATGCATTGCCTAAACTTTAGGCCAATCGACCTCGGCCCGTTCTTCTGTAGCTTCCCATTTTTCGCGACCAATCGAAAAAGAAAATTTATATTGATTGCCGCTCATGAGTTGTCGTATCTGACGGATCAAAGCAATAGTTCCTATTTTGTCACAACAAAAAAGAAGGTAGGAAAAGTTTCCTGACCTTCTTAGCATTCATATTTCTATGTCTGAATAATATCATTGCTTTTCACCATGTTACTACAGATTTTCCATTTTAACTTTAAAGATAGGCTTTGGAGTAGTGGTAATGTTAAATGGATCTTATTACTGCCACTACGTTCTCTTGCCATGCTACACAATCCCCTCCATAAATACGTCTGCTTACTATGAGTGTAATTAGACAAACTGACGATATGAAATCGTACAGTCTTTTCTAAAGCGGCTACATATAATGTTCTATATATCATTAAGAATGGCTTAAATAGTCAACTTTAATATAGTAAGAGTAGTATTGGTAAAGTTATGAAGTTGGGCTGGGGTTGCATTTGCATTTACTAATTGAATAGTTGTAGGAACGACCCCTACAGTAATAATGACTTCTGCCGAAGTTGGTCCGCCACCGTTACCCGTGAAAGGAACAGGGGTAACAGGGAATCCATTTACGGTAAGGTTAAAGTCAGCATTGCCTTGGTTATGAATTGTAAAATCTATTAGATAGCTCCCCGTTTCGTTGATTGTTATCGTTGGAGATGGAGGAGTGAAAGTAAATGCACCACCAACATTAGCCAAAACTCCAGTAAAGGTAATTGGTGAGTTACCCGGAACTGTGTCAGTTCCCGTACCAGGATCTGCTCGGAAAACACTTAAGAAGTCTGATATCCCGGCGCCAGCAGGCCCTGCTGCCCCCGTTGCTCCTGCTGGTCCTACCGCCCCTACCGTTCCCGCTGGTCCTATCGCTCCTGCTGGCCCTACTGCTCCTGCAGGTCCTGTTGGTCCAGGAATTCCTTGAAAACCTTGTAGCCCTTGCTGTCCTTGAGCGCCTGGAACTCCCTGTGGTCCCGGCAGTCCCTGTGCTCCCTGAGGTCCTTGAGGTCCTTGAGGTCCTTGAGGTCCTCGGATCCCTTTAACAATAACTTTCGGTAAAACTTTGACTTTTTTAACTACACATCTTCTAAATTTTCTCCGATGCATTTTCTTTTGCCAATAATAATGTCGAAACATAATTAATGATCACCTCCAAAGTCTAGTCAAAGTAGCTTATTGTGCAATTAACCAAAAAGATTGGGCTGTTGACTTCATCTTGGGAAAATAGGCATAGGTCTGACTCTATCGTGTTAGCATTATTACAGCTCATCCTTCTGTAGCTTAAAATCCAGTTCAATCAACCGATCCAGATTCTGCACTATCTGCATTTTTATATTTCTAGCCTGTAGGTCTTTGACCCACTGAGCTATGCCAGCCTTAACAATCTTTCGGTACTACGCCATTGATCAAGGATACCCTCGACGATCTCTATTTCGCGCTGTAGTAGTGTCTCTTGCTATTCGTTGTCTGTTCCCATTGTCATTGGGGAGACGTTTACGCGTCTCCCTTTTTATTTATACTAGGCAGAATATACACCAAACTTGTGAACCATCTGCGGTTACATTAATATAGTGAATGCTACGTTAAACAACGGTTTTATATATGGGGGAGAATAAATAACAATGGTTAACAAAGAAATATCTTCTGGTGACCAAAATTCTTGGACAGCATCTGATAAGATTCATACCGACCTGCTTGCCGCTAAAATTTCAGTTTATAATCCATGCAATTTTAAATGTACTGAACCAATTTCAGAAAAACAAAACGCTGACTATGGGGCCTACTTCTTTAATTTAAATGCCCACTCTATACGATTCCGTATTGCAAAGACAACTCAAAAAAAGATCGGGCAATTTGTGACTGTATATAAGAGAATTGGAGATAGACCAATACAACCCTATGACGTATCAGATCCAATCGACTTTTTGGTTATTAGTGCACGTAAAGACAGTAGCTTGGGGCAATTTGTATTCCCAAAATCCATTCTGATTAAACATAAAATATTATCTAACAAAGGTGAAGGTGGTAAAAGAGCAATACGTATTTATCCACCATGGGACACGCCTACAAGCCTTCAGGCTCAAAAAACTCAGACATGGCAGTTAAAGTATTTTCTTAACATACCTGTAAACGAACCAATAGACATTTCTCGTGCAAACGTACTTTACGATTTAGAATAATGTGTTGCAACATTAGAAAGACGTACCAGCTCCATGCCGGTCGCCTGCTGATATCGCATATTAATCACATCACAAAATACTGGGTCCAGTTCCATGGTCCTGCAACAGCGGTCAAGCTGATCACATATCATAAGGGTAGAGCCGCTACCGCCCAACTACGCCACTATGCTGGCTACTATTCATAAATGAAATGGCTAGTAGATCAAGGGGCTTCTGAGTGGGGTGAACATACTTATTTACATTGCACCGTGAAACTTCCCATACTGTCCTAGGCTGCGGTTCCTTAACAGGAAGACCAGCCTTCCATACCGTAGTCTGTTCAGATCAACGTATCGGGCTGGAGCCTTGCTTTTCAGATGAGCGTAAAAGACCGGCTTATGCTTAAAACGATACTGTCTGTCCTCAACCAAAGGAAGCAGCATTCATAGCATCCTCAAAATCACGTTGGTAGATGGATGAAATACATAGATTGCTGCTGTAGGTTGCATGATTACAGTGTAAAAACATTAAAATCCCCGCCGACCAATTAAGGTTAGCAGAGATTTTTTATTACTCGACTATTTATTTTTTCCAAATATGAACATCCCAATAAGTGCAACAACTATTATAGCGGGAATTCGCCATGGATTCGGTAGAAATTTTGTTAACCATAGGGCAGCGAATACTGTGGCTATTGCCAAATAGCCTAAGCGTTCAGATGGTTCAAATTTCTTCCTATTGAAAAATACATTCAAATAGCCTATCGGTGGGGTTATGATGATCATTAAAATTATGACCATTGGCCTTAAATACCACTTTCTTTTCATTCTTCCTCCGTCACTCGTCGTTGTTAATCACTGTTATTAAAGGAATAGAGCGCCGATAGCTCTAGCGATAATATCAGCTAACCATCCCGCTACACCTAAATACTGCATAGCCTGTGATAGCGCATCTTCAATACTGCCACTGAAATCTGTGACCACATCTAAGGCCTTTATTAGCGCATCTACTTTGACAACATTAATAAGATTCTTTTTAACACTATCACTTACAGGAAGCCAATCGATTGTTGTTTTTATAACATTATCAATTTTGCTTGCCTGTGATTTAAGAGCTGCCTTTATTCCTTTAATTGTCCAAGAAACTTTACCTTGCGTTGTTACATCTCCATTAAGACTTGGATCAGTGCCATTAAATACTGGGGGCACAACACCTTCTGGTTGGTTGGTGGATTCGCTATATGTAGAAGAAGTCACAGATGTACTTGCAGCAGAAGCGGAAAATGGAGACACAACTGAAAATAGCAGGGCAGCAGTTGCAGAGCTTAACATCATTTTTTTGTCAATGCGTTTACACTCATTTCAAACTCTCCTTTTTATTGTATTTACATCTATTAATATATAATTAATCACATGTCGATGTAAGAGGAATAAAAGCACAATGATATAAACAGTCAGAAAGAACCAGTCTAAAATCCTTATAAATTGCATCACATCGACATGTTAGATATAAGATTATATTTTAATCCACTAATTAAATTCGTTACTTTATACCTAATGGAATACTATTTTTATGTCGAAAAACGAATAAAAGACTCCTACTAGTTATATGCTAGTGGAGTCCTTTTTCACATCTACTCTAAATTCAAACTGACCAACGAAAAAATCTCTGCTAACCAATTAAGGTTAGCAGAGATTTTTACCTAATCTGATTTCGGGCAGATTATGATAGGAGTAAGGGCGTTGAACTTGATTATGGATACTATAAAATTCTTTTCAAAAAGTTACACCCAACATGATTTAAGGATGATAACCAAAAGGATATAGAGCACCAAAATTGCCGCAGTAGAAGTCCACACATTACAAACAGCTGGACCTGCACATCCACTCATAGCTAAGCCCTCCTTTATTCATCGTCACCTTAGTATATGTGTAAATACGCTCTGTAACCGGGCATTCAGGTAAACAAAAATAGCTCTGCTGCCCAAGTAAGGTTAGCAGAGCTTTTTACTATTTAACAATAAACCTCACTTTAGTTCCATCAGCATAAAGTATGTTACAGGCAATTGCCAATTTTCCTGATATATGATGTGTACCTAGTCCAACTCATTAAGTAGTACATATCTTATCTACGAAAGGAGATGTTTAAAATGCCAGCTAGGTTTGTAGATTCTAAAACTTCGCAAAATGCTAGTTATGCCAACTCAATATCAATTCCAATAACAGTGTTAAATGCGCCGCAATTGGTTGCTCAGCAAACTTTGGATCTATCTGGAGGTACGACAAATTTAACTAGAGTTGAATTTTCTGGAGTTATTGCTCTTCAATTACCGTTACTGCCAGTAGCAACAACGGCAACGGTAACAGTTGTCCGGGGCTCAACCCCTTCCGGTGCAACTGTATTTTCTGCGGCACAAAACTTAGAGCTGTCTCTCTTGGGACCACAACTTATTTCGTTTGCTGGTTCTGATTTTAATGCCCCTAATATATCAGGAGTTGTATACACTGTTTTTGTGCAAACATCTGCATTGGGAACCATTCGGGTGGGGCCGGAAAGTTTTAATTTTACAGCAGTATCTGATTAACATATTACGGGAACCGAGCATCATAAAGACTCTGGCAACACTGTTTGAGTCTTCTTTTCATTACTATGAGAGAGAATACCATCTACATTCTGGTAGGCCCTCTCAAATCTATTCTAAATTCAAACTGATCAACAAAAAATCTCTGCCGACCAATTAAGGTTAGCAGAGATTTTTACTATTTAACAATAAACCTCACTTTAGTTCCATCAGCGTATTTATCTAACTGATGACTTACCCATGATCCTGCTCCCCGGTTATCACTAGGGGCTATGTATCGAATATCAGCACCTGCGCCACCTTCGGCGCACATCGCCATAGGCCATTCATCGCGGTCATATCCTTTTTTAGTCTGTTAGCCCTTGAGTGACTCCTTCCTGTTTTCCTCGGCTCCATCCCGATCAATTGTACATACAGCAGAATGTCCGGTTTCAGGGTAGCATGAGCTTGGAAACTCCAACGTATACCCTGTTGCTTGTCGACTAATTGCTGCCGGTTCAGCATATACACCTTGTACGAAAAAAATAGCAGCTAGTAAAAATACAATTAAACCTCTTACAAATCCTTTTACCATACGACACCCCCGAAATATGTTAAATCTTCTAAATACTATACTGAAAGATATGTCAAAGTATCGGGCGTATTGTCGCAAATTAAAAAGACTCATACCAGTTATTATTACAAACTAATATAAGTCCTATCTGAGATTAAATTTAGGTATTTGGAAGGAGTGTGCTCACAAACTCATAAACACCTACTATACGTTTAGCCGGGTAATCCGGATTTTCAAATACAGTTATAGAATATCCTTGTGGTTTATTAAACATAGAATTAATAACATCTTTTGGTAACTCTTTTTTTAGCGAGGCTTTGATATCAACTTGGTATTTCAGATTATCATCATCTGAAATTAACTCTTCACCCTTCACTGGTAGAGTTTCAGCCAAAGTATAATATTTAGCTAAACTTTCTGGAACACTTATATAAAAATAATAAGGATGTTTACCCTCCAATATATATTTTCTAGGCTTGTCTCCAAATTTATAAGTTACCCGAAAGGAGACTGAGTTATCAGAGGAATCGTGAGACATTTTAAAATCATAGACAAGAAAGGCGTTAGGGTCTTCAAAATGAGTCCCCGTTAAAAAAGGCTCACTCTTTTCATTGTTCTGATCTTCATTTCTTTCTTCACTTTTGCTCTTATTTGTCCCGTTGTTCACATTATTGCTAGGATTAAGTCTTTTATTATCTGTATCCATCTCTTTATTGTTACTGCTACAGGCAACCAGAGTTATAATTACCAAATACAAAAATCCATAAACTAGTTTTTGTTAAAATGATCTCTGTCACCCCCTTGAAGTATAAAAAAAGGAAACCAGTTTGGATATTGGTTTCCTATGAGATTATTACAATCTTCTTGCAAATATACTATCGGTTATAAATTTTCACAAGCCATTCACGGCCTAATTGAGTAAATCTACGGTGATAGATCACTTTACCGTTATCAAGAACTTCTTGTTTGATTTCAACATAGCCGCAATCCGCATATCTGCAGTCATTCTGCCTGAATTGAATCTTTCGATTGCCTAAATCATGGTTAAGAGCAATTGCTGACTTAAATCCGAGTTCCTTGGCAATCTCTGTGGCAGTATAGGTTTTGTTAACCTGCATCAGAATAGCGTTCGTTCGCTCTGCTTGGACTCTGGCTGTGCGATCCTCTTTGAGTTTAGTCAAGAGTTCAATTCCGAAATCAGGATTGTAGCAACGTCTTTTGCACTTATTAAAAAATCACCTTTGAAATCAATTCCCACGTCCTCCCTTGTCAGTATTGTCACTTCATGCTGATTTTCAAAAACAGCTAAACCATTACTCATGCTTTATCACTCCTATAATTTATTTTGAGACGTAAAATAAGCCTCTAAATTATCAGAGGCTTTCATACTTATATCTTAAATTGGTTCTGCTGCTATAACGCTACGGATTTTAAAATATGCATATGTTATTAACTTAATACGAACGAGCAGGATAGTTGAATAACATTAATCAATCTAAGGAGCATGTCGACCTACGTGAGGCTTCAGCCTAAACGGGACTACGCAGGTTGTAGTTAAATTACCATTGTGATAAACTGAATATAATTTGATGATGGGAGTTGAACGGATACATGTAGAACTTTCTTGCTTCGAGATCACGAAAAGAACGGACTCAGCGATCTGCTGTGGTCGTTTTATTTCATCTCTGCAAGAAAGGTCTGCGTTTCGTTTGCGCTCCCTCTCCGGACAGTCATACGGCCCCCTGGAATGGGGCCCTATTTCCTCGTATGGATTAGAGCCGCAAGAAAGCACCTTTCTTGCGGCTCTTTTTTTATTTCCAATCGAAAGGATGATTGCCATGCCCGCCATTCAGGTGACCAATCTTACTTTTGCCTATCCAGGCAGCTATGACCCCATATTCGAAAATGTTCATTTTCAAATTGATACAGACTGGAAGTTGGGCTTTACGGGGAGAAACGGTCGGGGGAAAACGACGTTCTTAAACCTGCTTCAGGGAAAGTACGAATACAGCGGTACGATCTCCACACCAGTCGCCTTTGATTATTTTCCGTTTCCCGTCGAACACCCTGAGTATTTGACCTTAGACGTCGTCGAAGAGATCGTGCCAAACTATGAGAACTGGAAGTTGATGCGCGAACTGAACTTGCTTAAGGTTTCAGAAGACGTGTTGTACCGGCCATTCGAATCGCTGTCCCAAGGAGAACAGACGAAGGTATTGCTGTCCGTGCTATTCATCCAAGACAATCGATTTCTGCTCATCGACGAGCCGACCAATCATCTCGACTTGCACGCACGCAAGCTTGTCGCCGATTATCTGAATACGAAGCGAGGTTTTATTCTTGTTTCACACGATCGGGCTTTTCTCGACCGCTGCGTGGATCATATTCTATCGATCAACAAAACGAATATCGAAATCCAAAAAGGCAACTTTTCCAGCTGGTGGACGAACAAAACTCGCCAGGACACGTTCGAAATGGCACAAAACGAAAAGCTGTACAAAGACATACAGCGTTTATCAGCTTCTGCTAAACGTACTAGCGGCTGGTCTTTCGAGACCGAAAAATCGAAAAACGGCACACGAAATTCCGGCTCCAAGCTTGACAAGGGTTACGTCGGGCATAAGGCAGCGAAAATGATGAAACGCTCGAAATCCATCGAACAGCGGCAACACACCGCTTTAGAGGAAAAATCGAAACTGCTCCGAAATATCGAACAGTCAGAAAGCCTTGCAATCTCTCAGCTCGTGTATCCCAAATCGGAATTGGCGATGCTGGATCAAGTCACGATTTACTACGGGGAAAGAGCGGTTTGCAAGAACATTAGTCTGACGATCGAACCAGGAGATCGGATTGCAATTTCAGGTCCAAATGGTTCAGGTAAGTCTAGCTTGCTTCGCCTGCTCAACGATGAGGCGCTACACTATACAGGAACGTTTCAGCGGGAGCCGCAGCTTCGCGTTTCCTATGTATCCCAGAATACTTCTCATCTGCGAGGAACGCTTTCCGATTATGCAGCAGAGCACAGAATTGACGAAAGCTTATTTAAGGCCGTGTTGCGTAAGCTAGATTTCGCCCGCATCCAGTTTGAGAAGGATATATTGGCGTTTAGCGGCGGTCAGAAGAAGAAGGTTCTGATCGCGAGAAGCCTATGTGAGGAGGCTCATCTGCATATTTGGGACGAACCGCTCAACTTTGTCGACGTGATTTCCCGGATGCAAATTGAGGAGCTGCTGCTTGAGTACAAGCCGACCATTATATTCGTGGAGCATGATCGGGAATTTCATGACCGTGTCGCCACGAAAACGGTTGAACTCGGTGGGGATTAGAATTTTACAAAGTGACTTGGAGTAAGACATGATTCCAACGACAGAAAGCTTTGCACAACAACTTTTATGAAAAGGGAAGAGATTGAACTAAAGGGACATGATAGTTCAATAAAAAAACGGCAGTCTAGGATTTTATTTTCTCGTCCATAGCTGCCGTTTATTTTGTTTGAGTGCAGTCTAATACTAAGAAAATGGAACAACACTGTCTGAAAACGCTATTGTCATCGATGGTACAGCGTATGTGCCTTTGCGCTAAAAGCTTCTCCAAGAGCCCGGACACCAGCTCCACATGCTTGTTCAGTGACCTTCACCTTGTACAATGCTCCGTTAGCAGCTTGAACACTCAGCGCCGTAAGCTTCGCTGGAATTTCCGCATCACTCTCAACGCCCAATGCAGCCCGTACTTGTCCAAGCACGCCATTAGCCGCTGCCAGTGCAGTTGCTTGGGTTTGCGCTGCTGCCAAAGCAGCTTTTTGTTCTTCATTCATAGTGTCATCTCCTTGGCCAGTGTCTCGGCCTGTTCTTTTGTTTGATGCTGTTTTTTAGATACAAAAGCAGACATGCCGCCTTTGTTGCTGAAAAAATAAAAGACGCGTCCATCGCCATCAAGCGACTTCGCATCTAAAGGTAATGGTTCGTATAAAGGCCGGCACATTGACCGACCTGATTCACCGAGACTCAAAAGCTGCGATGCGTTCCTTATTTAATTTGCAAAATCGCAAGAATACCATGCAGAAAGTCTAACGAAGGGACAACAAACGATTTTTTTCGGTCAGCACTATTTTCCTCTTAAAGCCTTTTCTTCGCAAATAGGGAGCAATGTAATCTTACAATTCCACTTTAACGACATATTTGCATTGTCTGAGTATTATCTACTAAATTGATAAGCTATACTATAGTGGCATAAAAGGAAGGGGAATTGAAAAAACAATGAGTAAAATGTTTTTGATCGGAGAAATTTCAAAGCTCTTTCAAATCGATATCCGAACGCTGCGTTACTATGATAGCATTCATCTGTTCGAACCTGCATTAGTCGATAAAGCGACTGGTTACCGTTATTATTCAATCGATCAATTCGAAAGCTTGAACACAATTCTCTACCTCAAAGCGCTAAATATCCCACTTAAAGAAATTAAACAGTTCCTTGACGATCGTGATATAGATCATATTTTAGCTTTATTAAAGGAGCAAAAACGTAGAACAGAAGAGAAGATTCTTGAGTTTAAACAGATTCAACATAGAATTAATAAAAGAATTCAGCAGATTGAAGATGTGTCTAAAGTGGAAGAACTCTTCAAGATCCGGGAAACACAGCTTCCGGAACGAATGATTGTCATGTTGAAACAAAAGATTGGTAAAAGCGACAACCTAGAAATGTCGATCCGTTTATTAGAAAAAAACAACAATATAAAATCCACCATTTTCCTTGGACAAGTTGGATTAGCGATATCAATCACGAATCTGCGACAAAGGAAATTCGATGAGTACGATGCTATATTTCTATTCGTAGAACCGGATAAACACCAATATTACAAAACGGCTAAAAAGTCTCTTCCTCAACAAAAGTATCTAACCATACGTTTCATAGGTACTCATGCAGATGCATCGATTTATTATGAAAAATTGTTAAAACATGCACTTGAAAAGGGCTATACTTTAGCAGATGACGCACTCGAAATTACTTATATTGATTATGGCCTTACACAGGATGTCTCCAAATTCGTTACTGAGATTCAAGTACCTGTAAATGACTATTGACCCTCCAGTTGCTGGAGGGTTTATTCTTTAAAAAAACAAAAATGTAGGAGAGAGAGACATGATTGGAACGATTGTAAATGTAGCTACAATTATTGTAGGTAGTGTAGCCGGAAGTGTTTTTAGGAAAGGCCTGAAAGAGTCTTACCAAGATATTCTTATGCAGGCAATGGGGCTGGTAGCAGCTGCACTTGGTATTAATGCGTTAGCCACATATATGCCAGAAAGCCAATATCCCGTGTTGTTTATTGTTAGCTTGGCACTGGGCGGTGTTATCGGTCAGAAGCTTGATTTGGAGCAACGATTTAAAATTGTGGTTGCAAAAATTTCAAAGGGAAATCTGGCGGAAGGATTATCAACTGCAATATTGTTATTTTGCTTAGGAACAATGTCTATCCTGGGACCAATAGAAAGTGCACTGCACGAAAATCATACGTATTTATATACAAATGCAATTCTGGATGGGATAACTTCGATTGTTCTGGCGTCTACGTTCGGAATCGGAATAATTTGGTCTGCAGTAGTACTTTTTTGTTGGCAAGGGTTACTGTACTTACTAGCAAATGTTTTATCTAATTTCATTACGCCTGAACTATTGACCGAAACATCGATTGTTGGCGGTGTGCTAATATTCTGCGCTGGCTTAAGCATTCTTGGCATACGAAACTTCAGAACAATAAACTTAATTCCAGCGCTACTGGTACCTGTAATATTTATCGCCTTGAAGGGTACAATGGGCTTCTAAGTGTATCTAATACACTCCATCCTTTGTTCATATATTATAAAGATATGTGAGTTGTTCTATTCGAAATAAAGGACCGGATTTTTTCGGTCTTTTCTTATGAAATCACTTCTGTAGCTTCTGAGGTTCCTTCATCGAGTACTTAAAGATTTAACGCAGAAACCAAAATCTCTTAAGAGTCCCCTTTCATTCTTCGGAAGGCCTGTCACTAAGGCCCCACAGCTGATGTAATCAAACTCATCATCAAGATAGCTCCGCTGAATAACTTCGCGCTGAATGCCGGAAATTTTACTCATTGCCATATCGAGCAACCGATCCTTAGCAGTCAGCTCTGCTCCTTCCTTGTCCAAATTGTAAACAGTGACGTTCTCCGTTTGCTTGCTGATCGCGTTTGTAGCTTGGGCTCGCTATATGAATAAATCCGATAATCGCACCTAACAAAACCAATTTCCAATTTACCTTTTTACTGCCACACTACCTATTGAAGGAAGCATAATATGTGTATCTGGCTCCATCAAATATTCTCCGAATGTCAAAACAAAAGCGTCAGCTCTGTCTGGAGACTTGAGTCCGCGCTTTTTCATATCTTTCTTACTTTCAAGCAGCTTTTTACCCTTGCTGGTCATGTTCTATTTACCTGATGTAAGTTGGGTTATAAGAACATCATCATCAGGCAATTGCAGAACGCTCGGATCTCCATTTATGAAATTGCTCATACTCTGTTCTAATTGTTCCTTAATAGATGCCCACATTTCTGTAACAAGGTTTCCATAGTGCTCATCTAAAAAAGAAGAGCCATTGTTAATTGGTATGATTTCATACGGTAGCCCTTCTTCAACTACGATTTCATTTAGTCGATCCGTTACTCCTCCGCCAACGCCGCTATCATCGACTCTTATTCTAATTCGGTTCAAATATGGATGAGCAACATGCAACTCTTTAGCTAGGTTAATCACCCACCCCGCAGTTACCATTGTGTCTTTCTTGAAATGATGGTGTTCTCCTACAACTCTTGGCCCTATGCCAGCAAACATTGAGGTTTCGTCATCACCAAATCGTGCAACGTCCACACCTATAGTTAACATATTTCCGGTGGGTTCCACCTTTACTTCTTTAGCTGCAAATTCAGCCACTTCCAAAGAAATAAATGTATCTGATTCTCCGCGGGGAAATTCACCTTCAACCCGGACTCTCCATACATCACTACCTTCACCATATTTACGCTTGAGCATGGCGATATTATCCTTGCTGGTTCTTGGACTGTCCAAGCAGAATACCTTGCGTGTTTTGTAGTCTGCTCTGTCCTTATTATGTGAATCGTAAAAAACACCCGACGTTTTTGTCGGGTTTCCGCACATCAGTATTTTGTTGAACTCACCTGACAATGTACCTAAGATGGCCTCCATGATTGGATCAGCAACACCTGAAGCTTCATCCACAATGAAAAGCATGTAGTCCTCATGGAAGCCCTGCATATTCTCAGGCTTGGTAGTTGTCCGAGCTGTAGCAAACCAGCGTTCCTCATAATTCTTCATGTAGATTTTGGTCTTAGTCCATTTCAGAATTCTTTTTAATACAGGACTTTTAGATTGCCATTTATTAATCTCAGCCCATAACACGTCGTGTAGTTGCTGCCTTGTAGGAGCTGTACAAATCACTTTAGGATAAGGGAAGCAGGATAGGAACCAGAGGGCCGTTGCAGCTTCCAGTCCAGTTTTTCCTACGCCCTGACCTGAGCGGACAGAAACGCGCGGATTATTGGCTAAATCCATAAGAGTATTTGCTTGCCAATCGTCAGGATAAAATTTTAGCATCTCTTGGCAGAACAATGTGGGATTCTTGCGATACTCAGGAATCCGTTTCTTGAATGCTTGCAGCCTCCGTTTCGTCTCCGGTGAGTCCTTCGTCTTCATCGCCAACCACCGCCTCTACCCAATCGTCAATTAAATCGTCTTCTGTATTGCCTTCTCCTGTGACCTTTGCCCTTTCAAGCTCAAGTTTCTCACGCTGCATTTTGAGTTTTTCGTCTTCAAGCATCCGTTTATGTTTATCTGGCAGCAAATCCATGTATTTAGTCAGCACGTCCAAAGCCTTTGTTTTATCGTGAAGCTTAACACTTACGCCATCCTTGCCCTGCTTTACTTCTGAAACTAGCGTTCCGTCAATTTCATCACTGTTTTTAAAAGCAACAAAATTATATCTATACTTCTTCGCGTCTCCAGTGTCTGGGTCAAAGACCAGCTCACCTTCCAGTCCAAGAACATCTTCTTCCTTTTGACCAAACTCTACGTAATCAGTAATGTCTGCAAAAGCAATCTTCATATATTCCATCAGCACGCGTTGAGCATTCAACCCCACCTCGCCGATCATGGATTCCTTATGCTGTCGAATTATGTTTTGAATTTCAACTTTCTCAACAGAGCGAAACCAATCTGGTAGGCAGTTTTCTTGCTGTATCCCGCCGCAATGGCTGACCTGGTAGCGTTGAAGTCTCGAAGGTATTCATAAGTGAAGTTCCTTTGCTTAGGCGTTAATCCATCCTCATCAGGAATTTCAGGTTCAGGTTCTTCAACAACCACTGGAATGTTCTGTACTTTTTTGGAACGTTCCATATTTTCGGAGCGTTCCAATACCTTTTTCGGAGCGTTCCGTATTTCTGGAGTAGTAACTTTTAGTTCTTTAGAGAACTCATCAACTGTAAGTGGGGTAGCATATACTTCTCTCAGTTTATCACCTTTATATGTACCGACGAGTTTGCGCCGCTCCATTTCATCAATCAGTCTGGCTGCTCTGCTGTAACCTATCCTCATCCTTCTCTGCAATAAAGAAACCGAGGCTTGTTTGGCCTCGGCTACAAATTGAACAGCTTTTAGAAAAAGCTCATCAGGATATGCTGTTGGATCTTCATCTTCATTCGAAGTTTTGTTATTTTGATCAGTTCTATTTTTATTAGAACGTTCCCTATGTTCCGTTTCGTCAACAAGCATGTCCTCCCACCTATCTTTTGCCTTCCATCCTCTTACCGTACCTTCAGATACACTAAGTTGAGAGGCTATATCTGTGAGACGTATGTTACCAGAACTGGCCTTGTACAGATCAAATGCTTCGTCCCGTTTTGGGTCTCTTTTTCGTCCCATGTCTTGTTATTCACCCCTTTTTGATAATTTATCTGAAGCTTAAGGAAAAGTTTCCTGAACAAAATAAAAAGCGCTTCAGTGAGCGCTTGTGGTTATAGATAGATTTTTTTATATGTATAATATAACACCATTCCACTATCATTCAGCTACGATTTCTGTTTAAGTCGTGTAATTAATCAATCTCTTGCAAAGGAGGGTTATAAGCTAGAGCATTTTCAGAATCTCCATAGGTGCAAGGGTAAGTTTCCCCCTTTCTCTTTAACTGTTTCAATGTATAAGTTTTTATTTTATACGTTCTTCCTACTGAATCCACAATATACAACGATCTCAACCATTTATTAAAAATATCCGGTGCTGGTCTAAATATGGAGTAAGAGTCCATTGAATTAATTGTCTGAGGAATTTCAGTACTGGCTAATGAAAAGAAACCTTTCCCTTCAGGTGTGTTGATAGTCCCTGAAATACTATCCACACGCAAGGGTTTATCTGATAAATTTAAAATCTTATATTCAATAAATTCCCCTGCATATGGGCTTTCGTTCGTCCCTCTCATAACAACATATCTGCATTCCAGTTTCAATTTTCGCTTATTGAGCCTCCAGATAACAATATTCCAAATAAACGTTGAAGTTGCAATTATCGCAGCATATATTGCTATATACTCAGTTGTTTTCATCAAATCACCTCTAAACTCAAGATTAACAGATCATTGCTTTGCAGTCATTAAAATCATAAAAACACCCGATGATGCTTAGGTTTCAACACGCTTCATTAGGCGTGTACCCAGCACGAGCCCCCGCAGAAGGCCATCGACTGTTTTTATGAGGCGCCCATTTATCGGTGAGCACTGCCGGTTGTTTTTAGCGGTAATTTATAACATGCGGCTACCGCTAATCCGCCTTGCCCGGAATGGGCTTTATATGGACATCCTTCTTTCTCCGGGTTTATATTACCCTCTGAGTCCTGTCTCCGATTTAGTTTTGAATGCGCCCTAACCCTCCGTCATGCGCTTGCCGTGACCGCTCCAGTATACTTGCAGCGTGGTTCCCACTATAGACGGTCGCTACCCTTAAATTGGCCGCCGCCTTCTTTCGGATAATCTATTGACCTACATAAGTTCTGCTGCAGGCTGTTTGAGCACTGGCGGCGTAGGAATGAGTTTACCGTCACCCTTATTTCCCTTGATATAAGATTTGTCTTCTCGCGGGTAGTAGACAACACCCTCACCCTCAATGACTGGATATCCACTCTCATCATCCGTCAAGGATGTCTGTACATGCTTTCCGTGTTGAGCTGCATGTTCTTCATCGTGTAAGTGTAAAATACCGTCAGAGCTGAGAAATGCGAAACGTGGTTGTGTAGACATAATTCGAGTTCCTCTTAAAATAGTTTTAATTTGTTCCTGAATAAAGTGTAAATCCTTTCTACTCCGTACCTACTACGGATTTGCATAGTTCCTACTTTCAGCAGAAAATAAAGTATTAGACTGAGCCTAGAAATTGAAACAGCGACAACCAAGGACGAGAAAATAGAGTCCTAAACTGTCGCTGTTCCATTCGACTAACGTTTCCCGTTAGCTCAATGATCTGAAGAAATTGTTTCACTCAAGCTATTCCTCAGAAATCTCTACGTACTATCTAAACCCAATTTGACGCCGAAATTAGGCATTCACCTTGCCTAGGGCGAATATCTTAATGGGGAAGTACATTTTAAAAAAATGAGGCGATACACTTGGGATATTTCGTTACTGTGGAACCGGGCGTAAAAGTATTTATAGAGGACATCAATCCGAAGGGAAATAAAACGATACTTTTTATTCATGGATGGCCGCTAAACCATAACCAGTTCGAATATCAGTTCAATTTCCTTCCTAAGCTCGGATATCGTTGTATCGGAATGGACTGGAGAGGATACGGCAATTCGGATAAACCATTCGACGGGTACAATTTCGATAGATTAGCGGATGATGTCCGCATGGTCATCGAGGCGTTACAGTTAAGAAACATAACACTGGCAGGACACTCTACCGGAGGCGCGATATCGATTCGTTATATGGCTCGTTACAAAGGGTATGGGGTATCTAAACTCGTCCTGATCGACGCTGCCTCTCCATCTAGCGTTCCAAAAGAATTTACAAATAAAATCATCGAAGATACAAATCATGACCGACCGCAAATGCTGCAAGACCAAACGGGAATTTTTTTCTTTCAGTATATTTCCGAACCGAAATCCGATTGGTTCGTTTTAATGGGATTACAAGCGGCGAATTGGGCGACTTCCGCCATTATGGTCACGCTTAGAGATGAAAATGTTTACAACGATCTCGGTCAGATCGATGTACCCACATTAATTATTCACGGAATTCATGATAAAGTCGTTCCGTTTACCCAAGCTGAGGAAACAAATAAGCTGATCAAAAATTCGAAGCTAGTTCCGTTCCAATACAGCGGTCATTGCGCTTTTTTAGAGGAGCGCGATAGATTCAACCAATTATTATCTTCTTTTGCATAACGACTCGGATTAGCCGCACCATCGCTCCCCATAAATATAGTCCGATAATGCCCGATGATTGAGCAAATCTGCACGTTAGCTTAATGAGGATAATTTATTTCTCAGTCTGGAACTTTAGACACCTACAATAAAGACTGCAAAGGCTTAAGCCCTTACTGTCTAATTTACTTCTGGCATCCTTAGTCCAATTTCACCCTCTTTGTTTCGTCCCCGACCATAGTCGATGGTGACAAAATCCAATGTACGGTTTGTTTTTAGGCTGTTTGCTATATTAACAATAACCCTACGCCGTTTATCTGCAAATGTCGTAGCTGAGATACCAGGCACATCTTTTCTGTATCCTTTCTCCATATACTGCTGGGCCATGAGGTATTTTTTTCCATCTATGAACAGCAGCTTGGCAGCAAGTCCCTCATGCGGATCTCTCATATTATTTATGGCGAAACGGATATTTTTAGTGATGAATTGATAGAATTTATAATTTGTATGCCGTTTGTCCTTTAGTATTACAGCATTGACTGTTACATCTGCCGTTAACTCCCGCCCTGACTCTCGTTTTGCAATTGCTCCCTCGGCGGAAAGCAACTCATACACGGACATTCCGTTTTCAATCTGTTGAAGAGCAAATTCATAGTTTTTGATCACGTCAATCATATCGACATACTTACTGAGAAGCCACTTTGTTTTTAGAATATCTTCCTGCTCAATGTCCGAAAAAAAGTTTACCTGGATTATCTTTTGCGTATCAGAAGACTCTTCTTCAAGACTATTAACTATACACATTTGATTGTCATTCATCATTTATCATTCCTTTGTATAATGTGATAATTTGGTGAAATCGTTATATCTGGTAGTTAAATGTAAATAGAAACACTATAATAACCTTACACCATAGTTTGCACACGGAGATAAACAAACTAAGGAGGCTTTACTTTTGAAAAAATCTATTATTGCTTTGGTTGCTGGCGCAGTTCTTCTTGGGGCATTGTCTGTACCGTCTTTAGGTTTTGCAGAGCAAACCAAAACTTCAGCAAACATTTCTTCTCAAACATCAAATGCTCACCTAGAGAACTCAAAACGGGTCACTGGTATCAGAGGTGCGGCGGTTCCAGAGTTTTTGAAAGTGTTGGCTCCACTTTCAATATGGTACAGACAAGGAGACTATGAAGGAGAAATTACTAGATATAGTTGGCGCCAAAAAAACAAAAATGAAGTATACCCATTATATCAAGGCTTTATTTATCACAGATAATTAAGTCAACCTTAAAGTAAGCACTTTTCTCATAAGTGCTTACTTTTTTCATCGTTGTTATCTGCCATATTTTATGCTCACCTCGCTTGCCGGCACAGTCTCTATAAGGGTATACCTATCTATACTGACTACACCCACATATAACAGTAATGCGCATAATATAGAGGTATAGGCTCTTATCATGGGGTGTCTCCTTTATCTTGCAGGAGAGACGCGTGTTCCAGTTGCACATGCGTTAGGTCTGGTTCATCGTGAACATGAGCTCCTTTATGCATCAGTAATGCCTCAATTGACTTTTTGAGGTGGTATATCTCTGCATCCTTTTGTTGTATAAGGGATTCAGCCTCTTCCAATTTCTTATATACAGCGTCTCGATCTCGGGAAGCAGCAGCATGCCGTTCTCTAGCTTGGTCTGCCCGTTCCTTCTCCTTCTGAGATTGTTTTATCCAGTATGGAAGGGCTTCACATGCCTCTATCATAAAAATCGCATCTTCTTCTTTTTCAAAATCTGCCACTCGCTGATCTTCAAATCCACATTGTGTAAACACCTGTTTTTCTCCACGAATCATATCTAACTCGCCCGTAGCCTCCTGGCATAGTTTCATATCCTCTTGCCAGTTACGTGGTTTATCTGTCATTGTTGTTCCTCCCCTATGCACACCTTGCATTCCTCGTCTTCGAATTTCAGTTCTTCTTCTTTTCGATCAATCTCTATATGCGGTTCTGACCAAAAAAGTTCTTCTGCCAAAATGCGAAAATACTCTCATTGCAAGTCTTCTGTGTCTTCTTGTTTTTCCTTTTCTGATTTGATCAAGTCCATGACCGAATATTCGTGTCCGTCTTGGAAGAAGCAACGCATTAAGTCCGCTTCCTGCTCATTATTCACTACGATTTTCATCTATATATCCTCCCTTTGGTGCCGTGTGACCGACACCCTGTATAGGCTTAATATTTCAAATCACGATATCTTATCCCATGTTCAATGAGGCTGCCTAATTCTTCATGTTCATCATCACATTCCCAACAGCAAGCAAACTCCCCATCGTATAACCTGCCTGTAAGTATTTCTCTGACTTCGCTTATTGGCTTTCCGCAGTTGGCACATCTGGACTTACCATCTCGTTTAATAGCTGATATCGGCCACATATTCATATCTATCATCCTTCCAACGCTCCTGGGTGAGCGTATTTGATTGGTGGTTACTCCCTCCTCATCCACATAAAACCGCTCTATGCATCGTTTGAGGTGGATTATCCCACTGTGCTTATCGCTCATTATAGGTATATAGGGGTATAGGCTAAGAGGATGTTAAGCCTCAATCCTCTTAGATTTGTCTAATATCTATGTCAATCAGTTCTTATCCCCCTAATTCTTCTATTTCTTGTGGGGTTAGGATCATTTGGGCTCTTCAGACCGAATCTGCGCTCCGATCTCACGCATGCTATTCCCTTCGTATTCTCCTAGATATACCAACTGTCTCACCGTTACTGTTCCATACACTTTGTATTTACTCACGGGTTATCTCTCCTTTGGTATAGGGGATGCATTGTGTCTCTCTCCCTTATGGAGGGTTGTCCCTCCTTCTTGTCCCCTATGAGTTTAAAATCTTTTAATGCAATGCTTCAGAATACTTTCGTGGCATTGGCTTTGTATAAACGGTCTTCGCATCTTCATATGTCAGGCGGAAATATGTACTTTTCTCATCCCATCCACCTCGTTTTGTAGCTAACCCTTTAGCAACAAGATCATTCCAAACCGATTGACCGTATCACAGTAAAAATTGTTTTTGTCGGCTTCTAAGTTCCATCTTGTATCCTTCCTCTCTGCCCTTCGAGTCCATTAATGACGCAATACACCGTATTAGCTTAGAGGCATCTCCATCAAGCCCTCAACACTGAATATCTTGTGCATAAACTATCAAAAAGGAGATGAGATAATGACTAGATTGTTAGATGCTCGAACATCTCAAAATGCAAGTTATGGTAATACAATCTCAATTCCCTTGCCAGCCAATACTCCTGTTGCCATCGCAGAGCTTGGCTTAGACGTGACGGGCGCTGGGGGAAATATGCGTGTACAATTATCAGGAATTGCTGAGCTTTCATTTCCCACTACTCCACCATTTGATTCCGTTATTGCTATTTCTATTGTTAGAGGCACTCTCGACTCTCCTGTTGCTTACGCTCTTTACTCTGTTAGTGTCTCCGAAGCAAATCCCAACGCTGTACAGGTCGTCACCATTAATGCTTCCGATTACGATGTCCCTCTACCACCATCAAATGAATTGGTGTATACCTTATATCTATTTTGCACAGCGGATGCCACCCGAATAGGAATAGAAAGTTTTAATGCGGTTGCCTACTCAGATTAAAATTACACCGTCACATGGAGGGCAAAGCCCTCTTATTTTTCTTCTATCTGTCCTTGAGGGACGATACTTTCCATCTGTCGTTCTTTTTTGGTATAGTTTACTTAAAGGAGTTGATCCAATGGGATTCATGCTTATTCTTATTGCGATTATTTTTTTCTCGCTTGGTATTTTAAGTAAACGAAATCCCACCTGGGGATGGCGTGCAAACGAAGCCTGGAAGATCAAAGGTGACTCAGAACCAAGTGATGCTTACATCGATGACATGAAATTTAGAGGCTCTGTATCGATTCTCTTTGGGTTCTTCTTTTTAACATGTGGACTTTTGGTTATATTTCTGTAAGTTCTACTATATGTTTTCAATTCTCAAATTACCCACATCCATAAGGCACTTGCTGTTTGGCGCTGACTCCCAAAACGTCACTGCTCACGTTTTCAAAAACAGAAATCTGTCTCTCATCCATAGCTTCCAGCAATCGAACTCCCTTAATCTTCAAAGACCGGCCTGCCGCTGTAGTAAGTAGTAAAAATCATTTTTCTCGCATAGTATTTACTCATCTAACCAGCCCCCTTTAAGGAAGAACAATGTAGAAACTCGACTCATCACTTTGGAGTGTGAGTAGCTTAGAAGAGCCAGTATACCCGAGTGTAATGACTTCGTTTTCTAAGACTTTCAAGGCATCCAACACATATTTTGCATTCAACGTTAGTTTGAAATTTTTTCACAGCCGACGTTTATGCACACATTTCCAAAAAAATAGAGATGAATAGCATGGAGAAATATGAGTCTTTTACCGAGGGTCTATTTCAATAATATTTTTTGTGGGGAGATTATGGGGGAGAACTAATTAGTCTCAAATGACGGATGGATTACCCACACACAAAAAAATCCCTCAACGCTTAGAGCGCCAAGGGATTTCACATTTTAGTAAAGAGTCAGATATTGATCACGTTCCCATTGATGCACTTGGGTTCTGTACATATCCCATTCAATTTCCTTAAGCTCATAGAAGTAGGCCAGAGCATGGTCGCCCAGTGCGTCAGAGATGACTTCGCTCCGAATAAGTTCAGACAAAGCTTCTTTCAAGTCTGCAGGCAGACTTGGAATGCCTTCTTCAATCCGCTCTTCCTCAGACATCACGTAAATGTTACGATCAATCGGAGCTGGCAGAGCCAACTGACGTTTGATACCATCCAAACCTGCTCTCAGCATCACTGCCAAGGCCAAATAAGGATTCGCCGCCGGGTCAGGGTTACGAACTTCGACACGAGTGCTCAGACCACGAGACGCGGGAATTCGAATCATTGGACTGCGATTGCTTGCAGACCAAGCCACATAACAAGGCGCTTCATAACCTGGTACGAGACGTTTGTAGGAATTTACCGTTGGATTCGTGATCGCTGCCATTGCACGTGCATGTTTAAGAATACCAGCCATATAGTGGCGGGCCGTCTGGCTTAATCCGAGTTCGTCCGTTTCATCATAAAATACGTTTTCATTGTCCTTAAACAACGATTGATTGCAGTGCATACCGGAGCCATTTACACCAAACAAAGGTTTTGGCATAAAGGTAGCATGCAAACCATGCTGACGAGCAATCGTCTTAACAACGAGCTTAAACGTTTGAATCTGGTCGGCAGCTTTAATTGCATCTGCATATTTAAAGTCAATCTCATGCTGACCAGGTGCAACTTCATGATGAGATGCTTCAATTTCGAAGCCCATCTCTTCAAGCTTAAGTACAATTTCACGACGGCAGTTTTCACCCAGATCCATCGGAGCCAGGTCAAAATACCCGCCTTGGTCATTCAGTTCTGTAGTCGGCTCGCCTTTTTCATCCGTTTTGAATAAGAAGAATTCAGGCTCTGGTCCGACATTCATCGAAGTGTATCCCAACTCTTCTGCTTCCTTAAGTACACGTTTCAAGATACCCCGCGGGTCGCCTGCAAACGGAACTCCGTCCGGCTTATAAATATCGCAGATCAAACGAGCTACACGATCCGAGGTTACCCAAGGGAATACAACCCAGGTGTCCAAATCCGGATATAAATACATATCAGATTCTTCAATACGCACATAACCTTCTATGGAAGATCCGTCAAACATCATTTTATTATCCAATGCTTTTTCCAGTTGACTAACCGGAATTTCAACGTTCTTAATAGTACCCAGCAAATCTGTAAATTGCAAACGAATAAAACGAACATTTTCTTCTTTCGCAATCCGAAGGATATCTTCTCTGCTATAACTCACTCTAACCTCTCCCTTTCTGTAACGACTATATACGAATCGGTTGTTGTATAAATTACTTAAATGATGAGACCGGGTTTTAAAGTAAAGCGACCTTATGCCAAGAGGTAAGAAGCATTATCTCTTATTGAAGAACCGTGATAACTCGCCTTGGATCAAGGATACCTGTCCTGGTCTTTTGCCTGCAACAAGTTGTTGTTTCAGCAAGCGGTGAAGCTGAGTATCGGACATTTCACGGCGTTTGACTTCCGTATCTGCAGTAATAACCGTAGCTTCCTCCGATTCCTTGGTAACCGGATTCATGACTTGTTTAATTCCCGCAATGTTAACACCCTTCTCGATCAACGCCTTAATTTCAAGCAGACGCTCTACGTCATTAAAAGAAAAAAGACGTTGGTTTCCCGATGTACGGGCAGGAACTATCAAGTTATGCTGTTCATAATAACGAATCTGACGTGCTGACAAGTCCGTTAGCTTCATGACAATACCTATTGGAAATAAGGCCATATTTCTGCGAATTTCGTCGCCCATTTGTCATCAACCTTCCAGTGATCTATTATTCACCTTATTGTACATTTAGCTGATGCAAAGTGTCAATGACATGTTAGAAAAACTCACAATAATTTACGTTCTTTCATCGTTTGCAGAGCCATAAGCACTCCAAATTTAACATGAGAGTAGGTTAAGCCCCCTTGCATGTAACCAATATAAGGCTCACGAATCGGAGCATCTGCGGATAGTTCCAAACTTCCCCCTTGTATGAACGTACCTGCAGCCATGATAACTGGATGCTCATAACCCGGCATATCCCACGGCTCCGGCACCACATGGCTATCCACAGCAGCTGCACGCTGAATGCCCTGTACAAAAGCTATTAGATGCTCTGGTCCTCTAAAAGAAATAGCCTGAATCAAATCCGTACGCTCTTCATGCCAGGCAGGTTTGGTCTCAAATCCCATCTCCTCAAAGACCGCAGCGGCGAATACGCTCCCTTTAACCGCTTGCCCAACCAGTGTTGGAGCAAGGAATAGTCCCTGAAATATGCCTCGTGTAGTACCTAGCATGGCACCTACTTCTCCACCGATTCCAGGTGCAGTTAATCGGTAGGATGCTAGCTCTACATACTTTTGTTTGCCGCAGATATATCCACCCGTTTCTGCAATGCCACCACCGGGATTTTTAATCAACGAACCTGCCATCAAATCGACACCTACCTGAGTAGGTTCCAGCTTCTCGGTAAATTCACCGTAGCAATTGTCAACAAAGACAATGACGTCAGGTTTTATTTCCTTCACACGTGCTGTCATTTCTTCAATATCTGCTACACTAAACGAAGCTCTCCAATCATAACCGCGTGAACGCTGAATACCGATCACTTTGGTATTGGCATGAATCGCAGCCTCCACCGCTTCCCAGTCCACTTTACCTTCCACTGTCAGTGCGGTTTCTCCATAAGTAACGCCAAAATCCTGCAATGATCCTGTTCCATCGCCGGGCTTACCAATCACTTTATGAAGGGTATCATAAGGTCTCCCTGTAATGTACAACAGTTCATCCCCTGGACGCAGCACACCAAATAAAGCAGTGGCAATTGTATGAGTACCCGAGGCAAAATGCGGACGCACCAACGCTGCCTCCGCACCGAACACATCCGCATAGACTTCTTCCAGCACCTCACGTCCCCGGTCATTGTAAGCATATCCCGTAGAACCCGCAAAGTGAAAATCGCTCACTTGCTTCCGCTGAAATGCCTGAATTACCTTCCACTGATTTGAATCTACAATATGATCTATGTGCTGTATACGTTCTTGTATTTTATGTTCTGCCGTTTCCTGAATTTGCTGGATTTCTGGACTAAAAACTACCATTTACCTTCTTGACCCTCTCTCTTACGCAGCCTTAGGCTATTCATGTTATATTATTGTTCACTTTGAACGATGAGTATTATCATTTTATTGACCCAAAAACATCATTAGATGTTAACCTTCTGTGAACTCGCTGAGTGCATGACCGTACTTTTCGTACTCGCCTCTTTGAATCTCAACCTCATAAATGACATCATTGCCATCATACTCTGTCAGCAGTACATCTCCGATTCGATAAAGCACCGAGGTTAAATCTCCACGTTCCGCGGGAATCCGAAATCTCAACGTATCCCCACTCAGATGCTCTTGAATCAGTTCACGAATGCGCATCAAATCCCCTTCATCAAAAGCACTAATTTTCAAATAGCCCTCCCCAGAAGGAAGCATTTCCAGTTGCTCAGGGGTACAGGCATCTTTCTTGTTAAATAATACGATCTGAGGCTTGTCCGCAGCCCCTAGCTGCTGCAAGATCGTCTCTACAACTTTCATCTGCTCGTCTCGCATATCCGAGGAAGCGTCCACGACATGCAAAATGAGATGAGCCTCATTCGCCTCCTCCAAAGTAGCCCGGAAGGAAGCAACCAAATCATGAGGAAGATTTTGAATAAAACCGACCGTATCCGTAAGAATAACTTCTTTTCCACTCGGTAGCTCCATTGTTCTGGAGGTAGGATCCAGCGTCGCAAACAGTTGGTTCTCTATATATACATCGGCTGCTGTCAGTTGCTTCAACAGCGTCGATTTGCCCGCATTGGTATAGCCAACAAGTGCGACCTGAACAATACCACTCTTTTGTCTGCGCTCCCTGTGCAAATACCGGTGACGGGTCACTTCCTCCAGTTGACGTTTCAGATCACTGATTCGGTCACGAATATGACGACGGTCTGTCTCCAGCTTGCTTTCACCAGGACCACGTGTTCCGATTCCGCCACCGAGACGCGAGAGATTTTTGCCATGTCCAGACAAACGGGGGAGTAAATATGACAACTGCGCCAGTTCAACCTGAATAATACCTTCCCGTGTTTTTGCACGTTGAGCAAAAATGTCCAGAATCAACTGTGTTCGGTCAATAATTTTGAGATCCAGACTTTCTTCCAGATTTCGTACCTGAGCTCCCGAGAGCTCCTGATCAAAAATAGCTGTATTCGCTCCCAATTCTTCAGCAACTGCACGCAATTCCTCTACTTTTCCTTTGCCAATAAACCATTTTGAATCCTTGGCTTCCTTATTCTGTGTCAGGACGCTCAGTACTTCAACTCCCGCTGTCTCAGCCAGTTTCACCAGCTCATCCAACGAGTATTCCGTATTGATGCCAGATCGTTTGACTTCATCCGTAATCAGACTGACCAGTACCGCCTTGTCCTGCATTTCAGTTTGTGTATCATGAGTGGAGTTCGCCATATTGTTTGCTCCTTTATTTTCATGTCAACTCTCGAACAGAGACCGACCTGATGTTCAGGCCGGCCCCCGTTCGATGTCATAAAATTCGATGTGATTCAGATTCCTATTATCGCCTATCTTTTGTCCATTTTCAAATCCTCTGGACGCAGCGTCATCAATTCCTGCTTGCCGGGTTGCCCGCTCCGGTACTGATTGAGCAACCTGACAGCTTGGTGCCGAATCGCTTTTTCAATCACGTTACGAACATAGCGTGCATTACTAAATGCATGAAGACTGTCATTACGCTCGTTTAGCAAATGCTCCTTCATTTTAATTATGGACTGAGGCATGAGAATATAGTCCCGCTCCTTGGCCATCATCTCGGAAATTTGGATAAGCTGATCCACAGTATAATCAGGAAAATCCAACTGGATTGGAAAGCGAGAAGGAAGACCAGGATTCGTTCGTAAAAAAAAGTCCATTTCCCCCGAGTATCCAGCGAGAATCAAAATAAATTGATTTTTTTGATCTTCCATGGACTTTACCAAGGTATCAATCGCTTCTTTTCCAAAATCCTTTTCCCCTCCGCGTGCCAAACTGTAAGCCTCATCAATGAACAACACGCCGCCAAGAGATTTCTTTACCAGATCTCGCGTTTTCTGTGCAGTGTGCCCAATATACTCACCGACCAGATCAGCCCTCTCCACCTCAATCAGATGACCTTTGCTCAGTACCCCCATTTTTTGCAGCATTTTAGCGATAATGCGGGCTACTGTCGTTTTCCCCGTACCTGGATTTCCTTTGAAAATCATGTGATATACGTGTGCATTGCTCAACAATCCCACATCCGTGCGCATATGGGCGATTTGCAAAAAGGCATATACCTCAAATACCAGGTCTTTGATGTTATCCAAGCCGACGAGATGATCGAGTTCTTTCTGAATTTCCTGATAAAGACTGAGATACTGCGGTAGCGCCTGTGACTTGGTTGAAGCCACTGCTTCCGTCTCGTCCACAGTCACCGAAGCTATCGGCTCCGGGCTACGCAGCACGACATTAATTTGTCTAGAAGGTCTCTCCTCCGACCGCTTGCCCGCGGCGATTCCCCGTCCGTTCATGCATCCATCACCTCAACATTTCTTCAGGCACAGCTTACCCTATTAATGTATTCGGTCTGGCATGTCCTTATTAGCATAAAAGCAACGGGAACGTGCACAAAGCCTTTTCTTAAATTCAGGCAACCCAAGTTTGAGCGCTGATCCACCACCGTTGCAGCGTCCATTTAGCGTATGCCAATACTTCTCTTGATTGATGAATTGGCATATTCAGCACTTTGGATTCCGTCAGAGCCATCTGGGGATGATCAAAATTCAAGAATTGAGCAATCTCCATCGCCCGAGGTCCATGATAGCTATGTGTAATGATCACGGTGGAGGTCCATCCATATTCCTTCATGATGCGCTGGCTATAGAGCAGATTTTCGTAAGTACTGGTCGCATGGTTTTCCAACACAATATGCTGTACAGGGACCCCTTTATCTACCAAATAGCGTTGCATGCCCTCAGCCTCCGTATACGGAAAATCTGGTTTATCTAGTCCCCCACTTACAATTAGACGCTGTACCGTCCCGTTGCGGTATAAGCGCAAGGCTTCTTCTAGCCTTTCCTTCAATCCAGGACTGGGCTCAGCCCCCCACATAGAAGCACCTAGTACGATACCAATTTGCACTTGCTTGAGCGGAGTGGTAGAGGCGGCCGTATTCATGTTCCACACTCGGATACCTGCCCATACCAATCCGACCAAAATGAAAATCATCAAACAAAGTACAAGACGCTTGGAAACCATAGATATTTTCTTAAGGCGACTCTGCCTTCTTTTCAACTCAGGACGTTTGGGCCCAGTGTCTTTAATCCACTGCAAAACTTTCACCGTTCTCTCTTGAAATCACCGTTGTGAAACCATTCTGCCCGGTGTTTCAGCGACATTTTAAAATAGGGGAACACGTGGGCATCTATCTGATGTAATACATCAGCCGCTGTACGGTTAGCCAATTCTGCCTCTTGCGTTGAGATATGCCCCCGCTGTAACGCCTCCTCCAATTCATCCTCATCCACTAGGAAGATTTCACCGTTTTTAAGCACCACAACATCCAAATACAAATCGTCAAACCATGGGACCCCTTGATCGGTCACACCCTGATTTCGGCAGGTATCAATATACCATTCAACGATTTGCTCCCGATTGTCAAACATAGCAGTCACCACATAGTGCTCACCTTTTGGATAATATTGCAGCCAGGAATATCCTTTATCGGCTATGCAAAACGTATGACCACCGTAACTTTTCCATAACGGCTCCTTGAGACTCAAAATTGTATACAGGGTCACATATCCTGTAAACGCATCACTTTCTACATACCGGCAAGCAAACTTGCGATTGGTGATTCTGCGCCAGTTGGCCCGGTCTCCGAATTTGCGCTTCATAAATGATGTTCCTCTCCAACATTGGTAAAACCAGCTTACCATATTTAAACTGTACACTCAAAAAGAACCCCTTTATAACAGCAAAAAAGGTATTCTCAGACCGTGAACTGATCCGAGAATACCTTTGATTTGAAGCAAATCCAACTTGCATAAAGCAATACTTGCTAATTCCGATTGTGACGTCCACGATTGGAGTTCGAATGACCGTTAGAATTGCCTTCCTGAGTTCCATCGGTTGTGCCTTCAGGCGTAGATGCATCCGTGTTTTCTGGATTTACCATAGTATCTTCATTAGAAATACCTGCATCCGGCGTAGTAGTCTGACCATTTCCCTGATTAGTATCGTTTCCATTGCCGGAATTGCCACTAATGTTACCTGTGCCTCCAGCACCATTCCCATTAGTATCTCCAGGAGATACCGGAACCTGACCTGAGCCATTATTGTTATTGGTACCGCCAGGAGATGTATTTCCCTGATCTGTACCGTTTTGTCCGTCTGTAGCCCCGCCATTATCCGGTAAGGTTCCATTCTCGTTTGGAGCAGTCCCTGGCTGTGGATCAACCGGAGTAGTCTCTGCCGGAATTTCCACACGGATCGTATTAGAAGCCTCGGATTCTTTACCATCCGCCCCATAAGCTACTACATAATATTCATACGTGTTTCCAGCTATAGGAGACGTGTCTTCACCACTCGTGCCCTTCATTGCCTCCATGATTGCCGCAAAGCCTGTATCGGAAGTCCCTTTGCGATACACACGGTATTGTACATTATCCCCCGTAGCCGCAGTCCATGACAACGATACAATTTGGGTGTCCTGACTATAAGACCCGCTCAGTCCGCTTGGAGCGGTAGCCTGAACCGGCTCTTCTGGCTTCTGCTCAACTGGTGGTTCATATCCCTTCGGCTCGCTGAATTTCGTAACCGGGTGTCCCTTGAGAGCTTCACCCATGACCCTTCCGAAAAAGGCTGCCGACTGCCCACTGTAGTTTCTCAGCATATGCTTGCTGTCCGGCTTGTCATACCCCATCCATACCGCTCCGGTATATTCCGGTGTATAACCGACAAACCAGATGTCCCGGTTACCACTGTTACCGCTAATTCCACTTTGGGTCGTACCCGTTTTACCAGCTACAGGCCAGTCAATACGTGCTTTACGACCTGTACCGCTATTGACTACATTTTGCATCATTTGTGTCATTTCATAAGCCGTTTTTTCACTCATTACAGATTTAGTTTCCTCTTCATGAGTATAAACAACTTGATCATCACTATTGTTAATTTGCTTAATAGAATAAGCTTTTTGGAATTGTCCTTTATTAGCAAAAGCGCTGTACGCCTGGGCCATTTCAAGGGTATTCGTTCCTCTGCTTAATCCACCCAATGCGATAGCAAGTGAGTGATCATTTTTGTCCATCGGAATGCCTACGCTCTCGGCAAATTGAACCCCTTTTTCCACACCAATTTGGTTCAGCAACCATACAGGCGGAATATTTTCAGACTTCGTAATGGCGTCGAGCATGCTGATGGTCGACGAGTAACCATGCAAGTTTTTCGGACTGTATCCGTTAAAACTCTGGCGTTCGTTACTCAAAGGGGTATCCATCGTAAACTTACCGGATTCAAGAGCTGGCGCATAGGCTACAATCGGCTTAAAGGCCGATCCTGGCTGTCTGCGGCTCTGTGTCGCACGATTGAAGGTTCCCTTTTTGTAATCCCGTCCGGGTGCCATTGCGGCAATTCCACCTGTCTGGTTGTTAATAATGACCATCGAGGCTTGAACAGGCTGATCGTCAGGACTTTTTTCGAACATGTCATCATCTGCCATCGCCTGATCCAGCGCATTTTGAGCCTGGGCATCCATTGTGGTATGAATTTTGTAACCGCCAATAATCAGATCATTGCCGCTAACTCCTGGCAGTGCATCCTCTGCCTCATCCATGACGTATTCCATAAAATTTTGATACTTTTGAACTTTTTCCGGCTGTTTGTAATCGTAATTTACAGCCTTGGCTTCTTCCATCTCCTGCTTTCCAATCATTCCCTGCTCAAACATCAGCTGGAGAACCACAGCACGCCGGGCCTTTGAATTTTCCGGGTTACTAATCGGATTATACTTGGATGGCCCTTTCGGAATAGCTGCCAGTGTAGCGACCTGCCACAATTTTAATTTATTCAAATCCGTTTGCCCAAAATAGCCTTCCGACGCTGCCTTAATTCCAGAATACGAGCGTCCAAACCAAATCCGGTTCAGGTAGAGTGTAATAATTTCATCTTTAGTCAAATTCCGCTCCAACGCCATTGCGATGGATACCTCTGTCGCTTTACGGAAAAAGGTTTTGTCACGTGTCAAAAACAAGTTTTTGGCCAGCTGCTGAGTCAGCGTACTGCCGCCCTCCACCGCCGAACGGGCCACGATATCCTTAACGGCTGCCCGGCCGATAGACCAAATATCAACCCCTTGATGCTCCATAAAACGCTTATCCTCGGTTGCAATAAATGCTTTTTTGAGCAACGGTGGAATTTCTTCACTTTTGACAGGATCGCTTTTTTGCACAGACAACTCACCCATGAGCACACCGTTGCGGTCATAAACCTTCGATGTCTCGTTCACTGTAATTTTGTCCTTGTTGGCTTTGTAAATTTTTTCGCCATTAACCATAACAAATAAATATCCACCAAGTGCGCAAAATATGGCTAACGCCGCTGTAATAAATAGCGTCCACCCCACTCGCTTACCTGTTATTTTCTTTTTCTTGCCCTTCGGCTTCTCTTTAGATGTGTTTCTATTGCGATTGCCGGATCTGGACAATGAATCGTTTGGCATTCCCCTGACTCCCTTTCGCGAATAATCATATGATACCTAACATAGCTTAAAGCTTGCTGTCGGCAGCATGAAAGTAAACGGAATGAAAAGAACAACCCTGATCAGGTTGCTCCCGGTCACATTCCTATACAGTTAGACGAGACGGACGCCTGAAAAGTTTCATGAACCCGGGCGACCGTCAAGCCGTAATCAGTTATCGCTAGCGTTATCCTGTTGCTGTACAAGCGATACATTGCGTTGCGGTGTAAAGGTGGAGATGGCATGCTTGTAAATCAGCTGTTGCTTTCCATCCGAGTCGATAACAATCGTAAAATTGTCAAATGCTTTAATCGTCCCTCGCACCTGAAATCCATTGATGAGGTATACCGTTACAGGTATAGAATCCTTGCGCAATTGATTCAGAAACGTATCTTGGATATTAATGGACTTGTTCATTTTAGCCGTACCCCCAATAATCATTTGGATTGTTTTGAAGTATATTCAAGGTCTGTCCGGAACTTTCCTGCTATAATTTCGTGTATTCGGGCTGCATGAGCAGAAAAATTTCCGAAATCAGTGACATCTACCCACTGGATATCCTTCATATGGCGAAACCACGAGAGCTGTCGCTTCGCAAAATGACGCGTATCCCGTTTTAGCCAAGTCACCGCCTCTTCCAAAGACACCTCTCCCCGCAGGTAGGAGGATATCTCTTTATAGCCTAGACCTTGCATGGAGATGGCATCGCTTCGCACTCCCCGTTCCATTAAGGAGGTTACCTCAGCAACAAGCCCTTGATCGAGCATCCCGTCAATTCGGTCTTCAATACGTTTATATAGCATTTGCCTATCCATTGTCAAACCTACAATGCAGAGTTGGTAGGGAGATTCCTTTTTTTGACTGGCAAGTTGAGAGCTAAGTGTCGTTCCGCTAACATGGTAAATTTCCAGTGCCCGAACGACACGACGACGATCATTAGGATGCAGACGAAGTGCACTTTCGGGATCAACCGCCTGTAGTCGCGCATGAAGCGCCTCAGCTCCAAACTGTTCGGCATAGTCAAGCTGTTCCTGACGAAAAGCTTCGTCAGCCCCTACCTCGGAAAACTGGTATTCATAGCAGACTGATTCTACATATAAACCTGTTCCGCCTACGATAAACGGTAGCTTTCCTCTAGATTGTATATCAGGTATGAGACGACGACAGTCTTCCTGAAATTGGGCTACTGAATATGGGTATTCAGGCTCATGAATATCAATTAAATGGTGCTTGATTCCTTCCATTTCCTGTTTGGAAATTTTGGCGGTTCCAACGTCCATATGACGGTATACCTGCATGGAATCCCCGGAAATAATTTCTGCGTCAAATTGTCGAGCCATCTCGATGCTTAGTTTCGTCTTGCCAACCGCAGTCGGGCCAACAAGAACAAGTAGTTTAGGCTTAGGTGCTACTGTCAATATCAATCACTCCGTACACTGTTTTCGTTGTGCCCCGCTGCTCCACACGGAAGCCGAGGCGGGCAAATTCCCCGCTTCCCCGCTTTTCTTTTAATACAATTGTTTTTCGTGCAATCCGTCTCGCATGAATAATACTTTCCTCAATCAACGCGTCTGGGTTAGCCAACCCTCTCAATGGACCAATTGCGCTGGAATCGAGCAACGGATCACGGAACATGGGGTCAAAATAAATAATATCTATACTGCGATCCGGCAAACTACGCAAATAGTCCAAATGATGACCAAAACGAACGTCAATGTTGGAAAAGGCCTGATCTACTTCAGCGTTGCCGGAACGGTAATGCCTCATTCCATCCTTGATTAAAGCGTAGACGGGGAAAGAACTCTCCACAGCCGTAACTTGTCCAGAGCTTCCCGTTCCAATTGAAAATAGAAGAGAATCCGTACCAAGTCCTGCGGTGCAATCCAGCACAGTATCACCCTGGATGAGTCGGGCAGCCGTCAACATCGGGTCAGGCTCACCCTTTAATACCCGTTTGGCACGAATAAAGCCCATACTCGGGTGAAAAACCATCGGTGGTTGTTCTGGGCTAATCAGTCTCACTCCGCCCTGCACCAGTACCAATGCCTGGCGGACTTTGTGAGCCGCGATTAGCTTAGCTACCGATATGCCACGACGAGGGGCATACAGCACCCCTAACTCGGCTGCAAGCAGCTTCGCTCGCTCCATAACCTCAGCCGAGGGGGAATCCCCTGTCGTGACTAGTAATTCGACTTGCTTCTCCCATAGGCTCGACTGCTCTTCTTCACGGTTTTCCCGATCCTGCAACATATATATACTCCCTTACATTACTCTTTTAAACAGCTTCTCTAAATCATATGTGGAAAAGGAAACCACAATAGGTCGCCCATGAGGGCAAGTATATGGTTGTTTGCACGCTGCCAAACGCTCTAGCAGCACGATAGCCTGTTGGTCAGTCAGCTTCTGGTTTGCCTTAATCGAAGCCCGGCAGGAGCACATGATCGAGGCCGCTTCCCGCAGCTTAGCAAGATCAATGGCTCTTTCCTCCAGCACCCATCCGGCCATTTCCTCAATGACATCCGCTTCTTCCCCTTGGGGAAGCCAGTACGGGTAAGAGCTGACACGGAAGGTTTGACCGCCAAAATGCTCCAAATACACCCCCGCCTGTTCAAACCAGTGCAGCCTTGTTTTCAATTTTTCCGTCTCGGAAGGCGTAAAATCCAGTGTAATTGGCAGTAGCAGTTCCTGCGATACTGACTCGGGATTGCCGAATTTTTCATAATAAAATTCATAATTGACTCGTTCATGTGCGGCATGTTGATCAATTAAATACAAACCCTGATCGTTCTGTGCAATCAGATATGTCCCATGATGCTGACCGATTAAATTCAGTTCAGGAAAAGTAGGCAACTCTGGAACTTCTCCCGACACCGCTGCCAATTGCTCGGCATCTAGACGTTGCTGGCGCGGCTTCTGATCTGCGAAATGACGGGAATCCGTAGCGTGTCCCGCAATCGGCGGCATAGAAGATGGGTAAGCAGCAGAAGCAGCCGTTTCCTGTATCCCCCCGCTGTATAAGGAGGATGTGCCTATTGCGGCATTATCTCCTTCGGACGACTGTACAGTCGCTCCATCAGGGAGCGGCACGTCCCCTCTAACTTCACTCCCGTTGTTTTCTTCTATAAAATCTGCATCCAGTTCATCATCACTAATACTTTTACCTGAAAGGTTGTTTGCCCGTCCAATGGCTGAGAGGCTATCCCTGCTCGGACGTTGCTCACGCTCCTGGCTACCTCTATTATTCTCTTCGTTTCTGTTCAAGTAATTGGATTGGCGCGGTACCTGGCTCTCCGGCGAAGTCACGGAAAGTGGTAGTGCTCCCCCTCGGTCTTTGCCGGAAGGAGCATCCCCTTCCGCACCATTTCCCTTCGAGAAGTGAAACTGTTCCTGCACAAACGAGCCACTGTTCTTGCCACCGATCTCGCGCTTGACTGCCTTCGGAATCAGCACTTGTTGCCCTAAGACAGCTTTTACCGAATCTTCAACCAGCTGAAACAGTTCAGCTTCTTTGCTGAACCTTACCTCCAGCTTGGCAGGATGAACGTTAACATCCACCAAAGAAGGATGCATTTCCAGTTGGATCACAGCCAGCGGAAAACGATTGATTGGCAACAAGGTATGATACGCCTTGAGCAACGCCTGATTAAGCCCGTAGCTTCGCACAAAACGTCCATTCACTACCGTCGAGATCGCATTTCGATTTGATCTCGTCCACTCTGGACGGCTGACATAGCCGCTAATTCGGTAATCGAGGCTCTCTCCTGCCAGCAGCAGCATGGATTTCGCCGCAGAAGTTCCGTAAATAGCGGCAATCACCTGCAGCAAATCACCATTACCCAGCGTTTGCAGCAATGTATTGCCATTATGCCGCAATGTGAAGGCTACTTCTGGATGCGAAAGCGCCATTCGATACAATACATCCGAAATGTGACCCAGCTCGGTCTGGATTGTTTTCATATATTTCAGCCGTGCAGGTGTATTATAAAACAGCTCCCGCACGGTAAAATCCGTCCCTTGTCTACTAGCAGCATCCTCGTGAAGCAACAACTTACCGCCCTCAATCACCAATCTACGGGCACGTCCATCATCTCCGGCTGCTGTAAGCAACTCTACTTTTGATACAGCCGCAATACTTGGCAACGCCTCTCCTCGGAAGCCGAGACTTGTGATCTGAAACAGGTCGCGACCATGTCCAATTTTGCTTGTCGCGTGCCGATAGAATGCCGTTTCCACATCTTCGGGCTCAATGCCACTTCCATTATCCGTCACCCGGATACTTTGCAGGCCGCCCTCTTCTACCCATACGTCCACCCGCGTACCGCCTGCATCAATCGCATTTTCCACCAGCTCCTTCACGACGGAGGCTGGACGTTCCACGACCTCACCGGCAGCAATCTGGTTCGCAATATGTTCATCCAGTACCCGAATTTTAGACATCCTTTTAACCTCCTCCTGACTTCAAAGTGTGATGAAAAATAAGAATAATGTCACTTATTTTAACTACAGGCCATTGGCCTTGTTTTTTAGATCATTTAATAGCTGCATTGCCTGTAAAGGAGTCATATTCATGACATCAGCATTTTTCACCTTGCGCAAAATTTGGCGCACAATCGGATTAGCCTCTACTGTCTCTGCGTGTGGCTTGGAGGCGGCAAGCTCCTGCTCTCCGAAAATGGACAGCTGTACTACTTCGGTTGCTCCTTGCTCCAACGTGCTGGAAGTTTCCACCGTCTGCAGAGTATCTTCTTTTACCAGGGTGGCCTGCTGTGATAAAGACTGAGCTGATGGTGCAGTTTCTCCGCTTTCTCGCAATGTCTGGCCTGAATTAAATTCGGTCAAAGAAGAAATATCCTCTGTCCCTGAAACTGTACGAAGATCAGTCCCTTCCTTCCCTCCTACTACTGTCTCCGTACCTGCCGTTACTTGAGCCGCTGCCTGTTCAAAACCATTCAGCAGTCCATTCGCTCGCTCAATAATGTTATTGGGCAAGCCTGCAAGCCGAGCACAATAAATACCATAGCTACTGCTAGCCGCTCCCGGTATGAGCTTGCGCAAGAAATTCACCTTGTCGCCGCTTTCCTGCACGGCCATAGAGTAATTTCGCAGTGAAGACAGGCCTTGCTCCAAATGCGCCAGCTCATGGAAATGCGTGGATACCAGCGCCTTACAGCCGATCGTGTCATGGACAAATTCGATGACTGCCTGTGCAATTGCCATTCCTTCACTGGTGGACGTACCTCGTCCCAGTTCATCAATAATGATCAAGCTTCGCGGAGTTGCCTTGTCCGTCATTACTTGGATATCTGCCATTTCGACCATAAACGTACTCTGCCCGCCGATGAGATCATCCGCCGCGCCGATCCGTGTGAAAATGCGATCCAGCATTGGCACCTTGGCACGTGCAGCAGGGACAAAGCAGCCAATTTGAGCCATAATCGCAATAAGTGCAACCTGACGCATATACGTACTTTTCCCAGCCATGTTCGGCCCAGTGATAAGTAGAATATGTGCATCGGCTTCCTCCAACACCGTGCTGTTTGCGATAAAACCGCCATCTTTCATTACGGCTTCCACCACGGGATGGCGACCCTGCTCCACTACGAAATCATATCCTGTAGTCAGCTCAGGTTTCACGAATCCCCGTTCCGAGCTAACCGAAGCCAGCGACTGATACACGTCAATTTCAGCCACTTGCTCTGCCAGCTTTTGCAAACGTGGAATTTCAGCGTTCAGTTTACTGCGAAGCTCGGAGAAAAGCGTGTACTCCAGATCAACCATTTTATCCTCGGCTTCCAGAATTAGAGATTCCTTTTCCTTCAACTCCGGTGTAATATACCGTTCCGCATTCGCCAACGTCTGTTTGCGTTCATATCGACCTTCCGGTAATGAAGCCAAATTGGATTTGGTCACTTCGATATAATAACCAAATATTTTGTTGTATCCAATTTTAAGTGACCGAATGCCGGTTGCTACGCGTTCCTTGGCCTCTAGCTCAGCGATCCAACGCTTACCGTTCACACTCGCCTCGCGCAGTTCGTCCAGACGCTGATGGTAGCCTTCCTTAATAAGACCTCCGTCCCTTACGGAAATCGGCGGTTCATCCGCCACCGCTTCCTCAATTAACGTGCACAGGTCTGTACAGCTATCCAACGTTTGTGCAATTCGTCTCAGCGTCTTCGAAGGAGATTCAGCGCACAGCTCGCGTAAAGACGGAATTCGGGCCAGCGACAGCTTGAGGGCGATCAGATCACGTGCATTAGCACTACCAAAGGCGATCCGTCCAACCAGACGCTCCAGATCATAAATCTCTTTAAGCTGAGCACGTACATCCTCTCGGAAAATAAACTGGTGGTATAGCTTGTCCACCGCCTCCAAGCGCTCCTCAATAAGATTGCTGCTCAACAGCGGCTTGTCAATCCAACGACGCAACAGACGCGCTCCCATGGAAGTCTCTGTGCGATCCAACAGCCACAGCAGCGAGCCTTTCTTGGCGCGTTCACGTACCGTCTCCACCAGTTCCAGATTCCGGCGGGTAAATGGATCCAGGATCATAAAATGGTTTGGCTCATATACCGAAATTTGGGTCAATTGGCCTAACGATCTTCTTTGCGTTTCATTCAAATAGGAAATTAGACGTGACACGCACCGTCTGCGTTCCTCCGTAAGCCTTGCCCACGTGGGTTCCCCAAATTGATCCCGAACCAGATCATCCTTGGATTTGTCCCAAGACGTATACACAACGCGCCGTCCAACGGGGGACATACGGGATGTCACAAAATCGAGCAGATGACCATCCCCCAACATTTCGGACGGCTCATAAATGTTAATTTCATCTAGTAGCCATTCTTTCGAATCAGGCACAGAGGTCACATACAATTCACCTGTTGACAAGTCGCACGCCGCCAGCGCCAGCATCCCGTCCGTCTCTGTGACACATACCATGTAGTTGTTGGATTTGTCACCCAGCACCTTGCCTTCCATTACCGTACCCGGGGTCACAACGCGGACAATATCCCGCCGCACCATCCCCTTCGTAGCTGAGGCTTCCTCCATTTGCTCACATATGGCCACTTTATAACCCTTCTCAATGAGGCGCTGTATGTAATTTTCCGCTGAATGATAAGGTACGCCGCACATCGGAATTTTCTCCGTGGCACCACCCTCACGACCCGTAAGTGTAATTTCCAGCTCCTTGGATGCAAGAATTGCATCATCGAAAAACATCTCGTAAAAATCTCCCAGGCGGAAAAACAAAAATGCATCTTTGGCCTGCTCTTTTATGGATAAATATTGCTCTATCATCGGTGTATATTTGGACATACCGTTTACTAACCCCCACACTTTGTTCCGTTTAAACTTATAATTATCTCTCATTATATCAAAAATGACAGTCGATAACATGAAACCATTCCTGGTGTCGACACTTGGTTTTACATAAGCTTCCAATACGGGCGCAAATCCCGTGATTCATCCCACTGTTTCCCCTTGCGGAGGCTGTCCAGCAATGGCGCTACATAAGCTTCATATTGCGAGTATATTTCCAGTGAAACCATGTCCAAAATAAGAGGTTCCATATACTCCTTAAGGACAAGTTGATTTCCTTCATAAAAGGCTCTGTGAGCCTCCTCCTCACCTAGCGGCCTACGTTGCAAACGCGGGTATTGAGAGGCAATGAGAAACGCCATGCCAATCACACCTTTCGCCAGCTGTGGTGAGATAAGAAAACTGGGCAGTGTACGATATTCAAAGCCTCCATACGACTGACGGCGAAAATCACCTAAATTGCCATAATGCGGTCTGCGCCGAGCCGCACGCTTGTCTTCCAGTAGCGCCAAAGGCAGTGCCAAATAGTTATCCAGTGCCCGGAGCAAGGCACCATTTAGCGAAACCCCGCTGAAATGAAGATGTCCGCCTAGCGGAAAACCCGGTTGCGGCATCCCCCCTGCCTGCCAGATGAGTGTGCGGTCGGCAATGCGCCGGGCTGCTGTTGCAAAAGCTTGACGCAGGTGCTTCAACAGACGGGCCGGATCTCCACTCGGCGCAGGACGAAGCTCAGCGACTGGATACAGTGTTCGTCCTCGACGAGTAACAGCATCGCAGCCGGCTATGCCGAGACGACCCAAATATCTTGAGGCCGGAACGACCCGTCCCTCGGGCATACGAACCAGCACAAATTCAGGGTCCATTCCGATGAGCAGTCGATCTCTTCCTCGTTGCGCTGAAAGATTCTCACCCTCAACATCCCCTTCGCGCGCAGCAATTTCATATAATGTGGCCAAACGTCTATCGTTCAGCCATGGCTGTGCCGAGATTTCGCGCACCTGACAGCTGCGCTCCCCCAGCGGCGTCAGTACTACCTCACCACTGTCCAAACCCAGTGTGTACAACGCTCGTACAGCCAGCCGCTCCATCCGGACATAAAGCGGTGAATGTTGATCCAGTTCAGACAGATCGTATGCGCGGACTTTGGAAGGCCCTTCGATGGCACGTCTACGAATTTCCAACACTCGCAGTTGATGGATTTGCACCGCGTAACCTATCGTAAAATCTGCTATACTGCTATCCATCCACTGCACCGCTATGCCTGAACGCTCCAGTCTACGCTTTTTTTCATCATTTGGCATCTGTCTGAAGCGTATGAGCGCCTGTCCCGGCTGCTGCATCATATTCCCCCCTACGGACTACGTACGGATTTCAACCCACAACAACAAAAAAGGAGGGCCTTTGCCCCCTGCGCAGAATCAGCCGGCGCAAAGAGTAAAGCGGCCCTCTTTTTGGTTACTTCTGTCAGAGCTCGTCGTCAATGAGGTCGGGGTCGAGCTCCTCATAGTCCCCCTCTTCCGCTCCAAAATCAAAGTCTTTGTCAAAATCATCGCTGCTACCATTCGGGAATACTTCTACAACAATCTTCGTTTCCGCCACCAGCTCCACCGCAAATTCCCGCTCGACCCGGATCATTACGCTGCCACCTCCAGAAGACACACTGGCCTCGACGCAACTCGGCTCCTGTGTAGCTTCGGCGGATACTTCCACTGTAGACGCCCGGTGCTTCGGATCAAGATACGAGAGCGGCACATTTTCCACGTACGACACCGTTTCCTTGGCCACATCGGTCTGCGAGTTTTTATCGTATGAGTACCAAATATTGATATCATACGTCCCGACGACCTCAATGCCGTCCCCCGCCGCCACAGCTTCATACTGGTGGTTAATAATCCATGCCCCTAAAATGCTCGTCGGATTATTCGGCGGAGTTACGGTATGGGTTACGGTAGAGAATCTGCGACCTTTACCACAGATCGCTTTGGTAATAATCTCTCTACGATTTTTATGACTTAATGCCATTCTTGAACCTCCTCCATACAATCAATCATTCCATACATATGTATGCAGGTTGTAGGCGAATGTTGAGTGAATAGGCGAAAAGGAAAAAATATTATTTGTATAAGCATATGCCGCGATGGCTTGAACTCATGCACGCCAATGTGTTACATGCTGATCAACGATCTGTAAAAATTCACTAAGAGCCGGGGATTTCCACTTTTTCGTGTGATAGGCGACCTGAGTAGCCACCTGCTGTTCACTGTCATCCCAGGCTAAACGCGCCATTTTACCTTCTCGCAGCTCATTTTGTACCGTAACCAGCGGAAGCAGCGCAATACCCAATCCAGCCATGACACACTGCTTGATGGCTTCAATACTCCAAAATTCCAGGCTAGGGTCTGAAAAAATACCGTGTTTATTCAAATACTGCTCAAAAAGGATACGGTACGTACATCCTGCCTCCGTATGCAAAATGGTTTCGTCCTTCAAGTCAGCAGGCTCTACCCGGGTATAGGTAACCAGCGAATGCTTAAGTGGAGCAACCAAGGCCATCGGCTCATGAATAAGCGTGGTGACATTCAGTTCTCTATCCTCCGTCTCAGGCTGAAGCAAAAAAGCCAAATCCAGCTCACCGGAGCGGATCAAATCGCGCAATTCCCAGCATTCGCCGGGTTTAAGGACAATTTTAACCTTCGGATACCGTTCCCTGTACTCACGGATCAGACTCGGTAGACGAAATGCGGCCAGAGACTCTGGTGCTCCTATCTTCAGCGTGCCCGCCAATTCCGTTTCTGAACGAAGTGCATCCTTAGCCATAGCATGCATCTTGGAAATCTCCTGCGCATAGGGTAGTAGACGTCGTCCGGCATCCGTCAGCATGATTTTCTTGCCAATGCGATCAAAAAGCGGCGTACCCAACTCTGCCTCCAGCGTTTGAATTTGAGCAGTGATACTCGACTGTGCATAATCCAGTATACGCGCTGCTCGCGTAAAACTGCCTGCCTCAACTACATTTAAAAAGGTAAACAAATGCCGCGATTCCATAATCCGCTCCTTCAATCGGTTTTTCCGATGCAAGCAATCGTTATATTCCGTTTTTCCGATAGATTGATTATCTGATAAGCTGGAGAAAATAACAAGAGAAAGAAGGATTTTCTGCATGACAAATGAAAGTAAACTTCAATCCACCATTGGTCTTCCACAGGCCATTGCACTCTATATCGGAGCTGTACTGGGTTCGGGGATATTGATTGTGCCTGGACTTGCCGCCCAAATGGCGGGACCGGCATCGCTGCTGGCATGGGGCTTTATGACCTTGCTCATCCTGCCAATGGCGCTTTCCATGGGTCTTCTATCCGCCAAATTTCCGAATGCGGGAGGGGTATCGCATTTTGTCACGTTGGCCTTTTCACCACGTGCTGGTGCTTATATCGGGTGGTTTTTTCTCATGTCGGTTCCGATTGGGGCACCTGTTGCCGCACTCACCGGAGCCGGCTATATGACCGCAGCCATGGGCTGGGGAGAGGAAAGCCGCATGATGTTAGCCGCTGCTATGCTGGCGGTGGGCCTGATCATCAACTGGATCGGCATGAAGGTCGCGGGACGTATTCAGATCGCTGTCGTCATGGCTATCGTTGCCGTCCTTATATTCGCCATTGCCGCAGCACTTCCTCAAATGGAAACAGTCCACTTCACCCCGTTTGTTCCACATGGCTGGCTCTCCGTCGGTCAAGCGGCCGCGATTCTGTTTTGGTGTTTTATCGGTTGGGAGGCTGTGTCCCATATGTCAGAGGAATTCACTAATCCCCAGAGAGCAGCCGTTAAAGGCGTGACCATTGCAGCCGTCATTGTTGGTTTGCTTTATTTCTTAACTGCGCTGGCTACTGTGGGCACACAAAGTTACCTTGCAGGGGATTCGGATGCTTCGCTCGTATGGGTGATTAGTCGGGCTATCGGGCCATGGGGCGCGATAATTGCAGGCTTGACGGGTATCTTCATTTGTACCGCTACTATTATTGCTTATGTTGGTGCCGCTTCACGTGTCGCTTATGCTTTATCCCGGCAAGGACAGGCCTTTCGCTGGATGGGCATGTTATCCCAACGATTCCATACCCCTATCGGTGGCATTGCTTTTCTTAGCGTCTGCTTCGTGATCATTATGGTGTTGTACGGTAGTGGTACTGTTTCACTCACTAACCTGATCCAGTTCCCGAACGCCACCTTTATTCTGACCTATCTCGGAGGTTGTGCAGCAGGAATTAAGCTTCTGCGTGGTAGTCGCTGGGGGGTTTCCATTAGTTGGATATCGTTCATCTCTACGGCGATCGTTTTCCCCTTTGTCGGATGGGCTATGCTGTACCCTTGCCTGATCACCGCTGTCTTATGGATCACAGACCGAATTCGGCACAAACGGACTTTCAGTCATCCGGCTTCTACCATCACTGAACAAGAAAAGGCTACTGTCCGTCATGGATAGTAGCCCCTCAAGGCCTTTACTCTAATTTTTCACTGGAGTAGGGGCCTTGTCCTTTTTCGCAATTTTCAAATACTGATGAAGCTCATGTGTAAGCTGCAATAATGCCGAACGAATCTCAAATTCCTCCCGGGTTGCGGGAAGCTCCATTGCTTTAAATTCTTCACGAACCTGCTCCAGCAGCTTCTCAGTCTGTCCCGTATAATGTCCAGCCAAAACGTCATTGCTAAGCTGGTCGAACAGCTCGGCCAGAAGCTTGGCCTGCGGCATATGCTGATACATTTGTGCGATCAACTGCATCATGTTTTGGATCGAATCCAGCTGTTCTTTTCGCATATAAAAATACACATTCCAGCCCTCTTGGGGACGAAGCATCTGATTTTCCAAGGAACGCCCCGCCTCCGTGACCCCTTTGGCTATCACACTGTTCGCTTCAATAACTTCCTTGCCATCCCATATGTATGCTGGACTACGCAGCGTATTGGCCATATTTCTGAATATAACAGAAAATGTCCGATCCACTTCCTGCCGAATCTGTTGCATTGTATTATCAGAACCCGGCATATAGGCTAAATTGACAATCATCGCGGAACCCAGTCCAATCACTAGCAGAGCTAGCTGGGTCAGCAGTACCTCCATATCAATCACGCCGCCGCTGAATACGCGGAAAACCACGACCGAGCCGGTGACGATCCCTTCTTTAAAACCCACCCGTACAATGACTGGAAACGCCGTTAAAATATATAATGCTAGTACCCAATCATGAAATCCGAATACCACAAACAAAACACAAGCAAAAAGAAGCCCCACGACGGATGCAAAAAATCTCGCCGAAATGGTACGGAGACTTCTCTTGCGTGTGACATCCACCCCCAAAATCGCTAAAAGCCCTGCTGAGGTGGCTCCATGAATGCCAAAACCCTCCGCAATAAGTACGGCCATTAATGCGGCAATAGCCGTTTTAATCGTACGAAAGCCCATGAAAAAGTTCTGTCCTCTCTAGATGAAATCTGTTTTCACATTTTCATAAATATTAAGTATTTCATTTTCATGGTACTTTATTTTCATGTTTTACACAAATGTTCAGAAATTTTATTGTTACCGATGAGGACGACCGGAAAGCAGACGATGCTCCACATACACGACCGCCTGATACATCAGTGTAGCTACGACAGCAATGATCAACAAGCTGGACATAACCAGCGTGAAATTGAACACCTGAAAACCATAGATAATCAAATAGCCTAAGCCGTTTTTGGCCACCAGAAATTCACCAACTATCACGCCAACCCATGCCATACCGACATTCACTTTCAGCGTAGAGACGATTGCAGGAAAGGATGCAGGTAAAATCACCTTTTGAAACGTATCCCGGCGTGATCCGCCAAACGTGCGAACCACTTTGATCAGATTCGAATCGACTTCTTGAAAGCTGTTGTATACGACTAGTGTCGTAATAATGACCGTAATGGAGAGGGTTGTCATTAGGATAGCAGTAAATCCCGCCCCAAACATGACGATAAAAATTGGACCTAGCGCCACCTTAGGCATACTGTTGAACACGACCATATAGGGATCAAGCACCCTCGACAAAAACGGTGACCACCAAATAAGTACAGCGAGCAACGTACCTAACAGTGTACCGAGTAAAAACCCCGCCATCGTCTCTCCCACGGTGACACCTACATGTCCCCATAATTCACCACTGACCGCATCCTTACCGATCTGGGTGAAAATTTTGCTCGGATAGCTGAACAACAGCACATCAATCCACTTCAAACGGCCTGCAATTTCCCATAAGACAAACAAAAGCAGTAAAATAGCTGTCTGTACACCTGTCACTAACCATCGTTGCGAACGCCTACTACGTAAATACGCCTGATGTAGTCCTTGAATCCAACGTTGCTCAAGCTGATCCGCTTCGTCCTTCATACGTTAACTCACTCCTTTGCTCCCGAAGCCTCCAGTTCACCCCATATTTCATGAAAAAGCTCATTAAAACCCGGCTGCTCGCGTGCATAAAAAGGCTGAGCTTTTCGGATGCAATCCGGAATCTCGAAGGTACGTCGGACATGACCAGGATTTCGACCCATCACTATAATCCGGTCACTGACCGCAATGGCCTCGGCCAAATCATGTGTGACTAAAATAGCCGTCTTTCTCCGCTCGCGCAAGGTTTCCGCAATCAGATCTTCCAGCTGTAGCTTGGTTTGATAATCTAGCGCGGAGAACGGCTCATCCAGCAGCAGCAGTCCCGGATTGGTCGCCAGCGTCCGTACCAGCGCCACGCGCTGGCGCATTCCCCCAGACAACTGGGACGGATGCAGATGCTCCTTCCCTCCCAGACCCATGCCTTCCAGCAACAGCCGTGTCCGCTCACGCGCAGCTTCATCCACTCTGTTGCCTAGTTCCAGACCCAACAATGCGTTATCCATTATCGTCCGCCATGGGAACAGATAATCCTGCTGCAGCATGTAACCGACCTCTGGACTCGGACCACTTACCGGCTGACCTTGCAACATGACTTGGCCTGCCGCTGGACGCAGCAGCCCCGCGATCATGGACAGGATTGTCGTTTTGCCGCAGCCGCTTGGACCAACCAAACTGACAAACTCCCCTGTCTCTACGGAAAAATCAATGTTCTCAACCGCCAGCGAAGCTTCACGATCCGTTACATAGACATGCGTCACTTGCTCCAGTCTCACCATCGGGATGGTCGCGTCTGAAGTTAGGCCACTCCGTTCCTCCATCATGACGAACCTCCAGCACCGACACCTGCATCCGTAGATTCAGTTGTGTTCTTTTTCACAGGCGGTTCAGTATTCCTGGAAGAGTTTGACGAAATCGCTTGTTGTGCAAAGCTTGGGTTCACTAGCTTATCTAGTACAACCGGACTTTTAAGCTCCCCTGCCGAGGTCATGACATCCTGTAAGTTCTTCCATTCCTTTTCCTCAATCATCGGGTTCAAAGCATAGGTACTCTGTTCCTTATATCGTTTGATACTACTTGTCAAAACAGCTAAATCTGTATCTTTAAAATAGGGCGTGATTGCTTCAGCAATCTGTTCAGGTGAATGCGTAGCAATCCACTGTTGTGCCCGATATACAGCATTTGTAAATTTCTGTGCAGCCTCGCTATTTGTGTTCAGGTAGCTTTGCTTAGCCATATATACCGTATACGGCAACTCGCCGCTCTCCACACCGATAGAGGCAACTACCCGTCCACGGCCTTCCTTTTCAAAAATAGATGCCTGTGGCTCAAACAGCTGCACATAATCCCCTGTACCAGAGCCGAAAGCAGAGGCAACATTAGCAAAATCAATATTTTGAATCAGCTCCAGATCCTTATGAGGATCAATGCCGTGTTTGCGAAGCGTAAATTCAAGTGACATTTGCGGCATTCCGCCCTTGCGTTGCCCCAAAAAATTTTGTCCTTTCAGCTTTTCCCACTCAAAGCTATCCTTCGTTTGACGGGCAAACAAAAAGGTACCATCCTTCTGTGTCAGTTGAGCAAAATTAATGATGGGGTCCTCTGCTCCTTGCTGATACACATAAATAGATGTTTCCGCGCCGATCAGCGCGATATCCGCCTGATTGGACAACAACGCCGTCATCGCCTTGTCACCCCCGGGAATCGTTGCCAATTGGACATCCAGTCCCTCCTGAGCAAACATTCCCTGACTCAAGGCTACATACTGCGGCGCATAAAAGACCGTACGGGCTACCTCTCCTAGTCTGATCTCAATCGTCTGCTCCCCTCCTTTGGGAGTGCATCCACTGAGCAACAGTAATCCGAGTAGTGCCGCAGCCACCACTGCTTTGAAACGAGCGCCGTTTTTCATCCTTGTTCCCTCCCCACTTTTTTACATCGGTTGACTTCATATATTGTTATGCGACTGTCGATATATTGGTTAATCGCACAAAAAAAACCCGCGTTCGCCTAGGAACGCGGGTTAGATGCATATATGATTATTTTATAGTTTCTAAATCACAGCTTGTATATAGAGGTATACTTCTCTTCCAGATAGTCGGCGAGATAATCCGGGTTCAGCTCTTCACCTGTAATGGCTACAATCAACTCGGATGGCGTCCGACTCTTGCCGTAACGGTAAATACGTTCGGTCAGCCATTGCTTGATCGGCTCAAGTTCCCCAGCAGCAATTAATTCATCCAGATTGGGCAACTCTTTGCGTAATGTCGCCAAAATTTGCGCTGCATACATATTGCCAAGCGAGTAGGAAGCAAAATAACCAAAATCACCACCGGACCAGTGAACGTCTTGAAGTACGCCCAGTCCGTCATTCGGTGGTAGAAGCCCCAGGTATTCCTTATATTTCGCATTCCATACCTCGGGGAGACGCTTCACATCCAGCTTTTCATTAAACAGCATTTTTTCAATTTCATAACGGATAATGATATGTAAATTATATGTTAGCTCATCCGCTTCAATACGAATCAGTGAATTTTCTACACGGTTGACTGCCTGGTAGAATTGCTCTGCCGTAACCTTCGCCAAACGATCAGGAAAATGCTGTTGCAAATCATCGTAATACCGATCCCAAAAAGCACGACTGCGTCCGATTTTATTTTCCCACAAGCGCGACTGGGATTCATGAATCCCCATAGAGGTTCCTCCAGACAGTAGTGATCCTGCCAGCTCTGGAGCAATATTTTGTTCGTACAGTGCATGGCCTCCTTCATGCAACGAACTGAAAATAGCACTGGTTACATCATCTTGCAGATAATGAGTTGTTATACGCACATCACCTGGATTTAATCCTGTTGCGAAAGGATGTACACTCTCATCCAAACGACCTGCGTCAAAGTCATACCCCATCTGTCCTAAAATGAACAGGCTGAACTTCTCTTGCTGCTTCACATCAAACACACCATCTAAAAAGCTCTTATCCGGCTGGTTCGATGAAGCCTGAATTTTAGACAATAGGGGCACAAGGCGCTTTTTGAGACGATCAAACACAGCATCCAGCTTTTCAACCGTCATCCCCGGCTCATATTGATCCAAAAGCGTGTCATACTCTGTATCCTTAACACCCCAGTAGCCGATAAACTCACGCTTCATGTCTACGATTTTAGACAAGTACGGTTCAAATCCGGCAAAATCGCTATGTTCCTTTGCGTCCTCCCACTTGCTCTCTGCCTGTGCTGCAAGAATGCTATACTCCCGATATCGGTCTGCCGGAACCGAACGATTCAGTTCATAATTTTTACGGCATTCCTCCACCAATCTGCGATCATTGTCCTCCAGTTGCTTCAGCTTGTCTTCTGCGGCAAAAAATTGCAGCAATTGTCCCATTTCATCCGAGATCATCAGCTTGAACATTTCAGTGGACAGCATACCTAACGTCTCCGACCGAATGTCAACGCCCTTTCGCGGAGCACCAGTCCGTAAATCCCAGTGCAGCAGACCTACTGCTTCGCCATAACTACTGATTTTGTGTGCAAGCTCCTTTAAAGCCGTCAATTGATCCAACGTCTGTTGCGCCATATTTGAGGTCACCTCTTTAACTTAAAATGGTTAAAACTTTACAATACCTATACTTGATGATACTTATATTAAAAAGTATAATCAACACACAACATGTACGACCAGCTCCTAAGACCTGAAATAAACGTTGGGCTGTACATATCAAACTTTATAAGAACCTGGAGGGAACAATCGTGGATCACATCAAAGACATTTTAGAGTACAATCGTGTTTTCGTAGAAAACAAAGAATACGAGGCCTATAGAACGGGCAAGTTCCCCAATAAAAAAATGGTCATTATCACCTGTATGGATACACGGCTAACAGAGCTACTCCCTAAAGCCATGAACCTGCGTAATGGTGATGTGAAAATCATCAAAAATGCGGGTGCGATTATTTCACAGCCCTTTGGAAGCGTAATGCGCAGTGTACTAGTCGCCCTGTATGAGCTGGGAGCAGACGAAGTAGTGGTCGTGGGCCATTATGAATGCGGCATGGCTGCATTAAATGCAGACCACATGGTCAATGAAATGCTCGATCGCGGAATTTCTCAGGAAGTGCTGAATACATTAGAAAATTCAGGAATTAAGCTAAATAAGTGGTTGAAAGGTTTTGACAACATTGAAGAAGGGGTAAAAACTACCGTGAAGCTTATTAAAAATCACCCGCTTCTCCCCCCTAATGCCCCCGTTCACGGCATGGTTATTCATCCAGATACAGGAGCGTTAACGCTTGTCGTTGACGGGAATGAACAGTAAATAGGATATGCTTCGGCAGAAAGTTACCAGGTAGTTTAAACTCGCACATACGAGCTTAAACTACCCTTTTTTATGAAAAAAAGCGCATATACGTGGAGAATGACAGGAGCCAATTTTGGCTAACCTGTGAACGACCTGCCTGAAAGTTGTCAAACCATACAGTTTCAGTGTACACTTTTCATGAAGCTGCAGAATACCTGCCGCAGTGCTGTTACAACCGTTACTATGATGGATGAAGGAGATAAGATCTATGAATTTACTATCGTATGGTCTGTTGGGACTTCTCGCAAGAGAGGAATCCTCCGGCTATGATCTGATGTTGCGTATCCAGCCTTTTTGGCAGGCCAAGCACAGTCAGATCTATCCGCTACTGGCCCGTATGGAGGGTAAGGAACTGCTAGCCTCCCGCTGGATTCAGCAGTCCGACAAGCCTGATAAGAAAATGTATACCATTACCGACAAGGGAATCCATATGCTTCAGCAATGGTCCCAGGAAGCGTTAGCTGCTCCGGTTACACGGGATGAATTAAGTCTTCGACTGTTCTGTCTTTGGTTGACAGACAAAAGTAGTGCCAATCGTATGCTGGAGGAACGCAAACGTCATTTTATTCAGAAAATCCAGCATCTAGAGGATATTCTGAACAACATTCCCGCAGAGAATTTACATTTTGGAAGTAAAAACTTTGGTGACTATATTTTAGTACAAAAAGGACTTTTGAATGCTAAAGCAGGTCTGGAATGGTGCCAAATGGTTCTGCGTATGCTGCTTGCCGGTGATGTCAATGCGGACACTAATCCGTTTTCACTTAAGCCGCAAAGCTGAATGCTTTTGCTAATCCATGCATAGGATTTAAGGAAAGTTATTATTTATTTTTTTAAAAATTAAAATTCTTTGAAACCCTTTTCCATGCCATTCGTATTACTGGTAAGCGGTTGTTTGACCTATAAAACAATTTACTAAAAGGGGATTATATTTACATGAAAAAAACATTCACTTTGAAAAATATGATGATGCTGATGATGGCTTTTACCCTACTCATTGCTATGATCGCACCATCTACAGCTGATGCAAGGCGAGGCGGCGGGTTTAAATCCGGACCCAAATCATACCAATCTACACCAAGCAAGGCGAATGACAGCAATGGCATTAATAAGTCAGATAGCGGAACCAAGTCAGGGGCAACTGCTGGTAATACAAGCAGAACTGGTGGATTCCTTGGCGGTGGCGGTGGATTCCTGAAAGGTATGATGCTGGGCGGTTTGGCAGGTATGCTCTTCGGTGGATTGTTCGGCAACATGGGCGCATTGGGCAGCTTGCTTGGCCTTGCCGTTAACGTTCTCGCCATTTATGTCCTGATCATGGCCGGAGTAGGTATCTATCGTGCTATTAAAAATCGTCGCAAACCAGATGATTCCCGCGGAGGACGTTACTAAGCTATGATTTTGAGTATGGATGAGATTGTCAACGCTATTTGCTTGCATATGGCTGAACGCAAAGGTGTCCAGCCCACTGATGTGACAGTAGAATTAAGCTGGGAAGAGGATACAGGTTATTCAGCAGAAGTCCATGTACAGGGCCGCAGTCAATATCTAGTGGAAGCCAATATGATTGAAGCAATTCTGAGATACCTATATTCCGAATACAATATTCGTGCCTATCGCGAACAAATTAGATTGGATCTGGATGAAGAAATTACTGCTATTGTCCAAACTTGATTATTTCGTATAAGATCGTTGCCCAAACTTATTATAAAACAGAAGAACCGACCTTTGCTTGAGGGCAAGGGTCGGTTCTTTTTTGTTGCTCGTTTCTCTAATAGATCAAGGTGCTATAGTATTACATATAGACGTGGACGTCCCTTGCTATATGGATTCATTTGCTCTATGAATAGCCTGTCTGCTAAATGATGGAACCGGAGCTATCTGTACCCGTGGCACCCTTTCGAGTAAGCCACTACCGTACATTTCCCGAAACGGCTGCTCTTCCATATGAATATAGCCGATATAGCAGCCGCATTCTTTCATTCGGCACGGACGTTTGCCACTCAGACCCTCAAGACCATCCCTGTATAAGTGTCCTAGCACCCGTCGATCCTGATAGCAGTGTTTTACTCTTCCGTCACCCTGGACATAAAATACATCTTCACCGGCGCGACATCCCCGCCCCTGACTGCTATAATCCTTTAAATTCCATTGAAAATAGGGGTCTATCGCAGTTAACTCAGTAACCTCAGCATCTGTATAATAATGTGGACGATCCTTGTAGGCGTTGATCCACAAATAAACATCCCTTGGAAGTTGCGATCGCAAGGAACGAATAGCCGGAAATGCCTGTCTTAACCCGACAGTACCGACACTATAGGAAATACCAAGTTCATATAGCTTTATAGCCTGCGATATAAAGACTTGCTCTTTCGTCTCTCCAGGGTGATATGTAGCCCACAGCGCAGCAGTCTCCGGGTTCAGTTCTTGCGTCCAATCCAGCTTAGTCGATAGATTCGTCTGTACCGCTACTTTTTCCACATGCGCCATGTGGGAAAAGTCAATCATGGTCTTGCGATACCAGGAATGAATCAAGGCTTCTCCATACGGATTAAAAAAAATAGAGAGACGATGCCCCAAAGCGCCCTGTTCCCGTACCCAATCAGCAAAACGTTCCAATTGGGCACGATCCTTGTTCAACGTTTCCCGACTATCAACGTTTTTACTGAATGGGCAGTAAGGACAAGCATAGTTGCAAGAGGTCAACGAACCACGATAATATAAGGTCGCTCTCATGCGCCTACATATCCTTCCATGCGCTCACGTACAGACGTGGAGATCATCCAGTCCCCAATCGCATCGGAATAGGCCATTCCTTCCTCTGTAAGTCGCAGCGTACCCTCCTCGACGACAGCCATACCGGATTCCAGCAGCAACGACATTCCTGTAAAATCGTCCGACAGGGATACACCGAAGCGCTCTGCGTAGGCCGATAGCTCCAAACCTTCCCGATGAAGAAGCGCCTTTAAGATAAAGCGTCGCTTACTCTCATCCACATTTAAAATAAAACCGTAGTCAGCCAGATCATGACGTTCCGCAGCAACATAATCTGCGATAATACTACGCGTAGCTGCTGCACTAACACCATAACGGCTGGCATAGTGGACATTGCGTGTATAGGAGCGTGCACCACACCCCAGACCGGCCATACCTTCCTCCTGACAACTGTAGGGCAAAAGCTCTTTGCTGGATATACCATCATTTTTAGCAAAACGGCGCATGGAATATTGTACATATCCTGCCTGTTTGAGCCGTTCACGCGCCACTTCATACAAAGTAAGGCGAATATCATGATCCAGCCCGGTATAGCCTGGCTTTAAAATCGTATTTTCTCGAATATATAACGGGTAAAGAAAAATCTCTCCTGGCGAGTAAGACAGTGCTTCCTCTAAAGAATACAACCAGGTTTCCACCGTTTGACCAGGCAGGCCATAGATCAGATCCACGTTCAGCAAAGGAAAGTTGTATTCCACCAACCGCTCAAGTGCTTCTCTAACAAGTTTTGGCTTCTGAGGTCGGTATATGGCGGCACTTTCTGATTCCACAAAGCTCTGAATTCCCATACTTACACGATCTGTCCCGCGGCGCTTGAGCACCTCCAACCTATCCTCAGTCACAGTATCGGGAGAGGTTTCCACCGAAATAGAAGCTCGTTTAGGGTCCAGTCCCATCATATTTTCCGCAATGTCAAACAAACGCTCCACCAAAGGAGACTCCAGTAAGGTCGGTGTACCGCCGCCGATCGCAAAACGCGAAAAAGGCCGACGGCCCATAATTGGTGCCCATTGCTTGGCTTGTCTTTCTAGCGCATCCACATACTCCTTATGTACATCCAGACGCTTGTCCGGCAAAGTGAAGAGGTTACAAAATCCACAGCGAGCCGCGCAAAATGGAATATGCATATACAAAAAATAGCTTTCTAACTCCTCCTTCTCCCACAACTCCTGCAACGAGAGCGGTGTATCAAACGGACGATAGGCCGTTTTATGTGGGTAAGAGTACAGATAGGAGCGATAGGGAGCTTCACGGATCGTGCGTGCCCATTCAACAGGAGTTTCGGGCCACTGAAACCTAGACGGTGTTACGTTTGTATCTATCTCCGGGGCTGCCGCACCCGTTGGATGCGAGTGATTCAGATTCATGGCTTTCATTTCTGCTCCTTCCTCGCGCTGGATTGATTTCTTGATATTCTACCAGTGCAATCTATATTTCTATTTGCTCTATAATATAAATTCGCGGTAAGGCACATTCCAGACTACCTCATGCGCCAGACGATGTCCTTCATAGCCGTCTTCCCCATAAGCTGTACCATGATCGGAAAAAACCATACAAAACGTTTTGCTCCGATTTCGTAAGGCATCAAACAAACGTCCAAGTTCACCATCCACATACCGCAAGGCTGCGCGTTGAGACTCCACTGAATCTTTAGCAGAGCCCTTCACAAAATAATGATTAGGCCCATGAATCGCAGATACATTCAGAAACAAAAACAAGCGCTGCGACGGGTCTGTATTCCCCAACAGTTTCAGAGCATGATTCACCTGATTCTCCGTCGAACGGGGGTTGGTAACGCCAAAGTTCATACGCCAGTAGCTTTCTTGAAAATATCCAGGCAGCACCTTGGCAAGCTTATTTTTCTTCGTAAAAAAAATAACGCCGCCGATACAGATGGTCCGATAACCTTCACCCTCTAGCCCGGACACAATATCCGGGGCATCGAACAGCCAGGTATGTGGATGCGTACGCAGTCCCGTATCCTTTGTGTGAAACAGACGGATATGTGAAGTCTTATCCGTATTCGCTGGAGTTGGCAAAAATCCGCCAAAAAAAGCATGATGTGCAGCATAGGTAAAGCTACCAGGTGTATGGCGCTTTTCCCACGACCCGGAGCCACACAAATTCGGACAGTTCTCTTCCTCCAGCTTTGCTACATCATAACGCAAGGTATCCAGCGTAATCATGACAATATCATGAGAGCCGACAATTTGGTTCATATCAGTCATATCTGTCTTTCCTTTCCCTAACCACGCTCCTATTAGCGAGGTGCTGCATTTCCCATTCATACGGATTCCAACCCTGATGTTCAACCCGGTAAAGCAAATCACCGAACGGATTAACATCCAACACATAGGGACGCCCCCCATGAGCCGGAACCAGCACATCCAGTCCAGCAACCATAGAGGCTGGAAAAACACTCATAGCGGCTTTCGCAGTAAGCTGGACCGTTTCCACCGTATTCTGTGGTAATCCGGCTTCCTTCAGCGAAAGCCGCTCATTACGCAAATGCAAATTGGTAATGGGGCTATGGCTCAAACGTAAAACCGCATGGCAAGCTTCTGATCCGCACACGAGTTGGCGCACATCATAAACACGCCCATTCAGGGTCGCTTTAGGAATCCAGCGCTCCACATGTACCCCTTCCAGGCATAGCCAGTTAAGGATAGCATGAATGTCCTGCTTATTCGTATAACGACGCAATCGTCCGGCATTATAATACACGCGCTGTCCGCGTATGATTTCCGTTCCAATCGTGGTCACCGCCAGTTCCGCGTGTGTGTGGGGATGTACCTGATAGGCCATGACACCAGAAGCACCGGATCCGCAAAATATTTTTACAAATACGCGGTGAAACCCGCTCTCCTTCATTGCCGTGTGCAGATCGACAACATCACGAAATGCACCTCCTGAAGATGCAAGCACGGGCGGGACCCTTATACCTGCCTTGCCTAAATCGGCGCTACAACGCCGTTTATCGAACATCACGGCTACTTCCGCCGGATCGTTCATCCAGTGTGACGAGGGCCAGAGCAGAGCCACTTCCTCCCGCAGCCAGGCCAGCAGACGGCAATAGCCCCGGAACCATTGTGCCTGGTGCCAAATACGACCGTGCTGCTCCTGCAGACGTCGCGCTTCTGCCGCCGATATACCTGTGCCTTGTGTCCATTCGGGCCATGGCAACAGAGAATCGTCTCCCTCACCATCCGAGGCACCTAGTGCAATCAACTCACGCTCTACCTCAAAGCTTTCGCCCGGTGCATCCAGACGAAGCAGCGGACCACTGTCCATCTGCCCCGCCAGTAACTGATCAATGCTCTCTTGCACAAAAGAACTGCCATTCACGCTATCTTGCGTAGCTCGTGCAGCTATTCGCAACATCAGCTCGCCCAGACCTTGCTTCTGCCGAATAGCTTCCAGCACATTCTTATAGGAAACTTCTAGAGCGGGCGGAAGCATTAATCTGCTTCGCGCCTCCTGCAGCCCGGTAGTTCGACGATTCCCCGGATTACCGAACAAGATAAACGGCTCGCTGACATTACAGTCTGACATCCTAACCATAGAGCCGCCTCACTTTAGATCATTTTAATTTTGAAAACAGTTCGTTTTAGAAATCCAGTTGTACAAATTACTCAGTCAGTGATGGATAGCGCCAATCATCTTCCTCATCCGCTTCTTGTTGATCTTCCACGTTCACAGATAGACCCGAGCTTTTCCAACGTTGCATCATTTCAGTAGACATATAATGATAGCTCAAATCCAGATGCTTCAGCCCTTTTATACTTTCACTAGCCAGCAACGCTTCTGCACCTTTATCAGACAACGTACCTTGTGAGAGATCCAGCACTTCCAGTTGTCCAATCACAGGGGCATTAGCTGCTGCAATTGCAATTTCATCCTGTATTTCACTATCTTTGAGTCCCAAGTATGTAAGTTTGGGAAAAGGATTGCTGTCTAAAAACGGCAAAACATCTTTCAAGTTACCGTCAAAACCATAGTCCTCGACACCCAAATACAGTTCCAGCTTGCGCAGTTCCGGTAGTTCGGCATTACGTATTTGCTCAAGAACGCTCACAGGCAGGCCACCACAGATAATAACCAATTCCTGAAGACGGTTATGACGAAGCGGCTCCAAGCTCAGGTCCTGGCTTCCTTTGATATGAAAGGACTCCAATGCTGGAAACGCTTCTAACAACGGGGATAGATTCGTCTGGTTAATCCATGAAACCTCACACTCATCATATTCCATATCACCAATAAACAGTTTGCGTATTTTAGGGAATTGGTCTTTGAGCTTCACTAACACTGGGATAAAATCCTCTGGTGAACTTTCATAGGCGCCGCCCCAATCTCCAATGATGAGATCTGTAATTTGCGCGCTCTCCGGCTTGGCTGCCAGTTCCTCAATAGATTTAGCCATCGTTTGGCCATTCTCATAAGCTTCATAATCCACTACCAATTTCACTTCCATCTTACAATTCCTCCGATCGCTTGTCTGAGATCTCGTAAACTATCTATTTCCAATTTAGTCTATCCTATTCTACCAATGTTCGTCAAAAATAGTCCCTCATCGACATCAATCCTATGTAAAATATGCTCAATGAAATAAAAACAAGACAGCCCGCTAAGCAGACTGTCTTGCATATTCACAATAAACTTCTACTATTATATAGTACGTGAGTTTAGAGCCAAATTATTGGCTAATTGTAATCGGTGAGTTATCGGACAGCAATGCCAGATTATTCACGATCACATTCTCCTCATTGCTCAAGCCACTGGTAACGAGTGTTTGTGAACCTGCCGTCTGAACAGTCTTCACTTCCTTACGTTTCGCATGGTCTCCGTTTACAACATATACATATTCTTTACCTTGATCTTTTTGAACTGCCGCAGTAGGGACCACAATGCCTTCTTGCGCATTGGCAGCAACAAAGCTGATATCAGCCAACATGCCGGATTTCAGTTTCGTGTCTGGATTCGCTACTGAGATTTTTACAGGATAGCCTTTTCCACTTGCATCCAACGGGCTTACATTTTTAACTGTACCTGTTGTTACAATGTTGGAAGCTGCAACACGAACCTGTACCTTGTCGCCTGCTTTTACATTGTTGATCTGTTCCGCTGGAACATAGATCAAAGTATTGACTGTACTCAGATTAGCGATGACCAGTGCAGGAGACTGAGCGGATACCATTTCGCCCACTTCTGCATTTTTCGTACCCACAATACCATTGATCGGTGATGTAACAACGGTGTCATCCAATGCATCCTGTGCAATGTTCACATTCAGCTGAGCCTGCTTAAGAGATTGTTGGCTGGACTCGACAACCGCAGTATTTTGAGATACTTTGAGCTGATTTTGCGCATTACTGTAACCGCTATTGGCATTACTGTAGCTATTTTTTGCTGAATCATAGCTATTGCGAGCTGTAGTTAAGGCCTTCTGCGCAGCTACCAACTGATCTTGCGCATTAGCCTGAGCATTTTGTGCATTGTTGTAAGCCGCTTCCGCATTCACAACTGCTGTTTTGGCTTGTTCTAATTGTGCTTGGGTACTCGCACCTGCATCAAATAGACTTTGTGTACGTGTTACATTTTTCTGTGCATCTGCCAAAGCTTGCTGCGTTTGTTTCACCGTATTGGCTGCTGAGGAGACACCATGTGTTGCTTGTTCTACGGCTGTAGTGGCTTGATTAATAGCCCCCTGTGCCTGATTGATTGCGCTTTGGGATTGAATTACGCCGCTCTTGGACTGCACTAAGCCCGAGTTTGCTTGAACCATCGTAGATTCGTGGGATGCTTGAGCGGTGCTTACTCCGGCTGCTGCCGCAGCTGCTGCGGCGCGGGCTTTCGCAACATTATTCCGCATGTCCTTATCATCAAGCTTGAACAGTACTTGACCCTTTTTAACCTCGGAGCCAATATCCACAGGCAGTTCAACCACTTTGCCGCCCACTTTAGGCACGATGTTCACCGTCTCCGATGGTGTTACGGTTCCTGTATAAATATTTCCCTGTCCGATAATTCCCTGCTGTGCTTGGCTGATTTTAACCGGAACGACCATATCCTGAGCCGCCCCGCTATTACTGGAGCAGCCTGCCAGCACTGCGCCGCCGAGCACTAAAGCCGCTAATGTACTTTCTACTCTCAATATTTTCATGATAATTCCCTTTCTTTCTGTCCGTGGAAATAATGTAAGCCATCCAGTCGTATTTTATAGTTCTTTGGTTATGCTTCCGGCTGTGTCTTTGCTTTCTTCCTCTGAATAAACAAAAAGATTAGTGGAATCGTGCAAAACAGCGGTATGGATGAAATGAGGAACGTATCCCCAATCCCTCTTGATGTGGCATCTAGTGTGATTAAACTACTTACGGATGACACCCATGAGCTGCCGAGCGTCGCTTGAAGCGCATGAGCCGAGTCTGGTGTAATGGACTCCGAAATTTGCTGGGCATGAGCTGCCGAACGGCTTTGCATAATGGCGGTTAACACCGCAATCGCCATAGATGCAGCCACAGTACGTACCAGATTGGACGCTGTAGACGCATTGGCTACCTTGCTCGGATGAACAGCGTTCATCCCGACCGTAGACAGTGGCATCATACAAATACCAATTCCCAGTCCCCGAAATGCCATTACGGTTTCCAGCCAAATATGCGGCGTATCCGGCGTAAGCTGATGAAGATGATAGGTCATAAAGCTGGTCAACGTCAGACCGACAAGTCCCAGTGGCACAATGCCGAACTTATCGAATAGCTTCCCGGCAATAGGCATCATAGCCGCCATGGCAATGGCCTGTGGAATGAGGATAATACCAGTATCAATCGGTGACACACGCTGGATATTTTGCAAAAACAACGGTGTTAGGAACGTTCCTCCGTACATCCCCATCATGACCAGACTGGAAGCAATAACACTAATCGTATATTTTGAATTCTTGAATAATGAGATTTCAATTACCGCATTATCCTTGCCGCTTTCTACATAGATTAGAAAAACAAGTGCCCAGAAAGCAACAAACAGCAAGGATACAATTCCAAAAGAAGTCCAGCCATCACGCTGTCCGTTTGTCAGTGCGTACAAAAGTGTTCCGGCACAAGTTGCGGCCAGCAAAAAGCCCGGTAGATCAAACGGCTTCGGCTCTACTTTAGGCGGTTCTTTGATTAGAAGGATAACCATTAAAATTGCAAATAAAGCAACTGGCACACTGACAATAAACAAGAACCGCCAGTTAAACCACTCAATCAAATATCCGCTGAGCGTAGGCCCAACAGCCGGCGCTGCCATTGCGGCGATCCCCCATATACCAAGGGACATACCGATTTGTTCACGCGGCATAATTTTGTAAATAATCGTCATACTCAGCGGCATAATAACACCACCGCCCAGACCAGCCAGCACCCGTGCTGCGATCAGGGAAGAATCACTCCATGCAAAAATACATATTCCCGTTCCCAACGAAAATACACTGAGCGCAAGAATCAAAAACTTTTTGTATCCGAGGCGCTGCTCCATATATCCGGTAATCGGTACGATTACACCAGATGCAAGCGTGTAACCTGTAATAACCCACTGAATACGTGTCGTCGTAGATCCTAAATCCGTCGTCAATCTAGGAATGGCGACATTGATCAGACTGTTGTTCAGAATGGCGACAAAGGCGCCTAAAACGATAGCGAAAAAGGCAAGCCAGCGTTCTTTGGAAGAATCTGTCGAAGGAGCAGCAGCAATATCATTGGCAGCCACATGGACCCCTCCTTTTTAAGGTGTATGAATTTTTACTTCCACGTTCGTTCCAGGAATAAGCTTCAGATCCTTCGGCTTGTTCACGGCAATCTCTACAGGCACACGCTGAGTCACCTTGTTAAAGTTACCACTTGTGTTCACTGCAGGAACGAGTGAGAACACGGCGTTGGAGGCTTCGCCCACTTTACGAACTTTACCCTGAATTATCTGGTCACCTGCTGCATCAAGCGTAATATCAACAAGCTGTCCTGGTTTAATACGGTTAATATCGTTTTCTTCAATATTCGTGGATACGTACAAGCTGTTCATATCCACCATAGTTGCAACAGCACTACCCGGCGATCCTATTTCATGCTCTTTCGAATAAATCTTAATGACGGTTCCGTTGATCGGCGCGCGCAGTACGGACTTGCTGATCATACTCGCATCCAGCCCCGATACATCCTGCTCGGCAATCGGTTCATTACGCTGAACAACATCTCCTTCTTCCACATCAATGTGGCTAATTTCTCCGGAGATTTGCGGCATTACCTTATATTGATCGGCTTGAATGCGCGCATCGTCACTTTTAACAAAGTGTGTTGCTTGATACCAATAATAGTAGCCAATAGCTCCACCGCTCAGAATGAGCAGTACAATGAGGATTGGCAATACAGTTTTCTTACTCACTTCTTCCACCCCTGTTGTCCAAAAAATTTTATTATTCAACGCTAATATTTTAAAATTGAAATATTAGGCCATTAAACCAAACAGAGAACGTAAATAAACACATGGCGACATTCCATGCAAAAGACAGGACTAACTTTATGTACATAGGACAATCTGATCCATGGTGCACAAGTCATCTTTTATATTTAAATATTTTCATATAACTATTGTACATTGAAATATTATAGATATATTTATCTATTCAGGCAACATAAATTTTCAGTTTTTTCATATTTTTTTTCATAAAAAAGAACCTTGTTTCCAAGGCTCTTTCACGAAAAGGGATAGTTTACAATTAAAGGGTTACACAGTACGTTAAGAGAAAGGCGTAGGTACAGCTGACCGTTGTTTGCAGTTTTTCGCCTCCTACCCTTCCTTCGTGTTCCTATTCATTCTATTCCCTTGAGAAGCTTGCTTTTCCATGCAACCCCCGCAACGGCAGCGTTCTGTCATTCCATGTACATCCTCTTTGGAATCCCGTAATAGCCGCACGTAATCCAGAGATTGCTGTAAAGAAGCAGGTCCAGGAATGAAACGGACCTTCTTGCCTTCCAGCAGACAATATACCTCAATAAGCTGAGGAAGAGCTCCAAATGCATAATAACAAAATACATTTGTCATATGTTGGAACGTACTAATAACGTTAGGGTTATAGTCAACGATGTACTTTTGAATGAGCAGGGAATCTGCTTCTGCTGATAGTTGCCAAGCAGCCTGAACAATAAGCGAAATATTGACCTCTAACTCAGGCACAGATGTACAAAATTGTTCATACAGCATTACAGGTACCAGCAAGTCATTATTTGAGCCACAAATTTTTGACAACTCACCTGACACTTTATTTTTGACATCCCAATAATGGAACAAAGATTCAAAGCATTCTGACTGCTTGGGCCACCATTTCTCCAGCACATACTGGACAGGGACTTCCCGCCGCACCTCTACTTCCATTCCAAAGTATTCGTTCAGCGCATGCCCTATTGCATATTGAACCCGTTGCCGCCAATTCCAACCCTCACGCCCTCTTTTCCTCTGTGATTGACGAATTGGCTGTGGAGTTCTCCACATCTCCTCAAGCTGATAGTCGTGCAGAAGAGGAAAGGCGCTTAAGCCATCGCTATTGCGCATACCTATCCCTCACTCTCTTCTCAGGACACCCCAATACCAGCCTGTGCAAATTGTCTTCCGTAAGCTCGGCAATTCTCCTTATCATCATCCAATGGATTAAATTCAATCTTCAGACTCTCCTGAATGACCAATGCGCCGCGTTCTTTGACTTTTTCCTCTACCAAGTCCACTGCGCCACAGAATTGCGTATAAGATGTATCTCCACTGCCAAATACTGCGGTCTTTTTACCAGACAAATCAAGCTCGTCTAGTTCCTCGTAAAAATCCAAAAATTCATCAGGAAGCTCACCATCTCCCCATGTATATACACCCAGTAGGAACCCGTCATATGCGAGCAGTTCTTGCGCGCTGCAATCATACGAAGCCTTCAACTCCGCCTCATGCCCTGCCTGACGGACGCCCTCGGCGATCAATTCCGCGATTTCCTCTGTATTACCGGTCAAACTGGCATAAGCAATCATGATTTTACCCAAGTTCATCCCTCACCTTTATTTGAAATATGGGATGCTTTCACTCCCTGTTACTCAAATAATATTTGATAATGATTCTCATTGTCAAATATTAATTTTAAAAACTAGGTTTAATCTTGGGGAAATATACGCAAAACAGCCACATTACATGCGGCTGTTGGCAGATAAACTCTATGGATAAACAAATTATTAGTTACAACATAGGACATTACCATATATAATACGCTCCGCCAACATGAATCCACACTTCGACAGAAGCTTTGAACGAAAGCTCCGTCTACCACAAAACGCTGGCTACAAGCAGTTTAGGCAGCTTGTGTTTAATTAAGTAGAATTTCAGCTGTGTTGATAAAAAAATTATGTACGTACAATCCAATCCGTTTTTCATTATTATGATAAAAAACGGATGGTTGTACGTACAAGTGGGATTGATTTCATTTTAATATGGAAGCGCTATAATTACAAGTACATCCTAGAAAAAATATTTTGGACCATTTGACTACTTACTTATTTATGTAATCATTCGATTGTTGCTGAGGTTTGTTGTACAATAGACTCCATATGGGGATTTCTGTGCAGCTTGCTGCCTGAATCCTGAATTGACTGCTGAAGGATGGATTGTACATGTATGTAGCACAAGAATGGAAAGACTATGAAGTAATGGATACAGGCGGTGGTGAAAAACTGGAACGTTGGGGCGATATTGTCCTGCGTCGTCCCGATCCGCAAATCATATGGCCTTTGGCCCAGGAAACAGCCGAATGGCGTAATGTTCATGGACATTACCACCGTAGTTCTTCCGGAGGCGGCAACTGGGATATGAAAAAACCTATCCCCGAGCGCTGGACAATTAGTTATGGACCGCTTAAATTCCACATTAAGCCGACCAGCTTTAAGCATACTGGTCTTTTCCCAGAGCAAGCAGCGAACTGGAGCTGGATGATGGATAAAATCAAAGGCGCAGGCAGACCGATTTCCGTACTGAACCTGTTTGCATACACGGGAGGAGCCACGACTGCTGCTGCGTATGCCGGAGCCAGTGTAGTTCACGTGGATGCCGCCAAAGGCATGGTGCAGTGGGCAAAGGAAAACGTTCAATTGTCCGGTCTGGCTGACCGTCCGGTACGCTTCATTACGGACGACGTATTCAAGTTCGTGCAACGGGAACAACGTCGGGGCAACCGTTATGATGCCATTATTATGGACCCTCCTTCTTACGGACGCGGACCAAACGGAGAAACTTGGAAGCTTGAAGAAAGCTTATACCCGTTTCTTGAATCCTGCATGAGCATCATTTCAGATCAACCGCTGTTCATGCTGATTAACTCTTATACTACAGGTATTTCGCCTACTGTATTGCGCAACATGCTGAGCATGACCATGCAACAAAAGTACGGCGGCCAAATTAGCGCTGGTGAAATCGGATTACCGATCACACGCTCGGGATTGAATTTGCCTTGTGGTATTCTCGGACGCTGGGAGGCTTAAATTCCTCTTATGACTCAAAATGAACTTACCCGGCATGAGCATGCACAGCCGAACATTCCTGTCCTGTATGAGGACAATCATGTTTTGGCGGTTGTAAAGCCTGTCAATGTTCCAACGCAAGAGGATGCCAGTGGTGATCCTGATCTGTTGTCTTTACTCAAGGAAGATTTAAAAATTAGACACAATAAGCCTGGTAACGTTTTTTTGGGTTTAGTTCACAGACTGGATCGGCCTGTAGGTGGAGCCATGATTTTTGCTAAGACGTCCAAAGCTGCTTCTCGCCTGTCAGAGTCGGTTCGAAGTCGTCATTTTCACAAACTGTATACAGCAGTTCTGAATGGCGTTCCTACGGCCCCACAGGGCCGTCTAACCCATTATCTGCTAAAGGATAGCCGTACCAACACGGTTCAAGCGGTTCGGCCTGGCACGGCTGGTGCGAAGGAAGCCATTTTGGAGTACCGCGTGATCGGACAAGCAGATGGACTCAGTCTCGTGCAGATTAAGTTGCACACCGGACGCTCACACCAAATTCGTGTGCAAATGCAGGCGATCGGCTGTCCCCTTTACGGTGACCAAAAATATGGCGGTAATCTGAGCCGGCCCGGTCAACAGCTGGCGCTCTGGTCTTTACTGGCTGGAGCGCCGCATCCGGTTAGCAAAGAAGATATGAGCTTTCACTCGTTACCTCCTGTGCAATTTCCATGGAATGAATGGCCCAGGTCGCTTTATGAGAACATGATTACGTCTGAAATTTGAACCAGAAAGCCCTGCTCTATCTGGATATCGACATCTTCAACCCCATCTGCACAAAGAACCTGCAACGCATGTGAACAAACATGCATTGCAGGTTCTTTTTTGCAGAAATTAAATTAATGCGTCATCTCATCCTTTTACGACGAGGAAGCCACGGACTGCCCCTTCTTGCTGTTTACCAGCTGTTGACGGGGATGGGCGTTTTGTGCATTCGTATTTTTGATGAAAAACGCTAAGATCAGAGCGGCCACACTCAACACTGTTGCAATGATAAAAGCCGAGTTAATCCCATAAATTGTAGCTTGATTGCCTGCAGCCAGCATCCCCGCTTTATCCGTCACGTTTAGTCCCTCAGATGTAACAATCGATGTCAATCGGTTGCTGCTTTGTGTTGACATCACTGTCACCAGAATTGCCGTCCCAATCGAGCCGGAAATCATACGCAGCGTGTTACTCATCGCCGTACCATGTGCATTCAATCGTTGCGGAAGCTGATTCAACCCGGCTGTTTGGATCGGCATCATCAGCAACGACATCCCGAACATCCGCACCGTATAATTAATTAACAGTGTCATATAGGTGGTTGTTTCGGTCAACCGTGTAAATTCCCAAGTCGTTATAGCCATGATCAGCAAGCCAATTACAGACAACCAGCGTGCTCCGATTCGGTCAAAAATAGCCCCCGTTACAGGAGACATGAGCCCCATCAGAATCGCTCCCGGTAACATTAGCATACCGGACTGGAGCGGTGTAAAACCCCGAATATTTTGCAAATAAATCGGGAGCAATATCATACCGGCGTACAAAGCCATCGTCACAATCACGTTAATGATTGTCGTCAAGCTGTACACATCGTATTTAAAGATACGGAACTCCAGCATAGGCTCATCTGCCTTCAGTTGGCGGACAATAAACAAAATAAGCGCAATTGTCCCAACGATAAGCGTAGACAGGACAGGAATACTTCCCCAACCCGATGTTCCTGCATCACTAAAGCCGTATAATAGTCCACCGAAACCGAGCGTAGACAAAATGATGCCGGGAATGTCCAGCTTTGGCTTGGACTGCTCCGTTACATTTTTCAGAAAAATAAATCCGATCACAATCGAAATCACTGAAATCGGAAGGATGATCCAGAACAAAACCCGCCAGTCATAATGCTGTACTATATAACCGGATAAGGTTGGCCCAATGGCTGGAGCAAAACCCATCGCAATCCCCAAGGTTCCCATCGCCCGGCCACGACGCTCTATTGGGTAGATGTTCAAGATAACGACCATCATTAAGGGCATCATGATACCTGCTCCCGCGGCCTGAATAAGCCGACCGATCAGCAATATGCTGAAGCTTGGCGCTATAGCACATAACAACGTGCCTATTGAAAAAATAGTCATCGCGCTAATAAACAATTTACGAGTGGAGAAACGGGCAATCAAGAACGCGGTCACCGGGATCAATACCCCATTCACGAGCATAAAGCCCGTGCTGAGCCACTGAGCTATATTGGCATCTATATTCAGATCACTCATCATTTTCGGTAAAGCCACACTGATCAACGTCTGATTTAATATCGCTACAATCGCGCCAATCAACAGAGCGGCCACAATGGGTGCTCTGCGTACATTACCTGGTAGTGTCATTTGAGGACTGCTCAAGTTGATTCATTCCCTTCGGTGTTAATTTCATGATCATTTGTTTATGGATATCCAGGACCATCTCTAGCTGCTCCTTCGGGATGTCCAGAATGGGCAAGACGCGCTCCATCCACATGGCGTCTACTTTTTGCATGATATCTTTTCCTTCCGGCGTAAGCGTCAGCACTAAGGATCTACGGTCATGCTCATGCCGTCCGCGAGCAATATATCCCGCCTTGGTCAAGCGGTCAACCACCCCACTCATAGAGCTGCTTCCCACATGTGCTATGTCTGCCAGCTCGGATAACCCGATGTTGGGGCGTTTATTCAGAATTGCTAAAGCCATATGCTGAATGGCCGTCAGATCCAAATGCTGCTCCTCATTCCAGAAGGCATAAAATATCGTTTTGTTAACCTCCCTTACCGATTGAATAATCCGGTACACCTCAAGTCTGTCTTCCTCTCTGTCACTCACTGGAACCATCCTTCTTTCTAATATCCAATTGACAATCCATATACATATACACAAACTAGAGACTATTTGCATACGAAATGTTATTTATTTATAACTATTATTTTATCATCTCTTATGTAAATGTCAACATTCACCCAAATATCACCTATACTTCAACACAAAAAAGCGCGGTATGAATACCACGATAGGTATTTACATCCGCGCACTCCTACTTACCTTAAAATGATAATCTGCTGCATACAGCACTTTTCATGTAGCCACCATTCTAATTATTCTGCTCGCTCTATTTGTTCCTTTACTCCCTCACCCTCACTTGTCATTACTGAAGTTTTCGCCTTCGTTGTAATTTTCCCCAACAAATAAACCAGCAAATTTTGATTGTGCTGAGAAATTCGGTTTAGTGCAGAACCCAGAAAATCATCCCGGATTTGCAATCCACGCTCTACTTCTTCTCTCCCTTGATCCGAGATAACAATCCATACAATTCTACGGTCCTTTACGTCTCTGAAACGGGTGACCAGTCGATTCCGCTCCATCCGATCCAGCAGCATCGTAACCGCGGCTGGTGTGGTGGCGAGATATGGGATTAGTTGAGACGGTTTCATACGGCCGTATTCGTTCAAAACCTCCAGCACCGTAAGTTGAGCTTCCGTTAGTGATGGAGCCAGCTGCTGCTCCATATGAACCTTATAATCCTTAGCCATTCTGGACCAGATTTTCGCAAATTCGGTCGTTTGCATTTTGCCTCACTCCTTTAAATAACAGGGTCAGTAAAAGCATCAAAGTTAACGTATGGGCCACCGTCCGGATTGTATTTCATCACATTAAATTTTCGCCATTAAGCCTCGGTTTCCTGCCGTTTTTGGAGCACAAAATGAAAAGGGGAAGGAAGTCTCACCTGAGTTTTGAAGGCTGGTCAGGGTTCGACAGCATGACGGCAAAAAGGTCCTCATTCGTGCCGGAATGGCACGAGAGGACCTCTCTTTTTCGAGCTAAAAAGCGCTTGACTTTCCTATTATTCTATGGACTGAGAAGCTTGCGGCTCACTACGCAGCAACACATTCACAATTTCGTCCTTCTTCTCCGCTGGAGCCAGCAGCTTGCCTGTATCTTTTCGGTCGGTTAATGGAGCCTTTTCCGAAAGGAAGGACATCGTTTGTCCTTCTGCTGTGATTGCAAATAATTGAACGGCTTCACGGCAATAGAAGGCAGCCACGATTCGAGTTCCATTCGAACGTACTCGTTTGCCTTCCTTGAACTCAAAGGTGGTGATACCTTTGCCGCCTCTTCCTTGTATAGGATAGTCCAACAGAAGCGTACGCTTACCATAGCCAGACTCGGTCAACACCAACACTTCTCCTTCATCCTCTTCTACCCATAACGCCGCGATAATTTCATCGCCTTCCGCCAGCTGTATACCTTTGACACCAGCCGAGACGCGGCCCATCGCATTAACCTCTTGCTCCTTGAAGCGTATACTCATACCCGCGCGGGTAATCAGCATAATATCCCGGGTACCCTCGCTTAACGTTACCGATAACACCTCATCGTCTCCTGCTACTTTGCAGGCGGCTACGGCACTGGAACGTTTTGTAGCATATTCTTTTAATTCTGTACGCTTTACTTGGCCCTTCTTTGTTACAAATACCAGACTTTTGCCGATTTCCTCGATGTTTTTGAGCGGAATAACACTTACGATACGATCTTCCTTCGATAACGGAATAACGTTGACAATTGGTGTGCCTGGCTCTTTCCACTTATACTCTGGCACCTGATGTACAGGTAATAAAAAGTATTGTCCGCGCTGGGTGAAGACGAGCAATATGTCCAGCGTATTCACATCAAGCAATTGGGTAACGTAATCCCCTTCCTTAACACCGGAACTTGAACGTTCCCCGCCTGAACGAGTGAATGACAACATACTTGTACGTTTCACATAGCCATCTTTTGAGAGTGTCAGCAGCACATCCTCTGCTCCCACCATAACTTCCAGGTTCACCTTAATCTCTTCTACCTCGCCCTGGATATCTGAACGACGGTCAATGCCGTACTTTTCACGAATTTCCAAAAGTTCCTTGCGAATCAGGCTGATCAGCTTGCGATCGCTTTCCAGAATAGAACGATATTGCGCGATTTTTTTCTGGATGTCACCCAGTTCTTTTTCAAGCGTGGTGATTTCCAGATTGGTGAGACGGTACAACTGCAAAGTCAAAATAGAATCTGCCTGCCGTTCGCTAAAACCAAACATCCATTGCAAATTATTTTGCGCGTCCTGGCGATTTTTGGAAGCTTTAATGGCTGCGATGACCTCATCCAGAATGTTCAGCGCCTTGACCAAACCTTCCAGCACATGGGCACGATCCTCTGCCTTTTCCAGTTCATACTGGATACGGTGAGTGACAACTTCGCGTTGATGGGCGATATACGCTTCCAAAATGGACTTTAGCCCAAGCTGATGTGGCGCTTTGTTCACAATAGCTACCATGTTGAAGTTATATGCCACCTGTAGGTCGGTTTTTTTCAGCAAATAAGCTAAAATCCCTTCCGCATCGGCTTCCTTCTTCAGCTCCACAACAATGCGCAAACCATTTCGTCCGCTTTCGTCACGAACCTCGGCAATCCCTTCCACCTTTTTCTCCAGACGGATATTTTCCATGGCGGTTACGAGCCTTGATTTGACGATCTGGTATGGGATTTCGGTAATGACTAGCTGCTGCTTACCTCCGCGCAAGGACTGAATTTCCGTTTTGGAACGAATATAAATGCGTCCTTTTCCCGTGCGGTAAGCGTCCTTGATGCCTTCGCCACCCATAATGAGTCCGCCCGTCGGGAAATCAGGACCTTTGATAAAGGTCATAATCTCTTCCAGTTCAATCTCGGGCTTTTCCATCACCGCAATGCTGGCATCAATAACTTCGCGTAAACTATGTGTAGGAATCTCTGTCGCAAATCCCGCCGAGATCCCACTGGAACCGTTCACCAACAAATTTGGATAACGAGACGGCAACACAACGGGCTCTTTGGCCGAGTTATCAAAATTGTCCTTGAACAAAACCGTACGCTTTTCAATATCGCGCAGCATTTCCATTGCGATCGGAGACAAGCGAGCCTCCGTATAACGCATAGCTGCCGCCGGATCATCATCCTGGGAGCCCCAGTTACCGTGACCGTCCACCAGCACGTGACTCATTTTCCAAGGCTGCGCCATCCGTACCATGCCGTCGTAAATCGACGAGTCACCGTGGGGGTGGTAATTACCCATAACGTCCCCAACGGTTTTGGCCGATTTACGATATGCTTTATCCGGCGTATTGCCCGAATCGTACATTGCATAAAGAATACGACGTTGTACGGGTTTTAATCCGTCCCGTACATCGGGTATCGCCCGATCCTGAATAATATATTTGGAATATCGGCCAAAGCGGTCACCGACCACTTCCTCCAGAAAAGCTGGCAAAAACTGCTCCGATAAGCTCATGTATACACCTCTTTTGATAGCACTACTCTTCGTATTCCGTAAAATCTACGTTTTCCACGATCCAGCGCTTGCGCGGATCCACCTTATCACCCATCAAAGTGGACACCCTGCGTTCAGCCTTGGCTGCATCCTCTATCTGAACGCGTAGCAAGGTGCGTGAATCGGGATTCATCGTTGTTTCCCATAACTGATCAGGGTTCATTTCCCCAAGTCCTTTATAGCGCTGAAGCTCAAAATTTCGTCCAAATTCTTTTAAATAATTATCAAGCTGCTCGTCAGTCCAAGCATAACGCACCGTTTCGAGCTTACCCGACTTTCGAGTTATTTTATACAATGGCGGTTGAGCAATAAATATGCGTCCTGCATCAATAAGCTCTTTCATGTATCGATAAAAGAACGTCAACAACAGCACTTGAATGTGCGCACCATCTGTATCTGCATCGGTCATAATGATGATTTTGGAATAATTGCTGTCTTCCAACGAAAACTCTGTTCCTACTCCCGCACCAATAGCTGCTGTAATAGCACGGTACTCATCATTCTTCATAATATCCGCCAGTTTGGATTTTTCCGGATTCATCGGCTTGCCCTTTAGCGGCAATATGGCCTGAATTTTGGAATCCCGTCCCTGCTTAGCTGATCCTCCAGCCGAATCGCCTTCCACAATAAACAACTCATTACGTGTAAAATCCTTGGACTGCGCAGGCGACAATTTACCATTCAAATTGGAACTTTCACTGCGCTTTTTGCCGGAACGCATTTCATCCCGAGCTTTACGTGCAGCTTCACGCGCTCTGGATGCTTGAACTGCCTTCTTGATTAAAGTTTGTGCTATCTGCGGATTTTCTTCCAAAAAACGCTGCATCTGCTCAGATACGATGGCATCTACTGTACTCCGTGCCGAAGCACTACCCAGCTGATCCTTTGTCTGGCCGACAAATTCAACTTCAGCCATCTTGACACTGATTACAGCCATCATGCCCTCACGTAGATCGTTGCCCTCCAAGTTTTTATCCTTTTCTTTCAACATCACTGTTTTCCGGGCATAGTCGTTCATGACACGAGTGTAAGCGGTTTTGAATCCCGTTTCATGCGTACCTCCGCCACGTGTCGGAATGGAGTTAACGAACGAAGCAATCGTCTCTGTATAACCCGCATTGTACTGGATGGCAATCTCTACTTCAATGTCTTCTTTCTCGGCATTAAAGTGAATAACATCATGCAGCACATCCTTGCCCTCATTCAGAAAAGCAACAAACTGACTTGCGCCGCCCTCATAAAAATACTCATCGGACTTTCCGCTGCGTTCGTCTTTAAGTTGAATACGAAGGCCCGAATTTAGAAAAGCAATTTCCTGAAGGCGCTCAGCCAACGTATCGTAGTTAAAATGAATGCCTGCCTGAAAAACACGAATATCCGGTTTAAATGTAATTTTCGAGCCCGTCTTGTTAGTATTGCCCAGCACTTCAAGGCCTGTGGTCGGTTCCCCGACATGCTCCACGCCTTTCTTGTCCTGCCAATATTCAAACCGCTGACGGTGAATCTTGCCGTCCCGGTAAATTTCTACTTCAAGCCATTCCGAAAGAGCGTTCGTTACAGACGCACCTACACCGTGCAGACCCCCGGACTTTTTATATCCCGAACCGCCAAACTTACCTCCGGCGTGCAAAATGGTGAATACAACCTGAGGCGTAGGAATTCCCGTTTTGTGCATTCCCGTAGGAATACCGCGCCCGTTGTCTGATACTGTAACGGAACCGTCCTTATGCATTGTAATATCAATGCGAGAGCAAAACTTGGCGAGATGTTCATCCACCGCGTTGTCTACAATTTCCCATACCAAATGATGCAGCCCCGAAGAACTGGTGCTCCCGATGTACATGCCCGGCCGTTTGCGAACTGCCACAAGCCCTTCGAGCACTTGAATGTCGTCCGCGCCATATTCCGAAGCTCCGCTTTGTGTGCCGGACACTCCCGCAGACAAGTCGATTTTGTCGACCATTCATGCTCCCCCTTTGTCTAATCGTAACCGTGTTTTGCCTTATTCTTGATGATTTTCACCAAAAATGCAAACAGATGTTTTCTTTTACCTTGTCCATTTTAATTCAATATATCCCGTTTCGTAAAGACGGCGAATGAAACAATCAATGCCGCAGCCCCCCAAATGCCCAGTACAGCTAAAGAAAAGGGTAAGGTCATTCCCTCAATCGGGGCGGGGCTTCCAGATAAATAATCGGTTAATTCGAGGTTAACCATAAATAAATATTTAGCACTCTGCCAAGATGAAGCCATGTTTGTCAAAATAGTGCCCGAAATAAGTGTAGCCATCATGACCACGATACTTGCCGCCGTACTTCTTACCAGGACAGATACCATAAAGGCTAACGAAGCTACCACAAGACTGACAAACCAGATCAATCCGGCTTGCAGCATCAGATAATGCCATTGTGGAATCGCGTGTACAGCAGACAAATCCACCGTCGATCCAACAATTTGAAATCCGGTAAATACCGGAACATTAAAACCGCGAAAACCAAAAAACAAGCCTGATATGAGATAACTAATCACAAATACAGCCAAAATAATGAGCGAGACGAACATATACAATGTCAGCAGCTTGCTCAGCAGTATTTTCCACCGCCTGACGGGGCGGGTCAGCAACATTTTTATCGTGCCTGTTGTCCGTTCTCCTGAAACCAGATCGGAAGCAATGGCCATAATCAACAGCGGAACGAACAGATTTATGGAATTATCCATAAACTCTCTGGTAAAGGTGACACCACTCGGCTCATTAGGATTCACATCATTTTCCAAATAATATTGCATCTGCTGCACAAAGACCCGACGGTAGGTCTTCCATTCTTCGGGAACCCGGTCACTTCCCAGCGAGTTTTGATTATCGGTAATCGCCTGACGCAGTTCGAGCCGCCAATCATTGCCGAATTTTTCGCGATTGTTTTCTGCCACTTTCATCTGAGCGTACGTAAAAATCGGCACAAGCACAAGTAAAACAAGCAAAATGACATAAAATCGTTTCTTCTTGATAATTTTGAGTGTTTCATTTTGTACGAGCGGTAAAATGTTATTCAAGTATCTCACCTTCCGTCATTTTCAGGAATAGCTGCTCCAGTGTAGGGTTGATTTTGGTTACACCTTTAACGGAAATACCGGAAGCCGTCATTTGTGTCACCAGCTCCGCAATATGCTCTTCATCCATTTCTGTAAAAATTGCATTGGCTCCGCTGCCTGCCACAATGCTGTCATCAATTAATTCATCGGCGTTCGTAATTATTTGCACATGCGGAGAATTTTGCAATAAGGCAAGACCCTGATCACGAGGCTCCAGTTGCCATACGGCCATGTGTGAGTGCGTTTCAACCAGTTCTCGCACACCACCTACAGCTAGCACCTTTCCCCGACTTATAATTGCCACCCGATCACATAGCAGCTGGATTTCGCTGAGCAAATGGCTGGAAACAAATACAGCCATGCCTTCTGCCGCTAGCAAACGGATAAAAGCTCTCATTTCCTTGATCCCCTTGGGGTCTAACCCGTTCGTCGGTTCATCCAAAATGAGTAATTTCGGTCTACCAAGCAAGGCTTGGGCAATACCAAGACGCTGGCGCATTCCGAGAGAATACGTACTTACTTTATCATGGATACGGCGATCGAGCCGAACCAGCTCAACGACTTCGCGGATACGCTGCTCGTCTACACCAGACTGCATACGGGCAAAATGCTCTAAATTCTCCCACCCTGTCAGATAGCTGTACACCTCTGGATTTTCCACAATAGAACCAATATGCCGTAAAGCTTGCTCAGGGTCACGATTTACATTATGTCCACAGACGGTAATCGTCCCTTCTGTAGGCTTAATTAAATCCACTAGCATACGAATAGTCGTCGTTTTTCCAGCCCCATTAGGACCGAGAAATCCGAAAATTTCACCTGCACGAACGTCGAATGTTACATCATGAATGATCATTTTGCGTTTGATACGTTTCTTAACGTGCTGAACAGAGAGAACTGTTTCGTTATTGCTTCTGTCTCTGCCTGCGCTGCCAACCAGATTGGCGGAATGGAAACTGGACACTGCTGCATCCCTTGATGTCGGATTTTGGGTTATTCCAGCCCCGGTCTTGTCAGCAGATTGGATGCTCATTACTTGTTCCCTCCCTTTTTCACTTCAGCGGGTTGGCTACTTGTAGACTGTTGTTCATTATCCACATTATCGGCATCCTTCGTGGTTGCAACTGCAAACCCTTGCGCGATACGTTCAGCGATTGCCTGATAGCCCTGTCCGTTTGGATGAAAATGATCAGATGATAAATAGACGGGCAAATTTTGCTGGAATAAATCGAAAGTTGGAACCAGAGTCATATTGCTGTTTTGGTTGGTAATTGCCATGGCAGCCAGATTCCATTCTGTGACCACAAGATTACCGGGAATTTTCATTTCCTGCAGATCACTGAATGGATTATATAATCCGACATAGATAATTTTAGCATTCGGATTGATTTTCCCTACCTTTGTCAGCACTTTTTGCAGACGTTTGGCGGAATCAGGCACAGCTTTACGCAAACCACTGAGTGTAGGTGGCTCTTTGCCCGTTTGGGCAGCCTGAGCCCCCTGAAATAAATCATTTCCGCCAATCGAGACAATAATGACGTTAGCCTTTTTCAACACATAAGAAACACCAGGCTCATCCAGCTTGGTCAATAGTCCTTGAGTCGTCAGTCCATTAATCCCCATATTATTTATGAGCTGTGCCTTATGGCCTTCCTGATTATTTAACAAGCTCACCGACCGACGCACAAAGCCACTTCCGGAGTCATCCCCTGTGCCTTTGGCTAGCGAATCTCCAATGGCAGCTACCCGAAACTCTCCCGTCTGAGTAGTAGCTGATGGCGCAGTTTGTGCCTGCGATGAACCGGAATGTACAGGTTGAGTGCTAACCATTGGCTCTGGAGCCGTGATACTTTGTACTGCTGTAATAAATCCGTACAATAATAGCAATGTGGCGGCAATGGAAACGGAACCGACAGACCGCCAAATCCATTTTGATGAATTCACTCGTGTTCCCTCCTGATAGCTTAGTGAAATAAACATAAAGCTTCTCATATCATTTTGCAAATAAACCGTTCTGAATAAAAGCGCAATAAATGCTTAGAGTCACATATAATTTCCCATGAACATGCAAAAAAAGGATGGCAAATGGCCACCCTTATATTTTACTTTCTTGTGCGAATAGTTTATCCTCTCAACTCTAATCAGATGAACCAAACTATTTGCTATCTGGGATGAAACTTTTGATCCATTGTCCAAAACTGCCCGGATTTCGACTTTGAATCAGTACCGTCCCTTCACCGCGAAAGCGGCATACAAGCGCTTCTCCACTCGTTACGCTGGACAGCCAGCCTTTTGATGCTTTTTCAATTTTATAATCCATATAATCCGGCCATGCCACCAGATGAGCATTATCAATAATACGCTCCTCTCCTGGCGCGATATAAATGGGATGAATGGCTCCATAAGAGGACAGGAATACCGTACCTCGACCACTGATTTCTACGATAAAAAAACCTTCACCGGAGAATAAACCTTTCATCAGGTTTTGCATTTTGGTGCTGACCTCAATGCCTTCCGTACAAGCCAAAAAACCGTCCTTTTGGACCAACAGCCTATACGTGCCATCCAGTTCCACCGCTTGTACATCACCTATACTGGCAGGGGCTAACAACACTTCAGCCGGTCCCCGGGCTGCCTTCAGTTCTTGAAAAAAGAATTTTTCTCCGCTCAGCATTCTGCCTAAACCACGTAACAGTCCACCGTCTACCGTCCCCTTTATATCTACACTGGAAGACATGGAAACCATCGCTCCCATTTCCGCTTTAATCATTTCTCCGGGGTTCAACTGCACCTTGAGCATAGCAAAGGCACCTTCATGCACGATTTCGTAGCCCATTCGTTCACCTGGCTTTCCATAAGTAGTCTGCTATCCATTCAACTTGCTGCTATCATACTATAAATACGTCCCTTATGTCTTTTCTGGTATAAAGCAATGGTTACCCACTGGAGGAATAAGAGACACCAAAAGACCCGCTGAACGTGTCAGCGGGTCTCCAGATTAACGTCACATCACTATCTTTTCTTAGCAGCGACATAATGTTGGGAACGTATTTAATACATCTTAGTTACGTGTGAACTCTTGTACCCAATATCCATTGTAGTAAGCCACACCGATTTGTGTAAATTCTGCCTTCAAAATATTCTCACGATGTCCTTGGCTGTTCATCCAAGCTTTCATCACTTCTTGTGGCGTTTGTTGTCCCATAGCAATATTCTCACCCGCATACGTATAAGTTACACCGAATTTTTTCATCATATCAAATGGTGAACCATAGGTCGGAGATGTATGGGAAAAGTAATTGTTCGTACTCATATCCTTCGCCTTGACTAAGGCAACTTCTGTAAGCTTCGCATTCGATGCGAGGGGCTTCAGACCTTTTTGGCTGCGCTCGTTATTTACAAGCTTTACAACCTCAGCTGCAAATTGGGACTTGCTAAGTTGTGCATCCGATCCTGCAGACTGACCCGCACCTGAGTTTGTGTTTTGTTTTTGGGTCTGTTGCTTGTTATTAGACTGCGAAGCCTTTTGGCTACCCTGTTTGGTTGTTGTTTGTTTGCCGGATGAAGGATTTGCTGTTTTGTTTTTAGCCTTGTCCTTTTCAGAAACATCCTTAATTACGGTCTTTGTTATCGTAGTCGTCCCGTTGGACATATTGACGGTATATCCGTTATTTTGAAACCATTGTTGCAGTTGGGCAGTCAAATCGTCAGCTGGTGAAGCTGATGCCGGAACGATGAATCCTGCGGATAAAATGGCGCTTAGACTTCCCATCACCAGTGTTTTTTTCAACATATTCTTCATTTCGTCATCTCCTTGTTGCATAAATGCCTTGGTGTGAACGCGTCCGGTTACAACTTTGTAATCTTTACTCTAGCAGTATATCATGTTTTATAGCAGGATCAATGGTATAAAAGTTGGAAAAAAAAAGCCCCGCTCGGAATTGACCCATGCGGAACTAAGTTAAAAGTAGTGAGGCTTTAAGTATTAGATTGTCTTGTTATAGGCTGATTATCTAAGCTTTTTGCTGAAACGGTAGCCTTGCTTTTCAAAGCCGATTCGGTTGTAGAAAGCTCGGGCCTCTACTTGTTTGATGCGGTTATTCGCTCCGGTAATGAATAAATGATAGCATCCTTGCGCACGTCCCCACTCCTCACCACAAGCCACCAGGCGCTTGCCAATGCCCTCGCCGCGATACTCCCCGCTCACGACCAGCATGGTGATTTGTACGGCAGGATCAGGATAAGCCAAGCTTTGAGCCGTATGCATGCCGATTACTCCGACAACACGACCATCCATTTCTGCAACCATCATATTCGCTTGACTGTCCTCCCGCGTTGTTCCCATAACTTCTTTCATTACACCACAAGTCATCGGGTATCCGACTTCTCTTAGTAGTCCAGTTACGGCTTCGCAATCGCCAAGCTCTACGGAACGAATTGTCAGTACTGGAATCATCACATTGTTAGACATGATTTACCTCCACTTTCAGCATATTAGCAGCTTCTTTGGCCGTCTTCCGTGCTGTTTCCACATCTTCTGCAGCGCTAAGCGCTACAGCCATCCGGCGTCCCGGCTTGGTTTCAGGCTTCCCGAACACTCGCACCTGTGTCCGGGGTAGCAATAATGCATCATGCAGACCGCTTATTACAAAATCCCGCGTAGCCACTTCTGCCTTCAAAGTAGCTGAAGCTCCTGGTGTAAGCAGCGTGACGGATGGCACCGGGAATCCGAGAATGGCCCGCACATGAAGCGCAAATTCCGACAAATCCTGCGTGATCATGGTCACCATTCCTGTATCATGCGGACGAGGGGATACTTCACTGAATATGACGCCATCAGCTGTTAAAAACAGCTCTACGCCAAACAATCCGTAACCACCCAGTTCATCCGTAATCGTACGGGCAATGTTCTCCGCCTCCGAAAGCTGCTTGTCCGTCATGCCATGAGGCTGCCAGGATTCGACATAATCCCCATCTTTCTGAATGTGGCCAATCGGTGGGCAAAAAGTCGTACCCGAAACCGATCTGACGGTCAATAAGGTAATTTCGCTCTCAAACGGGACAAAAGCTTCAACAATGACACGTGTTGTTTTGGCACGCGCGCCTTCCAGCGCCGTATTCCAGCAGGATTCTGCATCTTCGAGTGCCCGGCATACAGACTGCCCTTTACCCGACGAACTCATCAAAGGCTTGACCACACATGGCGTGCCCAGCTCATGAACCGCCGACCGCAATTGCTCAAAGTTATCTGCAAACCGATAGGCAGCAGTCGGAAGCTGTAATTTCTCGGCAGCTAGCCTGCGGATTCCTTCCCGGTCCATCGTAAGACGGGCGGCACGGGCCGTTGGTACTACGTGAAATCCTTCTTGCTCTAATTCTTCCAAAGCACCCGTAGCAATAGCTTCGATTTCAGGTACAATTATGTCGGGCTTTTCCTTACGAATTAGTGCCTTCAACGCCTCAGCATCCTGCATATCCAGACAGTGAGAGCGATGGGCCACCTGCATTGCTGGAGCCAGTTCATAGCGATCTACAGCAATACATTCCACGCCAAGCCGCTGAGCTTCAATAATGACTTCTTTTCCCAATTCACCGCTACCCAGCAGCAGCATTTTCTTAGCCTTGGCAGAAAAAGGAGCACCCCACATCTTGAACTCTTCCCCCTCTGACGATATTGCTCTGATCTCTTTTCATCTTTATTTTCAGGGTTTAGCTCCAAGAATGCAATAGTGCTCGGCATTTAAATTTACAAAAAACGCGATTTTTTGATCTTTTTTTTACAAAAATCTGAACTGTGCTTCCACCAGCCCCCGATATATTCCATGTTTTTTCATCAATTGTTCATGATTACCACTTTCTTGGATTTCCCCATGATCCAGTACAACAATATGATCAGCATTCCGGATGGTGGACAAACGGTGAGCGACCATAAACGAAGTTCTACCTTCCAGTAAAACCTGAAGAGCCTCCTGAATTTTCAACTCCGTTTCCGTATCAATACTGGCTGTGGCCTCATCTAGGATAAGAATTCTTGGATTTGCCAGCAAGGCACGGGCAAAGGATAAGAGCTGTCGCTGGCCCATGGACAACATTCCCCCCCGCTCCTCTACCTCTGTTTCATAGCCAGCTGGCAAGTGAACAATGAATTCATGAGCATTGACCGCCTTCGCAGCCGCTTCAATTTCCTCATCCGTTGCATCCAAACGGCCAAATCGAATATTATCGCGAATCGTCCCCGAAAAAATAAATGTATCCTGAAGTACGATGCTAATCTGCCTACGCAAGCTCTCTACCGTGACATCACGCACATCTTGACCGTCAATCGTAAGCCGTCCTGACGTTATGTCATAAAAACGGCTAAGCAGATTAATGATTGTACTTTTTCCTGATCCGGTATGACCCACAAGCGCTATAGATTGACCCGCTTCAACAGAAAGATTGATACCTTTAAGCGCCTGACGTCCCTTTTCATATTCAAAAATGACCTTTTCAAATTGGATATCGCCCCGTATGGGCGGTAAATCTTTTGCTCCCGGTTTGTTCGCAATGTTCGGCTGTTCATCCATAAACTCAAAAATTCGTTCTGACGAAGCCATCGCAACCAGTAGCTGATTATACATTTGGCCCAGCCGATTAATCGGCTCCCAAAAGTTCCCTACATAGTTAGCAAACGCGACCAGTAATCCCACCGTAAGCTGATCTGTCTGAATTAAATGCGCTCCAAACCAAAACAGCACAAGCGTACCAAATCCTCCGGTAATATCAATAAGTGGGCCAAAAACCTGATTCATGGCAGAAGCCTTATCCCACGATTTTTTGCTAGAGCTATTCATGTCGTCGAAATAAGCCATGTTTTCCTGCTCCTGCGTATACGCTTGTGTAACACGAATTCCCTGAATAGACTCATTCAAATGAGAGTTGATACGCGAGTTCTTCATACGCACTTCTTGCCAAGCGCGACGGATGCGAACGCGCAGCTTGGTCGAGATCAAAAACATGATTGGAACGGTCACAATTACCGCTAAACCGAGCTTCCAGTTAATAAGCAGCAAAATGACAATAATTCCGATAAGCTGTACGCAGTCAATCAGGACATTCACTGCACCGTTCGTAAATAGATCCTGTAACGAGTTAATGTCATTCGTCACGCGCACTAATACAGAACCTGCCGGTCTCTTATCAAAAAAGTTAAAAGATAGCTTTTGAATATGCTTGAACAAATCTTCACGCAAATCGTAAATAACCCGTTGACCGATAATATTGGTGAATTTAATACGGTACGTGCTGGCTGCCCATTGAATCAAATATAACAAGAGCACGGCACCCGTGATGAGCAGCAGCAACTTTACGCTGGGCAGTGCAGGCCATGCGGGAGCAATTGCTCTATCAATGGCTAGACTGATCAAATAAGGAACGGTCAGCTTGGTAATAGTGCCGAGAATCATCATGACCAGAAGGATCGGCAGAATCTGACGGGCATAAGGCTTCATGTATGCCAGCAAACGTTTGAATTCTGACCAGTTAAACGGTTTGTCAATGACATCATCATCTTGATAGACAAAGCGTTCATTCGTTGGCTTTTTTAACGGTTTGACTTTTTCTGCGGGTATATTCATGGTCTCACCTGCCCTTCGGATACACCGTCTGGAGCCTGAGCTATGTAATCGGCGTATTGAATATGATACACATCCTGATATGGACCTGGAGTAGCAATGAGCTGTTCATGTGTTCCACGCTGGACGATTCGTCCTTCCTCAAGCACCACAATTTCATTGGCATGACGAAGCGAAGAGATTCGATGAGCGATTATAAATGTTGTTCGACCACGCATAACCTCTTGAAAACCGGTCTGTATTACATGCTCTGTCTCCATATCAACCGCACTGGTAGCATCATCCAGTACCAGTATTTTCGGATTTTTGAGTAGTGCGCGCGCGATGGCGATTCGTTGTTTCTGTCCTCCAGACAGTCCCAATCCACGTTCTCCGACGACAGTGTCATATCCCAGCGGTAGTTCAGTTATGAATTCATGCGCCTGAGCCAGTTTGGAAACGCGTATGATGTCATCCATACTGACATGACTTAAACCATATGAAATATTGTTGCGTATAGAGGACGAAAACAAAAACGTCTCCTGAAACACGGAAGAAATTTGAGCACGCAAATCGCGAATCTTCAAGTGACGTATATCCTTGCCATCCAACTTGATACTTCCTGAATTCACATTATAAGCGCGCATGAGTAATTGAATAATGGTAGACTTCCCTGACCCCGTTCCTCCTAAAATTCCAATGACTGATCCCGGTGGTGCGTCTAAATTGATGTCAACAACAGCAGGGAGCTTATTTCCGTAAGCAAAGGTAACATGCTCAAACGTAACATGTCCTGCCACCTGATCGACATCGAGTGTAAGTGCTCCAGCTTCATCGGTTACATCTATGGACTGATTTAGCAGTTCCAAAACCCTTTCACCAGAAGCTTTGGACTGCGTATAGTTATTGATATGAAAGCCAATGCTCCAGATGGGGCCGATAATATACCAAATTAAGCTAAAGAAAGCGACGAGCTGCCCCAAGGTCATTGACTTCTGAATGACCAGATACCCGCCCATGCCCAACAGAAGGACCACACTGACAGAAGCAATCAGTTCCATAGCAGGGAAAAACCGACTCCATAAGGAAGCAGCCTGAATTTGATTACTTTTGTATTGCTCATTACGTACTGAAAATTTCTCAACTTCATATGATTCGCGGGCAAAAGATTTGACGGTTCGCACACCTGTTATATTTTCTTGGACCGCTGTCGTCAAGGCGCTAAGGGCAATCCGCATTTCCTGAAAGGTGGGATGAATCCGGGATTCAAACTTGAATGTGACGAAGAGCAGCAATGGCATGCTGATCATCGTAATGAGGGTGAGCTGCCAGTTAATATACAGCATCATCATAGAGCCGAATACGACCATCAGTAGCACATTGAGGAGTTGGGCAAAACCAAACCCAATAAAGTTACGAATTGCCTCCAAATCACCAGTCAGTCGGGACATGAGATCCCCCGTTTTGGCAGTGTCATAATATCTGAAAGACAGAAATTGCAGCTTTTCGTAACAAGCATTGCGGAGTCGGTACGCCAAGTAGTTACCTAGCCTTCCACCAAAAAAACCATGTAAAAATTGCATGAACCCTTTGATGATGACTACTCCCAGCACAGTCAGAGCCAGCGCCGGGACTTTCCCGAAGTCACCGGGAATGATAGCGTTATCAATTAGCCTTTGGAGCAGGTTCGGATACACCAGTCCCAGGGCCGTCGCTATCGCAAGGCATAAAATAGAAAGAAACAGATAGTGTCTCCTCTCGCGAAAAAAAACTTGCAGTTGCCTGAGCACTTCCATGTCAATGTCCCTCCATTAGTTGCACGACGTTGTTATATGGCTTAGTGAAGTTTACCATTCGCGTTCCAAGGCGGCAAAGAGGATAACAAGCCGTATTCAGGCAGGTTATCAATTGGTGGGTGATTAGACAAATTAAATCGCTTTCTTATTATTGAATATGGCTATTTACTCAGTATTGCTTTCTTTTTGGAGCATGCATAAAACACCGGGTTGTCCCACAACCCGGTGTCCTGAACTTTAATAAATGGTGTACTTATTTATCTTTACTCCAAAGCCGCAATCTTGCCAGCAAGCTCTTCCCAAACCTGTGGCTGCTCACCGCCCATAAGGGCATGCTCCATGCCACGAGTCGTCTCCAGCATTTGCTCTCGAAGCTGAGCTTTCTGCCACATTTGTTCCTCCTGCATCAGCCTAACGTAAAAAGAAGACATTCGTTCTCGTTGCTGATCCACAGCTTCCCCGATTCGCTCGCGTAATATCGGCTCCAGTTTGGTTTGTAGATTCGCACGCCCAGTTCCTTCAAAAAATAGCTTTGGATTTTTAAAGCTATTCCAATAATCCTTCCAATGAATAGACTCCTGCAGAGAAATTTCATTCAGCTCGGGAACAGCCCAGTTTCTGGATTCAGGAATCGTGCAATCTAGTCCTTGCAACTGGTGATTCATGTGTTCTACGCACTGTTGTATAGCCTTGTGCACCAAAATTTGGCCCGTTTTTTCCAACCGGAGTGTGGTTGCCAGTAATTCCTGAGACAGCTCCAGTTCGATTAAACGCATCAGCTCACGACCACAAGATGCAAAAGCCGAACGAAGATCACCTACTCCTTCACGCAGAACAGATGGATGAAAAGCCTCTGCCATAAATTCTCCAGTCCGATAGGATAGCCTTTGACGTACATGATACAGCAATTCATCGGTTTCGCCCGATAACACAGATGCACCGTTGCTGTCAGTCAGGCCTAGGAGCGTATGCTCCAATTCCCCACGGATGCGAGTTAATCGCTCTAATCGGATCTCACGTTCTTCCACACTATACCGGGCATCGGTTGCATGTTGCTCTATGCGGTTCCGCAGCCGGCCCAGTTCCTGCATAGCAGAAGCAATGGACAAACCTGCCAGCTCTTCGGCTGCGAATGCTGAAAAATCATCTTCAAATGCATCAAAACGTGAAGCTGAACGCAGCGACGCCTCTCCCTGTTCGGCAGCTTCCAACGCCAGCATACTGGAAAGCGGATAAATACGTGGTTTTCGGATTCCATTCGCCTGTAGTTGTTCCTGTACATGCTGGGTAACAGAATGCAGTTCTTCTTCAGAAGAAGCCAGATCTGATGCATTAACTATAAAAAACGTCTGATCCAGCGCCAAGGTCTCTTTAACTCGACCTAGTTGGTTCAGGAACTGGCGATCACCTTGCGTAAACGCATGGTTATAATAGGTGACAAATACAAGAGCGTCCGCATGCTTCATATAGTTGAAAGTCACGCCTGTGTGTCGTGCATTCACAGAATCCGCTCCTGGCGTATCCACTAGTACGATGCCCTGACGGGTCAGGGCGCAATCATAATAAAGGTCGATATGCTCCACAAAGCATGATTTGTGCTCAGACGCAACAAAATCCCGATACTGCTCTAAATCCACCTGAATCTGTTCTCCCAGCAAGCTTTCAGCTTCTTCCCATCCGGCTGCGGCAGCCTTCAAAAAACTATAATGAGGCCTACCCGCAGGATGGATGCCTTCCGGAGATAAAGCATGAACGGCTTCTTGCCAGCCCGCTGCCGCTGGTTCCCCCAAACCTAATAAGCGAAATGAGTATTTAAGATCTTCCCGCAGCGCGTCCACTGATTTCATATGGACGTCAGCCGTGGCATGGCGCTCAGCACTTGCAGGCGCCATTATGCGGTTAATCGCCGCTGTCGTCGGATGCGGCGATACGGGCAACACAGCTTCACCCAGCAAAGCGTTGGCGAAGCTGGATTTCCCAGCGCTGAACGCTCCGAACAGCGCCAATGTAAACTGCCCGCCCTCCAGCGCAGCGGCGCGGGCATGTAAATCCCGTACCGCCGCTTGCATGGCAGGGTACGGGCTTACCAGGGCAGCGGCGGCCTTCAATCGGGCCGCTGCTGCATCCAGCCGCGTGCGGCGGCCTCCGGCGGCAGGCTGTGCTGCCGCCGTTCCTGCTAGCGGCTGCGCCGATGCGTTGCGCGGGCCAGCGATGCCAGGACGCGCAATGCCCGTTGGTGCCGCAGCTGGCGGGGCAGTAGCGGCGGTATCGGACGCCGGTGCAGGCGCGTCCGCACGGGGCAAGCCGCCTGGCGCGGAAGCCTGCGGCAGCAAGCTGCGCAGCAGGCTGGCGTGCGAAGCCGAGGCCTGCACGCGGGTGCTGTAGCGGCTCGCCGCGTCCGCCTGCGCCAGCAGCGCAGTGCGTGCATCCGCGAGAGCCGCGCGGCGGGTTTCGGCTCGCACTGCAAGCTGGGCCAGCAGCTGGTCTACCAGCATTAGCGCCTTACGGCGACAATCGGCGGTCACAGCAGCGCGTAGATCCTTGCAATAGTTCAACGTATACTCGGGAGACAACGCATTTTCCTTCACCGTCTGCTCCACCAGTTGCCGGTCCGTCACAGGGCGGATATCATCCAGCTCCTGCTCCATCGCAGCGGACCACAAACCCTGACTGTCACCCCAAGACCTCAGTAGCTCACGTATATGAGGAAGCAATTGTCCCTCCACCTGATCAGTCAGCATTCCTGTCAGCCGTTCCAAACGGCTTTCCTTTTCTCGTTCAGTCTTTCCTCCTGAAAACCATAGCCCTGTTTTGAAGCCCGCCTTGCGGCTCTCTAAGTATTCGCCTGCGGCTTCACGTAGCTCCGCTGGCGTCAAATGTGCGTGTTCCAGTAAATGATCCAGCTCTTGACGCAGTCGTTTACGCTCCTGCTCCGGAAGCATCTTCCAGTGTTCATCTTCTTGCTGCAAGGTTTTCTGCTCTAAATCCAGGCGCAAAATGGCTTCTTCTCCACCTGCATCTTTTAACAGTGTGTTCAGTTCCTCTTCTTCAGCTGCCTGCACAGTCTCCACATGTTGCTCTACCAAATGATGCATAGAGGACACTAAACTGTATGCCAAAAGCTCTGTTTTTCGCTCCAGCAATTTCGGAATCAGGTGCGTCAACTGTTTCCACTGGTTCCATGGATGATTCTGTTCCTTCAAGGAAGTAAAAAGGATATCCGTATAATGAACCTGCCAGGCATGGAAGCTGGTCTCTACCTCATTACGATAACGTGTAAATGAAAGCTCTCGCTCCCGGTGTTTATCGATTTGATTGATGATCAAATATAACGGCTTGCCCCAATCCGACAAACTTTTGGCAAAGGACAAATTATTTTCAGATTGGACATGATTGTAATCCATCACATAAAAAACAATATCTGCCCAATGTAAAGCAGAATGTGTCGCCAGCGCATGTCCGTGGTCTGTGGAATCTACGCCTGGTGTATCCAGCAGCACTCCTCCGCTAGATAATATCGGAACATCCTCCCACACTTGAACCGATTCATAGGCTCCACCATTTTTACAATACTCAGCAAGCTCGGACAGGGAGGCTTCCATGCTTTCCGGCTCTGGGTTTTCCGCTGATTTGGCTGGATGAATGAGCGCTCTAGGACGTCCATAACGGATGGACACTACATTAGCGCTCGTAGGCACCGGTCCAGACGGCAGTACAGTTTTACCACACAGGCTGTTAATCAAGCTCGATTTACCCGCTGAAAAATGTCCACAAAAGGCAATGGTCAGCTCCTGCGCATATGCTTTTTCCAGCAGATCACCTATCGCCTTTGCTCCCGCTTCATCCCCGGCTTTACGCAATGTATTCTGTATCTGTTCTATCGTATCCAACCACTTTCCCGCATCTCCTGTAATCGTTTGCATCATAAGCTACGGTTCCACTCCTTATCACTTGTCTGCACCAAATAGCTATATTGTAGCATTCCTAAGCCGTTGTGAGAATCATCACATCAAAAAAACTAAACAGCGCTCCCCGCCAGTACCTGGCTTTAGGGAACGCTGTTTTCGTACATGATAATAATAAGTTCATTTTATTCTGTTCAAAACGGATCATTAAAAATAAATATTTAGGCAACCGAATGCAATTCATCAAAGCCCTCAAAGAGCACCGACGAAGCAAGATATGTATACAACGGGTGAGCCTGCTCATCACATACATTCACCTTTTAGAACATGGGGAACGCGACACCATAATTCAGGGTCAAAATGTATGCACACTTCATTGGAACGAGGCTCTATCCATATCAGGATGGTCTGCAAGGTTCGTGTATATATGCGCCTTCGGGCTGGTTAAACCAGCCGAGCCGCCTACACCGGAACATGCAACGCATGTCGTCCGCGAATTGAACTTAATTGGCTGCAGTCTCAAGCACTGGCAGCAAAATTTCAAATACTTGACCATGCTGTAAAATCGTAATCCCACGGGATTTGTCCTTCATTACGACCACTTCTGGCTTTTGTGACATACGCTCCAGATAATGTTCAGGTACATCACCGGAATGACTAACTGTGATTCCCTCAAGCTCGCGCTCTTCGTTTTCAGCAAATTCTGTTGTTACAATTTGCTCAAAAATATCAGAGAACGCTTCAAAATTGTCTGTATATACCGAAATGCACTTCATACTCTTCATCCTTTTCTACACATAAATGGTTAAACCCTCTGTTACTCTGTGGGTCTTTAAGCTCTACGTTCCTTATCTTTTCTGATAAGAGACGTTTTCATACGTTTCTTGCCTTCCCTGCACACATCAAGTAACGGACATACCTGACATTGAGGATTTTGAGCTTTACAATGGTAGCGTCCGAAAAAAATAAGCCTGTGGTGGGTCAAAGACCATTCATCCCTAGGTACCCTCTTCATCAGCTTTTTTTCCACCTCAAGCACTGAATCATCCCACCCTGCAAAACCGAGCCGTTTGGAAATACGCTCTACATGCGTATCTACCGCAATAGCTGGTACATTGAAAGCAGTAGATACTACCACGTTAGCCGTCTTACGGCCAACACCGGGTAGCTTAACCAGTTGATCGTGCTCCGAAGGTATCTCTCCCCCGTACTGGTCTATTAAAATACGACAGAGGTTATGAATATGCTTGGCCTTGTTTCGGTACAAGCCAATTCTGCGAATATCCTGCTCCAGTTCCTCAAGAGGAACAGCCAAATAATCCTCAGGTGACTTATATTTTTGAAACAGGTCTGCCGTTACTTTATTGACCATCTGATCGGAGCATTGAGCAGACAATAACACGGCGATCGTTAATTCAAAAGCATTGTCATGGTTCAACTCACAATGGGCATCCGGAAACATCGTACCGATGGTGTCCAATATATGACGTGCGGTTGCTGCATTCACGGAAATCCTACCTCCTACCAAAAAAAACGTCTTGATACGGTATAGCCCGCATCAAGACGGTCACTCTAAATAATCATCCGGAAAGAAACGAATACTATTTGTGCATGACCGCCTGCATAGGCGAGAAATACACTCCTATATTATCATTATCTGTCACAGATTGCACGTGAAAAGTGTGTAAATCCCCAAGAAATTTTCATACCGTCTGATCGGTTAGCGGCTCATGGGATGATCCAAATCTACATGTCCCATTAAGGACTCTAAAGATTGACCATCTACGAGCAAATCCAGCGTTTTAACTTCCTTGAATTGGAACATTGTTTTCTTCAAGGCATCGATAGCCAATTCCTCGCCGCCAGCTCCCAATCGAGCCTCGTCCGGCAGGGAAATATCAAAAGTCAATGCACCGTTATCCAATTTGATCTTATGCACGGAAATTTTCTCGGACCACAACGGGATAAGAGCAGAATCCCCACTCTTTTGCAGAGCTTCAAACGCTTTTTGCAATTTTTCCAGCTCGCTTGGATAGGTAATTTCCTTTTTCTGTTCTTTCAAGCCGTTCTCTTGTGTATCCGTATAGTACACCGTAATCTGCTGTGTTTGTCGATCTCCTGAATTTTCCGTGTCCGTCTTGGTTTTTGTAGGCTCTGTTGACGGAGATGCAGGTGTTTGACTCGCCCCATTATTTTCAGCAGATTGAGCCGATGGTTCAGGGGTCGTCTGTTCAGGTGTACTATTTTGTGCATTCGAAGTTTGTGTTTCCTGAGATGGAGTCGCAGGAGCCGTTGTTTGCTTAGAGGCACACCCTGCACCTGCAATGGCAAACAGTGCCAGCAGACCTGCAATTACGATTTTCTTGTTCATATGTCCCCCTCCTTGCTTGACGTTGACAAGCGATTTGTTGAAGATTTATTTTAAGTCGAGATACTCTGTGATTCCATCTGCAATCCCTTGAGCTACCCGGTTTTGAAAATCTTCATCAAACAGTGTGGCTTCCTCTTTTGCATTACTCAGATATCCTACTTCAAGCAATACGGCTGGCATAGTCGTTTCCCGAATTACATGGAAATTGCCATAACGAATGCCTCGGTCTGTCAGACCCGTCGCAGGAGCAAAGTACTTATGCATAACGTTAGCGAACGCTTTGCTTGCACTACGCTGGTAATACGTCTCTGTACCGTTGGAAGCTGAGCTACCGCTGCTGTTAGCATGAATGGACACGAACACGTTAGCATTAAGGTTTTCAGCTACTTTTACGCGCTGTTTAAGCTCCAAGAATGTATCATCACTGCGTGTCAGCACAACCTCAAGCTTGGGGTTCTGCTTTAATATGCTTTCTACTTTCAGAGCCATAGCTAAGTTGAAGGTCTTTTCATAATTTTTTCTTGAAACACCAACTGCTCCGGAATCTTTTGCTCCATGACCAGCATCAATAACAACGACCTTTTTACCATTGCTGTTAGTTGGTGATGTCTGCGTGTCATCCGGCTGTGAGCCATCTGGTAATGCTGCGTCTGGCGTGGTATTCACTGAATCTTTGGAAGCCAGATCGACGATAACACGATTCGAACCATCATTATATGCGGTATAATTCATGGCATGTTTTAAATCAATAACAACGCGCACCGTTGAAGGTTCCTTTTGAAATAAAGCATAACGGATACCGGACACATCCGCTTCATTCTCAATGTCCAGCGAACCATTTAAGTTGCTATCCAGCTTTTGCTGCTCTCCGAAATTGTCAGCAAACGCAGTCGCTGGCAAATCCACCACTACCCGATCAGGGCCTGCCATCGTAAACGCTTTCGGCTTGACGGCACTGGCTGTTGTGATGGTTAAACGGTTTTGGCTGAAACTAACTCCCTGCACCTGTGTAACACCTGAGTTCGCGTTATTCGTTGGTGCAGTAACACTACCAGTACCTGTACTGTTATTTCCGGACTTGGGAGGTGTGAATTCCCCGTTTCCAGACCCGCTACTGCGGGTATATAATTTTACGGACTTGGAGCTGCTGTCCCATTTTACGTCCAGTCCCATTTGCTCGCCGATAAAACGAAGCGGTACAAGGGCATAATTGGAACGCAGCAGAGGCGAAGCATCCAGACTAATGTCGCTTCCATTGACAGTCGCCGTCTTACTTCCGATTATCATTCGGATCGAGGTACTGTCTTTCTCAATCGTTATGGTTCGCGCCTGCTGCTTCCATGTCACGTCATATCCCAAATTTTCAGAAATTACGCGTAGCGGGACCATTGTACTTCCGCCAATTACTTGTGCCTTAGCACCACTAGGGACACTTAACTGTTGATCGTCGAGATAGATTTGTGTTCCACTCGAAGCCGCATGTCCATAACCCGGAACCGCCCACATGAAGACAAATAATAACAACAAAAAACCAAATTTCTTCATTCGTCACCCTTCCATTCATAATTTTTTTGCCACATGCTCCGGTGCGGCGACCTGATATACGCGCTTATGTAATATCAGACAACCTTATAGACGTTATCTCACACCAAAAGTTGCGAATATATTCCATCATAACAGAAATATACGTGCCAAAGAACTATTTTTGTCGAATTTTGACTAAAAATATAGATCATTCGCTTTCCGTCAAAAGTCACAGCCAAAAAAACTAAAAAAGCTACTTTCACCCCCATGAATTTTCATTAAAAGGTGGAAAGTAGCTTTTATTGTAAACATCCTTAGTTAAGTGATTCAGTTGCTCCTGTGCCTGTTCCAAGATACTCCTTCAACCCATCGACAATACCTTCGGCGATCTTCTCCTGTGTTTCTTCTGTGAACATGGCTGCTTCATTTGATAGATTACTAAGGTAGCCACATTCCAGCAATACAGCGGGCATTTGTGATTTTCTCGTCACCACATGGTTTGCCACCCTGATGCCATTATCCTTAAATCCGGTAGCCGCTACAAGATATTTATGCATCGCCTTTGCCAGTGCCAAACTGTCCTGGCGTGCATAATAGGTTTCAGAGCCATTGGTTTTCCCTTTATCTGAAGCTAGCATACTATTACCGTGAATGGATACAAACACGCTTGCCTGTTGACTATTAGCCAGTTGTGGTCGTTCATCCAACGTGGGATACGTATCTCCGTTGCGAGTCAATACGACTTGAATGTCAGGATCATTTTGTAGAAGCTGCTCAACCTTTAACGCTACCGCCAATGTAAATTCCTTCTCATGTCGCCCAGTCACACTACCTGCCCCAGGGTCCTTACCACCATGTCCGGGATCAATGACGACGATTCGCCGTCCTTCGACATTCGTTGGTGTTACCACTACCGGATTCACACTACGCTCACGCAATTGAAGGGTGATATCGCCAAGGCCATTGGTTGAAAGGTCGTAATCACGTGCTTGATTTAAAGCAATGACAATGCGTACGCCCCCATTTTGTCCATCTGTGGGAGCAAATCTAATTTCCTGCACATCCTCACTGTCACTATTCGTCAACGCCCGCGTGCCATCGGTGCGAATCGGGAACGGCTGAAGAAAATCAGTCGCCAGTGAAGCCCCGGGTAAATCTACAACAATACGATCATTCCCCGTCATTTTGGATACTTTAGGGGTAACATCTTTGTTCAGAGAAATCTTTAACGTTTCACCCTCAAAATTAATATTTTGTACAAGCAACGCATTTGCTGTGGTCTGTTCTGTATTTTGCTGCTTGGCTGGTGAGGATGCGGCTTCAGTATGCTTGTCTGCTTCAACTGGATTTATTGTCGTCGCTGTTGCTGAAGACGTTTTATTGGTGCTTGTTGTACTCTGTGTTGACGTTTGCGACGATGGTTGGGATTGAGACTGTTTACTCGCTTGTTGAGTTACAGCCTTTTGACTGAGATTTACGGATTTACTTTTATTATTCCAATCTACTTTTAGCCCCATTTGCTCCCCAACAAAACGCAATGGGACCATGGTCGAGCTGCCCCGAAGCACAGGAGGTGCATCCAGACTAACTGTTTTTCCATTCACATCAGCGGATGTACGGCCTACATACATGGACATATCGGTACTATTTTTTTGAATTGAGATTTTATAGGATTGTGGTTCCCACTTGAATTGATATCCAAGCTGCTCCCCAACCACCCTTAGCGGTACCATGATTTTTCCATTGACCATTTCAGGCTTGGCATCTGCAGGCGCTTCCACCCTTTTGCCATCTAAAAATAAATCTGCTCCAGCCGCATTCGCATGAGGGGAGGACGGCCACAACCAAATCAAGATAGCCGCTAGTATCACCCAACCATATTTCTTCATTCTCATTCCCCTAACTTATATATGTATTTTTTGGTATTTCCCACAGACACAGTCCTTCAACCATTTTACATTTACAATACCATGCTGAGTCGAACCGTCAACCCCTTATTTTCCAATTTATTTTTTGAGCATGATAAAAGCCCGCAGGCAAAAGTAATGCCAGTACGGGCTTTCTGTCTAACAAATGAGCTAGCTATATGACTACGTATTGAAACTGAACTGGGAATTAACCCTATGCGCCTTGTTTCGCAGCACGTTTTTGTTCATAAGCCAGAATTTCAGATTCATGCTGGAGTGTCAGGCCAATATCGTCCAAGCCTTGCAGCAGGAACTGGCGGCGATGTTCATCCAAATCGAATTCAATTTTCAGACCATAATCGTCAGTGATCGTTTTATCATTCAGGTCGATGTTTAATTGGTAGTTATCATGCTGCGCCGTGCGCTGAAACAATTCCTCTACTTGCTCTTCAGACAGCTTGATCGGCAATATACCGTTTTTAAAACAGTTATTATAGAAGATATCCGCATAAGACGGAGCAATTACGCAACGAAACCCATAGTCCATAATCGCCCACGGCGCATGCTCACGTGAGGAGCCACAGCCAAAGTTAGCGCGAGAGATCAGCACAGACGCCCCTGCATAACGAGGCTTGTTCGGTTCAAATTCAGGATTGATATTGCCCGCTTCATCAAACCGCCACTCGTAGAACAGAAACTGTCCAAAGCCCGTACGTTCAATTCGTTTCAAAAACTGCTTAGGAATAATAGCATCTGTATCCACATTCACCCGATCCACAGGTGCTACAATTCCTTTCAATGTTGTGAAAGCTTCCATCGTAATTCCTCCTCTGTATCCTAGCGGACTACTTCTTCCTGCTTGAATTTCCAATCCCGTACATCAACAAAATGTCCATGAATCGCCGCAGCGGCTGCCATTGCTGGAGATACCAGATGAGTCCGTCCTCCGCGTCCCTGACGACCTTCAAAGTTACGATTAGAAGTCGAAGCACAACGCTGTCCCGGTTGCAGTACGTCTGGATTCATCGCAAGACACATACTGCATCCCGCTTCACGCCACTCAAATCCTGCTTCTTTAAAAATGACGTCCAGCCCTTCTTCTTCAGCCTGAATTTTCACACGCCCCGAACCTGGTACGACGATGGCCGTTACTTTGTCAGAAACCTTGTAACCTTTGGCAACCTCAGCGGCTGCGCGCAAATCTTCAATCCGCCCATTGGTGCAGGAGCCGATAAACACATAATCAATTGCAATATCCGTGATCGGAGTACCTGGCTTCAAATCCATATATTCAAGCGCTTTTTCAGCTGCTTTACGTTCATTTTCGGTTGGCAGTTCTGCCGGAATCGGTACGGTTGAGGAAATATCTGTACCCATCCCCGGGCTGGTGCCCCAGGTTACTTGCGGAATTAAAGCATCTACGTCAAACTCCAGCACGACATCAAACTCAGCGCCTTCATCTGTGACAAGCTCTTTCCACTCAGCAACCGCTTGCTCGAAAGCAGCTCCTTGTGCTACATGTTGACGTCCACGCAAGTAATTGAAGGTGGTTTCGTCCGGTGCAATCATTCCTGCTCTGGCTCCGCCTTCAATGGACATGTTACACACAGTCATGCGCTCTTCCATGCTCAATTCGCGGATAGATTCACCTGTGTACTCAATAACATAACCTGTAGCGAAATCTGTACCGTATTTGGCGATGACACCCAAAATCATGTCCTTTGCTGTCACACCAGGTTTGCGGCGGCCTACAAAGCGAACTTCCATCGTTTTGGCTTTGGCTTGCTGGAGACATTGTGTTGCCATTACGTGCTCTACCTCACTGGTTCCGATACCAAAAGCGAGCGCTCCGAATGCCCCGTGTGTGGAAGTATGGCTATCACCACAAACAATCGTTTTGCCCGGATGAGTCAGACCAAGTTCAGGCCCCATAACGTGAACGACACCTTGATCCACCGTATCCAGATCATACAGTTTGACACCGAAATCACGGCAATTTTGAGTTAATGTATCGATCTGCTGCTTGGAAATCGGGTCCGTAATATTGTAACGGTCCTTAGTCGGCACGTTATGATCCATCGTTGCAAACGTAAGCTCTGGACGACGCACTTGGCGTCCGCTAAGACGTAATCCCTCAAACGCCTGCGGCGATGTTACCTCATGTACGAGGTGAAGATCAATGTACAAAATACTCGGCTTTCCAGCTTCCTGATAGATGACATGGTTATCCCAAATTTTCTCGAACATGGTCTTTTTACTCATCATTATTCACCCCTGTGTTTTTCGAACCTAGTGGAGAGAAGCTAACGGCTCTCTCTTGAATGTCAACAATATACCACGGGATGTTTGATTGGTCTAAGATATGATATCTATAGAAGTGATAGGTTAAGGCTATAAGGATGGATAAGGTGGATATAAGCGGTTCTTTGCACTGATTTCTCTATCAGCTCTTAATTAGTAAAAACACTCGACTAAAATTCGAAGATTTAAAAAAAGGGTTATACAAACGGATGAATACAATGAACTCTGTCGCCTTTTCTAAGATACTGCCAGTTATTACATAAGGATTTGTTTGAATATTCATGCTGCGAAAGCTGAGTCAATTATATATTCTCAGATAATGTTGACAATATAAGGAATAAACTTGTACAATTAGGAAAATATTTTTTGGATTCCATTCTTCGTTGGTAACAAGGATATTGGAAATCGTAATAAGAATCATCTTAGCGATTGCTATAATGGTTCTTTTTTTCCTCTACTTTTGCAAAACTGTTCGTATTTGATTTTGTTAGCTCTTAATAACTATATAAAGTATGAAACGAAATATAGTTATATAATTTGATATAAATTACAGGGAATTAACAACGGAGCAAGAATTTTATGAACTTTATCATGATGCGTTTTGTTGCAACAAAATAGAAAACCGACTACGAGATTCAGCCGAAGATAACATTCACATCCTAAAAGGGAGTTGGAATGATGAAACAAATTGGAATATCCGTTGAATACTACACTCCAATTTTGATTGTCGGTACGGGGATCTCAGGGCTTACTGCTGCTTATTATTTGTCAAAAAACAATATTAAGTACACGATTGTAACAAAAAAGAATGCACCCAAACAAAGCAATTCCTTTCTTTCAGCAGCAAATACTCGGGTTCCATCAGAGAATGAAATTAATAATATTATTAATCTTACTATTGATAAATGTGGAGCAGATCGATCAGTAATTGAAGCGCTATATAGGAATTCCAACATAATTATAAATTTCTTCGAAGAATTAGGGATTCCTTATGAGAAAACATCCTTTGGTATCATGCCTGAATGTTTGATTAAATCACATGGGGGAAAGAAATTAATCAATTGTTTGTTACAACATATTGAACAACCGATGTGTAATAAAATTTTGATTCATTTGGAAAAGTACGATCAAGGAATTATCGCAATATTTTACGACATACAATCAGATCAATTTATCAGAATATTTACTAATTATTTGGTATTAGCTACGGGAGGATATGCAGGACAATTCTGTTTCAATGATAATTCGCCGGGTTCAACTGGTGAAACGCTTATCTTAGCTAAAAAAATAGGTGCAAGATTAAAGGGAATGTCTACAGTAATGTGTCATCCTTGGTCTATATATAACGGAAGGCAAATTTTATTGGGCGGGGTTGTATCTTTGAGTCAAGGGAAAATAATAGATGAGGATGGAGTTCAATTATTAAAAGATAAGTATATTTGTGATGCAATTGCTCGAGATGATTACCACGAAATGATTGATGAGATTTTAAAATTCCAACTTGAATGTATCAAACAAAAAAAAGACATGTACTTGGATATGAGCCATGCTGATGAAAATGTTTTAAATGAAAAATTCAAAAAATATGGATTTAGTCCTAAGGTAGTTAAAAATAAAAGAATTAAAATTACACCAACGATGCACTATTCTTCAGGAGGAATCGAAATCAATGCTAATGCTGAGGCTATAAACTTGAATCGTGTTTTTGCTACTGGAGAAGCTCAATTTAATGGTGATCTTGGTATAGGAAGGATCCCTGGGCAAGCATTCGCATCGGGGATCGTTTTTGGTAAATTAATTGCGGACAAAATAGCTAAAGAAGGTGTTTTCAATACTCACTATCAAACTTCATTTAAAGATCCACCTGATACGATGCAGCTTTATTCGAAAGAAAATAATGACTTTCCGATTGAAGAGTTTCAGAAAAAGTTGTCAACTCTAATGATGGATTTGATCGCTTCCAATCCACCCGTGGTTTCTCTATCATTCCTTAGAAAAAAAATACAAGAAAGTCAAAACATCATATTAAGTAGAGCAAGAGGATCCGGAAAACGATACGAGGATATTTTAACATTGTCTTTTGGATATTTTGTTGCAATGGAAATTATAGAAGATCTTGAAGCAAAGTCAGGCTTGTTGATTAACCAAAAATAGGATAAAAAGAGTCGCCTTTTCAGCTAATGGAAAGCACCACGCAACCATTTCAAAAAGAGGCGACCCTCATGGATTAGCCTAGGGCCGAACGGCGAACCTTATAGATTCCTCAGGAACTAATGTGGCTATGCTTAAAAAATTAAATTCAGCACGCTTTAGTCATTATGACCAAAAGGATAAAAAGCACAGGGCTAAACAGCAATTCGAAAAAATGCCGGTGGAGCTTAAGAATCTTTATAAATGAATTAATTTCAAGATGATTACCAGCAAAATGAACAATGCCAATACAGCTGCTATCGATGTCCAAACTCTTCCGGTGATTCCCTCGTAGTCTCTTTTCATTTCCCCCACACGTAACGCCTCCTTTACTTTAGGGTACTATACTCCATAGGCTATGCGAGGTCTTGGTTAAAGGAAGGGCTTCTTAACAAAAAAAAGCTCCGCCGACCAATTAAGGTCAGTTGAGCTTTTTGATTTATTTAGTGTATTCACTTACTTCGAACGTAAGGATACGATCAAACAGCATGTAGTCCTTGCGGCTGCTGAATGGTCCTTTATTGTTATCGTGCTTGTTAATGGCGTATGAAGCCGATCCAGAACCAGCCTGCTTGCCCTCATACCATGAGATAAAGTCGTTAACCTCTTTCATGCTCAGGTCAAACTCTTTCTCTAAGCCAGTTGTCATGGTAACTACCATGATTGCAAGATCTCCCACCGGGTTATCGGGTTGAGAGGTGCCTGGATCTCCCGGTTGACTCGGAGAGGTTCCATTATCGCCAGGTGTATATTTCTCAAAGACTGAATAGTAATTGGAGCTATTGGATCCGCCCGCAACATATATTGCATTATTCAAGCTCACTGCCGACAAAAGCCCCCTTGCAGTTGGCATGCTAGTTACAGTAGACCAAGTGTCTGTCTTGGGATTGTATTTTTCAACTTCAGCTGTGACTGGTCCACTTAATGTAGCAGTTGCAGTATTGCCTCCAATAACATATATTTCATTGTTTTAACACTGCAGAAGTCAGCCCCATACGTTTGGTGGACATCGGTGACTTTGTTGTCCGGGTATTATTCTGAGGATCATATTCTTCTATAGAAGAAAGCAAGCCTTTCGATTCATCATAACCACCTATGACAAGAAGCTTTCCATTTACAAATTGAGAGGCGTAACCAGCTACAACCTTAGGAAGCGATTTACCCTTCTTCCACTCATTTGTCATGGGGTCGTAGATATCCAGTTTGTCATTAATAGGCTCGCCACCTGTAATATATATTTTCCCATCATATACAGCAGCGCTTACCGTTCCTCTTGCTGTTGGGAGTTTCCCCTTTTGCGTCCATGTTTTAGTTTCAGGATCATAAACATCAATTGTGTCATAAAATTTATTTGGATCATGTCCCCCAATTGAATATATCTTTCCATTAACGGTTACCAGGCTTACCCTGTCGATTTTTTTGGTTAAATCGGTCTCGCTTGTCCAAACATTTTGTTCAGCAAATATTTGTGTTTCTGTTGAGAAAAAAACTATGCAAATAATAAAAAATATAAAGATTCTTTTCAAAACAATTTCTTCCCTATGTGCTTTTGTAGGCATAAGATTACTTAATTCCATCTAAAGAGTCTAAACATAAACTTGATGATCTATAAATATAATCTATATATTTTCATATTTATCTTTTATTGGGTATAAAAAAAGGTCTCATACCAGCTTCTATACTGGTCGAGTCCTTGTCTTTATTTCAATATGAATCTTACCTGTGTTCCATCAACATACTTATCTAATTGATGACTTACCCATGATCCTGCTCCCCGGTTATTACTAGGGCTTATGTATCGAATATTAGCTGCTGCTTGTTGACTGATTTCCATAGTATTTTAAATCTTCTCAATACTATATTGTGAGACGTGTTGAAGTATCGCGCATGTTGTCGCAAAACAAAAAAAGACCTAGCATTTATGTAGTACTAGAGAGAGTAATTACTACACTAAAAATTTAAATCCACTATTAAACTTTATTTTGAATATATAGACATAAATGTTTAGACATTCCTGAAATCAAAATTTATAATTCATTTTGTTATTACATAATTTTAGGAGGAAGTCATGAATAATAAAATGTTCAAAAAGTTTGGGAGTATCTTGTTAGCATTATTTATTGGAGTTTCCGTGTTCTCATTATTTCCTACAGTTACAAAAGCAGAAACTGCCAATGTGACCTGGTCAGATGGGTCTCTAACAAAAACAATTCCTCAATGGAATCAAACCGATGTTGCTAATGTAGGTAAAAACTCAGGAAAATGGTACTGGGAAATAAAGCTCGAAAGTGGTTTTGGTGAAGTGGGCTTATTCAGTCCAGATACCAAACAACCAATTAGGTATGAAGGATACTCAGGGTCGAACTATGGTCCTCCAAATTCTTCTACTAATGCTGGGGTTTATGATTACGGGGACGATTATAAAGTAAATGATGTTATCTCGATTGCTTTAGATTTAGAAAATGACACACTAACCTTTTATAAAAACGGTATTACACAAGGGGTCTCGAAATATACTCCTTCTTCACTAGGAAAGACTGTATATCCTTATATAAGAAACCCTCAAACACCACCTGCTACGTATACTGCTAATTTCGGAGCAAGTGAGTTTAAGTATCCAGTTCCTGAAGGATTTTTACCTTATCAAGCTACGGGTGGATCTACAGCACCTGATCCGTCCACAACACCTGACCCATCTACAAAGACCGATCCATCTACAACACCTGATCCGTCTACAAAGCCTGATCCATCTACAACACCTGATCCGTCTACAAAGCCTGATCCATCGGATACAGATGGTTCCTCACAACCAACTGGAGACCGTGCTATTCTAACTGTAACGATGGACAATGGGTTTGATAAAGAATTCGATCTGAGTAAAAAAGAATTGAATGCCTTCATTGCTTGGTATGACGCAAAGGATGCTGGTAGAGGCGCTTCATTCTTTGCCATTGATAAGCACAATAACAACAAAGGTCCATTTAGTAATCGTAAAGACTATGTAATATTCAATAAAATACTCACGTTTGAAGTAAGTGAGTATTCAACTAAATAATAAATCAACAAAGGACTCCATACTGGCTACATACCAGCGGAGTCCTTTTTCACATTTACTCTAAATTCAAACTGATCCATGAAAAAAAGCTCTCCCGACCAATTAAGGGGATTAATTCACTTGTTGGCTTGAACAACCCCATAATTAACCTTCCTCACCAAATGGCTAGAAGGACAAGTTGTAAAGCCACGGTAATTTAGAGGTTTCCAGGCTGTGAATCAGCTACTCCCCATGTTTCCCCATTAACTTTATAATCGCTGCCTCTCCACTGAAGTATGTAGTCTCCAGAACGCAAACCGTCGCTGAAACCTTGGTCAGTAGATTTCCAAGTCACTGTGTCGTGAGGAGCGATTACTAAACCTTCAATATATAGTTTGTTTGAACCGCTGTGAGTTAAACTTACCTTTACAGGATGTTCAGAGTGATTCTTCATACGAAGTTTAATATGACCCCATCCTTTAGGGACACTAAAGGATTCTTTTACAGTTGCGCTCCCCCCCGATCTCTGATTAATTATGTTTTTTTTGCTAATTATACTTGGTGAAGCTGAAGCAACCCCTACCGTAGTTGCTATAGCTAAAGATAAAATCGAGAAAAGAAATATTCTTTTCTTCATAATTTCCCCTCCTATTTTTTGATTTGGTCTACCTGAAAGAGAGTTCCGGCTACAATCTGGTAGTTCCTTTCATATCTACTCTAAATTCAATCTGCTTACGAAAGAAATAAGATCCGAACACTTTATATGTATAGTTTATGCTGATCACATCAAGATAATTATTCGGTGAATTCTGCGGTAATTCCTGCACTGAAGAAAGCTCTGCTAACCTTATGGTCGGCAGAGCTTTCTTTTGCTTTAGAATCCCCCAATTTGTACAAGGGTCTGAATAAGCTGATCATGATTGTGAGCGGGTACGGTTATAAAAAACAAAAAGCTACTCGCAACGATTAACAGTTCCATTTTTTTCAACATTACTTAACCACACCTTTTCAATTAGATTGGAGAACTCTGTTTTGATTTCAGGAGTCGCATGGACTTGGAAACGCATAAACAGACCAATACAATTTATAAAGTAAGTTTCATTACTTATTATATGTGACTTTACCATTGCATACATCAAGTATTTAAAGCCATCACTGTATTTCACCCGATGTAAATAATAATGAGCCATTTCATAACCAAACCATGCGAAATAGTCTGGTATTACTTGTTGGGTATATATATCAGATGATGTTGGGAGTTGAGCAAATGAATTAATATTCGTTTCAAAACGTGAAAGGACATCATCCACATCTATTTCATATCGGTTAGCCGCTATCATAACGTTTAACAGCTTTGAGAGTTTCTCATTTTCGTTAGCTGTTGATGTTGCTGCTATATATTCAACATAGTCTGGCAGCACGCTAACATCTCCAGACAGGAGCTTATTAACGTACGTGTTACCTTCTGCCCACTGACTGAACAAGTTTACCCAGTGTTGAGTATCTTCGTCAGTCTCTTTGACCCAATCCAAATCTGCATAGGCGTATGTATACTGTAGAGCTTGTTGATAATCGCCTTGGGCTTCACAAACACTAGCACACAACAAATCGGCGTAAGCAATGTATCCAAATAACGGCCCTCTGGTTTCCTTTTCATGCTCGCTGTTCTTTCGATTCTTCTGTTGATGTTTTATGGAATATTGTACTTCCGCTTTCCTTCTCATCTGCCCTGCCATTTCCTCAACCTTATCCCACTTACGCAAAGACCTGTACACGTTCGCCAAATCCTTCAATGCGTCAAGTTGGTCCATTTCATCCAGACGTTCAATGTAAGGCTCGAACAACGTAGCTGCCTTAAGATTACGACTTTGATCGTCACCAACCTGAATCGTGAACATTCGATACTGACAGGTCGCCAATCGTTCAGAATGTTGGTACTTCTCCGTTTCAGCTACACCCTTATAGAACAGCAACGCAGCATCATGTCGTCCCTGTGCTATTAGCACTTCTGCCATATCAAATAGTTTAGGCGAATAGAGTAGGTTGTCCATAATGGTTCCCACCACTCGACGGATCGCATCCAGCTTGTCCAATTCCGCACAACGATACAAAAATGGCTCTATTCGTCTCATATTCGGGGGGGTATCGATGATGTAGTTTTCTATAAATAGGTCGTAAAAGTAGCCTTCTGGTAAACCCATAGCTTCGGTAATGCGATCTATCTGGTTAACAGACATAGATTTATTGCCTGACACTATGCTACTTACTATCCCCCTATTCATGCCTGCTATATGTCCAAACTCCATCATGCTCAAGCCTTCTTGTTTTAGATATTGTTCCAATTCCGCTCTAATCGTGGGTGTAATTCCCATGGATAAACCACCCTCCATACAGAAGTACCAATATTTATATATTATTGCATACTATTGTTGTCCATAATTTAACAGTTGTCAATAATTTTTATTGATTTGCAACACTTACATTGATCTGACTGTACAAAAGTACGGAGGGTTACTTGCTGAGATGGACTATAAAAATCCGCTGAATTAACAGAGGCTTTTCATGCTTATACTTTAAATTAGTTTTGTTGCTATAACGCTACGGATTTTAAAGGGAAATATTAAGTTGTAGACTGACAATACGCCATTAAGCTAACGGGCAGTTTAACTTGATTGGTGATATTATGCTACTCTAATATAAATAAGAAAATAATTAATCAAGAGGTGTAATAATGCGGTTTCATGAATTTTATATCGGACAAGTATTTAAAACCAAGTCTTTAATGTTAACTAAAGAGGACATTACCAAATTTGCAAGGGAATTTGACCCTCAATATATGCACTTAGATGAAGAGAAAGCATTGCAAGGCAGATTTAATGGAATTATCGCTTCAGGAATTCAAACATTAGCTGTTTCTTTTAAGCTTTGGGTTGAAACAGGCAGTTACGGTGATGAGGTTATTGCTGGAACGGCTATGAATAATATTAAATTTATTAAACCAGTATATCCAGGCGACGAATTGTACACCATTGTTGAAGTGATTGGAGTAAAAGAGAAGCGGAATGAAACAGGACTCGTTACTGTATTGCTGTCGACTTTCAATAACAAAGAGGAGAAAGTTTTTGAAGGCGATTTATCCGTTCTGGTTAAACAGTAAAGCTTTATAAAAAATCAATTGATAATGGTTTAAAGAGGTCCATGCATTCTAGCACGGACCTCTTCTCTTTATTTTAACGTGGCTTGACTTGCGGCTTCATGTTCAGCCACACGTGGCAGTAATTCTTTCAAAGCCTTCATTTGGCGGCCTTGAAGTTGCCCTTCTACAATTGAATTTCGCAAAGATACTACATCTTGAGTCCGCACCTTACCACCATTTTAAATAACATATCTATGCCTTCTGGTGTTCGACTAGCATTTCCGCCCAATATAATAATAAAGAATTGATATTGCAAATCATATAAATGAATAATTTACTAAAATCTCTGAGATTCGTACTGTGCTGTTTTAGTATAAAGGGCTTTGAGAATGACATTTACTAATCTCAGCCCATAGTTTGTCATTCAACTGCTTTTGTATTGGATCTGGACAAACAACGCGATGGAACGAGAAGCATCATACAAACCATAGAGGTATAGTTGCTTGAAAAGCGGTCTAATCCATGTAAAATTTTGGTTCAGTGTAATGAATTTCACATCTTTCCGGGTCAACCTGTTCTACCATAGAAGGGTGATACGCCGTGCTGGGCAGACCACCTTGGTCGGGACGGTTACGTCTTGTTCTAAACCAGCTACACAGGCTGTCTGGCATGCGCGGCAAGTACGCCTTTACTTTGATTCGAAGCGGAGTGTCCAGATGTTGAATACTGAATTGGAATACCGTGAGCGCATCAGGAAGTTGGCCGTGTGTATTGTCAAGCACTACCGGGGAAAAGGACCGGACAACGTCAAGGTTTCACTGGATTCGCCGCTCCGGATTACGGTAGAAATTCGAGGTACATTGTCTAATTTGTCCGAAATTCTCGTTCATGAAGGGGCTGAGGACAAGGTCAGGGAATATTGGGACGTCCTTCGTCCCTATCTAGAAAAGGAGTTTATGAACGAAGCCGAAAAAACACTCGGCAGTCCCTTCACTTATACTTGGGAGGTCTGCCCCTCCGTCCATGGAGACGGACACATTATCATTACTCTAGAACTACAACACATACACCGGTTGGATTAGCGGGAAGGAGCTTGTCTCCTCGCTCGCGGATAAGCCAGTACAGGATGCAGCGTAAAGCGGCATTTTTGTATTGGCTTTTTTTATGTTACGAGTTTCATCTATTTCATATAAAAGAGGTGCTGCACTTATGGCAGACAAGGTATTGACCGTATGTCCCTACTGCGGGAGCGGTTGTCAGCTTCATTTGCTGGTGGAAAAAGGACAGGTAATTGGCGCAGAGCCGGCTGGTGGTCGTACGAATGAAGGAACGCTGTGTCTGAAAGGACACTATGGATGGGATTTTTTGAATGACCCGCAAATTCTGACTGCACGCTTGCGCAAGCCTATGATTCGCAAAAATGGAGTTATGGAGGAAGTGGAGTGGAAGGAAGCCATTCAATATACTGCCGAACGGCTATCAGCAATTAAGGAAAAATACGGACCCGACTCCATTATGGGAACGGGCTCCGCACGCGGTCCGGGTAATGAAGCCAATTATGTCATGCAAAAGTTCATGCGAGCGGTCATTGGCACGAACAATATTGACCATTGCGCTCGTGTATGCCACGGCCCTTCTGTGGCAGGTTTGACTTACTCCCTCGGAGATGGAGCTATGTCCAACTCTATTCCTGAAATTGAACACTCTGATCTCATTTTCGTGTTTGGATATAATGCACCCGAAACACATCCGATCGTCGCAAGACGCATTGTAGCTGCCAAGCAAAGAGGCGCCAAAATTATTGTATGCGATCCGCGCATGACCGAAACAGCTCGTATTTCGAATATGTGGCTACCCTTAAAGGGCGGTTCGAACATGGCTTTGGTGAACGCTTTTGGTCATGTACTTGTGCATGAAGAACTGTACGACAAACGATATGTTGAAGCAAACACAGAAGGCTTTGCCGAATACGTAGACAGCATTAAAAAATATACTCCCGAATATGCGGAAGGCATTACGGGGGTCAAGGCGGCCGATATCCGGGCGGCTATGAGGGAATATGCAAAGGCCCCTACCGCTACAATTTTGTACGGAATGGGCGTATGTCAATTTTCACAGGCCGTTGATGTGGTAAAGGGGCTTGCTTCCCTTGCACTGTTGACTGGAAATCTGGGCAAGCCGAATGTGGGAATCGGACCTGTACGGGGACAAAACAATGTACAGGGTTCCTGCGACATGGGCGCATTGCCGAATGTGTATCCTGGTTATCAGGATGTAACAGACAACACAGTCCGCAAAAAGTTTGAAAAAGCATGGGGTGTTGAGCTGCCGCGTAAAAAAGGATATCCACTTACGGAGGTACCACACCTCATTCTGAAGGAGAACAAGCTGAAAGCTTATTACATTTTCGGCGAGGACCCTGTACAAAGTGATCCGAACGCCGCCGAGTTGCGTGAAGCCCTAGACCAATTGGAATTTGTCGTCGTCCAGGATATTTTCATGAATAAAACAGCGCTACACGCCGATGTCATCCTCCCTTCTACTGCCTGGGGCGAGCATGACGGTGTATATTCTTCGGCAGATCGGGGCTTTCAGCGCATCCGTAAGGCCGTTGAGCCACAGGGTGATGTTAAGCCAGACTGGGCCATTATTAGCGAGGTTGCTACCGCCATGGGCTATCCTATGTCCTATGCAAACACAGAAGAAATTTGGGATGAAATGCGCAGCCTCAGCCCATTATTCTCCGGTGCCAGCTACCAAAAAATGGAGCAGCAAGGCGGCGTGCAATGGCCCTGCCCTACTGAGGATCATCCAGGTACACCGTATTTATATAAAGGAAATCAATTTTCGACACCTAGTGGCAAAGGCAGATTATTCGCCTGCGAATGGCGTCCACCACAAGAACAACCGGATGCAAAATACCCGCTTGTCTTGTCCACAGTCCGTGAGGTAGGTCACTATTCCGTTCGTACCATGACTGGCAATTGCCGCGCGCTGCGCCAGTTGTCTGATGAGCCTGGCTTTATTCAGATTAGCCCAGAAGACGGAGCAGATCTGAATATTCTGGATGGCGAAATTGTTGCCATATCCTCCCGTCGGGGACGCATCATGGCACGGGCACAAATCAGTGACCGTGTGCAACAAGGTGCGACCTACATGACCTATCACTGGTGGGTTGGAGCATGCAACGAGCTGACCGCTGATTTTCTCGATCCGGTATCCAAAACCCCGGAATTAAAATACTGTGCCATCCGTCTGGAGCGGATCGCCGACCAAGCGCAGGCCGAACGTGATGTACATGAATCGTACCAACGGATTCGCAGACAGATGAACGTCCAGGAAGCTGTTTTGGCTGATAAGGTGACGAGATGAGCGGCACAGGGAATATGATGCACCGTCCGACAGATACCCGGTTAGCTTCGACGAGTAGAATGGGAGCAGCCAGTAGAACAAGCGCTGTTGCTTCTTCTTTTGTAGTCGCGGACGCCGGACAGTGCATCGGCTGCAAAGCCTGTGAACTGGCGTGCTTCGCCGTTCACAGTCAGGCTAACGGCATAGGAGCTTCGGTCGGAACCGTCAGCGTACCTGTTGTACCCAAGGTGTATGTTGTACGTACAGGGAATATGTATGTGCCGGTGCAATGCCGGCATTGCGAAAATGCCCCCTGCGCACATGCCTGTCCGGTGCAAGCCATTCGTCAGGAGGACGGCGTCGTTATGATTGATGAGGAACGATGTATCGGCTGTACCTCCTGTGTTTTGGCCTGCCCCTTCGGGGCAATTGAGGTGTCTCCGGTCTACCGGGCAGGACACGTTGTAACGCAGTCCGGCCTGACTCACCGTGCAAATCGAGTCGCCCTTCCCCGCACCGCAGCAAGCAAATGCGATCTGTGCGCGGAAACAGAGAACGGACAGCCTGCATGTGTAGAGGCCTGCCCGAATCATGTCCTACGGCTGGCCAAAGGTATATCCGACTCACCTCCAGAGCCCCGGCGGGAAGTCTTTTTCCCACGCCTATAAGGTCAAAATCAGCCGCAGAAAGGTAGAAAACCATGTCAACCACAATAGACAAGATCTCTTCGCCTCCTTGTATGAAGACGACTGATTGCACAGACCCTGTCATTCATATTGACCCTACGCTCTGCACAGGATGCAGACGTTGTGCTGGGGTTTGTCCAGTTGATGCCATAGAGGGATTGCCCGGAGAACCGCAAACCGTTAATGCAGACCGATGTGTTATTTGCGGTCAATGTGTACAAATATGCAGCGTATACGCATCTGACTGGGCAGGTTCATCTCCACAGGAAGGCGCCGCTAGACGGCTGGAACGTATCCAAGAACGCGATATGCCTGTCGACATCAGAGAGCCGCTATTCGCTGCCTATTATAGCTACAACTTGAATAAGGTAGCCGATATGATGACCAAACCTGGACAGTTTCGGATCGTCCAGTGTGCTCCTGCCATTCGTGTTTCACTCGCGGAGGAATTTGGAATGCCGTTCGGCACCTTGACGCCTGGGAAAATGGCTGCTGCTTTGCGCCGCCTTGGCTTCGATCGAGTATACGACACCAACTTTGGAGCTGACGTGACCATCATGGAGGAAGGCACTGAATTGATTCGTCGCGTGACCGAAGGCGGTCCCTTACCCATGTTCACATCCTGCTGTCCAGCATGGGTCCGATTTGCAGAAATAGAATATCCCGATCTGCTAGACCATCTATCCAGCTGCAAATCTCCGATGCAAATGTTAGGAGCGCTAATCAAATCTTATGGCGCACAACTGGACGAGGTGGAACCTGCGAATATATACAGCGTTGCCATCATGCCCTGTACCTGTAAACAATTTGAATGCGATCGTCCCGAAATGGAATCTGACGGTTACCGTGATGTGGATGAGGTACTGACCACACGTGAACTTGCATATTGGATCAAGCAGCGCGGAATTGATTTTGCAAACCTGCCTGATGAAGAATTCGATTCACCGTTAGGGCAATATTCAGGTGCAGGCTCCATTTTTGGAGTCACCGGAGGAGTCATGGAAGCTGCCATCCGTACAGGTTACGAGCTGCTGACAAATGAAAAACTGCCGAAGCTCCAGCTCGATTTTGTACGTGGTGAGGAAGGCATTCGAGTAGCTGAGGTTCAGGTAGGCAAGCTGCAGCTCAAGGTAGCGGTCGTCGCCGGGCTACAACATGCCTATCAGCTACTGGATCGTGTCCAGGCGGGCGAATGTGATTATCATTTTATTGAGGTGATGGGCTGCCCTGCTGGATGTATCAGCGGAGGGGGACAACCCAAGCTCATGTTAGAAAAGCAACGAATTGAAGCTTATCGGGCACGTAAATCCTCCATCTATGGACATGATGCTGCACACCAGGTACGAAAATCGCATGAGAACCCTCACATCATCAAACTTTATGATGAATTTCTAGGTGAGCCGCTGGGTCATGTGTCGCATCATCTGCTGCACACCACCTTCCAACAACGGGGGCCCGGCAAGCAAAGCCGCAGCAACACTATTTCCACCAAAGGGGATGCGGATTACTCCATTCATTAATACATTAAGTTATTTTTATGCTGTATACATTATTTTTGTTGTTAGTTAGAGAGGAGTCGAATTGTATGAACCGTTTTGTTTTAGCTGATCCCGATCAATGTATCGGCTGTCGTACCTGTGAAATCGCATGTGTCATCGCACATTCAGCGGAGAACCCTTTTATCTCGCCGGATGATGAGTTTCATTTTCACCCTCGTCTGAAGGTTATCAAATCATTTGGGGTCACTGCACCCGTTCAGTGTCGTCACTGTGAGGATGCTCCATGCGCCAACGCTTGCCCGAACGGCTCTATTACGAATGCAGATGGCTGCATTCTCATTAATAGCGAAAGCTGCATTGGCTGTAAAACCTGCATGATCGCCTGCCCTTACGGCGCGATTAACATGGTACCCGAGTATCGAAACGGGCAGCCTGTCGTGCAGGATGGATTGTATACCAATATGTCAGGACGCTTGCAACCCAAAGAGCGCATGATTGCCAGCAAATGTGATTTATGCGAAGGCGTGGACGGCGGTCCGGCCTGTATTGGTAAATGTCCAACACAAGCCCTCAAGCTGGTCGAGCCAGATCTGGTTCATGCCCGGGTTGAAGAAAAACGCGCTGCAAGTGCACGTCAGCTACTGCATATGACACGCATTCCGGCAACGGGTCTATGACCGAAGATTTCCCTCTGCCTACAAATACGCGAACCGAGCGGGATGCGCTAGGAGAGATGGAAATTCCCGCAGATGCCTTATACGGTATTCACACCGCACGCGCGATGAACAATTTTGTGGTCAGTGGCAGGCCCGTGAACCAAAACTTGATCCACGCTCTTGTGTTGGTAAAAAAAGTAGCCGCTCAAGTGAATGGTGAGCAGAAACGGCTTCCTGCCCAACGGGCCTCTGCCATTGTAAATGCCTGCGACGAAATACTCGCCGGGAGGCACCAACATATGTTTACCGTGGATGCCATGCAAGGCGGCGCAGGCACCAGTACCCATATGAATGTAAATGAGGTCATTGCTAATTTGGCCATCGTACAGCTAGGAGGCAGACCAGGGCAGTATGAGATTATACATCCTCTGGATGATGTGAACTGCTGCCAGTCTACGAATGATGTCTATCCGACAGCGCTACGAATTGCAGCGATACGGCTGCTTCGGCCTTTATGTGACACGATGTCTTCATTACAGGATGCTTTACAGCATAAAGAAACAGAATATGCCGACCTGCTCAAGCTAGGTCGCACTCAGCTAATGGATGCCCTGCCCATGATGGCCGGGCAGGGCTTTGGCGCCTACGCAAAGGCTGTAGCGCGCGATCGCTGGCGTCTCTATAAAGCCGAAGAGCGGCTGCGGGAAATCCCTATTGGAGGCACGGCGATTGGCACAGGTATGAACGCACCCCGTGCTTACAGCTATCGGATGGTCGAAAAGCTGGCGGATGAGACTGGCTTTGGACTGAGTCGCAGCGACCACCCGATGGACCCGATTCAAAATATGGATGTATTTGTGGAGGTGTCCGGTCTACTCAAATCAGCCGCCGTGAATCTGTACAAAATATCTGGCGATTTTCGCCTACTGGCCTCTGGTCCTTTCGGTGGTATTGGCGAATACACGCTGCCTCCAGTTCAGGCCGGATCCTCTATTATGCCTGGCAAGGTCAATCCGGTAATAGCTGAAATGGCAGGACTAACAGCCATGCGTGTGATAGCCGAAGATGCGGCTATCACTATGGCCGCTGCCTCCGGTCAGTTGGAACTAAACGCATTCCTGCCGCTCATTGCCGAATCGCTGCTGGAGTCGCTACATATTCTGAACAGCGCGGTTCGACTATTCGAGGAACGATGTGTGCGCGGCCTGATCGTGCGTGAGGAACGCTGTACTACAAATTTGCGTAACTCAGCCGTGATGGCTTCTGCGCTGGTCGCGGAGCTTGGCTATGATGAAGCTGCCTCCATTGCATCTGCAGCCATTGTGCAAGGTCGCACACCAGAGGATATTGCAGAAGATCGCGGCCTACTGACCCGTTCGAGGATTGACCAATTATGCCATCCCTATACAGTAACCAAACCCGGAATTCCGGGGCAGGAAGAAGGAACTCACCATGGGAATGAATGATACCCCTCGTAGCAACCGACCACATATTGTCCTGCTCGGTCGCCGTAATGCAGGCAAATCCAGCATTCTGAACACCCTGACTGGTCAGCCCGTCGCTGTGGTATCTCCTGTAGGAGGAACGACCACGGACCCAGTTTTCAAACCGATGGAGCTGCTCCCAGCGGGTCCCATTGTTCTGGTGGATACCGCCGGACTGGACGATGAGGGTGAGGTCGGGGAGCTGCGCCGCAACAAAACGCTAGAAATACTTAATAGTACAGACTTGGCCTTGCTCGTTATCGACGCCACCGTTGGAGTCGGACCATTCGAGCATGAGCTACTCGAAAAGCTCCGCACCAAAAAGATTCCTGTTATTGGGGTATTGAATAAGGTAGATACCCTTACTGAATCAGATAAAACGGCTACAAAGCTGGCAACTGAATTGGATCTCACCCTAATTCCTTTCAGTGCATCTTTGCTCCGGGGAGACACGGAACTGAAAAAGGCTATCACGAATACTCTCCCCCAAAACGAGGATCGTTTCCGTATCGTCGGTGACCTGTTGTCACCCGGCGATGTTGTTGTGCTGGTCGTCCCAATCGACAAAGCTGCACCAAAAGGCCGATTGATCCTGCCACAGCAGCAAACAATCCGCGATACACTAGAGAGCGATGCCATCGCCGTAGTAACCAAAGAACATGAACTACGATTGACGCTGGAGAGATTGGGACGTAAGCCTCGCTTGGTCATTACCGATTCACAGGTTTTTATGAAAGTAGCGGCCGACACGCCCAATGATGTGCCTCTTACCTCTTTTTCCATCCTGTTTGCCCGTCATAAAGGCGATCTGGACGAACTGGTACGAGGTGCAAGAGCCATTGATCGCCTCAAGGATGGAGACCGTGTACTCATTGCCGAAGCCTGCACTCACCAATGCCAATCTGACGATATTGGTCGAGTGAAAATCCCCCGCTGGCTCCGCCAAACGATAGGCAAACGTCTCATCATCGAGCATGCATCCGGCTCCAGCTTCCCTGATGATCTGAGCGAATATGCACTGGTTATTCATTGCGGTGCATGCATGCTCAATCGGCGTACGATGCTTCATCGAATGTCTGAAACGAAAGCTGCCGGAGTGCCGATTGTGAACTATGGTATTTTCATCGCTTATGTACAGGGGGTCTTTCCCCGTGCTATTGAATGCTTCCCATCTGCTATGCTGGCATGGGAGCAAGCTGTAGAAGCCGGCAGTTATTCCTAAAAGACCTTATCTCGTCATTAATATTTTTTTCCAGATACACAAAAGCAGTCGCGCTGATTCCAACGCGACTGCTTTTTATTTTCAAGTTCTATTATAAATCATGAGAATTTTCATAGCGTGAAATGATACTACGAATAATATAAATTGCTAAAAATACAAATCACGCTCGCCTGCTTCCAGTCGCTCCAGTCTGTCAAGCGTCAAACGGCGCGTCGATTCACGTGGTATACGCTCCAAATTCTCTCGCAGAGCGGCAGCTCCCAGTTCACGCGCCTCCTCATCCCCATAATCCAGCAGATATTCTTGGAAGGTCAGCAGCGAATTCGGCTGGCACACATTATGAATTTGTCCTGATTTGGCAAGCTCCATGAAACGATCTCCAGTTCGCCCCTCACGGTAGCAAGCTGTGCAGTAGCTCGGCATATATCCACCACGGCACAGACTTTTAATAATTTCCGATGGTGAGCGATGATCCCCTACCTCAAATTGAGGCTTATCATCAGTTTCCTGTTTTGCATATGCCCCTACGCCTGTAGCTGAACCTGCACTAATCTGCGACACGCCTAGACCAATGACACGATCCCTGTATTCCGGCTCCTCGCGTGTGGACAGGATCATACCAGCATAAGGGACAGCCAGTCGAAGAACGGATACAATTTTCATAAAATCCTCATCGTTGACCAGGTACGGATATCGCTCCAGGTCTACATTTTCAGCCGGACGCAATCGTGGAACTGAAACCGTATGAGGACCACACCCAAAAGCTTCTTCCAAGTGCTCGGCATGTTTCAGCATCGCTACGGTTTCATAGCGGAAATCATACAGACCGTACAATACACCAATCCCCACATCATCTATACCCGCACGCATGGCTCTGTCCATTGCGGTGGTGTGCCAATCAAAGTCCCGCTTTGGTCCCTGCAGGTGGAATTTACGATAGCTTTCCCGATGATACGTTTCCTGAAATAAAATATACGTACCAATGCCCACCTCTGCCAGCTTCCGATAGTCATCCTCGGTTGTGGATGCAATATTCACATTGATCCGCCGAATGCTGCCGTTATCTACCTTGACCTCATAGATCTGGCGCAGACAATCGACGATATAGTCAATGGGACAATGGACTGGGTCTTCCCCAGCTTCCAGTACGAGCCGCTTGTGTCCCAGTTCTTGAAGCACTCTAACCTCCTCCACCAATTCCTCCGGTGTCAGACGGCTACGAGTAAAGCTGTCATTGGTATGTTTATAACCACAATATTCGCAGTTATTCACGCAGTGGTTGCTTACATATAAAGGGGCGAACAGCACAATCCGGTTGCCATAAATTTGTTCTTTGACTGCCCTCGAAGATTTGAACATCTCTTCCAATAATTCAGGATCATCCACATGCAAAAGAGCCGCCGCTTCACTCGCACTCAGTCCCCGGCAGGCTCTCCCCTTTTCTAAAATTTCTAAAATACGGTGTCGATCTGTTGCCTCTTGTTTCCCCTGCTCCACTGCTGCCATAATCTCTGCTTCATTAATAAAATCCGCCGACACTTTCTCCCGTACTCCACTCACGTATACCCATCTCCTTATTTATGGTTACTGCAATGTTTCCGTTGTGGCCTCACAAAGTTTCCTGTCTCATAAGTTGTCGTTGCACCCTCAAACTATCGCCGCGCCCCATATCGACTTCAAATCCCGCTCCGCGAATCCGCAGCTCCAGGCAATGTCGACATTGGGCAGACTCATCGCCCAAACATATTTTGTTCTCATAAATCGCATACTTAGGTCTCACCGCCAGTGGCGACAAATTGGGCATCACCACATTTGCCCCTGCCTGAAGCGCCTTCTCCCTGCCTTGGGGATGAATCGTTCCCATTGCCGTGGACGCCGGAATAAGTGCATCTGGAACGACCAATCGGGATAACGAAATAATATCGAGTGCCTTTTCCATGCTCCCCTGACTGGCATCCCGAAGCGGCGTGTTGCTATGCGGTAAAAAAGGGCCAATCCCGATCATATCTGGTGATAGGCTGTGTAAATAGACCAAATCGTCTGCTAATTCACTATTCGTTTGTCCTGGTAACCCCACCATACATCCGGCCCCGATCTGAAAGCCGATTCGTTGCAAAGCCAGCAGACGGCTGCGCCTGCTTTCCATCGTCATCGTCGGATGAAGCTTGGCGTACAAACGGGGGGAAGCTGTCTCATGCCTCAGCAAAAAACGGTCCGCGCCCGCTTCGTATAATTGCTCATAAGTTTCATCATCCCGTTCACCGATGGACAGTGTAACCGCCACATCCGCAAAACGGCTTTTAATTTCGCGAATCAATTTCGTCAGCCGTGCTGCTGTAAACCAGTAATCTTCCCCACTTTGCAGCACAAAGGTCCGATAACCGAGTTCATACCCCTCCGCACAACAGGCCAGAATTTCTTCTGGCTGCAAACGGTAACGATCTGCCTGTTTATTCGAAGCGCGCAGCCCACAGTACATGCAGTCCTGACGACATATACTGGAGAATTCAATTAATCCCCGTAAAAAAACACCTTTGCCATAGCGCTCCAATTTGGTGCGAGCTGCCAGGTGGCGCAGTTGAGCCCGAAGCGTTGGCTCATCATCCAGACGTGTCAGCAACTCCATCATTTCCGTATGCGTCCATTCCTTGCCGTCAGCCAGACGCAGTAATAATTCGTCCGTGACTCATCCCTTCTTCCCTCGTCCATCCGGACTTCACATCATCAGCGGCTTGTACCGTACATGTATTATTCTAGCAATATCGGAGAAGATGTAACGTGATTAGTTTCACAAAAAATCCCATTTTATAAAAACCTCCCCCAACTTCTGCCCCAAAAAATACACATTTATATCAACACACAAAAAAGCTGTCTCCTCCTAATAAGGGAAGAAACAGCTTTTGTTGATGGTTCTCTTATTACTGAATCAAATCAATCGCCTGCTGGGGTACAAAATAATCAACACCGTTAAATACAACTACACCGTTGAGCGTGGTGTTTTTACCATTCAGCGTAGCGACATTTTTGTATACCGGAAGCTCCAGCTTGTTACTGCCTTTGGTCACCGTAATGACTTTCGTGTCCGCAGTAAACTTGGCTCCTTTAGCTTCAAAAGCGGCTTTTGCAGGAACAAAAAGCTGCTTGCTGACCGTATCCAAATCCAGTCCAAGTACACGTGTCATATATTTATTGACATCAGTATTGTCGATTACACCGGTTGGACGGTCTCCGTTCGGCGCATACGTGTACAACACGACATCGCCTCCTGTATGTCCGCCTGTAGTCCAGCCAATATTCGCACGTTTGCTAATGATTGGTCCGACAGCATAGTTCATGCTGCCTTCTTTGGCATCTTTAATGGTTTTCACTTCTTCGTCTGTCAAATCGGTGATGCCAAAATACGTGGAAAGCACTTCTTTAATATTGCTGCGATCTGCATTCAGCTTGGCTTCCAAGCCTTCACCTGTCAGCTTCGCTTTTTTCAGTGGATCTATAAAAGAAGCTAAAGGTGTTTTGTCATAATTGCTAGTTGTATCGCTGCTACCAATCGTCAATCCACCGTTTCCGTGGTCTGTCACTGCTACGACGACTGTATTTTGGTTTTGTTTGGCGTAATCCACAGCAACTTTCACTGCATCGTCAAACGAAAGCACGTCACTAATAATTCCGGTTGGATCATTTGCATGGGCGGCCCAGTCCACCTTACTGCCTTCTACCATTAAGAAGAAGCCTTTATCGTTTTTGGACAACACATCAATGGCTTTCGATGTCATTTCTGCCAGACTAGGTTCCTTGGATGCATCGCGATCCAGGTTATACGCAAGGGCTTCGGGAGAAAAGCTGCCCCAGAGCTTGCTGGAGGTCGAATTTTTCAGCCCTTCAGGAGTCGTGACAAAGTCATAACCCTGGTCTTTAATTTGGGCTACCAAATCTTGGCCATCTTTACGCCCTGCTGCCTCCAAAAACTTGCCGCCTCCACCTAACACTACATCAACCCCGTTGTAGGCTTGCTGCATGCTGAGTGCATCATAATTTTTACGATCAGGATAATGTGCGGTAAAATCAGCTGGTGTCGCATGCATAATCTCCGAAGTCGCAATAATTCCAGTCGATTTCCCTGCCAGCTTGGAAGCCTCAAGAATCGAAGCTACAGGCTTTTTGGCGTCACCCGCTGCAATGGGTTGTTGTCCAGGCATTGTCGCTTCATCAGGAAGGACACCTACATACCCAGTATGAGATTTATGTCCTGTGGCAAAAGCAGTACCCGCTGGAGCAGAATCGGCAATCGGAGCATCCGCAGAATGCGTACGCACCATGCCGCTTGCCATGCTGTCTAACGTTAAGGAAGATCCTTTGTACCATCTAGCCAGTGCAGTGGCGTCATTAGCCATACCGTCTGGAATCAAAATAATTACGTTTTTAATCGACGTGTCCTTTTCGACTGCCATCGCCGTCCCACCGCTTACTGCTAGCATCATAGTCGCTACGAGTGCAGCCACCGATTTTTTCGTATGTATCCCCCAACATTTTAGCATTCAATTTCCTCCCAGACACTTTATTGTACAATCAGAACTAAGTCTAATCATACTTTGTCAGGAGAATGTTAAGGGGATTGCCTAACTATATTAAAGATGCTCTCTGGAGTATTGGTCTCACTCAAATCGTCCCTGAATTACCGATACGATACTTTCACGGAGTGCTTTGGCGTTTTGTGACTTATACGGATCAGCATTAAAAAGGATTGTATCTGCTGTGTAGTTTTCTTTTATACGTCCCAATCTGTCCCCATATCCCAAAATTTCAGCGGCGAACTCCGTGGCAGCCTGCCAGGCCTCTTTTCGAGTTAATCCACAGTCTATGAGTGTGTCTAATTCCTCAAGGTTACGTCCATGTAACGAAGGTGTGGCAAAATCTGTACCGAACGCAATTCGTACGCCTGCTCTTTTGGCATAGCTAACGGCTTTAGGGTGGGCTTCGGCGGCGCGGGCGGCGCGATCACAAATTTCCCTGTCGAGTGAAAGAACTCCAGCAGGGTCTGCAGCAATACGATAGATGGAAGCAGTAGGCACAAAGGCTGTTCTGGATTGCGCAAGCCGGTTGGCTTGATCCTCGGTCAAATACATTCCATGCTCTATAGATTCCACTCCAGCGTCAATAGACCAATCCACAGTAGGTCCGCCCCAGGTGTGAACCATGACTTTTATGTTGCGTGCATGGGCGCTACGCACAATAAAAGAGAATTCTTTCTCAGAAAAAATCGGGTTCAGCACTGTATCTGGCGACGAGCCTAGTCCCCCCGTTGCAAGAATTTTAATCCAACTTGCCCCCGAATCAATAATTTTTGTTACCCGCCGTTCCAAATACCTAAGACCTCGTGCGTCTCCGGCTCCAAGCATATCACCACTGGTATAAACTCTTAAAGGCTGGCTATAATGCTGACCTATATGCTTCACCGTACTTGGAAAAAGCCCACCTGCATCACGCACTGAAGTCACTCCAGCCTGGAAAGTAGCCTCAAAGGCTTGCGCCTGCATCACTTCGATCTCCAGTTCATCGCGCTTCTCTTGGTCAGTATGATTAAAATCCGTCCATGCCAAATGCGTATGAAGATCAATTACGCCGGGGCTAATCCATAAATCGCCATCTGGGCCATTTTGTTGAGTATGCGAGGATAAGGACTCTGCAATGGACGAAAAACGACCATTGGTGATTGTTATATCGAATCGTTTCCCATCAATCCCCGCCACAAATATATTTTTGTAGATTAACTCTTTTGGAATTTTATTTTCCATATTCATTCCCCCAAATTAACCTTTGGGCGGCAAGCGCATGATAAGGGTCTTGATGTACAAACTCAGCAAGCGTTTGGATAGCTTCTTCAACGCTTTGTTGATTTGCCTTTGCCCCAAAATGGTTAATGCGTAAGAGTTTATTATGTAATTCTCCATCTCCGGGTGCGACAATGCCTATGGGCTGTTCGATATTGAAATTACCGCCTTGAGGAATTCGAACCGTTGTAGTCAACGTTGAGTAGCTATCTTTATTCCGCTGCCACGGTTCAAGGCCCAAGGCTTTAATGCCAGCAATTGCAGCAGATGTAGTTAAACGATGGCGGCGGTTGACCGCTTCCAGACCTTCTTCTTCAATAAGCTTTAATGCCTCTATAAGCGCACGGGCTTCCAAAACAGGGATGTTGGCAGGAACTCGCACGGGCGTCACATGATTAGGGGAACGCTTTAAGTCAAGCAAAGACAGTATGGAATTGCGCGGCGCATTGTCGTTGGAGGCCAGAAACTCCCAGCCACGGGGAGAAATCCCCACAGCGCTGATCCCGTTAGGCCCGGATAGTGCTTTTTGCGCCCCTACAGCTACAAAATCAATTCCCCACTCGTCCATAAGCACCGGTTCGCCCCCGATTGCAGAAACTGAATCTATCACGGTTATAATGTTTGATTGACGCGCAAGCTCCATGATTTCCCTTGTTGGATTAGAGCCTCCTGTGACCACTTCCGCCTGCACAAAAGAAAGCGCACATGGGTTATATCGCTCAATCGCTGCGGCGACTTCATCTACAGTTACCACTTCATCAAAAGATGTTTTGAGTTCGATGACTTCTGCTCCGCCACGCGCAAGCCAGTTACCAAAAATCGTTCCATATGGACCTGTCACAATGTTTAGAATTTTACGGTCGGGCGCAGATATGCCTGCTGCTATGGCTTCAATTCCCAGGATCGCCTCGCCCGGTATGATTACCGGGGATTCTTGGGTGGACAGGAGTTTGGAGAGCAAGTTAGTTAGCGTATCAAACTCCGATATTGTAAGAGGTACAAATCCTTTATTATTTTGACTCATAAATACCTCCTGCAGATTGGGATATTGGCATTTTGGGAACAGCGGACAAAAGCTCACGGCTATAAGGCGTTTCAGGACGAGAAAAGAATTTCTCCTTGGAGTTGATCTCAACCAGCTTCCCCTGCCGCATTACAGCAACAATATCGCTTATAGCATTTATAACTCCCAAGTCATGAGAGATAAAAAGCATCGTAAGATTAAGCTCCGATTTGAGTGTGCTCAACAGTTCAAGCATACTCCGTTGTACCGAAACATCCAGTGCGCTCGTTGGTTCATCTGCGATAAGTATGCTTGGCTCAACGCTTAATGCGCGGGCAATTGCTATCCGCTGACGCTGACCGCCGGAAAATTCGTGAGGGAATCTGCCAAGGGCGCTTTCATCGATGTGAACACGTGTAAGCAGTTCCCTACATCTCTTGTCCACTTGAGCGCGGTCAACAATCTTGTGAAAAAGTAAGGCTTCGGCAAGAATTTGCCTGATCGTATGCTTTGGATTTAGCGAGGAATCCGGGTTTTGAAAAACCATTTGTATTCTTTTATGCTGCTCCCGGCTCCGTCGCTTGCCCAGTACCTGAGAACCCAGCATGATCCGGCCCTCATCCGGGGCGATCAGCCCGGCTATTACCCGCGCGAGGGTAGACTTTCCTGAACCCGATTCTCCCACAAGACCAAGCGTGGTACGCTCCTGCAGCTCTAGGCTTACTTGATCAAGCGCGGTGAACTTACCATAAGCAACCGTTATATTTTCTATCCGCAAGGCTGTTTTCATAAATCCGTGCTCCTTTCAAGATCCGGGAGAGGAAGCACTGAGCTTATCAGCAACTGTGTATACGGATTTTGCGGGTTCTGTAAAAGGGGCAAAGTGTCTCCCCACTCTATGATTCTTCCCTCTTTCATAACGCAAAGCTTTGAGCACATCGAAGCAGCTACGGCAAGATTGTGCGTAACAAACACCATGGCAAAACCCAGCTCCTTTTGAAGACGTGAAATAACGTCAAGTATTTGCCGTTGAACCGTTACGTCAAGCGCAGTTGTTGGCTCATCACAAAGAAGGATGCCCGGCTTGCACGCCAAAGCCATCGCAATAACAATACGTTGGCACTGGCCGCCTGAAAGCTGGCGGGGGTAACGGTCAGTATGCTTTAAGGAATCGGGAAGACCGAGCATTTCAAGCAGTTCCAAAGCTATTGTACGCGCGACCTTCCGGCTCACCTTCTGCCTGTAGTACACAACCTCGGCAAGCTGCCGGGCCACCGGGCAAAGAGGGTCAAGTGCCCTTATCGGGTCTTGAAAAATCATTGCGCATCTGCCATTGCTCCTAATATTCCCGCCAACTTGTTCAATACCGGAGGGAAGCAACCCTATGATGGAGCGAAGCGTGAGCGATTTTCCAGATCCGGATTCCCCCACAAGTCCTATACTTTCGCCCGCTTCAACTTTGAGACTCACATCGGTGACCAATTTATGATTCGATTGCGTCGCGAGCGACAAATTTTCCACTTCTAAAATTGGATTCATAGCATTCATTTTCTTCTCCATATATCTGCTAGCCCATCGCCCACAAGGGATAAGGCTATCCCTGTATATACTACCGCAAAACCCGGGATTGCTGAAAGCCACCACTTAGTAGATATAAAGGGCTGTCCATCAGAAATCATAGTTCCCCAATCCGGAGTTGGCGGCGCAATGCCGATACCTAGATAACCTAGCGTAACAATGGCCACAAGCAGAACAGCCATGTCCGTCATAAGCACTACCACCGCTTGCGGTAACACATTCGGAAGAAGATGGCGCAGTATGATTTTAATATCCGGGATTCCCAGAGTTTTTGCAGCGGCTATCCATTCCTGCTTGCGAAATGATGCGCTAAGACCCTTGACCACGCGCGCGTATACAATCCAGCCAACCAGGATAAATGTAATGTATATTCCCTGTTCACCCGTACCGCTTGCAAACGCCACTATAATTACAATCAAATAAAAAGGGAACGCAATAAACGTATGGGTCAAAAGCGTGATAACCGTGTCTACCCATTTACCATAATACCCGGCAAGCATTCCCAGAAACACCCCCATACAAAAAGGGATGATCTCCGCCAGCACCATAATCTTCAAATCAGTCCGTGCGGCATAGATCAGCCGTGTAAACAAATCACGCCCCAGTTGATCGGTTCCCAGCCAGTGTTCGAAGGACGGAGGTTGTAAAGTTGCCGAAATATTTTGGTCAGAAGGCTGGTAGGGGCTAATAACCGGTGCGAACACTGCAATACCTATGAGTAACGCAAACATAATACTGCCCCATAAAAGAGATGGAGTATTTAGTATTTTTCCCCAAGAGCGGTTGCTATGCCCCGCCTTCTGAATCTGAAGATCTAATTGCGTGCGTTTCATTGTTCTCCTTTCGTCCTGGGATCAAGATACCCAGAAGCAACCTCAATCACGAAGCCGATGATGACCACAGATATCGCACAATAAAGAGCAATCCCCTGTATAACAGGAAAATCTCGGTTTGAAATGGCTGAAAATAACAGGCTTCCGATACCCTTGAGACCAAAAACCTGTTCAATTACCAACGTGCCGCCCATCAGGTAGGCAATGTTTACGCCAAGCAGCATAAGAGCGGGAAGAGCGGAATTGCGCAGGACATGCTTTACCAATATAACCCGGTCTGGGATTCCCGCCGCCTTCAAGGTTACAACAAAATCAGATTCCAGCACTTCCAGCATCTGCGCTCTTAAAGAACGAACGAGCGAGGGAATTTGCGACAATCCGACAGTGATCGCTGGAAGGGCGAGACTGTACAAGATTCCAAGCCAGCCCTCGCCGACTCCCCCAACGGGAAACCAGCGAAGCCGAACGCTAAATACCAGAATCAGTAGCAGTCCAACCCAAAAAATCGGCATACCGAGCGTTACAGCAGGCAAGATGCGTATAATGTGGTCAAGCAGTCCGTCTTTATGTGTTGCCGCAAGGGTGGCCAGCACCAGCGAAACAATGATGGAAAAAAGACAGGTCATTGCAATGAGCAGCAGCGTCACAGGGGCCCGCTCAGCAATCAACTCTCTTGAAGAAGTCTCAAAAACAATCGAAACGCCGGTATCACCGTGTGTAAAGAAATTGTGCACAAAGCCTATAAACTGCTCCCAAAGAGAACGATCCAGCCCCAACCTATGACGCATACTCTCAATAGCCTCAGCTGTGGCGTATTCCCCCAGAATCATTTTGGCGGGGTCTCCCGGCACCAGCCTTATGATGAAGAAGACTGTCACCACCACACAGATGACTACTGATGCCGCTCTTATCATAGCGCGCACAAGCCATTTGTGTGGGGAAGTTAGATTTGCAGACAATCCGGCAGACTTTTTAAATAAATTGTGGGCCGTCAAGGATCTAATTACCTTTCACACGTACATCTTCAAAACGAACGCTGTTATTGGGAAGCACGACCAGGCCATCAATGGAAGAACGAACACCTTTCAGAATATCCGGATAATAAAGCGGGATGTAAGGTACCTCATCTGCAAGGATTTGTTGAAGCTTGGCGTAAATTCCCGCACGTTCTTCCCCATCAGGTGTTTTTTGCCCCTCGTGCAGGAGCTTGGTAACTTCATTGTTCGTGTAATGAGTCCAGTACGACTTGCTAAAGCCTTCCGGGTCTGTCTGGAAAGCGAGGATCGAGTTGGCTTCTGGAGAATCCGCCTGTCCGCTGTTGATCATTGCCGAAAAATCATAGGCAAAGAAACGCTCGCGGAATGAGGCCAACTCAACAGACTCGATTTGAATGTCTATGCCGATCGTTTTGGCAGCCGCCTGAATAATCTGTGCCTCCTGAGTTCTTGAGTTGTTACCAGAGGCAATGAGCAATTTTGTAGAAAACCCATTAGGGAACTTTGATTTTGCAAGCTCTGCTTTGGCAGCGTTCGTATCAAAGCTGAGCGCTTTAATCGTATCGTTCGTATTGTAGGGAATGGCTGGCGGCAAAAGCGAATTGGCTGGCTTTGCGAAACCAAAGGTAACCGCATTGGTCAATCCATTACGGTCAAGTGCCAACGCCAGCGCACGGCGAACGTGCACATCCGAAAAATGCTCGTCCAGGGTATTGAAGAACAATTGCTCTGTCACCCAGCTTCCATTGGTCGCCACCTTGGTATCAGTTCCTTGTTTTAATTCATTTACATTTTCAAGAGCTACAGACTCAATAGCATCTATCGCGCCAGCCTTCAGCTGGTTAATCGCTTGGCTGTCATCTTCAATGAGCTTGTAGACAAGTTCATCGATATATGGCTTGCCTTTCTGCCAATAGTATTTATTTTTGCTGAAAGTAAGATCACCGGCAGAATCCCATTTCTTAACGACGAAGGGACCGGTACCGACCGGATTCTTAAAGAATTCTTTTTCCGAGACACCGCCGAAATCCTTTGGAAGGATGCCGTTGGAAAAGTTTGAGAGTTCAGAAATAAACGGCGTATACGGCGCCTTAAGCTTAATTACAAGTGTTTTTTCATCTTGAGCCGAAAGCGAAGCCACCTGTGCCGCTATTGCAAGAGGACCTCCTACATTCAAATGACGCTGAATTGAAAAAACCACGTCCTCGGCAGTAACTCCTTTACCGTCTGAAAATTTCAAGCCATCGCGTAAAACAAAAGTATAGGTTAATCCATTCGCGCTAATATTGTGCGACGCTGAAAGCCAATCCACAATTTTTCCATCACTGTTAAAGGCGACTAGTGGCTCAAATACTTTGTCGATAGCAAAAGCATTATTTGATGTAATCTGATTATGCAAATCAAACGAGGTTACGGAAGCCGGGCGGCCATATGTAAAGGTTCCCCCTTCCGCAGGTTGATCAGCGGTTGTGCTTGGGTTAGTTGCGTTTGTATTTTTATCTGCATCATTTTTGGAGCCGGAGCATCCTGCCACGAGAACCAATAAAAGAAATGCTAAAGATCCAACCAAAAACGGTTTCCTAAAAGATACAATAAGTTTGGACATCCCATTTCCCCCTTTTCCCCAATAAAACATATTGTTTTAATATGAATAATATTATGGATGAACCCATTTGCCATGTCAAACAGAATTAAATACCATAATTTATAAAATCAAAGATAAAAGTAAACATAGGGATTTTCCAGCTTGTGAACACATGGAGTTCATATGGGATTGGGAATTTCATTATATTATTGTATAATCAGTCTATGAAGTAATAGGTAAAGCTTATAAGCCGACAACCATAATAAAAGCGTATAAAAGGGGTTTAAAACTCGATGGAATTCAGACAACTTCAATACACCCTGCAAATTGCAGCGGAAAAAAACTTCTCACGCGCAGCAGAAAAACTGCATATTGCTCAGCCCTCTTTGAGCCAACAATTGTCCAAACTGGAAAAAGAACTTGGGGTACTTTTATTTCAACGTAACACCAGCACGGTGGAATTAACACATGCAGGAGCAAATTTTGTGGAAAAGGCAAAAAAAATAGTCGATGCAGTCGAGCAGCTCCGGCAGGAAATGGACGACATTTCTCAACTGCGAAAAGGGAAGGTTGTGGTTGGCAGTATGCCCATCACAGGTTCCCATTTGCTGCCGCATGTGCTGCCTGTATTCAAGAAAGCTCATCCGGACATTGAAATCGTGTTGGTCGAGGATTCATCCATGAATTTGGAGAAAAAAACTGCCAGTGGGGATACAGATCTCAGCCTGCTATCTCTTCCATTAGTAGAACCTACACTTTCCTATGTGCCGATCGGTGAAGAGTGGATTGATCTTGCCGTTCCTCCGGGTCACCCCCTAGCCCTGCGTAAAAGCGGAGACCATCCGCAGCCTGTGCATATGAAAGAACTGAAAGATGAGCCTTTTGTCGTTCTGAAAAAAGGGCAAGGCTTTCGCAAGCTGACGATGGACTTGTGTCATCAAGCTGGCTTTGAACCCAATGTGGTGTTTGAGAGTACTAATATGGAGACGCTCCAATCGCTCGTAGCGACAGGTATGGGGGTGACACTCGTCCCCCGTTTTATCGCCCGGGCCGCCAGCAGCGAGTTTGTTCCAGCACTATTGCCACTCGCCGAACCTACCCCTAGCCGTACCCTGGCCATTGCCTACCGAAACGGACGTTATTTGTCTAAAGCTGCCGAAGCCTTTATTGATACCTTCCGAGAAACGGTCGAGCAACTTTCTCAAAAGTAGCTTCGAATGTAAAAAGGACCGTCTTCCTCCCCAGCCAAAGCCAGAGAAGAAGATGGTCCCGGGGCTTCGCCCCTATACTTTCAATACTTCATTTACTTTACGGGTTCGATTACACTGTTGCGATGTTGCTTCCATCTGTCCTTAACGAACCACATTTCATGTTCATTTGAATTTCATGTCAGCCTCGCCTGATTACTTTACGCTTGCTCGGAAACTCCACTTTATCCATCCCGCATCACTTCTTTCCTTAAGGTCTCTAGCCTTGGTCTCCCAAGAATGTCCTACCTCAGTTCCAATGTGCTGTGTGATCCAAGTGCCTGTCCTCGCCTTTTTGTGATCAGGGTCTCCCTAAATTTGGTGGACTTTTATCCTGATCATAGCCCATTTCATAATTGTTTCCGACAACCTGTCTATTTAAGCCTCTCGGCCGTGACAGGCCATCCCTATTCGCCAGTTCGGATCTACTTTGGTTATCCATCGTTATCAACCTCCTGGTGTCGGGATACTATTATAATACACCTATGGGCTGTAACTGAAACAGGTATCGAAAAATTTTTTTATTATCGAGAAGAACCAAATGCTTGCTGTACCTCGGCTTCACTCACTTGTGTTTTAAAGACCAATTTCGAAGGATCTTGAGGTGAATAAATGACCTCTATAATACTTCCTTGCTGCAGCTTGGATAGTTGGGAAGAAAAAACATCCTTTTGCGTGGTTACATTAAATGTATCGCCGTTGTTTTTCGTAACACTCAGCGTAAATTGAAGCTTAATTTTATTAGGTCCTGCTTCCCCCATGGGTGTGACATCCAGCACCTTCGCATATGCCTGCTCACCGGTTTTGGCAATTTCCATCAGCTCAGACGATACGCCCTGCTTGACCATTTGCTCATTCATTAACGCTTGCAAATCCGTCTGCGACACCTGCCCTTTCAGGTCAAGTCCTACTTTCAATTTATCTATCTCCGATACGACCAACGGAATGATCGAGCCTGGTTGAAATTGAGCCATGGAAGTCAAAGGAACAATCGTCGTCAAAGCAGTATCATATTTCTCTTCTCCATGTTTGGTTACAGTCAACCCGAGCTTTACCTGCGGCTGATTGTTTACATAAGTCCCTGTTTGCTGAACACTTGTAATAATCCCAACCCCAGGAACACCCTTCTTGACCTTACCACCTCCAAAAAACACACCTAAAATGCCAGGTAGAAAAATAAGCGCAAAGCCTATATAAATTAACGGTCTATACCACGGGGCATCCATAATCACAAATGGATCATCCCATAAATAGTTTGCCAAAAATGGTGAGAAGCCTACACCAAACACCAAAAGTACCCCGATCATACTTAAAAATCCTTTCATCCTCCAAAACCCCTTTTTCAATCATCTGTTCAAATTATATGTCAGCCAGAAAGGTGAAACGACCTACTCATTTATGCTGTCACCAGACCCATATAAATCAGCTCCGATGAATTTACCGGATTGCTCCCCAGACCCACCGTATCTCCAGGCCGCGGAATTTGCAGCTTGGATACGAGCGTTTCCAACGTTTTTGGATATCGATTACCGTTTACTTCCGTCACATCTAGCACTAGCACCACGATCGGATCAAAATTCACGAGCTTCCCGGTATCTGTTACCGAAATAACAACCGCAGTCGCTGCCATTGCCAAACCACCGTTAGCCGCCGTTTGAGCTTGTCTTGCCGAGTTTAGGCTTTGGTTAATCTGTTCCCGATGCTCTTTGGGTACTAAACCTTTCATAAATAATCCGGACAAACCTTTATTCATCAGTTGATCTGCATGTTCTATCGCATCCTGCTGTTTTTTCTTCTTACCGAAAAAGTTCATCATGTGGTTGCACCTCGTATTTTGTATTGTCGTACCTTATGAATTCAGTATAGAAGACGGTATCTGACATCACAATACGTTTTGGCGCATACAAAAAAACCGGAAAAACAGGAGCTTTAACCTGTATTTTGTCGGTTTATTTTTGAACTTTGGCACGGTTTGCACAAAATTTTGCGCACTTCGAAGTATTCATTCGCACGATCATCCGATAGTTTTGTGAAAAACCAGTGAATTCAGGCTATTTTTTACGCAAAAGATAGACCAATTTGCGATAATACGCCGATGATTCTTTATAACGACGACTGTCCTCGGACACAACTGCCAGCGTTTCATATAACTGTTCAAGCCGCGTTGGATGCTGGATAGCTTCAAAATAAGGCAAGCATTGCAAGGCATGCATCCAAAAGGTGTCCTGATTCCCTTGGGCAAGCGCCAGTTGGCTCTCATAAAAATCAAGCCCCATTTGCTGATCTGTTGTCAGATTTGTTTTACGCAGTTGATCCAAATGCTGTGAGAGAAGCCCCCAATTTTTTCGCGAAAAGGCAATCTCACAGCGATAAATTAGCGTAACGGGCAGCATCATCTGCTGCATTTCCTCCCGCTCCCGGCTCACCAGCGCTTCAAAACGCGCTACTTCCTCCAAAGCCTTATCCAGCTCGCCAATCGATGTCAGCATTATAATCCGGTTGTTCAAGATGGTCGTGAGCATATCTGCCGCATTTTCCAAATACACCAAATTGGCCTCAGCCATAGACAACGTTAACAGTGCTTCCTGTACAGAACCCATAGCAAAACAATATCCGCTGTAAGCCACATACAGGCCCGTCAATCGGTGAAAAAGCCGATCATCATATACCCTGCGCATCGTCTGCTCGAATACCTGCTTCGCCTGATCAAATTGCTTAACCTGAATACAGGCCTCCATCATAATGTTTTGCGCATTCAGCCAGTTTTCCGTCCCCTCTTCCACCAGACGGCTTAGCTGCGTAACGTTATTCAGCACATCATAATAATGATTTTTCGAGCGGAAATACTGGATTTTATAAAATAAAATTGCTTTTTTTAGCGGTGCGGGCAGCTCTACCTCATCCGAACGACCAAACTTCTCCAAATAAAAATTCAAATAGGTTTGATGTAAATATTCATAGGCCGTTGGGTCATTTAATTGCTGGTAATAAACGGCCTTCATCAAGTAAGTCGTCATTTCCACCACAAGCGAATCGTTGCGATCCTCCAGTAGATCCACATAGCTTTCCGTGGCAGGATTAGCCAGCTTGGACAGCTCTGTGAAAATCTTATCCGCTGTAGCCAGCGTCTCCTCATCCTCTGCCGCTACACGCAAAAGGTAGGATGGGTTTACACCTAAACGCCCAGCAATTTGCTCGGCCAAATCCTCTGCCAACGGGTAACGGTCAGCCAGTATATTTGCAAAATGTGCGGGTGTCACTAGCCCGTCTACCAGCTCTTTACGGGACAGATTTTTCTTTTTACACAAAAATTCAATGCGTTCCTTAAGCATGGAGTATTCCTTTCTACACTGATTATCGGTCATACAGTGAGGGACGCCGATCTTCAAACACCGGAATACGACCACGTACGTCCTGCACTAAGGCAGACTCAATCGTTCCTGTGATGATCTCCTCCTGCTCTCCGCCCTCCGCAATGATTTCTCCCCATGGATCAATAATAAGCGAATGCCCGAAGAAATCAGTATCTCCGCTGCGACCTACCCGGTTACAAGCAATGACATACATTTGATTTTCTATTGCACGTGCGGTTAGCAAGGTGCGCCAGTGATGAAGTCGGGGATGAGGCCATTCTGCGGGTACGATCAGCAAATTTGCGCCCGACAGGGCCAAACTACGGGCTAGTTCAGGAAAACGAATATCATAGCAGATCGACGCACCTGCTCGAATCCCGCCATCCAGTGCAAATAAAATCTTTTCTTCGCCAGGCTGCAAATATTTTTCTTCATCCATAAGTCGGAATAGATGAATCTTGGAATACGAAGCAACCTCTCTGCCTGTTCGGTCAAAAACGAGCATCGTATTATACACATGACCGTCGCTTTTTTTCTCTGCGATCGACCCAGCTACTACGTTCACTTCATGGGTGGCAGCGAATGCTGCTATCCATGCCCGAGTCTCCGTCCCTTCCTTGTCCGCCAGCTCATGAATGCGATCTAAGGCATAGCCTGTGTTCCACATTTCCGGCAGGACAATCAGATCCGGCTTCAGTTCGACTTTCATCGCTTGTTCCATTAAAGCTCGGATATGACTGCGGTTTTCCGGGGGATTTCCTATCTCTATGTGAGCTTGTATGAGTGCAACACTGAACGGCTGAGCTTCCTGATACGTCAAAATCCTTCATCCTCCTTGTGAGCCAGAGCTTCCCGTGGCCCATTGTCCGGTATTTTCTCCCATCATAGCCCGATCAGTCTGGATTACGCAACCATGCAAGCTTAATCCCCCCTATACAACTCGGTAAAATCGTGATAGATTATTTCTTAAAACATTCCAAAAGGTCGTGTGAATTGATGACTCATTTTTCTATTCCCTCCGCTGACGTCATGAAACAGTTACCCACTCAATTTTTTGCCACACTTGTACAAAATGTAAACCGTGAAATCGCGGCGGGGCATGATGTCATTAATCTCGGACAGGGGAACCCCGACACTCCCACTCCTTCTCATATTGTAAAAGCTTTGCAGGAATCAGCGGATAATCCGCTGTATCATAAATATTCGCCATTTCGCGGTTACAGCTTTCTCAAGGAAGCCGTTGCCCAGCGCTATCAGGAGGATTACGGTGTGACGCTCAACCCTGAAACCGAGGTCACCATCCTGTTTGGCGGAAAAACGGGTTTGGTTCAGCTGCCGCAAGTCTTACTCAATCCCGGCGATGTGTGTCTCGTCCCTGATCCCGGCTACCCGGACTACTGGTCTGGTGTAGCCTTGGCTAAAGCGGAAATGTCTTTTCTCCCATTAAAAGAAGAGAACCGTTTTCTGCCCGACTATGAAGCCATTTCCGAGGAAGACCGCCGCCGCGCCAAGTTAATGTTCCTTAACTATCCGAATAATCCAACCTCGGCAACGGCTCCACTTTCCTTTTACAAGGATACGGTTGAATTCGCGCAACGTAACGGTATTGTAGTTGCCAGTGATTTCGCCTATGGCGCTATTGGATTTGATGGCGAACGTCCGGTAAGCTTCCTACAGGCTGAGGGTGCTAAAGACGTGGGGATTGAGTTCTATACCTTGTCCAAAACGTACAATATGGCAGGCTGGCGTGTTGGTTTCGCGCTCGGTAATGCCGAAATCATCTCGATGATTAATCTGCTGCAGGATCATATTTATGTAAGCTTGTTTGGCGGCATTCAGGCAGCGGCGGCGACAGCCTTGACGGCCTCGCAGAACTGCGTAGGCGAGCTGGTAGCCCGCTATGAATCACGCCGTAACGCTTTTTATGATGCACTTGGGCAAATAGGCTGGAAGGCGACGCGCCCAAGCGGCTCCTTTTTCAGTTGGTTGCCTGTGCCGCAGGGCTATACTTCCACTTCTTTTGCTGATCTGTTGTTGCGGGAAGCCAAGGTGGCTGTCGCTCCAGGGATCGGCTTCGGGAGTGGCGGCGAAGGATATGTGCGAGTGGGACTGCTGAGCTCAGAAGCTCGACTGACCGAGGCGGCTGATCGAATTGGCAAGCTAAACCTGTTTGGTTAAGCCGTATTTTCCAGCTACAACTTCTTTGCCAAACCTGGTCTTTTCGTGGTATTCTGTATCCAATATCATTTAGCGCGTTGAAGGGACTATTAAGAGAGACTCGGTCCTGTTCAGAGAGTAAATTCCGATAGGCTGCAAGAATTTACCTGGACTCTCTCCCAACTCCTATCCCCGAGCGCCCTGCGCAATCAGGCGGTCCCTGCCGTTAACAGGTTTCAAGTGGGATGATCATGAATCATCAATGAAGGTGGTACCGCGGAAGCACAAACTTTCGTCCTTTGCATACAAAGGATGGAAGTTTTTTTGCATTAAAAAGAGTAAAATTAAGGAAGTGGACGTCTTGTCAACACGAATCGTCATTAAAATCGGAAGCAGCTCTCTAACTGGAGTGGAAGGTGGCTTGAATCGGGAAGCCATCGCTTATTTTGCCCGGGAAATCAGCTTGCTTCGTGCAAAAGGTCATGAAGTGCTGCTGGTTACATCAGGCGCAGTAGCCGCCGGATTCAGAGAGATTGGGTACCCGTTTCGCCCTAAGCTACTGCATGAAAAGCAGGCGGCAGCGGCTGTGGGTCAAGCTCTTCTCATGCAGGCCTATGAGCAGGCTTTTAAAGATTTTGGCCTAGTGATCGCGCAGGTTCTACTGACCCGTAGTGACTTTTTGAGCCGCAAACGGATGAATAATGCCGGAATGACCGTAGAAGAATTGCTGCGCCAGCAGGTTATCCCGATCTTTAACGAAAATGATACTGTATCGATTGACGAATTGAAATTCGGCGATAACGATATGCTGTCCGCGCTGGTTGCCAATCTGGTCAAAGCGCAGCATCTAATTATCATTACGGACACCGATGGCGTATACACGGCAGATCCGCGCAAGCATCCGAATGCCGTACGTTTTGAACGTATCGAAGAAATTACAGAGGAGATTTATGCATTAGCTGGAGGTTCTGGATCATCTGTAGGTACTGGCGGCATGCGATCCAAGATCGAAGCTGCCAAAGTCGCTACACGCGGCGGTGTGCCTGTATATGTGGGACGTGTAAGCGCGAATGGCGATCTAGAAGCAGCCGTCGAAGGACACGGACCGGGAACTTATTTTGACACTCACCTCTCTTCACTTCCGATGAAAAAACAATGGCTTGGATTTATGTCCACCCCTCTGGGCGCGGTGCATGTAGACGAAGGGGCCGAGGAAGCGTTGGTTCACGGAGGACACAGTCTACTTCCGGTTGGCGTACGACGTGTCGAAGGCAGCTTTCATGCCGGAGATGTCGTTGAGGTGCTCGGACCGGAAAATAAAGTGTTAGGACGCGGCATCGTCAATTATGACGATGAACAGCTCCGAATTGTACAAGGATTACCCAGCGGCGAGGTTGTGGGCAAAATTGGTCCCATTCACCGGCTTGAGGTGATCCACAGGGATGAATGGATTACATTATGTATGTAGGGAGGCCGTAATATGAGTGATTTAACGACTAACACAGCTGCAACCGAGGAGAATAAGTTTAGCGAAGTACGAACCAAAGCCAATCTTGCCAAAAAAAGTGCCGGGGTCATGAACCGCCTAACTACAGCACAGAAAAACGAAGCATTGCTTGCTATGGCTGAAGCTCTAGTAAATCATACTGAAGAGCTGATTGCAGCAAACCATAATGACCTGAAACGTGGACGGGAACAGGGAACATCCGAGTCGCTGCTCGACCGCCTCAAGCTGACCGAGGATCGAATCGGGGCTATTGCCGAAGGACTACGCCAAATTGTGGCACTGCCTGACCCGGTCGGCGACACGCTTGAGCAAATTGAACGCCCAAACGGTCTACGAATTGAGAAGATACGTGTACCGCTGGGTGTCATCGGCATCATATATGAAGCGCGTCCAAATGTAACCGTAGATGCGGCGGGCCTGTGCTTGAAAACAGGCAATCCGGTTGTGCTGCGCGGTGGTTCGGCAGCCCTCTTCTCCAACCGCAAGATTATCGAAGTACTCCAGCAGGCGCTAGACGCAACAGCCGTGCCACGCGAGGCACTTCAACTTATTGAAGATTCAGACCGTGCCTCGGTCAACGAAATGCTCACCTTGAACGGCTTGCTGGATGTAATTATTCCACGCGGCGGGCGTTCACTCATTCAAAACGTTGTTCAGAACGCTACCGTACCTGTCATCGAAACCGGGGCTGGTGTATGCCATACCTTTTTGGACGCTACAGCGGATGCAGCAATGGCCGAAGCGATTACACTCAATGCCAAGGTGCAAAGACCGTCCGTGTGCAACTCGATGGAAACATTGCTCGTACACTCGGATTTTGCACAAGTACACTTAACAGGATTGGCAGAACGCTTTCGGGATGCGGGGGTTGAGCTGCGCGGCTGCGCACGCACACGAGAATTGGCTCCTTGGGCTGTTTCTGCCACTGAAGAGGATTATGGCACCGAGTATAATGATTACATTATGAACGTCAAGGTCGTAAACAATTTGGACGAAGTACTGGAGCATATTGCCCGTTACGGCACGATGCATTCAGAGTGCATTGTCACCGAGGACAAAGCCCATGTCGAGCGTTTTCTGCAAGAAGTGGACGCGGCAGCCGTGTATCACAATGCATCCACTCGCTTCACGGATGGTTTCGAGTTTGGGTTTGGTGCCGAGATCGGAATCAGCACACAAAAATTACATGCCCGCGGCCCAATGGGATTGCCTGCCTTGACTTCAACCAAATATCGCGTGTACGGTACTGGACAAATCAGGGAATAATAACATAAATCAATCTGTATCCTTGGAGGTTATGAATCTATGTGTGAATCACAATCAAAGGTTTTAATTAATGAGCAAATTACATTTTTCGGGGCAGGATCAATGGCAGAGGCTATTATTCGCGGAATGACGGCTCGTTCTGTCGTCAAACGTAGTGGTATTACCGTCATCAACCGCAGTAATCAGGCTCGCCTTGAAGAACTTCAAAAGCAATATGGAGTCTTGTTCCAAACCGAGGATGCCGCCAAAACCGAGCTTCTGCGTCGTTCTCCGGTCATTGTGCTTGCCATGAAGCCCAAGGATGCTGCACAAGCACTTGGACAGCTCGGCCCACTGCTGTCTGATGAGCAGCTGATCATTTCGGTAATCGCCGGATTGTCCATTCGTACGATGCAAACGTTGCTGGGTCGCAAGCAGCCGATCGCACGGACGATGCCCAATACATCCAGCTCAATTGGGCTGGGAGCCACAGGCATTAGCTTTTCCAAGGAGATCAGCGAAAACCAGCGTAAAAACGTGCTTACGATGTTCGAATCTGTAGGTACGGTAACGGTTATAGAAGAAGAGAAAATGGATGTTTTGACCGGGATATCTGGAAGCGGCCCTGCCTATGTCTACTACCTGATGGAAGCCATGATTGCCGGGGGAATCCGTGGTGGCTTGACCCCTGAGCAAGCGCACGAACTAACGGTGCAAACCGCGCTTGGAGCGGCACGCATGGTGCAGCAAACCGGAGAGGAGCCTTCTGCCCTTCGCCACAAAATCATGTCTCCTAATGGCTCTACGGTAGCTGCATTGGAAATGCTAGACAAAGGTGACTTCTACGAAACGGTGATTGCGGCGGTGCAGCGGTGCGCTGAACGATCCCGCGAGATGGGAGCTGTACTCAAGGAGGGAATTGAATGAGCTATTGCTTGGCGACCTACCGGGTATACGATGACAAAGCCGATTTTAACCAAAAGGCCCAATCTATTGCCATCGGCATGACGGTGGGCAGCTGGACTGAGCTCCCGCAAGCCAAACGGGACGCGATGCAAAAGCATCTTGGCTCGGTTCATTTTGTGGATATTCACGATGGAGGTCCTGGTGAACGGTACGCCGACCTGACCATCGCTTACCCGGATGTCAACTTCAGCCGGGATATTCCCGCACTGCTGGTCACGGTCTTCGGCAAAATTTCGATGGACGGCCGAATTAAGCTAACGAAGCTCGGTTTTTCGGAAGCATTCCGCTCTGCTTTTCCGGGACCGAAATTCGGTATCAGCGGCTTGCGCGAGCAGCTTGGCGTGCATGATCGCCCTCTGCTCATGAGCATTTTCAAATCTGTGATTGGACTCAATTTGGACGAACTTCGTGAACAGTTTACCCGGCAGGCTCTCGGTGGCGTTGATCTGATCAAGGACGACGAGATCTTGTTTGAAAACGCGCTGACGCCGATTGAAAAACGTGTTGAAGCCTGCATCAAAGCCGCCGAAGCGGCTGAGCGTGAAACCGGTAAAAAGCTGCTGTATGCCGCTAATTTAACGGGGCCAACCTCGCAGCTTAAGGCGCAAGCTCTCAAGGCCATTGATGCGGGTGCCAACGCGTTACTGTTTAACGTGTTGGCCTACGGTTACGATGTGCTGCATGAACTTAGCAGCGATCCTGCCGTCTCGGTGCCGATTGCAGCCCATCCTTCGTTGGCGGGAGCTGCTTATCCATCGCCGTATTATGGTATTTCGGCGTCCGTCCTACTCGGTCAGCTTATGCGGCTGGCTGGCGCTGACCTCGTCCTCTTCCCTTCTCCCTACGGCTCAGTGACAATGCCGCGTGAGGAAAACATGGCGATCCGCGATGAGCTGATCACCCCTGATCTACCGCTGAAGGCCAGTATGCCGGTCCCTTCCGCAGGGATTCACCCGGGCCTCGTGCCGTTAATTGTACGTGACTTTGGTACTGACGTGGTTGTCAACGCCGGGGGCGGAATTCACGGTCATCCGCTGGGTACAGAAGCTGGTGGGCGCGCCTTTGTGCAGGCGATTGAAGCGGTACAGCAAAATGTCCCGCTGGCAGAATACGCCCGCACTCACCCCGAGCTGCAATCTGCGCTCGACACATGGGGAGGCGAACGATGAGCATAGCAAAGAAGCCCGTCATTTTTTGCGATTTTGACGGGACAATTACGAACAGCGACAATATTGTTGCCATTATGAAGCATTTTCAGCCTGCAGGCTGTGAGCCCATCATGCATCAGATCGTAAATGGGCATACATCTATTCGTGAAGGCGTAGGTGCGATGTTTGCCCTCATGTCTTCGGAGCAAAAGGACGAAATTATCTCATATGTACTTGGACAAGCTGGTATACGCGAGGGCTTTGCACGCTTTTTGGACTATGTACGAGAGCAGCAGATTCAATTTTTCGTCACCAGTGGCGGCATTGATTTTTTTATTGATCCATTGTTAAAACCCTTCGATATTCCACACGACCACATCTATTGCAACGGAGCGGATTTTTCCGGGGATCGCATCCAGATTACGTGGCCGCATCCTTGTGAGGAACCGTGTACAAATGATTGTGGCATGTGTAAAACGACTGTGATTCGTCAATACCCTTCCGAACAATACGAACGGATTTTGATCGGCGACAGCCTGACCGATTTTGAAGGAGCTAAAATTGCCGATCTTGTGTACTCCCGTTCGCATCTGACTTTAAAGTGTCAAGAGCTTGGCGTACCACATGTACCCTTTGAAACATTTGATGACATTGTCGAGGATTTAAAGCAAAAACAGGAGCAAGGGGTGCTGTAAATGAGTTTTAACTTGGCAGACATTTCATTGGAAGAAAAACGCCACGCACTTGAAGAACTCGCTGATGTCAAAGAACTATTCGCATCTCGCAACTGGTTCCCAGGCACGAGCGGCAATTTGTCGATCCGAATCGGTGACTTTCATCCCGAACAATTTTATTTTGCAGTCACCGCCAGCGGCAAGGATAAAACCAAGCGTACTCCGGAAGATTTTCTGTTCGTAGACCAGTACGGAAAAGCGGCAGAAGCGACAAACCTCAAGCCAAGCGCAGAGACGCTTATACATTGCGAAATTTACCGCCTGACAGGCTGCGGAGCCGTTTTTCATGTGCATACCGTGTTTAACAATCTGATTTCCGAATATTACGGTGAGCAAGGTGCTGTACCTATCCAAGGTATTGAGCTGATCAAGGCTTTTAACATTTGGGAAGAAAATGCTGCGATTGATATTCCTGTGCTGCCTAATTACGCAGATATTGCTTCGATTGCCAAGCTGGTGCCCGGTGTGCTGAATAATCAGGTGCCTGGAATTTTATTGCGTAACCACGGCATTTATGCGTGGGGCAGTGATATATTTGAGGCCAAAAAGCATTTGGAGGCGTTTGAATTTTTGTTTGAAACGACCTATCGCTCCCTGCTGCTGAAAACTTTGAAGTAAATAAACTCATAAATATCAAAGATGCGTATCCTTATTTGTAAAAGTGGTCATTGAATATCGAGAACGGAGCCTAAGCGATAGCACAGGAACGTTCTCTTTTTTTATAATAAGGGTATTTCTATTCTACTAGCGACATAAAAGGAAATATGATGAATAAGAATCCTTCTGATATAATTTTGGATATGCTGTAAAAAAAACGCCCCCTATTGGGGACGCTCCAGCGTGAATTGCTCTCCTAGCTTCGCATAGTTGTTCCCAGCCAAGCGACTTACTGGACGCAACTCCTTAGCAATCACATACGTATTTTGATACGCTTCCTCGGACAAATGATACTGCACTACGCGTCCGATTAACAGATCACAGGCAGGTGTGTCCTCCTTGCCTCCCAACGGTATTACCTGTTCCAGAATACATTCCATACGTATTTTCGCTTCTGCCACACCGGGAACTTCGATTTTTGTACTTTTGACCGGGGTAAGGCCTGCCAGTGTAACCTCACTCTCCTGCGGCAACAGACGGGAAGCCGTCACATTCACCGCTCCCACATTGTCCTCGTCTGTGATATGTACGACAAAAGCCTTATGCTCCATCGCATTACGTGCTGTATCTTTGGGTACTCCATCAACACGTTGTACGGATACAGACAGCAGTGGCGGTTCAGAAGCTACGATGGAAAAATAACTGAATGGCGCACCATTCAGCATCCCTTCACTGCTCAAAGTCGTTACAAAGGCTACCGGCCTTGGGATGATACTTCCGGTCAACAGCTTATAATTTTCACGCCCTGTAAGCGTGTCAGGATTCAACGAAATCATTTTTCTCCCTCATTTCCGATCACAATCGCTATTCGACTGCACATCATCAAGTTTCGCCTGACAAGCAAATACACCATTAGCTAGCGACATGGATGACATCTCAGGCTTCCCTTTCAGTATCGCGTGAATGATACGAAATGTAAAGTTGGAGCCGGAAGATCTCCCTATTTTTCAATTATATTTCCTCTGCTATCGCGCACAGTAACCGTAATTCCCTCAGGTACAGCAATCGTAACATCAAGCTGCTGCTGAGTCTGCATAAAACGTGTCGGAATTTGACCCAGTAATACATACAAGGTATCACCGATTTGCTTGGTCTGATATAAATCTTGCCCCTTTATTTCGTCCTCTTTGCCTGTGTATACATAACTCCCGAACACATGCACCTCCGGTGAGGTGGTTGCATCAATTTTGACCGCATAAGGATCTTCTCCCTGTACAATCACCTTGGTCACTCCGGCAGGCAGTTTTTCATGCCAGTCTGGGAGAACCCTTGTTTCCTGAACCGAACTCATTATTTCTCTGACTTGCGGAGTGATCCCCAATGAACTGACCAAAGCAAATCCGATACAGCAAAAAACCAATACCGCCGTAATAAACATACTGAATAAATCATAACGAATGCGCTCACGCGTCCCTTTCCAAGCTGTATACATTAAAATTTCCAATCCCAGCAAAACAAAAACGACAGGCCACCAGGTCAAAGCCTGGTCCAGTATGCCCGCTCCCCAAAACTTGGAGGCAAACGTTATGCCCCCCAGCAGGACGAGGAAAAGTCCCATTGACAGCCTTCCGACTTTCCACACCCCTGCCGGAGCGTTTGACGCTTTAGAGGAACTATTTTTGTTAGATGATGTACCAAATATACCTGTGGAGCCTCCTCCATCGCTATGAGGATGATGGGCTCCCTTAAAGGGAGCCTCACTCTTTGAAAACTCAGTATCCATTCTATTACTTCTCCTTTACTCGTTTAGATTTGGAATTCCCGATCATCATCCAAATACCACCGCCAATCAACAATAAGGATACGATAATCGTCCGTAGATACATGTCAACCAGATTATAAATCTCTCCATTCGGAAACAGACGATCCAAAGTAGGAACTAGTACGTTGATTAAGATGTAATAGGCGCCCAACAATAGCAGCCCCAAGCCTACCCAGCGGTGATATTGTGCAAACATACCGATCACAGGCTTGTCGATCAGCGGCTCCCGTCCATAGCGGCTTACTTGCTGCAACGCATCAAAAAAGCTGTAAAACCAAACCACCGGAATCAGGAACAAAAAGAGTGAAAGATGTAGCACGTCCAGTACATAGATGCCTCCTAAAAACAGGAGCATGAGCTGAAGTCCACGCTTTTGCAAACCGATATACATATGTCCAGCACCGGGAAATACCGATAAAATGGTAGCCAGCATTTTACTCCGCCGTCCCTCTACTCTTCCATGCTCCAGTTCCTCAAACAAAGTCCGGTCCTGAAGCATTTCTCCCGCTTGTTTGCGATGTACATGCTGCACCGCATCAAACATGCAATACAGCCAAATGATTGGCAGCACGCCGGCAAACGCCAAAAATCCGGATTCGTTTGTAATGCTGGTAATAAAAACGAGGATCGCTCCAAAGCCAAAGAAAGATAGCAGAAAAGACAAACCACGCTGCATCAGCCCCAAATGAAGGTGTCCCAATCCAGGAATGAACGACAGCAAAATCGTAAAAAAGCGTTCATTCTCCGATCCTTTTTGAAAAGCAGGTGCTCCTGCCATACCATAGTGTCCTTGTTGATAATGGTTATAGCCCGGGCCATATCCCATTCCTGCTCCCGGTGCATCCGTATCCGCGTCTGTTGCCCCCTCCGGTACCTCTCCCGTTGAACCTGCATGTCCATAAGGCCCACTTTGCGAGTAATAACCATATGGATTGGGTCCTGCATGTGGGGGATATGGAACAGCAGCTGCACGAGGATCATAACGCAACAAGCTAATAATGATATGCAGCATACTCAGCCCCCAAAAAAGAGCGGCAACAAACATACTGGCCAATAAAGGTAATTCGTCTCTTGATACCACTGAAAAAAATAATCCTCCCGCCAGACATCCGAAAAACAAAATGGTGTATACAAACGCATTGGCTTTTCTGGTCCAGTAGTAGTGTCCCACACCGGGAATGATGTTCAATAGAAATGCCAAGAGCTTGCTTCTTTCCGCATAAGGCATCGCTACACTTCCTTTCTATTTATGGGATTTTGATAAAGTCCCCATTTGAAGGTTGTTGTTTTGAGTTTTTTCGTCTCACCCTTTATCCGATGATTTAGGGCTTTAATTTATCGAGCCAAGTTGTTGTAGCTCGCATGACCTCTTCACTGTAAGAAACGCGTTCTTTTGGAGGAATCGGCTTTCCGTCTGTTTGCGGCATCATTTTGTCAAAGGCTCCACTGGACAACAAGATCAACGTCAGGCTTGCGGCGACAACGTAGTGAAACACAGGTTTTTCAAACCAGCGGCGTTTTTTGAACACAACTTGATTCGGTTCAGCTTCTATCTCGGGAAGAACGGCCATTACCTGATCTGTGAAGCGCTCCGTATCCATCCAGGCAGAATAATCTTTCATAGTTGACTCCATTTGCTCCAGTGCAACAAGATATAACATCAGCGCCTGCTCATCTTCCAGCAGGAGCTTTTCCAGCCGGGCAGATTCCTCTATCGTGCAAGTTCCTGCAATGTAAGCATGCCAGTCATTCGATTTCCCTTCAATCCACGGTTTATCCTGTTGGTCAGTCATTGCCATTCCTCCTCCTTCCAGTGGTTTCGAATCCATAGCCGCGCCCGATAGAGTCTCGACTCTACTGTTTTTAAAGCTACCTGCGTCTCTTCTGCAATTTGGTCGTAGGTTTTGCCCTGCATATAATAGGCTTGAATAATATCCCGATGTTGCTGGGGCAACTGGGCGATTTTTTGCGATAGTTCTTCAATTTGCTCCTCGCGAATGAGACGAGCCAGCACATCCTCATCCCGGGAAGGGAGCTGTACAAGGGATTGTGCGACGTCTATAAGCTCTGCGGGTCGTCTGTCCTGTTTGCGCTTAATATCCAGCGCTTTGTGGAGCGCAATTCGGCTCAGCCACGTTTTAAATCCTTCGTTCCGGTACTGGGGGAGAGACTTGTACACCTGAACGAATGCCTCCTGCGCGGCATCTTCTGCTTCCTTGCTGTCATGCAGTACCGAATAGGCGACATGAAATACATGCTTGCTGTACAGCTCTACGATCTCACGGAACGCCTGCCGGTCACCGGACCGTATTCGTTCAATGATTCTCTCTATATCAATGACGCTCTCCCCCTTCCCAATACTATAGACGCCAAGAAATTTCCTTCCCCTGCATATTTCGAAAAAAATATTTAAAAAGGACACACCCTCCTGACGGAATGGTGTGTCCTCTATCATTAAAGCCTATTACTCGCTTTCATTTCGGCTTAGTTCACGCGCACAGGCGATATTCCATATTGTCCTCATTGCACATTAGCCAATTTGCAGTGACAGCCTTGATACATAAGTCTACTGCCTAGCCTAAAAGGCTTAGACCGATATATCAATTGCGTCCGCCACCACGGAATCGCTGGGCGTATTCTTTGGCATCCTGTGCATTACGAACACGGTTTCGGCTCCACTCCAGCAAAATGCGGTCTATATACCGGAAATGTACCTTCCCTGCAAATACTGCTTCCTTCAAAGCCAGCAAAATCAGCTCCTCGGGATACCGATCCTGATCCACCCAGCTGGTGATCGTCTCGTATTCCATCGGTGATAATGGTCGCCCGAATTCTTTCTCAAAAATCGTAAACAAATTTCGTTCTTCTGTAAGCGGGGATTCTGATATTCCATTCAGTAAATCCGGCTTTCCGGCAAACAAAATATCATCTTCATCTTGCTGCTCGTTACGCTCGGCGATCATACATTCTGCCAACTTACGATACAGCCCCGTCAAATTGTAACGTTCGAATTGTACGGATGAACTGCGGTCTTCTACGGAATCGATTCTCAAAAATCCTTCTTTCATGAGCTTACTGAAATAGAGTGCGATTTCGTTCGCAGTACATCCGATACGGGTCTGCAATTGTTCCCATGTCGGAAATTCATTACGTTCCGCTTGTTTAAAGGCAAGCAACTGCATCAGTAGCAGCATTTCACCATCTGTCAGCCGAAGTGTCCGATAATGCTTGAGCAGGGCATAGGGAATCTGGACCATTCCGGCTTCCATAGCAAAGGCTACTCCCTCCGCCCATTCTGCCGCTGATGTCTTGTCGAATGATCCGGTCATCGGTTACGGATACAAACGATACAGCATACGTGGGAACGGAATTGTTTCACGTACATGATCGAGTCCACAAATCCATGCTACTGTGCGCTCCAGGCCCAGTCCAAAGCCGGAATGCGGAACGGTACCATAGGTACGCAGATCCATATACCATTGGTAGGCTTCACGAGCCAAGTTATGCTCGTTAAAACGTTCTTCCATCAATGCTGGATCATCAATCCGTTGGGAACCCCCGATAATTTCGCCATAGCCTTCAGGAGCGATCATATCGGCACACAGAACAACCTCTGGACGGGTCGGGTCAGGTTTCATATAGAATGCCTTAATGTGAGTTGGCCAATGTGTAATGAACACAGGCTTGTTATATCTTCCGGCAATAGCCGTTTCATGAGGAGCACCAAAGTCTTCTCCCCATGGGATATCGAAACCTTCACCTTGAAGGAAGGCAATCGCCTCATCATACGTAATACGTGGGAATTCGCCTTGAATTTGCTCCAGCTTCGAAACATCGCGACCGATTGTTTCAAGCTCCTTCGCACAGTTTTTCAGAACAGATTGCACGATATGGCTTACAAACTGCTCCTGAACGCGCAAGGATTCTTCATGATCCACAAAAGCCATCTCAGGCTCGATCATCCAGAACTCAATCAGGTGACGACGTGTTTTGGACTTTTCCGCACGGAAAGTTGGACCAAAGGAATACACTTTGCCCAGCGCCATTGCCGCGGCTTCCATATATAACTGTCCGCTTTGTGTCAAATACGCATCTTCATCAAAATATTTAATGTGGAACAATTCTGTTGTGCCTTCTGCAGAGGAAGGAGTCAAAATAGGTGGGTCCACCTTCGTAAAGCCGTTACCGTTAAAGAATTCCTGTACAGCACGGATAATTTCCGCCCGTACGATCAGAACAGCACGTTGCTTGGCGGAACGCAGCCACAAGTGACGATGATCCATCAGGAAATCTACACCATGCTCTTTGGGTGTAATCGGGTAGTTTTCGGTTAAATGAATAATTTCAATGCCTGTAACCGTTAATTCAAAGCCCGATTGGCTACGCGGTTCTTCACGCACCACTCCAGTAACGTAAAGGGAGCTCTCTTGAGTCAAGGATTTGGCGTCATTCCAAATAACCTCGGACACTTCGCTTTTCACGATAACCCCTTGAATATACCCGCTACCATCGCGCAGTTGCAGGAACTGAATTTTACCACTAGATCGTTTATTGTTTACCCAAGCGCCGATTGTAACCGTTTCCCCTACATGGCGGCCCACTTGGGCAATCGTACTTTTATTCGTCATGACCGTCTCTCTCCTCTTAACCGAAAATCAAACAGCCCTTCCCCCTGGGTCAGGCTGTTTGCTCTCGCTGTTTGGTGCATGCGGAACTCAAACAATAGTCCGCATGCATAAAGTTTACACTTTCGAACCGATCTATTGAACCAGACGGAACGTGTCACGGGCAATAACCAGTTCTTCGTTCGTTGGAATGATCAGTACTTCTACCTTTGAATTTGCAGTTGTAATCCGGCGAGGCTCGCCAGAACGAATAGCATTCAACGATTCATCCAGCTCGATACCGAGGAATGTCAATTGCTCCAACACTCTCTTACGCAGAACGATGGAGTTCTCGCCTACACCTGCTGTAAATGCAATTACGTCTACCCCGTTCATTGCGGCAGCATACGATCCAATGTATTTGCGCAGACGGTATTCATACATTTCGAATGCCAATGTAGAATTAGCTTCGCCTTTTTCCATACCTTCTGTGATTTCACGCATGTCACTGCTGATACCGGAGATAGCTAAAAGTCCACTATGCTTGTTCAGCATGGAATTGACTTCATTGACAGTCAATTCTTCTTTGTTCATGACATAAGGTACGATTGCTGGGTCCAAATCACCACTACGAGTGCCCATCATAAGTCCTTCCAGTGGAGTCATACCCATGGAAGTATCAACAGACAAACCGCCTTGAACTGCTGTTACACTACCACCATTACCGATATGACAAGTGATAATCTTCAGGTCTTCCAAAGGACGACCAAGGAATTTGGCGGCTTCCTTACTTACAAAATCATGGGAAGTGCCGTGGGCACCGTAACGACGAACCTTATACTTATTGTACAATACTCTTGGAATGGCGTACATATAAGCTTTTTCAGGCATGGTTTGATGGAACGAAGTATCAAATACCACAACCTGCGGTACATCTGGCATATTCAATTCAGCCGCTTTAATCCCCATCATGGAAGCAGGGTTATGCAGTGGCGCCAGGTCAAACAAGCGACGGATTTCACTCTTCGCTTCAGGCGTTACAACTGCTGACTGTTTGAAGATTTCGCCTCCATGAACCACACGGTGGCCCACAGCCTGAATTTCGCTAGTACTGGAGATTACACCATGTTCAGCATCTGTGAGTGAATTCAGCACTTTACGGATGGCTGTAGTATGCTCCAAAATTTCGCTAACTTCAGTGTATTCTTCTTTATTAGTTGGCTTATGCGTCAGGATGGAGGAATCCATACCGATGCGCTCCACCAAACCTTTTGCCAGAACGGACTCGTCCGTCATATCATACAATTGGTATTTCAGGGAAGAACTCCCTGCATTGATTACGAGAATTTTCATATCCGGTCACCATCCTTGTCGTACTTAAAGAAGCCTTCGCCCGATTTCACGCCCAGATTACCTGCACGCACCATTTTTTTCAGTACGATGGACGGACGATATTTCAATTCGCCGAATTCACGGAACATACGCTCCAGAGCAGCCAAAACGGAATCCAGACCAAAGCGGTCAGCCATTTCCAAAGGACCGCTTTGGAAATTATAGCCGATTCGCATAGCGTCATCGATATCTTCAGCAGAAGCCACGCCTTCTTGAAGTACATGGGCCGCTTCGTTAATCAGCAGACAGATAATCCGGCTTGTTACGAATCCAGGAGATTCATAAATCATGACTCCTTTTTTCTCCACTATTTCTTCCACGAACATTTTAGTGTGTTCAAATGTATCGTCCGAAGTTTTCAAACCACGAATAATTTCTACGAGATCAATGCGGGATACTGGATAAATAAAGTGCATACCAATAACACGCTCAGGATACTTGGTCGAGCTAGCAAGCTCGGTCAGGCTCAGCGTGGATGTATTACTTGCAAGAATAATATTGCTTGGACACACATGGTCTAGCTCTTGGAACACTGCTTTCTTCTCGTCCAGATTCTCTGTAATAGTCTCAATGACCATATCACAGCTGCCGAGCTCCGCCAAATGGATTACTTTTTGAATACGGGATAAGATCAATTTTTTCTCAGCTTGAGTAATTGCCCACTTTTCCAGTTGTTTGTCCAGACTCGTTTCAATCATATTGTAGGCGTAGTCTAGTTTCTCTGGTGTCTGCTCTACCAGCAGCACATCGATTCCTTTGGACGCGAGCATTTCAGAAATCCCCTGTCCCATGGTGCCGCCGCCGATGACGCCGATTTTTTTAAATTGCATGATTCTTTACTCCACCCTTTCCTGGTCACTCTCATATATTGTATCCTTCTTTGTCGAAAAATACATGTTTATGTCCCAATAGATAATAATATCTTAGCACGGACTAAAAGTAAAAAAAAATAACCAGCATAAAAAATTATGCTGGTAATAAAGCATTTTCACTAAATTGACATCTAAATTGGTCTCCAGACAGAGTTTCTTCCTTCATCAGGATGTCAAGTGAGTTGTCGAACACAGGACGATGCTTTTCCAGCAGCTCCAAAGTTCGGGTATGCAGGTCAGCCATAATCTCACCATTTTCCCGCATGAGTTCTTCTTTGGTTACCATTTCCATGTTAATAATGCCAAGTGAAGTCAAACCAGAAGTCATCATCGTGTGAACAATGTTCAGCGCCTGCTCAAAATCATTACTTGAGCCGGTACTGCGACCGCCATAGTACATTTCTTCCGCTGTAGCCCCTGCGAGCGAGATCATAATTTGCTCCTCCAGGAACTGCTTGGTGTATAAATAATGCTCTTGCTGTGGATTGTGGCGCACATAGCCAAGCGCTTTCCCACGAGGGCTAAGTGCTACCTGGCTTACGCTACCGGGACGAACAATTTCGGCCATAATAGCATGTCCTAGTTCATGAATCGCTACACGTTTTTTCTCTTCCAAGGTCGATTCTCGGTCTGTCTTTTCACCCATCATCACTTTGTCAATTGCCATCGACAGATGCTTCTGCGCAATCATTTTCTGATCCTGTCTCATCGCATAGATTGCCGCTTCATTCATCACGCTCTCCAGCTGTGCACCAGAAAACCCGTAAGATTCCTCAGCAATTTTGTCCAGATTCGCATCTTCCTGAATCGGTTTGTTTTTGGCATGAATTTTTAGAATATGAAGACGGCCCTTCTTGTCAGGCAGATCCACTTGAATATGACGGTCAAAACGCCCTGGACGCGTTAAGGCGCTATCCAGCATTTCTTTACGGTTTGTTGCCGCAATGATCAAAATCCGCGGTGTATCTGCCGAATAAATACCATCCATTTCTGTCAGTAACTGATTCAAAGTCTGATCATATTCTCGTTGCTGTCCACCCTCACGTTTACCACCAATTACATCGATTTCGTCAATAAAAATAATTGCATTTTCCTTCTTTTCCTTGGCTGCACGAGTACGCGCCTCCCGAAACAACTCACGGACGCGACCCGCTCCAACACCAACGTACATTTCAACAAATTCACTACCTGAGGCTGCAACAAATACAGAATTAGTGTAGTGTGCCGCTGCCTTCGCCATCAGCGTTTTTCCGGTTCCCGGAGGACCTGTGAGCAAAACGCCTTTTAATGGACGGATACCAAATTTGGAAATTTCATCATGTCGATTCAAAAAATCCAGGGCCTCGCGCAGTTCCTGCTTGGCGCTTTCTTGCCCACCGATTTCCTCAAAAGTCAGCTTGTCCGGACCATTTTTTTTACGTTTACGCTCTTGCCCAGCACCTACGGCCAAACCGCCACGCGCATGCATAAGCATTAACAAGCCGCTAAGCATCACGCCAGCAACCAGAAGAGGGATAATATTTACCCCAATAAAAACGAGAAATATAATGGTTACCGGCACAATGCCGATTAATATTTCCTTGATCCATCTAGGCATTAGGCCATACCCCCATTTGCTGAGATTGACGTGGCAAAACGATAAACTTGGTCGCTTTACCTTCGCTGAGTCGGATATAGACATTGTTCGAATCCATGTCGGTATCAGCTTTGATACCCGTCTTTTTCTTTTTCATCTGCTCAACTGTAGATGAAATTTGAGTATACTTTTTATTTTCCATCGCTTCAGCCACAGGAAACATAGCCTCAGACCACCATTGATTCAGTGCTGAATTGGAACGATCTGTGATATCCAACTTAATAGTGCGGCTACCAATGATGGATTGTCCTTTTTGCTTAACCACATCGACCAATTTGGCCACATCTGCCTGCGGTTTGAGATCTAGTTTCAATACAACCTGATCCTGTTTAATATCTATTTGAGCGCTTGTCACGCCTGGATATTGAGATACCAGTTTTTCCAGAGGACTTTGCATTGTAACCTGACGGTAAATGAACCATCCCCCAAATAGCAGCAAAGCTGCCAATACTGCCGCCACAACGATAGGAACTGCACGCAATTTCAAACAACATCCTCCTCTCAAAATGTAAAACCCAGAAGAAACGGGACGAATGTCAACAAACAACCAAATTGCATGATCTTATAGTGATCAGCAATTCTTTTTTCTATCATTTTTGTCTATCACTTATAAAATATAGTATATCATAACGTATATCTAATATCGAAGGCAATGTGTGGAGGAGTTGCGGCATAGCAAAACTAAAAGACGTAAATACGATTTTTTTCGCATTTACGTCTTTTTCTTGAACTTTCAATTATTTACTAGTCATTCATTCCACATCTGCCAATCCTTACACCAGCTCAGTTATTGGGCAAAGTATACTTTACACCCGTCGCTCCCCCATCTGAAAAACGGTAAAAGGTATAGTAATGATGGCTTCCATCATCGTAAAACAGCTGCCACACATATTCGCCATTGAACACACTCGGCCGGAGGCTTACAATTTTTACACCTGGAAGCTGCTGCTGAATTAGCGCCATCATTTTTTGCTCATCGACTCCGTTCTTCAGCAGCTCGGTATGAACACCGCTATTATCTGCGGCAGGTACGTTAGGTTGTCCCTCCACTTTTTGAAAAGGAACCCACACCATTATATTTTCATTCTGTGCATTTTTCCCTTGAACTACCCAATATACCTGATCCCACACAGACTTCCATGTTTGAGTCGTGCTAACCAGACCACCTGATTGCTTGGCCTTAATGATAGCGGCATTTTTCTCAGCCACCTGGTCTTGAGTAACATAGGAATAATACCAGAAAATGCTGACCAGGATCAGTATCACGGCCAAAATGGCGACCGCTATCCATTTTTTCTTATTTTTCAAACCTGTGCTTCCTCTCTAAGGGGATGTGACACCTAAATTAGCGCGACAGCAGCCCTTCAAAGGCGGCTTGTGCCTCATGTTTGATACGTTCCTCGTCCATAGTCAGGCATTCGCCGTTTTTCACAACCTGGCGACCGTCTACCCACACATGAGCCACGTCCTTGGCGCTTGCAGAGTATACCGCATGGGAAATAAGATCTGTACGCGGCAAGAAATGTGCCTGATTCAGATCCAACGCGATAAAGTCAGCCTTGTTGCCTGCTGCCAACGCTCCTACTTCTTTTAAACCAATCGACTTTGCACCGTATTCTGTTGCAAGACGCAGCGCTTCACTTGCAGGAACTGCCGTAGGGTCACCGGATACACCCTTGTGAATAAGTGCCGCCAGACGCATTTCCTCGAACATATCCAGGTTATTATTGCTGGCAGGACCATCCGTTCCGAGAGAAACAGTAACCCCTGCACGCAGCAATTCAGGCACTCTTGCCACACCACTTGCCAGCTTCAAATTGCTACCAGGATTATGCGAAACCGCTACACCACGTTCAGCCAGTAAAGCTATTTCTTCGTCGTTCAAATGAACGCCATGGGCAACAAGCGAAGGACGGGAGAAAAAGCCAAGCTTATCCAAGTGTGCAACTGGACGCAAACCGTAGTCGCGTACGTTTTGCTCCACTTCGGCGATCGTCTCAGACATGTGCGTATGCAGTGGCAAGTCCAGATCATGCGCAGCTTGTACGAATTTTTCAATAAACGCAGGTGGACATGTGTATGGCGCGTGCGGAGACATCATCGTTGTAATACGCCCGTCTGCTTTACCATGCCAGTTACGCGCAAAAGTCACGGCCTCAGCCAGCTTGATTCGCTGTTCTTCTTCCGAGCATAGTCCAATTGCTCCACGCATCAGACTTGCACGAATACCTGACTCTTCAGCTACACGAGCTACCTCATCCATATGATCGTACATGTCCAGGAAGGTCGTTGTTCCACCTTTCAGCATTTCCAGCACAGACAAGGACGTACCCCAGTACACGTCCGTAGATGTAAACTTGGCTTCCATAGGCCACATTTTTTCCTGAAGCCATACTTGAAGTGCCAAGTCATCTCCATGCCCACGCAGCAGAGACATCGCCGCATGACCATGGGTATTAATCAGACCAGGTAAAAACAATAGCCCTTTACCATCAATCGCTTCCGTTTCTTCCTCACCCGCAGGCAAAGTTTCGCCAATATAAGTAATACGGCTATCCTCCACAATCATAAAACCATTGACTACCCCAGCTTCTGGTCCATTTACGGCAAAAGAGCCATTTTTAATCATCCATTTATTCACTGTCATATTGTGTTTCTTCCTTTCCGTCCTCCAAATAATAAGCGAGGCTAAGCAAATCAGTTGTAAAGTCTGTGGCATGAATCCGAATGTTGGCCGGTGCCTTGAGAGTAGTCGGTGCAAAGTTCAGGATCGCTCCAATTCCGCTCTCAATAAGCCTGTCAGCCACGTGCTGTGCTTCAAAATCAGGTACGGTAATAATCCCGATTCGAATGTTTTTTTCTCTCACAGTCGCTTCCAGTTCATCCATCGGTTGAACGACCAATGTATTGATCTTGGTCCCTACCTTATCCGGAAACGCATCAAATACTGCGACAATCTTCATATTGTCTTTTAAATAAGCGTTATAATTCGAAAGGGCTTGCCCCAGATTACCGGCACCGACCAATACGACATTAATTTGCTGGTCAATTTTCAGGATATGGCGTATTTTCTCGATTAGATAAGAAACATCATAACCGATACCCTTCCGGCCAAAATCTCCGAAATAGGCGAGATCTTTACGGATTTGGGCCGGGTTCAAATCTAGCCTCTGTCCCAACTCTTGAGAAGAGACCGTAGCCACCTCCCGTTTGTGAAGTGCATTCAGATAACGTAAATATACGGGTAACCTCCGTACGACAGCCTCTGAAATTTTATCTGATTTCATACTTGCTCCCCCTAATTGTAACGAACATACTTAGTGTCCGTCCGTTATGCCTCTGTCTCCGGGGCGGATTGGAGCCATTCGGCGATGCGGGGCACCATTTGCTCCGATGGCATATGCTCCATTTTTGGTCCCGGTAACGAGTACAAAAAGTGCTTTCCGTAATAGGATTCGATCACACGCGTATCGTAAACGATAACGACCCCGTGGTCGCTCGCTGTACGTACCAACCGACCAAATCCCTGTTTGAAGCGAATGACCGCTTGTGGTACAGACAGCTTCATAAATGGATTCTTCTTCTGCTGCTGAAGCAGCTCGCTTTTTGCCTCCAGCAACGGGTGATTCGGCGGTTGAAACGGCAAGCGAACAATGGCCAGACAAGTCAGAGCCTTTCCTGGAATATCGACGCCTTCCCAGAAGCTGCTGGTTCCCAGCAATACAGAAGCTTTAGCTTCCTGAAAACGGCGGGTTAGCTTGCTGCGACTCCCACTGTCCACACCTTGTCCCAGCACAGTAATTTCGCTGGCTGCTAAGGCCTCTTTGAGCGGCTCATACACTTGCCGGAGCATCCGATAGGAAGTAAACAGAACGAGCATTCTCCCCCGCGTCGCCTGAGCAGTCGCTCCTAGAGAGCTAACGAGCATATCTACAAAATGTGCATCTCCTACACTGCCCTTCACACTTGGAAAATCCCGTGGAATGACCAGCAACACCTGATCCCTGTAATTAAAGGGTGACGGGAGCTGCGAAGTCATCAGCCGCTCTTGATCTGCGGCCTCCTGCAAGCCGAGCTGATCGATCATGTACTGAAACGACTTATCTACCGATAAGGTAGCAGACGTCAGAATAATGCTTCTTTTTTTGTCAAAAAACATTTCTTTCAACTGGCGGCTCACATCGACGGGCACCGCATAAAATTGCAATGATTTACTACGGAATTGCCCACTCGCTTCGAGCCAGTATACGGTTGTTTCATCATCGAGTCGCATAAAAAATCGCAAATTTTCTCTAATCCCCGCCAAATCCTTGAGCAGACCCGTGATATCTGTAATAAGGCTATCCGCCGCATAATCGTCATGCTCTTCCTTGACGTCCAGCATCAGCTTGTCGCCCTTGCGCAAAATTTCACTCATCGTTACATATAGCTGATTTTCCAAAGCCCCCGCCTGATCCCACTTTGCAGGCTTGGCTGAAGGTTTGAGACGGGAAGAAAACTGTCCTGTTTCGCCCGGTGTCGCATCGCTTCGCTCTGGCAACATGCCAAACAGCTTGTCGCTTAGCAGGTCCCAAGTTTCCTTAACCTCTAACACGAGCGGATACATCTGGTCGATGGTTGAGGCCCAATCCGCCGACTTCTCGTGCCCCGATTTTGCCAACTGTTGACGAAGTGAAGGCAGTTGTCCATTCTTGCTGTCTTTGAACAGTCGCGTCAGTGTATGCACGAGTGTGAAATATTTCATATGCATACCTAGGTGCTTACCAGCTACTTCCTCCAGGTGATGGGCTTCATCAATCACCAGGTGTTCATAGCTCGGCAACAACTGGTGACTGGCTTTGACGTCTGTGAACAACTTAGAGTGATTCGTAATAACAACATCCGCTATCCCTGCTTCATGGCGTGCACGATGATAATAGCATTTGCGGAACCATGGACAAGAACGACCAAGACAGGACTCTGAATCACTCGCCACCGTTTCCCAGAAATCCCCTCCACGGTTGCTCAGATTCAGTTCTTCATCATCACCGGTTTCTGTTAGCGTCAACCAGACGATCATTTGAGCCGCTGTAATTAAATCTTCCTTCGGTGTCGCGAAGTCTCTTCTGTTTATTTTATGTTCAAACTTACGCAGACACAAATAATGTCCCCGACCCTTGAAAATAGCAGCCCGGAACGGAAACGGAATCACCTTGGTCAGCATCGGAATGTCGCGCTCGCGTAATTGCTCCTGCAGGTTGATCGTATGTGTACTTACCATAACGCGCTGTCCTTTTTTTACACTGTGATACAGGGATGGGAGCAAATAACCGAGGGACTTTCCTGTTCCTGTACCTGCTTCGATCAGCAGATGCTTGTCTTCACTCAGTGCCTGATTTACACCCTCAATCATCTGTATCTGCGCCTCGCGCTCCTCATATTGGCTCAAGGATGAACGCAAATTGTCCCGCACATCATCCATGTACTCCTCAAAGGAAACACCTGAAAGTGGATTCGGGTCGTCTTCTCTACGCGGTGCAGCTAGCTCCGTCCAATCTTCCACTTTTAGCGCAAGCTGACGAAAAAACTGATGTCCCTCCAAATCCTGAATAGGATCAAGCTCTTTCTCTTCACGCACCCCATCAAGAAACCATCCGAGGTCACTGTCTTCCTCTGCGAACAAATCGCTAAGCCGCTGTATCGTTATCAGAGGTAATGCTTGAAGCTCACCCAGACACTTTAAAAACACCTCAGCCGTAGCCAACGCGTCGCTGTCTGCTTGGTGAGGGCGATCATGCGCCAGCCCGAACTCAGAAGACACAAAACCCAACTGATACGAAGAAAGCGATGGAAACATAATTTTCAGAAAATCCATTGTATCCAAGATTCTTCCGCTAAACGGTAAATATCCGCACCGATCCAGAGCGTTTTGCAAAAAATTAAAATCAAACGCCACATTATGACCGACCAGCACAACATCGTCCAGCATAGGCACGAGCTCCATCATCATTTCTTCAAGTGCAGGAGCATCCTTGACGTCATCGTCTGTAATTCCGGTCAATCCAGTGATAAAAGGTGGAATAGATCTGCCAGGGTTCACATAAGAGCCGTAAACACGGGAAATGCTGTTATCATGATCTATAATTGCAAGTCCGACTTGAATGATGTCATCCGCGGACTGGGTGCCTGTCGTTTCAAAATCCAATACCGCAAATTTCATTCGGGCTTAATCCTTTCTTATGACACTTACAAAAATAATAACTCTGTATATTAGCATAGCAGAAGATCGCCTGTTTGGAAATTAAGACAGCCAAAAAAGACGATGCACACGCCGCCTGAGGAGGTGGGCATGCATCGTCTTACTCGGTGACTGACAACTACATCCAGGTCATCATGGAGCTGTCGTATCGAAGCATTTCGGTACCGGACAAACAGGCTTCCATATTGTGCAGCGGCTCGGGTAACGCAGGATCGAACTGATGTGCGAGAGCAAAACATTTTTGCGCCTCCTCTACGTCAGCCTGCTTTGCCAACAGACAGCCTAGCGCATTATAGATGACCGCCTTTAGTCCTGCCTGCTCAGTCAGGTCCAGCACCTTCTGAAAATGGCATACAGCCTCTGCTGGATCATCTAGTTGAAAATAGGACATTCCCATGTACATACGACTCTGCCAGCTGTTCGGAAAATGCTGTAGTACCTGCTCAAATTGTTGGATCGCCTCAGGGTACATAAGTAATCGATAATACCCTTGCCCCCGATTAAAAGCTGGTAGCTCTTTTTCAGGCAGCTCAGTGTCAGACATATCGGTCTCTGCGGAAAACCCGGCCGCACGCAAGCAAACCATTTTTTCCTCAAAGGCCAGCCACTCATCCATAATTCCGTCACTCATTCTCCGCAGCAGACTCCAGTGCTGTAGCAGCTCCTGCCTGCGGGAGCCCTGGGCTGATGGGTAATGCTTCACGATATCATCTAACATGCTGTTCATTTCTGCGAATACATGCTGGAACATGTGCATCCCGCCCTTATGAAAGATGGATTAATACACTCACATTTTTCGCTTAAAAGACGGGTTTCATCCGCACTCCCATTCATTACATGATCGTTGCGTGTACTTCTTTGTTCATCGTTTGGGCTGGTTTATTATGTTCATCAACAAATACCACTGTAGGTTTGTATGTTTTGGCCTCTTCATTCGACATGGAAGCATAGGAAATAATAATGACTGTATCACCAGGCTGCACCAAACGAGCTGCCGCACCGTTGAGACAGATCACTCCGCTCCCACGCGGTCCGGGGATAACATAGGTTTCCAGTCGAGCTCCATTGTTATTGTTTACAATTTGAACCTTTTCATTCTCCAACAGATCCGATGTATCCATGAGATCTTCATCTATAGTGATACTCCCCACATAGTTCAGGTTAGCTTCCGTAACGGTAGCGCGGTGAATTTTGGATTTCATCATGGTTCTAAACATGGGAAAGCACCTCCGCCTTCTGTATTCTTATATTGTCAATCAGTCGGGTATTGCCAAATTTCACAGCCAGCGCTACGATGACGTCTTCCTGAACATCACATAGACGCTGCTCGGGAAGAAGGGGCTCCAGACCGGGAAAAGTTAATATTTCAATGTAATCAATGTCTGCTAAAGGAGAGGAAGTAATGGTGGACTCCACCATTTGATGTAGCTGACGAATCGTAATTGTGTTTGTTACAATATCTTCGCTCACTTCTTGCACCTTACGCAGTGACTGGGACAGCACCAACGCCTGCTCGCGCTGTTCTGCACTTAAATACACATTACGGGAGCTGAGGGCCAAACCATCCACCTCTCTGACGATGGGACAAGGTACGATAGTCACGTTCATATTGAGATCAGTCACCATCTGCTGGAGCACTGCAACCTGCTGTGCGTCCTTCATTCCAAAAAAGGCCAAATCAGGACCTATCATGTTAAAAAGCTTGGCTACCACCGTAGTCACACCATCAAAATGGCCGGGACGGGAGGCACCGCACAGACGATCTGTCAAAGCGGATACACGAATTTTGGTTTGGGTTGGTTGTGGATACATTTCTGCTACAGTTGGCAAAAATACAATATCCACGCCCTCGCGCCGTGCTACCTCTAAATCACGAGCTTCATCGCGGGGGTAGCTTTCCAGATCTTCATTCGGTCCAAATTGAATCGGATTTACGAAAATGCTAAGCACCACCGTATCTGCCATTTTACGCGCCTTGTGCATCAAACTCGCATGTCCTTCATGCAGGTATCCCATTGTTGGTACAAAGCCGACTTTATGTTGCTGTAAAGAAGCAGAATCGTTTACTATTTTTGCTCCGTTTGTCCCAAGCTGCCGACGTTCAGCAATAATCTTGCGTAGCTGAGCCACTTCTCTTACGATGATCATGACCGAGATTCCACCTTTTCCTTAGCTTGTTCCTGTGTCTGTCCTTTTGCCTTACCGTATAGGGATTCTACAACGCGGTCATCCGCGCTGAACACATGCTCTGCGGCCGGAAATGCCCGCCCTTTCACATCACTCACATACTGCTCAATGCTGCTGCGGATCAAGCCGCCTACATCGGCATAGGTTTTAACAAAGCGTTTGCTGAAATAAGGCGATGCGTACTGAATCAGATCGTGATAAACAAGTACCTGACCGTCACATCCACGTCCAGCACCAATTCCAATGGTTGGAATGGAAAGCTCTTTAGAAATCGCTGTTGCGACTTCCTCAGTTACCAATTCCAGTACAACGCCAAAAGCACCCGCCTGCTCCAGTGCCTTGGCGTCCGCCATCAACCGGCGTGCGTCCACTTCGTCCTTGCCTTGAATGCGATAGCCGCCAATTTGATTAACCGATTGCGGAGTAAGCCCGATATGTCCCAGTACAGGCACACCTGCCTGAACAGTTGCTTTTACGACATCGGCAATTTCAGCTCCGCCCTCCAATTTAACAGCATGCACATGTCCTTCCTGCATCAGACGGCGGATGCCCTGAAGACTTTCTGATACGCTGCTGTGATATGTCATAAAAGGCATGTCCGCTACGATAAATGTATGTTCCGCGCCTCTTGCGACTGCCCGGGAATGGTACACGATATCATCCAAGGTTACAGGGATGGTTGAATCGTAACCAAGAACTACGTTACCCAGCGAGTCACCTACGAGAATCATGTCAATCCCCGCCTCCTCGGCTATTTTAGCCGATGGATAATCATAGGCGGTCAGCATACTGAGCGGAATGCCCTCTTGCTTCATTTTTTTCATTTTTACAATATTCAGTGCTTGTTTTCCTGCCATTGCGAATGGCTCCCTTCCATCTTTTTTTGGCACAAAAAATAACCTTTTATGAACGCCTGTACATCTGCGTCATCAAAAGGTCCGAACAGCCAAAAAAGACACTCATTTTGAGATCGTCCCTTCTGTCTCGGTCCTGTTCGGCTCAGAGCAGAATCCAACGTAACCTTCAAATGAAGTTATGATGGTCTTACAAACTTGCTAAAGTAGAGCATGTGCCCCTGGAGTGCAGCTCGGACCGTCCGATGCCGCCTCCTGCACAGTATAACAAAAAACATCAGCTTTTTCACGTGAAGTTTTGCACAGGGAATAGAACGATTTCGGTCGTTTTCTTAGCTAAGGTCGCTTCTATAATTGTATATCCCCTGAAATGACCTGAATTCGCTCTCCCTGATCCGTTTCTATCACGAGTGCCCCGGAAGGGTCCAAGCCAACAGCTGTACCTTCTACAGTTATCCCTTGTCCGGTATGTGCCCGTACACTACGGTTCATAGTCACGGACAAAGCCTCCCACAGCATGGCTATAGGCTGGAACCCCTGCTCGGCATACAACTTACTTAGCTGTTCCATCTCTTCCAGCACTGAGGCAATCAGCACAGTACGGTCAATTTCACGCCCTGCTTCTATTTTCAATGACGTTCCCACCTGTGATAACTCTTCCGGGTAATCTTCTTTATTCAAATTTACGTCAATACCGATCCCTGCAATACAATAGCGAACCCGTTGATCCTCTGTTGCAGATTCCAACAGAATACCGGATACTTTGCGACCATGAATCAGCAAATCGTTTGGCCATTTGATACCAGCCTCCACACCCGTCAGCCGACGAATGGCTCTACACACTGCTACACCTGTAAGTAGCGTTAGCTGGGGGGTAAAAGCCAAGGGCTGGGTAGGGCGCAACACAATGCTCATCCAGACTCCTTTGCCACGAGGTGAATACCACTTCCGCCCCAGACGTCCCCTACCTGCCGTTTGTTCCTCTGCAAGCACTACTGCCCCCTCTGGCGCGCCCTCTTCTGCCAAACGCATGGCATCCTGCTGAGTGGATACCGTGGAATCCAGTACAACGATACGCTGGCCAAACGATTGGGTATTTAATATATCGGCCAATTTGGAGACTTCTAGCCGATCCGGTCGGGATATCAACCGATAGCCCCGACGCGAGGAGGCATCGATGTTGTAGCCCAACTCACGCAGTTTGTTGATCTGCTTCCATACTGCTGTTCGGCTAACCGAGAGCCGTCGGCTGATTTCCTCACCTGATACGTAATCAGATGTAACCTCCTCCAGTATGCCTAACAATCTTTCATGATTATTCACTACTCATCACCCGTTTCGCTTCCTGAAGCAATGTTTCTGTTTCATTCGGAATATCTCCACAGGCAACAGCTTGTAAAAGCTGTTCCATCATCTGACCCAGCCAAGGTCCGCCTGGTCGATTCATCGCCTGAACCAGTTCATTTCCTGTAATATTTAAATCTTTGATACGAACGACTACAGCCTGCTTTGTCCACAAGCTTGCCAGTTCGGCTGTTTTCGCCACATGCTTTTCTACCCATGGCGGTAATCCGCGGAATGAAGCAGGCAGTGTATTGTAAAGATCAAGCCAGTCTGAAGCTGTATCCTTTCCTAGTCTAATTAGCAGTCGAATCCAGCTACGACGCAGTGCCTCAACGTTGATAATGTCAGACTCCTCTGGAACGGAGCCGCCAGCTATGACACCAGTACTGTAGATTAATTCGGTCTCCCATTCCAGCAAATGAACCAACCGAAGTCGTACCGCGTTGGAAAAGGTCCAAGCTCTTAGTAGCTCGTCCGCTGCCTCTGAGGTAAGTCTACAAGACATTAAGAGCAGGCCCCACCGCAGTTCTTCTTGCAATTGAACGATCCCCTTGAGCGCTCGTGCTTCACATTGCTCCCAGGGAACCGGAACCTTCGTACAGCCGAGCAATCCGCTACGCCCCAGCATCTCCAACCCACGTAAAGGGTCAGGGCCCGCCAGCATCTTTTCCAGTTCGACCCGCACACGTTCCATGGCTATGTAACGAAGTTTCTCTCTGCGCCGAATCATACCTTTCCAGGTGTTGAATGCAACGCGGAACCGAAATACAGAGGCAAAACGGATGCAACGCAGCATCCGCAACCCGTCCTCCTCAAAACGTTCCTCGGCTCGACCTACACAACGAACGAGAGCGGCTCGTAAATCGGCTTCTCCCCCAAACGGGTCCACCCGCTCTCCGTGTTCTGCCATCGCAATCGCATTCATAGTAAAATCCCGTCGCATCAGATCCTCACGGATATCCTTCACGAAGGCAACCTCCGTTGGACGGCGGTGATCTGCATAACCGCTTTCCGTACGAAAAGTGGTCACCTCGAACGCATGGCCACCCTGCATAACCGTAACCGTCCCATGCTGAATTCCTGTCGGAATGACGTGAGGGAACAGCGCTATGACCTGTTCAGGCTCAGCCGAAGTAGTCAAATCCATATCATGAATGGCTCTTCCTAATAGTTCATCCCGCACACAGCCACCGACCCAGTAAGCTTCGTGGCCTGCTGCTGTTAGTTTATGTATGACCTCTCTGCCATGAAGTGCCATCTCTTGGTCAGCATATTGCCAAGTGTTTGTATTCATAGGGTTTCCCCCTTTGCAAGTATTCAATATAAAAAACGGACGCGAGTCCGCCCCCTTAAACGCTGATCGGTTTAAGATCCGGCACCTCGCGTCCCAACACACGGTAATATATTTCTTCATATTGACGGGTAATCAGCTTATCACAAAAAACGGTACGGGCGCGGGTCAGACACGCTTCACGGAAACGTTCCGCCATGGCTTCATCGGACAATAGCTCTACTGCATAATCAGCCATTGCCTCCGTATTACCGATTTCAGCAAGATACCCCGTACTTCCATGCACAACGAGTTCAGGTACTCCCCCTGCCTGAGAACCGATTGTCGGCACTCCACAGGCCATTGCTTCCAGCGCAACCAGACCAAAACTTTCTTTTTCCGAGGGAAGCAGCAGTACATCCGCCATAGAAATCACCTCTGCGATCTGATCCTGCTTACCTAAAAAGAAGACCTTATCTTGCAGACCTAAAGTCTCGATTTTGCAACGGATTTTTGGAAGATCCGGTCCTTCCCCCACCAACAGAAGCTTCGCAGGTACTTTACGTTGCACTCTTTCAAATATATCCAACACATCTCCCACCCTTTTGACAGGACGGAAATTGGAAATATGCATCATTATTTTTTCATGCGGTTGGGCAAAATCACTTCTAAGCGCAGCGGCATCTCGTGGATAATATACCCGTTTATCTACAAAATTGTAGGTTAAATCAATAGGCCGTGTAATTTCCAACGCATCTATCGTCTCCCGAATCAAATCCTTGGAAACTGCTGTCACAGCGTCACTTTTGTTAATAGCCAGCCGAATCAGGTCCTTCAACGACTCATCCTGTGCCAACACTGTAATGTCCGTACCGTGCAAGGTGGTTACCACCTTCAGATGATCACCCACCATTTCCTTCGCCAAGTAAGCGCATACTGCATGTGGTACCGCATAATGAACATGGAGTACGTCCAAATTCTTCATTTGTGCGACTTGGGCCATTTTGGTCGCCAGTGACAAATCATATGGCGGATATCTAAACACGTAGTAATCGTTAACTTCAACCTCATGATAAAAAATATTTTTCTGAAACGCCCCGCCTAATCTAAACGGAATGCTATTGGCAATAAAATGAACCTCATGCCCTTTTTCTGCCAGCAACTTGCCCAGTTCAGTAGCCACTACGCCTGAACCACCCAGCGACGGATAACAGGTAATTCCAATTTTCAGTTTGTCATTCAAGCTAAGCTTCCTCCTTCCGCCCATCAGTGATAACTTTTTTCTGCCGATTTATTTTAACATTCTGCAAAATGCTCAAGTATAGAATTCTTATGTGAATAGCTTAACCAGATATGGCGTTTTGGACGCAAAGCCTTCTGCATACGAAATCAGTTTGCGTTGACCCAACAACGAGTCACGAGCTTTTACGCGTTCCACATATCCCTGATTTAATGGTGTGGATACTGTATCCTTTCCAGGCGCTGCCTGAAATTGCGAAGCATAACTCAGCAACGACTGTTCCTTGACTTCATAATGCTCGGTGATATCCACAATCAAATCCGTTCTGCCAATATCATTAATAAAATAAAAATATAATTGCTCTACCTGTACCCCAGGATTTTCTGGCATAAAACGTCGCAACTTGGCGTTAAATACCGCTTCCTCCACCAACTTGCTGCACATGACATGGTCTGGATGCCGATCCTCCCAATAAGGAGCGAATACAACTTTCGGTGCATGGCGTCGAATTTCTGCTGTAACTGCAGCTACATGTTCAGGAGTCACATTTAATCCACGATCAGGCAGACCCAAATTCGTACGCACAGCAAGCCCGAGCACTTTCGAAGCATGTTCAGCTTCTGACATACGAGTATCCACATCACCATTGGATGACATTTCAGCCCGCGTCAAATCGCACACGCCCACCTTTAAACCAGCGGCTGTATGCTTGGCAATCGTGCCTCCCATTCCTATTTCTGCATCGTCGGCATGGGCTCCGAAAATCAGGATGTCCAGCGTCATTTTACATCACCCTGCTGGTCAATGCCCGGTTTATATTTATGTACCAGCTCACGCCAAGCAAAATCGCCACGGTCTAGCGCTTTGACCAGTATTTCAGCAGTTGCAACGTTAGTTGCCAAAGGGATCCCCTGCACGTCACACAAACGTAACAAGGCGCTAATGTCCGGCTCATGCGGTTGTGCCATGAGCGGATCACGCAAGAATATAATCAAGTCCATGTCATTTTGCGCAACCATAGCCCCGATTTGCTGATCTCCTCCAAGCGGCCCGGACATGAAACGGTGAATTTGAAGCTTGGTTTGCTCCATAATGCGCAGACCTGTTGTACCTGTTGAAAATAACTGGTGATCTATAAAAACATGCTCATAAGCCGTTATGAAATTCACCATTTCATCCTTTTTTCGATCATGCGCTATAAATGCAATCTTTAACATTCAAAGTTCCTCCTGCCTCATTCTATAATTTCATTCGTCAAATCATTCGCGTATTCTTAATCGATGTAATGCTCAAATCCATATACAAGCCCTGGCTGCTCCATGACCTTCTGAATACCGATTTTAACACCCGGCATATAGCCAGCCCGTTCATAAGAGTCCTGGCGAATTTTCAGAGATTGTCCAAACCCTCCGAAGATTACTTCCTGCTGCGCGAACACACCAGGAAGACGGACACTATGGATACGAAAACCTTGATAGTAACCGCCACGTGATCCTTCTAACGTTTCTTCCTCTTCCGGGTTGCCCTGTCGTAACTCCTGACGCTGCTCGGCGATCAGCTCTGCGGTCTTAATGGCTGTACCCGATGGCGCGTCCAATTTTTGGTCACCATGATATTCAATGATTTCCAGATGCGGGAAGTATTTCGCTGCCTGAGCCGCAAATCGCATCATCAAAATGACTCCAATCGAAAAGTTTGGCGCGATCAGACCGCCAATCTGCTGCTCACGACACTGCTTGTCCAGTTCATCAATCTGTTCGGGGGTAAACCCTGTCGTTCCGATAACCGGACGAACTCCATGCTTGATAGCAAGCGCTGTATGTGCGTACGCAAAACGCGGCCCCGTAAAATCGACCATGACATCCACTCGACTATCCAGTAATGCCTGCTCCACATCCTCCACAATAGCGATACCCGCTTCCGGTAGTCCGACGAGAAGGCCGGCATCACTGCCGGCATGTGTTCTGTTCACTGCGGCCACAAGCTGTAGTTCCTCATCCTGAAGAACCAATTTGATAACTTCACGGCCCATACGCCCTGCTGCTCCTACAACAGCCACTTTTATTGGTTCTGACATATCCCTACAACTCCTTATGCATCCATTTGTGTTAGATCTGTTCATTCATCTGCTGGCATAACTTCTTCATGAGGTTGGCAAGCTGCACATTGTGAGGAAACAGTGCAGCCGCCTCACGAGCAGCCTGCACAGCCAGCTTATACTCATTCAATTCGTCATAAATCAATGCGAGCAGCAAAAAAGCATCCCCACATAACGGATCGAGGGCTATTGCTCGTTCCAGTAGTAAAATCGCATCCTGACGCACCTGTGGCGTAGCTCTGTCAACATCCAGCATTTTTCTGGCCTTCTCCGTATGCTGCCTGGCTTCCTGCGCATGCAGATGGAGAACATATTCATCCTGCTGTGGAGCGAGACGAACCGCATGCTCTGCATATGCGAGAGCCTGCTCCAAACGACCACTGCGAGCATAGGTAACCGAGCACCGGAAATAATGCTCCGCATGATCAGGCTGGGCTGAAATTGCTTTTTCAAACCATTCCACGGCCTGCTCAAAATCGTTCTGCAAAATGCACTGATAAGCTTTCTGAACGTATTCCTCCGCCTTCATGACACTGCACCTCCGGGTAACCGGTTTGGTACAGCATATGTACAAAACGCCTAATCGGTGTCCTTTTTGGTCCAGCGATTCGCGTCACGCGTGTTAAATTTTTGCATGACCTTATCATGAGCCTCGGTCAAATTTATACCTAGTGAGTTCGCAAAGCAAACTGTGATGAACAAAATGTCCCCCAGCTCCAGCTCAATGGAATTGTCCGCCTCATCCGTTTTTTTCGGTTTCTCGCCAAAGGAGTGATTGACTTCCCTTGCCAGTTCTCCGACTTCCTCAGACATCCGGGCTAACATCGCCAAAGGGCTAAAATACCCTTCCTTAAATTGAGATATATACTGGTCTACCTCACGTTGAATTTCATCTAATGATTTTTTCATGAAACACGCAATCCCCCCATGTGCAGGTTTATTCATATGTTATCGTAAAGCACATTTTAAAACAAATTTTTTTTAATTGTGTACTTATGATCCCAACTTACAGTCATCAGTCTTTTAAAGCTACCGTAAAAAGGTATACTACATATAAGGAGTTGCGATTTAGCAAAATCAGCATGAAGTCGTTCTTCCTTAAACTACTACTGCGAGGGATTATATGAAGATATCCAAGTCCATGGAACAGCTTAAAATGATTTTATCCATTGTGCTCGGGACCGCCATTTATGCATTCGGTCTGCTTTATTTTATTATACCCAGTAAACTGATGGAAGGAGGTATTACAGGGATCACCCTGTTGCTCAATTATGCTTTTTCAATTTCACCCTCTCTCTCCACATTACTTCTGAACATTCCTTTATTTTTAATTGGATGGAAAATGCTTGGGGGCAAGCAAATTCTATATACAGGGGTAGGTATCGGGTCGCTCACTTTTTTTCTGTGGTTGTTTGAAAAAATGATTCATTTCGGATGGATGGGAACGTTTCAGACTGAACACGATTTTATACTTTCTTCATTATATGCGGGAGTTACGCTTGGGGCCGGATTAGGTATTGTGTTCCGCTTTGGCGGCACTACGGGCGGCTCGGATATTATCGCTCGTATTCTAAACCGGAAGTTTGGCTGGAGTATGGGAAGGATTCTGCTGGTCATTGATATTGTCATTATCGGTGCTTCACTACTTTACATACCAAAAGAAAAAATTCTATATACGTTAGTCGCCGTGTTCATCGCGTCCAAGATTATTGATTTTATACAAGAAGGGGCCTATTCCGCCAGAGCCTTTATGATTATCAGCGACCACACGATGGACATTGCGGATATTATTATTAGGGACATGGATCGCGGAGTTACTATTATTCCGGCTGTAGGTGCATTTTCCAAGCAGGCTAAGCATGTTGCCTATTGTGTCGTGCCTCGTCAGGAAATACGACGTTTGCACCAAATTGTTAAATCGGTTGATCCACGGGCGTTTATTATCATACAGGATGTGCATGATGTACATGGAGAGGGGTTCAAAGAGGAATAGCCCGGAAATCCGGGCGATGGGCTAACCTATATGGATGGCTCAGCAGCCAACGACGCGAATATTCGAATTTTGCATCGTCATCCAGAGAAACCAGCTCGATATTTACGATAACCTGCATAGACCAGCGCCAGCAGAACAATCATGCCGATTGCCAATTCTGCCCGGCGCTCACTTTCACGCGGGATAAATGGCGCCAGGGCAGTGGCGTCTTTTTCACGTCCAAACAAGGCATTAAACGTCGGATTTCCCTGATCCAACGCCCCTCTAATCGCTGAGGCATCTGCATTTTGCTGATCCCCCAAACCTTTGACATAGGAAATCCATGAATCAGCCCGGACAACTTCACTTGTTCTGCCATGAATCAATGCTGCTGTACGGATCGTCTCATAGTGGTCCTCCAGCACTGCGGCTCCAGCTTTGAAACCCTTCATGTTACCTTTAGCAAACTGGCTGTTCAAGCCACTAACATCTTCTTTTAAAATCTTATAATACTGCTGCCATAAGGGCTGACGCGGATGTGCAAGCGCATCTGTCGCAAGTCGTAAATTGGCCGCAGCCTTCACCCACTCATCCGGTGATGCTTGGACGGACTGTGTAGCTTGCTGCACCTCAAGGATGCTGCCAGACAAAGCATGAATGGCCTCTACAGATAACGCTGCCTGCACCTGTCCGGTGCCAAACCATCGACTCACCTCGGCTACATCCGCGCGTGCTTTTTCAATGTTCCCGTCCATCACATCCCGGTACAGTATCGCAGCTGCATGATCCAGTTCCTCAATCTCTTTTGTGTTTACTATGGGTTTTGACTGATCACGCGCTTCTGCCACACCTGGAGGGACGCAGACAGACAGCAGCAGGACCATAGATAAAACAACACTCGAAATAATACGTATCATCATTTGAAACGCCTGACCCCTAAACATGGGACATCCCTCCTCACCTTACTGTATGGCAAGGTTACCGGGACTAGAACTTGCTTTAGACCGAATCGTTTGAAGCCGGGTTATGCCCGGGACAAAATAGGAAACATTCGTTGGTTTTCTTTACATGTGTTTTGATCTTTAGTTTTATAAAATAGCGTCGTATCTTCCTGTTTCAACAGAGAAATATTGCAGCCTTACTGTTCTCTTGGTGTAAAGCCAAAAACAACCTTCTTCGTTTCTTGTTTCGTTACCGCTGACAGTACGATATCCATAGGAATTTCGCCCGTTCCATAAATATCGTAACAATTCATCGTATCCCCTTCAAAATCTGCAACCACAATCGTATCGTATTGAGGTATATACCAAATTTTATCTTTAAAAAACGAGATGGCATAGAATAAGACCAGCCATTCACTACTTTTCGCAGCAAAAAGTGAATACGGATTTAATCTAGCACTTTTATTTTTCAGTAAATTTAAATCCGACTGCTCTTCCATGTTCAACTTCTCAACTTTGATGTCTACATTGTTTGCGATTACTTTCCGGTTTGATTGATATTCTTGTGCCAAAACAAACCCGAATTTAGGGTAAAAATTCTTCACACTATCATTAGCGAACAAATATATAGCATCATATTTGCCCTGCCAATCTTCTAATACACGTTCTATTAAAAACCGGCTCAACCCTTGATTTCTATAGTTGGTATCCGTCATTACAGTTCCGATTTGGATATACTTTCTCATTTCACCCGACAAACAAAAATCCATCAGACTTATAGATACATTAGCCACAACAACCTCCCCATCTAAAAGTACGTAAGGGATATATTTATCATTCCAAAAGCCCAATTGATACCATGCTTCAAAATCAAAACCAAAACTTTGTTTAGCTAATTGATTAAAGCTATTTCTTATTTTATGATTATCACGGATTCCTTTTTTAAATATATATTCTTTTTGGTTTAAAACAATGTTCATCTCTATTTCTCCACTTCTACTCCCATTCGATTGCGCGCAAACATGGCAAGCCATGCCGCTATGATACTGACAAGGGTCAGCATATAGGTAAAAGCACGCACTTGCGGTACATCATCCGTTAGCGTCTTCGGAAGATACGGATAAATGCCAAATGTATAATCCATCGTATCATTTAACAATGTCCAGAGTGCAGCTAGGCATAAAGCAGTCCATTTGCAGGTGAAAAAACGCACGAACAGTAACGCTTCGACCGCCATTGCCGTGTGAGATGCCACCAGCATCCAATCCTGCCATATCATATGTCCCCCCTGCGCGACTCCCCAAAAAATAATAGCTGAAGCCCAGATGCCATATTTTACACTCGTGACAACAGCCAACGCCTCCATGATCTGCCGAATGACCTTCAAGCTCTTAAGACGCGGAGGATAGAGCAAAAATGCTATAGAGATCGTAAAAAACAGACTCGCCGTCGGACTATCAGGCACAAATACAATCTGCCACAACGGATGATAATTTAGTGTATATTCCAACTGCCCCCCATACCATATGTACCCATACACTGTTCCCAGCAAATTACACCAGAACAGCAGCCACAAAAAAGGCCGGCTCGTCAAGAACGACCGGCTCCACAAATAAGATAACGACACGTCCTTCATCCTCCGTTCATACGACAGTTGCCTTGTACAGGCACCATCCTACAAAGACTATATCATATCCAAGCGTATCAAAAAAACCTGACCGCCGCTACAGTCAGGTTTGATGATTATAATCTCGAACTAACGATTTGTCTGAAATCCAACTTAGGGTTCCTAAAATTGTTCTAACTCATTGCTTTCAGCTCATCCGTAAGATGACGAAAAGCTACTTCATCTCCGGAGGCTAGCGCCTCATCAATATCCTTGTAGAGTTTTTCACTCCGGTGTTTACGTAATGCCTCGTCCAAAACCATCTCAGCAGACAGGCCCAACATTACTTCATAAGTAACCTTCATTTTATCCATAGGATGCACCTCCAACATGAGTTTAAGAGATCCTATATTCTTTTCCTTTCGCCACATAGCTGAGTGCCGTTCGTGACATCCGCTGCAAATCTGCATCTGTCAATTCGCGCACCACTTTGGCAGGTGTACCGAGAGAAAGAGTATAGGGTGGTATTTTGGTATTTTCCGTAACGACCGACCCTGCTCCTATTAAAGCATATTCACCAAGCTCCGCTCCGTTGAGTACAATGGCCCCCATACCGATTAAAGTGCCTTTGCCTACCGTACAACCGTGGATTATTGCAGCATGACCTACCGAAATGTCATCCGCCAGCAACAGGGGCTGATCCGTGTTCACATGTCCCACGACTCCGTCCTGAATATTGCAGCGTTCACCGATGATGATAGGCGCCATATCTCCGCGTAGTACGGCATTAAACCATACAGAGGAATCTTGACCGATCGTTACTTTTCCGACAATTTTTGCTCCTTCTGCCACATAGACAGATGAATGGAGCTGTGGCATGTTTCCGTTATAGTGAATCAGCATCAATTTCACCCTCTCATTTTGGGTGAAATTCTATCAACATGTGTGCTGCTTGTCAATGGAGCCGTATACCCGAGTCGTTCCGCCCAATGCGGCACTCTCCCGCCAACTTCAGCCCCCAGGCCGTCATCTGTACAGATGGTCCCGTCGAATGTTCACCCTGACGAAGCATACCCAAGTGAAGCATCATTCGTATAATCCTCTGATCAAAGACCGAACGGGGCGTATCATAGTAAAACGGTCGAATCAGTGGGCCGATATGTACAAAAAGCGACTCTGAGGACGTCCAAGGCCTGGCACATTCTCCAATCCAGTAGACTAGAGAGAGCAAATTAGGAACGGCTCCTTTATACAATCTTAACCAAAACCTGAATAGCTGTATCATTTCTTGCTCAATTGTATGCTCCTGATGCGCTTCTCCCTTTGCCGTCAGCACAACTTGGTCCCCTTTCTCCTCAATGTACTTGGAGTGACGGGCATAATCATACAGTAGTGCCATTCGGTCTGGATAAAACTTAAAAGAGGAGCCATACCCGAAACGCCATCCTCCCTTACCCAAAAGCGGCTCCGCAATGTGCAAATGCTCCATCAGCTGCTGCTGATTGCGACGATACCAAGCTCCCTCGGGATTTAGCGGAACCTCATGCTGCCCCATGTATTGAAGGAAAAGCCGTAAATCCTCTGCCAGCAGATGCCCTTCATCCCGGTACGACGACGGTTCGCTTACCCTTGTCATTCCGCTTTGGAAGTCATGTACCATAACACGTCGAAAGCGCTCCTTCATATCCAACGGAATTTGGAACAAATACCTCGTATTGTGCGTCGAACCGTTGAACAACCAGCCACTAGAACGCAGACGGGTCACAATATCCCTTGGCCGCTCACCAGGATTCTCGTCCTCCTCAACAGACTGTTTGGCTATTGCAATCAATTCCTCCATGCTGAAATATGGTCGGTCATCGAACAGCATCGCGTTCAAAAACCTTACCTCTGACAACCTCAGCTCCTTGACCTGCGTCTCAAAAAAACTACTGCTGCCGAGCTTCGTCAAAATCCCCTGGATCAACTCATGCTTGGAATTAGGTTTACAGTCACAATCGTAATACACCGCGATTCTGTTCAAATGCACAATATCCGCAAATGTCAGCATATCCGCCAGATTCATTGTTCCATCGCCTCGTCACTGGACTGTCATCCGGAATTGATTCTTACCTGTTGTACCCACAGCTTTGACGGATTGTTCAGACTCTAAACCTCTTTTTTGCAAAGGTATAATTAAAAAACAAAAAAGACCACGACTCCTACGATAAGTAGAAGCCTTGGTCTTTTACTAACTTTTGGAGTTACAGTCACTTTTCTCTTGCAAATGCTTCGTGCAATTATATAAAAGTGGTGCCCAATCCATATCCTCACGCTGGAGTACACTAAGTGACAAATTGCCGATTCGTTCCGTGAATTTTTCCTGATACAAAGCCTTATACAAATTAGCCAAAAAACCGCCGTGGGAAACGACCAGCAGATTCTTGTCCCGATTTTCCGTCCAAATGGCCTCCATAAAAGCTAGCCCACGAAGCTGAAGATCCGCATCGCTTTCCTGCCCGAGATCCAGCAGATGCCAGTCGACTCCCCACTTTTCTTCACGCTCGGCCTGTGTCATGCCCTCGACCTGACCATAAGCACGTTCTCTTAGTCGATCATCAGGCTCTAACAACGGGAGATACAGAGCAGAAGCAATAATCTCCCCAGTCTCTTTCGCTCTGGAGAGACTACTTGTAATAAGCCCGTCCCAATGATAAGGCTCTTCCTTTAATCGTGCTGCCAGCAAACGTGCCTGTCGGCGCCCTTCCTCATTCAACGGAATATCACTGTGGCCCTGGATTTTCCCTACCGCATTCCAATCCGTCAAGCCATGTCTGATCAAGCCAATAAGCATCGTGTCGTTTCCTCCGCTGTTTTGTTATTCAGTCATTGTTATGAATTCATATTGGAGCCCAGCTGTCCTGCTAACTTCTGACCCTTCTCGCCCGATGGATCCAGCCCAGAGAAAATAAAGCAAGCGCAAGTGCCAATACAGACAACAGCATCCAGTATTGCGGATAAGTAGGAACAATGCTAGCAACCAGCGGGTCCATAATGCCACTATTCACATCTTTAATGTGGTATTGATATTGTGGAGATGTACTTGTAGTTTCCAACAGACCTGTCGGTAAAATACCAGTGTCCATGACAGGAGCTGCTTGAGGGGGATTTTCCTGAGAGGAGCTTCCATTCCAGTTCAAAAACAAAAAGCTGCATAAAAACACGGCCAAGAAGCCGGCGATCCATACAGACATATACTTACGGGCTGCTGGGTTCACACGCGCACGTCGATGCTCGCCCGGAACAAGCCACGGTGATTCTTCATAAATTCGATCCATGACCCTGCGATTCATTGCCTCTAGCTTATCATCTGTTATTTCAAAGGAAATATCACGAATGGCGGATCGATTTTCTTTTGACAAATCCCACTCTTTTTCTTCCGAACCATGCTCCCACCCAGCAGACGAGCTTTTGGCCCGTCTGCGCTCCGAGTCTTGTTTCGATACATTTTTGCCTGTAGCGAACAAATCCTCAGTGTCCCTGGATTTCATTGGCTGCTCATCCCTTCGTTTTCCTCATAGAGAGGCTCAAAAAAATAAGGCTCCAACTGCGTCTTCACACTGGTTCTTGCCCGGAAAAGCAATGACTTCACCGCACTGACCGTCTGTCCTAAAATAGTCGCAATCTCCTGATAATCTAATTGCTCATATTCACGCAAAATCAGCGCAGATCGCTGCTTCTCAGGCAATCTATTGATCGCTTCACGAACCATCTCTACCTTCTCACCGCGAAGGACGGCCTGCTCTGGAATTACATCCGATGGAGCTACCGGTACATAACCGCTCTCCTCCAATGGAACCTGACCGCTACGGTGCTTGCGAAGCTCACTTAGCACCGTATTGCGTGCAATTGTATATAACCAAGTGGAGAACGATGCGTCTACCTCGCGAAAAGAGTGCAGGCTCCGATACGCTTTATAAAACGTCTCTGAGCATAAGTCCTCAGCAATCATTTCCAGGTTCGAACTTTTCAGCATATGATAAACAAAAGCTAAAATTTTACGTTGGTGCCGCCTCATTAATTCTGAATAAACCTCAACATTACCTTGTTTGATTTCCTGAATCATCTGGGAATCTGTCATCATCCGAGTGAGACCCTCCTCGCCCATACATGTGCTGTTTTCCCGTTCGATTCTGTCTATATATACCGAACAGGTCAAAAAAAGTTGCGCCCTCTGCGCAAATGGATGAAACAGCATCATGGAACATTTGTTATTTTCTTACCCTATGTAGTGCCAACATTAACGGTGCTATCCCCAACAATATTCAACATCCAAAATGGACTTACCCATTGTACCACAAAATGACCGCCAGTAAAAAAGTCCAAAATCCCCACGATTTCCATCAATGCCTCCCTAACGCTGGCAACTAATTCATTTATAAAGCTTTTCAATGGATTTTAAATTTTTTCAAGATTAAATGACTAACCAATTGAAAGTGTTCTTTTCAAATGCACCAATAAGGATAAATACACAAAAAGAAAACGCTTTAAAAAATTATTGACAAAATGAAAACGTATACATATAATAAAAGTACAGTATGGTTTCTCTCCACTCCTATCCTACTCAGCTACTTCACTAAAAGTAGCTACCACCCGGGGCTTTACCCGGGTGGTCTTTTTTTTGTTCAAAAAAAGGAGCTTTAAAAAAAGCGGACGAAGAAACCTTCGTCCGCTCTAAATCTTTTCTACTACTTCACTCCCAGAAAGTGTGTGTTTTTTATAGATGGTCGTAGCGCAGCGATTCATTTGAATCTGGAGAAGCGTAGCGTTCGCCTTTGCCTGCGGATTTTCACCTTTGAACATATATTCAGAAAATCTGCAGGCAACAGCGATCGTAACATCAAATGAATCGCGGAGCGGTGTATCTCCTTAACGAACACTCATACTTTCTCACTCGTCACACCACTACTTTATACCCCATCGAATCCAGCAGAATCTTGGCACGCTCCCAATCCTGCTCTTGACGGAAGGAAAGTCGCATGATGCCTGGGACATCCTCCCGGCTTTCAATGATTTGCATATTGCTCAGATTAATGCTGTGATTACCGAGTTCCATAGCAATTCGCCCGATAATCCCTGGGGTATCCGGTACATCAATATACAGATCAAACGTGGAGACGATGACTCCTTTGCGACGCTCTGGCAGTTCACTACGGAAGTGCCCAGCTGTCAAAAACTCGTCAGCGATTCCCTCACCGTCTTGTATTCTCAGTAAATGGGTAAAACGCTCAATCTGTCCGTTCCATTCTTCCAACAGACCTAGTAAAACTTCACGATTGCTCAATAAGATGTCCCGCCACACAACGGGATCACTAGAGGCTATCCGTGTAATATCACGGAACCCACCGGCAGCCAATGTACGGTACAACGGATTTTCATCATTGTGCTTTCGCACCTGATTCACCAGCGCCGCTGCAATAATATGCGGAAGATGGCTAATCGCACCGACAATGTCATCGTGCATATCAGGTTGGACACGCACAACATGAGCACTAGTATATTTTAACAAACGTTCCAGTGAACTGTATGCTTCTTCAGGCACACCCTCTGCCGGGGAAAGCACATAATATGCGTTTTCAAACAACAACGCAGAAGCAGCCTTTACACCGGAACGCTCTGAACCGGCCATCGGATGACCACCGATAAAGTAAGCGTTGCGCAAAGAAATTTCTGATGCTTTTTTGGCAATTGCCGATTTCGTGCTGCCTACATCAGTGATAATACAACCCGCTTTAAGCGGTAGCTTGCTTAACAGTTCAAGATAATGCTCCAGTAAGCCCACAGGTACGCATAAAAAAATAAAATCGGCATCCGCTGCCGCTTCTTCAACCGAGAGAGTCGCGGTGTCCACGACACCACGGCTTAACATCGGTTCCATCAGTTCAGGGAGATGAGCATGGCCGACAACAGTAATATCCGGCTTCCCTTTAAAACAAAGTGCGAGGGACCCACCAATCAGTCCCACGCCGAAAATGGCAATCTTCATCAATTATCAAATCCCATCTGCGGAAATTATAGGCGTACTTTCGCCGCTTCCGCCCCCAGGACCTGTTCCAGCGCACGAATAAACAACTCATTTTGCGGCTGTGATCCAACCGACACCCTAATATATGTCGGATATTTGTGATGACCTGCGCGAATAATCACACCTTTACGAAGCAACTCCTGGAATACCTCACCAGATGGACGACGTACATCCAGCATAATAAAATTACCATGTGCTGGGAAAGACTCTAGTCCCAGACGCTTCAGCTCATTTTGCAAATAAACTCTGCCCTCTGCATTACGATCCCGGCATTCTTGAACAAATTCCTGATCTTCCAAGGCAGCAATGGCCGCAGCCTGTGCTACCCGTGATGTATTAAACGGTTCACGAACCTGATTTATCAACCGAATGATTGACTCGGCTCCCATACCATAACCAATGCGCAGCGAAGCAAGCCCATAGATTTTGGAGAAGGTCCGTAGTACAACCAGGTTTTCATACGCTGGCAACAAACGAATGCCGTCGGGATACGAGCGATCCGTCACAAACTCGGCGTAGGCTTCATCCAGTACAACCATGATATGCTTTGGTACTTGGTCCAAAAAAGCAGTCAGCTCTGCTTCGGGTACAATCGTGCCCGTCGGGTTATTTGGATTACAGATCCAAATAATTTTCGTACGGTCATTGATGTGGGACAGCATAGCATCCAGATCATGTACACCGTCACGCAAAGGCACCTCAACTGCAACCGCTCCCTCAATTTCCACATTACTTTTGTATACGGAAAATGTCTGATCGGCAATAATGCTTTCTTCCCCGGGAAGGAGAAAAGCACGCGTAATCAACGCAATTATTTCGTCAGATCCGCAGCCATAGATAAACTGTTCCTCTTTTAAACCCGTCCGTTTAGCTAGTGCCTGTGTCAAAGCTACGGCACTTCCGTCAGGATATACACTAATGTTAGCAAACTCCTGCTGAATGGCCTGCAATACTTTGGGAGAGCTACCATACGGATTCTCGTTCGAGGCGAGCTTGATGACTTCATCGAGTCCCAGCTCACGTTTTACGTCTTCAATCGGTTTACCGGGCTGATATACTGGCAAATGTACAATATGCGGTTTAGGTTGCATGCCCCTACCTCCTCTATCCAATCAGAACATATTTATTACTTTCTATTTTGATAGCCATTACTGCTTTAATTGTGCCACAAAATTATGAATTTGCAAAAGACCTTCTTGCCTGCGCGCAGAATCATTCAGCAATGGAATGGCTTCTTCCACCTGACGTACAATAGCACTGCCGACCACAACTCCATCGCAAATGTTTGAAAACCGGGCTACCTGCTCTTGAGTAGAGATCCCAAAGCCGACCGCTACCGGAATATCCGTATGCCGTTTGACCTGCGCGATAAAGCCCTCTATACCTTCAAAAAAGGAAGCTCTTTCCCCGGTTACACCCAGCGAGGATACACAGTATACAAATCCTCGGGCCCGACGGACAATTCGCTCGATCCGCTGTTCAGAAGTTGGAGCCACCAGAGGAATCAGATGCACACCCACCTCTGCTGCCCGTCCTCCCAGCTCTTCCGCTTCCTCAAGCGGAAGGTCCGGAATAATCAGACCGCTGATACCGTGCTCCTGCAAGCCTGCGAAGAAAGCATCCATACCCATCTGTAATACAGGGTTATAATACGTGAACAGAATAAAAGGCAGGCTTGAACCTGCCGCCCTAGCCAGAGAAGCTGTCTCCATACACGTGCGGATGGAAATTTGCCGTTTCAGTGCACGCTCAGACGCGCGCTGAATTACAGGACCGTCAGCCAGCGGGTCGGAATAGGGTACTCCCAGTTCCAATATGTCAGCTCCGGCCGACTCTAACTGGCGAATGATCTCTATTGTAGTATCCACATCCGGGTCGCCTACCGTCAGAAAAGGAATTAATGCCGTTTTGCCTTCATTTTTTAGGCGATCAAACGCCTGATCAATTAAATTCATGACGGATTTCCTCCCAAATACTTGATAATGGAGTCCACATCTTTATCCCCGCGTCCAGACAAACAAATAACGATAATATCATCTGCCGTCAACGTAGGTGCCAGCTTGACGACCTGTGCAACTGCATGTGCCGACTCTAGTGCAGGAAGTATTCCTTCGGTACGGCAGAGAAGCTGAAGCGCATCCAGCGCTTCCTGATCGGTAATCGGAACATACTTGGCCCGCTCAATATCTTTCAGGTATGAATGCTCCGGTCCAACACCTGGATAATCCAGTCCAGCCGAGATGGAATGCGCAGGTTGCACTTGTCCGTACTCATCCTGAAGCAGATAGCTCATAGAGCCTTGGAAGACCCCTTGTGTTCCCTTGGTCATCGTAGCTGCATGGAATTCCGTTTCGACACCTTTTCCAGCGGCCTCCACGCCAATCAAAGCGACACCCTGATCCTCAATAAAAGGATAAAACATGCCGATGGCATTGCTTCCACCACCGATCGCTGCCACGATGACATCCGGAAGTCTGCCTTCCTTCTCTAGGATCTGACGACGTGTTTCATCACCAATCACACGTTGGAAGTCCCGCACCATCATCGGATACGGATGCGGGCCGACAGCTGAACCCAAAATATAGAACGTATCATGGACATGGCTGACCCAGTAACGCAAAGCTTCATTCCCGGCATCCTTAAGTGTACGTGTACCCGATGTCACCGGAATGACCTCTGCACCCAAAAGCTGCATCCGAAAGACGTTTAGCTGCTGGCGCACTGTATCCTCTTCGCCCATAAACACCTTGCATTCCAATCCGAGCAACGCAGCCACAGTCGCTGTCGCGACACCATGCTGTCCTGCGCCTGTCTCAGCAATGACCTTCTGTTTACCCATACGCTTCGCCAACAAACCCTGAGCTAATGCATTATTGATTTTGTGGGCACCGGTATGATTTAAATCTTCGCGCTTCAAGTAAATTTTAGCCCCGTCCAAATGCTGGCTCAGACGCTCCGCATGATAAAGCGGCGTTTCCCGACCAGAATAGTCCTTTAGGAGCCCGTTCAACTCTGCTTTAAACTCGGGATCATCCGCGTACTTACGGTAGGATTCCTCCAATTCAATCAGTGCGTTCATCAACGTTTCCGGTACAAAACGTCCTCCAAATGTTCCAAAACGTCCGTTGTTATCAGGTAATTGTGTCATGCCTGCTTCACCCTTTCTACGAATGCTGTGATTTTTGCAATGTCCTTGACTCCGTTCGTCTCTACACCGCTGGATACATCCAGCCCATCGGGATGATACTCATGAACTAGCTTTTCCGCATTATCGGCAGTCAGCCCGCCGGCTACAAACAAAGGAATTCCATGTTGATGAGTCCAAGCCTGATAGGCAGGAATTCGATCCCACGCAAACGTTTTTCCGGAGCCGCCACCATACAGGGGATCGTATGTATCCAGCAGTAAAGCGTCAATTGTCCCGACATAGGCATCCAATTCGTCCGCCGAGCGTTCTATCTGTCCTTGACTGTCCACAGACCATGCCTTGAATACCTGTATACCAAAATGCTCCCTGATCTCCCGACAGCGCTGCGGACTCTCCTGTCCATGCAGCTGTATGACATCCAAGGGTGCTTTCTCCATCACATCAATTAACAGTGCATCACCAGGGTTCACAAATACACCCACGCTGCGCGGTCTGCTGCCTGAGGTCCATTCATCCAATACGCGAAGCAGCTCTCCAGCCTGTACGCCGTCAATCCGGCGCTTGCTGTCGGCAAACACAAAACCTATATAATCGACCGGTAAGTTTACCATAGATTTTAGCACTTCAACGCTTTGAAGTCCACAAATTTTTATGCCCGTTTTGTTCATGCTTTAATCCCGTCCATCAATTCGGCTACAGCCTGTCCTACATCTTCCTTGCGCATCAGATGCTCCCCGACCAGGATACCGTGTGCACCTACCGAATGCAGATACTTTACATCTTCCGGTCCCGCAATTCCGCTCTCACTGATGAACGTAACCCCTTTAGGAATTAGTGAGATCAGCTCCTCTGTCGTCTGGAGACGAGTCTCGAATGTCCGCAGATTTCGGTTATTTACACCAATTAAGGTTGCTATCCCCAGCTCCAGCACCGCTTTAAGCTCCTCACGGTCATGCACCTCTACCAATGCGTCCAGCCCGAGGTCCTTGGCGATCTGTAAAAAGGACCCTAATACACGCGGTTCCAGGATAGCGGCAATCAACAGCACCGCATCCGCTCCCAGCAGACGAGCTTCATATATTTGCCGTTCATCAATGATAAAATCCTTTCGCAGCAGCGGAATCTTCACCTGATCGCGAATTTGCTGTAAATATTCAGGGCTCCCCTGAAAATACGTCACATCTGTCAGTACAGAAATGCAATCCGCTCCTGCTCCCTCATATGCACGTGCAATTTCCACAGGATGGAAATCCGGTCGAATTAACCCTTTGGATGGGGAAGCCTTCTTCACCTCAGCAATCAGTCCGAGCGGACGGTTGCGTCCGCTCGCGATCGCATTTTCAAATCCTCTCGTCGCAGATAAATCAGCAATTAATCGTTCAGCTTCACTTATTTGAAAATGCTTCTTAAGCTGCTCCACTTCTTGTCGCTTCGTCACCACAATTTTATCAAGATACATATTGATATTCCCCCGTTGCCTGTATTAATTGATCCAGCTTGGAAAGTGCCAATCCCGAGTCAATGGCTTCTGCCGCTCGTGCTACTCCGTCCGTCAAGGTGGCTGCTGCGCCTGATACATAAATGCACGCTCCTGCATTCGCTAACACAACATCCCGATAAGATCCATGCTCTCCGTTCAAAATTCGTCGTATGATATCTGCGTTAACCTGTGCGTCGCCGCCCAGCACCTGATCGAGAGAATGCGTCTGCAAGCCCAGATCCGACGGATGAAGCTCGAACGTGTGAACCTTGCCGTCCTTCAGCTCGGATACTCGTGTCGCAGCTGAAATACTAATTTCATCTAGTCCATCCAGACTACTGACAACCATGGCCCGTTTGGAGCCTAGCTGGTTCAATACCTCGGCAATGACTTCCGTTTTATTGGCGTCATAAATGCCTAACAGCTGCCGATCCGCACCAGCCGGATTCGTCAAAGGACCAAGCATATTGAATACCGTCCGCACACCCAGCTCGCGGCGCGGCGCAGCGGCATGCTTCATAGACGGATGATACAGCTGTGCGAATAAAAAGCAGATGCCGATTCGGTCCAGACAAGACCTAGCCTGATCACTCGTCAAATGAATGTTGACTCCCAACGCCTCCAGGACATCAGCGCTCCCGGCACGGCCACTTGCAGAACGATTGCCATGCTTTGCTACCCGTACTGACACCGAAGCTGCGATGATCGCGGATATCGTAGAAATATTAAACTTGTGAATACCCGAACCTCCAGTGCCACATGTGTCCAGCAGACGACCACTGCCTTCTTCAGCTTGCACTGGACTAGCGTAGCTACGCATAGCCTCGGCAAAACCAGTGATTTCATCTACCGTTTCCCCTTTGAGGCGAAGAGCCGTCAGTAGCCCGCCAATTTGCGCCTGTGTAGCATTTCCACTCATGATTTGTTCCATTACGCCACGGGCCTCCGTACGCGAAAGATGCTGTCCCTCAATGATCCGGCTTAACCCCACTTGCATCATGTCATGTCGTTCCATTGTCGTCTCCTCCTCAAAATCAGATTTTTGTGTGTTACGGAGTGTACAAGTAATCCTGGTTGATGACGCTGTTATAGGGCTGTGTCGTTGCCGGGAACATCACTTCTGCTGTGCGGATTGCCTTCAGCAATGCCTTTGCTTTGTTTACCGTCTCCTGATACTCGCTTTCCGGAACCGAGTCCCACACAATTCCAGCGCCTGCCTGGACATAGGCCCGGTTCTTTTTAAACACAATCGTGCGAATCGTAATGCAAGCGTCCATATTGCCCGAGAAGCCTAAATATCCAATCGCCCCTGCATAGGGTCCGCGTGCTTCCCGCTCCAACTCAGCAATAATCTCCATGGCCCGTAGCTTCGGAGCCCCCGATACAGTGCCGGCTGGCAGACAAGACAGGAAGGCATCGAAGAAATCTTTGTCCTCACGTAGCTCACCCGACACATTGGAAACAATGTGCATGACATGGGAATAGCGTTCAATCTCCATAAACGTATCGCATTTGACTGTGCCAAACTGTGATACACGGCCCAAATCATTCCTTCCCAAATCGACCAGCATCAGATGTTCTGCACGCTCTTTTTCATCGTTTAAAAGTTCTTCAGCAAGTGCCGCATCTTCTGTCTCCGTTACCCCACGCGGTCTCGTTCCTGCAATAGGACGAGTTTCTACCCGGCCGTTTTCCACCTTGACGAGTGCCTCAGGCGAAGTGCCTACGATGATCTCGTCATCCATTTTCAAATAATACATATATGGCGACGGGTTCATCGTGCGCAGCACGCGGTATACCTGTAAAGGAGAGGCCTCTGTATCAATGTGAAAACGCTGGGATAGTACAACCTGAAAAATATCACCGGAGCGGATATACTCCTTCGCCTGCTCTACGTTTGATATAAATTGTTCCTTCGTCATATTGGATTGGATCTCACCTAGTTCCACATCATCAGGAATGGAAGCCGATCCTAATCGCTCAGGCGGGGTCTGCTTGCGCAGATACTGCGCCGTTTCCTCCAACCTGCGTTCCACATCAGCATAAGCAGCACGAATGTCCTCATCGCGGAACCCTTCACCTACATGAACATTGCCGACCAGCAAAATTTGCTGTTTCACATGATCAAAGACAATGACTTGATCGCAGAACATAAAACGAATATCATCCATATTCAAATCATCTACCGAATGCTCTGGCAGCTTTTCATAGTATTGAAGCAAGTCATATCCAAAAAATCCAATAGCCCCGCCTGTAAATGGAGGCATTTCTTTCAGTTTCGGACTACGGTATTTACGAAGCAATGCTTTGAGCGCTTCAATCGGCTTGTCGTTTAATATTTGCCGTTTACCGTGTTGTTCCAATATTAAACGTCCTTTTTTACCCGAGACCATTAGAAACGGGTCTGTACCGATGAATGAATGTCGCGCCCACTGTTCGCCTCCCTCTACACTCTCTAGCAGAAAGGCACGGTCCCGCTCGGCATACCGACGGAAAATCCGAATCGGCGTCTCCATATCAGCCAGCACTTTTTTGTACACAGGAATCAGGTTAAATTCACTCGCCATCGTTATCACTTGCTCCACATGCGGCGTTAACATGAGATCACTTCCTTTCCAAATTGGCGCAGAACCAAAGGAGAGAATATAAAAAAGCCTCTACCAGTAAGGTAGAGGCTGTCAGTTATTGAAATTATAAGAATGCTCCATATGTAAAATGACTACAGCAAATAGATAAGTATACACTCATCCCTTTGTATAACCGCGCAGGTTGCCTCAAATAAGCTTCTCTGTAGAAGAATATCTCTTCATGGACAAAAGCTTATCCGCTACCGCCGATCTCTGTAATCTCATATGGAATTGGCTAAGGCTGCACTCTTCTCATCTCAACTCTGTCTCTGGCTAACTCTACTCTACTTAACTCTGCTACACACACTATATCTCATGGAATGTTACTTTGGCAACCATCAACTTTAAAAACGGGCACTTATTTCCCTTGGGAAGCCAGGTCCGGTCTTAACGCCTGTGCTCCGTTCAAATATACATGTTTAATTTCCCGCTGGGATTTATCGGTGTTTACCTGTACCATCAAACGGATGCAATTGGGTAAACTGCCTGCCACAGGAATTTCTAATGCACACATGAGCGGAACCATATCCCAGCCATCAAGCTGACGAATGGCCTTGGCTGGAAAGGCAGTATCCAGGTCATGGGTCACCGTAATCCATACGTTACTAATATCCTCCGGCTGAATTTCATTGTAGGATACAATTTCCTCCAGTAGTTGGCATGTTGCTTCCAAAATTTCGTTTTCTTCATTATTCACTACGGTCGTCGCGCCACGAATTCCCCGATTGTACATCGTTACGCCCCCTCTTTTAACTGTTCAATAACTTGTCGGATGTAAGAGACGGAAATATCCTTCACAACCTCCACGTGCCCGATGCTACGTGGGACGACAAAAGTAATGCTGCCTTCTTTGAACTTTTTGTCATGCATCATCGCGTCCAGCAGCCGATCTGTATCGAGATGTGACGGAAGGGAGGTCGGTAGCCGTAGCGAAGACAACATATCCTTCGTTTCATCTACCAAAGAAGGATCTGCCCCCAGCTTCACGCCCAAAAGTGCGGAGCCGACCATACCAATAGAAATGGCTTCCCCGTGTAAAAACTCACCATATCCCGCAATGGCTTCAATGGCATGGCCAATCGTATGACCTAGGTTTAGAATAGCGCGTAAATTATTTTCTCGTTCATCGCGCGACACCACTTCGGCTTTTACGGAACATCCCTTTTCCAGACCGTACTCCAGAGCTGTCGCATCCAGCGCAAGCAAATCAGTCGCATGGTCACGGCACCACTGGGCGAAATCAGCATCCCAGATCAAACCATGCTTGATCATTTCAGCAAGCCCCGCAGATACCTCACGAGGAGGCAAGGTAGACAACGTATCTACGTCATATAACACAAGTTCCGGTTGATGGAAGGCTCCTATCATATTCTTCGCCAAAGGATGGTTGATGCCGACCTTACCGCCCACGCTACTATCATGGGCAAGGATCGTAGTGGGGATCTGTACAAACTTGACACCTCTCATATAAGAAGCTGCCACAAATCCAGCCAAATCACCCACCACACCACCACCAAGTGCAATAACGGCTGAATTGCGATCTAAACCGCCCTCAATGGCTGCTGTTATGACCTGCTCAAATACAGCAAGCGACTTGGAGGTTTCACCTGGCTTAACGACAAAGGACACTGTCTTGTAGCCAGATGCCTGAAGATTGCTCTCCAATGTTGCCAAGTAGAATCCCGCTACATTTTCGTCAGAAACAATCAACAACGGGCTTTTTTGCGCAATTCCTCGTTCCTTCAACAACTCTCCGGCTCGATGTAACAGCCCTCGTCCGATATGAATAGGATAAGAACGTTCGCCAAGCTGTACCGTCAGCGTACTCATCTTAGTACCGCCCCAGTTGTTCTTCGTAGGATGCAATATTCGCGCGAATCTCTTCAATCGAATCCCCACCGAATTTTTCTAGCAAAGCTTTCGCAATCTCCCAAGCTACGACATGCTCCATAACTACGCTTGCCGCTGGCACTGCACATGCATCCGAACGCTCAACCTGTGCGGTGAACGCTTCCTTTGTATCAATGTCGACGCTTTGCAACGGCTTGTAGAGTGTGGGAATCGGCTTCATTACGCCACGAACCACAACTGGCATTCCATTCGTCATACCACCCTCAAAACCACCCAAACGATTGGTACGACGGTGATATCCACGTTCCTCATCATATAGAATCTCATCATGCACCTGTGAACCGCGCAATTCCCCTGCTTCAAAGCCGATGCCAATTTCCACGCCTTTAAATGCATTAATCGACATGACGCCTTGTGCGATACGTGCATCCAGTTTCCGATCATACTGTACATGACTGCCCAGACCAATCGGAACACCTTCTACAATACATTCCACTACCCCACCGACTGAATCACCTTCTTGCTTGATCAGATCAATGTATGCTTCCATTTTCTTTTCGGTTTCTGGATCGGTTACTCTCACCGAGGAGGCTTCTGTCACGGCAATCAGCTCATCAATCGGCAAATCACGGTAAGGAGCTTCGATTTCCCCAATACGGATGACCTGACCTGCCACCTTGATTCCGAACTCAGCCAGCAATTGACGGGCCAAACCGCCGCATGCCACACGAATTGCTGTTTCACGTGCACTGGAGCGCTCCAGCACGTTACGAAGGTCCTTCAGGTTGTATTTCATTCCGCCATTCAAATCTGCATGACCCGGACGTGGCCGGTGAACCCGACGCTTGTCTTCATCACTGCCTTCAATAGGCTCAATATTCATAATGTTCTGCCAGTGCTTCCAATCGTTATTTTCCACAACCAGCGCAATCGGTGCACCTGTGGTATAACCGTGACGTACGCCTCCGGCAATCTTCGCCGTATCTTTTTCAATCTGCATACGCCGACCCCGTCCATACCCTTTCTGACGACGGTGCAGCTGAAAATTCAATTCCTCAAAATCCAATTTTAAATTGCTCGGCATACCCTCTACAATAGCAGTTAGCTGGGGACCATGCGTTTCCCCCGCGGTTAAATAACGTAAACTCATGACGCGTTCCCCCTTTAAACTGTTAAACTGTGCATCGCTAAAATCTTTAACTGTGCTTCATTATAGTATACGCACCTTTCTTTGACAAGAAAAGCCACGTGTATGCAGATAAACAAAAACACGCCTCTTAGCCAAAGGGGCTAAAGGACGTGCTTTGCTGATAAGCAACCATCAATTACTCAAGGATATAAATAAGTTCCTACAAAACTTTGGATAATATGTGCAAGCTTATGCTTTTTTGCGATAAAAAAAGGTTTCCGTCGATTCCAGACCATATTGGTTAGGAGAAAAGATTTGCTCTGTACTACCGACAAATAACACACCGCCGGGACGAAGACTGGCTGCAAACTTTTGATACAACGTATGTTTGGCCTCTTCTGTAAAATAAATCATTACATTTCGACAGATAATGAGATCATAACCATCCTCAAACCGATCCAGCAGCAAGTTTTGCTTTTGAAATTTCACGGCTTGTTTCAAACGGTCATCAATTCGATACATCGCACCATCCGGCTTAAAATATTTACTAGCTACCTGCTCAGGTACATCCTTGAGCGAACGCTCCAAATATTTGCCTTCCTTGGCTTTTGCCAATGCACCGTCATCAATGTCGGAAGCTGTAATGGAACAATTCCCCAAAATCCCTTTACCGTCGAGAACCATAGCCAGGCTATAAGGCTCTTCACCAGTCGAGCAGGCCGCACTCCACAGCTTAAGCTTCTGCTTCCCCACAAGCAGTTGTGGCAAGATTGTATCCCGTAGTACTTCCCACCGATTGGGATTTCGCCAAAATTCCGAAACATTGATCGTCATCCGATCTAGAAATTCATAGAATAGAGGTTTTTCCTTCATCATGGCATCATAAAAAGAAACAAAACTGGGAAACCCGTTTTTGTTGCGAAGCGTAGTTAACCGCCTTTTCATCTGTGCTTCTTTGTATTGTGCAAGATCAATACCTGTGCTGTCCTTGATTTTGCGGATAAACGCTGTGTAATCGGGGTCCGTCTGACCCAGTTCCATATCTGTCATGCTACCATCCTTCTTCATACGTAATTTAACTTACATCCAGGTCGCCACACTTTTTTCATACCGAACGGATTCTTCCGGCATGAAAAAATTTGCAATCTCGCGCTCTGCGCTCTCCGGTGAATCTGAACCATGAATGAGGTTAAACGGTGTATGTGCTGCAAAGTCTCCACGAATTGTGCCCGGAAGAGCTTCAGTTACTTGTGTTTTACCAATCAACAAGCGGGAAAGCGTAACGATGTTATCCCCTTCCCATACCATAGCAAACACAGGGCCTGATGTGATAAAACCTACAAGCTCTTCAAAAAAGGGCTTGCCCACATGCTCCGCATAATGCCGTTCTGCCTGTTCTCTAGACACTTGCACAAGCTTGCCAGCCGCCATTTTGAAGCCTTTGTCTTCCAGTCGACTGATAATGCGTCCAATCAATCCACGTTGTACACCATCCGGTTTAACCATCAAAAAAGTACGATCCATCGGCTCACTCCCAATCCAATCTAATGTATTTATACAGTACTAAACTGTATTGTAACAGAAAGCTTGGAACCGGTTAAAGCATTTTGTCACAGCAAACCCAAAACACAACTTTAGTAGGAGCGGCGTGTTACAAAATGAGCAATATCGCGTAGCGTCTTTTTTGTTTTGACATCTGGTAGTAAGTCCAGCGCGTTTAGCGCTTTATTAATATATCGGTCGGCGAGAATTTCAGCTTTAGCGATTCCTTCACTTTTTTTGATCATATCCACCGCTTTGCGTGCGTCTCCTTGCCCATCTCCATCCTGAATGCGGCGGATTTCAGCCAGTAGATCGGCACGCAACTCAGGCTGTTCAAGCGCATAAATCACCGGAAGCGTAATATTCCCCTGTCTCATATCGCTGCCCGGCGGCTTGCCAATCTTTTTTTCCGTGCCACAAAGATCAAGCAGATCATCCTGAATTTGAAAAGCCATACCTACGTTATAACCGTAGCTATACAGCAGGGAATTGACACTTTCTCGTGCCCCTGCAGCCATAGCTCCCAGCTGGCAACTAACCGCAATCAACAATGCCGTTTTGCGCCGTATGCGAAGTAAATAATTACGCACACTCTGATCCACATTAAAAAAATCACGAATTTGTTCCATTTCACCAATGGACATCTGCACCAGCGCTTTAGACAGTACCCGGTGAATGTCGGGATTCGGCAGTCCAGCAGCAATAGACAGCGCACGTGCATATATGTAGTCTCCGGTGTACATAGCCACCCGATTGTCCCATTTGGACTTCACGGTGGGTTGACCGCGTCTCATTTCCGCATCGTCAATCACATCGTCGTGAACGAGAGAGGCAGAATGAATCAGTTCCAGAGGTACCGCTATACGCTTGAGCTTGTCCAGATCATATTCTCCAAACTTGCCTCCCAGCAATACAAATACGGGACGCAAACGCTTGCCCCCTGCTTTAAGCAGATGAAGCGACGTATCGTTAATCAGCGGCTCCGAACTGTCGATACTGCGATACAACTCTTCTTCTATAAAGTTCATATCCTTCTTTAATAAACCGAACAAATCCAATCGTTTCATTCTTTCACCCGTGTCAGCGTATTGTCACTCCAGAGAAGCGGCTTCACTTGTCGGTCAAGCAGCCCCAGTTCATGCGCATACTGAAAATAAAGCTCTAAACCTTGTTGTTGCTTCTCTCCAAAATCATAACACAGATTAGTAAAGTAGCGCTCCCAATAATCTCGCAGACCTCCAATTTCCTCGCATGCTTCAGAAATAACAGGCGTCAGGTCCGACAGACTAAGCTGCTTGCTTGCGCGGAACGCACTTGCAATTTCAGCCACCGCCGCGGGATTTTGAGCAGCAACAGCACGTCGTACTGCCCATACAGCAAAAGTCATACTGTAGCCTGTCCAGCGCTTCCACTCTTCTCCGAGGTCCGTAACATACAGACCTTCGCTTCGCCAAGATGCCTTAATCGCGTGATCTCCAATCAGCAGCCCTGCATCTGCCAGTTCCAGCATCAAGTCAAGATCCGGTTCACAGTCAAAATAGGAAGGCTGACCTTCCCATGCCTTTTGCATCAAAATTTTCAACAAATTCACGGATGTAGCAGACGTATTCGTTAGTGCAATGGTTCCGTTTTTGATTTCGTCCAGCGGCTTGCGTGAAAATAGCAAAATGGATTGCACAGGACCATCTGCACTGACGGATAAATCCGGCAACAATAGCATTTCCTCAGCACCCGATGCATACGCAAAGGAGGACATCGCACTGATATCCAAACTCCCATTCAGCATACCTCGATTCAATTCAGCCGGAACTTTAGAAACCATCTCCGCCGAATGGAGAAGCTTAGAAGGATTAAAATAATGAAAAATAGGCCAAGCGTTCGTATATTTAATTTTTCCGATTGTGATTGTCTTGGTGTCCGGTGTCGGCATCGGAATCCCCCCATCTCGTAAACAGTTGATGTTCTATACGCAAGCTGTCCAATACTTTGCCTACGAGGAACAGCACAATATCATCCAGCGTCTTCGGATGAAAGTAAAAAGCCGGCATAGCCGGAATCATTTTGACGCCGAGTCTCGCAAGCTTAAGCATGTTTTCCAAATGAATGGCATGTAGAGGCGTTTCACGAGGCACAAGGATCAGCGGACGACCTTCCTTCATCATCACGTCCGCTGCCCTCGCCATGAGGTTATCGGACGAACCGTGTGCTACTGCTGACAACGTCCCCATCGAGCATGGCATAATAATCATCGCATCCACCAAATAAGAGCCGCTCGCAATCGAAGCTCCAATATCTGTGAATTGATGGTATACAAGAGAACCGGGACGGCCTCCGAATTGTTCATTCAAAGCCCCTTCCCGGTCAGTCACATTCCAGCCCAACTCCTCTTTCAAAACCCGCCAGCCAGCATTGGAAACGATCAGGTGAACTGTGTATTGCAAGTCCAGCAGAGTCTCTACCAGTCGCACACCATAAATGCTTCCGCTCGCGCCTGTAATGCCAATAACGATTCGTTTGCCTTGATGTCCGCTCACCTGATTATTCATTAGTATTGACGCACCACCAAATCAATCAGTGTAAAGGCAAACACGACAGTGCTAAGTACACCGTTCATAGTAAAGAATGCCGTCTGCAAGCGACTCAAATCTTTTGGAGATACGATATAGTGTTCATAAAATAAAATAATGTACGAAATAATCATGCCCGCCAGATACCACCAGCTTAAATCTGCAATAAAGAACAGTACAATAAATCCGATTGCCGTAATGACGTGGAATGCCCGAGCGATGTTCAACGCACCTGCTACACCAAAACGGGCAGGAATAGAATAAACTCCTTCGTTTTGGTCAAAATCTATATCCTGACAAGCATAAATTACATCAAATCCCGCCGTCCAAAATGCAATCGTGAGATATAGTACGATAGCGGTCAAATCTATTTGTCCCGTTACTGCAACCCACGCGCCGAGTGGCGCCAAACCAATGGTCAGACCAAGTACAATATGGCAAAGCCAAGTGAAACGCTTGGTGTAAGAATAAAAAACGAGCATAAAAAAGGCCAGCGGGAACAGCTTGAACGCCAGCGGACTTAACTTGAATGATGCCCAGAATAACAACACCAAACTGACGATAATGAAAATCACCACTTCGCTCGATTTGAGCAACCCCGCCGGGATAGCGCGTCCTGCTGTGCGCGGATTTTTCCCGTCAATCACCCGGTCAATCATTCGATTGAAGCCAAAAGCCGCGCTACGTGCGCCAACCATAGCTAGCAGGATCCAGCCGATCTGCGGCCAGGAGGGAAGGTTGCCTGTCACGATAACAGACCCCAATACAGCCCCCATGAATGCAAATGGGAGCGCAAATAACGTATGTTCAATTTTAATCATTTCCAAAAAAATAGCAATTTTCTTAAACATGCTGACTCTCCTTGATTCCAATGTGCAATGCCGCAATGCCTCCGGTGAGAGAATGAGCCTGAACATCCTTCAATCCGACTTCACGGAAGATGCCAGCCAACTCATCCCTTCCTGGAAAAAGCGCCAACGAATCAGGGAGCCATTTATACTGCTCATAACGTTTGGCGAACAATTTGCCGAGCATGGGCAAGATGTGTTGAAAATATGTGTAGTAAATTCCCTTGAACGGCTGCCAAGTAGGTTTGGACAATTCCAGACATACGACCTGCCCGCCAGGTTTGACGACTCGTTGCATCTCCTGTAACACGTGGCGCAGATCAGGCACGTTGCGCAGACCGAAACCAATCGTCGCATAATCAAATGAATTATCTTCAAAAGGTAGTTCCATCGCGTTGCCCTGAACAAGCTTAATTTGCTTTTCACGGGATTCTGATGTAATCTTACGCTCGCCAACATTGAGCATGTTCTGACTAAAATCGAGTCCTACGATGTGACCACTTTCACTTGCTCGCGCCATCGCAAGCGTCCAGTCACATGTACCACAGCAAAGATCAATTGCCGTATCGCCGCGATGCATGTTCATTTTTTTCATAGTAAATTTCCGCCAAGCCTTATGTCTGCGAAAGCTCAGTATATCGTTCATCAAATCGTATTTACCTGCTATGCTTTCAAACACGCCATGAACGAATTGCTCTTTCGGCTTGGTGTCGCTTGATCCCATCACGTTCACCTAACCTTCCCTCACAACTGGGTGCGGACTATTTAGCAGCTTCAGGAAAGGCTCAAGCATGCGTTCAAATTCCTCGATCCCCGTATTTTGATCATCTGACAGGATCTGCCGGATGTGTGTAACAGCCGTGCGAAGCTTGTCCAGTATCGCATCCTCGGCTTTGTATTTCATAACAAGCTTACGCCATGCTTCAGTGTCAGTACCACTCTCTGAAAGCAATGCCTGCTCGTTCCGATCCCCGTTACCATAAATATGCCAGAACATATATCCGAAACGGGACTTGTCTGGTTCTGTCCGCTTGCCCCATTCCTCCACCAAGGTGTCACAGAGGGCAAATTTGTTGAGAAGCTGCTTCCAAATTTCCTGATCCTGTTCTGCTACAAGTGAAGTGAATGATAAAAAAAGCTCCTTTTTGAAACGAACCATCTGAGTTAAATACTGAGTTGCATCCAATCGGAATTGCTTCATCCCCCAGTACAGACTCATTTTCCCTGCGTTCACTTCACATACAGCATCACTCAGCTTCGAAATGGCCGTGATGCGGCCTGCCAGTGCAAGCAGCTGATAAAAACGACTGCTAAAATAGTCCCCAGCTAACACTTTCAGCTGTCTGGAACGCATCTCCTCCGGGCTCCGTATACCGGATAAAGTATCAATCATATCATGCGTATCCAGCCCCATCTGCACAAGTGAGGTTACCAATGCGTACAGTTCGTCCTCACTGGCATGCAGCTCCTGCGCATTCCGGTTCAAAAACACAAACATCAAACGGGTACGGCTGTCAGGAAAAGCCGGCATTTCCGTATGTTGTTGAATCATGTCGTATTCCACATATTTCCTTGCTAATTGGGGTACGCGATACGGTTTCATCCTAAGCCTCCGAGACATGACTTTCTGCTATACTCAAATAATTGCAATGCCTTATATTATATCACAATTTAAAATGATTCGCGACTAAAGTACTGTAGGTCCACCGGCAGAAACATCTAATCTGTATATACACCGTTAAACCTGTTTTGCCACATGGGCGTTACTGTAATGCGGAAACGGGATTTCAAATCCTCTGGCAATTCCGCGCCTTCCCGGCTTCTCAGCTGTTCCAATGCCTCGTTCGTCCACTCGTTCCGACGTATATCGGATGCAAGCAGCAAATGACGTTCTCCTGACCATTCGTCCTGCGTCACCACCCGAAGCAGCAATTGCCGTACATTCGTCGTTCCGTAAAAGCTAAAGGCGGCAAGCTCCGCCATGTTTTGATAAATCTCTAGTGGGGCAGTTTCTTCCTTGGACAGCTTGACATCCAGGGTCAGGACTGAATGTTCCCAGCTTGCGCTTGCAATCGGTGTGGTCAACGGTAGCTCGTTCAGCGTATCCACCAGATTGTCATCCGACAGCAGCACCCGTTGCTGAGGCGAAATCGTCGCCTGTGTCTCGCGAACTGCTGCGGTTCCTGAGTCCAGCACCTGTAAGGACGGCAGCAACACAGCTGCTGCGATGGTTATGAGAATGGAGCCACCGAATACAATCCAAGGTTTCATCAGAGCCTCCCCTGACCTCTACCTCATAATGTGGGTTTGCTACGGTAAAGGTCCTCACTCTCATTCTACAACAAAAAAAAGCAGGCTATGCCTGCATTTTAATCCTCCGTATCTACTACCCCGTGCTTAGTCATCACAACGGCTTTGCCGCGAATTTTAATAGCAGAAGTATGATCCGTAAATTGGACGATCAGCACCTCGCCCTTGTCCAATTTTTCTGAATGATGCAAGCGTGTATCCTGACCTCTGGTCAGACCAAAAACCTGACATCCGTTGCTTTTCGCTTTAATTACGACGTACTCACTGCTACCCGTCACGTTATCTTCCATGTCCTTTTCCTCCCTGAGAGCCGAAGCTATACTTTTTATGATGGAGATTCAAGCTTGTTTTGTCAACTACATGCTTCCTTCGCTACCTGCAACAATTAGCGTGTCCCGAGCCATACTATCTGTGCAGTCCCATCTATTAAAGAAAGGAACGGATCTGATGAAAAACTATCTTCCCGCCAATCTCAGTCCTGCCCAAATCGAACGACTTCAACAGCTGGAGCATGAATTTGCCGAGCTAACAGGTGAACCCCTAGTGCTGATCGCTTATGCCTCGCGAAACGGCAGAACAGCTTCCTCTTCTTCAGTCCATAGCACCTCTACCACGAAGTAAACAGGACAAAAAGAAAAGGCCGTGAATCAAATTCACGGTCTTTTCAGCGCATTGGGAATATGTAAGAAATCTTATTTAATTCCGTCTTTGAGCGCTTTACCCGGTTTAAATGCCGGAATTTTGCTCGCAGGGATTTCGATTTCTTCTCCTGTTTGCGGGTTACGTCCTTTACGTGCGGAACGTTCACGAACCTCAAAGTTCCCGAAACCTACCAGTTGCACCTTATCTCCGCTTTGCAGCGCTCCAGAGATCGCCTCAAATACTGCATCGATTGCTTTGGTTACGTCCTTTTTGGACAATTCAGTGCTTTCAGAAACCTGATTGATCAAATCCGTTTTATTCATAATATTCACCTCCCAATTCAAGTGTAGTCCAGCATTAAGGTTATCGGTGTTAATGACCGATATGAGGTCGCCTGTATAAAATAACCCGGGCGGCGTACTGCCTTCCATAATGTTATCATCTGTTTCCGTTTCGTCGTTAAATATACATAGAATATACCTAACCTCCGCAATATAGGCCGAAACTGGCGTTTTATGGCACCCTTCTTGCGTGGAACAAGGTTTATAGTAATACAGTCCACAGACAATTTCAAGTACGACGACGGTTTAACACGTAAAAAGTAACGGCCAGCGCAAGCACCAGCACTACTCCCTTGACAATATCATGGGCAAAATATTGCACATTCATCATCGTTAGTCCATTAACCAACACGCCGATCAAAACCGCACCAATAAATGTACCAATGACATTGGGTTTACCAGCACCAAAGACCGAAAAACCGACGAATACTGCAGCTACCGCCTCCATGAGCAAGGGGGACCCCGCGTCAATTTGGCCTGAGCCTACTCGCGAGGCATACAAAATACCGGCAATCGCCGCAAATACCCCTGAAGCAACATAGGCTAGAGTACGGACTTTTTTTACCCGTATGCCCGACAGACGAGCAGCTTCCTCATTTCCACCCGTTACATACATTTGACGCCCATGCTTTGTATAGGTCAAGAAGACATGCACCGCTGCCACTGCCAGCAACAGTAAAATAACTGAAATCGGGATACCCAACCATTTACCTTGCCCCAGCAAAAGAAATGCAGGAGATATCTCCCCCGGCGCCTTGCTGCCATCGGGAAACTGCATATGATTGTATATGGTATAGCCTTGGGCGTACGTTTTGTGAATCCCGCTTACAATATACATGATTGCAAGGGTCGCGAGCAAATCAGGAATACGCAGTTTAATGATCAGTAATGAATTCAACAGTCCTACCAAAGCACCGACAACCAGAGACACAATAATGACCACCGCAACAGGCTGCTCATACCAGACCATCAAAGAAGCTGAAACGACCGTTGTCAAAGATACTGTAGCTCCCACCGACAGGTCAAAACCGTCCACAATAAGTGACAACGTCACACCAATGGCAACGAAAGTCACAATGGCAATTGAGCCAAGAATGTCCATTAAATTATCATACGTCCAGAAATAAGGTAATGTAGATGAAAAAAACGCCAACACACCTATAATGACAACTACGGCACCGTAACGAAATGAGACGTTTAACCATTTTTCCTTCATGAATGCACCTCTTCAGCGCCGCTGGCATACAACAGAAGCTGTTCCTGTTCCGCTTCGCCCCGCGCAAATTCCTTTATAATTTTGCCATCATACATCACTGCAATCCGATCACCAATGCCAATCCCTTCAGCAAATTCACAGGTTAGATAAATGATCGCTTTTCCTTGTTCCGCCAACTCGCCAATGATACGGAAAATATCACTTTTTGCCCCTATATCTACACCCTTGGTTGGCTCGTCAAAAACAAATACATCCGCTCCAGAATGCAACCATTTCCCAATCGCAACTTTTTGCTGATTCCCACCACTTAAATATTTAACATTCTGGCGGAGCGATGGCGTCTTAATACCGAGAGAGGCGACAATCCCATTACCGTTATTTCGTTCTTTATGCCGACTAATGAAACCAAGGACACTCAGCTTGCCCAAAAGCGGAAGGCTGAGATTTCTTTCCACACTCTCCTCAATCAACACCCCCTGCTTACGCCGCTCCTCGGGTATGGACACAATTCCTTGAGCTACCGCGTCCGCTGGCTCTCTCAATCGAATGGAGCGACCTTTAAAGGTCAGCTCTCCCTTATCCGGCTTGTCTGCTCCTGTAAGAAGTCGTGACAGTTCTGTCTTGCCTGCACCAACCAAACCCACAATAGAGAGAATTTCACCACATCGGACTTGTAAATCAACGCCGTGCACTCGTAATCCTTTGTGAAGCCCTTTTGCTTCCAATACCGTTTCACCAATCGGTACCTCTGTTTTTGGGAACTCCTCTTCAAATGTTTTCCCAAGCATATGCGTAACGATGTCTCCTACACTTAAATCAGAGGCAGACCCCGTGAACACGCGCTCACCATCACGCATCACCGTAACATGGTCACTGTGTTCGATAACCTCCGGCAATCGGTGTGTGATGAGGATACATGCAACTCCCTCATCCTTGAGTGTATGGATTGTGCGGAACAAACGTCGCGTTTCTTCCTCGCTGAGCGGCGCCGTAGGCTCATCAAAAATGATGGTATTTGCTTGCTGTGTCAAAATGCGTGCGATAAGCACAAGCTGTTTTTCTGCCAACGTCAATTCAGACACATATCGTCGTACGTCAATATCTACCTCCAGACGTGCTAATGCCTCACGCGCTCGTCTTCGCATAGAACCCGGTGCAGCCCACCATCGACCATCAGGTGCAGACAAATCGTCCATTACAATATTTTCAGCGACAGTTAACTGAGGTACAAGCGCTGAATCGACCTCTTGATACACACAGTGAATTCCCGCTCTTTTAGCCTCCCACGGTGAACTAATGTTCAGTTCCTTGCCACCAACTACGATAGCTCCCTGATCGGAACGATACGCACCGGACAAAATCTTCATCAATGTGCTTTTCCCTGCCCCGTTGGCGCCCAGCAGAGCGTGTATTTCGCCACCCTGCACCGTAAAATCCACAGCTCGCAGCGCATCTACACCAGCAAACTGTTTGCTGATTTTTTTCATTTCCAATGTATATACTTGTGAACTCATGGTGCCCCCTCACGTCTGCTTATGATAAAAGCGCGCCGAAGCGCGCCTTTGCGTTATGCAAACATTTTATTTGGATGTTTCATATTCCTTCATCCAATCCTTATAGCCCTGCTCGCTTTGGCCCCATCCCTTCACATATTGGGACAGCTCGGATGTGGAAATTTGCTTATCTGGCAGTGCTTCGCGTTGCACATATACAGCCTTCAGTACGACTTTCTCCTCCGGATTATCCCCATGCAGCTTCTGATATGCATAGCGCACTTGTACGCGCCCGATATCTGTTGGATCTACGGCTGCCGAGGCCACCCAAGGATTTTTCGGGTCCTGGATCATTTGCAAGTCCTCGTCGCTCATGTCAATGCCGTAGACTTTAATTTCCGTACGTCCCGCTTGTTGGATGGCACGGGCTGCGCCTTTGGCAAACTCATCCCACGCCGCCCAGACGGCTGTAATTTCGCCCTTAGGATATTGCTTTAATACAGCTTCCATTTTGGCTTGCGTATCCAACGCAGGATTCTGAGCCGAACCAAAAGTCGCAATTTCTTTAATATCCGGATTAGATTTCAAAAATGCACCATAAGCAACCTGACGACGTTCCATCGGTGCAAATCCGGCAACCCATACTTTCACAATGTTGCCTTTGCCACCGATATCCTTTTTCATTTGCTCCAGCGTCAGCTCAGCCATGCTTTGGTCATCCTGTGAGAGCACTACCGCACCCGGAACATTGACGGCAGCATCGAACACGATAACCGGAATATTGCGGGAAATTGCTTTTTTCAGCCCTGTCTCCAGCAATGCATCACCGTGATCAGTCAAAATGACATCAAACTGCTGGTTAATCGCACTATCAAGCAGAGAAGCCATTTTAGCCTTATCGTTATCTGCCACAAACTTAGTCAGCGTACCGCCGAATTTCTTAACTTCCTCTTCCACACCTTGAACATACTGTTGCGAAAATGTGCCCGTGTTAAACTCCATGATCAACGCAACCCGTTTACCCTTTAGATTTAAATTGTCCGTTTTTCCGTTTGTTGTATTCGATCCTGCAGTGCTTGTCCCTTGAGTGCCGCTCTCTGTTTTCGGCACGCCACATGCAGTGACCAGCAAAACCAGCACCAGTAGCATGATAGCCCCCAGCCCTAGCTTTTTGTTTCTTTGGAGCTCTTTTTGGATATTCATGATTTCATTTCCCCCTCGTTCAATCCACAAAATGATTCAAATTTGATACTTAATATATCGCGTTAAACCAAGTATGTAAATAGGTTTTATGAAATATAGAAAAAATTCCGACTACATCTGACAAAATACGACAATTCCATAAAAAAATTAAACAACCGCCCCCGTTTGAATAACGAGGAACGGTTGCTGTATAGAGGCATCTTTTTAGTTCTCTACTTGACAGGGTACGCCACAGGGTCGATTTTTGCTTATGCTTAAAATGTGAACATCATGAGCGGAGACTAGTCTGGAGATACAATCTCCTTGTCATTTTCAATATAAGGGCGCTCCCATCTAACTTATTTGGAGCACTGCTTTACCGGAAAACTTCCGATCTATCAATTGTTGGGCAATAGTTCCAATTTCCTTCCACGATGCCTCCACTTCGATCCTTGGTACTAACTGGCCTTTTGAAACAAGCTCACCTAGTAATTTCAGATCTTCCGCTGGCGGATAGCGATTTATCTCCTCTCCTAGAAAGAAGCTATATAAGGTCCTACCACCTAAGCCCCTGATATTAATCGTTGCGTAAGGTGAGGACGAATGTCCCATGGATACACATATCCCCTCTGGCACAAGCTGAGGTAGTAATGCAGCTAGCGTATCACCCCCTACTGAATCCAAAATTAGATGATAAGGTCCAAATATATCAACCGATGAAATCGCCGTATCTCCAACGATAACCTCATTAGCACCAGCCTCTTGAACAAGTAGAGCTTTTTCCTTTGTTCTGGCTACACCTACTGTAAAAGCTCCTGATTGCGCTGCTAGCTGGTGTGCAAAAATCCCAACTCCGCCAGTCGAGCCAGTTATCAATATTCGCTTACCGAGCAGCATTCCTCCTTTTCTAAGCGTATAGAGCGCTGACAGACCGGCTACCGGTAAAGTAGCAGCCTGGGCGAAGGTAATATCATCGGGAAATTCAGCCAGTAATGAAGTAGGGGCAGCAACTTGTTCGGCCCATGCTCCCATTGGGAGAAGGCCTACCACACGGCTTCCTTGTTTCGGACCCGTGCCATCTTTGGCCTGCTCGATGACGATCCCAGCAAAATCCCAGCCTGGTCTGATCTGTTTTCCATTATTCCTTGCATCTACAACTTCACCCCGATTAAGAGAGAAGGCCTGTACTTGAACGATCGCTTCCCAAGGCTGGGCCTGTGGGGTGGCAACTTCCTTTATCGCGAAATATCCTGAAGCAAACGGATCTGTTACAATTGCACGAACCATACGATCTCCTCCATGATTATCATTGAGAACCTCTTGTAAATAGCTCACCTTTTTCACAATGTAGTATACTGTAGGGAATCATCTGCACCAAGTGTAGAACTACACCTCATTATGAAAAGGATTGAAAAAGGATGACCATGCACAAGGACGAGGACTTCCAATATAAAACATTAAAAATCGTATTGGGAGAGATTGAAGCTGTTCGCATGAAACGTCAACGGGAATATACTGAGCTATCTCACCCGTTATTGAAACGATTTACTCAGCAGGAGCTTAATGATGAGGCATGTCCTACGTATAAAAATCTATTGGTTGGACGGTCTCGTCGAATACCGGATCGGCAAACGATGATTCATATTGCTGAGTATCTGGAGTGCACTTCAGATGAGCGCAATGATCTTCTCCTCGCCGCTGATTATCTTCCGATCCATTACGAATTGGAAGGACGGTCTCTGGAACTGGCGCTGGAGCAAGCACAGCAGATCATGAGTAACTTGCCATTTCCGGCAATGATCGTTACTCATACCTTAGATATCAAGGGGTTAAATGAGCCGTTTCGCCATTTATTTGATGTCCCCTCCGATTCTTTTATGAATGGCAAACTGAATAAAGTTGATTTTCATTTTAACTCTGATTTTTCCATTCGTCCCCGTTCTACCTTCGATGCTGAGTCGTTTGAACAGTGGGAGTCTCATGCTATTTATGGGATACAAGCTTTCAAAAGATATAACATGTTTTCCCGATACGACGATTGGTATAAAAAGTTAATTGACAAATTTCGAAAATATGACGATCTTAATAAATATTGGAGTATGCAGCCAAAGGACTCATCAAATGAAGTTGAGCACTCCAAAATCATTTTGGCCAGAATGGGAGCCATGGCCGATTTAGTCCCCATTCGCTACAAGCTAATTCATCTTTCTGTAAGCAGTCACATGTATCCTGGAATTGAAGTGTACTTACCGATTGACGAACCTGCACGCAGAGTATTTGAATATTTGGGGTGTCCTGCCGAATGCCAGAACTACGCTTTTAATAAATAGCCAGTCAATTGCTATATCGATTATAAGAATCGTTCATTGCAAATTAAATCAGCCTCGGCTACGTTGGAAGAGACCAAATGTGAAGATGACTACCAAGGTAATCACGTTGTGAAACTCATTAATCGGATTGTTACATTTGAACCTAAATCCCGCTAGGAGAAACGAAAAGCTCAATAAAAACAGAGGTAGTCTAGGACTTTATTTTCTCGTCCATGGCTACCCCTGTCTGGTTTTAGAAGTCAGTCTAATATTTTGTTTTTGCGATTCATAGAGAGCCAATTGCTCTCCACGGTATTTCTCTTATACATTTTTTGGGGTGTGGCTTAGCCTTAAAGAATAATAGCAATGAGACCGCCGGAGCCTTCATTAATGATACGACCCAGCGTTTCCTGCAGCTTATAGCGTGCATTGTCCGGCATCATAGCAATTTTACCCTGAATGCCTTCCCGTACAATAGAATGCAGCGAACGTCCGAAAATGTCTGACTCCCAAATTTTGATTGGGTCATTCTCAAAATCCTGCATCAGATAGCGCATAAGCTCCTCACTTTGCTTCTCTGTTCCGATAATCGGAGCAAATTCCGATTCCACATCGACACGGATCATGTGTATGGAAGGTGCTGTTGCCTTGAGCCGCACACCAAACCTTGTGCCCTGACGAATCAACTGCGGATCGTCTAGTGCCATTTCGGACAATGACGGCGCTGCAATGCCATATCCCGTTGTCTTGACCATTTCCAGCGCCTCGGCGAAGCGGTCGTACTCCCGTTTGGCATGGGCAAAATCCTGCATCATTTGCAGCAAATGATCCTTGCCGCGAATCTCTACCCCGACGACTTCGACCAAAATCTGGTCATATAGCTCATCGGGAGCATACAGATCAATTTCAGCTACGCCCTGCCCCATATTCATCCCGCTCAATCCGGCCCTGTCGATGAATTCATATTCCATAAACTGGCCGACCACTCGATCTACATCACGCAGACGTCGAATATCTTTAACCGTATCGCGAACGGAATTTTCATAATTGCTACGCAGCCAGTGCTCTTCGTTCAGTACCATGACCCAGCTCGGCAGGTTTACATTCACCTCATGCACCGGAAATTCATACAATACTTCACGAAGTACGCCTGTAACATCATCTTCAGTCATAGTCGCCGCGCTGAGTGTCATAACTGGTATATCGTACTTGGCAGCCAGCTCACTGCGAAGCTGGAGTGTTTCATCACTGCGCGGATGCGTGGAGTTGATAACCAGAACAAATGGCTTGCCAACTTCCTTCAACTCCTCAATGACGCGTTCCTCCGACTCTACATAAGAGCTGCGCGGGATTTCCGCAATCGTGCCGTCTGTAGTGACTACCACACCGAGCGTCGAATGCTCCTGAATAACCTTGCGTGTACCAATCTCCGCCGCTTCCTGAAAAGGAATGGGTTCTTCGAACCATGGTGTGGAAATCATCCTCGGACCATTTTCATCCTCGTACCCTTTTGCTCCTTCTACTGCATATCCTACACAGTCAACCAGACGTACATTCACGTCCAGTCCTTCCGTTACTTTGATCTGGACGGCATTATTCGGTACGAATTTAGGCTCCGTCGTCATGATCGTCTTGCCTGCCGCACTTTGCGGCAACTCGTCTACGGCACGGGCACGGTCCGCCTCACTTGTAATGTTTGGCAGAACAATCGTCTCCATAAACCGCTTGATAAATGTTGATTTTCCTGTTCGGACTGCGCCGACGACCCCAAGATAAATGTCTCCTCCGGTGCGTTCGGCAATGTCTTTAAAAATGTCCACTTTCTCCAATGAAATCCCCTCCTCAAAAGTCTCCGAAGGAAAAATGCTTAAAGAGCATCCGCTTCGTGTTCAACCAACTGCTTGATCCCAGATGCGGCAGAACAGCCTTTAAAATGCCCGGAAGTCGTCCGCCGCCGAGATTCAGGAGACTGATGGAATCGGCGAAACGGCGTAAACTCGTACATGCATTTGGACTGATACCATCATATGTATCCCCTCCGTAAAATATGTTTAGTTTTTTAAAAAATAGATTACGACACAGCGATCATTGCAGAAACGATATTTTACGTTTGGGTCCACTCACCTAATATATGCGGGGCAAGACTCTGCCATGACTTCATCGCTAGACTAAATAAAAAAAGGATGTTTCTCCTGACCGTTTAGAGTCGTCGGAAACCATCCTTTTTTATTCTCCTGATATAATCGGCATTACCACAGTTCATCATCCATCGCCTGACGCTCCAGTTGCAGCCTGATAGCCGCCTTGAGCCTATCCTCTGGTACGGTTACCTGCATATCGCCTTGGACACGCGCCTGGCAGGATAAGCGTATTCCTTCATCCAGTAAAGGTCCCAGCTTACGCTGCTCTGCATCACTGGGTTGGCCTGCGAATTCAGCCCATTCCGGTGATATTTGTACCTTACACATCAGACAGGCTGCTTTTCCGTCACAACGAGTGGGAATATATACACCCACTTTACGAGCAGCCTGAAGCAATGACGTACCCTGACCGACCTGTACGCGCCTGCCTGATGGTTTGAACGTAATCTGCACATTCATGAACGGTCCTCCAGTCGTCTTTCTCCTAACACATACAGCTTATACTTCATTGCCCATCTGGATGACGGAGTGCAACTCTGGCCAAGGCAGAAGTTCTGTAAGCTTGTCCAATTGCTCCTCATTCCAAATATTACTGACTAGTAACTGCTTCAGTACAATTATATGACGTCGCGGGTCGCGCTTCATAACATCTGCAATCGCTTTATATCGGTCGGGTCGATTTCGTAATATATTGAATAAAAGTTCATGACTGAGCGGCATCAGACGCAGCGAAGCACTCCCCAACTCAAGCTGAACCCCTGCCGACCAAAGTAGTCGCTCGATCTCTAAGCGATATAACGCTCCGCCACATAATACCTCAAATCCTCCCACCAACTCGACTGGAAATCCCTCCAAGTCATAGTGGCTCAGCAATGAAACGTAAGAGCCGCTACGGTCAACCTGCTGTCGATCTATACTCATACCCAGGGGGTGCGCATGAAGCTGCTTTGCGGCATGAATATCCGCATAAATATCAATGTCCCGAGGCAGGCGATCTAGTTCAACTTCTTGCACAAGTAGTGAACAGCTCCCGCCCAGCATCCACGGAACCGACACTATTGACCAGCTCTCAGCCAAGCTACTCAGCGCAACTGCCAGATTGTGAGGAAGCCTGTCTACTAACACTGATGATATTGCCTCCTTCAACATCGTCTCCTCCTTTGCTGTCTTTCCTTCCGTTTCCTGATGGGCATCATTATAACATGTTCGACAGGGCAGTTCGATATTTTGTGTACTGAAAAAGAGGTTAGCTGCTCCAAAATATAAAAAAAACCGCGAACCTTCCCGGTTCACGGTGAATATTACTAACCGGCGTGCGGCCAGCGGTCTATTTTTTCATCATCATTTTCATCAACGCTTCCATATTGGAAGGATTCATTCCGCTCTTTTTGACGGCACCAACGATATCCCTTACTGTATCTTCCGACACCGGAATGTTGGCCATCGCAGACACCTGCTTGATAAGCTGACGCAGTTGCGCTTCGCTTTGAAGCGTGTCCGCCTTTACCGTGCCTGCCAGCTTTTTCACTGCATTTTCGGATATGTTTTTGCCGCCTTTTTTGTTAATGGCCTTCAATGCATCTTTCGGAAAGTTTTTATTCACAATCTCCCCTCCTCCGCCATTGCTCAACTCAGTCTATGAGTGGCGGAGACAAAAGGTGATTAAGCGTACATAAGACATGCCAAACGCCTAACTAAAAAAGGCTATCTCATTATAGAAAAAATCTACCATGAGACAGCCTTTATATTATTAAAGCTCATCCGAGCCCTTAAGAATGCCATTGCTCCCAAGTTTGAAGTGGCATGACTTCCATCTCGGTCTTAGGATCGCGACCCATCAGCGCCTCAACGGCCTTACGGACGTCCCGTCCTTCAAACAGTACTCCATACAGTACCTCTGTAATAGGCATCTGAACACCTAATTTTTGAGAGATGGCGTATGCCGCTTTTGTCGTTCGAATACCTTCTACGACCATGCCCATCGATTCCAGCACAGCATCAAGCTGTTGGCCCTGTCCCAATAGTGACCCTGCACGCCAGTTGCGACTGTGACGACTCGTTGCAGTGACCACTAGATCGCCAATACCAGCCAGGCCGGCAAAGGTTAGTGGGTTAGCGCCCATCTCAACTCCGGCACGGGTAATTTCAGCCAATCCACGGGTCAATAAAGCCGCTTTGGCATTATCACCGAAACCAAGTCCGTCTGACATTCCCGCACCCAATGCGATAATGTTTTTTAGCGCCCCCGACAGCTCCACGCCGAGCAAATCACGGTTTGTATAGACGCGGAAATAGGAGTTCATGAACAGCCCCTGTGCGGCCTGTGCAGCCTTCTCATTGGAGGAAGCTACAACGACCGTTGTAGGACACTTCTTCACCACTTCTTCCGCATGACTCGGACCAGACAGCACGGCAATATCGCCCTCTGCGACTTCCAGTTCTTCCGAGATCACCGTGGACATACGTTTAAGCGTTTCAGTTTCAAAACCTTTAATAGCATGCACTACCAGCATATCCTTGCTAAAATAAGCTTTCAGACTACGTGCTACCTGACGAGCAGCAGCCGAAGGAGATACGATAATCACTGCTTTAGCACCAGACACCGCAGTCTGCATATCAGTTGTAGCTGAAATGCGATCAGACAAAATGGAGCCTGGTAAATAATGCTCATTCGTATGCTTCTCATTGATTTCAGCTGCTTGCTGCTCGTTTCTCGTCCAGACAGAGACATCGTTGTTATTGGCCGCAAGAACGGAAGCCAGGGCTGTTCCCCAACTTCCCGCGACCAGCACAGCTATTTTCTCAGACAAGACGATCTCCTCCTTTGGAGCCAAGCTTATTCTCATTCCCCCGTACCAGCTTGACTATGTTGGTACGGTGTCTCCACACAGCGAACAGACAAATGATTAGAGCCGTCCAGAATAACGGCCATGCATAACCAAGCACGAGTAATATCCAGGGGGTCAAAATGACAAAAATGAGCGATCCCAAGGATACGTAACGCGTCATTACGATTGCAAGTATCGCAATGATTCCGGCATATAGAGCGGGCAGTAAGGCAAGCGATGCCAATACACCAATAGCAGTCGCAATCCCTTTTCCTCCACGGAAGTGAAAATATACCGGCCAGTTATGGCCCGCAATCGCCGCAATGCCGCACAAACCCGGTACCCAGGATGATTGTCCACCTAACCAGTGCCCTATTAGCACTGCAATAACCCCTTTAAGTACGTCCAGCAGCAGTACCAGAATAGCTGGGCCTTTTCCAAGCACACGCAGCGTATTCGTCGCACCGGCATTGCCGCTTCCATGCTGGCGAATGTCGATTCCTTTTAATTTTCCATACAGCAAACTAAAGCTGACAGAGCCAAGCAAGTAACTGAGTACGATGGCAACGATTTGTAAAATCAACCTATTCGCTCCTAACTTTCGTCAGACTTGCGCCGTGTAAAGATACGAATTGGAGTTCCTTCAAAATTGAAGGCGGCGCGAATTTTGTTCTCCAGATAACGCTCATAAGAGAAGTGCATTATTTCTGGATCGTTTACGAATACAACCATCGTAGGCGGCTTAACAGCAACCTGGGTCACATAGTTAATGCGCAGACGACGTCCCTTGTCTGTTGGCGGAGGATTGATGGCAACCGCATCGGAAATTACATCATTCAGCAAATGTGTCTGAATACGCAACACATGCTGCTGTGCCACATGCTGTACAACAGGAAGCAGCTTTTGTAGGCGTTGCTTCGTTTTTGCAGACAAGAACACAATCGGAGCATATGTCATAAACAGAAAGTGATCGCGAATTTTCGTTTCAAACTGGTGCATCGTTTTATCGTCCTTGTCCACGACATCCCATTTGTTAACGACAAACAGCGATGCTTTACCCGCTTCATAAGCATAGCCAGCAATGTGCTTATCCTGCTCAATAATGCCTTCCTCGCCGTTAATAACGACCAGTACAACATCTGCACGCTCAATGGCACGCATCGCACGCATTACACTATATTTTTCGGTCGTTTCATATACCTTACCACGTTTACGCATACCTGCCGTATCAATCAGTACATACTTTTGACCGTCTTTTTCAAAAGGTGTATCAATTGCATCACGCGTCGTGCCTGCAATGTCACTAACGATAACCCGTTCTTCTCCCAGAATGGCGTTAACCAGTGAAGATTTACCTACATTCGGGCGGCCGATCAAGGCAACACGAATAACGTCTTCATCATAGTGATCTTCTTCCAGCTCAGGCAAATTGGACGTAATGGCATCTAGCAGGTCGCCTATCCCTGTGCCATGACTACCAGAAACAGCGATTGGATCACCAAATCCATAAGAATAAAACTCATAAATCAGATCGGCGCGACTGAGGTTGTCCACCTTGTTGACAGCTACGATGATCGGTTTACCCGAACGATATAGCATTTGAGCTACCTCTTCATCTGACTGTGTAATTCCTGCTTTCGCATCACTCATGAATACAATTACATCTGCTTCTTCTATTGCAAGTTCGGCCTGCATACGGATGGATTTTAAAATGACATCTTCACCATCAATCTCAATGCCGCCGGTGTCAATAATACTGAAGGATTTACCATTCCACTCCGATATACCGTATATACGGTCACGAGTGATTCCGGGTTTATCTTCCACGATGGACAAACGATCCCCGATAATCCGATTAAAAATAGTGGACTTACCCACATTCGGACGACCAACGATAGCCACAACGGGTCTTGCCATAAATTCACTCCTCCTGTCAATTCTTCCGCTATCATCATAGCAAAAAACATACCTATTGGCGATATGGTCACGTAACAACAATCGGCGAACCCTCTGGGTCCGCCGATGGTGTACGTTATGCTTATTATAAAATGTATTGATTTAAACTCATTTAAATTTGTTCAGCTTATCGCCAAAACGCTCGCCGAGCGTAATGCTCAGACCGGAATTATTGAGGGAAACGTTAGGATTATTCAGTTCCTCACGAGGTGCACGAGATGCACGTGGAGCTCTTTCTGCTTTAGGAGCAGCTTCAGGAGCTTCCTCAGTTTCTTTAATGCTCAGGCTAACACGTTTTTCGGAAGGATTCATTTCAAGAATTTTAACTTTCACTTCTTGTCCTTCTTCCAGAACTTCTTGTGGAGTTCCAATGTGTTTGTGGGAAATTTGGGAAATATGAACCAAACCTTCCACGCCAGGAGCGATTTCAACGAATGCGCCGAAGTTAACCAGACGTTTTACAACACCTGTTACGATGTCATTGTTGTTGAATTGTCCAGCAGCCGATTCCCAAGGACCAGGCTGTGCAGCTTTCATGCTCAGGCTGATTTTTCCTTTTTCAGGATCTACCTTCAAGACTTTCACTTTCACTTGATCTCCTTCAGAAACTGCATCAGAAGGCTTATCGACATGAGTCCAAGCAATTTCAGATACGTGAACCAGACCGTCCACGCCGCCAACATCTACGAAAGCACCGAACTGAGTAAGACGTTGAACCGTACCTACGATTTCTTGGCCTTCTTTCAGCTCAGCCATTACTTTAAGCTTGTTAGCTTCGAATTCTGCTTCCAGAACGTCTTTTTGAGAAAGGATCACTTTGTTATTTTCACGATCCAGTTCTTTTACAACAACACGCAATGTGCGGCCTTTGTAATCACTGAAATCTTCAACGAAGTGACGTTCTACCATGGATGCAGGGATGAATCCGCGCAGACCCACGTCTACCACGATGCCACCTTTAACGACATCATTTACAACGACTTCAAATACTTCTTTGCTTTCGAACAGTTGCTCCAACTTTTCCCAAGCATTTTCACTGTCAATTGCACGTTTGGACAGAACAAGTTTTTCCTTGCCATCGTCAATGCTGATAATTCTAGCTTCAACCTCTTGGCCTACTTGTACTGCTTCTTCTGCGTTATCCAGACCAGAAGACAACTCGCGAATTGGAATAACTCCATCGTATTTATATCCAATGCTTACTACCGCTTGGTTATCTTCCAATTTCACGATTGTACCTTTAACGGTGTCACCTTTTTTCAGGGAGACGATTTGATCGAGCTCGTCTTGATTTGCCGCTTCAGCAGCTTCTTGATTTTTAATTTCTTCCGACATGTCAATACCCTCCTCAATTCAAAAAAAACCATTTATTTAAACCTGCGCATGGCAGAGTTCAAAACATAAATAAACTTTTGTTCTAGTTTTCCGAGCTTAGACACAATTCATGCAAGCCTTTCAGTTATTCGTAGGCTTACCCGTTTCCTTCATCGTGCGAATACGAGACATAATTGCTTCTGTTGCCAGTTCAAGCGGATCTCCTTCGATATCGGCACCCTTTTGGTAAGCGTCCAAATTGACAGGTTTACCGTATAACACTTTCGTTTTACGGAAAAGCTTGTAATCACCAATAATGGCGACCGGAACGGCAGCCGCTCCACTGCGTAGCGCAAAGCTTGCAGCACCCTTTTTACCGATTCCCCCAGCTCCTCTGGAGCCTTCGGGAAAGATCCCCATAACCTTACCGTCACGCAAAATGTTCAATGCCAGCTTAATGGATTCCTTACTTACACCACCGCGTTTGACTGGAAAAGCTCCCAGTTTCCCAATGAGTGGACCTAGTATAGGAACATTAAACAGCTCAGCTTTTGCCATAAAGTGAACCTTTCGCTTCAGCAAAATACCGACTGTAGGAGGGTCAAGATTACTAATATGATTAGAACACAACAGCACTCCGCCCTCGGCAGGAACGTTTTCACTGCCTACCGCCTCAAGTCTAAACAGAACGCGGTAAATGAGACGCAAAATACTGACGCATACAGTATATATCATTGGCTGATCTCTCCATCCTTCTCCGTTAAACAATAAGATACGATCGTATCAACGACATCCTGAATGCCCATATGGGTCGTATCGAGCACGATGGCGTCCTCACTGCAACGAAGCGGGGATACCTCCCTCTCCTCGTCAAGCTTGTCACGTGCCGCAATGTCACGTTCTAGCTGCTCCAGAGTGATATTATCAGTTTCGCTCAGTTCTTTAAAGCGGCGAGAGGCACGTTCCTGAACACTTGCGGTCATGAACACCTTGACTTCCGCATCGGGAAGTACAGTTGTTCCAATATCGCGACCATCCATAACGACACCCTTGCGTGCAGCCATTTCACGCTGGTTTTCAGTCAAACGTGTACGTAAACCAGCAATACTTGAATACTGTGACACGTTGCTAGTCACTTCCATCGAACGGATCACAGTGGTTACATCTTCCCCGTTACAATAAACCTTTTGGCCTGTGGGGTCCGGTACTAATTCAATCACCAGCTCAGGTACATGCTGAAGCACTTTTTGTACATTTTCTGCAGGAATTTCCTTACACATCATGTACCACGTTGCTGCTCGATACATGGCGCCGGTATCTACATATACATAAGAAAGTGCTTTCGCCACCAGGCGGGCCACTGTACTTTTCCCTGCACCAGCAGGTCCATCAATGGCTACATTTATTTTGTTACTTGAAGATACATGTTGCCTTGCCAACAGGGAATTCCTCCTAACCTAACCTCAAGAAAAAAGCAGGCATTGCCTGCGACGTGAAAATTATACCACACATTTATAGGCGATGCAAAATAAGCGACAGGTTTACTAAAAAAGAAAAATTTCGGATGATTAAGATTTTTCCCGGAATTCCAGCTGTCGTTCAAAACAATATTTAATCAGTTTTTGGCGCTCCTGATCAGCAATTTTCTCATATTTCAGCATAATGAGTCTGCGGCCGTTTTCCATCTGCTGAATACGTACAATTTCAGATTGGAACGGAACATGCTCTTGAGTGCCGTTTTTATAAGGGACCAAAATCCAGCAAGATAATGATTCTCCTTCTTCAAGATGATGAGTTCCCTGGGTCTGAAAAGAAACGCCTCCGCCTCCCACATCATGCGTCTCTGCTACAAATCTGGACTCGTTCTCACCATGCTTTACTGCAATTTCCAAGTTGGCCTTAACCCGAAGAAAGTTTCGGCGCTGAATTTTGCTGATGCTGTCTGGAGCAGGTTTGTGGATGCGAACCATCCGGAGGATATCCTCTTTAAAACCCGTAACGTGGGTATTGAAATAATTTTTAATCCCACCCTCGCTCATAAAAAATATAGACAGCTCTTCCCCTAGAAACAATTTTTTTAAGTGCCCACTTGTTTGTGACATAGGAATTTCAATTAGAAAGTTCTGTGACTCCTCTTCCGCAATACGAGACTTAAATTCAAAAATCTCGTCCTTATGGTCAGTACCAGCCACTTGTATGTATAACACATCATTAATTTTAGGAAACAAATGATCCACCATCCTTGTCCATTAAAAGCTCTAATTAAGGTATATAATACCACGACTTTATGCCTATATTAAGCATTATATTTGTTCGAACTATGACTAAAGCACAAAAAACCTCCTTTATGAAGGAGGTTTAGAGTGACTATTGATTCATTTCATGTAATCAACTACGCATTACTTGCAGTAACCTGAGGTTCATCTGAATCTTTTACCTCTTCAATCGTTTCTTCCATCCCCGTATTGGCGTTAATGTAAATCCGGTAAACGGAACCATTGATTTTACCACCAAATTCATAACACAGAACTTCATTCGACAGTTCATTTTCAATTAAGGCTTTACGGTGGTAAGTTTCACGAAACTCAGGATTCAACTTCGCTCGTGCTGCATTCAAATTCAGTTTCGCCTGCGGAATACGGCGCAGATGACTGTGCTCATACACATAATCACTGGATTGAAAACCAATCACTTGTCCGTTATCAAGGCCTGATCTGACTGTGATTTTTTCTGGATAGACAATCACGTCCCCTTGTTGGCTTGCAAATGTAATGTTAGCTAAATTCCCGCTTTCATCATATGCAACTGGCTTCATTCCTTTGTAACCCTTTTGTTCAAGGTATTCACTAGCATAGCGAATCGCTTCATTGCGGGTTGCCTTTTTAGGACCTACTGCCCTCATGTCATGATAAGAAATAAGCTTGCCGCCTTTTTTCGTAAAATCCATACTGGCCACAGGCTGCTTCTTATTCAGCAGGGTAGCTGTATAAGATGCCCATTCCGTTCCTTTACCGTTTTCGTTCACACGGATCTGACTTTCCGGTTTTCCTGTAAATTCAGCGGCATTTCGTTTAATTTGTCCTGCATCCACTGCAGGTAGACTCAACTTTTTCACAGAGCGCTTGTCATAGATGCTGGCTACAGACGGTCCCCAATCCAGTTCCTTGTAGTTTTCTACCTTTTTGTCCACGGTTTTGAAGCCATCGATAATGGTATTGTCCTTCGGCCCAGTTTGAGAACCTGCCGCCATATCCACATCCATCCATCGCAAATTTTTGCTAAGGACTTTTTGCCGCACTTCGTGCATATTTTTCGAAATTTCTTTGGAATTATTATATAACGTTTTCAGATTCGAAATTTCTTTCTCGTTTAAAGGCTCGTGATCCAGATCACGAATAGCGGTCTGATACGAAAATGAGGATAAATGTGACAGCAAATCCTTAGCATGATTAAAAGGCATTACATTAAGAGGCAACTGATTAACCTCATTTTGGGCCTCACTTGCAATCCTCCACACGTTTATCAAACATTTGCGGTGCATCGAGTGGGAAGTATTATGGACAGCAACCGCATTACCGAGTTGAGAATGTAGCTGATCCATATGAAACGACAAATCGTGAAACGCACGCTGGTATTGATTTTCCGCTTTCATCGACATGCTATTCGCCTGAAGAGATACCTCATTTCTCATCTGGCTTTGCTGATAACCCCACACAAATGCTCCTATCATCATCAGGGTAACCACCGGGAACAATACGGCACTAAGTCGCTTATACATATTGGGAGTCTCCTTTCTTCAAGTACACTACCGATAGTGTGACAAGAAGAATGCTCTCTTATGCATGGTTTTCCATGACTTCAATAATAAACTCACAGTTATCGCAAATGCAGCGTTTAAAGCCGGTCTGAATCTGTCCTTGCTCTATGCGTCCTCTTAGTACAAAGCGTTCACCGCATCTTTTACAATGAATTCTTACTTTTATACGCAAAAAAAGACACCTCTTTCTCTAACAGGTTTGTCAGATCAGTGTGTCCCATTTCGTTACATATTAACCTTTTCTTCCCGTTTCAACAAACGAAAAGGAGAGCGTTTATTAGCTCGACTGATCTTCGCCATTCCTCCATACCACAGAAATGCCATAAGTGGAATGATAAACCAGATCCAGTCATGCGAAAATTTCGTTAAAATCAAATCGTATACTCCGTGCCAGAACCATGGAAGCACCAATGACAGCAGCAACATGTATTTGCTCCTCAAGCCCTCTGAAAACTTAGCCTTCCCCATGTAGTAGCCCATCATTACGCCAAACATCGCATGACCGGATACCGGTAGCAATGATCTCATCAGCATCATGCTAACCGAAGCATGGCCCGCCCAGGCATATAACAGATTTTCAACCGTTGCAAATCCGAGTGAGACTGCGGCCGCATACAAAATACCATCATAAGGCTCGTCGAACTCGGTATGATTATAGATGATGTGATACAACAGAAACCATTTAAAAAACTCTTCCACTCCGGCTGAAATGCCGAACACCTGGATTAACGTGTGATCCCCTAGCCAAAGCAGCAGCCCGCGTTGAAAAATCATGACAGGAAGAACCACCAAAAAGCCGAGCAAAAACACTTTAATAACCATGTGCAGTGGCTCCGAATCATACCTGTCCTTCAAGTAAAAATACATCAATAAGGCGAGACCCGGCGCTGTGGCTGCCGCTAAAACCGAAAACAGAAGCACCGATCATCCCTCCATAAAAATGAGTCGGCTCTGCTTTCAGCGCAGAGCCGACAAATTCACTTCGATATCACTTTCAATAAAAGAATCAAGAACGGCTGTCAAAATGAGTGCAGATGACAGCAACTGCCTGTTCAGGTATGACCAGCTTACCATACTCTTCCAACATAGCTGGTGTAACGGATGAGCCTTCTCCAAATTCAGCAAGAACCGCGATTAAAGCCGCAAGCTTGGACTCCTCTACTTCTTCTGGTTCCAAATGCAGAATCCATTTTCCTCTATAATGATACAGCTTACCTGCTTCCGTAGTGTTGCTACGAAGCATATGAGCCGCTTCTATGAGTACTTCGAAATCGCTAAACGCGTAAACGATGGAATCGCTATGCTCCAGCGTGACTTCCATTTCGTAGACTTCCTCTGGAAGCTCCTCATCGGGACCCGAACCATACTGCTGATGGTCATATTTTCCCCGGGTGACGATAACAACCATTCCTTGAGCAGGAAGCGCAAAGACTTCGACAGCTAACGGTCCCGTGGCGTCGAAGCCCAGTTCGCTGTATGCCTGATCCATCATTTCGGTAAACAGCTCATGAACTCTTGGAATTTCTTGCCACATATCGTCTTTTTGAATACCGCGTTCGCTCAAATCGTCAAAGGTAAGGAAAATCCGTATCTTGTCCTGACTTAATCTTTCTATTTTCATACTGGACCCTCCTCCTGGCAGCCGAGTGTTATTAACAGATTATGATGCAATTATGATGCCTGTGATGAAAATGGTTCTATGTAATCATGTTATCATTTTATAATCGTAAATGCACGCAATAAAAAGATAAAAAAAAGAATCATTTGAACGGCTTTTACAAAAAAGCCGCAAAATGATTCGGAATAAAGGTTTCTGGGTTACAATCCCGGTACGGCTGTATGAGTTTCTTTCAAAATTTGCTCGACCTCACGTTTAACATCGGGACTTGTGCTGATGAAGTCTTTAATCAACTTCATATTCTCTTCTTTGTTCTTGGCAGTATGGGCGTTATGAGCGGTTTTATCTGTTTGTGAATGATGGTCTTGATCCTTATGGGTGTCTTCTTTATTGAGCGTTATCTCGCCCATTCCGGGGAATGCCGCGTCCATCATTTTAGTACGGGCTTTCTGCACTAAATTGCCGCCTTTTTTTCCACCCATGTCCATAGATAAGCCCAACATGTTGCGGTTGCGGGAGATCAAAGAGCTTGCGACAGCGCCCAAGACGATTCCCAGGAAAAATGAAGATGTTTTCACAATTAGAACCTCCCTTTGTGGTAGAATCAAGCATAGTGTTCGTCAGTAGTGACAAACTCATACGGTATAAAATACAGGAAGGTGAGATGAAATAATGGGTACAAAAACAGCAGCCATTTTGTTCACCGCATGTCTGCTGCTTAGTGCTTGCACTGCAACCAAGCCGGAATCTGCGGCAACAAGCAACCAACAGGATTCGGTAGCGTCTGACTCAAGTAACAGCGCCAAAGATCAGAGCAACGTCTCTTCCCCAAAAAGCAGCAGTAAGCAAGCAGGCAGTGATGATCATAACTCAGCGGGTAAAACCAATGCACAAAATGATAAAACCAGCGAAAGCAACGAAACAGGAGCTGCGACATCTGCAACTATCAATAACAAAATGTATCACTTGGATAAAGCCTACAATGTAATCCCTAACCAACAAGGTACCGAAAAAAAAGTCGTGTTACTGACCTTTGATGATGGTCCTAAGGAAGCAACCATGATTAACAAAATCATAGATGTACTGGACAAACACAAAGCGAAAGCAATTTTCTTCGTGAACGGTTACCGTGTAAAAGAGCATCCTGAGTTGCTCAAGCTTATCCATGACCGTGGACAGCCCATCGGCAACCATAGCTGGGATCACATCGTGCTGAAGAATAAATCTGAGTCCGAGGTCAAAAAACAGATTGAAACGGTACAAAAAGCTGTTAAGGACATTACAGGACAAGCTCCCGTATTCTTCCGCCCCCCTCATGGTGCAGGCGGAGACGTAGGTCGCAAGGTCGCTAAGGAAAACGGTCTCCTATACATGACATGGTCCGTCGGTTCTCTGGACTGGACAATGAAAAAGAATCAGCCTAATAAAACGGAGGCTCTTCTCAAAAACGTAACGGAACAACTTCATCCAGGCAGCAATATTTTGATGCATGAACTGCCATGGACAGCTGAGGCTCTGGACAGTCTGTTGACGCGCCTTGAGCAAAAGGGTTACCAATTTGTCGATCCGCAAGGCATTGAGGTTCCTGCCAGCTAATAGAGACTTGCGTATACTCCGGATTAACTATAGATGATGCAATAAAGGCCTACATTCTCCGCTATTTATGCGGAGATGGAGGCCTTTTTACCGTATCATTACGCGCCTTGACCTAAGCACAGACGTCCATAATAACTTTATATTACCAAAGCATTTCACTGATGGGTGGTGCACCCTTGATGCCCCACCACAGTAACGCTGCAGTAATCAGCACAAAAAGAGTGCTCAAAAAATTCAAAAACCACTTGCTTACCCGAATACGGCGGGACGGAAACATTTCTGCCCGCGTTCGGTACTCACTGGCAGGAGTGTCATCCTCCATCGTTACAGCAACTTCTGGTGCAGCGGCAACGTGAGCCAATTCTGGCACGGGCCGTGAAGCACGGGAGCGAACTGGTTTAGATTTTGACCTGTCCTCCTCCTTGCCTTTGCGACCATTTCGACGGCTACCATAGGTCTGCACTCTGCTAAGTTCCTGATTCATTCTTCATACCTCCGAAAACGTAACGCTAAACCAGATATAAGGTCAATCACAAAATGACAAATGATCGGTGCCCACAGACTACCGGTCTGCACATATATGTAACCCAATCCATAACTGCTAAGAAAAACCCAGCCAGTGGGAATCCAATGCCGTAAATATCGGATATGAATCACCGCAAACAAAATGCTTGTCCAATAAGGACCAAAGCTGTACTGAATCGCGCCTCTGAACAAGAGTTCCTCACAGATGGAGACGATAGCTGCTATACAAATAATATGCCAAACCGGACGATTTTGAAACAGCATTTGGTTAATACCACCGTCATCCATGGCATCCTCAGGCATAATCCGGGATAGCAACAGATCCACAAGTAACATAGCGGCGGCCAATCCCAATCCCCACCATAAGACGTGCAGAGTGTTCGGCAATGCAAATAGTTCTAACACATTTCTTTTCTGAAAAATAATCCAGATTGCGCCAATCAGCAGGGTCAGCCCCTGAGTTAGATACAAATTGTAAAGCAGCAAGCGGTCATTCAATTCATGAATTTGCGCTCTTTTCCATTTCACTTTAAGCTTTTTCATAGTTAGTTAGTCCTCTACATAGTCTTCTTTAGCATCATAGCCAAAAAGTCGGACGGATTCAAGAAGACTTAAATCTTAATTTTCCGCATTCTGTAGCTATATATCTAGCCGGCTATCCACACATGTCGCATGTCCTATTGACATGCCCATGTAAGCCATGATACATTATGAAAAAATTATTAGCGACAACAACAATGATGGAGAAAAGGTATTGATTTCGTCCTCAGAGAACCGGTGCTTGGGTGGAAGCCGGTGACGAAGTAACTACTTTCAGCGCTCCTGAGTTATTGCACCGAGGTCTGGGGAATATCTCCCGGCATTAGATGCAATCGGCAGAAAACCGTTATCCTTTCGGTCATTTTATGACCGCTGAAGGCAGTCCATTGCGAAATGGCTGCGAATTAGGGTGGTACCACGATAACTCTCGTCCCTTACTATGGAGATAGTATGTGATTCGGGAGTTTTTTTGATGCCCGAAAACTGCAAAGTGTCTCCGCATAAGACTTTTGGTCGTTAGTTTGGTGCATAATGCTATTCCATCCCTTTTCTGCGTCAATGCGTTATCACACTAGTATTTCACACCGCTCTCCTGTACTTTTAGAAGCATTTCAAGTTTTTTCATGTTCTTTATGGAATGTATTTCAGTTTGAAGTACATCCTGTCCATAAAAGAAGTTAACTTTGAGGAGGAAACCAAATGTTTAAAGTGTTAGTATCCGATCCGATCAGTGACCTGGGCATCCAGCAACTGATGGATGCAGACGATGTCACGGTGGACAAGAACACAGGTCTCAGCGAGGATGAATTGGTTCAAATTATTGGTGACTATGACGCATTACTCGTTCGAAGCCAAACTCGGGTAACCGAACGCATCATGACGGCAGGTAAGAACCTCAAGGTTGTAGGGCGAGCTGGGGTCGGAGTGGACAACATCGACCTAGAAGCAGCAACACAGCGCGGGATTATCGTTATTAATGCTCCTGACGGCAACACGATTACGACATGTGAGCACACTTTTGCGATGATGATGGCTCTAGCACGTCATATTCCACAGGCATATGCCAAAACCATTGGCGGTACATGGGATCGTAAAACATTCCTCGGTGTCGAACTGCGTAACAAAACACTTGGAGTCCTCGGCATGGGACGTATCGGCAGCGAGGTGGCTAAACGTGCTAAAGCATTTGGCATGAGCATCCTCGGCTATGATCCATTTCTAACGGAAGAACGCGCTGAGAAGCTGGGCATTAAGCTGGCGAGCGTGGACGAAATTATCCGCAACGCAGATTTTATGACCGTACACACACCATTAACACCGGAAACGAAACATATGATTGCTCGTCCACAGTTTGAAGTGATGAAAAAAGGAATGCGCATCATCAACTGTGCCCGGGGCGGAGTTATCGATGAAATGGCTCTTGTTGAAGCCATTGATGAAGGTATCGTTGCCGGTGCAGCCTTTGACGTATTCGAGTCAGAGCCGCCAGCACAGGATCACCCATTCCTGAGTCATCCGAAAATTATCGTGACACCACATCTGGGGGCCTCAACTGTCGAAGCTCAGGAGAATGTAGCTATCGATGTGTCCGAGCAAGTGCTGCATATTTTGCGTGATGAGCCTTTTAAAAATGCGGTCAACATGCCTCCAGTACCATCCAACGTCATGACGCAATTGCAGCCATATTTCTCGCTTGGAGAAAAGCTGGGCAGCTTTGCCGCTCAGATCACGAATCAGGCTGTACGTGAAATTCAGGTAGATTACGCTGGCGATTTGTCCTCTGTGGATACACAGCCTCTGACACGTTATATTTTGAAAGGTGTACTTAGCCGTCATCTGGGCAGCGATGTGAACATTGTAAACTCTGTACATCTGGCCAAAACACGTGACATCCATCTAGTCGTATCTCAGGCGCCCGCCACCAAGGGTTTTACCAACCTGATTACCGTTACACTCAAAACCCAGAGCGGCGAAGAGCAACGTGTATCTGGCACCCTGCTGGCAGGCTATGGCGAACGTATTGTTCGGTTGAACCAGTTCCCAGTAGATGTGGCACCGGAAGCTCATTTCCTGCTCATCTCCCACAATGATAAGCCAGGCATTATCGGTCGTGTCGGCACCTTGCTTGGGGAGAACGGCGTCAATATCGCTTCCATGCAAGTAGGGCGTAAAATTGTCGGCGGAGAAGCCATCATGATCTTGACCGTCGATAAAGCCGTGCCTAAAGATGTGTTGATTCAACTCGTTGGTTTGCCAGAACTAAATACTGCCCAAGAAGTAGTGCTAGATTAGTCCCAGACAGTATTGAGATGTCCAAGGTTTTATAATAAAGAGAGGCGCCTGGCTACCCAGGCGTCTTTTTCTTATACCGTTATCTATCATGAGAGCAATTATCTTAAAACAGGATGTTCCACGTTGAACAAGATAAATGTTGATTTTTCAACAAAAAGCACCCTCTTCCGAGGATGCCTGCAAACCGGGGTATATCAGTGGGGGCTTATAAGCCTGTTACAGACCCAGCTTTGTTTTGTTGGAGATCGGCAGCAAAATAGTAAATTCCGTTCCTTCCCCCAATACGCTGGCAGCAGAGACAGAGCCTCCGTGAGCCTCTACAATATTCTTGACAATAGCAAGCCCCAAACCAGTCCCTTTATCCTCACCACGTACTCTGGCCTTATCTGCCTTGTAGAAGCGGTCGAAAATATAAGGTAGATCCTCGCTGGCAATGCCTACACCTTCATCCTTAATCCGAATACGGATTAACTCATGCCGTTCTCCCAAAATTCGATCCGCCGCAATAGTAACCTTTTTCCCGCCAGGTGTATGTCTGAATGCATTATCCAGCAAATTGGTCAATACCTGCTCCAGTCGGTCTTCATCTGCCTCAGGCAGCAGCAAACGTTGGCCTTGCTCATGGTAATCGAGTGTCAGTCCCTGTTCCTTCGAACGTACCGTAAATTTACGATGAACACGCTCGATCAGCTCATTCACATCCACTTCCTGTCGGTGCATGTCTGTATGACCAGCCTCCATTCGGGCCAAATCAAGCAGATCCTTGACTAATCTTCCCATGCGTAATGATTCATCATGGATGACCTGTACCAGCTCCTCAGATTCTTCAGGTGAACCCGCCATACCATCCAGCAACGCCTCGCTGTAGCCCTGCATCATAGATAAAGGTGTACGGATTTCATGAGAGACGTTGGCCACAAAATCACTCCGCATCTTCTCAAGCTTCACTTCTTCCGTAATATCTCTAAGCACAGCTACTGCACCGCGGATTGCATTATCCGTATACAGAGGCGCCATCTGTACCGACCAGGAGCCCTTCTTGACATGGATATAGTCTCCGACATCCTCCCCCCTGTCCATAACGGTATGGAACAGAGACTGCAAAGGCTCAGGTACAGAAGCTCCAAACTCCTCCAGATCACGCTCCTGCCACTCCAGCTTTTTCCATATATCCAACAGACTTTGTGCCGGCGGGTTCGTCAAGATGATTTGTCCGCTTCTGTCGAAGGTGATTACTGCATCAGACATGCTTCGCAGTACGCTGGATAAATGGTTTTTCTCCTCATTCAGACTGCGGATCGTTGCTTCCAGTTCCGTAGACATATGATTAAAAGTTTTCGCCAGTTCTCCAATTTCATCACTGGTTACCAGCGAAAGCCGAGTATCATACCTTCCCTCACGAATCGCATTCGCCGCCTGAATCAACAGCTGCATAGGCTGTGTGATTTTAGTAAAAAGGAATAGGGCAAAAAAGGTCGTCAATAAAAATCCGACAATACATGTATAGGTGAACAAATGCTTGATTTCCGTCGATTCATACGCCGCAAAATTTCTGTTGATGTACGGCAATAAAAAAAGCCCTAGAAAAATAAGCACAGAGCCTACAAGACAAATGATGGTGATCCACAGCTTGCCTACCAGCGATCTCCAGAAGTTCACGTTATTTTGGAACCTCCAGCTTATAACCTACGCCCCACACGGTCGTAATCATAGCCGCTGCCTCTGGCGATACCTTATTCAGTTTTTCACGAAGCCGTTTCACATGTGTATCCACAGTGCGCAGATCACCAAAAAATTCGTAATTCCACACGTCTTTCAGCAGTTCTTCGCGCGAGAAGACTTTATCTGGTGACACCGCCAAATAATGCAACAGCTCGTACTCTTTAGGCGTGAGACTGATTTCAATCCCGCCCGCAGTTACCCGGTGCGCATCATGCTCAATGATAAGATTCGGAAAAACAATACTATTGCTTGGTACCGCCTCTTTCGTTAAAAAGGCAGTTTCCGACGAACGGCGTAAAATCGCCTTCACCCGGTAAATGACTTCTCGCGGGCTAAAGGGCTTAACCACATAATCATCGGCTCCGACTTCAAAGCCTTGTACACGGTTCACTTCCTCACCTTTGGCAGTCAGCATAATCACAGGTGTAGCTTTGGTCTGACGCAGCCGTGTACATACCTCAATTCCATCCATCCCCGGAAGCATTACATCGAGCAAAATAATGCTGTAATCGCTTGCAGTCGCTTTTTGGAGGGCAATCTCACCATCCTCAGCTTCGTCAATTACATATCCTTCTTTTTCCAGATACATCCGCAGAAGGCGGCGAATGCGTTCTTCATCGTCTACAATTAATATGCGGTTGCTTTGTTCTGACATATTCCCAGCCCCTTCGCTAAAAAAAGCATTCTCTCTATTTTACTATTTTCCTGTGCTTGGTCAAACTTTACTCTCATCCAACAGTCTCTTTACACCAAAAAGGCCGGGGTTATGACCCCCGTCCTGTCCGTTTCTTTTTCGTGTTGTCTGATTGGGCAAGTTGAATGAGACGGTTGATTTCATCCTTAGTTAGGGGTCTGGTCAGACCGCGCTTCAAGTTTTGTAGCAGAAGATCTCCGAAGGCAATCCGCTTGAGTCTGATGACTGGATGTGAAATGGCCTCAAACATCCGTCTAACTTGGCGATTTCTGCCTTCATAAATGGTAATCTGGATCACAGACTCCTTACCATTCGGATCTACATCTTTATATTCTACCTCGGCTGGTGCAGTAATGCCATCCTCCAGCACGATTCCTTTTTTCAGCTTGTCCAGCTCAGTACCATGCGGAACGCCTTTGACTGTTGCCACATATGTCTTGGGCACATGATGCTTGGGATGGGTGAGCAGATTGGCGAACTCGCCATCATTGGTAAGCAACAGCAGTCCTTCGGTGTCGTAATCGAGACGTCCTACCGGATATACGCGTTCCTTAACGCCTTTCAGATAGTCTGACACGATTTTACGGCCTTCCGGATCGGAAGCACTCGTAATAACTCCTTTAGGTTTGTTCATCATCAGATAGATTTTTTTCTCGGTTTTGATTGGGCGTCCCTTTACCGTAATCATATCTTGATCAGGGTCTGCCTTCGTTCCCAGTTCAGTTACGATAACCCCGTTCACTTCCACGCTACCCGCCTGAATAAGCTCCTCACATTTACGTCTGGAAGCTACACCAGCTTGGGCCAATATTTTCTGCAATCTTTCCATGTTCGCTAATTCACCTCATGCTAATGATACCCATCCATGAGCAAAATCACAACCCCCGTTCAAAAAACGATACAGAAATTAAAATATAAGCAGGCAAATCGCAATGGCTGCCACAAAACCAACCACATCTGAAAATAGTCCTACCTTCAAAGCATACCGTCCATTGCGGATACCTACCGCACCAAAATATACAGTTAGCACATAAAGCGTCGTGTCTGTGCTGCCCTGAATCGTTGAAGCGATCCGACCGATCATGGAATCCGGGCCATAGGTGCGAATTAGATCCGTCGTGAACGCAAGTGAACCCGTGCCCGTCAATGGACGAAGCAAGCCTAAAGGCAATACCTCACCGGGTACGCCCCAGTCCTTAATCCATGGCGTTACCCAGGAGATCAAATAGTCCAAAGCGCCGGATGCTCGAAATATGCTAATCGCCACCATCATGCCTACAAGATGAGGAATAATGCTGATGGCGGTAGAAAATCCGTCTTTAGCTCCATCCACAAAAGAATCGTAGACAGGCACCTTTTTGGCATATGCATATAAAGGAATAAAAGCGAGAATAACCGGGATAGCCCAAGTTGATACGAGGTTAATAAAATAAAGCATGCCTCCCTCATCCTTTCCAAGTAGTGTCCCTGCCCTTGGCAGCCGTGATTCCCGTTCGCGGAACGGCAGGTGAAGATACGGACGACGTTGTTGAAGAGGCAGATGTTGGTCCTGGTGGGGTGAGTGGCGCCAAGGATGTCTGGGACGGCGGAATCGCTGGAGGACGGCGGCGCAATTCTCGACTACGGTACCAACGGTCCGCCGCAATTGCGGCAAAGGTGGCTATTGCGGTCGCTACCAGTGTTGTACCGACGATTTCTGCCGGATGTGCGGAATGAAAATTAAGCCGTATCGCGATCAACGTCGTAGGAATAAGCGTAATACTGGCTGTATTCAGGGCGAGCAGCGTACACATGGCTGGTGTGGCGGTTTGCTTATCTGGATTGAGCGTCTGCAACTCTTGCATCGCCTTGATTCCCATCGGTGTAGCTGCATTCCCCAAACCCAGCAGATTGGCGCTCATATTGGACAAAATGTAACCCATAGCGGGATGATTACGCGGAACATCAGGGAAGAGAAAGGCAACCAAAGGAGAAAGCAGCTTGGATATTTTCTGTAAGAGTCCGCCATCTTCAGCCAGCCTCATCATGCCCATCCAAAACACCAGCACACTTATCAGTCCAAAGCACACTGTAACCCCCGTAGTTGCCCCGTCAAAAGCCGCTTTCGTCACCACCTCAATATTTCCCTGCGCGGCAGCAAATACAAATCCAATACAAATCAAAGCCACCCATATGAGATGAATCATGACTGATTCCCCCTTTTCCCAATGATGTGACACGTACAGCTCTATTTCCTGCTTGCCCTAGGCTCCAAACAGATTTTTAAGAATTTCGTTCCATCTGCTCGTCCAACCTCGTTGTTGAGTATTGTTCGCAGGATCTTGTGCAGTTGGAGCCTCCTGCTGTGGCCGTACGGTACTTTGAGCAGGCAGCTTACTCCCTTTTTCATACACAGGAACGGAACCAATAAGTTTACCATCCAATAGGAATTCGACCCGTCCTCGTAAGCCAAAAGATACGTCCGCTCTGTCTGCAGAGGCGGAATTTTTATACAACACTAGTCTTTTGTGCAACTGGGTCTTCTCACTATCATGTAAAGGATATGCAAAGCTTGTACCTGTTAATAGTGGGTAACCATCGATAGGTTGCTGCTTGTCCGTAATCGGAATGAGCGGATAATATCGAAATCCGTAATCAAGCATACGGGCATGATCGTTCCAATCGTCCCCGTCATTCAAGGTAACAGCAGCGAGCTGGCGACCGTCCCGTGTGGCCGAACTGACCAGACAGCGAAATGCTTTTTTGGTAAAGCCTGTTTTTACCCCGTCAGCTCCCTCATATAGCCGCAGCATTTTGTTTTTGTTGTGCCATGAGTAGTCCCAAGAATCGTTGGGATTCGGTGCTTTTTTCAGTTCTGTTTTTACGATACGGGCAAAAGTTGGATTATGCAGCGCATAAGCAGTAAGCCGGGCCATATCATTGGCTGAGGAATAATGTCCCTCGGTATCCAGCCCGTGCGGATTAGCAAAATGTGTATGGCTTAGCCCAAGCTGAACCGCCTTGTCATTCATCAAATGGACAAATCCCTCTTCTGTCCCCCCCACATGCTCAGCAATGGCAGAAGCGGCATCATTACCAGAACGGAGCATTAAGCCGTACAGCATATTTTCCAGCGACATTTGTTCACCCATTTGCAGAAAAAGCGAGGACCCTTCTTTGGCATACGCCGTTGGACTCACCTTTACCCGGTCCTGCAAGCGTCCATGTTCAATGGCCACGATCGCTGTCATAATTTTGGTCAGGCTGGCAATACGTAGCTCCCGGTCACCCTCGGTAGAATAAATGATTCTTCCTGATGTGACATCAATTAAAGAAGCAGCCTGTGCATGGGTTCCTAATGCGGGCGGCGCTGCTTCTGTTTTTATCGCTCCCCGAACGGGCTGCGGACTTAGCAACGTAAGCGGCAATGACAAAATAAGCAGAAGTACCAGCGGCAAAACAAATGCGCGTGCCTTATTCAAGAAATGGCTGTGGTCCGCGTGGATGTGTTGCTTTTTTTTAAACATTTGGATTCCTCCGGTTTTGAGCAAGTCTTGTACCATTCTATGTCCAAGCTGTTCAAAGTATGTCCACCTTTATAACAGAAAATTCCTTTACAGGACAGCCATTAGCTGCTCCCTTTTCGCTTTCTTTCTACACAAACTAAGCAACATGCTCCCCTGAACACATATATATTAGTTACTAAACGTTAAATATGGATCGAGGGGTTATAACATGCAGCGACTACAGTTTGAAATGATTTTAAGATCGCGGATTGTAGAGTCCGCAGAAGCATTACACCGTAGTGGTGTATCCTTTGCCACATTTTCTACCGCACGTTGCAACCAGCAATTTTGGGATTTAACGGAAAAAGGTGGCTTTCAGATCAAAGCAGGTGTCACACCGGCACAGGGGATCAGAGATATCTTTTTAAACGGACATCAATACGCTTTTGAATGTGCAACAGCTATGGTTATTGTGCTGTACAAAGGAGTGCTGGATTCCATTCTGGAAAGTGAGTTTAATCGGGTTTTTGCAGATATGCTGCTGTATGACTGGCACTATGACAGCGACCTCAGACTCATACAGGAGCAAGGAAGTCATAAAGCGGCTCCTGGCGATATTTTGTATTTCAACAATCCGGATGTGTCATCTGAAACATTGGAATGGAAAGGAGAAAATGTCGTTAAGCTGAAGGAAGACTTGTTTTATGGACATGGGATTGGCATCTTGCCGGCGAAGGGTATTATCGATTCCCTGAATCAACATCGTCGACCGGATGCCACGGTATCTGCTTATTTGACGAATGAAGTAATCTATCCGGACTTCATCTACCTATCGCAGTTTGCTGCCGAAGGAAATCGAAAAAATGAAATCTCGCTGCATACTTTGTATCAACAGGAATACAGTCACCATATACATGCTGTCATTGGGGGAAGGCAGTATATTCGGGGATAGGGCCAAGTACAAGCAGAAAAGAAGGTATTCCTTAGCCTATACTCGGCTTTGGGATACCTTCCTGAGAGAACGCTTTTAATTTCAATAACTTTTACAAGTAAGCCGGGCCAGAATGACTGTGATCCGTAGCAACATCTACAGGTACCTGTGGGGGGGGAGTCTGCAAGTTGCCGCCTGCGTTCTGGAAGATAGACTGAACCTTATCAATCAGGTATGGCGTGGAGTCAATGAGCTTCTCAATCAGATGCGTTTGATTGTCCAATGGAACGATTTGTGCCCCCTGTTTGCCAACAACCAGAAAAGCAATGGGATGAATAGATACACCACCACCGCTACCCCCTCCAAAAGGATGCCCTTCCTTCCCGCTATGATTACCCGACGCCGAGGAAGTATGAAGTGCCTCTTCGTCTACGTTAAAATCACTTCCTCCGGCAGCAAAACCAAATCCTACCTTACTGATTGGCAAAATAACGGAACCATCGGGTGTTTCCACTGCGTCTCCTACAATCGTATTCACATCTACCATGGCTTTGATGTTTTCCATTGCGGTTTGCATGAGCCCTTGAATCGGGTGATCTGACATGATTTATTCCTCCTCTGCTTATCTCAAGCGTAGACTGCCTTTTCTTTCGCTATTGTGCGCAGGGGTTCAAGGAAATATGTATGTCATTCGATAGTTCAGAAAGGATTGAGTCTCACCTCACTCCACTGTTTAACTTTCACTGGTAGCTTGAGGATCCTCGGTTTTTTTGGAAAAAACCCGTTTCCACGCCTCCGGTCCACCCGGAACGCGCCATATGCGATAAGCTAACGTGAGCATGGAGAAAATTAAATAACCGAGCGACATATTTGCTTCACAGGTCAAGGTGGTAGTAAAACGCAAGCGATCCACCCAATAGGGCACGACAAACAGCTTCGGGATACAGTCCACACGTACAAAACTGGTAGCAAAACCGATCAAGGTCGTTTTCAAACCCCAAAGAATTCCGGTTGAGGTAGCTGTGTAAGCCGCGTCAGCAAGGCTAATATTGGTAGACCATTCCATTTTGGACATCGTCACATGCGCCAATGTATGCCGCAACCATCGATGTAAGGCATTCGTTCCTTTGAGCAAAACTCGTATATCATGTATAAATTGCTTTATTTTTTCTGCATCAATATTACCGCTATCCACGGAAGCATCCGTTTTATGTATATTTTTATTGCGGTCAAGCCGATAGAGAAGCCCTTTTTTTAAACCTGTTATGAGAATGGCCGGAATATCGTAATTCATTTTAATCATCCCGTATAGAAATCTGATCTCTAGATGCGCCCGATCATCATTGTCATGTTTGGCAATATCCAGCTTCAATCGAATACGAGAGAGCAGAATAGCCAGCACAAGTAATATAAAGACGATGATGGCGATACTGATCCATTTCCACACTGGCGAGCCCTCCCTACCTTTTTGCTATAGATATCATGGCAAAAATAGTATGACCGTTCGCCGGAAAATCATGCATCTAAAAATACCAACAGCCAGACCCCAACTACATGAGGACTGGCTGTATGTTTGAGCTTTTACATAAGTGAGCCGCAAGATCCGGAGCAACTTTATTGGGATTCAAGATCCAAATCGTTGGCCGCAGGCTGGCTGCTCTCCAGACGCTCGAACAATAATTGAGTCTCTTCCTCCAAATTGTCCGAATCCTCGAACAACTCCGGTTGCGGTAGATCTGCCAAAGAGCCCAGACCGAAATAATCCAAAAATGATTTCGTCGTTCCGTACAATATTGGCCGTCCGATGGCTTCAGCTCGACCTTTCTCTTCAATGAGCTCCTTGTTGACCAGTGTATGTATGGCCCGCTCGGATTTGACACCCCGAATCTCTTCGATTTCAACTCTTGTAATGGGCTGGCGGTAGGCAACAATGGCCAGCGTCTCCAAAGCAGCTTGAGACAGTGAGGCACGTGCCGGAGAGTATGCGAGCTTTTCAAAGTAAGGTGCATGTTCGGATAAAGTTGCAAGCTGATAATGACCGGCAATACGGACAAGTTGCAAGCCCCTTCCCCCCTGCTCCATGTCCTGCTTCATATCTTCCAAGCACTGTTCAACCAGCTCTTGCTGCTGCTCTACAATGTCGGCGATCTGCTTGGTGGACAACCCTTCCTCTCCTGCGAGAAACAGCAGTCCCTCAATAATTGATTTCAGCTTCAGATAATCCATTAACCCGTAAATCCCCTCTCCACTCCATTACAATATCATCGAAAAGCTTCTCCTGATAACAGAAAATTTGTTTCATTTTCATCAGTTCAAGGATAGCCAAAAAGGTCACAACCACCTCATGCCGATACATATCCTCATGCATCAGCTTGGAGAACAGCAGCCGTCCTCCGTTCCCCAGCATCTCTAACGCCCCGATAACTTGCCGGATACGGTCCTTGACTGAAATTTCGTCTCGATGAACACGGGTTACCGTCGTACGTCGTTCTGCTTTGCGCAAAGCACGCTGAAAGGCCGCGACCAAATCGCTTGCATGCAGCCCATGCACCGGATTTGCGGGTTCAGTGGGCAGGAATGCGCTTAGATCTTCTGGCTCCTTGCCATAAATTAGACTCCGCTCCCATTCACGTTCACTTAGATGGCGAGCAATCCCTTTATATTTACGATACTCCACCAGCTTGCGGACCAGTTCCTCACGTGGATCATAATCCTCTTCCTCATAAAAATCCAAATCGTCATATTCCATCACAGGTGGCTTGGGAAGCAACAATTTACTCTTAATAGATAAGAGCGTCGCTGCCATCACCAGAAACTCGCTCGTAATGTCCAGTTCCAGCTCCTGCATACTGTGCAAAAAAGCCATATACTGATCAGTAATATCGCTAATCGGGATATCCTGAATGTCGATCTCGGCTTTATCAATCAGATGCAATAGTAGATCCAGCGGACCCTCGAATGTTTCCAGCTTGTAGTTTACGACTGTCAATGTGCTTCCCCCTGCCTTACTCCAATCATCATTCAACAATACCTTTCCCTATAGCACTTATGCTCTACGTTATCAATCCCTCTTTCTGTAGTATATACGTCATCGCCTTGCTTAACAATCCAATCCCTTTTCACCTTGCAGTTTATACCGTTCTATTCAGTTATTCATACAATTAAAATTGCTTGCCGAGATTGGCCATTTCAATCGCAGCCAATGCAGAATCCCAACCTTTATTACCAGCCTTCGTACCTGCTCGTTCAATAGCCTGTTCAATGTTTTCTGTCGTCACTACCCCAAAAATAACAGGCACGCCCGTTTTCAGGCTACTTGCTGCCACACCCTTGGCCACTTCATTGCAGACGATATCATAATGTGAAGTAGAACCACGGATGACCGTACCCAGCGTAATTACGGCATCATATTTGCCGCTTGCAGCCATTTTTTGTGCAATCAATGAAATTTCAAATGCACCCGGAACCCAGGCTACATCAATTTCATTTTCCTGCGCACCATGTCGTTGAAGGGCATCAATTGCGCCGCTTAACAGCTTGCTCGTAATAAACTCATTAAATCTGCCCACCACAATACCATATTTTAAACCATTCGATACGAGATTACCTTCTAGAAAACGTGCCATGTTTAATCAACCTCTCTTTGTTTAATTATTTAGGTACTTTGGATAATACTTCAGATTTACTTGGAACCGAGATGTATTTACAATGACAAACGACGACGGTAGTCCACCAAATGCTGAATACTGATCAGCTTCAATTGATGTCGCTTGGCGACCACTGCCAGATCAGGCAGGCGGGCCATTGAGCCATCTTCCTTTATAATTTCGCAAATGACCCCAGCAGGCTTGAAGCCACTGAGTCGGGCCAGATCAACAGCCGCTTCAGTGTGACCAGCACGCTGCAAGACACCACCATCGCGAGCAATCAGTGGGAACATGTGACCAGGCTTGCGGAAATCACTTCCTGTGACTGCTTCGTCTGCCAAGGCGCGTACAGTCAAGGAGCGCTCGGCCGCTGAAATCCCCGTTGTTGTCTCCATATGATCTACCGATACCGTAAAGGCAGTACCGTGGAATTCTGTATTTTGCTCTACCATAGGATGCAATTCCAAGGTCTCGGCTCTTTGTCGTGTGATTGGCACACAGACCAACCCGCGACCTTCTGTAATCATGAAATTAATGACCTCAGGCGACGCTTTTTCAGCCAAAGCGATAAAATCGCCTTCATTTTCGCGCTGTTCATCATCCACTACAATAACGACTTTACCGTTTTTTAAGTCCTCCAACGCTTCTTCGATGGAATCCAAACGAATCTCTTCGTCATGTTCCAACTCGCCATGCTCTATGACGTTTGCCATTGCACTTGTTTGGCTACCTCTATCCATAACACTTTCCTCCTTATGTCTTGTGCCACGAATGCTCCTAAACAGGTTTACCATTCAATATCAGGCAAAGCCGTGTTTCGCCAAATAGTCCAAACTGAGAGGAGCTTTTTCTACTCTCTCCGCCTCCGCTGCACCTTTGTAATTTAAAAGCTGTTCTACATATTTGCCCAAAATATCACATTCGATATTGACGGTATCCCCCTCACGTTTGGCTTGTAAGGCCGTTTCGGATAAGGTGTGGGGAATAATGGATACGGCAAAGGTAGCTCCCGTACGCTGTGCGACTGTGAGGCTGATACCATCAATTGTGATTGACCCTTTGAGAAGAATATATTTAAATAATGTTTGATTTTTAGGCTCAATTTCGAACACAACTGCATTCTGGTCTGATGTCACCCCGCGAATCGTTCCCGTCCCGTCCACATGTCCTTGCACGATGTGTCCTCCGAACCTTCCGCTCGCCGCCATTGCTCGCTCCAGATTGACTCGGCTGCCGGATCTCAACTCTTTCAGATTAGTGCTGCGAAAGGTTTCCGGCATCACATCAACCTTAAAGTCTTTCGAACCAATCCGTATCGCGGTCAAGCAAACGCCATTCACCGAGACACTGTCTCCTATTTTCAAATCGCCCAACACCACGGAACCCGAAATCCCCAGCACCATCGCTTCACTGCTTTTGGAAATAGTTTGAATGCGACCCACTTCCTCAACTAATCCGGTAAACATGCCTTCACTCCTTTCCACTACATTTCAGTTTATCCCTAATTCATCAGCTATAAGCGCAAAAAACCCCCAGTTCGGATTCAATCCGTCATGGGGGTGATGAGAGTCACATTTGTAGTATACAAGCGCAGTTCATATGCATCTTAAGACGACATGAAATCATAGTCTTGCCAATAGAAAGCATGACTGAGGATACAGCCAAATACGCTCAGAACACCCATCAAAAAGAAAGCTTAAGAAAGCTATCGCCCGATGTTATCCTACAACGAAATAAGCCGTACGCACAATTGGGTATGCTAAAAATCGGCACATGTCACGTCATGCACATGCGCTTCGTATCCTTCTCCCATCCAGACTATACTGTCGGTCCCGGATTTGCACCAGGTCCACCTTCTGCCGATCATTCAGCATCCGGGTCACGGACTAAGCCATGCTGTTTCTCACAAAAACGATCCACAAACATGTCATCACCGCCGGTGGGGAATTTCGCCCCGCCCCGAAGGATCTTGCTCTTATTTAATTGAATTAACATTAAACTTGTTACGTATATTAGCACCGACTTCTAAAAAAAGCAAGTTATCTAATAGAAGCGCCTGCTTTAGTTTTGACATATTGGCTGGAGAGTTCTTCAAACCAGGTTTTATCATTCATATGAAGCGCCAAGTCAATCAGATCAGCCAGTTCCTCGACTCCCAACTCTGTTGCATGATCAAAGGTAATTACGGCTGAAGCAACAGGTCCCCGCCCTTCCTCAGAACATGCTTCATAATCCAGTCGTACATCAACATGTCCGTCAATAAACTCGCATTTCAGAAAATAAATAATTTCGCACATTAAAATGGGGCGTACCTGTGTTTCTAACACGCAATCCATCACCTTCGCAGAATAGTGCTGGTTCGTCAGCGTGAATTTGTGTTCTGTCGTTGCTAGCGATGCCCGTCCAAAATCGTCCGTAAACTTTAGTTCTACGGGCTTGATGTTCATAACCTTAGGGATCTGCTTCTTTATAATTTCGATTATTTCAACTGTATTCAGCTTAATCATTACCTGCACCTCATTGCATCTTAAATTCAGAAGAAAACTTTTTAACGTGCCTCTTATAGGCCTCCACTCCTATATCGGAAATCATTACCTGTTTTTTTATGCTTCAACCCATAAACAACAAAAAAGATTCTTTGCGCAATAAGCGCAAAGAATCTTGATCGAACCACTACAGTAACAGCGGCTAACAATGCTAATCGATGATTATGCAAAAAACAGAATTATAGCTCTGAAATTTCATGTTTCTTTTTCAGGGTAGTCCAGCGACGCTCAATCTCCTGCTCAAAGGTAGCCAGCGTAGCCTCCTCCTTGAGAAGATGCTTCGTTTTACCCATTAATTTCAACCATTCTGCAGCTGGAATCCGTTTTCCCTTATCTTCCGGATTATACGTAATCGTCGTACTGCCTTGCTCTATTTCGTACAAAGGAAAGAAACAGGACTCGACTGCGGCGCCCACAATGCTGGTGCCCAGTCTGTCTTCAGATTTCCAATTCAGCGGGCAGGCGCACAGGATCTTACCATAGGCCGTACCCACGTTGTTTGCATACCATTGAGCCTTGGCTGCTTTGCGCAGCATATCCTGCGGATGACTTTCAGCTGCCGTAAAAGCATACGGAATGTTACAAGCAGCCATGATTTGTACGGTATCCTTGTGATGCCCTTGCTTTCCTTTTTGCATTTTCCCTACACCCGACGTACTGGTCATGTGACCGAGCGGAGTGGAGTACGATTGCTGTGAACCTGTATTCATGTACCCTTCGTTATCATATTCCAGCATGATCAGCTTATGATTACGCAGAGCCGCACCAATCGCAGAACCCATACCAATATCCATCCCACCGTCACCACTGATCATGATGAAGGTCGGATCGTCCGACATCTCAATTTCATTGCGGCGCTTCATTTCCATATAAGCTTCCAGCGCTCCCGAAAGTGTAGCGGCCCCGTTTTGAAAAAGATTGTGGATCATCGGTTGTTTGTGTGATGTATATGGATACCCTGTCGTCGTCACATATACGCAGCCAGTCTGGAACAGCACGACAATATCCCCTTCAATACCTTTAAAAAACAGTTCCAGCGCAGACAATGCCCCACATCCTGGGCAAGCCCCGTGACCTGGTGTAAGACGGCGTGGTTTGGTCGTCAACGACCGCAGGGGTGGTACCTTGACTTTGAGCTTCCCGGTCGCCTCGTCCGGCGTAACCTGAATCAGACCCGTACGGTATGCATTGCCACGTGGCGGTTGCATAACTTGCGGCATCACCTTGTCCGGTGAACCCGGATTAATTCCGTAATAATCAAAGGGCTTCTCGGCTCGTCCGGCCTCTGCCGCCTCAATCGCAAGCTGGAAGAACGCCTCTGCATCTTCCGCATAAAAATCCTTGCCGCCCAAGCCAAAGATACGGCTCAACACGAGTGTCCGGTTCAGCGGGTCCTCCTGTAAGGCCGCTTTAATTTCATGCGTTAAATTACCGCCGTCTGCTCCATACGAATCTGCACGTTCACCTACCAGCAGCGCCTTGACATCGCGTAATGCTTCCCGCAGTTGTGCGGCTGGGAACGGTCGGATAATATTCGGACGTATCACACCAGCTTTAATCCCGCGCGCACGGAGTTGATCCGCCACATCCTTGGCCGATTCAGCCGCAGAATTCAACAGGAAGACCGCAACCTCAGCATCCTCCATATGATACAGATCCAAAATCGGATATTCCCGACCGGATAAAGCGGCATATTCTGCTGCTACCTGCTCATATACTCCTTCTGACAGCTTCAGTGCTTCGGATAGCTGAACATGATTATTCGTCAGGTCATCACCGTTCATATGCGCACCCACGGTAACAGGATGATCAAAATCCGTAATATTCGGATAATTTAAGTTCGGGTTAGGACCTACAAAACCGCGCACGGTCTCAGCATCGGCAAAATATTGCACTTTACGTTTTTGATGGGACGTATAAAATCCGTCATATGCGACCATTACAGGCAGCCGAACATCGCTATGCTCTGCGATTTTGAGTGCCATGATGTTCATATCATACACAGCCTGTGGTGTACTTGCCGTCAAAATGACCCAGCCTGTATTCAAACCATAGTACAGGTCCGAATGATCCCCGCGAATATCCAGGGGACCACTAACAGCTCGTGTCACTAGATTCATAACCATAGGAAAACGGGTACCTGACTGAACAGGTAACTGCTCCAGCATGTACAGGAAACCTTGCGAACTGGTGGCGTTCACAACCCTCGCTCCCGATGCGGCAGCTCCATAACAAATCCCTGCCGATCCGTGTTCTCCGTCTGCTGCAACCAGCTTAATATTATGCTGGCCTCTCGTTCTCATCTGATCCAGATACTGCGCTACCTCGGTAGATGGAGTAATCGGGAAATATCCCATCATATGATAATTAATCTGCGCAGCCGCCGTAGCTGCCATTTCATTACCGGATTCGAACGTTGTCACTTGCGCGGCGCCTGTCTGTTTGAGTTCTTCCTCCAGCTTTGCCATTACGCACGCCCTCCTTCATATGCCGGAAATTGGTGGGCAACTCTATTCTGTTCCGCCCATCCCCATTGTTCGCGACGCGAGCTTAATGCCCCCGACGGGCAAATATCTACACATTTCAGACATCCTTTGCAATACTGGTAATCAATCCCTTGCAAAAATGGCATCATTCTTCCGCGTTTGTCTGCTTGCTCTTCCCATACAAAACAGTAATCCGGGCAAATCGAATCACACTTGGCACAATGGGTACATTTATCAGCTTCGTATTCAGGCACATACCCCTGACGTGAACCACTAACATCTCTCGTCATGCTGTTTCCCTGAGTTGCAATAACGCCCCCCAGTAGTTGGGTTTCGTATCCCAGCAATGGTTGCGGACGTTCAAAAACCCGATCCTCTGCGTCATCAGTAACTGGATATACGTGCAGTTCCATTTCATCATAACCACGGTTAAACGTACGCAGATTAGGTTCCACTAACAGTGGATTTTTCTTTTCAAAGGTACTGCGAATAACCGATCTCATCGCTTCCGGGTCCAGGAAATCACAGACACGGAACAAGGCACCGAGCATGGACGTATTTAGTTTGGTTCGCTCTTCCAGTGCGATGCCCATCGCATCCACCACCGCTAATGTACCGGATACCAGGCCCAAATCAGCCCGTATTTCTTCTGCTGGACGCGTGGAATTAACCACTACAATCCCATCCGCTGGCAGTCCGCTGATTACATTTACCGTTTTGTATAACGTTTCATGGAAAATGCCTACCACATGCGGTTGCTCAATCGGACTGTGATCCCGAATATCGACCTCCGGCTCACAGAAGCGGACGAAGCTTTTAACCGGAGTTCCCTTTTTTTCCGAACCGTAGGACGAAAAATTTGAAGCATTCAGCCCCAGACCAAGCACCCCGGTTTCGGCCAACATTTTGCCAGCCAGATTAGCGCCGAGTCCACCAATGGATTCCAGCCGGATTTCAAAAAATCCGAGTCGATTTGTGCGCGTTAAAATAGACAATGTGATAAGCCCCCTTCTTTTCCAATCCCTACTGAGTTTCAATACTCATATAAAATAAATGGAAAATGCATTCTTATGAAAAGGCTATCACAACACTTACTTTTCGAATGTGATCTTACGCACTGTAATGCCTACGTGATTGCGAAAATCAATAAACCGTCAAACAAAAGACAACAAAAGCCGCCCTGTCCAAAGACAGAACGGCTTAGGTGCAACGCTATTTAAAAAAGATCATGTAATTAACGGTAAAATTACACGTCAAATACTTTAACCTCTTTCATTTTGTCACCTTGTTTTACAGCATCAATGAATTCCATACCTTTGGTCACTTTACCAAATACAGTATGTACTCCATCTAAATGTGGTTGTGGAGCGTAGCAGATAAAGAATTGGCTGCCACCTGTGTTGCGACCTGCATGAGCCATGGACAGAACGCCTTTGGCATGCTTTGTTGTATTCGTAGCTGTTTCACAGTCAATCGTGTAACCAGGACCGCCTGTACCGTTACCGATTGGACAACCACCTTGAGCCACAAAACCCGGAATGACACGGTGGAAGCTCAAACCGTTGTAATAACCGCTGTTTGCCAGCTTTTCAAAGTTAGCAACGGTGTTTGGAGCTTCTTCTGGGAAAAAGTCAATTTCGACGATACCGCCGTTTTCAAGATCTATTCTACCTTTTTTCATTGTTTGTATCTCCTTTTCAACCTGTTTTGAGAACTAAATAACATCAAGTTCCAGTTTACTATGAATTGCCGCGCTTAGCAAAGTCTTGTCCAAAAAAAAGGGCCATTGTCCCCGGTATATTATTACCGACTCAATGGCCTGCTTGATCTTACAATGCTAAAATCAGGACGAAACCGTAATCTTGGCGTTAGGCTGAACCGCCGGACTGGCTTGATCACGAATCAAGCGCTGTGGCACCACATCGTTGCGTACGATATCCTCGTAGGTTTCCCGACGCACCACCAACTCGGCCTCACCGTTGTTGACAAATACAACTGCTGGTCGACGTATTCGGTTATAATTACTCGCCATGGAGTAATTGTAGGCTCCGGTTGAGGCAACAGCGAGCAAGTCGCCGCTATTTATACGAGGCAGCTCTACATCCCAAATAAGCATATCGCCACTTTCGCAGCATTTGCCTGCAATGGACACCGTCTCTTCGTTCGTATCCTGCGCTCGATTAGCCAGCATCGCTTCATACTTGGCCTGATACAGTGCAGGGCGTGGATTATCTGTCATCCCGCCATCTACCGAGACATATTTACGTACCTGCGGAATATTCTTGATGCTTCCTACCGTATATAAGGTCGTGCCTGAATCGCCTACAATACTGCGTCCCGGCTCAATCCAAATTTCTGGAAGTTCATTGTAAAGTCCTGAAAAATAGGTTTTCACCGCTTCGCCGATAGCCTGCACATAGGTGGATACTTTCAGCGGTGTGTCCTCCTCTGTGTAGCGAATGCCAAATCCCCCACCCAGATTAATCACTTTGAAAGAAAACTGAAGCTGTTCTTTAATTTCTCTGGAAAAAGCTGCAACTCGTTCAGCAGCCATTTGAAAGCCATTCACTTCGAAAATTTGCGAACCAATATGAGAATGTACCCCTAACAGGTTAAGATGGTCCAGCTCGATAGCCTGTTCCACAGCTTGGCGTGCTGTACCATTCCCAATGTCAAAGCCAAATTTCGAATCTTCTTGACCTGTGGCCATATATTCATGCGTATGCGCCTCAACCCCTGGTGTAACACGCAGTAAGATATTCACCTGCTGTTCTTTCTCGGAGGCAAGGGCCTGCAACAAATGCAACTCCATTTCGCTATCGACGACGAAGCAGCCAATTTGCGCATCTAACGCCATTTCAATTTCTTCCGGTGTTTTGTTATTGCCGTGAAAATGGATTCGCTCTGCCGGGAACCCTGCTTGTAGCGCAGTAAACAATTCTCCACTGGAAACTACGTCAAGCGACATCCCTTCTTCAGCAGCTAAAGCACACATCGCCATAACACAAAACGCTTTGCTTGCATAAGCAACCTGAAACTTCAATCCGGTTTCACGAAAAGCTTCTATGAATTCCCGGCAGCGCCGGCGGACTAACTGTTCGTCAACAATATATAGCGGCGTGCCAAAACGCTCTTTCAAAAGCGTTGTATCACAACCACCGATCTCCAAATGTCCATTGCTGTTAATTTTACTGCTTCCATGCAAATACATGTTCTGGCGCCTCTCTTTCTGGAACAAGCTAGTCATATTCCATCGAATGTTTACACCAGTATAGCAAAAAAAACATCAAGAACAATGGATTTTTATGCAGATCATTTATATTAATGCTCCTGTCCATTGCCTGAGTTCGAATCTGTGTCGGCATCCGTATGGGGCATACGCGTATTGTCCCTCGTTTTGTTAGATGACGGGCGGTTAGGCGCATCTAGTACAGGCATACGGAACAAGATGGAAGCTAACGCTTTGGCATTAAAAGGAATGAACGGCCACAAATACGAAGAATTATATGACCGATGCAGCGTCAGCATCAAAATGATCAGTGTCGTACCCACGACAAAGCCCGGTACGTGAAAAATTGCAACAGCAACCAGCAGGAATAGTCGAATCAGTCTATTCGCCAACCCCAGCTCATAGCTCGGTGTTGCGAACATTCCTATGGCAGCGACAGCCATATACAGCACGACCTCATTCACGAAAAGTCCCGTCTTAACCGCTATATCACCGACCAGAATCGCTGCGATCAAGCCCATAGCGGAAGCCAGTGGTGTCGGAGTATGCACAGCCGCCATTCGCATAAGATCAACCCCTAGTTCTACAATGATAAACTGGGCAATCAGCGGAAGATGTGCTTCCTTTTGAGGACCAATAAAATCAAGAAACGCCGGTTTTAATTCGGGATTGATGACCATTAGCAGCCACATCGGAAGCAAAAACATCGAGGCGAATATACCTATAAAACGTACCCAGCGCAAATAACTTCCCATAAAAGCGGTTTGCCGATTCTCTTCTGCATGCTGACACAAGTCAAAAAAAGTGGTAGGCAAAATCATCACGCTGGGTGAGGTATCGACGAAAATAACGAGCCTTCCTTCCATGATATGCGATGCCACGACATCTGGTCGCTCCGAATATCGTACTAATGGATATGGATTCCAACCTTTATTGATAATCGTCTCCTCTAATTGCTTGTCGGCCAGCGGAATACCATCCAAATTAACATTTTTAATTTTGTCTCGTACAGTATCCACCATCACCTTATCCACAATATCGTCAATGTAACCCAAACATACGTCTGTTCGGGTTCGACGTCCGACCTGCATAGCCTCAAATTTAAGCCCTGGGTCCCGCAAACGCCGGCGCACTAGACCTACATTTGTAAGCATTGTTTCAGTAAACCCGTCGCGAGCACCGCGCACAACCCGCTCCAAAGAAGGTTCCTCCGGATTACGCACCGGGTAATTACGAGTATCCAGAATAAGGGAAAAACGCTCGCCTTCCATGAAAAAGGCACTCAGTCCCGTCAGCACCTTGTTAATGACCACAGACATCTTATCCGTCTTCTCCACCTGAATATGTGGAATAAAATTTTCAAAATACGCTTGTAGTCCATCCGAAGAGAGATCATCCGGCGTCAGATAGGTAAGCCGCTTTAGCACTTCAAGCATGATCTGATCCTTCGCAAAGGAATTTAGGAACAGATATCCGGTATGACGCCCACCCAGTGTCATTTCCCTGAATACTACATCAAAGGTCTCCCCCAAACCTAATACTGTTTCAAGTGTATTCTTATTATCCTTCATCCTCGGCGATATATCATCTTCGGCCTGCCAGTAGCGAACGGACTCCTCTACGTTATCAGACCGCTCACTCTCTTTTTTGTGTTTAAAACGTGCAGATTCCTGCGCCTGCTTTTCCTGCCATGGACTCAACTCTTCTCCGCCAGCATGGTTTTCATTTCCAATACATCCATCTTCTTGGTGCTGCCCCTGATGCTCTTGATCCGCTCTGTGATCCATATTCCTTGCCCCCTTCACTTTCGTTGTTAACGGTTATATACAAACCAGTCAAATAAGGAACCCGTCACCTTCCCAAGCACCATTGCCATTAACAGACCGAGCATATACACGGTCATGTGGAGTCGCTTGGCGAGTATGGGCAGGAGATTCAATACCTCCGTTAGAGCCGCGGCGAGCAAGCCAATAAACACTCCGCAAAATAACCCAGGTATCCATGTAAATATGCCCGGTAGTGGCAAGCAAATGTTCCAAAAATCGACCACAGTTCCCAGTACTGAACCTACAATCATTGCCTTTTCGTATGCACGTGATTTTTTATACGTACGGGTGAGTTGTGCTAATCGCGGCATGATATCCAGCACAATAAAAAAAGCAATTACACCGCTACCCACCGCAAGGCCCCCAGCAATACCTAAAATAATCTGAAGTGCAGCCTGTACAAATATCATGGTTTCTTATCCTTTGTCTGCAGACGGGCCATCTTTTCATATTCCTCTGCCACAACATACTGATCCACATTTTCCTGGTACAGATACATCTCCACCTCCAGCGGCGTCGGCTCCTCGTTCCAATTTTTCTTGAACAAGTGATTAAAAAAAACGATCATGCCAAAGCCGATGCCAATCGAGTAAGCAATTTGAAACAGGTACGGATGCTCATCCTTACGTCCCGTAATCATCTCTACAATCCGAACCTGTACCTCCATCATGCTAACGTCGGCATGAAAATTCATAATTGTCAGCGCAGAGCCAAAAAACAGAAGCACCCATACCAAAACAAACAGTATTTTGGACGGCTTACGTGGTTTCTCCACGAGTTCAACAAGTACATGCGGCTTCCCGAGAGATTCAACTACGACCCCCGGAATATGATCTCTAATTTTTGCTATGATCTGTAGCATGTCTATTAGTATCAGATTACCGTCCTGGTGCTGCGGCCGCTTGAGAACAAGCTCAAGCAAATCCTTTTCCCATTCAGGATTAGTCAGCAGATGGGCTACATCACCCAAATGTAAATCCTGCCCTTGTATCATGCGGACACGGCTGCGGAGCCGCAAGTAGACAATAGGAGCTACTGTAGGAGCCGGACTTTGAGTCATCCGATCCCCTCCTTATCCTCGTAATTATCGGTTAGTATGGAACGAAGCAAGGAAACCTATTCTGTGTATTGTCTTTTATTCCACGAAAAAAAGAGTACCCCTGGCCATTAAAATGGCTTTGGAATACCCTTTATAAATACGTAAGCATAAGGATTTCACTAAGATCCTGACTGTTATTATTGGGCAATCTGATCGCGGATCAGTTGTAAAATCTTTTTTTCCAGCCGTGATACCTGCACCTGAGAAATACCAAGCCGACTTGCAACCTCTGATTGAGTCTGATCCCGGTAGTAGCGCAGGTACACAATCAACCGCTCACGCTCAGATAGTCCGCCAATGGCCTCATTGAGTGCCAGCTTGTCGAACCATCTTTCCTGTGATTCGTCAGCAATCTGATCCATAAGTGTAATCGGATCACCGTCATTTTCGAACACCGTTTCGTGAATTGAAGTAGGCGGCTTATTGGCCTCCTGCGCAAAAACAACATCCTCCGGTGTCACTCCTAGCTCATCAGCAACTTCCTTGACTGTAGGCAGGCGGTTGAGCCGTTTGGATAGCTCGTCCTTCATTTTACGGACCTTATTGGCCGTTTCCTTCAAGGAACGGCTAACCTTGAGTGTACCATCATCACGCAGAAACCGTTGAATCTCACCGATAATCATCGGTACTGCATATGTTGAAAATTTGACTTCGTAGCTGAGATCGAATTTATCCACCGATTTTAACAAGCCGATGCAACCAATTTGAAACAGATCGTCAGGTTCATACCCCCGGTTCATAAAGCGCTGCACGACAGACCAGACGAGCCGGATATTACTATTGACCAGTGTCTCACGAGCCTCATTATCACCGGATTGACTCAGTGCAATAAGCCGCTTGACTTCCGCATCCTCCAAATAGCTGTGCGAAGTTTTTTTTCCTCCTGCTTCCATAGGATCAACTCCTAATTATATAAAGCTTTCTTGGATTCAATCCTTTTCTTCATCCGGACCGACGTGCCTCCGCCCGGCTCACTGACTGCTTCAAACTCATCCATAAAATTTTCCATAATCGTAAAACCCATGCCGGAGCGTTCCAATTCAGGTTTGGACGTGTATAGAGGTTGCTTGGCCAGCTCTAGATCCTCAATTCCTCGGCCTGCGTCCTCAACAACCAACGTGATCACGTCCGCTTCAATCCCGACTTTGATCGTTACGACACCTGACGGGTCGCTGTCATAACCGTGAATAATACTGTTTGTCACCGCTTCAGACACCACGGTTTTCAAATCGCTTAGCTCATCCATTGTGGGATCAAGCCTGGAAATAAAGGCAGCGACAGCCACACGAGCAAATGCTTCATTCTCCGATTTGGCAGCAAACTGCAAGCTCATGAAATTGTTTCCCGTGCCTTCTCTCATGACACAACCTCCAGTTCCGTGAGCGCATTTCCCTCGTTGTCATATATGGGCATGATTTTGAACAGCCCTGACATATCCAGCAGTCGGTGTACTGGCGGATTGACATCACAGACTGCCATTTTTCCGCCCTTTTGCTTGATCAGTTTGTACCGTCCCAAGATAACGCCAAGGCCGGAGCTATCCATAAACTGAAGATTCTTCAGACTGAGCACAATATGCTCGCATTGCCGGCGCTGAATCGCCTCGTCCATTTGCATACGGACCATGTCCGACGTATGGTGATCAAGCTCACCAGACAGCCTTACAATCAGTACCCCCCGGTGATGCTCCATTTCAATTTGCAGGTTCATGCTTACTCACTCTCCTCCCGGTCTTGGACAAGGATTTCTACGTAGCCGCAGACGATTCCTGCCCTCCGACAAAACTAGAAGAAAACCCCGTAAAATCTACAAAGAAAATAGGTTCGACATGGTACGTTTAAACAATTTCCACCATCCGGCCTTTTCGATAGCCACAGGCGAAGTGATATTAAATTCCTTAAGCCGTTGTCCATCCTGATAGACGACCAACTTACCGATTGGGTCACCAGCCCGGACAGGAGCTTTGAGGCTTGGGGCCAGTTGCAATTCATGACGCAACGTTTGTTTGTTGCCACCTTTTTTCACCAGCACACTGTAAGAACGGTCAGCCTGAATTTTCAGCTCTGGCAATACGCCTTTTTCAACTTTTACGCTGCCCAGCAATTCACCCGGCTTGTATATGGATTTCATTGTATATTGAGAAAATGCATAGTCGAACATGGAAGATACTTCATTGTTGCGTATCTTCGTATTGGGCTCCCCGAGCACGACAGCTACGACACGCAAGCCATCACGCTTCGCAGTAGCGGAAAGACAGAACTTTGCTTCTGCCGTATAGCCTGTTTTCAGCCCGTCTGCTCCAGTATAGAAACGGACAAGTTTATTCGTATTCACCAGCCAAAAGGGTTTGACTGAGGATTTGCGCAAATAGTCCTGATAGGCTCCCGTATATTTCGTAATTTGCGGGTATTTCAACAACTCCCGGCTCATAACCGCAATATCATGCGCAGAAGAATAGTGATTCTCTACGGGTAAACCGTTGCAATTGGCAAAATGCGTATCCTTGAGCCCGAGCTGCTGCACCTTCGCATTCATCATCTCGACAAAAGCCTGTTCAGATCCTGCAATTTTCTCAGCCATCGCCACAGAGGCGTCGTTGCCGGAAGCCATTGCAATTCCCTTCAGCATCTCATCGACCGTCATTTCTTCTCCGGGCTCCAAGAAAATTTGCGAGCCTCCCATTGAAGACGCATATTCGCTGGCCCGAACTTTATCGGTCAGCTTGAGCTTGCCATCTTGAATGGACTCCATTGTCAGCAACATCGTCATAATTTTGGTGATGCTCGCTGGAGGAAGCTTTTCACGACTGTTTTTTTCATAGATGACTGTGCCCGTATCTGCGTCCATCAGGATCGCCGAGAGAGCCTCGGGAGCCAGCTCAGCCGCTGATCCCTCTTTGGTTTTGTTTTCAGGTCTGCTTTCTTCGGCCCAACCGCCGACAGGGACGGCAGTCAAGGCTACCAGGCAAGCCAGGATGAACGCCACCACTTTTTTCTTCACAATCGGTTCCCTCCTCAACATATTGGCGTAAAGCACCGGAGCCCATTTACTTACCCCTCCGGCCTATTCGCGTGCTGCTAACCATTGTCGTCAGAATGAAAGAAAAATATTCCATATGAATAAAAACATCAAATAGCACCAAGCTGAGTCAGCATGGTGCGCATTTTCCAATATATAAAATGACAGAACATCTATCGTCTGTGAAATAATTGTTTAAATTCGGCTTACGGTGAAATATGTGATTCCTCCACCCGGTAGAATATCCATTGTATTTTGACTGAACACCCGTATATCAATAAAAGAATTCGCTTCCAGTCTAAGTTCCATTGCTCCACTCAATGCACTATAGTTCAGTCCGCCAATGACCCTATCATCGAGATAAGCATAGGCGGAACTCCCGGCAAGCTGCTCATCATTCAGGTGAAGTGCCAGCCGTGTGCGATTGCCAGCCACTTGAGGATCGGTCGAAATGTAGACTTGTATTCTGTATTTCCCAGCTCGCTTGGCTCGCCATCGGCTATTCACCGCATCGAATTCGATCAGCTCATCATGGTTGATTTGATTGAACTTCACCTTCTGCCAGCTACCTGCGGGAAGATTTTGCCTTGCTCCCAGGTAGGCTTTAACAAAGGTTTCGTCCAAATGCTCAATCCCGTTGTTCGAGTATTTCTCGACAAGCAGCAAAGCCTGCCCTGTCCCATTATTCTCGTCATAACGATTGTTGCTATAGCTAAAATCCAAATGTGAGCGAAGTGTCACCTGCTGTGTGGAAGAGCTACCAGAGAAAGAAATAAGCTGCTTTAGATTACGGGGATACCCTCCCACCTCGTCCACCAAAACTTTTTTGCCAATGACCACATCCACAAAATAGTTACATACGGATTGGGTGTCATCGAATTTGTCCGCTATCGCTAAAATGGAGTCACGCAAGGCCACATTTTTTGTTTCTTTGGTAGCACCAATTTGAATAAAAGAAGGCACTGTCATCTTATGCTCTCTGCTTAGTCCCTCAAACCAGCAGCCTATAAATTCAGCGTTCATAAAATCATTAATTAGAATGGGAATATCATTGGAACTTCCATCCTTAATATGCTGGCTAGCCAAAAATCTGGCCCCATTGGAGCTATTCAGATCCAATGCCGTATCGTTCCCCAATGTAAAAAGCGCTATGCTAGTAAACTGTGAACTTCTGTTCTGCAAGTGAATCCCTGTTTTATTGTAATTAATCTCCGTGCATTTAAAGAAATTCACATCACTTTCGTAGCCCCAAAAAGCCGTTTCAAAATGCTCAATTAGGACGTTATCCAGGACAACTCCGCCACCCTTCCAATCCTGGATACCCAAAGTACCTTTGCCATAATATCCACGCTTCACTGACTGCGAAAACGGATTATTTAATGTAGCTCTGTCAGCCCCCTCGTACCGGATCGATAAGTCATGAAACTGCACATTTTGATATCCGCTAAACGATGGTAGACTTTCATCTCCAATTTGAAAACAAGGACCCGTACCATAATATTCAATCGACGTAACACCTTTGCCTTGTCGGTATCTGCCCTTATGAATGCCAAAAATGCGCACACCCTGCTTGCGAATCTGTAAGGTAGAGGTTATTTTGTATCGTCCACTGGGGATGTGAAGAATGGAATAATCGGGGGTCTTATTAATCAATTCCTGCAAAGCTGCCGTGTCATCCTGAATACCATCACCAGCAGCTCCAAACCAGCTCACGTTTACACTGCGTTCAATGAATTCTTTTTCAATGGTTTTAAAATTTTCATTTAATTGCTGCGGCGTTAACTCTTTGCCCGTACCACTCAAATTCAACTTCAAACGGTCTGTAAAATGATCCGCCACCCGAACACCCCCATGTTTAAAAACATAAAAAGTTCCTTTTTTGACCAAGCCGAAGAATTCTTCATTTTCTTAGCATGGACTGAGTATATGCACAAGAGGGCTTGCTCTAGGCTTGAGAAAAATGAAAATAAATATATTATTATTATTGTACAAGAAGATACGTTTTGTATATTATAGATACATAATGTATCTAGGCGGTGAAATCGTGAAACATGTACTTACAGTAGCTGGTTTACTGGCTTTTTCGATTCCTTATGCTTGTCAGGGTTTGTCCCCCAGAGTTATCACGATTTCCGTGCTTATCCTGTTGTTCAGCTATACCATGCTACTACCTTCACTCAAGTCATTGATCGCAACCTTAGCCGACAATCCGTTACTGACTTTACTCACGCTGTACATCGCTGCCTCCTGTTTATGGGCTGAACAAGAACAGACCTCTTCCTTGCTGATGGTTCTCAAATTCCTTGCCTTCTCTACCTTTGGGCTCTATTTGGTCACCCATTATACAACTCAGGGCTGCATTCGCCTCTTAGTCGTTACGTTAAGTATTTTGAGCATACTCAATCTACTCGCCGTTTTGCTCGTTCCCTCCTTTGCCATTCATGGTGGAGTAGAACATACTGGGCTATGGAAGGGCATCTCTGGTCATAAAAATACACTTGGAACTCTCTCTCTGTTAAGTTTTGTTTCACATGTCATTTATTTTTTCAGGGGTAAACGTAAAGTTTTGCATATCGGCTTTATCTTACTCAATGCCCTATTGCTTATCGAGTGCCAATCTACCACCTCTTTGGTACTGACATCTTCGCTCTTCGTATTTATATTGTTTATACTGCTATTCAAGAGAATCCGAAGCATTGCGTTGCGCGGTTTCTTCATTAGCGGTTCCTGCTTGCTCGTTCTTTTGGGTTTGGTATTCACCTTTACTTATGGAGATGCAATTGCGTCGGAATTCGGAAAAACAACGACCTTAACTGGAAGAACGGAAATCTGGCAGGGGATTGGTGGTGCTATTCAGAGCCATTACTGGTTCGGACATGGTTACGGCTCCTACTGGGCAGCCCGACCCAGCATCTATGCGAACGGAATTCGATTTGATCTGACAAGCAGCCATAGCGGTTTCCGTGATCTGTGGATCGATGTGGGCCTTACAGGACTACTGGCAACAATTACACTCGCCATAACAACTTTATTTAAATTCAGAATTGGCAAAGCAGATATGTATACATGGCTGACGGCAGCAGTTTTTTTCCTATTTATTGTATTGAACAATATAACGGACAGCCGTTTCCTGAACTCGCTAGCCATTTACTGGATCATTTTTATGGTTATTGTGATCAAGGTGCAAGAACGACATAAACTGGCTGTAGCAGAAAAAGCGAAATCAACTGCATTGAGCACGCCCCCTCTTCATTAGGAGATCATACTCAGCTCAACCGCTGATGTAAAAAAGAACCCCATACCCACGCCATCAAAAGGCGATCGGATATGGGGTTCTTGGGATATATGTCCACCGCTTCGGTTGAACATGATCCCCAATCTACATTTGTGGAATAATCGCTAGCACAAGTTTTAAAAATTGCTCACGTACTTTCTCTGCCGTCTCCATCACTTCACCATGGGACAAAGGCTGATCCAGAATGCCTGCGGCCATATTCGTGATACAGGAGAAGCCCAGTACCTCAATACCTGCATGACGGGCTACAATAACCTCAGATACGGTCGACATACCCACCGCATCTGCACCCAGTGTACGCAGCATAACGATTTCAGCAGGCGTTTCATAGTTAGGTCCCAGCAATCCAGCATATACACCTTCTTGCAGACTGAAGCCCTGTTGGTTAGCCGTTTGCTTGGCAATTTCACGCAAGCGGCGGCTGTACGCCTCCGACATGTCTGGAAAACGAACGCCCAGACCAGCATCGTTCGGTCCGATCAATGGATTTTGTCCTGTCAGATTAAGATGATCGGAGATGACCATCAGATCGCCTGCTTCGTAAGAAGTGTTTACACCACCTGCTGCATTCGTCACCAGCAGACTTTGAATCCCCAATTGCTTCATCACCCGAACTGGGAAAGCCGTCAGCTGCGGGACATAGCCCTCATACATATGAAAGCGCCCTTTCATCATGACGACAGCGCGACCTTCAATCGTGCCTAACAGTAATTCTCCCTCGTGACCTTCTACTGTCGATACAGGAAAATGGGGAATATCCTGATAAGGAATACTAATTCCATCCTGAATTAAATCGGCTAGAATACCGAGACCTGATCCCAGAATAAGACCAATCTCTGGACGTATTCCGCTCTTGGCACGGATATAATCTGCTGCTTCCTGAATTGTAGCTTGGTTAGCTGTTGACATTAATATCTCTCCTGACTTGTACAATCGTAAAGTTATAGTCATTATCACATTTTCTATGAAAGCAAAGTATCGTTACGTTCGATCTTTGCTTTCATGAGAAGTGCGGTTGCCGCCGTGCGGGTGATGCTTTTCATATACTTCCTTCATATTCCGTCTGGCTGTCTGCGCATATACCTGCGTCGTTGACAGATCAGCATGACCCAGCATTTCCTGTACAGAGCGTAAGTCCGCTCCGCCCTCCAGCATATGTACCGCAAAGGAATGCCGCAACGTATGGGGCGTGATATCCTCGCTTATGCCTGCTTCCTGGCCGTACTTCTTAATCATTTTCCAGAAGCCCTGTCTACTGAGACGCTGACCAGATACGTTCAGGAACATGGCTTCCTGCTCTACCTGAGCTTCTTCACCCTGCCCGGATCTCAGCAATAATAGACGCTGCTCGTCCATGTAGGCTTGTGCCCACTGGGATGCCTCACGGCTGATCGGTACAACACGCTCCTTGCCTGCCTCGCCGCCACAGTGCACAAAGCGCAGATCGGTGCGGACATCACGCACGTTTAGGGCAATCAGCTCCGATACACGAATGCCCGTCGCATATAGCAACTCCAGCATCGCCTTGTCTCGCACCCCTTGCGGGGCAGTCACATCCGGCGCGTCCAGCAAACGCTCTATCTCATCCTGCGTTAGCACCGAGGGCTTCTTTTTAGTCGCTTTGGGCAGCTCCAGTAGAACGGACGGATCATGGATCGTAATTCCCTCCCGAATAAGAAAATGAAAAAAGGAGCGAATGGAGGCGACGCTACGTGATATCGTCGCCGCAGCTTTTCCCTGTTCCTTCAAACGGCTCAAATACAGTACCAGATGTGACCGTTGGACGTTATCCGGCTGCTCAATACCACAGCTTTCTGCGAACTCGGTAAACTGCTGTACGTCCCGTTGGTACGCTTCCAATGTGCTGCGCGACAAGCCCTTTTCCTCATCCATATATTGAACGAAAGGTTGAATGTACATTTTCATGAGTTCCAAAAGTCTCCTTGTTCTGCATACAGCGGTTCAGTCTCAGCGTCTGCTTCTTCGTGTGCTGCGTTCATATCATAAGCTCATCAAGACCGATTACTTAGACTATTCACCATACCAGTAAAAGAAACGTAAACGTTCCAACACTGCTATTCGATGCTCGGACCCTTCATTTACTTTTTGTCCGCCAAATACCTTAACTGCATGTCCTTCCGGTATTCGGTAATGATCTACAGGTGTTATCCAATCTGTAAACAGCCTGAGGCTATAAAAGAACATACATGCCAGCACCCCGAACAATATTACCAAACGCAGCCATTTTAGTCCTCTCCGCAACGATAGTACCATGTGGATCAGCCGCCTTTTCCCCAGAATATAGTCTCTAATAGGACTCTCTATGGAAGGGTATGACAAGCTATTCCTTTTTATACCGCTTAATCCCGAACAACAGATTCCGAACCAAAAAAGCTCTCCCGAACGCATCTTCGTCGGTGAGAGCTTGGGTAGTCAGCTTTTAGTCCTGAGATTTGTTTTTTCTGGATTTGCCCAAAGATTTCTGAGCCGTTGTATCGTTCTTCGCCTTACAACGGTAACAAATACCGTGGAAGTCCAAACGATGATCCACAACGGTAAAATTATATTCCCGTTCCAGACGCTCCTCCAATGGTCCAAGCCAATCTTCCAGTATTTCATCTACACTGCCACACTGCACACATATCAAATGGTGATGGTGATGTTTGGTTGTATCGCCGCGCAAATCATAACGCGCAACGCCATCACCAAAATTAATTTTCTCCACGACATGCAGTTCACTTAGCAGTTCTAGGGTACGGTATACGGTTGCCAGACCGATTTCGGGAGCTTTCTCTTTGACGAGCATAAATACATCTTCCGCACTCAGATGATCATCTTCGTTCTCAAGTAAAACTCTGACGGTGGCTTCCCGCTGAGGCGTTAGTTTGTAGCCCTGGGATTGCAGCTGCTGCTTAATTTTTTCGATCCGTGCTTCCATGTGTCTCCCTCCCCCTGCAAAGCTACTGCCTACTGCACTTTTTTCACTCCTATTATTATAGGGGGTCTATACAAATAAAGTCAAACATTTTGAAACGGATCAAGATGATACGGAAGCTGTCAGCATAGGAGTGACCCATTGCATCATAACCGGTGTGATCCAAGTTTCAAAGGACGCGCTACCGATAAGAAGCACCATCATCACAGCAGTCAATCCTGCATAAGACAGCAACGGACGCAGCATCCCGTCTGAAGGCCGGGTAGCGAGTATTTTGGTTTTGATCATATGGATGGAAAAAGTCATCGCAGCCACGCTGCAGACGAGCAGTACCGGAATGACGAGCAGGTTATGGGGAGCAACTGAAACCAAAGAAAATAGCAGTCCTTTCCACGAATATTGCCCCACCATATAACCTACTGAAAATCCGATTAGCACACCCTTGAGGAAATTCAATACAAGAATGCCCGGCAGACCGATAACCGAAAGGCCACACACCCAAATTAGGCCGACCCATTTCAGATGTAAAGATACGCTATCCCAAAAGGTCGAAGCCGCTTGCGAATCAGCGAAGCCCTGTTCGTTTTGATTGACCGTTACAAAAAAATCCTTCAGGTAACGGGACAAATCCTGTAACTGCTCCAGCGAGAGCGCGTTTACCATAAGTGCGCCAAAGACGACTCCCACCAGAAACAGCACAGCCAAGAAAACATAATACGGCGTCTGATCTTTTAACGTATGACGAAACCATTGCATCGGCGTCTGCCCCTTTCATCTGCTTGTTTGTCCAAAAAACAACCGTAATCCGACGGCTGATGGCTAGAAATGGGGCAGCTTTCACTGCAGATCAAGCATCACGAATGATGTGCCAAGCCAGCGGCATAGATAATTTATGGTTATGAACAAGCAGACACTGATATGCCTTTAGAGGGACAAGACTTTACTAGGACTTAGCTATTTTGCCGTATGTTCCACCACCACCGGATACAAGCGACAGTCGCCCTTCGCGTGAAAGCACAATTTGCTCTGCCAGCACTTTTCCGACGACTGCTGCTAACTCCTCCTGTGTAACCTCATGTAAAATATTCATTTCTGTTCCAAATGCAGCCAATAGCTGGTTCAGCTTGGCTTTGCCCAGACCTGGAATAAACTCCAGTGGAATCTGGTAAATGTACGGCGGACGATGGGAAGGAATCATGGGCTGTTCACGGTCGGCAATGCTCCATATTCGATCCAGCACACCTCGCACCAGCTTGGTATGACCACAGTCAGGACAACGTTCATCCGACATCTGTTGCTCGTCAATAATCGTACCGCAGCTTTGACAGTAAGAACGATGGTATTTGCCCAGTTTCGGATTTAATCCGTAGTTGGCACGCACCCGTCGTCCTTCCCGCCGCTCCAAAGCCATTCTGAATTCATCAAAACACGGCTTTGCCAGTGATAATTTGTTGTATTCTCGTCCGATTTTCCCAAGTGAATGGGCATCTGAATTCGTGAGAAAGCTGAAGCGATCCAGTTCCGAAATCAAACCGGCCATAGATGAATCTGCGCTCAGCCCCAGCTCCACCCCGCTAACGAGCTCCATATCCAGCAGTTCCTCCATACGGGCCGCTGAGCTGCCGTATATGCCCTTATGAGGAGTAAACACGTGTGCAGGCACCATAATGCCTCCACGTCCGTAAATTTGCTGCTGCAACTCGCGTGGCGGCGCATAGATTCGTTGTGAGCTAAGATTAACATTTTTCATATGCCGGGCCAGCCATTGGGTAAAATCCTCCATCTCCGCCAGATCTGGAAAATAGGCCAGTACGTGCGCCTCAGGGCGACCTTCAGCACGTATTTCCAACTCCGTGCCAAGGAGAATAACCGTATCCCGGTAAGCGATACCGCCGCCGCTGATTTCCTTCATTTCACCCGTATGTAAATAGGTACGAATATCCTCCTGTACATTAGGTGCATGGCAGTCAATGATACCGATCAGCCCAATTCCTTTACGACCGGAGGCTTCCTTAGCTATGTTGGCAAAGGTCAGATCGCGGCTGCCACTAATTTTGACCGGATTTCCCTTCTCTGTTCTGCCAATATGAATATGCAAGTCTGCAAAGTAGTCGTTAAGTTCTACTATATTTTCATCCATCCGCTTAGAAGCTCCCTGTATGTTGGCGGAGTTGCCATGCATAGACGGCCAGAATCGTTTTAGCATCACTAATCCGTCCTTCACGAATGAGCGTCTGTGCTTCTTCCAGCGTCACCTCAAACAACTCCAGAAATTCATCCTCATCCGGTTCCATCTCACCTAACTCCAGTTCTTCGGCCACATACAGATGAATGATTTCATCCGCAAAGCCAGGAGAGGTATAAAAGGAGTGCAGCAGCTTCAACGACTTGGCAGTATAACCTGTCTCTTCTCTCAGCTCACGCCCCGCTGCTTCCATCGGGTCTTCACCCCGCTCTAGCTTACCTGCAGGAATTTCTACCTCACAGCGCCCCATCGCCTGTCTGTACTGGTCCACGACCAGCATTTTCCCTTCATGTAGAGCCAAAACAGCCACCGCCCCTGGATGCTTTACGATCTCACGCTTTCCAGTGGAGCCGTCGGGAAGCTCTACCGTGTCTACCTGTAATGTAATGACCTTCCCCTCAAAGATAGGCTGTGTAGACACGGTCTTTTCCTCCAGCGCAGGATTGGAATAAGGCTTGCGATGTGCATCGTTTGTTGGTTTGTTTAATTGTCCGTTCGTTTGCTCGTTCATCGGTAAGTTTCCTCCTTCATATCTATCTTTCTTTATTAATTATCACCAAAGTTAGTCTAACTTGTCCACTTTGTACATATGCTGGTGGTAGGATAACAAACTTCCTGTCATGAGGAGATGCAGAAATGAAAAGCTACCGTACTGAAAGCACCCTCCATATCGTTGGTAAAGCCTGGCAGATTCAAGCACTCTTGCGTCAGTGGCAAAAGGAACACGGACCTACCGCCACCATCGCTTCGCTAGCTGTTTCAAAAAAGGTTCAGGTCTAAAGACGAAGGAACGCTGTTCCTGTCTTTAACCTGAACCTTTTTTCAGTATGTTGCAAGTGTATGATACAAGTTTATTTTGTGGTTTCTTGAATCAGAGCTATGACAACTTCAGCAACCTTCACCAGGTCATCGGCCTTGATTTTTTCCTCTGTTGTATGGATGTTCTGGTAGCCCACAGCCAAATTCACCGTTGGAATTCCAAGCCCGTTGAATACATTAGCATCTGAGCCACCACCGGAATGGAAGGTGGACGTTGCCAGTCCCAGTCCTTGAATTGCACGCTGTGCAACCTGTACAACTTCGTCATGCTCCGTAAAGCTGAATGCCGGATAGATGACTTCACTGCGGAACTCTCCCTGTGCACCAAATTCGCGTGTGGTGGTTTCCAGCGCTTCACGCATATGCTGGATTTGATGATTAACCTTTTCCTGCACAATACTACGTGCCTCTGCACGGATTAATACAAAATCGCATACCACATTCGTCGCGCCGCCGCCCTCGAAACTGCCGATGTTAGCGGTCGTTTCCTTATCAATCCGTCCTAGTTTCATTTTAGAAATGGCTTTAGAAGCGACCTGAATGGCACTAATGCCATCTTCGGGATTTACCCCCGCATGAGCGGACTTCCCAGTTATCTTCATTTCAATACGTGCCTGCGTTGGGGCAGCTATACAAATAGAGCCAACTTCACCATTCGAATCCAAAGCATATCCGAAATCAGAATCTAGCACTTCAGGCTTCATCGCCCGTGCACCCATCAAACCAGATTCCTCGCCAGCCGTAATCACGAACTGGATTTGACCATGGGGAATATTCTGCTCGCGCACGACACGGATCGCCTCGAACAAAGCAGCAATTCCCGCCTTGTCGTCAGACCCCAGAATCGTTGAACCGTCACTACGAATCCAGCCATCCTCGCCCAACTGTGGCTTAATGCCTTTACCTGGAGTAACGGTATCCATGTGGCAGGTAAAAAATAATTTAGGTGCTTGCTCCACACCTTCCGCTTTCCAGGTGACGATCAGATTGCCTGAACCATGTCCGGTTCTTTCACGAGAATCGTCTTCCATTACTTCCAGCCCGAGTGCATTAAACTTTTCTTTTAAAACACGTGATATTTCCTGCTCATTTTTCGTTTCACTATCCACCTGTACGAGTTCCATAAATTCCTGTACAATTCGGTCTTTTACTACTTTTACTGTCATTAAACTTTCCTCTCTTTCCCGATTACGCTACAATACGGATAGATGTTCTTATCTATGACTTAAACCTATCCTAAAGGAGTTACACATGTCGAACAAAAAATGGGTTCGTTTTTTCGTCTACATTATGCTCGCAGCTATGATTGGTTCTACGCTGTTCATGGTAATTGAGCCGTTTATTATGCCACTATAATAACTATACCGCTCAAGGTATCCGGCTGCTCTAAGGCACTGTTGAAGCCTTAAGTGGACGAGCTGTTACGTAAAGCAAACAGGCGGGCTTCCGTGTAGATACACAATAGCCCGCCTTACCTTTATTGGAAAGAATGCGTTTGCCATTGCGCGGCAAATGAAAATTGCTGTTCAAAGAACGGTACAATTTCCTTCGCAATCTGCTCCACCGACATAGGATTCTGTATGCAGTCCTCCAATGATGTCACACCGTATTCCTGAATTCCGCACGGGACAATGCCCTCAAAGCCCTCATGCTGTATTCCTGATTTGATGTTAAAGGCAAAGCCATGGCTGGTTACGAAGCCCCGACGGTGCTTACACTTGTTGAATTTGACGCCAATGGCCGCAATTTTAAGATTCCCGATCCATACCCCCGTATATTCAGGCTTACGACTTCCCTCAATCCCATAAGATGCCAACAACCGAATGATCACTTCTTCCAGACTTCGAAGGTATCCGTGCAGATTCAGCGCCTCCCGGTTGCCGAGCATAAGTAGAGGATATCCGACAAGCTGCCCCGGCCCATGATATGTAATGTCTCCCCCACGGTCAATCTGAAAAACGCTGATTCCCTGCTCCTTCAGTTGCTCTGGTGTAAGGAGCAAATGTTCAGGATGCCGCTGAGAACCAATCGTATAGGTCGGCGGATGCTGGAGAAGCATAAGCGTTTCTCTTGCCTCTCCCGCATCCAGCTTTCCCACAATCTCCTTCTGGACATCCCATGCATGGGCATATTCCATCCTATTCGTATAGGTTACATCAAGCGGTCGTCTGTTCACGGCCTGTCACTTCCTCTTCGTACATTTCCCCCACTGTTCGGATGATTAGTACAGCTTCGTATCCAAGGTGTAGCCTTCTAGATTTTCTTTAACCCGTTGCAAGAATCGTCCGCAAATCACTCCGTCCAAAATGCGATGATCCAGCGACAAGCACAGATTAGCCATCGAGCGAACCGCAATCATATCATCAATAACCACTGGTCTTTTGACAATGGATTCAAAGGTAAGAATTGCAGCCTGCGGATAGTTAATTACCGGATAAGATAAAATCGAACCAAAGGAGCCTGTGTTGTTTACAGTGAACGTTCCGCCTTGCATGTCGTCCAGTTTGAGCGTGCCTTCCCGGGTTTTACGTGCCAAATCGTCAATTTCACGAGCTAATCCAGCAATATTTTTCTGGTCCGCTTTTTTAATAACAGGAGTAAGAACGGAGTCCTCTGTACCCACGGCTAGTGAAATATTGATATCTCTTTTGACGATAATTTTGTCCACAGCCCACACCGAATTCATGATCGGATATTCCTTGATTGCATTCACGACTGCTTTCATGAGGAAAGCCAGATACGTAATATTGATGCCTTCTTTTTGCTTGAACTCGTTTTTGATCTTGTTGCGGAGCATTACCAGGTTGGTCACATCCACCTCAATTGTCGTCCATGCATGTGGAATTTCGGAAACGCTTTGTCGCATATTGCGAGCAATTGCACTGCGAATGGGTGTAACATCAATAAAATACTCGGATCTGTTGTTGCCACCCTCAACTTCGATCACAGGAGCTTTTGGAGCCTCCGTCAAATGAATCCCACTGTTACGAACCGGAATAGCAGGGTCCATATTTTGAATGGGTGTATTGTGCTGAGTGGCAGACTGCTGTCTTCCTGCAAAAGGAGAGCCTTGTCCTGATGTTGTCGCAGTCGGCTGTCCAGATACTCCAGTGGGAGCAGAACCGCCCTGCTGCACATAATTCAGCACGTCTTTGCGGGTAATTCTTCCCGCCATGCCCGTGCCTGGTACTTGGCTTAAGTCGACATTATGCTCAGCAGCCAGGGTTTGCACCGCTGGGGAAAAACGTCCTCTCATGGACTGGTCCGACCCAGCACTCTGCTGAGATTGTGTTTGCACGGTACTTTGAGATGCTGGTGCAGCAGGTGTCGCTCCTGATGCCGACGCAGGTGCAGCCGACTTCGTCTGGATACGGCAAATTAACTCGCCTACCGCTACTGTCTGACCTTCCTCTGCCAACAGATCACCCATAATGCCGTCCAATGTGGATGGGATTTCTGCATTCACTTTATCTGTAATAACCTCGCAAATCGGCTCGAATTGCTCTACCGTTTCACCAGGTTGTTTGAGCCATTTGGCAATTGTCGCTGATACGAGCGATTCTGCCAATTGTGGCATGGTCACGTCGTTCCATTGTGTTTGGTCTGACATTTTTTCAACTCCTTAACATTATAGGAGGGCGCGTTTTACCGCTGCCCCCGCTATACTTTTGGAATGCTTTCGTCCAATCTGCCCTATATTAATACATTGCAAGACGGCGCATGGCTTCCTTAACTTTATCCTTGTTTAACATATAAAACTTCTCCATCGGTGGACTGATCGGCATGGCTGGTACATCAGGAGCACATAGACGCTCAATCGGCGCATCCAGCTCGAACAGACACTCCTCGTTAATAATTGCCGATACCTCGGCACCGATGCCGCCCGTTTTGTTGTCCTCATGCACGATTAATACCTTACCTGTATGTCGTGCAGCCTCAATAATGGCTTCGCGATCCAGCGGTTGGAGTGTGCGCAAATCCACAACATGTGCGGTAATGCCCTCTTCCTTCTCCAATTCCTCAGCAGCCTGCATAACAAAATGCAAAGGCTGGCTATATCCGATGACCGTAATATCGTCACCCTCACGTAATAGATTAGCCTTGCCAATCGGAACGATATAATCATCCTCAGGCACTTCACCCTTGATCAGCTTGTAGGATTTTTTATTTTCAAAAAACAGCACTGGATCAGGGTCACGAATGGCTGCTTTCAACAATCCTTTTGCGTCATAAGGTGTAAATGGAGCAACAATTTTCAAACCCGGCGTACCAAAAAAGATAGATTCTGGACACTGAGAGTGATACAAACCACCAAAGATACCACCACCGATTGGCGCGCGGATTACCACAGGACAGTTCCAATCGTTGTTAGAGCGGTAACGGATTTTAGCTGCTTCACTAATAATCTGATTCGTAGCCGGAAGCATGAAGTCCGAATATTGCATTTCGGCAATCGGCTTCATTCCGTACATGGCTGCACCAATCGCAACCCCGGCAATAGCCGACTCAGCCAATGGCGTATCCATGACACGTTGCTCACCGAATTGGTCCATAAGCCCTTTTGTCGTTGTAAAGACGCCCCCCTTCACCCCGACATCCTCACCTAATACAAAAACCGTTTCATCCCGCTCCATCTCTTCTTTCATGGCAAGACGAATCGCATCAATATATTCCATAATCGCCATCGTTACCGGCCCTCCCCATCGCTATCCGCATACACATGCAGCAGCGTATCTTCGGGCTTTGGAAAAGGCGCTTTATCTGCATATTCAATCGCTTCCTTGACTTCGAGCAGCAGCTCAGCCGACAGATCCGCATCCTTGGCCTCATCCCAAATGCCGCATTCAATCAAGTAGTTTTTCATACGGGCTACGCCATCCTTGGCCCAGTTCTCATCCACTTCCTCCTTGGTCCGGTAAGCCAGATCATTATCCGAGGTGGAGTGAGGAGACAGACGGTACATCATAGCTTCGATCAGCGTAGGACCATCACCGCGAACAGCACGTTCCCGTGCTTCCTTCACCGCCGCATATACCGCTAACGCATCATTACCATCGACTCGAATCCCTGGAAAACCATATCCCAAAGCACGGTCGCTTACCTTGCCTGCCAACTGTTTATGAATCGGAACCGATATCGCATATTGATTGTTCTCGCACATAATGATGACGGGCAGCTTCTGTACACCAGCAAAGTTACAGCCTTCGTGAAAATCTCCCTGGTTGCTGGAGCCTTCCCCAAACGTAACAAACGAAACAAAATCCTTTTTCTGCATTTTGGCAGCCAAAGCTACACCTACTGCATGCGGAACCTGTGTCGTTACTGGGCTGGAGCCAGTCACAATACGCAACCGTTTACTACCAAAATGTCCTGGCATCTGGCGACCACCGCTATTGGGATCATCTGCCTTGGCAAATGCCGACAACATCAGTTCGCGCGGCGTCATTCCTACCGCAAGCACGAATCCATAATCCCGATAATAGGGAAGAAAATAGTCCTTTTCCCGGTCAAGGCCAAAAGCTGCACCTACTTGTGCCGCCTCCTGTCCAATGCCAGAAACGTGGAAATTAATTTTCCCTGCCCGTTGCAGGAGCATGTTGCGCTCGTCAAATCTTCTTGCGAGCAACATATATCTGTACATATCAATAACTTGTCCGTGAGTAAGTCCCAGCTGTTCATGTCTGAAGCCAGCGTCTACAGCGCCTTTAGAACTCATTGAGGCACCTCCTTAAGTGTCAAACATCCTACTTCCAGTACCTAGTACCATCTTGTCTTAAAACCTGGTACTAAACTCTGGCTAACCCCATTATAATCCTTTTCTCCCCAAAAAGAAAAGCACCGATTTATTTGAAACGTTTATATGCCAATCGCTTGTCCATCAACGGCCAGCATCGCTTCTCCCAAAATCTCCGACAACGTCGGATGCGGATGAATAAGCTGTCCGACTTCCCACGGCGTAGCATCCAGTAGTTGCGCAAGAGCGGCCTCGCTGATCAGATCCGTCACATGCGTACCGATCATATGTACACCGAGAATATCATTGGTCTTCTCGTCGGCCACTACTTTGACGAAGCCGTCCCGACTACCGTATACTAGCGATTTTCCGATAGCTTGAAAAGGGAATTTTCCTGTCTTCACCTGATGTCCACGCTCACGGGCTTCTTGCTCCGTTAAGCCGACGCTCGCGGCTTCAGGTCGTGTATAAATACACCGCGGAATCAGATGGTTAGGTACACTGTGAAACTCTTCGCCCGCCATATGATGAACCGCCTGCAAACCTTCATGGCTCGCCGCATGCGCCAGTTGTAAGCCGCCGATGCAATCTCCAATGGCGTAAATATGTGGTTCATTCGTCTGCAAATGATCATTAACCGAGATAAAGCCACGCTCTACGCGGATATCCGTATTTTCCAGCCCGATATTTTCCACATTTGCCTGACGCCCTACAGAAATGAGCAGTTTGGAAGCGCTGAGGGTTTCGGTTTCTTCCCCTTTTTGCACGTCAATCTGTACGCCTTCCTCATCTTTGCCGTATGTTTTAGCCAGCACTTGTGAACCCGTCAGCACCTTGACACCACGCTTGGTTAACAAGCGCTGCATTTCACGTGAAACGTCTTCGTCTTCCGTGGGAATAAGCCGATTCGCGGCTTCAACTACCGTAACCTCCACGCCAAAATCATTTAGCATGGAAGCCCACTCTACGCCAATAACACCACCGCCCACGATAATCAGGGATGCTGGTAGCTCCTCCATGGTTAACGCTTCGTCACTGCTTAGAATAAATTCGCCATCTGGCTCTAGTCCGGACAGCACACGCGGGCGTGATCCCGTTGCAATAATGAGATGTGCAGGAACAATCGTCTCCATCTCACCATCTTCTAGTTCCACAGCAACTGCCCCGCTTTTTGGAGAAAATATAGACGGCCCAATCACGCGTCCCTTACCACTCAGCACCGTAATTTTATTTTTACGCATCAAAAATTGAACGCCCTGATGCAGCTGCTCCACAACGGCTTCCTTACGCTCCTGAACCTTAGGAAATACAAGTTGTGCTCCCGATGTCTCAATACCGTATTGTGCACTTTCCTTAATCGCCGCATATACTTCCGCACTGCGCAGCAAGGCTTTACTCGGAATGCAACCACGGTGCAGACAGGTTCCACCAAGCTTGTCCTTTTCGATGATAACCACTTCCTTGCCTAGCTGGGCGGCACGAATGGCTGCTACATACCCCCCGGTTCCTCCACCCAAAATAGCGACATCACAATGTATAGTCATGTTTCTCCTCCATTAACAATTGATTATATATAGCTTATTGTACTCTCTTTATTTCACTGTACAAAATATAGCATTTAGGCATAGGCTGCAAAAAAGCTAATCCTTCAATCCAAATATCTTTCCATATCATTCATATAGCGCATCTCGTAATTTGGTAGACATCCTGGGATTTTGCACTGATTTGGCTCGCAGCGCCTTGCGAAATGATTCATTTTGCTTGCGCAGAAAGTTCAGCTCTGTCTCCAGCTCAGTGATGAGTTCTAGAGCTTGCGGACTGATCAGCCCTTGCTCCAGTAATGCTCCTTTTTCGGCACTATAATCCGTATTTTTTTCGTCCATGCCTTTCACTCTTCCCTTCATTCCACTACGCTTCACCATATCATGCCAGAGGCGGCAGAGCAATGACGACCACATTTACGTTTTAGGAATAGACATACAACAACATGTCGAAAAAACAATATATTTTCTCTAGTCTGTATGCGGCTGGTTATGGTAATCTATAATGGCGTTTTCTTTCGGAGAAGAAGATTTACAGTGTTATGTACATGTTACAGAGAGGGGAATTCGCTTTGCCTACAGGACGAATTACGATTATTACAGGCCCCATGTTCAGTGAAAAATCCGGCGAATTGATTCGCCGCTGTCAAAAACTAATCCAATACGGGCATCGTAAAGTGGTCGCTTACAAACCCGCTGAAGATAACCGCTATGCCGAGGACGAAATAGTAAGCCGGATCGGATATCGGCTGCCCGCTATCTCTATCCCCAGAAAACTCACGGATGAGCTCGTTCAGCGTATTTTGCAAGAAACAAAAGATGCCGACGTGGTTGCCTTTGACGAAGTCCAGTTTTTCAGTCGTCATATTATGTCGCTCGTACAAGAGTTAGCTTATTGCGGCAAGCATGTAATTGCCGATGGGCTGAATCTGGATTATCGAGGCAAAGAGTTCGGCTATGTCGGTGGTCTGCTCGCCATGGCGGATGACATCGAGAAGCTGACTTCCTTTTGCGCTGTATGCGGTAGCTCGGAAGCAGTATTTACGCAACGTATGGTAAATGGTAAACCTTCCACTGTAGGACCTATTGTGATGATCGGTGACTCTGAGGCTTATGAGCCTCGCTGTCGAAATTGCTTTATACCTCCTCATAAAGTGAACTGCGATTAGTAGACAGATAGATCGACAAGCTGCAATATACCTACGTGAGTACCAGTGACTTTTTTCTTGCATTTTTTTGGAACGATTTGAACCATTGCCCCGTATATCCGGTTAAGCTGTACAAGTTTTTAGTTTTCGTTTGTATATCATGACCATGAGGTTATCTGGGGGGACGGAATAATGAGTTTTTTTAACAAAATCTTAGCAAGCGCAGGAATCGGTTCAGCTAAAGTCGATACGCTGGTAGATCAAGCCGTATATGTGCCTGGGGAAGAACTTAGTGGCATCATGCGCATCAAAGGCGGCAAAATTGATCAGGAAATCGGCAAAATTGACATTGAGCTTAAGACTGAATATATCGTGGAGCACGACGATAAAAAAACTACCACCACCTGCTGCATTGCACGGATCAAGGTATCTGACGGCTTTCATCTAGAGCAAGGACAGGAGCTTGAAATTCCTTTTTCCTTCAGATTGCCGTTGGAAACTCCTGTTACTCACGCCAAACAGCCCGTCTGGCTGGAAACAGCATTAGATATTGGCATGGCTTTGGACCCGACCGATCGTGATTCACTAAAAATCGAGCCACATCCCTATATGAATACAGTGTTTGAGGCGGTTCACCTGTTGGGCTTCCGATTCCGCTCCTCCACCTGCGAACGTCACCCTAAGCTGGGACGCGGTGTTCCGTATGTACAGGAATTTGAATTTACGCCCGGATCAGAATATGCACGTGATATCGAGGAGCTGGAGCTGATTATGCAGTTGGAACCCGAGGGTGTGCATGTGCTTGTAGAAGTAGACCGCAGGGGCAGAGGGTTATCTGGTTGGCTTGAGACTGCCTTTGATATGGATGAGCGTCATGCCTGGTTGAGCTTAAGCCGGGAAGAGCTATCCTATGGACCAGATCACATAGCGGATGCGCTCGAGGAACTGATTGACAGGCAAATTAGATAGCACTGTAAAACACAAACAAAAAACTCCTAACCAATTTACTTACATACGGTTGGGAGTTTTTATTAACTATAAGAATTCTTTTATGATGGTCCTCACTCGTCTGTATAAACTAAAGTGGCAACATATCCTGTCTTTCCGCCTTATGCTTACACTCTTTGCATACCCCATACAGCGATCCATTGTCATCCGCATAGAAGGTTAATTTGTCTTCTTTTTTACAAAAGGAGCATTTTTGCTTGCCTGTGCCCTGGATAGAGTCAGACAGTCCAAATCCAGCTTGGGCCTGAATACCTGCTGCTTTTGCATTCGCGCGTGAGCCAGAAGACACTTTAGACTTAGATTCATTTCCGGTGCGAGATTGTCGAGCGGACTTACGAGGACGAAATTCAACCACATTACTGCCCCGCTGTTCATTCACTTGTTTGTTGCTGCTGCGACTACGCCTTGCTTTAACAATCCAACCCAACGTCACCAACAACACGCCAAAGAACACCCAAGTCAGACTATTCCACATGCTCTCATCCCTGCCTTTGCTTTAGAATCAATTGGGTTAATACCACTAGCCCGTTCAATGCGATGACTTAGCCTATAGCTTTATTCATTGAAATATACCCGTTATACAGCCTCTGTGCTGTTCATCCAATTGTCTACCCATATAAAAACCGTACCCTCCAGTGCAACATCCGACTCGCCTCTAAGCAAGAAATTGAGCATGTTAGGTAAATCATCTTTTCCTGAGGGGTACATTGACCCGTTTTACAAATTGTACATCATCCTTTTGAAAAACGATAATATCCCCTCTATGGAATTCGTTCTCCTTATCAAAATGCTTATCTACTGCCAATGGTGAGAACAAAAATGTCCCAGATGGCTACATTACTCCCCTTGATAATAAAAATCAATGAATCTTTTCGTCAACGGATTAAACTTATCAAAGCGTTTGCGATGCGGTAAAAAGCCTGACTTATGTACTTGTTCTGCTAGTGTTTCTACGTGTTCAAAACGCTTGAAAAAGGGTAACGCGAAAGTGTAGATATCTTCAATAATCTCTTCGATCACCCGTTCTCTTTCTGCTTCTGTGGACACAAGGTAATCCCTGTTTCCCGTATATTTCTTGGTCAGAGCAATCAACTCACTGTGAAAACAAGCCCCAGTACTATACTTCTTTTTTATTCTTTTGGATTCCACGATAATATATACTTTTAATGCACCATATTTCGTCGCACCAAAACAAATTTCAAATATAAATTCCTTGGTTTCTTTTTTCAAAACTTTTCTGCTTTTCAGATATTTAAAATCATTCAAAAATGGTGTAGCTATGATTTTGTCTATCGCTAACTGACGTAGGTCACTTGCTTTAAGTTCAGTCTTATTGTCCATGATGTCACTCCAACCCAAAGAATTTCCCACCATTATATCATATCTTTCCAATTACAGATTCCTCATATCTCCACCCTCTAATCACAATATATTAATAAAAAAAAGAAAAAAGCCGCTCACAATAGAGCAGCTAGTTCCTCTGAAACATAAAAAACAGTATACGAATTATACTTTGAATTTACCAATTTGCCCTTGCAGGTCCTCTGCCATCGTAGACAGGTTTCTTGCAGACGAAGCAATTTCCTCCATGGACGCCAGCTGTTCCTGAGTTGCGGCAGATACGTGTTGTGTCCCTGCTGCGGCTTCCTCAGCAATCGCTGAAATTTGTCTGACAAAACCAACAATCTCATCTGTACTTGCAGACATTTGTTCTGATCCTGCAGAAACCTCTTCAATTTCACTGGCCACTTTATTTACGGTTTCCTGAATTAGTTCAAAGGATGCGCCTGCATTTTGTACAACTTCACGACCTGTCATGACATCCTTCCCGTTGGACGCTACCGCCTCAATAGCATGGGTAGTATCCTTTTGAATCAATCCCACAAGCTCCGTAATTTGTTGGGCAGAATGAGCCGATTGTTCGGCCAACTTGCGAACTTCGCCTGCAACCACAGCAAATCCGCGACCATGTTCCCCTGCGCGGGCCGCTTCAATCGCAGCGTTCAAGGCAAGAAGGTTGGTCTGACTAGAAATATTGGTGATAACATCAATGATCTTGCCAATTTCGTCTGAGCGCTCTCCCAATCCAGCCATGAGATTTGCCAATCCATTCATCGAATCATTCACGGCATTCATCTGCGTAACTGCCTGTTGAATCATCTGGTTACCTTCAGCCGATTTATGGGCCGCATCTTGCGCAGATGCGAATACATTTTGCGCGCGGATGGCGATTTGCTCAACACCGATAGACATTTCTTCAATAGCTTGGGACGATTTCGTCACCATATCTACCTGGTCTCCCGTTCCAGTAGCTACTTCTTGCACCGTTTCAGTTATTTGTGCAGAAGCTTGGCTATTTTGCTCTGCGCTTGCCGTCAATTCTTCTGAGGAAGTGGTTACCAACTCAGTCGTTTTACTCACTGATTGAATCAGTTGGCGAAGGTTCTCAACCATAACATTGAAGGAATGTGCCAACGTACTGATCTCATCCTTGCCCTTCACAATGATAGCTTCACTTGTAAGATCACCCGATGCGATACTTTCAGCCGCACGACTGATTCGCAAGATAGGTTTAGAAATAATTTGAGCTATGATGATTGCCATGATCAATGCTAATATAACGGCTGCTATACTCAAAAAGATGACCAATTGTCTCCCTGAAATAAAGTTGTCAACAGCTTCTTTCGTAGTCTGTTTAGATCCATCTGCATTCAATTTAATGAGCTGACTGATCATATCGTTTGAACTATACCACAACTTATAGGACTCTTGATGAAGGATGCTTGATTGAGTGTAATCATTAGCTTTCCCCGCTTCAATCACTTCTGGCAACTTAGCCAAATACTCCGTATAATTTTTGGAGAATTCTTCGTACATTTCGCGTTCTTTAGGGGTAGCAATTAATTTTTCGTATGTTTTTCGGCCGTCCTCAATCTTTTTTAAAACCTTATCATATTCGGCCTGAACCTTCTTCATTTCCTCTGGGTCACGTTCTACAATAATATTTAATGAGAGCCGTTCAACATCAGATACATCACCATTTAGTGTTCCCAGGATGGTCACACTAGGCATCCAATGGCTATCAATTTCCATCGAAGTGTCGCCTAGGTTTTTCATTTTTGAGATAGATACTGTACTAATTACGATCAACAGGACTATTACCGCAAGAAAACCCAATATCAATTTTGTTCGGATGTTAAATTTCATATATTCGCTCCTCAGTTCTCTTTATATTAGATACTATATCGACAAGAAACGACACATTGTTTATATCAAAATTAAAGAGAATTTCAGAACTGTTTACAAAAGGAAAATTTTTCTTCGTGATGGATGTTGCAACTGATTCAGGGTCTATTTTATAACCTCGTGGAGAGCATTATGTTTTAGAATCCCCAACAATTGTATCGTCATATAGCGAGGGAGATGCTGAAAATCTTTATTCACTTATTCCATAAAACTTATAAGTTCTAAAAAAAGGATACCCAGAAACGGGTATCCCTTTATGTTTTACTTCCTAGCAATCACCATAAATCGTTCTGAATTTGTTCTTATTCCTATTTCGGTTTGATTGTCCACAATAAATTGTTGGATTATTTGAAAATCAATTTCTTTTTCTCCGAAGTTAGGAATAATTGGAGTGTGTTTCAAGAGGAATATTAAGTCTTCAGGAGTCTGATAATATTCGTTTGCATTGAATTCAAATGACTGTATATCGTTAAAGCCCGCATCACTTAATTCGGTAATATATTTAGCTTTTAACGAGTCTTTCTTAGCACCCCATGCCTGTCCTCTTCCAAACGCTTCTTTAATATTTAATTTGTCGTTTTCGCTTACTTGCTGTGTCAGGAATATTCCACCCTTTGCTAACACCTTTGCTATTTCTTTTGCATAAAAACATGAATGTCGAGAAGAGATTACATTAAAGAAGTTCTCAGGAAAATTTAGATTTCCAGCATCCATCTGGAGAAAGCGAACATTTGCTATGTCTGATTCAGCAGAATTCTTGGTTGCTGTTTCAATCATTCCGGTGGAATGGTCAATCCCAACTAGAAGTAATGCAGAATATGCTATTGATAAAATTGCTTCCCCGCCGCCAGTACCGATATCAAGCAATATATTAGACTTCTTGCATGTCTTCGCTACTTCATTGTAGAAGTCCCATTTTACTCCTTTGGAGATACATTTCACCTTGCTGAAATCCCATCCATTGATTTTTCCAACCTTATCATAAAACTCTTTATACTCTATTGAATTCATTTTTCTTCCACCTTCCAATTAAGGATAAAAACTACGGGTTAGCAGACCGATATCATTCAGAATTTTAGTTTTTGTAGTCAAAAGGATAGACCTCCCCCCTTGACGGCTGGTACGCGTTTTTTCCAGCCCGGAAACTAAATACTTCGAACAATACGGAATGACATCCGATTCACCTCATTTGAAAGATTGTTTTAATTATATTTCTTATAGAGCTTGTCGATCAAGCAATATTTCAATAATAATTCCAACTCTCTCCCTTGGTAGAACGACGACTGATAGCAATGAAATGGCGATAATTGAAGAACACTTTAAATTGTCCAGTTGAAATTGAAAATCGTTCATAAAAAATACCGCCCCTTTACTGGTTCTTGGAAGAACCAATAAAAAGGCGGTATTAGTTGTCTACTTATCAATCATTCTTACCCTTTCAGGACACCTTATTCTCAATCCGCAGCTTATCTGCCACCATCGCTATGAATTCACTATTGGTTGGTTTGGACTTGCTGATATTAATGGTGTAACCGAACAGGTGTGAAATGCTGTCGATATTTCCACGGGTCCATGCTACCTCGATAGCATGGCGAATGGCGCGTTCTACGCGAGATGCCGTCGTTTTGAACTTTTCGGCGATTGCCGGATATAATGTTTTGGTGATGGCTCCCAAAATTTCGATATTATTGTACACCATCGTAATGGCTTCGCGTAAATATTGATATCCCTTGATGTGAGCGGGTACACCAATTTCATGTATGATGGCCGTGATACTGGCATCCAGGTTTTTCGTCTTACCCATAGGTACTACGTTGGACCGCATGGATGAAATGGTCACCGGACTGCTGCTAACTAACTGCGGTCCCACCAATTGGCGAACACGGTTAGCCAGCACTTCCATGTCAAACGGCTTCAAAATATAATAAGATGCCCCGAGCTGTACGGCCCTCTGTGTAATATTTTCTTGACCGAATGCAGTCAGCATAATGATTTTCGGCTGTGGAGTCAGGTTCATTTCTCTCAAACGCTCCAACACACCGAGACCATCCAGGTGAGGCATAATAATATCTAAAATAAGTACATCAGGTATGTTGCGGGATTCTGCGATGCGTTGGAGCACTTCTTCGCCGTTATAGGCGATTCCTGTAACTTCCATATCCTCCTGATCGGAAATATATTCAGCAAGCAAATTCGTAAATTCCCGGTTGTCATCAGCCAACAATACCTCAATTTTTTGCAATGTACTTCCTCCTCATTGAGTGATATTCCATTGTGATATCTGTTTACAGTATATAAATATTTCTTGTCGGAGTATATGATTTCGACATCGAATTATGAATTCCTTCTGTCGAAAATTATTTTTATTTATTTTTTTTAGAGTTTCTATTATAATTGATTCTTTATCTTGCAATTATGAGTCATTCCCCTGCTTTTCGACAAAAAAATCTTAAGGCCACTAGCTCGCCTTAAGATTAGAAGATGATTTCAAGCTTACGTTATTCTGCATGATTCCTGCATCGCGCAGCATCCATTCGATAAAACAACCGTAACCTGATTTAGGATCATTCACAAATACATGTGTCACAGCCCCGATAAGCTTACCATTTTGAATAATCGGACTACCGCTCATTCCTTGCACGATTCCCCCGGTCTTATCCAGCAGCTTTGGATCTACAATGCGTATCACAAGTCCTTTGGTTGCTGGTTTGTCCTGCTGAGAGATGTGTACAATTTCCGCCTGAAACCGCTGAATTTGTTGACCTTCCAGCACAGTCAAAATTTCTGCAGGTCCTTCTTTTACTTCATTCGCAAGCGCCACCGGAATAGGAGTCGAATACAATCCATATTGCGGCTCATCTGACATTTTCCCAAAAATTCCGAAATTCGTATTTCGTTCAATATTTCCTAATACCCGATGATCTTTGAGAAAATGAGCACGTTTTTCTCCTGGTTCCCCACTTTGGCTTTTCGCAATTGACGTCACATTGGACTGCACAATCTCTCCGCTCCCCACGACAATAGGGGTTTGGGTATTCATATCGGTAATTACGTGACCCAAGGCCCCGTATACACCCTGGTCCGGTGCATAAAACGTTAATGTACCTACACCTGCAGCCGAGTCCCTAATATACAACCCAAGCCGCCACGCTTTATCATCTTGATCATATGCTGGTGTTAACTTGGTGGAAATGGTCTGCTCCCCTCGACAAAGCGTGATGTCGAGCGGTTTTTTATTCTTACCTGCTTCGTCTACTGCCTCAGCGACCCTTGCCAGGCTATTGAGTGGCTTGCCGTTCATGTGTGTAATTCGATCCCCAAGGCGAATCCCTGCTGTTTCACCAGGCGACACCTTACGATCATTACTTTCCTGAATGATATGGTGACCGACGACAAGCACTCCTGAAGATTTTACTTTGACCCCAATCGTCTGCCCCCCCGGGTATACTTTTAAATCGGGAACTACACTTTCTTGGGTTGTCCTCATGCTTTTAGAGCCGAACAAATCCAAAGAAGCTTGTGGAGGCAGCGCTGCTTGCACATACTGAGCGTTACCGATAGAACACATAAGAAAAACAAGCAAAAGACCGAGCAATTTGATCCTGGAGTAAAAATTCAATGGCTGTCACGCTCCCTTTGCTTCTTTCGCTTGACGAGTAAAGGTGGTCGCCAATTGCGTACCTATAAGGTAACCTTGCCCCCAGGCTTTTATAACTGTTAAACATTACGCCAGCCGCTCTTTTCAGGCTTTCTTTCCTTCCGCCAAATTCAGCATTTCCTGTGCGTGATGCAATGTTTTTTCGGTAATTTCCACGCCGCCCAGCATCCGTGCCAATTCCTTGACACGCCCGTCCTCCGTAAGTCCCTCAATTTGAGTCATGGTCCGTCCATCATGAACATTTTTCTCAATAAGGTACTGATGATCTGCCATACATGCCACCTGTGGCAAATGAGTAATGGAAAACACCTGACAAACGGAAGATAAACGATATAGCTTCTCGGCAATGGATTGAGCTGCACGGCCACTCACCCCGGTATCCACCTCGTCAAAAATGAGTACTGGAATTTGATCATGACGCGCAAAAATACTTTTCATCGCCAACATGATACGTGATAGCTCACCGCCTGAAGCGATCTTACCAAGTGGACGTAGTGGCTCACCTGGATTGGGGGAGATAAGAAATTCCGCATTATCAATGCCTTGCTTGGTAGGTCTTACCTTCAGACCTTTATACTCATATCCGCGTGGATCTTCAATTGGATCAATGCGCACCTTGAGTGACGTTCTTTCCATCTGCAGGTCTTTTAACTCCTGCTCCACTTGCTCTGCAAGCTCTTCTGCACAAATTTCACGTGCTTCTGTAAGCTCTTCCGAAATCTCCAGCAAATCGGAAAGTAACTCATCCCGTTTTGCAATGAGCTGCTCCAGCCGCTCATCTTTATTTTCCAGCAGATCGGTTTCCTGCTCAATACGGCTATAGTATTCCAAAATCTGCTCTATACTATCACCATATTTTCGCTGTAATCCAGTAATTTGATTCAAACGTTGCTCCACTTCATGAAGCTTGCCTGGATTAAATTCAATATCCTCACGATAAGAACGTAATTGGAATGCTGCGTCCTCTAACTGGTAAAAAGCAGACTGAATCTGCTCCGCAATGGGCTGAAGGCTTTTGCTGTCATAACTTTGGACATCGTTCAATCTGGACAATACGTTATTGATCGTATCCAGCCCACCTCTGCCGCTTAGCAGTTCGTATGCTCCTGATATCCCATCCATCATTTTCTCACTATGGGATAGCTTGACCCGTTCCTCTGCCAATAATTCATCTTCTCCCAATTTCAACTCCGCCGCAGCGATCTCTTCTAATTGAAATCGGTACATATCCAAAAGCTGATAAGCCTTTTGACTGGAGCTTTGCAGTTCTCTTACTTCTTTTTCCGCTTTGACAAAAGCATTGTAACGCTCACGGTAAAGCGTTTTGACTGGACCGATCACCGAATCACCGAACGTATCCAGCAGCGCCAGATGGCGATCTGCACGTAGCAGGCTTTGATGCTCATGTTGCCCGTGGATATTGACGAGTTGCTCACCTACCTCACGCAGCATCGTTAAATTAACCATCTGACCGTTAATTCGAGAAGAGCTTTTCCCCTGAACCGTAAGTTCACGACGAATCAGCAAATGCTCCTCCGCATTAGCCTTAATCCCTTGTTCCTCAAGTGTATTCCAAACTGGATGTTTCACCGGCAGCTCAAACAAGGCTTCCATCTCTGCTTTATCACAACCGTAACGTACTAGATCAGCAGAGCCCCTACCGCCTGCAATCAGCCCAAGCGCATCGATAATAATGGATTTACCAGCACCTGTTTCCCCGCTCAAGACATGAAACCCTTTATAAAAATGAACATCGACGGCCTCTACGACCGCCAAATTCCGTATAGACAAAGTGACCAGCATCGTTCTTTCACCTCTATGATGTACAAATTAAAACGCCTAATATGCAGCCATTATAATTAGGAAATGTAGCCCATAAGACGATTCACGATAGCTTCGCTGTTTTCTTCCGATCGGCAAATAATCAAAATGGTGTCATCTCCGCTAATCGTACCCATAATCTCGGACCATTCAATATTGTCCAATAAAGCAGCAATCGAGTTGGCTGTTCCCGGCAGACACTTCATCACAATCAGATTGGTTGTATAGTCAATATGCAAAAAGTTATCGACCAACGTACGTTTCAGTTTCTGGGCCGGATTGTAGCGCTGATCTGAAGGCATTGAATATTTATATCTGCCATCGTCCATTGGAACCTTGATCAGCAGCAGCTCCTTGATATCACGCGATACGGTCGCCTGTGTGACCTGAAAACCAGCCTTACGCAATGCTTCAACCAGATCATCCTGCGTCTCAATCTCATGTTGTGAAATAATTTCCCTAATTTTAATATGTCGTTGACCCTTCATATAATCCTCCTATGGATTAACCTTCATATTCCTCTTCTTCGAGGTCTTCCATTAATGTAATAAGGCGAATACTTCGCTCGTCCGTATCAACGTACAATACACCCGCGCAACCCGGATAGAGCAACAAATACAGCATGAGCCTGTCCCGTAAATCAGGACCACTCCACTCCATTGGTTTCTTGCGGCGTGACGTTTTGACCATATATGTCGAACCGTTTCGTACAGCCACGTAGTCTATAAACAAACGGCTATACACGGTATGTGCATTCACTTTAAAAGCAAGCGGTATTTTCATTTTCCCACCCACTACTTCATATCCTGCTTCTTCGAGTATGTCTATAGCAGGCCCTTCATCCAAATCCTCGTTAATCGGTATCGTCTTTAGCACAAGCGGCTCTGGTTCCTTCAACCAGGCACGCAGGCTATATAAAGCCCATATCCCTAATATCACCCCGATTACAGCGATGATAATCGTATCATATCTTGTGTCCATGGACCGATCACCTCATGGACATATTCTAGGACAAGATGTAAAATTCCTTTTCCTTTGTACATCTCATTATAGGCGAACGTGAGTTCTATAATCAATCCCTCACACCAAAAAGAGGTTCCCTTAAGTTCACAGAACTCATGGAGAACCCCTGAATGTTACTTACGCGATGGACCATTATTAAAAGTCTGACCTGCTTCCTGAACGGTACGTTCAATTAGTGGTCTGAAATCCATCTTCTCCAGCTGCGATTCTGCAGCAGGAAGCCCATCCAAACGCCAATGCGCTAAAAATTCAATATTGCCTTCTCCACCTGTAATAGGCGAATAAGCCAAACCTTGCAGCGTAAGTCCAAGCTCATGCGCAAACATCAGAATGGTCTGCAACACTTCTTTATGCGTAGCAGGATCACGGACCACACCGGATTTTCCGACCTTTTCGCGTCCAGCTTCGAATTGCGGCTTGATTAGAGCTACAATATCAGCAGGTTGATGCAACAAGGCAAGCAACGGGGGCAAAATAATACGTAATGAAATAAACGAAACGTCGATACTTGCGAAATTCGGGACAGAACCATTCAAATCCGCAGGTGTCATATATCTGAAATTCGTTTTCTCCATTACGCATACTCGTTCATCATTACGAAGCGACCAATCCAGCTGATTATAACCCACATCAATGGCGTATACGTATTCCGCTCCATGCTGAAGTGCACAATCCGTAAAACCTCCAGTGGACGAGCCGATATCCAGCATTGTCCTGCCCTTCATATTCAGCTCAAATTGACGGATGGCCTTCTCCAGCTTTAATCCTCCACGGCTTACATACGGATGCACCGAACCCTTAACTTTAAGCTCGCTGGCGCGTGGTACCTTCATGCCCGCTTTCTCGATCCGTTCGCTGTCCGCCAGCACTAGACCAGCCATAATCGCAGCTTTAGCTTTTTCACGGCTTTCAAAAAAGCCTTGTTCTACAAGTAATACATCAATGCGTTCCTTCGGAACAGACATGTTAATCTCCCTTTAGGCAGCCAGGCTGCTCTTGTCATACTTTTTATAAATGTCATGGTCTTCGCTTCAAGTTACCCTATACGGATTGTCCCATGCCATATGCTGGTTCAGCAGCCCATTTACGCAGCTTTAAGCATACATCTTCAATGGTAAGACCTACTTCAGCACGCTGCTCTTTGATAGAGCCATGCTCCACAAAGAGATCGGGAATCCCCATTAAGCGCACCTGCGCCTCTTGGATTTCGGCTTTGGCGTAAAATTCCAGTACAGCGCTGCCCAAGCTTCCTGCTTCAGAAGCTTCTTCCAATACGATCAGCTTCGTATGCTGACGAGCCAGCTCACGCAACATATCCTCGTCCAAAGGTTTCAGGAAACGGGCATTCACGACGCCCACTTGCAACCCTTCACGTTTCATCGCCTCCGCAGCCTCTGTCGCCACCTGGAGCATCGGTCCTGATGCAATTACAGCAAAGCCCTCACCCTTACGCAGGAGCTCCCAACTGCCGATGGTAATCGCCTTTAATTCTTTATCCAACGGCACGCCAACCACATTAACACGTGGGTAACGATAAGCAATTGGACCGTCATCATAGTCGAGCGCTGTTTTCATCATATGGCGTAGCTCGTTCTCATCCTTTGGCATCATAAGCACAAGATTCGGGATATGACGTAAGAATGCCACATCAAACACGCCATGATGAGTTTCTCCGTCAGCCCCAACAAAACCTGCACGGTCAATCGCGAACATTACGTTCGCATTATGACGACAAATATCATGCACAATCTGGTCATAAGCACGCTGCATAAAAGTCGAATACACCGCAAACACCGGCTTCAGCCCTTCCATTGCCAACGCAGCACACATGGTAGCTGCATGCTGTTCAGCAATGCCGACGTCAATCATACGGCTAGGAAACTCTTTACTAAACGGTACCAGTCCTGATCCACCAGGCATAGCAGGCGTGACTGCAACGATGCGCTCATCCTGCTCAGCCAGCTCAATCAGCGTTCGGCCGAAAATTTCCGTATACATCGGATTACCTACAGCTTTGAGTACCTGACCCGATTCAATCTTGTAAGGGCTGATTCCGTGCCATTTGTGTGAATCTGCCTCTGCAGGTTTATAGCCCTTGCCCTTGGTGGTTACAACATGCACCAATACAGGGCCAGTGACATTATCAGCCTGCTGGAAGGTTTCGATTAGCTTCGGCAAATCATGTCCGTCCACTGGACCGAGATACGTAAGTCCCAGCTCCTCAAACAGTACACCAGGCACCATCATATATTTAAGACTGTCCTTGACACGGCCAGCCGATTTGGCAAGTTTACCGCCGATCGCGGGTATTTTTTTCAGCAAAACTTCCAGCTCATCTTTTGCTCGTAAATAATGGCGGTCCGAGCGGATTTTACTCAAATAATTATGCATGGCCCCTACATTAGGCGCTATGGACATTTCGTTGTCATTCAGAATGACCATTAAATTTTTGCGCTCATGTCCGATATGATTCAACGCTTCGAAGGCCATTCCCCCAGTCAACGCGCCGTCTCCGATCATTGCAATGACTTTATTGTCCTCGCCCTTCAAATCTCGAGCCAAAGCCATTCCCATTGCGGCCGACAGAGAAGTGCTGCTATGACCGGCTTCCCAAACATCATGCTCACTCTCACTTCTTTTTACAAAACCACAAAGTCCATCACGCTGACGAAGTGTATCAAAACGGTCCATTCGCCCTGTCAATATTTTGTGTACGTAGGCTTGGTGCCCAACGTCATAAATCATCTTGTCCTTCGGACTGTTATAGCAATAATGCAGGGCGATCGTGAGCTCAACCACTCCCAGATTCGATGCCAGATGCCCCCCAGTCACGGACAGCTTCTCAATCAAAAAGCTCCTGATTTCCTCGGCTAGAGAAGCCAACTCCTCAACCGACAGTGATTTCAGATCGCCTGGTTGCTTTATGTGTGGAAGCAGCACGCATATCTCCCCGCTTTCCTTCAAGTTTGTGTGTAAAGTTAACAAGTATTATATCACACTTTTTGACTGTGCTTAAACGCAGACAAGTCAAAACAGCTCTAACGCAACTAATGATCACGCTTCATCAGGTAATCAGCTATCTCCAACAAACGAGAAGAATCGGGAATACCGCTCTCTGTTATCACTTTTTTAGCAGATGCGGTGAGTTCCTCCACCTGCTGCAAAGATGCGTCCATACCAATAAAATACGGATAGGTAACCTTCTCCTGTTCAACATCACTTTGCGTTTTCTTACCCATTTTGCTCTCATCGCCTATGAGGTCCAGTATATCGTCCTGTATCTGAAAAGCCAGCCCCAAGTCTCGTCCAAAGTTGCTAAGCGCCTCTAATTGACTCTTGTCCGCCCCGCCAATCCGTCCACCTGCCAAGAGCGAGAAAATAATCAAATCAGCAGTTTTATGAAGATGGATATATTCCAGTTCCTCGATCCCCGTCATTCCTTGCTCGCCTGACATATCGGCGACCTGTCCGCCTACCATGCCCCGCGCGCCACTCATTTCGGACAAATCCTCAACAATGGACAATAGCGCATCGGATGAAACACCGTGACGCCGTCCTGCTTGCACAATACTGTAAAAGGCATGGGTCAACAAAGCATCACCCGCAAGGACGGCAACCGCCTCGCCGTATACCTTATGATTCGTCAGCTTACCTCGCCGATAATCATCATCATCCATGGCTGGCAAGTCGTCATGAATGAGGGAGTACGTATGTACCATTTCTACCGCACATGCCACTGGCAGCGCAGCTTCCCTGCTTCCACCGAATGCTTCAGCAGCAGCGATCACAAGTAGAGGCCGCAGCCGTTTTCCGCCTGCGGTGAGTGAGTAATTCATGGATTCTCGAAGAACAGCGGGAATGTTCCAATCGGCCGGGAACTGATCGATCAGTGCGGATGAAACTGCATCCGTCGTCCCGGTCAAATATTCCTTGAACGACGGTCTATTCAAGCCCTTCACCGCCGTTTTCATCCAATCCACCGCCAAAAGGCTTCTTGCGCAAATCTCCATCCTCTTCCACGATCATTTCAATTTTACGTTCAACCTGCTCCAGCTTCTGACTACAAAGCTGAGACAGCTTCATCCCCCGCTGGAACAAATCAATGGCTTGCTCCAGAGGAACGTCTCCATGCTCCAGTTGTCCGACAATTTCTTCAAGAGCGGCCATAGCCGCTTCAAAATTCAATTCCGTTTCATTCGCCACCGTGCTTCGCGTCCTCCTTCATTCCCCATACTTGGCAGTCCAACTGCCCATCACTTACTTTAATCTTGATGGAATCTCCCGGCTGTACGTCTTTGAGCGACTTAATCAGCCGTTTCTCCTGCTCATCGTATACCAAGCTATAGCCTCGGGCCATGACTTTGAGTGGGCTCAGCGCATCCAGCTGACGAATTCCCGTGTGCAACTGCTGCCGTCCCGTTTTCGTAATAGCACGCATCGCAGACTCCAGCTGACGTTGCGCCATATCCGTCTGCTTGCGTGCCGAACGAATTTGTTCACGCGGATTAAACCGCTCTAGTACCTGACGCATACGTGCGTTCTTTTCTGCGTTCAAACGCGAACGGTTACCCGCTGCGCGGATTAGCCGCTGATGCAACATGTCCATTCGCTCTGCATGCTGTAACATATAGCGGCGTGGATGCAGCAGGACCGGTGAACGCTGAAGCCTCGCCAAGCGTTCACGGCTGGTTTCCAGCCGCTGCCGGAGGGCGTTGCGCAACCGTTGCTCACGCTGGAGTAGCTGATCCCGTAGCTCTGCCTGATTAGGCACAGCCAACTCGGCTGCTGCGGTTGGCGTTGCCGCACGCAAGTCAGCCACAAAATCGGCAATGGTAAAATCCGTTTCGTGTCCAACTGCCGAAATAACCGGAATGACCGATGCGTAAATGGCGCGCGCAACCGCTTCCTCATTAAACGCCCACAGTTCTTCCAACGAGCCACCTCCCCGTCCGACGATCATCACCTGAACCTCTTGCATACGATTCATAGTTTCAATTGCCTTGATTATCGAGGGTGCGGCACCTTTTCCTTGTACAAGCACAGGATACAACACAATTCCAGCCTGCGGGTATCGCCGTTGAAGTGTCGTAATAATATCACGCACAGCCGCTCCGGTCGGTGACGTAATCACGCCTATGGTTGCCGGATGGGCAGGGAGATTACGCTTACGAGCAGTATCAAACAGTCCTTCTGCATCCAGCTTTTGCTTGAGCTGTTCGTAAGCCAGATAAAGACTTCCTATGCCGTCAGGCTGCATTTGAGTTGCATAAAACTGATATTGTCCATCTCGTTCGTACACGGATACGTTTCCCCGGGCAATAACACGCGTACCTTCTTTCGGTACGAAAGGGAGCCGCTGATTATGGGTTGCAAACATAATCGAACGTATGCGGCTCCCCTCATCCTTGAGCGTAAAGTACATGTGACCACTCGAATGATGCGTAAAATTAGAAATTTCCCCGCGTATCCATACATCAGACAGCACCTGATCCGATTCCAGTTTCATCCGGATATAACGATTCAGGTCCTTTATAGAGTAAATACGTTGTTCAGCCACAGGCAGCTGCCCTTATGCCAAACCGTGCGACCGCTTGGCCGCTACAAGCGTATTTTGCATCAGCATCGTAATTGTCATCGGGCCTACTCCGCCGGGAACAGGCGTAATCGGACCAGACACTTGCTTCACGCTCTCAAAATCAACGTCCCCCGCCAACTTTCCGTTGTCCAGACGGTTCATCCCCACATCTATTACTACCGCTCCGGGCTTCACGAACGAAGCATCAATAAAGTTGGCTTTGCCGATCGCAACGACTAAGATATCCGCTTGTTGACTTAGTTCCGCGATATTCGCTGTACGGGAGTGGCACATCGTAACCGTAGCATTTTCACGCTGCAACAATAAAGACACTGGCTTGCCTACGATATTACTGCGACCAATAACTACCGCATGTTTACCAGCTATCTCCACTCCAGCACGCTTGATTAACTCAATAACTCCAGCAGGAGTACAAGGCAATAGACTATCGTCACCGATGACCAAATTCCCTACGTTCACCGGGTGGAATCCATCCACATCCTTCTCCACTGCAATCGCGTCAATGACAGCTTTTTCATGAATATGCTTTGGCAACGGCAGTTGAACCAAAATCCCATGGATAGTACTTTGATGGTTCAGCTTGTCCACTAGTTCCAGTAATGCTTCCTGCGAAGTATCTGCTGCCAACCGGTGAACCTCTGAGTAATAGCCGAGATCATGGCACGCCTTTTCCTTGTTTTTAACATACACTTGCGAAGCGGGATCTTCGCCAACCAATACAACAGCCAGTCCGGGTTGAAAGCTGTGCTCTTTCAGACGAATGACCTCTTGCTGAATGTTTGCGCGAATATCCTGAGAGATTTGTTTACCATCAATGATCGGTGCTGACATGTTTAACCACTCTCCAACCTGATTCAGTAGTCTCTACTTAAAAACGTGCTTTCAATTGATCCAGTTCTTGAATCACTCGTCCCAGTACACCATTAACAAATTTACCGGATTCCTCGGTACCAAAGTGCTTCGACAACTCAATCGCTTCATTAACAGCTACCTTAGCTGGAACATCCTCACGGAAAATCATCTCATATGCCGCAAGTCTCAAAATTTGACGATCTACACGTGAAAGTCTGCTGATCTGCCAGCCTTTAAGATAATCCACCAACAGCCCATCAATAGCTTCCTTGTGCTCCCACGTACCCCGCACATGCTCCAAAACATAAGCTCTTAACACTGCCGCGTTTTTAACGACAACTTCCGCTTCGTTTTCCTCAGCGGCTTCCTGAAGCAACATGTCTACGGCTGCTGCCGCATCCACTTCATTCATTTCCATATGGTACATACTCTGTACCGCTAATTCCCTCGCCAGACGTCTTTTCATGCCCTGCCTCCTACGCTTGCCTATATCTATTTTTCATTCTAACCAATTTCCACAAAAAAACCTGTGAACGCATCCTCCAAAACGTTGGGCGCAAAGAAGCTACAGCTCTATTTTGGAGAACACGTATCACAGGGTTCATTTAAAAGGACGCCAACGTTGCGACAACCAATCGCCCCATTCCTTCCAAGGGAGGAATGAACCAAGCGCTGAATCGCTACGTCTTCCTAGCGTATATCCGATGAACACCATCAATGCAAAGAACAACATATTCCAAAAGCCTGCCCACAAATAAATAAAACCGAAAAAAATACCAGCCGTGATCCCCATGATCCGGCCCTTGTAACTTCCCCATATTTCTTTCCAGGGCATCAGGGAAAATCACCTCTATTCCACACGACTCTTAAAGCTGGGTGACTGAGAAACATTAGCGATGTACACCGACACATTGGACACAGGAATTCCTGTAATTTCTTCCACATGATCGTGTACCCCCTTTTGTACGTCAGAGGTTAACACCGGAATGGAGCTTTCCCCGTCTACAACCGCCCGAATCGTAATATCAAGTCCCGATTCCAACACGCGAACGCGTGCTTTCAAATCCTGCATCCCGCGAAATCGGGAAGCTGCTTTGAGGCACAGATTTTCAATGGTGTCCACTGAAATCTGAATGTCACCATATTCCGTTCGTTGATCAATAGAATGCTGTACGGTTTGGTTCCGTCGAATAGAGATATAAAAAAAACGAAGACTCAATAACAACAGAACCCCTGCAATAATCAGGCTGGTAAACCACACCACTCGCTCATCCTCAATACTTAAAACATACGGAATGGCCCCGCTCAGGAGGAGGATGGCGAGAATGGAAATAATTCCGATACTTAAGCTGTACAAGAACAGCAGAAGTCTGTCCATAACTTTAGCCACGAAACGCACAGCCTCCTTAAATTAGAGTAAACCCTCGACCCATAAGGGTCGGGGGTTTGTACAAAGTATCGCTCTATTTAACCCGTCCGGCGCCCAGCACTTCCGGCTCTTCTACTTTTTCGGCATTTTTGAATTGAACATCATGAATTTGCACGTTCACTTCAACAACGTTAAGACCTGTCATGTTCTCAATCGAACGCTTAACATTATGCTGAATAGCAGCAGCCACCTCAGGCAGACGGTTACCGTACTCAATAATGACGGAGACGTCTACAGCAGCTTCACGCTGTCCGACTTCCACTTTTACACCTTTAGATAAATTTTTGCGGCCTAGCAATTCGGCAAACCCACCAGCAAATCCGCCACTCATTCCCGCAACGCCCGGTACCTCAACGGTAGCCAGTCCGGCAATGACTTCAATAACTTCTGGGGCAATTTGAATCTCCCCAATTTCTGTACGTTCGAATTCGGTTGGCACTGTGCTCATACCTTCAACACCTTTCGGTCAAAATAAGTTTCATTCCAGCTTTGGATTTCAAAGCAGACATGCTCACTTATTATCCATACTATATCATTTGGCGTTCATTATGACAAACTGAGGAAATATACCGATTAAACTTCGTTTTCCTCCAAAAATTTAATATCAAAATCGCCTTTAATAAAGGTCGGATGCTCTAGCAAGCGCTGATGAAAAGAAATCGTTGTGGGTATGCCCTCAATAGCAAACTCAGACAAAGCCCGCTTCATTTTGGCAATTGCATCTTGCCGTGTAGGTGCCCACACAATCAGCTTGGCGATCATAGAGTCATAATAAGGAGGAATGCTATAACCTGGATATGCTGCGCTGTCTACCCGTACTCCAGGACCTCCTGGAGGCAGATAAAATCCGATTTTACCCGGTGCAGGCATAAAATTACGATCCGGATCCTCAGCGTTAATACGGCACTCTATCGCCCAACCATTGATGGTGACTTCTTCCTGCGTAAAGGAAAGCGGATGTCCTTCAGCGACAGAAATCATTTCCTTAATCAGGTCTACACCGGTAATCATTTCTGTTACTGGATGTTCTACCTGAATACGTGTATTCATTTCCATGAAATAGAAATTATTGTCCGGGCCAAGCAAAAATTCGAGAGTACCTGCACCAGAGTATTGAACGGCCAAAGCTGCACGAACAGCTGCCTGACCCATTTCTTCACGAACATCCTGCGATAGTACAGGACATGGTGCTTCCTCCAATAACTTCTGACGACGACGCTGCACAGAGCAGTCCCGTTCGCCCAAATGGGCAACATTACCATGCTTGTCCGCTATGATCTGTATTTCCACATGTTTCATACCGGTCAAGTATTTTTCCAGGTACACACCCGCATTGCCAAATGCTTTTTGCGCCTCCTGCTGAGCAGTAGTGATTTGCTGAATGAGGTTATCCTCATCTTCGGCGATACGAATACCTTTACCTCCGCCACCTGCTGTGGCCTTGATAATTACCGGATATCCGATATCACGTGCGATGCTGATTGCATCCTGCAAATCCTCAACCAGCCCGTCTGAACCCGGAATAACCGGAACTCCGGCATCCTTCATGGTCTGCTTGGCTACCGCCTTATCTCCCATTTTGTTAATGGCTTCAGGAGAAGGACCAATAAACGTAATATTACACGATTCGCAAATTTCAGCGAAGTCTGCGTTTTCCGCCAAAAATCCGTAACCTGGATGAATGGCATCACATTCAGTCAATGTAGCAACGCTCATCAGATTCGTAAAATTAAGGTAGCTGTCCTTAGACAGCGTCGGTCCGATACAGTAAGCCTCATCTGCGAGACGCACATGTAACGAATCCTTGTCAGCTTCCGAATATACGGCAACTGTCGAAATATTCATTTCGCGGCAAGCGCGAATGATACGAACCGCAATTTCTCCACGATTCGCAATCAATACTTTTTGAAATGTCATGACTTTATCCTCCCTGGGAGCAGTCTTGCCGAACCCTCGAAAGAGGGTTCAAACAAGCTTTTTACTCCGGTTTCACAAGGAACAATGGCTGGCCATACTCGACCAACTGTCCGTTTTCGGCCAAAATTTCCACAATTTCGCCCTTCACTTCAGCTTCCAGCTCGTTCATCAGCTTCATCGCTTCAATGATACATACCGTTGTTTTTTCGCCCACTTTGCTGCCGATACTCACATACGGAGCCGTATCCGGAGATGAAGAACTATAGAAAGTGCCTACCATCGGAGATACGATTTTATGTAGATTGCTTGCATATTCCCTCGATTCCCCAGCAGTTGCAAATCCAACATCGGACTGTACTTGTGGATTTGGAATAACAGCTTGTGGTGCCACTGCATAAGCAGGTGTTGCCACAGGAGCCTGTACCGTAACGATCTCGCTTTTGCCCGGTTTCCGGATCAACAGGCGAGTTCCTTCATTTTCAATTTCAAGCTCATGCACAGACGTTTCATCCACCAGCTTGATCAATTCCTTAATCTCGCTTAATTTAAACATCTTTATTAATCACTCCTTCAGCATTTTGCCGGTTGCTGATAACATTGTTGAAACAGCTTTATGTATTATATCACAATCATTAAAAATAGAAAGAGCCCGGAATAATGCAGAAATCCGGGCTTTTTCGCGTTTTTTGTCTTATTGTGTAACATATTGGACACTGATCTTATCCTGCGTTACATTCAGTTCCTTCATGACTTTATCGACAATTGTTACCGCTTGCTTAGCATCCAATTTTTCACTCAGAACTACCACTTTGTATTTATCAGCATCTTCCTCACGGACGACCGCATTGGCGAACTGCTGCTGAAGCTCTTCTTCAATTCCAGTAATTTTAGCCTGCTTATCTTCAAGTACATGTAATTCCTTTTGAGCCTCCGCAGCTTTCTTTGGTGTGCTGTCATTCATTGCGGTAGTCAGTTCATCATTTTTCTTCTGATTTTCCACATCCCGTTCCAGCAAATAGTTGTCAATCACAGCTGCTGCTGTAGGTTGGGCAGCTTGATCGGTTGCCACTTTATCCAGTACCTGCTGATCGGTTTTGGCTGCAGAGGCTGCTTTGTCGTCACTTTGTGCTGTCGCGTCCGTCTTCGTCGCAGTTGTGTTTTGATCGGATGTCGCCGGTTCAGTAGTAGGGGCAGCTGCCGTATCTTTATCGCCTTTTGAGTTTTCCGTTGCTGGGTCAGTTGTGGAAGCCGTATCCGATTTTGTGGAAGTTGCTGATGCTCCATCAGTTACTTCTCCATTCGTCACTACTTCATTTACCTTCAGTTCGTTCAATTGTTCCTCTGCCTTCGTCGTTGCTTCCTGTGCGGCATCCTGCTTAACCTTGCTCACTTGCTCACTATCGGCTACTGGTGGATTTGCAGGGCTCGAGTCCTCCGTAAACAAATAATACGCAGACAGCACGACCATTAAACTCAGCATGGACACCAGCCAAACGGTTTGTCTTTTATTATTCATGTTCCGTCCTCCATATTCATTAATGGTTTAAAATATAAACTTCTTTGTTCATAAATTCTAAATTATCCCTGTTTGCGCGGTACGACTGAAATTTTGTAGGAAGGTACATTTAGTCCCTTCTGTACAGCATCGACAATTAGCTGCTTCACTGTAGGGTTTTCTGCCCCCATAGCCACAACAAGCACTCCCCTCACCTGCGGTTTTACTTTTTTTGTCACAATCGGGGTATGCTGACCACCTGATGACTCATAGGTGACAATCTCGCCATCACGTGTATATTGAGTAGTGTGCCGTTGTCCACCATTGGCGTCTGTTTCGTTGTTTTCTTCCTGCATATCTTTTACATTGCGTTGAACGATAACTTCTTCGGTGGAATCTACCGTAACCATGACATCGACGGTTCCTACGCCAACAATCTGCTCCAGCATCTGTTTCATATTGTCCTCAAAAACCTTCTCGATCCCGGCAAAGGAACTTTCTTCACCTGTTGATGTCTCTAACGTAGGCTCATTTTTCATCACACCAGGCGGCTCACGCCCTACGTTTTCTGGATCGACCTTTTTCACATTAACGAATGAATTAAAAAGCATGATCGCTACACCAATAAGGCCAAGAATAAGCAGCCAACGAAATGAGTTGAATCTTTTCGCCCCATCCGCCCCTCCACCCAGCAATTGCTCCAGCTTTTTCAGCCATTTGCTCATTTCTGCTCACCTCCTGTTACCATTCATGTGTTCTATCCTGCGAAGAAACCACCTGAACATTTTTGCTGTCTATCCCCCATTTTTCACGTAGAAGTCCTGTAATTAAGCCAAAAGCTTTCGTATCCGTTGGCTTTCCGTCCTCAGCAGTTATATCAGGATTACGATCATCTTCTCGTGTTCCTTCATTAAAATCTGAAGTTTTTGTATGTGTCGGCTCCACAAGAATATTCACTGTCTTTTCGGCCACAGGCTCCACCATAATCGGCTTGGCATCTGCACCAGGCGAGACGTCTGTGTTTTTCTTTTCTTTTTCTTGCTGCTGCTCCGCCAATTTGACCACTACCGACTGGACACCCGTTCCTGCCTCCAGCCCCGATTCCTTCTGTTGAATCTTTGCAAGGGTAACCTGGACCGACTGAATTGCTAACCCAGTATACTGTTCCAATTGTCCTTTCATTTCCTTAGCTACCTCTTTGCCAGCCCATTGCATGGAGCTTTTCTCTTGCTGTTGCTTTAACTGGCTGCCTTTTGCCAAAATCTCTTCCAATGTCGGTTCCCTCTTGCCTGTCTCAGCCTGACGTTGAAGATCCAATGCTCGCCCTAAAACCTCGGAGGGGCTGCTGCTCAGTAAGCGCACGACCGGAGACAGCAACGTCAGCAGAATAAGCAGGCTGAGAACGAGTTTGACATACCTTTCCATAGATCGGCTCGGTAAGATCATATCGACAAAAGAAGCCAGCAACACGATTAGCACCAGTTCCTTAAGCCAACCTCCCAGCCAGGTCACGTCACTCCCCTCCCCCTTGTTGGTTTACGTGCAATGGTTCACCTCATCATGACCGTCATATTGCCTGCTGCGAGCATGATTGTAATCGCAAGGAAGGACATTAATCCCACTGCCGCCAGTGCCGCGAAAACATAAATCATGCTCTTGCCGATCGCATCCAGACATTCCACGATAGGCGTATCACCCAAAGGCTGCATGATCGCTGCTGTCACTTTATAAATGAGAGCCAGTGTCAGAATCTTGAGAGCAGGAAATGCGCATAGGAACAAAATAATAATGACTCCTACCAGACCAATGGCATTTTTAACGAGCAGCGAAGCCGAAATGACTGTATCTGTCGCATCTGCCAACGCCTTGCCGACCACCGGAACAAAGCTACCTGTAATATATTTGGCTGTGCGGATCGTTAATCCGTCAGTAACTGACGATGTCAAGCCTTGTACCGAAATGACTCCTAGAAATATGGTCAGCAACACTCCCAGCACTGCTACTCCAGCGTTCCGCAACAGATCGGCTAGCTGGGTCAGCTTGTATTTGCCCGTCAGCGAGTTGACCAAGTACAGCACAGCCGAGAAGAACAGCAGCGGGAAAACCAGCGTATGAATGACTGTTCCAACCGTGTTGATCATAAATACAATCAGCGGGTGGGTCACCGAAACTGTTACGACGTTGCCCATCGAGGCTAACATGGTAAACAACAAAGGCAACATTGCCATCATGAAGTGAATCATGCTATCAATCGCTTCTTTGGCATAACCAATCGCTACACTAAAGCTATTAATCGCCAGAATGATAATGACCATGTATACGATAGCGTAGGCCACTTTGCTGACCTGTTTGCTTTCAAAAGCGCTTTGCAGCGTTTCCAGCACCATACTCATAATGCTGAGCATGACGATGGTGACGAGCAACTTGGCATTTACCCGGATTTCATGGATGAAAAAATCAGCTATAGCGCTCAATACACCCTTTATGCTGAACCCTTCACCGCCTGGAAGCAGCATGTCCATGAAGGAAGGCGTTTTCTGATCAGGGAAAAATCCGCCGTATTGCTGCATGAGCCCGTCCCAATAATGTTCTACTTCATCTTTGGGCATTTGCTCTGCCTGCTGTCTGATCCATTCGTTTGTCGGTGTATCTGCAAAGAGGACCGCAGCTGAGGCACACCAGAGGCATAGCAACAACATTGCAATTACTTTGAGATTCGGCATGCCCCCTAGCCTTTTCATGGCATCACCCCCTCAGGCGGGCATCAGCTTCAGAATGGTATCAATAATAATGCTGATAATCGGGATTGCGAGCACCATAATGAGTACCTTTCCGGTAAGCTCAATTTTGGAAGCAATCCCGTCTTGTCCTGCATCCCGAACGATTTGCGCTCCAAATTCAGCAATATAAGCAATACCAATTATTTTCAATACGGTTTTAAAATAGATCATATCCATGCCTGAAGACCGGGCCAGTCGCTCCAGTACAGCAACCACAGATCCGATCTTGCCAATCAGCAGCAAAAAAATGACGATTCCAGCAGCTGTTGCAATCAAAAAGGCAAACATTGGCTTCTGTTCCTTAATGACTAAAATGAGGACTGTGGCAATGAGGGCGAAGCCCACCACCTGAATGATTTCCATGTGTCCACCTACTGAAAAAGAAAGATAGATTTGATCTCTTGCAGAAGGTTATCCAGCATTCGCACCACCATGAACAGGACCACGACGAAACCAATGACCGTTACCCAGTGGGCCATGTCTTCTTTGCCCATTTGCTTTAATACGGTATGAATCATAGCGATAATAATGCCAATTCCGGCAATCTGGAAAATTGCGTTCACTTCTAAATTCATTCGAGCACCCCGCTAATAGATCAAAATGACGATCAATGCTCCGATCAGCAGTCCCAGGCTCCTGCTCATACGCTCGTACCTCACCTGATCTGCCTGCGCCTGCGCTTCCTCATGGGATAACTGCTGGATGGTCAGCGCAATGTGCTTGATCTGGTCTTCACGGTCGCTGGTTCCAAGACTGTAGGCAAGCTGCCGCATCGCTTCCTTCTCGGCTTGCTTCATAGAGGAACGGCTCCACGAGTCTTCAATGGCTTTATGCAAGCTTTCTCTGGCAGTCAGGCCAAAAGAGGGGTGCATCCAGCGTGAGGCTTGCTGAAACAAAGTGCGCAGCGGCTCTCGCAAGGGCTCTCCTGTCTTGGCGAAAGCATCTGGTAGCGGAGACACCCCGTAGGAAACCTCGGTGGTCAATCTTTGCAGCGCAAGAATCAACTCCCTGATTTGCCGTGGCCTCATCGCAAACTGCCTTGCCCGCTGCCAGCCTGCCAGCGTAGCGGCCAGTATAACCAAGGCTGCACCCAGCAGCTTAAGCATAGGAGATGCCCCCATTCTGCCCTTCTCCAGGCAGTGTAAGCCTGCGCTGCTTGGCATCTGCCAGTCGAAATGAGACGCCCCGGCTCGTCCGCTCCAGCATGACGTATAGTTGAAACAGCTCTTGTCCTGTAGTTAATCCAGCAAACGCAGACCGGGTCGCCATTTCAGCCACATCGCGACCATGTGCGGAAGCAATGACTGCAATGCCTGCATGAAGCGCTTCGCGCACCGCCTCCGCATCTTCCGGTCGTCCGATTTCATCAACAATGAGGACATCCGGTGACATCGAGCGGATCATCATCATCATGCCTTCTGCTTTTGGACATCCGTCCAATACATCGGTGCGAGGCCCGACATCAAAACCGGGGATACCTTTGTGACTACCAGCGATCTCAGAGCGTTCATCTATAATGCCTACCTTGAGTCCATTCCGTCGCCCCCCATTGCTTTCCATCCCTCCGTAACTGAGTTGCCGAGCCAAGTCCCTAAGCAGTGTCGTTTTGCCATGCTGAGGAGGGGACAAAATGAGGGTGTGCCGGATTTTCCCGGACATTCGATCTGCTACATAAGGCAATATCCGATCAGCTATACCGGGAATTGCACGAGCAATTCTTACATTAAAGCTGCTTATATCCCTCAAATGCTCCACTCGTCCTCGGTTGAGCACGGTTCTTCCTGCCAAGCCAATACGATGACCGCCAGGGATCGTAATAAACCCTTTACGAAGCTCCTCTTCCATGGTATACAGGGAATGATTGCTGATAAAATCCAGCAGTCGGTGGGCATCCTCACGGTCAGGCTTATAGGCTTCCACATGGTTCAAAGTCAGCCGACCAGCAGACGTTACAAAATGATGATCACCATTTGCATTAATTTCCAACGGCCTTCCTTCCCTGACCCGGACTTCTTCCAGTTGCTTAAATACCGTTTCTGGAAGCCTTCCGAGTATACCGTGCAACGGTTCGGGAAATAATTCCAGCCATTCCATACCGATGCCGCCCCCTCACAGTTGTCCTTTTCTTTAAGACAAGTCTATGGTTGACTCTCGCTTTTTATGCCGAAAATATATTGAAAACCTAGGCAAACTTTTGCTAACTCCTATCAACACTCAACAGACCTTTCTCCCGCTTGTTTACGCACCATTCTCTAATTCGCACAAATAAAAAAGGGCCTCTCAAAGCCTTTTCGGCTAAGGGATACCCTTGGGTAGAAAAGATAGATTCAGCAAAAAAAGAGGCTGCCCCTCAGTCTAACTCTCACTGATGGAACAACCTCTTAACCTACTGCTGTATTCTATGATATATCAAACTATAAATAGAGGGCCTGTATCAACCTTTACCTATCATAAGCATCGTTCACATTAGACATATTCAGTGTCTAGATCTCACGTTGCAGTTATTAACGACGATCCTGCGGTCCACCCACAAACGCTTGCTCCTCGGTGTCCAGGTTATAAGCTGTATGCAACGCCTGAATAACCTCATGAAGTTTACCCGCTTCAATTACACACGATACTTTGATTTCCGATGTGCTTACCATTTTAATGCTAACGCCTTGCTCTGCCAGTACGGCAAACATTTGCGCAGCAACACCCGGATGGCTAACCATTCCTGCACCTACAATGGATACCTTCACCAGGTTTTCCTCAGACGTTACTTCACGGTACGGAAGCTCTCCACGAATACCTTCCAGCGTCTTCAGTGCTGCTTCACGATCCGTCAGAGCTACTGTAAAGGAGAAATCCGCTTTACCAGCTTCAACCCCGCTCTGTACAATAATGTCTACATCAATTTTGGCTGCCGCCAGTGTTCCAAATACTTTCGCCAGTACACCGGGGATATCGGCGACGCCCAAAATACTGATTCTTGCTACATTTTTATCATATGCAATCCCACTGACTACAACGCCTTGTTCCATTACTGCATCCTCCTTTACGACCGTTCCTTCATTATGGTTAAAACTGGACCGCACAATCAGCGGTACCCGGTTATGTTTGGCATATTCTACCGCACGAGGATGCAATACAGCGGCACCCAGATTAGCTAATTCCAGCATTTCATCATAAGAAATTTCTTTTAGCTTACGAGCAACCTTCACGATCCGTGGATCTGTTGAATATATGCCGTCCACATCCGTGTAAATTTCACAGGCATCTGCTTGAATCGCTGCCGCCAGCGCAACCGCCGTCGTGTCAGATCCACCACGTCCCAGCGTCGTAATGTCTCCCTCTGCAGACATCCCCTGGAAACCAGCTACAACAACGATCTTGTTGCTGCTCAGTGCATCCAGCACACGCTGAGGTTGAATATCCGTAATCCGTGCTCGACCAAAGTCAGATTCAGTACGGAAACCAGCCTGCCATCCCGTAAACGATACCGCTTCATGACCCAACTGCTGAATAGCCATCGACAACAAGGCGATTGAAATTTGCTCACCTGTCGTCATCAACATATCCAACTCACGTGCAGGCAACTGCTCATTCAACAATTTGGCCTGGTCAATCAGTTCGTCTGTCGTGTCTCCCATTGCGGAAACGACCACTACACATTGATGCCCTTCACTCTGTTTCTCCACAACGCGTTTTGCCACGCGTTTCATGCGCTCCGTGTCACCGACGGAACTGCCTCCGAATTTCATGACATACAATGACAACGATATTCACTCCTTCAGACTCAACAGTATGTAACCTTGAGATGGCACCAAACGACTTGAACGTGACATCCTGCGGCATAACTTTAGTACAGTATAATACGAAAGTGCTGTGCGGAGCCATTGTTTTTTAATATTAATGTTTATAAAAATATCCCCTGCCCTTAACAAGGACAGAGGATATCTAAAAGCTGCAAAATTTATGCGCGGGAAATGTATTTACCATCGCGTGTATCAATCAGCAATACATCGTCCTGGTTGATAAACAATGGAACCTGAACATTCAGTCCTGTTTCAACTTTTGCATTTTTAGTAGCACCTGTAGCGGTGTTACCTTTAATACCCGGCTCAGTGTCAATAACCTTCAGCTCTACGCTGTTAGGCAGGTTAATCCCGAGAATTTCACCATTATAACTAATGATGTTTACATTCATGTTTTCTTGCAGGAAGTTAAGTTCCCATTTCAGTTGATCGCTGGAAAGTGTGAATTGATCGTAGGTTTCGTTGTCCATGAATGTATGCTCGTCTGCGCTCGCATAGAGGTAAGACACACCACGGTTTTCAATTTGCGCGCGGCCGATCGTTTCACCCGCACGGAATGTACGTTCAACAGTGTTGCCGTTACGCAGGTTTTTAAGCTTGGAGCGCACGAATGCCGCACCTTTACCCGGTTTTACGTGTTGGAAATCCAGCACCGTAAAAATATCTCCGTCTACCTCGACGGTCAATCCTGTTTTAAAATCATTAACATTAATCACTAAAATACCCCTCCTACAGGACTGTTATCGTTATTAAACGACTGTAAATTCTTTGCTCGAATGTGTTAATACCTTGATGCCGCTATCTGTAATAACGATATCATCCTCGATCCGTACACCGCCCAATCCAGGCACATAAATACCTGGCTCGACCGTTACAACCATGCCCGGCTCCAGAATATCATCGCTTGCCTTCGACAGGCGGGTAGATTCATGTACTTCCAGACCCAGACCATGACCTGTGCTGTGACCGAAATTGTCTCCATAGCCATGACCAGCAATAATATCCCGGGTCAGTGCATCCGCTTCACGGCCTGTCATGCCCGGCTTAATATGTTCGAGTGCGTGAAGCTGCGCCTTAAGTACAATATCGTAGATCTCACGCAACTGAGGCGCTAAATCCCCTTGTGTAGCCACTGTACGTGTCAAATCGGAGCAGTAGCCATCCAGCAACGCACCAAAATCAAACGTAATTAGCTCGCCTGCTTGTACTAACTTAGCACTGGCTACGCCATGAGGCAATGCCGAACGAACCCCGGAAGCCACAATTGTGTCAAATGAAGAGGATGTAGCTCCCTGCTTGCGCATGAAGAATTCCATTTCCAGATCCAGCTCACGCTCGCTGACACCTGGCTTGATGTAAGGTAAAATGTGTGCAAATGTAGCATCTGCCAAATCCGCTGCCCGCTGCATCACTTCCAGCTCTTCTGCATCCTTGTACACCCGTAGCTTCTCCACAATGCCCGACACCGGAACCAGTGAAATAGGTGACAAATCTTCGCTATAAGCTTTATGCGTCGCAACAGTTACAGCATCTTGCTCGAAGCCTGTTTCGCTGATCTGATGGGAAGACAGCAATTCTTTCACCGTTTCCATGACCTGTGCAGCGTGCTGCACCACCGTGAAGCCTTCGGTTTGTTCGGTCGCTTGTGTCATATAGCGAAAGTCAGTCAGCAAATAGCTATGGGATTCCGTAATCAGCACATAACCCGCCGAACCTGTGAAGCCTGTCAAATATCGACGATTGACAGGGCTAGTAATCAGCATAGCCCGCAGATTATGCTCGCCCAGCGCCTGCCGCAGCTTTAACACCCGGTCATTCTTCATCTTTCATTCCGCTCCCCTCTGTCAAATAACCAAATGCTATTTTAACACAGGGGATAGGCGCTTGAGAAGTTTTTGTTACGTTCAGCCCTAAGCTTTCTCAGGCTCGCGCTTTCTTTCATCCGTATACTCGACAGCAACGGTATATCCGATAAATAGTCCCCACAGTATAAACACACAAATTTCCGTATATAAGGAATTCCATGTTAACCGATCAGGAGCATTCATCATCCCTAGCTTAGGACCTGTTAATACAAATAAAACAACCCACCAAATCAGACCATACACAATTCCGGGTATAGGACCCTTAAATCTGCGCAGCAACAGAGTGTACACCAGTGAAGCTACGACGGATAATCCAATAAAAAAAAGTAGCCCTACCAGATGTCCCGCCATGGTGTTCATAAACGAATGCTTGAAAAAAGGCTCTGCGAGAAAGCCAGGCGCTATTACCGTAAAGTGCAACTTATAAAACAGCCAGCGCAGCAATCCCCAGAGCAAACCCGCAAAAAAACCCAACTCAAGTGCAAAAGGAATGAGAGGCGTATGTATTTTGCCTGATTGCTGCCTGCCTCTACCACTGTCGTTATGATTACGTTGATCCTGAGATCCGCGAGACTGCTCCTGTTCATGTCCTATCTTAGGTATAGAGTAGGTTTCACTCATGTTGTTTAATCCCCTTTCAAAATGCAAACTTTTTCCCATCGTAAAGACAATTGCAAACGGAAATGCATGTACGTCCACCGGATTCTGCATTCCATTTTGCTAGGTAGTATGCTCCAAGGGAGAATAGTTTAACAATGAACAGGAATGCTGAATAATGGCAGCTTTCCAATTGAGGGTACGGACCCGTTTTATACATTGACAAAATTTCAATGCTCTATCATAATATAATGATGAAAATGATAATCATTATCATTTTATAAAAACCTATATACGGGAGAACGCTTCTATGAAAAAGGGATTAATCGGGATTTTATTGTTAATGGTTTTTACGCTCACTCTGGCAGGTTGCGGAGCAGCCGACAAAGCATCGGATAAAGATCAGGCAGCCACGTCGGGTAGCAAACCGACTGATACAGCGACTGGTCCTGTGACGGTAAAGCATAATCGTGGTGAGGTCACGCTCAACAAGCCCGCACAGCGTGTTGTAGTGCTGGAATGGACATTTACAGAGGATTTGATTGCGCTGGACGTTCAGCCAGTTGGTAATGCAGACAATGCCAACTACAAGGTGTACGTGACACCGGAGGCGGCTCTCGATAGTAGCGTGGTCGATGTCGGCACGCGTAACGAGCCGAATCTGGAAGCGATTGCTGCATTGAAGCCGGATCTGATCATTTCCAATGTTGATGGGAATGAAGCTATCTATGAGCAACTCAAGGCCATCGCTCCGACGATCGAATTTAATCTGAACGATGGTAACGGCTACGATCATGATAAAATGGTAGAAATTTTTAATAGCATCGCAGTTGCTCTTGGAAAAGAAGACAAAGCTAAGCAGGTGCTTGCCGAACTGGATCAGCATTATGCTGAAGCCAAAGAAAAGCTCGCCGCTGCTGGCAAGTCGGATTATCATTATATACTGACACAGGCTTTCACTTCGCAAAATGCGGCCAGCCTTCGTATGTTTTCAGATAATTCAGTCGTCGTGGCAACACTGGCGAAGATCGGCATGATTAACGATTGGAAACCGAGCAAAGTTGAACAGTATGGCTTTTCAACCGTAGGCATTGAAGCTCTGTCTGCCGTTCAGGACAGCAACTTTATCTATATTGTTCAGCCGGACGATAATGTTTTCGGCGCACCCATGAAAAATAATTCGGTCTGGAATGGTCTGAATTTCGTTAAAGAAAAACGTACCTATTCACTGAGCGGTACGACATGGACATTTGGCGGCCCTCTCTCTTCAAAAGGGCTGATTGACCAGGTTGTCGGGGCAATTACGCAATAAGTTGTCTCCGAATATTCATTCGGTTTTATAATGAGTAGCATTTATGTGAGCAGTCTAAGCTCCATAAATGCTTTTTTTATAAGCCTGTGGCATGAGCTTTCTCTACAATAAGAATTTCTACCCTCTCCGTTAAAAGCAGAATCTTAGCTTGGAGCGGCCTAATTACTACACTCAGTTTCATCTAACTAGATATTCCCTTCCAAATTCGATACAATATACAAAAAAGCATGTATTAAGAGAGGTGAGACGGTTGTCACAAGCATCCAAGCCTGTGAGCTACGGCGGTCAGGCAGTCATTGAAGGTGTCATGTTCGGCGGCAAGCGTGTCAATGTCACGGCAGTTCGCCGCAAAACTGGCGAAATCACATATTTGGAAGTACCACGCAAGGAGCAATCCTGGGTATCCAAATTCCGCAGAATTCCTTTATTGCGGGGGATTGTAAGCATCATCGACTCCAGCGCCAAGGGTACCAAGCATTTGAACTATTCAGCCGATGCGTATGCTGATGATGAAGTAGATCCGGAAGAACGCGCTGAGCAAAAGAAAAAAGAAGAATCTCGCTGGAGTCTGAGTATGATGATCGGTGTGGCGGCAGTCGGTATTTTGTCATTCCTGTTTGGCAAAATTGTATTGACTCTCGTTCCGGTAATTGTAGAGAATTTCCTGTTCGGAAGCTTGTTTCACAGTCAAATTTTGCATAACCTCGCCGAAGGAGCCATTAAGCTGATTCTGCTGCTGGCTTATTTATGGGGCATTTCCCAAACTCCATTGATCAAACGACTGTTTCAATATCACGGCGCAGAGCATAAAGTAATTACAGCATTCGAAGCTGGGGAAGAACTAACTCCGGCCAATGTACAAAAATACAGCCGTCTACATTACCGCTGCGGTAGTAGCTTTATTATGTTGACTGTGATCATCGGGGTGCTTGTCTATTCCTTATTTACCTACGATAATCTGTGGGAACGCATGGGGCAACGGCTTCTACTGCTTCCGATCGTACTGGGGCTTTCTTTTGAATTTCTCAAGCTGACCAATGCTCTTCGCGAAATTCCGGTACTTCGTTATTTAGGTTACCCCGGTCTGTGGCTGCAACTACTTACCACCAAAGAACCGACTGATGATCAAGTGGAGGTATCCATTGCCTCATTTAAGCGTATGCTTGAATTGGATGCTGAGTTGGAAAACGTACCTGTAAAGGAGACCTTCAACAGTCCGGTCCTTGATCCTGTGAAAGGATGAGTGAATAATGAACAGACATGCCGTTATTTTCTGGCTTACCCTTGCTTTGGGTGCATATGGGATTGTGGATATGCTATGGAGAGGAAGCTGGGGCTTTCTCATGAGTTTACTAATTCCCGTCCTTGTTTTTGCAGTTATATTTCTGCTATACAAATACCTGCCAGGGCAACGCAACCGTACTCCCAAAATCAAACCCTCTGTGCGCACCATGGCCAAAACAGCCAACGCACGTAAGCAGCAGACTACAGGCAAGCGCAAAGCGTATCCTTTTCATGTGATTGAAGGTTCCAAGGGCAAAAATGAAGAAGAACAACCTAAATATCATTAATGATAATCATCCTTTAAAATGTAGCACAAAGGAGCCGTCACCCGCGTATTCAAATATGACCGGGAAGAGGCTCCTTTTTTACACCCTTTTAAATTAACTTTAACTGCGAGTTAGTGTTTATTTCATAGCGTACATGGTATCCTTCATCAATTGGTACTTGCTATACTGCTGCTGGTAAGAAGTGATGCTCCATTTGTGGAAAAAAGCATCCCCTGCCTGCACACCGGAAGCATACAACAAATCACTTTGCTCTGTAGAAATGTTGAATTGTGCAGTGCGGATACCCAATGTTGGAATTTTAATCGTCCGATACCGATTCTCCTGCTCAATATATCGTTCATCGTGTGCTGATAGCATGGTATCAAAAATAGCCTGCAGCATGGTCAATGGACCCCGTATATAAGAAACTTTGGTCTCCGTCCCCGTTTTGCCCACCATTTGAAACCCTACCGTTGGAATCGTTTTGGCCTCACGTTCATTTACAGGCTCATCAAAAAGCCACAACGGCAAATTGCTTAGTAAAGCCCCATCAACTACAAATACAAATTGCTGAGAAAAAGTCTTTCCCTTGGCAAGTGCAGAATCAAGCCTTAACATAACGGGATCAAAAAAATAAGGGATACTTGTGCTCATGCGAATGGCTTTAGCTACCTCCAGTGAAGAGGGATTGATACCAAAACGTTTGATATCCTCAGGAAGCACCAGAATGCGTCCATTCGTAATATCTGATGCAATAATGCGCAGTTTGCCAGGAGGTAAATCCGCGAACGTACGCACTCCCTTAGCTCGTAACAGCTCACGTACCCAGTGCTCCAGTGCCTCCCCTGAGTAGAGCCCTTTTTTAAGAAAGATACGAGCTGCTGGTCCAACCCACTTAATATTGAACACTGGAGAACGTCGTAACAACTTGACCAGAGGGGTTTTCTCAATTACAGCTTTCATTTCATCCGCAGAGTATCCCGCAGCCAATAAAGCAGCTACAATAGCACCTGATGATGTACCTGCCAAACGATTGAATACAATTCCATGCTCCTCCGCAGCCTTAACTGCACCCGCCAGCGAAATTCCCTTAACCCCTCCACCCTGGAACACAGCATTGATCAGCATAGATCAAAAAACCTCCGTTCTCTTGGGAGTAAGCAGTTCTACTGCTTATGTATGAGAACGGAGGCCCAAATAGAACCTATATGATCCAATTTATATCACATTTGATAATAATTTTGAAGAAGCTGAATGAGTCCGTATGGATTTTTACGCAAATGCTGTGCACTAAAGTAAATATCCCCTTTAACCTGTTTATAATCTTCGTTCAGTTCAAGCTGCTTAATTAGCTCTTGAGCCGTTTGCCAGCCCTTTTCAGGGGTGCCTATCTTATAAGGAGAATGACCGATATACAGCTTAACATCTGAGTTTTTGACCTCATTGGACCACCATGCGACAAGCTTGTCATATCCCGCCGCTGGGAAACCGATACTCCAGTAAATTTGTGGGGCTACATAATCAATCCACTCTTTGTTAATCCAGGTTCTTACATCCGCAAACGTCGTATCATACGCTGTAACGCCTGCCTTCGTGTCTGAACCCGTTAAGTCCTGAGATTTGTTACGCCATACCCCAAAAGGACTAATTCCGAATTGAACTTTAGACTTGCTGGCATGAATGCTTTTGCCCAAATCGCGAACAAAACTGTTCACATTATCTCTACGCCAGTCGCCCTTGTTAGAGATTTTGTTGGCATTATATGCTTTGAAGGTCGCATCATCATCAAAAGTCCCGCTGTAAGGATAAAAATAATCGTCCAAATGGACGCCGTCAATATCATATCCGTTCACGACCTCCATAATCGCCGCAATGACATGCTGACGTGCAGCCGGAATTCCTGGATTGATGTACAATTGGCTACCATTCTTAACAATCCAGTCCGGATGTTGATTAGCCACATGGTTTGCAGCCAAACCGCTGGTTGTTCCTGTAGAATTCGCACGGAACGGATTAAACCAGGCATGGAATTCCATCCCTCGCTTATGCGATTCGATAATCATAAATTTCAAGGGATCATAGCCTGGATTTTTTCCTTGCGTGTTGGTCAAATACTTGCTCCATGGTACAAGACTCGATGGATAGAGCGCATCACCGCTGGCACGAACCTGAACAAATACCGCATTGATGCCCATCCCCTGCAAATCATCGAGCATTTTAGTAAACTCCTGCTTTTGCTTCTCGGAGCTGCTTCGGGCAGCGGAAGAAGGCCAATCTCCGTTAATGGTAGAAATCCATGCTCCACGCATGGAAGTTGAAGCCTTTACCTGAACCACATTTGCCTGTGAAGAACTTGAACCGTTCTCACTAGTAGACGTTGACGGTGAAGCGACAACCGCCTGCTCATCATCGATGGCTCCCTGATCTGTACTTACACTGTCCTGATTGCCAGATGAAGACGTATCTGATATAGAGCCGCTGCTTCCCGAAGAAGTGTTGCCGCCAGTAGAGACACCTTCCTTAACACTGCTTAACGTAATGACTCGCTCTGAAGCTTGCCAATCCACTTTTAATCCCAACTCTTCCCCAACAAAACGCAGAGGCACCATGACTCTCCCGCTTGTCATACGGGCAGATGCATCCAGTCGAACTGACTTGCCATCCACCGTAGCGCTTTGTGCACCGTTCTCCATAGATATATTTTTGTTCTGTGCTGTAATCGTTACCGTACCGGACGATTCCGACCAGTTGACCTGAGCGCCCAATCCCTCACTAATCACTCGCAAAGGAACCATCGTAACATTGGCTCCCTGTACAATATACGGTGACGCGTCACTTTGCAGGGACTGTCCGTCCAATATAATTTCAATATCACCAGTTGGAGCTGCTTGGACTCCAGGAACGATGGCAGTCTGCACTGCTAGGAGTAGGCCTGCAGCCAATGCCACTATTTTCTTTCGATTCATATTATTACAATCCTCCGCTAACCCTGTTAATTTTAACCCCTATCTTGTCCTGCTATATAATGGATAGACGCTAATAACCGGATATTTGTTGCGGTCGGTACAAATAAAAAAGCATCGTCCGTAAGGACAGATGCTTTTAGGAATCTCCACTCAATTCCTTGTGTATGTCATGAAGCTGGCGCAAGCGATCTTCATCCCGACGAAAATACTCAACCAATGTTTCGATACGGGTGATGGAATCCCAGCTCAAATGATGCTCAATACCTTCCACATCTTTATATATTAGGTCCTTGTCAACCCCAATCATATCCAGAAATTGCTCTAATAACTGATGGCGATCAACCAACCGTTTGCCGACCTTTTTCCCTTTCGGTGTCAAAATCAGTCCCCGATACTTCTCATATACAAGATAATCGTCCTTATCCAACTTCTGAATCATTTTGGTGACGGACGAAGGATGCACCTCTAAACCCTCTGCGATATCCGAGACACGAGCATATCCCTTCTCATCAATCAGTTGGTAAATGCGTTCCAAATAATCTTCCATGCTTGGCGTTGGCACTTGTTTCCCTCTTTTCTGTTATTGAACGGGCGCTTACCGCCTTCATTTCCTGCGTTAAACCTACTATGTAATGATACATGTTATCATTGCCCATTGGCAAGTCTCATCCCTCCACTCACAGCTATTGCCACGATTTGTTCAATTTAAGCGGGGCACACTAATATCGTCGTCCCTGTATCGTTTATTTCTGCGGCAATATGTTAAAGTTGGACACCAGAGCACTGTGGATTTATTTCGAAAGGAGCGTTAGCCATGTCTACGCTTGAGCGTACTCCTGTCCAAACCAGAGGAACCAAGCCATTTTTGCCTGACCTGGTGTTTTTTGAGCCAGACGCACTGAATTATCCCAAGGGCCAGCGTATTATGGATTGGGTTAAAGCCAAGGATATTCCGTATCGGATGACTACCTCTCACAATCGAATTACCAATTTACCAGGTGAAACTGAAGTTGAAAAGTACCGAATGGCAAAAAAAACTTTGGTAGTCGGTATCCGTAAAACGTTAACTTTTGACCAATCCAAGCCCTCTGCCGAATACGCCATCCCCATTTCGACTGGTTGTATGGGGCATTGTCACTACTGTTATTTACAAACAACCTTGGGAGCAAAGCCGTATATTCGTGTATATGTCAACACTGACGATATCTTATCAGCAGCTAAAGCTTATATCGAGGAGCGTGCGCCTGAAATTACCCGTTTTGAAGCAGCTTGCACCTCCGATCCGGTTGGTTTGGAGCATATCACCGGAACGCTTGGAGACTTGATTCGTTTCATGGCAGATGAAGAATTTGGTCGTCTGCGTTTTGTTACTAAATATCATCATGTTGATCCATTGCTAGATATTAAACATAATGGTCATACTCGCATCCGCTTTAGCATTAATTCCGATTATGTTATTAAACAGTTTGAACCTGCAACCTCACGCTTCGAGGAACGTATTGAAGCCGCTGGCAAAATCGCACGAGCCGGTTATCCACTGGGTTTCATCATCGCACCCATCATCTGGTATGACGGCTGGGAAGAAGGTTACGGCGAGTTGCTGCGCAAATTGGGAGAAACCTTGCCACAGCATGCTACAAAAGATTTGACGTTCGAATTAATTCAGCATCGGTTCACCAAAACATCCAAAGCTGTCATCGAGAAACGTTATCCGAAAACCAAGCTGGAGATGGACATAGAGAAACGAAAGAAAAAATGGGGCCGCTGGGGACAAAACAAATATGTTTATCCCGATGAACAGCAAAATGCACTGCGAGAGTTTATCACAGAGCGCATTTTTGAACATTTCCCTTTAAGTCGTATTGAATATTTCACATAACTAGCATCCAATCTGGGGTAATCCGTTGTAAAAATAGCGTTACATCGGTCATATGATCCGTTACCAGTAAAATGCCCGTAATAACTAGTAGTATGCCACCTGTTTTGATGAGGATGGAGGTATAGCGAGAGGATAGTCGAACAGAACCTACCAGCAAAGCTAATACAAAAAATGGAATCGCAAAGCCAAGTGCATAGCCTGTAATCAGTTTGAACCAAATGTGATGCTCTACTGCCGCCAAAGCGATAATAGCTGTTAGCATGGGACCGATACAGGGCGACCAGCCTGCCGCAAACCCAATTCCGATTACAAAGGAACCGGCGTACCCGGCAGGCTTCCATGTCCAGCGAAGCTTATGCTCCCTCATTAAAATCAAAGGACGCACCACACCAAGAGATACCAGCCCCATTAGTAAAATAAGTAACCCCGCTACCACTCTTAGCGCATCCCCATAATTGGCAAACCAGTCTCCAAGCAACCCGACACTTGCACCCAGTGAATAGAAAACGACCGAAAAGCCCAATACAAAAGCAAGCGTATGTCCCATCGTACGATAACGAACCTCAGCCTTGTGCCGTCCTTCAGCCAGTTCACGCGCAGACTTCCCTGTCATATACGATAAATAAGATGGATACAGCGGTAAACAACACGGTGAAAAAAAAGAAACCAGTCCGGCTATGATCGCCAACCCGGCGTTGATATTTGTCATCATCATTTCCTCCCACCTGTCTTAAGTAAACACGAGCAAACAAGCCCTACCTACTAAAACATACGTATAGCGGGAGCAAAATATGATGCAAGCCAAAAAGCGTATGCCCAGGAAGAATGATTCCCGGACATACGCTCATTACGTTCTTTTTATTTCTACATAGCGTTCTACTTTACAACTGCACCATTCGGCATACCTTCCGGTACGGTGGCCAGCGTAAGCTGATCTCCATGTGATGCTGCCAAAATCATACCTTGCGACAACTCTCCCCGAAGTTTTACTGGCTTCAGATTGGTCACACAGATCACCTTGCGCCCAATGATATCTTCAGGTGTATAAAACTTCGCAATCCCTGATACTACCTGCCGCTGCTCATAACCAAGATCAAGTTGGAGCTTCAACAGTTTATCGGCCTTCTTCACAGGCTCGCAGGCGACGACCTGAGCAACGCGCAGTTCTACCTTGGCAAAATCCTCAATGCCAATCTCTTCCTTTACCTCCGACGCTTCCTGGCTCGCCTCAGATGCATTCTGCGGTTGAACTTGTGCTGTAGCTTCTTCCTGTTTCTTACCCCCAGTCATTGCTTCCACGATAAAAGCAACCTCTTGCTCTGAATCCAGACGCGGGAAGATCGGATTACCTTTGACCAGCTGCGTTCCTTCCGGAATACGACCAAATTGCTTGCCGCTATCCCATGTAGTCAACTCACCTTGGCTAATACCGAGCTGTTCCCAAATTTTATGAGGAGCACGGGTTAAGAATGGCTGGAGTAAGATGGAAGCGATGCGCAAGCTTTCTACCAAATGCAACATAACAGATGACAATTCGCGACGTTTTGCCTCATCCTTAGCCAAATTCCATGGTTGCGTCTCGTCAATATACTTGTTGCTACGGCTAATAAATTGGCTAATCGCCGTTAATGCCACGGAAAACTCCATGTTTTCCATGGCTTCTTCTACTTTACTATAAGTCGATGTTGCCATGTCTTCCAAAGCTCCGTCGAATGCTGTTACATTCGCTTCATAAGCCGGAACCTTGCCATCAAAATATTTATCTACCATCGCCACGGTACGATTCAACAAGTTGCCCAGATCATTTGCCAAATCCGAATTAACTCGATCTACAAAGCTTTCTGGTGTAAAGGTTCCGTCTGCCCCAAAAGGCACCTCGCGCAGCAAGTAGTATCGAAGTTGGTCCAGACCATAACGGTCAATCAACGTCACTGGGTCTACAACATTGCCTTTAGATTTCGACATTTTACCGTCTTTCATGAGCAGCCAACCATGTGCAAATACTTTTTTAGGCAACGGAAGATCCAGCGCCATCAGCATGATCGGCCAATATATCGTATGGAACCTTACAATCTCTTTACCTACGATATGCACATTTGCAGGCCAGAATTTATCATACAGCTCGGTATTGGAAGAGCCATAACCCAAGGCTGTGATGTAGTTGGAAAGTGCGTCAATCCACACATACACGACATGCTTCGGATCCCCCTTCACCTTAATGCCCCAATCGAAGGTAGTACGAGATACAGCCAAATCCTCCAGACCCGGCTTGATGAAGTTATTGATCATCTCTTTTTTACGTGATTCTGGCTGGATAAACTGCGGATTCTCTTCATAAAATTGCAGCAACCGATCAGCATACTTGCTCATACGGAAAAAGTAACACTCTTCCTTAACCAGTTCTACAGGGTGTCCACTATCCGGGCTTTTTCCTCCAGCCACATTGCCTTCGGCGTCCTTCACCACGTCAACCAGCTGAGTTTCTGTGTAGTACGTCTCGTCAGGGATGCTGTACCAGCCTTCGTATTCTCCCTTGTAAATATCGCCTTGCTTAAGCAAACGATCAAAAATTTCTTGTACGACAGCCTTATGGCGTTCTTCCGTAGTACGGATAAAATCATCATTGGAAATGTCGAGCTTCCGCCACAGTTCTTGAATACCTGCCACAATATCATCTACGAAACGTTGCGGCGTTTTGCCTGCTGCACTCGCTTTCTGCTCAATCTTCTGACCATGCTCATCCGTTCCTGTCAAATAGCGCACTTCATAACCGCGTAGCCGCTTGTAACGGGCCATTGCATCTCCCGCAACCGTCGTGTAAGCATGACCTATATGTAGCTTGTCGCTCGGATAATAGATCGGTGTCGTAATGTAAAATGTGTTCTCATTGGACATGTGTGTTGCCTCCTGTTTTGTTCACGGCAGCTATAAGACCTGCTGACATGATGGTACTCCAATTCATGTATTTGGCACAAATTGGGCACAAAAAAGACCCCCGCCCCTATGGGACGAGAGTCACCTCACGCGTTACCACCCAATTTTCCTGTATCCTCGCAGACTACAGGCTTCACCGGTCACATCTGACCGCCCATTAACGCTGGAACACGCCTCCCCCTTACGCTTGCCTCCCAAACACTAATAACTGTGGCAAATACGCTCGAAAAAGGTTCCTCCAGGACCATATTCAGGCTTCGCTCCAGACCGGTTTGCAGCTAACCCCGGCTCTCTGTACTGGACAATTTACCCTACTCATCCCTTCGCAGGAAAACAATATTAACCAAAATATAACCAAATCCGCATAGCGCTGTCAAGTCAGACCCTTTTCAGAGTGGGTAACCAAACGATCTTCGCTAGACTTATCTGTTCCCTTTTTTACAGGAGGGACCAAATCTACGCCGCCCGGATGAAAGGGATGGCACTTGGCTATACGCTTAGCAGCAAGCCATGAACCTTTGAGCGCACCATGCACCTCTACCGCTTCCAACGCGTACGCCGAACACGTTGGATAGAATCGGCAGGTAGCCGGCTTTAACGGTGAAATATAGGAACGATAAAACTTAATCGGAGCCTGTACCACTCTGCGTGTGGTGATTTTCATTTCAGTAGCCCCCGTGGCTGTGAGTGTGACTGCTCGTCTGTCTGAATCCCCCATCCGAATTACTGTCAGTATGCCCATTCTTCTGTTGACAATCTTTGCAATAACCAAAAATTTCAAACTTGTGCTCGACGATTTGGAATTGATCCGTTGTATCCGTCATTTGCATTGGGCAAAAAGAAATCGGTAATGTTTTCTGACAGCTCAAGCAAATCATATGGTGATGGTGATGATGCTCATTACAGCTCACCTTGAACTTCATCCCATCCTCAAAAGATACCTGTTCCAGCACACCCAATTCCTGCATTACACGCAGATTACGATAAACCGTATCAAAACTAAGTCCACTGTACTTCTTACCCATATATTCATAAACGTCTTTGGGGGACAGATACCCTTCATTCTCGGAAAATAACGTGGCCAACGTCTTGCGCTGATCTGTAATACGAAGTCCCTGAGCGGACATTGTTGCAATAATTTCATCCTTTGTCAGCATGCGTTTCACCCTCCCCTGTCTGTAGTTTCAGGTTTTCTGATGCAGGCTTAGGCTTGCATCTATTTATTATACCACGATTAAAGTCAATATTATAAGAGATATTCGTATCAATACATAAGAAAAAGACGCTCTCCGGCGCTACGATTAAATTCGCAGCAGGAGAACGCCTATATTCTGCAAGTGACATCGACTTTTAAACGGTGAATGACGAGACCCAAGGTCTAAGCCGGTAAACAGCACCGGTTAATTCATATTAATTTTTAATAGCTGGTAAAGGCATAACTACTACGGAAACCGGCAAGTTACTTCCTGCTGCAGCAGTGAAATACATCTCTACACTTTCCTCGATATGCCCTGTGCGATACAGCACACTCATCTCATTTGGAGCCCATACTGCGCCGTTCGTCGGGATACCCACAACCTGATTGTTTACCATCGCATAGCCAGAATATTCGCCCCCACGCGGGTTGAACGTAATCAGTGAATACGGCGCTACATGATCCAACTTAACTTTATATACAACACCAAAATTACCAGCATTGGAAGCAGAAGAGCCGTCCAGACCGTCCGTACCAATCAGGTTCGGGTCTACCTTATTATCACCAAGAACGATACGTTGAGCTGTTTTACCAACCTCTTCGGTATAATTGAGCGAGATATCCGCATTAGCGTACGTTCCACGGTTATGAATACCGTCCTTAGGCAGTTTTGCCAAAGTAGGCAATACGGTCAACGGATCTGCATTTGCATCTAACACAATAACCGTGTATTGAATAGGTTGATCCGTATATAAATCGGATAACAGAGAAATGACTTGTTTTTGTTTGATTTTTTGTGCGTTCAGATCCTGTAAAACAATGCGGCTTTCGCCAGGATTTAGAACTGTACTAGAACGCTTGCTTCCATCTTGCATGGATTGGAAGTATCGTTGAATCGAAACTTTACCTGCAGCCGTGGCAAATTCAGATGGTCCGGCAAAACCGGAATTTTCGACATTTATATTGGCAGGAGTGATATTGTTGTTAGTCGCAATCACGTACATCTTCACATCTCTACCCGTTTCATTAACATGATGGACGAGTATGCGTGTGCTGCCTGATCCGGTTTCCTGATACACGATACCATCCTGGAACACACGTTCCGGACTGTTAGCACGAATCAAAAGACGTGGTGAAGACGTGCTAGTTAATGGAATGGTAGCCATGGTAGGCACCTGACTGCCGTCTACTGTATATTTATCACCATATGGTGTGAAGATTTTATTAAAATCATCTTCGTTATACAGCAGTTCATTCGTAATTTTAATCGTTTCACTTTTGGTATCTGTTGCGCCGTGCTTATCAGTCACGGTGAGCGTAATTGTTACATCACCTGGTTGGAAGAAAGCAAGTTTCTTATTCTCCCAATCACGTTTAGTGATAGCATTCTCATCATCTGTACTCAGGTCGGTAATGGTGATTTTCTCACCCATCTTGTACTCTTTTTTATCAGTTGTAAACAGAGCCACTGGCGGCTGATTTGGTGGTCTTACTGTAAGTGTAACTGAGTAAGGATCACTCCAGTTCCCAGCAGAGTCAAGAACAGAATAGGTAACTACATATGTACCCGGCTCCTGGAATACGTCCTGCTTCCCTTCCCAACGTTGGTTCACAATCGGTAGACCTGTAGGAGAGGATTCCTTTGTCAAATACGTAACCTGGGTTTCGCCTGCATAGATATCTTTTTGTTGAACCGTAAAGGAAGCTTTAGGCTTCTGATTCAAATCCATGATAACTTGTTTAGTCGTATTATTCACAGTATAAGGAATATTTAAGGCCTGTGTAATCGAGGTCAATGGCACCATAAATACGTTCTTTTGCTGAAAAGCCGGTCCCTTCATTTGTCTGGCTTCACCGTTAACCGTATAAACCTTGCTGTCTGTTTTGAAGCGCATGACATTTGTTCCTTGTGTGATTACGGTTTCTTTGGTAGCAGTGTCATAACTAAACTGCAATCCGACACGGCTGACAAGAGAACGAATAGCTACATAGGAGACTCCGTCCTTAACAGTCATCGGCTGAGTTGCCGTATACACCTGTCCGTTTTGTTCCATTTTCGCACTGTTTAAATACAAAATCAGTTGATTAGCACCCATAGTTGTTGGAGCTCCACCAGGATTGGTGATCGTTCCGTCTCCACCGTATACATCATTGGACACGTTCGATCCGTTGTTGGTATCTGTAGGCAGACCAGTCAATGGATCATTAGATACGCCTGTGTTGTTTTGTGTGCCTGTTCCCTCTTGATCTCCGATACTATTCTGAACGCTGGAATCAGCAACATTGGTTTGAGCCTGCTGTGCGCTAACCGAATCGGTGGATTGAACGGTTGTTGATGCTGCTTCTGCTCCTACAGGGGCTACTGCAGCCACCTGAGCCACCGCAAGGGCGGTGAGCATGGTCCATTTCTTGAAATTCATTGTCTGTCTCCTTCTATCACCAAATTATTATCATTCCCGTAAAAAGTCATACTATTAGACGCGTCAGTTGTTAAAAAGTTTCTGGAAATTTTGCTGATCATGAAAAAAAGGGAACTTTCTCCTGTGACTGCAAAAAATTCAACAACAAAAAACCGCCGCCCATCTGACCTGATGTGGCGGCGGCTTCATTACTAGGAAATAGCTTTTGAACCATTTACATTATGATGGACGACAGACAGCATTCTTTCCTGCAGTCTCCAGACGACCCTCTTCAATGAGTCGGTAAGCACGTTGAACTTCTTCATCTGTAGGAGATGGAACTCCCTCCAGCGGATACTCCTTACCGAGCATTTCCCACTTGTAAACACCCATTTGATGGTAAGGCAAGATTTCGAATTTCTCGACTCCGTTCAACGTTCCGATAAACCGTCCCAAATTCAATAAATCTTGCTCGTCATCATGAATACCCGGTACAAATACGTGTCTAATCCACATTTTGCGCCCTTGCTCAGACAACCAGCGAGCCGTACTTAGCATACGGTCGTTAGACTTGCCTGTAAGCTTAATATGCTTGTCATTGTCAATATGCTTAATATCCAATAGCACCAAGTCTGTTACGTCCAGCAGTTCATGGATACGGCCCGCGTCATTAAAGCCGTTACTGTCCAGTGTCGTGTGCAAATTCCACCGACGTTTCACTTCTTTGAACAGCTCTGCGACAAAATGAGCTTGCAGCGTCGGTTCTCCACCAGATACGGTTAATCCGCCTCCTGAAGAACGGTAATAGGCTAAATACGGCTCAATCTCAGCCAATACCTCCTCCAACGTCATCGGATTACCTTCATTCAAGGCCCAAGTGTCCGGGTTATGGCAATATTGACATTTCAACAAGCATCCTTGCATAAAGAGCACGAAGCGGATGCCGGGACCATCGACGGTCCCGAAGGTTTCCAATGAGTGTATGTGACCTTTCAACATGTTGCATCATCCTTCCCGCATCCGCTATGCGTGCGTCATTGTAATACTTATTTACATTGTACCGTGGAAAGTACGGTTAATAACATCCAATTGTTGTTCACGAGTCAGCTTGATAAAGTTAACGGCATAGCCGGAAACACGAATCGTCAGCTGTGGATAGTTTTCTGGGTGTTCCATTGCATCCAACAGTTGTTCGCGAGCAAACACATTGACATTCAGATGATGTGCGTGGCTTCCAAAGTAGCCATCCATCATCGAAACAAGGTTTGTTTTGCGTGTTTCTTCTTCTTTACCCAGTGCTTTAGGCACGATGGAGAAGGTGTTCGAGATACCATCCAGACTGTGTTCATATGGCAATTTGGCTACGGAACTCAGAGATGCCAAAGCACCTTTTTTATCACGACCGTGCATTGGGTTTGCCCCTGGTGCAAACGGTTCGCCTGCTTTACGTCCATCCGGTGTTGTACCTGTTTTCTTACCGTAAACCACGTTGGAAGTAATAGTCAGTACAGATTGAGTAGGAACCGCATTACGATAAGCTTTATGCTTGCGAATCATGCTCATGAAGCTTTCTACCAGTTCCACAGCGATGTTATCTACACGGTCATCGTTGTTACCGTAGCAAGGGTATTCGCCTTCGATTTCAAAGTCAACAGCAATCCCTTTTTCGTTACGGATTGGTTTAACTTTTGCAAATTTAATGGCACTCAAGGAGTCGGTAGCAACTGACAGACCCGCAATACCACATGCCATGGTGCGGAGAATATCACGATCATGCAACGCCATTTCAATGCGTTCGTAGCTATATTTATCATGCATGTAGTGAATAACATTCAAAGTGTTCATGTACAGTTTTGCCAACCATTCCATCATAGGTTTGAAGCGGCTCAACACTTCTTCATATTCCAGAACTTCACCTGTAATGGCTGGGAATTCAGGCCCTACTTGGACGCCAGATTTTTCATCTTTACCACCGTTAATTGCATACAGCAGAGCTTTAGCCAAGTTGGCACGAGCACCAAAGAATTGCATTTGTTTACCGATTTTCATTGCCGATACACAACAAGCAATACCATAATCGTCTCCATAAATCGGACGCATCAGATCGTCATTCTCGTACTGAATGGAGCTAGTTTCAATAGAAACTTTCGCACAATATTTTTTGAAGCCTTCAGGCAATTTTTCCGACCACAGTACAGTCAGATTCGGCTCCGGTGCAGGTCCCAGATTGTAGAGGGTATGCAGGAAACGGAAGCTGTTTTTAGTTACCCGAGTTTCTCCAGTTACGGACATACCACCAATGGACTCAGTAACCCATGTTGGATCTCCACTGAACAGTTCATTATAGTCAGGTGTGCGCAAGAACTTAACAATACGCAATTTCATAACAAAATGATCGACCAGTTCTTGAGCTTGTTCTTCTGTCATTGTACCCTCTTCCATATCACGTTGAGAGTAAATATCAAGGAAGGAAGATACACGTCCTAAGGACATTGCTGCACCATTTTGTTCTTTGATTGCTGCAAGATATCCAAAATATACCCATTGGAAAGCTTCTTTCGCATTGTTAGCAGGTTTTGAGATATCAAAACCGTGTTCAGCAGCCATTTGTTTCAGTTCATTCAAAGCACGAATTTGTTCGGAAATTTCCTCACGCAGACGAATTACGTCTTCTTCCATGGAATCAACTTCAAGGCTTTTCAGTTGCATTTTTTTATCTTGGATCAAGAAGTCTGCACCATACAAAGCTACACGACGATAGTCACCGATAATACGACCACGACCGTATGCATCTGGCAGACCAGTAATGATACCAGCTTTACGAGCTGCTCTCATTTCATCTGTATAAGCGTCAAATACACCTTGGTTGTGAGTTTTACGAATATGAGTGAAGATATCAATGATACTTTCTGGTACTTCAAAACCATAGGCTTTGCAAGCGTCGATCATCATCCGAATTCCACCAAACGGCTGCAAAGAGCGTTTGAATGGAGCATCTGTTTGTACACCGACAATTTGCTCTTTATCCCGGTCCAGATAACCCGGCTTATGTGAAATAATAGTGGATGGCGTATTCACGTCTACATCAAGCACGCCGCCGTTTGCCAACTCTTTTTTGGTAAGATCGGATACAATATCCCACAATGCGGTTGTGTTGGCGGTAGGACCAACCAAAAATTCTTCATTGCCAACATAAGGTAAGATATTGGTTTCAATAAAATCGTTGACGTTGACTTCTTTAGTCCATTTGCCTTTTTTAAAACCTCTCCAGCCAGATTGTTGCTCTTGTAATTCTCTCTCAATCACCGACATGTAAATCCCTCCAAATTGTTTGGTCTTCCGGACTTGTGATTTTTTTCACGATAAAACTATTTCTTGAGCCCGGCCTGTTCACCGATGCCTTACGCTCAGTGTCGGGACCTTTCTTACACCCTTATTGTAGAATAATGATAGAGTGTAGTATGTGATAAAAATCACAATATGAGTGATTTTTATCACTTTATTTTCCCTAGCTGCGCGCCTATCCTTAGCCTTGCCGTTCACCTCCCTTCCCAAACCAACAGGCCCTCTATATAGAGAGCCTGCATCGGTATTGAACGAGAAAATGCTTTTTCACAAGCCTCTTCGTACCTATTATATTATTGATCAAAACGTCCGTAGAAGGCATTGCGATAGACATCAGCCAACTCAGTAACCAGTGGCAGTTTCGGATTCGCAGTTGTACATTGATCTTCAAATGCGCGGTCAGCCAGATAGTCTACACGTGATTCGAAATCCTTCGCATCGAAACCGATTTGTTGGAACGATTCCTCGATACCAAGTGTTTTGTTCATCTTACGGATCGCTTCGATCAAGCTGTTAACCCCTTCTTCGGTGGTGCGTGCAGGCAGTCCCAGTATGCGTGCAATTTCTGCATAACGCTCATCCGCAACAAAGTGCGAATATTTAGGGAACGAAGCAAATTTTGTCGGTTTTTTCGCATTATAGCGAATGACGTGCGGCAATAAAATGGCATTCGTGCGACCATGCGCTGTATGGTATTGTCCACCCCATTTATGTGCAAGACTGTGGTTAATACCCAAGAATGCATTAGCAAAAGCCATACCAGCAAGTGTAGAAGCATTATGCATTTTCTCACGAGCCAGTTTATCACCAGTCAGAGCCGATTGTTCTAGGTATTGGAATACCAATTGAATGGCTTTAATTGCCAGACCATCTGTGTAGTCATTAGCCATTACGGACACGTAAGCTTCGATAGCATGTGTCAGAACATCCATACCTGTGTCCGCTACAGCTGTTTTAGGCAGCGAATATACAAACACTGGGTCAATAATTGCCACATCAGGAGTCAGCTCATAGTCAGCCAGCGGATACTTCGTGTTACCCAGGTTTTTGTCCGTAATTACTGCAAACGATGTAACTTCGGAACCTGTACCCGAGGTTGTAGGGATAGCTACAAATTGTGCTTTTTGGCCCAAACGTGGATACTTGTAAATCCGTTTACGGATATCCATGAATTTTTGTTTTAAGTTATTGAAATCAGTATCTGGATATTCATAGAACATCCACATGCCTTTAGCGGCATCCATTGGCGAACCGCCGCCCAGTGCGATGATGCAATCCGGTTGGAAACGTCTCATCATTTCAGTACCACGTTCTACAGTAACTGTCGATGGATCTGGCTCTACTTCAGAGAACACTTCGATAGCTACTGGTGTTTGGCGTTGATGCAGATAATGAATAACACGATCTACATATCCCAGTTGTACCATCATAGGGTCCGTGATAATGGCTACACGTGTGATATCAGGCATTTTAGCAAGATACTGTGTCGAATTTTTCTCAAAATAGATTTTGGAAGGTACTTTGAACCATTGCATATTCACCGTCCGTTTCGCCACCCTTTTCACATTAATCAAATTGACTGCCGATACGTTCGACGAAGTCGAGTTACGACCGTACGAACCGCAACCGAGTGTCAACGAAGGAAGGTTGGTGTTGTAAATGTCGCCAATCGCACCATGTGTGGAAGGTGCATTTACAATGATACGTCCTGTTTGCAAACGGTTTGCAAACCGAGCGATAACGTCCTCATCGTTCGAATGAATAGCGGACGAGTGACCCATGCCCCCGAATTCCACGACTTCAGCAGCGCGTTGAATACCTTGTTCCGCATTTTTTACTTTATAGCAAGCCAATACAGGACTCAATTTTTCCGCAGACAATGGGAATTTTGTTCCTACCCCTTCAATCTCAGCGACTAAAATTTTAGTTCCTGCTGGTACTGTGATACCACTCATTTCAGCAATTTTCACAGCAGACTGCCCGACGATTGCTGGGTTCACTGCACATTTCTCGACATTCATAGCTCCTTGAGTGAGCTTAGCTGCTTCTTCTTTATTTACAAAATAGCAGCCGTTAGCGATCATCAATTTTTTCACTTGTTCGAAGATTGGCTCTTCGATAATAACCGCTTGCTCGGAAGCACAAATCATACCGTTGTCAAAAGATTTAGAGAGGATGAGATCGTTCACGGCCTGCTTGATGTCTGCTGTTTTTTCAATGAAGCAAGGCACGTTACCTGGGCCTACACCCAGAGCAGGTTTACCGCAGCTATATGCCGCCTTAACCATGCCTGATCCACCAGTTGCCAGAATCAGAGCCACATCCGGGTGATTCATGAGTGAATTTGTTTTATCCATCGATGGAGCTTCAATCCATTGAATACAATCAGCTGGAGCACCATGTTTGACGGCTGCTTCGAGCAAGACGCGGGCTGCTTCCGCACTACACGATTGAGCAGATGGATGGAAACCGAAAATGATTGGGTTACGTGTTTTAATGGCAATCAACGCTTTGAACATCGTAGTCGAAGTCGGGTTTGTCACTGGAGTGATCCCCATGATAATGCCGACTGGCTCTGCTATCTTTTGAAAACTGTCAAAATCATTGTCTTCAATGACACCGACGGTTTTTTCATTTTTGATACTATGATAGATATATTCTGTTGCAAACATGTTTTTGGTGATTTTGTCCTCGTACACACCGCGTCCTGTTTCTTCAACAGCCAACTTCGCCAGGTACATGTGTTTATCCATCCCTGCGAGTGCCATAGCTTGTACGATTTCGTCAATCTGTTCCTGATTCATACTCATGAAAGCTTGCTGTGCCCGGTTCCCCCGGTCAATCAGCGTTTGAATATACTGCTCTGCGCTTTGCTCTTTTTGGATAACCTCGTTTTTAACAGCCATTTCCCTCATCCTCCTGTTATCTCGTGTACTATCTCTTGTTCACGCACTGATCGTAACACAGCTTTTCAAGATATATTGTGATTTTTTTCACAATCTATTTAAAATTTTATTTTATGAAGTGAATTAAATCACAAAGTTTGGAATTCTGCCACTTTTACCCCCTCTTCTTGCCCCAAAAACGCATTGCGCAGGTATATAATGAATTTGAATTGATCAAGTTGCAGATAAAAAACATAGGATACAAAGGGGAAATGGACGATGAGAAACCCTACAAATGTAATGGAAGCCCGCGGCAACACCTGTTGCTTCTCGGAGGCCAGCTTCAACCGGTTGCAAGTGATGATGAAAGATCGAGTTATGCCTGAAAGCTCGCATCTGTTCTGGGAAGGAGATACAGCGGATAAGCTGTTTTATATTAAGCGCGGACGCGTGAAAGTAACCAAAACAACGGATGAGGGTAAGGAACTTATTCTATATATGTATCAAAGCGGCGATCTTGTTGGTCAAGCCGATCCATTTTTTGGGACTAAGCATTCCTTTTCTGCTGAGGTTCTGGAAGACAGTGATATTGGCGTAATCGATCATACGGATCTGGAATTGCTTATTTGCCAGCATTGTGATTTTGCGATTGATTTTATGAAATGGATGGGTTCGCATCATCGCATTACTCAGACTAAGTTCCGCGATTTGATGATGTACGGCAAGCCTGGCGCTTTATGTTCAACACTCATCCGTCTATGCAATACCTATGGTGAGCCTCACGGCGAACATATCCTGATTCATAAGAAAATTACTCATACTGACTTATCTAATATGATCGGTGCGACCCGGGAAAGCGTAAACCGGATGCTTAGTGATCTACGTAAGAAAAATGCAGTAGAATACGATAATGGCATGATTGTTGTCAAGGATTTGGAAATGCTGCAAGGCGTATGTCATTGTGAATTGTGTCCTCGTGAGATTTGCCGGATATAATAAATCGTTTTTTATGTAAAAGGGAGTGTTATAAGCCATTATAGCTTATAACACTCCCTAATTTATTTCTACTCCTCTACTTATACAGAAGCAGTTGCGAAGCATTTTAACACTAGTCTTTCTTCTGGCAACACACTTTTTAAAACTGTAAGCATAAATAACTTAAATTCCCCATCTCATAGCTTCTATGGATGACCTTGGCTTTGTTTGCAGGATTGCCACTCCCCATTGCAATAAACAACGGTACAAAGTGCTCTGCTCTTGGTACGGCCTGGCGAGCATACGGTGCTTCGCTTTCATAGTGATCCAAAGCCTCTATATCTCTACTTTGCACTTTTTCAATAATCCAATCATCAAAATCTATAGCCCAAGGTTCTGTTTTCGTTTCCCCCCATTTGACGATACGCAGATTATGAACAGTCACTCCACTGCCAATGACCAGAATATCCTGTTCTCCCAGTCCACGCAGCACTTCACCAATGGCATATTGTGCTTTGGGCGAAAGATATGGATTTACAGAGATCTGAACTACCGGAATGTCTGCCTCAGGATACATACGATGCAACAATGTCCAGGATCCATGATCCAGTCCCCTCACCCGGTCAGTTTGTACGTCAATGCCCTTTTGTTCATATAATTTTTCTAGCTTATTGGCCAGTTCCACAGAACCATGTGCTGGATATTTCACCGTGTACAGTTCCGGTGGGAAACCGCCAAAATCATAAATGGTATCGTACACGTCATCCATCGAACTGATCGTCAACGTTTGCGCTTCCCAATGAGCAGTAAAGATAACAACCGCTTTAGGGCGAATGCTTTTCCCCAGTTGCTCTAAAAATGAAGTATAGTCCGTCTGTTCAATAGCAAGCATCGGTGAGCCGTGGGCCAAAAATAAAGATGGCATCATATAAAGATCCCCTTATCATCATTAGTTTATTTTATTCATTAAGTAACTTTATGTAAGTTATAATACATAAGTAACAGAGTAATGTCAACACAGATTTCAACATACACTTAAAGATCAGAGGTTCCATAAATAAAGATTGATATAGGTATAAGGTCATAGTAATATGTAACTAATAAATTTTAAGATTTCACTATATTTCGATACAAAGGACTGGTTTCTATGGAGATACATACTTCTAATTGCCCAAAATGTGGTTCCGTTTTTCGTCAAAACCTTAGAAACCTGTGTAGTTCTTGTATTCAGGAAGAAAATATATTCTTGGACCGCTGTTCTAACTATCTATGGAAGCATCCTTCTACTCATACTCGCCAGCTCAGTGACGTAACCGGCACACCTATAGAATTGCTTACAGATTGGGTAAGAGCAGGCAAATTTCCCTCCACCTACAGTCAGCTTGATTATCCTTGTGAATCCTGCCGTTCCCCCATTTATGCAGGAAGACTATGCCATTCATGCTTGGGTACATTTCGTTCGGCCGCGCTGGATATTCAAACCCGTGTGCCCCGCCGTGCAACAGCAGGATTGTTCTCAGTTGCAGGGCGCATCAAAGGCTATTAAGCCGTGCTGCCTATGCACATCATTTCTGTAAAATGGATAAGTAGTCCTATACACAAAATAAAAAAACAGCCTTTTTCCTAGGAAAAGGCTGTTTTGCTATGAGAAACGCTTATTTAGTTTGGTGCTCATCTAATCCATTCCTCAGCCCAAAATTGAATCTGTTCCATAACCGGCTGAAGTGCACGGCCTTTGGTTGTTAGCTCGTATTCAATGCGGACAGGAGTTTCCGGATATACATGACGTGTAAGAATTCCTTCATTTTCCAAATCTTTCATCCGCTCTGATAACATTTTGTCACTCATTGTGGGAATTAGATTGGAAATATCCTTAAACCGCTTAGGACCGCTCATCATGGATTGAATAATTAATCCATTCCAACGCTTACCCAAACATGAAAAGGCGGTTTCAAAACGCGGACACATTTTTGCACATTGCGGTTGACTCTCCAAATTTTTCACCTTCTTTTGCATTTCGGTTTGATAAAGCTTTCCTTTTGTTAGTATATATCATTTTAGCATACTTTATCCCGAAAGAAAACACTTTCTTCTTAAATTAAATACCTGCGCTGATAAAGTTGCCATGACCAAAACTGATTATACAACAAACCAACACAGCAGGTATATGTCTAAATCGTTAAATACAAAAAGGCGGAATCCCAAGAGGTTCCGCCTATCAATCTGTTCATTATACAGCTCATCAAAATGTGATGATTGTCATTATACCAACACTCCACCGAGAGGTCTTACAGGTTCGCTTCTACCATATATTGGTTTGTTAATACTTGTCGGAGAAGTCCAACGAATGCTATTGGCGATAACTTTCAAAATATCAGGCTGGTAATAAGTCGGATAGGTCTCATGACCTGGGCGGAAATAGAATATCTTACCGCTACCTCGGCGGAAAGTACATCCGGTTCTAAATACTTCGCCGCCTTCAAAGTTACTAATAAATACCAATTCATCCGGCGCTGGTATATCAAAGAACTCGCCATACATCTCTTCCTGCTTCAACAAAATTTTGGCGTCTATGCCTTCTGCAATAGGATGTGACGGATTCACCGACCAAATAATCTCCTGTTCACCTGCCACCCTCCATTTCAGATCACAGCTAGTGCCCATTAGAGCTTTGAATGGTTTTGAAAAATGGCCCGAGTGCAGCACGATCAAGCCCATTCCTTCCTGCACTCGCTTTACAACACGCGCTGTAACTTCATCGCTCACCTGATCGTGGGCTTTATGCCCCCACCACAGCAGCACATCTGTGGAATTCAGGATCTCTTCTCCCAAACCATGCTCGGCATCATCACGAAGAGTAGCTGTTCGAATGGCAAATCCCTCTCCTGCCAGGCCGTCAGCCAACGCTTTGTGTATCCCGTCAGGATATATCTGTTTGGCTTCATCATTCAACTTTTCGTTCAAAAATTCATTCCAAATGGTGACGTTAATCATCAACATTTCCCCCTATTAAGTTAGACCCACCACATCTCGCTCAGCGGTTCTTCAATCAATACCTGGCGAAGATTGTGGACAGCCTTAGTAAAGCCTTCCTCCACGGACATCAGACCATCTTCATGCTCAATACTCACTACATAATCGTATCCCACCAGACGCAGAGCACTGATAATATCTGCCCAGGTTTTTACATCATGTCCATAACCCACAGTACGGAACTGCCAAGCGCGATCTAGCATTTTCGTATATTCCTGCATATCGGTAAGTCCATATTTATTTACATTGACCGGATCAATCGTCGTATCCTTGGCATGAAAATGGTGAATGGCTCCCTCTCGGCCCAAAATTTGAACCGCCTGCACTGGGTCAATTCCCTGCCACCACATATGGCTCGGATCCAGATTAGCACCAATGACCTCTCCCGCAGCTTCACGCAAACGAAGCAAGGTCGCTGGTGTATGAACGGAGAAGCCTCCGTGTAGCTCCAGCCCAATTTTAACATGATGATCTGCTGCAAATTTTCCCGTCTCAGTCCAGTAAGGAATAATTTTATTCTCCCATTGCCACTTCAACACTTCCTGAAAATCATTAGGCCACGGAGCCACAGGCCAGTTTGGATATTTCGCATCCTCATGATCACCCGGACAGCCAGAGAAAGTGTTCACAACTGGAACTTCCAGCTTTTCTGCCAATCGAACGGTTTTAAGAAACGTTTCATGATCAGCTTGGGCCAAATGCTTTTGCGGATGAAGAGGATTGCCGTGACAGCTAAGCGCACTAATCGTTAGTCCGCGGGACTCTACTGCCTTTTTAAAATTTTTGAGCGCTGTATCATTCTCCAGCAACTCATCCGGCTTACAATGCTTATCTCCTGGGTTGCCGCCTGTACCGATTTCTACAGCATCCAATCCTTGAGAAGCCACATAATCCAGCGCCTCCTCCAGCGAACGTCCGCCAAACAACACCATAAATACTCCAAGTTTCAAAAGAAATCCCTCCCTATATCATATGTGAAAAAAGCTGCTTTCATTATAATGATGGTCTATTCGGGATAATTACGGGCTTAGTCAAAATAGACAGCTTTCCCGGTACGGGCCGATTCATAGATAGCTTCCAAAATTTCAGTAACAACCAGTGCCTGTTCCGGCTTCACAAGAGGTTCTTTGTCGTCCAGAATAGATTCGATCCACAGACGGGCTTCGCGGTCTGCTTCATTTTCCGTTTCTCCAGAGTAAAAGGCAACACCGCCTGCATCCAGATCTATTTTCGTATCAAACAAGCGGCTGTTCTTTTCCCCGTTAATGCGCAATCCATCCTGCATATCGGCTCCGCCTTCGGTTCCGCATAACAGCGTCTTCGCTTCGCCAAACTCTACAACGTTCAATGCCCAGCTGGATTCCAGTACAATCGTAGCTCCATTTTGCATCGTAATAAAACCAAAAGCTGAGTCCTCTACCTTAAATTCCTCAGGATTCCAAGGCCCAAAGGCATTTGCCGCATCTTTACGATCCCCTAGCTTATGGAAGGTTGAACCTAGTACACTTTTAGGCTTGTAATTATCCATCAGCCAGAGTGTCAGGTCGAGTGCATGCGTGCCAATATCAATAAGAGGACCACCACCCTGCTTCTCTTCATCCAAGAATACTCCCCAAGTCGGAACCGCGCGACGGCGTAGAGCAATGGCTTTGCCCAGATAAATGTCTCCAAGCTCTCCTTGCTCAACCAATTGTTTCAGATACAAACTGTCATCACGATAACGGTTTTGATACGCAATAGACAGCTTCTTACCTGTGCGGTTGGCTGCATCGAGCATCTCCCGTGCTTGCTCAGCAGTTTTAGCCATCGGCTTTTCACACAGCACATGCTTACCTGCCTCAAGCGCCGCTACGGTAATTTCTGAGTGCGAGTCATTAGGTGTACACACATGTACGACTTCAATGTCTTTATTTTCTAGCAACTGGCGGTAATCACTATAAACTTGCGACCCTTCAACTCCAAATTTTTCTGCTGCCTCTTCAGCTCGCTCCTGAATGATGTCACAGAATGCAACGATTTCTGCACGCTTCTGCTTGGCAAGACTCGGTAAGTGTTTGCCGTTGGCAATGCCTCCACAACCAATAATCCCGATTTTGAGTGTTTTAGACATGAATATTTCCTCCCTGAGCTGCGTATTGTTGGAGCCATTTAATGCTGGTTTCAATGCTTTCGATTGGAGGGTTTGAGCAGAAATCCTGTTCCACGACGACCCAATCCACACCTGCCTGAATAGCGGCGTCTGTAATGGCCTGAAGCTGCACTTCGCCTTTGCCAAGCTCTACAGTCACTGCTTTTTGTTGCTCGTCACGTGCCATATCCTTTAAGTGAATGATAGGCAGGCGTCCATTATAACGTCCGATGTATTCCACTGGATCATAGCCCCCATAGTATACCCAACAAGTATCCATTTCGACCTGTAACAAATCATCGGAAACCGCATCATATAAAGCATCGAATACCGGGCGATCATTGATTTTTTCTGTCAATTCAAAATCATGATTATGATAAGCCAGTATCAAGCCCTGTTCTTTCACTTTTTCACCAATACGATTCAAATTAGCAAAAATTTCATCCCACTGTCGCTGTTCTTCGGTTAAATAAGGAACGATTAGGTACTTATTGCCCAATTCTTTGTGGTATGCAATCTCCTCATCCAAATGATCCAACAATCGAGAATACTGTATATGAGTTCCGACAACTTCCAGATTTAGCTCATCCAAAAGCGCTCTGACATCCTTGGCATTGCGTCCGAAAAAGGTATGAAATTCTACCCCTTTATAGCCAAGCTCAGCTACCTTGCGCAATGTACCTTCAAAATCCTGTTCAAGCTCTTCCCTTACTGTGTACAATTGCAATCCTACTTTAGCCACTACCCTTCACCTCTTTAATTAGGATGAATTTTCCATTATATCTGTTCCATAATACAAATCCTCGTCCGGCTTAAACGTGCTTTCCATCGTAATGTGATTGCCTTCCAATGATGAGCGCTGAAAAGCATGCATGGCTTCTAACACATGGTAGGCCAGCTCAGCATTAGCACGATGGTTCTTTTCACTGCGTATGGCTCTCACCATCTCGCCCGCGCCTATTCCACGTTCGTTTTTCCCGCATTCAAAAAGGGGCTTTAACAGCTCTGCGTTTTCCTCGCCAGGTCGGCGCATTTTGACATCTCCGTTAAAAAAAGTTCGGGTCCGGCAAGTTCAAAGTCCCTTCCGTTCCGTAAATTTCAATACGTGGCAGGTCTGATGCTCCCTGAATATCAAAGCTGGTAATCAAGGTTGCGATGGCTCCGTTATGAAAATCCATGGTCCCGGCCAAGTGCGTTGGTGTTTGCACCCGTAATGGCGTGCCGCTTTTGGGACCGAAATGTATATGACGTTCTGGAATCTGAATTCCTACGGAGCCGCTAATTCGCCGGATCGGCCCCAGCACTTGGATCAACGAGGCCAAATAGTAAGGTCCCATGTCAAACATCGGTCCTCCTCCAGCTGCATAGAAAAATTCCGGATTCTCATGCCACCATTCAGGGCCTCTACTCATTAAAAAGGCAGTAGCGGCTACTGGCTGACCAATCATTCCAGTCTGTATGGCATGACGTGCGGTCTGAATAGCCGCCCCAAGAAAAGTATCAGGAGCACAGCCGACACGCAGATTTCTTTCTTTGGCTAAATCCAGAACGCGTTTTCCGTCCTCCAAAGAAACCGCCAAAGGCTTTTCACTGTACACATGCTTACCTGCCTCTAGTATCGCCACATCTGTCAGTGCATGGCTGCCAGGCACGGTCAGATTAAATACAAGCTCAATCTCAGGCTGACGAAGCAATTCATCCACCTTGTATACGTTTTCAATGTTGAATTCATCGGCCCTCTCCTTGGCCCTCTCATCTAGTAAATCAGCGACGGCCACCACTTCAATAAGTGGGCTCTTTTGGAGATTTTCAAGATATACCGAGCTAATAGTACCGCATCCGATAATCCCGGCCTTCATTCGTTCCACGTCGTCACACTCCTTGGCCTCCAACATGTACTTTCTCATCTAACATGTAAGCTTTACAGTTCACATAGTATTCTATTTCTGTTTCGTTTAAAATGAATAATATGATTAAAACATGAACAATCTGGTCAATATTTGAAACAGCCATATGCCCAAAGGAGTCATCATCATGTCTATCGTCGAGCCTTGTCAGGTTCTTACCGCAGGCTATTCCTTCCATCGAAAGCCCTTTTATTCGAACCAGCCTGATGGGATTAAAAATTATTTATTCCGTTTGCAAACAGATGGACGCTGCCAGGCCCGCATTAACGGTGAAATGACACGGATTGAGGCGGGTGACCTACTGCTATTCAATCCTACCGAGCCTTATGAACTGGATATTCATAGTGAGTTAAATCCCATGGGAGATCTGGTCGTGGAAAGTGGAGATTATCACATTTTTTTCGGTGGTTCCTGGGTAGATGAGTGGTGGAACCATCATAAACGCCCCAACAGAATTAAGGTTCAGCTCACAGAAGCCCTGCTTGGCCTATTTCGTCAGCTTGTGATGGAGCAACGACGTATTTCTAATCCTTACCCGGAAATATCAAGTTATTATATGCGCATTTTATGTTTGGAGTTTGACCGTATGCTATCCGATCATCCTATCGCTACCCATCATAACTATCTTGCTTATCAGATTAAAAATTATATTGAAGAAAATGCATCCTCTAACTTCAAGCTAGATGACGTGTCTTCACACGTAGGTATCAGCGTATCCCGAGCAGTACATCTGTTTAAGGAAACATTCGATACGAGTATTATGCAGTACACGCTGGACATCAGGCTTAACATGGCGAGAGAACGAATCATTTTCAGTCCCATGTCACTCGAACAAGCCGCCGAATCTTCAGGATTTGCAAATTACACGTATTTTCACCGTGTATTTCGTTCCCGCTTCGGTATGTCGCCCAAGGAATTCAGGGTGATTCACCGCGAGCAACTGTAGGTAAAAGAGAGCGTTCACCTGAACGCTCTCTTTGTCATAACCAATAATAGTGGATACTGCTTACATACTACGACCCAGCTTTTTTACGGAGCAATTGTCAGCATCACTACCGACATTGGTGGCAGTGTAACATCCAAATGCTGACCTTGCAGCTGATAGGATGTGAAAGCTTCCTTTTTCACACGCTCTGGCTGATCAAACGTATTATGTGCCTGCATATCGTCACTGGCAAGAACAACACCGCTGATCTTTTTAACCTCTTCCAGTCCTCTTAGCTCCAAATTTAAGTTTGCCGACTTGCCCGGATGGACGTTGCAAAAGCTAATATGAATATTGTCATCCTGCGCCTTGGAGGCGGACACGCTTACTTGTGGGATGGAATCCCCATCATATTCATAATCGTCCACCTTTACATGAACAGCCAGTGCTTGCGCATCCTGATGCACTTTAAACATTTCAAATATATGGTATGTCGGCGTCAACAGCATAGCAGGGCCTTCGGTCAGAATCATTGCCTGTAAAACATTGACCATTTGAGCGATATTCGTCATCTGTACTCGGTCATGGTGATTATGGAAAATGTGTAGGTGAAGCCCAGCTACCAGCGCATCGCGCATCGTGTTTTGCTGATACAGGAAGCCCGGATTGGTCCCCGGCTCAGTCAGGAACCAGGTTCCCCATTCATCGACGATCAGTCCGACCCTTTTGTTAGGATCATATTGGTCCATAATGGCTGAATGACGAGTAATCAATTCATCCATGTGCAATGATTTTTTCATCGTCTCGAACCATTCCGCTTCATCAAAACCGATTGCTTGCCTTTTCCCTTCCCAGTTTCCCGGGATCGTATAGTTATGCAGGCTCAAACCGTCCATAAGATGCCCAGCTTCGCGCATCAACACTTCGGTCCAACGATAATCATCCACATTCGCCCCACCTGCGATGCGATATATGCGGTTCTCGCCAAAGTTACGGACATATGTCTGATAGCGGCGATACAGGTCGGCATAATATTCTGGGCGCATGTTACCGCCACAACCCCAGTTTTCGTTACCCACTCCAAAATATTTGAGCTTCCATGGTTTCTCACGACCGTTTTCCTGACGCCATCTAGCCATAGGGGACTCTCCATCGAAGGTCATGTACTCTACCCATTCCGACATTTCCTGAACTGTACCACTGCCGACATTTCCACAAATATAAGGCTCTGCATCTAACAGTTCGCACAATTGAAAAAACTCATGTGTGCCAAAATGATTATTTTCAACCACACCGCCCCAATGCGTATTTACCATTCTCTTACGGTTTTCTTTTGGTCCGATACCATCTTTCCAATGGTATTCATCGGCAAAACAACCTCCCGGCCAGCGCAGCACAGGAATGTTCAGCTTTTTCAGGGCTTCCACCACATCATTTCGAATTCCGTCTGTGTTTGGAATCGGTGAGTCCTCTCCAACCCATATACCTTCATAAATGCAACGTCCAAGATGCTCAGCAAATTGCCCATAAATATTTTTATTAATAATGCCTTGTTTCCAATCGGTATTAACAACAATAGAACCCTTCACAACAAACCCTCCCCGAAAATATTAAGATTGTTGGAACACCCGCACGAATGTTTGCGCTTTCATTTTGGTCTAAATATTACTCATACCACCGATCTTCTTTGGATCTTAATTTTTACGCATCATCACATCTAGCAAACATTAATATAAATATTAATGATTAAATAAAAACATTTCACGTGTTTAATATATTTTATTGCCTACTTTTTGTCAATCGTTAAGAAAAGGGCCAATCAAACCAAAAAGCCTGCCATTAAGGCAGACCAAGGTTGACTACTTTAACCCGTAATCTAGGTTCAGCCGAGCCAGAGCATTGTATCTTTTAGGCTGTTCCTATCCAGCGTGAACCATGATAACTGGGACAATTTTGAGCTGCCGCCAAAGCACGTACACGAACAATACTTCCGCTGATGCCACATGTATGCCCGGACATCAACTCTTCACATTGTGAGCAGGCCAACAGTCTGGCTTCGTACACTTCATCGTTTACACATTCCATTTTGGGTCTCATGTTGGTTAGAATTCTGGTAATCTGCTCTTCCGATATCGAGATATCTCTTTCACAGCCTTTACAGGTACTTGGCATAGGTATATCTTCCATCGTAAGCTTACCCTCCTCATCAACAATGTCTTAAGTAAATACAGTGAGTCCATGATGCCATAAATGATAACAGTATATTCTTTATTCTGGCTAGCCCTATTTCCGTTCCGACGGAAGGCTGGCAGCCGCCTCAGATACGACCATCGCCAAGTCCTCATTTCCGAACATGGACAGTACCCCTAATACCGTATCCAGCGGAATATCACCAGCTTCTTCACGCGATACAGTCAACTTGCGTACTCGTAGCAGACGCTCGTTGCTATCCTGATGCGGATACGCTACCCGATATAATTCCTCTGGCTCCAACCCGTGATTAATACACCATTGCGCAAATACAAGGATCATCATATCTTCTTCTTGCTTATAATTCTCAATGATGGCTTCTTCTAGCTGTTTACCACGGTTATCTTCTTCCATTCATTCATTTCTCCTTCAACCTAATTCTTGATGTCTGTCTGGACTGTTAATATCACGTTCGGACGTTCCATATTAAACACTCAAACGGCTGATCAGTTCGTCAGCTAGCATATGGCTTTCCAATACTTTTCCAGCCCGTACAGCACACTCCTCCGGACGATGAATATGCTCCAGAAAATGATTCACGACTCCGGTGAATCCTCGTCTTTCCAAAATCGTATCCCAGCTTCCAAAAGCTTGCGTTAGTGGTGAATGATTTTTTTGCATAAAGACAGCCTGTTCCATATTTATTACTTCAACAGACCGTCCTGCCCCGTGAAGCTCCAGCTTCTCTATGTCAGCCCCTGCCTGTCTACTCATACTGTAGCTTCCGGTAGCATTCCCCAAACGTACGGTCCCGAACGCAGCATCCATATATCCATCACTCGTCGTATTCAGACTACTATGCAGCAGCTCATAATCATCGCCACCCAGCCACAAAAGCAAATCAAGCATGTGAATTAAATCATCATAAACCGTCTGTGCCGCCGGTCTTCGATCATATCCAGTACGGTGTTTAATGGCCGCACATTGACTGAATCCACCTGCTTCCTCTAACCATGCTTTAGCAGCTACATAATGCGGGGCAAAACGTCGATTAAAGCCTACCGCCAGCAGCACGGCCTGCGCTTCCGCAAAAGCGGTCATTTCCAGATTCTGACGAACATCATAGGACAACGGTTTATCCACATACACAGCAATCCCTTTTTCAATACACGCCATAACTAGATCAAAATGAGCTTCGGTCGCGGCATGTATAAATACAGCTTCCGGTTCCCATGCTAGCATCTCCTTCACATCAGTCGTTCCTCTTGGCAACCTATATTGCTCCATAATGGAACTCACCGGCTCCTGTGAACGGTTCATGACACCTACAATGTCTATACCTTGGTGTGCTGCCAGTAACGGTAAGTATACTTTTCGAGCAATACCACCCAGTCCTGCAATAGCTACTCTTGTCTTCGTTTGCTTGTCCATTTCGCTCCCACCTTTAATCACTCATTCATCTGTTGTCTAGTTTACATGGAAGTCTGCTGACAAGCAAAGAAAAGAGACTGCTCCGGGTCCAGTTGGACCTAACAGAACAGCCTCTACGGCATGAACGCTCAGCTTCAGCTAAGTTTACTTATTGTAAGTTAGCTTAGGCGTGCTGCGCTTGCTTTCTTGTTTTTTCACTTTTAATTTTTTTAACACGCATCCCAATGGCTACAACCAGAACCACAACCAGAACCTCAAAGCCGTATTTAACGACCCCGTTCATAAACCAGTGTGCAATCAGCGGTTCCGCCACCACCATTTTCGCGGCAGTATAAGCCAGTACAGCAGCACCAATCGTAATAACTACTGGGTAACGTTCAGTCAGCTTCAAGATAATCGTACTTCCCCACACCATGATTGGAACGGAGATTGCCAGACCCAGTATAACAAGCAGCATGTTTCCATGAGCTGCTCCCGCAACAGCAAGTACATTGTCGAGGCCCATCATCGTATCCGCGATTATAATCGTGCGGATCGCTGCCCACATTTGATTCGTAGCTGAAATTTCATGTTTTTTCTCTTCGACCAGCAGCTTATAGGCAATATAGATAAGTGCGAGTCCCCCAATCAAACGCAATCCATAAATTTGCAATAAATACGTGACCAGCACTGTAGCAATCACACGAATGATGACCGCTCCGACCGTCCCCCAAATAATGACCTTCTTTTGATTGGCCTTATCAACATTGCGAGCCGCCAAACCGATTACGATGGCATTGTCACCAGCTAGCACCAGATCAATGATAATGATGGATACTAATGCGGTTAAAAACTCAATTGACAAAAAATCCATACGTTTCTCCCACCTTTTTTATTTATTTGTTATACTGTACATAGTTCAGCGCTTTATACTAAAAAAGCGCCATTTCACGGAATCCGGAAACGGCGCTTGACCCAAATTTGGCATCAAAAAAAGACCATTTACCCGGATTCCTAAAATCCTGGCAAAGGTCTCGCTTACAACATTACGTTGCCAATAAAGCCGGGGATTAAAAATCCCGTAATGACGACTTTACTCGTTGAGCTACTCCCCTTTGGGAACTATTCTATTAGTGGCAGTATAGCACACATTATTGGGAATGTGAACCCTATTTTTTTCTGTATAAGCGATAAGCCGAACAGGGATATTGAAAGAGGTATGTAAATGAAAAAATGGCTACTCGTCGCGGCTTATGTTTCGCTGCTTTGCATCGCGTTTATCTACAGGTATGATTGGCTCGCCTGGGCGGACAAGCAAACCTCCTTTCCAGTTCTGCTACTGCTCGCATTTTTATTCGCGTTAATACCGTTTGTGCCGTACAAGCTGATTATCGCTTCTATTGCTTATGCCGCAGGCCCCTGGCAAGGTGCTCTGATCTGCTGGCTGGGCACTACCTTGGCTGCGCTGGTCGTTTATAGTGCCGTACGTACCCTGTTCCGTGACAAAGGACGTGCCTATTTGGAGCGGGTTCCCGCATTGGAGCGCTTCAATCGGGTCATGGAGAAAGAGCCTTTTGCTGCTGTGCTGCTGGCTCGCCTGATTCCGGTCATCCCCCAGGCAGCGGTAAATGTATACGCTGGAGTAGCAGAGTTTCCGTTCTGGAGTTTTATCCTAGGTACAGCTATTGGCAAGCTTCCCGCAATTGCGGTGTATGCTTATGCAGGCGGCACCTTTGCAGAACATCCAATCACCGGTTTGCTCATTTTGGTGCTATATACTGCACTGGTGGGCGGCGGCTTTATACTCTACCGAAAAAGGCTTCAACGCGCCAATAGAATATAATGCGATAGTTTGCCACCGTCTCTGTAGGATGTTTCGTTGCGATTTTTGAGGACAGAGCCAGTTACACTGCTGTTTGGTTTCTGACGTTTCGTTGGATTTTGCAAAAATCTCGTATATAATTTAATTGTAAGCTATTTAAATAACAACTAATTAAATATTCTCAGATTGGAGTGACAAATATGAGCACCAACAATCCACACACAGTAGAAAAAGCAACTTTTGCAGGTGGCTGTTTCTGGTGCATGGTTTCCCCTTTTGAGGAATTACCCGGTATTTTGAAGGTTAGATCTGGATACACAGGGGGACATACCGAAAATCCAACCTATGAAGAGGTGTGTTCTGAAACAACGGGGCATGTGGAAGCCGTACAGATTACATTTGATCCGCAAGTTTTCCCGTATGAAAAACTGTTGGAGCTATTCTGGCAGCAGATTGACCCGACGGATGAAGGTGGACAGTTTCACGATAGAGGTTCGTCTTACCAAACGGCTATTTTCTATCATAATGAAGAGCAGCGAATCAAGGCAGAAGCTTCTAAAGAAGCTTTGGCTCAAAGTGGCCGCTTCGACAAGCCCATTGCTACACCGATCCTGCCTGCGGCCACTTTTTATGAAGCAGAAGAATATCATCAGGACTATCATAAGAAGAACCCCGCTCATTATAAGCGCTACCGCAAAGGTTCGGGACGTGAAGATTTTATCGAGCAAAATTGGTCCGGCAAGATTGATAAATCCGATCTTAAAGATCGGCTGACGCCTATTCAATACGAAGTAACACAAAAAAACGCGACCGAGCGCCCTTTTCAAAATGAGTTTTGGGATCATGAGGGTGAAGGTATTTACGTGGATATCGTATCAGGAGAGCCTTTGTTCAGTTCATTGGACAAATTTGACGCAGGTTGCGGTTGGCCCAGCTTTACCCGTCCATTGCGCAGCTACAATGTCAAAGAAAAAACTGATCTCAGCCATTTTATGATCCGTACCGAGGTGCGAAGTCGTGAAGCTGACTCCCATTTAGGGCATGTATTCGATGATGGTCCTGGTCCAGATGGTTTGCGTTATTGCATAAATTCCGCCGCGCTCCGTTTTGTGCCTCAAGAAGACTTGGAACGTGAAGGATACGGAGCATATAAGTCATTATTTGAACAGTAAATAGCCATAGAATCATTGGGGCTGGCCCGTGATCATCTATCTTTAATAGATGATCACGGGCCAGCCTTTTTTGGGATGTGGCAGCACATCATTACGTAAGCTAGCCATTTAACTCATTACCCATCCAAGCCAAATTGCTAGCGGTACTAGCAATAGCTGGGCTAATAAAGTACCTGCCAAGCGCGAGATGATCATCCAGCCGTACATGCTGTTCATCCGAGTTAAGGGTAGCTCCCCTCGTAGTGTTTTCTCCGACAGAACCGCCAATCTTGGATCAATTAACAAGGTCAGTAATACCGTTGCGACGCCATTGATTAGACCTGACGACATTGACATTGCTGTACCTTGAGCAGGCCACAGAAATGATGCATATAAAGCGGATACTACTCCTGTTGTATAAATCGCAGTGACAGCTATATTCAGAATAATTAGACGCTTGGGTATCGCTCCGCTAATCAGTGAAGTAAGCATTGACCAGGTGGGGCGCTTTATGTAGTAGCCTGCATGTTTCCAGCGACTTCGCAGCATTAAATGACGCATCAAAGCCGGAATAGATCCGGTATGCTCCAAATGCACAATCCATCTGGCTGACATGCGTACCACTGTTGGATACAGTAATATAGCAAGCACGGTTCCAACGGTTGTTGCCAGCAGTACCCCATGCATATATAGTTCCAGTCTAATATCCGTTCCGCCCACTTGTGCTGCAGCTTTAGCCTGATCGACCATCCCTCCGAGTAAAGGCCCCTGCGCCATGTTAGAGGTGCGTGATACCAACAGCAGCATTCCCGCAACGGTTAACGCCAATCCAATCCGACGCGCTCGCAAGCCACCAAGCCGAAGAGCATAGGACAAGCTATCTGTAGTATGAATGATGATAGTCAGCAAAAAAACAAAACCCCAGGCAAGCAAATGCTTCACTCCTTTTTCTGGTATTCTGCACACCATTATACGCTTTTTCTCAAGATACATTTTACAATATATTCATTTCTTTGATTTCCGTTTGTTTAAGCAGACAACGGGTAATACATAATACATCATCTGTTATAAGGAGTGTGCAACTATGCCTTGGAACAAACATGATTACCCTCCGTCCATGAAAAACCTAGAGCCTCGTGTGCGAGAAAAAGCCGTCGATATTGCTAACGCCCTACTCCGTGACGGCTATGAAGAAGGGCGCTCGATTGCGATTGCTACTTCCCAAGCCGAGGAATGGAACGATAATCATCCAGCCGAGCAAGATAAGAAACCGACAAAACATGAAAAACAGCATTCAAGCGAAAATCTGCACAACCATCATTCCGCTTCTTCCGATGCAAAGGAACCCATTCATGTGGTGCCGCACGAGGATCACTGGGCAATCAAAGAAGAGGGACACAATCAGTCCATTTCAACCTTTAAACACAAAAATGAGGCGATTGACGAAGCTCAAAGTTTTGTAGAACGCCAACAGATTTCTGCAATTATTCATGACCGGAATGGACGCATTCATTCAACTTTAAAGCCTTCCTGATAGAAGCTGAATACAGCGAAAGGGTGTTACGTAAGAAGATTTCTCTCCTGACGTAACACCCTTTCCTTATTGACGAAGGCTGTGGACGACCGGCACTGTTTTGGCAACCACCTTTTTAGCGGGAATAGCCGCTGGCAGTACCTTTTTCACAGGTCGGTGCAGTTGGAACGTGGTCGTCCATGTAATTATTTTTCCGGCAAGCCACACAGCCAGTATTGTAAACATTGTTTCCTTCATAGGCAGATACAACAATGATAATCCCAGTACGATGATGTCACTGACAATAAACACGTTGCCGATTTTCCACCCGCGCCACTCACTGATCAGCAGAGATAAGATATCATCGCCCCCGGTTGCTCCACCGAATCGCAGTACGATTCCGGCTCCCAAACCTGTAAGCACCCCACAAAGTAGAGCAGCTATCAGCAGATTTCCATGTAGATCTATAACCAGAGTCGAATACTTCTCAAATCCTGCATAAAACAGTGAAAAAGCGACGGCTCCGATTAACGCAAGCAGCATAAATCTTCTGCCCTTCAGTACCCATGCCAGCAATATGACGGGAATATCAAGCAGCAACATACTCCATGCTGGAGATATGCCAAACGCGTAATGTCCCAGCAGGGCCAAGCCTGCAAATCCGCCTTCTGACAAATGATTTTGAGCATTAATGTGATAGTACGTAAAAGCTAAAATGCATGTTCCGAGCAACATGACAGCAATCTGTCTCAGTGCTCCATTGTTCACGATAGATTCGTAAGTTTTCCTCATACAGGCTCCCTCGGTTTCTCGTAAGTTTGATGTGGATGAACCCACTCTTACGGAAGCTACCGGGTAAGATGTGCCTGGAGGACTTGGTCCTTCGCATGTACAATCCCCTCTTCCGCAGAGTTGGCTTTCGCAACTTGACGTTACTCCGCGGAAAAGCTAAGTATAAGACAGATCAAATCGTTTCCAAATCGTCCTTTGGGGAAGTATCCTTCGGGGACACATGGTATCCTGATCCTTTCTTTTGTGGAATAAAACTCCGACATTTCTGTGGTGCATATAATTCTATAATTTATTATACCACACCTTGTCACCTGCTAAACAGCTTGCTTTTTTGCTGCACCATATTTTATTTTATGTGTGAGCATGCTTTATTGTATGTGCGAATTAACGCATTATACCGAAGGTTTGGCGAATGCACATTTAATATAATAACCAAAGCGTATTTTATTTCTGTTTAGATTATTATTCACTTAATTTGGCGGTTCTACGCTGGTTGGCCATAAACACGCCTCCAAGTATAAGGACCAGCCCGGTCAGAACGTTCCAGCCGATATGTTCATTCAGGAGCAAAAAGCCCCATACAATGGCACTTACTGGTACAAAATACGTCACCGAAGAAGCAAATTCCGCACTCCCCCGCAAAATCATGTAGTTGAACAAAATATATGCTACTCCTGATCCCAAAACTCCCAGTCCTATAAGAGAACCCAATACACCTGGGTCAGAAACAATCGACAAATCAGGTCTCTCCACAATTGCCATCATAATGCCACCCCCTACCGCAGCACCAAACAGTGTCGAAAAAGTAGCCTGATACATGGAAAGATTGGAGAGAAAACGTTTGGAGAGCTGTGTTCCAAATCCGTAGCAGAGAGTCGCAAGCAGCATACATCCAAAACCCACAGGATCAACAGAAATAATAGATGCAGGATTAATACCCAATAAAATAATGATTCCTACAAAAGCGAGACCCATTCCTAACCACTGCATTCGATGAAAAATAGCCCCGAAAAAAACAAGCCCCACCAACATGGTCCATATTGGCGTGGTGGCATTCAATACAGAAGCCATGCTGCTAGCTATTCTGGTCTCGCTAAAACCGATCAGTGTCCATGGCAAAACCATGTTGACCAAAGCTACCAGAACAACCGATTTCCACGGAATGCTTTTGATTTCAAACGGCCTGCGCATAAGTAGCATTAATAAGACGATAAAAATAAATCCAAAGCTGGATCTGAGAAATACAATCGTCCACGGCCCTACTTGATGTAGCAACAACACCTTGATAAACATAAACGAACCGCCCCAAATGAGGCTCAACAATAATAAAGCTGCATATAACGAACGTGACAATATGTATACCTTCTTTCTCCACTTTCTTAAGTTAAATAGTAAAGGCTGACCGCAGCCAGAACGATCTCTCCTTTTATGTAAGTTTTTATCCAATAGCTTAACATGAACTCTGTTTGACTGTCATTGGCGATAAACGCATGAATTCTTTACACAATGGCACATAGGATATCGCTCCCTACCACTTTTCCAATAATTGATGATTGCTTTAGTAATGGAAAAATTCCTATGATGAGGGAGGTATAAACAGAACATACGTTCTATATACTGATTATATATTGTATTCTTACTCGGAGTAAAGGAGATTTTTATGCCAAACCAAAAGACACTAAACCACAAGAATAAAGCTCCTTTGCCTTCTGAAGAAGACGCAGGGCTGATCAAGATCTGTGTACTTCTAACTCTTGTGCTGGATGTGCTGGAACGAGACATTCATATTATAAATACCTCTCCTCTAAAAATGCCCGATTTGTATGTTCGTAGCCTGACTGGAGTACAACAGCGCGTAGCTGTTCAATTAGCAGAGACAAAGGCGCAAATGAAAACACTAGGGGTTAAAATTTACAGCGAAATCCGAAATCATGAAGGCATAGAGGTTTTGTATGTGTGTCGCGGCTATCAAAGGCGATTTTTCATGCTTTCATCCTTTGCTCGCAGCGAGGTCCGACGGAAATTGGGACATTATCTGGGAATTGACCCCACTCAAGATTAAGCCCCCTTGTAATCTCGTCTCTAGTTCTTGCACGATTAATCTTCAATCCCTGCAAAACAACCAACCCACCTCCCATTTATCAACCTAAATTCTAGTATAAAACTATTGCGTTACGTGAAGTGAAGTTGATTCGAGAATGGATAAGTCACCAGATCATGGATAAACTCAATCCATTTGACACACATTATGCCTATCTCATCCAAAAAGGAGGTGCTCTCTTGGCTGGACATGACGCAGCTTCCGGTGAATTAAGTAGGAATGTTTCCTTTATTGAGCAAGCACTTTTTTACACGGATGATTTAAAAAAGCAGGCGATTTCCGTTGACGGCAAAGACGGTATGCTGCTCTATATGGATTCGCTCGTAGATCAGGAGATGGTTCAAACTCATATCCTGAGTGCCTTATATGAGAAAATCGATTCAGTCTCTCATCAAATGTTCACCACCTTGAGCAGTCAAAAAGACACCGACCTTCAAAATGCTGCTGATTCGCTTATTCAGGGATATTGCATTTTTATGATAAATGGAGCGGAGGAATTTTTTATCCTTTCTTCCGAAAAAACGTATGCTCGCAGTACGGACGAACCAGAAAACGAAGGGGTTATTCGCGGACCGCACAATGGATTCATTGAGCAGTTATCCATTAATCTGAATCTGATTCGCAAACAAATTGTCACACCGTCACTGGTTGTACGCTACTTTTATGTGGGATCTAAAACCCGGACTAAAATCGCTATTGTCTATGTTCAAGACTTGGCTAATCCTGAGCTAGTGGAAGCAGTGAAAACGAGAATTAAAGCGATCTCCTCCGATATGGTGCTTCCCCCCGGTTTTATTCAAGAGTTTATTGAGGACAACCCTTTTTCCCTCTTCCCTCAACAGCTCAGCACGGAACGACCGGATCGTGTGACCGCCAATCTAATGGAGGGACGAATAGCGATCTTGGCCGAAGGCAGCCCTACTGCTTTAATAGCTCCCGTTTCTTTTTTTGCATTTTACCAAAGCCCAGATGATTATCACGGTCGTTGGATTATTAGTTCATTTCTAAGAACGATTCGAATGATGAGCTTTTTGATCGCTTTTACGCTGCCTGCCGTTTACATTGCGACCATTGCTTTTCATTCAGCTATTTTGCCATTAGAGCTGGCGCATACCATCAAAAAATCACTGGAAAACGTTCCATTTCCAGCGATTGTGGAGGCTATGCTACTTGAATTGATCTTTGAGGTACTGCGCGAAGCTGGGGTTCGTCTACCCAGTCGGGTTGGTCAAACTATTGGAATCGTTGGCGGTCTCGTCATCGGAGATGCTATCGTTCGGGCAGGTCTCGTGTCATATACGATGATCATCGTCGTCTCGTTAACAGCCATTTCTTCTTTTTTAGTGCCTTCTCATGAAATGAGCTCAGCGGTTCGTATCCTTCGTTTTCCGATGATGATTGCTGCAGCCTTGTTTGGATACATTGGCATTGCTTTCGGTTTACTTTTTCTTACCATCCACCTTTGCAAGCTGGAGACCTTTGGTACGCCCTATTTTGCTCCTCTTGCACCATTCCGGCTCGGTGATATGAAAGATGTTTTTATCCGCTTTCCGATTTGGACATTCCATCAGCGACCATATGATTCCCAAGCCCAAAAATTGAAGCAGCAGAACGACTCTAGGAGCTGGAAACGACGTGAATAAAGAAAGTACCATTGCATCGGGTCAACTGTTTTTTCTCATTATCAAGTTTGAGATTGGCGTAGACATTTTGTCACTTCCTTACCAGATGCACCTTTCAGCTAAAGGAGGAGGTTGGATATCTGTCATTATTGGCGGCCTTCTGATTCAACTCATTATTTTAATGTGCTGGCTCCTGCTAAGACGTTTTCCCTCGTCTTCGATTTATCAAATATTAACCCAGATTACTGGTTCCTGGATTGGAAAAGGATTGACTGTGGCTTACATTGCTTACTATCTGCTCATGGGTACCTCGGTTCTTGTGAACGCTTATGACGTCATTAACCGCTGGATGCTGCAATATACTCCCCGTTGGGCTATACTCGCCCTGTTTTTGTTTAGCAGTATATACCTGGTTCGCGAAAATTTAAGAACGATTGCCCGAGTACTTGTTTTAATCTCATTTCTGATTTTGCCCATGATACTGTTAATTAGCTATGGTATAAAGCAGTCCAACCCACTTTATCTGCTACCTCTGACTGAGGCGGGATGGCCCCGTATTATTGCCGGTTCAAAAGAAACGCTCCTAGCAATGTTTGGTTTTGAGTTCATTCTTGTCGTCTTTCCCATGGTTGAGGGAAAAAGTATAGGCAAGCTCAAGTCAATCCTGGCAGCTAACGCGATCGTGGTACTATTGTATTGTTTTACCGTATTTACCTGTACAACCGTATTCAGCCCCCAACAGCTTGAATTAATGCCGGAGCCAGTCATTTATTTGCTCAGGTCCATTCCGCTGGGAACGATGGATCGGGTCGATTTTATTTTTCTGCCGATTTGGCTCATTTCGATCTTTGGCGCTATAAGTGGTTATTATTATGCGGCGTCTTACGGAATAAGCTATCTATTCAAGCAGAAAAGTCACAAAAAAGCGGTTCCCTTTGTTGTGCTCGCCTCATGTTGTATTGCCTATTTGCCTCAACGAAGAGAAGATTTCGAGCTTATTGGTTCCATAGCCAATAATTCTGCTTATATTTTCCTAATTGTACTCCCTTTTCTGCTGCTGATCCTATCCTATCTCTTCAAAAAAAAGGAGGGACCTGAAACATGAAAAAAAAGAGCAGAGCGCTTGGAATGCTGACTCTACTCATTTTTATAACAGGCTGCTGGGATCAGGACAGTTTGAAGGATGCCCGATTGGCAAATGCATCGGCTTATGATCTCACTCCTGAAGGCGTGTTGTTGCAAACGCTAGAAGTAGTAGACGATTCTCAAAACACTCAAGGTAAAAGCACCAATGAAATTCATTCAGGCACCGGCTATTCCGTTCGGCAAAGTACAGACAAAATCCGGGCCAAAGTAACCGGGGATATCCGCTTTTTCAAATACGGAGTTATTTTGTACGGTACAAGCTTGGCCCGAAAAGATCTATATCCCTATCTGGATGTGCTGTATCGTGAGCCTGACCATCCGACTTCCCATGTCAAGGTAGCTATTGTAGATGGATTAGCTGGAGAAATAATAGATCAAAAAAGCATAGGTAGCCTCTTGATTGGCGAATTTATAACCAAAAAAATCAGAAGCCTTGAGGAAATGTGTATGTTCCCGGAAATGACACTGGAGACCCTGCTCCCCCCAATGCTAGATCCGGGTCAAGATTTTGTGCTTCCCTATCTTTCCAAAGAAGGAGAAGATATTACAGCACGTGGAATTGCCTTATTTCACGGACAAAAGTTCACAGGAAGCCTAAGTAGTGAGCAAGGTGTTTTATATGTCCTGATGACTGGAAAGTGGAAAAATACAGCTCGCTTTGTAAAAAGGATACATCCAGGACCTGTCGGTGATGTGCAAAACTTTATTACGTATCAGGCTAACATTCAGAATCTCAAACGTAGCCTTAAAGTGAAAGTTCAGCGCGATGGACAAATTGATGTGGATCTTAACCTGAAATTGCCAATCAATATTGTTGAATATGCACGAAACCATCTTCAAGATAAAGCTAACGTACAGCGTCTGAACCGTCAGCTTTCCGAAATCATGACCCAGGATGCGGAACAAATTATCCGTACACTTCAGAAAAATGGATGTGATGCCTTTGGCGTAGGCAGACAGTTGATCGCCCATCATCCAGCAGTATGGAAAAGTGTGGATTGGAATAAAGAATACCCCAATGTCCGTTTTCATCCGCAGGTCACTGTAGACATTGTCGGGAACGGCATTTTAAACTAAACCGTTCCTGTCGTTTAGTTTTTGGGTTGATCAGATATTATTTCTGGATAAATAACTTCATCAGATTGGGTTTTTGGAGTCTCACTCTGGCTTTCCGATTCAGAAGGAGTCCCCTGTTCGTTTTCAACAGAAGGTTGCGAAGTATCTGTTGATGGTACATCGTTATTCTCATTAGGCATATTTATCTCTGTGTCTGCATCAGGAACAGCAGGATCCGTTTCCTCTGCTGGAATTTTCTCTTGATCTATTGCAGGTACCTCAACCTCTGGGACTTCTTTTTCTTTGATATCTGGTTTGGAAGGGGCCACTGGTCTAGCAGAACGCGGAAGCTGTTCTCTTCCAACTTCGGTAGGCACATACTTTTGATTAAACCAGTCAGTCACGAGTTGACCCGATTGGCGGGAATAATGCCCTGGCAGCTTACCTGTAAGGCTAGAAACCGTAACTCTTACAACACCTTCCGGCCGTATAAAATGCTTATTCTTAAAAAGCTCAGGCTGGTCCTTGACCGCCTCATTCATGATCAGTGCCCACACTGACTGTGCTCTGGAATGGCCTTCTTGAGATAATGTATTAACCTGTTGACGGTAACCAGCCCAGACGCCTAGTGTAACGTCAGGTGTGTACCCCATAAACCACACATCACCAAAGTTTTGTGTCGTACCGGTTTTACCGGCGATATCAATGGCACCGTAGCTTTTAAAAGCATTTTGCAGGCGTTTACCAGTTCCCCTCGGATCTGATATAACCGTTTTGAGCATATCCGTCATCAAAAATGCGGTTTGCTGCGAATATACACGCTTCGTCTGTGGTTTAAATTCATACACGATCTTCCCGTTGGCATCCGTAATTTTGCTGATCAGATGAGGTGCATTATATACACCCATATTGGGAATCGTTCCATATGCTGCGGTCAGTTCCTCCACGGATACCCCTTTGCTTAGTCCACCCAAAACCCCTGTCTGAGCATGTTCATCCTGCGGCTGAATCGTCGTAATTCCAAGAGAACGCACAAAATTCCAAGCGTTTGGAATTTTAACTTCATATAAGAACAGCCTCAGCGCAGGGATGTTGATTGACCGATTGAGTGCTTCACGGGCTGTCATAAGCCCCTCGTACCGTCTGTTATAATTTTTAGGAATATGATAGCCTTTACGCCCGTCTTTCAATATGATTTGTGAATCATCAATAAGACCGGCTGGCTGAGTGTAGCCCTTTTCCAAAGCAGGTAAATAAGCAGCAATAGGCTTCATGGCAGAACCGGGCTGACGTGTCATTTGAGTTGCATAGTTCATTTGCTCGGTATTAAAATCCCTGCCCTCGATCATACCGAGTATAGCCCCTGTTTTATGATCAATCATGATTGCTGCAATCTGCTCTAATCCCTTCTTCTTGCTGTATGGAGAAAAATTTTGTGGATTGGCTGCAATCTGCCGCATATTGTTATAAATTTTCTTATTTATCGTTGTATAAATTCGATATCCGGACCGTTGCAACTCTTCTCGCGTATTTTGAAGAAGCTCGGCATGCTCAGGCTTGGAAATCTCGGCTGCCGTGATATCGGGATTTTGCTGGAGCGCTAACAATTGGGCGGCCTCCCGCTCTGTCTCCAGCATCAAATAAGGAAATGTGTTATAACTTTTTTCGCGATGTGGCGCAAGAGTGGCTTTCACATCAAATTGAAGCGCCTCGTTATATTCGGATAGCGTAAGTTTACCTGTTGCCAGCATTCTTCCCAACACGACACGTTGGCGCTCCATCGCTTTATTGAAGCCTTCTTCATCAAAGTTCCCTTTACCATCAAAAGCGGAATAAACAGATGGCAGTTGCGGGAGACCTGCCAAATAAGCCGCCTGAGCAATATGAAGCTTATGTAGATCACTTACATTGAAAATCCCTAACGAAGCAGACTTGATTCCATATAAATTGTAACCAGCGGAACCATTACCAAAAGGCATTTTGTTTAAGTAAGCCGTTAATATTTTATCCTTGCCCATAAACCGCTCCATACGCAGTGCCAGCAGCATTTCCTTCACCTTGCGACTGTCCGTCTTATCCAGACTAAGAAAAACCCTTCGGGCTACCTGCTGCGTCAGTGTGCTGCCGCCTGTTTGGCGGTTTTCATTCAAAAGCTTCTGCTTAACGGCACGAGCTGTTCCCTTTAAATCCACACCACTATGCTCATAAAATTGGCTGTCTTCCGTTGAAATGAGGGCGTCCACAATAGACTGAGGAACATCCTTCAGATCAACGAGCTGTCGATCCTCCTCCATGCGCATTCTTCCAACCGGAGTTACCTGGTCATTAAAAAATACAAAGCTGGTCAGAGCGTTCTCATTTACCTTTTCATATATCAACTGACGTGATCGTACAGGTTCATCATGAACCAGTGCCGCTACATAACCGGATATAAGACCTCCAGCAAACAGCACTCCAAGTACACCCGCAAACGAGAACCACTTGATATTAATAAGCAAAACTCTGCCAAAAATACGCCACCTACTGCGTTTTTGAGATGATGGTCGACGTTTTGGGTTCATAAAAATGGTTTCTCCCCTCAATATGCATTCATTTCCACTTGTTTTTGCTCAAGATATTATGATACGCCATGTTAGGTTTTACGTAAACTGTAACGTTCCAAAAAATACATTTGTATTAGGAACACTTGTTCTGTATATAATACTACTATAAGAGTATACATTCAAGAATATTTTGGAAGGATGATCCACACATATCAGGAGAGGAGGTCGGATTTTTGAAGGAACGCAGAAATAGAACCATATTCTTATCGGACTGCCAAAGTTTTTATACCAGCATTGAAAAAGCAGATGATCCCAAATACCAACATAAGCCACTCGTTGTGGCCGGTGACCCTGCACTTCGTTCAGGCATTATTTTAGCTGCGTGTCCGCTGGCAAAAAAATACGGTATATCTACAGCAGAACGTCTGGGAGAAGCGGTGAAAAAATGTCCTGACCTTATCATTGTACGCCCACGTATGCAGCATTATATCGATGTCTCATTAAAAATAACAGAAATCTATAATGAATATACGGATTTGGTTGAGGTTTTCAGCATTGATGAACAGTTTCTGGATATGAGCGGAAGCCTCTCCCTGTTCGGGGATCCGGTGAGTATTGCAAGTGAAATTCAGCAAAAGGTACTGGCACAAACAGGAGTATGGATTCGAATTGGCATCGGCTCCAACAAAATGCTGGCTAAAACCGCAACAGATATATGGGCTAAAAAAAATGACAGTGGCATTTTCTTGTTGCCTACATCCGATATTGCAGCATTGCTGTGGCCTCAGCCAGTACGCCTTATGTTCGGCATCGGTTCGCGCATGGAACGGCATTTGGAGAAGCTTGGACTACACACCATTGGAGATATCGCACGTACTCCCTTACCCCGGCTACAAGACAGATTCCGGTCTCATTTCGGCAAGCAGTCCGATATTCAGGCAGAGGTGATATGGCGAACTGCTAACGGGATCGATCACAGCCCGGTCAAGCCGGAAACATTTAATACACCTCCCAAATCCATCGGTCATATGATGACTCTTCCCCGCGACTATCTCCAGCCCGCGGAAGTGGAAACCATCCTGCTTGAACTAACAGAGGAGGTGTGTCGGGACGCTCGCCGCAAAGGATATATGGGCTCGGTTGTGACTGTTCATTGTATATGCAGTCCCTACGAGGCACCAACCGGATTTTCCCGACAAATGAAGATACCCGATCCTACAAACCATACCCAAAAGGTATATGAAACCGTTAAAAAAATCTTTTATGCTTTTTGGAATCATATGCCCGTGAAGCGCGCAGGGGTTACTTTAAGCGGATTGGTGGATGATCAACTGTATCAGCTGGATTTTTTTGAGGATCAGGAGCGATCCCGTGCTTTGGAAAAGGTGACGGACACTTTAAAGGATCGGTACGGTCAGTCCATCATCATGCGCGCATCGTCGTTAACAGATGCCGGGCAGGCCATGGAACGGTCTATTAAAATTGGCGGTCATTACAAATGAAAGTCTCATGATAAGCACACACTAGCTATTGCCCGGGGAATGAACTAATACAAACCAAAAAGGATCGCCTGATATCAGGCAATCCTTTTTTTATCTGCGCTTCACAAAAAAAACATGGAGAGCGCTTTGAAGCACCTCTTCAAATAGCAATCAACGGAACATTCCCCACAGCTTGATTAGATGGAATGTATTGGACGGATCAATTTTTTGTGCCAATACGAAGGCGGTCAATTGCTCCTCCTGCGCAGCTGTCAAACGCTCGTTTAAAATAGCAGAAGTGGACTTCACAAGATGACGCACCTTAGCTTTATTTTGCAGGTCCGCTTTAGTCACCCCTTCAATCTGCTGCTTAACCCGCTCCTTGAGCGCACGATTCTTCATTTTCAACTTAATCCGCTCCACCAGTTGCGGACTGATTCCATATTGCTGATAGCTCAATGTTGCCACACCTCCCATATCATTCGGTCATTCCCAAATATATGACGGCCAGCCTGTCTATTGTGCCTATCTGTTTAAAACGTTTAGAACAACCTCATGATTCATGGTGGATTAGTCGATGAGATCCCCCTGGAAAATCTGTTCTTTTTGCAAATAACCGCGCAGTGCTTCATACTGCGGAGATGTCCAAAAGGACGCATCCTTGATCAGATCAGTTGCATCCTCACGCGCCTTTTCCAGCACCTCAAAATCCGCTACCATATCTGCTAAACGAAACTCGGGTAGCCCACTCTGCTTGGTGCCAAAAAAGTCACCTGGCCCTCTCAAATCCAGATCGCGTCTAGCAACCTCAAAACCATCGTCCGTATCGGTCATAACCTTCATCCGCTCCTGACCAACCTCCGACTTAGGATCAGCGATCAGTACACAATACGAGGCATGTGCTCCCCGTCCGACTCGTCCACGTAATTGATGTAACTGGGATAATCCAAAACGATCCGCATCCATAATGATCATTAGCGTCGCATTTGGGACGTCTACCCCCACCTCCACAACCGTCGTTGAAACGAGCAACTGAACCTCATTCGCATAGAAAGAACGCATAACTTCTTCCTTTTCTGCGGGAGTCATTCGTCCATGTAATAGCCCAACGCGGTAATGTGGAAAAGCCTGTTGCATTTGAATATGCAAATCGATGGCATTCTGTACGTCCAGCTTCTCCGACTCTTCAATCAACGGGCAAATCAGATAAGCCTGCCGTCCCTGATCTACCTCGCGGGAAATAAAACCAAGTACCCGATCCATCAGTTCGTGCTTCACCCAATAGGTGGAAATTGGAATACGCCCCTTCGGCCGCTCTGACAACGTAGAAACATCCATATCGCCAAACGCAGTGATGGCCAGCGTACGGGGGATCGGTGTGGCCGTCATCGTCAGCACATCGGGATTATAGCCTTTGCGACGCAGTACACTACGCTGATTCACTCCGAATCTATGCTGCTCATCCGTTACAACAAGCCCAAGCTGGCGAAAATATACATCCTCCTGAATGAGAGCATGGGTGCCTACTACAATGTCCAGCAGACCCATTTGGAGAGCAGCTAGCAGCTCCTTACGCTTCTTCCCGGTTGTACTCCCAGTCAGTAGGCCCACACTGATTCCAAAGGGCTCAAATAGCTTGTGAAGCGATCGCATATGCTGCTCGGCCAATATTTCGGTTGGCACCATCAGCGCTCCCTGAAAACCGGAACGTACTGTGGCAAATAAACCGATGGCAGCAACAACTGTTTTACCTGACCCAACATCTCCCTGAAGCAGACGGTTCATACAATAAGGTGAGCGTAGATCGTGCAGTATTTCAAGCTCTACCTTCTTCTGTGCATCCGTTAATTCAAAAGGCAAAGCCCTTACAAATTCACGAATCGTGGCGTTATCCACGGTATGTACCACCCCGTCCGCTCGACCACGATTTAGCGCCCGGAATGCCTGCATTTTCAGCTGAAATAAAAATAGCTCCTCATACACCATCCGCCGACGAGCCTCTTGCCCCTCGCGGTTGTCCTGAGGCTGGTGTATACCTGCAATAGCCTGCTTGCGCGGCATCATACTATATTTACGCACAAGCAACTCAGGCAATATTTCGGGGATCATTTCACCAAACTGCTGAAGTGTCTGGCTCATTGTTTTTCGCATCCAGCTTTGCGTAATCTTGCCGCCTATAGAGTACACAGGTTGAAGTGTCCCCGAGCGGGCTACTCCTTTATCAGGAAACTCAGAATCTGCAACAGTCATCTGCATCCGTTTGAGATCCCATTTACCAGTCACCACAATTTCACGACCTGAGGTTAGCTGCTCCTTCATGAAATGCCGATTAAACCACGTCGCGGTAAACATCCAATCCTCGGCCATCAATTTACAAGTCAACCTTGATTTGCGCCCGTAACGCTGAAGCACCGGAATGCCCATAATTTTGGCCTGTACTGTAATCTTATCTCCATCCTTCACTTCGCTTAGCGAGCGCAGTCGGTAATCTTCATACCGAAACGGATAATATTCCAGCATGTCCTGTATGTTAGAAATGCCAAAAGCGTGAAGCTCTCCCTCTTTGAGAGCACTCACGCCATGTATTTGTTTTAAAGGTATTTGATCCAATTGCAGCATATTACCTCTCATCTCCGGCCGGCCATACAAAAATGCCAATCGTTCCTGGCCCTACATGGGTCCCAATCACAGCGCCAAGTTCAGTATATATTCGATCTCCCAGCTCAAAATGCTCTGCCAGCTGAGCCACGAACGCTTCTGCCGCTGAGCGATCTGCCGTATGACCCACAGCAATATTAATTTTTTGGCCTTTTAAATCCCGCTCCAGTAGTTCAATTATACGTGCTGTCGCTTTTTTATGCCCTCTCGCCTTATCGACCGAATAAATAATACCTTCTTTGTCAATCGAAAGAATCGGCTTAATGTTAAGTAACGTACCAACCATTGCCGCTGCCTTGCCAATACGTCCGCCTTTTTGTAAGTATTCCAGGGTATCCACCAGGAAATACAAACGACGGCGCTCCCCACGACGTTCCACAGCCCGAACGATATCAGCCGGGGAATGCCCGGCAGCCGCCAGCTCTGCCGCATAAACCACTAGCATGCCGTATCCGTATGAAGCTGATTTGGAATCCACCACAGTCACTCTATGTTCATGCTTCTCCAGCATGGATTTGCCCAGCAGAGCAGACTGATACGTTCCGCTCACACCCGAGGATAAATGGATAGAGATAACCTGGCTCTCGGGGTATTGCTCCAACAGCGTCGTGTATGTCTCCAAAAAACGGGCTGGTGAAGGCTGTGATGTCGTAGGTAGCTCATCAGCCCGTACTAGTTCGCTGTAAAACTGCAACGCTGACATCTCAATGCCGTCCAGGTAAGCTGTGCTGCCGAACATCACTGTCAATGGTACAACAACTATACCGAGACGGTCTGCTAATTCCGGTGGAATATCAGCCGTGCTATCCGTCAAAATGATGGTACTGCTCATCAGTCAGACCTCCTTTTGTTGTGGACTTCCATGGGCGTGCTAAAGCACATCAGGTTTCCACTGAGAACAAATAAGGATAAATCGGCTGACCACCTTCATGAACTTCCACTTCAGCATCCGCATAATTTTCTTCAAGCCATGCAACAAGCTGATCTGTGTCTTCTTGATTCGCGTCTGAACCTGTGAGAATCGTAACAATTTCATCGCCATTCACCAGCATTTTCGCTAGCAAAAGACGAGACGTTGCCATTAAGTGTTCCTCGGTCGCTACAATCTTGGAATCCTGAATACCGATGTAGTGCCCGGCTGTAATATGCAGGTCATCAAGCGTCGTATCCCGTACCGCGTAGGTCACTTGCCCAGACTTCACCCGGGTGACTGCGTCACGCATATTGTCCTGATTTACCTCAAAAGCCTCTTCCTCCTGGAAGGCAAATGCCGCCGCAATCCCCTGAGGAATTGTTTTGCTCGGAATAACCGACACCATACGTTCCATCTCTAGCAGTTCACGTGCTTGTTCTGCCGCCAAAATAATATTGGAATTATTCGGAAGAATAAAAATATGTTGAGCCGCAATCGAGCGCGCCGCATTAACGAAGTCCTCTGTGCTCGGATTCATTGTCTGGCCGCCAGAAAGGACAACATCGACGCCTAAACTTCTGAAAATATCAGCAATTCCTTCACCGGAAGCCACAGCTATAAAACCAAAGGATGCCAGTTCATGAGCGGGGGGCTCAGACGGCTCTTCCTCACGTGCAGGCTCTGTTGGTATTTCAGCAAACCACTCAGGCTCAGGAGCAACATCCATACCCGCAGACAACAAATCACGATGCTGCTCGCGCATATTTAAAATACGAATCTGTGTAATTTCTCCGTAGCGCAGTGCCAAATTCAGCACTTCACCAGGAGCCTTAGAATGCACGTGAACCTTGATGACATCATCGTCTGAAATTACGATAATAGAATCACCATCTACTGATAACGCTTTCCGGAAGGCTTCCTCATCAAAATCGGTACCCTGCGCTTCGCCCAATTGTCGATTAATAAAAAACTCCATATCATACAAAAATTCAATATTATCCGTTTCGAGCTTCGCTTGCGCAGAAATCGGCGCATCTGGGGAAGGAACAACTGCAGTAGCAGTAGGTCTCTCCGATACGTGAGGAGCAAAAACCGTGCGTACATTATCACTTTTTGCAGTTGAAGACGTCACCAGGCCGCTTCCAAGATGCTGCATAAAACCTTCATAAATGTACACAAGACCTTGCCCACCCGAATCTACAACTCCTACTTGCTTCAATACAGGGAGCATGTCCTGCGTCATGGCAAGCGTTTCCTTCGCTTTGGCAAGCACTTCTTCCATCAGTTCCGTGATGTCGTTCGTCCGGCGCGAGAAAAACACAGCATGCCTGGCCGCTTCCTTCGCCACGGTAAGAATTGTACCCTCCACCGGCTTAACAACCGCCTTGTAGGCCGCATCCACCCCGCTCTGCAATGCCGATGCGAACTGAAGGGTATTCAATTCCTCGTATGGGGCAGCGTAACGGCTGAAGCCACGAAACAACTGAGACAGGATAACCCCTGAATTGCCGCGGGCTCCCATCAGCAAACCTTTGGATAATATGCCGGACATGACACCGATGGAGGAAGAGTCCCCCCTCTTTAATTCCGTTACGCCCGCGCTCATCGTCAAATTCATGTTGGTTCCCGTATCACCGTCTGGCACTGGGAATACATTTAGTGAATTGACATGTTCCGCATGCTGCTGTAATTGTTCCGCCCCGGCTAAAACCATTGCGGTAAAATCTGTTCCATTCAAAGAACGATTACTCAAGAGAATTCCCCTTCCTAGCTTAATACACTTGTTTTACTATCAACCTTCACAACACCTTATTCAACTGTGCGTACAGGTTCAATTGAATTATACTAAAGCCAGACGACGAATACGAATGTCACACTTTTGTACTCACGTCTGGTCGTTCTTCTACAGGTCATATAAAATGAAAAACCAGTCAACTGCCTAACAATAAATCATCGGCTGGAATGATGACTATAGTCCCGCCTCTGAACTGCCGGCATGACTGGAATAAGAATTCACATTCCATTTAAATACAAAATAATCGCAGCAATAACTATCCCATATTGTACTATAATGCGAAAGAGAAATAAATAAAGTTTTTGAATCAGTTGACGGAGCTTTTTTGACTATGATATTATATTTAAGTATTGTTTTGTTCAGGTTAGTGACTTACAAAGTCCGGCTGACCCAGTCGGCCTGAAGAGAGACCCGTTCCGTATGGAATTTGGTTATTTTCAGAATAGGAGGTGGAATCATGTCTCGTAAATGTTCTGTAACAGGCAAAAAGCCTGGCAGCGGTAACCACGTATCTCACGCTAACAACCGTAATCGCCGTACTTGGGGCGTCAACGTACAAAAAGTTCGCATTCTCGTTAACGGTAAACCGAAACGCGTTTATGTCAGCACTCGTGCATTGAAAGCCGGTAAAGTGACTCGCGTGTAGTCGTAAAAAAATATCGTTATAAACAAAAGGCACCTCGTTTTAAACGGGTGCTTTTTTGGTTATTCGAAAAGTAATATCCATCTGGTTCAGGAGAACAAAATGTCAGGCACCTTCCCGTGCGTTCCTATCTTTTACTGCCGAGCTACCTATCTGTTGTGCCCGGGAAGCGTGCCCTGTGTACTGTGTACCTCCAGCTTTCATCCTACATCCTGTGTTTACATTACGTTGAATTCAGTTTTTCTGGAATGTATTCAAAATGGCTTTAACGAATCCACCCAGAAACTTTGGCAGCTTGATTGTGTAAAACTTCATGCCTCACCCTCCCCATCATCCTCCTGCATCCGTTCTCTGTAGTTTATGCAACCTGTCAAGGGTTGTTGCCCCACAAAAAAAGGCTACATGAGAATCCCGCTCATGTAACCATATTTATGCGCAACCATCCCAGGCTATACCATCAGACAAGTCCGCGAACATAGAGATATGCTGAGAGTATGAAAATAAACAGGATATAATAAAGTACGCTGCACACCACAAAACCTATTCGTAAACCACGCCGTTCATTTTTTCGAAAATAAAACAGTACAATTAGAACAGCCAAAAGTGAAAGAACGGCATTCCAAGGAGCCTTCACTAGCGAGAAACAGCTAAGGGTCAACCCCGTCGCCATGCTCGCTACAGTCATCCACAATGCTTCAGTCAGCTTCACTTGGACAAACGAGCTGCACTGTCCCGAATCGCAGTAATAGCCGCTGCGCGGTCTGCTCTGCCGAATACCGCACTACCAGCCACCAACACGTCAGCCCCCGCTTCAAATACGGCTGGTGCCGTCTCCTCCGCAATACCTCCGTCTACCTCGATATGTACGTCTGGACGACCCAATTCGTTCAGCCAAGCACGAATTTGTCTGATTTTATTTAACGTCTCTGGAATGAAGGACTGACCTCCAAAGCCAGGATTGACCGTCATCACCAGAATCATATCCACATTTGGCAGCACTTCCTTGATCGCGTATGGTGAAGTACCCGGATTGAGAGCCACTCCAGCCAGAGCGCCTTGCTGCTTGATCAAGTGAAGGACACCATGCAAATGAACACAAGCCTCAGCATGAACAGTGATGATATTGGCTCCTGCTTTTACGAAATCGCCAATATAGCGTTCAGGATGCTCAATCATCAGATGAACATCCAAGGGAAGAGTCGTATGCGGACGAATAGCCTGAACGATAGGTGGGCCCAGTGTAATATTGGATACAAAATGTCCATCCATTACATCCACATGAATCCAGTCTGCCCCTCCTGCCTCAGCTTCCGCAACTTCACTGCCCAAGCGAGCAAAATCAGCGGATAAAATCGACGGTGCTATTTTTAACATATACTCAGTACCTCCGCTTTTTTTCTTTTAGTTCCTGATAGAACTGCAAATAGCTATCATATCGTCCCTGTGAAATACGGCCTTCTTCCAGGGCCTCTCTTACTTTACAGCTAGGCTCGTGAATATGGGTACACCCCCGAAATTTACATCCTTCCGCATACTTCTGGAATTCACGAAAACAGGGAGATAACTCATCCACACCTAGCTCCAGAAAATCCAGCTGGCTAAACCCTGGTGTATCTGCTACAAACCCTCCGTTGTCTAGAGGAATCAGCTCCACATGACGAGTTGTATGTTTTCCTCGGCCCAGCTTATTGCTTATGGCGCTCGTCTCCAGCGTTAATCCAGGCTCCAGAGCATTAAGCATGGAAGACTTTCCTACACCTGACTGCCCGGAAAACACGCTGATTTGACCAGCCAACAGCTTCTTAAGCTCAGCCGTCCCTTCTCCGGTACGGGCACTGGTTACCAGCACCTCATAACCGATCTTCCGGTACATTTCCTGAACGGCCAGCACGGTGTCATCCTCTGAAGGGCTGCCTTCATACAAATCGCGCTTAGTCAGACAGATAATCGTATCCAGTCCGGCGTGCTCAATATGGACTAAAAATTTGTCCAGTAAAGGCAGGTTTAAATCCGGCTCACGCAAGGAAAACAGTAGCACGGCAAGCGTGGTATTAGCTACCGGAGGACGAATTAGCTCTGTCGTACGCTTTCTAATCTCCTCGACCATACCTTCCCCGTTCTCAGTCAGTTCGTAAACGACCCGATCACCGACAAGAGGCGTAATCTCTTTTTTCTTAAAAATGCCGCGTGCTCTGCATTGTACCGTAGCTTCGCCAGATACCGGACGCCCATCCTGATCCAGGCTGGAGACATAATAATATCCGCTAAGCGCCTTGACGATCAGACCTTCAGGCATGTGTAAGATGTCCTCCTTCATAATGTTCAAGTTTCATTGCGTATAACAGGTTGAGCATCTTCCTATTGCAAGTTTACTGATGCTGAACAGCCTCAATCACTTTTTCCTTCTTTTTGTGGGAAGCGTGGCCTGGGTTGTTTTTATGACTAACTGCCAACTCACTGCGCGTACCCCCCGTGGAATTTGTTCCAGGAACAAAGGCGGAAGGGTCACCATTACCTCCTGTGCCCTCCTGATTGTTCGAGTCGCCCCCACTATTACCACTATCATTAGAAGAACCCCCGCTATCACCTTCCTCGCCGTTTCCACTTCCATTCTGCGAGGAAGTACCATCAGGTGTATCCGTTGGTGAAGTTCCGGCAGGCGGAGCAATTTGAGGCATCGTCACCGTTCCATTTTTCGCCTCAATATAAGAGACTGGATACGTATCAATAAAGTCACCATCTCTAAATACTGAGACGACACTGTCTTTGTTCGGAGCCATTAACAGGTTGATAGTGAACACCTGTGTCGTATTAATTGTACGGCTTCCCCATTCCTGATTTTCTCCACGTGCATCCGTATAAGTGATACGAATTTTGCTGTTTTTACCCTCTTCCTTCGGCGCAACAGGCACATTAAATGGCAGCGTAATCGCTTCTGGTGGATAACCAGTGCTTACATAAAACGTAATTTCCGTATTTGGTGGCAACTCACTGCCTGCCTCTGACGGCCACTGTTTGGTTACCCTTCCTTTTTCCTGTTCATAGCTAAATTCTTCTTTAATCGAGCCAACCTTCAGCCCTGCCTTTTTGACCTCATTTTCCGCTTGATTCTGCGTCTTCCCTACGAGACTTGGCATTTTCACAGTGTCAGCGCCCTTGCTGACTGTGAGCACAACCTGGACTGAATCCTTATCAAATGGCTCATTTGCAGCGGGTGTCTGACTAAGGACAGTCCCTGCGGCCTGATCACTAAACTGCTCATTTTGCTGAATCTGCGTTTCCTTAATTTGCTGGGCGGTCAGCAGCTTAACAGCATTCTCGTAGCTTTGGCCTTTGACATCAGGCATCGGGGTGAGCGGCTTGGCAATCCCGACTTTCAGACTAATCTTAGTTCCTTCCTTGACTAAAGAATCTGCAGGATAGCTTTGATAAAACACAACTCCAGGCGCGATTCCTTCTTTGTATTCATGCTGGATTGGCTCCTCAATGAGTAATCCCGCTTTACTGAGGTTAACCTTCGCTTGGTCTTCTGTTTGTGTCAATACGCTCGGTACTTTTACCTCAGGCACGACGAGTACACTTTGCACATAGTACACCACTCCGCCCATGCACAGAAGTAACACCAATACTAGTGTTACCCACAAGATCGCTTTTTTTCTACTTTTTTTGGACGATTGCTTGCTCGAAAGCTGTTCAGACTCACGCGGTTGGGCAGGTACATCATCGCCACTAGAAGACATCCCTAATTGTTGAGGCTTAATAGCCGGAATAACCCGTGTTTGATCCTCATCATCCAAATGTGTAAACTCCAGCTTGGATTCATTACGCCGTCCCGGCAGCAAACAGGTTTCCAGATCTTTTAGCATTTCGTCTGCCGATTGATAACGCTCTTCTGGATTTTTGCGCATGGATTTTAGAATGACATTTTCCACACTTTGCGGAATCAACGGATTGATTTTACGCGGTTCCTCAAATTCCTCTTGCAAATGCTTGAGCGCTACACTAATTGGACTTTCTCCCAGGAAAGGGAGCTGCGCCGTCAGCATTTGATATAAGACAATACCTAAAGAATATAAGTCCGATTTTTCGCCGGTGACGACACCCTTTGCATGCTCAGGTGAAAAATAATGAACAGAACCCACAACAGAACCCGTCTGGGTAATGGTCGTTGACGTAACAGCTCTAGCAATCCCAAAATCAGTTACCTTAACCCGTCCATTACGTCCAATTAATATATTATGAGGCTTAATGTCTCGGTGAATGATCTGATTTTGATGGGCATGCTCCAGCGCATCACAAATCTGGGAAGCAATCCGTACTGCTTCATCCACTTGCAATGGCGCACGTTCTTTAATAATCTCATTCAAATTTTTACCTTCGATGCACTCCATTACAATATAATGGATTTCATCCTCTTGGCCGACATCATAAATACTGACCACATTCGAATGCGAAAGCGAGGCCGCAGACTGCGCCTCACGCCGAAATCGGCGAATAAATTCCTCATCATGAACAAATTGCTGGCGCAACACTTTAACTGCGACATTGCGATTCAGCAAAATGTCTTGAGCCTTATACACCAGCGCCATACCGCCGCCACCGATACGCTCAATAATTTCGTATCTTCCCCCTAGCAGGTGCCCGATCATGCGTCACACCCCTTTTCACTCAATGAAACCGTGTCGTCGGGCAATTCAAACAAAGCTACAGTAATGTTATCGTCTCCTCCGGCAAGCAACGCCAGATGTAGCAGACGATCCGCGCGCTCCTCCAAAGGATTCTCTGCGGCACCTACTACTTTGCTGATTTGTTCTTCCGTTACCAGATTGCTTAATCCGTCGCTACACAGTAACAGTACATCGCCTTTTTCCAGCGCAATGGAGTCAATATCCACTTTCACCTCGGAATCAGTGCCCAGCGCCCGTGTCAGTACATTGCGACGAGGATGGTTCTCCCGTTCTTCCTTACTGATCTGACCGTTTTTGAACAGCTCATTAACCAAAGTATGGTCTTCTGTAAGCTGACGTACCGCTCCTTTGGAAATAACATAGGCACGACTGTCACCGATATGTCCGATAATTCCGGATGCGTCGTTTAATAAAACCGCAACAACTGTCGTTCCCATATTATGATACTTTTCATCGCGTGCTGCCGTCTGGAAGATGACATCATTGGCATGCAAAATAGCGTCGCTGAGCGCCGCCGTCAAAGAATGTGCGGATAATCCGCTCTCCAGCGTCGCCAAATCAGCGGCAAGTGTCTCTACCGCAAGGCGGCTGGCCGTATCACCGGCCAAATGCCCCCCCATACCATCGGCAACAATCCCAAGAATATAGCCTTGCTCCAAGTGCCTGATCCAGGCAGAATCCTCATTCACCGAACGTACACGTCCGACATGGCTGACATGAACTGTTTTGATCAAATGGTTTCACCCCAACTCCATATGCTTTGCACGCAACTGACCGCAAGCAGCGGCAATATCGTGACCCTGTTCACGCCGAATCGTCACATTGACGCCTTTTTCGGCAAGAATACGTTGGAAATTAAAAATATCGCTGCGTAATGTGCGTACATACTTGCGCTCAGGCACATGATTGACTGGAATCAAATTGACGTGACACAGCATGTCCTTTAACACATCCGCTAGCTCTTCAGCATGTTCTGCCTGATCGTTTACCCCACCAATCAGGGCATATTCAAACGAAATTCTCCGCCCCGTCTTAGCAAGATAGTAACGTAGAGAATCCATAACATCCTTAAAGGGATAACGCCGATTTACAGGCATCAGCTTCGAACGAAGCGCATCATTAGGCGCATGAATGGATATTGCCAGATTAATCTGGGTATCCTCGTCGGCAAATTTATAAATATTTGGTACAATACCGCTGGTCGACACTGTGATATGACGTTGACCAATATTCAGACCTTTTTCATGAACCATTGTACGTAAAAACGTCATGGTCGCTTCATAGTTTTCAAAAGGCTCGCCCGAGCCCATAATCACGATGCTGCTCACTCGTTCATTGGTTTTATCCAAAATTTTCTGAGCCTGCACCACCTGTGCAGTAATTTCACCAGCCGTCAGGTTCCGTTTGAGGCCTCCAAGCGTCGAAGCACAGAAAGTACAACCAATCCGGCAACCCACTTGAGTTGTTACACAAATGCTGTTTCCGTAATTGTGTCTCATAATGACCGTTTCAATGGCATGATCATCGTGCAAGCCGAACAGGAATTTTACTGTCCCATCCTTCGATTCCAACTTTGTAATTTCACTAAGCGTCACAAAACTAAATTGCTCCTCAAGCTTCTCTCTCAGCGCCTTGGACAAATTCGTCATCTCGCTGAAATCATTGACCCGCTTCACATACAGCCAGTCAAAAATTTGTCCTCCACGAAAAGCAGGCTCGCCATTGTTCTTGGCCCAGTCCTGAAGCTCCTCCAGAGTTAAATCATATATAAAAGGTTTCATCAATGTTTGCACCCGTTCCTTCTTCATTAAGTTCTGTTTGATCGCAGATAGTATTTTTCATTCTTCCTATTTTAGCACAAATCCCTGAGGGGGTAAAAATTTTTCGTCTTCATGCAAAAAACCGCCGGAAATGTTCCGGCGGAATGTGGAAATACTGGTGGAAAGCTGCCTAGAATTCTCTTCCGTGCTATTTCACCCGACGCAGGCGCGCGATATAAAATCCGTCGCTGTGGAAATGCTGCGGTAACAGCTGTACCGAGCCTCCCTGTACACTATCCTTTTCGCGGCTCACGTCCGGGAAGGAATGACCCTCCGCCAATTCATACTCTGGATGTTCGCTTAAAAATTGAGTCAATTGTCCTTCATTTTCGTCCGGTTCAATCGTGCATGTGCTGTATACCAGAATGCCACCTGGCTTCAACAGTCCCGCCACACTATCCAGCAGCTCATGCTGAAGCTGTATAATGTCGCGAACATCCTGCGCAGTTTTGCTCCAACGCAGGTCCGGTTTACGACGAATCACTCCAAAGCCAGAGCATGGCGCATCCAGCAAAATACGGTCAAAAGAAGCTGGAGCATATCGTTCCTTCAGTTCTAGCGCATCACCAGTAACTGTTTCCACGGCATCCAGGCCAAGTCGATTAGCCTGTTCACGAATTAATTGATGCTTATGGGCATGCAGATCATTCGCAACTATCCGTCCGTGATCCTTCATCAGCTCAGCCATATGAGCTGTTTTGCCACCTGGAGCGGCACAGCAATCCAGTACCAGCATGCCAGGCTCAGGAGCGACTGCTTCAGCAACGAGCATGGAGCTTTCATCCTGTACGGACAGCAAGCCGTCCGTATACCACGAGGTAAGCGCCATATTTCCACCGCTACGAACAACAATCCCATAGGAACTAACTGCCGAAGGAACGGCATCAAGCCCTTTTGAGCGCATCTCGTCCAGCAGCTGATCACGGCTGGTCATTGTCGTATTCACCCGTACGCTGACCGCAGGGGGTTCATTATTAGCCTGACAGATAGCCTCAGCAGTATCTGCACCGTATTGCTTAATCCAGCGCTTAACCAGCCACTGTGGATGGGAATGTTCTAATGAAATCCGTTCCTCAGGTGACAAATCGTCAGGAATACGCAGCTTGTCCGGCTCACGTAGCATGCTGCGGAGCACGCCGTTGACCATACCGGAAATCCCCTGATGTCCGCGCCGCTTAGCTATGGTCACCGCTTCACTAACGACTGCATGATCCGGAACTCGATCCAGATACACCACCTGGTACACACTCATCCGCAGCAACGAACGTACCCAAGCCTGAAGCTTGGCCGTTCCTTTTTGAACAAATTTATTCAAAAAATAATCTAGTGTATTTCGGCGTGCGACTGTACCGTATACAAGTTCCGTCGCCAAACCAGCGTCACTTGCAGATAAACCTGCCTGCTGAAGCCGACGATTTAGCTCAAGATTGCTATACGCACCCTCTTGCTCCACACCAATCAACACATCAAGTGCAACTTCCCGCGCCGTCTGATTGCGAGTCTTGCCGGTTCTGGCACCCACTCCCTTGCCTTGGCCTCCCTGGCGGGAGTGACTCCCGCTCATCCGAGCACCATGCCTGGCTTCATCTGTCCGCCGCGTGCAAAGGTTCCGGCATCCATAACTTTTTTGCCAGCCGGTTGAACCTGAGTCAGCCAGAGAGTTCCTTCGCCTGTCTGCACCTCAATGCCACGAGCGGTCAATTGAAGAACCGTCCCGGGTACTGGAGCATTTGAGCCACTCACTTCATTATTTATGAAAGGCTGCTCAGCAGCCCATATTTTAAAAACATTTCCCTCCCAAAGCGTAAACGCGCCGGAAAAAGGAACAAGGCCGCGAATCCGGTTGTATATCTGCTGTGCATTGTCACTCCACGAAATACGCTCATCGTCGCGGTTCAGGTTCGGGGCATAAGTTGCCTCGTCCTCGTTTTGCGGCGTACGGTCTGATTGCCCTGTCAGCAACTTAGGCAGCTCGTCCTGCAAAAGCTTTGCCCCAGCTACGCTTAGCTTCTCAAAAATCGTACCGGAGGTATCCTCCGGCTCTATAGCAACCTCAACTCGCGATATCATATCGCCAGTGTCCAATCCTTCCGCCATATACATCAGCGTCACACCCGTCACGGTTTCACCGTTAATAATTGCACGCTGGATCGGTGCACCTCCCCGATAACGGGGAAGTAGCGAACCATGCACATTCAGACAGCCGAACCGAGGCAGGTCTAGTATGGACTTAGGCAAAATTTGCCCATAAGCTGCGGTTACGATCAGATCAGGACGCAGCTCCGCCACCTGAGCCACCGCTTCTGGTTGGCGCAGGCGAGTCGGTTGCAGCACAGGTAATCCGCGTTTCTCTGCTGCTTCCTTGACTGGTGTAGGTGTCAATATTTTTTTCCGTCCCTGTGGCTTATCGGGCTGTGTAATCACACCGACCACGTTATAACCGTTGTCCAGTAACATGTTCAGCGATGGCACTGCAAACTCAGGCGTACCCATAAAGATAATACGAATGTCTTGAGTCATCGAACCTCACTCTCCTATCTGACGGTTCGGTCCTGGCTGTTCCAGCGCAACCTCATATACTTTTTCTGCAATATCCGTGAACAAAATTCCATTTAAATGGTCAATTTCATGCTGAAAAGCACGAGAGAGCAATCCAGTCGCTGTAACGGTAATGGCCTTACCCTCGCGGTCCAGTCCCTTGACTGTAACCTTCTCGGCACGACGCACATCCCCATTCAACCCTGGTATACTCAGGCAGCCTTCAGGACCCAATTCCTCCCCTTCTTCGGCCACAATTTCTGGATTGATCATTTTAATCAATCCATGCTCATCTCCAGCATCTACAACGATGAGACGTTTCAAAATACCTACTTGCGTAGCAGCAAGGCCTACTCCCTCCGCTTCATACATCGTATCTGCCATATCGTCGAGCAGCTTTTGCACATTAGGCGTAATTTTAGTGACTTCCTTTGCTACTTTGTGCAATACGTCATCCGGCTCCAACACTATAATTCTAATTGACATGACAACAGAACACCTTCCTCTTTATGCTTCATTTAGGCTTAACTGTATTCATCACAAACGCGACTGCTACATTATCCTATGTACGGACGGCTTGTCCGCATTAATTGTGATAATAACTTTTGTGGCAACACTCTACATAAGCATTTGCGGATCAACATCCAGACTAATCAGCAACTTTTGTGCCTGTGCGGATTCGGCCATTTCATCAGCTACTTGCTGAGCCAAACTAATCGCATCGATATTTCCACGCCATTTTATCATACATTGAAATCGGTATCTATTCTTGATTCTCGAAATGGGTGAAGCTACTGGCCCCAAAATGTCGAGTACATCCGATGTAAGACGATCCATATTCCCGAACCAGCCCCGTTGTCTGGCCCGTCCCTGTAGTGTTGCTGAATAATTCTCAGCCAGTCGAACCAGCACTGGGAGCTGTTCATGAGAAAAGGTCACCAAAATAAGACGACAATATGGTGGATAGTGCAAATTGCGGCGGTGTTTCAATTCTTCCCTCACAAAAGAAGCATAATCATGGCGACTTGCGTGAATCACCGAATAATGCTCTGGAGTATAGGTTTGTACGAATACTTCCCCTGGCAATTGATGTCTCCCAGCCCGTCCAGCTACTTGTGTTAACAGCTGAAATGTCTTTTCCGCAGCCCGAAAATCCGGTAAATTGAGAGCCGAATCCGCAGTAATGACACCAACCAGTGTCACATCGGGAAAGTCCAGGCCTTTGGCAACCATTTGAGTACCGAGCAGCACGTCCGCTTTTTTATCACGAAATTGCTTGAGAAGCTTTTCGTGGGCATTTTTTTCTGTCGTTGTATCAACATCCATTCGAACAACACGTATACCGGGGAATAGCTTCGCCAGTTCTTCTTCCACTCGCTGGGTACCTGTACCGAAATAGCGAATATGCTCACTACCGCACTCAGGGCAAGTCTGAGGCACAGGCTCGGAATAACCACAGTAATGGCAACGTAAATTGTTCGACCGCTGATGATACGTAAGCGAAATATCACAATGTGGACAACCCGCGACATAGCCACAGCTACGGCACATGACGAACGTGGAGTGCCCACGCCGATTCAACAGGAGTACCGTCTGCTCCTTACGCTCTAACCGCTCTGCAATTCCATTATGCAACGCACGGCTGAACATAGAGCGGTTGCCAGCACGCAGTTCCTCACGCATATCCATGATATGTACCTCGGGTAACATGTTCCCCAATGCGCGAGTTGGCATTTCAAGCAGTAACGGAGCAAACTCGTCGTTGCTTTGTGAGCGAGCCGCATAGTAGCTTTCCAGCGACGGTGTAGCAGAGCCGAGAATAACGACAGCCCCATGCTGATGGGCTCTGCGAATGGCAACATCACGTGCATGGTATTTAGGTGTCTCTTCCTGCTTATAGGACGTTTCGTGCTCCTCATCCATAATAATGAGACCTAACTCACGAAAAGGCGCAAATACTGCCGAGCGAGCACCAATCGCCACTTTCACACGGCCTTCGCGTATTTTGCGCCACTCATCGTACCGTTCTCCCCCGGACAACCTACTGTGCATCACTGCTACCTGATCGCCAAACCGGCCTTTAAAACGCTCAACCATTTGTGGGGTTAACGATATTTCAGGTACCAGCACAATGGCCTGCCGATTCTGCTCAATACAACGCTGAATCGTCTGCAGATAGATTTCCGTCTTACCGCTCCCTGTGACTCCATGCAACAAATAAGCTCCCTGCTCACGCGTATCCAGTTGGCGAATAATCCGTTCATATACCGACTGCTGCTCTGCTGTGAGAGGGAGTGGCTCTGTAGGCTTGAAGTGTCTGCCCCGGTACGGGTCGCGGAACACTTCGACATCCTCCAGCAACACATAACCCTTATCTTCCAGCGCCTTAACCGTTGCAGCAGACACACTCAGTGAGGTCATGACTTCCTTCAGCGACAGAGGCAGAAACTCGCTACGTTCCAGCAAAAAAGCAAGTACCTCCCGCTGACGCTGCGCTTTCGCAGAAAATTGCTCCAGCGCCGTTGATGCCTCGTCTATGCCGATAGCCAGATCAACGGATTTCATGGTCTTTTTGCCAAGTTTGTCTTTAATAACTTGACTTTCCTGAAGCACACCCCGGCGTAACAGTGATTTAATAACCTCTGCTTCCTCAGGGAAACGTCGACTGAGTTGCTGCAATGGGACTTGCTCCTTCTCCTGAATGAAGCTAACAATCCGACGTTCCGTCGGATCACTCATACCATCGTCGGTCAGAAGTGCCCATTCGAGTTCATCGCCCTGATTCGGTTGTATAGTACGCTGTGGATGCGTTAACTCATGCTGCTCCGCAATTGAGATATAACGTTCTGCTTTCCCCTTGAGCGCGGTAGGAATCATCACTTGCAGTGCCATAATTTGATTACAAGCATAACGTTCGCTCATCCATTTGCCCAGTTCGACTAGGTCAGCAGATAAGGTTGGTACCAAATCCAGTAACTCCTGGATCGCTCTCATCCTGTATTTCGGTGGATCATCAGCTGGGACTACCGAGATGACAAAAGCCTGCACCGTCCGCTTGCCAAATGGCACAGCTACCCGGCTACCCGGCTCAATCCAAGGTCTCATTGAGTCTGGTATCAGATAATCGAAGGTGCGGTCCGTATCCTTGGCAGGTACATCGACAATGACCTTGGCAACTAAATTGCCCGTCTCCATTAATGCAGCACCCCACCCATGCGTTCCGCAGCTATAGTAAGCAACTTACGCGCAACTTCTTCCTTTGACTGTACAGGAATACGATCTACGATCCCGCTTCGGTCATAAATTTGAACAGCATTCGTATCGACGCCAAAACCAGCACCATTCACAGTTACATCGTTTGCCGCGATCAAATCACAATTTTTACGTTCTAATTTATCTATCGCATACGTCTCCAAATGTTCGGTTTCAGCTGCAAAGCCAATTAAAAATTGATGTTTCTTACTCCGCCCGAGTGATTCTAGAATATCGACGTTCTTCACTAGCTCTAGTGTAAATACACTATCTTTTTTCTTGATCTTGGTCTGTGCTATCTCACGTGGTCGATAATCTGCAACTGCAGCAGCCATAACGACCATATCGCTTGTTTCCCATTGTTTTAATACAGCGGCGTACATGTCTTCAGCTGACTGGACTCTTTCAAGCATAATACCAGCAGGCGGTTCCGCACTAGTATTGGCAGCAATCAAGTGCACCTCTGCCCCCATCTCCTGAGCCACTTTTGCAAGAGCAAAGCCCATTTTGCCAGATGAATCATTTGTGATATAACGCACTGGATCAATTCGCTCGATCGTGCCTCCAGCCGTTACAATGATTTTTTTGCCTGAAAGCACCGATTCATTCTCATTCACAAGTGACTCAGGCACTTGAGCCTCCATAGATTCGCCACCAAACCATCGTGGTTCAGACTTGATGTTGGTTTCTTGTTCCTGAGCTTGCTGATCAAAAAAGCGCTCTATGGTTTGCACAATTGTGTCCGGCTCTTCCAAACGTCCTTTGCCAACGTAACCGCAAGCCAGTAATCCTTCACCAGGCTCAATCATCTTCACGCCACGTGATACAAGCGTCTCCATATTTTGCATGACTGCCGGATGAGTGTACATATGTACGTTCATCGCAGGGGCCACCATAATAGGCGCTGTTGTAGCCAGCAGCGTTGTAGACAGCATATCATCAGCTAGACCATGCGCCATTTTCCCGATAATATTCGCAGTTGCAGGAGCAACAAGCACCAAATCAGCCGCATCCGCCAGATGAATATGGGATACGACTGACGGCTCTCTTTCATCAAATGTGTCACTGTACACCGGATTACGAGAGAGCGACTGCAACGTAAGTTCGGTAATAAACTCCTTGGCAGAGGCCGTCATAATCACATGAACATCGGCTCCCTTTTGCGTCAACCTGCTGCACAGCGCAGCCCCTTTGTAAGCAGCAATTCCGCCAGTTATACCAAGAATAATAACTTTCCCCTTCAACATCGTTAACTCCCCCTGACCTAAAAAAATAACAACCTTGCGGTTGTCAAAGGAATTGGCATTGCGCCCGGTTATAATAGTTGTGTATAATTCTTACTCGTCTTCGCCGCTTTCAAGACGCAGATGATCTGCGTAAATCTCTTCCAACGCCACTCCAACCTGTTTGTGGGATTTAGGATTCTTGAGAGTCGTCTTTTCACCCTCGCGCAACTGTCTGGCACGGCGTGAAGCCGCTACAACCAACGAATACTTACTATCTGCCTTTTTCATCATTTCATCAATGGAAGGATACAGCACGAATAGACACCTCTTCATGTAGTTTTGGGACTGTATAAGCTGAACTCCAGTGTACACCTTCAAGCTCAGCTTATACAGTATTATTTCTCTTTAGGTACGCTTGGCATATGTAAAGCCCTCGTTTAAGGATGAACCTTACAATGTTCGGCGATAATAATGGATTCTATTCGTTTACAAGCGAAATCAATCTCATCATTGACGACCGCATAATCATAGTGACGCAACAAATTCATTTCATCCACAGCTACCGACATACGGTGGTCTATGGTCGCTTGAGTTTCTGTGCCCCGTCCCCGGATTCTATCCTTTAATTCGTCTAGCGAAGGCGGAAGCAGAAAAATGAATATGCCTTCTGGGAATTTTTCTTTAACCTTTAAGGCTCCCTGAACTTCAATCTCCAGAAAAATATCTTTTCCTTGCGCAAGCGTCTGATCTACAAAATCACGTGGAGTACCATAATAGTTTCCTACATACTCAGCATACTCCAGCATTTCGTCTCGTTCAATCATACCCAAAAATTCTTCACGCGTTTTAAAAAAGTAGGTCACTCCATCCTGTTCACCTGAACGAGGTGTTCGAGTTGTAGCAGAAACGGAGTATGTTATCTCTGGTAGCTTGTCACGCAATGCGTTGCCTACCGTCCCTTTACCGACACCCGAAGGTCCGGATATTACAAATAATAATCCCTTAGCCATAGTACACTCCATTTTTATTCGTCATTGTCATCATCTTTAGTGGATAGGCGATGAGCGACCGTCTCCGGCTGCACCGCAGACAGGATTACATGATCACTGTCTGTAATAATAACAGCCCGCGTCCGGCGGCCATAGGTAGCATCAATTAGCATATGACGGTCCCTGGCTTCCTGTATAATCCGCTTGATCGGAGCAGACTCCGGACTGACGATGGAGATAATTCGGTTGGCCGACACGATATTGCCGAAACCAATATTGATCAATTTGATTGCCATATTCAGGTCTTTCCCCCTATACATGTGACTCTTGCAGCCGTGCCGCTACCAGGTAGCTACTCAATATTTGCAGCCTGCTCACGAATTTTCTCGAGCTCTGCTTTCATCTCAACGACCAAATTAACCAATGTGAGATGATTAGCCTTGGAGCCGATCGTGTTGACTTCCCTGTTCATTTCCTGGATTAAAAAATCTAATTTGCGACCGGCCGGCTCGTCCGACAGCAGCAACCCCTTGCACTGCCCAAAGTGACTTTGAAGCCGGGTAAGTTCCTCATCAATATTGCTGCGATCCGCGAATAACGCAATCTCCATTCCGAACTTATGTTCATCAAGCGTAAATGAACCGTCCTGAAGCTCTTTAAGCCTGTGTTTCAGCCTGTTACGGTAGTCGCTCACAACATGAGGAGCCAGCACCGTCATTTCATGATGCAGGGATTCCAGACGTAAAATACGGGATTCCACATCTTGCGCCAAATGCCCGCCTTCTCGCCTTCTCATCTCCAGTAAACCTTGCAAAGCTTCATTCAAAGCTCGCTGTAGTTGCTCTTCCCAGTCCTCTTCGTCTCCATGGCAAGCCTCTCCAGGATCACCCAGAACGTCAGGCAAAGCAAGAATATCGCTTATCCCTAACGTTCCTTTTACTCCATAACGATCCGCCAGCTGCTCCGCTGCATGCAGGTAAGCCTGCACCACAGTGTCATTTAACCGCGCGGCGGGCATCTGTTCTTCATCACGTTCTCTGTGGATGAAGACATCGATACGACCGCGTTTAATCTGCTGTTGAACCGTTCTTCTCAAGCCATCTTCGTAACGAGTCCATTCGCGCGGAATTCTCATCATCACTTCGCAATAGCGGTGATTCACCGACTTCAATTCCAAGCGCACTTTATAGCCCTCATAATGAAGGATGGCTTGACCGTATCCGGTCATACTCAATGACATCGGCATCACATCCATTATACTATTGTAATTGATTATTATAGTCGAAACAAGGGGGCCTGTACGCGGCCTGATTTTTGCCATACGTAAGAAGTCAATTCAGCTGTCATTTCATAGAACATAAATGGAGTCATAAAATAGATACCATTAAAATGTTCCATTGCCGTATCGAGTAACTCCTTGGCAATAGACACGCCCATTGCTCGTCCTTCCGGCCCCTCAAGACCAGACATACGTGCACGTACCTCATCGGATAACTGAATCCCTGGTACTTCATTGTGCAAGTATTCTGCATTGCGCCCACTAGCCAGCGGCATAATACCGATAAAAATCGGTACTTCCAAATGTCGTGTCGCTTCCGCGATGGCTGCAATGAGCTCGTGGTCGTAAACGGGCTGAGTCATAACATAATCAGCTCCGGAGGCAATTTTCTTCTCTAATCGCTGCACGGCTTTACCCAAATGCTTGACGTTAGGATTAAATGCGGCACCTACCACAAAATTAGCCTTCTGCTTCAGTGGCTTACCGGAAAATGCAACACCATCATTTAATTGCTTGATCATGCGTATGATTTCAAAAGAGGTCATATCATACACCGAACTGGCGCCTGGCAAATCACCGAACCGCGCCGGATCTCCAGTAACCGCCAGTACATGGTCAATACCGAGCGCGTCAAAACCCATCATGTGGGATTGAGTACCAATCAGATTGCGATCACGACATGCTATATGAATTAATGGGCGCAAGCCTGTTTCAATACTGACCAAATGTCCAAGCGCCATGTTGCTCATGCGAGTAACTGCAAGCGAGTTGTCAGCCAGTGTAAGTGCGTCGGCCCCGGCTTTCTTCAACGCATGAGCACCTTGCATAAACCTCGTAATGTCCAGATCGCGCGGAGGATCCAGTTCTACAATGACCGTATGTCGTTCCTTAACCAGATCCACAATATTGGGCTCGCTGGTATGTCTGCCATTTCCTCGTTCCCCTTCATCTGCAATCTGCTCTGCCACTTGAAAGGACTCTTTCGACAAAGCTTCTTTTGAAGCCAGCGGAGGCGGTTGCAAACGGTTCAAAGCTTTTGAGATAGCTGCAATATGGTCCGGTGTAGTTCCGCAGCAACCACCGAGCAGCCTCGTCCCCAGGTCTACAAAGGACTTGGCACATTCCCCAAAATATTCAGGTGATGCACCGTATACATAGTGACCGTCCACATAATCTGCTAGTCCCGCATTCGGATATACGGACAGCGGTACAGACAAAGGACCATCCAGCTGTTCCATTACACTCATAATTCCCTGTGGACCCGAGTGACAGTTAAATCCAAGGATGTCTGCCCCCTCATTACGCAGCACGGAAAAAGCTTCCGCAACTAAAAAACCATCCTGGGTACGACCAACCTGATCAACTGCAAACTGACAAATTACCGAAATGTCACTGTATTTACGTACACTGTGAAGCGCAATTCGTATTTCATCCAGTGAATAAAACGTTTCGCACAAAATACCGTCGACTCCTTCGGAGAGAAGGGCATCAATTTGCTGCTCATAGTTTCTTGCCAGCTCCAGCTTTGATATGTTAAGCCGTTTGCCCCCACATATGGAACCCACCGCACCTACCACATAATGTTCAGGTCCGGCCGCAGCTCTGGCAATTCTCACACCGGCACGATTGATCTCTTCTACCTTAGATTCCAGTCCAAACCGGGCTAACTTATAATCATTTGCAGAAAATGTATTAGTCTCCAGCAATCGAGCTCCTGCACTTAAATATTGACCATGCACGTCTGATATAACGTCAGGCGAAGTGATGTTCAGTTCTTCGAAAGACGTATTGACTGGAAATCCTAGCTGATATAAAAAAGTCCCCATTGCGCCGTCTCCGACAATAATTTCACGATTCAGCACAGTACGCAAATCCGGTTTCATGTCCTCTGCTCCACCCCGCTCTTTATTTTCATACTAATGTAACATAAAGAGACTACAAACATAAGCCAAAAACAAAAAAAGCCGCCCCACTCCCCGACAATATGATCTCAGGAGTGTAGCGGCTTGATTTATCTTTTCTATTTTCTACTACATTTTCCCATCGGAAGAATGGAGAGAGTAAGCGTAAAAAGTCCCTTTTTTATTCACTTTAGCCACAATAGAATCCGTTCCCTTTTGCTGCTTGAAGAACGTATATTGATTCCCTTGAACATTCACTTTATAGCCCGACAAATTGATATTAAACAACATCTGAACCTTGGGCTTGACTAGCTTCAAAGCTTCTGAGGGAGTATATTTCGGGCTTGCAAATGTTTTTTTGAAATCTGCGTCATCATTCCAGTCCACCCCATAGGTGGATACGGCCAGCACTTTGCCGGTTACCACACTAATTTTGACCTCACTCGCCTCGTTTGCATCCTCGAACGACCAATATGAAAGTCCCTTCGTCTCATCCTTGTACCGTGAAGCGTGCCGTACCTTAATTCGCTGTCCACTCACACGCTTAAATGTGTTCATTGCACGATTCAGTAACAGAGGGTCCACCTGCTTCAGCGCATAGTCCGCGTTGATGGTAATAGCGTTACCTCGATCCACATCCACATACAACGAGGATGCTTGTTCTCCTGCGCCCCAAAATACCCAGTAATTTGAAGGCTTGTTGGACTGATAAGGGGATTTGACCCGCCAGAATGCTTCAAATTGCAAAGGACGCTTGCTGTCAAACGCTTTGGCGCTGTTTAGCACTTTCGTCTTGAGTGACGCATTCATCGCCTTTCCCAGGCTGCTTATTTTATATCGTATGGTTGTAGAATCCACTCTGTTTTTTTCTTTATTATATTCTGTCTGCAATGTAGCAGTTCCATCTTCCAGTTCGCCCTCTACAATCCAAGTTTTCCCCATATCTGTCACATCGTCAAATTGAAATGCTGTCTTTGAACCGATGAGTTCTTGCACCGCTTTTTCTAAACGGCTTACCACTGTCGGAGTTAGCGAGCCAACCTGCTTGTCCGTCGTTTCCGCGCCAGCAGGAATGGTCGCCGCCTGAACCGGAAGCGCGGTGGCTACAAATATGAGGACTGTAACTGCTGAAATCCAACGAAATTTCCGCACTATGAACGGCCTCCTTATTGTTTTCTCATTTTCTATATTATACATCGTTCAGGCGCCAAAAAAAGACAGAATGTTGCTTTGTTTGCTTTGTTCATCGTATTCCTTGTATATAGTGGCATGTAAGTCCAAAAAAAGAAGACCTACTAAGGTCTTCTTTTCACTCACTTCTATACGATTCATAGGCCAGTTGCACGCTATTTTTAAAGTTCACATCATTTAGAACAGACGACCTTCGTACACGATCTCAGCCGGGCCCGTCATATATATGTGATTATCGTCCTCGCTCCATTCGATATCCAGATCGCCGCCCTTCAGGCTTACAATGGCGTGGCGGTCGCTGTACCCGTTTAGTACAGAAGCAACAAGTGTAGCACAGGCTCCGGTTCCACAAGCTAGCGTTGGTCCGGCTCCCCTCTCCCATACTCTCATATCTATATGCTTCCGGCTACGTACCGTGGCGAACTCAACATTTGTTTTTTTAGGGAACAGCGGATGGCATTCCAGCTTCGGTCCCCAGGCTTCTAGATCAAAGCTTGGCGCATCCTCCACATAAATGACACAGTGCGGATTCCCCATAGATACAGCCGTAAAGCGAAAACCACTTCCGCCAGCTTCAATGGGCTCATTAATTACGCTAGACAGATCCAGTGTAGTTGGAATCTTCAAGCCCTCAAGAATCGGCTCTCCCATATCCACCTTCACCATACGAACAAGTCCGTTCTCTACAGTTAGTTCGACCTGCTGTACCCCTGCACCCAGTGTCTCGATCGTGATCTGTTCACGGTTGATATGCTTACGGTCATATACGTATTTAGCAGCACAACGGATAGCATTGCCGCATTGCTCGGCCTCCGAGCCGTCCGAGTTAATGATACGCATGCAGAAATCCGCTTTTTCTGACGGCAATATATATACCAACCCATCGGCACCAACACCAAAATGTCGATCACATAGCCGAACAGCTAATTTCGAGGCGTCAGACGGCAAATCCTGATGCCCAAACCAAACGATAAAATCATTACCTAGACCGTTCATTTTTGTGAATTCCATAGCTTACCTCCGCCGTTGCTGCTGATATCATGTTCCTCATGAAGCTTTGATCCCATGATATCATACAGGGCAATAGTGGGAAAGCGATGCGGTATAAATGACCCGATTTCTAGGCTGAAAACTTCGTACGTCCCGCTGAAAAGTGTGTATTTCCGCCGCGACGACGGTTGCGTCGACCGCCCCATACACTTCCCGCTCCCATCAGAAACGTGGGAATCCCGGCTGCCACAATGGATAGCGCCCACTCACGCAAACCGAGCGGTACCGTTTTGAAAATAGGTTGCAGCACAGGCACGTACATAACCACTAGCATTAACACTACGGAAGAGAGCACGGCAAGCACGAGATAACTATTTTGAAACGGATTACGATGGAAAATAGAACGGGAACTACGGCAATCAAATACATGAATTAACTGTGCCAGAACTAGCGTAGCAAAGGCAACGGACTGTGCTTTGATCAATTGTCCTGCGTCATCCGGTGCAATACGTAATGTCAGCCAGAAGGCCGCTAGCGTACATAAACCAATCAACAAGCCACGACTAATGATTTTCCAGCCCAGTCGACGAGCAAAAATATTTTCCTTTGCGCCACGAGGTTTGTGCTCCATGAGATCCTTTTCTGGCTGGTCCACGCCCAGAGCCATCGCTGGTAGGCCATCAGTCACCAGATTCACCCATAAAATCTGAATCGGTAACAAAGGTAATGGTAGCCCGGCCATCATGGCAAAGAACATCGTTAAAATCTCACCAACATTGGAGGCGAGTAGATAACGAATAAATTTACGGATATTCTCGTAAATATTCCGTCCTTCCTCAATTGCGGCTACAATCGTTGAGAAATTATCATCACTCAGTACAAGCGCAGCCGCTTCTTTGGTCACGTCCGTCCCCGTAATGCCCATCGCAATACCGATGTCCGACGCCTTTATCGCCGGAGCATCATTGACGCCATCTCCGGTCATGGCTACGACATGTCCGCGTCTTTGCAGTGACTTGACGATCCGTAGCTTGTGCTCCGGCGAAACCCGTGCATACACAGAGACGGTATCAACGGCTTTGTCCAGCGCCGCATCATCCATCACAGACAACTCCTGTCCTGTCAACACATGGGAGCCGCGCTGAAGAATACCCAGCTGCTGTGCAATGGCCTCTGCAGTTGTACCGTGATCTCCTGTAATCATCACAGTGCGAATTCCAGCACGACGGCACTTGCCAATGGCTTCGCGAACCTCGCGACGTGGCGGATCAATCATCCCTGTCAGCCCGATAAAGATCAGCTGTGCTTCAGCCTCCTCAACCGTGGAGACACGCTCATGCGAGCGGATGTCACGGTAAGCGACACCAAGTACACGCAGCGCCTCTGAGGCCATTCCTTCGTTAGCTGCCAGTACCTTTTGGCGCAGCGTGCCCGTTAACGGAACGACATTCCCTTCCCATAAAATGTAGGAGCACTGACCCAGCAACACATCCGGCGCACCTTTGGCAAAGACGATGTGTCCTCCCTGATGGCGCACGAGTACCGACATTCGCTTCCGATCCGAGTCAAAAGGGAATTCTCGCTCCCTTGTGTACAGCTCATATAGCCCTTGTCGTGTGACTCCGCCCTTGGCAGCTAACGTGACCAGTGCTCCTTCCGTCGGGTCACCCTTCAACTCCCAAACGGCGGACGGCGTCGGCTCTTTGGTCTTCTTTTTCGAACGCAACTCCTCTGTATCAGCTTGAACAATTTCAGCATTGTTGCAAAGTACACTGGCTTGTAACAGTCTACGCAGAGATTGTCCGTTTTTAAGGTCAGCAGGAAGGTCTCTATCCATAATATGCCCGTGTGGGTCGTAGCCCTCTCCCGTAACTCCCCAGAAGCGACCGTCCAGCCATAGCTTGGTGACTGTCATTTTATTTTGGGTCAGGGTGCCCGTTTTGTCGGAACATATGATAGATGCACAGCCGAGCGTTTCAACAGAAGGCAGCTTACGCACAATCGCCTTTCGTTTAATCATACGCTGCACACCCAATGCGAGCGCAATCGTCACAATAGCCGGCAACCCTTCCGGTATAGCCGCCACAGCCAAGCTCACTCCGGCCAAAAACATGCTCATCGCTGGCTGTCCATGTAAAATGCCTGCTACCACAACGAGCACCGTTAGCGCCAACGCTACGATAATCAAAATTTTGCCCAATTGCTCCAATCTGTGCTGCAACGGTGTCTCCTGCGACTCCGTATTTTCAATCAAGTCTGCGATCTTACCCATTTCGGTACTCATACCTGTACGTATAACCATTCCTTGTGCGGTTCCTCTAGTCATCATCGTGCCCATAAAACCGATGTTTTTTTGATCCCCGAGTGGTACTTCGGCGGCATGAATAGGACGGGAATGCTTACTCACCGGAACTGATTCACCTGTCAAGGCGGACTCCTCTACATCACAGCCGTTCGTACTCAACCACCTTACATCTGCGGGAATGCGATCACCACTTTCCAGCAGCACAATATCACCCGGAACCAGCTCTCTGGCCTGAACTTGAATTCGTTTGCCGCCCCGCAACACTTTGGCGGTTGGAGCCGACAGTTGTCTCAAAGCTCGCAATGAACGCTCAGCTCTGAATTCCTGTACAAAGCCGAGAATTCCATTCAGTACAACAATAGCAATAATGGTAATCGCGTCCAAATATTCGCCAAGCAGGCCGGATATCAGGGTTGCTCCCATCAATACGAGCATCATAAAATCCTTGAACTGGTTGAGCAGCAGCAAGATTGCCGAAACTCGCTTCCCCTCACTCAGCTCATTCCATCCTGACCTTTCTCTTCGTTCCGCAAGCTGTTCCTCCGAAAGACCCTGCTTCGGGTCGACTTCCAGACTTGTTGAAAGCTGTTCATTGCTTAATTGGTGCCAGTGTGCTTGTTCCATTCTCCCCAATTCCCTCCCGGTCAGATAGTCCGTTTCCGTCGGTTGTGCGTAGGATGGCTGCCCGTTATTATATTTTTGTGCCGCGATTGCTGATAAGCTGGACAGACTTTCTAGATTCAATCTATTCGGACAGGACCTGAAATATCACAAAGCCGCTTAAGTTTTGTCCCAAAGTTATGTATCATAGAAGGAAGGCGAAAATACATTTGCTTCAAAGGAGAACATAATTATGGCATTGGACGGAATCGTAACCCGCGCTATCGTACACGAACTGCAAGGCATCCGGGGCGGGCGCATTAATAAAATACATCAGCCAAATGATCGCGATATCGTGCTGAATCTGCGGGCACAAGGCGGAAGCGTAAAGCTGCTGCTGTCGGCTAATCCGACCTTCCCGCGTGTACATTTTACAGAACAAAGCTTTCTTAATCCGACAGAAGCCCCTATGTTTTGTATGCTACTTCGCAAGCATTGCGAAGGAGGCGTTATTGAGAAAATCACGCAGGTGGGCATGGAGCGTATTATTCACATGGATATACGTCAACGTGATGAACTGGGAGATATTTCACTCAAACGAATTATCATTGAACTGATGGGTAGACACAGCAACATTATTTTGCTTGACCCGGAAACAGGCGTGATGCTGGATGGCATTCATCATGTCACACCGTCTATCAGTAGCTATAGGGTCATTATGCCTGGCTTTCAATACACGGAGCCTCCTGAACAAAACAAGCTGAATCCACTAGAAACGGAAGAGGCAGCCTTCATATCCTCGTATCAAACAGCGATCGAGGCCGAAGAAGCTCCCAAACGCTGGATCGTGAACACTTTTACTGGACTCAGTCCCCTCATTGCTGAGGAGATATTAGCTCGAGTAACTAATGAAGTATCTGGTGATAGTGAGCGTTCACTATGGAGTACATTCAGTCACATCATGGATGACGTGAGGAATCATCGTTTTCAGCCGGTATCTGGACTAAACGCACAAGATAAAGTGATATTCTCAGCCATTCCACTGACGTTAATCCAAGAAGGACGTAAGGAGTATGCTACTATCAGTGAGTGTATGGAGGACTTCTTCGGTGAAAAAGCAGAAAGGGATACGGTTAAGCAAAAGGTCAGTGACCTACTGCGGTTTCTGCAAAACGAACGGAGTAAAAACCTAAAAAAGCTCGACTATCTCCATCAGGATTTGGCCGAGGCGGAAGATGCCGATCAATTTCGTATTTATGGAGAGTTGCTGTTCGCTTCGCTGCATGAGGTGAAAAAAGGTGACAAAGAAGTGACGCTCATCAACTTTTATGATGAGGAACAGCGACCAATAACCATCCCACTGGACCCACTACTCAACCCGTCGGATAATGCACAACGGTATTTTAAAAAATACAACAAATATAAAAACAGCTTGGCTGTCATTGATGAACAACTGGAGAAAACGCACGAAGAAATCCGTTATATGGACAATCTTCTTCAGCAGCTAGCCCATGCCTCTATGAATGACATTGAGGAAATACGTGAAGAACTGGTTCAGCAGGGCTATCTCAGAGATCGGGTCAAAAAAGGAAAGAAAAAGAAGAAAAACGACCGTCCAACCCTGCACGTCTATACATCATCCGAAGGTATTGAGTTACTAGTCGGCAAAAACAACTTGCAAAATGAATATGTGACAAATCGACTGGCCGGACCAAATGACACCTGGTTGCACACAAAGGATATTCCGGGGTCACACGTCGTTATACGTGCTGAGCAATTCGGGGATACGACGCTGGAGGAAGCAGCTCAACTCGCTGCCTATTTTAGCCAGGCCAAGCAATCCAGCAGCGTACCTGTGGACGCCACCCTGATTCGGCATGTACGTAAGCCCAGCGGAGCCAAACCCGGCTTTGTCATCTACGACCATCAGCGTACGCTCTTCATTACACCCGATGAGGAGCTGATCAAAAAGCTGCCGAATCGCATCAAAAATGGCTAAGTCTCACTAGCCTATTGAAACCACAAAAAAGCCCTTTGTTCTTTGCACGGTACACTTCTTGTGTTCCATGCATAAGGCAAGGGGCTTTTTATTTACTTTTGTCCAACAGCAGCCTTCCTCAATTCCTCGACAACTTGACCTTCTACACTACGGCTACCCAGATCACCGTGGAAAATAACACCTTGGCGTGCGCCGTGAAAATCCGAGCCGCCAGTTGCAATAAGCCCATATTCCGCCGCCATCACAGTATATCGGCTCTCAGCCTCATCATCATGGTCCGAATGTCGCACCTCCAAGCCCACAGGCTTCGCCTCCTCAATAATAGAGCGAACCATCTCATCATTTCCGTACAAGCCAGGGTGGGCCACCACAGGTGCCCCTCCTGCTTCACGAATCCAGTTTATGGCCTCCGCAGGCTCTACACGGGGTACAGACACATATCCGGGCGCTCCTTCCGCCAAGTAACGGTCAAACGCGTCTCGCATATCCTTCGCATATCCCTTTTGAACCAGCGTATCCGCCATATGCGGACGTCCAATGCTTTCATCTGGTGCCAGCGGTCTACCCATCGTAGCCATCACTTCATCCAGTGTGATTTCCACGCCCAGACTACGCAATTGACTTAAAATCAAATCATTACGGGTATCCCGCGCCTGGCGAAGCTTTTCCAACCGCTCCAAAAACACTTTATTGCGGTAATCCATAAAATAACCGAGTATATGAATATCCTTACCGCCAGCTCGAGTACTAATTTCCACTCCTGGCACCACAGTAATTCCTATGCGTTTTCCCTCCTCCAGAGCTTCTTCCAGGCCAGCTACCGTATCATGATCTGTAATGGCCACACCTGCCAATCCTTTTTCCTTGGCCCAGCGCACATTATCTGCAGGTGGCTGCATACCGTCAGATGCTTGGGTGTGTGTATGTAAATCATATCGTTTTACGTTAATCTGCTCCTTCATTGTTCATCCTCCTTCTCTTTCACCTTTGCAAGCTCGTCCTGCGAGTCCCTCTGCACGTCCGTTCCCTGATCATGACGACGCAAGTAAGACAGGAAGGTTACTACCGGAATCGGCAATAATGCCGACTTCAAATGAATTGCATAAAATTCTCGTTTGAACGTGATATCTGAAATGTTTACAATTTTCAACAAACCGAGCGCAACTTCATGCTTCACTGAAGAAGGTGATAGCATTGTAATACCCAGTCCAGCCTCCACCGCCGATTTGACCGCTCCAGTGCTCCCCATCTCCATTACAATACCAAGTCGGGAGGCATCCACACCACGACTTTTCAGCTCATCTTCTATCACTTGACGTGTACCAGATCCCTTTTCTCTGGCTACAAAAGGATGCTTAAACACATCTTCCAGAACCACTTTTTTAGCCTTGGCCAGCGCATGTCCTGAAGGCACAATCAGTTTCAGTTCGTCCTGCATCACAGGTTCCACCACGATATCTGGATGCTGGATTGGGGCCTCAATCAGTCCTAAATTCAACTGATGTTTTAGTATATCATCCATAATTTGAGTCGTATTCATCACATTCATCGCCATGCGTATATGAGGGTATTCCTGGCCAAACGGCCCCAACATTCTTGGTACAATATACTCACCAATCGTTAGGCTGGCGCCAATATGCAATCTTCCCTCCAGCATGTGAGTAAAAGCAGACATCGCCTCGTCAGCTTCTCTGATCAGTTGCATGCTTTTTTTCGCAAAAGGCAGTAGTGTCGCTCCCGCCTCTGAAAGCTCGATTTTTTTAGTCGAACGTTGCAGCAGCTTCGTGCCGAAATAATCTTCCAAAGACTGAATTTGCATCGTCACCGCAGGTTGTGTCATATGCAGCGCTTGTGCCGCCGCCGAGAAGCTTCCGCGCTCCGCTACGGTATAAAAAATGTGCAACTGATGAAAGTTCATACTGACAGCCCTCTCCCCTCTGATCTCCCTATTTTAACATAAGAAAAACATCTGTCGAAGCATTTCCAAGTAAACTTACCGAATTGGAGAGTTATATTATTGGAAATAAAAAAAGTATGCAGCTAATAACTGCATACTTTCTACTTAAAGTTGACGGTAATCATAAGTTCGGAGATTTTTTCATCTAGGGCCGACCGCCCAATCACCGTCTATTTTTGCTTACGAGTGCTTTTCATCAGTGTCATGCGCCGCGAATGGCGTAGCCATGAATAGTATGACTTCAAATCCCTTAATTCAATGGTCTCCGACATCCGGCCCAAAAAGGTAATGACAATCATCTTGTGCAGCGGATTCCCCGCAATATCCATCTCACCAGGCAACTCTCCAAATTCGGCCACGACGACCAGATCACCATCAATTAAATATACATCCTCTTCGTTATGATAGTAGGACTCCATCCTGTTTTGCTTCAGGCATTCCCAAAGCCAGGCGGCGATATGATTCGTCTCGGACTGTTTCTGCTCTATCCGATCTAAGTAGCGAGTTTTCGCATGATTTGTAATCACGATATCGGCGACTTTTTTATCGCCCATCTCCACGTAGAACGGTTCGTATGTACTCCATCGCTGCATTGCTTTGTCACGCACGGGATCACTCTCCCCACCAGATAGGTCTTTATATCTACCAATATATTCATATGTTACCTCAACAGACCCGGGACTACAAGTTACAAAATTGAAGTTTATGGGTGATTTTTAATGATTTTTTAGGTCTAACAGCATTAAGACCATTATGCAAAAGTCCTGACTTTACAAAAAAAAGTCAGCCCGTAGGCTGACCTTTTAAAAATATATTACATTTATATACATTTGAATCTTATATTTCATATTCTTTCATCTTTTCCTTATCGTCGTTGTACTCCGTCCTAATCTCATTTCGAAAAGAGCGCTCGACCTTACGCACATAGGAAAGTCTGCGAATATTTTTAACGGTGTCTTCTGCCCGATCCGCATTCATATATATAACTACATAATGCATACGCTTTGAAATAAAGTGGATATTTCCGTATTTCTCCAGATTGCGGGCAGCCTTGATATCGCTTACCCAAATGATGTACCCTGTCCGCTCGGCAAACATTCGCTTCATCTCCCCTCCACTCGGTATCATTCCTATGACCTATCCACAGGAGCATTTCCCTCCGCTGCCACATCCGCCCTTTTTCACATTCGGATCATTGCTCGGCACCTTAATGGTCTCGGACACGGAATATGCAATCGTTTCAGACATGGCATGAAGCATATCATCCAGCGCCTTTTCGGCTCGCTTGAACTCCTTAACATCCACGAATTGTTCCAGTTCCAGCTCAACGACCTGCACTGCATCCTTCGCTTCATGATAGTTCGGATGAAAATGCCCAAAACGCTCCGTTTCCGCGAATAGCTCCTTTTTGGCATCCAGCTTGCGTACACACGCCTGAATAGACGGGTTCAATTCCACACGCTGTTTCCAATATAAATAATCCGATACCTCAAAGGATCGGTTGACCATATCGCCCAATTCATAGGCGTTAATAAGCACTTCTGCCATATTGACCGTATTCAATTCGGCTACGCTCATGAATGTTCATCTCACTTTATATAAAGTTCTACCCTGTAAAAGTAGACTCATTTATCATACCACATCCTTCTTTTGAGAAGAAGGAGTTTCATGCACTTCCTGGCTCTACTATGTAAAAGGAACCAGCAGCCGCATGTCTGACCATTCACTTGGCTGTAAAGTCGCAGGAGAAGGTGCTTCGTCATCCATTCCTGAGGCGTACCAGCCTGTGACACTCCATGGTGCACCGGGAACCACCGCCTCCGGTATCCATTTAACCTCTTTTCCACCGATTCGCAGTCCCACAGCAGCCTGCCAACGAATCGCTTGCTCGATCAACTGCCGGGCAGTGGAAGTATGGTAACTCCTCCATTCTTTTGTCCATGAGGAGGGGACTGTAGATCTTTCTGGAAAATAGTCAGACGGATCAGGCAGCGTGTGCTCTTGTTCATAAAAATGCAGCGTGCGCCCAGTATAAACAAAACCAGCTCTTCCCTCTTGGGAAAATATAGAATGAGCTTGAGTAGGGTCGGACTCCATTTCACTGTTGGGGCTGCCTGAACTTATGTTCTCTGGTTCCAAAATCAATGGATAACGATGAGTCGGATCGTCCACACCTTCCAGTTCACGACGTGGACCTAATCCAATTGCAGCAAGCGTTTTTCGTATTTTGACAGCAGAGCTCGCCGGAATAATAAAGTCCCTGTCACCGAGCCGTTCCAGCAATCCTTCCAACGCGGGATGGTGTGCAACCATGTCTGCATCCTCCTGTGTGCCACATCGCAAAAGTGTTACCGTTGCAAAAGCCGTCCGTCCGACATCGCCTGCCCACTGTTCTACCGCCATACGTACATGATCAGGCACACCTGTCCGGCTGAACTTGTCCAGAAGAGCAGGAATTGCTTTGGCTTCTATTCCTAACTCGATTGCCTCTGTAACACTTTCTCTGGTGATCCGGTATACTACCATCCGATCTCCTGTCACACGTTCACAGCAGCATTCCAGTCGCCAGCGCACATCATATGCCACATCTGGTGGAACCAATATTTCAAAATCAGGTTGTACATAAAAAGCACCTTGTTCTTGATGTGTATCCTCGTAATTATTGGGACGAAGCATATCTATCACAGATACATCCCAGCGAAAACACAGTTCGCCCGAAGCAGTCTGGCCCCAATCGCCCATTCCAAAAGCAGTCAGGGCCTTCAGCCAACCCTTAAATTCCTCCATGAAAGGTCCAATGAAATTAAAATTAGATACCGTTTCTCCCACAAACCCTTCCGTATTTGAGATTGTAGGAACAAGGTCTAAAAGGGCACCATTCTTGGAATCAGCTCCGCTCGTACTCTCCTGCTGGATTAGGCCTACCTGAAGCATCCATTGCAGCAGACACTTGATAGATATCCACCCTTCTGTTCCTACATACTGGGAGACGGCACACAGCATATAGCGAAAATGCTGCATAGACGCTTCGGCCTTGCCGTATCTTTCCATGAGTGTAGCAAAAATATGCTTGCGCATTTGCCAAGCAGACAAACGAATCCAAGTCGCCAGTTCCGTTTCCTGAATGCGAAAAGACACAGTTTCTTTCACTAACAGACCCAAACTGAGTAGCAAATCCATCAATACCACCGTTTGCACTGGATACAGCTCTGCATGCGCATAATGCAACCCAAGACCCATCAGGTCCTCTGGGCGAAAGGGGGTCAGTTCATTCAATTTTTGCAATGACCGCTTATGTATAGTTCCTTTGGCTGTCAAAGGAACGCCCTGTACCGCAATACGTGACAACGCATGCAGCAATTCCGACTCCAGCCCTGTCATTGATTCATGTACCGTTATCGGATGATCCGAATGCATCATGTTCATTGGATTTTGCTCTAACAACATATCGTACAAATCCGGTAGCCGATGAACCGGAATATATAAAATTCGTTCGCCCCACGATTTGGTAACAGCCTCCAGCCAGCCCCGTAGACGTAATCCACGTAGTGCCAGCTTCGTTTCGACTCCGCTTAACGCTCCCCGGGTAAGCTGTATTAGTTCTTCTTCCTTCAGGGGCTGTCCCGCGCACCGGATAAAGCATCGTCTAAGCACCAGCAGCTCATCTGATGAAAGCTCATTCCAGCTGTCTTGCGTGTTCGTTACGCCCATTCTTGATTAGGCCTCCTTTTTCTTTCCACGATCTCCAGGCTTATCATCACGGCCTTCGATAGCCTCTGTCACACTAAATCGGCGAACCGCATATTCATAGCCTTGCTCAATCAGAAACAGCTGACGACGAGCTGCAAAATCCGTCTCCTTGCTATTCTCCGTCACTAGCGCATAAAAATAAGCTTTATTCTCGCCCGACTTTGGTCGCAAAATGCGGCCCAGTCGCTGCGCTTCTTCCTGACGAGAGCCAAAGCTACCCGATACCTCTATGGCTACTGCAGCATCCGGCAGATCCACCGCAAAGTTTGCAACCTTGGATACCAATAGGGTCCGAATTGTACCCTTGCGGAACGCATCAAACCAACGCACCCGCTCCGTCTGGCTCATTGAACCCGTAATCAGTGGGACACCGAGCTCCTGAGCCAATATACGCAATTGGTCCAAATATTGACCAATAATAAGCGTGGGCAAGCCGCTGTGCTGCTGCATCAGACTACGTACCGCCTCCAGTTTGACCGGATTTTCGGCTGCAATTCGGTACTGCTGTCTACCCTCGGCACGCATACTGCGCTCCAAAAGTTCAGCTGTCATTGGAAGCCGTAGCTCCACACAATCCACCTGAGCGATCCAGCCCTGTCGCTCCAGTTCCTTCCACGGCATATCATACCGTTTGGGTCCAATTAAAGAGAACACATCTCGTTCACAACCATCCTCTCGAACCAGCGTAGCTGTTAACCCCAAACGACGGGTAGCCTGAATGTCAGCCGTCGCCCGGAATACTGGTGCGGGCAGCAAATGAACCTCATCATATATAATGAGTCCCCACTTCCGCTCACTCAGTAGTTTCATATGCTCAAAATCCCCATCTTTGGTGCGACGGTGTGTCAAAATTTGGTAGGTTGCCACCGTAATCGGGCGCACCTCTTTTTTCTGACCGCTATATTCCCCTATGGAATCGGCAGGAATATCCGTCTTTCGCTTTAACTCTTCTACCCATTGCCGTACAGAAGTAGTATTAGAAGTTAAAATAAGCACTTCGCACTGAAACCGATTCATTACCGCCATACCTATCACTGTTTTTCCGGCTCCGCATGGAAGTACCAGTACACCACTCCCCCCTAAGCCGTTCGCTCCTTCAAACGCATCAGCGGCCTTTACTTGATAATCACGAAGCTGCAACTTCGTTTGTCCCTTTCCCAAGGTAAAACTAAGCTGATTCCCTTCAAGATAGCCTGCCGTATCCACAACGGGATAACCCAAGCGCGTTAATTCCTGCTTGAGTAAGCCCCGATTTTCGGGCGGGACCGATGCGCTTACCTCATCAACGCAAAGTAAACCAAGCTGTTTGAGCTCTTGCTTGGTCAGTAGCTCACCCAGTAAAGCGGGGGTCTCTGCTGCCAAGATCAAGCGATCACCTATTGTATAGCTGTTGGCTTTCCCTGTCTTTATACCTCCGTCTGGCTCATGCTCAGCACGGTATGCGCCAATCGTATCTGTGCTATAAGTTCGCTTTTCTTCCGTACCCTCCCGTGAAAGCGTCAACGTCCCATAACGAGAAACGAGCTGTTCAATATCCTTCAACAAATCACGTGGAATATCCCAACGGGACATGGAGTGCAAACTATTTTGAATTTCCTCAGCACTCCATCCGAGGGCAGCTGCGTTCCACAAAGACAATGGAGTGATGTGGTATGTATGAAAAGCGGACGGGCTTTTAACCAGCTCCGCATAAATCTGCAACTGTGAACGAGCCCATTCTGAACCGGGCAAGCCTATTTCCAGCAGAACGGTAAAATCACGTTGTACAATACAAGGGTGATCTGGATTCATAACTACCTCCTGATAATCTAACAATACTCATTTTAAACTTATATAATAAATAGCTTATCCGATTATTGGCATATCAACCAGAATAGCAAGGAGCCCAACCCATATTCGGGTTGAACTCCTGATTAGAAGCTCGGGGTAAAGACCTCCCCAAACTAATGCCTACCTTAATTATTCTTCTAGTGGACCTGCTCGGAAATATGACTAAGCGCCTCTCCAGCGTTGTCTGCAAAAATATTACGAACAGCCAAATCACCGATCGAGACAATCCCGATCAGACGGTCTCCTTCCGTTACGGGCAAACGACGGATTTGCTGCTCTGCCATCAGTTCAGCTGCTTGGTCCACCGACATGTCCGCACTAGCTGTACGAATACCTGTCGTCATAACCGTATCGACCGAACCCGAACCCGAATTTTTAGCCGCATAACCGCGAACGACAAGATCACGGTCCGTTACTACACCGATCAACTTATCACTGCCTTCGCTTTCCACAACCGGAATAAAACCAGTATCATTGTCCTTCATTTTGACCGCAATTTCATAAATATTGTCCTGCGGGGTAACCGTTACGCATTTTTTAGTCATAACTTCCTGAACCTTTTTCATGGGTACTCCCTCCTTTTCAACAGTAGGGTACCCCATTTCATTCAGCTCATACTCCAGATTGAACCGTTCCCAATCCAACTCATTTTAGCCCTTAATTGCCCCTGCTTTTCGTTCCGCAGCGTATCCCGTAGACATCGCAATAAACAAACGGACCGCGTTAATCATTGCATCCTCATCAAAATCAAATTTCGGATGATGGTGTGGATAAACTGCTCCTTTAACTGGGTTACCCGCTCCTACGAACATGAAGCAACCTGGCACACGTTCCAAATAATATGCAAAATCTTCAGCAGGCATCAGCTTCGACGCTTCCTGTACATTCTCCTCGCCGAAAACAGACTTTGCTTCATTAAAGAAACGAGATGCTTCATGTGCGTCATTGACAACTGGTGGGTATCCCATAATATAGCGAACCTGTGCTGTTGTACCGTATGTTGCGGCTGTAAGCTCGGTCACCTCATGCAGTCGCTCCTTCATTACCGTTCGTGTCTCCTCATCAAACGTACGAATCGTTCCACTCAGGCGACACGTTTCTGCGATCACATTTTGCGCAGAGCCCCCTTGGATGGTTCCCACCGTCAGCACGGCAGGTCGTAATGGGTCGACTGAACGGCTTACAACACTTTGCAGTTGCATAACAAGAGCTGAACCCGCCACGACACTATCATTAGTGGACTGGGGCATCCCACCATGCCCACCCTTACCTGTAATTTCAATATAAAAATCATCTGCCGCCGCCATCAACGGACCTGCGCAACTCGCGGCCGTCCCGACCGGAAAAGGTGTCCATAAATGGATGCCATAAATGACATCCACACCTTCCAATATACCATCCTTTATTACACTGACCGCTCCGCCAGGTAGCAATTCCTCCGCAGGTTGGAACAACAACCGAATTTCTCCTTGCAGCTCGTCCCGGTTCAGACTGAAATAGTAAGCCGTTCCAAGCAACGCGGATGTATGTCCGTCATGGCCGCAAGCATGCATGGCTCCGTCCACGCTGGAGCGATATTCACATTCCTTTTCATCCTGAATAGGAAGAGCATCCATATCGGCGCGTAACATGACGACAGGCCCGGGTTTAGCACCACGAATGGTGCCTACAACACCGTGTCCCCCTACCTGACGGCGAATCTCGATTCCCCAACTCTCCAACTTATCCGCTACAAAAGCTGCGGTTTTGCTTTCTTGAAAGGAAATTTCGGGATTCTTATGTAAATGTCTACGCCACTCCACCATGTTTTCTTGCAAACGATCAAACCAGATCTTATCTATCGCATGTTGCGTCATTCTGCTCCACCTCTCCTTTTAAAGCACCGGGCAAGTTCCCGAATTAATCATGCAGCGTCACCACGTATGCACCGCTGCTTTCAAGTCTTCATTTTTATCCTATTGTAGCAGATATGGAATTGTTGCGATATCTGTTGCTCCAGGGAGGTTGCAGAAGCCCAACAAACATAATATGATAAAATGGATAAACGATAAAATGATAACCGTCTGCGAGGAATATACCTTGTGGCGAATACCGGGGGAAGCTGATATGAGAAATACGAAGCCGGAGACTCGAAGAAGAGGCACACCGGATTTCCAATTGCTGATCCTCACTTTGTTACTGGTTGGATTCGGTGTAATTATGGTATTTAGCTCCAGCTCCAGCGTAGCTCTGCTGAATAAAGAATACAATTTTGACTCTTTATATTTTGTGAAGCGCCAATCTGCATTTGCTGTACTTGGACTTTTTATTATGTTGGTAGCTATGAATATTAAGATGGAAAAATATAAAAAACTTTTTGTACCTTTATTTTTCATAACTATATTACTGCTAATCATCGTTCTTTTTACAGGCTCACTTAACGGTGCAAAAAGTTGGCTCAGGTTTGGTAGTGTTGGCTTCCAGCCAACGGAGCTTGCGAAAATTTCCATCATTCTTTACTTATCCGCACTTATTGTCAAAAAAGGAGATCGCTTTAGAGATCTGCGGACTGGCTACATACCTGTAACAGTCATTGTAGGCTGTGTTGCAGGACTCATCATGCTTCAACCTGATTTAGGCTCCTGCTTCATTTTGGTTGCTACAAGTGGTCTGATTATTTATGCCGGTGGAGCCAGTGTAAAGCATATTACAGCATCAATTGTTCTGCTCGTGCTAGGCGCTTCCATCGTATTTGGCATTGGGTCGTTGTTTGGAGGAGATTCTGGAACCACAGATGGACAAGCTGCTGCCAAGCAAGATTACAAAATCGGACGCTTTCAAGCCTTTCTTAATCCCGAGAAATATAGACAAGGAACAGGATACAATCTGGTACAGTCCTTGCAAGCTATAGGTGAAGGCGGCTTAAACGGGTCAGGATTTGGTAAAGGTATTATCAAGCTTCACTATCTTCCTAATTCATTTAATGATTTTATCTTTTCTGTAATTGGTGAAGAATTCGGATTTGTCGGAACAGCCATATTCCTGATGCTATATTTGTATTTCATTTGGCGAGGCATGATCATTGCTCTGCGTTGCCATGATCCGTTCGGAACGTTGGTAGGCACTGGCATCATGGGTTTGATCGCCATTCAGGCCTTCATTAATATCGGCGGTGTAACCCAAACGATTCCAATCACTGGCGTAACGCTTCCATTTATCAGCTTTGGTGGCTCCTCCCTACTTGTCATGATGTTTTCCATGGGCATTATGCTCAGTATTTCACGTGAGAACACCAAACAAGCGGTGCAGGAACGCACCACAGGGGTAGCTGTCCGTAATGAAGTACCCAATCGCTTTCAAACGCGTAGAACCAACCGTTTTCGTTAAAAAAAGAACTTCCATGGACCACTTACAACGGTGGCTTTGGAAGTTCTTTTGGTTATGTATAAAATACGGGAACCCTCTGCAAAAATGGCTATACTGTTGATTCACAAAACGAAAACTGGCGATTCTATAACCACCAGTTTTCGTGTTTTTATTCGGGTTATCCCACGGAATTCCCGGCGTGTATACAATGGTGAAAAACGTCAATTTATCGGTTCCTGATTCTTTTACACTGCGTCGTCCTTGAACGCGACACCTTCCACTTTTACGTTCACTTCCACGACCCGCAAACCCGTCATACTTTCGACGGCTTCTCGCACATTTTGCTGAAGAATTCGGGACACCTCATGAATAGGTGTTTCGTAGAGCACGATAATACGTAGATCAATGGCAGCTTCCAGCTGTCCAACCTCCACTGATACGCCTTTTTGCACATTTTTACCGCTCAGCCTTTTGGCCCAGCCTTCCGATAAACCGCCTGACATTGCAGCAATGCCCGGTGTCTCTAATGCGGCCATCCCGGCAATTTTACCTACGACATCGTTGGAAATCTTGATGTTTCCTGCTTCCAGTTGTTGAATTTGCTCTGCCATGACCTATGTCCCCCTTCATCCATCCTTTATTTGTATTGTAAAGCCTCAGCCACTCCAAATGCAAACCCTACGTATGAAAAACAACTTTCGTTTACAACCTATATCATTTTGGGTATATTAATTTAGAAAATCCATACAAGTGACAGCTTTCAACAAACTTGTACACATCTATTGATATCGAGGTGCTCTTCATTGAAAAAATGGTTATCTCCCGCTTTGCTTATAGCGACATTTGCTCTTAGTGCAGTCGCTCATTACACGCATTGGAACGCTATAGCCCAATTTGTCATTTGCGCAATTTCTGTTGTATTCGTAGCCGGTTTTCTCGGCAGGGCGACCGAAAATGTCGCGCATTATGCTGGCCAACGTTTAGGTGGGTTCTTAAATGCCACCTTTGGTAACGCAGCCGAACTGATCATCGCCATCTTTCTTGTTAAAGAAGGTCTTTACGATATGGTAAAGGCCAGTCTTACCGGTTCCATCATCGGTAATCTGCTGCTGGTGCTCGGAGCAAGTCTGTTCGCTGGCGGTTTGAAGTACAAAGTGCAAAACTTCAATATATCGCTGGCTGGATTAAGTGGTTCTCTGATGATTGTGGCTGTTATTGCCTTGTTCGTTCCAGCTGTCTTTCTGAACACACACGTTATCACGGATGGCGAATCAGATACGCTCAGCCTCATTGTCGCAGGCACGCTCATTGTCGCGTATATTGCGTGGCTTATTTTTTCTATGATTACGCATAAGGACTATTTAGCTGATGTGACCGAACAAAAAGATGAAGAATTGCCACATGAGCATGCCCCTGTGTGGTCCAGAAACAAATCCATTGCCTATTTGGTACTCGCTACTGTCATGGTCGCTTTTGTCAGCGAATGGCTGGTAGGTACACTGGAGGTATTTACGACCCAATTTGGGCTCAGCGAATTGTTTGTAGGTGCCTTCCTCGTCGCTATTATTGGTAATGCAGCCGAACACAGCGCTGCTATTTTACTGGCGATGAAGAACAAAATCGGTGCATCTGTCGAAATAGCTATCGGCAGCAGTTTACAAATTGCACTATTTGTTGCCCCTGTGCTGATTTTTGTCAGTTACTTTATGGGAAACACGATGAATATTGTTTTCACCACAATTGAGCTGGTCGCCATTGCTGTCGCTGTATTTATCGCCAAATCCATCACCCAGGACGGCTCAACCAACTGGTATGAGGGACTCATGCTACTGGTAGTGTATGTATTGTTAGGTGTATCCTTCTTCCTTGTGTAGCTTTTAAGGTTTTAAAATGTGCGTTAGGATGGTGGAAGGACGATGCGCTTTTACCATCCTAAAAGAACATTTTTTCAAAAAAAGGCATCAAAAAAAGCATGCTCTCAAACTCCGCATGCTCTCATCAATTCAACCGTCTTCCTAATTGGCCTTATTATTCATGGCCTCATATAGAATAGCCAGATTGCGTTCCAGCTCACTGACCAGCTGTTTACCTACCATTTCCGGAAGAAGTCCAGCGCGAACCGCAAAATCCACTTCCTTGGAAAATCCGTACATCTGAGTATCCAGCACTTCCTCATAGAGAGGGCAATAACGGGTTGCCAGATTCTCCATCTGTACTTCAATAAGCTTCTTTATTTTATCTGCATCTTCCTGAAGCAGATTAATAGCCTTGATATTCAATTGTTCCTGCAAATCAGATGAAGTCATGGATTCTTCCCCCCTATGTCTCAATGTCGCACAAGACGTCCTATCCTTAATATTAGACCAAATTGCAGGCTAATACAAGAACCTGACAAAAAAAGCATCCCTACAGTTACAGGTAGGGATGCTTTTGCTTTAAGAATAAAGTTAGCTGGCTACTGAAATATGAAGTCCGTGCTTCTCGAACACCTCGATGATCGCTTTCTTAGCTTCCTCCGCATCTGGTCCATGAACGTGTAGTTCATAGCTATGGCTGCTGACTAGGGTCGTAAACAAGCCCAGTATACTTTTCACATCAATATACTTATTTTCGGAATGAAGGACGATGGAAGAGGTGAACTTGCTCGCCGTCTGTGCAATTTCAACAACAGCCGCGTTATTATTGGACATAGAGATCCCTCGCTTTACTGAATTGTCATGTATCGGTACTCATCCATAATAATACATTGAAATCGCTTTCTCATCAAGAACGGATATCGTTATTTTAAATTTTCTGGGTTTAATGGCTCCAGCTCAGGCAGTACAAAGATGCCGTCTTTACGAATCAAAACATCGTCAAAATAAATTTCACCACCGCCATATTCTGGACGCTGAATCAACACCAAATCCCAGTGGATGGATGAACGATTACCGTTATCCGCTGTTTCATAAGCTTGACCTGGTGTAAAATGTAAGCTGCCGGCGATTTTCTCGTCAAACAAAATATCCTTCATTGGATGTAAAATGTGCGGATTAAAGCCGATGGCAAACTCGCCAATATAACGTGCTCCCTCGTCAGAATCGAGAATATCATTCAGCCGCTTCGTATCGTTACTCGTCGCTTCCACGATCTTACCATTTTCAAAACGGAATTTAACATTTTCAAAAGTAATACCATTATACAGGGTTTGTGCATTGTAGCTGATAGTTCCGTTAACGGAATCACGTACAGGCGCGCTGTATACTTCGCCATCCGGGATATTGCATTGACCTGAACACTTGATAGCTCCGATTTGCTTAATAGAGAAATTCAAATCCGTACCCGGTCCGCTGATCCGTACCTTGTCCGTCCGATTCATCAGGTCTGCCAATGCATCTTGAGCTTTGTCCATTTTTGCATAATCCAGATTACACACATCGAAATAAAAGTCTTCGAATGCTTCTGTGCTGATATTCGCCAATTGAGCCATGCTGTCATTCGGATAACGCAGCACTACCCATTTGGTGTGTTTCACCCGTTGTTCACTATGTACCGCATGCTGATAAATGGAATTATACATTTTCATTTTATCTTCCGGCACATCTGATAGATCATTTACATTTTCACCTGCACGAATTCCGATGTAGCAGTGCATTTGCTTCATTCGGTTAAGGTCAATCTCAGCCCAGGTCTCCAGCATCTCCTTTGTCGCGTGACGAAGCATGGCGCTCTGTACCTTACGGTCTGTAAGCTGCACAAAAACATTTCCACCTTTTTTACCAACTTCATGAATGATAGCGTTAAGCAAGTCGCGCTCTGTACCGATCATTTCGATCAATACATTTTCTCCAGGCTGCACTTCAACAGAGTAACCTACCAAATTTTCCGCCAGCTTAAGTATTCTAGGATCTTTCATGTAGTGTCTCTCCTTCTCTATTTCATTCTTTTTGAACAATGGTTAATTCAAAATTCATTGTATCACGCCCGCTCCGTTACTTGTAGTCCTCAAAAGTAACTCGGGTTATCAAAGCCTCTTGATGTAGCTCTTCATTTACTCCCTGTCGGGAAATTCGGCATTCCGATGAAAGCTTTAAGGGTAAACCCGTTTGGCGATCTATGGTCAGATGATACACAGTACGCACAATAGATTGCTCCAGCTGGTTGCTCATATCCTCACAACTTTGTGCCCATATTTGAGTCAGCTTCTTTTGCAGTTCTCGATTCGTTCCTGTATGCTGCGTTTTTAATATCCCGATTTGAGGGTTTAAAGTATTCATTTCTTTTATTAAACGATCTTTCAACCAGCGCTTTGCCGAAGCAGATTCCGGTTCAATCCTCAATACCCAAGTTCCCCGGGCAGCTCCTGTTTCCATTCGAATGCTCTTATTCAGTGTATTTAATTCCTCAAGCTCCTGAATCGGATTGAAGCGATTTAACATACCATTTCCAACCAGAGGGAGGTAACCGGATGTCAGTGCAACCCATTTTCCACTCTGACGAAGAAAACGCTCTTGTGTAACATCATGCTCGGACTTACCTTGTTGCAGGGCTACGTAGCCACCTTGCTTACGAAAAGCTTCTGTAGAGCCCCAATGCATGATCAATTCATCGTGATTTCTTAGCCTGCCGCGATATTCAAACTGCTTATTCGTTGGCAGACCACTGTCAGCTCTAATTGCAGTCCGTCCAGTAAACGTTACCATCTCTTTGCCGGCCATTCCTGCAACAGATCTCTTAAAAATCTGTTCAGGAGTATATTGTCGATCCAGTGCACAACCACTTAACACACCTATTACAAGGAACACACCACAAACCTGCATCACCCATTGCTTTCTCCAATGCATCCCATCATCCATCCTATCCTGAACATAACTGTACTCATAAGCAAAATCCTGCTTTAAGGCAGTTATGCTACCTGGTTCACTTCATCGTGTTATCCCTATAGTTCAATCATACACACGATGTATAGCTACGTTTAGGATTACCTGTCTGCAATGGGTTATGCAAGACAAAAAGAGAACATTCCCTAAGGAATATTCTCTACACATTGGCTACATGATCAACAACTATTCGATTGCGTCCTTCATTTTTCGCTTCGTACAAGGCCATATCAGCCCTATAAAATAAAGATTCAATACTGATCTGCTCGTCCAGCCAGTTCCATTCAGCAATCCCGCAAGAAACAGTCACCTGAGGCTCGGTTTCATGCTGTACACGGTAACGTATTTTTTCGGCATATCCGAGCGCCTGCTGCACCCCCAGCTGCGGTAAATAAATGGCAAGCTCCTCGCCGCCCCATCTGGCACATACATCCTCATCGCGAGTCGCCGAACGAACAATATTGCTGACGCTTTTTAAAATTTCGTCACCCGTCTGATGCCCATGCGTATCATTCACCTGTTTGAATTGATCAATATCAACCAAAATAAGAGATCCACAGAAATCCTTTTCCTGATGTTGCTGAATGATTTGGTCCACATAATGACGTACATACAGACCTGTTAACATATCCATATTAGCCAGCCGCCGCACCTCAGCGTGCAGCATAGCATTGGTTACCGCCAACCCGATATGAGGGGCTAGCATTTGCAGCATTTTGTAATTATCGTAAGAGAAAAAGTGTGGAAGCTTGCTGGACAATAGTATAACCCCTTTAGGAGTACCGCTGGTCTTCATAGGTACAGCCATCAAAGACTGGGAGTCCGTCGCATCCATAAAATGAGAGGTTATCTTCCCATCCTTTCTATAGTCCGACACAATCACTGGTTCTCCTGTTAAGCGTATCAGTCCAGCAAATCCATCTTCAAGAGGGTAACTTTCCAATCTTAAGCTTTCCACATTGCTCGACATGACCTTAAAACAGTCTCCATCCTGATCAAGCTGTACAATACAACAAAAGTCCGCCATGAACATTTTTAATAACTCCTGCACGGCAAATTCAAATATTTCATTTAACTTCAGGCTCTGATTCAAGCGCTGAACCAGTTCATTAATGAGACGCAATTCATGGATAAGTACATTCGATTGCTCAAGCAGCTTCGCATTTTCAAATGCAGTGCCAGCCGTATCCGCCATCATGGCAATCAGCTCTACATCCACTTTTTTCATACTATCCGCACCCGATGGAAGGATCATATGGAAAACACCGTATACACCCTGCTTGCCACGTAATGGGATGGCAATTTCAGTCATTTCATCTTGTGTACCGACAGGCTCATTCACAGCCATTTGCCCTTTCATAAATGCACGGACGCATACATCTTCGTCCCGTTCATGCAGCAGCAAAGGTTTGACCTGCGGATTGCGACTGTGTCGATCCTGACTCATATACAAGGTGATATCTACATGGGGAAACAAATAGGCGATGCTCCCGAATACCTCATCCAGCACGCCTTCCACGTCAATTTTGTCATGCATCCGTTTTACAATCTGAAATAAAATAGAACGCCGTCTACCTTCACGATCGCTTCGATTCTGCATCCCAAGGATATCTTCCATAAATATATACTCAAACTTCGAGTAAAAGCAGGATTTAAAATGTAAAGCAGCTGCTAACAATGTGTCCTGATTTGAGATAGAATGTTGAGCAGGCCGTGTAAAACGAAGAGCGGCAAAGGGCTCCCTCTTGTAATTACGACATAGTATGGGAACCATATACACAACCGCAAGGCTTCCATCACGAAGTTTGCGCTGACTCACTTCCATCTCTCTAGATATGCAACAACGTTCGACCAAATCCAAATCCTCGTCATCATCTTCTTGCCTACCAGCAACACGAACACCTATAAAATTAAAAACAGCAGTATATTCTTCGTTAATCCAGGATATACCATTGCTCTGCTGTAACCAACTCCGATATCCTTGGACAAGCAGCTGGTTAATATAGGGGAAATCATAGGGTGTCATATCCATGTTCTGGAGCCAGGCAAAAGACGTATATCCTTTATCATCAAACAGCGGAGCACCGCCAGCCTGGACTGTTTTACTGTCAAGCATTTGCTGATCCGTTGTTGAAAATTCCGACATATTAAGGCGCTCCTTCACAGCAAAATTAGCTGTACCAAGACAGCGGCTATACACCACTATAGCTCATAATATGATCTATTTTACTCTCAACTCTAGAAATTTGCATCCATTTTTCAGAAATTCGTCCCACTTTTTTAGTTCTTAAGCCCTATCGACAAAATCTGACGTTTTCATTCTTTTTCTTTTCTTGACATTGACCCACTTTTACATATAGTATATATTAATGAAAAAGACTGTACGGCAGAACTATCTACTGTGCGGATCTTAAATTTTGGGCGTAACAGTTTGTGTCACCCTCATCTTTTTTGTTGCTGACAGGACAGCGGCTGAACTTTTCTGTCAGTAGTGCGTCTTACCTTAATTGGTAGCGCCGAACAAATTGGAGCGCAAAGAGAGCCCCAACTCAAATTTTAATTATGAAGGAGTTAACTCTATAATGGCACGTTACACTGGTCCTAAATTTAAATTGAGCCGTCGTCTCGGTATTTCCCTGAGCGGCACAGGTAAAGAATTGAAACGCCCTTTCCCTCCGGGACAACATGGTGCAAACCAACGGAGAAAAATCAGCAACTACGGTATGCAGCTTCAAGAGAAACAAAAGCTGCGTCACATGTACGGCTTGGGTGAAAAACAATTCCGTACCCTGTTCAACAAAGCTCAACACATGCACGGTATCGCTGGTGAAAACTTTATGTTCTTGCTGGAAAGCCGCCTGGACAACCTTGTGTTCCGTCTTGGCTTTGCTAATTCCCGTGCAGGCGCACGTCAATTGGTAGCTCACGGTCACGTTACTGTGAACGGTAAAAAAGTTGACATCGCTTCTTACCAAGTAAGTCTTGGCGACGTGATCGGTCTTCGTGAAAGAAGTCGTTCCCTGTCTTCCATTAAAGAAGCTTTGGAAAACCGCAACCACTTGGCAGCTTACCTGGAGTACAATGACGCAGCTCTGGAAGGTAAATTCATTCGTTTGCCTGAGCGTGGCGAATTGTCCCAAGATATCGATGAAAAACAAATCGTCGAATTCTACAACCGCTAATCCTTGCATTAGCACCAAAAAGCACTCGAATTTATTCGGGTGCTTTTTTATATTCCCTATGCATCGAGCCTGAGGGTATTATTCAATGGGGATGTATACCTTCATACTCAAATGATCTGGATAGGAGGAATTCATCACGTCCGTAATTTCAAAATCAGGCCCCTCCCTCCGTTCAAAATTAGAATTAGGAAGCCATGTGCCATAGATAAAATCTCGTATATTCTGAACCCGTCCATCTGAACCCGAAGCGTCAAACTCAGCATACTTCCCTGCTGGAATCTCCATATATATAAAACCCTCTGCCAGTTCTTTTGACTCTTTTTCAACTGCCTCGCCTACCACAAATGAAAATGCACCGTTGTCTTCAAATCGACAGGCAACCCCATATGACATTCCCGGTGCAATTTTGTTCGGGATATACATAAAATATTCATTTGCTCCAAAGTGCCCATAAAACCCTGGGATTTCTTTATAGTGCTGCTCATTGTTCAGATTTGTTTTATATTCATATCCTACAATTTTGACCGTTTCGAGCTGCAATATCACCGGCTTATTCACATCCAAATCCCCCATCGTATTTTTTTGGTAATCCAGAAAATTGATTTTACTTTGCGCAGGAAGCTCAATATTACCGTTACGATACTTCCCAGGAGTGATCCCAAAGTTCTTTTCAAAAGCGCGGGTAAAAGCTTCTTGTGAGTTGTACTGATACTCAATAGCAATGTCCAACACTTTTTGATTGGATTGTTTTAGCTGTTCAGCCGCCTCGGACAATCTTCTCCTTCTTATATATTGTTGAACCGTAAAACCCGAAATGGCCTGAAAAACCCGTTGGAAATGAAAAGCTGAAAAGCATGCCTGTGAAGCAATCTCGGCAATTTTTAAATCCTCCCGGAGATTCAATTCAATAAACTCAATCGCACACTGAATTCGTTTAAAGTAGTCCATATAATCCTTCCCCGCACTTGTAATTGTTTTGGTTATCAATCCTACACCCAAATTGTGCAACCTACGTTTTCATTATGTATAACTCTTTACCTACATGTTTGATTATTTGTGCTAAGTTTACCATGACTTTTCACTTATCAGAAAAAAAAGCAACGCTGAGATCGATACAATCTCAGTGCTGCTTTTGAATATATTTTCATTATCCAAGCTTGATTTTAGCAAATTTCCGTTTACCTACCTGCACAATGTCGCCTTCCTTCGGCGTGTATGCTTCATTCACATCGGTCCATTTCTCTTCGTTAATTTTGACCGAACCCTGCTGAATACTGCGCTTGGCTTCACCATTTGATGCTGCAAAGCCCAGATGAGTCAGCAACTGGATCACACGAATGCCACCTTCTTCTAACTGATCAGCCGTCAAGGTGAACTCTTCAATATCGTCAGGCAGCGCACGTTGCTGGAATACGGTCACAAAATGCTGCTTCGCTGCTTCCTCTGCTTCTTCGCCGTGGTACATGCGCACTAACGTTCCAGCCAGCTTCATTTTGGCATCACGTGGATGTACTGAGCCGTCCTTAACACCTTTCGCCAGCTCTGCCAGCTCCTCGTTGTTGATATCCGTTGCAAGCTCAAAATATTTCAGCATCAGCTCGTCAGGAACGGACATGGATTTCCCGTATATTTCGTTCGGCTCCTCATCAACACCAATGTAGTTCCCCAAACTTTTGCTCATCTTCTGGACGCCATCCAGCCCTTCAAGCAATGGTAATGTAATAGTAGCCTGCGGCTCAACTCCGTATTCTTTTTGCAGGGTTCTGCCCATCAGCAGATTAAACTTCTGATCCGTCCCCCCCAATTCAATATCGCTTTGGAGAGCCACGGAATCCATGCCCTGCATCAGCGGGTAAAAGAACTCATGGATGCTGATCGGCAATCCGTTTTGGTACCTTTTTGTAAAATCATCTCGTTCCAACATACGGGCAACCGTTACTTTGGCCGACAGGGTTACTACATCAGCAAAAGACATTGGCCCTAACCATTCGGAATTGTAGAATACCTTTGTTTTTTCAGGATCGAGAATTTTAAAAATTTGTTCCTTGTACGTTTGTGCATTACGCTGTACATCTTCCTCAGTCAGTTGCTTACGAGTCTCCGATTTACCTGTCGGATCACCAATTCTGCCTGTAAAATCTCCGATAATCAGTTGCACTTGATGGCCTAATTCCTGGAACTGGCGCAGTTTGTGCATAACAACCGTATGTCCGATGTGAATGTCTGGCGCAGATGGATCAAGACCCAGCTTAATTTTGAGCGGCTCGCCGCTAACGACCGACTTAATTACCTTACGCTTCAGCTCATCCTCCGGTACAATCTCCGCCACACCCCGCTGTATCACCTCTAGCTGTCGCTCGACCTCTACCTGTTGCTCCGGCTTCAATTCTTCCCACTTCATCCTGTATACCTCCTATTTTTCATCCAAAATATTACATATTAGACAAACCAAAAAGCCCCTTTCATCCCAAGGGACGAGAAGGAGCTACTCGCGTTACCACCCTAATTAAAGAAACGCATGTCAAAGACAGACATTTCTTTCACTTCATTCCTATAACGGGCCTACACCCGGTACTGGATTACTATGGTAGCTTCGCAAACCTGCAAATGCTTACCATTCATCCAGACAGCTCCAGACGGTAATTCAAAGGAGGGACGCTACCGATTCACACCACCCATCGGCTCTCTGCACAACGTGATTCCGCCTTCTACTGAAGTCTTTCTCTGCTTTTCACGATATTTACTTTGACCTATTTATAACACACTGCTTTTATGTAGTCAACGACACCAAAAGACAGGCTTTTTAGCATATGGGTTCATTTTGTAATTTTATGCTATAATAATGGCTGTTATAAAGGAGGAAGACTTAATGGTTGAAGAAAAAAACAATGTATCAGCGCCAAAGCCTTCCCGCTTGAGGACAACCATGCGAAGGCTCGGCCGTGTCATAAAGTGGGTCATCATCATCGGTTTTATGGGGGCACTATTTGCAGGAGGGGCCGCCGCCGGCTATGTTGCTTCTATTGTAAAAAGCGAACCCGTGCGTTCCAGATCCATGATCTTACAGGAAGTAGATAAGAATGCAATTACAGGCTTCGCTTATTTCAATGATGGCTCTCCCATCGGACAACTTCGGACAGAAGAAGATCGAAGACCTGTCACGTTTAAGGAGATTCCACAACTCGTCATTGACGCAGTCATTGCCATTGAAGATAATCATTTTTATGAGCATAAAGGTGTCGATCTGTCGGGAACGCTGCGTGCTGTGAAGCAAAAGGCGCTGCATGAATCCGTACAAACCGGGGGTAGTACCCTCACCCAGCAGCTTGCGCGTCGTGTCTTTCTAAATCTCGATCGCACGGATGACCGCAAGGTCAAAGAAATTTTGCTGTCTCTGCGCCTTGAGCGCTTCCTGAGCAAGCAACAAATTATTACAGCCTATCTCAATAAAGTACCTTTTGGTAACGGTTCAAGCGGTTACAACGTCTTTGGCATTAAAGCAGCGGCCAAAGGTATTTTTAATGAGAATGATCTGAATGAGATTAATGTAGCCCAGGCCGCCTATCTGGCAGGTTTGCCACAGCTTCCTTCTTCTTATTCTGCTTACAACGGTAAGGGCGAGTTTAATGAAGCTGGCTTTAAAAGAGCCATCAACCGCCAGCACCTGGTGCTCAGTCGAATGCTGGAGGAGAATAAAATCAATAAAGCACAGTATGATGAAGCGATGGCTTTTGATATCAAAAAATCTCTCGCACCACGCACTGTTAAAGCTTATAACACCTATCCATACCTTATGATGGAAACAGAACGACAGGCTGCGCAGGCACTCATGTCTGTCACCAATCCGGGCCAAGCAGCTAATGCCAGTGCAGATGCCAAGACCAAGGACGATAACGATATACTCAAAGAAGCCGAACAGCAGCTTCGCACAGGCGGTTATATGGTGTATACCACCATTGATAAGAGCGTCTACAAATCTATGCGTCAAATTGCAGAAAATAAAAACAACTTCTCTGCCACTAGTAAAACCAAGGGTGACGAACAAGCAGCGGCTATTCTGATTCAGCATAAAACAGGCGCCATTCTTGGAATGATGGAAGGGCGGGACTTCCAAAAGGAGCAGATGAATTATGCCACGCAGATGGTACGTCAACCAGGTTCGGCAATGAAACCGATTGCTGCCTATCTCCCTGCATTGGACAGCGGTCTTGTGCAGCCTGGTAGTATCGTGGATGATGCCCCTATTATTTTGAAAGATGGCAGTAATGGATATCATATTCCGAAAAATTCTAACAACCGCTATCAAGGATTGGTTACGGCGCGTTATGCACTGAATCAATCGCTAAATACGATAGCACTCAAGCTGTTTAACGAAAAAGTAGGGATTAGCAATGCTTGGGCTTTTGCTAAAAAACTGGGTATCACCACCTTGGAATCCAGTGATAACAACGCCCAAACGGGTGTACTTGGCGGCTTGGCCCATGGGGTGACCGTCGAGGAACTCACGAATGCATATGGAGCCATTCCAAACGGCGGTGTGTTTAATGACGCCTATATGATCGAAAAGATTGTGGATTCGCAAGGCAATATTGTATATAAGCATCAGGCTAATCCTGTGCAGGCCTTCTCACCGCAAACCGCCTACCTTATGACAGATATGTTGCGTACAGCCGTGTCGGAAGGCACAGGCAGACTGGTGAAGCGGAACTTTGATCAATCCGGCAAGATTCCGATTGCCGGCAAGACAGGCACTACGCAATCCTACACTGATGTTTGGTTCGAGGGCTTTACGCCTGACGTCACGCTGGGTGTATGGGTTGGTTACAAGCAACCTGTCAATAAGCTTGAAACGAAAGTCCAAAAAGAGCGGGCTCGTCGCCTATGGGCTCTAATCATGAATGAAGTAACAGCTAAAGATGCTCAGCTGTTTCAAACGGACAGCTTCAAGAGACCTGACGGCATTGTAAGCCGTACAGCATCCGCGTATGGTTCGGACATTTATAACAGTAAGTATCCACCTAAAAACAGTGAAAATGGTGTGAGCCGTGCGAAATATATTACCTATCAAGGTGTGAATTATATTCCACGTGAGGGTACACCGGATGATATGTTATATGAACGGACCGTTAGGAAACGGGAAAAGCCCATCTCAGAATTGATTAAAGAGCTTCAGCAAGCTTTTAAGGTGATGAGACGACATAATTCGTTGTCCTACTATCTGCCTCAGGATGCAGATAAGGAAGCTCCTACTCAGATTGATCCACGCAAGGACGATGGAGCAGCCCCTAACGCTCCATCTAGCGTCAACGTAAGCTATAATGACGGCAAAGCCATAATCAGCTTTAGCCCAAGCGGAAACAGCGACGTCGTAGGATACCGTCTGTATCGTTCTACAGATGGGGGTAGCTTCCAACGGCTTGGCAAGGTTGTTATGGCTGACGGCTCCAAGGTGTTCTCTGACAGCCCTGGGGGCAGCAGCTCCAGCTACTACGTGACCGCCGTTGATGTAGGCGGCCATGAGTCCGGTCCAAGCCCGAAAGCAAGCGCAGCACCTGTGGTGCCACCTGCAGATTCTGAGTCTCCAGACGTTCCGGGCGAGGGAGATGGAACAGGTGTGCAACCTACAGAGGTTCCTACTGCCCCTGGACAGCCCCAAGCTAAAGCCGCTGGCTCATCCGTAGCGCTCCAATGGAGCGCAGGTAAGTCTGCGGACGCTATTACAGGCTATAACGTGTATTACAGCGAAAGCGGTGCGGAGCCTTTTACAAACATAGGCTCTACCGCATCTACCAGCTTTGAATATAAGTCGGGGAAAAAGCCAAAAGGCTGGTTTCGTGTCACTTCCATGAATGCCATGGGGGAATCGGCTCCTTCCGGAGCCGTCCGTCCATAACTGAAGACAAAAGCAGAAAGTGATAGGTTGGGTGAATATGAGATTCACCCTAACAAAAAGGGAGTCCCCTTAGCCGTTAAGGCTTTGGAGACTCCCTTTTTTAATTCTAATATGCACAGCACTTCAATCCTCTATGGTAGATAAGTCACCTGTAGGAAGGTTAAGCTCCCAGGCTTTCAACACGCGTCTCATAATTTTACCGGAACGGGTTTTGGGTAGCTTTTCCTTAAACTCAATTTCGCGTGGAGCAGCATGAGCAGACAGCCCTTCCTTAACGAAGCGATAGATGTCCTGCTGTAAAGCTTCAGACGGTGCATAGCCTTCACGCAGTGCAACAAAAGCCTTGATAATCTCTCCCCGCACAATATCTGGTTTTCCAATGACTCCGGCTTCCGCTACAGCAGGATGCTCCAGAAGCTTGCTCTCCACCTCAAAAGGGCCGATTCGCTCCCCGGAGGAGTTAATGACATCATCAATCCTACCCTGAAACCAGAAATATCCGTCCTCATCCATGTAAGCTGAATCACCCGATACATACCAACCGGGAAAGCGGAAATATTCCTGAAACTTGTTCGGATTGTTCCATATACGATTCATCATGGATGGCCATGGTGTACGGATCGCCAAGTGGCCCATCCGGTTAGGAGGCAACACCTGCCCTCTGTCGTCCAAAATAGCAGCCTGAATACCTGGGAGTGGCTTTCCCATCGAACCCGGCTTAATTGGCAGCTCAGGGTAATTACAGATCAACTGTGCTCCTGTTTCCGTCATCCACCAAGTATCATGAATGCGCTGTGTATACACTTGCCATCCCCATCGCACCACTTCTGGATTCAACGGTTCCCCGACGGATAATACATGCCGCAGGCTGCTGAGATCATATTTGGAAACAACCTGCTCTCCTGCGCTCATCAGCATTCGAAACGCTGTAGGAGCACTATACCATATGGTCACTTCGTGACGCTCAATCGTGCGGTACCAGTCTTCCGGGCTGAAACGCCCCCCACGAATGACATTCGTCGCTCCATTTAGCCATGGAGCAAAAATACCGTATGATGTTCCCGTGACCCAGCCAGGATCAGCAGTACACCAATACACATCATCTTCCCGCAAATCCAGTACCATTTTGCCAGTATAGTAATGCTGAATCATTGCATTTTGCACATGATACACGCCTTTGGGCTTGCCTGTTGAGCCTGATGTATAGTGAATAATTAATCCATCTTCACGATTCAACCATTCTGGCTCAAGTTCCTCTGAGGACATAAGCATTTCTGTCTCGAAATCGATAATTCCCTGCTCGCGTGCATCCATATCACCAACCACAAAAATATGTCGCAGCTCAGGAAGCTCCTCACGTTTTACCCGTGGCAGAAGCGCAGGTGTGGTCACTAATGCCACCGCCCCACTATCCTCCAATCGATCTTTAACCGCAGTTTCCATAAACGCCTCAAACAATGGACCGACAACAGCCCCTACCTTTAGAACACCAAGTAAACTAATAACCAGCTCGGGTGAACGTGGCATGAAAATAAATACCCGCTCCCCTTTACCAATACCGTATTTCCGCAGCACATTTCCGAACCTGTTAGAGCTAGCACGAAGCTGAGAGAAGGTGTAGGTTTCGTGACGGTTTGCGTCACAATACAATAGTGCCGCTTTCTCACCTCGTCCTTCCTGTACATGTCGATCAATGGCTTCATGTGCCATATTCACCCTGCCTGTTTCATACCACGTAAAATGACGCTCTGCATCCTCCCACTGAAAGTTGTTGTAAGCTTGTTCATACGGGCCCATGTTGGATGTGGGAACTACAGTCTGGAGTTCTTCAATCTTCATGCGTTAAGCCTCCTCACAATGGATTAATGAGAATCACACAGAACAAGATAACGCTTACAAAACCAATAAAGCAGATGAAGTCCTTTGGTGTACTGGTTGATTTAAGCACTTAATTGTGAACATTTTATGTCTAAAACAGTATATCATAGGTCAGGATGTGACGACCATCCTTTTCATTTAATTGTTTTTTTGCTATAAGTAGGGGATATGAGGAACGAGCTCATGGCGAACAAGGAGGGCGTACACATGCAGCATTTAAAACTGTACCACTTGGACACGCTGGATCATAAGGGACAAACAATCTATGTAGAAGGCCCCGTATCCGCGGATCATCTGCGTTCATTTCAAATGCACAAGCAATTAGATGCCTTTCGCAAACCAAAGGAACAGTTCGACGCGTTGGTGGATATTTCGGAACTGCCAGAAGGCAGAATTATCATTGCCCACAACGGGGAAACCCTTCTGGGATATGTTACTTTTCATTACCCAGATGAGATGGAGCGCTGGTCGGAAGCTGGCATGAAGGATTTACTGGAACTTGGAGCTGTTGAGGTAGCCGATGACTATCGTGGTCTGGGCCTGGGTAGCCGAATGATTCGGATTGCCTTTGAGGACGGACAGCTTGAATCCTATATTATTTTTACGACCGAATACTATTGGCATTGGGATTTAAAAGGCAGCGGTCTCTCCGTATGGGAATACCGCCGCATGATGGAACGTCTGATGAAAACTGTAGATATGGTCTGGTACGCCACGGATGATCCTGAAATATGCTCACATCCTGCTAACTGTCTGATGGTACGAATGGGAAAGGATGTGCCCCTCGCATCACAGGAGCAGTTTGACCATATCCGGTTTGTCCGAAGATTCATGTATTAAAAAATTATACCCTTAGCCCAAATGCTTGAGCATGAACTCCACAATACGATGCGAACGATGTGAAGCTTCTACCGTAAATTCAGCATAATTAACGCGAGCCGATCCATCAGCCTTATCTGACATAGATCGTAGGACAACATAAGGCACAGCGTTCATATGAGCTGTCTGAGCCACAGCTGCACCCTCCATTTCGGTACAAGCACCGTCCATTTCCTGATGTAATGCAGTCACTAACTCACGATTTGCAACAAATTGATCGCCAGAAAGTACCTTGCCGACAATATACCGATCGCCAAACGATTTGCAGGCTTGCTCAGCTAGACTTACAAGCTTGGGATCAGCCACAAACTCTGAGGTGTCCTGATAAGGAATGACCCCTCTGGCATAACCCAAAGGCGTTACATCCATATCATGCTGCATACATGTTGATGAGATGACAATATCCCCAATGTTTAAATCGGGATGAACTGCCCCTGCCACTCCCGTAAATATAATCTGTTCTACACCAAAATGATCAATCAGGATTTGTGTTGTTACCGCAGCATTAACCTTGCCTACACCGGATTTGCAGACAACGACTCTTTGCCCGTGAATGATTCCTGTAGTGTACGTGATTCCAGCCTTGACCGTCTTGCTCGCTTCCGTCATCGCTGCCAGCAGCAATTCAATTTCTTCATCCATAGCACCCATTAATCCATAAAGTCGGCTCATTACGCATCCCTCTATTCTTGGTTTGATGATGATGTCCATAAGAAGCTTTATATCCGCGAAAAAAGCTCCATCAAAGGAGCTTTCATCGAGGTATATCCTATTCAGCACTGCGTCTAGTCTAAATAATTAACTGACAACCGCAAAATTGTTTCATGCGGCAAAATAACGCGAGGATTCTCCACGTTTTCCTTTTTCATCAGCTTGGTCAGCAAACGCATCGCTACCGCACCCAAATCGTACATCGGTTGCGCGACGGTTGTCAGCTGAGGACGAACCATAGAAGCCATACGAATATTGTCAACACTGATTACCGAAAAATCATCAGGAACTTTCAATCCCTCATCCTGAATACTGTGGATCGCACCAATTGCCATTTCATCCGTAGCAGCAAAAATCGCACTTGGCTTCTTCTTCAGGCCGAGAAAATATTTCATTGCTTCGACACCGGATTCATAACGGTAGTTCCCGATTCGCACGAGATCCTCCTGATAATCAATCCCGGCTGTTTCCAGTGCTCTCTTGTAACCTTGGAAACGTGCATAGCCGTTTGCAGGGTCTTGAAGCGTACCACTGATCATTGCGATTTGACGGTGTCCATGGCGGATCAACGTGTTTACTGCATCAAAAGCAGCGGCTTCATGGTCGATATCGACCGAAGGATAGCTTCCTTTTTCATCACTCGTTGCACATAGAACGATAGGGACCGCAGCTGTATGGAACGCCTGAATATGCTCGTCCGTTACTGTACCACCCATGAACAGAAGACCATCCACTTGCTTTTCAAGCAATGTGTTGATGACACGAATCTCTTTTTCTTTTCGCTTGTCGGCATTACACAAAATAATATTATAGTGATACATATTCGCTATATCCTCAATACCGCGCGCAATTTCTGCAAAAATTGAGTTCGATATATCCGGTATAACCACGCCGACGGTCGTTGTCTTCTTGCTGGCCAGACCTCTAGCAACCGCATTTGGGCGATATCCCAATTGTTCAATCGCTTCGTACACTTTCTTGCGGGTCTGAGGTTTCACATTAGGATTATTGTTAACTACGCGGGACACTGTGGCCATTGAGACACCAGCTTCGCGAGCTACATCATAGATCGTTACCGTCACATTCCTTCTCTCCATTGCCAATAAATTTTCAACCGAATCCTAGATCAACTAATTAGAACCATGATACGACAAAATACTACTTTATGCAACGACAGCACACATTCTATCTATGTGAGATGATCGTGGAGTGCACGGGCTGTAATATTCGAATGGGATGTATGCCAAACAGCCTCTCCGCCCTTGATTAAAATGGCCTGCGGGGATTCATGCTTTACCTGAAGCCTGTCCGCGGTTTCATTGGACACCAGCCGATCTTCTACTACATAAATGATACCGTATTCAATATTTTCGTTGGGAGCGCCATGCAAATAGGACTCCACTTCCTGATATGCGCCTGCACTTATCGGACAACGTGTGCTATGTTTAAAGAGAAGCAACGGCTTGTCTGATGACGCTTCCAGAGCCGTATTTAATTGTTGAACAGTAGTCATTTTTGTCATCGTCGCCATTGGATATACATTCCTTTCTGTGTCTTGTCGTATGGCCTATTCACATCGTAACAAAAAGAACATGTAAAATCCAATGGTGACCATGAAAATTTTCATATTTTTTAGTTTTTTGTATTCGTAAATACCGATTCACTGGTAAAACCGGATAATTGAACCAATTTTTTCTCTACATCATTCATCCAATCTTCGTCTCCCAGACTTCTCGCATAGCGATAAAGATCCAGTAAGAGATTAATTCGAAGCTCCATGCGCTCCTCCAAAGCAGATTGCCAATCCACATTGGGATTGTCCGTTTCCTCCAATACAAGCTTGCGAATTATTTCTGCCAGTTCATTGTTGCGAGCAAAAGATATTCTCCGTGCCGTAGGTTTGCTCCCTAAACTTTGTAATAGTGCCTTAATATCCTTTGTCACATGCTGCAAAACCTCACTGGAAAAGCATGACGAGCATGAGAATACAGGGACGTGCAAAATTTCAACCTTGTCCGCATAGATTACCTTTCGCAGTTCCAGTCCCATCGGTTTGCCACATTGACATTGCTTATGCATTTAACCACCTCATTACGTAGGATCAAACTATACGAGGATCTCATCAGAATCCAAATATATCTATTTACTAGTCTAATAAATATTTGTTAACTCCATTAAATCTATCATACCTTGTTTTATTTCGACTATGGGACCTCAAATCCTTCCACAGATTGCAGCTATGAACAAATTACCAAAGCTTTGGAGGGTCAGAAAATGACGACAATTGCTGTCAAAGAGCAGACTACTAACATAAGAATCTGCGAAGGAATGGACTTCGAGCGTTCTTTTTCTTAAGATGTAAAAGTACAGATTACAAAACAGAGGTGTCATCATGTGACGCACGAAAGGATGGTTGGATGTCAAGACTTGCTGGAAAAAAGGTTATCGCCCTAGTGGATGAGGAATTCGAGGATCTGGAGCTGTGGTATCCGATTTACCGTGTTCGTGAAGAAGGCGCAGAGGTGCATTTAGCCGGTGCGGAAAAGGGTAAGAAATATATTGGAAAATATGGCGTACCTGCGGAAGTGGAATATGCCTTTGAGGAACTGAATAGCAGTAATTATGACGGAATTCTCGTCCCTGGCGGTTGGGCACCTGATAAGCTGCGCCGCTATCCCAAGGTAATTCAACTCGTACAGGAGTTTCATGCTGCTCATAAGCCGATTGGACAGATCTGCCATGCAGGCTGGGTACTGATCTCTGCTAAAATTTTGGATGGTGTTACGGTAACCTCCACACCAGGTATTCGTGATGATATGGAGAATGCAGGAGCTATTTGGAAGGATGAGGCAGTTGTGACGGACGGACATATTGTATCTGCTCGTCGGCCGCCTGATCTTCCACCTTACGGAAAAGCGTTCTGCGATTTGTTAGCAGATAACACCCGGAAATAAGAGATTAAGTTAATTTTCCGTAATCTCAAAAGGCTGTCAACAAGATGAAAAAAAGAACCTTCAAAACCATGAATAAGTGGTTTTGAAGGTTCTTTTTCGTCCAAGCCGTGCTACGACATTAAGGTTTGCTACGACAAGCTCAACAGTACGGGGTATTGGCTGTGCAAAGCTTTGCGGACATTACATATTACTGCCGTCCAGGCCCGGCCGGAGTGCAGCTGACATTAGCTGCAGTCAGCTTGTCTTCGATTGCTGCACCAGTGGACATGCCAAAGCAAACCTGAGCGACTGTCGTTGCCTCAGATGCAGTCGTATTCAGCACACGATGCTTGACCCGCAATAAAGATTGGGGAGACATGCTGAGTTGATGTATCCCCAGTTCTAGCCAAAGAGGAACGGAACGTTCATCTCCAGCCATCTCACCACATACACTCACATCAATTCCTGCTTGATGTGCCGCTTGTGCAGTCATGCGCAGCATTCGAAGTACAGCTGGATGGTATGGATGGTACATATGTGCAATCTGCTCATTCATACGGTCTACAGCCAGCACATACTGAACCAGATCATTCGTTCCGATACTAAAAAAATCTGTTTCAGCTGCCAATAGATCAGCGATCATCGCTGCAGCCGGTACCTCAATCATAATTCCTCGCTGAATGTTCGGATTATAGGCAAGCCCTCTTGCATCCAAATCCGCCATAGCCTCCTTCAAAAGAACATCTGCCTGGCGGACCTCCTCCACGGATGAGATCATCGGATACATTACCTTGATATTTCCCGTTGCACTGGCTCGCAAAATTGCAGTCAACTGGGTTTTAAACAATTCCTTCCAATCCAGACTGATCCGTATAGCACGGTAACCTAGAAAAGGATTTTCTTCCTCTGGTAGTTGAAGATAGTCCAACGGCTTATCTCCACCGATATCCAATGTACGGATGACTACAGAGTGGTTCCCTGCCTTTTCCGCTATCAGCCGATATACTTCATACTGCTCCTCTTCATCTGGAGCAGATTTGCGATCCATGTATAAAAATTCCGTGCGGAACAGTCCTACACCTTGAGCGCCATGCTTCAAAGCTGCCTCCAGCTCTTTAATCGAACTAATATTAGCCGCCAGCCTCAGGGTGGTTCCATCCTTGGTCACGGCATCTACAGAAGCAAGTACCTGAAGCTGCTCTTTTCTGCGTCGCTGCTCGTCGCGCAAAATTTTATAATGATCAGTTACAGTTTTTTCCGGATTCACATAAACTTTGCCCAGGTCTCCGTCCACAACCATCATATCTCCCGTTTGAACGGGCAAATTCAGATTGCTCTCCAGTCCTGAAACGAGTGGAATACCAAGTGCGCGGGCCATGATCGCAGAATGTGATGTTTTCCCACCATTCATAGTTACAATCCCTAAAACATAGCTAGGATTCAAGTGTGCCGATTGGGAGGGTGAGAGCTCCTTGGCTACCAGAATATAGGGCTGTGTATCCTTGGGAAGAGTCACTTCCGGTGCACCCAGCAAATGCTTGAGCAGCCGGTTTCCCACATCTTTGATATCGATTGCCCGCTCCTTCATATATTCATCATCCAGTAAATCAAACATTGTTACAAAATGATCAATGGCTTCCTTCACGGCCACCTCGGCCGCCTTGTACTGACGCTCAATAATTCCGCGAATTTCATTCATGAATTCCGGATCTTCCAATATCGCAAGATGAGCATCAAAGATGCTGGATTCCTCCGGCCCCACCATCTCTCGAAACTCATCCTTAATAAACTGGATCTCACTTTTGGATGTGCGTATCCCTTCATACAACCGTTCAAATTCCTTCGCAAGATCTACCGCATCCATTTTTTGATCAGGTAAATCCCACTCCCAGCTCGGCAGGACAAATGCCTTCCCGATTGCCACACCTGCTGCGGCGCCGATGCCTTCTATCATGTTTCTACCCCTCCAACATTCCTGTCATGCAGCACAACGGACATTACCGAGGCCTGACCTTTTTTCACTGTTTTAAACGGAGCAAAGCTCCACGACTTGACGCGATCCGGATTCGTGATGACCATAGGAGTCACCAGTGATGGAGCTTGCTCTCGCAGCGCCTGCAAATCAAATTTGATTAGCAATTGCCCCGGTTCCACCGTATCGCCTGCTTCTACCATAGCAGTAAAATTCCCTTTTAGCTGTGAAGTATCAATCCCTATGTGGAGCAGAACCTCAAGTCCCTCTCGTGTGGAGATGCCTAAAGCGTGCATAGTCGGATACAAGTGCATCACAGTACCATACACTGGAGACACAAGTTCACCACGTTCAGGAACAAAAGCAACACCGTCCCCGACCAGCTTTGTCGCAAAAATTTTGTCAGGCACTTCATGAATCGGGAGCATTTTTCCATGTACAGGAGCGTTGAACAAAATTTGAGGGAGATCACGCTCCATCAGCTTCGCGATTTCCTCACGAATCAGTTCTGAATACGTTCCGAATACAACCTGCAAATTACCTCCACCCAGATTGATAAGCCCGGCCGATCCCAAAGCCTTCATCGCTCCGGTATCGATCAGTCTGTCATTGTGGACGGTCAGCCGCAAACGTGTGATGCAGGCCTCAACCTGCACAATATTTTCCTTCCCGCCAAGTGCTTCCAAAATAAGCGGAGCACTATAAGGAATATTGCCGGCCCAATCCTCCAGAACCGAACCTTCCTCGCGCCCAGGAGTTGGAATACGGAACCGCCGGATAGCCCATCGAAACAGTACATAATACACAAGCCCGTACGCCACTCCCACTGGAATTAACAACCAGGCGTTATGTGAGAGATGAAAATTAAGGACATAATCTATAAAACCCGCCGAATAGGAAAATCCGTGATGAATATCCAACTCAAAGGTAAGCCACATGGCCAGCCCAGACATAACCGCATGAACGAGGAACAAATAAGGTGCTGCAAACAAAAAGGCGAACTCGATCTGTTCCGACACTCCGGTAAAAAAGCAGACAAGCGCAGCCGTCAAAAATGTTTTTTGCACCTTTGGCTTCAAGTCTTCACGTGCTTCCTGAATGATCGCCAGCGCAATGGCAGGGATCGCAAACATCATAATGGGGAACAATCCGGACATGAAATAGCCCGCTGTCGGATCGCCAGCAAAAAACCGGGGTAAATCTCCCTGCACAACGTTGCCAGACGGCGTTTTATATGTACCCAGTTGGAACCAAAAAATATTATTAAGCAGATGGTGCAGACCAAAGGCCGCCAGCAACCGATATAGAATACCGTAGATAAACAGTCCAAAGCCGCCCAAGCTCGATTCCAGACCTACTATAAATTGCAGCCCTCTCTGTATGAGTGGGGCAATAATTAGCATGAGTCCTGCAAACACAGCCGAGAAGAGGCCAATAAGCAGCAGAACAAATCGGGTACCCCCAAAAAACTGAAGCACCTCGGGCAATTTGATGCTTTTGAAGCGATTATAGGCCACCCCTGAAATGACCCCCAAAATGATACCAATGAGCGTCGCCGGTTGAATGAGTCCGTTTCCAAATCTCAATGTGACCTGATCATATATAGCCATACCAGCTAATGCTGCCAGTCCCGCCTGACCTGCCTGATTCGACATACCCAGTGCAACACCAACCGCAAATAAATATGGCAAAAAATAAAAAATCCCGTGTCCCGCCGCATTTGCCATATCAGACACCATAGGGAACCCCCATGTGGACCAAGGAAGGCTGCCGAGACTTAGCAATATTGCAGCGGCTGGTAGCACCATCGTCGGGAGCATGACAGCACGACCGAGCTGTTGTAAGGATCCGAGCCAATTCATGGCATTCCTCTCCTTTCTATCCCTGATGGTAAGCCGAATAAATACTTTTGTCAAAGCAATGATTCCATCTGCCAAAATATTTATTTACGCTTCTACAGGTCAAAAAACTTTATCACCACAACAGATAACACTATGAATCCGTCTAGACCATTTTCATCATTAAGGCATACATACATTATATGGATTGCTAAAAGTATAATATACTTTACCATATTCCTCATTTCGCACCAAAAACCTTCAACCCTGTGAAGCAAGGGAAGAAGGTTTTCATGTGCATATAGCACGAGTCACTGATCCTTGTTTATCCTTTACGTACAGCCTGGGTCACTGAGTCCTCCACCTTAATACAACGATCCATAATAGCCGTCATTCCATGCTCCTGCGCAATGTCAGCGGCTTCCTGGCTTATAATTCCCTGTTGAAGCCACAAAATCTTAGCTCCAATAGTTGCTGCTTCACGCGCAACCTCTGCACAGTATTCACTGCGGCGAAATACATTGACCAGCTCCACAGGCTCAGGTACTTCAGCAAGACTGGCATAACAAGTCTCCCCAAGAATCGTTTGCCCTGCCGCCGCAGGGTTAACCGGAATAATCCGGTATCCCCGCTTCTGCATGGCATAAGAAACCATATAAGAGGTTCGATCTGATTTATCAGACAAACCAACAACCGCAATATTGCCTACTTGTTCCAAAATGGTTTTAATCTCTTCTCTCGACGGATTTTCAAAAGCCATCCCGTTCCCTCCTATTCGCATCTTCGTTTGCTTTTATTTTACCCATTCTACAGAAGCACCAAGCGTCGTTAGATGGTCAAAATACTGCGGATACGATTTGGCGACATGATGTGCATCCTTGATCACTAACGGCTTCTGTGCGCGCAAACCTACAATCGTCAAGGCCATAATAACACGGTGATCAAAATGCGCGTTAATTTCCACGCCACCTTCGACACCCTCCGGTCTGCCATGTACGATAATTTCCGCCTGGCGTTCTTCTACCCGAGCTCCAGCCTTGGTCAGCTCATTCAAATAATCGGTAATGCGGTCACATTCCTTATACCGTAAATTCTCCACGTTATAAAAGCGGGACGTGCCTTCAGCAAATACAGCCGCAGCCACCATTGCAAGCACAGCGTCTGTTGCAGCATCACCGTCAAACTCGACAGCTTTCAATCGGCCATTGCCCTTCACGACAACGGTATCGTTCTCATGTGTCAGTGGCACTTCCATCATGCGCAACACATCTACAATAGCGCGTTCTCCCTGTTTGCTCTGCTCTTTAAGACGATGGATGGTAACATCAGAATTCGTTACTGCAGCAGCCGCTAGCACCGCTGCACTCCCTGGATAGTCTCCCTGTACAGTATACGTACGTGGCTGATAGGATTGCCGCCCCGGGACACGGAAAGACATGTAATCATCGCTTGCATGAATGATAATACCAGCCTCTTGCAATACCTCCAGGGTCTGCCCAATGACCACCTTGGATTTCAAATCATGCAGCACTTCGATTTCACTGTCTTCCTCTAGTAAAGGCGTAAGGAATAGCAAGGCGCTCAAATATTGTGAGCTAACCGAGCCGGACACCTGAATTTTACCGCCTTTCGCCTGACCACCCTGAATACGAATTGGCAACTTACCTTCACGATGATCTACTTTCACACCCAGTTGCCCCAGTGCATCGATTAGATCATCATGTGGTCTCTTACCCAATGAGTCGGGATATGTATTAACAAATGTAACATCCGGACATAGAGATGCAATACCCATCAAAAAACGGAGCACCGCTCCTGCGTTTCCCACATTCAATTCCTTCACAGCTTGAGGATGGCTACCAAAACCTGTAATAACTATTTTTTCATCATCCTCTTCCAGTACTGCGCCCAGATCGGCGATACAACGACGCATAGCATCACTGTCTTCACTATGGGCTGGATAATAAATGGTACTTTGTCCCTCAGCAAGTGCCGCAGTGAGCAGATAACGAGTAGTGTAGTTTTTGGAGGACAGGGCCCCAATCTCTCCTTGCAAGGAAGGGGTAGGTCTAACGATAACATCCATAATGTACATGCTCCTTTTCGGTTCAAACCATCCTATTTTACGTTAATTATACAAGTTGTAGCATTCATTTCTCCACCCAAAAAATAAGAAATATTAATCTAGGTCGCCCGAGTGAATCCCGTCGGCTAATTAATCTATACCTGCCTTTAGGATTAAGCCGATTGACAGCCTAGAGATAGCTTAGCTATCATACATAGAGTGTGTGTGACATTTTGCACACGTCAAAAACATACGTAGCACCCATTATTTATCAGAAAAGAGGTCCGGCCATGACGCAAATCGCCCTGATTGAACCTTCTGAGTTGCGCGCACGTCTGCAAGCAGGAGAGCAATCGCAATTAATCGACGTCCGCGAAGCGGAAGAAGTAGCGGAAGGCATGATTGAAGGTGCCAAGCACATTCCGCTCGGACAGCTTCCGGGTCGTCTTGAAGAAATTGAACGCACCGGTGAAATTATATTTATTTGCCGGAGCGGTTATCGCAGTGAACGAGCCTGCGAATATCTACAGCAGCTAGGTTATGAAGGCTGTACTAACATGACCGGCGGCATGCTGCAATGGTCACAGGAGCAATAGAAAACCTACTTAACAAAAGAGACGGGAACTTCCCGTCTCTTTTGTTTTAACTCAAAGCTTAGACGCGGTAATGCATTAAAACGTTCTGTCCCTATCATACCATAGCCTCAAAAGATTACACAATCCTCTACTACCCTAGAATGATATCCATAATTAAAAATTAAAAAACGGAAGCTTCTTCTACCCATAGGGCAAAAAAGCTTCCGTTGTATTACATAATGCTATTCATGCATATCCGTCCGTCATTAGAACCATTGATGATGGAATACGCCTTCTTTGTCCACACGTTTGAACGTATGGGCACCGAAATAGTCACGTTGTGCTTGCAGCAGATTTGCTGGCAAACGCTCAGTGCGGTAGCTGTCATAGTATGCAAGCGCGCTGGAGAAGCCAGGCACTGGAATACCTTGAGATACAGCCACGGAAATCACTTGACGCCATGCATCTTGATACGTTTCAACTACATTTTTGAAGTAAGAATCCAGTAACAGGTTTTTCAAGGCAGGGTCGCGGTCATATGCATCCTTGATGTTTTGCAGGAATTGCGAGCGGATAATGCAACCGCCGCGGAAGATCATAGCGATTTTTCCGTATTTCAAATCCCAATCATATTCATCGGAAGCTGCACGCATTTGAGCGAAACCTTGAGCATAGGACACAATTTTACTTGCAAACAGTGCTTTACGTACGCTCTCGATAAATTCTTTTTTGTCGCCGCTGAAGGACTCAGCATTAGGACCGCTCAGCACTTTGCTTGCCGCAATGCGCTCGTCTTTCATAGCAGACAAGAAGCGGGAGAATACGGATTCGGTAATCATGGACAATGGCACACCCAGATCCAAAGCGCTTTGGCTTGTCCATTTACCTGTACCTTTTTGACCAGCAGCATCCAAGATAACGTCTACCATTGGCTTGCCTGTTTCAGCATCGTATTGGGAGAAGATGTCAGCTGTAATTTCGATCAGGTAGCTGTCCAGTTCCCCTTTATTCCATTCCGTGAAGATTTCATGAAGCTCTTCCGCATTCACGTTCAGGACTGATTTTAACAGGTGATAAGCTTCACCGATCAATTGCATGTCGCCGTACTCGATACCGTTATGCACCATTTTTACATAGTGACCAGCACCGTCGGGACCGATATATGTACAGCATGGGTCGCCTTCTACTTTAGCAGAGATTGCCGTCAGAATTGGCTCTACCAGTTTATAGGCACTTTCTTGTCCACCCGGCATGATGGCAGGACCATTCAAGGCACCTTCTTCACCACCGGATACGCCTGTACCAATAAAGCGAAGTCCTTTTTCCTCCAGCTCCTTGCTGCGGCGCTGTGTATCAGGGAAGTAGGCATTGCCTCCGTCTATAATAATGTCGCCCTTGTCCAGATGAGGCACAAGCTGTTCAATCGTGGCATCTGTTGCTTTACCAGCTTGAACCATGATCAGGATTTTACGGGGTGATTCCAGTGAGTTCACAAATTCTTCAATAGAGAAAGTACCCGTCAGTTTTTTACCTTCTGCTTCTTTGATAAGATCGTGCGTTTTTTCTGGAGAGCGATTAAAAACCGAGACAGTGAAGCCTCTGCTCTCAATATTAAGGGCTAAATTCTTACCCATTACCGCCAGGCCGATCACACCAATTTGCTGTTTTGCCATCTGGTTCCTCATCCTTTGCAACATATTTTGTCTTCTATATCGCCGCTTTACCGCATTACACTTTATGTGAATCGGAACACGTGCACTTCTATTTTAACGTTTTTGGTGTAAGAAGTGAACCCCTGTCTATTCACAGACCAAAACACCTCATTTTCATGAGGTGTTCAGATGTACTACGCTTCCATCATCAGCAGTTGGTGGGATAGCGTTTGCAGGCGTTCATGGCAATTCCCGATTTTAGCTGTATCTCCCGCTGTCATCGCTGTGAACAGTTTCTCCAATTCATCGTCCACTTCCATTTTAAGCAGCAGCAGCCGGGTTTCCCCTTCATTGGAAGCGTACATATCCTCCATTTCCTGTGCGGACAGCACCGGTCCTTTCTGATAAATGACACGCTGTTTAAAGCCTGTAACCTCGACCAGACGAATGACCTCACCGAACAAAATATTTTCTACTAAAATATGATGATCCTTAACTCTTTTGACAATGGCATGACCTCGGGTGCTTCCAATCAGCTTCTCCAACCACTCAGCCAGCTTGGCATCGCGGATTACATAATCTCCAGCCAACTTGTAGTGTCCTGTGCGCAGCTGTTGAAAACGGAGCTTCACCAGCTTGCGCCCGGTTCTCACCGACAAAACCAGGTACGACTCATCCTCGCTCCAGTACAGCGAATACCCTTCCGATATCAAATCCTTGATCAGATTATGGATATGCCGACGGCTAAACCGGAGCTCTAGATTGCAATATTCTACCTCACAGCCCTTGTTCACGGCATTCCCTCCTTTTTCAAGTCCGATTCAAGAAGTCCGGCTACAGCAAGCCTGCGGCTTTCCCGCTTGATCTTCCCTTGCTCTATTTTATACTTCATTTTATGTAAGGGTACTTGGTTATTTGACCTATTTTTATGAGTAACAGCGCACAATCCTACTTTTGCCTTATATGCTTGTTTCAAACCTGGTCTAAAGTCGGCCAAGCCCGGCGGCATTATGCTATAATCGGACATATTACGCCACACGACATGGCTTAACCCAGTTACAGGAGGAAAAGGAATGACATTTAGTGGATTTACTGCAAAGGACTTCGATGTTTTTGAAATACCGGGGTTGGAGCCTCGTATGGAAGTGCTGATTCAGCAGGTTCGGCCCAAGCTGGAGGCAATTGGCGAGGAATTGGCCCCGTTCCTGACAGACTTATGTGGGGAGCCTATGCACGTTCACGTTGCCAAGCATGCACGACGCAAAGTCAATCCCCCCAAAGATACTTGGGTTGCCTGGGCGGCAAACAAGCGCGGATACAAGGCGCTGCCGCATTTTGAGGTAGGCATGTTCGCTTCCCATCTTTTCGTCATCTTCGCAATTATTTATGAAAGCCCGAACAAAGCTACATTTGCCCAGGCGCTCGAAGCCAACCTGAGTGATGTACGTTCTAACCTACCGGATCATTTTTACTGGTCCATGGATCATATGGCTCCAGAAGGCACAGAACAACAACACATGGATAATGAAGATTTTCAAACGATCATCCACAAGCTGCAACAGGTAAAAAAAGCGGAGGTCATGTGTGGAATCCGTATTGACCGAGAAGATCCACTCGCCAGTGACGGGGCTGCACTATTACAGGCAGTGCGTTCTACCTTTGAGCATTTGCTGCCGCTGTACCGAATGTCTTTCTCGAAAGAGTAGCCCTCGCCGCTTTTCAAGGTGCTGTTCAGGCCTCCACAGTCTTCCTGCGTGGATTACGTGCCAGAGCCAGGTGGCAGCCAAACATGAGCAGCATCACGACCCCACTGATGATAAATGGAGCTGTGTGTCCGGCACGGTCCCATAGCACTCCTGAAACGAGCGGGCCTATAACCATGCCGGAGCCTTGAAGTGTTAAAAAAAAGCCCCATACCGTTGCTCGCTCGCTTTCCGGAATCAGTCGGGCAAGAAATGTGTTCCATGCAGGCAAAATGAGCGCATATCCCAAACCAATAAGCGCTACGGATACAAACACCAGCGGAATAGATCGAACGATTGAAAAGAGAAACAGCGTAATTCCGGCTAGCAAAAAGCCAACATGTAGAAAATACTCCGTTCCAAGTCGGTCGACCAACTTGCCGCAAGGGATCAGTGCCAGCACAGTCACCCCACCGCCTGCAATCAGGAGCACGCTGTACAGGTTTGGTGAAATCCCGAGGTCCGTTCGAGCGTATAGCGTCAGTACCGGGCTGATTAAACCGATAACAAAAGACTGCAAAAACAGCGCCGGGTAAATTAACGGGTTGACGTTAAGCTTTGTTTTGAGCACGCCGATCGTCTCCTGGATTCCTTTCAGAACTCCCCGCTTTTGCTTTATGTGCCCATCAGACGACACTAGAGCGCTCTGTTTGAGGTCACCTTTGTCAGCAGACCTTTTCGGTCCTGGCAGCATGAGAGCAACCAACAACAATACAACACTGCATCCTATCAAAATCATGAACACCATGCCGTAAGAATGCCCATAGTGGGATATGGCGAAGTTCATAATGAGCGGACCCAATCCCGTTCCGCCCATAGACGCAATTTCCAGTGTGCCCATCGCCGCGCCATTGCTGTTATTAGGCCCGGACATTTCGGTCGTTCCGGTCATAACACAAGGCCAGAGCGGAGAAGTACCCAGACCGAGCAGCAGACACGCGACGACGAGCCACACGGGCTCTGTCAGTACGCTCAGCATAATAATAGCTACAAGCGTAAACAACAGTGCGGTCGACATCGTTCCACGGTAGCCAAGCCGTTCAGCCATCCAGCCCGCCGGTGCCCGGAACGCATTGTCTCCAAAATATTGAAGTGAAAAGGCTAAACCAATAATCCCGGCTGACAAACCAAGCGTTTCTCCCATATATACCGGCAGGATGGATACCAGAAGAGATCCTTTCATAAATTCGACGAGAAATACCAGAATCCACAATTTGCTAAAAAAAGGAGTCCACAGCCGCTGCCGAGCTTTTTTTCGTCCTTTTTGCCACATCTAATCCACATCCTCCACCTTCGTTTTTTGGCTATAAAGACCGGGTTCTCCGCCTACTCCACTCTTTCGCAAATAAATGCGCCCTCAATCGCTTGCATTCCTACTTCAAACTGCTATACTCAATTTTGTTCTATTATCACTTGCACAGGATTGTCGAAATCCTGCACGAAAGGTTGTGACAACACTAATGAATCAAAGCAACACCCCGCTTTTTACTGCTTTGAAGAAGCACGCTCAGAGCAACCCGGTTCAATTTCACATCCCAGGTCATAAAAAGGGAGTCGGAGCAGATCCGGAATTTCGCGAATTTATGGGGGATAATGCCTTTTCCATAGATATGATCAACATCGCTCCATTGGACGATCTGCATCAACCAACAGGTGTCATCGAAGAAGCCCAAAAGCTTGCAGCAGATGCCTTCGGAGCAGATTATACTTACTACAGTGTACAGGGGACAAGCGGAGCCATCATCACCATGATTATGTCCATTTGCTTGCCAGGTGATAAAATTATTGTACCCAGAAACGTACACAAATCTATAATGTCTGCCATTATCTTTGCTGGTGCAAAACCAGTATTCATTTCTCCAGTCAGTGATGAGAATCTCGGTATTCACCACGGGGTTACAACCAAGTCCGTACGCCGGGCATTGGAACGCCACCCTGACGCCAAGGGCGTCCTTGTTATCAACCCGACATATTACGGTGTGTGCGCCGACTTAAAAGAAATTGTAGATCTCGCTCACAGCTATAATGTGCCGGTCCTGGTCGATGAGGCTCACGGGGTACTGATTCATTTTCATCCTGATCTACCGATGTCCGCCATGGAGGCGGGAGCAGACATGTCAGCTACAAGTGTCCACAAGCTGGGCGGTTCCTTGACACAAAGCTCGATCTTGAATGTAAATACGAAAAACGGATACGTTAACCCACAACGTGTACAAACGATTTTCAGTATGCTGACAACAACATCCACTTCGTATCTCCTGTTGGCTTCCTTGGACACATCCCGACGCAACCTAGCACTTAACGGTCATGAAATAGCACAACGAGCCCTTGATTTGGCTGAATATTGCCGCTCAGAGGTTAACAAGATTGAAGGGCTATATTGCTTTGGTAGTGAAATTCTCGGCACGGAAGCTACTTACGATTATGATCCAACCAAAATTACGGTTCATATCCGCCATTTAGGTCTTACTGGATACGATGTGGAAAATTGGCTGAGAGATCACTACAATATCGAGGTTGAGCTTAGCGATATGTACAATATTCTCTGTTTGGTGACGCCTGGTGATACCAAAGAGGAAATTGAAATTTTATTAAAAGCTCTGCGTGAGCTGGCTTCTCTGCACTATTCCACAGGTCAGGAGCATGAGCTGGTTGTAAAGATACCGGATATCCCTCAGCTCTCCCTTATTCCAAGAGACGCTTTTTATGGAGATACGGAAATCGTGCCTTTCAAGGAATCTGCTGGCCGCATTATTGCAGAATTCATTTATGTGTATCCACCTGGTATTCCGATCTTACTGCCAGGAGAAGTTATTTCGCAGGACAATATTGATTATATTGTTGATCATGTAGAAGTAGGCCTGCCTGTTAAAGGACCTGAGGACCGAACAGTACATCAGGTGAAGGTTATCGTCGAGACTGACGCTATTTCATAATATTGAACTGTCAACACATGCTTACAAAATATGTTGATAGCCAACAAAAAAAGCCCCCATTTGGGGGCTTTTTTTCTTGAAGAGCTATGCAGCTGCTACATCCAATTCTATTCGTATTGGGCAACAAGCTCGCTATATGCGGCTTCTACACGTTTCCACTCATCTTCGTCCTCAATATTGTAAAGCACCATTTCTTCGTTTTCTTCTTCCATACGAAGAATAATGCCATCCGCTTCGGGATTGCCTCGCTCAAGCAGAAGAGCATAAACGTGATCTTCTACGTCAAAGGTCTCTACCAGCACCATTTCTACATCTTTACCATTTTCATCAGTTAGCGTAAGAACCATTTCTTCATGTTCGTGGTCATGATCGTGGTTGCAGGCTTCACCGTGTTCATGTTTGTGATCACTCATGGAAATACCTACCTTCAAATTGTTTTATTTTCCCCCGTATCGTAACATGATCAAGGGTGCAGGTCAATTTGTGGTATGCCTAATTTATCGCTGTAATGACTTTTTCGGACACCAGGGTATAGCTGCCGTCTTTGCTCTCTTTAATGTAGAAACCAACCCGGTAATTCCCTGCTGTTTTGAAATCATACGTAAAGTCGTTCGTACGGAACCAGAAGTTATCCTTTTGCGCTCCTTTGATATCTTGAGACTGAATATCCTTCACGTTGCCCGAAGGGTCGGTGATCGCTACCTTCACTCCGGAGATATCTGTTTTCAAGGTATCAATTTGACTGAATACATTAAATTTCACTTTATTGCCTTTATTCACGTTACCAAACACCGTATCTCCCTTGAACAGGAACATATGCACGTTAGGCTGGTCGAAAACAACTTTTCCACCGGATGGATCAAAATTTACAAGTCCGTTAAAATCACGGATGGGCACATAGGTTTTCCCATCAATGACAACTGCGCCATCTTTTGACACTTCTCCATTAATAATCAACTGCACTTGGTCCTTGGCGGATTCCGCCGAAATGGCGGTCCCTCCCATTATTGAAAAGGCCATCACTAGGGCCATCACTTTTCTCCATTTCATCACTACTAATCCCTCCATCGTTATCTGTTTAAAACCTTCTGTCGTACATTTATACCTAGCTCAGCCGCACAAGTTGCGCTGTGTTTCACAAATTGTCCAAAGTTTTTACATAAGGAGCCAAATCTTTAGTTCCAGCAGCATAGGTGATAAAATACGACTGTAGAATGTCCTAGTACACAAAGTCCGGAGGGAAAAATCCATAATGAGTCTAACGATACAAATGCTTGGCACAGGCAGTGCCTTTGCCAAGCATTATTACAACAACAACGCGCTGCTGGACAGCGGAGAAGGCAAACTGCTGATCGATTGCGGTACAACCGCTTCTTTAGCATTACACGAAATGGGCGTCCCTTTGCCTGATATTGACGCAATTTTAATCACACATATTCACGCAGATCATGTCGGAGGTTTGGAGGAATTCGGTTTTCAAATGAACATTCTCCATCGTCGCAAGCCTCTACTTTATATCGCCGAACCACTAATCCACCCTTTGTGGGAACATACGCTCAAGGGCGGAATGTCACAGCAAGGTATGATTGACAAGCTTGAAGATGTATTCGAGGTAAACGTAATAACGCCTGGTGTACCCACTACATTAGTATCAGGTATCCAGGTGGAGCTAATCCCTACAAGGCATATTCCGGGTAAAAACAGTTATTCCATATTCATTAATGACCGCCTTTTTTATAGTGCAGATATGGTTTTTGACCCTGATTTGCTTCATCATCTGGTGCATGAACGAGGATGTCGGGGTATTCTGCATGAGGTTCAATTACAAGGCGCTGGAGAAGTCCATACGACGTTGGACGAGCTGCTAAGCTTGGCGCCATCTCTTCAAGAGCGGATTCATCTGATGCACTATAGTGATGATATGGAACAGTTCAGGGAGAAAGCAGGAGTCATGTCCTTTCTGGAGCAGCAACGAGTATATCAACTTACAGAGTTGGAACGTGCAGAGTAGCATGCTAAATACAGTTTGAACAATTAACAAAAAGCCGCCTGGCTTTCCTACAAAGGATAGCCAGGCGGCTTGCTGTTCTTGAATATAATGATGAACTTGCATTCTAATGTTGCGAGTTAAGGTCAGAACAATGGCAGTTGATCCAGGTTATTAGATGGATCTCCATCGGCATCTCCCCGAATTCGTTTGCTTCCATCCTTGGCCTTGAAAACGTTAACGCCTGCAATTGAGCCTGCTTCAATCTCGTTCAATGCTTGGCTATAATCTAAAACCCGACCAGTAGATGTCTGAAAAGACGTAAGGTCGCCATCCCCGTTTTTACGTACTGCTGTAATTTGCTCCCGTTCTGTATCAGCCATACTGTATCGCTCCTTATCCATAGTATAGTGGAGGAACTTTTACTAGCATGCACATTGTACAGATTTGTATGCACCTTACGCTGTCGACTACAACTTTTTGCGCATACGTACATGCGGTATTCCCGCATCGTCAAAAGGTTCATCGGAGATCGTCTCGTAGCCGAGCTTTTCGTAAAACTTCTCGGCTTGACATTGGGCATCTAGCAGCGAGTATCTTAACCCCAATTCACGTGCACGTTCCTCCAGTGCTAGCAGTAATACACGTCCATAGCCTGCGGCACGATGCTCCTTGAGAACGGCAATACGTTGCATTTTAGCTGTATCTTCCTCATAGTATGTCAATCGACCAGTAGCCACCATTTCACCATGTTCACAAATTAGCAAATGATGGGCCGTATCTCCCAGCTTGTCATAATGGTCAATTTCTAAATCGAGAGGAACCTTTTGCTCTTCGACAAACACTTTGGTACGGATCGATATTGCCTCCTGTAGCTGTTCCTCTGTTGTTACACTTATAATTTCTGCGGCCATCATCTGTTCCCCCTATCATTAATTCCAAATTGCAAACTCGCTAAATTCGAATTATATATATAAATGGTCATGAAGTACAGGCTGACTTCTATTTTTTCACTTTACATATATGGTTAATACATGATATTATCTAGTAACCGCAGGACGGTAGCTCAGCGGGAGAGCATTATCTTGACAGGGTAAGGGTCATGGGTTCGATCCCCATCCGTCCTATTCGTCAAAAGCCTTGATTCTCAAGGCTTTTTTTATTTGTCTAGAGATAAAGCGAGTTATCCTGAGAAAAGAAAACAGGTCATTCACTAAGATTTAATCAAGAAAATTTTTTAATTAAAATCATACTTATAAAATAAAAAAGCCGCCCGGAAAAATAGGGTCGACTTTCTGTATACTCAGATCATTGCACTTTAACAGCACCACTTCTTCAACAAAGCCTTTCACCTTGATTCTTCTATTATATAGAAGAAAAAAAGCAGAACCATCAGCACAATACGTATAAGACTCTTAGATTACGATATAAACCGCCCCGCTCTCACTATCAATCTCCGTGGGGTAAGCGGTCACACATCCAGTATCCGGCTCTTGCACCCGACCAGTGGAAAGGTCGACTTTCCAGTCATGGAGCGGACAATGGACCGCTGAGCCACATATCATTCCTTCGGATAACCGCCCCCCTTTGTGCGGACAACGATTCTCAAGCGCATGCACGCTGCCATCGCTCAGACGGAATACAGCTATCTCTGTATTATGAATGCGAACTGTCCTTGCTCCACGTCGGTCAATTTCGTTCAGATCAGCTATTCTGACTCTGTTGGTTGTCGTATTGGTCTCCATTTTGTCAGCCCCCTATTCCATTACTGGCTTAAGTTCCGGCAACTGCACAAAATTTTTGCGCAGCTCTTCGTTGTGAATAATTTCGTGCCACGGATCAGTCGTCGCGCTTAATGTCTCCTCAATTTTGGTCACCAGTTGCTTCCTCGTCTCTGCATTCGCGAGTGCCTGTTTGATGGATTCAACTCCGACCCGTTCCACCCAATGGGCTGTGCGTTCGTTCCAATTGGCCTGCTCGCGATAATACTGCAGATAGGCACCGGTCCATTCCATCACTTCATCTTCAGTTTTAACGGTACAAAGCAGTTCAGCTGCCCGAACCTTAATACCGCCGTTACCTCCAACGTAGATCCCCCAGCCACCGTCAATAGCAACGACGCCTAAATCCTTGATCGTCGCTTCAGCGCAGTTACGCGGGCAACCAGATACAGCCAGTTTGACTTTGGATGGCGCATTCAGACGTTCAAATGCCTTTTCCAACCGAATGCCCATACCCATAGCATCCTGGGTGCCAAAGCGACAAAAGGTGTTACCTACGCACGTCTTAACCGTTCGCAGCGTCTTTCCATAGGCATATCCAGACGGCATATCCAACTCGGCCCAGATCCCCGGCAAATCCTCCTTTTTCACACCAAGCAGGTCAAGACGTTGACCACCCGTAAATTTAACCAGAGGCACATTGTATTTCTCTGCGACAGCAGCAATTTTCTTCAGGTCGGCAGGTGAAGTAACTCCTCCATAAATGCGGGGCACGACAGAATAGGTGCCATCTTTCTGTATATTGGCATGGTACCGTTCATTCGTGAATCTGGATTCCTTCTCATCCTCATAATCCAGTGGCCATACCATACCTAGATAATAATTGAGGGCCGGCCGACATTTAGTGCAACCTTCCGGTTCGTTCCATCCCAGCACATTCATCACTTCTTTGACGCTCTTCAATCCCATCTCCCGAATGCCATCAATGATCGCTTCCCGGTCAAGCGTCGTACAACTACAAATTCCCTCTTTCATCGTTTCTCCGGCTTCTGCGCCTGCGTATAGCTGTAAGAGTCCCTCCACTAATGGCTTGCAGCCGCCACATGATGCCGATGCCTTCGTGCATGTCTTAATCTCCCCGACACTCCGGCAGCCAGCGGCAACCGCCTCTCCAATGTCACCCTTGGATACACCATTACATCCGCATACAATTTCGTCATCAGGCATCTGCTCCAGCATCATGGCGCCACTAGCTTCAGGTTGACCGGGATTCAAGCCAAGTAATAACTCTTTCTCTCGGCCAACCACCGACTCGCCGCTTTTGATCAAAGAAAACAGCATGGCTCCGTCAGACGTGTCCCCAAACAGAACAGCTCCGATCAGTTTTTCGTCCTTGATCACGATTTTTTTGTAGACGCCGCCAATATCATCCTGATACCGCAAGGAACGTGTTTCCGGCTCGTCCTTGTAACTCCCTGCTGAAAACACGTCTACGCCCGAAACCTTCAACCTTGTAGAAGTGACGGAACCACTGTAGCCGGGAGTCTCCATTCCCGCGAGCTGCTGAGCCAGCACACCACCCTGCTCATATAATGGAGCTACCAGTCCGTAAGTGATTCCCTGGTGTTCTGCACATTCGCCAACGGCGTATATGCCAGGGATATTCGTTTCCATGTAATCATTTACGATGATGCCGCGGTTTACAGGGATTCCCGCCGACACCGCCAGTTCAATGTCTGGTCTGATGCCTACCGCCATAACGATCAGGTCTGCTTCCAACTCACTGCCATCAGCAAATTTTAATCCTTCCACGCGACGACGGCCCGTAATAGCCGCCGTCCGCTTATTGACCAGAAAAGTCATTCCCTGCTCCTCCAGCTCGCGCCGTAGCATAAGGGAAGCAGCCTCATCCAGCTGCCGATCCATAATATATCCGTTAATATGAATAACCGTGACGTCCATCCCCAAGTTAAGCAGCCCCCTAGCTGCCTCTAGTCCAAGCAATCCGCCGCCGATAACAGCTGCTTTTTTGTGCGTCTTTGCCGTCTCCATCATCGTTTCACAGTCACGAATATCCCGAAAACCGATAACACCCTCCTTGTCGGCCCCTGGAAGTGGCAGAATAAAGGCTTTAGAACCTGTTGCCAACAACAACAAATCATAAGAGATGCATACGCCGGAGCGCGACGTCACCTGCTGTTTTTCCGTATCGATGGCTGTGACAGGATCATCGGTATACAATCGAATATTGTTGTCTTCATACCAACTCCAGTCGTTGATGACAATATCCTGCAAACCAGCCCCTCCCGCCAGAACGGAGGACAGCATGATCCGGTTATAGTTTGGATGGGGCTCGGCCCCGAATACCGTAATCTCATAGCTACCTGGTGCAAGCTTCAGCAAATGTTCGAGAGTGCGTATCCCTGCCATTCCGTTGCCGATCAACACTAACTTTTGAATATCGTTCATCAGGTCACTCTCCTTCCATTTGTATCCTCAAAACATAAAAAGCCTGCTTCACATATGGGGATTCAAAATATCCCTCCACATGAGAAAACAGGCTCCATTGCCGTTTCATCGAATACGCCGTTGTATCCATCAGAGTATGGAATTAAAAAGTATTGTAGCTAATATATAATGGTTCAAATGATATGTCAACATTCCTTACGCATAAACTTATAAAAAATAATATTTTATCACCATGTAACATATCTATGACGTATAAAATATCACTCCCCTACAAAATTAGGATTGATTTTCAGTCCAAAACACGCCAAAATGGTTTAAAAGTCCGTTTTAACTTGATGATGATGAAAAAAATAAGCAGGTAGACAAAATCTTATGTCATATTTGTTATCAATGATTACTATCCCCATCGCTAACTACCCTTCATGTTACAGAGAGGAGGAGCCCGCTTGCGTTCCTTGTTGGTAATTCACTTACATTCTGACCATGTATCTGAGCAGACACACGCCGTTTCCTCATGGCAGGCAGGACCTGAGCACCTTTTAGAGTCCAACGGATACCTAACTCTACCCTGCCGCAATGAATCTGAAATCAAACAGCTAATCCTTAATGCAGACGCGGCAGTACTAAACATACCTGTCGGCACTATCAGCATGTGGGGTGGCAGGCTGGAGCAAGCCAAAGCGGTCCCGTTGCTCTGGTGGTGCAGCGCAGAATCAGCGCTATCATCGACAGAGGCCTGTGAAGCTGATGTTACTGTCGATGGCATTCTAACCCCTTCTATGGCAGCCCATGAGCTGAATTGGGCTCTTCATTTTAGTGCCAAACGCTTTTTTGAACGCCAGCACTGGCAAAGTGAACGCAAGCAACTAACCGCTCGGCTGGAAGAACGAAAATGGATTGATATGGCGAAAGGAATACTTGGGGAAGTAAACGGTATCCCGGAAGCGGAAGCATATGATGTGCTACGCAAAAAAGCAATGAACGAACGCAAACGTATCGTTGATGTAGCCATCTCCATCGTCAAAGCACAGCAAATGCTAAAAGCATAAATCTGAAGGGGGCCTGAACATGAATATCATTGAAATATTAAAAGAAGTGGGTCGCGGCAAAAGGGGCGCCCGGGATCTGAATTACGCCGAAGCCGAAGCTGCTGCCGAACTTATTATGACCCAGTCAGCAACCCCTGCTCAAATCGGAGCTTTCTTTGCCGCGGAGCGCATTAAAATGGAGAGTGTTGCCGAGCTGGAAGCATTCGTAAACATCTGCCGTAAATACACCCATCGCTTTTCGATGCAGGAAGGTATTGATTTCGCTGGTCCGTACGATGGCAGGAAGTCTTCATTTATCGCCACCTTCGCAACGGCCTTTCTACTCGCCTCATGCGGGATTCCTGTAACGATGCATGGCAGTGCACCTCTCCCTCCTAAATGGGGTGTTACGCTCCCGCTTTTACTGCAGGAAATGGGGGTAACGACCCGGAACATGACACGTGAAACCGCCATTCATGCCGCGAAGCTGACTGGTGTACTGTTCGTAGCCTCCGAACAGTGGTACGCGCCCCTGCGAGATATGCGGCCCATTCGCGAAGAACTGGGGCTTCGCACAGTGCTGAATACTGCCGAGAAACTGGTTGATTACGGTTCTTCACCGTATATTGTATTCGGCGTTTTCCACAATACTGTGTTCGAGAAGACGGCGAAACTCATGCAAAATCTGAATTACCGCAGGGCTCTGATCGTCCAGGGGAGCGAAGGATCGGAGGATCTGTTCATCGATCGGCCGACCCGGACTTACCTGCTTGCTAACGACGAGGTATCACTACAGGTTATCGATCCGGAAATGTACGGGCTGGATTCGGTGGTACCCGAGCATAACTGGACCCCCGCTGAACAACTACGCATTACGGAGGAAGTGCTACAAGGCACAGCTTCTATAGCCTTTTCGAATCAGGTGTTACTCAACAGTGCGGTCCGACTGTTCGTTGCAGGGCGAGTCGACTCCATAGAGGAAGGTTTGTACACCTGCAAACCGCTGCTAGAAAACGGGGACGCCTGGGATTTGTATAAACAATGGCGGGAAGCTATGCTCAGAACAGAAATAAAAACAGGAGCAAGCAGATCCGAAACCCGATTGCATTTATAATTATTGGCGTTACGCAGTCTAGCGATTGTGGGCCCTAAACTAAACTGCCCAACCCAAAAAGGCCAGCTTCCTCACTCATACAAAGGGGGCTGGCCTTTTATGCAAAGTAAAAGCCGCTTATTCAGTCCTGCTCTAGAATTCAGACCACTCCCCGTTGACTGCACTGGTTGCCGTTACAGCCAGGTGAAGGGGACGGACGCACACAGCAGCCGTTTTGAAGCCAGGCATCCGGCAGAACGGATCAAGATCGGGGCGGGTCGCCCGATTTACATTTTGTATCCCACCCCAATGCATGGGCACAAAGAGCGTATCTTCGCGGATATGTGATCTGATCCGGCTGCGGACAGTGAAGCTACCGCGCTGTGATGCTATTTCTACCCACTCCCCGTCCCTGATGTGCCAGCGTCGCGCTGTCCGCGGATGAATCTCCACATAATTTTCAATCTCTCGTGCGGCCAGCGACGGACTTCTACGCGTTTGTGCACCGGTCAAATAGTGAGCCAGCACGCGGCCGTTCGTCAAAATAAGCGGGTACTCCTCTGATATCTCCTCTCCTGCTCCACAGCTTTCAGCCACCGTAAAAACAGCCTTTTGATCGGAATGGGCAAAGGTTTCCCGAAACATCGTATCCATACCTGCTCTATCCGTAGACGGGCATGGCCAATATACTCCTTCTTCACGACGTAGCCTGTCGTATGTGATCCCGTAATAATCAGCAGGACCGCCCCGGCTGGCAAGCCGCAGTTCTTCAAAAATATGCTCGGCATCCCTGTACGAAAAGTAGATACCCTTGTTCAGCCTTGCAGCCACCTGACACAAAATGCTCCAGTCATCTCTAGCCTCGCCCGGCGCGGGCCTCACCGCTTCCCGTAGCAGAACGCGGCCCTCCAGATTGGTCATCGTCCCCGTATTCTCCAAATAAGACGTCACAGGCAAAACAACGTCGGCCATCCGCGCGGTTTCAGTGAGAAACATATCCGCCACAACCAGCAGATTCAGCTTTTTGAGGGCTTCCTCCACCAGCCGGACATTCGGATTAGATACAACAGGATTAGAGCCCATCACAAACAAAGCTTGGATTTCTCTCTGATGGACAAGCTCCATCATTTCATAGGCGGACACTCCCTTACCCGGCAAACTGCTTGGTTTTACTCCCCACACGGACGCCACATAGGCTCGATCCTCTTCATTCTCAATTGATCTGTAACCAGGAAGCTGGTCAGCCTTTTGACCGTGCTCTCGCCCCCCTTGCCCGTTTCCCTGACCTGTAATAGCTCCATAACCGCACCCTTCCCTTCCAATCTTGCCAGTGGCCAGCACCAGATTAAGAAATGCACGCACCGCCATATGTCCATCTGTCTGCTGTTCGACACCTCTGGCCGTAAAAACGATGCCGGTCTCCGCACCGCCAAAGGTACGTGCTGCCTGCCGGATCATTTCTACCTCAATTCCGCACAACGCAGCCGATTCGCTCAGATCTACACCTTTCAAATGAGTCAACAGCTGGTCATAGCCGTTGGTGCGCTTGCGGATAAACTCTTCATTCGCAAATCCTTCGTCCACGATGACCTTTAGCAAGGCATTGGCCAGCACAGCATCCGTACCTGGCTTGATTTGCAGGTGCAAATCGGCGGCCGCCGCCGTTGGTGTCGCGCGCGGGTCAATCACGATGATAAACGCGCCGTTTTCCTTCGCCTCGTGAAAATAAGGCATTAACGTCGGCTGGCATTCTGCGATATTTGTACCTGCGAGTACAATACAACGAGCTAATGGAATATCAGCCAGTCTGCAGGTCAGTCCGCGATCAACGCCAAACACTTTACTGCCAGCGGATGCCGCTGCCGACATGCAGAAGCGCCCGTTATAATCGATATATCGCGTACCTACAGCCACTCTTGCAAATTTGCCGAGTAAATAAGCCGTTTCATTGGAGAGTGAACCTCCACCGTAAATTCCGATTGTATCGGCACCCTGTGTAGACAGTAGCGTAGAGAAACTGCTAGCTATAGTATCCAATGCCTCCTCCCACTTGACGGGAACAAGTTTGCCCTCTTTGCGTATGAGAGGCTGTACCAGCCTTTCCGCATGAGTCGCATGCTGATGCGCATTCATCCCCTTGATGCACAGCCTACCCTGCGAGGCTGCATTAGGTTTTCCTTCCGCCTTATACACTGTACGGATGATACCTGCGAGTGTCTCTGTGCCCGTGCTAACGGTCATCTTACATTGCACACTGCAAAACGGGCACTGCGTATCCATTACTGACGCTACATGTAGCCCAGCTTCCGGTTTGCTTTCTCCTGACTGACACATCAAAGTCACCTCCCCTTCGCCATTTTTCGAAATTTTATTGTCTGCACACGCCAGATATATCGCCACAACTCCAACTCAACCCGTCATCCTGTCAGCATTGTGGTCCGTAGGCTGCCCGCCAGTTCACTTCGAAGAGCAGCATCAAGCACACTTTCCCGTAATGCCAGAACGCCAGTCCTTTCAATCCACTCCCACATTTTTTCCCCATACTGGGCACTATGTCGGTATATTTGCAAGCAGGCTGCAACCAGCAGGACCGCTTCTGCCGGGTCTTCCTCCAATCCAAGCAGTTGCCCCTGACGAACCGGATGCTCTGCATGGCCACCGGCATAAACCTCCCAGCCTGCTGGAGATCGGGATATTCCAATATCGTGGACAAGTACACCTCCGGGATACGCCGATCCAGGACAAATAGCAACTGTAACCAACGCGGGCAATGCGAGACTTCCCCATAAAGTTGCCAACCGTTCTCTGAGCCAGGCTACTTCTACAAATGCCTGATCCATCAGGTTCGACTCAACAAAAGCCCGATTCTCGGCATTTAGGTTCGTAAAGCGCAGACCCGCAGAGGGCGCTTCTCCTCCGTACTGCGGTATGACCTGAACCGCAACGCCAGCCCCTAATGGATTTGTCGCAGATCTGTCGCGCAACCCAAGGGATTCTAAGTAATAAAGTACAGCCGGACGACATAATTCACACCCCTGCTGTCTAGTCCAACCGAGACGGGACACTACTTCATCTGGAGTCTGACAGACTGCCTCCACCATAGCAGTTTTAAGCGAATCATGATCGTAATGCGTACATCCACACACAGGGATAACTTCTTGGAAGGTCGGAGTAACTACAGGCCCGGAAACTGTCGATCGGGACAAACTATTTTTGACCAGTGCAGCCACCAGCGGCCGACAGCCTCCACAGGAACCGGATGCTTTGGTCCGGCTCTTCACCTCTTCCACCGTCTTCAGCTTATCCGTGGCAATCGCTCGCAAAATAGCCCCCTTACTCACGCCGTTGCACGCACACACCGTTTCCTCTTCCGGCAGTGCGGCTGCCGCATCCTCCGCTTTGCTTCCGCCGTTATCCCGGGATGTAAGCTCTGTAGCGTGCGCGCCGCGCCGTACCATTGCTAGGAGCGAGGTGCTTTCCGCCGTATCTCCGAACAAAATGGCGCCAGTGACAGCACCGCCGTGCATCATCACTTTTTTATAAACTTCCAGCATCCCGTTATATTCCATGACTGCTGTCTCGTTTCCCTCATCACGAATGTCTCCTGCGGAAAACACATGGATCCCCGCTACCTTGAGCTGCGCATACGGAACCGTCCCTTCATAGGGAGCCGTTTCACGACCACAAATAACTTTTGCCAGCACTTTGCCCTGCTCATATAGCGGCGCCACTAGTCCGTATGAAATCCCGCGGTGCTCAGCACATTCGCCGACGGCATAAATACCGGGAATACTCGTGCGCATATAATCATCCACGACAATGGCACGGTTTACGGTCAGACCGCTGTCCTGAGCTAATTCGATATTCGGTCGGATACCAACCGCCAGCACAACCAAATCCGTTTCCAACCTGCCCCCGTCCGCAAACATCAATCCTTGCGCTCTGTTTCTGCCTATGATGTTGACCGTTTCCTTCGCCAAATGAAACCTCATGCCCTGTTGCTCCAGCTTTCGCTGCAGAAGCACAGCCGCCGTCCGGTCAATCTGACGGTTCATAAGATACTGCGCATTATGAACAACCTCAGTTTCCATCCCTAGATTCAGCAGGCCTTGAGCGGCTTCAAGTCCTAACAGCCCCCCTCCGATAACCGTGGCCTTACGGTATGTTTTGGCATATCTCGCCATGGTTTCACAATCATTCACATCACGAAAAGCGATTACTCCCTGTTTTCGAGCTCCGGGAATGGGCGGCATGAAAGGCAATGAGCCCGTTGCCAATATGAGCATGTCATAAGGTTCTTTCATGCCGGATTCCGTTTCCACCATCCCGGCTGCAACATCAATACGACAGACGCGTTCACCCGCGTACAGCTTTACCCCGTTCTCTTCATACCAGTCCCAGTCATGGGTAACGATATGTTTAAATGAGCTCGCCTCCTGAAGCATTTTGGACAGGAGCACTCGGTTGTACCCGGGACGGGGCTCTGCACCAAATATCGTGATTTGGAACCGCTCTGGCTCCAAATCGAGTATTTCCTCCACACATTTGATGCCTGCCATACCGTTGCCGACAACGACCAGTTTTTTCATCATATTAAACCAGCCCCATTCTCCGAATAAAATAAGACAGAAAAAGCCCTTCTCCATTCAATGGAAAAGGGCACCGTTGCCGTAAATGTCGGCACATCGTTGTGCCGATATGTATCTAAGATTACTGAATTGTGAATGTCATGTCAATATTCAATACATGAAAGCTATATTTTTCACCTTATATTTAATTTTTTGTGATTTTGTGTTATGTATATTGACATAAAACAGATCCTTTTTTATAATTTGATTAAAATCACTCCAACGTGATCATACCAAGTCGACTCACAATGAGGTGTGTCAACCACGGCAATGAAGCCGCAAACCGTTTCCTAGATACCATGTAGGGGCGATTTGCGGCTTTTTCATGTTCAAATTACATTTTGCAGACAAAGAACAACAATTAGAACAGGAGAGATGGAGAATGAACAAAAAAAGTTTTTGGAAAAGCGGACACAAGCCCACCCTATTTGGCTCCTTTCTGTATTTTGATATCAGTTTTATGATATGGGGAATGATCGGACCGTTAGCCGTTGTAATTGCCAATGATTATCCAATGGACCCTGTACAAAAAGCCAATCTTGTCGCCCTACCCATACTCGGTGGTTCCCTGCTGCGGCTCGTGCTCGGATTCATGTCGGATTATATCGGTCCGAAGCTCACGGGACAGATTGGTATGCTTGTTACGATAATCCCCCTCTTGCTCGGCTGGCTGTGGGTTGATTCGCTGGAGCACTTGTACGTTGTTGCCCTGCTCCTGGGCGTAGCCGGAGCATCATTTGCAGCTGCGCTGCCGTTGGCCAGTCAATGGTACCCCAAAGAGCATCAAGGCTTGGCTATGGGAATTGCCGGTGCTGGTAATAGCGGTACCGTCCTTGCGACTTTGTTCGCCAACCGCATTGCTCAACATTTTGGCAGTTGGGAAGCCGTTTTCGGATTGGCTATCCTCCCCATCTTAACCGTCTTCATTCTGTTCAGTATTTTTGCCCGCAACAGCCCTCACCGCCCGGCACCAAAAAGTCTGTCGCAATATGCTTCGGTGCTCAAACAGAGGGATGCTTGGGTATTGTGTGCCTTTTACTGCGTGACGTTTGGTGGATTCGTTGGCCTTTCTAATTATTTGACTATTTTCTTCAATACCCAATATGGCCTCTCCGCGGTACATGCTGCCGATTTTGCGACCGTTTGTGTGATTGCCGGAAGCTTCTTTCGTCCTGTAGGTGGCTTTTTGTCTGATCGGATTGGTGGTTCACGCATGTTAATGTACTTGTATGCGGGAGCCGGGATTATGCTCGCCGGCATTGCGTTTTTACCGCCACTTACCGTGGTAGTTGTGCTGCTGTTCGTAGGCATGATGTGCCTTGGCGCTGGCAACGGCTCCGTATTTCAGCTCGTTCCGCAGCGGTTCGGCAACGAAATCGGGCTCATGACCGGTATCGTCGGCGCTGCTGGTGGCATAGGCGGGTACTTTCTTCCCCTTATACTGGGTCATCTGTACAAATTAACGGGTTCCTATATGCCAGGCTTCATCTCTCTGAGCCTAATCACGTTCTGTGCCTTTACCCTCGTCATCATAATGCAATTGAAATGGCGTAACAGCTGGATGCGACGCTCTGCTACAGTTACTGATGAAGCCGTCAATCGCATCGGAGAATTAAATGCCTGATGTTCATTAAACATAGAGCTGCGAAGCATTGAATTGTCCCTTAACCATCCCTATAGCCAAAAAAATAGCTTAACTTCGTTTATATAAAATGAAGTTAAGCTATTTTCCATGCGCACTCAATCGAATCGCACCTATAAAAACTATGATAATTATCACATTAAATCAATATTTTCCGAAAATATTATGAAAATTAAATGAAATTTTCATTCAAAAAACATTGAAAATCGCTTTCATTTTCATATTTTTTCTTATGTAAACACTTATATAACCATTTTTCACACAACATACTTGTTCACTTGGTTTAAAATAAGGCGTATACTTGTCACGAATTGTTCAAGGATTAATTAAATGTAATTTTTTAGAAAGAAGGAATTGGAAATGCGTGCTTTTCATTTTACGGAAGACGGATCTATCGAAACTAAATTAACCGGAAAAGATCTACTTGCCAACCCGCTGCTGAATAAAGGAGTGGCTTTTACCCTGGAAGAACGGAAACAGCTTGGACTTGACGGTCTCCTTCCTCCTACGATATTAACTATTGAGGAGCAGGTTCAACGGGTTTACGAGCAATTTCAGAGCCAACCGGATAATTTGCGTAAAAATGTTGCGTTAAATGATCTTTTTAATCGGAATACGGTCCTTTATTATCGTTTGCTCTCTGAGCACCTAAGCGAAATGCTCCCGATTGTTTATACACCAACAGTAGGCCAGGCTATACAGGAATACAGTCATGAATATCACAAGCCAGGCGGTATGTATTTATCTATTGATAATCTGGCGGGTGTTGAAGAGGCTTTTAAGAATTTGAACCTAGGCCCTGATGATATCGACCTGATCGTAGCCACAGATTCCGAGAGTATTTTGGGAATTGGGGACTGGGGAGTCGGAGGTATTAATATCTCTATTGGTAAGCTTGCTGTGTATACAGCTGCTGCTGGTATAGATCCTAGCCGAGTACTGGCAGTTGTTCTTGATGCAGGTACAAACAACGAGAAGCTATTGGAAGATCCTTTATATATGGGGAATCGTCATAAACGTGTACGCGGAGAACAATATGACCAATTTATTGACACTTATGTTCAAGCTGCACTTTCCTTTTTCCCGAATGCCCTGCTGCACTGGGAAGATCTCGGCAATGTCAACGCACGGAACATTATCAATAAATATGGAGATAGTATTTTGACTTTTAATGACGATATTCAAGGTACTGGAGCGGTTACACTCGCAGGTGTGATGTCCGGTGTTCAATTGTCTGGAATCCCACTGAGCAAGCATCGGGTTCTAGTTTTTGGCCCAGGAGCTGCTGGAATCGGCAATGCAGACCAAATTAGCGCAGCCATGATGCTGGAAGGACTGTCAGAAGCAGAAGCAAGACGTAACTTCTGGGCTTATGATTACCGCGGCCTGCTTACCAATGAAACAGAAGGACTTTTTCCATTCCAAGTCCCTTATGTGCGTGATGTTGCAGAATGCCGTGACTGGGAACATGCTGAGGATGGCAAAATCTCACTGCTTGAAGTCATTCGCCGCGTAAAACCGACGATTATGATCGGTACTTCTGGTGTTACTGGGGCATTTAGTGAGGAAATCGTTAAAGAAATGGCCAAGCATACAGAACGTCCTATTATTATGCCTATGTCCAACCCGACTCCACTGGCAGAAGCAACTCCGCAAGATTTGATCCACTGGACCGAAGGAAAAGCCCTCATTGCAACAGGAAGTCCTTTTGAGCCGGTGATCTATAACAATATTAAGTTTGAAATTGGGCAATCTAACAATGCTTTCGTGTTCCCGGGTCTTGGTCTTGGCGCAATCGTGGTGAAATCCAAAATTATAACAGATAGCATGTTTGCAGCAGCTGCCCATGCAGTAGCTCAAATGGTTGATTTGTCACAGCCTGGTGCTTCCCTGTTGCCAAAAATCAGCGAGCTACGAGAAGTATCTGAAGCGGTAGCCTTGGCTGTAGCTAAGGCTGCAGTTCAGGATAGAGTAGCGCGTCATCAACCGGACGATATCGCACAAGCGGTTCGAGATGCGATGTGGGACTGCAAATATAAACCAATCAAACAATATGGTCAGGAAGCGGTCCTGGTTTAAAAAATAGCGACAACATCAAATTTGTACTTGCATACGCAAAGTGATTATTTAACTGATGTCCGCCATTTTTGGCGGACATCTTCATTGGAGGCGACATCATGGCTACAGGTCATATTTTTATTATCTTAATTCCTATTTTCTTTGTCATTTTAATTGGTTATTTCGCAGGATTGTTTAAAGCTTTTAACCCTGCTTCTTCTAAGGGATTAAATACACTCGTGACGAAGTTTGCTCTACCTGCACACTTGTTTATTGGTATTACGACGACACCAAGAGAGACATTGATTCAAAAGTGGCCCTTTCTTGTGGCTTTGCTACTTGGTGTAATCGGCTTTTATATTGTATTGCTCATTGTTTATCGCTTAATTGCCAAAAAAGGCCTGACTGAATCCTCCATGTTCGCATTGAATTCAACACAGCCTTCTTTTGCATTCATGGGAATTCCGGTTCTGGGAAGCTTGTTCGGAAGTGCGGCAGTCGCCATCCCGATTGCGATTACTGGGATCGTCGTTAATGCCATTCTTGATCCGCTTGCAAGTATTTTGGGAACGGTCGGCCAGCGCAAAACAACAGAATCCGACGGTACTAAAGGCAACTTATTTAAAGTCACTATGAAATCAGTCCTTCATGGACTCAGCGAGCCGCTTGCCTGCGTACCCTTGTTTGGTGTCGTATTGACTCTATGTGGATTCCACGCTCCGAAACTTTTGCAATCCATGTTTGATCAAATCGGCAATATTACTGCTGGTACAGCCCTATTTGCCATTGGGGTAACCATTGGTATCAAAAAGATTACGTTCAGTCCAAAAGCACTTAGCATCGCTGTACTGAAAGCCATCGTGATGCCTATTGTTATGCTCGGTATTGCTGTTCTGATAGGACTATCCCATGAGGATGTAACCAAAGCTGTACTGCTTGTCGCTTTTCCCGGCTCGGCTGTGGCCGCTATGATTGCTACCCGTTATGAAACACTGGAAACGGAAGCTGCATCTGCATTTGTCATTAGCTCAGTCTTATCGCTCATTTCACTACCCTTGCTCATTTCACTTCTTTTATAAGGGACAGAAACTTAAGAACCCTTAATGCAATCCAGGTATTTATAGATATAAAGCATACCCGTCCGCTCTGATTTATCTTATTTTTTAAATATTGTTTGAACAATAAAGTGATTTAGTAAGATTATTTGGAAAAACAATATAAAATCCAGTTTTGCCGACAAGCGGCGGTCCCATCGTTTCATTCACTAGGGGGCCGCCGTTCTTTTTGAATAACCTTCTTCTCTCCCTTTTAATAAATACCTAACATTTAGAAAGCAAATTGTCGAAATATATATGGGGTAGGTTGTATATGAAACTAAATTGCTAATTCAAAGGAGAAGAAAACGTGAAAAACTTGAAGTGGAGAACTATGTCCTTTTTTGGTAAAAATCTATTAATCTCTTTTCTTAACATCGTATTAATAGGTGCTATTCTCATCACATCCAGCTATATACTTCAAAAGAACATCCTCACCACGCAGCTGCAAGACCAAGTTAAAGTATTGACTAAAAAATGGGCAGAAGATGTTGACAAAACAAAAGTACAACAAGCATTAAGCGAAAAAGATTATAACGGTTCTGCTCAACAGGATTTACGCAAATTCCTAGATTCTATCCACACCTTTTATCCTAATGTTGCCCAAGCTTACATATTTGGCACAGAACTAACAGAAGGAAATCAAACTTCCATTATTGGCGTTCCCACAAATTTAGTCCAAGCTTTCCAAAACGCGAAGTTGGATATTGGGGATATGTACACTCTTCCTGACGAAAACGCACAAGCTGTAAATGAAATGCTTCAATCCAATAATTCATCATTGAGCAGCTTTTACTCGGACGAATATGGTACATGGACTACCATTGTTTACCCAATTACAGATGAAAGCGGTAAAATCACAAGTGCGATATACTTTGACGTAGACGCGAGCTCTGTACCTACTGGACTTCATAAATTGCTTGTATATGGTGTGTCATTGCTCATTCTGTTCCTTGCAATCTTCTTAACGATCCAATATTTATTGGTAAAACGGACCCTATCCCCGATTCGTAGCTTGATGAAGGGAATTGAGGAAGTCAGCGAGGGTAATCTGAATGTAAAAATCAAGACAGGCGAGGACGACCTTGGCATTATCAATCAAAAATTCAATTCTATGATCAAACGCCTTAACGATACAATGGTGAAAGTACAGGATACGACACAAGAAGTTACGGGATCTGCCCAAGAATTGTTAAGCATTAGCGAGAAAAACAGTACGAATACGAACGTCATTAACAGCAATATTCAAGAAATAACCCAGGGACTTGAAGCTCAGGATCACGCAGCACTTGAAAGCTCCAGATCTATGAATGAAATGTCGACAGTTATCCAAACGATTGCCGAAAGCTCCTCTTCCGTAGCCGATCAAGCTTATTCTATGGAAAAACGCTCCGTTGAAGGCAATCAGGTAGCCCAAAAGCTTTCCGCTCAAATGGACTCCATCTCCACTACAATGGAAAGTACAGCTGATTCCGTTAATGCGCTGCAGAACCGTTCTAACGAAATCAGTAATATCGTCAGTATCATTACAGGCATTGCCAGTCAAACGAATCTGCTTGCACTGAACGCTTCTATCGAAGCTGCCAGAGTCGGTGAAGAGGGCAAAGGTTTTGCAGTCGTAGCGGGAGAAGTGCGTAATTTGGCTGAGCAGTCTCAAGAGTCTGCTAAACAAATTGCAGAGCTCATTGAAGAAATCCAAAGAGAAATTGAGCAGACTGTAAAAGGCATCAGCCTTGGTACAAAAGAAGTTCACATTGGGCTGGAAGTCACGAAGCAGACAGGCGAAATGTTTTCTGAAATTTTAGATGCGTCTAATAAAGTGTCGTCACAAATTCAGGAAGTATCCAGCGCAACGGAGCAGATCTCGGCCAGCACACAGGAAATGTCAGCTACCTCTGAAGAGCTGTCTTCGACAGTTAGCAAAACAGTCGGCAGCAGCAAACAAATCGAGCATACCATTGGAGAACAGGCTGAGTCTATGGCTTCTATTGTCCAAGCTTCTGACAAGCTTACATTGATGTCCGGGGAGCTGGAAGAGCTCATTTCGTTCTTCAAGGTGAACCGGGAAGCCTAATCCTATAGCCTTCAAGTAACTCTAGATAACAATAAAGAACCTCTAGTCTGCATAGAATGCGAACTAGAGGTTCTTTGATATGTTCTTACATACTTCTTTAGTTTAGAAATCCTTCCAAAGCTGAGGTTGGCTTACCGTCAGCCTGCCAAGCACCTTTGTTATAACCTTGATTGTAACCTGGAGTTGCAGCCGGCTCCCAATAAAATACCCCTGTGCCTTTGCCTCCGATGTTCCGAACCTTCGTTTTGATTGCAGAAATAAATGCCTTGGAAGCTGCTGGTTCATTATATTCCATCCCGATTTCACTGATGACAATGCCTTTGCCGTATTTTGCAATGAGGTTATTGGCATTGGTAATCGTCTGATCCACCTTGCCCTGCCAGTCAGAAGGAGACGGATACAGAGACAGCCCGATGAGATCAAACTGAGCTCCATTATCAATCAGCCCGCCGATATTCCAGTTCAACACGGAACCGTTATCCCCGTTGGCTAAATGTACTATCGTTTTAGTACTGCTGCTTACCGATTTTACAGCATTATTACCTGTATTAACGAGCCAGGCATAGTTTTTCATGTTCACCGAAGCTTTGCCGTCTTCCCAGAGCATTCCGTTGTTCGTCTCATTACCGATCTGCACCCAGTCCGGTGTTACCCCCTTGCTTTTCATCGTGTTCATAACATAGACCGTATGAGACCAGACTGCATCCATGAGTTGTGTAAAAGTGAAATTGCGCCACGCATAAGGTTTGTTCTGTTGCCCTGGATCTGCCCAGGAATCACTATAATGTAGAGTCAGCATCACGCTCATACCCAATTTTTTAGCTCGCTGCGCCAGTTCTGCTGCCTTTTCGGCATTCATGTATCCGCTTGCATAATCTTTCATGTCAGGGTTTACCCACACACGGATACGTACCGAGTTGATCTGATAGTCATCTCGCAAAATTTGCAGTATATCTCGACGAACACCCTTTTTATCCTTCCAAGTCATACCTTGCGCTTCCATTCCTGCTACCCAGCTTATATCTGCTCCTTTGGCGAAAGCAGGGGCGGCCGAAGCCGCACCCAACCCTACAGAGCCGAACGGATACAATAAGCTGGACAGCAAGATCAACATCGCAAATACCATCGTGCGGTTACCTGTTTTCATAAGTCATCTCCCATCCGAATTGTATACTGCTCATTGCCTCTGACCCATCTACCATTTCCCTCACTCGGGAAAACGACAGAGACCACACTTTAATATCATGTTCTATTTATTGCGCTCTGTCTTTAAAACCTTAACAGTGTAGGCATCCAATTGAACGCTACCATCTTCTATCGCATGATTTTCAAGCATATCCGCATAAGTTCGTCCATCCAACGTAATCTTTTGCGACTCATGCGTGAAATTCAGTATAAAAATATAATCATGAACCCCATCGGTACGAATCCCCGTATTCACTCCATGAGGCAACTTCACATTGAGCGCTTTACTGATTCCTGCATCATCAATTAAACTTCTGTAAAAATGACTGTGAAACAGTCCGGTGTTGCGTGATGCGATGTAATAAGCCTTTCCCTCTCCCAAACGGTTCACCGTCAAAGCCGGGCGTCCTGCATAAAAGTCTGAGCCGTACACAGCCAGTACCTCTGCACCCTCCGTATGAATGAGATCACACAATTCTACAGCTTCATACTCCCCTTGCAGATCCAGCTCATTGCCTTCAACCGGCAAAATGTGATTACGGTCATGATCATGCAACCCGTCAATCTCTTCCGACCAGATCCCCAGCGTCTTACGAAGCGGCCCCGGAAAGCCTCCAAGGAAGCACAAATCATGTTCATCTACGATACCAGACCAATAGGTTGCTACGAAAACGCCACCGTTTTCAACAAACTTCTGTATACGCTCCCCCACACCGCTGCGGACCATATACAACATCGGAGCTACCAAAAGTTTGTATTTGGAGAAATCTGCATCCATATGAATGACATCTACAGGTACACCCTGCTCCCAAAGTGCCAAATAATGCGCTTCAGCTGTCTCTTCATATTTCACACCTTTGTTGCGTGGTCCCTGTGAATCGTTGATTCCCCAACGGTTCTCCCAGTCAAAAATGACTGCGGCCTCCGCCGGTACCGATGTACCGATAACCTCCTCCAGTTTTTCCAGCGCATTGCCGACCTCTGTCACATCTCCAAATACACGGGTGTGCTCATGTCCGACATGATCGACAACCGCACCATGCAGCTTTTCACTCGAACCGCGGCTTTTCCGCCACTGAAAATATTGAACGGTGTCTGACCCGTGTGCCACAGCCTGTAAAGACGATAGCAGATGCATTCCTGGTCGCTTCAGCTTGCTTACGTCTTGCCAGTTCGTCAAACTCGGTGTACTCTCCATGAGCATCCAAGGCTTGCCTCCCTTGATTGAACGAATAATATCGTGCATCATGGCCACTTTAGCAGCCTGACGGCTATCATCTCCCTCACGGTCATGCCACGTTGGGTAACTATCCCAGGATATAACATCGAGCAGATCAGCAAACTTCCAGTAATTCAACCCTTCAAAAAACTCCATTAAATTGGTTGTGACCGGAATTGCTGGATTTGCAGCCTTGAGCGGCACAATCTCATGTTTGATAAAATCTGCCGTCTGATCGGTCACAAACCGTCTCCAGTCCAAATTCAGGGCATGGACCTGTGTTTCACCGTGAGGTGCCGGGGACTCAACTTGACTCCAATCCGTAATCGTATGACTCCAAAAGGTCGTCCACCATGCGTGATTAAGCTTGTCCAGCGTACCGTATTTATCCTTGACCCAAGCACGAAATGCCTCCTGACAATAATCACAGTGGCAATCTCCACCAAATTCATTGGAAATATGCCAGCCAATCACAGCAGGATGGTTAGCATAACGCTCGGCTAGCTTCGTGTTCATGATACGTACTTTTTCCCGGTAAACAGGCGATGTAGCACAGTGATTATGGCGAAACCCATGCAGGTTACGGACACGGTTAGCCTCCACACGCAGCACCTCAGGATATTTTTGTGACATCCAGGCTGGTCTTGCTCCACTAGGAGTGGCCAAAAATGCATAGATTCCGTTCTCAGCAAACGAATCCAGAATACGATCCAGCCAATCAAACGTAAATACACCTTCCTCAGGCTCCAATGAAACCCATGAGAAAATGCCGACAGACATCACGTTGCATTTGGCTAGTTTCATTAGACGGATATCCTCCGCTAACACCTCAGGATAATGCTGCCATTGCTCCGGGTTATAGTCCGCTCCATGCAGCATACGTGGAACTCGCTCACTAATGGGAGGGTACTTGATTATGTGTTGCTTCGTCACTACAAATCATCTCCTTCTATTAATTCTGTTACTCTTTGACGGAACCTAACGTCATACCTTTAACAAAATACTTTTGTAAAAATGGATATACAATGAGAATAGGCGCTGCACCAATGAAAATTTGCGCAGCATTAACGGTCGTTTGAGAAAGTAATTCCATCTCTTTGGGACTCATGCTCATGGAACTCATGTCCTTCTGAATAATTACAGTTTGCAGGAACGTCGCCAGCGGATAGTCCTTTGCATTGCTCAAATAGAGCAGACCGTCAAACCAGGAGTTCCAATGAAATACCATACTAAACAGCGCAATCGTGGCAATGGAAGGCAGGGATATCGGTAAAAAGATACTAAACAATGTCCGAAAATGTCCTGCTCCGTCGATCAATGCGGCCTCTTCCATCTCTTTAGGAATTCCTCTAAAAAAGTTCAACATAAGGATGACCAGAAATGTGTTGACCGCTCCTGGCAAAACAAGTACCCAGAAGCTGTCCATAAGATGGATCTTTTGAATAACCATATAGAATGGAACCAGACCACCGTTAAAAATCATGCTGAATACGAACAACCATGAATATACGTTTCTGCTACGGAACACAGATGTTTCCTTTGAAAGTGGATAAGCAGCTAAAAAGGTAATAAGCAGTGTCAAGCCGGTTCCCAATACAGTCCGACAGACAGAAATCCAGATGGAGTGCAGAAAAATCGGGTTATTCATCGTCTTCTTATAGGCTTCTAATGAAAATTGCACCGGCCACAGTCCAACCAGATTGGCATCTGCTGCTGATTTAGCACTAAATGATACCGCCAACACATGAATCAGCGGAACGATACACATGATGGACAAAATCACAAGCAAGCAAATGTTGAACACATTGAAGATGCGATATGGCGTTGTTTTATGATACATGACTCTCCCTCTTTCAGCCTCGTGGAATCAAAATATGCGATAACCTGCCCATTTGTAAGCAAGTCGATAAGATATCAGAATGAGAATCATACTAATAACGGATTTGAACAAGCCGATTGCGGTGGCAAAGCCCATTTCCCCATTGATTAACGCTGTCCGGTAGACGAATGTATCAATAATATCGCCTTTTTGGTAAACCAGCGGATTATAAAGGTTGAAAATCTGGTCAAAACCGGCATTCAGTACATTGCCAAGTGCAAGTGTTCCAACAACAACTACCATCGGAATTAACGAAGGTACCGTGATGTGCAGCGTCTGTCTCCAGCGGCTCGCTCCATCCATTTCAGAAGCCTCATACAACGAAGGATTAATACCCGCCAGTGCAGCAAGAAATACGATGGTGTTGTATCCGAACTCCTTCCATATATCCGATACAATGACAGTAAACCTAAACCAGTTATTTTCTCCCAGAAAAAAGATAGGCTGAATCCCGAAACTACCGAGAATACGATTCATAAATCCATCTGTAGCCAACAGGTCAATCAGAATTCCGCCCAAGATGACCCACGAAAGAAAGTGTGGCAGATAAACCAGTGTCTGAATGGATCGCTGAAGGCCGACCTTGCGAATTTCATTCAGCAGTATAGCAAAAACAAACGGAACCACCAGATTGAAAAACATCTTTAACACAGCAATAATTAGTGTATTCCAGACAACTTGAAGACTGTCCTCCCGTTGAAACAAAAAGCGGAAGTTATCCAGTCCAACCCACTCGGAACCAGTTATGCCTAGCCAAGGTTTGTAATTTTGAAAGGCCATCACGATGCCGCCCATCGGAATGTAGCTGAATACAATTAAGAAAATGATGGCTGGCAGCAGCATGATATGAAATGGCCACGTACGTTGCAGACTTCTCATTGCAGTTCCTCCTGTAACTCTCATGGTATACTTCAATTATAAAAGCGTTTTCGCTGTCCCAACAGTTCAAAAAACCAACATACATGGCACAAAAGCAATCATTTTTTAAGCACGCCAAACGAATGAAACTTTTTTCACACACATCATAATAGCGCATTCATTTCCACTCAATCCTGATAAAGCTGTAGTAAAAAGGCTGTCCACCTTGGGACAGCCCTCCTAGTCTATTACAACATCATGATTTTACTTTTCGACGCTTTTATACCATTCGTTTACTTCATTTGTAATTTGTTCGCCACCAGCTGTTTTCCACGTCTGTACAAAGGTATCAAAAGCAGAGATCGGCTGCTTGCCATAAATAATTTCATTGAAAGTCTGACTTTCAATCTTATCCAGATAGTCCTTTTTAGCCTTCATGGTTGGAGTAGTAGGGCCCGTGAACTGATCTTTCATGGAGATATCCTTTTGTTCCATAAGCACTTTGGCAGCTGCGGGAGTATCTTTCCCGTAATTCACCATTACATCTTTCTCCAGACGGGTCTTGGGTTCTGCGCCGTTAGCCAAACTTAATAAAGCCTTCATTTGGGCATCAGGTATACGCGCACCATCACGAACTAGCAAATAACGAAAAGAGTTTACATAACCGCCTGGTATTTTATCGATAGACATTAGCTTTCCGCCCGCATCCAAATCATAATCGTAGCCCTTAAACAGCCCATTCGACAAATCACCGTCCGGTTTAGCATTAGCATAATGGTCAAACAAATAATTTTGATAAGTGAAAAAAGCTTCAGGATGCTGCATTTGTTTGTTGATTAGTACAACACCATTGGTGTATTGCGTTCCGTGACGCATGGCTTTGTTGTCAGGACCCGCTGGAATCTTGATCGGCTTCCATACGGCACCCGGCGCATTTTTGACTGTATCCTTAAGCGGCCAGCCGCTCATCCAATATGGCCCAGGAATCATACCGGCTATGCCTGCGATTGTAGGTTCTGACGTTTTATTTTCATCCCACAATGCTGCTTCCTGAGGGATGTATCCCTTTTTGAGCCACTCGCTCAGCTTTTGCAAACCCGGCTTCATGCCAGGCTGCACGGAGCCATATTCCAAACTGCCATTCGTGCCTTTGTTCCATTGCTGAGGTAGAGTGCCATATGCCCCGAAAATCCAGGACGGGTCACCCATCCAAGTGTTCATGGATGTTTTGAAACCGATGCTGAGCGGAATCACTTTGTTCGGAGCCAGTCCGTCCGGATTTTTATTTTTAAAGGCATCCATCACTTTTTCCAGATCATCCATCGTCTCTGGAGCCTTCATACCCAGCTTATCCAACCAATCTTGTCGTACCCACAATACATAATCATGGTTATAGGCAAAATCAAGCACAGGAATACCCATTTTTTTGCCATCTCGGCTATACTGATTCCATACGTTCGTATCTTGATTCATCGCCTGCTTCCAGGTATCCGAAGCGTACTTGTCAAACAACGGACCAGCCTCTGCAAACATACCAGAATCGATCATGTCCTGTGCCAGTTGCTCATTCTCCGTCCCCAATACAACGACGTCCGGCATCTCCTGACCGGAGGACATAGCCAATCGCAGCTTCGTAGCAAATGCGCCATTCGTATCTGTGACGGACCAGAGTGATTTGATATTAATACCGAATTTCTCTTTAGCCCATTTTGTCGCAATGTTATTTTCGATAGATTCACCATTTTTAAATTTCAAGGCGGGATCTACACCCCATACCGTGGAAATTGTGACTTCTGGATTGTATTTTTCTTTGTATACGTTTTCAGTTTTAGCTGCGCTGTCCGCAATCCCATCATTTCCCGATCCTGAGCAGCCCACAAGGCCAACTCCTAATACCATAGTTGCGGCGAGCAACGACAACAACTTTTTTTTCGAATGAACTCGCATATTGTTCCCCCTCTAAAAATCATTTTCTACTCTTTTATTATAAGAGGGCTTTTCTTCGCAGCCTATGTCACAAAATAAATATTTCTGCACCTTTCCCAACTGATCTTTACTCATCTCATTTTACTGGTCCCGAAATTCATGCGGAGTCATTCCGTAATGCTTTTTGAACATCTTACTGAAATATTGGGGATTCTGATAGCCCAGTTCCGTCGTAATTTCGTATATTTTTTTGTTGGAATATTTAAGCAAATAAAGAGCCCGCTCCATTCTCATTCGGATAATATAGTCACCCAGACCTTCTCCGGTTTCAGCTTTATAAATTTTAGACAGATAGACTGGATGAAGATAAACCTGATCAGCAATCGTCTTAACAGACAGCTCCTGACCTTTATCCTGGGAGATGAGCTCCTGAACCTGCTTGACCACATAGCTTTTAGCGCTTTGCTCGCTTGCGGACCATTCAGATTTAAGTTTGTTCATCATGGAAAGTATCCACTCTTTGAGGTGGAGAAACGAATGAACCATTTTCTGCGCATGTAACGGATCGAAGCCTACTTGATCCATCTGTGTAATAAAACGTCCTTGTTTGTGCGCTGTATACATAAAGGCGCTCGTCACCGAAATAAACAGCTCATATAAATGCTCGCGTGTATATCCCACCTCTTCCATTTTTCCAAATACACGGTTCACTTTCGCTTCGGCCTCTTCCCATTGCCTGGACTCTAGCAGATGAGTAAGCGTAGGATGCATATAAAGCCCCTCCAGTGACTTAACTGAGCTGTGTGGCTGTTCTGTCTGTTCTTCTATGAATAGCAGTGTATCCGTCTCCTCCTGATGGTTCCAGTATAAGGATCTAATCGCTGTCTGATATAGCTTAGGCAGCTCCTCTGGAAAATTAAACCATCCGGTTAATGCAACGTAAATTTCCCCTTTCAAGTAATTGCTCACATTTTTTTGAAAATTCTCAATCGCCGCACTCAGAAAACGATTCTGCTCATCCACACTCCGTTCAGGAAATGAATTCCAATTCCCTTCTATTAATACAATTAAGCAGTCATGCGGCGCTTTGCAATGCCATACGTGAAAATCAGGTGCGAATACTTCTTCGGCAATATTTCCAATCGCATATTCAATTAAGGAGACTGAATGATAGTCCATATCAGAAAAATGCTTCCCTAGCTGAATAAGCAGCATACTGGCAGGATGTCCCGTGCGTAGCTTGATTTCGTACTCGGACATTTTGCTCTCTACTTTTGGTACTGGAAAATCACGCCCGAGTAGCAAATCATGCATCAAATGGGTCCGCAGTACACCAAAATCGTTTCTGCGGCTATATTGTAATTGATGAACCTTGTCAAATGCTTCCCATTCTTCCTTTAGCGAATCCATGGCGGCTGACACACATTTGATAAATTCTTCATCATCCACCGGCTTTAAAATGTAATCAAAAGCCTTAAGCTGGAGCGCTTTTTTAGCATATTCAAAATCGGCATAGCCTGTCAGTAACAAACTTCGGATATGTGGCCATCGTTCGTTTACCTCAACAATCAACTCCAGTCCCGTCATGCCAGGCATACGAATATCCGTAACCAGAATATCAATATCGTACGCTTCCAGCACATCCACCGCTGCTAGTGCGGAAGCCGCTTGATGAACCCTCTCGATGCCTAGCGTCTCCCACGGAATGGTAGCTGCCAGACTTTCTGTTACATAACTCTCATCATCTACTAGTAATATCTGAACCATCTGGACCCTCCGTTTTAACTATATTCGAATTTGGCGAAGGCTCAATTAAACCATTCGCATGCTCTTCTTCTGTTGAGATCGACCATTTTAAAACTGCACGTAATCCTCCCAATGGAGACAAAGAGAATTCCAGCCCTGCATCCTCCCCAAAATGTAATCGCATGCGTTGATGCACATTCCACAAACCGTATCCATGATCCTCTTCCACAGGCTTGTCAAGCGTTGACGTCAGGGCAGTTATAGCCTCTCTACTCAAACCGAGCCCGTTATCATCCACAATCAGGTACATATACGAGCCAACACGCTCGGTTAAAATATGAATTATACCATCCTCCGCTTGAGGCTCTATCCCGTGCAGCACCGCATTTTCCACCAGTGGCTGCACTACAAGCGGCGGAATCAGTAGATTGCTGGCTTGTGAAGAAACATGAATTAAGAACGTTAGCCTCGGCATACGCATCTGCTGTATGTTCAGATAATATTGAACAAACTCGACTTCTTCTGACAATGGAACCAAATCCCGCTCCTGTCTTGTCGTATACCGATAATACCTGGATAAATTATGAGCCATGGCAACAACCGCCTCATGATTGCGCAGCTTTGCCATACTTGTAATAAATGAAAAACAATTATAAAAAAAATGCGGATTGATTTGTGACTGGAGCTGCTTTAGTCGCGCTTCCTTGACATGTAGCTGCTCAACATACACCTTCTCAAACAGCTCCTGAATCTGTTCGACCATCAGATTAAATTGACTAGACAGGAAAGCAAATTCGTGACTCCCCCTTAGACTTAATCGAACAGCATAGTCTCCATCCTTTAGGCTCCGAAATGCCCGCACAAGCTGAAGAATCGGCACTTGTACCTGTGAATGAAGCAAGTAAGCGCCAATCAAGCCTACCAGCAGCGAGCCAACAACCGTTATATAAAACAGTCGATTCGATGAGTAAATCGGAGACATCATATCGGACAAAGGCATGTAATCAATCAAATACCAACCAGTCGTTTGCGAAAGAACGGCATGAACCAGGTAGCTTTCTTCTCCAATTTTCACGGTCAGATTATCAACTTCATGGAGTCCCATTTTTTCCAATTTAGAAATCAGCTTTCCAGACAGCTCTTCATTTGCAGTACGATTAAAGATCACTCCTACGCCTTTTTTATAATAAAAAGGCTCCTTTCGTCCATCACCTTTGAAGCGGTCAAGCATGTCCTGAATATTACTGCTGTCAAATTCAACCTTAATAATCGTGTTAGCGGTTTCTGGATTACCAAGTGAAGAAAACGGGGATAATGTATACAATGAAAATATAAATTGGTCTTTCCCGTATGATCTTTTTTTGGATACCTGCCAGCCGTCTTTTATCAGCTGATTTAGTTTTTTCTGGTCATATAAACCTGCTCCATTCTCCGATACAACCCGTCCAAGCGAAGGAGAATAGATACTCAGCCCGGTTCTCCAATTAGAAGAGCTTTCCTGAAGCCCGAGCTTGGTTTGAATCCGTTTGACAAGGTTAATTCCATCCAGATTGAGAACCTTGTCCTTCAAAAAAATCGCTTGAAAACTGGCTACATCGGGATCATGAATCAGCAGATGCGGCCAGGAGGAAATCATTTCAATATTCGTATTCACCTGGTTTTGAAAAAAAGTCAGCTGATTATAATTAGATTGATTCAGCTCCTCACGTAATACACCTGTCGTTGTCTGATTAGAATAGACATACAGGATCAGCATAGGTATAAGCAATACGATAACGATGGAGACGATTTTAGTATAAAAATTAAATTTAAACATGAGTTCTACACATCCTCTGCACATAAAACAGGCATACTTAAATGGTATGCCAGAGCCCTGACCTTCGTTGCCGTCAGTACATACTATACATTATCAATGGTTGGCGGTGATAATATGTTTGATGCTAAGCAAATGGAATGGTTTAACCAACTATCCGCTGAAGACTTGGCCATTTTAGGTGCCGGCTTCAATACACTAGGTGATTTTTTTGATTTTCTGGCGTTGATTAAGGCCAGACAGGAAACAGCCCAAGGTAATAAAAAGTAATAGCACTATTTCACAACAAATTTCACACGAGTTCCATCCTCATACTCATCCAATTGGTGACTGACCCATGATCCTGCCCCACGATTATCCTTAGGAGCTATGTATTTGATATTTGCACCTTTGCCACCTTCTAAGCACATAGCCATCGGCCATTCGTCACGATCGTATCCTTTACGAGTGGGAACACCTGCAAGCGAATGCTTGCGATTTTGCTCGGCTCCTTCACGGTCAATTGTGCATACCGGAGATTTTCCCGCCTGAATGGCTTCCTTTATATGCTGCGCCGTTTCAGGGTAACGACCTGACGGGAATTGCAGCGTAACCTGAGCCGATGAAGGCGGGTTCTCTCCTGTCATTTTCGTAAGAAGATTGCCTCCTTCAAACCAATACGCGCCCAAAGCTAGCAGCAGTAAAGCTATAAAACTTAGCAATTTTTTCTTCAATTTTCCTCTTCCCTTCAAGCTATTCCAGTAGATGCCTTCAATTAAGTTAATCCCCGGATTTTATTTTTTGTAACCCCTTACTGACTATAAAAAAAGGTTGAATATTCGACGACAAATAGTATAGAGAGGAGGTTGTACGAATGAACGATGAGATCAAACTGGCCGTGAGCCAAATGCAAGCCGTTGTAATCCGGTTACTGAATGGAAGTACCGTAATTGGCTGGCCTAAGCTCCTATCTGACCAAGAAACTCAGCAATTCAAGCTCTATGATGACGAACACGTATATACGATTTCCGTTAATGACGTGGATACAGTCGCAAGAGTTATTGTATAAGATACAGGAAGCGACTTAATGAGACATCCAGCGGACAAGCCCAAACAAGGCACACCACAGGAGAAGACTGATCAGAATCCCCCAAAATAAACCTTTAAAAAGCTTCATACCATACTGACAACCTTTCCGACTGGGCTTTTTCCCCATTATAACATGTCAGAAAGACAGCTGTCGCAGCTTGCTCTTATATCATCTTCGTACCATATATATTAATTTTTAAAATCACGACACAAAGAAAAAAATGAAATAATTCCGAAAATTAGGCCTGATCACCAGTGAAAATGCAATCATGACATAATAAAAGTCACATTTTAATCAAAATTTAATGAAAGTTTTCCGAAAATGATGTATAATTATTGACATAACAAAACGCACGAGGTGATCATCATGGCATTATTAAACAGAGTTCATGAATTAAAATTGCAACTGCCTAACGAGCATCATAGCATTTCCCAATACGTGGAGCATGCATTGCATTCGATTGACAGTTTTGTGGAGCAACATCGTCAATTTATAGCCGCTCAGGCTCTATACGGTGAAAAAATCAATGGTACGGAAGAAAGACTGTTCCGAGACACAATTTCTGAGATTAAAGCCCAACTGGTAGCTACTTTGGAAAAGACAGTTGAAGACTTCGCACACAAAGGCGATAAGCACTGGAAAAATCATTATCAGGACGGCGTAGAATAAGCTGAAAATAACCCCCGGTCTTTGGACCGGGGGTTATTTTGTATAAGTGGATGTGGCAATATGCGTAGACTATTTTAACACTCTGGCCGATGTCGCTACAGTCTTACCACCATAGACTACTTTGATACTGGAACTTCCGGTATCAATCGCCTTCACCTGACCGCCAGTAACCTGTACGATCGACGGTTTGGAAGATGTCCATACCGCTGAGCTTGTCACATTAGTAGTAGCGCCTGAATCATAAACTGCATTCACACTAAGCACTTGAGAGGAGCCTTTAGGCAGCTTCAGGTTTTTATTGCTCAATACCAGTTTGAGCAGCTTAGGTGTGACCTTGATCTCAACGTTAAACGACTTATCCTGATATGTGCCCGTAATCGTTGCTGTTCCAATTCCAACGGCTTTAATGGAAGAGCCTTTTACGATCGCTACGGAAGCATTCGATGATGTCCATTTCACTTTACTGCTCAGCGTAGCTTTTTTACCATCCGTATATATGCCGATGACTTTGATGGACTTACTTCCTTTCAAATTCATATCAGCACTCGAAAAGCTTGGTGTCAATGTAGACATGGCTCCTTCCACAATGACAGGTACTTTCACATATTTGTTCATATACATAGCCTTGATTCCAGAGTTACCGCCACTCACCGCTTTTACTTTACCATTTGCTACTGTTACTGCGGCTGTTGTACCTACCCAGCTTACCTGACTGGTAACATCCAGGATTCCGCCACCAGCCATGTGTGCTTTTACTGTCGGAATACTTGCTTCTTGGCCTGCAACCAATACATATTTTTTCTCAGAAGCTGTCAGCTTGAGCACTTTGTATTGCACAGTCACTGGAATATCCAGTTTGAGCGCACCTACCGTTGCTGTCAATGTTGCACTGCCTGGGTTCACTGCAATCAGCTTATCATTTGCTATTTTAACTGCACTTTCACTGCTTAAGCTCCATTTTACATCGGATTGAACTGCTTTTTTTGCTCCATTGACCAAATAAGCAGATATACTCGGAAGAGAAGTTTTGCCTCCTGTTTCGAGAGTCAGACTGGCTTTGCTTGAAACCAGTTTTTCAACCGTTGGAAGTACATTAATCTTCAGAGTCTTGCTCAAACCGTGATAGGACGCTGTAATCGTCGAATTGCCTGCATCCATCGGTGTGATTTTACCTTGCTCGACTGTGGCAACCAACGGATTGGAGGAAGTCCATTCTGCCGTGTTGGTCACATCTGTCTTGCCACCAGTCAGGTTGACATCGGTTGCACTAACCTGAATTGGGGAGCTACCCAGAAAGACCGATTTGGACCCAGTTGCATTCAATACTAATGCCTGAGAAGAAGAACGCACATACACAATCGTTTGTGCTTTGAGTTCATCTTTGCTTGCTTTAATGTAAGTCACGCCTTTGGCAAGTGGACGAACCAGACCATCTTCAACGGTAGCAACAGCCGCATTCGAAGAAGTCCATTCGACACCGGATACATTTTCCGTCCCACCTCCAGTAAGTACACCTTGAGCAGTTAGTTGCTTTGATTCTCCACCAATCGTCAAATTAATGGGACTAGACGGATTTAATTGCAGCTTGCTGTAAGGCGATTTTACTGTAATCGTTGTACTTACCGTTTGCTGTTCATATGTGGCAACAATCTTAATTTGCCCTTTTGACACAGGAGTAATAAGTCCCTTATCTACCTTTAAAATGCTTGAATCCCCAGAGATCCATTCTGCCTTTTGTGTAACATCTTCTTTGCCCTTTTCTGTCAATGACCACACTTTTAATTGAGCGGGGCTTCCACCCAGATTCAATGTAGTCGGATTTTGACTGTCCCACTGTACCGTGGAGGTCGTGCTCTCCTCAGCCCGGATCAAACCCGCTGGCCATGCTGCAAATACAAACATCAGCAAAGCAAGTAAGAAGGTACTCCGTTTGCTCATACGTTTCATACGCTCCATTCGTTTCTCTCCCTTAGTTTCATCTCTATAAAATAGGATATAATTAACAATCCCATTACTTTTATCGGTTAGTAGCTAACTAAATTGAACCCTTCATCAAAAAAAGGTGAATAATTACAGTTAAAGTTCTCCACGCAGTGACCTTACCACAAACAGATGCTCTTCTTTAGATAAGGCTTGTCCATCTTCAAGAATTACATCGTGTGCCGAGTGACTAACCAGCTTTACATTATAAGCGATCAGATGATCCTCTCTCCAAATCGTCACCGCCGACTGAAAATGAATGGCATTATCAAACTGTAACGGAACGCTCATTACATAACCGATAGCGTTCAGCTTCGCCGGATGGCGGCTTCTACGCTCACGCCCCGGAGGAAGCATGGTAATATGCGTAATATTTTCAAAAGGAATAGCCAGCATTTTCGGGCCTAAAATAACACACTTTCGTATATCATCCCATTTTTCAAGCGTGCCGCGCACCTTCTGGGTATGACCGTTGTTGCCGTGATATAAAATGACCTGACGTCCCTTCCACTGACGCATGTCCTCACCTCCAGTGCTAGCGGTTAGGAATCTCCCACCGAATCGGCTCCATTCCATGCTCCTGCAAAAATGCATTGGTACGCGAAAAAGGCTTGCTGCCAAAAAAGCCTCTGTGAGCCGCCAATGGACTCGGATGAACGGATTTCAGCACCAAATGCTTGCTGGTATTCACGAAGCTTGCTTTTTTCTGAGCATGGCTCCCCCACAAAATAAACACTGCTGGCTGCTCGCGCTCATTAATCGCTTCAATGACAGCATCCGTGAAACGTTCCCAACCTATTCCCTGGTGAGATTGCGGTTGTCCTTCACGCACGGTTAACACGTTGTTTAGCAGCAGCACACCTTGCTCAGCCCAAGGCACGAGGTATCCCTGATTCGGAATGGGAGTGCCGATATCATCGCGAAGCTCCTTGTATATATTTAGTAAAGATGGCGGTGTTCGCACACCAGGTCTAACAGAAAAGCTCAAACCGTGAGCTTGTCCCTCTCCATGATATGGATCCTGTCCCAATATAACCGCTTTGGTCAGATGAAATGGCGTTAATTTGAGTGCGGAAAACAAGTCTTCTTTTGGAGGATATACCTTATGTAACTTGTACTCTCGGGCTAACGTATACCTTAATTCATTAAAGTATGGCTTTTCGACCTCTTCTCGTAGTACATCATCCCAGTCATTCTCAAACATACCCCTGTCTCCTCTCAATATGTAGATCTGTGAAAACGGTAAGCTTTTTGATCCAAAAAAATAAGCTGAACTCCTCATCCGGAGCCAGCTTATTTATTCGTTACCTGTGTTATATGCCGAAGGACCAGGAAAATATCCTTACGGTAATCAGCTACCGCAGGTCTAAATTCGATTTCCTTATTATAACATTAACGATAATGATGTCAAGTAACTGAAAGCTTAATTCCCTCAGAAGAAAAGCTCTTTATTGCTGTATTTATTACGATTTTGTATGAGCATTCAGGTATTCCAATGCATTATATAACATAACAGCAGCTTCGGCACGTGTAATCTCGCTTTTTGGATGAAACTTTTCACTTGCATCCAAGGTATTGACCTTGTAGACTAGCGAGCGTTGAATACTACCTTGGTAAGAAGGCTCCAGTTCGCTGTCATCCGCTATATTCGCAGGTGCGATTTTAATCATCGGAAGAGCGCCTGCTTTTTCCATGCCCTGAATCAACATGTGGGTGAACTCTTCCTTAGTCAGGGTTTTTGAAGGAACGATATCTTTTGGAATCTCTACACCATTATAATGCGCGTTGATAAAGGCTTCGGCATACCATGCAGTATCCTTAACATGGGTAAACAGTCCGCTGGCCTGTGGCGCCTTATTAAAATCAATAGCGGCCAAACTAAGCTGGAGTCCGCCGGAGATCAACTGAATGCCCTGAGCAGCGGTGACTTTAGATGACGGGAGAAACTGCGTGTCAGAGGCACCTTTGAGCAGACCCTGATCTTTAAGGGATATAATTTTTTCTTTGCCGCTTACATTGTCCAAATCCTTGAATTGACGGTCTGCCGCAGACATTTGACCTCCAACGGAGAAGGACAAAATGGCTACAGTTGTAATGGCTGCAAATGCACTTTTTCTCATATTCATGTAAGTTCCACCTTGTAGTTGAATTAGGCCGCTTGGCCATTAACAACTTCATTGACGTAGTATAAGCTGGAAAGGTTGCAGGCAGACCTGTTGATTCTGATGCTACATATCTTCCTTTTTAATATAATACCTTCTCCAGACAGCGTGCCAACTCATCATCAGGAAGGGGCTTGCGATGCGTATTCTCTAGGTAGATATATTTCTCTGTTTCTGGCATTAAATATTGTTTGGACCACAGGAACATATCTGGACTGTCACCCTGAAGACGAAGAAATCCCCGCACAGTGTCCGCATGAGAAATAGTGTTATCTAGATTGGTTAACCAATCTGCCCGGTAGAAATGCTCCCATCTTCCAGTTCCTGCGAGCGAGAGCGCTTCTTTACCCATCCGGTAGCTCCAAACGGCATGAGAAGCTTGTATAAAAGCCCGTGGATAATCTTTTTCAAGGAACAGCCCATAAGCGCTACATAAGCTTGCCAGTCCACGTGAACCACTCAGATGCAGTTCAATCTGCACAAGCAGTTGATTATACAGCCTTTGACATTCATCTTCAGACAACTGCTTCATGATTCGTAGACACCGCTCTCGCAGTTCAACCCAGTCCGGGATTGCCGACTCGGCTTTTTCCTTGAACCAGCGTACCTGTTCAGGAAAAGGCCTTTCTCCAGTAGCCCAGTACAGCCGTTCATCACTGCCTTCTTTGCCTTGTAGCCAATACCCCATAATTTGCCGAGCCGGATGGTGATAGAATTCCTCCCCTGCTCGATCATCCTTATGCGGGCCATACACGATAGTGCAGCGGGAATAATCCCGGTATAATTGGGAAATCTCTTGAAGCTGACTACTGTACAGCCGCCCGATAAAATCAATAAGCTGCTCTTCGGCATCCACGTTACCCTTCGTCCATAAATTTGCTACTAAATCCAGCGTATATAGATGTGGCAAAATATTTCCTGAATTGACCAGCAGGTACTCGTCCGCCCCTGTAGTAAACGCTGCTGTCAATTCCTCTACAATCAAGCTGGCTGAGGAGGGAAATTGGGTAAGATGGTTCGACGCTTGCAAGTCGTGGAAGGTCACATGGTAATATACTCCATTTTTTCCCCCATCCTGCGCCTCAGGCAATGCTGGTACACGATAATTAAGATTCCCATGGCGCCGAGATACCATTTTACCGTAACCATTGTCCGCCCATATTTTAATCACCCCTTCGGGTACCTCAATATGCCCCTGCTTGTATAACTCAGCAATCTCACCATACATCGCCATACAGCACACGGGATGCTCCACAAATTTAGAGATCATATGGTACTGCTTGCGAACCACATATGAGATTAATTGTCCGCGTTTGTCCGGCGTATTAAAGGAAGGATCATCTTCCCAAAAAGGCTTGTCACCCTGCCCGCGAAAAGACAGTACCCATACAATTTTCTCTTTCTTCTGCCGTTCAATCGCTTCCTGCCAAAGCTGTTCAAACAACTCGGGATGCTCTCTGTAACTAGCTTGTTTACCCGGAAAGGCGCGCAAAAACATCTCCGCCCCCAACGGTTCAGCATGATGATGTGTAATCCATAAGCCCATGTCTGCTGCAAGCCTATGATGGATACCTGTGCGTGGTAAATCGGTTCCGGGAATCACCATATTTCCACCGCAGCGCAGTAACGCTTCAAAAACGGGCTGCCACACCTGCTCCGTCGGTGGATAATCATCCTTCCAGCCAATCAAGCATACCTCATCATTGACAAACCATCCCCGATATCGGACCTTGGACGGTATACTGTCAACATTCTGACTCGGCAAAACGATGGTATCCCGCTTAGGCGGGATAAGCTCCGCCCAGAACCAGAACGGCTCCACACCCAGAGCGAATCGGCTGTAATGAAGCAGTCCATAAATAATTCCTAATTCATCACGGCCAATAATATGGAGTACCGTTCCCTTGCTACCAGCAACAAAACGCAGACAATAGCCCTCTGGCCAATGCGGACAGCTATCTCCTTCCTGCGCATAACGGATAATGATCGAGGGCTCTACTTCTGTTTGCAATGGCTCGCGGCCAAACACTCGCTTATGATCTCGCGCAATCATGTTCCAAGCGTGGGCAATTGGCACACTTTCATCGGTTTGAAGATTGTATCCGCTTTCAGATGAAATAGTTAGAGGTTCACAGGCTTTCATTTATTGTCATCTCCTATTTTTTTCAACTATGAGGATTCTTCTTGTCTTTATTTTATAGGTTGGCAACATACATATAAAGCTGTTCCAACGTAAATATAGCTTTTTTTGGTAAATTACTTGAGAGTTGAAGCTTAATTCGAGAAAGAAAAAAGTAAGGAACAGGAGAGAAATAAGAAAGACTTGATTGCTACACTAAAAATGTTCCAAAAAACAGACTGCCCTTAAAGATTCAAGCGCAGCAAAGGAGACTTGATATGAAATTGAAAAAACGATTTGCCTCTTTGTTCCTGTTGGCATTGATGGCATTTATCCCGGTCCAGGCGTATGCTTCTGGGTCCGTTCCAACCACTCCCTCTGGAATTCCGATTTCCGAAATCGAAAACAGAACAGATCAAATTATGAAGAAATATATAGGAACAGCGATTCCTGGTGCTGCCGTTTCCATAGTAAAGGACGGGAAAATTGTTTTTTCAAAAGGTTACGGATACTCAAACATTGAGAAACAAACACCCATGAGTACGGAAACAACCTATATGGAGGCTGGTTCCGTATCGAAATTGTTCACCTGGACGGCGGTAATGCAACTGGTTGAGCAAGGAAAGCTGGATTTGAATACGGACATCCGCACATACTTGCCTGACGGCTTTCTCAAGCCTTCTTTTGATAAGCCTATTACCCTGAAATCACTGATGAGCCACACGGCGGGTTTTGAGGAGCGCCTGGAAAAACTTTTGGTTCATGATCCTGCTGATCTTAGACCTCTCAAGGATCATATCGCACCCGGAAATCAGCCTGAACAGATTTATGAGCCTGGAACAGTGATTGCTTATTCCAACTATGGGACCAACCTGGCCGGTTATATTATAGAACGTGTATCCGGAATGCCTTTTGAAACCTATATTCAGAAACATATATTTGAGCCTCTAGACATGAAACATTCTTACTTTACACAACGATATGATCTTATCCCGGAGGTTATCGAACATAAAGCAACAGGCTACTCCAAGAAGGATGGAAACTGGGTAGCAAAGCCGAATGTTTTCTTTAATGATGTGCCGGCTGGTGCGTTAAACATTACTTCGGAGGACATGGCTCATTTTATGCTTGCTCATCTGAACATGGACCATTCCTTAAAATATTCGCTGTTCAATAAGAATGAAACCCTGCGAGAAATGCATGAGGCTTCATATACCCACTATCCTGAGCTTCCGGGGAATGCCCATGGCTTTTGGGAACGGTTCGCGGGGGATTATCGTGTTATCGAGCACGGTGGAAATACAGATTCATTCTCCTCTCTGGTCTCTATCGTACCGGATCAAAACTTTGGGATCAGTATCCTGACCAATGTGGAAAATGAAATGTCCGGGGCGAGAAGCGAACTCATTGACCTGTTTGTCGGGGATTCCCACGCTACTCCGCAAGCGGACAGCACGTTGAAGCATAGCGCGGATGTGGCGGGAAAATACCGCTCTGCTCGTGCAGTATCATCTGATATATTGAAGCTTATACCCGTATTATCTAATGCGGAAGAAGTGGTCACAGCCAACGGCAATGGCGGAATCACTCTGAGTATTCCATCCATGAATATTCATGTTGATTATGTAGAAACCAAACCCTATTTTTTTGAACGCGTGACTCCCGGGAGCACTCCTTATGATTACGCAGGCTTAAACATCAGTCGTCTTTTTTTCTTAACCAATGCCGATGGCAAAGTGACGCAGTTGTCATATGGAGTCATCGATGACCAATTGCCGATATCCTTCCTACAAACATCCATTTTCAGTTATATTCTGGTCGGAGGATGCGGTATTGGGTTTGCGTTTGGGTCTATTTTCGGTATTATTGGATGGCTGCGGAAGCTCAAGGACGCAAGAAAGCAAAAGAGTACTTCGCGGTTTCCCTTGCCTGACAGTGTAACCGTAATACCATTGCTGGGTCTGCTTGTGATCGTCAATCTCATTGCTTCCAGCATCCAATTGATAGGCGACCCCTTTCAGCCTATGTCCAATTTCAATTTGAATATTATCTTTTTCTGGGTACTTGGGCTTGCCTTTGTACCGGCTGCCTATCTTGCTGTGAGAAGATGCAATGTTACCAAAACTCCATTGTTAAGAAAGGTATACAACGCAACGCTGATTCTTTCGTTTCTAGCTATTTCGATTTTCCTGTATTCCTATAATTTCTACTTTTTGGCATAGATCTACTCGATAAGCCTGCCATACCATCCAGTATACCGATGAAAATTGTCATCGTGAACAAACCCAATCTGAGCTAAATAAAAAAACTCTCCTCTGCATCTAGCAGGGAGAGTTTTTAACACACTCAATGAGATTCAAATACGTGCCGAATTCAGCCTTTGCTTTCAGTATGTGATTGAATCTGTTTATTCTGTTTCTGGCTGAGTATTTACCAATTTTATATGAACATCACTCAATTGTTTCTCAGTAACCTCCGAAGGTGCTCCCATTAATAGATCCTGCGCTTTGCTATTCATTGGAAAAGCAATAACCTCTCGGATATTCGATTCATTTGCAATGATCATAACAATCCTATCAATTCCAGGTGCTATACCTGCATGAGGCGGCGGCCCAAATTGAAAAGCATTAAAGAGTGCAGGAAATTTACTCTTGATATCTCCATATGTATAACCTGCAATCTCAAAGGCCTTTACCATAATCTCCGTATCATGGTTACGGACAGCACCCGAGGACAGTTCAATCCCATTACATACAATATCATATTGGTACGCAAGGATATCAAGAGGATTCATATTCAGCAGCGCATCCATACCACCTTGTGGCATTGAAAAAGGATTATGGCTAAACCCAATTTTATGAGTATCAGGATCCAATTCAAACATAGGAAAATCAACTATCCAGCAAAATTTATATATATCCTTTTCCAGCAAATCCAGTCTTTTTCCTAATTGATTTCTGACAGCACCGGCTATTTTTTCGACATTTTTAAGTTGGTCAGCAGCAAAAAACAGTGCATATCCTGAACTAGCTTGCGTAACATGTATTAATTCGTTTTTCACCTCTTCAGAGATGAATTTTGCAATAGAGCCACTAAGAGACATATCATCATTGAACTTAATCCATGAGAGGCCTTTCGCTCCAGCCTCAACAGCAAAGTTTACTATATCATCATAAAAGCTTCTTGGCTGTGTTCCACAATCAGGAACAGCAATAACTCTTATCGTTTTATTTTTAAATACTTTAAAATCAGTCTCTGTAAACAGCTCTGTCACATCATGGATAATTAATGGATTTCTTAAATCAGGTTTATCGCTCCCGTATTTGAGCATGGCTTCTTGATATGGAATCCTGCTAAAAGGCTTTGAAATTTTAAAATTTGTAAATTCAGAGAAAACTTCATATAGCATATTTTCAACTACATTAAAGACATCTTCCTGTGTTGCAAAAGCCATTTCCAAATCCAGCTGATAAAACTCGCCGGGTGATCTGTCTGCTCTTGCATCCTCATCTCTAAAGCAAGGAGCAATTTGAAAATATTTATCAAAGCCCGAAACCATTAACAATTGTTTAAATTGTTGAGGTGCTTGAGGCAAAGCATAAAATTGGCCTGGATGCACTCTACTAGGAACTAAATAGTCTCTGGCGCCTTCTGGAGATGAACTTGTCAGGATAGGTGTCTGGATCTCTAAAAAATTCAAATCGATCATCTTTCTTCTGATACTTTGAATTACTTTAGAACGAAGTATAATATTATTGTGTATTTTTTCATTTCGTAGATCCAAGAAACGATACTTTAATCTTAAATCCTCCCGAGCTTCATTTGCTAAAGATACTTCAAAAGGTAATGGATTCACTACCTTCCCTAAAACTTTTATCTCATTAGCAGCTAACTCAATATGCCCGGTTTTCATAGTGGGACTAATCGTATTTTCAGATCTGTTACATACAGTACCTATAGCAGAAATGGTTGACTCTCTGGTGATCTTTGATACAAAATCTTTCAATTCGTTATTATCAGAAACAACAATCTGCGTTACTCCATAATGATCCCTAAGGTCAATAAAAATAACCCCGCCATGGTCACGCATATTTTTTATCCATCCTGCAATTCTCACTACTTCGCCGACATGTTTTTGATCCAATTCTCCACAGTTATGAGTCCTATAACTATGCATGAAAAACCCCACTTTCTTTTATCCCTATCATCTTTAATGATTTCTATTTTTCTCCACACATATACTCACATTATCGTTAAAGCTTTATACCTTTCATTCAGGTATTCCGCAGTTTCAACCATTATTTTTTGTCCTATTTCATCAACATGCCTGTTCTTCCAATTCTCAAAGATTGTTCCCTTGACCCATTGGTTAAAAGCGCCGAGGGCTGGTCCGCAGTGTACTTGATAATCAACCTTACTGTGTTTGTCTCCATTCATTGCAAGTCGTGTAGAATAAGTAAAGTACCATCTAAATATCAACGCCATCTTACGTTTAGGAATTCTTTCAGCTTTTTCAATGATCTCAGCCGGGTAATAAGCTTTAATATCTTCATATACTTGTTCAATACTCTTCTTAAAATACTTTTCTTCGATATATTTTTTGGTTCCGCTATCAATTTCATCTATGGAGTTATAATTACGGTAAAGATCATATAATTTATTTGCCCTAGCCGGGAAAAAAACTCCTTTTTTCATAACCTGAATTTTCGCTCCCATTTCAAACATATCCCCTGCGGGAGCGTAGTCTGTATCCTGTATATTTAACTGCTGGAGCAAATCCTTTACATCATCACTTGTCCCTGCTTCAACCGTACATTGGTTGATTGAGCCTGTCATGATAAAATCCGCACCCAGTATAAACGCTGCCGCAGCTGCTTGTGGAGTCCCTATCCCTCCGGCTGCCCCTACCCTTATACTTTTATTGTATTGATACTTAAGTAACGCTTCATCCCTCATTTTAAGCATTAACGGAACCAGTACATATGCAACCGCATGATCAGTATGCCCGCCTGAATCAGCCTCGACACACAGATCGTCTACCATAGGAATTTCCATCGCCATCCGTGCCTCATCCCGGCTTATCCTATTTTCCTCGAGCAGTTTATTTACGATATTCTGAGGCGCAGGACTCAAGAATGCCTCCACAACCTCGGGTCTTGATACCTTCGCTATAATCCTGTTCTGCGGTGTTACGATCCCCTTTTCATTTCGTTTCAACCCCTTCAATCTGTACCTTACCAAAGAAGGCGTTATACTCATGAACGCAGAGGCTTCAATAGTTCTAACACCGTATTTTATGTACAAATCAACGATGTTATTTTCTATTTCCAGGTGATCGGGAACATGAATAAGATTCATTCCATAGGCTTCGCCTTGGTTCAATTCTTTCTGAATATACTTTATAGCTTCTTCAAGGGCCTCAATCTTGACTCCCCCTGCCCCAAAGAATCCCATCATTCCTGCCTTACCAGCCTTTACGACCATTTCTTTTGAAGATATCCCCTTATACATCGAACCCATAAGATACGCGTATTTAAGTCCATAATATTGTTTGAATTCGCCATGACCAAGAGACTCCGCCGTAAATCGTTGGCCGGCTATACCATTCTTCGACTTTACTTCCTGTGCCTGCTCGCTACGTTCCTCATCCTCCCTCACAATCAGCGGTTCTGCTTCTCGTTGTATTGCGTTAACCAACCCTGTTATGACTTTTCCAGGCCCAACCTGTATGAACTGGGTTACATTTTTACCCATTAGATATCTTATACTTTCCGACCACTTGACTGGACTTACGATCTGGTTGATCAGCGTACTCCTTACATCTTGCTGCCTGTAGGGTCTGGCATAGATATTTGAAATGACCGGTATTTTCAATTTTGAGAATTCGAACTGTGACGCATAGGCCTCAAATCTCTGTCTGGCATCTTCCAAATACCTGGAGTGAAATGCTCCGCTTACATTTAAAATCACATAGTTTGTGGCTCCTGCATCCTCAAAAATTGGCTGCGCCTGCTCAATCATGTCCTTCGGTCCTGAGATGACAATCTGGCTGGGCGAATTAAAATTGGCAACATCAATCTCCCTTAAATTATTTTTCCCGATAACTTCTCTAAATACTTCCTCGTTCAAGCCTATGACCGCTGCCATACCACCACCGGTAGCCTTGACCATCAGTTCTCCTCTTTTTTTAACCAGCTTCAAGCCAGTTTCAAAGTCAAATGCCTCTGCGGCAAATAAGGCATTGTATTCACCCAGGCTATGTCCTGCAACATAATCGGGTTTTCTTCCAGTCTCTTTTAATTTATTTAGATAACTCAAAGCGTTTACGACAAATAGCGCCGGTTGGGTAAAATCCGTTTGTCCTAGTTGATTGGCAGGATCTTCAAGACACAGTTTCTTAATAGAATAACCAAGAATAGCATCTGCTTTTGCAACCATTTCCTGAAATTCGTCAAACAGCCCTACTCCCATGCCTTTGGCTTGAGCCCCTTGTCCAGGGAACAGATATGCGATCATTTGTGTCCTCCTTTTTGCTAGTGAATGCATATTAGTTGAATATTTCAAATAGACGATCCAAATTTTTCATATCGTTTTGAAAAGGTGAAAGAATAGAACAAATACTTGCCATTTTCTTGCTACCAAAATTGTACTTCACAAAATTAGCAAGAGTGCCAGAGGGGCCAAGGTCAATATAGATAACCTCGTCCCCGTCTCCCAGACATTTTAAAGCGTTCCGAAAACGGATAGGTTTTCTAGCAACATCCCAAAGAAAACGGTTGTCAAGGGATGCCGCCTTTCCTCCGTACATAGATGAAACCATATTTATAGTCGGATTCCTTAGGGTTTTAAGCTTTAAATACGCTGTATATTCCAAGGCTATAGGGTCCATTAAGGAAGAGTGAAAAGCAAACTGGACCGGTAATCTTTGACATATAACCTCATTTGCTATCAAGTAGCGTTCAATTTCTTCCAGTTCCTCACAGCTGCCAGAAATGACAAAATGCGAGTCATAGTTGATTGATGCTAACTCTGAGTTGGCATTCAATACGGATATTTGGTCATACAGACTGAGGTCGCCAATTACGGCCAGCATGCCACCCTTTGGACAGTAGGTTTCTACCATTTCTGCTTGCTTGACAAGGCATTGAAGAGTATCTTCATAACTCATACAACCAGCCGCAGCAACAGATGCAAACTCACCGAGGCTGGAACCCAAAACATAATCAGGATAAATCCCCTTTTCCAGTAATACCTGTGTGAGGGCATACTCCACCATGAAAATTGCAGGGTGAGTATATAACAGGCTATCAAACACGTCTCCTCTCCCACGGTTGTCGTCGTACAGCATTTTTAATACGGACCTGCCTGTAATATCCGTATGAATCTCATCCAGCTTGGTCATCCATTTTCGGAAAACTGGATTTAACTTAAATAATTCTCTTCCCATGCCGTAGTATTGTGAGCCTTGGCCTGAAAACATAAAAATCACAGATCTGTCCATTCTAACCTCCACAACATACTCATTGATAAAATCCCATTAAAACGATTTAAAACAAATATTTCACAGTAAATTGCGAACTAATTGCATTTGGGAAGGTGTGGGATTGCTTTCGTTAAGGACATTCTCCATATGTTGTCTTATTGCAGGTTTGAATTTCGGCTCTGTTATGATATATAGCTGCCCTTTTTTGATTCCCTCAAACATCTGATTTGCTACATCCTCTGGAAGTATTCCATTCTGGACAGCCTTGCGGGCCAATTGATTAATGACTTGTCTTTCCGGGGGAAGATTTCCTAGTCCGGTCTGCTTACTCAGCTCCGTCGGTCGGTTCCGTTCAGCATCCATAATTTGGGTGCGTACGAACCCGGGGCAGACAACTGAAACCCCTACATTGGAACCTATCAATCTGAGTTCTTGGTGTAGCGTTTCAGACAAGCTTAAAACGGCATGTTTTGACGCGCTATATATGCCATTACCAGGGCCGGACAATAGCCCGGCGATGGAAGCTGTATTCACAATATGACATGCGGTTTTCTGTTTCAGCATAATAGGAACAAAAATTTCAGTTGCAAAGAGAATCCCCCATATGTTTACGTTTATTACCCACTGCCAATCCGCCACCGTATTTTCCCACAATAAGCAGCCCGTACCGGCGTCCACTCCTGCATTGTTGAACAAAAGATGCACAGCTCCAAATGTCTGAACCGTTTTTTGCGCTAATGCACGTATATCAGCTTCTTTGGAAATATCCGTCACCACGGATAACGTTTCTGCACCCATGTCTTTCAATTGTTTTTCGGCCCTTAGAAGGGCCTCTTCCTCAATATCCGCGAGGACGACTTTCATGCCCTCATTTACACATCGGTCCGCAATAGCGCGGCCAATCCCACTGGCAGCTCCCGTAACTACGGCTATCTTATCTTTAAATTCCCTCATGATTTACCTCCAGAATATTTTGTATTTTCCATCTGATAGTGATCGGTTCCCTGTTTATGTTTAAAACAGGGTTATCGGTAGGGGGATTCTGCGGGCATTTTTATCCTCATGGAGTGCCTCCCATGAAATCCTGCCCCCCTGGCTCCAATACATCGCTATATTTTCCATATTTTTCTCCTCTAGCAGCAATTGAGAAACGGTCTCTCCTATTTTTCCTGAGAGAAGCGCACTCGTGTTTGAGTCTTCTGCGCTTTCTCCTATAAATAAAGGAATGGATGCCCCTTCGGGCCCGTTGCCGCTATCGGCTATTTCGAGAAGTTCCCTAAGACCTGTGAGTAGATCCTGCCGCGTACTCGCTACGATTGCCGCCCGGCATGTCATTGCTTCGCGGCCTGTCTGAAGTGTAAAGGCAATATCTTGTAAGGCATCATCGCTCTGCTGCTCCAGATATCCCAGTAATTGATTGGCAAGCACCATCAGTCTCTCCCGGTTTATGTCCGAGAGAATCACCACTTGGGGCTGATCTGCCACTCGTAAATGAATGTTATCTTTTTCTGAAGGGATATATTCTTCCAGAATGAAATGCACATTGGAGCCTCCCGCACCAAAGGAGCTTACGGTTGCCCGCAACGGGAATTCCCGTTCTTCTCCCTGAATCTCAATTACAGGCCGCTCCCATTCCTGAACCTCCCGCTGCAAATAAAATGGAGTATTACTGAAATTAATATTAGGGTTAAGCTTCTCGGCCTTAATGGTAGGAACCAGTTTTCGATGCCACAATTGCAATATGACCTTGGTTAGCTGTGATATTCCCGAAGCCGCTTCTGCATGCCCTATATTGGATTTGACTGAGCCAATGGCACAAAATTGCTGCTCAGTCGTAAATTTCTGGAATGCTTTATTCAAAGCAGCAAGTTCAATAGGATCTCCCAATGTAGAACCATTTGCGGCTGCCTCTACATAACTGATCGTCCGGGGGTCTATACCGGCTTTCAAAAAGTTTTCTTCGACTAGTTGCGCCTGCGCATTTGGGTTAGGGATTGTATATCCATTGCTATGTCCCCCATGATTGGTTGCCGTGGATTTAATAACCGCTAAAATGCAATCTCCATCCTGTACAGCCCTATGAAGCGGTTTTAAGAGTACCGCTCCGACTCCTTCCGCTGGAAGGTACCCATCCCCATCTGCAAAGCTTCTGCTATCTTCATGACTTCCAATCAACTGATTTTGACTGGATTCAATATACTTTTTGGGGCTGGTCAATAGATTCCCCCCGCCAGCTACCGCTATTTGACACTCTCCTCTGATCAGGCTTTCACATGCCATATGGACAGCTACAGCTGAGGAAGAGCTCATCGTATCAATGGATATGCTCGGTCCCTGGAAATTGAAATAATGCGACATGGGGTTTGCAACTGCAACAGACCCAAATGATGTTACCCGTTGGGCAGAGTCCGGTTCGATATCACAGGAGCAGTATTTGTGATACGTAGCGCCCACATAGACGCCAACCTTGTTCTGGTGCTTCTTCTGTATTGCCTCTCTCGTATACCCTGCACTTTCAAGCAAATTCCATATTATTCCCAGGAAGAGTTGCTCCATCGGGTCCATTAAACTGATCTCATAAGGGGTGAGATGAAAGAATGCTGGCTCTGACAGGCTTATTCTTTCCATGAAACCGCCCCACTTGCAGTAGGTTTTTCCCGGCTTGTTTCTCTCCTTGTCAAAATAAAGATCGTGCTCCCAACGATCTTTTGGAACTTCGGTAATGCAATCCTTGCTTTCTTGGAGATTGCTCCAGAACTCCTGAAGATTTTCCGCACCTGGATATTTCCCGGACACCCCGATGACAGCAATGTCCATCGCCCCTGTTTCTTGTTTCTTCTCCTCCTGAGGCTCTACCTCGGTTGCCGAAAATTGGGGACGACGGAATATCGGAGAAGGGGCTTTTACCTGCTCCATACCAAACCATTCAATCAATTCGCCTCGATGCGATTCCAGAAAATATTCTATTAAACTCTGGATATTCGGATATTCAAAAAGTAAGGTCCTCGATAGCGGTCCGAAGTTTTTTTCCAGCTCATCGGTTAATTCCATTGACTTTATGGAGTCAACACCGTAGTTTTCCAGATTTTTGTCCTCTTCAATGCGATGTTCCGGCAGTCCAGTGGACGAAGAGAGCAGGCTCTTTAGGTAACTTGTCATTTTTTCACGCAGCAGCTCATCTTCCTGGCTGGACACTACCTTATTTGTTATAGAAGTTGTGTCGGCTTTTGCACCCGCTACTGCTGCTGCCTGACCTATGCCAAACAAAGCGATCAACTCGTCTCGATAGGCTTCCACAAAATATTCCGTCAAACTCCGAATATCTGGATATTCAAAAAATAGAGTCCTCGACACCTGATCGAATGTTTTCTCAAGCTGGTCGGTCAACTCCATAGACTTTATAGAATCCACCCCATAATTTTCAAAAGGTGTATCCTCTTCGATTCGATATACGGGCAGACTAATGGACGATGATAGCAGAGTCTTCAAGTAATGGACCGTCTTTTCACGCAGCAGGTCCCCTTCTCTGCCGAACACTTCCTTGTTTGCTGCAAAAGTTGTGTCGGCTTTCGCGCCTGCAACCGCTACCTGATCTATGCCAAACAAAGCGATTAATTGGTCTCGATAGGCCTCCATAAAATATTCCGTCAAACTCCGAATATCTGGATATTCAAAAAATAGAGTCCTCGACACCTGATAGAACGTTTTCTCCAGCTGGTCGGTCAACTCCATAGACTTTATAGAATCAACCCCATAATTTTCAAAAGGTGTATCCTCTTCGATTCGATATACGGGCAGGCTAATGGACGATGATAGCAGAGTCTTCAAGTAATGGGCCGTCTTTTCACGCAACAGGTCTTCTTCCTGGCCGGACTCTGTCTTGTTTGCTGTGGAGAGAACGATGTTAGCTTCTGACCCGAGCGCCTGATCCCGGGATGCTTTGCCGCTTTCTTCAAGCTGTCCCTCCATGATCATCATTTTACTGATTAGCTCTACGTCTCCTTCAATCACCATGACCTGATCCGGTATACAGGCTATACTTTGGTACAGAGCACTCATTCCTGTCTCTGTCCTCATTGCATGCATACCCACCTTCTGCATGGCCTTCTCCGTCTCCTGGTCAGGCCGCATTCCGCCATCTTTCCATAACGGCCAATTGATGGACAGCGTTTTGCCTGCACGCTCCATGGAGGATACCAAGGTATTGCGGTACCAGGCATATGCATCCATAAAAGCATTCGCGGCAGCATAGTCAGACTGACCTGCATTACCACCCACTCCCGAACCTGACGAAAACAGGATAAAGAAGTCAAGAGCAATGTCTTTACTGGCTTGGTCCAGATTTACCAGTCCCGCAACCTTGGGCGCCAGCACTGCCCTGAATTCCAGGCTAGTCTTTTTAATCATGTAGTTATCCTGGATTATTCCAGCACTGTGCAGGATGCCGTTGATTCCGCCGTATGTCTGTTTGATATCTTCAAATAAGCCAACCACAGCTGCCTTCCGCGTGACATCCACCTGCCTGTATTCCACCCGGGCGCCCAATACCTTCAATTCCTCCAATGAGGTCTGCTTGTCCTGGTCCAATAGGGAACGTCCACTAAGAATCAAAGTCACTTCCTTGGCATGACGCGCAATCTCTTTAGCAAAAATAAGACCTAAACCCTTTGCTCCTCCAGTAATCAAATAAACCCCGCGGTCTTTCCATGGAATATCCGGTGTCTCTGACGGCATTTCTGCTTTACTCCAGACAGGAATCCAACGTTTGCCTTCTGCAAACCGGATGCGGCTATCCGCAGGGTGTCGGCTGTTCATCTTTAGTATTTCGATGAGCCCTTCCATTTTTTCTGTACCCTCAACTTCAATTAACTGACCATGGATCTTTGGATTTTCCTTTTGCGCAGTTTTGAGTATGCCGCACAGCCCAGCGAAGAGCAGCTTTTCATGTTGAGGCATCGTTACAATCTGCACCAGCACCTTGCCTTTGGGTTTGTCATTCAGGATACTTTTTATTTTTTCAAAAACCTGGACAGCATACATTTCGAAGCGGCGATCGACCTCCTCCATACCGGATTGCAGAGTGATACATTCCACTCCTGCCAAGGAGGACTCGATATCTCCAGCAGCAATGGTATCTGTTTCGCAGAGCATTACCACATGTCGTTCGTAGATGGGAACCATCGTGTCCTCCGCAACCGCCTGTTCTTTCCAGAAGGGTTGGAGCATCATTACACCAAGTGTTTGCTCACATGCGCCCACTTCCTTGTAGGAGCATCCTTTTATGCGCACGCAGACCTGGCCTGCCTCATCACACAAATCAATGTCATACTTCTGCGTATTATGACCAGCCCCGCTTCCTTTGCTATACCGAATCAACGCCCACATTTCACAGGGACATTCCCGAAATATTTCGAGTCCCTCAATGGCAGTCGGCCGTATTTTCTGTAGAGGGTCGATGCCTGAAGGCCGCATGATATTTTCATCATTCGAAAACAAGTATGCCGGCGGCATTTGCAAAGCAGCGTTTATTATAAAGGGATGCAAAACAAATAAGCCCTCAGTATTCCTAATACCGGAAGGCAACGATAGCTTGGTCAGCACTAACCCCTGTCCTATATGCACTTGTTCATTGGCCTGATGTCCCGGACTGTAGTCGGCTCCCATGCCCCACACTGCTTCATCGTCTATCCCAGGCGAAACATGCTGAAAGCACTCCATCTGCAAAGCCTGTATATCCCACGTTTCCGCTTCATTTAACATCTTCAGTTCGGCACTACCCTGGCTGTGTAAGACAGGGTCCCCGGCTTCTGTTAATCTGCTGTAGATTTTGAAGCCAATCGCTCCTTGATCTCCCGGAAAGAGCCCTATATGTATTTCTAACGGCTGATCTCCTATAGCGGGAGCATGTGTCCATACAATATCTTTAATAGTGATGTTTGACTGACCCTTCTCCTGTACTGTTAACGACTGCTCAACCGCTGCCCGCACCATTTCAAGGTATGCCGCTTCTGACAGGACAAGCTTTCCGTCAACAACGGAGTCCTTCAGATAAAACTCCTGGCTGCTAAAGGTTGAACTAAATCTTTGCTCAGAAAGTACGGAGGTGTTTTGATGCAGTAATGGATGTAAATGTGCAGCCGTATTGGCGACAGGCTTTTCTTCATCTACATGTATCCAATAGCGTTCTCTAGCAAAAGGATATGTGGGTAAAGGGATACGGCGGGGCTGGACATCACCGTAAAGTCTGATCCAGTCCATATGGACTCCCTTAACCCACAAGTCTGAGATTCTTTCATACTTTTCCGCTAGAATCTGTAAATCAACCGTTTCATCGAGCGTTTTCTCCTCTGAGGCCATGTTCAAGCTCTCCTTGTCTCGCTTGGCCTGTCCCCGGTAAAGCTGTGCAATACTCTGTCTTCCTCCAATAAAGTCCCGCAACTTGTTTTTAAGTTCCTCCACTGATTCAACGACCACAGCGAGGCGCTCTTCCATCGCCTCACGTCCTGTCTGCAAGGTATAAGCCACATTCACCAGATCGTGATCGGAAAACTCATTCCGATCCATTGCAGCAGCCAATTGGCTTACCTGCTCCTTCAATGCTCCATCACTTTTTGCCGACAGAGCTATGACGACCGGTCTTGGAGGAGTAAAGGGATTTTGAAAGTCATCATCCTGTTCCGAAGGGAGGTATTCCTCAAGGACGATATGGGCATTAGCCCCACCGGCTCCAAAGGAAGATATCCCGGCGATCCTCGGGTATACCCGTTGTTCGCCGTCCTCCTCCACTATCGGACGCTCCCATTCAGAAAGACCCTGTTGGACTACAAATGGCGTTTTGGAAAAGTTTATATTAGGGTTCAGTTTTTGGGAATGCAGGCTAGGGGCAATTTTCCGGTTTTTCATTTGCAAGATGATTTTAGCAATGCCTGCAATCCCTGCGGCCGCCTCTAAATGGCCTATGTTTGATTTTACCGAGCCGATAGCGCAAAACCCCGTGTCCTGCGTATCTTTCTTAAATGCCTGGGTAAGCCCGGTGATTTCAATAGGATCGCCGAGCTCCGTTCCAGTACCGTGGGCCTCAATATAACTGACTGACCGGGCATTTACGCCTGCTTTATCAAAAACCTCTCTAATCAGTTCACCCTGTGCTACCGGGTTAGGCACGGTATACCCGTTTGTTTTTCCTCCATGGTTGATACGGGTTCCCCGAATAACGGCATAGATATGGTCCTTGTCTGCAATGGCTCGTGACAAAGGTTTGAGCAGTACGACCCCTGCACCTTCGCCAGGGACAAATCCATTCCCGCCTTCCCCAAAGCTTTTACACCGCCCGTCAGGCGATAGCATTCTCATCGTACTGAGAAAGATATAGCTTGAAGGATGAAGATATAAGTTGACTCCTCCAGCAACAGCCATCTCGCATTCACCGTTATAGATATGCTCACAGGCCTCGTGAATTGCAGTTAATGAGGAAGAGCACATGGTATCAACCGGGATACTGGGCCCCTTTAAGTTCAAGAAATAGGATATTCTGTTGGCTACCGAGCTGAAGGAGGTTCGCGGAAAGACGGGTTGTCCTTGTTCCCACAGCTTTGGCCCGTATAAATTGAACCCCGTTCCGGTAATCCCTGCAAAGACGCCAATCCGGCCATTATACTGTTCGGCGAGCTGTTCCCTGCTATATCCTGCATCCTCGAAAACCTTCCAGCATTCTTCCAGGAATATTCGTTCCTGAGGATCCATACTCATCGCTTCCCGGGGAGATATATTAAAGAAGAGAGGATCAAAATCTGCAAAATCCTCCACAAATCCTCCATATTTACTATAGCTTTTGCCCTTCTCAACAGCTTCTTTGATGTCAGAACAGTAGAACCCTTCCCTCTTCCAGCGTTCCGCAGGGATTTCTGTTATACAGTCTTTTCCCTGTTCCAGATTGCTCCAGTACTCTTCCATATTTTTGGCCTGCGGATATCGTCCGCTTATACCAATAATGGCTATTTGCTCGTGTTTCACACGATCTCTGTTAGTAGCCGTGTTGCGGATACGATTGTTTTCTTCCTCTGGCAGGGGTGACAAAGAAAACTCGCTGGCAGCATGCACAGTTGCGGAAATGGAGACGGATTTCTCTTCCATCTTTATCGGGCTTCCGAGTCCTGTCCACCGTACGCATTCCTTGTGATAATCAGCAATAAAATATTCGGCCACTGCCTCCAACGTCTGATATTCATAAAACAAGGTCATTGATATTTCTCCAAAAATGCCCTGCAGCTTTTGATTAAGCCTTGTAATCATGATGGAGTCTATGCCATAGCTCTCCAAAGGCTCGCTGACATCAATCTTGTCAATGCTCAGCTTGGTAACTTCTCCAAACAATAGTTTTAGCTGATATAAGGTTTTTTCCAGAAGCAGTTCAAGATTCACCTCTGAAGAAGCTGACTCTTCAACATATTCTTTCTCCTGCGGTCGGGACTCCAGAAAATACTTACGCAATCTGGATTGCTCGCCTTCTATTACTAATAACTGATTCAGACCAGAGGCCAGGCCGTTATATAAAGCCTGAATACCGTTTGAAGCTTGCATGGCTACCATGCCAATACTTTGCCAAGCCCTCTCTGTGTCATCGTCCACATGCATCCCTCCATCCTTCCAGAGAGGCCAATTGACAGATAGCGACTGCCCTTTGCGCTCCTTTGAGGATACAAGGCTGTTTCGATACGCGGCATAGGCATCCATAAAGGCATTTGCGGAAGAATAGTCGGCTTGACCGGGGTTGCCCATAATCCCAGCTATTGAGGAGAAGAGAATAAAGAAATCCAGATGTAGCTCCTTGGTCGCCTGATCTAAGTTCACCAGTCCGGCAACCTTTGGTGCCATTACTTCCGCGAACTCTTCCTGTGATTTATTCATAATAAAACGATCCTGTATTACTCCAGCACTATGAAGGATACCATCAAGGCCTCCATACTCTTCCCTGATCTCAAGGATCAGTTTGGAGACCTCTTCCTTCTGTGCTACATCTACCTGTTTGTACTCAACGCGGGCCCCCAGCGCCTTCAGCTTCTCCAATATGGCCTGTTTGCCTTCGTCCGGATTTGAACGGCCTACAAGAACTAGCGTGGCTTCCCTGACTCGCTGGGCGATATCCTCCGCAAAAATAAGTCCTAAACCTCCTGCACCACCCGTAATCAAATAAGTCCCCCGATCCTTCCAGGGTACTCTTCCCGTTGTCTCGGTGGGTTTCATCTCGTTCCAGCCGAGAACCAAACGTTTGCCATCCTCATACCGTATCCTTTTATCCTCTGGATATTGACTGTTCTCTTTTAAATTCTCAATCATTTCTTCCAGACCAGCTGATTCCAATTCTACGAATTGCCCTACGATTTTCGGGTTTTCTTTCTCAGCTGTCTGCAGTAATCCCAACAGTCCTGCGAAAGGTTGCTGAGCGCTTTGTGCAGAAACTGCAATCTGTATCAGTACGCTGCCCTTGGAGTCCTCTTTGAGAACCATTTGCACTTCCGTAAGCAGCTGGAGGGCATACGCCTGAAAGCGTTCATCCATGCTGCTTTGGCTGGCATGCAGCTTGATGCAGCGGGTTCCTTTCATGAGCGATTCAATGCTGCGCTCCGCGAAATGATCCAGTTCGCAAAGCACCACTAGTTGCTGGCTAAATTTAGGGCGTGCCATTTTCTGGAGAGCAACTTGCTCTTTCCAGAAAGGCTCAAGCATAAGGACTCCCGTATCCGCCAAGGGCCCAGCAGTCCTTGTTCCGCTTTGCGGGGCCTCATGTGAAGCCAATTGAGCTTGAAATTGGCGTATTTTTACAATGGCATCCTCTTTCTGTATCCGTCCGCTTTTTACCTCGCCTAGAATATATTGAAAAAAGTCCTTCATCTTCTATTGCCTCCCAGCACGTAGAAACTTCTCATTTACGTATACATATATTGAGGATTTCACTGGCAGCCTCATCAACAGACAGGGTATCGTTCATCATTTCATCCAAGAGTCTGCCGCACAATATATCATCAAAGTCTACATCGCTCTCATCTTGCGAAAATAATGCATAGGCTTTTACTTGATCCTTGCTTTCAGAAGTCCAGTAATGCTCTTTAGCAAAAGGGTAGGTAGGCAGGCTGATACGGTGAGGCATCTTCCCTGTGTAAAGTTTTTTCCAATCCAAATTTATCCCTTTGGCCCACAGCTCCAAAAGCTTGGTATATTTCTTTTTGGAAATCCAAAGATCGATCATTTGTTGCAAGTCTTCGTCCCCCGAAAAAATAGACAACGATTCTCTGTTGCGTTTAGCCTGTCCCCTATATAGGTTGAGCATGTTATGACGTCCATCCACAAAACTCTTTAATTTTTCCTCAAGCTCTGCGGTAGATTCCACAAGTACGGCTAAACGCTCCTCCATCGCTTCGCGCCCCACCTGAAGCGTGTAGGCAATATCCGATAGGCTTGCGGAGGATAGCTGACCCTGAAGAGCATTCAGCAGCTGCCGTCCCTTTTCCTTAAGCTGCTCCTCGCTCTTGGCTGACAACACGATCATGACAGGTCCCTGAGAAGCGGATTCTGTTTCAGACCGTTCCTGATACTCGGGAATATACTCTTCAATCACGATATGGGCGTTTGCCCCGCCTGCACCAAAAGACGATATTCCAGCCCGTCTTGGATATTCTTTTGTGATTCCATCGGTTGTAATTACCGGTCTCTTCCATTCCTCCAGGCTTTGCTGAACGACAAAAGGAGTATTGTTGAAATTAATCTCAGGGTTCAACTTCCTTGAATGTAAGGATGGTACTAGCTGACTGTACTTAAGCTGCAACAATATTTTAGTCACTCCTGCAATGCCTGCTGCACTCTCACAATGGCCTATATTGGATTTGACCGCCCCTATGGCGCAGAACTGCTTATCCTTTGTGAATTTTTCGAATGCCCTTGTCAATCCTGCAATTTCAATAGGATCTCCCAGAGCTGTTCCGGTTCCGTGGGCTTCAATATAACTAACTGTCCTTGCATCGACATCCGCACGCTGGAGCGCTTCTTCAATCAACCAGGATTGAGCTTGAGGGCTAGGTACTGTATAACCGCTGGTTTTACCTGAAGCATTAAGCATGCTCCCTTTGATTACTCCATAAATATGGTCGCCATCTGCAATGGCCTTCTCCAACGGCTTCAACACGATCGCGCCGACACCCTCTCCGTCGACGAATCCATCTGCCTGATCTCCGAATGACTTACATTCACCCGTTTTAGAAAGCATCGTCATAGCCGACAGCTTGATATAGTGGATAGGGTCTACAATCAAGTTGACTCCCCCGGCAATGGCACACTCGCTTGTACCGCTATACAGACTTTCCAAAGCCAAATGGATCGCCGTCAATGAGGAAGAGCAAGCGGTATCTAAGGACATACTCGGACCTTGGAAATCCAAATGATAGGAAACCCGGTTCGAGATGGAATTATATTGAGGTCCCAAACCGTAATTTCCGTTCATAACGCCTGCAAATACACCGACTCTTCTACTCTCACAAAGATTGGCAGGGGTATACCCAGCATCCTCTATGCTTGCATATGCTGCTTCCAGGAAAAGTCTTTCCTGCGGATCCATTGTTTCGGCTTCTGCGGGAGAAATCTTGAAAAATAGCGGATCGAATAAATCAATACCTTCGATAAAACCGCCCGATTTCGTATAGATTGTGCCCCTTTTCCCTTTTTCTTGGTCAAAGTAGGTCTTCCAATCCCAACGGTCTTTCGGAATTTCAGTTATGCAATTTTTACCTTCTCTTAGATTGTTCCAATATTCCTCTATATTACGAGCTCCCGGATAGCGTCCTGACATCCCAACAATCGCAACATCCCTGATAGTGGAGGATCGTGTCGTTGGCTTTTCCATTGTGCTGTCAGAAGGCTTAAAGAAACGCCCTCCCCGGTCAAACTTCGTTGGGACAGTAGCGAGTAATTGTGAAGCAGAAACCTCTTCAACTCTGGAAGTCTCTTCGGTCAACTCCTGTTCCTTCATTCCTACCAGCTTCTTCAACGAGTCCTTTTGCGTTTGAAGAAGGTATGCTACTAGATCATCTATGGTGTTGTACTCAAAAAACAGCGTGCTGGCAAAATCCTCGATGACTTCACGCAAAACATTTGTGATTTGCACAACCAATATCGAGTCGATCCCATACTCTTCCAGGGCAACCGTTGAGTCGATACTTCCTGGTTCCATTTTTAGCGTCTCACCAAGCAAATGTTTAAAGTACGCCGTACTTTTTTCACGCAGCACATGTTCTACCTCTGCTTGTGCTACCTCTATTTTGGGTTGAGATTGTTGTTTCACTGATATCGTCTCTACGTTTCTTTTCTCCACCGATATTGTTCTTCGTTTGTGCTGTCGCTTTTGCCGAACCAAGCCATCGCTTTGGGCTGCAACAATCTGCTGGCCCCAATCATGCGCCTCTTGCGCCGGGAAGAACGCTGCATGGAAACCTTCTTTGTCCAATACGGTTTTCCATATTTGAGGGTGAAGCCCTGGGCATCCAGGAATACGCCATTCCGGATCCTCATACGCCCACCAGCCATCTAGCAATCCGAAGGTAAGGTGGGTAAACACGCTACTACCTGTGATTTCATTGAGCAGGAGCAAGCCGTTGCTTTTCAAAACCGCTTTTGCATTACGTAACGCCTGACGGATGTCTTTTGCGGTATGAAGTACATTAGCGGCAATGACAATATCATATTTACCCGTCTCAATACCTTGCCCGGCAATAGGTTCTTCAACATTAAAAATCTGATAGCTGAGATACGGATTATCTGGCCCATACTCTTTTTCCGCGTGCATCAAAAAGGCTTTGGAAATATCGGTATAGCAATATTCCTCAATGTGTTTGCGGTATGGGCGTAATTTCAGGAAAAGCGTAGCACTGGTCCCTCCGGTGCCTGCGCCGATTTCCAGAATTCTGATTTTCGCAGTGGAGTCGGCCATAATCCTCTCCTGAATATAAGCGGCAGTAGTATCGGCAAGTACTTCATTAAAGTAGTCCACCACCAGATTGTTCTTATAAATTCCTTCCACTAGTTCCATTGAGGAATTGGGAAAGATGACTTCAGTCGCAGGCGATTTTCCGGTAAGCACTTCCGGTAAAGCCCGTAGCGTTGTCTCAACCAAATTGACCCTTGCTCTCATCTGCGGATATTGCAGCCAAGTACGCTTACGCTCTTCCCATTCCTGCCAGACATCATCTCGATCCGTCAAGCTGGAATGTCTACCTGATAGGTCGTAATCCATCTGTGTCAAAATCGCCATGCTCTCTTTCAACCATTTGCCATATAGCTCAGGTAGTCCGAGTCTATTTTTGAACTCGTCGACAGACTGACGATCTGTCCCTGATAACCCCATGGACAAGAGCTGCTCCTGCAACAACTTGCGTAGGAGATGTTCCATCTCCCTTTCCTGGAGGTCGCCCATATCGTCTGCGGCATAGTTTTCGATAAAATGGCTTCTTGATTGTATTGCTGTAGCAATATTTTCCTGTATATCCCTGAGATTCGGATCCGAATTAGACGGGTAGAGATCAATCTCTTCCGTCGGATTAGTCCCTTCCATCTCCAAATGTCTTGTTGTTTTCATAAGCCCCATTTGGTCCACCGGTGAGGCAAGAAGCGTCTCAAGCGCCTCCATCCCCTCCTGCGGGTCAATGAGCCCAACACCTATTTGCGCCAGTCTGGAGTAATTTTCTACCTCCTGCCCTCCATTTTGAGAGGCATTGTTTTCGCCGCTCCCCCAGTATCCCCAGTTCATGACCTTCACCGGACAACGCCATTCCTGCGAAAGACGATGCGCAAACGCGTCTTTAAAGGTACTTCCGGCAGCATAGCTACTTTGTCCCGGATTCTTTACATAGGTAATAATGGAAGAGAAGAACAATACGAAATCCAACGGCTCATTTTGGAAGACCTGAGCCATGCGTACACTTACATCAACCTTTGCTGAAAGCCCTGACCGGAACTCTTCCTCCGTCAAATCTTCCAAGCCCTTCTCCAAAAATGAAATGGCTGAGTGGACCACTCCGTTTATGTTGGAGTACCGCTGTTTTATTTCCTCATATGCCCGCTGCAGCTCCCTTTCGTCTGCTACATCCGCCGTGATATAGCATGGAACAGGTCCCAGGCCTTCAAATCTGTCCAGTTTGGCCTGGATAGAGGCATCCTTTTGCCTTCTGCCTAGCCACACCATCTGGGCCTGGTAGGTACAGGCCATATACTTGCTCCAAGCCTCTCCGATAGTGCCAGCGCCCCCGATGACCACATAGACGCCTCCGGTTTTGTATAGCGTCTGTCCTTTTAAACCTGAAGTCTGTTTGAATGGGATCAAGTGCTGCCGGTACCACTGCCCATTCCTGAAAAGCCACATCCGTCCTTGCCGGTCCGAAGGCAGCGTAAACATATCGGATAGCGGCCAGTCAGCATCGGATTGCAGGTCAAGGATACGGATTTTCCAGTTCGGATATTCTTTGGCCATGGTGCCTACCAGCCCATGAAGACTTGTATGAGTCGGGTTGACTGTATCGTTCTGATCCATCGGCTGAGCTTGATTGGTTATCGTTGTCCAGCCTAGCTTTTTCGTTCCATATCCCAATAGAAGCATCGCTTTGACCATTCTAAAGAAGAGAAGGACTCCCTGCTCCTGTTCCTTGATCAAGGATTCGGCAGTCACCGATTCGACGGAAGCACAGGGTGCAATCCACAGAATATGGTCAACGGCTCCATATTCTTCTACCTTTGAGGCAACTGTTTCAATGGAATCGTGCGCTTGAAGCTCCAAGAAATGCGCCCTAGGATAATACTCCCGGATGGCCTGTCTGTCTTTGTCAGTGCCACCTGCAATGACCAATCGGTCTGTCGGTGACGGGGAAACGACATCTTTTTTTACAGCAGCCGGGTCCCATTTTGGAATGAGCATTACGGATCCTACAAGCGGGTCGGCGGCACTTTCTCCTGCCGCTGCGCCTTGTGCATTTTCAATGCCGACTTCTCCGTCCAGCGCCCGGGTGGATAATCCTGTTATTCTGACGCAAATAGTTCCTTCCTCATCACACAAGTCAATATTAAGCTTCTGTACCTTGTCTTCTTTCTTGCTGCCCTCGCTGTATTGAATCAACGACCACATGGTCGGGGTGCATGCCCCATAAATCTCAATCTCTTGGAGGGCAAACGGCATATGAGGCGTAGCTGGTACAGTGCTGCCCGGTAGCCCTCCGTTCTCTTGGCCCATGATTAGCCCGATGGATGCATGCAAGGCCGAATCCAGCAAGCTAGGGTGAAGGACTAAGCTGTCCGCCATATTAGAAATGAAGGAAGGCATTGCCAGCTTGGCTAGCACCCTGCCCGGATGTGTGTATACCTTCTCCACACATCTGTATGCCGGGCCATAATCCATTCCCATTTCCTCGAAGATTTCATAACATTGCGATCCGTTAAACCTGTGTTGACCAAAGTCTGCCTGTAACGCCTTAAGGTTTAGTGTCGGTTTTTGCTCTACGCAAACCTGCACTGCATCACCTTGGCTATGCACGGTATGCCCTCTTTCGTTTCCTGCTTGCCCGCTATACACTTCAAAGCTGATTTTTCCGGTGTCTTGCAGGGAGAGCCTGGTGTGTACAGGAACTGGCTGGTTGTCCACCACAATGGGCCGAATCCAGTTTACATTTTTCAAACGGATTCCTGTTGTGCTGTTGTCCATATCTCCTGTGGAACGTTCTACAGCGGCCCGTACCATCTCAAGATAGGCTACGCCAGGCAGAACCTTTTGACCTTTCACAACATGATCCTTGAGGAAAAATTCCTCGCCTGTAAATGTTGAACTGAACCGCTGCTCCAGAAAGTCTGAAGTGTTCTGATGCAGTAAAGGTGTCAAAAAGGATGATTGGGACGAAGCAGCTTCTGTTATTGCGGCGCTCTTCCCCTCATGTACGGGTATCCAATAGCTTTCTCTGGCAAAAGGATAGGTTGGCAGACTCATCCTGCGAGGCTTCACATCCTCATAAAGCTTGTTCCAATCCAAAACCAGTCCCGTAACCCAAAGTTCAGCGAGCTTTCCATACTTCCCTTTGTCCACCCATGCATCAATCATTTTAGCCATATCTTCATCGACTTCCTGAGTGACAAGCCCTCCTTTATTACGCTTTACCTGTCCTCTATACAGTTCTTCTACGCCTTCCTTTTTTTGTAGGAAGCCTTCCAATTTCCAGTCAAGCTCTTGGATGGATTTTGCAATGATCGCCAGACGTTCGTCCATCGCATCTCGCCCGATTTGCAGCGTGTAGGCGATATCTGAGAGACTTGTATGCGGGTCATTCAGCTCTCTGATTGCAGACAGCAATCTTTGCACCTGCTCGTCCAGCCTTTCCTTATTTTTGGCCGACAACACGACTATGACAGGATTCAGGGATGCAGGCGCAGCTTGCTGCTGACTAGCTTCTTCTGGAATATATTCTTCGATGACCACATGAGCGTTAGAGCCCCCAGCACCAAAGGCCGATACTCCTGCTGCCCTTGGGTATTCTCTGGTTTCACCGTTGATAGCAATTACTGGTCTTTTCCACTCTTCTAACCCCTGCTGAACTTTGAAGGGACTATCGCTGAAGTCGATATTGGGATTTAAGGTGCTTGCATGTAGCGAAGGCACTATTTGTTTATATTTCAACTGCATAAGCACCTTTGTCACCGCGGCGATACCAGCTGCACTCTCACAATGCCCGATATTAGACTTCGCCGACCCGATTGAACAGAACTGCTTATCGCCGGTATATTTTCGGAAGGCCTTTTGTAAGCCTGCAATTTCAATCGGGTCTCCCAGTGGAGTACCTGTTCCATGGGCTTCTATATAGCTGATGGTTCTGGGGTTGATTCCTGCCTCCTTCATTGCCTGACCAATCACACGGGCCTGTGCGTTGGGGTTAGGTACGGTATAGCCGTTCGTTTTCCCCCCGTGGTTCACTGCAGTTCCTTTGATAACTCCATATATCCGGTCTCCGTCTGCTATAGCTTTGGCTAATGGCTTGAGCAGCAAAGCCCCGACTCCTTCTCCCGGTACATATCCGTCTCCCTGTCCGAAGCTTTCACATCTCCCATTGCTTGATGCAAAATTTCCCTGTCCCAACAATAGGTATTTGTTAGGATGGATGGAGACGTTGACCCCTCCTGCTACTGCCAGTTCACATTCTCCATGCTGTAATCCATGACAGGCCATATGAATTGATGTCAGTGACGAGGAGCACATGGTATCTACAGCGATACTTGGCCCTTGAAAATTACAAAAATACGATACCCGGTTGGCAACCGCCGAGGCATTCCCGAGAAGTCCAATCATCCTTCCCTTGGCTTGTTCCTGGGCTCCATAGAGTTGATACTCATGGTACATCACTCCGACGTAAACCCCGACATTGCCTTCTATGCCGCCAAGCTCCCGCTCTGCACAAAGGGTTTCTCTCGTATAACCTGCATCCTCTATCGTTTCATAAACGCATTCCAGGAATAAGCGCTCCTGCGGGTCCATCGTTTCCGCTTCCCTTGGCGATATATTGAAAAACAACGGGTCAAACCAGTCCACTCCATCGATGAACCCTCCCCACTTGCTGTAGGTTTTTCCGGACTTGCCTCTGTTTTCATTAAAGTATAGACTGTGATCCCAGCGTTCCTTGGGAATCTCTGTAATACAATCCTTTCCATCCCTTAGGTTTTCCCAGAACTCTCGGATACCTAATGCTCCCGGATATCTTCCTGACACGCCGATAATTGCAATGTCTAATGCCTTCTTCTCCTGATGTGGCTGTATACCTGTAGGGAGAAGCCATGGACGCCTACGATTAGCCGATATCGAGGCTAAAGGCTCTATGGTTGCTTTTATAGGTACTTTCGGGCCTGCATCAGGAGCTGCATTCTTCTCTGTCGCTTCTACAGCATCAATCAGCCGACCGCGATACGATTCAAGGAAATAACCTGTCAATGACCGGAGATTCTGGTATTCAAAAAATAATGTTTTCGGTAATGAGCCGAAAGTCTTTTCCAATTCATTGGTAAGCTGCATAACCAGTATGGAGTCAATCCCATACCTGTCCATTGGTGCATTTACATCTATACTTTCAGCGGGCAGCTTGATCACGGTTGAAAGTACCGTTTTCAAATAACCCTCCGCTTTTTCCCTTAGCCATTCTTCTCCGATAAGCGGTGCTCCCCCGCTTTCCATTACAGATCGGCCTGAGACATCAGTTTCCGAGAGCTGGCCTAAAATTGCCGCTTTAATCCTTTGGGGATACCCTTCGATCACCATAACCTGACTTCTGCCGGAAGACAGGCTTTGATACAAAGCTTTGATTCCATTCTCCGTTTGCAAGGCAATCATGCCCAAGCCTTGCATCGCCCTTTCCGTTTCCAGGTCGACATGCATGCCTCCATCCTTCCACAGAGGCCAGTTTATCGACAGCGTTTGCCCCTGGCGCTGCTTTGCTGTTACCAAAACATTTCGATAGGAGGCATACGCATCCATAAAGCCATTGGCAGCGGAGTAGTCAACCTGTCCTACATTGCCAAGGCTTCCTGCGCCCGAGGAAAATAAGATAAAGAAGTCTAGAGGCAGGTCTCTGCTGGCCTGGTCCAGATTCATCACCCCTGAGACCTTCGGAGTCAGCACTTCTCTAACTTCTTCTTTAGTCTTCTTGATGATGAAGTTGTCCCGAATCACTCCGGCTGTGTGCAAAATACCGTTAAGGCCGCCAAATTGCTCGACGATGCCATGAATTAACCCGGTAACCGATTCGTTGTGGCCCACATCCGCCTGTTGATACTCTATATGACCGCCCAGCGCTCTCAGTTCGCTTAACAGAGCCTTTTGGTCCGCAGAAAGTGATGACCGACCCACCAATACGACGGTGGAGTTTTTCACATTGTGCACGATGTCTCTGGCAAAAATAAGCCCCAGGCCACCTAAGCCACCAGTAATGAGATAGATCCCACCATCTATCCACGGCAGGTCTGCATCTTCACGTAAGGCTTCAATTTCTTGCCACATTAAAGCCTGTCGTTTGTCCCCTTGGTACCGTATCCGTTCGTTATGCCGGTCACTTCGGTTCCCTTGTAGTTTCTCAATGATTCCTTCGACATCATCTTCCACATCAAGCTCAAGCAACTGACCCATGACATTCGGATTTTCTTTTTGAGCGGTTTTCAGCATTGCAAAGAGCCCGGAATAAACCTGTTGGTCCTTCCGAGCATGGGTTGCAAGCTGTATCAAAACTTTCTGTTTGGGGATGTCTAGCAGGATGCTTTGCAATTCTTCAAATATCTGAATGGTATAATCTTCAAACCGACTGTCCATATCCACGCTGGAGGACTGTAAAACAAGGCAGCGAGTACCATCCATGCGGGCTTCAATATCCTCCCTGGCGATACCATCAAACTCACACAGGATCACAACATGCCGGATATCGTCGTTAGCGTTCACCCCTGTGGTGACAGGCATCTCCTGCCAGATAGGCTCAAGCATTAGTGTACCCATATCCTCAGTGATGCTGGCTTGCCCCACATCTCCTTCCAAAGCTCTGGATAAAAGCCCTTTGAGCTGCACGCAAATCTTCCCGGTCTCATCGCACAGATCAATATCCACCTTGCTTAATCCTTTCGACGTCTCTTCACTCCCATGTTGCGAGATCCGGGCCCACATCACTGGAGTGCATTTTTCGGATATCTTCAGTTCCTCCAAAGCAAAGGGTAACGCAGGCTTGCCTACAGGCAAATTTTCTTCCGAACCCATTACCAAGCCGATTGTGGCCTGCAAAGTTGAATCCATCAAAGCTGGATGCAGTACAAATTCACTTTGAGTATGGAGTACAGCGGATGGTAGGGACAGCTTGGCCAACACGTAATCCTTTCCTCGAAAGATTGCCTCAATGCCACGGTGTGCGGGTCCATAGTCTATCCCCATGGCTTTGAAAGCTTCATAGCATTGGCTCGAAGAAAGTGGTGTGCGGGTACAGTCTGCCCGTAAGACATTCAGGTCCAGATACTGTATCTCCCCAACCCTCTCCAACACAGCCACTCCCTGACTGTGTATAATACCTTCAGCGTCGGCTCCTTCCATCCCGCTGCATATTTCAAACGCAATCTCTCCATTGTCCTGGGGATATAGACTGATGAGTACCCTGACCGGTCCGTCTGCTACAACCACAGGCCGAGCCCATACGATATTTTTCAGCTGAATATGGGTCTCGCCTTCTACTACGGCCCCCACTGCCTCTTCTACAGCTGCTCGCACCATTTCGAGGTAAGCCACCCCGGGTAATGTTTGTTGACCCTTGATTCTGTGGTCTGACAGGAAAAATTCCCGGCCTGTAAAAGTAGAGCTATAACGTTGTCCGGAGAGATCGGAAATATTCTGATGCAATAAAGGATGAATTTGGGCAGTCATCGCCAGATTTACACTGCCTTGTCCAGTGTCTGTTTCGGATAACCAATAGGGTGCCCTTTCGAAAGGATAGGTCGGCAGACTGATTCGTCTGGGCTTGATATCTCCATACAGTGCGTCCCATTCAATGCTTGCGCCATTGGCCCACAATTTGGCTACCTTATCAAGTCTTTTCTTCTCAGTCCAGGCCCGAACCAGGGTTCCGGTGTCTTCGTCCGAATCCAAGAGTTCGATTCCGCCACCTGCATAGTTCACACGGCCGATCAGCACTTTTTCCGACGAGTTTCCGTTAATAAAATATTCAAGTTCATCTAGCAGATTTTCTCTTGAATCCGTCAAAAACGCGAGACGCCAGTCCATAGCCTCTCTTCCCACTTGCAAGGTATAGGTCAGGTCCGTGAGATTAACGCTTTCGTGCAACTTAACAAAATTCATCATATCTGCTGCATAGGTTTTCAAGGATTGTTCACTTTTAGCGGACAGCACAAATAGTCCCGGGTTGTCTTTACCCACTGGGGGTAGATTCACCGCAGAGACTACAGGAACATATTCTTCAATAACCATATGAGCGTTAGTGCCGCTAAATCCGAAGGAACTTACGCCCGCACGCCGGGGTACTCCCGGTTCGGGCTCCCAGCTTTGCAGGCTGGTGTTAATATAGAACGGGCTATCCTCCAGAGAAATATGCTCATTTAAGGATTCGAAATGAATGGTAGGCGGCAATTGGTGGTGCTTCATGGCCAGCAGCACTTTCATCACACTAGCCACTCCGGCCGCAGTCATCATATGACCCATATTGCTTTTCAGTGACCCCAATGCGCAATAGCCCTTCTTGCTTGTATAGGATCGGAATGATTCCGTAAGTCCCTCCACCTCGATAGGATCACCCAGCTTTGTTCCTGTCCCGTGGGCCTCGATCATGGAGATGGTTTCGGGATGAATGTTAAACCGTCGATATACGTCTTTTTCCAGCGAGATTTGTGAATTTACACTTGGGGCAGTTATTCCGTTGGTTTTTCCATCCTGGTTCATTCCCCATCCCCGAATAACTCCATATATGGAGTCCTTGTCTCTGACTGCATCAGAGAGCCGTTTTAATAAAATGACCCCCACTCCTTCTCCGGGGACAAACCCGTTTGCACGGGCATCAAAGGTAAAGCACCGTCCATCCTTGGACAGCATTCCTGCCTTACTAGTCATAACATGCATCCCCGGACCAGCCATAATCATAACTCCGCCTGCCAAAGCAAGGTCACTTGTTTCTAAAAGGAGACTGTTGCAGGCTTCAGCAATAGCCACCAGAGAGGAAGAGCATGCGGTATCAATAGCCAAAGAAGGACCTTTCAAATTTAGCAGATAAGAAATCCGAGCGGATAGAATTGAAGGCGATCCTCCCATAAGAACCTGCGCATTTAACCCCTGCCCACTCATGGACCTCCCATAATCACTGGCTGCACAACCTACAAAAACACCGCAGCGGCTCTCCGACAGTGAAGCTGGATTTAATCCGGCATCTTCAATGCATTTCCAGCTGCTTTCAAGAAACAGGCGCTGTTGAGGGTCCATCATCTCTGCTTCTGCAGGGGATATATTAAAGAACAACGGATCAAATTTATCTACATCCTCCAAAACACCCATCCATTTGCTATAGGTTTTTCCCTGAGCCTTGGGATCAGTATTGTAATATTCATCGATTGACCATCGCGTTGAAGGGATTTCCGATATACAATCCCTGCCCTGAGCCAGATTGTCCCAAAATTCAGCCAAAGTCCTGGATTCGGGGAATTGCCCTGCCATACCAATAATTGCGATAGACTCCTTATGTTCCTGACCGCGCGGCATATCTGGCATAGCTTTTTTAGAATCAGCATGCTTGACCGGTTTGTGGGAATCATTGCTATTCGGCAGCTGTCCATAGGCGAATTGAATCCGTTCTTTAACCTCTTGCTGATTCACAAACGTTTTATCCTGCATTTTTATTTCTTTTTCAATAGTAGCCGCCAGCTTTTCTCTTATCGATTGGGCCATATGGTTTTTCAGCTCAATTAATGACTCCCTGGGAGACTCAGACAGTTTTCTTGCCAGCTGCATGGCGTACGGCACCACTTCATTCCTCGGTACAACTGGAAAAGGAACCCCCTTGGTTTCCAGTTCCGAACCACTATATCTAGTACCTGTAAATAGAATTTCCTGTGCCATACTAACCCCGAATTTCTCAGGGAAAATCAGGGTCGAACCCGCTCCGGGAGTAAAGCCGTACTTCATAAAGTTAGTGGTATAGATGCTTTCCCGACTCATCACGATAAAATCGCAAAACATCCCCATGCACCAGCCAGCACCAATCCCATGTCCCTGCATAGCAGCGATGACGGGTAGCTTGCAATCCAATGCAATCTTGTAAACATTGGTATCGCTATATTTCGCCTTTCCCTCATGGATAGCCAGCAACCCCTCTTGGGTGCCTCCTGTGGCAAAGTAGGTGTCATATCCCGTCAGAATCACAACTTTATAATTCTCGTTAGCCTGGACCGTTTCGAATGCTTGATTCAGGCCAATGATCAGTTCATCGGAAAATGTATTTTTGTGCTCCGTGTCCTTCATTTTCAACAGGACAATCCCGTGCTCAAATTCCTGCAATTCAACCACAGACTGTACCTTTATTTGGGGGGCGCTTATCTCCTGCCCATCCTCCGGCGTGTGGAAGCTGTCCAATGGTTGCAACGTGAAAGCCCGTCCTTCTGATAATTCCTGTGGACTGGCTTCCAATGATTCATCCGGGCGCTCGTCAATAAATTGAAGCAATTGTTTTTCAGCATCTTCATAATTTATTTCCCCTGCTTGCACTGCACGAAAAATATCTTTTGAATCCATAAACATGTCCTCCTAGCTGTATGAAATAGGACAAATATCGTGTTGGCTGTCTACGAGTGTAATTGGTTGAATAACTGGTCGGCCTGTTCAAAATCTAACTCACCCTGCAGTACTTTCTGTAACAAGGCTTGCATGGGCTGCTTAGGGTTCGGCTCTGTAGGAGCCTGGTTTGTATCTCCCGCCGACTTGTTCAATTCATTTGCCAAAAATTTGGAGAATTCCTTAATGTTAGGATAGTCGTACACCCTGGTTGCTGGAATAGCTGTTCCAAAACGTTTATTCACAGCCTGCACCCACTCTACACCTATAATGGAGTCCAGTCCCATATCAATAAATTGATCATCCCGGCCAATATCCTTTTCATTCATACTCAAGGATTTCGCAAGACTTTCTACCAGTTCCTTCTCCAATGTTTCTACCCGTACAGCCGTTGGCGCATATGTCGACCACTTTGCCTCATCCCTGGCAACAACGGGCGGCGGCGAAGAAGGCTTGGCCTCAGGTTGCGGCGGGGCAGGCTTGGATTCTGCCAGCACGGCTGACTTTTCTGGCTTATCTGCTACCATCTGGATGTTGGAAACGGAGCTTAGCAAAATGCCCTGCGGTTTTTCAGGTACTTTCGCCAAAGTCTGTCTCTGCATATTATCGTTGCTATGGTTAACTGCAGGAGGGCTGGAAACGAACTCTTGTACCGACACATCGACTACAGGAGTTTCCGCCTCGACGTCCCGGGATTCGCCCCCACGCGCGAAGATCCAATAGCTCTCCTTGGCGAATGGATAAGTTGGCAGACTAATCCGACGAGGGCTGGTATTCTCATAAAGTCTAGTCCAATCGAAGAGCAGCCCCTTCACCCAAAGCTCCGCCAGCTTTGTATACTTACCCTTACTTATCCAACTATCCACCATTTTTGCCATGTCTTCGTCTGCCTCAAGAACAGCTAGGATGTCTTTATTCTTCTTTGCCTGACCCAAATACAGCCCGTCAATATCCTCATTCCCAGCTAAAAAACTCTCCAGCTTTTCTGTAAGCTCACGGGTAGACTTAACTATGACTGCTAACCGTTCTTCCATGGCTTCCCGTCCCACCTGCAGAGTAAATGCTATATCCTCCAGGCTGGTTTGCGAGTATTCCGGCTCTTTGAGTTCAGCAAGCAGTCTTTGCACCTGTTCATCCAGTCGATCTTTATTCCTCGCCGACAGCACGATCATTAAAGGATTTTGCAGTGGAATGGTAACTTGTCTAGTCTCCTGCTCCTCAGGGATATATTCCTCAATGAGCACATGTGCGTTGGAGCCTCCGGCGCCAAAGGAGGAAATACCTGCCACTCTTGGGTATTCAACTGTCTTCCCATTCATTGTGACGACGGGTCTTTTCCACTCTCCCAGCTCCTGCTGAACTATAAAAGGACTATCGCTAAAATCGATATTCGGGTTTAGTGTTTTTGAATGCAATGAAGGCACGATTTGTCCGTATTTGAGCTGAAGGAGCACCTTTGTAACTCCGGCAATCCCAGCCGCGCTCTCACAATGCCCAATATTTGATTTTGCCGATCCGATTGCGCAAAATTGCTTATCCTCCGTATATTCCTGGAACACTTTTTGCAATCCGGCGATTTCAATAGGGTCACCTAAAGATGTCCCGGTGCCATGCGCTTCGATGTAACTAATGGTTCTGGGGTTAACTCCTGCTTTCTTAAAGGCCCTTCCAATTACACTGGCCTGCGCATTCGGATTCGGAACGGAGAATCCGTTTGTCTTCCCTCCATGATTCACCGAGGTCCCTTTTACGACCCCATATATATGGTCGCCATCTGCAATAGCTTTGGCCAGTGGTTTGAGAAGTACGGCTCCTACGCCTTCTCCCGGCACATATCCATCTCCGCCTTGTCCAAAGCTTTCGCACCGTCCTTTACTCGATACAAACCTGCCTTGCCCAAGCATCAGGTATTTGTTCGGATGAATGGATACATTCACGCCGCCAGCAATGGCAAGCTCACACTCGCCTTGTTGCAAGCTTTGGCAGGCCAGATGAATGGTCGTCAATGAAGAAGAGCACATGGTGTCCACAGCCATGCTCGGACCGTGGAAGTTACAGAAATAAGATACCCGGTTTGCGATGGAAGCTGGATTGCCAGGAACGGCAATCATTCTGCCCCTAGCTTGTTCCTGTGCCCCATAAAGCTGGTATTCTTCATACATGACCCCGACAAAAACACCCACATTCCTATCCTGCCCAAGGCCCCGCTCCAGTCCAAGCGCTTCCCGGGTATAGCCTGCATCCTCTATCGTTTCGTAGACGCATTTCAGGAATAGACGCTCCTGAGGATCGATTATCTGTGCTTCTCTAGGAGAGATATTGAAAAACATGGGGTCAAACTGATCCACACCCTTGATAAAGCCTCCCCACTTGCTGTAAGCTTTTCCGGACTGGTTCTGGTCCTCGTCAAAGTGCATGCTGTGATCCCAGCGATCTTTGGGAATTTCCGTAATACAATCCTTCCCATCGCGCAGATTGTTCCAGAATTCCCGAATGTTTTCTGCATCGGGATACATGCCTGACAAACCGATAATGGCAATTTCCTCCGATCCGCCTGCTCTTTCCGGTTGCGGTTGGAAACTTGCCTGAACTGGCATGAAACGCGATTGCTTCCGATTATCAGAAAGTGACCTTCCCGGGTCGTTTTCCATCGTAGAAGGCTTGAATTCTTTCGCAGCGTTGACCTCCGTCTCGATTCCAAGCAATTTAATCAGCTGCTTCTGGTGGACTTTAAGGAAATATTGAGTCAATTCCCGGATATTCTGGTATTCAAAAAATAAAGTTTTGGGCAGTGTTCCAAATGTTTTCTCCAACTCACGGGTTAGCTGTTTAATCATAATGGAATCGATGCCATACTTCTCCATAGGGGCATCGGTTTCAATCTGCCTTGCTGGCAGCCTGATGGATGTAGCGAGCAATTGCTTTAAATAATTTGCCGCTTTTTCGGCAAGCTGGTCATGTCCGATAACCGAATCTACCTCGCTTTCCCTTATCATAGAGGAGGCATCTCCAGCCCGATTCAGGGACGGTTGCTGCAAGAGCGTTTCTCTTAGCTGACTGGCATGCCCTTCCAACACCATGACTTGATTCTTTTCGGAAGCCAGGCTCTGATACAAAGCCCGAATTCCTGCACCAGTCTCCATTGCAAACATCCCCATCCCTTCCATGATCTTTTCTGTTTCTCCATCAATACGCATTCCGCCTTCTTTCCAGAGTGGCCAATTGACTGAAATCGTCCGCCCCTGGCGTTGTTCTCGCTCTACCAGCGTATTACGGTACTTGGCATAGGCGTCCATAAAGGCATTGGCAGCAGCATAGTCAGCCTGCCCTATATTCCCGAGGCTCCCTGCAACGGATGAAAAAAGGATGAAGAAGTCCAGCGGGATTTCCTTGCAAGCCTGATCTAGATTCACCAATCCCGTAACCTTTGGTGCCAAAACGTTTTGCAATTCCTCCCGTGTTTTTTTAATAATGAAATTATCGCTAACTATTCCTGCGCTGTGCACAATTCCGTCCAGCTTCCCAAACTCTTCCTGAATATCCCGAATCAAAACTTCAACCGCCCTTTTATCGGCGACATCGGCTTGTCGGAATACTACTCTTGCACCTAAAGCCTCTATCTCCTCAATCCTTGCTTTGGTGTCACCACGAAGCGGGGAGCGTCCAACAAGAATTAAAGTAGTATCTCTGGCCTGTCGTGTAATTTCTTCGGCAAAAATCAAACCGAGACTTCCGGTTCCGCCGGTAATCAAATATACTCCCCTGTCCTTCCACGGAATGCTAATCGCTTCCCCGTAGGCTTTAATTTCCGTCCATACGGCAACATGCCGTCTACCTGATTGATAGCGAATATGTGGTTCTATAGAACTGCGACTGTTTTCTTGCAGGATATTTATCATACCTGCTGAATTCTGCTCCACATCCATTTCTATCAGTTGGCCAACCAGTGCTGGATTCTCCAGCCATGCCGTTTTTAAGAGTCCGGAAAGTCCCGAGAATACCTGTTGGTGATCCTGCACCGGAACGACAAGCTGAACCAATGTTTTGCCTTTGGATTCCGTTTTAAGAATATGTTGAATTGCCGCAAACACCTGTGTCGCATAAGTCCTAAACCGTGCATCAATGCTCTTCTCTTCGGATTGGAGAACGAGGCACTGCACCCCGTTCATCTGCGATTCAATAATTTCCCCGGAAATATATCCCGGTTCGCATAAAATTACCAGATGCTGTTGATAGTCAGGTGTTGTTCCTTCCAGAGCAATCGCTTGTTCTTCCCACACAGGCTCAAGCATCAAAGTCTCAGGTGCAGTCCATTCATCTGGACCCCCTGTTCCTCCCTCAGCAACTCGTGATAAGAATCCCTTCATCCTCACACAAACATTCCCCTGCTCGTCACACAAATCGATATCTAACTTTTGCAGCGGGCCATCTTGCCTGCTGTCTTCACTATTACGAATCCAGGCCCACATCTCTGATGTACATTTGTTAAATACCTCTAACTCTTCCAATGCAAATGGTAAAGCTGGCTTAATGGAAGCTTTGCGATCACCTGCACTCATAATCAAGCCTATCGTCGCCTGAAGAGAGGAATCCATCAAACTGGGGTGCATCACAAAACGTTCCATCGTATGGTAAACGGAAGAAGGCAAGGACAACTTGGCAAGCGCTTGACCCACCCCAATATATATTTTCTCAATTCCCTGATGTCCCGGCCCATAGGAAATTCGCATCGCCGCAAACGCCTCATAGCACTGACGGGATGAAACGGAGCCCAGACTGCACTGCTCCAGCAAGGTTTTAATATCTAAAGCAGGGACCTCTGCCACCGGAACAATTACTGCCCTGCCTTCACTATGCACCACCAGCTCGGGCTCCGTTGCTCCAGACTTGCTGTAAATTTCATAGGCGATCTCCCCGCCATCTTGCGGATAGAGCCCAATACTGACATCAACCGACTCCTCCCCAACCACAACTGGACGGATCCAATCCACATCTTTTAACCGGATGGACGTCCACTTGTCTTCTGGAGATCCTGCGACCTGCTCTACTGCCGCCCGCGCCATTTCAAGGTAGGCCACTCCAGGCAAGAGCTTCTGCCCCCTTATCACATGGTCATACAGGAAAAATTCCTTCCCCGTAAAAGTGGAGCTGAACTGCAATCCATAAATATCGGACGTATTACGCTGAAGTAAGGGATGAATGCCGACTGCTGTCTCCCGTTCCAACACAACACCGCTTGCTCCCGTCCGTTTATTGATATCGGTTATACAATATCGTTCTTTGGCAAAGGGATAGGTTGGCAGACTGATACGGTTTGGTTTAGCCTCTCCGTACAACAGGGCCCAGTCAATAACGACTCCTTTTACCCAAAGGTCTGCGATTTTGCCATAGCTGCCTTCGCTAACCAAAACATCAATCGTCGTGCCCGCACCCTCTCCGTCTTCACGAGCTCTATTTTCTTCTTTATGGCGTTTGGCGTGTCCCACGTGTAAGCCGTGGATACCATCCCGGCCTTCCACAAATCCTTTCAATTTCTCTTCAAGCTCCCGGAGAGAGCCTGCAACGAAGGCCAAACGTTCTTCCATCGCTTCGCGCCCCACCTGAAGGGTATACGCTATATCTACCAGACTACTGTCTGTGAACGGATGCTCCCCGATTGCAGCTAGTAATAGCTGCGCCTGCTCTTTCAGTTGCCCTTCACTCTTGGCTGACAGCACCACAATAGCCGATTTTGGGGTGGTAAGGGTAATAGAATTCTGCTCCTGCTTTCCAGGAATATATTCTTCGATTATCAAATGGGCATTGGCACCCCCGAATCCAAAGGAGCTAACACCCGTTCTCCGAGGAATATTTTTCCCTTGAGTATCCCGCTGTGACTTCCACTCCCGCGCCTCCTGAACGATATAGAACGGACTACCTTCAAGTTTTATATAGGGATTAATTGCCTCGCAATGAAGGCTTTTGACCAGCTTTTTATGCTTTAACTGAAGCAGTACTTTTATGACGCCCGCGATTCCAGAAGCCAGTTCCAGATGTCCGATATTGGTCTTCACCGAGCCCAATCCGCAATGGGATTCTGTGATCCCGGGTCCCTCTGTATTCTCATAAAGCTCTTTGAAAGCTGCTTTCAGTCCGTTAATTTCAATCGGATCGCCCAGCTCGGTGCCTGTCCCGTGGGCCTCAATGTAAGAGACAGTCCTTGGATCGATTCCGGCCTTTGTATATGCATTTACCAACACATCCGCCTGAGCCCTCGGATTAGGCGCTGTCAGGGAATTGGCCCGGCCTCCGTGATTGACGGCAGTACCCCGAATTACACCATAAATATGGTCTCCATCCTTCTCTGCATCCTTCAGCTTTTTCAGGAAAAGCATGCCAGCCCCTTCACCACGCACGTAGCCATTAGCCTTATCGGAGAAGGTTTTGCACCGACCGTCCTCACACAGCATCCCTGCTTTGTTGAAGCTGATATGGAGTTCAGGTGTGATAATCACATTGACACCGCCTGCAATCGCCATCTCACAGCTTCCATCCTCTATGGCTCTAACGGCTCGGTGAATGGCGACCAGCGAACTGGAGCACGCCGTTTCGATAGGCTCGCTCGGACCATGAATATTAAGGAAATAGCTCATTCGATTGGGCCCAACAGACGGTGCCATACCGCTGGAGGAATACGCCTCAACACCCACATTTCCCTGATAGATCATACCGCTGTAGCCACTGTTCGCGGTACCTACAAAGATTCCTGTGCGGGTCCCCGACAGACTCCCTGCCTGAATGCCTGCATCTTCAATCGCCTTCCAGATATAGGTCATCAACAGACGCTGCTGCGGGTCCATGAGTGCGGCTTCCCGTGGTGAAATTCCAAAGAATAGCGGGTCAAACTCATAGATCCCGTCAATAAACCCGCCCCACTTGATGTTTGTTTTATTGGCCTCCTGCTCAGGGTCACCGTAATACGTCTTCCAATCCCAGCGATCTTCAGGGATTTCAGTGATACAGTCCCTGCCTTCCTCAAGATTTTTCCAAAACTCATCCACATCCCGAGCCATGGGAAATACACCGCTCATTCCCACAATGGCAATGGGTTCAGGAACAGCCTGAGTCTGTTGCGGCATGGACAACACATTCCCGCCTGCAAACCGGAAACGCTGCCGTCTAACGTGGGTACTGTCTTCCCTATCATCCTCCACGGCCTGGACAGCAGGCTCAGTCCGGGCATTCACGGCAAACTGCTCGCCAAGCACGGCATCATATTCGTCCACCAAATACCTGGTGAAGTCATGAATCGTTGTGTATTCAAAAAATATGTCCGGCGTCAGTTCAAGCTGGTATAAGTGATTGATGTTATTGGTAAATTGTGTAAGTAGGATGGAATCGAAGCCATACTCACTCAGTTCTACATGTTCATCAATATCTTCAAGTTTGACTTTCAGCAATTTTGACACGGCCTGTATCATAGCGGCCTGTACCTTGTCCAGCAGATCCGGTACGGCATTGCTTTCAGGGGAAGCATCTGAAATTCCCGTCATCTTTTCAGGCTGCCTAATCTCTGGAGTCGTGATTAAACCCATGGTTTTCTTCATTTTTGCGAGATTGCCTTCCATCACCATAACCTGATCAACGCCCGCGATCATGCCACGATACAAGGCCTGAATGCCGGAAGAGGTTGACATGCCGCTCATGCCTGTACGCTGCCTTACCAGCTTCTCCGTTTCCTCATCAATACGCATCCCGCCCTCTTTCCATAGCGGCCAATTGATGGATAGCGTTTGACCCTGGCGCTGCTTTGATGCTATCAGAGTGTTCCGGTATCCGGCATAAGCATCCATAAACGCATTAGCTGCAGAATAGTCGGCCTGTCCCTGATTACCTAATCCTCCGGCTACAGACGAAAATAGAACAAAGAAATCAAGCGGCAGGTTCTTGCTTGCCTGATCCAGATTCACTGTCCCTATTACTTTGGGTGCGAGAACCTCCAGCATTTCCTCGCTATTTTTTTGGAGTATGCGGTTGTCACGAATGACTCCTGCACTGTGAATGATGCCATTGATGTTTCCGAATTCCTCCTGAATTTCCTGGATTAAATCGGTCACCGCCTGCTCCTGAGTCACATCGACCTGTCTGTATATTATTCGTGCCCCTAATGCCTCCATTTTCTTTATCTCAGCCCGTTTGCCCTCATCCAGCGCGGAACGCCCCGTTAAAATCAAGACGGCTTTATGGACTTTATCCGTAATCTCTTTGGCAAAAATGAGTCCCAATCCACCAGCACCGCCGGTAATCAGGTACACTCCGCCATCCTTCCACGGGTTACCCGCTGCTTCCTGAAAGATGTGAACTTCGTTCCAACAGGAAACCCACCGTGTGCCTTTCTCGTACCGAATCTGGATATCCTCGAGGCTACGGCTGTTTTCTTTTAAAATGTCTATGATTGCTCCCCAGTCCTCATCCTGTCCCAATTCTATTAACTGACCTACCAGTTTTGAATGCTCAAGCCGGGCCGTTTTTAAAAGACCGGAAAGTCCCGAGAAAAGCTGCTCCTCCTCCTGTCCGCTTATGGCAATCTGGATCAGCACCTTACCATTGGGTTTTTCCCTGAAAATGCTTTTAATCTCTTCAACCACCTGGACGGCGTAACGCTGGAACTGTTCCGCGATTCCGTTTCGGTCGGGTTGCAGTACAATGCATTGCACGCCGTCCATTCGAGCTTCAACTTGTTCACGGGAAATCCCGGACGGCTGGCAGAGTAACACGACATGGCGATCATATACAGGCCTTTCGGCCACTAGAGCAATCCCTTGCTCTTTCCATACGGGTTCAAGCATCAAGTTACTGGAATTTGACTGAACATCCGAAGAAATCGAGTCCCTATTCAGAATTCTTGATGAATATCCTTTTATCCTGACACAGATGGCTCCGGTCTCGTCGCTCAGGTCAATATCCAGCTTCTGTGCCTTTTCCTCAGCTAGACCGTCTGCATTGTAGCGAATCAACGCCCACATGATGGAGCTGCAATTTTTTATAATTTCAACTTCTTGAATGGCGTAAGGCAGAGAAGGTTTGATCTCGCCAGACCCCAGCGTCAAGCCTATGGTTGCCTGCAAGGCCGAATCTATCATACTTGGATGTAGGACAAATTGGCTTTGGTTATCAGAAATGGAAGCCGGCAAGCATAACTTAGCCAGCACTTGACCCTCTCCCGCATACACCATCTCAATCCCTTGATGTCCAGGGCCATAATCAATTCCCATATCCCTGAAAACTCCATACAATTGTGTGGGGTCGAAGTTCCGACTGCATACATTCTGCAAGTCTTTAATATTCAGTGCTGGGACCTCCGCAGCCAATCTTCGTGTAGCACTGCCGTAGCTATATATCACAATCCCTGCATCAGCTTCTGCGCTCTCCCCATATATTTCATAGGAAATCTCTTGATGATCATCCAGGAAAAGTCCGATGTGTAGCTGTAGTGGCCCATCTTCTACGATAATAGGCCGTGCCCAAACCACGTTTTTAAGGCAAATTCCGGTTGGCCCGCCCTCATCAGGACCTGTTGCATGATCCACGGCCGCCCGGACCATTTCAAGGCAAGCAGCCCCGGATAGAACCTTGCGTCCATTCACCACATGATCCTTCAAGAAAAACTCCTGGCCTGTAAAAGTCGAACTGAACCGCTGCTCCGAGAAATCGGAGGTGTTTTGATGCAGTAAAGGATGGAGCGAAGCAGCAATGACAGAAGTCATGCCTTTGCCTGCCTTGCTGTCAAGCTCAGGCGCCCAGCAGCGTTCTCTCGCAAAAGGATAGGTAGGTAGACTGATCCGGTAAGGTTTGATGTCCCCATACAGCTTGTTCCAGTCAATAGTTAGCCCCTTTACCCACAACTCCGCTATTTTTTTCAGTTTTCTCTTCTTGATCCAGGTTTCAAACAACGATTTGGCATCTTCATCCGCCTCAAACATCACAATCCCGCCTTTGCTCTTTTTCACCTGCGCCGTTAGGACGCCAGAAAGCAGATCATGATTCGCAAATCCTTCGAGCGCTTTTAGCAATGCCTCTTTTGAATCTGCCACAAAAGCCAGCCGGTAATCCATCGGCTCGCGGCTCACTTGCAGCGTATACCCCATATCCGTGAGGTTAAGATTTTCCCGGGATGCAATAAAGCTCCTCATTCTTTCGGCATACGTTTTTAGTTGCTTTTCACCTTTAGCAGACAAAACGAAGAGAACGGGATTATGAATATCGGAGGCGGCTGGTGATGTCGCAGATGTTCCAGTCCCGGGGCGATATTCTTCAATAATAAGATGGGCGTTCGTACCGCTAAATCCGAAAGAGCTCACAGCGGCGCGCCTTTTGTTCCCGTGGGAAGGTTCCCAGGCGTTCAATTCTGTATTGACATAAAAAGGAGAATTATCAAAATCAAAATGCTCATTCGGGTTCTTGAAATTCAGTGTCGGTACTAGTTTTCTATGCTTCATGCATAGCAACACCTTTTGCACGCTTGCTATGCCCGCTGCTGCAGAAGTATGCCCGATATTGCTTTTTACCGAACCTATGGCACAGTAGTTCTTCTGATCGGTTTTCTCTTTAAAGGCGGTTGATAAAGCTTCCAATTCAATAGGGTCGCCCAGCTTGGTTCCTGTCCCATGCATTTCAACATAGCTAATGCTTTCAGGCTCAATCTGATATTTGTTGTATATTTCCCGCTCCAGCTCAATTTGGCTGTTTGTGCTTGGAGCGGTAATCCCGTTGGTTTTTCCATCTTGATTGATTCCGGACCCGATAATAACTCCGTATATATGATCCCGATCAGCTTCAGCATCCTTCAGCCGCTTCAGAACTAGCGCCCCTACTCCTTCCCCCGGAACAAAGCCGTTGGCGCTATTGTCAAACGTTTTACAGCGGCCATCTGGCGACAACATTCCAGATGCAGACATGCCTACATATGATTCAGGAGTCAGATATAACGACACCCCGCCAACCAACGCCATTTCTATCTCTCCGTTAGATAACGCTTGGCATGCCAGATGGGTTGCCACCAGCGATGAGGAGCATGCCGTATCTACGGATATGGCTGGACCTTTCAGATTGAGGAAATAAGAGATGCGAGCCGCTGCAATAGCGTTGCTGTTCCCAGTAGTATTGGTGAACTGCGCTTGATGCTTGTACCGCAGCATACTATATTCATTATTTAAAATTCCAAGGTAAACCCCGCATTTTTTATTTCCCAACTGTGAGCCACTATAGCCTGCATCCTCAATTGCCTTATATGCTTCCTGCATAAAAATGCGTTGCTGGGGATCCATCCCTTCCGCCTCGGTAGGAGAAATATTGAAAAATAACGGATCAAAATATTCCATATCCTCTAAAACACCCAGCCACTTGCAATTGATTTTCCCCTCTTGCGCTGGACGAGGATCATAATATTGGCTTACATCCCAACGGTCCTTCGGGATTTCAATAATGGAATTTTTGCCTAGAGCGAGATTATCCCAATATTGCTGCACATCTTCCGCACCAGGATATCTTCCCGAAATCCCGACAATTGCAATTAATTCTTTATTTTCCGAAGGCATAGGCGATGAATCTTCTGCTACCTTTACCAGGTGGAATGGCTCGGAATCCTCCTTAGGCGATAGCCTTGGAGAGCAATGCAGCGTGTCAGGTCCCTTCGAATGGACTTTCGCAATAGGTTTGTCCATGTCCGGGACTGTGCTCAAGGACTGTTGATTGGAGCTTCCTCCACGCTTATTGATTTCTTGTGCCAAAAATGTAGCGAATTGGCGAATGGTCGGATAGTCGTAGACCTTGGTCGCTGCTATAGATGTACCATATCGTTTATTAATGTTTCGAACCCACTCTACGCCTATAATGGAATCTAGTCCGGTATCTATAAAGTTTTTATCCGCCTCAATCTCGCTCCGTTCCATATACAAAGCCTCAGCCAGGCTTACCGTCAGTTCTTCCTGTAACAGCTCTGCAGAGGCGCTGCACTCAGCCATGCTGGCCTGCGCCTGCTTTTCAAACGAAATCGGCATCAAATTCACCTGAATGGAAGACTCTGGCGATTTCTCTGGCTCTAATGCAACGGATGACAGTGAATACTCTGCTGGAGAATGATCCGAAATAGACTGGGCAGAGAATGGCGCAATTGATTTGCTAAACAATTCCTTCTCTACAAATTTGCTAAAATCCCGGATGGTTGGATAATCGTAGACTTTTGTTGCTGTTATGGCTGTATTGTAATGCTTATTAATGCTACGAACCCACTCTACGCCTATAATGGAATCCAATCCAAGATCAACAAAATTTCTATCCGAATCGATATCGCTCCGATCTATATATAAAGCCTGCGCCAGGCTTGTTGTCAGCTCCTCCTGCAATATTTCCGCCGATATTGCAGATGGAACAGACGACAGCGCTTCCGTCTTCTTCTCATCCTCTAATGTGTGCGATGTCTCCTCCAGTGAAGTTAACATGATCGTCGTCCCCTCCTGGTTGGCAGACTTGCTTAGGTGCGGCTGACGGTCCAACAAATTCGGTAAGGATATGGCGCTTGGTTTTTCAGAACTATTCAAAAAAACGGGTTGTATTAGGGCTGTTGGCTGCATCGCATGAGTCTGGCCGGGAATTGCCTTTTCCTGAGCTTCCGTAACAGCTCTTTCTACAGAAGAGACTCTTTCTACAGATGGACTCATAATATCCGTTATCCAGTACCGCTCCCTCGCAAAAGGATAGGCCGGCAGGCTGATTCGCCGCGGCTTGGCATCCCCATAAAGCATGTCCCAATCCATCGACAATCCCTTGACCCAAAGATCAACTACCTTCGAATATTTCCTTTTCCCTATCCAGGCAGCGATCGTTTTGTCCATGTCTTCATCTTCTACCAGCGCCGTCAGCGCCTCCTTATTCCGTTTGACCTGACCCCGGTACAACTCAGGGATTCCGTCCCGTCCTTCCACGAATCCTTCCAACTTGTCCACCAGCTCCTGCATAGACCCTGCAATCACTGCCAGCCGCTCTTCCATGGCCTCGCGTCCCACCTGCAGCGTGTATGCCACATCGGCCAGACTGCTTTCGCTTAGCTGTCCTTCCCGCATAACAGCTAGCAATCTCTCGGTCTGCTTTTTCAGTCGTTCTTCATTTCTGGCCGACAATACGATGATTGCAGGCTTTTGAGCCGTAACGCTCATCGGCACCTTCTCTTCCGCAATGTACTCTTCGATGATGACATGTGCATTGGAGCCTCCCGCTCCAAACGATGAAATCCCAGCAATCCTCGGATATTCCCGCGTCTCTCCATCGATCTCAACCACCGGCCGCTTCCATTCCCCCAGCTCCTGCTGGACGACGAACGGCGTCTGACCGAAATGGATGTTCGGATTCAATTCTTGGGCATGCAGGCTGGGAACCAGCGTCTGGTTTTTCATCTGCAAGATGATTTTCCCAACCCCGGCGATGCCCGCTGCCGCCTCTAAGTGCCCGATGTTGGACTTCACAGAGCCTATGGCGCAGAATCCCGTATCCGGTGTATCCTTCCTGAATGCCTGAGTCAGACCCGTCACTTCAATCGGGTCTCCCAGCTCTGTACCTGTCCCGTGGGCTTCAATATAGCTGACCGTCCGCGCATGGACCCCCGCTCGCTCCAGTGCCGACCGGATCAGTTCCCCTTGGGCTGTCGGGTTCGGCACCGTATAGCCGTTGGTCTTGCCTCCATGGTTGATACTCGTCCCCCGGATCACCGCATGGATGAGGTCCCCATCAGCGATCGCCTTGGACAGCGGCTTTAATAGGACAACCCCCGCGCCTTCTCCAGGGACAAACCCGTTGCCTCCTTTGCCGAAGCTCTTGCACTGCCCGTCTATCGACAGCATGTGGTTGGCGCAAAGTCCGACATAGCTGAGCGGATGGAGATACAGATTTACTCCGCCAGCAATAGCCATTTCGCATTCTCCACGGTACAGATGCTCACAGGCTTCATGAATCGCGGTCAACGAAGACGAACACATCGTGTCGATCGGCATGCTTGGCCCTTGCAAATTAAAGAGGTACGAAATCCTGTTAGCCACTGAACTAAAGGATGTGTGAGGGTATATTTGTGTTCCTTTTCTCCATAAATCAAGTCCGTATAGATCAAAGCCCGTTTTGGTAATTCCGGCAAATACGCCTACCCGGCGGTTATGCCGCACCGCAAGCTGTTCCCGGGTGTAGCCCGCGTCCTCCAACGCTTCCCAGCAAGCTTCAATGAACAGCCTTTCCTGCGGGTCCATACCAAGTGCTTCCCGTGGCGCAATATTGAAAAAGCGCGGATCGAAATCCGCAAATCCTTCGATAAAGCCCCCCCACTTGCTGTAGCTTTTTCCATTCGCCACCGCTTCCTGTGAATCAGGATCGAAGAACCCTTCCATCGTCCAACGCTCACGCGGGATTTCGGTGACACAGTCCTTCCCTGCTTTTAGATTTTCCCAATATTCGTTCATGTCCCTGGACCAGGGATACTTTCCAGCCATCCCAATGATCGCTATTGGTTCACGCATTTCCGCAGGGGCAGACCCGGCCAAGCTTCGAACGGGCTTCGCTGCCGCCTTTGCCGCAGATGGCACGGCTTCTTCTTCGACATACAGCGGTGCCGCAAGTGTTTCCTCCACAGGCTGTATGTCATGGCTCATCCCGGTCCACTGCATGCACTCCTGCGGATATTCCGCTACAAAATATTCCGTCAAGGCGCGCAAGGTCTGGTACTCATAAAACAGCGTCTGGGACAGCTCTCCAAAGAAGCCCGCCAACTTGGCATTGAGCTGGGTAATCATGATCGAGTCGATTCCATACCTCTCCAGCGGCTCATGGGCTTCGATGCTGCTGACGCTCAGCCGAGTCACCTCTCCCAATAGCACCTTGAGTCGATATAAGGTTTTATCGTAGAGCAAGTTCGAATCCAGCTTAGGTGCAGTTGCCTGGCTAGGGACAGCTGCCTGGATAGCATGGACATCGGGCTGTGAAACAGCTTTTGCCAGGTAGGCCTCAATTTTCTCAGGTTCTCCTTCCATGACCATCACCTGCTTCTTGCCAGAGGCCAAGCTTTGGTACAACGCCCTCATTCCCGACCAGGTCTGCATGGCAGTAATACCCATGTTTTGCGTCATGATCTGTTCCGTGTCCGCATCAATCCGCATTCCGCCCTCTTTCCATAGTGGCCAACGGATGGATAACGTCTGTCCCCGCCGTTGCTTGGCCCCTACCAGGGCATTCCGGTATTCGGCGTAAGCATCCATAAAGGCATTGGCGGTCGAATAGTCAGCCTGTCCCGGATTGCCCAGGCTACCCGATATGGAAGAAAAGAGCACAAAGAAGTCCAGGTTCTGGCCACCGCTTGCCTCATCCAGATGGACCAGTCCGCTTACCTTCGGTCCCAGCACCTCCATAAATTCTTCACTAGTTTTTTTAATGATGAAATTATCGTGAATCACCCCTGCACAGTGGATAATCCCATGAACACGTCCAAATTCCTGCTGAATGCTGTTCAATAAATCGATAACGGTGTTTCTATGGGTGATATCCGCTTGCCTGTACACCACGCTGGCTCCTAAAGACTCCAGCTCCTGTAGCCTCGTCTGCTTGTCTCGGTCCAGCGGCGACCGCCCCGTCAAAATACAGGTCGCTGCTTGCGTCTGCCGGGCAATCTCTTCTGCAACCAGCAGCCCCAGACTGCCGGAGCCGCCGGTAATCAGATAGACCCCACCATCTCTCCATGGAAGCCCCTCTTCTTGCCCAGATGTTTCAAGCCTGCTCCAGCAAGCGATTGTCCGTTGTTCGTTCTCATAGCGAATCCAGCTATTCATCGGGCTACGGCTGTTGTCCTCCAGCTTCGCCAGGATGCCTTCCGCCCGTTCTCCCTGATCCACTTCGATCAGCTGCCCGATGAATTTCGGGTTTTCCAGCCGGGCTGTCTTCAACAGTCCCGAAAGTCCCGAAAAGAGCCGTTCTTCCCCGGCGTTCCGCACCAAAATTTGGACCAGCACCCTCCCCTCAGACTTGTCTTTGAGTATGCTCTGGATGCTCTCAAAGGCCTGAATAGCATAGGCCTGGAACCGTTCATCAACCCGGCTCTTCCCGGATTGAAAGGCAAGCACCTGCACAGCTCCGTTCAAACTCGCTTCGAGTCGCTCGTGCAAAGCTTCGTCTGGCTCACAAAGCAAGACCATTCGCCGATCATAGGCAGGGACTTCGGCTTCCAGCGGTACATTCTTCTTTTTCCATGTAGGTTCAAATAGCAGTGTACGGCTACTCGTAACGGCAGGCGCTTCCGCAGCTCTGGCGACCGTAAATTTTGGTTCACGCTCTGCCGCTCTGCCGCCTGTAATTTTGTCCTCACTCCTAGGCGCCCAATACTGCTCTTTTGCAAAAGGATAAGTTGGCAACGGAATCCTAGAGTACTGTTCATTTGAAAACAAACACTCAAAGTCTAACGAATATCCCTGAACATACAAATCTGCAATCGTAGTCAAAAGCTCCAAATACTCGCGGGTATCGCTTGCGTTTTGACAATTGTAAATACATTCATCCCCGTATCTTTTCAAAGATGTTTGTATGCGTTGATCTTTTTCGTGCAGTTCAGAATGATAAACTTGAGAAGCACTGCCTTTTTCCAGCCACTTTTTAAGGGACATAACAAGCTCGCCTTGATTACGGGCAACACAGGCAAGACGATGATTACAGTGCTTTCTCCCAAGCAATAATGTATAACTCATATTACCGCAATCCGCCTTAGGCTCCTGTTCACAATAAGCAAGCAGTTGCTCTACCTGCTGGCGCAATTGTTTTGAAGTCCGTGCCGACAGCGGAATGAAATAACCTGGCTTTTCGGAATGTCTCCGTTCCGTCTGTGGAGCCTCTTCTATAACCATATGAGCATTCGTACCGCTGGCACCAAAGGAGCTGACCGCAGCACAGCGTCTGGCTCCAGGCTCAACCTCCCAGTCCTGCAGATACGTATTGACATAAAAAGGACTATCCGCAAACTGAATATTTGAATTGCCCGACCGGAAATGAAGTGTAGGAGGAATTTGCTTATTCTTTAATGACAATAACAGTTTGATCATTCCCGTAATTCCTGCCGCAATTTGCGTATGGCCAATATTCGTCTTAATGGACCCTATGGCGCAATATTCCTTCTTGTCGGTATACTTTCTAAAGGTTCGAGTCAGTGCCTGATATTCAATGGGATCTCCCAATTTGGTGCCAGTTCCATGTGCTTCGACCATCTGGATTTGCTCTGGGTGGATATGAAATGTATCGTATACATTTTGCTCGAGTCGCTCCTGAGATTTCTGGCTTGGCGCAGTAAGTCCATTCGTGGTACCGTCCTGGTTGATCGCTGAGCCTGAAATCACTCCATAGATGTGGTCTCCATCAGCAACAGCTTCATGAAGACGCTTGAGCACAATCGCGCCAAGCGCCTCTCCCGGAACCATTCCATCTGCCCTGTCATCAAAGGTATAGCAGCGTCCCGAGCGAGACAGCATTCCTGCCCGGTCACCATATAAAAAGCAGCGAGGAGTCGTATGAATATAGACACCACCAGCTAAAGCCATATCCGTTTCTCCGGTCCATAAGCTTTGGCAGGCCAGATGAACTGCAACTAACGAACTGGAACAAGCTGTATCTACAGCTATTGCTGGTCCGTGAAGATTCAAGTAGTAGGAGATTCTAGCCGGAATCACGGAACCCATATGACCCCAAAGCGCTTGTGGAGGCAGGTCTTCACCCAGCAATTGTTGGTAATCTCCCTCGGCACAGCCCACATACACTCCACAACGGCGACCCTCCATCCCTGTCCCCGCATAGCCAGCATCTTCCAGAGCATGCCACGCTTCCTCCAGGAACAATCGCTGCTGCGGATCCATATAGGTCGCTTCCAATCCTGAGATATTGAAAAAAAGTGGATCAAACTTATCAATATCCCCCAAAAAACTGCCGTGATTGCAGTAGCTTGCATGTTTTTCCTGGTATTTCGAAAGATCCCACCGGGTTACCTCTTCCACTAAATCGTCACCGTTCTTAAGGTGATTCCAAAGCTCATGTACATTATCAGATCCAGCAAACCGCCCGCTCATTCCAATAATCGCAATGGGCTCCCTTGGTGTTAAAGCTTTCTCTTTATCCTTCTTATTGGGTCTGTCCTGCTCAAAGGATATATTTGCCGTTTCAACGGGATGAAGAATATGATCCGTGTCTTTAGGTTTTTGGATGTCGCGACTTGCATCTTCCATGTTGTCTATTGGATTAGCGCTCTGGTCCAAGACTTGTGAAACTTTATCTCCATATTGGCTTAAAATGTATAGCGTCAGTTGTTTTACCGAACTGTAATCGAAGATGTCGGTAGTTTGCAAATGAATCCCCAGCCCCTGATTGACAGCCTGCACAAAGTTGACGCCAAGAATGGAGTCCAGCCCATAATCTGCGAATGACTCATGAATATCAATCATAGTAAAGTCCACATTTAAAGCCTCTACCAGCTTCCCTACGATAAGCTCCTGGACATACTCTTCAGCCATCTCGCTTGTTACATCAATATCTGATCGAATTCCTTCGTCACGCTGTTTCATTTGAGATTTGTAGTGTTCAGGCTCCTGTTTGTTCAGAATCATACCATCGCTTTCCGCCACAATAATTTGTTGACCTATATCATGCGCTTCCTGAGCAGGGAAGAAAACGGACCGGAAACCCTCCATTTCCAATACCCTTTGCCAACTTTCGGGATATAACCCGGGAGAGCCTGGAATGCGCAGCTCCGGGTCATTATAAAGCCACCATCCCTCTAAAAGGCCAAAGGATAGATGGTTTAACAGAGAGTTACCGCTGATTTCATTTATAAGAATCAGACCGTTTTCTCGCAGCGCCGCTTTGACATTGCGTAACGTTTGGCGAATGTTCCGTGTGGCGTGCAATACATTGGTGGCAATCGCAATATCATATCCACCTGTATCAATATCTTGTCCCTGAGCCGACTCTTCCACATTAAAAATTTGATAAGTCAGGTAAGGATTTTTCGGACCGTATTCTTTTTGTGCATGTAATAAAAATGCTCTGGATTTGTCGGTATAGCAATATTCTTGAATATACTCCCGATAAGGTTCGAGCTTCTGGAAGACCAAAGCGCTAGTACCTCCAGTGCCTGCACCAATTTCAATGATTCGAATCGGTACCGACGGGTCATGCTTAATCCGCTCATTCAGATAGGAAACTACGATATCTCCCAACACTTCATTAAAGTAATCCGCTGCAGGACTGTTCTTATATATACCCTCTACCAGTTTCATAGAGGAATTAGGAAAAATGATATCGGTGGCTGGTATTTTCCCGGTTAAAATTTCCGGCAGCTTGCGCAAGGTTGATTCCACCAAAAATACCCAGGCTGAGAGATCCGGATTTTTCAGCCATGCCCCTTTTTTCCATTCCCACTCCTTCCATACAGCCTGCAGATCGACCGGAGCGGTACCCGCTACGCTATATGACTCTCCATTACAGTACAAATACTGATTCCGTACCAAAATCTCTATGCTTTCTTCAAGCCAACGATCGTATAAATTCAGTAAGGCGGTTTTTGTTTTAAAATCTGAGATCATAGCTTTCTTTTCCATTTGCGCATATGGACATAATCCCATCAAGCGCAAATGGCTCCATAACAGCCTGCATAAGATATCATTCATTTCCTTCATCTGTAAGCCTCCATTCCCGTTCAGCCCCTCGTGTCGCTCCGTCCTGTTCCGAGTAAGCTTTGCTGTCGACTGTAGTCGAGGACATTGTCTCGTATGCAGCCGCTAGATAAGAAAGATCTGGCATCTTCTTTATTTTTACACTGGCAGAAATATAACTCTGGATGTTTTGGATATACGAAGGAATAGCTTCGGGATTTGAAGCAGCGATGTCTTCCTTATTCATTTCCGAAACATTTGCCGTTTTGGCAAGTGTCTTTTGGGCAATGAACGAATCTATTGGCTTTACAGCATCGGCAGATTCAATGGAAGCCGATTTAGTTTTAATATCCGTGATCCAGTACCGCTCCCTCGCAAAAGGATAGGCTGGCAGGCTGATTCGCCGCGGCTTGGCATCCCCATAAAGCATGTTCCAATCCATCGCCAGTCCCTTGACCCAGAGATCAACTACCTTCGAATATTTCCTTTTCCCTATCCAGGCAGCAATCATTTTCTCCATGTCTTCATCTTCGATCAGCGCCGTCAGCGCCTCCTTATTCCGTTTGACCTGGCCCCGGTACAACTCAGGGATTCCGTCCCGTCCTTCCAGGAATCCTTCCAGCTTGTCCACCAGCTCCTGCATAGACCCTGCAATCACTGCCAGCCGCTCTTCCATGGCTTCGCGTCCCACCTGCAGCGTGTATGCCACATCGGCCAGACTGCTTTCGCTGAGCTGTCCTTCCCGCATAACAGCTAGCAATCTCTCGGCCTGCTTTTTCAGTCGTTCTTCATTTTTGGCCGACAATACGATGATTGCAGGCTTTTGAGCCGTAACGCTCATCGGCACCTTCTCTTCCGCAATGTACTCTTCGATGATGACATGCGCATTGGAGCCTCCCGCTCCAAACGATGAAATCCCAGCAATCCTCGGATATTCCCGCATCTCTCCATCGATCTCAACCACCGGCCGCTTCCATTCCCCCAGCTCCTGCTGGACGACGAACGGCGTCTGACCGAAATGGATGTTCGGATTCAATTCTTGGGCATGCAGGCTAGGAACCAGCGTCTGGTTTTTCATCTGCAAGATGATTTTCCCAACCCCGGCGATGCCCGCTGCCGCCTCCAAGTGTCCGATGTTGGACTTCACAGAGCCTATGGCGCAGAATCCAGTATCCGGTGTATCCTTCTTGAATGCCTGGGTCAGACCCGTCACTTCAATCGGGTCTCCCAGCTCTGTACCTGTCCCGTGAGCTTCAATATAGCTGACCGTCCGCGCATGGACCCCCGCTCGCTCCAGTGCCGACCGGATCAGTTCCCCTTGGGCTGTCGGGTTCGGCACCGTATAGCCGTTGGTCTTGCCTCCATGGTTGATACTCGTCCCCCGGATCACCGCATGGATGAGGTCCCCATCAGCGATCGCCTTGGACAGCGGCTTTAATAGGACGACCCCCGCGCCTTCTCCAGGGACAAACCCGTTGCCTCCTTTGCCGAAGCTCTTGCACTGCCCGTCTATCGACAGCATGTGGTTGGCGCAAAGTCCGACATAGCTGAGCGGATGGAGATACAGATTTACTCCGCCAGCAATAGCCATTTCGCATTCTCCGCGGTACAGATGCTCACAGGCTTCATGAATCGCGGTCAACGAGGATGAACACATCGTATCGATCGGCATGCTTGGCCCTTGCAAATTAAAGAGGTACGAAATCCTATTTGCTACTGAACTAAAGGATATTTGGGGAAATATTTGCGCTCCCTTCTTCCATAATTCCGGCCCATAAAGTTCGTAGCCCGTCTTAGTAATTCCAGCAAATACGCCTACCCGGCGGTTATGCCGCACCGCAAGCTGTTCCCTAGTATAGCCCGCGTCCTCCAGTGCTTCCCAGCAGGCTTCAATGAACAACCTTTCCTGCGGGTCCATACCGAGTGCTTCCCGTGGCGAAATATTGAAAAACAGTGGATCGAATTCTGCAAAACCTTCAATAAAGCTCCCCCATTTGCTGTAGCTTTTTGCATTCACCACCGCTTCCTGTGGATCAGGATGGAAGAACCCTTCCAGCGTCCAGCGGACACGCGGGATTTCGGTGACACAGTCCTTCCCTGCTTTTAGATTTTCCCAATATTCGTTCATATCCCTGGACCAGGGATACTTTCCAGCCATTCCAATGATCGCTATCGGTTCACGCATTTCCGCAGGAGCAGACCCGACCAAGCTTTGGACGGGCTTCGCTTCCGCCTTTACCGGAGCCGGCACGGCTTCTTCCTCGGCGTACAACGGTGCCGCAAGTATTTCCTCTACAGAATGCATGTCATGGCTCATCCCGGCCCACTGCATACATTCCTGCGGGTATTCCGCCACAAAATATTCCGTCAAAGCACGCAAAGTTTGGTACTCATAAAACAGCGTCTGGGACAGTTCTCCAAAGAAGCCCGCCAGCTTGGCATTGAGCTGGGTAATTATAATCGAGTCGATTCCATAGGTTTCCAGCGGTTCATTGGTTTCAATGCTGCCGACGCTCAGCCGGGTTACCTCTCCAAACAGCACCTTGAGACAATGCAAGGTTTTGTCGTAGAGCAAGCCTGCATCCAGCATAGGTACGCTTGCCTGGTTAGGTACTGCCTGAATGGCACGGACACTGGCTTGTGAAACGGCTTTCGCCAGGTAGGCCTCAATTTTCTCAGGTTCCCCCTCCATGACCATCACCTGCTCCTTGCCGGAGGCCAAGCTTTGGTACAACGCCCTCATTCCCGACCGAGTCTGCATGGCTGTAATGCCCATGTTTTGCGTCATGATCTGTTCCGAATCCGCATCGATCCGCATTCCGCCCTCTTTCCACAGCGGCCAGCGGATGGATAACGTCTGTCCCCGCCGTTGCTTGGCCCCTACCAGCGCGTTCCGGTATTCGGCGTATGCATCCATAAAGGCATTGGCGGTCGAATAGTCAGCCTGTCCCGGATTGCCCAGGCTACCCGATATGGAAGAAAAGAGCACAAAGAAGTCCAGGTCCTGACCGCTACTCGCCTCATCCAGATGGATCAGTCCGCTCACCTTCGGTCCCAGCACCTCTATAAATTCTTTCCTTGTTTTTTTGATGATGAAGTTATCTTGAATCACCCCTGCGCAGTGGATGATCCCATGGACACGCCCATATTCCTGCTTGATGCTGTTCAGTAAATCGATAACCGTCTTCCTGTCGGTGATATCGCCTTGCCTGTACACCACGCTGGCTCCTGAAGACTCCAGCTCCTGTAGCCTCGTCTGCTTGTCTCGGTCCAGCGGCGACCGCCCCGTCAAAATGAAGGTCGCTGCTCGCGTCTGTCGGGCAATCTCTTCTGCAACCAGCAGCCCCAGACTGCCGGAGCCGCCGGTAATCAGATAGACCCCACCATCTCTCCATGGAAGCCCCTCTTCTTGCCCAGATGTTTCAAGCCTGCTCCAGAAAGCGGTTTTCCGTTGACCTTCCTCATAGCGAATCCAGCCATCCATCGGGCTTCGACTGTTGTCCTCCAGCTTCGCCAGGATGCCTTCCGCCTGTTCTCCCTGATCCACTTCAATCAGCTGCCCGATGAATTTCGGGTTTTCCAGCCGGGCTGTCTTCAACAGTCCCGAAAGTCCCGAATAGAGCCGCCCTTCCCCGGCGTTCCACACCACAATTTGGACCAGTACTCTTCCCTTCGGCTTGTCTTTGAGCATACTTTGGATGCTCTCAAAGGCCTGAACAGCATAGGCCTGGAACCGCTCATCGACCCGGCTCTTTCCGGATTGAAAGGCAAGCACCTGCGCAGCTCCAATCAAGCTCGCTTCGAGTCGCTCGTGCAAAGCATCTTCCGGCTCACAAAGCAAGACCATTCGCCAATCATAGGCAGGGGCTTCGGCTTCCAGCGGTACGTCCTGCTCCTTCCAGGCAGGCTCAAATAGCAGTGTACGGCTACTCGTAACGACAGGCGCTTCCGCTGTTCCGGTTCTAACTACTCCGGCCTCAACCTCAGGAGCCCAACAACGCTCCTGAGCAAAAGGATACGTAGGTAAACTTATTCTTTTTGGTATGACATTGGAATATAGCAATCGCCAATCTATATAGAAGCCTTTGGCCCACAACTCTGCCAGCTTGTTCATTTCACGATTTGCAATCCATTTGCTCATTAATTCCTTGAAAACTTCTTCCTGTTCAAATAATTGCACTGAATCTTTTGACTGATTGTTTTCTCCCCTCCAGCAGTTCTCGATAGGTTCTTGTTCACTCGTGAACGATTTGAGCTTTTGTACCAGCTCGCTCGTATTCTTTACGATAAAAGCTACCCGGTTTTTCATTACCATTCGTCCTGTCTGAAGCGTAAAGGATACATCCGACAAATTAATGTCTTCAGAAGCTATCAAAAAATCTGAAAGCTCTTGTGCATACACTTTAAGACGATGATGATTCCTTGCAGATAATGGAATCAGATAGACAGCTTCTTCGTTCACAGAACTATCTTTAAATCGTTCTGATTCAGCATTGACTACAAATTGTTCAAAAATGGCATGAGCATTAGTTCCGCCTATTCCAAAGGAGCTTAACGCCGCCCGATGAGGAGCCGACGCATTCTCCCATTTTTGGAGACTATCAACAACATAAAAGGGTGAATCAGGAAAATTGATATCAGAATTCGGTTTTTCGTAATTAAGTGAAGGAGGAATCTCATTATGGTATAAGCTTAAAGCAACTTTAATGCACCCCGCCAAACCTGCTGCAGTATCCAGATGCCCGATATTGGTTTTGACCGATCCAATACCGCAAAATTGTTTTTTGGTTGTATACTGCCTGTACGTTTCATTTAAGGCGGCAAATTCAACAGGATCACCCAATTTTGTTCCGGTTCCATGCGTTTCGATATAACTGATGGATTCGGGATGAATTCGGGTTGATTCTATCGTCTTTTGAATAACCTCAGCCTGACCTTTGACACTTGGGGCATAAAAGCCCAATTTGTCGGTTCCATCGTTGTTCACACCTACTCCCCGTAAAAGCGCATAAATATGGTCACCGTCTCTAATGGCATCTGGCGCTTTCTTCAGTAGAACAACCCCAACCCCTTCTCCGCCAATCATTCCATCTGCTGACTCGTCAAAGGCTTTAATATGTCCATCACTGGAGAAATTCAAGCCAGGTTGATGCACATAGCCTAAACTAGTGAAAGGAAAGATCGTCGATGCTCCGACTAAAGCGTATTTGGCCTCACCGGATAACAGGCTTTGCGAAGCCAGACGCAATCCGACTAATGAGGAAGAGCAGTTCGAGTGCACAAACAAACTCGGACCTTTAAATCCCAATTTGTGAGAGATCATGGTAGGAATTGTCCCACCCTGTGCTAAAATCCAGGTTACATATTCATCCGCGTTCTTCAGGACATTAGGTGATTGCGACGCCAAATTTGGGATAAATGCTTGATAGAAACTGCTGCTAGCCGACATATACACACTGGTTTCAGGAATTTCTTTGCTAATATAGCCAGCATCCTCAACGGCTTTCCATGAATGCTGCAACAGCAATTTCATTTGAGGGTCCATAAACTCTGCATTTTTCTGTGATAAGCTGAAAAACTCAGGGTCGAAATACTCTTTTCCTTCAATTGTGCATCGTCCGGGAACATAGCCTCGATTCCCGACGATTTCTTTTTCCAACCCTAATCCAACCAATTCTTCCTCGGAAAAGAAGCGGACACTCTCTACCCCTGCCCTCAAATTGTTCCAAAACTCGGCATGGTTTTTGGCCCCCGGAAAATGACATGAAATCCCTATAATTGCGAGACTATCCTCAAAATAATCTGGGTAGGGTGGCTTGAGGTCATCTTCGCCTGAATCCATTTTCGGTAAGGCTGTATTTTCAGCTGTATCTGTTTGTTCCGGTGTATGTGACTGTTCTGTTTGAAAATCAACATTCTCGCTTCTTGTTTCTGTAATGTAGGCACTGAGTTCCTTAACTGTCGGATACTTGAACAATGCTGTCACCGAAATATCGCATTCCAACAATTCCTTGACCCTTCCGATCATCTCTGCTGCTGAAAAAGAATTCCCGCCTACGTCAAAGAAAGCATCATCTGTACTTAGATCATCAATATTTAGAAGTTTTTTCCATACCGTTAGAACTTGATGTTCGACATCCGATTGTGGTAAATGGATCTTTCTTGTTGTTGCTAACTCTATCCTGCGACTCATTAATTCTTTTCGATCTATTTTCCCATTTGGGGTCAAAGGCAGCTTATCTAGCTCTATAAAAAATGCTGGTATCATATAATAGGGCAAGAAAGTTTTTAAATAGTTTCGCACTTCCTTCGGATCGAGAGGAGGCTTACCGGACTCGGAATTGTTCAGCAAACAGTAGGCAACAAGCTGCTTATTCCCCCCCTGTTCCTTGGCAATCACAACACAATCATCGATTCCTGGATATGTTCTGACCTGACCTTCAACTTCACTCAGCTCGATCCGAAACCCGCGAATTTTCACTTGATAATCCATCCGTCCCACATACTCAATAGAGCCGTCCGAAAGCCACCTGCATAAATCTCCAGTTCTGTAGAGCTTGGTTTCCGGATTGAATGGGTTGTCTATGAACTTTTCAGCCGTAAGCTCTGGCTGGTTCCAATAGCCTCTGGCCAATCCGCTGCCCGAAATAAAAAGCTCTCCCGGAAGACCGACAGGCACAGGTCTAAGATGTTTGTCCAAAATGTAAATCTGGGTGTTTGCGATAGGCTTACCGATCGAAATAGGCTTATCTGTGTCGATCTTTTGAATTGTAGACCAAATTGTGGTTTCAGTCGGACCGAACATATTCCATGCGTCACAGCTGTTATGAACAAAATAAGATTTCAACGTTTCCGAAAGGGCTTCCCCTCCGCAGAGAACTTTTATGTTCTCTTCGTTCTTCCAGCCGGCTTGAAAGAGCAGGGTCCAAGTCACAGGAGTAGCTTGCATAATTGTCGGTTTTATTCTTTGAATTTCCCGCTTAAGTCTTTCGGCATCCTTTATGTTTTTGGAGCTGCAAATATAGCATTGAGCCCCCTTAATCAAAGGCAGATATAATTCCAGTCCCGCTATATCAAAGCAATACGTTGTCACTGCAAGTAGCTTGTCCTGCTCTGTTAAACCGGGCTGCTCTCCCATGGACATAAGAAAGTTGGTCAACGCTTTATGTGGAATCATGACCCCCTTGGGTTTCCCTGTACTTCCAGAGGTATATATCACATATGCCAAATGGTGAGGTTGCACTTCCCGTTTGATTGTCTTTCTACCCTTCACATCACTTTTCAGATGATCCCAGTCTTTATCAAGGACAATACAGCTAACGTTGTTCCCTTCCAAGCGTGACACTTTCTCCAACAACCCCGATTGCGTAATAACCAGTGAAACATTGGAATCCTGAAGCATATACTCCAATCGGTCCTCCGGATATTCCGGATCGAGCGGCACGTAGGCTCCACCGGCCATCAGGATTCCTAATAGCCCAATCACCATATCTAAAGAACGTTCCATGCAAATCCCCACAAGAGTATCAGGAGTTACCCCATGTTTCTGCAAATATAAGGCCAGCAAAGTGCTCTTTTCTTTTAGTTCCCCATAGGTAAGCGATTCCTTTTCATATACAACTGCAATAGCTTCAGGTGTTTTTCTTGCCTGTTTTGCGAATAATTCAGGGAAGCACTTATCAGAATAACTTGTTCCGGTAGCATTCCAGTCATTAAGGATGATGTCCTTTTCCTCTGGTAAGAGTAATGAATGCTCCTCCAAGGGCCAAGCGGGATTCTCCATAAGTGCTTCCGCTAATTCTATATAACGCTCTGCCATCTGTATGATGGTTGAATGATCGAACAAATTGGAGCGATATTTGATATTTAATATCATTTCCTCTTCCTGCTCTTGCAGTTCCAATACCAACTCATATTCGCCTTCCTGGTGAATTTCTTCAACCAATTCGACGAAAAAGATATCTTTATATGGCTTGCAAAGTTGCTGAAAGCTTGAAGTTGGAAGGAAGTTTTGATATGAAAAGGCTGCTTGGAAAATAGGTGAGCTCATCTGCATCCGCGGCACATTCAATTCTCGGACCAGAGCCGGAAAAGGATACGAGGCATGATCCATTCCATCGATTACTGTCAGCTGCAATTTTTTCATGAAATCCAGGAATGTCTCTGTTTCCGATATCTGACTCCGTATTGGAAGCATATTGACAAAGTAGCCGATTAACTTATCAAAACGCTGCTCCGGGCGCACCATAACAGGCATTCCAACAATGATATCTTCCTGTCCCGAATACTGGTTAAGCAATACCGTATACATGCCTAACAAGACTGTGGACAAGCTCGTATATTGCGCTTGGGCAAAAGACTTTACCCGTTTGACCCATTTAAGCGGAAGCGGCTTGGAATATGTTTGTGCTTCCATACTTTGAGCCGGAAAACTAGAGCGGTCATATGGCAGCTCCAGGGTCGGTAAAGCACCTGACAGCTGTTGTGTCCAGTAGGAACGATACTTCTCCCCTTCTGCACTTGCTAACATCGTCTGCTCCCATTTAACAAAATCGCCGTAGCTCGCTGCGGGTGGCAACACCGTCGATGACTTTCCCTGTACCACATTTTTATAGGCATCTAAAAAGCTTTGTGTAAACATGCCGAAAGAACTTCCATCAAAAATAATATGGTGGATGACAACCAGTATGAAATGTTCCTGTTCAGATCTGGACATAACATAAATACGCATCAAAGGATCCTGTTCCAGCATGAATGGTTGCTTTGCTTTATTCCTAATAAATGGAATAATCTCATCTGCTTCCAAGGCTGAAATATCCTCCACTTGCACATGAAGCGGCTGCGTGGGCTGCAGCTTTTGATAAGGTATCCCATTTTCCTCTTCAATCACACTTTTTAAAATAGGGTACTGTTCTAAAACGATGTGAAAAGCCCGTTTAATGCTCTCAATCTCAATCTTCGTATTAAACCGGAGGCATATTGGTATATTGTAAGCATTCATCTCAGGGGACATTTTATGTAATAGCCACAACCCTTTCTGCACTTCAGAAAGCGGATTCCTTCGGAAACTGAGCGAATTTTTCTCAGTATTGACCTGTACAGTGGATTTATCTTCTTCCACCTTTTGGGCTAAATATGCCGATAATAGTTGAATCGTCGGGTTCTCTAAAATTTCTCTTGCTTTAACCTTGATCGGATAGGACTTCTCAAGGCCGCGTATAAGCTTCATGACAAGAATAGAATCGATGCCATAACCATGAAGATTGTTATTCAAATTCATTTCCTCGTGCTTGAGATTCAGTTCCCAACACAAAAATTGCACTATATACTCCTGAATCTTCGACTGAACCAACGAAACGGCATTAATCGTACTGTCATGGTTTTCTGCGGCGGTTTCTTCCATATTCGAATGTGATGGTGAGAACGCACTCCGATATTGATAAAGTGCTTGAAGCTCTTGTTTGATGTAAGCATTGCGGCAGATCTTTCTTTGGATTTTCCCACTTCCTGTTTTGGGTATACTTCCCTTAAGCAGCAAATAAATATCGTAAATTTCAAGTTGATGCGTATTGGATACGGCATTCAATATGTTTTCGACCAGACGTTTATATTCCTGCTCATGAAGGGGCGCTTCAATTTCCTGTACGACGATTACTTTTTCCTGACCATTGATTTCAGAGGAAAATACAGCGATGGGCAAGGTCAACTCTGGCATATTCTTTTGGATGGTCCATTCAATATCGACGGGATGATGGTTTTTGCCGCGAATAATGATGACTTCCTTCTCTCTACCGATGACATAGATATGATTATCCGCAATAAAGCCAAGGTCCCCGGAACGAAAAAAGCCGCCTTCTTTTGTATCAGAAAGGGCTACCTCAAAAGTGCTATTCGTTTCTTCCTTCCTGTTTAAATATCCCTCTGCCATCCGTGCGGATTTAATCCAAATCTCGCCGACTTCCTCCGGTAAGCATTGTGTATGCCTTTCAGGATGAACAATTCGTATTTGCGTCGGATCCTCGATCTCCCCACAGCTCACTACGGACTTCGATTTATTCTTTTCATCCGTGTATTGGACTCTTCGTTGCTCCAAGCTAGGGATATCCAAGTTAAGGAATCTCATCGACTGACCTGGTTTTATACTGGCGACAGGGCACAGCTCCGATAAGCCAAGGAGGGGACAAAATATATCCTCTTGTAGCCCTAATTCCCGGAATTTATGGATGAAGTTCTCGTAAGTTTCCTTCCGGATGGGCTCACCTGCACATATAATCGCTTGGAGATGGCGAAGTGAATATTGCTTAATTGAAGCTATGTCCAGTGTGGAGCAGCAATAATCGAACGCAAAATTTGGCGCTGCCGTATGGGTAGCCTGATACTTGTCAATCATATGAATCCAATTTTCCGGATTTTTAGCGAAGCTTTCTGGCGGGAGAATAATGCTCGACGCCCCGTTTAAAAGTGGGACTAAAATATTGTTATGCAGTCCAAAAGCATGAAATTGCGGCGTCCAGGAAACGACACGACTATTCCGGTCAATTCTCCATTGCTCGGCCTTGGCCTGATTCATCAAGCAGCTGTGACTAAGGATTACGCCTTTTGGCAAGGAGGTTGAGCCCGATGTATACATCAAAAGAGCAGTATCCTGCGGCGCTGGCATTCTCATCTCTATCTCAACGTCAACGGTGTCTTCTTGAAAGATTTCATCAATATTCAGGATACGGATTGAATTAAACTCCCTCCGTGTTTGGAGAAATGCTTTGAAGTCCGTATTAGTTATGATACATACGGCTTGGGAATCCCTATAGATAGGCATCATCTTCTCAAAGATTTTTTCATCCGGCTCCGAATCTGTAATAGGTGTAGGTATGGCCACGATATTTGCATAAAAACATGCCAGCATGCTGCTGATATATTCCAGACCCTGAGGAAATACAAGAAGTGCCCGTTCCTGCTCAGCCAGTTCTTTCAATAGGATATTGCCCAAAGCCTGTATTTGATGTAGAAGCGTATTTCCGGAAAGAATTTGAGGACTCTGGCCTTCTTTCTCAAACGTAAATAACTCTTTTTCAGGAAATTTCCGGCAAGTTTCAATAAAAGAAGCGATCGGAATATCAAGGTTCCATGTTTGGTCATGTTTTCGCATCATTCTCCACCAACTCCTCAAAACACAAAGTTTATATAACATGAGCTAAAGGCTTATCACCCTGTCCATTTTGAGCTATTATTCACGTTTGAAGCATTGCCAGGAGTTGCCTGCTAAAATATATCAAAGAAAAAACGAGTGATGAGGAAGGCTATATGCCTCTTTCACACTCGTTGCTGGTTCGCATGAACAACCGCAAAGGCGTTCAACGAATCTCTATGGATTGAGGCATACAAGTACGATCTTTTTCAAGACCGTAATTGCATGCTCTTGTATATAAAATTTGGTTATTTTCCAAACAAGTTGATAATTCGTTCTTTAACCTCCGCTTGATGAAAGGTCTTCTCATGCATGATAAGCTCTTGTTCTACGATTTTGGGAAGCTGTTCCCGGAGTGGAGCAACCAAATGATCCTTTAGCGTGATTAAAGAAAATCTGGGTTTCTCGGCTAGCTGCCGGGCAAGATCCATTACATAGCCCATCACTTCTTTGCGGGGCAGGGTCGGAAATGGAACTCCCCGTTTTTCCAGTTCAACGCCTCGATAATTGCTCCCATTTAACAATAACTCTTCTCCCAAGCTGAACCCTAGTTTTTTAGGAATAATATACGTGGCACCCATTCCCGGTGTGAATCCGTATCTCATAAAATTAGTCGTGTACACACTTTCCCTGCTTAGGACTACAAAATCAGCAAATAGCCCCATTACAAAGCCTCCGCCCACCGCATGTCCCTGCATGGCAGCTATCACTGGAACTTTGCAGCCCAATGCAAGTGAGTAAATATTTTCATCGGTAAACTTCGAGATTCCTTCATGTAAAGCCAACAGTCCCTCTTGCGTCCCACCCGTGGCAAAGTAATTATCGTATCCTGTTAGAATTACGACTTTGCAGGTTGAATCTTCTTGGATCGTCTTGAACGCTTGTCTTAGTCCATGGGTCATTTCAAGCGTAAATGTATTTTTATGAACTCTATCTTGCATTTTCACTTGAAAAATACCTCGTTCGATTTCAAGTAATTCAACCACGGATTGTGACATTATGATCTTCTTCCCTCCTGCATTCCCATCTTGTGGCGTACGCCATCAATCCATCCACGGAAATTGCCCCGTTTCGACGTACCGGAAAATGCCCTTAAGATTTTGAGCGTCTGAAAACACCTCTTGATTGGACGCCAACGCTAGTGGTTTACACTGACGCAAATCGTTGAGTTCATCCATAAAGCGCTTGTAGCGTAAAATCCCATGCTTGCTCAATCGTCTGAGGCGTAATAAATGCTTGCGTAGCACCATCTCACTCTGAGCATCGTACGCATCAACCAACCCCCATACATGGGCCTGTTGAACCGAAACGGGCTGCGTCATTAGTGTTAAATAATGCGCTTTTTGGAATCCAATCCTGCGGACTAAAAACGGTAGAACACAAGCAGGAAAAAGTCCGAATAGCAGTTCTGACAAGCTGAACTGTGCCGTCTCGTCGGCTATCACAATATCGCTGGCAGCAATAAATCCGATACCGCCAGCGTTTGCTTTTCCTCGCACATGAGAAATCGTGATATAGGGCCCAGTTGCTAGTTTTAACCACAGATCATACATAGGCTCTGGACTCATTGCATGTTCTTGTCCACTTTCCACTTTCTCACGCATTCCCTCAAAATCCGCACCAAAACAGAACACCTCCGGCAAACCTTCCAAAACTACGATCGTAACTGACTCCTCACACAGTGCAAGTACATGCAAGCACTCCTCGATGAGGGTATTATTAATCGTATTATTTGCCTCCGGTCGGTAAAAGCGAATATAACAAATCGATTCTTGAAAACGAACCTGAATCGTTTGATAACTCATGATTCCCACCTGTATTTACGGTGGAATTCATAGATTTCTTCCAAATACAACCGCTGTCTACCTTTCCCGGAAGCTATCACCCCCGGAATCAATTGAAAATCCAGCTTGGCGTTGCGGGTTCCGAACCGTACGGCGCCACTGCCTTTTAGCAGGGATTCATATTCATCCATAGTTAACTGATAGCGATCATTCAAATTACGCTCAATTTCAAAACGCCGCAGATGTTCCTGGCTTTGCGGCATAGCAACCCCGCTATAAAATTCAGAGCAGCAGCCTGAGCCGTAGGAAAAACAGCCGATTCTCTTTGGAGCATCGAATGTACCCTGATCAATCGTACCTGCCAAGGAGAGGTACAAAGTCGCCCCCATAATATTTCCAACCCGTTGGCAATACGCCAATCCGGGCTTAACACGTTGTAAATAATCTGCCTCAATCTCATTTGGTTTGGATTGAGTCAACCTTCGCATCATCGTGCGATGCGCCCCTTTTACCATTCCGCCAAAAGGAGTATGAAAGGCAAGATACTGAAAGGTATCTTTATAATCCACTCCTTTCACCCGTTTTTGATATTCCAAAAACGCTTGCTCGCAACAGTCCAGATAGGACATTAAAGACAAATCTGCATCCCCAGCCTCGCTATCTGGAATCGGCCGGCAAGTATCCATCACCTCATAGCCGTAATATCCATTAGCGCCTGCATCGATTTGAAAAATATGAGGATTTTCACTAATGAGCATTGCCACGGCCCCTGCGCCTCCACTTGGCTCAGCATAAGACCAATCCTCACTCAAGACATCCCCGCCTTCAGCAGCAATAAACCGTGAAATATCACTGGCAATTACAAGCGCTTTTGCTCCTGGCGAGACCTGAGAAAGAATAAAATTCACCGCCATTTGGAGTCCAGCAGTACCGGAATAGCATGCTTGCTTGAGCTCGAATAATCTGCAATTCCGATTCAACCCCAAATAGTGGTGAATATATGTACTGATTGATTTCCCAAAATCAATACCTGATTCCGTACACGTGATAAGCATTTCGATTCTGTTTTTTTCCGCTTCTGAAAGAGCGTCCACCAGCGGTTTTGCCGCATTTACTCCAAAGGTAACTGGATCTTCATAAGGCAGGGCAACCGCCTTTTCTTTCATTAATAAATTTTCGAACCTTGCAGGATCCAATTGCCTGTGTTGGGCTAATTCCATAACATCCAGATAGGCAGAGCCACCAAAAACGTTCATTGCCTCAATTCCCACGACAACCATAATCGTTCCCCTCTCTCAAATACGCGACTCACATTTTTGCATACAAATGGCCGTATTGATTCCACCAAACCCCATGCTCAGATTCATAGTATTGTGAATAATTGCTGGTACGGACTCATTCTTCACCCAATTGCAGTCCAATTGGATAGGCTCCTCCAAATTACGGGTAGGGTGAAGTCTCGACTCCGACATTTGTAAAAGAGTAGCAATAATTTCAACAGTTCCTGCCGCGCTCAAGCCATGACCGATAATGGATTTGGTTGCATTGATATAGGCATGTGACAATTTGCAATCCTGTAATGCCTTTATTTCTATCTCGTCTCCAACGACCGAGCCTGTCCCATGGGGATTAATATAATCAATCTCTTCCGGTAGCAGCTTTGCTTTCTCCAAAGCTCTTCTAATCACTCGGGCTTCGCCTTCGTAGGAGGGATTGGGATTCCGGTTTCGATCCATTCCCATATCCCATCCTGCAAGTTTGGCATAAGGTTTTTCCCGACGCCTCACGGCAGAATCGGCCCGTTCTATGACTACAACCCCGCAAGATTCCCCATAGATGAACCCGTCCCGCGACTGATCAAATGGACGACACGCCATTGCAGGTTCATCGGCATATCGGTCGCTTCCCATCGCTCCCAAGGATCGCAATGCCTGGCATTCCATATACGAAATATCCATCAATGCCCCCATTGCAATGCAAACATCAACACGATTTGCTTGAATGGCCTCAATTGCTTGAATGATTGCGACTTGTCCACTCGCGGATGCACCACCGACGGTATAAGCTAACCCCTGAATGCCGAACTGTTCGGTACATAGCCCGCACAAATCAGTATCCATAAAGGAAAGCCCATAGGTCGGCGGTACAAAGCACATTTTTTCCCGGTAGGCCTCATAGGTCTGAAATAGCTCCCGTTGCTGAAAATTGGAGCCTCCAACCACCAGTCCAATACGGCTAGGATCAACGTTATCCAATTGGGCATCATCCCAGGCTTCTTGAAGGGTTACCATGGCCACCTGCCCCGAAAATGATGCTGTACGTAACATTCGTTTGGATAATGCCTTCGGATAAGACAAGGGTAGCAGTTCCGCACCTATAAATGAAGCTTCCCCCCTTCTGCCGGGGCGTTGCATGACGCCAAATGCATGCTGCCCTTTGAACAACGCCGAGGCAAAAGCAGCCTTCCCCTGCCCAATCGCCGAAGTCACGCCAATCCCCGTAACGACTAATTCAGACTCTTCATAATTTTTCATAATTTCGCATAAAGTGCATCTGTCAATTCCCCTATATTTTTCACGCCGGACAATTCGACACGCGGAATATTAAGAGATAATGTTTCCATCGTCTTGTTTACAATTTCGGCCCGATCTACTGAATCTGCACCCAAATCCACTAATCGATCGCCATACTCGAACGTGTGATCCTGTAATTCGGGAAGCACTTCGCAAATACAACGTTTAACAATATCGAATACTTCTTCCTTATGCATGGGTATCCTCCTAAAAAATAAATGATTTAAAACTCAACAAACCTGGTATTCAGTAAGCATGACCTACAAACGTATTTCGATGAAAACTTGCAATGAATTCCTCATAAAGCCGAGAAATATTCATACTCCATTCCGTCTTCCTCGGTGCTACAATCGTGCAGATATAGTCACCTAACCGGTAAGACTGGGCAGCATATTGTGGAAAATGTGAAAATGTACTTTGGAAGTATCCATCCATAGATCTGGTCTCATTCATTTCAAGTACATGCAGCGATGTTGTAAAACCTGTGCGCAATATTTTCGACAGGGCCTCCTTCACTGTCCAAAAAACCGTCAATAAAGCTGAGTACTCCTCTATTCCCCGCACGACAGAGATTCTTTCCTTTTCTTCCGCCGTCAGTTGGCTTTCAATTGTCTTATTTCGCTTTGAATCAATCCTCTCAATATCAATGCCCATGGGATGTGCTTCGGGAAAAACAACAGCTGCTCCGATATAGTCGCAGTGGGCAATGCTCACCTGATAGCTGTGGACACCCTTGATTCGAAGCATGGGCTGGCCGAAGACACCTGACTCCACACTTACGTTGCGCAGGTCTGGCTCGCTTAACAGCACCGAAACTGCTTGTTTGGCACTTAGCCTGCCAAGCACAAAGTTGGATTTCCGCCGATGGAATACCAAACTCTCGAAGTAACTACACTCATCCGAATGAAAAACTTCCCGATCAAGGGGAGCGTCCGCGTTATAATCTGCATGGACAAAACTGACGGCCGCCCTCATCACGGCATCTTCCCGCTTCAACACTAGTTTTTCTGCATACGAGGCTACGCATATCCCCTCCTAGTAAACTACTAACTTAACAGTCCAAATCAAAAAAGGCCTTCAAATCCCTTAAGGGTTCTGAAAGCTTCCTCATGGAGTATGAACTCGTCACGAGTTCTCCACTTTAAACCTTACTTATAATTTCCAAAGCTACTCTCACTAACCTAATATCACCCATAAATTCTAACTGAATGACCGCTTGTCGTTTATGTCTATCTATTTTCTTAACTATACTCCCCCTTCCTTTAAGTGGGCCATCTAGGATACGTATATTGTCTCCTTCAATAATTCCAGTTGATGATTCTATACAATAGCTATCATTGCATAGACTTTCTAACATTTGTTTCTCCGAATCTCTCATTGAAGCTTCAAACTTCGAGTATCTCAATAAACGAATGATATCACTAGAAGTGCAAATCATTGAATTTGTACTGGTTACGAACTGCAAGTCAGGTAAATTCGACTCAATAAATACATAGCTTGGGAACAAAGGAGCCCATTCTTTCTTTACTATTCCTGCTACTTTAAAGAGTCTCTCTTGGAGTGGTATAAAGGGTTTGTAGACTTCAGAATCCAACCACTCATTAATAAGCTGCTTGACCTGTTCTTCCCTACCCGTTCGCACAAAAAACACGTACCAGCTCACTTAACTCATCTCCTATTAAAACGTACTGCCAAATCATCTCCTAAAATGTCTACTACCCATATACATAGCTTCGCCCTTTCACTTATCCTACTTGATAAGCTACAATCTCTCACGATATATCCCTCATTGATGGTTAACGTGACCCGCCAGCGATTAACCACAGACAAGTTCCTTTATTTTTCATATAATCATATAATTGGAATAATGTTTTTCCATTATAATCCTCTACTCAAACCCTGTCAATTCACAGTTGATTGGAAACGGCCAAGTTCATGATTGGATTCGCAAACCTTTCTGAAAATGCTCAATTTGAAGTCCTTATTATCTTTCGAATACAACTTCAACGTTTCTGGCGGCTCATAAAAAAACTGATCCGAGTGTTTTACTCTAGTTGACTTGAGCATCTCGGGCACAAATAAGTGATAGATCGTTATGTATTATTTTTTATATTCAAGATTTTCTCTCACCATTAGAACTGGGCCACAATACAGACTCATTTGAAATCGAACAGGCCCTTTTGGTTCGGACGCATTCTAAATTTAATAAAAGATTCCTTACTCGTAAATTGAAAATAAATATTTTCATCCATAAGGTGATTGAGTGTAAAACCAGGCGCTTTACCAAATGAATGAGCAGGATAAATTTGAATAGAGTCATCAATTTCTCGCTTTATTTTTTGAACGCTATTATATAATTCTACCGGATCTCCTCCATTTGGGTCACAAAAGCCACAACCTTCAATGAATATTGTATCCCCAGTAAATAAGCGATCTGATAAAAGATAGCATACACTTCCCACGGTATGTCCAGGGGTCAAAAGACTTTTGATTTCCGTTTCACCGACCTGGATTGAATCCTTGTCTTTAATTGAATGTAAATTTCTACATCTAAAATGATAAAAATCGATTTCGTTTGTTGACATGAATACCTGCGGGTTATATTTTTCCAAGAGTGGATTTACCAAATTAATATGATCCCAATGTGAGTGAGTTAATAGTATCGCTTTGAGATCGCCATTCAATTGTTGAAGATAGGACTCTACCTTTAATAAATCCCATGATGGGTCAACAATAGCTATGTCTCTTGTTTTCTCATCCATTACAAAATATACATAATTGATGAAATTCATAAAACAGACTCTTAACTGTTCCATATGAAAAGTCAGATTCATATCAGCTTCACCGAACCACCTTCCCAATGGTTAATTAAAAACAACAACATTCTGATTTAAGGTTTTGGACCCCTTCATTTTTTTGGAATTACTTACCATTTAATTATAAAGACCTAATTTCGTTGTCCTATGATTATAACAATTTATGCAATAGAAAGGCTCCAACTCTCTGTTACAAGATCGCTTAATTTTACCAAAACAAAAAACGCCTCTCCGTATGTTAACGGTGAGACGTTTTTGTTGGTTCTGTATACCTGTTACGGAGTATTCCGCAGCTACACAGAACCTCGCGTTATTTTCATTCATTTAACTTTGATGTGGCCGTTATATTTCAAGAATGCCGAGGACCGGGATCGAACCGGTACGGTAGTCACCTACCGCAGGATTTTAAGTCCTGTGCGTCTGCCAATTCCGCCACCCCGGCATAAATTTAGGAACGCTAATCTTTACACTTACTTGTCTTACAAGTATCTAAGAAACACACATTTGATTAAAAAGTGTTCTCGTTATGTAAATGTCGTTCAATTGGGCACCAACATATAATACGATAATTTTATCGAATTGTAAAGTGTTTTTCAAAAAAAATAATAAAATTATCTTTTTGTATAACTTGTGCACATTTGAATTACACTAATAAACGTCTTTCCAAACTACCAGAAGGGGTGTTACGAATGCGTGAAGGTATGATTCCAGCTGTTCTTGGAACGGTAGTATCGGCTTCAGGCGCTGTGTTGCTGAGCAGTAAGTACAAACTTGCAGCTACAGGCATTCTCGGTTTCGGACTGGCTCATGTAGTTCTGGGAGCGATTGATCTGATTGAGCATCGCTAGTTGTTTGGGAAGTGCCGGGCGGGATTTACTCCCCCCGGTTTTATTTTTATCAACGTTTAGTCTGAAGCACAAACGTTTATGTAAAGTATAGAAGCTGAATGTACCTAATAAAAGGAGCTGTGATGTGCTATGAGAGATAATAACTCTGAAAAGAATCGTACTGACGATCAAATCGAATATAAACAATCCCTGGGCAAGCGCGAGCCAGGATTTAATCGCATTCCTGACACCGATGAAGATACACCTGCTGCTACTGATATGATTGATGAAGCCATAGGTCGCGGGATAGACAAGTTACGTAAGGATTTCACAAAATAAAGCATGGGTAATAGGACACAGGTTTGTGAGCAGTCCTTAATTCATTTGTTTTGATATGTACAGTGATTTCGTAAAATCACTTAAAAATCAGCATGATCCAGCCAATGATTGATATCCACAGCACGATGCTGATTAAGAGTCCACATATGATACCAAAAGAGAAATTACCTTCACTCTTCGGTACAGCACTACCAAATTTCAATCTAAGCTTCATTTGATTCCAGTTCATAGAACCCCCTCCTTAAGTTCTATTTCGGAATATGAAGCTTATTATTGTAGACCTATAGTCATGTTTTTAAAAATAAAAATAGGGTTTTTCGTCCTATCACCCTGGTCGCGGAAACAGGATTACAGCTATACCGACCAAACAAATCAATCCACCAATGAAATCGTACAAGTCGGGTGTCTTTTTATCAATCCACCAGCCCCATGCAATGGAAAGAACAATAAAGACACCACCATATGCTGCATATACACGCCCAAAGGAGGAAAAAACCTGAAAGGTAGCAATGATTCCATACACAGCCAAAATTACTCCGCCGCAAAGTCCGACATACCATGTCTTTCCTTCACGCAGCCACTGCCAAATCAAATATCCTCCTCCAATTTCAGCGATACCAGCCAATATAAAAAGTAAAGCTGCCTTTAACACCATTTCACATCCCTAATTCTTCAAATTCTTTTCGATTTTTTTGGATATCTCATTAGAGCACTCGACCTAAAAGGATAATCAATGCAATCACGCCAACCAGAATCAGCAGGTTGCTGACCTGACGCCATAAGCTAGGCACTCCCTCGGAGTGAAGCTTCCGCTGATTGGCATCAAAGTTCGCTTTGGCTCCTTCAGCATCTGCTGATCTAGAGAATGGTCTGTTTTCTTCATTCATAAGAGCACCTCCTTTTCAATCCACTTTAATCATACCAAACTTTTCCGTCGATTTCGCATTGCTCTTATGCATATACTTACCATATATTTCAGATTGCATCTTCATATATGTGAAGTGTACATCCATATGTCAATATTTCGCTGAATATAAAGTATGATGTCGAATCAAGGTAGAGTGGGTATTTAGACGTCTTTCATTGCAGGACGGTAGTTATGGTATAATTTAGTCAACTTGTTCAAGATCGTAACCAGCGCTCATTTGTTTACTCAACTTGTAATTAAATTGACATCTAAGAATCCACATCCCCGTTACAACCTGCATATTCTGTTTGTAAACCCAGGAGGAGGATACCGATGTCCCCAATCTTTATAGCAAGTTTAATGATGATGGGCATATTTTTATTTCAGGCAGCCATCGTTCTCGGCATCATACATTGGATTTCAAAACGAACCCAACGTCCAGCACAAACCAAAATGTATCCTGCAATGGGTTTGCTCGTTGTAATTTTAGGCTTCCTTGTATGGGACAACTGGATACACTCACAGGAATTCAATGGATGGGCCACGATTAGTCTGCTGGTGATTATTATTAGCGCCTATATACAGCTTAGAAAGCAAAAAGAAAAATACTAATCCCATTACCATGCATCAAAGGAGGAGCGCCATGAAATCTCACTCAACACGCTTTTGGTTACAGAGGGTGCTACTGCTAATGCTTGTTTTACTCTTCAGCGGCTCTCAGCAATCATTCATTGTTGCCGATGCCGCCCCGCCAATTAATGTTCAGGCCTCTGCCAAAGCCAAGCAATTACTTGCCTACCTATCTAATGTACCGGATGATATGCTAATTTCCGGGCAGCATGATTACTTAGAGGCACCGGATGAACAAAATAACAAGCTACAACAAATCAGCGGACAATACGCAGGACTTCACGGCTATGAGTTTGGAGGATTGGCTAACCAGTCCCGTACGGCCCTACGAGAGCAACGTCAGCATGTTGTGAATAGTGCTATCCAATGGAGTCAGGACGGCGGAATCGTAGCTGTTACCTTCCATCAGGCGCTACCGGGCAAACCCAAAACGTGGAAAAACGTACAAGCAAAAATTACTCAAGCTGAATTTAATCGTTACATCACGCCGGGTACCCCGCAATATAAACAACTGATCGCCGATCTGGATGAGGTGGCTCTGTCCCTTAAGACCTTACGAGACGCGGATGTACCTGTTTTATGGAGGCCCTATCATGAAATGAACGGCAACTGGTTTTGGTGGGGGAACAAGCAAAATTACGCTAAGTTGTGGAATCTAATGTATGATCGGTTCACTCATGTCCATCATCTAGATAACCTGTTGTGGGTGTGGAGTCCCAATGCCCCAAACGCATATAGCACTCCCTATAATCTGTCCTTCCCAGGTATTAACCGTGTAGATATTCTTGCAGCTGATATCTATAACAATGATTACAAACCCTCCTACTACACCGAATTACTAAAGCTTGCGCAGGGCAAGCCTATGGGAATCGGAGAAAGTGATATTCTGCCAAGTGCGAAGGTGCTGCAAAACCAGCCAGCCTGGGCCTATGCCATGACATGGGGAAAGGAGCTGTCTGCAACCAATTCACAAGCAGCAATCAGACATTTTATGAACCAAAATAATATCATCACACGAGACCTTCTTCATGAGTCCCTCCGCTGAAAGAAAAAAGCTTCCACTTCGCTCTAGGAGCAAAGTGGAAGCTTTTTTATACCAAATCCAAATAAAGCACTCTAACTATTTCTAATAACCTCTTCTAGATCAATATCGGCATACGCCTCTTCACCAAGATGTACGGATACAATGGTGTAGATCCGCTTGGACAGTCTAGACATCAGCCGATCACCCGGTGCTACAGAATATTCTTCCCGATAATCTCCAATTTTGTGAAAACCGCTGGACATATGGATGTACAAGTTGCCCCTACGTGTTTTACCATGCACCAACATCAAATCTCCTCCTGCTGTGTAACCAACCTAATTTCCCTGTTACATGTATATCGGTCAGAACAAGATAGGATATAAGTCCCTGGTAGCCTCTTTCGTTTCACATGTTAGTGCACGTAGACGAAACGGGTCTGCCAGTGATGTGACAGACCCGTTTTTGTAAACCCATTTTCGTGATTTAGGAAGAAACTATTCTTGATAGGATTCTGCTATTGCATTCGCTGCAATGATTGCATTGTACACGTCAGCAGGACTAACCGGGAACGGCATGTTGACCATTGTATCATTCGATGCACAAGCAGCTTCAGCCACTTGGCGCCATTCAGCCTCAACAAATTCCTCTACACCCAAGTCACGAAGCGTCAATGGAAGACCTACATCCTTAACCAGTTTAATCACGGTTTCCAGTTCTTCCTTCGGTGCATTTTCCAGCACTAGCTGGGTTAACAAACCGAATGTAACTTTCTCACCATGCTGTGCTTTATGAAGCGAAGGAACAGCCGTCATGCCGTTATGAATGGCGTGTGCTGCTGCCAACCCACCTGATTCTGCACCAACACCGCTCAGATAAATGGTAGCTTCAATCGTATCCTCCACCGCACGAGTATATACTTTACGATCTACAGCACGTTTGGCCTTCACAGCATTTTCCAGCAACGTATCATAACAAAGACGAGCAAGTCCCAGTCCTGTAGTGGAAGGCTTGTTCAGAACCAGGTTATCCCCGTTAGCCTGATAGCAAGCACGAGCTTCAAAATAAGTGGCCAGTGCGTCACCGATTCCAGCTGCAAAGAAACGTGCAGGCGCTGCTGCCAGAATGCCTGTATCCGCCAGTACAACGTCTGGATTAGTAGGCAGGAACAGATATTCATCAAAAGAGCCATCTTTTTTGTATATAACCGCAAGCGCGGTACATGGAGCATCTGTAGAAGCAATCGTTGGGAAAATAACAACAGGCAGCTTTTCATAATAAGCTGTTGCCTTGGCGGTATCCAACGTTTTTCCCCCGCCAATTCCTATGATAATGTTCGAACCATGTTTACGCACCAATTCACGGTTACGATCAATCTCTTCTTTTGTACATTCATATTGAAATTTCTCGAAGACCACCTGGTTACCAGCTGCTTCAATCGAAGCACCTGCCTCCTTTTGGGCCCTTTCAAGTATGAACTCATCACAAATAACAAAGGCTTTATCGCCATAATCCTTAATATAGTCATTTAACGACGAGAGCAGATTTTGCCCAGAAATAAATTTCTTGGGTGAAGTGACGGACCTTACAACGTTTGCCATGTAAATTCCTCCTCAGCTTTGACTCATACTCAAATTAATAATGATTTGGGCATGTGACCCCTTAACTATAAACCTCTTTTCACGTTATTAAAAGGCTTATTATGGAATATTTTATGAACAAATTGTGTATCTATTATACTTGAGCAGTCGAGCTCCATTCAGAATACAGGATACCCATCATGATACGATCATAACTATTACCATCACGAAGAACAGCGGAACGAACTCTACCCTCAAGCTGGAACCCCGCCTTCTCATAAGTTCGTATCGCTTGTGTATTGTACTCAATCACATCCAAGCCGACCCGATTTAAATTGAGTTCATAAAACGCATAACGAAGAATGAGACCTACAGCTTCTGCCCCAAAACCCTTGCCACGGTAGTCCGTATTACCTATACCTATTGCCAGCTGCCCGCTGCGATTATTCCACTCAATTCCGTGGATAGCAACAAATCCGATCAAGACATCATCTGCCAATGTTCTTAATCGAAAATAGACCTCGTTAGAGCTGGGAGATCCTTCTGACTCCATCTGTTTCAACGTGTAAGGGAGCGCCAAATCCGTATCTACATTTCGCAGATACTTCGCATCCTCCCCCCATTTGAACATCACTTCGGCATCTTCTTCCCTGACTGCGGCTAGTTTTATTCGTTCTCCATAAAATAACTTTTCGATCTTAATGACCCTTCAGCTCCTAATTATGAATTGTGTGCTTGTTTTCTGTCATAATTGTCATGCTATCCAATGTCCGCAATATAAGCTCTCCCTTATGTACTCAATGTTTAAATTTTACAAAACAATCAAACATAACACAACCAAATCATTACAATTGTCAATTTGTGATACACAAAAAGACCTTGCAGTTGCAAGGCCTTCATATTCCTAGTATTTAAATAACATAGCAACCAGTTGATATCCAGCTCCAATCGTCCAGAACAGTACATAATCACCGCGCCGGATACGACCCGATTCAATACCTTCATATAGAGCAATGAACGGGCTACTGGTACCTGTGTAACCATATCGATCTCCCACATAAATCATTTGGGCGTCCTCTAGCTCCAAGTGATCCTGAATCTTCAATACATTTGCTAACGAGAACTGAGACAGACAATAAGCCCGTACATCCCGAGGCGTCAGCCCATTCTTTTTTAAAATGCGTTCAAGCAGATCAAATGTTGGAGGCAAGGCCATATTGGCGTCGAACGGAAGCCACTGAATATATTTTCCGGGGGCGTTCCTTTGGAGTGTTGCCGCTAACCCCTGAGCCGGGTACAAAATTTTATCTATATTGACTGGGTCCGTAAAATACATAGAATCTATAAATCCGGTGTCTTCTTCTGTACGCTCCAAAATAGCCGCACATGCAGCATCTCCATAGTTCGCATAAGTAATCTCATCCTCTGGACCGGAAATGAGTGAATTATAATCCGAACCGATAATAAGCGCTGTCCGCACGTCAGAATTAGATAACATCGACCGACTGACTTGATCGACAACGACTGTCATCCCTGCACAATTCGCGTTGGAATCCATCACGGCCACATCATGTCTGGCCCCAATCGCCTGGTGAACAAACAATGCATTCATCGGAAACAGTGACTCAGGAACTTGAGTGGAGAACACGATCATATCCACGTCACGGCCTGTGATACCAGCCTGTTCCAGAGCTTTTTGCGCAGCCGCAATTCCCATTGTTAGACCGTTTTCGTTCGGATCATCAATGATATAACGCTGTTTTCTACCCATATGCTCCATGAAGCGTCGAATATCTTTGTCCCGCTCGTCAAAATGGCGAACATAGTATTCGTTATCCAACGAATGGGACGGATGGTACACACCCAGTGCTTTTATTTTGATATGGCTCATCAGGCTTCCCCCTTACACATACGTCAGCGCATTATTGTACAACAATATCTACGTTGTTTAATCCTGCTTCGCGTGCTACTCGACCAAGCTGCATTTTAATAATGGTTTGTTGAAGGCTGATGCCAAAGATTACTTTGGTAAATCCAGTTTCTTTATAACGTACAAATGAGCCCTTCAATTTTTCCACTTCTCCCGGACCCAAAAGTGCCATCTGGGTACAATCTACCTTGAGTGTAAAGTTGGACGCCTGAATGGATGAGGTTTTGGCTACATAATCTTTTACAAAGCTATCATACTCTTCCTGGCTAAAAACTCCATTCACCGCCATATGTACCGTTTTCATGGCTTGATCTACTTCGATAGTGTAAGGATGTTGACTCATTTTAGAAAGACTCCTTTAATTTCATTTTTTTGTCTATTAAGAGTATCGGAATAATAGGTAGAATTTTTAATATTAAATCAGATAAACCGCCACTAAAATATTACAAATTTGTGAATATAAAAAAACCGTCACTGCTCCTAGAAGAAGCACCTGACGGCTGGAAATTTGCGTATTCTCATATGAAATTAATTCGTAAACGTATGGCGACCGAGTGAGATGACAGCCGGACGACTTTTACTCCATTTGGCTGTGGCAATGGCCGGGTTGTAATAAAACAAGGACCCATTGGTCGGATCAGCACCATTAAGTGCCTGTCTGGCTGCACGATACGCAGTCTTGTTTGGTTTCAGACGGTATTGACCATCCTGTACAGCGGTGAATTGGCCAGGCTGCAAAATAACGTCCGGGATCGAGCTTGGAAACTCGCCGGACTGAACACGGTTTAATACGACAGCGCCGACAGCCACTTGACCTTCAAACGATTCCCCGCGAGCCTCAGAATAAATGATACGAGCCAGTTGATCCAGCGCGGTTACGCGCACCTCTCCGAAGGATTCCAGCTTGGCTTGTGTAGCCGCTCCGGCTACTCCATCAGGTGTCAGACCGTTATCCCGTTGAAAACGAGCCACCGCTTTACTGGTCAGAGAACCATAGTACCCAGTAAACCCAGCCTTGAAATAACCGAGCGAATGAAGCTGCTGTTGAAGCTCCAGCACCCGTTCGCTTTGAACCCCTTTCTTCAAAGCTGACGTTTGTGCTTGTGCTTGTCCTGGTGCGACTGACAATACAGTACCTAACATACATGCGCAGGACAGGATTAAAATAGATAACTTTTTCATATTCCAGACAACCTCCTCTTTCATGTTCTGTCCGGTGCAACCATTCCGGCCTGTACAACTCAGGGACGTTTATCCGATGATGTTTCTTATGACATAACTTATGCCTAGCTGCAGAAATGACGCGTGGCTACATACGGAATGGGACAATCATGCTTTCACACGTCCGTTGCAGTATACCATAAGCCGCATTTACGTATCATCCGGCTCTGGTCCTAAGACTACCCAAGCAAATAAAACGCCATCCCTAAAGGGATGACGTGTATTAAGAACAATGGATCATGTTCTGACCACACTTGAATACGTGACTTTTTTCGCTATTTTTCGCTTCAACTTGCCCGGGACCGGAGCCTGATTTCTACTAATTCAAATCACATATCCGCGCACACATACATGGGCGTATGCATAGGGTAGCGTACGATCATCAAATTTCGAATAATAGAAAGGCAGGAAACGACGCGTGGATTCATATATGGATTACACCTCCCCTACTGTACAATTCACCTATGATTTAAGAGACAATGTTTTGTTTCAGAAGGATGCTCAAAACTCGATCAACGAGCTGTCGATCCAGCAGCTGAATACATTGGCAAATGTATCGCTGCTGGATATTCGCCTTAGCACAGCTAATGTAGTGGAGCCTCACTATCACCAAAATGCCACAGAACTGATATACTGCATCTCTGGGGCAGTAACCGTGTCACTGATTAATCCCTTCACCCTCGAGTTACGACATTTTCCGATCACACCTGGCCAAGTGGCTAACGTTCCCCAGGGATGGTGGCATTATCTGGTCGCTACGATGGACAACACTCATTTGTTGGCCATTTTTAATGCTCCGACCCCTGATTTCATACTGGGCTCCGACATTTTGCGGCTAACGCCAAGTAACATTCTGGCTCATACTTACTGCCTGAATGAGAATAAGATTCAGGAAGCACTCTCCCCTATTAAAAAGCCTGTCATCATCGGTCCTCCCAATGACTGCAAGCAGCAGCCTCCTCGAAAACCCGGGATACATGTAAGGCTTGCCGATACTTCAGCACACCCTCAGATCGCCTCCCAAAGCGGTTACGCCCATACCCATGGATATCCTGGCTTTTCTTTTAATCCCTATCAAGATTAGGCTAACTCTGGTCAGGCTTTAAGTTCGAGGGAATACCTTTTCCCTGTATGTTCGCCGTTACCATAAGACCTTCCCTCTCATAAAATGCCAATGTATAAGAGGGGGTGATGGAATGGACGCTTATTACAACTGTTTGAACTGTATGAATAAAAGGGTGCGTGTTCTCACCGTTGACGGAAAACAGTACGAAGGAACCATTATGGATGTGGATCGTAATAATGTGTACTTAAAAACAGAACGGAACGGACGTGTACAAACGTCTGCCTTTTATCCTGGCTACGGGTATGGGAATCAAATCTTAACTTTAAGCCTGTTTACCCTGCTGGCGATTGCGTTAATTTAATCCCTGAGCCATTGTCCGTTCCTGTCTATAGATGCCAATGTACCTCAAATGACAGCTGCCCAGCCCGGCACAGATTGTGTAGGGCTTGTACGCTGTTATTTGGGGTGTTTTATCATATGTTTCATCCTTTAAAACACTTAACCCCCCATTGGTTATATACCAATGGGGGGTTAAGCTACTCATTTCAATTTAAATCCATAAAGACTTCGTAATGATAACAAGCAAAATGAACAGTACCAGGATAGCTCCTGTCGATGTCCATACTCCTGGGTAGCCCCCTACTGAACCGCCGCCACAACCTCTTTCACATTCACTCATGGTCATTGCCTCCTTCAATTCAAGGTACAACATAGCTTATGTATTGAGCTTTCCTATGGACCGGGCTTTTCGGCAATGTTATGAATGTTTTCGCTGATGGGCATTAGCCTACACCTTTCCTAGGCAGGAGCATAGGATAACACAACTAATCTTGAAGGAGTGAAGCAATTGAATTCAAATCAAATGCTCAATTACAACGTTAATCAACCTTTTCCTCACCATCCTACCTCTCACCACGTCGTGGTTCACCCTGTAGATCCATACGTCGTAGAAACATTAAAATCGGTGATCGGCAAGTACGTTGTACTTGAGACAACACGTGGCAGAATTGATGGATGCGTAGTCGATTGTAAGCCCGACCATGTCATTTTAGATGTATACGGAAAAAAATTCTTTGTTCGAATCAGCGAAATCGTATGGATCATGCCCAACTAAACAAATCAGACATTAAAAATCCTCGCAGATCCGTTCTGGATTCGCGAGGATTGATCAAGACATGATTATGCTAATCGAGCTCTCCTGTTAGTGAAGCCCGGAGTTCATCTATCGTTCCGTTGTATTCATCCAAATCGACCTGGCCTCGAATACCCGGAACACTGCCTGTACTACTGTACTGCCAAGCCCACCAGTTATTCCAAGCTGGAACCGCGGTCGGCTTTTGCGTAGTGCTGTATCGGGCTACCCACAGTTTATACATAGAAAATGTAGGATCAAACTGGGAAGCAAAAACATTACCCGTGTATACGATCGGCTGACGCCCGGTAAGTCTCTCCATTTCATCCAAAAAGGCACGAGCCACTTCACTAATTTGCGCAGGAGTAAGGCCTTTGGGGTTATTTTCATAATCCATCACAGGAGGCAGATCCAGCCTTCCTCCTGCTGAATCTATAGCCCTGGCAAAATTAGCGGCTTCCTGACGAGCTCCATCCGCGGTAGTAGCGTTCAAAAAGTGGTAAGCGCCGACCAAGATGTTAGCATCTCTGGCACCCTGTACATTTATCAAAAATTGATTATCTTGATATTTTGTGCCCTCTGTAGCCTTAATAAAAGCAAATGTCTTGCCTGCTGCTGCCACTTGCTGCCAATCAATATTGCCATTATAGTGTGAGACGTCAATTCCTTGCGCGTGTCCATCAGAAGAAATCGCAGGTACAACAGGTATAGTAGGTATAGTAGGTATAACGTCCTCGGTAGTTGATGGCTCCTCTGTTTTCTGATCCAACGCTATAACAACCTTACCATCATCCGCATTGAGTACATGAAAGGGTGTGCTGTGATTAAGATCAACCACAATACGTACCGATGCGGGGGTTGTACTAAACATGGAGTATCTTACTTGGGAAACATCTGGATCTTCAGTGACTGGAAAACTTCCTTGTCCACTACTGTCAAATGATTGCGATGCTAGAAATTCCTCAGAAAACGTTGAACTAGGTATGTCTACAACAATACGGTCTGCATGAGTCAACGTAGTTACTTTGGGGGTTGCTTTTCCATTAACAGCTATAGTCAATTGGTGATTAGCGAAGCTAATTTGGTTTATAGCTGTACGCGCACTCTCTTTAGGATTACTTACAGCTGGAGTAGCAGAATGATCATGAGTGGACTCGCTATTGCCGCTTGAAGTAGGCGGAGTCGTCAGGAACACAGTTTTAAGCTCGTTGTTCCAGGCCACATCAATCCCTGTCTGTTCGGACACAAAGCGAAGCGGAACATAAGTCGTCCCCTCTCTAAGCAAAGGGGCTACAGCCAATCCCATTTGATGATCATTGACAGAGGCTATGGGATTGTTGACCTGAAGAATGAGGTTAAGATTTTGCTTATGTATAGTTATGGTCCCTGTCTTGGACTCCCAATTCACACTGTAACCCAATTCTTCTACAATGAGACGGAGTGGAACCAGTACATTCCCCTTTACTTCTTGAATCTGAACACCTTTGCCAACACTTATATCTTTACCATCCAACTGAAGATGTGAGCTCGAAGATGCAGCATGACCTTCTCTTGGAAATGCTAGTAGAAACAGAAACAAAAAAGCAAATAAACAAATTTTCTTCATTATGTACCCTACCATTCTCTAAATTTTCGCTTATGAAATTCTTGCAATCTATGATTCTTAGGACCTCCATTTTGATAGACGCGAATCATATGTAAAAAGTTACGATTGATTCAGTATATATTTCAGTCTTATCATACAAAAGCACTAAAAAACTCTGCCAGCTATACAGCAAGCAGAGCTTTTTCCAGTTTTATTAATCCAGTTTACTAGCAATCTTATCACAAACGAATACTTCATGTTCACACTGTTAAAAATGTTAACCCTATAAGAATGATCGAGGTAACAGATAGTACCAGTAAGGGTAGCATTGCTTTCTCCCGCAAAGCCTTAAAGCTCACATTCAGCCCCATGCCTACCATAGCCATCGTTAACATAAAGGTGGTAACTTGAGAAATTCCGTTCGTCAGACTAGATGGAACTACAATATATTTTCCAAAAACATAGCTGCCCATAATACTTGTAGCCATAAAGCCGATGAGGAACCAGGGGAACTCCACTTTAGCGTCTGTATGAATTTTTCCAGTTCGTTTCATCCAATACATTAAAACAAAGCTGAGCGGTATGAGTAAGAAAACACGCCCCAGTTTGGCTAATAAGCCCATTGCAAGTGCATCCTGTCCGGCAGGCGCTGCAGCTAAGGCCACATGTGCAATTTCATGTAAACTGATACCCGACCAGATTCCATATTGCATATCCGTCAAAGGAAGCCAGGGCCGAAGCACAGTAAACAAAATGGCAAATACCGTTCCAACCAAGGCAATGAGTCCTACCCCTATGGCTGTATCCTCATCTTTGGATTTTAACAAGGGAGAAACCGCTGCAATCGCTGCTGCACCGCAAACTCCTGTTCCAATACCAAGAAGAAGCGAAAGCGAAGCATCTGCCTTGAAACGTTTTGCCAGCCAAACCGTAAAAAAGATGGAAAATACAACAGTGCCCACATCACGCAAAAGTAAACCAAGTCCATGATGAATGACAACATCCATGTTCAACTTCAGCCCAAATAACACAATAGCTCCACGTAGTATTTTCTTTGCTGAAAACTCAACCCCCAAGCGCACAGCTTCAGGGTATCCCCACAACTGTCGGTACAGAATAGCGAGAAACATGGCACAAGCCAATGGACCTACATAATGAAAGCCTGGCAATTCGTTCAGGCCATAGCCTGCCAAAGCAAATAACATCGTGAGGACAATGCCAAATATACGCTGGAATAATCGCCCTCTGTTCGAAAATAATTTGGTGTGTTGTGTATGACTGTTCATGGTGAACCCCTCCAATTCTACATGCATCCAGCTTAATATCTTTTTTGTCATAAGAAAAATAAATCATTATAATAATGATAATAAGTGAATAGATATGATAAATTTGGAGGAATGGGCTTTGGACCAATCTTTAATCGTATTTGTTATGGTCGCGGAGAAACAAAACTTCACACGAGCTGCCGAGGTGTTACACATGACCCAACCTGCGGTAAGTCAATATATTCAAACGCTGGAACGTAGCGTAGGAACCCGCCTCCTGGAGCGTAGCAATAAGTACGTACGCTTAACCAAAGCAGGTGAAATTGTGTATCATCATGCTCAGGAGATTATCCGTCTTCATACACGGATGCAGTATTTGGTGGACGAGCTGATGCATACAGCAAAAGGAAACCTGTCGATCGGCGCAAGCTACACGTATGGCGAATATGTGCTGCCACATGTGATCGCGCAAATGAGGGTCCGGTATCCACTCATTCAGCCCTCCATTACCATCGGCAACACCCAAGAAATTGAAAAACTCATGATCCATAATCAACTCGATGTAGGAATTATCGAAGGAGAATTTCAGCATGACCATTTACATATCGAATCTTTTGCTGATGATAGAATGTATATTGTCGTTCCGCAAAATCACCGTTTGGCTGGTAAATCTCAAGTGGATGTAAGTGAGCTGCAAGAGGACATCTGGATTCTACGGGAAGAAGGTTCTGGAACCCGGGAAGCGGCTGAAAAAATGTTTGCACGGTTTCAGTTCTCCCCTTCTCATATGATGAATTTTGGCAGTACACAGATCATCAAAGAGTCTGTAGAAGCAGGTTTGGGGATTTCTTTGCTGTCCCAATGGGTCATTCAGAAGGAACTTGCTCTGGGAACATTAAAAGTACTGGATATTCGTAATCTTCCGGTTATTCGAAAATTTTCTTTCCTAACTCCTGCTTCGACATTTGAAACGAAAGCAAGCACCGCTTTTTTGGAGATTTTGCGAAGTTATAATGTGAAAAGGTAAAGTACAGAAACAACGAAAAAAGCACCCATTAAGGTGCTTTCAACATAATCATTATCATGTTTTTTTATGAGGAAAGATGATCCTTACCATGATAAAAGAAATGAGAAAAATCAGCGTAGCTTCCTTGGAATTGTTGCATATCATGAGCAGCAATACCTACAAAATTTCCTGTAAAACCACCGGATAAAAAGCTGATATCCTGCATTTCAAAAAGCCGCTTCCAAGCAGGTTTGTCTCCGACTCCATAATAAAATTGCCCGTGGGATGCATGGACTTCCACAGCTAAATGTATAGGGAGATCGTCCTGAAGCGTAATTGCTTGAGGAACTAAGGTAAATGTATTGGCTTCACATCGCATCATGCGCAGTACCTTCCCTTGTCCCTCCTCATAGCTAATATAGGCGTACAAATAATCTTCTTCATTAAGGTACAGTAGAAGCCCCGCCATTTGTAAATAGCTTGTTGGCTGATACTCCAATGCTGTTTCTACCCGGAAATGATGATCCGTTTGCCGAATGGCCAGCACGTGATGCTGGAACAGACTTTGAATGGATTCTCCAGCCATAATCCGAAGGTAGCCGGGGCGCTGGCTTAATGAACACCAGCTATCGTCCGCCAGGATACGCAATGTGTTCCACGTTTTATCTAATGTGGTTCGCTCGAAAAAATCCTCGAAAATATAACTCTGCTGCTCTTGCTTAACCGAGAACATCCCTTGAGGTGCGGGTACCTCCAATTGAGGTGTATGGCCCCCAGCAGTTAATCGCAGCCAGCCTTCATCATTCCAGTACACTTGCTGCAAGGCTGTTTCCCGTCCTAAAATGGCATATTTCCCCTCTACTGGACGTGTGCATAAATGAGCCATGTACCATTCGCCGTCTGGTGTTTGTACAAGACTGCCATGTCCTGCGCATTGTAACGGGAAATCAAGTTGATCACGTGACGTTAGCATTGGGTTGTGCGGGTCCACTTCATATGGCCCGGATATCTGCTTGGAGCGTGCTACGGTAACGGCATGCCCCGTACCCGTTCCGCCTTCCGCTGTAACAAGATAGTAATAACCGTTTTGCTTGTAGATGTGAGGCGCTTCTGTTTTCTTCAAAGGAGTACAATCAAAGATTTTAACAGGCTCGCCAATGAGCTGTTGTTGCTTGCTGTCATACTCCTGCATGACTATACCGGAAGATTTATTGCTTTCCAACATGCGGTAATCCCACAATGCGTTCAACAGCCATTTGCGTCCGTCCTCATCATGAAATAAAGACGGATCAAATCCGCTACTGTTAAGATAAACGGGGTCCGACCACGGTCCTTGGATCGTAGGCGCCGTTATCACAAAATTATGAACATCCTTGAACGGACGCTTGGTGCTTTTCACATCCGTATAGAGCAGATAAAAAAGGTCATCCGCATAGCTAAGCTGCGGTGCCCAAATGCTACAATTTTTAGGATTACCTCTTAAGTCAACCTGATCGGTCAAAATATCTGTGCAATGCTCCCAATTTGCCAAATCTTTGGACTGGTACACCCGCACTCCAGGCAGCCACTCAAACGATGACACCACAATAAAGTAAGTATCTTCGACACGTGTAATACACGGATCGGGATTAAAGCCTTTTAATATGGGATTTTGGATCATCATGAAACCTCACTTCTCCTTACTTCCAAAATGTAACTTCAGCAAAAACCTGTTCCTTGCTCCATGCTTCTGTTCCCGCTTCAAAACAATCCGCCCATGGAACACGCTGCTTACGTAACGTAGCAACTTCATCGTGTTCGTTATATTCCTGATAACAGACCGTTTTCTCGTTCGCAACGTTGTTCCAATTGTCCCAGCCACGTGGGTCAATATGGTCGCCCATTTTACAATTGACAAATACGGTCTTGGCATATTCCCGCCACGGACGCCCCAAAAAAACCGGGGTAATATCAGGCTCTGCAGTTAGGTAGCAATGGTTGAATACATAACCATACGCTTGTCCTTGCGGCGTCGAGGCAGCTGTAACGTAGCTCGTTTGGTTCTTATGATGGCGTAAACTGCGAATTTCGCAATCTTCAAAATACGCGGTAGCCCCACCAAAAATAAAGTCCACCGTACCCTCTATATAACAATGCTGATAGAGCTGCCGATAGTGCTTATGATGCTCCTTCAAATGGATTCCACCAAACTGGAGTCGTTCTTTCGGTGCAGGAGGTAGAGGGCCTGTAAATAAAGTATCCTGGTGCCCTTTAAAGGTACAGTTTCTAAAGACTGTTTCATCACAATGAGCGTATACCGCAACGGCCTGCCCAATGGCTTCTCCCTGTCCTGCCGTGTTGGAAATCGTGAGATTTTCCAAGATCAGATGGCTACCGCCTAAAAATAAAGTAGGTGTCGCAAAGGTCCCTATTTCCTCACCTGCTTCATCCCGCTCCTTGGCATACCGATCCATTCGAATCTCTACCTGCCCGATGCCTATAATATGAAGATATGAACGGTAAATTCGTACCTCTTCCTCATAAGTACCTGATAAAATAGTTAGCGTTTCCATTTCATTGGAAGCCGACTGCTCCAATACAGCAATCGCCTCCTGAATCGTATGGAAATCACAAAAGGATTCTTTTCCAACTAGCATGGTTACCCCGATCCCTTCATTTGATTTACAGGTGTTCGGCCAAAAATGACTGCCACGCCGTTCGCATTTCCAACGTCTCCATATGTCCACCGCCCGCAATCACAGGCTGCCAATGCTCAGGGTGACCTGCCTCCTGGTAAGCTTCCAGCAGCCCTTTTGCCAAATGCTCGACTCCTTCAATAGGACACATCCGGTCATTTTGACCTGTTATACTCATCCGTGGACGAGGTACGATCCGCTTTTGAATATCCAAGGTGGTAAAATGCTTCAGCAAGCCGGGGACATAGGAATAAAAGCCATGATGATCCAATCCCCTTTTAGCGATTAGCGTATGGGCATCTACCTGTCCACAAATATCAACCGTGACCTGTATCCGTTCATCTAACGCAGCCATCCACCATGCCATGAGTCCGCCCATCGACATACCGATTGTTGCGATACGGGAAGCATCAATGTCTTCACGCTGGCACATATAATCCACCAAACGACGGTTATCATACAGCATCATGCCCCACAGCACTTGGCCCTGCCAGAGCATTTCTTTTACCAGCTCGCTCTCGGTTTTGCCCCCACGTTCATTGAAGCCCCACATGTCAATGCAGCATACGCAGTACCCCATGTCTGTCAGGGTTGTAGCAAACGAGGGCTGCTGCAAGTAAGAGCTGCTATGGATCAGTTCCTTGCGCCCGTTCGTATAATTGCCTCCATGCGAATGGTTAAAAACGACCAATGGGAACGGACCGTTCCCTTGTAAGGGTGTAGCTACATAAGCGGGTACAGACTCGATCCCGTTCAAGTCCAGCAGGAGACACTCCAGTCGATATCCCTCACGCTCTTCTTGATTCAGCAGAGTTGCCGTTACAGGGCGATCTGCCGGAAGGTCTCCCAACAATGCTTGCAACTTATCCACGTTGTACCTCCTTTCATGGCCTCCTAATTCATCATATTTTGTTCAGAAGGTTGTATTGTTACTTGTTCTATCAGCTTTTCGGGCTGAGCTGTATTCTTCGAATGGCAACGATTGATTTCAACGTCTTCCCCATTTTCAATATAAAAGGCAGGACCTTCATGATTCTCAATCGTCACATGTTGAAAACGAATATCCTTCACGTTACCTAGATAAAAACCACGGTTATTCATATCTTCTATCCCTGTCATCATGGCTGGACGACCGGGAATTGCATTTTTAGCCATAGAAATATCAATATTGGAAAATGTAATTTCAGCAATATATTGTTCTGCAAGTCCGTATAAGAATCCAGCAGCCGCATGAACCTGTCGTGCCGTAATATCGGAAAAATGGATTCGTCTAAAGCACGGGGTTTCATCGGTAATCGGATAGGGATTTTTGTCCCACACATATTTGTCTTTGCCCCGAGGGCCGCAGAAATAATAAAGATTCAGAATAAATGGACAAATTACATCTTCCATCACAATGTTGCTAACGCGAATATCCTCGATGGTTCCGCCACGTCCTCGTCTGGATTTCAGACGTATGCCCCGATCCGTTTGCTTGAACACGCAATTGCTGATCGTAACATTACGAATGTCACCACTCATTTCGCTTCCCAGTACGACTGCGCCATGTCCATGCACCATCGTACAGTTGGTAATCGTAATATTTTCACATGGAATTCGCTCTTGTGTATCTTCGGTTCCTGCTTTGATCGCAATACAATCATCGCCCACATCTATATTGCAGTTGCTAATACGAACATTGGAACAGGATTCAGGATTAATGCCATCCGTATTGGGGGAGTCCGCCGGGTTAAGAATGGACAAATTATCAATCGTAACGTTATAGCAAGCGATGGGGTTTACAGTCCAACTGGGGGAATTTTTTAACATAACATCTTTAATGGTAACCCGCTGACAACGGTCAAAGCTGATTAATTTGGGTCTCGGATACTGCAACTCCTCTGGATGATTGCGGTGCTTTTCCCACCACGGCTGACCATTTCCATCCAGCGTTCCGCTACCTGTAACTGAAATATTCTCAAGGTTCTGCCCATAAATGCATGACGCATGCACTTCCCGCTGAACGCCTTCCCATCTGGATTCTACTACAGGGTAATCAGCCAGTTCCGTACTGAAGGACAGAGTTGCGCCAGGGCTTACATGCAGCTCAATGTTACTTTTCAGAAAGATAGCACCTGTCAGATACGTCCCAGACGGAACAAAAACGGTTCCTCCTCCAGCATTGCTGGCCGCTTCAATGGCAGCCGCAATCGCTCCCGTAGCCAGCGTCGTGCCATCCTGAACTGCTCCATAATCTACAATGTTATACAATTGCATTTCGTTCTCTCCTGTCTTTATATTTTGTGAATGTTAGATCCATTTTGCATTGGGAAAGCATAAGCTGCCCCCGGATTTCAACATCCAAGAAATCATTCAAGGAGTCAGGGGGCAACAGCCATACTCAACTATTATTTTTTCGTTTTCTTATACGCTTCCTCGTACTCAGCAGTAATCCGTGATCCACCAGAGTTTTTCCAGTTTTCTACGGCTGCTTTAAACCCGGCTTCGTCAAGCTCACCCATAATAAATTTGAAGGAGGCGTCGGTAATGATTTTCTCCAGCTCTGTTCCTTGCTCATTAGCGGTGACTGAATCCAGTGGCACGGTCGGGTCCAGAACAGCAAATTCATTATTTTCTCGGACTAATTCATTAGCCAGTTCCTTTTCTGGATTGGCATCTTTTAAGTTGTAGGTCACTTCACTTGGTCTGGAGCTTGAAAACGGCTGAACATCTGCTTGCCACAAATCTGTATTCGTAATTTTGAAGGCTCCATCTTTTTCGATTGTATAATGAGTGCCTTCAATACCGCCGGTCATGTACATATATACATCTTTGTCAATTAAATCATCTACAAATTGCAGCAGTCTCTTCAACTCAGCTTCCGTTTTTACTTCAGATTTCGGGAATGCCAGCAAACCTCCAACCCCGCTTCCTTCAGACCATACGTGGTATTTGCCATCTCCATTCGAAATCTTGTTAACCGGTACCAGCTTCAGACCCTTTTGTAAGCCTTGGGACAAGGTTCTGAGGTTAGAGATATCGATCATGCCTGTATAAATACCTGCTTTACCTTGTGCAAATTGTTGCTGCTGGTCCGTTTTAGCGGTTACAGCAAAGTCTTTAGAGAGATATCCGTTTTTGTATAATTTATTGGAATACTTCAAGGTCTCCAAATATTGAGGAGTATCAAATTCCGGCGTAAACTTTCCGCTTTCATCTACTTTCCAGCCATTAGGTGTGCCAAAATAGGAACTTAAAGTTTTGAAGCTGCTATAGCGTAGATCCGATCTGTCAACAAACCCAGTCGTATCATTTTTTCCATTCCCATCTGGATCATTTTCTGTAAACGCTCTCGCAACTTCATACAACTCATCCAGTGTCGTCGGTACCTTCAGTCCTAAGCGATCCAGCCAATCCTGGCGAATGACCAGACCCGCCCGAGCCAGATTCTTCTGGAACGGAACGCCATACAGTACTCCTTCAATGGATGCGGCTTCCCGAACTTCAGGTGGGATTTTTTTCAAATTTTCATAGTCATCCAAATACTTTCCTACATCCCAGAATAGCCCTGATTTCAAAGAGCTTCGTACTGAAGAATTTGTCATCATCGTCAGGGTCACCATATCGGCCAATTCGCCGGATGCAAGCGCAGTAGTGATTCTCTCTTCTTTGGAAGCGTCAGGCACCCAATTGAACGTAATTTTAGAATTGGTGTATTCTTCAATTTTACTTTTGATCGTTTCTGTAGGCGGAGAAGCTGTGTGCAATACGTTTAACCAGGTAAATTCCAGTTTGGACTTCGGATCATAGGTTTGGCCGCTTTGATCCTCAGCACCCTTATCACCGCAAGCAGCTAAAAAAACACTCATGACCATTAGTACAGCAAGAAGGCCTGATACTCCCTTTTTCGTCGTGATTCCCTTTTTCATCGTGTTTGCTCCTTTTCTGTTTATATATTTATGCCATATCTTCCTCTTTCACCAGAACCTCTCGCTCTATTTTGCTGAACACCTGATGCGTCATCCACATCACGAGATAACCAATAATACTTGCTCCGGCAAAAGTTAGAATTCCTGGGTACAAGCCTAGAATCAATGCAAAAAGCACGACAATGGCTACAAAAAGAACAAGCGTATATTGTAAATACGAAAATCCAATCACTATCGACATTTTGACCTTCAGTCCGATACCTTTCCAATCATAGTGAGCCAGCAGCGGGAAAATGTAGGCCAAAGAGATGAGATACAAAAAGGCTCCAATAAGCGTCACCACACGAACATACCAGGACGAGACGTTGACTATATCCACGTAGAGCACGTAACCCACAAGGCTGTAAAGCCCGCCAATGATTGCTGCTTCTTTAAAGCTTTCTCTAAAGTAACGTACAAACGTCGAGAAAATGGCGACTTCCTCATTGCCCCGAATCCACTGCCTTAAAATACTAAGCATAGCAACGGTTGCAGGCCCAACGCCTATAAAACCCAAGCCCAGAATCGTCGCAACCGTCCAAAGCAAGTTAAGGTAGACCAGGCGCAGCAGGCGCATGCACCATTTGTTCATGTTTTCTACAAACCGTACCATTTTGCATCCTTCCCGTCGTCATTAGTAAACGCCGTCTTCACCAAATTTCTTGGCCAGTCGATTGGAGCCCATAATCAGGATTAAACCTACTACACCTTTAAAAAGTCCTACCGTCGTACTGAAACTTAATTGTCCATTCTTTAAGCCCGCAGTATAAATGTAGGTGTCAAAGATTTCGGCAACCTCGCGGTTTAATGAGTTCAATAACAGGTACATATGCTCAAAGCCCAAATCCAACGTGCTACCGATTTTCAAAATTAACAATGTAATAATGACCGGGCGAATCGCAGGCAAGGTAACGTGCCATGTCTTTCTCAGGCGTCCAGCACCGTCCATCTCTGCTGCCTCATACAATTGCGTATCTACCACTGTAATCGCAGATAGATAAATGATAGTAGACCAGCCGAGTTCCTTCCAAATCACTTGCCCGATGTAGACCGTTCGCAGCCATTGCGGAGAAGTTAAAAAGCTGATCTTCTCACCGCCCAGCGCGGCAATCATTTCATTCAGCACCCCACCGTCTACGGTTAGGAATACATAGGAAATCGAAACAATGATAACCCATGACATAAAGTGCGGAATGTAGATGATGGTTTGAATAATGTTTTTAAAAAACATCTTCCTAACCTCGTTTAGCATGAGTGCCAAAATGATGGGCAATGGAAAAAAGATTACAATGTTCAGCGCAAACAAAACCAGCGTATTTCGAAGCAGCATAAAAAACGTAGGCTCGGTAAACAAACGAATAAAATGCTTCATTCCTACCCATGGGCTGCCTGTGATTCCCTGAAAAGCTTGATAATCCTGAAACGCAATCACCAATCCTCCCATAGGAAAGTACTTAAAAATAATGAAGTACACCAGTCCGGGTAAAACCATTAGATAGAGCAACTTGTGTTTCTGCATTCGTAAAAGGCTTTCCGTCGTTCTTTTGTTCTTTTTCATTTTCATGTTTGGTGCGGGGACACTTGAAACTTTCATTAGTTCGACCTCCTTCAAACGTTCCTGTATACGTTTTCAAGAGTACGCGATTTTCGGCATTCCGCATATAATCATCAAATGATAGCGTTTACAAAATCAGGTACACAGCCTACTTTTCAACCTTTTCACCTTAGCTAATGATTACAACACAACCTAATGATCATCCGCTTTTCTCCATGATTAGAGAACACCTCAAGATTTGATTATATACGGAATTCTTTCCTCTTGATAAGGTTGACATGTAAACGATTACGAGGAGGTCAACCACATTGACACAACCATTACGAAAACAAAAGTTACGAAAAAAAGAATCGCTGGGCAGCCGTATTTTCAACATTGTAAACAGTACACTATTGATTCTCATTGCCCTCACTTGTCTCTTACCTTTTTTGAATATCATCGCCAGCTCTTTTGCCTCAACTGAAGAAGTGATAGCCAAGAAGTTTATTTTATTCCCAGTTACTTTTTCCTTGGATGCCTACCGCTATATTCTGTCGACTCCCACCATTTTTAGAGGTCTCGGGGTTTCGGTCGGAGTAACGATCGTCGGTACAGTTGTAAGTATGATATTTACTGCTTTTATGGCTTATGGATTATCCCGAAGATATCTACTCGGCCGCAATACGATTAACTTCATTGTAGTGTTCTCTATGTTGTTTAGTGGGGGGATGATTCCGACATTCCTGGTTGTAAAAAGCATGGGGCTTATCAATTCGTATTGGTCCTTGATTCTTCCCGTGGCCATTAATGCGTTTAACCTGATTATCATGCGTAACTTCTTTCAGGCGCTGCCAGATGATTTGGAGGAATCAGCCAAGATGGACGGGTGCAACGATTTTGGTATCTTCTTCAAAATTATGTTGCCGTTAGCCCTGCCTTCTATTGCAACCATCTCTCTATTCTACGCTGTTGCCTATTGGAATACGTATATGCACGCCATTCTCTATATTAATGATTCTGCCAAATGGCCGATTCAAGTCTTGCTACGTCAAATTGTAATCGTTTCCAGTGGTATGCAGGCAGAAGGAACTGCTGTGGATGTCATCCCGCCTGCGCAGACGATTAAGATGGCGGTCATTGTCATTGCGACCGTTCCGATGTTAATCGTGTATCCATTTGTGCAAAAACACTTTGTCAAAGGAGCTTTATTAGGAGCGGTTAAAGGCTAATTGGCTTGCTTCATCTTTCGGTAAGCTCCCGGTGTAACCTGTTCCTTTTTCCGAAAAGAGCGGATAAAGTTTTGCGAATTATGATATTGCAGTCGCTCAGCGATTTCTTTAATCGTCATATCGGTCTCAACGAGCCATTTCTTGCCCATTTGTAACCGGTAGCCCATTAGATATTCACTAAACGTCGTTCCGTATTCTTTTTTGAAAATACTGCTTAAATAATTCGGATTGTAATGAAGTCGGTCTCCAATGAGTTCTAATGATAATTCCTGGTCATATTCAGCACGGATAATAGCAGCAATTTTCTCCGAGAGACAGCGGAATTGCTGGTTGGTCTTCTCCTTCATGCTTTTTACCATGGGGAAAATAACTTGCTCTATCAGCATACGTTCTATCTCTTCCGGGTTACGGATGTCCAGCAAACGATGATACAAGGCATGATTGTCTTGCGTCAGCAGCACTTCAATCCCTAATAGCTGCTCCAATTGGATGAGGTTATTCACAAACCGTACCAACAGCACTTCAAAGTTCATGGAATGATTGTTTTTTATCATCATTTCCTCCAATAAAGAGTGCACGGTATGGTATACCTGCTCTTCGTCCCCTATTCGGATGGCATCAAACAGTTTTGATTCCAATTCCGTAGGATAATGAAGCAGCACCGGACCTGAAATGACCATGGAAATATCTTCATAAAAAATAATCGACTCTTTGCCTAAATTTAAACGGTGATGCAAAGCTTGCTTACTCATCTCACAGGCTTCTTTACTTTCTAATAAGTTATCATACGCTGTACTAATGCCGATGCTGATGGATACATTCAAATACTCTTTTACGTTTCGAACCAAAAGGGTCGCATCATCTAGGACTTGCTTTCTCATTTCCTGTTCGCTCTTACCTGTCAAAATTAATATGGTGGCCTGAGTGTTATCGTTCAAAATGATGGGAAGCATTCGCTGCTGCTCTGGAATCGTTTCTTCTACGATTTTATTAATAGCCAGCAGCAAAACATCTTTATCCGAGGGCTCTCGATCTCCCAGATTATCCAGTTGGACTAACAAGGTGATATACATTTGATTCTCGAGCTGCGGATAACCCAAGCGTGGCATTTTTCGTGCCAATTCCTCTGCAGAAATACGTTTGCGGAACAGGTTGAGAATCAATTGGGTTTCCAACTGTGGCATTTCGGACTGAATGAGACTTTCCAAGCTTTCCTTCTCGGTTACAATGTTGTCGATGGAACTAATAATCCATTCAATTTCATTTTTAGAAGGTTCATTTTTGAAAGCGAAATTAGGATTTTTAGGCAAGCTGCGTTTTATTTGCTGAAATGGCTTTGTAAAGTAAATGGCAATGAAGTACGCCACTACCACCATTAAGAACGTTAATACAAGTCCCATCATGATGATCCCAAATTTGGTCGTTTGAAAGGCATCCGCAATTTCTTTCTTATCTAATACCGTTAAATAAGTCCAATTATTATAGGCAGATTTGGCATAAATGACTTGTCGTGCAGGCTGCTGATCCGTTTTCTCCAAAGTTAACATACCTGTGTTGTTCGGCTTCACTGCAGCTTCTGAAATGTGCTGAAGCTGTTGGGTGGACAATAATTGTTCAGCAGGCTGGGTTTCATACATTAAATCGCCTTGTTTATTCAAAATAAAAACAGCCATATGATCCTCGGTTTGAATCGTATGATTTAACGTTTGCAGCGAAATATCCGACAAAGCAATGGCTTGCTTCTTCTTAGAGAATACAGGCAAGGTATTAACAAAACGAATTCCTTTATCTGTTTTAACCCAGAATAGTCCCTTCTCTTGGTGGTCGATATAGGTACTAATCAGCTTTTCTCGTTCCGTTTTCGTCAAATAGGACAGGCTTCCATTGGAGATTCTCCAATTCTGATCCAGACTGATTAGCGAATATTCCGTTCCCTCTAATCCCATCGTAGCAATATAATTGAGCTGAGTATTCACATTCCGATACGCTATAAAATCTTTTTCTGTAATGGGATTTTTCACAACATCATTAAAGGAACTGGTCGTGCTATACGTATTAAAAGCATATTCAATCGTTTGAATTTTCTGCTCCAGACTATTTCTGATCTGTGCCATGTAGCTTTGCTTGGTATTGGAAACTCTCTCCACAACGGAGCTAATTGTTGTAAAATAGATGTAGCTGCCAAAACTGGCCACCAATCCTATTCCCAAAACCAGAATCGTAATAAAAATAGTATAGAACATTCTTCCTTTTTTCATTGCGCTCCCCCTCTGGCTCTTTGCATCACAACAAAATTATAGCGCTTTCATAACAAGGTTTAAATCATTTTTTTCACGTGTGCATTATTTTTTACATCCGTATCATTCCAATTTAAGTCGATTTTGTTTGGTTTGCGGCAGTTAAAAAGAAATTTGGAGGAGTTACTTATGTTACATGTTGTTAGTCCTAAACAACCGATTGTAAAAGAAGATTTTCCGTCAGACACTTCCTTTCTCTCCCTCTATCCCGTAGCAGTTCGTGAAGCTCGTCCTTTTATATTGGTATTACCTGGCGGTGGCTACGAGCATTTGGCCTCACATGAAGGAGAACCTATAGCCCGGTGGTTGAATGATCTAGGTATTCATGCGGGTGTGCTGGAGTATCAAGTCGGCGATTTCGAGATTACTTCCTTGTTGGAGGATGTAGAACATGCTCTGCAATGGATTCGCCAAACACCGCATGACTGGCTAGTCATTCCTGATCAAGTGGGACTCATCGGTTTTTCAGCAGGCGGTCACTTGGCCTCCATTGTCTCCACTATAGGGACGGTAAAGCCAGATCTTCTGTTGTTGGGATACCCTGTAATTTCATTTCATGAGCCTTATACACATATCGGAAGCCGTACACATTTTTTAGGGGAACAGCCGACGCTGGAGCAGCTTCAAGCCTTTTCATCCGATCGGCAAGTAACTTCACAGACACCTCCAACTTTGATGTGGACTACAGCCAATGATGGCGCTGTACCGGTAGAAAATAGTCTGTTGTTCGCTTTTTCATTATCCAGAGAACGTATTCCGTTTGAACTGCATGTATTTGAGGAAGGGCGACACGGCTTGGGACTGTCAGAGGACAACCATGAATGCCATCAATGGCTTGATCTAACGGAAACTTGGCTTCAAAAACATGGATATGCTCAGGCAAGGCAACAGATGACAACTCGACTGTTTATCGCTGGGGACTCCACTGCAGCTCAAAAAGGGGCTACCGAAAAACCGATGACAGGCTGGGGCGAACACTTGCAAAGCTACTTGGCACCGTCTGTTCATGTGGACAATCGTGCTGTCAATGGACGAAGCACCAAATCTTTTATAGCAGAAGGCCGGTTAGCTGATATTGAAAAAGATATTCAAGCTGGAGATTATCTGTTTATTCAATTTGGACACAACGATGAGAAAAAAGAAGACCCCACTCGCTATACCGATCCTGATGGAGAGTATCGTCAAAACTTAATTCAATACATTCAGTCCGCTCGGGAGCATGGTGCAATTCCAGTGCTATTGACCTCTGTAAGTCGCCGCCGATTCACCACAGAAGGTGAACCTGATCCGCTGGCTGTAGGAGCCTATCCTGCTGCCATGAGACAAGTAGCCGCGGAAACTAAGACACCCCTGCTCGATATTTTTGAAGCTTCTCAGCAGCTGTATCGTTCAATGGGTGAAAAAGGGTCACAGCAGCTATTTATGCATTTGCCTGAAAAAGCGCATCCTAATTACCCCGCTGGTGTAACGGATAATACCCATTTTTCTGACGAAGGAGCCAAACAGGTCGCCCAGCTTATAGCGGAAGCAATTCGTCAGTGTGCGGAACTGTCTGCATTAAAACAGCGTATCGTAGAAAAGAATCTAGACAGCGATGAGAGGCTTGCACACCAACTTGTCAACTGATATCAAGAACTAAATAGATACAAACACAAAACGGACTTGGAGCTAATTACTCTGACGTCCGTTTTTTATTCCGTGTGGATCAAAGACTATACAACTAGGAGAATGGTTCAAAAGTATGGTAAGTTAAAAAGTAAATACTTAAATTGTTATATTTTAATTCTTTTGTATTTTATAGGACTTTAGAATTGTTTTGTTGTATTATTTTGACAACATTTGTCGAATAAAGTGAAATCCATAACTTTACATGGTATATTTTAGGAGCTCATATCATACATAAGGAGGATTTTTTTATGAATACTAAGAAAATATTATTATCAACAGCTATGTCTCTGGGGCTTATTGGGAGTATTATCGTCCCTAGCGCGTCCGCATCTGTAGGCCCTTCTCCGGTAATTACGCCTGTCGTAGAAGTTAACGGAGTATACTACAGAACGGCTACGTTGCCACGTAATTATTCCTATGCGTTGTCAAATTACCCAGGGGATACTTATAAAGTGGCGAGCGGAAATGTCACCGTCTCCGCTTCCGGGGTGGTAACTACCACTACTGCAACGAATGCAAGAGTTGAGATCTACGGCGGTAACGGTAAATTGAGAATGGTATACACAGTTAAGGTGTCCTAAGATAAAAGCAGTATAAATAGCACTGTCCGTTTATTCGGGCAGTGCTATTTTTATGGACGGGCTGATGTTACCCCATCCTCATAGATAATCAATGTCCTGTTCTTTGAACTTTAAAGATCATATTTAAACCGAATCCAATTAAAACGAGACCCGTAGCTTTATCAATAATATTTTGTACTCTCGGAGACATTAACCATTTTCTTACATAACTCAACAATAATACGATTGTGGCAAACCATACAATGGAAACTGCTGCATAAAAGGACCCCATAAGTAAAAATTGTAGACTTGGATTGTAGTCCGGCATAATAAATTGCGGTAAAAACGTTAGAAAGAATATAGCCACTTTTGGATTTAAGGTATTAGTTATAAGCCCTTGCATAAAGGGTGACTTCTTCGAGGGTACTGTCTGATCATAATTCTCTGTGGGTTTACGCCGTTTGATGAAAGATAATAGACCCATATAAATCAAATAAATAGCCCCAATGTACTTAACAATTTCAAATGCAAATGCTGATTTCATTAAGAGCAAGGAAAGTCCCAATGCAGCAGCAGCCGTATGAATAAGAACACCAGTAGTTATACCTAGTGCAATTTTGATACCATCTTTTTTGCCATCGGTGAGTGTTCGCTTTGTGATTAATGCGAAATCAATCCCGGGTGACATGACTATGAAAATAAGTAATACCACAAAAGCTAGTAAGTCATTCATGAATGTGCCTCCATTAATTGAAATTTCGGATACATAATATTAACGTGTTGTTGTTCTTTTTTCAACCACCGTAGCCATCCTCTTGCGATATGTAATGAACAATTTATTATTATAATAAAAGTGAGATTTAAGTTAAGATTGAGATTATTAGTTTTAAATATAGCTACTAGATGATCCAACACTTTCACCAAGCCCTATTTAAACACTAGGATAAGCAAAAAGATCACTGGTGCTTCCCATGACCAGTGATCTTTTTATTTCCACTTATGATGTTTAGCCCACTTTTTAGCAGCCTCTTGATAACTCATTTGCTTGTTCCATAAAGTATGATTGATTACCCAATCATCCATCGCTTGCTGATACGTTTCAAGAATTTTAAAATCGCAAATATTCCAAGAACAATAAACTTTTTTGTACCAACTTCCTGATGATACTCCTTGGGTATATCTCCGTACTGCCTTACTTGCTTGTCGCTTTACCCAATGTGTTGCTTGATCTTTCTTAATAGGTGACTTTTTCACACTTCTACTCAAATTGCCTCTAACCTCCTTATGGGAAGCTAGAGACCAACCAATGTTTTCATTACCTCACTCCTTGATTTTCCTTTTACTAGGATAAACGATGTACCTCTCTAAAACAAATCCGATGAAGAAAGCAAATATAAACAACAAAAAACCCTTGCTACGCAAGGGTTTTTGAGGAAATGGGCCCTGAGGGACTCGAACCCCCGACCAATCGGTTATGAGCCGACCGCTCTAACCAACTGAGCTAAGGGCCCTCAAAAAAATATGTATATTCGCGTTACATATTCATAACAGCAACGTTAATTAATATACAACATTTTCTTGTGTTTAGTCAATAGTTTCTCAAAAATTTTCTTTTTAAAAATTATTTCCGTGGACTTACGGAATAAATCGGACACCATAACGACCTTTGCGCGAGCGGTACACCTCCACTGCGCGGGGATCATTGTAGCCATACATCCAGCCGTCGTGCTCCAACCTTTTTGCCAGACATCCTGCCTGAAATTTAGTCGTGTACAGTCTGCCATAGTAAATCCAATACATCCGAGCTCCCTCTTTTCACATGATGGTAGGAGTTAGTGTAACCGGATCGAATTCGATTTACACGGCCTGGGCCATAACAATCTACAATGGTTAGCAACGAGTACGAATCGCTCTAATCATTAGCTCTGTTGGCCCCTATAGCTCATCTTATTTGCCAAAGGAAGCCGGGTCCTGACGCCAGGAACGCAGCAGTTCCATCTCTTCTTCCTGAATGGTTCCTTCACGCAAAGCAACGTTCATCAGGGCTGTATAATTGGACAGGCTTTGCAGCTCCACACCTGCTTCTTCAAAGGCTTGAGTCGCTTTGTCTAGCTGGTAGCTGAAAATAGCTAGTACGGCTAACGGCTGAGCGCCTGCTTGTGCTACGGCCTGTGCTGCTTTAATGGAGCTGCCTCCTGTAGAAATGAGATCCTCGATGACCATAACCTTTTGTCCTGCGCTGATGCGGCCTTCAATTTGGTTCTCTTTCCCATGTCCTTTGGCTTTGTCCCTCACATAGGCCATTGGCAGATTTAGCTTTTGCGCCACCCAGGCCGCATGAGGAATCCCCGCTGTAGCTGTCCCTGCAATGACTTCCGTTTCGGGATATTGCTCACGAATGAGGGCAGCAAATGAGTCTGCGATCAGCTCGCGTACCTCCGGGTAGGACATGGTCAGGCGATTGTCACAGTAGATTGGCGATTTAATGCCGGATGTCCATGTAAAAGGCTGCTGCGGGCGCAATGCCACCGCCTGAATACGTAACAGATGGGATGCAATTTGTTCTGGTATATTATTGAATGTGGTCATACTTGTATCATCTCCTTAATAATGTGTTCCGCTGCGGCGCGTGGGTCTGTTGCTGCGGTGATAGGACGTCCAACGACAATGTAGCTGCTGCCTTGGGCAATGGCTTGCCCAGGTGTAAGCACACGCGACTGATCGCCTGCAGCGCTACCTGCCGGGCGTATGCCAGGAGTTATCGTCTTAAAGTCTGATCCACAGACAGCACGAATAGCAGGCACTTCCAAAGGGGATGCTACCACACCATCCAGTCCCGCCTCACGGGTCAGTTGTGCGTAACGAACCACTGCATCCTGTACCGTGCCAGGAATACCCAACTCCTTATTCATGGTCGTCTGATCCGTGCTGGTCAGTTGTGTGACTGCAATAATGAGCGGCATGGAAAGCGAGCTGTCTGCGGAAATAGCTGCTTCTGCACCTGCTTTAGCGGCTGACATCATATTAACGCCCCCAGCAGCATGTACGTTGAACATATCCACACCTAGGCGGGTAATGCTCTCTGCCCCTCCCCGCACCGTGTTAGGGATATCATGCATTTTCAAATCCAAAAATACGGAGTATCCTCTGGACTTTAGCTGTTCTACAAAAGCTGGCCCTGCATTATAAAACAGTTGCATACCTACTTTTATATAACAGGGAATCCCCTCTAGCTGCCGAATTAACTGCTCAGCCTGTTGTGCATTGGGATAATCTAATGCAACCATCAGCCGTCCTGCCATCTGCTGAAATGCTCCATTCACCGTTCTACATCCCCTTTTCACGTCAATTCGGGTACATTTGCCCGTGATAAAGGACATCCGTCAGCCGAAGCTGATGAATGTCCTTCCCTGTGCTACTTATTTCCCCACATCTATTCGTAACGCATTAGTTGCTCAGGACCGGCATGGATTCGGATGTGAAATTGATCGTTTCCAGCATTCTTAGCAAAGCGCGTACTGTATCCAGTGAGGTCATGCAGACAATGCCATTCTCAACCGCTTCGCGGCGAATACGGAATCCATCACGTTCTGGCGTTTTGCCTTTGGTCAGCGTATTGAAGACAAAGTTGGCTTCACCCGTACGGATCATATCCAGGATGTTCGGGTTACCTTCGCTCAGCTTGTTGATCGTGTTCACTGGAATATTGGCCTGCTTCATAGCAGCCGCCGTTCCACCTGTTGCAATAATTTTATAGCCTAGTCTGTAAAAGCCCTGCATCAACTCGACAGCTTCTTCTTTGTCCTTATCTGCCACTGTAATGATGATTGCTCCAGTGGACGGAATTTTCATGCCAGCCCCCACAAGTCCTTTGTACAGTGCTTTGGCATACTGAATATCGCGTCCCATGACTTCACCTGTCGATTTCATTTCCGGACCCAGCGTCGGCTCTACACGGCGCAGTTTGGCAAAGGAGAATACCGGAACCTTAACCGAGACATAATTACTTTCAGGCCATAGACCTTCTGAATAACCTACATCTTTAAGCTTACCGCCCAAAATAGCCTGTGTGGCCAGATTCGCCATCGGGATATTTGTTACTTTACTCAAGAAAGGAACCGTCCGCGAGGAACGAGGGTTAACCTCGATCACGTACACCTGGTCTTGATGAATGACAAACTGGATATTTACCAAACCGATCGTTTTTAATTCTTTGGCGATGCTGATTGTAATTTCCACAATTTTTTGTTTCAGCTCGGCAGACAAGTGCTGTGGTGGATACACCGCGATAGAGTCACCTGAGTGAACCCCGGCCCGTTCTACATGCTCCATTATGCCTGGTACCAGTACTGTCTCGCCGTCGCAGATAGCGTCGACCTCAACTTCTTTACCCAGCATATAACGGTCGATGAGCACCGGATGCTCTGGATTGATTTTAACTGCTTCTTCCATGTATCGCAGCAATTCCGTATCTGAGTACACGATTTCCATAGCGCGCCCGCCCAGAACGTAGGATGGACGTACCAGGACTGGATAGCCTAGCGCCTGTGCGGTTCCTACTGCTTCATCTACCGATGTGACCGTGTTGCCTTTAGGCTGTGCGATAGCCAGACGAGACAAAAGTTGCTCGAACTTTTTCCGGTCTTCCGCTTCATCGATACTTTCCAGACTCGTACCCAAAATATTCACTCCTGCCGCACTCAGCGGAGCTGCAAGATTAATGGCCGTTTGACCACCGAACTGGACGATAACCCCAATCGGTTTTTCCTGCTCGATGACATTCATTACATCTTCGAAGAAGAGCGGTTCAAAGTAGAGGCGGTCGGATGTGTTAAAGTCCGTAGATACCGTCTCCGGGTTGTTATTGATAATCACTGCTTCGTAGCCCGCTTTTTGAATAGCCCATACCGCATGTACGGTGGAGTAATCAAATTCAATCCCTTGCCCGATCCGAATCGGTCCAGAGCCGAGTACGATAACTTTCTCTTTGTTAGATGGAATCACTTCATTTTCCACCTCGTAAGAGGAGTAGTAGTACGGAGTTGTGGCTTCAAACTCGGCTGCGCACGTATCTACCATTTTGTAGACCGGACGCAGGTTTTGAGCTAGACGGAATTCACGTACCTCACGCTCGATTGTCATACTGTCGTTTTGGCCCATACTGCGAATCTCGGCGATAGAGCGGTCGGTAAAACCTTTACGTTTGGCCTGATAGAGTGTTTCGTAGGTCAGCTCAGACTCTCCAGCGATGATGGCTTCGAACTTGACGATCCCCTCTACCTTATCGAGGAACCACCAGTCAATTTTCGTCAAATCTTGAATCTCCTGCTGCTGCCAGCCACGACGGAATGCCTCGGCTACCAAGAACAAACGCTCATCATCTGCTTTAATCAGGCGATCCTTGAGCACATCATCAGACAGCTGTTCGGCTCCCTTAAGATGCAGACGGTTTACACCGATTTCCAATGACCGTACCGCTTTATGGATGGACTCTTCGAATGTGCGTCCGATGGCCATGACTTCACCTGTTGCTTTCATTTGCGTGCCCAGCTTGCGGTTGGCAGAAATGAATTTGTCAAATGGCCAGCGTGGTATTTTGCTCACGATATAATCCAGTGTTGGCTCAAAGCAAGCATACGTTTGTCCCGTTACCGGATTCACAATTTCATCCAACGTATAGCCCAGTGCAATTTTGGCAGCCATTTTAGCAATCGGATATCCGGTTGCCTTGGAAGCCAGCGCCGAGGAGCGGCTTACCCGCGGGTTTACTTCAATTACATAGTATTGATAGCTGTGCGGATCAAGCGCAAACTGTACATTACAGCCGCCTTCGATATTGAGGGCGCGGATAATTTTCAGAGAAGCGGAGCGCAACATTTGGTACTCGCGATCTGACAGCGTCTGACTCGGAGCTACGACGATACTGTCGCCAGTATGCACGCCGACTGGATCAAAGTTCTCCATATTACAAACAACGATGCAGTTATCATTGCCGTCACGCATGACCTCATACTCGACTTCCTTCATACCTGCGATACTTTTTTCCACCAAACATTGTCCGATTGGACTGTATCTCAAGCCAGAGCTGACGGTTTCACGCAGTTCTTCTTCTGTAGAGCAGATACCACCGCCTGTTCCCCCTAGTGTATAAGCCGGGCGAACGATAATTGGATAACCGATTTCATTAGCAAATTCTAACGATTCTTCTAAGGTTGTTACAATTACACTCTCCGGTACAGGCTGTTCCAACTCGCGCATCAAATCACGGAACAGATCACGATCTTCGGCTTGTTCTATCGAATTCAGTTGAGTTCCCAGCAGCTTGACGTTTTCACGCTCCAGCACTCCGGCGCGAGCCAGTTCCACTGCCATATTCAGACCTGTCTGTCCTCCCAGCGTAGGAAGCAGACCATCTGGACGCTCTTGACGGATAATCTGTGTTACAAAATCAAGTGTAATCGGCTCGATGTATACTTTGTCTGCCATGTTGGTGTCTGTCATGATGGTTGCCGGATTACTGTTGATCAGTACTACCTCGACGCCTTCTTCTTTGAGCGCTTGACAAGCTTGTGTACCAGCGTAATCAAATTCTGCTGCCTGACCAATGACGATAGGACCGGAACCGATCACAAGTATTTTTTTAAGTTCTGTATTTTTCGGCATATTAGCGCTCTCCTCTCACTGCGGCGGCGATAGCAGCCTGACGCGGTTGCTTTGGATGATTTCTTTTGTGCTCACGGATCATGTCCAGAAAACGGTCAAACAGGTAGCCATTGTCGTAAGGTCCTGGTGCAGCTTCTGGATGATATTGAACCGAAAACGCGGGATACTTGGTATGTTTAAGACCTTCAATCGTTTTATCGTTGTTATTAATATGCGTCACTTCAAGCTCAGTTCCTTGGATCGAATCCTCATTTACCGTGTAGCCGTGATTTTGCGAAGTGATAAAGCAGCGTCCGCTCTCCAGTTCTTTCACCGGATGGTTACCACCGCGATGTCCGAATTTCAGCTTTTCCGTATCCGCTCCCGAAGCTAAAGCGAACAACTGGTGTCCCAAGCAAATTCCGAAAATCGGGTATTCCCCTAACAGTTCAGCTACCGTACGAACGGCATGGGGTACGTCTTTTGGATCTCCAGGGCCGTTAGACAGCTGGATACCGTCCGGGTCCAAGCGGCGAATTTCCTCAGCCGTCGTATCATGTGGTACGACAACTACATCGCAGTCCCGTTTATTCAGTTCGCGCAAAATGCCGCTTTTTGCACCGTAGTCAATCAATACAATCCGCTCTCCGTTGCCAGGACTGCTGTACGGATGAGGTGTGGAAGTCATAGGAACCTGATTACGCAATTCTTCAATGGTGAGGTCAGACATCATTTCTTTAAGTTCTTCCAGCGGCTGGGAACCAGTCGTCAAAATGCCCTTCATCGTGCCGTGATGGCGAATAATCCGGGTAAGCATGCGGGTGTCGATGTCGCTAATGCCAATGATGCCATATTCCTTCAGCAAATCGCCCACGCTGTATTGAGCACGCCAGTTGCTTGGCGCCGGCTCGTAATGTCGAACAGCAAAGCCATGGACATAAGGCCGTACCGATTCAAAGTCATCCCGAGTAATTCCGTAATTGCCAATCAGCGGGTAAGTCATCGTTACGATTTGTCCGCAATAAGAGGGATCAGTCAGCACCTCTTGATAGCCTGTAATCCCTGTGTTGAAAACGACCTCGCCTGTTTTTTCACCTTCCGCACCAAATGATGTGCCTGTAAACAGCGTGCCGTCCTGAAGTAACAATCTTGCCTGCATCCCGTCTCACTCCTCTATATTGTTTCCTGCTATTAGGTTCTATTTTTTTAGTGGTTCTATTTATTTTGCTTCGTCAGCAGACCATACCAGTTTGCCGTCTACCCAAGTTTTCACGGGCCAGCCTTTGAGCTTCCAGCCTGTAAAAGGAGTGTTGCGCCCTTTGCTGGCAAACGTTTGCGGATCAACTGACTGCTCCTGCTCCAGATCAATCATGGTCAGGTCAGCTGGAGCCCCTTCTTCCAGGCGTCCCGTATCAAGGCGGAAGACACGCGCTGGATCAGCAGTCATACGACGCACTAGAAAGTCCAGTGTCCACTGTCCGTTAGCTACGAATTTTGTGTACAACAGCGGGAAGGCCGTCTCAAATCCAACGATTCCGAATGGCGCCAGCTCCATACCTCTTGCCTTCTCTTCCTCACTGTGCGCTGCATGGTCGGTTACGACGATGTCAATCGTACCGTCTTCCAGTCCCTCGATGCATGCCTGCACATCACGTGGGGATCGGAGCGGAGGATTCATTTTCCAATTCGCATCCAGCCCAGGGATATCCTCATCTGATAATACCAAGTGGTGCGGGCATACCTCAGCCGTTACCTTGATGCCAAAAGATTTTGCGTGGCGGATTAACCGCACTGACTGCTCCGTGCTGACATGGCATACATGATAGTGTGCCCCGGTTGCCTCGGATAGTAAAATGTCTCGTCCGACGTGAATGGCTTCGGATTCGTTCGGAATGCCTTTAAGTCCGTGGCGCTTGGCAAATTCGCCGTCCGTCACTGCCGCTCCTTCAACAAGCGTGTTATCTTCACAGTGTGCAATAACCGGCATATCCAGTGCTTTGGCCCGCGCCATGGCGTCCTTCATCATTTGCGCGCTCTGCACCCCGACACCATCGTCAGTAAAGCCGATTGCACCCGCTGCCTTGAGCGCTTCAAAATCTGTCAGCTCACGCCCCAGTTCGTTTTTCGTAATGGCTGCGTAAGGAAGAACCTTGGCAAGCCCGGCTTCCTGTCCCTTTTTCAATACCAGCTGGACTGTGTCCACATTGTCAGTCACTGGACGTGTGTTTGGCATGCAGGCAATCGTCGTAAATCCGCCTTTCACCGCCGCTCGGCTGCCCGTTTCAATCGTTTCTTTATATTCAAAGCCAGGTTCTCTCAGATGCACATGCATGTCGATTAAACCGGGGATGACCAGTTTTCCCTGGGCGTCGATTTTTTCAACTTCGCGCTCCTGCTCAGATGCCCCTTCTTCTATAAGTAGGCTGACTCCAGCATCTGCATTTGCGATAGCCAAAATTTTTCCGTCGGCGATTAGGATGGATTTCAATTCAGCCTCGCCCTGCTCGTTCAATACGCTTGCATTCATTATTAATTGTTTCATCTGAAATATTCCTCCGCTCAGTTTTCTGCAACTTTTTCCTACGATCCTACTGACAGCTTCTACAGCTTCATTGCCCGTTCCATAACCGCCATGCGGATCGGAACTCCGTTTGCCATTTGCGGAAAAATTCGCGATTGTTCGCTTTCCACAACTGCACTATCAATTTCCACATTCCGATTCACTGGAGCTGGATGCATGATAATCGTTCCGGGCTTCAGGTTCGCTGCTCTTTTCTCTGTCAAACCGTACTGCTCTCGATACTCATCCGCTGAGCGCAACATCCCTTCAGCATGCCGTTCCAGCTGTACCCGAAGCATCATGACCACGTCCGCCTGTAGTGCCTCTTGCATCGGAACATAAGGCGCGTACGCCGCAAGATCAGGTGCTTGCATATTATCAGGAGCGCAGAAGCTAACCTTGGCTCCGAATTTTTGCAAGGCCCACAGATTCGAGCGAGCTACACGGCTGTGCAGAATGTCTCCTATGATGGATACTCTCAAGCCTTTAAGCTCACCGAAAGTTTTGCGCATGGTGTACAGGTCCAGCAGAGCCTGCGTTGGATGCTCATTGTTGCCGTCCCCCGCATTAACCAGTGGGACACTGACCTTCTCAGCGAGCTCTTGCAGCACCCCGGCTGGCTTTAACCGGATGACTCCTGCATCAATGCCCATGGATTCGAGCGTACGTACTGTATCGTAAATGGACTCCCCTTTTTCCACACTGGAAGCCGCAGCGGAAAAGTTCAAAACCTGAGCGCCCAGCCGCTTCTCTGCCATTTCAAAAGAAAAGCGGGTGCGAGTGCTGTTTTCAAAAAACATGTTGGCCGCAAAGCGTGATTGCAGTACTGGAACCAGTTTTTCTGGTTGAGACTCCCAATAGTGAGCGCGATCCAGAATGGACTCGATTTCATTTCGACTAAGTTCCTTTAACCCGAGCAGGCTACGTTCTTTAAGTTGACTGGCTGTTGTGATCATAGCTGTTCCCCCCGGTTCTGAATGATTGTCACTTCGTCCTTACCGTCCGTCTCTTGAAGGGCTACTACGATTTCCTCAGATTTGGAGGTTGGGATGTTCTTGCCGATGTAATCCGGACGAATCGGAAGCTCACGGTGTCCGCGATCCGCTAGCACTGCCAGCTGAATCATTTGCGGTCGTCCGCAGTGCATCAATGCATCCATCGCCGCGCGGATGGTGCGGCCTGTATACAGCACATCGTCAAAAAGAATGACTTTCTTATCATGAACCGATACGTCAGCAGGATTCATCAAAAGCTCTTTTCCATTTCCTTTAGCTTCGGCTACGCTGCTCCGGTCATCCCGGTAAGCTGTGACATCCAGCTCTCCCCATGGAATTGGTGCGCCTTCAATTTCAGCAATTTTTTCAGCCAGGCGTTGCGCCAGATGAACTCCGCGTGTTCGAATACCTACTAGCACACAATCGTCAATACCTTTGTTTTTCTCCAAAATTTCATGTGCAATCCGTGTCAATGCCCGACGAATCGCAATTTCATCCATCAGTACATGTGTTTCATTACTCATGCTTCCAGCCTCCTCAGGTGATGTTCCCTTCAGACCTGGTCCCGTGTTCGGATACAAAAAAGACTCCTTGCCCAAGTTTGGCAAGGAGTCTCGTGTGAACAGTCTTCTACTGTTCTCCGATCTCTCGGACACACTGAAGACATACCGCCGCAGCGGATGCACTGATCAGTGATCCATTCACGTTACCTTGCCAGCCTCACGGGACTGATTTAAAGGTGCTATTCAGGATTTCCTTTGTCCTGCTTCTCATAGTATGAGATGGTTAGCCATCTCTTGGACAAAGTTCATCGCAACTACAAGAAGTATGACAGATTGAAAATCGTGTGTCAACACCCGTTCAACCGGAACCACCGGAAGCACTCTAATAATTATACAACCTTATTGTATAATTATCCATAGTTGTTTTTACCCATACCTTATCCCACAATAAAAAAACCGCCATTTAGGCGGTTCAACTTAATAATTTATTCAGGTTTGTGAATAGGAATGCAAATTATCATTGTTTTAGCGACTACGCAAGGATGCTAACACATCCTCCATATCAGGAGGGATCGGTCTGTTGAATTCCATGTATTCTCCAGTGGATGGATGCTTAAAGCCCAGTACCGCCGCATGCAGCGCCTGACCATCCATACGAACCCCTTTGCTACGCCCATACATAGGGTCGCCAACCAATGGGTGTCCAATAAATTTCATGTGAACACGAATTTGGTGTGTGCGTCCTGTTTCCAATTGAAGTTCAAGCAGGGTATAATCCCCCAACCGTTCAATGACGAGAAAATGGGTGACTGCATGCTTGCTGTTACGTTCCGTCACTGTGAACAATTTGCGATCACCCGAATCGCGGCCAATCGGAGCGTCTACCGTTCCCTGATCGTGGCTCAAATGACCGTGAACTAAGGCTATATATTTCCGAGTCACACTATGATCCTTAAGCTGTGCTGCAAGTGATGCGTGAGCCTGATCATTTTTAGCCGCCATCAGCAGTCCTGATGTATCCTTATCAATACGGTGAACAATACCAGGACGTAATTCCCCGTTGATGCCGGAAAGATCGTGACAGTGGTACATCAGTGCGTTAACCAATGTTCCCGAAGAGTGTCCCGGTGCAGGATGCACGACCAGACCACGTTGCTTGTTAATAACAATAACGTCCGAGTCCTCGTAAACGACATCCAACGGAATATTTTCCGGTACAATATCTACACTTTCTGGCTCCGGCACCGATAATACAATACGATCTCCTTCAGCCAGCTTGTAGTTCGCCTTGATCGCCGTACCGTTCACCAGCACCCGACCATTTCCGATCCACAGCTGTATCTGAGAACGAGACACTTCCTTCATTTCTTCGGCGATATATTTGTCTATACGTGTTTTGGCATCCCCGGAATCCGCTGTCCATTCCAGAGATTCACTCTCCAGTTCGTCCTCATAAGACAGACCTGCGGCTTCGCCGTTTTCATTCACTTCGCTCATGCTATGACTTCCCTTCAATGCTATCATTGCCATTTCACTTTTCTCGACGCGATTCCAGCAATGTATCCAAAATAATCAGTGCTACACCGATGACAATCGCCGAATCTGCCACATTAAAAATGGGGAACGTATAGCTTCCAAAATTAAATTGCGCAAAATCAACTACTTCCCCTGAAATAGCTCGATCCAAAAAGTTACCAACTGCTCCCCCCAGCACCAAACTTAGCGCAACAGGAAGTAGCTTTTGTCCAGCCTTGACTGTTTTTCGCAGGTACCAGACGATACCAATCACCACTACAATTGTAATCACGATAAAAAGCCAACGTTGACCTTCCAAAATCCCAAAAGCGGCTCCACGATTACGATGGGAGGTGATTAAAAAGAAATTGCCGATGACTGGTATTTGCTCGTACAATTCCATCCGCGTAGCCACCAAATATTTAACTCCCTGATCAATCAAAAAAATAATTAGCGCAATACCAAAATAAATCACAGTCCTTCGTCACTCCGATCCGCTTATATCCGTTGTTGAACCCATTTATTGTAGCATAAGCATTCTCAGATCGTCCACGAAACCCGCAAGCTATCAAGCACAGATCATCCATAAAATGAACTCCTTCGCATTTGATTAGAATTTCCTATGTAAAAGAGGTCTTCCCGGTGCAAACTACAAGGAGCATACTCGACACAACGCATGCGCATGTAAACCTAGAACAAGGAGAGGATTTCATGTCCCCATTGACGGAGCAACAATTGCAGGGCTTGCGTAACGAACTGCTGGAACGCAAAAAAGAAATTGAGCATCGTTTGCAGGACAACGACCATTACGGACTCGGCGATTCCCAACGCGATCAAACCGGCGAGCTTTCTCCTATTGATAACCACCCGGGAGATCTGGCTACCGAAACCTACGAGCGAGCCAAGGATATTTCCTTGCTGGAGCACGACGAATTCCAATTAGAACGCATCGAATCAGCTCTGATGGCCATGGAAAAGGGGACGTATGGCATTTGTGCCGCCAGCGGTAAACCCATTCCCTATGAGCGCCTACTGGCTGTTCCCTATACCATTTACTGCAAAGAGTACAGTCCCGAAACAGAAGTGTCTAACCGCCGACCAGTAGAGGAAGAATTTCTCGCTCCCTCGTTCGGCAGAACGAGTCTGGATGAGCGGGATGATCAAAACGGCTTCGACGGTGAAGATGCTTGGCAGATCGTCGAAAATTGGGGTACCTCTAACACACCAGCCATGGCCGAAAGTCGAGAAATCCACAGTTATGATGATATGGAAATTGAAGCAGGCGACGATAATATGGGCTTCGTAGAACCATACGAAAGCTTTGTTGCTACTGACATTTATGGACAAAATGTTTCCGTTATTCGTAGTTCCATTTATCAGCGTTATATCGAAGATGGCGAGGGCGAAGGTCTACTGGAGCCGGATACGCACGAAGACGAATCGTGAACTTCAAAGTGGAGATCACTGCCTAGTAGGTAGTAAGCTCTAATTGTCGTTGTACAATTCGTACAATATCAGCGATATAATCACCGATAATCGGCAAATTCAACGCTCCGAGCACTTGCAGCACATAAATAATGGTAGCGGCAAAAAAAGTAAAACCTAGCGCGATGCCGATTCCCCGGGAAACGCCTGATATTAGATTTAGCCAAAGTAATCGCCAAGGCTTGTTCAGCAGCAAAGCATAATCTGCAATACGTGTCCGTTCCATCTGCTCTGACACAGCACGTATCAGCTTTTCAACACGACTTAATTGCTCTGCCTGATTACCTGTTTTGCTTTTATCTGCGGCTACGGCAGCTCCTTCTCCGTTCATCCCTCGGAGACTTCTCCCCTGTCTACGCCTTGATCGTGCCGTCATATGCACAATCCCCCTTTCCCATGGCTGCCCTGAACGCAGCAAACGAGCCGAAGCACGTAACGGAGAAAAACCGTTTCCGATGCTTAGGCTCGTTTTTATATGCTGCCTGTTATTGTATTATGGGACAGGGGGCTTGTAATTATTCTCCAATATGAACGCCGATGGTTTTACCGTTCACATCCACATGTTCTGCCGGTTCGGCTTGACCAAATGCCACAGTAGTAACCAGTACGTTCTCACGTAACACAGAGTCGAAGCTTTCGATGGCCTGACGCAGCTCGTTATCTACATCCAACGTCAACGCCACATATTTTTCAATCGGCAGATCCAGTTTTTTACGATAATCCTGTACCGCACGAACCACTTCACGTACCCAACCCTCTTGCTCCAGCTCCGGCGTAATGTCTGTGTTCAACGCTACCGTTAAGCCATAACCGGAAGCAGAAGCGAAGCCTTCTTTCGCTTTTTTCTCCACCAGCAGTTCTTCGGCCGTAACTTGCAGTTCTTCACCTTCTGGAGAAGCGACGTTTAACACTCCTTTTTCTACAACAGAACGGGTATCCTCAGCAGACATTCCTTTGAAAAAGTTTTGTAGGAAACCGACATTTTTGCCGTATTTCTTGCCTGCTACTTTCAAATTCAGTTTCAGTGTAAAATCTACAAAGCCGCTATCGTCCGTCTCAACATGAATATGCTTCACGTTAATCTCATCTTTGATGATTTCCTCATAGCCACTCAGTTCAAAATCCTGATCCATGGACAGAATCAACTCGGACAACGGTTGACGCGTTTTCAAACCCGTTTCGTTGCGGACGTTACGCGCCAATTCGACGACACGACGTGCCGTTTCCATGTCTCGTTCCAGTTCCAGATCGATCAAGGACTCATTGGCAGTCGGATAATCATCCAGATGAACACTTTCCCCGTTGCTCAGATTGAGGTAAATATCCTCTGCTAGCAGTGGTGTAAACGGCGCAAGTAGTTTGGCAGTCGTTAACACCACTTCGGTCAGTGTACGGTATGCATCCAGCTTATCTTCTGTAAGACCATTGCCCCAGAATCGATCGCGTGAACGACGGATATACCAGTTGCTCAGCTCATCTACAAAGGACTCAATCGCTTTGGATGAGTTCAAGAAGTCATTTACAGCCAGCGCTTTGTCCACTACCAAAATCAGGCTGTTCAGACGGGACAAAATCCAGCGATCCAACTTATGAGCCGATGGTTTGAACGGATGCTGTGCCGGATCAAATCCGTCGATATCCGCATACAAGGTCAGAAAAGCGTGTGTATTGACAAGCGTATCCACCAGCTTCGATTTAGCCTCACCTACAATGCCTTTGGAAAAACGTTTGCTATTCCATGGTGCACTATCTGACAGCAATGCCCAGCGGAAAGCATCTGTACCGTACTCGTCAATCACTTCCCACGGATCAATAACATTACCCTTGGATTTAGACATTTTCTGTCCCTGCTCATCCAGTACATGGCCTGTCGCCATGACAGCTTTATAAGGAGCTTTGCCAGTAAGCATAGTCGAAACCGCAAGTAAGCTATAGAACCAGCCACGAGTCTGGTCAATCCCTTCGCAGATCATATCTGCCGGAAATTGCTGCTCGAACGTTTCATTATTTTCAAAAGGATAATGATGCTGTGCAAACGGCATGGAGCCACTATCGAACCATACGTCGATTACTTCCGGTGTACGAGTCATTTCGTATTTACCGCATTGGCTACGTACCTTAATGTCATCTACATATGGTTTGTGCAGCTCGATGTCCGCTGGTACATCGCCAATCGCACGTTCCCTCAATTCAGCAATACTATGTGGAGCGAACTGTTCTCCAGTTTCCTCACAAACCCAGATGTTTAGCGGTGTACCCCAATAGCGATCGCGACTGATGTTCCAATCCACCAGTTCTTCCAAAAACTTTCCAAAACGTCCTTCACGTACATGGCCCGGGTACCATTCGACTTCACTGTTGTTGGCAATCAGTTGGTCCTTGATCGCAGTTGTTTTGATAAACCAGCTGTCCATAGCATAGTACAATAATGGAGTATCGCAGCGCCAGCAGAACGGATAGCTATGCTCGTATTTTTCCTTGCTGTACAGCAAGCCTTTTTCGGACAGCATTTTAACAATATCTATATCACAGTCTTTCACAAAACGGCCTGCAAAATCAGTGACTTCCTCTACATAGTTACCTTGGAGATCCACTACGTTGATGAATTCAACACCATTTTCACGGCATACCCGGTAATCATCCTCACCATGCGCCGGAGCCATATGAACGATACCTGTACCGCTGGAGTCTGTTACGAACTTCGCACCCAGAATCTGATTACCCTTCTCAACCTGAAAATACGTAAATGGCGGGGTATACGTTTGGCCAACCAGTTCTGAACCAGATAGTGTGCCAATCACTTCATGATCGCCTTTAATTACGTCCTCAACCAGATTTCTAGCAACGATGTATACACCGTCTTCCTGCTTCACACGTGCATATTCCAGTTCAGGGTTGACGGCGAGCGCCACGTGACTCGGCAAGGTCCAAGGTGTTGTCGTCCAAGCCAGTACATATTCACCACTGCTGTGCAACTTGAATTTGGCCGTGGCACTTAGATCCTTCACATCTTTGTAGCCCTGCGCTACTTCATGAGAACTCAGCGTCGTCTGACAATCCGGGCAATACGGACTCACACGATGACCACGATACAACAGATCTTTTTCATGAATTGTCGCCAAAATGTTCCATACGCTCTCGATATAGTTATTATCCAATGTAATGTACGGGTTATCGAGGTCTGTCCAGTATCCGATCGCTTCGGTTAGATCACGCCATTGTTGCTCATACTCAAACACGCTCGCCTTACATTTTTTAATAAACTTTTCAACGCCGTATTCTTCAATTTCAGGTTTGTGGGAGATTCCCAGTTGCTTTTGTACACCCAATTCTACCGGCAAACCATGCGTGTCCCAGCCTGCCTTACGTACGACGCGGTATCCCTTCATTGTCTGATAACGGCCTACAAAATCCTTAATTACACGGCCCAGCACGTGACCGATATGCGGTTTACCGTTAGCTGTTGGCGGACCCTCATAAAATACAAAATTGGGCTTTCCTTCACGATTTGTGATGGATTTACGGAATGTGTCCTCTTCTTTCCATTTGCTCAGGATGCGCAGGTCACGAGACCGTGCTTTTTCTTTAACATCCACTCTGTTCATACTTCATACTCCCTCTCTGCTCATCATTGATTTCCCTAGCATTTCCTAAAAAAAGCAACAAAAAAAGCCCCATCCCTGTAAAGGGACGAGACTGTGCTCGCGTTACCACCCTGATTCCGTAAAAACAGACCATTCTAAAATACAGTCTCATCACGGCTCTCTGAGCCCCACTCAACTACAGCAGGGCGCCATTATAACGCATGGCAAACGGTGATTGCTTACACACACCATAAAAAATCTTAAGCGCTTCAGCTCACTTCTCCGGGAGGATCTTCGGTCATGTTCTGAACGTTGGCTTGCACCGGAAGGCCAACTCTCTGAGGGACAAATCATGACGTACTCGTTCCCATCAACGAATTAAACATGTTAAATTCATCGAATATTAAATCAGCAACATCGTTGCCTTGAATAACAATCATCAGCCGACGGACGGATAATCATTGAATTCAGTATAGTATTTACAGTTATAGCCTGTTTAAAGATAAAAGTCAACCCTAACAAAGCCTAATAAAAGCTTGTCAGAAATGAAATTAGTAAATTTCTTTCATCTCACGCTCGCGCTCCAGTACTTCGCGTTCCCGGTTTTCAAGGGCTTCCCAGCCGTCTTGGCTTAACAAGTCAAGTTGTGCTTCCACCAGTGTACGAAACCGTGCTCGGTAAATCGATGCCTGCTTCTTCAGTTCTTCAACCTCCAACGCGATCTTGCGGGATTTAGACAATGCTTCGTTCACAATACGGTCCGCATTTTTTTCCGCTTCCTTCACGATCAGTTGGGATTCTTTCTTGGCGTTGTTACGAACTTCATCAGCCGCTTCCTGCGCCACGATAATCGTCTTACTCAGCGTATCCTCAATGGTCGCGAAATGATCGAGCTTCTCCTGTACGTTCAACAACTCGGTGCTCAGTTCTTTATTTTCACGAATAACGCCCTCGTAATCTTTGATCACCTGATCCAAAAATTCATTAACCTGATCCTCATCATAACCGCGAAGCCGGCGGGCAAATTCCTTGTTATGTATATCCAATGGCGTTAATGGCATGCCGTCCACCTCCTATAAGATTGACAAAAAATACATTTTCCGCGTCACGACGCTCACTATCATCTATCGGTCATCATACCCCGTTTTGTGAATACTGTACAGAGCAAAATCGTTCCAGTTCTTCGCTATAGCTTAATTCTTTCGACAGAAAGCTCGTGATTCCTGCCTACAGCTATACAAACTTACCAATTTTGACACGGAATCTTCCCTTTTTTGTCATCCCGTCTGTTTCTAGCACTTTGAAACGCCCAAAACCCTGCATGGAAATAACGTCCCCAGCTTTAAGTAGAGTGGATGGATTCTCCTCCACCTTCCAATTTACCCGGCACCGTCCCGCCCGAATCGGTGCTAATATTTTACTGCGGCTTAGCTTGTACACATCGCTGGCAATACCATCCAGGCGCAAAGAAGCGACCGTCAGATCTAGCGCCTCTAATGCAACTTCCTTCGTTCGCAGACTCGCTACAGGCAACAGTTCTGTCCATACATGAACACGATGTACCTGCTGCAAATGCATCGTCATAAAATCACCGATCTCTGAAGCTACCAATACATGGCACCCATCATCAAGTACATGAATGTCCCCGATTTTCCCGCGTTTGATTCCAAGTCCCAGTAGGGCACCTAGATAATCACCGTGCTCAAGGGTACCTACTTTATGATCGTCAGATGTGATAGAAAGGACCTGAATCCCCATCTCCTCACCGTCCAAATACGAATAATCGGGCGCAATAAGCGCCCGCTTTCGTTCTGAAGCCATATATCCGCCATCTACCCTAATCGTGACCTTGTCTTCCTTCGAAGCAAGTGTCTCCAATATGTACTGTTGGCGCGGGTCCAAAAAATCAGTCAGCTTCTGCTCATGATAAGCTCCCGCATGACTGATCCATTCGGAAGCGCGATCCACATAATCCCGTTCATCCGGGTGAAAATGCTCATAAATCTCAGTTCGCATAACTCCTCCTAGACGAAATTACCAATTAAAGAAATCAAACCGTATGACGCAAAACGCAGAGCAATCAGCGCAACGATGGGTGAAATATCAATCATCCCGAAGATTGGCGGTATAAACCTGCGAAAAGGAGACAAATACGGCTCCACAAACTTGGCAAGTAAATCACCAATTACACTCTCTCTGGCATTAGGAAGCCATGACAGCAGAACATATGCAATGATCATGTACGAATAAATCTGAAATAGCCAGTAAATTACCTCGATCAAGAAAAGTTCACCTCATTCTGTTAAGTTCTTGTTCAGTGTCAGCCAGTATTTCTGTAATAGAGCCTTGAATCTCAACCGTATCTGGTGTACACAGAAAAATATTGTTCCCGACCTTGGAAATACCACCACCCAGTGCATACACAGTACCACTCAAAAAATCAATAATGCGCAGCGCCTGATCCTTGCGAATTCGTTGCAAATTAACTACGACGGTGCGATGGGAACGGATATGGTCGGCAATTTCCTGTGCTTCATCATAAGAACGCGGCTCATACAGGACAACTTTCACATTTTTCTGTGAATGGATGCTGACAACATTAGTGCTCTTCTGGTTCTTACGTTTATCAAAGCTTGGGGTTTCAATTTCTTGATCTTCCGGCGTATTCATAACCTCTCGCTCTATAACTTCCTCTTCTTCCTGAAGCCCCAGAAAGTTCATGAACTTATTCATTACGCCCAATGGAAATCCTCCTCTCGTCCGACCAGTACGGAACCAAGCCGCAGCCAAGTCGCTCCCTCTTCAACCGCCACTTCAAAATCATTGGACATCCCCATTGACAAGTGAACGATGGGTTCTCTGGTCAAGGCTTGTCCATTTAACCTATCCCGTAATTCACGTAATCCCCGAAACACAGGCCGAGTTTTTTCCGGGTCTTCTTCATGAGGAGCCATTGTCATCAAGCCAATCACGTCCACATGCTCCAACTCGCGAATCTGTTCCAAAAAGGGGACAACCGCCTCAGAGGACAAGCCATATTTGGATATTTCCCCAGAAATATTGACTTGCACAAAAGCTTTAACTCGCAGTCCCAGAGCGGCTGCCTTCTTGTCCAATTCCTGAGCGAGCGATAAGCGGTCAAGCGAATGTATAAATTTAAATTTTCCAATCACATCTTTAACCTTATTCGTTTGGAGATGACCAATAAAATGCCACGTTCCCCGGTCACCCAACTTGCTCCATTTATCCGCAGCATCCTGCCAGCGATTTTCGCCCACATGCTCTAAGTCGCTATCCAATACCGATGTCATTGTCGCCGCCGAAACATATTTCGTGACAGCGATCACATTAACTTCATCACGCGAACGTCCGCTTCGGGCACATGCCGCTTCTACACGGGCATTCACTTCTTTAATTCGTTCCTCCAAAGACACGGGAGGACTCACCTCTCTTCCAGACCAATCCAACTCGCCATTCTTCCTGTGACGCCGCCTTCTTTGCGATATGAAAAAAACAAATCGCTACGGCTACTCGTGCATAAGGTAGTACATTCGATATGGCTCGGCAATATTCCTGCTTTCATCATAATGTGTCGATTGCATTGTTTCAAGTCAAGTAGTGTTTTTCCGTCGGTTAAGGGGAAGTAAACAGAACCTTCCCATTTATCATTACCCGGGCAATCATGCTCCAAAACCCGAATTTGGCTCATCACATGCTCATCCACCTCATAGGATTCAGAACCAATGGAAGGACCAATAGCTGCTAGTATATCAGACGGCTGAGATCCATATTCGTTTTGCATGGTCTGTACCATTTTCAATGCGATTTCCGCAACGGTTCCCTTCCAGCCTGCATGAGCCAACCCAATCACACGGCGGACTGGATCACAAAAATATAATGGTACACAGTCTGCATAAAAGGACGTCAGCAAAATGCCAGGTACATTCGTCAAAAGTCCATCTGTGTCCTGAAAAGCGGATGCACGATCCATAAAGCCCCGCCCGCGATCAGCAGCCTTGACCACAGCAACATGATGACTATGAACCTGTTCACCGCACGTCCACGCTTCAGCAGCAAAGCCAAGCTGCTCAGCAATGAGCCGACGGTTACGAATAACTTGCTCGGGGTCATCCCCTACATGAAATGCACAGTTCAGACTAGCGTAGGGCACCTCACTGACACCGCCATGACGACCTGTAAAACCCGCTGTTAATCCCTGAACCTGCCGCTCCCAAGATTGAATATATAACAACTCCGGTACGGGACGTCCGCCATCTTGCATTAGCGTAGCCCCCGTAGCCTCGGTGTTCACTACAAATGGTTCCATTCATTCTCACCTCTACTGCCCAGTGTACCAAAAAGCCGCCGCCGTGTCTTCACAACACACTAAAATACGTAGATCTGCAAGTTCAGAAGCCCCGTCGGTCACTCCGCTCTTGACGTTCGATATACAACTTTTCCTCTTCTTCAACCGGCGGCTCATGCAATCCTTCCAGTCGTACAAGCACAACATCCGAACCTATTTTCACAATGTTGCGCCACGGAATGACCAACTCGCTTCCGCCTCCAAACCAGCCCATAAAACGACTGCTGCCTGGAACCACAATGGCTTCAATTTTCCCCTGCCGCACGTCAATCTCCAAATCACTGATTTGTCCCAGACGTCGTCCATCTACAATGTTAATGACATCCTTCGTTTGAAACTCGGAGATTTTCATTGCTCTTACTGACGTTTCCGGTGCACTCACACGCATCACATCCTTTATTTCACTATATGAGCGGAAGAGCCCAAAAAATGTCCTGTAAACGCAAAAACGATCCGGGTAGGATCGTTTTTATCGCTGAATCATTCAAGCATTCATTTCATTAGGACTTTACATGTTTTTGCATTTGCTGTATAGCCGACTTCTCTAATCTTGAAACCTGGGCTTGAGAGATACCGATTTCGTCGGCAACCTCCATTTGCGTCTTTCCTTCATAAAAACGCATAGACAATATCATCTTTTCACGCTGGCCCAGGCGATGCATCGCTTCCCGCAGAGCGATTTCCTCAATCCATGAGACGTCTTTATTTCTGTCATCACTGATCTGATCCATCACATAGATTGGGTCGCCCCCGTCGTGATATATCGGCTCGAACAGCGAAACCGGATCCTGAATCGCATCCAACGCGAACACAACGTCTTCTTTAGGCACATTCAGTGCCTCTGAAATTTCAAAAATCGTTGGTTCTCGCGAGTTCAGATTCGTCAGACTGTCCCGCACCTGAAGCGCCTTATATGCAATATCCCGTAACGAACGAGATACACGGATCGGATTGTTATCCCGCAAATAACGGCGGATCTCTCCGATAATCATCGGCACCGCATAAGTGGAGAACTTTACGTTTTGCGAAAGGTCAAAATTATCAATCGCCTTCATTAGGCCGATACATCCTACCTGGAACAAATCGTCCACAAACTCTCCCCGATTGTTAAATCGTTGAATCACACTCAGGACGAGTCGGAGATTGCCATTGACCAATTTTTCTCTGGCTGATCGTTCATTATTTTGCTGAAGTGATGTGAACAACTCGCGCATTTCTGCATTGGTTAATACCGGCAGTTTGGCAGTATCCACACCGCAAATTTCCACTTTATTTCGGGTCATCGTGTCTTACCTCCCAAGGAGCAACATTAATGTACATTATCTCCTGAGGGCATTTTTTTATTCGCTGTTTCCATCGCTTCCGGATATACCCATGCATTATACCATTTTATTAAATTCTTTTCGTAAGCGCTTTATAATTCGCTTTTCCAGACGCGAAATATACGATTGCGAGATACCCAACAGGTCAGCAACATCCTTCTGTGTCTTCTCTTCTCCGTCTTGTAAGCCGAAGCGCAGCTCCATAATCAAACGCTCTCGATCCGTCAACTTATCCAGTGCCTTATGCAATAATTTACGGTCCACCTGCTCCTCAATATTACGGTAAATGGTATCATTTTCCGTCCCCATCACATCGGAAAGCAATAATTCATTACCGTCCCAATCAATATTCAGAGGCTCATCAAAAGAAACTTCCGTTCTCGTTTTACTATTGCGACGCAAATACATCAAAATCTCATTCTCAATGCATCGAGAAGCGTATGTGGCAAGTTTGATTTTCTTCTCCGGATCAAAAGTGTTAACCGCTTTGATTAGTCCAATAGCACCGATGGATACGAGATCCTCAATGTTGATGCCCGTATTCTCAAATTTACGGGCAATATATACGACTAACCGCAAATTTCTTTCGATTAGCATCGACCGTACTGCTGCATCTCCAGAAGAAAGTTTCCCCAGCAAATATTCTTCTTCGTCTCTCGTCAGCGGTGGGGGGAGCGCCTCGCTGCCGCCAATATAATAAATTTCTTCACTTTTCAGCCCAAATAAAAATAAAATACGATAATATTGCAATTGCAACGCTAGCCTAATTTTCATCTTCAAGTTCATCTGTTCCCGCATATCATTCTCCCCCTTTTGAAAATAGTGCAATTCCAGCTGTGCTCCGCCCACTTCACCATTGGATATTTCTCGTCGTCTTCAAACATCATTTTGTGTTTATGCTCCGTCATCCTGATTCCGTAAAATGCTCACTAAAATGTGCATCTCGTTTCTGGTTGGTATTAGCACTGCCCTCTTCTTGTGCCGTCACATCCGGGTGGATGATGGCGCGATACTTACCCTCTGCTGACAATGTTCCCCCATCCAAGCCAATCAACACTCGATGATGTACAAAATGAACCCCATTCATCACCACCTCTACCCGGTCTGGTTTAATGGCCAGCATAAAGGAATGATTGCGGTTAATTCCACGATAAGGGACGAGACGAACACGATCCTGCCAGCTAAACGATTCGTCCCCCAGTTCCATCACCAGTTGGTCAGCATTCCCCTCAGAACATTTTCGGAGCCAGGAGGCGGGCAAATACGATTCCCACAAGGCCGCCTCCATGACCATCACGGGAGTTCGGGTCAAAGGATCATAGAGCTGGTTACCTGTATCCAACAAGCCTGTACACTCAATATGATCCTGCCCAATCCACACCTGCACTTGTCCCAGAAACCCACTCATCCTTTCTGTGCGCTGCTTTGAGGACTGCACAATACGAAAGAAAAGCATCACTCCGCCAAATGCGCATAAAATAAACCAGAATGCGATTTTCAGTTCAAAAGACATTCCTCCCGAAGCCGTGTACCAGATACCATTAAACAATTCCCCCGTACTTTGGAGAAAATAATGCATCCCCAAAATGCCACCTGCAGCTACAAAATTGATCATGTAAAAAGCACCCATTGTACGAAGATACTTTTGCATGCTGCCAAATCCAAAAGCCACCAGCAGCATTATGACCGATAATGCCAGTTTGATCAGGAACGTAAATAAAAAGGACAGTTCCGGCACAAACATCATGACCACGTACATTGCGCCGATTCCAGCTGAAGCCATCAACCTCCACCACACTGGACGGATTTTTCTCATCCAGGCGGTGACCATCAGCAGCACAGCATCAATGAACAAATTGGCCAAAAAAATCAAGTCGATATAAACAACCAAGGCTTCACCCGCCCAGCGTTTGCAGGATAGGCTTAAGTATAGTAGTCATGCTGTTCAAAGTCTGTCTAACGGTGGGGACGGTGACCGACTAATTTTGTCGGAAAGAGGAGAAGCGCCTGAACTGCAGGATACGGAAAACAGAAAGAAGCCCGCATCTCCAGGGAGAACGCGGGCAGTCTGAATTGAAACTAGTTATCGTTATTATTATTGCGCGAGCGGTTACGTAAGAATGTAGGAATGTCTAATTGGTCACTGCTTTGAGTGTTACCAAATGGACGCAAGTTAGGAGAGCCTTTTTCCGCCGATTCGGAAGTAGCCGGGTTGGCTGCCGGTTTACGTCCCGGTGCCGGTTGACTTGGCTTGCCTTCAAAGCCAGTGGCAATGACGGTAACCTTGATCTCTTCTTTCAACTCTTCGTCAATGATAGCACCGAAAATCATGTTTACTTCCGGATCGGAAGCCGATGTTACAATTTCAGCTGCCTCATTAACCTCATACAGAGACAGGTTGTTGCCACCAGTGATGTTCATAATCACACCACGAGCACCTTCAATGGAGGTCTCCAACAACGGGCTCATGATAGCCTTGCGTGCTGCTTCAGCCGCACGATTTTCACCAGTTGCTTCGCCAATCCCCATCAAAGCGGAGCCACGCTCCGTCATGATCGTCTTAACATCAGCAAAGTCGAGGTTGATTAGACCCGGTACAGCGATCAAATCTGAAATACCTTGTACCGCCTGACGCAGAACATTGTCTGCTTCACGGAATGCTTCCAACATTGGGGTTTTCTTGTCCACAATTTCAAGCAAACGGTCATTAGGGATTACTATCAAAGTGTCTACTTTTTCTTTTAATCCTTCAATACCAAGTTCAGCTTGATTGGAACGCTTACGCCCTTCAAACGTGAATGGTCGGGTTACCACGCCTACAGTCAGCGCGCCGCATTCCTTGGCAATTTCAGCAATGACAGGAGCCGCTCCGGTTCCAGTACCGCCACCCATTCCCGCCGTTACGAATACCATATCCGCACCTTTGAGCGTATTCATAATGAGCTCACGCGATTCTTCAGCCGCTTTTTTACCCACATCGGGGTTAGCGCCGGCACCCAGACCGCGGGTCAGCTTATCCCCAATTTGAAGCTTATGCTCAGACTTCGCTAAATGAAGTGCCTGGGCATCTGTATTGACTGTGATGAACTCCACACCCTGAACACCATTTTCGATCATTCGGTTAACCGCATTGCTGCCGCCGCCTCCGACGCCGATCACTTTAATTTGAGCCAAGCTCTCCATTTCAAAATCAAATTCCAACATACTATTCCATCTCCCCCTCAATGTGCATGGATGGCCCGTCCATGATTGGCATAATTAGCAATGAACGTTATATAAATTCACTGAACATATTTTTTAAGCGTTCAATCAACCCCTGCTTTTGCTCGCCTTCCGCAGCGGGACTACTGCTTTTAGTTCGGTTAGTCGGCTTCTTGGTACTTCCGCCACTGTTGCTAACGCTAGTCGATCTTCCGCGATAGTAACGAATAGCATTATGCAAGATTCCAACTCCGCTCGTGTAACCCGGATCCCTTACACCGATAAAATCAGGTACGGCGATCCTTACGGAAGCGGCCAGTTCGCTTTGTGCCACCTGAAGTACACCAGGCATGGAGACGGTGCCTCCGGTAAGTATATAACCTCCCGGAAGCTCTGTGTAACCCAAGCGCTTAACTTCCGCCTGAATGAGTTGAAAAATTTCCTGCACTCTCGGCTCAATAATAGCAGCCAAATCCTGCTGGTTGAACTCCTTGTCCACATTACTACCGATACGCGTCACTTTAAAGACGACATCGGCTGCCGCATCATCATACCATGCGCAGCCGTATTTAAGCTTTACTTTTTCGGCTTGATCGGTAAGGGTTCTCAGTCCGTAGGCAATATCATTGGTTACAAATTCTCCACCAATCGGAAGTGTTGATGTGGCAACAATCGTTCCTTCCTGGAAAATGGCAACATTCGTAGATCCTGCACCAATATCCACCAGCACTGAACCCATCACCTTTTCATCCTTCGAAAGAGACAATTGTCCGGCTCCAAGAGGTAGCAAGACCAGATCTTTAATCCTCAAGCCAGCTTTCTCAACGCAGCGCAACAGATTATGTATCGGGGTCTTACCTCCAGTAACAATCGTAGCCTCTACTTCGAGACGAACTCCAATCATACCGCGAGGGTCCTGAATGCCTTCAAGGCCATCCACGACATACTGCTTGGCTACCACGTCAATAATTTCTCTCTCCGGTGGTACAGCAATAACCTCAGCTGCCTTCAGTACACGCTCAATGTCCTCCTCACCGATTTCACGGTCCTCGTTGGACACGGCTACTACGCCATGACTATTTTGCAGGCCAATATGATTGCCTGAAATCCCCACATACACTTCTGTTATTTGAATACCAACCATGCGTTCTGCGTGATCCACGGCGTTACGGATTGATTGCACGGTTTGATCAATGTCTACAATTGCACCTTTGCGAATCCCTTCCGAGTCGGCAGATCCAACTCCAATAATATTAAAGGTTCCATTATTCATTTCCCCAATAATAGCCCGAACTTTGGATGTACCGATGTCCAAACTAACAATGATGTCATTGTTGCTCAAGTCTGTGGCACCTCCTGACTCCAAAATGAATTTCGTTCTTTAAACACACTCTGTACATATTCAACAAACTCCATGCTTTCCCTCTTTTTTCTACAAATTTTTTAGAAGCCAATTTATGGTTGCAGTCACATAAAAATTTGAAGAAAAAAGAAGGAGGCAAGTCTATTACCCATAAAATCAATTCTAGCATTTTTTCACATCACTGAGTAGTATCTTTTTCTTGGCCCTCTTCACTCGTATCCGGTTTGAACGGAACGTAGGAATCCGCCTCCAACATGGTGATCAAACCTGGATCTTCTGTTTCTAGCACCTGGTTCAAATAGCTGATTTTAGAATTCAGTAGAGAAACGGTTGTAATAACCTCAAACTGGGAACGTGTGTACATTTTGATGCGGTCCGGAAAAGAAGGAATCGGCGCGGGAATGATTTCCGAAATATCGGCTGTCCATTCCCCCGGAATGCGCGATAAAGCATCACACAGCTTCGCTTTGTACGGATCATCAGATTTCCATTTGGTCAAAATAGGCTTCTCAACGGCTATTCCGCTACTCCCCACGCCCACGCTTGTCCCGTTCGCTAGAATAGCACGAAGACTCCCGTCACTCTGCAACTCGTAAGCGACCGTAGCAAACTCTTTAATGTGAATAGCAATAATCCCCGGAAACTGCTTGTCCACTGTGACTTGCTGTATCGATTGAATTTCCCGCAGCTTCTCAGAGATGTCGGATGAACTGACTCCGAAATACTGGTCTCCAACAGCCAGACCGCTTCGATTAAGAAGCTGATCTCGGGTCGAAAATACATTACCATCAAAACGAATTTCAGAAACCCGACTCAACGAAGAACGGAAAAAGAGAACAGCGAGCAGTACGATAAACAACAAAATGAGAAGAATAGCAATCTTCCGGCTTGTTCTTTTTTTCGTTCTGTTCTTTTTAAGAACAGGTATTTGAGCATTTGGCATAGCTTCTCTCCACAAAAGCCTTTTGTCCCCCCGCTAACGGAGGGACATTACAGGCATTAATTTACGAAATCCAGCTGCTCCGGCACCGGAGACTGACGGCTCATTCGAGCACCCAGTCCCTGGAAAAGACGTTCGATCCGGTCATACCCTCTGTCAATATGATGAACCTGCTCGACAATGGTACGCCCTTGAGCCGCTAGGCCCGCTATGACCAGCGCAGCCCCTGCCCGCAGATCGGTAGCCTCTACCGTAGCCCCGTACAGACGAGAAACTCCTCTTATAAAAGCAGCATTTGCATCAACCGTAATATCAGCACCCATTACATTTAGTTCATCCACATGTTTGAATCGACTTTCGAAGACGGTCTCTTTCATGACACTGAATCCGTCCGCCAAGGAAAGCAGAACCATGACCTGAGATTGCAAATCCGTCGGAAAAGACGGGTAAGGGGAGGTAACGATCCTCTCCACTGCTTTGGGACGACTCATACAACTTACGGTCATTATATCATTCAAGATGCCGATTTGAACACCAGCCCGCCTGAGGACGTGAATCAGAGCAGACAAGTGGGATGGATTGCAGTGGGTCAGCGACACACTTCCTCGTGTAGCTGCAGCTGCGATCATAACCGTTCCAGCTACTATGCGGTCAGGAATGACCTCATACGTACACGGATTGAGGCGACTGACCCCCGTAATTGTAATTGTGTCGGTTCCAGCACCGATAATGCGGGCTCCCATGGCATTCAAGAAGTTTTGTAGATCCTGAATCTCTGGTTCCCTCGCTGCATTAGTGATCGTTGTTCGTCCTTCAGCCAACGCAGCGGCCATCATAATATTTTCCGTTGCACCTACACTCGGGAAATCCATGTGGATGTCCGAGCCGATTAGCTTGTGGGCTCGAAATGTAATTTGCTCGTCTTTTTCCTCTATCTCTGCGCCAAGAGCTTTTAAGCCCTCTAGGTGAAGATCAATTTTGCGCTCGCCTATGGCGCAGCCTCCGGGCTGGTAAATGGAAACTTCTCCATATCTGGCGAGCAGCGGTCCCATCAGAAAGATAGATGAGCGCATTTGCTTCATCAAATCTTCCGGAATTTGGAACGTTCGGACGGACGACGTATCCACGTATACCGTTTCCTCTTCATGTCGGCATGTACAACCGAGTCTTTCAAGGATGTGCAGCATGACCTTAATGTCTAAAAGATGGGGCACATTCCGAATTTCTACCTTACCTTGTGCTAGTAAGCTCGCTGCAAGAATAGGTAGTGCCGCATTTTTTGCCCCATGGATACGTATGGTGCCTGACAGGGGACGGCCTCCCTCAATCACCAATTTGTCCAATGTATCACCTCCGAGTTTACCGCTCACCCACTACGAAAACCTCCGGAACTAGCTTGATGCCGGTTTGAGATGATATTGTACTTTGAATATGCTTCATTAGGGTAAGCACGTCCTCTGCTGTCGCTTGACCGGTATTTACAATGAAATTGGCATGCTGTACAGATACCTCTGCGCCTCCCGCCTTCAAGCCCTTGAGACCTGCGCTCTCAATAAGACGAGCAGCATAGTCTCCTGGAGGATTACGGAATACGCTTCCTGCACAGGCTAACTGTAGCGGCTGGGTCAGCCGGCGGCGGTCTTTAAAAGCCGCAAGCGCTGCTGAAATTTCCTCGCGGTCGCCCCGCTTCATCCGAAACACTGCCTCTGTCACCATTCCACGTTGCTCATGCAACACGGAGTGTCGATAGCTGAAATGCATATTCTCGGCATCGTACACAGCCAATTCCCCTGTATCCAGCACAATCTCAGCGGACTGGAATATTTGTGACACATCAGACCCATGGGCACCGGCGTTCATGTAGACAGCCCCACCGACTGATCCTGGGATACCACCAGCAAATTCAAGGCCGGACAGGCCCTGCTTGCTGGCCATAACGCACAGTTTGACCAGTGAAACGCCTCCTCCAGCAACGATCTGTTCATCTTCAAAATGAACATAATCAAATCCTGGCCCCAGCTTGATCACAAGTCCCCGTATCCCTTTGTCAGAGACGAGCATGTTGGAGCCCCGACCCAACTGCATCCAGGGAATTCCGTGCTCGCTAGCCAGCTTCAATACTCTTGCCAGCTGCTCTTTGGTATCCGGGATGACGAGTGCATCTGCAGGGCCTCCAATCCTCCATGTCGTATATTTGGACAGCGGCTCATGCTCCAGCACTTTTCCGATATCATGTTCCGCTAATAATGGCATCCATTGCTGCATTGTACTGAAACCTCCTTGTTGCTTGCCCCGCATGGTTATAAGGCTCTCACCTGACAACCGGCAGCCTGAGTGATGGTCACAATCTATAGGGTATCCTATGTAAATACCATCCGGTGTGTGACAACCGCCCAATTCTGCGCTGCAGACTACCTTTTATGGGCAAGACGTTCCATTTCTTTTACTAAAATATCTGCTGAGTCAGGCTTGCCAAGCGCAGACGCCGACTCTGCCATGCGACTCCGCCATGCCTCATCCTTCATAATTCCCGCTATAGATTGAAACAGGACCGGGCCACTCAGTTCCTTTTCTACAATCATGACGGATGCGCCTGCTTTTTCAAGTGTACGAGCATTAGCCTCCTGATGGTTATTCGTCACATTAGGTGATGGGATCAGAATGGACGGAATGCCCAACGATGTGATCTCTGCCAAGAAGGACGCACCTGCGCGATTAACAATTAATGAGGTACAAGCCAGCACCTCTGGCATATTGTGAATATAGGGAAGCACGTGTAGATGATTGGGTAATGAGCCGATCTGATTCCGTATGCTATCCAGCGTTTGCTCATAATAAGATTCACCAGTTACATATACAAAATGGACGTCTTTCAGTTGCGAAAGTTGCGGAGCCATTGCAATCATGGCGTCATTAATGGCCTTCGCTCCCCTGCTGCCACCGACCACAAGAACGACCGAACTGTTCATCGGAACCCCAATAGTAGCAAATCCCCGATCCCGGTTAGCCAAACGAACTGTTGTAGCACGCGGATTCCCGGTGTACAGTACATTTTTAGCTTTGGGGAAAGTTCCTTCTGAGCCTTCAAAGCTAACAGCCACTGTATCCACATAGCGACTCAGAAATGTATTAGTCAGCCCTGGAATTGCATTTTGCTCATGAATAATGCTGGGAATTCCCAACTTGGAAGCTGCATAAACGACGGGGCCGCATACATATCCCCCCGTGCCAATAACGACATCTGGCTTAAATTTCTTTAATAATGCTTTGGATCTGCGAACCCCTTTGAAAAAGCGCATGATCGTTTTTATATTTTCCACAGACAAGCTGCGACGAAATCCTGTGATATCAATAGCCTCAAATGGAATTTTTTCCTGAGGAACCAACTTGCTTTCGAGTCCTCGTTGACCGCCAATGTATAAAAATTCAGCGTCCGGATCAATCTCTTCGCACTGTCTGGCTACGGCCAGCGCCGGATAAATATGCCCTCCGGTGCCGCCGCCGCTCAACACGACGCGCATAAACGTTCACCTCGCATAACGTGATAAATTTAGTAAAATGCCCAGAGCAGTTAACATTAAGGTCAGAGAAGAACCTCCATAGCTGATTAAGGGCAGTGTTATTCCTGTCACCGGCATTAAACCGATGACGACACCAATATTAATGACGACCTGTACGGCGACCATTGCGACAATACCCACCGCAAGCAAACTACCATAGGTATCCGGAATGGTTATAGCGACACGCATTCCTCTCCACACGAGAACCAAAAAGAGCCCCAACACCGCCATTCCACCGATAAAGCCAAGCTCCTCCGCCAAAATGGAAAAAATAAAATCAGTCTGCGGCTCAGGAACGTAGCTATATTTTTGTCGACTCATGCCAAGCCCCAAGCCTGCCAGGCCGCCAGGACCAATCGCATATAGCGATTGAATAATTTGATAACCTGCGCCAAGCGGATCGGACCAAGGGTCCAGAAAAGCGGTGATGCGCTGGAGCCGATAAGGCGCTGCTGCAATCAGTGCAGCAAATCCTGCTGCTCCCGACAAAGCCAGCAGACCGAGATGCTTCATACGCGCGCCTGCCGTAAATACGATGAGCATGGACGCTCCCATCATTACCGTACCAGTGCCCAAATCGGGCTGGAGCATAATAAGCCCAAAAGCCAGTCCCATGAGTCCAAGCGGAGGCAACAGGCCACGCGTAAAAGAGCTAATATCATAGTCAGGACGACTGAGCCAACGAGCGAGAAAAAGAATCATACCCAGCTTCATAAACTCGGAAGGCTGAATGCCGAAAGAGCTAATACCGAGCCAGCTTCGTGCCCCGCCTCTTACTACACCAATGCCGGGAATTAATACGGCAACCAGCAACGCTAGACAGATCAACAACACGACCTTGGCATATTTCTGCCAGATTCGGTAGTCCGTTCTGGCAGTAAAGTACATCGCTACAAGGCCGAGCCCTGCAAACAGCAATTGCCGCTTTACAAAATAGTAGGAGTCCCCGTACTCGTGAAAAGCGAGGACGGCGCCCGCACTGTATACCATAACCATGCCGATGGCTAATAAGCTTATGATACAAACGAAAAGCCATAAATCCGGCGCTGGACGAGATTGCTTCATCAGGAGGCCACCCCTTGCATAAAAGTAGGGGCTTATCCAACCCCCCTACTTACAATTTATGCGCCGCCTCTTTAAAAATACGTCCACGCTCTTCATAGGATCGGAACATATCCCAGCTTGCACAGGCGGGTGAGAGTAATACTATATCTCCCGTCTCAGCAATTTCAGCAGCCTTGTTCACAGCCTCCACGAGCGTAGCGGCGGCATCCTCCCCATTATCTACGACCTTGACATACTCTATTCCGGCCTGCTGGGCCCGCTCAGCCAACTTATGCCGTGTCTCACCCAAGAGCACAACGGCTTTCACACCTTCCTGCAAGGAAGGTACGAGCTCTGTGTAATCAGAACCGCGATCCAATCCTCCGGCAATGAGTACAACGGGTTGCTTAAAGGAAGATAAGGCCATCATTGTTGCTTTCGAATTGGTTGCTTTGGAGTTATTGTAATAAGCTACACCAGCGTGTTCTAAAACATATTCAAGCCGATGTTCGACACCGCGAAAAGTACTTAATGGTTCCGCCAAATTCGCTGGTTCTGCGCCTGCAGCAATGGCGATTGCGCAAGCAGCAAGAGCATTTTCTACGTTAAAACGACCTGGAAGTCCAATCTCAGCTACGCCTATAATGGGATGCAGCACACCATTTCCATCGCGATATACGATGCTACGTTCAATGTCGTCCGTCACATCCGGTATGTATGGCGGGTCAGCGAACACCCCTTCCTGCAAACGTTCTGTCATCGAGAACGGAAGCAGCTTCGCTTTTATATAGGGTACGAGCTCCCGGCAGATGGGGTCATCCCAGTTCACTACTGCAGTATTCGCCGCGGTTTGATTGGCAAATAGACGCGCCTTGGATGCAACGTAGTCCTCCATGCCTCCGTGGTAGTCCAAATGGGTCTCAGCTACATTGAGCAGGCAGGCCACAGTGGGCTTGAAATCTTTTGTTCCTTTTAACTGAAAGCTGCTCAGCTCCACAACCATCCACTCGTCCGACTTGGCATCCACAGCCGCCTCACATACGGGCGTACCGATATTACCAGCCACGATTGGATTCATGCCGGATGCCTCCAACAGCTTGCCTACCCAAGTTGTCGTGGTCGTCTTTCCGTTGGAGCCAGTAATTCCGATGATCGGAGCTTTACATAGATGGTAGGCGACCTCAACCTCGGTCACGACCTCAATGCCGAGCTCGACAGCTTTCTGTACGGGAGGGGCCGTATAAGGAATCCCTGGATTTTTGACAACCAGCTTCACTCCAGGATGAATTAGCCCCTCTGGGTGACCCCCGCATAAAACGGAAATTCCCAAAGCCTCTAATTCAGAAGCTTCGGGACATTGTTCCCTATCTTTTTTATCATTGACTGTCAGCTTGGCTCCGGCTTGGTGCAGCACCTTGGCAACTTGCACGCCGCTTTTAGCCAGACCGATAATGACGACTTCCTGATCTCTGTATGCGTCTGGATGGTTCATTTGTCTACAACCCCTTGTTGAGATAAAGTCCGAGTCCTGCCAACAACAGTCCTACAGCCCAGAATGTAATAACTACGCGCCATTCGGACCAGCCGGACAGCTCGAAATGATGATGGATCGGGCTCATTTTGAAAATACGCTTGCCACGTGTTTTAAAGGAAGCTACTTGCAAGACCACGGACAGCATTTCAATTACGAATACACCACCGATAATGAGGAACAAAATTTCGCTTTTCGTAACGATGGCAATGGCACCTATGGCGCCGCCAATTCCCAGCGAGCCTGTGTCACCCATAAACACCTTGGCAGGATGAGCATTATATACGAGAAATCCGAGTACAGCGCCAATCATAGCCGCTGAGCATACTGCTGCCGGAAGCGAGGTTGCCTGAATCGCGACAATGGCATAAGCAGCAAAGGCAATGGCACTTGTACCGGACAGCAGCCCGTCCAGCCCATCCGTGAAATTGACAGCATTGCTAATCGCCAGCATCATAATAATGATGAATGGATAATAAAACCAGCCGCCCCAATCAAATGACCATGACGTTCCAGGGATGCCGATCGCAGTACTATGATCATTGCTAAGCAGAAGCCAGCACATGATCGCGCCAAACAATAATTGCCCAAACAGCTTTTGACGCGCCGTCAGACCTAACGAGCGTTTAAATACAATTTTGATGTAGTCGTCCAAAAAGCCGATCAGCCCAAAACCGAGCGTAGCAACCAGCAGAACGTAAAAGTCCGTATTTTTGATAGCTGAAAACTTAAGAAAGGTCAGCGTAAAAGCCACCAGAATCACGATACCGCCCATTGTAGGCGTACCTATTTTTTTAAGATGGCTCTGTGGCCCGTCATCCCGGACCTGCTGGCCGAATTTCATTCGCCGCAGCAGCGGAATGAGCAGTGGAGCGGCAATGACCGCCAATATAAACGATACGACGATCGTCAGCAGTAATAATTGAATATCCATGGGAGTCTTCCTCTCGTCAACATCAGTTCTGTAGCGGACCGTTTTTCAGCGCATCCACAATTTCTTCTAGTCGCATCCCTCTGGATGCCTTAACCAGCACAATATCATTGGCGTGTAGATGAACCAGCAAATACTGGATCAGCTCTTGCTTATCTGTATAAGCGTGAACGTTAGCAGTTGGCATCAACTCTTGCGCAGCCTGCGCAATCGAAGTGCCTAACGCACCGTAAGTAAACAGTACTTCTAGGTCGTGCTTTGCCGCGAAAATTCCAATTTCCTCATGGAATTGCTTTTCCTCAGGTCCCAGCTCCAGCATATCACCAAGCACGGCGATTTTACGTCCGTCCGTTTTATACGCAGACAACGTCTGAATCGCAGCCTTCATTGAAGCCGGACTGGCATTATAAGCGTCGTTTAGCACGGTAAGTCCATTAGGACAGTTCACGACCTCAATGCGCATGCCCGTCAGCTTTAAAGACGACAACCCTTTACGTATATGGTCTGCATCGACATTGAAATGACGCGCTACCGCCAGTGCCGCCAAACCATTTACAACATTGTGCTGTCCAAGCAAGGGAAGCCGGAAAGCCTCTTTGCCAGATTGGGCTGTTATAAATAAGCTACCTTCTCCATCCGAAGTGATTTCAGTTGGATAGTCATCGTTGCCTGCAGCTAGCCCGAACGTAAACAATTTTAAACCTTCAGGCTTGACCGTTTCAGACTCCTCCAACACTTGTGAAAGCAGTGGTTCATCCCCGTTGTAGATCAGCAAACCACCGGGCTTAAGGCCACTTGTGATCTCCAACTTTGCACGAGCGATTTCCGCACGAGAACCAAGCTGCAGCAAGTGCGATTCGCCTATGTTCGTTATGATAGCTACATCTGGTTGGGCAATATTAGCCAGCAGACGAATCTCTCCACGTCCACTCATGCCCATCTCCAGAATGAGAATATCTGTATCCTGCGGCATGGACAGTACAGTTAAAGGCAAACCGATATGATTGTTATAATTCCCTTCGGTTTTGTGTACTTTAAAAGTCGTGCCCAGCAGAGCGTTTACGATGTCTTTCGTTGTCGTCTTGCCGTTGCTTCCCGTGATCCCAACGACAGAAACGCCGGTTTCGCGTAAGTATGCAGCTGCTAGATGCTGCAGGGCTTCTAACGTATCCTCTACCTCAATAGCGTTCTCAGCCGGAGGTGCTCCATGATCCTTTTGCCATAAAAACGCAGCTGCACCAGCCTCGCTTACGATCTGCTGCACATAATTATGCCCATCAAACCGTTCGCCCACGAGTGGAACAAACAACCCTTGGCTTTGCGGCCTGCGAGAATCTGTAAAAACGCCTTCGACCATCTGTTCGGTGTCCGCTTCTCCGTGAAGTATTCCTCCACACATAGATGCAATCTGACCGATTGTTCTTTTCATCACTTGGATAAACCCCTTATCGCTTCTTTGGCTACGATGCGGTCATCGAATTCATGCACCGTTTTTCCGATCAACTGGTAAGTCTCATGACCTTTTCCCGCAATCAATACTACATCGTCAGGGCTTGCCATTTCAACAGCTTTATGAATTGCAGTTCTGCGATCCACGATCAATTCGTATCGTTCTGCGGGTACACCTTCGTCAATCAGCCCTTGTTCGATGTCTTTCAAAATCACTTTCGGGTCCTCTGTTCGCGGATTGTCGGAAGTAATAAACGAGTGATCGCTGTAACGCGCAGCAATTTTCCCCATCAATGGACGTTTCGTACGATCTCGGTCACCGCCGCATCCAAATACACACCATACTTTACCGACCGCAAATTCCTTTACGGTGCGAAGGACATTTTCCAATCCGTCCGGTGTATGGGCATAATCTACAATAACAGCAAAGGGCTGACCCGCATCTACAGGCTCTACTCGCCCATCTACGCCTGCGATAGACTCTAGACTGCGCTTGATATCCACCAGCGAGATTCCTTCCAGCAAAGCAGCGGTAATGGCCGCCAGTGCGTTGTACACATTGAACTTGCCCACCATTCGAAGCTCAATATCGGTATCTCCTTTAAAAGTAGACACATGGAAGGAGGTTCCCTTGGAACCTATCGTGATACGAGATGCCTGCACATCAGACTCCTTTTCCACGCCGTATGTAATCACTTGGGCCGCAGTTTGAGCCTGCAAATAGGAAGAAGCCGAATCGTCTGCATTCAGAACAGCATATTTGCTATCTGATGCATCCCGCGAGAAAGCATTTCCCAACCTAGAGAATAAAAGTCCTTTTGCAGCACGGTACTCCTCCATTGTGTTGTGGTAGTCCAGGTGGTCCTGCGTCAGGTTTGTAAATATAGCGGTGCGAAAATCAGTTCCTTTGACGCGGCCCTGCTCCAACGCATGTGAGGATACTTCCATGACACAGCATTGAACCCCCTGCTCTGCCATATTTCCGAGATAACGTTGCAGTTCCACCGCTTCGGGCGTAGTGCCAGACATTGGGTAAGGCTGACCACCGTAACGCATTTGAATCGTACCAATCAGTCCGGTGTTCACCCCGGCATCCTTCATGATCTTTTCAATCAGATAAGTTATCGTTGTTTTACCGTTGGTTCCGGTTATGCCGATCATGCGCATGCGTCGGCTCGGTGAATCAAACATATAATCCGCCAAAACCGCCATGGCATGTCGTGCATCCTTAACTACAAGCTGCGGAACAGGCACATCCAGCTCCCGTTCAACGACCAAAGCTGCCGCTCCGGACGCAATTGCCTGCTCAGCATAGTCATGTCCGTCCACTGTAAAACCTGGCAAACACAGAAATAAATCCCCCGGTTGCACTCGACGTGAATCCGCCCCGATTCCTCGGCAATCCACTGTACCGTCACCCACTACACGGGAGACGGCCAGCAGTGAAGCCAATTGTTGAAGCTGCATCTTTCATTCCTCCATTGCTCTCTCGTTATTCATAGTATGGTATAAAATGAACCTATCAATCCCCCATGTAAATACGGATCGTTGATCCCCGCTCCAATCTGGAGCCCGGCTTCGGCGCCTGACTCACGACCGTTTTGCCTGACCCAGATTTCACGAGCATAAAGTTCATATTCATATCTTCGTACAAATCAGCTGCAGTAGCACCTACCAGATCAGGTACCGTTTCGATCGGATTTTCTCCATACTTGTACTCTTTGGCAATTTGATTGGTGCGGGGCGGTATTTTCAAGGCAATCAGCGCGTCCTTTAAAATATTTTGCACGATTGGCGCAGCAACCACCCCGCCGAATTGAATGCCCTTCGGGTTATCGACAGCGGTATAAACGACGATTTGCGGATCATCCGCCGGCGCAAAACCAATAAAGGATACAATATGCTCCGAGGAAGAATAACGTCCGTTAATCACCTTTTGTGCTGTCCCCGTTTTACCTCCCACCCGGTAACCCTCAATAAAAGCAGGACGACCTGTACCTTTAGCAACGACGCTTTCCAGCGCTTCCCTTACCTGTCGGGAGGTGTCCTCTGAAATAACCCTACGTACCAGTTCTGGTTCTACTTTTTCCAGCACTTTTCCGGTTCCCGGCTGAACCCAACCTTTTGTAATGTGAGGCTTATAAAGATTACCGCCATTAATTGCCGCTGATACTGCCGTAACCTGCTGAATCGGAGTGACAGACACCCCTTGACCAAAAGCGGTTGTCGCCAGCTCTACAGGACCGACCTGAGGTAGCTTGAACAAAATGCCGTTGCCCTCACCAATCATGTCGATCCCCGTTTTGCTGCCGAAACCAAAATTGCGAATGTATTTGAACAGTGTTTCTTTACCTAATCGCTGCCCCAATGTTACAAAACCGGGGTTGCAAGAATTCTCCACTACTTGAAGGAAAGTCTGGCTTCCATGTCCGCCTTTCTTCCAGCAACGCAGGCGTGCTCCACCGACTTCAATATATCCCGGATCAAAAAAACGGTCATTTTTGAGATTGACCTTCTTTTCTTCCAAGGCAGCAGCCAGTGTAATAATTTTGAAAGTAGAACCAGGTTCATATGTCATCCAGATTGGCAGATTTCGATTATAAATTTCAGGAGCATATTGCTTGTATAGCGCTGGCTCATAGCTTGGTCGTCCAGCCATGCCTAATATTTCACCCGTCTTGGGGTTCATAGCAATAGACAACGCGGACTTCGCCTGGAATTTGACCATGGCTTGGTCAAGCTCCCGTTCCATAATGGACTGCACAGACTTATCAATGGTTAATTGTAAATTCAGTCCATCCTTCGGTTCAATGTATTTTTCAGAAGAACCAGGCATTAGACGACCACCTGCATCCGATAAATACGCAATGCTTCCGTCGATTCCCCGTAGCTTACTGTTTTGCTGCTTCTCTACGCCTGTCAGCCCTTGATTATCAATTCCTGTAAACCCAAGAATATGAGCCGCTAGATCACCATAAGGATAATAACGTTTGTTGTCTTCAGCAACAACGATACCCGGCAGCTTCAAATCACGAATTTGCTGCGCTTTCTCCATCGTAATTTTTCGTCCGCCGGGCTGAAGTTTTTGGCTTGCTGTTCGTTTGGTAATCAGCTTGAGCACTTTATCCTCACTCATATCCAGCAAGGGCGCTAGCCTGCGTGCCGTTTCTTCCGGCTTCTTAATTTGCACTGGTATCGCCATGACTGTCGGCGAACTGACATTGTAGGTCAGCGCCGTACCCTGCCGATCCAAAATTTCGCCGCGCTTGGCGGCAAATGGAATATTGCGGCGCCACGAATCCTCAGCCTTGGCCGAGAGCTCGCCTCCTTTACCCAATTGAACATAGGCGAGCCGGATCGACAAGGCCGCAAACAGTACAAATAATCCCATTAGCCCCCATACCAGCCTCCGCCGCATGGTCACGTTAGATTTTTTCAAACGCGCTCCCTCCGTTCCTCAAATACTCATGACATGTCTTACCTCATGAATATTCAAAAGAACGGACATTAGAACAAGCTATCAGTTATCCTCGCCTTTAATCGCAGCAGCACTTTTCTCATCTGCAACAGCAGATATTCCTCCCTTAGGAGCTCCCGCGTCTGTTCCAGCATCAGCAGTAGTACTGGATTCGGTTTTAGTATCGGCCTCCGTTTTTGTTGCGCTGCCGTTCTGGTTAGCTGCAACTCCATTGGTCGAGTCCTGTGTTTCCTCCGGTTTCACTCCGGTCACCGTTTCTTTGGCCGGCTGAAGCGTCACGCTGACGATCCGCTTTCCATTTACCATTTGCGCCTTTTGAGAGACAACATAACCTTCGCCGCTTACCTGCACACCAACCTTCATAAGGGTCAGAACTTGAAGTGTGTCCCGCAACGAAACACCTGTAAAATCAGGAATAGTCATGTTGGCACTATCCTCAGTCAGCAAGTAAATGCGTTGTCCGGGTTTCATTTTGACGCCTGCTTCAGGATACTGGCGAACAATTTTGGAGCCTTTGCCTACCGTTTCATAGGCAATTCCCTGTTTGAGCAATGCATTTTGCGCATCCTTCTTCACCTGACCAGTTAATGTTGGTACCGTTGGCAAATTCACTGTTTTTACAACAGCGCCACCTGATTTATTCGTTTTAGTTCCTGTTTTTGGAACCCCCATATATTGCAACGATTGGGATACGATTTTTTTAAATACAGGCGCTGCTGCTGTACCGCCGCCTACTGATTTGTTAGGTTCGTCCATAACAACCAAAACAGCTATTTTCGGATCATTTACCGGTGCAAAACCTATAAAGGACACGACATCCTTCGAATGGTCATATACTTTTCCGACGACCTTCGTCGCTGTACCTGTTTTTCCAGCTACACGATATCCGTCAATATAAGCAAGGCGTCCCGTACCAATTTCTTGGTCAGATACGACCTGCTCCAAATAGCTGCTTGTCTGGACTGCCGATTCCCGAGTAATCACTTGGCGGACTTCCTTCGGTTGAATCGTCTGAACTTCGCCTGTATCTGGGTTCATGATTTCTTTCACCAGATGAGGTTGCATCAGCTTCCCCCCGTTAGCAATTGCCGAGATGGCAGCTACCTGCTGGATTGGCGTCACCTGGACACGTCCGTGTCCATATGAAGCCGTTGCGACCTCCGATTTGTACTGGGTATGGAATGTAATAGCTCCAGTAGACTCACTCGGAAGATCAATGCCCGTTTTCACGCCGAATCCAAAATTATTAATATACTTTTTCAGTCTCTCGCCACCCAACTTATCCAGTCCCAGATGAACGAAACCGACGTTACTTGAGCGCTTGACTCCCTGAAGATAGGTTAACGTTCCCCAGTTACGGCTTACATCACGAATATCCCAGCCTCCGACCCGAATCATACCAGATTGGTAAGATTCATTTGGATTGAACACCTTTTCTTGGACCGCAGCTGCCAAGGTGACAATCTTAAACGTGGAGCCAGGCTCGTAGATAGATTGAGTAGCATTATTACGGAAATATTCCAAGGGTGTACTCCCATATGTATTGGGATTAAAATTCGGATAAGTTGCCATACCGAGAACATCCATCGTCTGAGGATCAGCAGCTACAACAGTCATCGTTTTCGGGTTGTATTTTGCAATAGCTTCCTGCATGGCATCCTCTATATAATACTGAATCGTATCGTCAATCGTCAGCTTTAAATTTTTACCATTTTGTGCCGGCTCATAGACACTTTCCGATCCTTGAAGAGGAACTCCCTTCCGATCCCGCTGATACAGAAGCTTTCCAGCCGTCCCCGAGAGCTCTTTATTATAATAAGCTTCCAACCCCATACCTGCTGTGCCATCTTTTCTTTGATAGCCAAGAACATGGGAAGCCAGCTTATTTTCTGGATAATAGCGTTTGGATTCTTGAACGGTGTCCACAGCTCCAATTACTTCATACTTATCCTTCAAATACTCTTTGAACGTATCCACTTGTGCCTTTACCTCAGGATCTACCTTCCAGCCCCCATTACGAATCTCGCGATTTTTTAAGTAGTTCCCCTTTTTATCCTTTGCAGAAAGATGTCCTCTCAGCTCATCCTCAGGCGTTTTGAGTAACTGGTGCAGCTTAGCTACAACCTCATTCTCCAAATCATACTCCTGAATGATGCTAGGATTGACAACTACCGTATAAGCCGGTGCATCCGTAGCCAATACGTTTCCTTTACGGTCCGTAATGGTTCCACGCTTGGGCTGAATCACCTGATCTCTTTCTACTTGATTAACTACCAGGTTATGCCAGTACTCCCCACTCACAACTTGAATCCAAAATACCTTAAGTAGCAGAACAAGAAAAAAGAGGGTAATACATCCCCCTATTAGCAGTGTGCGAAGCTTTATTCTTTTGACCATAGCTCAAACCTCTCTGCAAAAAAATGTACGTCAGAGCATAGCTTGATGCTATGCCCTTAACTATTTGGCAGCCTGCTTTTCCACACGAATGGGCTCTCTTGTTGGTTCGATATATCCCTGTTGCTTTGCAGTCGGCACGATCTGATTTTCCAGACGCTCCTTTTGAATCTTCAGTTGGGCGATATTGGTCTGTAATTTGGAAATGTCCTTGCTTGCCGTATTAATCGAATAATTGATTTGATAAATGTGAGCGTACCTGCTAATCAACATACCAGCAATGACAATGCACGCTACAAGTGTCAATAGATACAGCAGCTTTTCTCGAATCGGCAGCTCTCTGCGGCGTGTAACGACTTTGGTAGTCTCACGATACCGTTGTTGCTGAACCTGTTCCTGACGGGCTCTTTCTTTTACAGCCAAATTACCGCGTGTATAAGCCATGTCGCCTCTCCTTCTCCATTAAATTTACAATTTCTCGGCAACTCTCAGCTTCGCTGACCGGGACCGTGGATTAAGCTCCAGTTCCTGCTCTGACGCCACAATCGGCTTACGATTCACCAGCTTCAGATCGCCTTCCATTTTGTCCTCCAGAATAGGCAAATCAGATGGATAGATGCTTTTCGCCAAATACTCCTTGAAAATATGCTTGCATATCCGATCCTCCAGAGAATGGAATGTAATGACCGAAATTCTGCCTCCTGGAGCCAGACATCTTATTGCCTGATGCAAAGTATCTTCCAGTGCACCCAACTCATCATTCACAGCAATCCGCAAAGCCTGGAAACTGCGTTTAGCCGGATGTCCCCCGGTTCTGCGTGCCGCAGCCGGAATTCCTTCTTTGATAATATCGACAAGTTCCCCTGTTGTGTGAATAGGCTTGTTCAATCGACGTTCAATCATGATCTTTGCGATCCGCCTTGAAAACTTCTCTTCTCCGTAATGAAACAAAATACGCGCAATCTCTGCTTCTGACCATTCATTGACAATTTCGTAAGCCGTAAGCGAGCTACTCTGATCCATCCGCATATCAAGCGGCGCATCATGATTGTAGCTAAATCCCCGTTCCCCCTCATCGAACTGGGGCGAGGATACACCCAGATCGAACAAAATACCCTGGACTTGCGGGACGCCGTCTTTTTCGGGCAATCCCAGCTCGGTCAGCTTGTCCTGCAAGTGTCGGAAGTTGGATTTCACTAATGAAATCTTTCCTTCATAGGCTGACAGCTTCTCTCGCGCATTGTTCAATGCCCAGTCGTCCTGATCAAAGGCAATGAGCCTTCCCTCAGGGCCAAGCTGTGATGCAATGACGGAACTGTGTCCTGCCCCTCCCAACGTGCAGTCCACATAAATCCCGTCCTGCCTGATGTTTAGTGCCTGTGTTGCTTCTTCTTTGAGTACGGTAATGTGGTGAAACAAACGGCTGACCTCCTAAATTACAATTCAAAGTTGAAATCAACCAATTTCTCAGCAATGTCGTTAAATGCTTCTTCTGATTGGTTGAAATATTGCTCCCAAGTATGCTTGCTCCAAATCTCTACACGGGTGGACACTCCCAATACGACGCACTCTTTAGTAAGCTTGGCGTATTCGCACAAATTCCCCGGTAAATTTACCCTGCCCTGTTTGTCCAATTCGCATTCAGTCGCCCCCGAGAAAAAAAAACGGGTAAACGCCCGCGCATCGGCCTTCATCAGAGGCAGTGCTTTAAGTTTTTTCTCCATGACAGCCCACTCATCCATGGGATACACGAAGAGGCATTGGTCCAGCCCGCGGGTAACCACGAACGAGGCACCGAGAAGTTCACGAAACTTGGCCGGTACAGTAAGCCGACCCTTCTCATCAATGCTATGTTGGAACTCCCCCATAAACATTGGTTTCGTCACCCCTTACCCCATTCTCCCACTTTGGCCCACTTTCCACCACCTAAGCATAATAGATTCGCTTTAAAAAATCAAAGACCTCTTTTTCATTACCAAAAAGTGATAGAAGCCGGATCCATACCCTTATGTCTGTTATTGTAGCCCTGCGTCACAAGATGCAAAAAAGCCCCTTATCCCATGAAGCCGGCCCCCGACAATATGCATCAGGTTTCGAAACAACACGGAATAAAGGGCTTACTCTCTGTCCATTATGCCAACCTAAACAAACACTTGCATTAAAAACGCAACACATTTGCAGCGAAAATCGTGATAAAATAATCCGATTACGCGTTCCAGCTGTCCAAATAGATCTTTTGGTCTTCAGTTAACGTGTCAATTTGGATTCCCAGACTATCAAGCTTGAATCGAGCTACCTGCTCATCAATTTCATAAGGTACATTAATAACGGCTTTGCCTAGCTCATTGTAACGATCATTCACATATTTCAAGCCAAGCGCCTGAAGCGCAAATGTCGTATCCATAATTTCCGCAGGATGACCATCAGCAGCAGCCAGATTCACGAGGCGTCCTTCTGCCAGCAAATACATTTTACGTCCATCTTTAAAGCGATATTCCTCGATATTACGACGCACCGTACGAATGGATTCGGAACGTTTAGCAAGCTCAGGCTTACTAACCTCCACATCAAAATGCCCTGCGTTACACAGCACAGCTCCATCCTTCATCACATCAAAGTGTTCTCCTGTAATTACAGCCTTGTTTCCAGTTACTGTAATAAAGAAGTCACCCAGTTTGGCAGCCTCTACCATCGGCAAGACATGGAAACCATCCATATGGGCTTCTACTGCCTTGATCGGATCAACTTCGGTTACAACAACGTTGGCTCCCAGTCCTTTCGCACGCATTGCAACTCCTTTGCCACACCAGCCATAACCTACCACAACCACTGTACTTCCGGCTACAACCAGATTAGTCGTACGAATAATGCCGTCGAAAGCTGACTGTCCTGTACCATAGCGGTTATCAAACAAATATTTGCAGTAAGCATCATTAACAGCCACCATCGGAAAGTGAAGTTGCCCTTCTTTTTCCAAAGCCTTCAAACGAATAATCCCAGTAGTTGTCTCCTCTGCTCCCCCACGGATCGTAGAAATCAGATCAGGCCGTTCGGATTGCAACAGAGTAACCAAGTCACCACCATCATCTATAATGAGATCCGGCTTTGTTTCCAGTGCCTTGATTTGCAAATTTTTGAATTCTTCTGGGTCCGGATTGTATTTAGCTAATACTGTAACGCCATCTTCAACTAATGCGGCGCAAACATCATCTTGTGTGGACAATGGATTACTACCCGTAATAGTTACCTGCGCTCCACCTGCTTGTACCACTTTAGCCAGATAAGCCGTTTTGGCCTCCAGATGTAGACAGATGGTTACCTTCAGACCAGCAAAAGGCTGCTCTTGCTCGAATTGTTGACGTATACGGTTCAATACCGGCATATGGGCTTCTACCCAATCAATTTTCAAATGACCTTCAGGGGCCAATTTAAGATCGTGAACTATGCTATTTTGCAGAGAATGGGAAGTCATACTTTGTTTCCTCCTTCATATTGGTTAAATTTGAACCATGATAAATCCTATATAAAATAATAAATCATACATAAATAACGCGATGCGTACCCGTCAGATCCAATGGTACATTCATAATCATATCAATCAGGCTGAGCCCATGACGGTTGAGAAAATGATAGATCGTATACGTCCGCTCCTGCGGCTGTCCAAACGGAAAAATCGACCATTCAATACGATCCCACTGGCGAAGTGCTGTTTCATTTTGCCGAAGCAATGCTTCTTGAACTTTTGCCTCCAGATAGGCGATCTGTGCCAGAATCTTATCGCGGTTGGTTTCTCCGAGCGGTAGCAAACCTTTTTCAATCAAACCTGTCTGCTGCACAAGCGGTTCGTACATGCGGACAAAAGCTTCCTTAGCACCGGAAAACTGATCCTGCATTCCAAGCTGATCTTGAGTGGCGATCCATTGCTTTTTCCGTTTCTCAAGTCCGTCTCTAACTTGACCAAAACTCAATTCATACTTAAGCATATGCTTCTCCACACCTGGCTCTACCAACGTAAAAGACATTCGTGGCAGCAGTATCGGCATCTGCATCTCCAACACCCCGAAAGCCTCCCGTGTAATCGCCCAGTAAGCAATCTCTCCTAGACCCAGCACAGATGCCAGCACCGGAAACAGTGAATCCTGCATTATAGGCCGAGTTAGCACATTGTTACTAAAACGTTCGGGATGTCTATCTATCTCTTCAAGCAGTTCATCCACAGTAAACGCCACCAGCCCGTGGCGATCCGTGAATAGTCCAGCTTTTTTGAAAAGCAGCAAGCGTTCATCTTCATGGATATAAAAGAGATTCGCGCCACCTTCATGCACATCGGCTTGTAAATGATATCCATAATCTACAATCCGCGCAGCAGTCGTCCGGTAAGCCTGCTCCAACTCATCATTGTGCTGAACCAGTTGCTTAAAAATGGATGCTTCCAGCTTGCGTAGCGAAGGATCTGCTGAATCCAAGAGCACTAATCCATAGGTGCCGAACAAAAGGCCCAGCAACTTGGCAAAGGCTTCACTCAGTCCATATGAATCCGTTAGCCCGTTCTCAATCAAGCGCATTATATCAGCCTTATGTTCTGAATCTGGCAAGCTTTGCTCTATATCCGCTATCGCTTGCTTCCACTCAACAGCGTCAACTTTAATGGCACTAACCGAAGAACGGCGTTCAGGTTGCTTATTCAGCTTGATTTTGACGGCTTGTGGGTCATTTGCCATTACGTATGTATGATTGACCTCGTCCCAGTCATGATCTTCGCCAGCAATCCAGAAGACGGGAATAACCGGACGTCCAAGCCGTTCCTCAGCTTCTCTCGCCGCCTTAATTAGGGTAGCAGCTTTGTAAATGACCAGCATCGGACCTGTGAACAATCCGCTTTGCTGCCCGCCAGCTACTACTAAGGCATCTGGACTTTCCAAACGGTCCAATGAAGCACGCACCGCCTCATACGAATTGTATTTCTCATTGTATATACGAAGACATGCTACGACATCCTTACGGTTTAATCGCAGATGCCCCGTCTTATCCAGCCACTTCGCCCGTTGGGCATAAGCATCGGCGTGCAGCACATTATATTCATACAAGTCGCTTGCGCGTCCTATACCCTGTATATAATCTTCTGCCAAAGCCGACCCTACGCGAAGCGTTTCCGGAATTATTTTCATGGGTCTGCCTCCTGTCTCCACCAAAACCTTACTGCTTGATTGTACCGAAAGCCCATGTCCACGTCAAAGCTTCCTACAAAAAAAACCGCCGAATAACTCGGCGGTTGGTGCATAAAACAAGATCAGGCGTAAGGCTCAGCTACAAAATGTCCTTTAGACACTTCGATGAGCGTGGCATTTTCCAGGTTATAAGCCCCTGTCTTACTGCCAGCTGCATCATGAATTGGGCCTGCTTGGTCGCCTGGCATAATAATCCGTTTTTTGTTGGCTTCTACTTCTGGATCAGGAAGTGGGATCGCCGACAAAAGCATTTTCGTATAAGGATGGATCGGATTTGCATACAATTCAGCACTTTCTGCAAGCTCTACCATTCTCCCCATATACATTACAGCTACCCGATCACTGATGTGCTTGACCATCGACAGATCATGCGCAATGAACAGGTATGTCAGACCCAAACGTTCTTGAAGCTCTTTTAACAGGTTGACAACCTGAGCCTGAATAGATACGTCAAGAGCTGAAATCGGCTCATCACAAATGATGAATTTAGGATTAACCGCTAGTGCGCGTGCAATACCGATCCGTTGACGTTGACCACCAGAAAACTCATGCGGATAGCGTGTTGCATGGTCAGGGTTCAAACCAACCAGATCAAGTAACTCTTCAATCCGTTTCTTACGTTCTGCACGGCTACCCGCCATATTGTGAATATCGAGTGCCTCACCAATAATATCAGAAACGGTAAAACGCGGGTTCAATGATGCATACGGATCTTGAAAGATCATCTGCATATCACGGCGCATTGCTTTCATTTTACTTGGTGATAATTTGTAAATATCCGTACCGTTAAAACGTACGCTACCTGCTGTAGGTTCATACAAGCGCAAAATCGTACGACCCGCTGTAGACTTACCACAACCGGATTCACCAACCATACCCAGCGTTTCACCCTCGCGAATATAGAAATTCAGGTTGTCCACCGCTTTGAGCACACGGTTTTTGCCAACATTAAAATACTTTTTAAGACCTTCAACCTCAATTAAATTGTTGCTACTCACCATGATCTCACCTCCTATTTCTTCAACTTCGGATCAAGCGCATCACGCAAGCCGTCGCCAAAAAGGTTGAACGCAAGCATAATCAAACTGATCAAACCTGCTGGGAAAAGCATCCGCCACGGGTAATACATCCACCCAGTCAGAGCTGATTCAATCATTGAACCCAGTGACGCCTGAGGTGCCTGTACCCCTAATCCAAGAAAGCTCAGGAATGCCTCAGAGAAAATAGCACTTGGAACTGTCAAAGTCAGTGTGACAATGATTGGTCCTACCGCATTGGGCAACAAGTGACGGAACAGCAGACGACCAGCACCTGCACCCATTGAACGGGAAGCGAGTACGAATTCTCGGTTTTTAAGTTGTAACATCTCACCACGTACAATCCACGACATGTTAATCCACCCCGTTACACAGAGCGCAATAATAATTGTAGTGATACTTGGCTCCAGTACAACCAGCAACAGGATCGTAACAAGCAAGTAAGGAATGGAGTACAAGATTTCAGAAAATTTATTCATGATTTCATCAACGCGGCCACCAAAGTAACCCATAATTCCACCATAAATAACTCCAATCATCAAGTCAATCATTGCAGCAGCCAAACCAATAATCAAGGAAATCCGAGCGCCCATCCAAGTACGTACAAACATATCACGCCCCAGATCATCTGTTCCGAACCAATGTTCCGCCGAAGGAGGAAGATTGGTGCTCAACAAATCATTCGTGCGGTCATCATATGGGGACAGCATCGGACCAACAATTGAAGCAAGCACAATGAGAACCAAAACACTCAAGCTCGTCATTGCCAGTTTATTTTTACGAAGTCGCTCCCAAGCATCTCGCCAAGCGGACAGGCTTTCGCGCTGAATAACTTCAGACTGCTTTTCATCCGCCCCGACCTTCTGGAAATCTTCCGGTTTCACCTGAAGCTTATCCAAGTTCACAGCATTATCTTTAACAGACATAAAGTTATCCCTCCTTCCCGCCAGTAAGCTTAATCCGCGGATCAATAAATCCATATGCAATATCTGTAATAAAACGCGCCACCATCAGCAAAATACCGTAAAAAATAGTAACTCCCATAATCATGGTATAATCGCGTGTTGTAATACTATCTACGAATACCTTACCAATACCGCCAATCCCGAAGATACGTTCAATAACAACTGAACCCGTAATAATATTGGCCGTCATGGGTCCCACATAGGTAACGACCGGCAAAATAGCATTACGTACAACGTGTTTGAACATAATTGTAATGGATTTCAAGCCTTTAGCTTTGGCAGTCTTAATATAATCCGCATGAAGCACTTCCAGCATGCTGGAACGCGTTAGTCGAGCGATAAACGCAATTGGGGAAGCAGATAAAGCTGCAACAGGCAGAACGTAGTCCATCGGACCGTCAAAGCCCATAACATTAAACCAACCTAACTGTTGAGCGAAGAAAAATTGAATCAACGATGCTAGAACGAAGCTGGGAACCGCAATCCCCATGATAGCTAATACCATTGCAACGTTATCTATTAGCCTACGATGATACAAAGCTGCCAGCATACCTAGCAAGAGACCGACAATTATCGACACGATTATGGCAACAAAACCTAGTTTGAGGGAAACCGTAAAAGTTTGTCCGATAATGTCAGTTACACTTTGATTCAGCTTTTTCATAGAAATACCAAAATCACCTGAAGCAATATCACCTAAGTATTTAAAATATTGGACATATACAGGCTTATCCAGCCCATATTGCTCCATTAACCGGGCTTGAATCTCAGGAGAAGTCGCTTTTTCACTCATGAAGGGGTTACCCGGAATTGCTTTCATGAGAAAAAACGTCGCAGAGATCAGAATGAACAAAGATAGCAGCATATAGAAAAATTTACTGATCAAATAACGCGTCATTGCCCGTTTACACCCCCCATAAATTTTTTTCGACACCATTCGATTTTATCGAAATAGAATTGGACTGTCCATTCTACTTATTTGCATGGTTACATGATGATGGAAAAGACCATGACACACAAAAAAAACGGGATATATATGGTTCTATCCACATATATATCCCGAAGTAACTATCAAACTTCAGAATCGAGCTTCAGTTACTGTGTAATATACGCTCTTGTGAAATCAACTGCTCCACTAAAGTCAAGCCCAATGTCTTTTACATTCGGTTTCGTTAAAGAAACATTTGAGTAGTAGTAGATCGGAAGCATTACCATATCATCTTGAACCAGAATTTTCTCCGCTTTCGCAAAATCTTCCATGCGTTTTGCTGGATCAGTTTCTTTTTTAGCTGCTTCAATCAAAGCATCATATGCTGGGTTAGCATAACCTGCATTGTTGTTGCCATTGCCTGTTGTCCACATATCCAGGAATGTCATTGGATCATTATAGTCAGCAGACCATCCACCACGAGCGATTTGGAAATTCAGCTTGTTACGTGTTTGGATAAATACGCCCCACTCTTGGTTTTGAGTTTTGATGTCAACACCAAGGTTTTTCTTCCACATATCAGCAACTGCCAAAGCAATCTTTTGGTGACTCTCGCTGGAGTTATACAGCAATGTTACCGGAGGAAGTGTAGTTACGCCTTCTTCCTTCATACCTTCTTGAAGCAATTTTTTCGCTTCAGTGAAGTCTTCTTTGAAGTAATCATCTTTATTCTCAGTACGGAATTCTTGAGATACTCCTTTGATACCTGGAGGTACAAAGCCGTATGCAGGAATTTGACCGCCCAATGTTACTCTTTCAACGATTGGTTGGCGTTCAATAGCCATCGCAAACGCTTTACGGATTTTAACATTATTAAATGGTTTTTCAGTTACATTAAACAGATAGTAGTACGTACTTGCAATCCCTTTTGCCTTAAATTCGTTAGGCAGTTCTTTTTTCACAGCCGGAATTTGGTCGGTAGGAATTTCACCGTTTGGCATACCTGCGTAATCGAGTTGTCCACTTCTATAAGAAGCCAGCTCTGTTGCACCGCTATTTACAAGGGACATCGTAATTTTGTTCAGCTTGATATCATCTTTACCCCAATAGTTTTCACTTTTGGTTACTTCGATCTTTTGACCGCTGTCCCAAGTCGTTAATGTGTAAGGTCCGTTAGTGATCATGCTATCTTTCTTAACAGCCCACTTATCATTACCTTTAACGGAAGGATTTACAGGGTAAAAAGTGTAGAAAGAAGTCAATCCCAAGAAGTAAGGAGTTGGGTGCTCCAGCTCTACTTGCAATGTATGGTCGTCAACAGCTTTAACACCTACATCTTTAAAGTCTGTAACTTTAGTGCCTTTAAAAGATTTCGAAGTGCTCAGGTTGTAACCCTCAGCATTTTTGATATAGTACAATTGGTAAGCATATGGAGGTGCAGGAGCCGTGGAAGGATCCAATACCCGCTGCCAAGCAAATACGAAGTCGCTTGCTTTGACTGGGTCGCCATTACTCCATTTTGCAGTATCACGAAGCTTGAACGTATAGGTTTTGCCGTCATCGGAAATTTTCCAAGATTCAGCTACGCCAGGGATTTCTTTGCCGTCAGGACCCATACGTACGAGACCTTCATACAAAGTTTTCAGAACCGTGTTAGTTTGACTATCCTGAGCTTGTGCCGGATCGAAGGTTGGCGGCTCGGAAGCAAGGTTAATGCGCAAAATTTGCTTGTCGGCCGGAGCCGGCGTAGTCGAGGTGTTTTCTTGTGCGCCCTTACCATTATCGTTCTTGCTGGAGCCACAACCTGCGAGCAGTGCACCAACTGCAAGAATGAGTGTCAAAAGGACTAAAAAGCTTTTCCTTTTCATCTAGCGTTTTCCCCCTAGTTCTAAAGTGGTATATGTTTATAGATTATACAACCAGCGGTCAAAAAAATCTACATTACATTTCTTCAAATTGAGCTTTTTTTTCAAAAAAACATGATTAATTCATATTTTTTCACCTTTTCATGTCACCTTATATCACATGATGTTGAATATATTCTTAAATATACCAACAACAGTTAACAAAATATACGCCAATGTCATCGCTATAAAAGTTAATCTCCAGACCGCTCTACATAATCTTTTACCATCAACCTTCCCTTTTATTCGATTTTGAGCTCCTCCAATTAAACCCAAGGCCAGTAATAGGAGCAGTAGAATCAAATAAAAACCGAATCGAGATGTAAAAATGACGTTAAAGAGTGCTGCTACGGAAAATATCAGAAAAAACGTGGTAATATCCATAGAAGTAAGTAACGATTTCTTTTTTTCCATTTTAAGAATGTAGCGACAAACCGCAAACACGATCAAAAACGGAAAAAAGGGAAGAATACTGAAAGTGATAATAGTACCTTGTATAAGACTCAACTGATCACCCCTCTTTTAGCCGCATACCTTCAATTAATTGCCACAATACCTCATGAGTTGGTGCAGTAACTCCAGCCCGATCTGCCATCTGCACCAGTTGTCCGTTAATCGAAGCAACTTCCGTCATGGACTGTGCAAGTACATCAGCTAGCATGGACGAGTGATTTTCTGCCGTTGCCCGGCATACATTCATAATTTGCTCCCACCATGCGTTTTCCCAGTGGATACCATGAGCATCATACACTTGAATGCCTTCATCGTATAGCCTGCGCATCATATGTATTCGAATAGGGTCCGAAAGCAGCTCGCCATTACGAACTCGCCATACCGCCGTCAGCGGATTGATTACAGCATTGATCAACAACTTGCGATACATACCGTTATCGATTTCTTTCGACAAGCAGGCGTCAAATCCTGCTGCAAGCAACCGATTTAGCACACATTGATTAAAATTATTGTTCTTCGCCCCCTCCCTTTCCTCCGAACTACCAATTTCAGTAACACCCGATCCTGCATGTACAATAGATGCTACTCCCTGCCTCTTGGCTCCTTCAGTCGTCACAGCAGGGTATACCACAGCTTTAGGCCAAGCCTGTCTAATGCGTTCTATATGGCCGATTCCATTCTGCAAGCAAACAATTCCTGTATCTCTATCCATTTGAGCTGCAGGCTGGATCTGTTCTAATACTTCCTCAATCGCCCCCTGTTTGGTCATAAGCATTATCCATCGTGCTGGAGCCTGTGAATTTAACCGTTGCCAATCTGCCAATGGCGCTACCTTCAATTTATCCCCGGACACATGTACTGCCGTCTGCCCCTCCTTATCAAACACAGTAATCCCTTCACGAGCAATGACGCGTGCCTGCTCAAGTGTACGCGTCCACAGCCTTACTTCTGTACCCGAAGCAGACAACCTCCCGGCAAACAACAATCCCAGCGAACCCGCTCCAATAATATCAATCACCTTTGTATCGTCTCGCTTCCATCTTTTTTTCTACTATATCATATGCACTCTAAAGAAATACAAAAAACGCCAACTACGGCAAAGCGCTAGTTGACGTTTTATTTCAATATTACAGAAGTAATCTTGTTACTCAATGCGCTCCAGATTCCCATTGGCGTCCATTTTGAATCTGGATTTAAGCTCTTCCTCATCTTCAGTGATTAAAGCCAAGCGCCGAGCCCGGTCCATAATCTGAATCAGAGCTTTATAATCATCATTCACAACACGATAGTCGGTTTGTACATCATTCACTTCTTTGGACAGCCGGTCATTAATGGAGCGAAGCTGATTCAATTCTTCTTCCTTTTCCCGTAAATCTTTCTCCAACATCTTAATCTGCCGATTCGTTTCCTGGACGGATCCCTTCCATTGGCGCAAGAAGCGAATTACTGCATCAATAGATAATGTATCCTCACTCGCACCATCCGTTCTGTATCCACCTTCTACTGTATCAAGCGAGGCAAAAGCCGCAACCTGTGATACACCCACCGGGTTCTGCTTACGGATATAACTGCGCTTCTGGCGCTGTGCTTTGGCAATACTAATCGCTTCATCGTAACGTTTGCGCACGCAGCTGTTCCAACGAAAACCGCATGCTGCAGAGGTTCTTCCTATTTTTTGTCCAACCTCCTCAAACGCTGCGAGCTGCGTTCCACCTTCACGGATATGCCGCAATGTCACCTCTGCCAATATCAAGTCATCTTCCACACTCCATGCATCTTGTCTTATTGCAGTCATGCCTCTAGCCCTCCTAACAACATCCTGAAATAACCGTCTTCATGAACCGATCTTGCCGGTATTTGAATAGGGTATAAAAGCTGTTTATTCATTCCTATGCCTCTCGTAGAGTTCATAGAATCTATTTGATACTAAATTGTATTTCCATTTCTGCAAGAACTCATACGTGAACGTAAACAGTTTCGGGTTTCAAGCATGCTCAGACTGCTGTACAATAAAATGAATGGTTAAAGAAACAGAAAGGATCATATACATTACCATTAGTTTTTTTCGGGAATACATAAAAGGGGAAACCAAATGAACAAACGAATAAAAATCACAATCATCACCCTGCTGACCACCATTATGTTGCTAACTTTCATATATGTACGTCCTACCCTGGCCGCTCCCTCCCATGAAGAAAGTCAGATTTTACAAGATAGCCTCTCAATTGTAGAGATAGACCATGAAATTGAGCGAATCAGTCAGGAGCAGCAGACTCTTTTGCAGCGTCAGCAGGAACTGCGAAGTAATCTCACCGTTCAGCAAGAGCAAATGACCATACAACGGAAGCGTGCAGGTTCTGTGCTGCGATCTTATTATATGGGGGAAAGGGACAAGCTGTTGAGTGTGGTGCTAGGGGCGAAAAGTATAAGGCAACTTCTCTCTCTGTACGATTACTACTTATTATTGATTAGTCACGATCAGGATGTGCTTCAAGAATACGAATCCAATTATCAATCTATGCGAAAAACAGAACAACAAGTTACCCAAGCCTCAATGGAATTGGAGACTGTCAAAACAAACTTACTGGCACAACGTAAACGCATTGTCCTGCTTCAGTCGCGTGTAAATGACGGCGTTAACGCCAGTAATGATCCGGATACCCTACGCAAGCTAATTGGCGAAATGACAGCTTATTGGGAGAATGTAGGTGTCTACGAGGTAAATAAGCACTTTAAAGCATTAGCTCAAGCTATGCAGGATTTACCACAATTCATTCAACAACAACAAGGTGCCATGGTTACAAATGGAAAAGTCATTACGATAAGCATTCGTGAAGAGGACTTTAACCGTTTTTTAAAGTCAGAAAATGAATTGTTTAATCACTTCAACTTTACATTTACGCAGGATCGAATTGTAGTAGAAGGCCAGCAGGGGACGATGAAATTAAGGGTAGAAGGTCACTACACGGTAGAGAATGAACCGAAAAATGCAATTTTATTTCATGTGGATCGATTGGTATTTAATGGCCTGGAACTACCTGATACGACTCGCAACAAGCTGGAAAAGGATTTTGATCTGGGTTTCTACCCACAGCAGCTTATTTCATATGTCAAAGCCACAGAAGTACGTACTTTAGCAGGAATGCTTGAAGTTAAGCTCGAATTAAACTTTAAGTAAGATTTTGCTCACCTTTCATTATTCTGAATTTTTACGTGTACAAAACAAGAGACCCCGGGATATTCCCGAGGTCTTTATTATTGTAATAACGGTAGGGATTTTATAGTAGATCGGCTGCCAACTGCGCGAGCTTGGAGCGTTCTCCTTTTTCCAACATAATATGCCCGCTAATCCCTTCTTGCTTAAACCGCTCCACCACATAGGTTAGACCGTTACTGGCTGCATCCAGGTAAGGGTGATCAATCTGTTCCGGATCTCCCATCAAAATGATCTTGCTCCCCTCACCCACCCGGGACACAATCGTTTTGATCTCATGTCGGGATAAGTTTTGCGCCTCATCGACTATAATAAATTGCCCAGGTATCGAACGCCCGCGAATATAAGTAAGTGCCTCCACCTGAATACTGCCCAAGCCCATTAAAATTTTGTCGATATCACCTGATTTTTTGGCATCAAACAGATACTCTAGATTGTCGTAGATTGGTTGCATCCACGGGCGAAGTTTTTCATCCTTTTCTCCCGGTAAATAACCAATATCCTTACCCATAGGAACAACAGGCCGAGCAATTAGCAGTTTCTTGTAGCGATGTTCATCCTCTACCTTAAGCAAACCTGCCGCCAGCGCCAGCAGCGTTTTGCCCGTACCCGCTTTTCCTGTAATGGTCACGAGGGGGATATCGTCATTAAGCAAAAGCTCCAATGCCATCCGCTGTTGAGCATTACGCGCGCTGATTCCCCACACCGATTCGTTACTTAAGTACAGCGGCTCTAATCGCTCTGCCTCCTGATTCACTTTCAGCAAAGCTGATTTTCCAGTTCCCATTTCATCTTTCAGAATAACAAATTCATGCGGATACAGCGTATAAGGTAGTTCCAGTGGCTTGATTGGTAAAAAACGGTTAGAGTAAAATTCATCTATGATGGACGGGTGCACCTGTATTGCCGAGTATCCGGGATATAGCTCACTTAGATCGCCTGTTCTGTCGGATAGGTAGTCTTCGGTCAGCAGTCCCAATACATCTGCCTTGATCCTGACCAGCACGTCTTTACTGACCAAAACGACCGAACGTGGTTCAGGCTGCTCCTGCTCTTCCAGATGATAATTCAAGGCGACCGCCAAAATCCGGTTATCGTTCGAAACCTCCCCGAACATCTCCTGAACTTTCAAAAAGCTTCGGTGGTTTAATTCAACCTTAAGCCTCCCACCTTGGGGAAGTGGAACGCCACTATGCAGATGACCTACTTCTCTCAACCCGTCTAACAATCGCGATACATTGCGGGCATTCCGTCCAATCTCATCCGCGTTGCGTTTTTTGGAGTCGATTTCTTCCAGAACAACAGCTGGAATGACAACTTCATGTTCTTTGAAGGTAAAAATGGCTTTCGGATCATGCAGCAGCACATTCGTATCCAGCACAAAAAATTTCTTCATTAAATCCCCTCCAAAGCGGCGTGGACAATCTCGTGTTTCATACCTATACCTATTCACCAGGTACCCAATACTTGCTGATTCCCTGAAAAAAGAACCCCCACACCAGATAAAGCAACGAGAAGTTGTAGTGAAGATAGCTATGAGCCTGTACATTTTTAAAATTAGACACAAAAGGCCCAGTGATTGCTCACTGGACCTAGACTTGGTTCACTATAACTTTAGACATACCTCAACCCCCTTATGTTATATAAGAGCTTTACTCGCTGCGAGTATAACATAAGAGAGGAGAAAGATACATACTCAGGAATTGGAAGAAGCTGCAGTAGTGTCGCTTGCTTTTTTAGCTAATTCCTCTTGTAGCGCTTGTTTGGCCAAATCGAGCTGTTGCTCATCAATGTACACATACGGGCTACGCCACGTTCCCGCCACCGGATTGTATTTCACATTTTGCTTGGAAATATTCCAATAGGTTTGTACGATATTTTTCATTTGCTGTGACTCGATATCTGTCATCATATTCTTATCAACCGATTTAATAATTGCGCTAAACTTGGTCAAAGCGTTAAAGGATTGCATTTGGTCAATTAGGGAATGAAGCACCTGATTTTGTCGACGATTGCGATCAAAATCGTCAGATTCAGCTGTTCTTGGACGACAATTCGATTTTCGGTAGCGAACAAAATCAAGAGCCTGATCACCGTTCAAATGCTTGGCTCCAGCTGTCAGGTTAATATCGGTACCATCTGCACGGTCACGATAACACATGTTTTTATCAACCGTCACATCTACGCCACCCAAATTATCTACTACATCTCTAAAGCCCTGGAAGTTAATAACCGTCACATAATCGATATCAATGTTTAAATATTTGCCGATCATCTTCTTCATTTGTTCTTCAGCAACTTCACCAGATTCTTTCTCTCTAGCCTTAAACACCGGATAATACTCATTCAACTTACGTGGTTTATATCCATCCATTTCTAGACGCGTATCGCGTGGTAAGGACACGATGGTAGACGATTTGGTATTGGGGTTTAAGGTAGCTACCATAATAACATCTGACAAATAAGTCGGATGATCAGGGCGGTAATCGGTTCCTAGCAATAAGATAGTCAAAGGCTTAGCTTCAGCCAATTGTGTTTTGGGTACTTCCTTGTTGATCCCCGTATCCAAAACTTCCTCTACCTGATTGTAAAGATAGTAGGTATAACCAGCTGCTGCCAAAATACCTATAATGAGCAGAAACAAGACAAACTTCATAAACGATCTGAAAAAGCTTTTTTTCTTTTTCGTTTTTTTCGGTTTGGCGGATTTTTTCCCGCTTTGTGTCCGGGGAGGCAATCCGTTCGAAAGATTACTCATGCTTCAACACCTTTTCCTGCGTTTTGAGAAATATCGCTTTCTCCAAGTTTACAATCCTAAAACACACACAGCGGCGCATCCCGTTCCCGGGCGTCGCCGCTGTGGCCAAAGACCAATCCAATCAATTACGTATTTGCTTGTGCTGTTTTACGTTGCTTCTCCGCACGCTCGCGTTCACCTTTGTTTAAGATCTTTTTACGCAAACGGATGGCATTAGGTGTAATTTCGCAATACTCATCATCATTCAGATATTCGAGCGCCTGCTCCAGAGAGAAGATAACAGGTGTTTTCAGTTTAACTGTATCGTCTTTTGTTGCTGAACGAACGTTTGTCAATTGTTTTTCTTTACAAATGTTAACGACGATGTCGTTATCACGTGTGTGCTCCCCAACGATCATGCCCTCATAGATTTCAGTACCTGGCTCCAGAAACAAAATACCGCGATCTTCTACGCCCAGCATACCATAAAATGTAGAGCTGCCGTTTTCCGTTGACACGAGAACACCCTGATGACGTCCACCTACTTGACCGCCAACAAATGGTCCATAGCTGTCAAACGCATGGTTCATTACGCCGTAACCACGAGTCAAAGTCAGGAAGTTTGTAGTGTAACCGATCAGACCACGTGCAGGGATCAAGAATTCCAAGCGAACCTGTCCGGTGCCGTTATTAATCATGTTAACCATTTCGGCTTTACGGGAGCCCAAACTTTCCATAACCGCGCCCATGCTTTCTTCCGGAATATCAATGAGGAGACGTTCGATTGGCTCCATTTTCTTACCATCAATTTCCTTGACGATAACTTCTGGTTTGGACACTTGCAGTTCGTAACCTTCACGACGCATGTTTTCAATCAGGATACCCAGATGCAACTCACCACGTCCGGATACAATAAAGGCGTCCGGGCTATCTGTTTCATCAACACGTAAGCTGACATCCGTTTCAAGTTCTTTCAGAAGACGCTCACGCAATTTACGGGATGTTACCCACTTACCATCGCGACCTGCGAATGGGCTGTTGTTAACCAGGAAGGTCATTTGCAGCGTTGGCTCATCAATCTTCAGTACAGGCAATGCTTCAGGATGATTCGGATCGGCAATGGTTTCACCGATGTTGATATCTTTAATTCCCGCAATCGCTACAATGTCACCAGCGCCCGCTTGGTCAGTTTCAATACGTTTCAGACCTTGGAAGCCGAACAGCTTCTCAATACGCGCTGATTTACTGCTACCATCACGCTGCATAACTGTGACTGCTTGCCCCTGCTTGATGATACCGCGGTTTACACGACCTACTGCAATTCGGCCAAGGTATTCGTTATAGTCCATCAGTGTTACGAGGAATTGAAGAGGCTCATCTACTTTCTCAGTTGGAGCCGGAATGTGCTCTACAACTGTTTCGTACAATGCTTGCATGTTGTCGTCTTGCTTTTCAGCATCCATGCTGGATGTTCCGTTCAGCGCCGAAGCGTACACAACAGGGAATTCCAATTGCTCATCATTCGCACCCAGCTCAATGAACAGATCCAATACTTCGTCAATGACTTCTGCCGGACGAGCTGCCGGACGGTCAATTTTGTTCACTACAACGATAGGCGTCAGATTTTGTTCCAGCGCTTTACGCAGTACGAATTTCGTTTGCGGCATGCAACCTTCGTAAGCATCAACGACGAGCAAAACACCGTCAACCATTTTCATAATCCGTTCCACTTCGCCACCAAAGTCGGCGTGTCCCGGTGTATCTACAATGTTAATCAGGTAATCTTTGTAAGTGATTGCTGTATTTTTAGCCAAAATCGTAATACCGCGTTCACGCTCCAGATCGTTGGAGTCCATGGCGCGCTCCTGAACAGCCTCGTGTTCTCTAAATGTTCCGGACTGTTGAAGCAGCTTGTCGACAAGCGTCGTTTTTCCGTGGTCGACGTGGGCAATAATCGCAATATTGCGAATGTTTTCTCTTGCATGCATGGTTTGTATCCATATCCTTTCCGTATATCAAAATAGTGTCTCTATCCTGAAGCAGTGCTGATTCAAGGCTAACAATCGTTCTTTAGGCCCACTCCCTGCCAGCCTTCTATATGTTTCAGGCTTTGTACAGACAGCTTCTCTCTCCGATTCGCGTGAAAACCTTAAAATAAGCGTCAGAAATCATTCCGACGCTCTTATCATATCCATTATATTATAGTTGAAATATGTCATAAAGCAAGACATTATTGCCTGTTCCGTAATTTACCGCCATAAAATCTCACAGCTTGTCGTTTTACCTTTTCCGTTTGCCACGGTTGTTTAAGACCAACCAGATTCCAGCTCCGATCAGTAAAACTGCAATTACATATATGATGCCCGTTCTTAGCAGGGTAATGACCAGTAAAAACACCGATATCAACCCCAATATCACGCCCCCTGTATAAACATTACGAGAAAGCGAAATATCATTAATGGCGTACTGCCATAATCCAATCGCCACACCTAGAAGTAGCAAAGGCCATAAATAGGCCATTAAATGCCAGCCCCAAATATTGCAGAGCAAAAATAAGAAGCCATAAACCGACAAAATCCCTGCCGGCAGCAACATAAAGGGTGAAACTTTACGCTTCATGTACATTGCATGCAGTACGATTCCAGGTATTAAAAACAGCAAAGGCCAAAGGTTTCGTCCCAAGAAGGAGAACGTCCCCAGTTTCCCCAACAAAATAATAAGTCCTACGGCAACAATACCCACTCCGACCATACGCTCTTTTCCGGAATTCATCGTGGTCTCCTTTGTTTGCTGAATTTGTTTTTAGGTCTTTTAATGTGATTGTTTTTAAATATATTTTAGCCGATGTTTTCCAAAAAAACTACGTTCAAATATGGCGAGCTCGTAACTGACGATATATTCCTACAATGACAACTGCTGCGCCCAAAAGTCCCGGTAACCATGCATGTATTAGCTCCCCCGTACCTGCTAACCACACACCCAATCGGGGATCACGCAGTAGCATTTCTCCTGCCGTAAAAGCCAGGATTGCAGATCCAAGCAAAACAAGTACAGGGAACCGGTGAAGCCAGATCGCAATCACGTTGCTGCCCCAGACGACAATCGGAATGCTAATTGCAATACCAATGACGATAATAGCGATATCCCCATCTGCTAGGGCTGCAATGGCTAATACGTTATCTAGACTCATCACAAAGTCCGCTACCAGAATAACCTGTATAGCCTTCCATATGGTTGTTTCTGCTCTGACTCCCACATGATCCTCATTCTCATAAAGCAGCTTAAACGCAATCCATAACAGAAGTAGACCGCCTGCCGCCTGAATAAAGGGTATGCCCAGCAAAATGACAGCTACAAAAGTCAAAACACAGCGCAGGAGGACTGCACCGACTGCCCCCCACCATATAGCTTGACTCCGCTGCCTTGCAGGCAAGTTTTTGCTCGCCATGGCTATAACAACCGCATTATCACCGCTTAATACCAAATTAATCATTAATATTTTCAACAGCAAAATGATATGCTCCATGTGTACAAACACCCCCATCCTACTTGTATGCGAAATAGGACGAGGCTATGCTTATAAGCCTTGTCAAATAAGTCATCATTTATTAAAAATTGATGTCAAATTTATTGAGTAAAGACCTTGAAATCAATAACAAACAGCAATATAATGAATCGTATTTCCGAAAAACGGGTATTAAAATAAACAACATACAATGATTTTAGGATGTTTAATCAGGGAGATGAGAACGATTGATATGTCCGGACTTCAGTTCTTTTGGCTGCTGCTTAATGTGATATTTATTGACCTTCTGCTCGCAGGAGATAATGCGATTGTAATTGGACTTGCCGCCAGAAAGCTGCCTCCTACCACGCAAAAAAAAGCGATACTGTATGGTACCGGTGGTGCCCTGCTTATTCGCATCGCAGCCACCATTGTGGTACTCTGGTTGCTTCAAGTACCGTGGTTGTTACTCATCGGGGGTGTCATGTTAGTCTGGATCGCGTACAAGTTACTCGTAGACCAGGAGGACCATACCGAAGTCAAAGCGGGAACAACGTTATGGGGTGCTATTCGCACGATTGTTGTAGCCGATGCAGCTATGGGTCTGGACAACGTGATCGCTGTTGCTGGCGCGGCCCAGCAGCATTTGCTACTTGTAGTGCTTGGCCTGTTAATTAGCGTACCGATCGTTGTATGGGGTAGCACTCTTTTTATCAAACTGATCAATAAATTCCCCTGGATTATCTATTTGGGATCGGCTGTGCTTGGTTATACAGCCTCTAATATGATTACTGAAGAACGTAAGCTGGAACCCTATTTTACCGAGCACCCTGCGCTGCGTATCTTGTTTATTGCCGCAGTTATGGCTGGTATTTTGCTCACAGGATATCTTCAAAATCGCAGAGCAGTATCCAGTCGAGAAAAAGCCGTCTAAAATGATTCAAAAACTGTTTTAACTAAAATAAAAAGGCAGACCCAATTAGCTGGTGGGTCTGCCTTTTTATTTTAAAACCAATCTTCCTGTATAACTTCCTCTTTACGCCCCTCTATAGCTCCACCTGCCTCCAGGACAAGCGTCTCCGTTGCAGCCACAGCCTGTTCAATCAAGGCATTTAAATCCCGAATAGAGGCTTCAATCTTTTGAACAACCCACAAATTCGGATTGGTGGTTGGGGATTTGGGAACAAACAATGTGCAGCAATCCTCATATGGAAGGATGGATAGATCGTAGGTGCCAATTTGCTTTGCGATTTCCGTGATCTCCTGCTTATCCATCATTACGAGAGGTCGCAGCAATGGTAATTCTGTCGAACGGCCAATCACATTCATGCTGGATAACGTTTGACTAGCGACTTGCCCCAGACTGTCGCCCGTCACGAGTGCCAGTGCTCCTTCACGCTCAGCCAGCATCGTCGCAATTCGTAACATAGACCGTCTCATTAGCGTAATAATCAGATTATCCTGTCCAGTGCGCGTAAAGGCCGTCTGCACCTCTGTAAACGGCACAAGGTGGATTTTAATCCGACCCGCATAGCCTGCTAAGACCCTTGCCAATTCAATGACCTTTTCTTTCGCACGCTCACTTGTAAACGGATAGCTATAAAAATGCACACATTCAATTTCCAATCCTCTACGCATGGAAGACCACCCCGCTACCGGGCTGTCAATTCCACCAGACAGCAGCAGCATAGCTTTACCGTTCGTTCCTAACGGAAAGCCCCCTACAGCCATAATAACATCGCTGAATATATAGGCCGCCTGCTCTCTAACCTCCACACGCAACTCAATATCTGGTTGATGCACATCGACCTTCAAAGCTTGAAACTCTCGCAAAATAGGAGAACCAATTAAATGGTTCATCTCTTGTGAAGAATGAGCAAATTCCTTCCACACTCTGCGGGCATTTACCTTGAAAGTCGTTCCCTCGGCCACATTCAGCTCACGCATCAAAGCTACAGCGGTCTCAATTATAGCACCCAGCTCGACAGGAGCCATTTTGACAGGACTTATTGTCGTGATGCCAAATACTTTTTGTAACACTTGAATGATCTGTTCATAAGGCTCTCCTCCGAGAACCACATAAATCCGTCCAAATTCCTTCCGCAATGAAGCACCGGGAAACGGTTTGAGCAGCAGCTTCACGTGATTCAGTACTGCCTTTTCAAAACGAGTCCGATTCTTCCCTTTTAATGTAAATTCACCAAAGCGAAGTAACAGCATATCATAGTGCATTTTAACGTTTCCACCTTTCAAGGGATTCCAGCTTGGCTACAGCCTGTCGCAGTGCAAGTATAAGCTCATCGATATCCTGTTCCGTATGTTCATCACCGAAGCTGATACGAATGCCGCCAGACGCTTCCGCCTCATTGCATCCCATCGCCAGCAGCACCCGGCTGGGTTCAGCCAATTTCGAAGAGCACGCCGATTTGGTGGATACTACCACACCCAATTGTTCCAGCGTATGCAGCATTACCTCGGCCTTCATGCCCGGATACGAAAAGTGGACAATATGCGGCGCTTCTTCCCCGCTGTTCAGCCGCAGTTGACGGATTGTCTTCACTTCTGCGACCACCCGTTCTCTCCACTCGGTCATACGGCGTGCTGTCTCTACTTGCCGTTCGCCCGCCAACCTTACCGCCTTAGACATACCGACTAGCAGCGGTACATTTTCCGTACCTGCACGAAAACCCTGCTCCTGAGAGCCGCCACTATGCAGTGGGAAAAGCTCCACACCTTCCCGAACGAATAGTAGTCCAGCACCTTTGGGTCCACGCAGCTTATGCGCAGAGAGGCTGTACAGATCAGCCTGCCAGCCCCGGATATCAACCGGTAGCTTTCCAAACCCCTGTACACCGTCAATATGAAATAGCACACGGGGGAACTGTTTCTTGAGCGCAGCTCCGATATCATGCAACGGTTGCACCCTTCCCGTCTCATTATTGACATGCATAATACTGACTAAAATCGTATCTTTACGGACAGCGGCACAAACCTGTTCGGCGCTCACATGCCCTTCCGCATCGACAGGTAAAAATGTAACCTCAAAGCCCAGATTTGTCAGTTGTCTGCAAGCTTCGTACACAGACGGGTGCTCTGTCGATACAGTTACAATATGCTTGCCTCTGGTCTGATACTGCAAAGCTGCTCCCTTAATAGCAAGATTGTTGCTTTCCGTTGCTCCAGATGTGAAGACAATCTCTGATGGATACACTCCCAAAGCCGCAGCACATACCTCGCGCGAACGCTTAAGCAACTTATCCGCGTCCTCTCCATACCGATGCATCGAAGATGGATTCCCATAGTGGCGTCTCATGACCTCGGCAACTGTTGTAATCACCTCTTCAAAAGGTGGAGTTGTCGCCGCATAATCAAAATATCTCATTGCACTCCCCTTTCTGTCCTATAACTGCTGCAACAAAAAAAGACCAAAACAGGGAAAGGCCGCTATATTATAGCGACACCCTTTCCCCATATTGATCCTATCTGCGGACCTAATCTAATTGAAATTACGCACTTTTTTTCGTTATAAGCTATAGGGCTTAGATCGTATATTTTTCACGTGCATTTTGAATTTTGGTAATATATCTTTGCGTTTCCAGCGGAAGCTTGTCCAGTACAGCCATTAACTGTTCATCACTATTTACACCAAGCCGCTGCACCCGTCCGGGACCTGCATTATATGCAGCCAGCGCCATATTTTCTTGTCCGTTAAACCGTTTAATCTGGTAAGACAAATAACGAACACCTGCATCAATATTTTGAACAGGGTCATATGGGTCACTGACTCCCAGACCTTGAGCCGTAGCATCCATAAGCTGCATGAGCCCTTTGGCTCCTGCCGAAGAAGTGATCGACGGATTGAATGAAGATTCCGTATCTATAACTGCTTTAATCAACGCTACTGGAACGCCGTATTTCTGGCTAGCCTCGTTAATTAAATCATCATATGCTGTAGGTGTTGTGGGTCCGTCTGTTGCTGTGCTGGAAGGAGCGGGGTACAATGACGAAGCCGTCCCCCTCGAAGGTCCCAATTGAAGCCATAGTAAACCGTTTTCGTCTCTGGTAACATCACTTGAATTTTCTCGTGTCACAGCACCATCTGTTTCCAACTGACCTACTTGTTCCAGTAATCCGGAAAAAGCGTCAGTTGTACCCGTCTGGGTTGTAGCACTCATATTATTTAACAGCTGCATGTCTAACATGGACTTGGACACGCGCGGATCAATTTGCATGTGGTGTTCCCAACTTTCTATAGTTGTTATATCCCAAATAGCTTGTCATTACTGCTATGATACAACTTTTTACTATGTACTTCCATACCTTTTAATGAAAAAAAGCTCCGTTTCTGTCGAAAAGACAGCGGAGCTTTATAGATCAGCTTTAATGTAATTATATCACTAAGATGAATTTTCTCGGATATACAAAAGAAAACTGAGCTTGTTCCTCCAGTAGGGTCAACGAACGAACGGGATAAAAGCAAAATAACTCAATGTCGCCAGCGCCCCAAGACCAATCGACCAAATGCCGGTCGTTTTGCTGCCATTCACATAAGCAAAAAAACCTAAAACTGCAGCAATAGGTCCCAGCACAATGGACCACATAAACAATGAGGCAATTCCTGCAGCCAGACCAATATAGCCAGAAATACGGCCACTATTGTTTATAACCTGCTCTTCACCCTTGACCTCATGTCGAGTCACAGCTGAGCCGGGAGCAACCTCTGCTGCATATTCTTCACGATCATTACGGCGCTTGGCAGATCGTTCATGAATGTGACGGGGGTAATCTACACGTTTGCGGCTAACATGCTCTTCATTCTGATGCTTGTCGTTTTCATGATCTTCCATAATAAACTGCACCTCCAAATGCGAAATGAATCGCGTAATAAAATTCACACGGACTTCGGCTTAAAAGTGTGGCAACAGGTTGCGGCTGACGTGGCAGCCTTATCACGTTCTTCTGAACTGAAGCTTTCTCCCGCATATTCTTCTTTAAATTTCTTTCCGGCATGACCATCAACTTCAATCATGATCAAATCCGCCTTGCACAAGTTGTTTTCTCCCCAATAATGGCAATTGGCTACGCTACACTTAACGATTGGCTTGGCCTCTTGGCTCATGATCATCACCTCGGATTCATTGTCCCCCCGCTACCCTGCACCTATGCGTTCATGGTATTTGGCAGTTGGTGACATAAGAAAAAAGCCGCTTCCTTCACCTCCTCCAAAATGGCAGGAAGCAAGTAGAAAACGGCTTGCTTGTCTTGTTTTAGTTTTTGATTAGAAATGATCTTCCCCGTTGAATGCTTTAGGCATGAGTACGTCGAGTCTGCATCCGGCGCTGAGTCAAATAGTCACTTTCATAATAAGTCAGATCATCACGCAATTCTTCAAAATTTTTCGTGATGTCCATGATCACTTCGCGAGCGGCTGGCACTGGCGTTTTACGGAAGCGGATAGCATCTTGTCCCGTATACGCATAGCGTCCATCCTCTGCGTAAGATTCATTTTTGGGATAAAAAAAGCTGTTCACGCAGTCATGGTAAACGTTATACAATGCCTTTTCCGCAAAATCGACGTCAAAATTGGCACGGCGTAAAGCCACACCCAGCTTTTCATAAGATACTTCGGAAAAAACAAGGACATGACGGAGATCCGACAAAAAGCCTTTGTAAAAAAGTACGGACTCCTCATTGCCATCTGTAGCCAGTTGCGGCAGAGCATGCTCATTGAGGAATGTTTCCACCCGTTTCACGGCAGTTTTCAGTCTCTCCTGCGCCGACTCACATAATTTTTGTACGTTGACTGCTGACATCAAGGCAGCTCCCCCTTATTTGTTGCTTGTTCATCAATTTGGTTACCCGAAAATAGTCCCTTCTAACCGAAAGAGCTGTAATTTTCAGTATTTATCCTACCACAAATGAGCATTGAAAGGTATAAAAACATGCCAACCTCCTCACGCTAAACCATAAATTTATGAATACTCAAGGAGGACGGTCCCATGTCTCGGCGAAAATGGTTAAAACCCCTGCTCGGAGCAGCTGCCGGGGTACTTCTCATCACACTGATGCTGCCTTCCCGTGATCACCGCCATACACCACAGCCCGAATATACGGCCAAGATGGTGCCACAGCAAGAGAAGCAGCTCAAAAAAGGAATGTTGGCTTTGGACCTGTCCGCTACGGATACCCTCACACGCATGGATGCAAGGCAGGATATTCAATACGTGATGCGGGAGCTTGATGGTAAAACTGCTGATCAGAAAAGACAGTTTACCCGCAGGCTACAGCAATCGCACAGTCATCTTCATACGTTACTGTGGATTCACACACCCGACGGGAACACGAGCACCTATACGGGCACCAAAGTACAAACTCGTCTGCTCAGTCATCCTCAAATCAAAAGCAGCTTGGCTGCGGCTCGCCGTTCTGTCATGCAAAATAAATCCTACGAATCTGCTGCATTTCAGGCTGAAGGCGGTAAATTTTTTGTCATGGCAGAACCATCGGCTGACGGAACATGCGGCGTTGCTGCCCTGGTCAGTCAGCAAGTATTGCGTGACGTGGAGAAGCATCAGCGGAAGAATTTGCGTTTGATTCCCTATCCAAAAGAAGGCAGCTACAAAATCGAATCCGTACATCCCGACACATTGCACGATATTACTGTCAAGACGGGCCACGACAACGAAAATGCAAGCCATTATTTCGAAAACGAAATTGTCGTTCGCTTCCGTCACAATCCTGATTCACGACAACTGGAGGAAATTGCAGCAGATTTACACTGTGCGCCAGGCCGCAAGCTTGGTTATACCTATGTATTTCATTCGGATAAGATGAACTTCAAGGAACTAAAACAGTATTTTTCAAGAAAGTGGAACCCGCTTTATACTGAGCCTCACTACATGTATCTAACCAATGAGAAAACACCTATCAAAGCGGACAGCTCTATCCCCAATGATTTGCTCTTTTCCCGCTATCAATGGAATCTGCCGGCTACTGAAACCAACCGCGGTTGGAAATTAAGCAAAGGCAGCAAGGACGTAATTGTCGCTGTCGTAGATACGGGAGTAGATTTGGATCACCCCGACCTAAAAGGTCAAATCCTTTCAGGTCGTAACGTGGTAAACCCGTCTGAAAAGCCTTATGATGACGTCGGTCACGGAACGCACGTCGCTGGCATCATTTCTGCCCTCGTGAACAATGGTGAGGGGGTCGCCGGCATGACGTGGTACAACAAAGTCATGCCGATTAAGGTACTTGACCAATCCGGCTCCGGTACGACTTACTCGGTTGCAGAAGGTATTATATGGGCAGCTGATCATGGGGCCAAGGTCATCAATTTGAGTCTGGGCAATTACGCACAAGCTGAATTTTTGCATGATGCGATCAAATACGCCTATGATAAAGATGTCGTATTAGTTGCAGCTACAGGTAATGACAATACGGAACGACCTGGCTATCCAGCAGCGTATCCTGAAGTATTTGCCGTTTCCGCTACAGATTCTTCTATGCACCGTGCATCCTTTTCTAACTATGGAGATTATGTAGACGTCATGGCTCCAGGTGCAAGTATTGCCAGTACGTACCCAGGGAACCAATATGCTGCACTGTCGGGTACTTCAATGGCCAGTCCCCATGTATCTGCGCTTGCTGCACTGATTCGATCCATTAACCCCGATCTGACCAACAAAGAGGTTATGGATTTAATGAGAAGCAGCGTAATTGACTTGGGCACACCCGGGCATGACAAATATTTCGGATATGGTCAAATTGACGTGTATAAAGCGTTGAAAGCAGCACAACGTCCATATGTTCCTTTGCAATTCTATCCACAGCATTTAAGTGACAAGTTAAAATCAATATTAAAGAAACTGGAAACGTAAGATTCCTTATTGGAAAAAAGCAGCCATGTTGCTCCATGGCTGCTTTTTTGGGCTTTATTAACGCTTGGAACTACTGCGAACAGGACGCTTGCCATGGCTGCGAGTATGACAGCAAGGTTCTCCAGGGTCCTTTATACTCACCGGAAATACGTGATGAGGTACAGGTACAATGTGCGTCTGATTAACAATTTCAATCGGATGAACCACAGGCACGACTTGTGGGAAAAATTGATGATTTACAAATTGGATCGGCGGGCACACGATCGGGTCGTAAGGGCAATGACTCATAATGTGCAACTCCTTTCGGTGAATTAGTACAGCATATTAAGAAGGCGTGTGCTGTGCTTGGATGTTTACCCCCTAATACAAATATCCCTTATAAAATAGGCTTCCGTTCAACAATGACCGAATGATCAAGCAGTTCGCCCAACAAACGGCACAGTTTGTGAAGACCTGTTTTAAGTGTTTCCTTGTCCGCATACGAAAAAGAAATACGGATATGATTACTGTCCATACCACCTGCATAGCATACTGCACCAGGTAAAAAGGAAACACCTTCTCGGTCAGCCAGCCGCTCCAATTCTGGAATATCAACATTAGGTGGAAGCTTAATCCACACATTTAAGCCGCCTTCGGGAGCATACCAGCTGACCTCTGGCGGAGCATAGCGCTGGAGCGTATGCAATGCAACTGTCAACCGATCCCGCATTTGTTCCCGCAACCAAACAAGATGCTGATTAAGTCGATTCCTGATAAAGGGCAGTAGCGCTTTTTGCGTTAATAGAGGGCTCCCCAAATCCGTAGTAGACTTGGCAGCCACCAAACGATCCATTACACTGCCAGTGGCCGCTACACAAGCTATACGGCAGCCGGGAGCAACGGTTTTGCTAAAGCTTTTGATATATATCACATGTCCGGACTGATCATGCGCCTTGATAGAGAGTGGCGGCTTTGTTTTATAATATAGGTCGGAAAATGGATCATCCTCAACAATGAGGCAATGATAACTTTGAGCTAGATCCAGTAATTGTGTGCGTCTGGCCATCGTTAAAGTTACTCCGGTAGGATTATGAAAGGTGGGTATCGTGTAGATCAGTTTTGGGGGATGAGTGTCACAGAGACGCGTGAGGATATCGATCCTCATGCCCTGCTCATCCATCGGAATCATAATTACTTTGGCACCACGACTGGTAAACACATCAATGGCCCCCGTATATGTAGGAGCCTCCATGTAGACAACATCACCAGAACCCACAAAGGTACGTGCCACCAAGTCAATGCCCTGTTGGGCACCACTGGTCACGAGCAGCTGTTCTGCCACTGTGCATATACCGCGTTCGTTCAGGTGATCTGCAAACACTTCCCTCAGCGCTAAATCACCTTCAAAAGTCCCGTATGCTGCCATTGCATCGGGATTTCCAGAGGATAGACGTTGAGTATCAGCGATGATTTCGCGTGTAGGAAGAAGCTCCGGTTGAATTGCTGCTATATGAAAAGAATAAGGAAACTGTCTGCTATGGTTAAAGTTTCTCCATAACTGTGCGCGCGGCAAATAATCGATCAGCGACATTTGCCATGACAAATCCTGTGCTCCCTCACGTTGAACAGCTACTGAAGGCTCCGCTACATAGCAACCTTTTCCCTGTGTACAGGTAACCAAATGAATAGACTCCAACTCAGCATACGCCTTGCTTACAGTTACGGGACTTACCGCAAGCAGACTGGACAGATGACGGACAGAAGGAAGCTTTGTACCCTGAGGCAGCAATCCAGACTGGATGCGATCTGCTAATGTTTTAGCAATCTGTAAATATAATTTGACACTGCTATTGCGGCTGAGATCAATATGCATCGGAACCGTCCCCTCCAAAAATCAACTGTTACATTTAGACGTTTACTGTTATACTTCATTATCGATATAATACAACAAATTTCATAGTACAGTATAGAACACAGGAGATGATTGGATTGGAACACAAATTTTCGGGTATGGCTCGTACTCAGGGCTCGTCCATGGTAAGGGACATTTTAAAGCTGACACAGGGAACAGATGTGTTATCTCTGGCAGGTGGCCTTCCGGCCGATGCCTTTTTCCCCATCGAAGCTGTTGCTAAAGCCTATGAGCGGGTATTTCGTCTCGGCGGTACTACCGCTCTTCAATACGGCCTAACCGAGGGCTACATTCCTCTACGGGAACGTCTTGCAGCAATCATGTCATCCCAAGGCATCTCCGTCACCAGAGATAATATCATCATGACGACGGGCTCACAGCAGACCATTGATCTGGTTTCGCGTGTGTTGCTCGATCCGCAGGATACTGTATTGGTGGAGTCCCCTACTTATTTGGCAGCTCTTCAGGTATTTAATTCCTATGGTGCCAACATTGTAAGTGTAGATACAGACTCTAACGGTATGCAATTAGAAGATCTTGAAGCCAAGATCAAAAAACATCAGCCTAAATTCGTGTATGTCATCCCCACCTTCTCCAACCCGGCAGGAAGTGTTTGGAGTATGGAACGCAGAACAGGCGTTGTTGAACTATGCCGTAAATACGGCACTTTGATTTTTGAAGATGATCCTTACGGACGTCTTAAATTTGACGAAAACCTTAACTTTCCATCCCTTTTCTCAATTGATCAACAACTAGGTGGAGACGGTCATGTGATGTACACTTCTACATTCTCTAAAACCGTTGCTCCTGGTGTTCGCTCTGGATGGCTGGTAGCTAATCAAGCAATTGTCGTTAAAGTCGCCAATGCCAAACAATCTGCCGATCTGCACTCCAGCAGTATTGATCAACGTGCTTTGAATGAGTTATTGGAGTTTTTTGACTTGGACGGACATATTCGTACCGTGTCCGCTGAGTACCATTCTCGTATGCTACGTCTCACGTCGCTGATGAAAGAACGTCAATGGGAAGGAATCACCTGGAATGATGCACTTGGCGGTATGTTTATGTGGGTTACCCTACCCGAGGGCTTCCGTTCTGATCGGTTGCTGCAACTCGCAATTCAGGAAGGAGTCGCATTTGTCCCCGGACAAGTCTTCTATGCTGACCTAAGTGGCAGCAACCACATGCGGATCAACTTCACGCATACGGATCCTTCCCTGCTTCCTAAAGCGGTTGACCGATTGGATCGAGCACTGAAGATGTACACAGAGGAAAGTGTGGTAAAAAGCGTGCGATGATGGAGTTGGCAGGATATGTACGTGAGGCCGCTTCACGAATCATTTGATTTTACGATCGCTGTTACCCCCTGATTCGTTTGGAATTTGAATAGTATGGTGGAATCTGGGACAAAGGTGCAGGCTCGCTTCTACAGATTCAAATGCGTTGATACGCTAACTACGTGCCTCATCCTCGAACGGTTTTACGGTAGAGGAAGTAAAAATTAAAATGAAAGCCCCCAGTAATTATGCTGGGGGCTTCATTCCAAGAAGGCACTATTTCTGCGTAAATACGGTATGTTAAAAAGGGTGTGCCATGATTCCCGTTGGAATATGACACACCCTTTTTAATTCAATAAATACATTTGGATTAAAAGCTTTCACGCAAACAGGTCATTTACAAAAGTTAAATTTATACATTTTAAGGTGTTGCAGTGGGGAAAGTTTTCCGTAAGCCGGGTTCTGTGCTATTCGTGGTACAGACGGGAACTACCCTCCCACTACAAGCGACAATCATCTATCTAGGCCGAACATTGCTATCCAGCTCCAGCGACCAACCTAGACACGCCTCGGGCTAAGGCTGCTTCGCGAAGAAGCTGTGTCCCATTAGGTCTTGCTCCAGATGGGGTTTACCAGGAACGAAGTCACCAGCGTTCCTCGGGGTCTCTTACACCTCGGTTCCATCCTTGCCTGTGCCGCAAGCGGCCATCGGCGGTCCATTTCTGTGGCACTATCCTTCAACTCGCGCTGACTGGACGTTATCCAGCATCCTGCCCTATGGAGCCCGGACTTTCCTCTCGTGGCACACGCCACCAGCGATTGTCTGTCAAACTTTCCGAACAACATTACATAGTATACAGGGAACGCGCGCATGATACAACCCTGAAAATATTGTAAAACGTACAGATCTCTGTTTACTTGCTCAAATAAAACGGATGCACCTTTCTCTGCAATGAATCATCCGCCACATAATAAGCAGACCTTCCCACGTATAGCGGGATAGAAAGCTTACTAAAATCAGGAATCTCCTCATCTAGGAACAGTTCATCATCTCGGTAGGTCTGCTGTATTTCACCGACGATCCAATCATGATCTCCATAGGTATGAATATCCACGACTTTACACTCATAAGCAAGATAAGCCTCCAGCAATATAGGCACATTGACTGAAATTCCATCCTCATATGTAATGCCAAACTGCTGAAACTTATCTACATCTTTACCACTAAAGGTACCTACAGCCTGAATCCATTCCGATCTGTGTGCAGGCAGAAACTGAATACCAAAGCCTCCGCTTTTCTCGATCAGACCGTGAGAATATGTTTCCTTCCTCAGTGAAATGCCATACATGCCCGGTGATGATCCGATATAGGTATGCCAGCCTGAGGCCATTACATTATTTTCCCCCTCATAGCGGGAAGTAACAACAGCGACCATGCCTGGATAGGCATGAATTGCAGAATCAGATATCAGCGTCCGCATAGAACCTCTCCCTACGAAAAAAAATAATAGAGCATCTTCATTTTCTCATAGATGTCGAGATTTTACAAAAATTGAAAAGGCTCGGTTTCTACCTGAGATACATGTACTTCCGTTGAATAACGACCTTCTGCCAAGCGTTTGCGCATCCATTCTACGGTTTTAGGCTTCATAATCTTTTCAGCATTATGTCCAGGGTCAATAATAGCAATCCCCGCCATAAGGGCATCCTGAGCCGTGTGATAGTCAATATCCCCCGTGACTAATACGTCAGCTCCCTTAAAGAGCGACTTGTTCACATAACGGCTGCCAGAGCCCCCAAGAACGGCTGCCTTTTTGATCGTACGATCTAAGTCGCCCACCACACGTACATGCTCGACGTTGAGACCGTTTTTTACAACATCGACAAACTCCCGTAACGTGCAGGTCTCCTTGAGCTTGCCGACCCGCCCCAAACCAAAGCTACGGCCTTGCAAATCCATATGGTACAGGTCATAAGCCACCTCTTCATAAGGATGAGCCTTCAGCATCACTTGAACAACTTTATTGCGTACACCCTGCGGTACAATGGTCTCAATACGAACCTCCTCACTACGTTCCATTTTACCCTGCTCACCCAAAAACGGCTGTGTGCCTTCACCCGGTACAAAAGTTCCGTAGCCATCAATGTTAAAGCTGCAATGACTGTAGTTGCCGATATGTCCAGCTCCCGCCCCCAATACGGCATCCAGTACCCGTTGATGATGTGTTTTGGGTACGAAAACGACAAGCTTGAATAATTGCTCGGTGTGAACATCCTCCAGCGTACCTTCACTTTGAATACCCAGAGCTTCCGCCATCCAGTCATTCATGCCGTCCTCAGCCGTATCCAGATTCGTATGACTGATGTAGACAGCAATATCATTCTTGATCAGCTTTTCATACAATCTGCCAGCAGGCTGATCCGTATTCAAAGCTTTAAGTGGGCGGAATATAATCGCATGATGCGCAATAATGAGGTCAGCTTTTATGCGGATTGCCTCTTCGACAACCTCATCATTAACATCCAGGGCTACTAATATGTTTTTGATTTCCTTTTGCAGACTACCCAGCTGAAGCCCGATTCTATCGTCCGGAACTGCCAAGTATTTCGGAGCCAGCTGCTCCATATAGCTAATTACTGTCTGTCCTTTGGCAAACATGCAAGTACCTCCTCTAGCTGTTCAATTTGCTTGCGCAATTGTTCCCGCTTATGCTGTGCGGACTCCTGATCTGATCGTGCCACTTGTGCCAGCACATCCTCAAGCTTGCGAATCTCCAATTTCCATTTATAAAAAAAGATTTTATTCGGTGCTTTGACCAATAGCGGTCCGAGTTGCATTAACAAATCCTGTGTCAGTATCAGCGAACTATCGGGAAGTTTCCATGGTTGATACAGCGCATCCTGTTTCAGTGGGCTTACCGAATCAGGTACGGCCGTCAGAATCTCATATATTTTCCCGTCTTCTTCCATAATATGTTCACTTGTAAGTACCCATTGATGTTCGATGAGCCAACGGCGTAAGATATCCTCGCCTACGTTAGGCTGTAGAACAAGTTGTTTCACTGAAACAAGCTTGTCTTTCCCTTGCTCTAAAATGGAGGCGATCAAGGCACCACCCATGCCAGCTATCGTAATAACATCAACCTCATTGGCCTTAATTACAGCCAATCCATCTCCCTTTCTAACCGCAATGCGATCAGTAAGACCTGCTTCGGCCACCTGCTTTTGAGCCGCACGCAACGGGCCATCGTTGACCTCACCCGCCACGGCTTGCGGTACTCTGCCACTACGCACTGCAGCCACAGGAAGTAGTCCATGATCCGAGCCAATATCCGCAAGTCTGCTCCCGGCAGGAATTTGTTCCATAATATATTGTAATCGTTGAGAAAGTTTCATGACGTCACCCACGTAATCCATTTTTTTCGAGTCCAAAATAAAATTCCTACAACAAATGCCAACTTCAGTATGCTGTAAAACACCACATCATCCGCCGCTTGATGGCGCAGGATAATCGTGTCTGCTTCAGCCATAAATGCTAGTGTCATGCCTATAGCGAAATAAACCAAAGCAAGACGCGGAAAGCGGCGATGTACCCACCAGCTTAGCCAGATCAACAATACTGCGTGCAAAATCCAAAATGCCTCAAGCATCACTAAAGTTGCTGTAGGCCAGTAGCGGCCTATAAGGACCGCGTACACTAAAAGCAGCCCAGCAAGACCACAGTAATGAAGTAAGTTGATCCGCAAAGTTAATCCCACAAGACACCAAACCACACCGCATAGGCCTACGAGCAAAAGAAACCAAACCTTAGCATCACCTTGATGGAGCTGAATGATCCACACACCCGAACCCAGCATAATCGCACTGCCTAAAGTGCTCAACATCACACTCATACTCTTTTCGGAAGACCGCCAAAATGCGGCCACTCCATAGCAAATCGCAGTAACTGCACTTGCCGAGAATATTTGCATTGCCAACGGAAAAGCGGTAAAATAAAAACCGATCAAACAAATGCAGGAAATAATGACAAAACCAAGAAGCCAGGCGATCCCATGCCCGTGTCTAAGATATGTAAGCAGCCCGGTGTTGTTACGGTTCTGGCTCTGCGACGGATCTTCGTCCTCCCGATACAGGTTAGACAAAAAATCGCAATATTGCTCAGGGAGCAGCCGACTTCGCCGCCAATGCTCAATTTCATGTAACAGTATTGCCCGTTTTTTCTCCTGGTCCAAGCTTCTTCCCCTCCACCAAGGCTGCCATGAGATAAAAAAAGACCTCCTGCGCGCTTCAAGCCGCAGAAGGTCCGCAATGTTACGCTTCTATTCGAGGAAATCCTTCAGTCGCTTACTGCGGCTTGGATGGCGCAACTTACGCAGCGCTTTGGCCTCAATCTGACGAATACGTTCACGTGTAACACCGAACACTTTACCCACTTCTTCAAGGGTTCTGGTTCTTCCGTCGTCCAAACCAAAGCGGAGACGCAAAACATTCTCTTCCCGTTCGGTTAACGTATCCAGTACATCCTCGAGCTGTTCCTTCAGAAGTTCATAGGCAGCCGCATCTGCAGGCGCCAATGCTTCTTGATCCTCAATGAAATCCCCCAGATGTGAGTCATCCTCTTCACCAATTGGTGTTTCCAATGAAACCGGTTCTTGGGCAATTTTCATAATTTCCCGTACTTTTTCCACGCTCAGCTCCATCTCGGCAGCTACTTCTTCCGGCGTAGGTTCGCGCCCCAGCTCTTGCAACAGTTGACGCGATACACGAATCAGCTTGTTGATCGTTTCCACCATATGCACCGGAATACGGATCGTTCTCGCCTGATCGGCTATTGCGCGCGTAATGGCCTGACGAATCCACCAGGTTGCATACGTACTGAATTTAAAGCCTTTTTCGTAATCAAATTTTTCTACTGCCTTAATCAAACCCATATTACCTTCCTGAATCAGATCCAGGAAAAGCATTCCGCGACCAACATAACGTTTGGCAATACTTACAACCAGACGCAAGTTCGCTTCTGCCAACCGACGCTTGGCTTCTTCATCGCCGTTATTGATCCGTTTGGCAAGCTCCACCTCATCATCAGCAGAAAGCAAAGGTACACGACCGATTTCCTTCAAGTACATCCGGACCGGGTCATTAATTTTAATACCGGGAGGCAGGCTCAGATCGTCATCGAAATTAAAATCATCCCCATCATTGTTTTCCGGGTCGTCATTTTGACGCAATCTGGTAACTTCTTCGTCGTTGTCATTTACAACCTCAATCCCCAAGTCACCCAGTTGCTCATAAAACTCATCCATTTGCTCGGGGTCCTGATCAAACGGCGACAGTTTTTCCATGATATCTTTGTAGTTCAGAGAAGAACTTTTTTTACCCAACTCAATCAGTTGATCTTTGACCTGATCCAGTGTTAGTTCCGTCTCCAGTTCAGTATGCTGATCATTCGCCATCTTTCGACTCCCTCCTCCCTAGAAACATCCGACCTCTGTGTGTTCATTGTCTCTCTAGGGCTATAATCTCACTTGCAATTTGTGCTGCGCGCAAAAAGTCACCTAAGCGCTCAGCGGCTCTCATTTCTTCCCTTTTCAAATCCAGTTGCTCCTGCAATGGAAATTTTCGCACCTGATGAATATAATCATCCAAAATGTGCGGTGCCCATACGCCTGGAGCATCCATCATCATGATCGAACTTACGTTCTTCTCCAGCCGGTCGTCTTGCAAAGATGAAATAAAACGGCTTGTATCCGGTAACTTCCCTTGCGCGTAATAGGCATATAGATAAGCAGCAATTGCTGCATGATCCTCAATATTAAAGGCGTCGCCCAGATGCTTTTCTACATACTCTGCAGCTTCTAAATCTTGCATCATCCAGTGAAGCAGCCTGCGCTCAGCCACATGGTAAGCTGGCAACAAATTAGGTGTGGAGACCTGCCCTTTTTTATGCCTACCATTATTCCACCCATTTTCGTTATTATCCCCAAAGTTCTGTTTTTTTTGCAGGGATTGACGGAGTAAATTGCATTCTTGCTTCAAGGTTTCAAAATCCACCTTGACTTCGGCTGATACTTCGCGCAGATACACTTCCCGCTCGGTCGGGGATGACAGAGGTGCAATGACATTTAATGCTTCGCGGGAATACGCGATTCTTCCTTCTTCCTCTTGCAGTATATGGTTTTTTTTCAGATATATAAGCTTAAATTTCACCGTTGAAACAGCACTTTCGATAATTTGGCGCTGGAATCGTTCGCCGCCGTATTGCCGGATAAAATCATCCGGGTCCATACCGTCACTGACCAGCGCTACTTTCACGTGAAGTCCCGCATTTTCCAACAGCGGAAAATTTTTAAGCGCAGCAGCTTGTCCTGCCCGGTCACCATCATAACAAATAATGACCTCGTCGCACAGTCCTTTTAACATCGTAGCATGGTGCTCCGTTAGAGCAGTGCCCATGGCGGCCACCCCATTTTGTACGCCAGCTTCCCATGCCGAGATGACATCACCGTAGCCTTCAAAAAGAACACTCTGGCGGAGCTTGCGAATTGAGGTTTTAGCATGATGAAGATTGTACAGCGTTCGGCTCTTGTTGAATAGCTTGGTCTCCGGTGAATTCAAATACTTCGGCTGTCCCTCACCAAGTATACGGCCTGCAAAGGCAATAACTTTTCCGTTGCGATTCCAAATGGGAAACATGATACGATCTCTGAATCGATCCACATATCCATCACCCTCATGCCGGGGAGAAATAAGCCCTCCCTTTTCCATCTCCACGGGATCAAAAGAACGCTTCTCCAGAAACTGAACGATCGTATCCCATCGGTTGGGTGCATAGCCAATTTGAAATTGATCAATGATCTTGTCACTGAATCCCCGTGAACGCAAGTATTCCATCGCTGGTTTGCCGTGCTCCGTATTTTTAAGCAAAAAATGGTACATCTTAGAAGTTAACTCATACGCTTGCAACAGCCTGTCCAACTCAGGATGCTGATGCGATGAATCACGTCCCTGCCATTCGCCGAGCGGGATATGACTTTCTTCTGCCATTGTCCTGACAGCTTCGGGAAAGGATAGTCCTTCGATTTCCATCATAAACTTGATGGCATTGCCTCCCGCGCCGCAGCCATAGCAGTAAAAAATCTGACGATCCGGTGTCACGGTGAATGAAGGGGTTTTTTCGGAATGAAAAGGACAGAGGCCTTTCATATACTTCCCCTGCTTGGTCAAATGCACGTACTTGCTTACCGTATCTACAATATCATGATGTTGTAAAACCGACTCAATGATATCGTCCGGTATGTTACCTTGTCCGGCACTCATATTAACCACCTTCATCTCTTTAGCACGTAAATATAATTCGATACCGTTACTCATTCTCCTGCAAGCGAAGTAAAAGTTTTGTCAGTTTATGTTGAAAAACTTCACGATCCTCTAATGTAAACGGTTTAGGACCTTTTCCATAACGTCCTTTTTTCCGTTCTTTGGCAGAAGTATGACGTCGGTCAAGCATGAAATCTATCGAATCGTTTCGATACATAGCTCCGCGAAAAGACATCACTTCACAACCTTTTGCCAAGGCAAGTGCAGCAAGACCATAATCATTGGTGGTTACAATATCGCCGCGACGGATATGATTGGCAATATAGAGATCGGCACTTTGGTCGCTTCGGTCTACTTTAACGATGCTTACGCCTTTGCTGCCCTGAATGAGATGATCATATGAAGATACCATAATAACCTCAATATGAAAACGGGAAGCTATCTCCGCAATTTCACTTTTAACAGGACAAGCGTCCCCGTCAACAACGATCCGCACATCCAGTAAAGTTCCGGTTCCCTCCATGAGCATCCCCCATCTCCATCCGCATTCGAGTAAAATACGGAACGGCTGCAAGATTACTCTTACACCGTTCCGTATATTTATACCCATTTTTTCAAGTTGTTCATACTACCACAACTGACGTTTAAACTACAAGCTTGGAAAAATCGGCAAAACGCTTCAGTTCTGAGTCAATAGCAGCCAGCAATGCCAAACGATTATTACGAACAGCATCATCCTCAGCCATAACCATAACGGAATCAAAGAACGCCGTCACCGCAGGGGTAATGGATGAAGCAAGCGCTAACGCCCGTGTCGCATCTTCCTGTAAAGCTACGCTATAAGATTCATAAGCGCTATACCATGCTTCGTAAAGCGTTTTTTCGCCTTGCTCCGTAAACTCACCGGTATTAAATGACTTATGAACTGCTTTAGCAGCCAGATTACCTACACGATTAAAGGACTCAACTGTTGCTTTGAATACCTCACCTGTTTGTACGGCAGTCATTAACGCAGTTCCGCGGTTAACCACGGAAGCAACATCGTCATATCCAGCTGCAAGCACTGCATCCACAACGTCATAACGAAGTGTCTCGGACAATAGTTTCTTCACGCGTAATCCGAAAAACTCATGTAATTCTTTACGTATTTCATCCGCGGAACGTTTCATATTTCCAAGGTTGCCGTGCACCTCGAGCGCGATATTGAACACATCAGACAACGTAGCCGAAAGCTTGCGATCCAACAATATCTGCACAATACCTGCTGCCTGGCGACGAAGCGCGTAAGGGTCCTGTGAACCTGTTGGAATAATACCGATGGAGAAGCAGCCTGTAATGGTATCTATCTTGTCTGCGATACTTACAATTGCTCCAGCATTCGTTGAAGGAACCGTTTCTCCTGCAAAACGCGGCTGGTAATGCTCAAACACCGCTCTTGCCACTTCTTCCTTCTCTCCAGCCTTACGAGCATAATCCTCACCCATCACACCTTGCAGTTCCGGGAACTCATATACCATTTGTGTTACCAGGTCAAATTTACAAATATCCGCTGCTCGGCTAACCGATTCCTGTGTATCTGGGGAAACGCGAAGCTTCTCTGCCAGAGCATCAGCAATACGGCGAATACGGCGTACTTTGTCTCCAACCGTTCCCAGCTCTTCGTGGAAAACGATACTTTCCAATTTGGAGAGTGCATCCTTAATTTCCAGCTTCTGATCTTCCTCATAAAAGAATTTGGCATCAGACAACCGCGCACGCAATACTTTTTCATTCCCTTTAGCAATGACTTCCAGTGATTGACTTCCTCCGTTACGTACCGTAACAAAGTATGGCAATAGCTCTCCTGTGCGATCCAGCACTGGGAAATAGCGTTGATGTTCGCGCATGGAAGTAATGAGTACATCCTTCGGAATGTTCAGGAACGCAGGATCAAAACCTCCGAACAGTACAGTTGGGGTTTCCACCAAATACAGCACTTCTTCCAGCAAATCATCCTTGACCGCAATCGTCCAATCTTTTTCGGCAGCCAGCGCTTCAATCTGCTTTACAATAAGCGATTGACGTTCCTCAATGTCCACAATGACATGCTGCTTGCGAAGCACTTCAACATAGTCAGCTGGACTTTCTACTACGGCATCCTGTCCCAAGAAACGATGCCCTCTTGTCACATTTCCTGACTGCACGCCGGCAATCTCCAAATTAACAATATCGCTACCAAACAAGGCAATCAACCAGCGGATCGGACGAACAAATTTAAAGTCATAACTTGCCCAGCGCATGAATTTAGGGAATGTCATGGCATGTAAAATGTGCAATAAACCTTCGGACAGTACATCCGCTGTTGGTACACCTATGCTGCTCTTAGTTGCGTAAATATATTCCACGCCTCCAAGCTCCTTGAATGTGAACTGTTCAGGATCAACACCTTGGCTGCGAGCAAAGCCTAGTGCGGCCTTGCTCCAGTTACCAGCCTCGTCGAGTGCGATTTTGCGGGAAGGACCTTTAACTTCTTCGTTAATATCTTCTTGCTTCTCCGCTACTTCCTTGACAAGTACCGCCAAACGGCGAGGTGTAGCATAAGCCTCTACAGCACCATAAGCAATACGTGAACTGTCAAGCCACGCCGTCATACGCTGCTTCAACTGCTGAATTGCATTCGGGATAAAACGTGCAGGGACTTCTTCCAACCCGATCTCAAACAATAAATCCTTAGACATTTGCCGCACCTCCTTTCTTCAACAGCGGGAAGCCCAGCTTCTCGCGCTCCTCCAGATAGGTCGCAGCCACCTGACGTGCCAAATTACGCACTCGTATAATAAACCCAGTCCGTTCCGTAACACTGATCGCTCCGCGAGCGTCCAGCAAGTTGAACGCATGAGAACATTTCAGCACATAATCATAGGCTGGAAATACAAGATGCTGCGCCATCGCTTTATTTGCCTCTTCTTCGTACATATTAAAAAGAGTAAAGAGCATTTTGACGTCAGATACTTCAAACGTATACTTGGAATGCTCAAATTCAGGCTGGTGAAAGACATCGCCGTATGTGATTCCATTGACCCACTCCAAATCGAACACATTCTCCTTGTCCTGGATGTAGGAAGCAAGACGCTCCATACCGTACGTGATTTCTACGGCAACCGGACTGGCATCAATACCGCCCACTTGCTGGAAATACGTGAATTGGGTAATTTCCATACCGTCCAGCCATACTTCCCAACCTAAGCCCCACGCTCCCAGCGTTGGTGCTTCCCAGTTGTCTTCAACGAAACGAATATCATGCTCCAGAGGGTTAATGCCTAAACGGCTCAAACTCTCTAAATACAATTCCTGAATGTTATCCGGTGAAGGCTTCAAAACTACTTGAAACTGATGATGCTGATACAGGCGATTCGGGTTCTCACCATAACGTCCGTCTGACGGACGACGAGAAGGCTCAACATAAGCTACGTTCCACGGCTCAGGTCCGATCGAACGTAAATACGTCATCGGGTTCATCGTGCCTGCCCCTTTTTCCGTGTCATACGGCTGTACAATAATACAGTTGTGTTCAGCCCAAAATTGTTGCAGCGTTAAAATCATCTGCTGAAAATTCATTGGTACACGCTCCCTTTCCAATTCCCTCAAATGTTGGTGATTTCTTCTCATTAAGCTCGTATGTACAGGGCTATTTTATCCCAAAAGCCTTGCTAGAGACAGCAAAAAGCCCCCGCCTCTACGCCTGTACAGACGTAGGGACGAGAGCTGACTCCCGCGGTTCCACCCTACTTGATTGCGATCCTACATCACCAATCAGATCGTAATCCTCTTTTCCGTGTCCATTCAGACGCTCCCGAGTGCCTTGTTCACGAAGAATTCCCGTTGGGCTTACACCGTCCCCAACTCGCTAATTACAGAGAATACATCCCGCTACTTTCTCGTTCAATGCATCTGCTCCCGAAGGAGATATATAGTAGGATATTACACGTTTTCAGCAATACAGTCAAGAGAATAAGGCGTTTCACATATCGTACTTGTCGAGCTGATCCAAGAAATTTCGGGATTTCAGCTTGACCTCCAACTGCATATCCATGAACTGACGCATGACATGTTTGATCTCCAGCTTTGTGGATTCCTTTACGTCAATGTTGCCGAGCCGATTCAAATCCATTCTGGCGAACAAGCGCAGCAACTTCAATGTACGTGGAGTCACGCTCAATGCAGCTGGATCATAATGCTTGTAGCTCCGACACAAAACTCCGCCCAGCCTCGGACTGACAAACATATCTTCATCGGCACATTGTTGACCACTTGAAATACATGCATCAAGCTGAGGAGCATATCCGGCCGCCTGCAATATTTTAAATTCATAAATACTCATGACGATCAGCGGATCTTTGCCACTCTCCAGCGCCTCCAAACATGCTTTAAGCTGCTTAAACCAGAACGCGCCTGTTTCCTCATCCTGTAACACCCGATCGAGTAATTCACAAGCATAAGAAGCGTAAGCAGCTTTAGTAATATCCTCGCGTAATGTATGGTGGGATTGGATGATTTCACCGGCATTCAACGTGCCTAAGCCTGTGTTTCGAAAAAAAACGAATTCACCGTACGTAAACGGCTGCGTTAAAGCAGCGTGACGGCTTTTGGACTTTTTTGCACCTCTGACCAGCACGCCTGCTTTACCTCCGCTTTCGGTGCAAAGCGTAATAATTTTGTTCCCCTCACCGTAATCCATGCTGCGGATGACGATTCCTTCCACCCTGTAAAGCATGCCTCTTCCCCCAAACATTCGCGAAGAAGCCAGTGGCTTGTACTATTCACGGGCTTCTTCATGCTCGTCCGACTCTCCCTCATCCGTGTCTTGCTCCCTTGTCACGGCGCTCTCCCGATATAACAGATACGCACCGACATCTCCAGTCATCGCAAAATACTTCCACGAAAAATCTCGCAATCGTATTCATCCTTTCTTCGGAAATGACGTTTGCATCTCAAAAATAGGATGATGCGAAGAGGGGGGAAGTATGCGATGAAATAAATGGATTGCGTTAAAAAAAGGCTGCTGTATGAGGGCTGTAACACTGCTCCGCTAGTGCATACAGTTAACCTTTTTTGTAAAAACGCTCATTATTTCATCACTGGAAGAAAAGGGTAAAAAAAGCAAGAGTTAAGCGCCGCATATGGGCGGCGCTTTGAATGACCAAAAAACTGTTACTTTTACGTCTTTTGTCGGAGGATCGGCACGGCTTTTTATAATGTTCATAAAAAAACATACGTATCTAATAAAAAACGACTTAAGCCTTAATAAAGCCCTTTAAACTAAAGTGGCTATAGAGTCCTGCCGTGCTTCTAGACGTCGCGATGGAAGCCAAGGTCACGAAGGACGCGTTCCTGGTTGCGCCAGTCTTTTTTGACCTTAACCCAAAGTTCCAGAAAAATCTTGGAGCCTAGCAGGTTTTGGATATCCTGGCGAGCCTGTTTGCCCACTTCTTTGAGCATGGCTCCCTGTTTGCCGATAATGATCCCCTTCTGGGAGTCACGCTCTACAAAAATAACAGCCATAATATGCACTACCCCATTATCCTGCACTTTCATGTCTTCAATCATAACCGCAATAGAATGGGGTACTTCCTCACGTGTCATATGCAGAATTTTTTCCCGAACCAGTTCGGAGATGACAAACTGTTCTGGATGATCGGTAATTTGATCGTCCGGATAATATTGCGGACCTTCTGGCAAGTATTTTTGCACCTGCTCCAGCAGGGTGTTTACATTGTTGCCCATTTTGGCCGAGATCGGTATGATTTCTGCAAAGTCGTACAACTTGCGATACTGCTCAATCAGGGGCAACAACGCTTCCGGCTCAATGCGATCAATTTTATTCAGCACCAAGATAACTGGCGTTTTTACTTGTTTAAGCTGTTCCGCAATAAAACGGTCGCCACCGCCCAGACCTTCAGCAGCGTCAATAAGAAAAAGTACCGCTTCTACTTCCCCCAACGTATTAAAAGCAGTCTGATTCATGTAATCGCCTAATTTTGACTGGCGCTTATGAATCCCGGGTGTATCTAAAAATACAATTTGTGTGTCCTCTGTAGTAAATACGCCGTGAATTTTGTTGCGTGTAGTTTGTGGCTTGTCTGACATAATGGCGATCTTCTGCCCAATGACGTGGTTCATCAGTGTTGATTTTCCGACATTGGGTCTGCCAACAATTGCGACAAAGCCTGATTTAAAGTGTTTCTTAGCCATTTCATTTCCTCCAGCGCGATTAAGCACCTATTTTATTTTGGTTTTTCCATTAAAACAGCGAGCCAATTAACGTCAACATAGGCCTATAAAACACAAATATACCAATAATTACAGCAAAAACCGCTGCCAGGAGCACGGCTCCGGCGGCGGTGTCTTTAGCCGCTTTGGCCAGCGGATGAATATCAGGCGAGATGAGATCCACCGTTGCTTCAACAGCGGTGTTGAACAGTTCGGCTACAATGACTATAGCGATAGCCACGCAGACGAATAACCAGTCGAGCCGGGAGATGTGCAGAGTTAAGCCTGCTACAATGACAAGGAGCGCCACGGCCACATGTATCCGCATATTTACTTGCGTACGCAGAGCATACATCACGCCTTCTGCCGCATAGCGAAAGGTCATTCTCCAAGGCTGACGTCTCATTACCTTGTCAACCCCGCTTGAGCCAGTACAGCTTCCTGTTTACCCATCATTTCAGCTTCACTCGCATCATCCTGATGATCATAGCCTAACAGATGCAGAAAGCCGTGAACAAACAAAAAACCGATTTCACGCTCAATCGAATGTCCGTATTCTTCACTCTGAGCTTGCGCTGTCTGTACAGAGATTATAATATCCCCCAGAACATCCGGTACATCATTCAATGAATTTTCTTCATTCGGTTCGTAAATAATTTCAAGCTCTTCATCCAGTGTCTCCTTCATAGCAAAAGACAACACGTCGGTGGGACGATCAATTCCCCGATAGTCCCTGTTCAACTCATGAATTTGCTCATCATTAACGAAGGTAAGGGCTACCTCACCGTCTGTGACTCCTTCCACTTTGCCTGCCCCCTCTAATAAGGTGTTCAGCAGCGTAATCAAGGATTCGTTAATTACCATATCGTTTTGTTCATTATTCCAAGCTAATTGAAGGCCCATGCCAACCGCTCCTTTTAATTCTAGTGCTCTAACCGCGCTTCGTGCACAAGTTATATTAAGCTTTTCCGTTGTCAGACTTGGGCCTTTCCTCTGGATACTCAATACGGGAATGGAAAATCCCCATTACTGTTTCCTTGAGGGTTTGAGCCACGATATCAAGCTCCCGCATGGTCAGCTCGCAGTCGTTAAATTGGTGATCATCAAGACGGCTCTTAATAATTTTCTCAATCATGGATTCTACCTGTTCCACCGTCGGCTTCCGTAAGGAACGAACTGCTGCCTCCACGCTATCAGCAATTCCCACTACAGCAGACTCTTTAGACTGAGCCTTCGGTCCCGGATAACGGAAATCATCCTCCGTGAAGTCAGGCTCTACCCCCCGCTCTTCAGCCTCACGCAACGCCTTGTGATAAAAATAGTGTAAGAATGTCGTTCCGTGGTGCTGCTCGGCAATATCGCGAATTGGCTTGGGAAGCTTGTAATCCAATTGCATTTCCACCCCGTCACGAGCATGGGCGATAATGATGGATTTGCTCAGCTTGGGCTCTATTGTATCATGTGGATTTTCCAACCCATTTTGATTTTCAATGAAGTACGAAGGCCTCTTGGTTTTACCAATATCATGATAATACGAACCAACCCGGCACAACAAGCCGTTTGCTCCTATAGCCTCCGCTGCGGCCTCTGACAGATTACCCACCATTACACTATGATGATACGTTCCCGGTGTCTCCGTAAGCAGCTTGCGGAGCAATGGATGGTTGGGATTCGACAGCTCAACAAGCTTCAGTGCCGACAAGATACCAAAGGTAGACTCAAAAAATGGCATTAGCCCAATAACAAGTATTGCTGTTATCAGACCGCCTGCAAAAGCGAAAGCTACCCCATAGAGCGTCGTCGTTTGAGTCCAATTCCCTTGGTCAATCAGTGCCAGAGAAAAAACAGACAGGGCCCCGAACAGGCATACCATGATCGCCCCTTTGAACAGTGTTGAACGCTGGCTGGCTCGATGGGTAGAGAAAATCGCTGCCAGACAGACCACAAGAGCAAAAAAACCAAAATTAAAGTCAAAAATTTGTCCCTGACGGACATTCAAAATAACACTTGCCAATATACTGAATATAACGGCACATACGAAAGCCAACGACATATCAAGCAACAGCGTTACGAGCATAGCTCCAAGCGCGATAGGCGCCAGATAGCCGAGATAGGACCGTTCACTGTTCTGCAGTATGGAAATTAACATCATTGCTCCCACTGTAATCACAAAGATTAATACTAGCATGAGCAACTGCGCATTATTATACTTGAAGTTTCGTGTTCGTGATTGGAATTGACGAATATACATAAACAGGCCCAATGCCAGCATCATAGACAACATCAGTAGTCCAAATTGTGGCCAATAATTGATTTTATCCTTGAGCAGTTCATTTTCATCAAGCAGTGTGTAGATTTCCTGGGTAATAATCTCACCCTTCTTGACGAGTACTTCACCCTGTTTAATGTAAACTGTCGGTGTATCTTCACGAGCCTGTACCTTGGCGTCCTTCGTAGCTGTATCATCATAAAACTTGTTGGCGGTAATCACAAGCCTTGCAAGTTCCTGAACAACCTCCCGTGAAGTACGCTTAGTAAGCGAGCTTGTACTAACCCGCTCCGCTACCTTCGCTCGGGCTGTCTGGGCATCCGTAATTTGATCATTCATCAACCCTGTCACAATCTCACGGGCGACAGGCCGCATTTCAGCAATATCCTCAGATGTAAGGCGCGGAATTTTAATGAATGTCTCCTCTGGAATTCGGTACGTTTGCTCTTTCGTTTTTTCCAGCACTTCATCCAGCAACTTATCTGGGTAGGCATCCGCATTACGGCTGTTATTCACAAAATTTTGCACAAATTCCCGTGCACGTTGCGGAATCTCATCCTTATAAATCAAAATCTTATCTACTCTGGAAACCTGATCATCCTGATTGAGCCGTTCAATTCGATCCAAAATACCAGTAATCAGGTTATCGTTGCGAACTGGCACAATGGTATACATGGGCTGCACACGTTCAGCTGATTCCTCTTGAGCCTTCAAGGTCGCCTTACTGTTAGGAAGCTGCATCGGGGCGACAATTTCCTTTTCACTCGGTTGATTTACCCGAATGTCATAACGCTCGGGAAGCAGCTTGGACGCAAAGCCTACATAAAAAAGAACCACCAAAAATAAAAACAGAAGATAGCGTGTCGCCACGCTATACTTCCATCCATTCATTCTATGCTGGAACGTTTTTCCTTTAGATAATTCCTTCGAGGTCATCTAAAACAATCCCTCTCCATCATCTTTTTCAAGGCAGCTACACTGCTCATTTTATACTTTTTCTGATCGTACACACCATACTCGTGATTGAATGTCTATCCATGATTTTCAGCAATACGGTCATAAGCAACAATGATTTTTTGAACTAGGGAATGACGGACAACATCCTCTTCTGCAAACTGGACAAAGCCTATTTCTTCAATCCCTTGTAAAATCGCATTCGCTTCAATCAGACCGGATTTTTTGCCACGAGGCAAATCAATTTGCGTAACATCGCCGGTAATGACCATTTTGGAGCCGAAACCAAGTCGAGTCAAAAACATTTTCATTTGCTCGGGTGTGGTGTTTTGCGCTTCGTCCAAAATAATAAATGAATCATCCAGCGTACGTCCCCGCATATAAGCCAAAGGAGCAATTTCTATTAACCCGCGCTCCAGTGCCTTTGCAGTCTGCTCTGGGCCCATCACATCGTATAGGGCATCATACAATGGGCGTAAATACGGATCAACCTTTTCCTGCAAATCCCCTGGTAAAAAACCTAAATTCTCCCCTGCTTCGACCGCAGGACGAGTCAGTACAATGCGCTTGACTGAACCTTCCTTCAGGGCAGCTACGGCCAGCACTACAGCCAGATAGGTTTTACCCGTACCCGCCGGGCCAATTCCAAATACAATATCGCGTTTCTTAATCGTGGTTACATAGTGCTTTTGTCCAATCGTTTTGACGCGAATCGGCTTCCCCCGGAACGTCGTCGTAATTTCACCCTTGAACAAATCGAGCAGCTGATCAGCGCGCAAATCTTTTGCCAATTCAATCGCATAATGGACGTCCCTTTCGGTCAGTATATACCCATTGCGAATTAACTGGAGTAATACATCGAACAATTGTTCGAGCACTTCCACCTCGTGAGCATTACCAAAAACATTAACTTCTGCCTCACGAGATGCTATTTTTGCTGGAATAGCGGCTTCGATTAATTTTAAAAAGGAATCCTGCGGGCCAAATAACGCCTGTCCTTCTCCCGCATTGTTCAATGCAATTTGTATGCTGCGTTGTTGTTCTGCCAAATAGCCTCATTCTCCTTGGTTATGAACTAACGGAAGTTCTTCCGCAATATCCTGCTCCACTTCAAAAAGCACTTTCATATAAACTTTACCATTCTCTCTCTTCTCATGCAAAATTTTTTGGCTCATTATTTTCGTTCCTTTGCCGTATTTAGCTAAAATATCAGCTCGCGCGCCTTCTATTCCTGACATTTTCGCTTCTGCTTCCGTAAGCTTCTGCTCTTGTATCTTTGTCTCCCTTATACTTTCAGTCATCCAACCCATCGGAAGTTTGTAGGAACGCCATGTTAGCGGATCATGTTCAACTGTTGTTTTATGTGTAGAATAAGGTATTTTCCCATATCCCCACAATTGTATCGCACGGTTGCCTAACACCAGATACAAGCGGTCGTGACTGGTACCTGTATACGTGCTGCTGCGTTGCACCGTGGGACTGCTAATTTCGTATTCATGCCATACAAGACCCTTAACCTCTCCTTTGGCTACGACCTGCTGCTGATTCTCCTCATCTCCAAGCGTTCCCGAGATGAGAATGGCTCCTTTTTTGACACGCGTATTTTTATGCACGACAGGACGACCCTGCTCGGCAAAAATTTCAGTGACTACCGCATCTGCCTTACTGATGATATGACGTGGGCTGTAGAGCGGCGCAGGGGTAGGCTGTGAAGCTTCAACAACCTGAATCGTTACCAAAGTACCCTGCTTTTCCACACCGATCCAGGATGCCTCTGGAAGCTTCTGCATGAGCGCACGGGAAAGCTTGTCTTGACTGGAAAGACGAAAGCTCCATTGAAACGGATACAGCCCCTCCTGTCGGGCGGCTTTGAGAACGGATTCCGTCGGGAGCTTATCATTCCCCTTCACTTCAATGTCCCAGATAAGCGAAGACATCAGCAGGAGGCCTATCCAGAACAAAGCCAATCCAGCCATAAAAAATTTACGTTTGGCAAGTCGTATAACAGTAAAGGGAAGCCCTTGCCGCTTCAGAACATGCATTTTACAGCCTGTCCTTCTCAAAAGCGGGCGTAGGAGGAAGACGTGCGGCAGCAGAAGGTTCATTTCTGCATGTCTAGTACCCATCGGCCGCACGTTCCAAACAGGTATATGGTGATCGGTGAGTAAATTAATGAAAACTTCCACACTTTCGCCCTTGACAGCAAGGGTAACCGTGCCACGCAGTATTGCTAAAGCAGGATGTTTCACGAGCCTTCCTCCGTTCCTTCCATTTGGATATCTGTTATATGTCCCTCCACACTTACCTGCTCTGGCAGAATAGACGTAATGACTAAATCATGGCCGGACACCCGCAGCCTGCCTTTCTCAAGTGCAAGTACGAGCTGATTCGGTGTGAAATCCACCACGCCCCGGTGATTCTCCACATAAAGCTGGCGGCTGCCGATGAGGGTTAACCGCGGCAGGTCAAATAGAATGTCCTGCGGAAGCTCCAGCGTCTCGCTGGCCCACTTTCGCAGTTTGCGGCTCATCCGGCTCATACGGCGAAATCTCCTTTCCTGTCATCAAAACATCTGTTATCCAACGGCTAATCGTTGTTTTGATGACAGCACGCTGCTATTTTTTCATCTTCTGTTATTGCCATTCGGTACCCATAGATGTTTCATGGCAGCTACGCTGCTGGCTTTTCATCTTATATTCTTATTATCAGTGAACGCCATTACACCAGCGCCACAGATATCTGTACTGTACATTTTATGATCCAGTCCCCGCATTTATGAGGCTAAACTTACAATTCGCAGCAGCTGCTATATTGCAGAGGAAGAAGATGTGTCCTTTTAAAATTCAAACAAAAAAAGACAGCCTCGTTTTCATATCGAAAACAAGGTTGTCTTTTTTTGATTTTCATTAGATGACACGGTTATTTTTCGGTATCTCGATTCAAAAGAGAATTTTTTCTAGAATATAAGAAGTAAACAGCCATACCAATGACAAGCCAAATAATAAAGCGAATAAATGTCTGACCATTCAAATTAAGAATGAGCACCCCACATGAAACGATAGCCAGGATCGGAATATACGGAACTCCAGGACATCGGAAGGCCCTTGGCAAGTCAGGTTGTGTTTTTCTCATAACGATGACGGCGACCGAAATCAGAATAAATGCTGACAAGGTTCCAATGTTCACCAAACTAGCTAACTCATCTAGCGGGATCAGCCCACCCATTAATGCAGATAAAGTACCAAAAAACAACGTGTTAATGTAGGGCGTTTTATATTTTGAATGAACCTTGGATAATACCTTGGGGACTAAACCGTCACGTGACATAGCAAACATAATGCGAGTTTGACCATAGAGCATTACCAACATGACCGTTGTCATCCCTAAGATAGCTCCTATATCTACAATACCCGCAACCCAGTTCTGGCCCGCAACCTGCAATACCAATGAAACTGGATGAGAGATACCTTCAAATTGCATAAACGGTACTATACCAGTCATAATCGCGCTAACAATGACATACAAAAACGTACAAATAACGAGTGAGAAAATGATCCCTCGTGGTAAATCACGAGCGGGATTTTTGGTTTCTTCAGCCGCTGATGAAACAGCATCAAAACCAATAAAAGCAAAAAACACAAGAGCTGCGGCTCCAAATACCCCACTGAACCCAAACGGCATAAATGGTGTCCAATTATCTGGCTTCACATATTTAAAAGCAACGATGATAAATAATAAAATAACAATAATCTTTACAATTACCATGAAGTTGTTTATCCGTTTTGATTCTTTTATCCCAAAATAAAGCAAGAACGTGATACCCATCAAAATTAAAAAAGCTGGGAAATTAAAATAAGTAGTTTGGTCTTTTAAAGTCCCCGGTGCAGCAGTGAATTCAAGCGGAATGTGAAGGCCAATTCCATTCAAAAATGATACAAAGTAACCCGACCAACCTGCGGAAACAGCGCTGGCTGCCAGCATGTATTCCAAAATTAAATCCCATCCAATAATAAAGGCCAATAGTTCCCCCATCGTAGCATATGTAAAAGTGTAAACAGAACCGGATACTGGAACGGTGGATGCAAACTCCGCATAAGCCAATGCTGCGAATAAACAGGCGAGTCCCGCAATCACAAAAGAAAGTACCAAGCTTGGACCAGCCGTAACTGCTCCCGTACCTGTCAACACAAAAATCCCCGTTCCGATAATGGCTCCAATCCCAAGCATCGTTAAATCAAACGCACCCAGTTCCCTTTTGAGTGCTTTTTCCCCCCGCGTAGCGGCAATCAACTGATCAATGCTCTTCTTTCTGAACAAGCTATTTCCCATCCATCCCATCCTCCTAAAAATTATTTTTCCATTTTTATAATCTTGTTTTATCACCTCGATATAAATCAAATTTTAGCTAAATTTGGAGTAAATTTCATAAGTATCTATCATTGAGAACATTATATATAAAAAAGAAAAAATGAAAACTGCTTTCGGAAAGCTCCATTCATATTGTTACATTTGATCATTTTTCACGAATATATTTTCATAAATGAGACTCTAAATTAGACAAAATGCAACCATTTTAGATGACAACAAATGTGAGAAACCTAGGGCGCACAAGGGATTATCACATTCGTTGTCAGGTAATTAGAGCATTTGTCGTTAATTCATTTTTTATTCTGAGCATGCTTATGTATTATTCCTAAAGCTCACAAAAAAAAGATCCGCCACAGCCAAAGCTGTGACGGATCCCCTATCATTTTAACGTCTTCCTCCACCCATATAGCGCTTGGAACGCGGAGGACCCAATATTTCTGCCCAAATCACACCTCTGCGCAGATCAGCCGTATCCACCGTATTACGATCTTGCGAGGCTATCTCTGGCGCATCTGTAATTTCCCCTGACTCCCTCGCGTTGGATATACGATCGAGACGGGCTAAAACCAACCTGCGTTCTTCTTCCATAGCACGGATCCGATCCTCTAGAGTCGAACCGTTATCTAATGAATCCCGGTCCATCCGTCCTTCTGTTTCCGACCGATCGCCCACTTCTTCTATACGACGAGCTTCCATAACCGCCCGTCGTTCATTAGGAAATTGACGTTGCAACTCACCAGCAACATCCTGCTGGCGTTGCTCTTGCCCATGTTCCGTTGTGAAGGGTCTGGATGACGTCGAGGGCCCGCGAGAACCATGATCACCCCCAAAGGTAGGCATACCTTTTCGCGGCGGTGATTTCCGCCCTGTACCTTGGATGCTTTTCCCCAAAAAGGACACCAAAGCAAAGCCAATCACGATCAGGATATACAAATGCTCAAAGATCCAGCTGATAAAGTTCATTACTCACCACCTAGCTGCCGTAATTCATCGGCTATGTCCCGTTATTAATCCCGGTTCTTGTTATCATTCCCCGAGTTATCATTCGGTTTGCCTAAGGAGCCACGCATTTGCGTATCCGCCTCAATATTTTTCAAATTCATATAGTCCATGACGCCAAGTTTCCCGCCACGCAATGCTTCAGCCATTGCCAGCGGCACTTCAGATTCGGATTCCACCACGCGTGCTCTCATTTCTACGACACGTGCCTTCATTTCCTGCTCCTGCGCTACAGCCATCGCACGCCGCTCTTCTGCTTTTGCCTGCGCAATACGTTTGTCGGCTTCCGCCTGCTCTGTTTGCAGAAAAGCACCGATGTTTTTACCTACATCAACGTCCGCAATATCAATGGACAGGATTTCAAATGCTGTCCCGGCATCCAAACCTTTGGACAATACAGTTCTCGAAATTGAATCCGGATTCTCCAGCACGTCCTTATGCGAATTACTGGAACCTACAGTTGTAACGATACCTTCACCGACCCGTGCAATAATCGTTTCTTCTCCGGCACCCCCGACGAGTCGATCAATGTTGGCACGCACGGTAACACGAGCTTTAACCTTCACTTCGATACCATCCTTGGCGACCGCTGCAACAGTAGGTGTCTCAATAACACGCGGATTAACACTCATTTGGACCGCTTGCAGAACATCCCGTCCCGCAAGGTCAATCGCAGCCGCACGTTCAAATTCAAGTGGAATGTTAGCACGCTGGGCAGCAATCAACGCATTGATCACTCGGTCTACATTCCCTCCTGCGAGAAAATGGCTTTCCAGCTGGTTGATGTTCAATCCCAGACCCGCCTTGGTTGCCTTAATGAGCGGATTGACAATTCGGCTTGGCGTGACGCGCCGTAACCGCATAGCTACCAGCGTAATGATGCCAATACGCACACCCGAAGCCAATGCTGAAATCCACAGCATCACCGGGAAAAAACTGAAAAATACGCTCAATACAATAATCACTACAACGGCAATCAGCAAAACGCTGACAATACCCGATTCGAACACTCGCATCATCCTCCATTAATCTAATTCTTTGTTATTTACTTGTTTAGACGCTAGTGTCAGCCTTGACCACAATTCGCCCACCTTCTACTTTGGATACTATAATCGGCATATCTGTAGCAATAAACTCTCCGTTCGTTACAACATCGACTCGCTCATCAGAAATCAGCACCGTTCCGGCTGGACGAAGTGGTGTCAGACTGACACCCCGTTGACCTAATAGCATTTCCCGGTTCACAACTGAAGAAAAGCCTTGTTCAGCCGTTAAACTTTCTTTAAGTATAAAACGGTTCCATATCCCTCGGTCCTTGAATACAACCGCGATAATCGCCACAACAGCAACCGCAGCTGCAAAGGCAATGCCCAAAGATATAAACGCATGCTGCATGTTGTATGCTGCCCGAACAACTCCGGCGACAAGGCTGACTGAACCCAAAATGCCCAAAATACCAAAGCTTGGGATGAACATTTCAAGTATAAGCAGAGCCAGACCGATAATAAACAACAGCCACGTCTCTGAACCTGCAAAACCAGCGATATAATTGCCGAAAAAATACAAACCAAATCCGAGTATGCCCAAAATTCCCGGTACACCAAAACCGGGTACGAGCAGCTCAATAACAACACCCGCGATACCGATAAATAAAAGCAACGTCTGCACAATTGGGTTGGTCAATATCTCGGCTGCTTTTTCAGCCCATGTTCGCTCCACATGAATTACATCATCCGTGCTGTGACCCATCCACTGGATAACTTCTTGTTCGGAAGACGCGATGTGATCCGCATAACCCAACTTCAGCGCTTCCTCACTGGTTAAAGAAATGATCTGACCATTTTCCTTATTAAAGTTCATCTCTGGAATAGATACGGTTGTTTTGGAGTCAACCATACCTCTGGCAATATCTGGATTACGTCCGCCAGCTTCTGCGGCAGATGCCATGCTACTCTTCCACCAAGCTACCGTTTTTGGATCTGTGATAGCCTGCCCCCTACCGTCTACTAACGCTGCTGCTCCGATAATACTCCCCGGTTTCATAACAATCTTGTTTGCGCTCAACGCAATATAGCTACCCGCTGAGGCTGCTTCGCCCCTTATATAGGCTACGGTCGGAATCGGACTGTCTTTAATCAGTTTGCCCAGCTTCTCCGCTGTATCTACCCGTCCACCGGGAGTGTTAATATCCAGTAAAATCAGACCTGCTTTGGAATCTGCTGCTTCTGCAAATCCACGTTCCATAAATTTGCCCAGACCTTGCTCAATTTCCTGATCAACTGGTATAACAAACACAGCTCCACCTTTAGTTTGGGCCGCCGCTGATTCGGAATGAACTAAGGGTAACAGCAAAACGGATACCATAATCCACAACGTTAAAAAGATCAATTTGCGACTGGAGTGGTGATGTTCTCTATGCATTTCTCTCCCCCTTTCGATCTTTCTATGTTACAGCATACCAAACTTTGTTAGACAAACTATACAGTTTTCAGGATTTAATGTGAAATTATTGGGTATATTGCTAATCCTGACGGCTGTCAGATACTTTACGCACCCAACGGACATCACGTTTCACACAATTAATAATAGCGCTTACATAAAGGAATCTTCTCACCATTACATTCTATGGTAGGCATCGCATATATAGAAATAACACCCTCTGTAAACAGAGGGTGTTGTGTTTTCCTGTTTGTCGCAGGTTTATTGCAGAAATTGCTGAACCGCTTGGTTCACGAGCTTACCGTCAGCGCGGCCTTTTACCTTAGGCATCAAGGCCGTCATTACTTTCCCCATCTCGGCTTTCGAAGAAGCACCGGTTTCCTGGATGGTCTGCTGTACAATAACTTTAATTTCTTCCTCAGAAAGTTGTTCGGGAAGGTACTGAGCGATGATCTCTATTTCTGCTTTAGTGCTTGTCGCAAGTTCATCACGACCGGCTTTTTCAAATTCATGGAGGGCATCTTTTCGCTGTTTGATCTCACGACTCAGAATATCAAGCACTTCGTTGTCGTCCAAATCCCGTTTCAAATCTATTTCAAGATTTTTAATCGTAGAACGAACCATTCGAATGGTGGAGAGTTTGAACTTGTCCTTACTCTTCATTGCTTGCTTCATATCTTCGTTCAATCGTTCGCTCAAATTCATGATTGCTTAGATCCTCCTAGAACTTTCTCTTACGAGCAGCCTCGGACTTTTTCTTGCGCTTTACGCTTGGCTTTTCATAATGCTTGCGTTTCTTCACCTCAGCCAATACGCCATCCTTAGCAATGGAACGTTTAAAGCGACGAAGTGCAGCATCAATTGTCTCGTTTTTGCGAACTTTAGTTTCAGACACCAGTTTTCCCTCCCTCCGACCAGACCGTCCAAGAGCAATAACACGGTTCATCAAATTTTATTATAGGTGAAACGGAAACCAGGTGTCAACCTATAAGAAAAAATGAATACATAAAGGGCCATTTTTCTCCATTCACATCCGTATTACTGAAAAGACAAGCTCTGTCATTTTTTAAGAATGTGAGTCCGAAATACCTGTCAAAGCACCCAATTTGGCGCCGCCCAGTAAGTGATAATGCAGATGCCCCACCGCTTGTCCACTATCCGGGCCACAGTTGTTAATCAACCGATAGCCAGACTCGGCAATTCCTAACTTTTTCGCAACCTCAACCGCAACACGATGAATCTCCGCGATAAGAGGAAGATCCTCCTCTGTCACAGCGTTCATCGAAGGAATATATTTTTTTGGAATAATGAGCACGTGTACTGGCGCCGCAGGCTGGATGTCATGAAATGCGAGCACATTGTCGGTTTCCAACACCTTCTTGCTGGGGATGGTTCCATCCACAATTTTCAAAAACAGATCGTCCATTCAAAACCCTCCTTTGGCAGTGAGCCGATCATAAGCAAATAGACACAAGCAGCCCTTGCTCTCGGCATTCAAAGTTATGTATTTCCCACACTGAATAGAAACATATACAGCCATGTTTGGTTATACTTATGTTTCTTTATGTATCATAACGGAAAAAGGGTCTTAATACCAGTTCCCCTTACTAACTTCCTCTATAATGGCTTTCACCCCTGCATCAATTTGATCCAACTGTGCGCGCGAAATACTTATGCGCAAAAATTTCTCTTGTTCCCTATAGCCTGATAAATAAAAGCCTTTGCCAGCTACAACCTGAATGTTCCTCGCGGAAAGACACTGTACCAAGCGTTCCAAATTCACCGTCCGAGGCAGTTTAAACTGTATATAAACTCCTGAGGTTACAGCTGAAGTCTGAACGTATCCGGCCTGATTGTATCGTTCCACAGCCTTGTTAAGAGCACGAACGCGCTCCGAATACAGTTTACATATCGTGTGCTTGTGGCGTTCATACATTCCATTTTTAATATAAATATCAAGCGCCGCCTGAGACAAAATAGATGTGTCGACATATCTTTTATAAGTGTTAAACGTCTTCAATAGGACTTCGGGAAATACCGCAACTCCTAATCGTAAGCCGGGGAAAATGATTTTCGAGAAGCTTTTCAAATAAATAACATGGTCCGTCTGGTCGTATGCATAAATGGGATCAAAAAGATGATCGGCCCCCAAATCTGCCATATAGTCATCTTCTACGATGTACACATCATATTTGGCGGCTAAGGCAGCTATCGCTTTTCGCTCCTCTGTGTTGTAAGAGACGCCTAATGGATTATGATATCTTGACATGGTATAAAAAAACTTGATGCTCTCGTTCTTAAATTGATTCTCCAATTCGTGAAAATCCATACCTTCCGCTGTCCGGACGATGGTACTGACGGGTATGTTCTCTTCCTCCAGAAAACGCAAATATATATCGTAACTTGGCTGCTCGACCAAAACCTTTTCTTTGCCATTGGGAAACGGCATTTTAGCGAGCATCTCCAATGTCTGCTGAACACCCGAAGTAACGATAATCCGATCCATTTTTGCAAACACCTGAGTATCAGCCAAATGGGAAACCAACGTATGACGCAGTGTTTCCAGTCCTTGCGAATCGCCATAAGTGAACAGATGATATTTGTAGGTGTCAATAGCCTGATTCAAACAATGTTGGAAATCCAGATAAGGGAATACATTCAAATCCGGGGAGGCCGAAGCAAAATCAACGGAGTCTTGAATATGGCTATGGTGTAAATCGCCCGAATTTTCCACTACATAGTATCCACTTTGCGGTATGGAATAGATGGCGTGTTTCTTCTCAAGTTCAGCATATGCCCGCAGAATCGTGCTTTTGCTGCACCTGTATAATTCAGAAGCCTCACGGACCGACGGCAGCTTGTAACCTGATTTATATTGTCCCTCGCGAATTTTAAGTTCTATATCCAATAAAATTGAAACGTATTTTTTCACAATATCCTCCCACCTGCTCTTTACATACTCATTACATGCTTATTCCGTCTTATGTTTCTTTACACGCTAGATGTTACCATGGTTTATGGATAAACAGGATACCTCATTTTTGAACTGTACTGATACAGTTTCAATTATTGGATCATATTCAGAATGTTTTACGTGAAAAAGAGGCTGTTTCTTCATAATGGAAGAAGCAGCCTTGCATGGTGATAATGTATGGATGCGCCTTAAAGTCACTTGTACTGCACAAGAACTGTAGGCGGGAGAGAGCAGAGAATTCACTATGTCTGGCGATTAAGGAAATAGGATTAGTAATAAGGTAGCAAGCTAATCGCTGTCAACGCTGCAAGTGGCAGAATCAAACGATTAAAGCGACGGCGTCCGTATGGGAACCCATATGCATAAGCAGGTACTGGATACGGGTATGGGTACGGATACGGATACGGAGGATAAGACGCATAGCCACCATAAGCACGGGAGCCGCAGCCACAATTATTAGGCGGATATGGGAGATTAACATTGACATTCTCCATCTCGTCTCCACCCATAGGAACGGCTAAGTATATCTTTTCATCATCCACATGCTCTACAATGCCGTCATACATTGTCCCGTCCTTCACCCATACGCATACATAACGATGCATATGCTTTTGACATAGTGTTTTAGCATCCGTCTGTTCTGGTGCTGTAACTTTTTCGGTTGTCATGCTTTTTTCCATGGTTGTTTCCTCCTAGGCTCTTGCATGTATACCGTATGTTATTCAAAAACGGGCTATTTGCTACATCAAATTGGGCGAATTCCGGCTTGCAAAAAAAAGAAGCACCCCGGGAGCTCTTGGCAGAGCCCCTCTGAACGGACGTATGATGGGAAGATTTCTTCCGCAGCATACGTCCGCCGGGGTGCTGTATGATTAACTTGTCGGCTTGGCTGTATTATAACAATAGTTTGAAACTGTATCTGTGACCTGTATCACATTACTTCAAAAAGTTTCCATAACCACACGTGAGCCGCCTCCAGCCTGCTCTGCTGGCAGAACAACTAGCTTGCGCGGAAGACGGGCCCGTAGTTCAGGCACATGACTAATCACACCAACAGACAATTGATCATGGTGCAGCTTTTCCAGTGAGGTGATCACTGTGTCAAGCAGCTCAGGGTCCAACGTTCCAAAGCCTTCATCCAGAAAGAAAAATTGCAGAGGGTATTGGCCCCGCAATTGAATTTGAGCCGACAGCGCAAGCGCAAGCGACAAGGAGGTCAGGAACGTTTCTCCACCGGACAAGGTCGATACCGGACGTTTGACCCCACCGTTGGCATCGTCACTAATGACAAATCCACCGCTGGAATCTACCTCTAGCGCGTAACGTTGCTTGGTCAGAAAACGCAGGCGGCGTGAAGCCGACTGACTGACCTGCATGAGCTGCTCCTCGGCAATATATTCAACAAAGGCATTGCCGCGAAAAACAGACTGGAGCTTGGACATTTTTTCCGCTTCGCTACGCAAATGTACACGATTGGACTCCAGCTTCATCCAGCGGACGTGCCGATGCTGCAAGTCCTCTAAATCACGCTCAGCCTTGGCGCGATTCTGAAGCGCCTCTTCGTCGCGTGCACGGCAATCACGTAGCTGTGCAGTGGCCGTTTCCCACTGTTCCTCTGTTACCGTTGCTCCATTCAGCTGCTCTTCGACATGTTTTAAGCGGGAAGACAGCTCTTTTTCCCGTTCTCGATGCAAACTCACTTCACGCTCATAGCGTGCGGCTTCTTCCGGTCCCAGGCAGCATTCCATGACCTCTGCTTCCGTAGCGAAGGAGGATGCTTCCAGACGGCTGCCCCAACGGGACTCTGCCATCTGACGTCTTTCTTCTGCCGAGTCGGAGGCCTGCCGGGCAATCAGTGAAGCATGAACGGCTTGCTGCTTGCGTTCTTCCGCTTCGGTACGGCGGCGTGCCGCGGCTTCGGCTCCGTTTTTCAGTCCCAACAGTCGCGAGGTCGCTTCTTCCAGCAATGAAGCCGCTTGGCCATCTCCAACCCACTTTCGGAGCTGTGCTAACTTTTCACGAAGCGAATCATCTTTGCTTTGGAGCCCTGTACGGCGGGCAATAATGATTTTGTCCTCCTCGATGATACTCTGCTGTATCTGTTGAACACGCTCCGCCTTTCCTTCGAGGAAGGTCACACTCGTCTCCAGCCGGGACCGCAGCTCTTCCGCACGCCCGTCGCGCTCCTGCATGGCGCGGTAACGCTCCGCAGCTTCGCTCGGAGCGACATCCGTTAGCTGCGCCGCCCATTCGGCGCGCAGTCCCTCGCTGCGCGTGGTGCATGCCTCGCGCTTGCTGCCTGCCTGCGTCAGCGCTGCAGCTGCTGCCTCCTGCTCGGCGGCAGCACGGATACGCCGCTGCTGTCCGGCGGCGTCTGCCTCGCGCAGCGCCTGTGCCTCGGCAGGCAGCGTATGCGCACGTGCGGCTAGCTCTGCCGCAGCACGCTCCAGCGCCGTGCAGCGCTCCGCCCAAGCGGCGGCACCGCGCGGCTCTGCTGGTGCTGCCGCAGGCGTGAAAGGCTCGCCCGTGGCAGCTGCGCCGCTGTCTGCGTTGGCAGGCTGCGCCAGCAAGCTGCGCTGCTCGTGCAACTGCTGGCGCAGTGTGAGGCGCAGCTCCTGCAAACCGAGCCGCAGGCGGTGCAACTCATCTGGCGCAGCGGCATCCGCGCTATGCGCCGCGACGACGGCAGGCGCGGGATGATGCAGCGAGCCGCACACTGCGCACGGCTCGCCTTCGCGCAACTCGGCAGCGAGATGCTGAGCGAGACGGCCCAGCTCCTCGGCACGGAGCTCGTGGCGCAGTTGCTCTTCCTCGGAGGCCAGTGACGACATATCGGCGGTGATTTCTGCCTCCAGCGTCAGCAATGCCTCAATGCCATCAGCTGCCTGTGCAGCAAGGGCTGAACGCCGTGCCTCCGTCTCCCGTGTCTCCTGGTCCGTCAGCTTTAGACGTTCGTCAGCTTGCGCAAGCCGTTTCTCCTGAGTGGCGTACTCCAGTTCAGCTTCACGCAATTGCTCATTCGCGATTTCCAGCTGTTGCAACCGTTGCACGGCCTCTTGCAGCATACGCCGCTCATCTGCCCGCACTTCATTTTGCTTTAGCTCTTGTTGAAGCTCCTGCTGTCGCTTCAAGCCTCGCGTCTGTAGCTCTTGTTCCTTTGCGAGTCCTTCTGCATGTTCAGCAAGGGTTTGTTCGCTTTGCACAAGCTCGGCCGCCAGACGTTCCCGTTCGGTGCGCAACGCTTCCGTATCACGCTCCAGTTGAAGCGCCTGCTCTAGTTGGTCGATCCGAAGCAATAGCTTCGGTTCTTCGGCACTGAGTGCTTGCCGGGCCTGTTCATCTGCTTGCGAAGACACAAGCGCAGCCTCCTGTGCGGTAGCGGCCAGGACTTCCATTTCTTCGGCAGCCTTTTGCCGTTTTTCTGCTTCAGCAATGGCTTCCTTCCAATCCGTCAGCGCAGGCAGCAATGCCTCGGCTGCAGTTGCTTGTCGAAGCTTGCGCTCCAGCAAAGTAATGCCCGGCTCCTGTGCTGCCAACTGCTCCAGCTCGTTCGATCTTTGGCTGAGCTCGATGACCAGCTCACGGGTTTTGTTTAGCACCTCCGATTCACGTGAGACACGCTCTAGCTCGTGACGCGAAGCTTCTGCATTGGCAATCGCCTCTTTGAGACGCAACTCTACATGTTCAAGCGCTTCAGCACTCGCATCCCCCAACCCTTGCTGCTCCGCCTCTAACGCTTTCAGTGCGCTATCGTTATCTTTCACACGACGGCTTAGCTTCTGTGCAAGTTGATCTCCGTACTTCTCCAGATGGAACAAACGCTGTAGCATCTGTCTACGTTCACTGCCCTTTAAGGACAAGAATTCCGCAAACTTTCCCTGCGGCAATACAACAGCTCGTGTAAAATCGTCCATTTTTAGGCCGATATACTCCTCCACACAGCGCGTCACATCCTGCACCTTATCGGCAAGCACTTCTTCGCCATCCTCTGTTAACGCAATAAAACGGCTAAGCGTATTATTAACCGATACGCCTCCAGCACGTTTGAAACGTCGTTCTACACGGTAACGACGAGGCCCTTGAGCTGACATTAATTCAAACGTAAATGCAACAGACAACGTATCCTCAGCATGGTTCATAATGCCTTGTGTACCATTAACTGCCCGCTCCACTTTACCGTACATAGCCAACGTAATGGCATCCAGCAGCGTTGATTTTCCACTACCCGTTGGGCCAAATATCCCGAACAGTCCAGTTTCGGTCAAATCGTCAAAACGAATTTCCTGCGACTCCCGGTAGCTTTGCAACCCCGCCAGTTTTAGAAGGATTGGTTTCATGCGTCATCCTCCTCAGCGTGGTCTCTTGCATCATCCTGTTCCACCAGTTCCAGAAACAACTGCACTAATCCGTCATCCGGCTGTGCTCCACCTGTCTGCCGCTGATAGAATGCCCGGAACAACTCATGCACTGGCAGTTCTGATCGTTGGTGCTCCAGCTGTGCGGCAGCCATTTCTGGATACATTGGGCGAATATGAATGATGCCTTCACGGCTTTTGCGCAGCCGCTGAATATCTCCCATCGACATCGCTTCATCCAGCGTAATTTCCAGATCAATAAAGGCATCGGCATCCAGCCCTTCGTCCAGCCAGCGATATACTTCCTCTAGACCTCCCCGTGCGCGCCACCTCACTAATGGGCGTCCACTGGTAATGTACAGTTCCTCGACCTGAGCAGGCTTGCCAGCAACCACGTCAATTAACGTAACCGATTTGGCTTGTCCGGCTTCAGAAAAGCTATAAGCCAGCGGAGAGCCACTGTAACGCATCAGCCCGTCTCCCTTCACATATTGGGGACGATGCAAATGTCCTAGAGCCGTATACTGAGCCCCAATGCTCAAAGCAGACGGATCTACGGTATACGCCCCCCCGACCTGAATCGGGCGTTCCGAGTCCGACTCCAGCCCGCCGAGCACATAAATATGGCTCATCGACAAATTAACGGTGTCAGGCCGAAATGCTGTACCCAGCTGTGACATCAGCAAGCCCACACGGCGGCTGTATGCCTCGCGCAATACTATTTCATCTCCGTCTTCAGACAATAGCTCGTTCAGACGAGACTCGGAGGGATATGGCAAAGCTGCAATGCATGCCATTTCACCCGTTCGCGGTGTATGAACGCGTACCGCTTCCCCATGGGGCAGTCCCAGCAATGTAATTCCGCGCCCGCTCACCAGCGGTGTGACCGAGGATACCCTTTCCGGCTGATCATGATTGCCCGCAATGACGACTAGTGGTCTTCCTCCAGCCGTAAGACGGGCAGACGTTTCATAAAACAATTGCTCGGCTGCGGCCGAAGGATTGACTGAGTCGTATACGTCTCCAGCCATCATAATCAAATCGGCCTGCTGATCGTCAGCCATTTTCGCCAATTCTTCCAAAAACGCCTCCTGCTCCTTCAAACGGCTGCGTCCTTCCAACGTGCGGCCCAAATGCCAATCACCTGTATGCAAAATCCGCATGCTATTCCTCCTCTCCCTATCTATATAACTACAGCCGTACACTCTCTCCAGCTTCTAAAAAATACAACCACTTCTCAGCAACCTTTTTGCCTGTAATCTCTTCGATCACACGGGCATACAGCTCCAATTGAAATCGATATTGGTCTGTTAAATGGGACAGTGTACGGTATTCAGATATCCGATCTGTTTTATAATCTACCAGCACGAATCCATCGGGAGTTTCAAATAGACAGTCAATAATCCCATTCATCAGCACTTTATCTCCGTCCTGTCCACCTTCCGAATCTGTTTCTTGTCCTGGCAGCACGGATGGTAAGCTGTGATTCCAGTAATCGGTTGCCCACATGGTATAAGTAAATGGAAGCTCACGTTGAACATGGGATGCCCCCAGCATTCTGCTACCCAACTCACTAGTGAAAAAGCGTAATATTTTATCCGTATCTAGCGCCTTTGCATGAACATCCAGTAACATACGCTGATTGAGCAAACGAGCCTTGGTTTCCTCAATAACTTCGGCGCTCATCCCCCCATCTAGTGGCAAATGCAGCATCAACGTATGATAGACTGTTCCTCGTTCCGTTGGAGTCAGTCGCTGATTCCCCATAAACTTAGGTCTGCGCAAGTGTAATTGACTTCCCCCAGTGTGAGAATCCTCCTGATCCTCCGGTAACTCTGCTAGTAGGGAGGTAGATAGATTGAGCCAATCGTCCGAACCCATCTCCTGCATTTCCAGCCATCTTTTCATCTCAGTAACCGATGTATTGGCTGCTGTCTTGCCAGCCCGCTCATACGGATAGGTCCAGGAAAGAGCAGCTTCAATATCCGTTTCACTCTCTTCGTTCAAGTCGACTAGCTCTGCATTTCTCAGTGCTTCTGTCTTCTTTTGGCGCTCTTCACCCGACACCTCCTCCTCATGATCCGAGTTCACACGAGAGCCGGAAAGTGTTTCCGAGGCCACGATTTTAAATAACCAGTCTGTTCCCGGCATATGTTCCAGCCTGTGATAGTACCCATCCTGATCACCTGCCGCTTCCCTCAACAAAGTAGCAGAAGGATGCCGAATCAAAGCGGGACCTACCCAGTCCAGATAGCTGCGGCCTGCCGCCAGCATATAGTCTGGTAAGACAATTTCCGTATGTTCTTTGGCACGTACCCAACCCGCTGCGCGCGAAGCGAGATCCTTCACAGTTCCGGTCATAATCAGCTTTTCGCGCGGACGTGTAAGCGCCACGTATAACACCCGCATTTCCTCAGCCAATAGCTCCAGCTGTGAGCGTCGGCGGATCGCTAAATTAGGCAGCGTAGGGTAGCTGACACGATTTTGTTCCTCCACATATTTAGGACCAAACCCCAACTCCTTGTGCATAAGAAACGGCGCATTGAGATCCTGTTGATTGAACATTTTTGCTGTCCCGGCAATAAACACGATAGGGAATTCAAGTCCTTTACTCTTATGAATGGTCATAATGCGGACAGCCTGATCAGGTTCAGTCCCTCCGCTAATTGATCCTAAATCACCGCCTCGCTCCCGTAGACGGGAAATGAAGGTCAGAAATCGGAACAATCCTCGGTTGGACGTAGAAGTCTCATACTGTCTCGCTCGGTCATATAGCGCCCGCAAATTGCTTTGACGCTGTGAGCCGCCAGGCAGTCCACCGACCCAATCCAGATATCCTGTTTCCTCCAGCACATTCCAAATCAATGCACTTAAGCTGCCTTGTCTGGCTTCCTGCCGCCAGGCTTCCAAATTACGCAAAAATGAACGTAGTCGGGCAGACAACGTATTCCCATCATTTCTATTACCAAAGTCAGATGAAGATAAAGAGTCCTCTGGGAAAAGATCCAACTCCATGATGTCAGCTGAAATCCCTTTTTCGCTTTCTTCCAGTGGGTCAGCCTCAGCCGCCGCCAGCAATGCGCCATAAAACAATCCATCCGGCTTCTCCAACCGAATTTGTGCCAGTTCATCTTCGGTCAAGCCGACAATCGGCGAACGAAGCACTGATGCAAGCGGGATGTCCTGCTGCGGATTATCAATAATATGCAGTAGAGACAACATTACCTCAACTTCCGTTGCTTTAAAAAAGCCTGTCGTCTGCTCCCCGGAGGCCGGAATGCCCTCAAGCCGCAGTTCCTCCACAATTAGGGGGGCCCACACGCTTGCCGAACGAAGCAAAATGACGATATCGCCGTAGACTGCCGGACGCATCGCTTTTAATCCTCTGTCGTAAATCAACAGTGGTTGTCCAGTATCTCCGGTCAGTTCTTTAATCCGTTGCGCGATCGCACGAGCCTCTAACTGTGCCGTTTCTAACTCCACAAGCTCAGCCAGCTCACTTTCCTGTAAAGCAGATTCGTCCCCCGTTTCGGACAGCTCCGAAGCCTCAGAAAGACCATGTCCACCCTTATCAACTAACAGCAGCTCAGGTGCATATACAGATGCAGGGTCTTGATCCGACTGGTCGGGATAGGATGCGCCGTGTACCAGCCATGCTCGTTCATCGTACTCAATTTCCGCCACATCCACACTCATAATCTGGCGGAACACCAAATTGACCGCATCGACAACTTCCTCCCGACTGCGGAAATTACGCGCCAGATCAATTAATAAGCCATCTTCCTGCTCTTGCATGCCGTACCGTTGATACTTATTCAAAAACAGACCCGGCTCCGCCAGCCGAAACCGATAAATACTCTGTTTCACGTCGCCCACCATAAAACGGTTACCCGGTTCCTCCCGTGATACCAGCCTGACGATATCTTCCTGTACGGTATTCGTATCCTGATACTCATCCAGCAGCACCTCGTCGAATTGCGCCTTGTATTCGAGCGCAGCGTCGGAAGGTAGTAGCTTGTACGGAGTAGAATCGGGATGTCGTAATATTTTCAGGCAATAATGTTCCAAATCCCCGAAGTCCACCAGCCCTTTTGACTGCTTGTGCTGTTGAAATCGTTCCCCGAATACAATCACGGTTTCTACCAATTCGTCCATCAGCGGAGCCGCGGCGTGCAACTCCTCCCAATAGGCTTCTGCTCTCCTGCCAAACAGGGAAGCCTTCATATCTGTAATCATTTTTTTGGCTGCTTCGCGCAGCGTTTTAACCCGTTCCTGCAATGCAGGCTCGGTCTGATCTTTTTTGACGGGCTTGAGCTTACCGAAGGAAGCTGTCTGAAAATGATCATATAGAGATGCCCATGGCTGTGTCTCCAGCTCTTGTAGCAATCCCTTCACCATCGCCGCATCCTCTTGCAACGTCACGGCATAAGGCGCAGGACCGCCGGGCTGCATAGCTGTTTCATGCGCCTGTTCCAGCAAGCTCGCTGCGCCGCGCAATGAAAGTGCAGCATCCGCCAAAATGCTGCGAACCCAGGGAGTCTCTCCCAAAGCGGCTACATCCTGTACACGAAATGCTGCCGCTGTCTCCCGCAGCCAATGTTCTGGCCAAGGATGACTTTGAGAAAAATCATACAGCCGCTGAACAAGCACGTACATTGCATCATCGGTGCGTTCTCCACTAAACCAGTCGACCAGTCTGCGGAATGTACTGCCTTCATCATGAGCCTCGTATTTCTCCTCAAACAGTTCTTCTAGGAGCTCCTGACGCAGCAATTCTGTCTCATGCTCATTCATAATCCGAAAACCGGGATCAAGGGGAATGGCCTGATAATGCCTGCGGATGACCTCCATACAAAATGAGTGAAGCGTCGTAATCGAGGCCCTATTCAGCAACGATAGCTGGCGGCGTACATGCTCACTTTCCGGTTCCTGTTCCAGTACACGTTCCAACGCTTCGCGTATCCGTTGACGCATTTCGGCGGCTGCAGCCTTCGTAAAGGTCGCTACCAGTAACCGATCCACACTGAAGCCGAGCTGGGGATCGACGATTTTACGAATAATACGCTCTACGAGTACCGCAGTTTTACCAGACCCTGCCGCTGCCGCGACCAGCATGTTGTTACCAGATTCCGAAATTGCACGCCACTGGTCATCGCTCCACATACTGCCTTCCGGCTTCGGCATGCCTTTAGTATTTGACGTGCTTATCATTGGTCCATTCCTCCTTTCCCTTCCTGTGTATGACCCAGCAGATTCCAGATCTGATCTTTCCCTGGTTTACCCCATTGATTGTAGCCACTGCCCTCCAGACTGTCGTCAAATTGACAAACAGGCTTAAAAGAGCAGAAGGTACATGCCGTCTCTTGCTGGATACGATAAGGTTCAATGGCCACATCGCCCTCTGTCATCCGTGTACCAATCGTCCGAATATTATGACGTACCGAAGCTAGCAGGCTGTCCCACTGTTCCGGCGAAGCAACCGAAGCACTGCTATAAAAACTGCCGTCTGCTTTCACCGCAACAGGTAAAATAGAGGAATATCCCTTGTCCAATGCTGTATCCATTTGCCCAACTACATCCCGATCCGCGAGCAATAATCCCTTCATCTTAAAACGTTTCAAAAGCTCCTGACGGGCCTGTTCTGCACTAAGACCGTTAAGCGACTGCAGCATCGGATTGTGGACGTGAAAATACAGTGTACCCGCTGGATAAGCTGTCTCGCCCAACCATTCCTCCGCCGCATTCAGCAGCACATCCAGGTAGGTGAGCATTTGCAAGGACAGGCCATAGTACACTTCATGCAGCTTGAGATCCTTTTGGCTAGATTTGTAATCGATGACACGCAAAAGTAATCCCTTTTCTCCCTCTGCCACATCTACACGGTCAATCCGTCCGACAATTTCCATCACAACGCCGTTATCTAACCGGAAGCTTAACGGAGGAAGCTGCTGACCCGGTCCAAAGTCTAACTCCAGCCCAATCGGCTCAAAACTACCTCTTCGCGCATGTTCACCTAAAATCAACGAAGCACGGCTCACGATGTCTTTCAATTTGCGCAAAATGTAGCCATACCGCTTGGAGCTCATTAAAATCTCGCCTTGCAGACGAGGTGCCAAACGCTCCACTGTACTTTCCGCCTCTTGGCGGCATTCCTCCGTGCTGAGACTGCCCCAGCTAACATTGCGTTTACGCAAATTGATCGCCATCTCTCCAAGCGCGGCATGGAATAATTGTCCGATATCCGGGGCTTTCAGGCGATACATTTGACGTTCCTTCAAACGAAGACCGTGAGAGGCAAAGTGCGAAAATGGACATGCCACAAAACGTTCCATACGAGATACGCTGGTACGCAGCTTGCTGCCGTACAGACGGCGGCTCGTTTCCTTCTGCATTTCGGCATGGTTCTCGTAAAAAAGTGACGTCAACAGCTGACGTAGCTTGTCCTTCTCACGCCCTTGCTGGCTTGCATACCAGTTATATACCTCCCACCAAGGAGATAAAATGTCACCGCCACGTCGCCAATGTCGTAATTGCGCAATGAGCTGCGGCAAAGCCTCGGACGGATGAGAAGCATACTCCCATTGCGTCGTCCAAGCATCCCCTGGCAAAGGGTATCCAGCCAGTGGACGTTCGTCCAGACTAGGAAACAGGTGCCGCACATGTCGTACTAACTCAGACGGCAGCAACGACTTCCCTTCTTCATCGGTCACTGCATAGCTCATCCACAGGCTTTTACCGGCTGAGGTAAGGGCTGTATAAGCGAGAAAACGTTCGTCCAACAAACGTCTTGTCATATCCGGCGCCAGCTCTACGCCTCGTTCGTTTAATGCCGTACGCTCCTGCTCATTCAGCACACCGTCCTCATGGAACACAGCCGGCATCACACCTTCGTTCATACCTAGCACAAAAGCATGTTGAATACCGGACACACGTGTACGGTCCGTGTTTCCGACTAGAACCTGATCCAGAGCTGGCGGAACAAGTCCCATACGAAACTCAGCCAATCCCGTTTCCAGCACACCCGCAAACAAAGAGGTATCCAGCCTCTCGTCACCCATCATTTCGACGATTTGATCCAGTAGTTCAAGCACTGCATCCCATACTTGACGATGCTCTTTCGCCTGCTCAGGTTTTCCTGATTCCTCTGCCTGATGAATGAAGGCGTCCAGCTTGTGGCCGATTTCTGCATCCTCCAGTAACAGATATACCGCTTCACACTTCTCAAGTGCAGTTCGTGCCTTGCCCACACGTTTCTCAAACGCACGTAAAGGCGTCACGATCACATCCCGGCACAGTTCCATCAAATCCAACGTTTCATCCCGCCTACGGTTCCGTTCCTGCTCCTCCAGCTCCAGTGACAAGCTGGGCACAGCCTGCCACGGGCGACTGTCTGTCCAACGGCTGCCTTGTATTCCGCAGGCTAGTACATAGTTTTCTAAACGGTCCATCTCCTCACGGCTCACCCGACCATCCAGCGGCAGGAGAAGGTCTGTTTTGACCGCACGGAATACATCCTCATATCGCCAACGACGCTGCACGATATCCAGTGAAGCCCGAATCAATTCCACTAAGGGATGATGCAATACACTTCTCCTCTGATCCAGAAATACTGGAACCTCATATTGTTTGAATATCGGTTCCACCCATGGCTCATAATCTTCAATATGACGCACAAACAGAGCCATCTCCCGATAACGCGCGCCTTCATCTCGGGCCAGACGGCGCATTTCGCGTACAGCCCCTTCCAGCTCTGCACGGCGATTAGCCGCAGTGTACAGTTTTATTCCCTCTGGCTGCTTTTCTGCCCATTGCTCTCGTAGCTTTTGCTGCCGCATCCGTTGTTCCTGATTCCGTAACCCTGTATGATGTTCAAAGTTAGCCTCCAAATATGCCAACGCCGGACGCTCCTTAAATCTCGGCAGCGGATCAGGGCGTAGTAATTGTGTCTGCGTCTCTACCATCAGCTCGTCTGCCATTCCTTTGAGCTTTACATACGTAGCCGCTGAAGGATGAAACAAATCCAGCTCATGCGGAAGCTGCCCGCTCTCGTAGCTGCGGCTGCAAGTCAGCGCCACCGTCAACGAAGAAGCGTGCAGCATAAGCTGCTCCACCACCTTGTATTCATGTGGTGTAAACCTGCGGTAGCCATCCATCCAAATATCTGCCCCACGCACAAGGGAAGACTGAGCAATCTGTTCTGCCAGCATGCGCAGCGTATCTTCACCGTCAATATATTTAAGCGTCAGCTCTCGTTCAAAATCCTCATAGATTAGACTGATATCTTTGAGCTTGCCGCGCAAAATCGGAGTTGACTCTCCAGCAGCGTTCATTCGCTCCAGTTGCTCCGGTACAGACCGAGTATCATTTCCATACTGCTTTAGCTCCGTAAACAATGTATTCAACCGATCCACAAAGCCGAGCTGGTCTCCCGAATCCTTAAACAAACTCAGTTCATCCTTGCGACGACGAATAATTTTATATAAAAGCATCTTCTTGCCTTCTTCCGTTACAGGCACCAGTGCTGAACCCCCGGTTTCCTGCATAACTAAATAGGCAAGACGATGAAATCCCATCACTTGGGCGCGCACCGACCCCTGAATACCGTTTCCGGCTTCTGTAAGTAACGCATGCTCAGAAGCAAATGACGATTGCTCCGGTACAAGTAACAGCATAGGCTTACCTAGCGGCTCCTCGCGTAACATAGACGTCATTTCATTGCGGATTAACGTACTTTTACCACTCCCAGAGCGGCCAATCAACAAGCGGACCGACATGATGCGGCCTCCTTTCCAACGAACAACATTCTATTAAACAGTATAGCATATCAGGCAAGGGAGAAAAGAACGTACGTTTGCCATGTTGTAGCAATTCTTCCTCTCTCTAAAAAAAACAAATCAGTCCCGCAGATTGGCTTGGTGCACGCCTTCTCTACAGGACTGATTTATATCTAAACGAGTCTATTTTACCTATTTAATCACCAAAAAGGCGATTGACTTTGACCTTGTATGAAACCTACAGCTGTGTCCGGCTGCGCACCTCAAAGATGGCGAATTTCAAGTAATGGCCTTCCTCCACACCCAAAATTTGAGGATGGTCTTTACCAGCCGCTCTCCAGTCTACCAGACGAAGGATTTTGCCGGCATCTGCCGCCGCTTCCTTAATGGTATCTAAAAACAACTCTGGCCGCATATGGAACGAGCAGCTCGCTGTCACTAGATAGCCGCCCTCATTGACCAGCTTCATCCCGTGCAGGTTGATATCTTTATATCCACGTGTAGCTCCTTTGACAGCGTTCTTCGTTTTGGCAAAGGCTGGCGGATCAAGAATGACCACGTCAAAGGTGCGTCCGCCACCTGCTGTCAGCGGCTTGGATGTATCTCCTTTGCCCCCGGCTCGTGCATTGCGTTCCTCTACACCCTTCACTTGATTGCGCAAATATTGAAAAGCATCGTCGACGACAAACTCAACGCGTTCCTCAAAACCGTTCAGCTTGACATTATCCCGCGCACTTTCAATCGCATGCTCAGAAATATCAAGACAAGTTACTTTTTTAGCACCATGTTTACAGGCATTGAGCGTAAAGCTTCCCGTATGTGAAAAACATTCCAATACGGTTGCGCCGTCCCAGAATGGAAATTCAACAACCTTACCACTTTTATTCACTGGCTTCATGACCGTAGTGCCCGCATCCCCTGAGTCTGCAGCTACTTCTTGTAGCGTAATTCCACTACGTGCTCCCCAACCTGTCATCAACGGTGCTATAGCCGCACGATTTTCACGCTGGTCAAAGAAATACCCCGTCTTCTGGCCCTCTACGATATCAACCTTGATTTGCAGGCCATTTTCCGTCACCACCACATGACGCGGGCAATCACCGTACAAAGGACCCTTCGTTTGTTCCAATCCTTCCAGCTCACGGATGGATACATCACTGCGCTCATATATACCAACAGGACCCACTACTTCAACGAGCGCATCCCTGATTTCTTCCCTGCGCCGATCCATGCCAAGCGTTAACAACTGCACGACTAACACATCACCAAATCGATCTACTATCAGTCCAGGCAAAAAATCAGCCTCGCCGTACACCAACCGATAAGCGTCTCCCCCGGTCACAAAACGTTCGCGGTGCTCCAGACATTTGCGAAAGCGTTGGGCAAAAAAGTTTTGATCCATTGCTTCCAGCGGCTCGTAGGACATTACACGCACTGTAATTTGTGAAGCTGGATTATAGTAACCTGTCGCCAAATAACGCCCCTGATGGTTAACGATACTGACCAAATCGCCTGCCTCTGGGTCCCCTTCGATCTTGGCTATTTCGTTTTTAAACACCCAAGGGTGTGCGTGCTCCAGTCTTTTTTTACGGCTGCGTTCTAATATTACTGAAGGCAAAATCCTTCACTCCTATTCTTAAGTTACTCAAAGCCCTTAAAAGTGCGGTGTTCGATGGGGCGCGGCTCCGCGATTCATTTGATCTTACGATCGCTGTTGCAACGGGATTCTTGGGATTAGGTAACACATTTAAAGGTAAGAATCCCGTTGCAAAGGCGAACGCTGGCGCTTCTCCAGATTCAAATGAACCGCTCCGCTACTGCCCGTCTTTATATCGACGTCACGCTTTTAAAGCTTGCGAAGATACTACAAAATTATCGTTCCGTAAAAAAGAGCTCAGCCATGCTTGTCATGGCTGTCCCCGACAGATCATAGGCTGTTACATAAGTATTTTCACCTAGAAAAGGGGGCTATGCCCGTGTTTATACATGTTATACTCCCACTGTGCGGCGGGCTGTTTATTTTTTTGGGCGGGATGAAGCTGATGGAAGCAGCTCTCCGGCATTTGGCCGGTCCCTTCCTCACCCGCTGGCTGAACCGCGCCACAGTTTCCCCTTGGCGGGGCATGCTGTTCAGCTCAGGCATTACCGCCTTGCTGCAAAGCAGCACCGCCGTAACGGTGCTGACGATCGGACTGGTCAACGCTGGGCTGTTGACCTACGGCCGCACGCTCGGCATCATTCTCGGCACCAATATCGGCACCTGCCTGACCACCGAGCTGATGGGGCTCCAGCTTGGCATGCTGGCTGTTCCGCTGCTCTGCGGCTCACTGCTATGCTGGAGCACTGCCGTCCTGTGGGGTGAAGCTATCCCCGGTCGCCAGTATGCGTCCGCCGGAGCTTCATCCGGCTCCAATGGGCTTAGCCGTCCGCAGGCTGTACAATATATCAGCCTCGTCTTTGCTGGATTTTCGCTAATTCTGGCAGGTATCCGCGTAATGCAAACGGTCGGCCCCTGGATTGAGCAGGCCGGACTATTCCGCTGGTTTCTTGACCACGCTGCGGCCAACATGTGGTGGGCCTTCGCTGCTGGAGCCTGCCTGACCGCACTGATTCACAGTAGTGCAGCCGTCATTGGCATGGCGATCAGCCTTGCCGCTGCGGGTGCCTTGCCAGCCGATGTGGGGATCGCCATCGTCATCGGCTCCAATGTAGGCACCTGCGTAACCGCTCTGATTGCCGCTGTTGGCGGCAGCGTGTCCGGCAAATTTGTGGCCTGGTCCCACGTGCTGCTGAACGTAGGCGGAGCATTGCTCTTTATGCCGTTGATCCCTGGGCTGGAAATGGCCGCCGCCTGGATATCTACCGAGCCCGGAGCCAAGGTAGCCCATGCCCAAACCCTGTTTAACGTTATTAGCTCTCTGCTGGTCTTGCCTCTCTGCTATCTACCTGTGTGGATGCGTTTAGAGGATCGTATATCTCCACACAGAATCAAACGTTAATTCCTAGCATGGACAGCGCCTTGCTTAAAATGACATCATTATTGTCATATCCACCCTGGCGCTGGAGACGCCATGCTTCCTCAGGTGTATGCCACGCAACTCCTTTAATTTCTTCGATCTGCGCCTGTAAATCCCCATCCAGTGCCTCTACAAGATAATAGTGTACTTCTTTATCCACTTCCCCAAATTCCGGATGCTGATACGTATAGGCAATCATATCTACATGTTGGATAATTCGCCCGTTCAACCCTGTTTCCTCACGAATTTCACGTAAAGCCGTCTGTTCGATTGTTTCTCCCAACTCCATTTTCCCTTTAGCCAAGGATACCTTGCCATATCGGTCTGTAATGAGCTGAATTTCAAGCTGCTCCCCCTGTTTGCGAAACACAACGCCGCCTGCGGAAATTTCCTTTTTTGCCGCCATCCTGTAATCTCCCTTCCTTGCGCAACAAGGATTCCGTCCTCTCTGTAAGGAAAGGCGAAATCCTTGTTTGCCATCTCTATTGCCTGTTCAGGCTTTTTTTTGTTCTTACAGAGCTGTTTGCAGCCCATTCTCCAGTACGCGGACCAATTGGCCCTCACTTTCATTAATGCCTGCCTTCGTCAGCTTCACGCGGCATACCTTGCCAACCAGATCCTCAGTACCTTCAAACGCCAGTTGAATATAATTGTCACTATATCCATGAAGTATGCCGCTATCTTCGGTCCCTTTCGGGGCAACTTCCGGAATGACCTCCAGCACCTGACCTACAAACTTCTCAGCATACGCCAGTTGCATTTGCTCTGACAGTTGTATCAGCTCATGCACTCGTGCATTTTTCACGTCCTCATCCACCTGATCCTCCATACGCGCCGCAGGAGTTCCACTGCGCTTGGAGTACGGGAACACGTGCATTTCCGAAAAACCGATTTTTTTCATCAGCTCATAGCCATTGCGGAACATTTCATCCGTCTCCCCAGGGAAGCCGACAATCACATCCGTTGTAATCGCTACATCTGGCATTGCTTTGCGAATCATAAGCATTTTGTTATAAAACTCTTCTGTGGTGTACTTGCGACGCATCCGTTTCAACACGGTGTCGTCCCCCGCCTGAAGCGGTATATGAAAATGACGAACCAGCTTGGTGGAACGGTTCAGTACATCAAGCATTTTTTCATCAATCTGGCTGGCTTCAATCGAACTGATACGGATACGCTCCAGCCCTTCCACCTTCTCCAGATCCCACAACAGATCAGATAGGTCATAATTATCCATGTCGTCACCATAACCGCCAGTGTGGATGCCTGTGAGTACAATTTCCTTGTAGCCTGCGTGAACCAGTTGACGCGCCTGTGCAATAATACTCGCAGCATCACGACTACGGGATAGACCCCGCGACCACGGAATGATGCAGAAGGTACAGAAGTTATTGCAACCATCCTGAATTTTCAAAAAGGCCCGAGTATGATTAGCAAAATCAGGTACATCCATTTCCTCAAATACACGCGTCTTCATAATATTGCGCACGGCGTTCACCGGTTGACGCGTTTCTTGAATTTCCTGTACGAACGGAATGATTTTGTCCCGATCCTGAGTCCCGATAACGAGATCAACGCCAGGAATATCCATAATTTCGGCAGGAGAAGTTTGGGCGTAGCAGCCCGTCACTGCCACAATGGCATCTGGATTCCGTCGAATCGCGCGGCGAATAATCTGACGACTCTTTTTATCACCAGTATTCGTAACGGTACATGTATTAATAAGATAGACATCAGCAGTCTGCTCATCAAAGTCCACCTGTTCATAACCTTCATTTTTAAACAGCTGCCAGATCGCTTCTGTATCATAAAAGTTTACCTTACAGCCCAATGTGTAAAATGCCACTGACGGCATATTAAACCCCTCCCATTTCTCCTGTCTCATATAAAATGCATGCCAATGCAGCCATTCCTGCGGTCTCAGCACGCAAAATACGTCTTCCCAGTCCTGTAGACTGGGCCCCAGCCTGCTCGGCCTCCAGGCTTTCCGCTTCAGTAAAGCCGCCTTCCGGGCCTACCACCAGCAGAACACGCGGCATGTCCGTCGACGCCCATTGTCCTGCCAAAGGCTGGATTACATCCCGTAACTGTTTACCCTGCTCTTTTTCATAACAATAACATATCAAATCATACCCAGCAAAAGAAGCCAGAAGTTCTTTCCACGTCATGGGCGCGCTAATTTCTGGAATCCGGTTACGGTGGCTTTGTTCAGCCGCTTCCTTCACAATCTTGCGCCAACGCTCCAGTCGCTTGCCTTCTTTTTTGGCATCATACTGCACGACCGTACGCTCGGACAAAAACGGTACAAAACCGGTTGCTCCGATTTCTGTACATTTTTGCATCACCGTCTCCATCTTGTCTCCTTTAGGAAGACTCTGAGCGATGGTGACCTGCACATGCGGTTCAGAGGTCATCTTCAGCGGCTCAATAATCGTCGCCGTAACATGATCCTGCTCAATCGTATCCAATGCAGCCAGCGCTTCCCTAGATACCCCGTCACTAACTATAATTTTGTCACCACTACGGCCCCGCATGACTTTAGCGATATGTCGCGCGTCCTCACCCGCAACAATCACGTGATCTTCTAGAAATTGCTCTGCCGGAATAAAATAACGCTGCATTCTCTCTCACACCTATTCCTGGATTTTGCAAAATTCAATTCCAGTCGCTCCAAAGTGCAATATCTAGACGAACTAGACCATTTCGATCTATATCTTGTTCATTGGAAGTCGCTTATTGGATTTTTGCAAAATCCTCATTCTAAAAATAACTATTATCCACTAACGTTCCGTACAAAATCCGAATAAATCACCAAGCAACATCATATCATCTTTTGCGCCTGTATGACCAGTCTGTTCCCTCTTCCATTCAGGTTATACCTACCTATTCTCGTAAAAAAAGGAGCCCTTAGGCTCCGAATAATCCAGTGATATAAAAAGAGAACTGCAAAAACTGTATATAAATCATCTGGGCCAGCGTGTAAAGAGGTTCAATCGTTACAGCTCGAACCTGCGGAATGACCAGTATAAGTAGAAAAATAAAGATCGACCACTGTTCAAACTGCTGGAGTTTGCGGCGTACAGGAGTGGGAGCCACATCTTCCACAATCCGGTATCCATCCAGTGGAGGCAGTGGGATCAAATTAAAGATAAACAAAAACAGATTTAAATTGATCAGGGCATTGATAAACAAATAGATTGCTTGAGCCACCCGTTGGTTCTCCATCCCCGGCAATACTTGAAAATGAAGGAGCACGGCATAGATCAAAGTAGTAACAAATGCAAGCAACAGATTGCTGAGCGGACCCGCAGCCGATACGATAATGCCCATGAGGCGCGGACGGCTAAAATTGTCACGATTAACCGGAACTGGCTTGGCCCAGCCAAAGCCTCCGATCAACAGCAGCAGCGTACCCAGCAGGTCAATATGCACTGCCGGGTTTAAAGTCACGCGCCCAAGTAGCTTGGCTGTAGGGTCGCCAAATTTATTGGCATAATACGCATGTGCAAACTCATGAACCGTGAACGATATGATCACAGCCAGTAAATAAAATGGAAGAACATTTAAATTTACACGAAAAATATTTTGTAAAAAATCCATACTTACCTCTTTCTCGCCACAAACGCCAGCCAATCTTCATCCCGGCTTATTTCGGCAATCTCAAAGCCAGCTGCCTTCAATGCAGTTTCGACAACTTCTTCTTTGTTCTTCCAAATCCCTGAAGCAATATAAATACCACCTGGTTCCAGGGCTTTATATACATCATCAATGAACAGCAAAATAATCTCTGCCAATATATTAGCTACCACCAGCTTGACCGGTAACTGGATACCCAGCGTTGGATCGCTTGCATTAAGCACGGATAGCAAATCACTTTCTTTAATGGTAATGCGTTCCTCCAGTCCGTTCAGACGCGTATTTTCCCGCGCACTGGATACTGCCACCGGGTCCAGATCCAAGGCAAGTACATGCTTCGCTCCCAGCTTTACAGCTCCAATGGCCAAAATACCGGAACCCGTGCCGACATCAATGACTTCTTCCCCGCCCTTAATTACAGATTCCAGCGTTCTCAGACAAAGGGATGTCGTAGGATGCGTTCCGGTCCCAAAGGCCATACCAGGGTCCAGCTCAATGATTTTTTCCTCTTCACTCGCAGGCTCATAGTCCTCCCAAGTGGGTTTAATCGTCAGACGATCCGACACACGCAAAGGCTTGAAATATTGCTTCCAAGCATTTGCCCAGTCATCCTCATCAACTGTTTTCAGTTCATACTGAACCTCACCAGGATCAATATCGAAAGTTCTCAATTCTTCGACGCGCGGCTCAATCTGCGAACGAATACTACCCATGTCCACTTCTTCGGCAAAATAGCCTTTGATGATCGCTTGTCCTTCAGGTATGTCGTTCAAAGGCCGATCATACCACTGTCCATAGGACGTATCCCGTGGCTTGTTGAGCGAACCGGATTCTTCAATGGAAACCCCTCCTGCACCTGCTTCGTGCAGAAAATTCGAAATCATTTCGATGGCTTCTTCGGTTGTATGTATTGTAATTTCATTCCACAACATGGTTTTCATTTCCTCCTCATTTCACATGCATACATTACATTGTACTATATACATGCACAGGAGTTCAAAAAAGCTAATATTATCGGAGTTCAAAATATTTTTTGTAGAGCTTGTATATGTTGTCCACTCTTTTAGTCCAAGCACCCTTAACTCTAGTACATACAATACAATATACTAGAAAAGGAGTGATTTAGTATGGCAAAGACGGTGTTAGATTATAATGCCAGTGTGATTACACCTATCACTAATGGTATAAATCTTCCTGTTCCGATTTCTCCAGCCGGACTTGGAATTGCTACGACGTCTGTATTTATTGATCCTGCTATTCCTGGAGCTGTCAACAACCGAGTAGAGTTAAAAGCCTCGATTGGACTACGTTTTGTCGGTGCCGGCAATATTAGAGTGCTTGTACGGATTTGGAGAGCCGGCAAGGAAATTTATTATGGACTGGAATCCAATGTCTTCGATAACAATATTATTCTTAATGTCGAAACGGTAGACGTTGCGCCTCTGGGCGTACAAAACTACCAACTGATTATTGAAAATCAAACGCCTGCGACTACTGCTTTCGTCGCCGGTCCTCTTGTTTTTAGTGCAACAGCATACAGCGGATAATGAATAGAAAGAAGAAAGAACACAAATAAGACGGGCTATCCCACAAATCATCCTTATTAATGGAGATAACCCGTCTTATTAAATTCTACTCATTGTCGATTATGATACGCTGCTGACGACGGTCAGCTACTTCGCTACGCCGGATCGCTTCTAGATCCTCAGCATCTGCCTGATCTGACGAGAACTCTACATCTTCATTTTTAGCAGATTGCATGCGTTTGATTTTCTCCGTTTTGGTCAGCACTTTATCAAACCGTTTGTTTTTGGACATCGGTCACTACTCCTTCCAAACTTTTCACAGCATTCCACCCGCTTGTTCCACGATGGACATCGCCTGATGATGAATGGATTCATCCACCACAGCAGTCAACAAAATATCACGGCCCGTCGGTCCGCCCTGTCCTCCATCACTCATGCCACTGGCGGACGGATCAGCTGCAGCCAGTATTGCTGGAGTTGCATCTGTAAAGTCCACGCCCTGTGTCAGTGAGGACAAGCTGCTAATCTGTCCTGAAAATACAGGCAATCCGGCGTTGCCAGTAGACTGCCGCGGATACCGGCTAAATCGGTCTATCGACACATCGGCTACCCGGAGAGCTTCCAGTTTTCTAGCGGCTCCCTGTGCTTCCTCAGGACTTTTGAAATACGCCAAAATATTTTTTTCGCCCATCTCAAAATCTCCCTGTGTAGTATTGAGCGCAACTGCTCTTCAAGAGCATAGAGCGTTACGCTTTGTTATATCCTGCTCATTGGCACGATTTTATATTCCCTACGAAGCTAGACGGATCAGGCGGTATCGAGAACATCAGGCCAAGACTGTGAACCATAGTTTGTGAAGAATATAACTTTTACGGGTGTAAAGTAGCAGCCGGAGCTTCACCAGACTTGGCCACTCCTGTCTCCCATGCAGCACGAATGACAGCATCCCGTACCTTTTGAACCACCTTCGGATTAAAAACATTCGGTATGATATAAGTTTCACTTAGCTCCTCAGGACAGATGGCATCAGCGATGGCAAGTCCGGCAGCCAGTTTCATTTCCTCATTAATCGTCGTAGCATGGCAATCTAGAGCACCCCGGAAAATTCCCGGGAAGCACAGCACATTGTTAATCTGATTTGGAAAATCGGAGCGGCCGGTAGCAAGCACACGTACATGAGGTGCGGCTACAGCCGGATCAATTTCCGGCTTCGGATTCGCCATGGCGAACACAATAGGATCAGTTGCCATGCTCTGTATATCCTCCACAGTCAGTATATTCGGGCCTGACACACCGATGAACACATCAGCTCCCACAATCACATCGGATAAACTTCCACTTAAATTGTGCGGATTAGTCATGTTCGCATACTCTGTCCAATGCGGGTTACTGTACTCCACGTCACGATGAATAGCTCCCTGTCGATCAACGCCAATCAGATTGCGCACACCTGCCTTAAGCAGCATACGGGAGCAGGCCATACCCGCCGCACCGATCCCTGCAAATACAACTTTGACATCCTCCATTTTTTTGCCACATACCTTTAATGCATTGACCAGACCCGCTAATACAACGACTGCCGTACCATGCTGATCATCATGAAATACTGGAATGTCCAGTTCCTGCTTCAACCGTCTCTCGATTTCAAAACAGCGTGGCGAAGATATATCTTCCAAATTAATACCTCCAAAGGCAGGAGCAATCATTTTGACAATTTGAACAATTTCATCAGCGTCCTTCGTGTTGAGACAGATTGGGAAGGCGTCGACACCTGCAAATTGTTTGAACAACACTGCTTTACCCTCCATCACAGGCATAGCGGCCTCCGGGCCGATATCTCCTAATCCAAGTACCGCGGTTCCGTCTGATACGACTGCTACTGTATTCTTTTTGATCGTTAATTGATACGCTTTGGCTGGGTCATTGGCGATTTCCATACAGATTTCAGCTACACCCGGCGTATAAACTTTGGACAGCCCCTCCATCGTTTCAATTGGCTTCTTTGGTAAGGTCTCCATTTTTCCACCTGCGTGTAATTCTCTAATTTCATCTATTAAACTGCTCATATTTTTCTCCGTCCTTTCAGTGTCTCTATTTGGATATGAATCTCAGTCCTGTGTATAAAACTCATCAGCTCCATAATTGGAGTAACAAAGTTGCTAAAATGACCGTGCCTGCCCCTCCAATACGTGTTGCAATTTGCGCAAAAGGCATCAGCTCCATCCGATTGGACGCAGACAGAATGGCTACATCTCCCGTGCCCCCTAATCCACCGCGACAGCTAGTCACCAAAGCAGCCTCTACGGGATACATGTGAATCCATTTTCCTGTAAAGTATCCGGTAACAATCAATGCAACTACAACAGATGCGCAGGTGATGGCATAAGGAACCGTTAAAATCCCAACTACACTATCCAAAGGTACATACAAAATACCCAATCCCACCATCAAGGGCCACGTCAGACTTGCCGTTATACATTTGTACAAGTGAAAAGCTCCCTGCTCCAATGTGTTCGGCATGATCTGAATACACTTAATTAATGCCGCCGCCAGAATCATGAGGATCGGACCTGGAATATGGAGATACGGCTCCAGCAACTTACCCACAATAAAGAAAGTGCAAGCTAACAGCAGACCTCCTCCCATCAATGGAAAAGAAATCGATTGCTCCAAACTTGCTGGAGCTAACTTATCCGCATCTTTCTCTAGCTTTAATAACCTTCCGTTACCTGAAGTTTTTGGATTTTTCTCTGCTAATCTCTTCAGAACACCCGCACCTATGATTGCAACAATGTTCCCGATAATTGCAGCCGGGATAAACTGAGATACGAATACTGCGGAATCCTTGCCCAGCACCAATCCATACGAAATGGACAACGGTAAAATGCCTTCCCCAATCCCACCGGAGATAATCGGAATGATGATGAAAAAAAATGTATGATAGGCGCTATAGCCAAAAGCCATCCCCACCACCATCCCCACGGCAACAGCTGCAATAGATCCTATAATAATGGGGGCAAAAATTTTGACAATTCCATTCATCAGCATTTTCCGATCCATGCCAAGAATACTTCCCGTTACTAGACATGCGATGTAGAAGTAAAGAAAATTCGAGGTTTTCATAAGCGTGTGTACAGCACCCATCGCAGATGGACTGAACATATTCCAAAATACCATTAACGATGGAACCATTAGAGATAAAATGGCCGGTCCGCCAATATGCTTAAGCAACGGAAGCTTGGCCCCTAGATCACTGAGCAGTATACCTAAAATCATGATGACGGCAAACCCGCCTAACAGATCGTTCGGAAGTCTTTCAGTAATTGCAGCTGCATAAACAATCAGCGCGATCACGGCATAGAGTGGAAGAGGAATAACTCCTACCTTTACCCTACCCAGTATTCTGATGCCATCTACAAAATTTTTACTCCATCTTTGCCCCTTTTGAATGACAGGCTGATTCGTAGCATTTTCCATAAATCTCCCTCCATAAAGTGAAGAATGATGACCATGTTTCCATTCTACACCTTGGAAAACGCTTTATTTGGTTTTAAAACTAATCATTCACTTTTGTAATTAAAGTAATCAGAAAGAAGATTTAAATAAAACTATTCATGATGCCTTCTGCCTGTGGCAATATCCGGTATTGGTAAACAGGACGCCCTATCGTACCGTATATGGTTTCCATGGAAAGAGCCTCAATCTCTGTCATAAAAGCCAGGTACTTGCGCATAGACACCCTGGATATTCCTGCACTCTCCGCGATATCCTCGGTGGAAAATAGCACCTTATTATGCCGCTGGATACAATTCCATATCATAGACAGCGTGGATTTAGTTATACCTTTGGGCAACCGTGCCAAGTCTTTAGTCAAGCTTTTATGATAAATCAGTCGGTCCAGCTCCTCCTGAGAAAGTAGGCTACGCTCACGCACGATGCTAATGTGCTCTCTGTACCCCGTGAGGGCCTCCAAAAAACGGTTAAAGTGGAACGGCTTAATCAAGTAATCCACCGCGCCGAAGTTCATCGCTTTTTTGACACTGTTCATGTCACTTGCAGCCGAGATGACAATGATATCTATATTTGCGCCTGTCTCCCGTATGAATGACAGTAACTCGAGGCCATTGCTTTCCTGCATATACACATCTAGCAATATCAAATCAATGGCTTGTTCAGCTATATACTTCTTAGCCTCTTCCACAGAAGAAGCCCAACCCCCACATCGAAAACCTTCCACCTGCTCCATATATTTGCGGTTAAATTCCGCAACCATCGGATCATCTTCTACAATCAGGACATTAATCATGTTCATCATTCCCCGCTATAATGTATGGAATCGTAATCTGAAAACAGCACCCTTGCTCGGCTGGGATCAACTTTATACTTCCCTGTAATCTTTTCACGCTTTGCGCCACCAGATAAAGGCCCATCCCTCGTGACTCTCCCTTGGTCGAAAAACCTTTTTCAAATATAGCCTTCACAAGCCCTTCCGGTATACCCGGACCATTATCGCACATGATACAGGTCAGATAGCCGTTCTTCTGGCTTTCCTCATAATAAAGTGAAAGGGTAATCCGCTTGTGCTCCAAAGATTCCATCGCCTCCACCGCATTATCAAACAGATTGCCAAGAATAGTAATCAGTTCATGCGTCGTCTGAGTTTGACTGGATTCGGGCAAGTAACTACCTGGAGTTAGTTCAAAATTCACCCCTACTTCTCTGGCCCGGCTTAATTTCCCCAACACAAACCCTGCCATAACTGGGTCCCTGATCTGCCGGGTGATAGAGCCAATCTCCACTTGATGATGCTCGACGGCATCCATAATGTAATGCTCCAGTTTATCGTACATTCGCAAGTGTACCATCCCCATAATGACATGCAGCTTGTTCATAAACTCATGAGCCTGCGCACGTAGTGCTTCCGTGTACAGGGACACTCCTGTCAAACGTTCCGCAAGCTGGTTCATCTCCGTTTTATCTCGAAAGGTTACAATTGCTCCCACAATTTCCCCTTTGACCCGTATAGGAACACTAGTGGTCAGCAAGGTTATTCCACCCATCTCCATTTCCTCATCCATCTGTGGAGTACTTGCTTCCAAGACGTCTTGCAATCGAAAAGCGGATAAATAAACGGTAATCTCCTGTCCGGAGAATGAGAAATCTTCAATCCCCGCTTGCCTAAGCAGACGTATCGCTTCTGCATTCATCAGCATGACGCGACCGAATTCATCTACCGCAATAACTCCTTCCTTGATGGATTGCAACATAGCGCTGCGTTCCTCTAGCAAGCGTGCGATTTCCGCCGGCTCCAGTCCGGCTAGCATATTTTTGATTTTACGAGCCAGTACAACCGCACCTCCAGTGCCAATTAACATTCCAGTGCCAATGGCGATAGCAATAAGACGGTTGTTGCCTTCCTGAGCCATCTGTACATCTTGCATGGATATACCAACAACAATCGCCCCTACCTGTTTCCCCGTTAAACTGAACACGGGGGAAAAGGCTCGCATGGACAGGCCCAATGTTCCCTTCGCAACGGACACACTCTCATGGCCATGAAGTGCAGTATACTCGTCTCCGCCGACAAAGGCTTTGCCGATCATCTTAGCATCCGGGTGCGTTTTACGAATTCCCTTCATATCCATAGCCACGATAAACTGGATGTGATTTGCTGCTGAAACCCTCTTCACATACTCCTGCATGGAAGGAGACGAACCCGTCCCTTGCAATTGCTCGACAATAAGCGGCGTATGAGCGAGTGTACGCGCGATGGACATTGCCTTTTCTTCCAGTCCCTTCTCAGTTTCATGCTCCACTCTCTCAGCAAATAACAGGGTTACAGGCAGAAGCACAAGTGCCATAACTAGACATACTAGCAGTGTAATTAGGCCTCTGAGCTTTAATAGCGGTTTACCCCGACGTAGCTTGAGCTGTACATTTCCGATGGAGCTCACCCCTTTCTACTTGATATTAAGCCTCAATAGTTCAACATGCCTATACAAAAATGGTTATGTATGTGTTTACGTGAATATAAAAAAAGGAACTATCCCGCAATTGCGGAATAGTTTCCTTTGATTCATGGTTGAAGCTCCGCGATTCCTAATTGGGCTTAGTCGCCTCGGAAGGCGCGCTTCACACGGTCAAAAAAAGACTGCTCATTCTCATGTGTCTGCTCTCCGCTAAGCGAAGAGAACTGACGCAGCAAATCCTTTTGTTCCTCACTCAGCTTGCTAGGCGTTACCACAACGACCTTAATATGCTGGTCACCCTGACCTACGCCACGCAGTTTTGGCACACCTTTTCCTTTAAGACGGAAGTAAGTACCTGTTTGCGTACCTGCTGGAACTTTCAGCTTCACTTTCTCGGTCAACGTCGGGATCTCGACTTCATCTCCCAATGCTGCCTGTGAGAACGTCAGCGGAATTTCACAGTAGATATCGTCTCCCTCACGCTCAAAGAAGTCGTGCGATTTCACACGGAACACGACGTACAAGTCACCTGCCGGTCCTCCGTTGACACCGCCTTCGCCTTCACCGTTAATACGCATTTGTGCGCCGTCATCCACACCCGCTGGAATGCGGATATGAATTTTACGTTGCTTGCGTACCCGACCCGAACCGCTACAAGTCGTACATTTTTCTTTAATGATTTTACCGGAACCGCCGCAATTGGAGCAGGCGCGTCGATTAACCATACGACCAAACGGTGTATTCTGCACCACTTCTTCCTGTCCGCTGCCGTGGCAGACGGAGCAGGTTTGTGGTTGAGTACCCGCTTTGGCTCCCGTACCGTGACACGTATCACATGTTTCCGTACGTTCAATATGAATGTCGGTTTCTTTACCGAACACCGCTTCCTTAAATTCAATCGTCATCGTATATTGAAGATCGTTCCCACGCTGCGGTGCATTCGGATCACGTCGACCGTTGCCGCCGCCACCAAAGAACATATCAAAAATATCGCCAAACCCGCCACCGAAGTCGGCGCCACCACCGAAGCCGCCTCCCATGCCCTGGTTCGGGTCTACATGACCATATTGATCGTATCTTGCCCGCTTCTGACCATCGCTGAGAACATCGTAAGCTTCTTTCACTTCTTTAAATTTAGTTTCCGCGTCCGCAGCCTTGTTCACGTCCGGATGATACTGACGCGCAAGCTTACGGTAAGCCTTTTTGACTTCTTCATCCGAAGCGCCCTTCGCGACGCCCAGCACCTCATAATAATCACGCTTATCAGCCAATGTTCCACCCCCATGCCTACAACGTGTCTGCACTACATATAAAAGGAAAGCCAAAGGCACGGGATGACCCGGCTTTGACCTTCCCATCATTTCAAGGCAGTACAACCCGTAATATGCTTATTTATCTTGGAAATAACTGTTACCCTTCGGCTAATTGTTATTTATCAAGGCAGCTACGCTGCAATTACTAATCAGTATATCATAACGCATCGGTATACCGTAAAGCTACCACTACCCGATCCGTAGCTTAGTCTTTCTTCTGGTCTTCGTCAACAACTTCATAGTCCGCGTCAACCACATTGTCGCGACCTTTGCTGTCTGCTGCGCCATCTTGAGCTTGTTGAGCCTGTGCTTCTTGAGCAGCTTGCTCATATAGCTTCACAGACAATTGCTGAACGATTTCAGTCAGTTCTTCAGTAGCTTTTTTGATGTCTTCCAGGTTGTCGGTTTCCAGCGTTTTTTGCAGATTTTCTTTAGCTGCATTTGCTTTTTCGACTTCGCCTGCATCCGCTTTTTCGCCCAGATCTTTAATCGTTTTGTCTACAGAGTAGATCAGTTGATCCGCAGCATTTTTCGCTTCTACCAAATCTTTGCGTTTTTTATCTTCTTCCGCATGCAACTCGGCATCCTTCATCATACGTTCTACTTCCTCGTCGCTCAAGCCGCTGGAAGATGTAATCGTAATTTTTTGGCTTTTGCCTGTGCCTTTATCTGTAGCGGATACGTTCACGATACCGTTCGCATCCAGATCAAAGGTAACTTCAATTTGTGGTACACCACGTGGTGCTGGAGGGATATCTCCCAATTGGAAACGACCCAGTGTTTTGTTGCCTGCTGCCATTTCACGTTCACCTTGCAACACGTGAATTTCTACGCTAGGCTGATTGTCGGCATATGTCGAGAATACCTGCGATTTGCTCGTAGGGATCGTCGTGTTACGATCAATCATTTTAGTAAACACGCCACCTGCGGTTTCAATACCGAGGGACAGTGGAGTTACGTCAAGGAGAACGACGTCTTTCACATCACCAGTCAGTACACCCGCTTGAACTGCCGCGCCCAAAGCTACCACTTCATCAGGGTTTACGCCTTTGTGTGGCTCTTTACCTGTCAGCTTTTTGATTGCTTCTTGTACAGCCGGAATACGTGTGGAACCGCCGACCAGAACGATTTTGTCGATGTCGCTGGCACTCATGCCTGCATCTTTCATTGCTTGACGAGTAGGTCCCAATGTACGTTCTACCAGACCTTCAGACAATTCTTCAAATTTCGCACGAGTCAGGTTCAACTCCAAATGCTGTGGAACGCCATCAGCTACTGTGATAAACGGCAAAGAAATCGTCGTTGTCAGTACGCCGGACAGTTCTTTTTTCGCTTTTTCCGCTGCATCTTTCAGACGTTGTACAGCAGCTTTATCTTTGCTCAGGTCGATGCCTTGATCTTTTTTGAACTCATTTACGAGGTAATCAATAATCACTTGGTCAAAGTCATCGCCACCCAGCTTGTTATCGCCGCTTGTTGCTTTAACTTCGAAGAAACCGTCGCCCAGTTCCAGAATGGATACGTCGAATGTACCGCCACCCAAGTCATACACGAGGATCGTTTGGTCTTCGGATTTTTCCATACCGTATGCCAATGCAGCTGCTGTTGGCTCGTTGACAATCCGCAGAACTTCCAGGCCAGCAATTTTACCTGCATCCTTGGTTGCTTGACGTTGACCGTCATTGAAGTAAGCTGGAACAGTAATAACAGCTTGAGTAACCGTTTGTCCCAGGTAAGCTTCAGCATCGGATTTCAGCTTTTGCAAAATCATAGCGGAAATTTCCTGTGCGGAATATTCCTTGCCGTCAATGCTTTCTTTATGGTTTGTACCCATGTGACGTTTGATGGACATAATTGTACGATCCGGGTTCGTAATTGCTTGGCGTTTTGCTGTTTCCCCTACAGTACGTTCTCCATCTTTTTTGAAACCAACAACGGAAGGGGTTGTGCGTGCGCCTTCCGGATTTGGAATAACGACCGCTTCGCCGCCCTCCATAACAGCCACACAAGAGTTGGTTGTACCTAAGTCAATACCGATTACTTTGCTCATCGGACAATTCCTCCTTCTGCATATACGAGGCCCGCAGGCCAGAATGGTTGAATCAAAATGATGTATTTCTAATGTATATTGAAAAAGCTACATGCTCACTTTTACCATCGCTGGACGAAGCACCTTGTCCTTCAGCATGTATCCTTTTTGTACCTCTTCAACGACGATGCCTTCCTCATGCTCTTCGCTCTCCACCTGCATAATAGCCTGATGGAAATCCGGATTAAACGGTTGTCCCACCGAATTCATGGCCGTTACACCCTCTGACTGAAGCACACTCTCAAACTGGCGGAAAATCATTTCCACGCCTTTGCTGAATGACTCAGACTCCGCTCCTTGCGGTGCTGTTGCCAGCGCACGCTCGAAGTTATCCAAAACAGGCACCAACTCGGTAACCAGCTTCATAGATGCATATTTGGCAAGGTCTTCTTTTTCTTTCAGCGTACGACGGCGAAAATTATCAAAATCCGCCTGAGCGCGTAAAAACCGCTGTTGATGCTCTTCCGCCTGTGCGCGAAGCTTAGTCAGCTCTGTTTCGCTTTCTTGGTCTTCCAGTGCTGCCGCTTCATTAACCGGCTCTTCCTGCTGGCTCGTTTCGGCGGCTTCCTCTGTGCTTACATTTTGTTGTTTTTCTTCTTGGAACGCTTGTTCTTCCTTCAAAATGTTTCACCTCCTTCAAGTCATAACTGCCTTTACAAAAACACGCAACAATGCACCCGCGCAGGATACAAACCGTATCCCGGCGCGGAACATGTAGTACCGCAACCTATGCGGTCTTGTTCTATTTAAACCGTTGCGTTAGCATTGCGGTCAAATCCTTAGACAGGATACCCAAAATATTAATAACTCTCGCATATTCCATCCGTGTCGGACCCAGTATGCCTATAGTGCCCAACGCTTCTCCGTCTACTGCATACGTAGCAGTAATCAGGCTGCAATTGGCAAACGCCTCATGATCATTTTCAGTGCCGATGCGGACTTGAATTTCAGGTGCCCCGGCAACAGGTGTCATTAGTTTAAGCAGCGTTGGTGTTTCCTCCAGCAGATCGAGAATATGTTTAACCTTTTCTACATCTTTAAATTCAGGTTGATTGAGCATGTTCGTCGCACCGCTCAAATACAAGCGCTGATCCGATTCATTATCCAGTGCTTTATCCAGCACCTTCATAGCGTCCTCAAAATGAGACACATGCTTCTCCATCTCCTGACCAAGTGCGGTGTAAAGGCGTGATTTAAGCTGATAAATCGGCACACCGACCAGCTTGCTGTTCAGTAAATTCACAACCTTCTCCATCTCGGAAATCGAAATTCCCGGTGGAATATCTACCGTTTTATTCTCCACCTGACCGGTATTGGTCACGATAATCGCTACAGCCGTCGTTTCGTTGAGCGGCAGCAGCTGAAAATGACGCAATGAAGTATGAAAAACCTCCGGCCCAAGCAGGATGGAAGTATAATTGGTCATATGGGACAAAATGCCTGACGCATGCTGGATCACTTGCTCCATTACATTCAGCTTTTCGGCGTAAAAGGCTTTCAGTTCCCGCATTTCCATAGGCTTCAGTGTATTCAGTGGCCCCAGATGGTCCACATAATAACGATAGCCTTTATGAGACGGGATGCGTCCCGCAGAAGTATGGGGTTGCTCCAGATAGCCCTGTTCTTCCAAATCCGACATTTCATTACGGATCGTGGCCGGGCTGAATCCGACATCCTGCCTTTTGGATATGCTGCGGGAACCCACTGGCTCAGCCGAACGAATGTAGTCATCAATAATCGCATTCAGAATGAGTCTCTGACGTTCGGTTAACAAGCGAATCCCCCCTTGTTGTTTATCCATAATAGCATGATTGTTAAATGGAATCATTAGCACTCGTTCGCGATGAGTGCTAACCGATAATACAAAAATACCAAACCGACCTGATCATTGTCAAGTCAGATCAGTATTTTCAATAAACAAGATTTATTACAACAGTTTAGTTTACTGCAGCAAATGCAAACCGTTTACACTTTTTTACGGAAAATCTCATTATTCATCGTATGAATACCGTATTTATGTATAGAGATTCAAAAACAGAAAATTCGTTCGAGACTATATCTTTATACCGTTACATCTTTTTAGTCCTTGAGGAGGAATTAAATTTGAGAACTAATCGCCGCAACCTTTTATACGCATCGATCGCACTTTTACCTACAATTTGTATGTTTCAGATTTTAATCAAGTTGTTTCCGTATACAGGACTAGGAACAATAGCTGCTTTGCCATTAGTTTTCATCCTCAATGCAGCCCTTATTATTTCAGTCATCCATTTAATTCGCAAATTAAGCCCCCTGTGTTGTACCTTAATCTTGGTTCCTACAATACTCTTAAGCATGTGGAATACCATTTTATTTTACCCTCAAGAATTCAATCCAAGTATTCCCAAGCAAATAAAATACAGTATATCGGCTATACAACATTACGATGATTTAACACTAGGCGATTGGGAAGGATATACATATAGTCCAAGCAGAACCGGTGAGTCTGAAAGATATGTTGTAGCCTTGTATAAATATAAACACCGAGTTCCATTAGACGGCACTGCATACTTTTATAATGATACTGATTATCATAAGGACCATCCCATAAGAAGCCTGAATGGATTACCTTCCGAACTGGAGCCTCATCATCAATTCATTTGGTGGTTGCTCCAATCATATGAGAAATGAATCAGGATTAAACAATGTAGGGTGTATAGCATACGCACGATTATGGCCTGATGAAAAAAGAACTGACCTCATTATTGACAGGTCAGTTCAGTACTTTCAACACTGCGATTTCATCACAATTGTTTTGTTTACTACAGTGAATGCAGTCGGTCCATACCTTTTCAGGGAAAATCTCTTTACTTACTACATCAAAACCGTTTTTTATAAAAAAGGAGACCTCGTAGGTCAATGCCATAATTTTAGGAATACGTTGCCGCCGTGCTTCTATAATAAGGCCCTCCACGAGCTTGGAGCCAATACCCATTCCTTTATGTCCCTCAGAGATGCCAAGGGAGCGAATCTCTACCAGATCAGCGCCCAATTTGCATAAAGAACCACAACCAACAACTTCGCCGTCCACCTCTGCAACAATAAATAGCTCCAGTTGGCGCGTAAGCACTTCCCTCGAACGTGGCAGCATAATCCCCCGCTCTGCATAGCCGCTAATCATTTGATATAAAGGCTCCACATCCTCAGGAACCGCACTTCTGCACAATACATCTTTACACACTGAAGCCATCTTGCTCTCCTCCTGCCGCTTGCCGCATATAATGAATAAATATACAACATAACGCATAGAATCGCAATACTCCATTTACCCTGCTGTGACAGAATGGTGTTATAAAATGATTGTCCCAGATTACGAAGTTGAAACGTGCTGTATTGAAGCTTACGACTTATGAATTTACCGTGATTGAACCGATGAACTCTGCAAATACATCATTTCCGAATAAAATGCCGCGTTCACTCAAACGATAACCGTCCTCAATTGATTCGATTAACCCCGCATTGAGCATTTTTCCGAGAGGAGCAGTAAACGTATCCTCCAACGCCTGACCGAATTGAGCTTCAAAACGGGACTTGGAAACGCCCTCCAGCATTCTCAAACCGACCATAAGAAAATCCTCCATGGCTTCCGCCGCCGGCACCTCAAAGCTATCCAGACGTGGTAAACCATTACGACTAGCCTCCACATAAGGATTAATGCCCTTAATGTTCATATGACGCTCTCTGCCAACATATCCATGTGCCCCAGCGCCGAGACCGTAATAGTCCTCATTTCGCCAATAGGTCATGTTGTGCTTGCTCCCCAAGCCTGGTTTTGCGAAATTACTAATCTCATACTGCTCATACCCCGCTTCTTTCATGCGACGCATGAGGAGTAAATACATTTCCAGTTCGTCATCCTCATGTGGAAGTGGCAGCTGATTTTTCTGGTACAGCGTATGGAAGAGTGTATTTTCTTCAACCTTCAAGCTGTAGATAGAGTAATGAGGAAGCTCCAGCTCTAGCGCTCTACTGACGCTTTCATGCAGCATCTCCACCGTTTGGTTCGGCAAACCGAACATCAGGTCAATCGACAGGTTGTCCAAGCCAACCTTACGGGCGTTTTCCAAACTGCGATATACGTCATCTGTACTGTGAATACGACCTATGCCTGTGAGTAGCTCATTCTGAAAAGCCTGTACACCAAAGCTGAGTCGATTGACGCCGCCTTCTTTCATTACAGAGAGTTTTTCAAAATCAGTGGTACCCGGATTGGCTTCCATGGAAAACTCAATATCTTCCGCCCAATTTGGGAAATAGGTTCGGACGCTCTTCAGGAAATATTCCATTTCTTTCGGGTTTAGGGTAGTTGGTGTTCCGCCCCCAACAAAAATGGTTTTAATCTCTCCTGGCGGGTGAAGCTCGACTGTATGTTCCATCTCCCGTTCCAGTGCATACAGATATTCCATAACAGGTTGATCCTTGAGCACATAAGAGTTGAAATCACAGTAAAAGCATTTATTCGTGCAAAAAGGTATATGCAGGTAAACCGCTTGAGGCGCGGATGAATGTTCATGTTTTTGTATGGATGCGGTCATACCGATCCTCCTTGTCAATTCAGGTTGTAGTGATTGAAAAAAATGGCGAAGAGGGGGGAGAACGCTCCGTGGATGGATCATTCTTCCGATCGCTGTTACCCCCGGATTTTTTCTTTGAAAACTTAATAGGGTAAAATCCGGGGATAAAGGCGAACGCTAACGCTTCTTCAGAACGATTCCATCCACTCCGCTGCTGCCCACCACCATCGTTCATTTTTTGTGATGTAGGTGTTGCAGTAAGAGTAAAGCATCTTTAGAAATACGCTAAAGATGCTGTTGTTATACTATTTTTGCAACTGAGATAACAAACACTCCATCTCTGGATAGCTTGCTCAAATAAATAACGTCCATTCTCCATGCACGGCAAATGCCCCATGAAAGAATGGACGAATACCGCTTGGAATCAAGCGGATTGTAATACCTTGAGGTACTCACAGAGTGATTGTACCTAAGCTACTACAGAATCATGCTGTTGTTGCTTATGTGTATTCAATCTATACATACATTTGTGATGTACCGAATTCAATACGATACTGCTGATTCAAGCAGCTTTACTCATCTATTTTCAGTACCGCCATAAATGCTTCCTGTGGTACTTCTACGTTACCGACCTGCTTCATACGCTTCTTGCCCTCTTTTTGCTTTTCAAGCAGCTTCCGTTTACGGGAAATATCGCCGCCGTAGCATTTGGCCAAGACGTTTTTACGCATCGCCTTAACGGTTTCACGCGCCACGACCTTTGTTCCCACGGATGCCTGGATCGGCACCTCGAACATTTGACGCGGGATTAGCTCGCGAAGCTTCTCACAGATAATACGTCCGCGATGATAAGCCCGATCTCTATGCACGATGAACGACAGCGCATCGACCTGCTCGCCATTCAACAAAATATCCATTTTCACCAGATTGGACTGGCGATAGCCTGAAATTTCATAATCAAAGGAAGCATAGCCTTTGGTACTTGATTTAAGTTGATCGAAGAAATCATATACGATTTCAGACAGCGGAATTTGATACGTAATGGTTACCCGTGTCGTATCCAGGTATTCCATATTTACGTACTCACCACGCTTAGTTTGACAAAGCTCCATCACTGTACCTACGTAATCATTAGGGACGATAATGCCTGCTTTAACATAAGGCTCTTCCACATGTTCAATCCGTCCGATTTCCGGATAATTCGATGGGTTGTCGATCTGGATCGTTTCCCCATTCGTCAACTTAATACGGTAAATAACGCTTGGTGCCGTTGTAATTAGTGGAATGTTAAATTCACGTTCAATCCGTTCCTGAATAACGTCCATATGAAGCAGACCAAGGAATCCACAACGGAAGCCAAAACCCAACGCGCTTGATGTTTCTGGCTCAAAGCTGAGCGAAGCATCGTTCAGTTGTAGCTTTTCAAGCGCCTCACGCAGATCGTTATACTCGGATGTTTCGATTGGATACAGACCGCAATATACCATCGGATTAATTTTCCGATAGCCTGGCATCGGTTCTAATGTTGGATTTTTTGCATCTGTCACCGTATCCCCGACACGCGTATCACCCACATGCTTGATACCAGCAACGATAAAACCAACATCACCGATGTTCAGCTCGTCCACGATGCTCATACGTGGCATGAAGGCTCCTACCTCGATAACCTCAAACGTTTTATCGGTCGCCATCATTTTAATTTTGGAGCCTGCCTTGATGCTACCATCTACGACGCGGACATACACAATAACGCCTTTATATGGGTCATAATGCGAATCGAAAATAAGCGCCTTCAGCGGATTATTCGGATTCCCTTGCGGAGCAGGTACGCTTCTGACCACCTGTTCCAAAATCTCCTTGATACCGATTCCAGCTTTGGCCGATGCGTGGACAGTCTCGCTCGTATCCAAGCCGATAACATCCTCGATTTCCTGCTTCACCCGTTCAGGATCAGCACTTGGCAAATCAATTTTGTTAAGCACTGGCAGAATTTCCAGATTGTTGTCCAACGCCAAATATACGTTAGCCAACGTCTGTGCTTCAATACCCTGTGCCGCGTCTACAACTAGCAAGGCCCCTTCACAGGCTGCCAAGCTTCGGGAAACCTCATACGTAAAATCGACGTGTCCCGGTGTATCAATCAGATTCAAAATGTACTCTTCGCCGTCATCGGCCTTATAAGTGAGTCGCACTGCCTGGAGCTTGATTGTAATCCCGCGCTCCCGTTCCAGATCCATCTGATCAAGCACTTGCTCCTGCATTTCACGGGATGTGAGTGCACCGGTGTATTCCAAAATCCGGTCAGCCAGCGTGGATTTACCGTGGTCTATATGTGCAATGATACTAAAGTTCCGAATTTTACGTTGTCTTGCCAATATGTCAGTCATGCCTTACCCCCACACAATGCCTAGTGTCAATCAGCTTATTATAGCAGTTGTATAGGGGGTCAGCAATATTTCTATTCTGTCACTCCGTCAAAAACAGACACAACCCATCGAATCCCCTGTCTTGACAGGTTTTGCAGCAGCCCAGCCGTTTTGTCCGCCATGGTATCCACCGAGGCTTGTTGTCCCTTGACGGCTAGCAGTTCACGAGGCGTCTCCAGGTCCTGAGTATTGACATGCTGCGCAGTCGTCGAATACCACCTGGACGCCCCGAGTTCCGTCTGCTCCTCATTTTCTTCACTTCCACTAGCTTCATTTATACCCGCTCCCGGTTTCGGATCAACCTTAACATTTCCACTTGTGCTATACGTACCGGTATATGCACGAGCGTTAGCTGCGGGTGTATCCTCAATAACCGTCTGTTCATATCCGACTTTCTGTTGATTTACCGATTGAATCGTATCCCCGTTCCATTCCGGTCCATACACTGAACGCAGGCCAGATCCTGCCAGTTGCATACCGAGTAGAATGCCTGCCCCCATGAGCATTACAAATCCAAGTGCTTTCTTACGAAAATGTCCAGACATTACCTTTCCCCCTTACCGCTACCTCATTTAATTGCCACTGTTGCTCTTTTTTGTATCCGATACGTTAGTGCCCGCTTTCTGAGCTTTCTGATCTTCCCAATACACTTCACCGATCATGTCCGCCAAAACGTCTGAGGTGCGTTTCAACTCCTCCTCGGTGTTGTCAATACCCCCGATTTCAATTAAGATGCTATGCGATGATAAGCTTTGATTGTATTCACCGTTGTTGCCTTTGCCACCATCTTTCCCCCATACACCACGTGATACGCCATGATACGATTTTTCCAGCTTTTCATGAATACGAGCAGCAAAAGCTTCATTTTCGCGCCAATTTTTGTTGTCATGCCCGATAATAAAATACACCTTCGCATAAGAAAGTCCATTAATGGTTGCTGTTGTTTTTCCGTGACGTTGAGAATCTCGATGAATATCAAGCAGATAAGTTAAACCTTTATTTCCAGCCAAAGCTTCCTTAACTGTTTCGCGTGAATATTTATAGGAATAGTTCCAGTTATAATTTTGAACTGTAGTGGCATAATCCTTGTTTACATGCAGTGTGGATATCCCTTGTTTTTCCAGCCTCTTCTTTACGAAGTCTCCTACCCTTGACACATTGGCTGATTTAGAACCTGAATTGGGGTTGGGGCTGGTTTTGCTGAGCAGTGGGTTATATGCTTCTCTGGGATGAGAATGGTAGATTAATATACGCTTGTCCCCTTTGGCCGTATCACCTGGATGATCCTCACGTGCCGGATCTGTTTGCGGTGTTGTCGGAATATCCGGCGTAGTAGTCGGTGGGTTCTCAGATGCATCTGAGCCACCAGGGGCATCCGTCGTTCCCTGATCGGGCTGATAATCCGTAGGACCCTCTACCTTTGTGTTCCCCGAACCCTTGCGCAGCAAGACAGGCGCTCCCGCAGACATGCCAGGAATCTCACGAGAAATGAGACTTTTGGGATCCTGCGGATTAATTCCTGTAAGCATCTGAAAAACAAAAGGCGACCATTGTTCACCCGACAACGAAGATTGCTGCTTCTTTTGTGCCAAATGAGGTACTTCCATGCCTAGCATATCCGCAAAAAAACCGCTAGACACCGAACCTGCCAATCCTTTCATCGAAGAAACAGGAGATGTTTGTAGACGATTTTCTGCCAATCCCCCTAGCCCCAAAACGACAAATAAAAGCGCCGAGCCCATGATCAGCAGCACAAGCGTATGTCCCATCGCCAAAATTTCGATACCTTTTCTTCTCCATCTTCCGACGTTCCAGGTCTGAATTTTTTTCATGTGAGCCTTGTCCTCCTTCGTCCCGTCGAAACCCGCTTTATATTCGGAACATAGGGTTCCTATCTGCTGCGGAAATCTCTTATACTTCAACTCTATGAACGGAGAACAATTGCTAGAACACAAAAAATCTCTACCACAGGTATTTCACCTCCCTTTTTGAAAGAGATTAGATTCCTGTTAAATAGAGACTTTTGGTATGAAATACGATTTTACCAACCCTTGATTAATGCGTATAGGCGGCGACATTGCCAGGATCAACAGCTTCGTGCAAAGCAGCGTTCAATCCAGTAGCAATGATGTTCGCGATATCTTCAATAAATTCATCGATCTCTTTAGGAGTCACAATCAGATCATGCCCCAGCGGTTGCAGTACCTCTCTCACCAGCCCAAGTCTCTCAGGTTCTGAAATATCGTCCAACATCCCCAGGATTGCTTTTGTAGAAGCCTTTTCTTTGGTAAAATGTGTTTTCATCAGTTCGATTACGTTATTGACAATGGTAGAAGCGTAGCATACCGTCGGAACGCCGATAGCGATACACGGAACACCCATAATATCCTTGGTGATACCGCGCCGCTTGTTGCCAATACCTGAACCTGGATGTATCCCGATATCAGCCACCTGAATGGTCGTATTGACGCGCTCCAGTGAACGTGACGCCAGAGCGTCAATGGCAATAATCAGTTCTGGCTTTGTGCGATCCACGATGCCTTGAACGATTTCACTGGACTCGATCCCCGTAATACCCAGGACGCCCGGTGCAATTGCGCTCACATCTCGATAGCCCGGGTTGATTTGATCAGGTGTCAGTTCAAAAAATTGACGAGTCACCATCAAATTTTCAACGACAAGCGGACCCAGCGAATCGGGAGTGACGTTCCAGTTGCCCAGACCTACCACCAGTACCTTTGCCGTATTAGAGATCCCTATTTTTTGTATAAAATGCTCCATTTCTTTTGCAAATGCAATAGCTACACGTTGCTGGAGCCCCGTGTCGCCTTCACGCAAGCCGGGTACTTCCAACGTGACGTAATGCCCTTGTACCCGCCCAATACGGTTGGCTCCTTCTTCATTCAGTACGTCCAGCCGTGTGATTTTGATTCCGTTATCTTCCTCCACGTTCTCACTTATGCCCGACAGAGGTACAGGCTGATCCCGTTCTGCCAGTTCTCTTGCCTCTAATGCCAAATCCGTGCGTACCGCATACTTCTGCAAATCCAGATCCATCTTTTAAGCCTCCTTGGATACCATCTTTGACTATAGTGTGCGAGACACCCAACAGGTTTATGCACATCCATTTTCATCCTGTAATTCGCATGTTTTCTTATTGCAATTTGAGGTGTGGCATGCTAAAATATTTTAAGTTGTGAAACGTTTGTGTTCATAAGTAATGCCTTTACAGGAGGTGAATGTAATGCCAAACATCAAATCCGCTATCAAACGCGTTAAAACTAGCGACAAACGCCGTGCGTTGAACGCTTCCCAAAAATCCGCGCTTCGTACAGCAGTAAAAGCTGCCGATACAGCGTTGGTAGGTAACGAAGCTGAAACTGCTGCTGCTGCTTTCAAAGTAGCTTCCCAAAAGCTGGACAAGGCTGTAACTAAAGGTCTGATCCACAAAAATGCAGCTGCTCGCAAGAAATCCCGCTTGGCGAAAAAACTTAACGCTCTTACAGCTCAAGCGTAAGCAAGAGCTACTTTCATACGTTAATGAAAAAAACCTGACCAGCCGTGGCTGATCAGGTTTTTTTAGTTTATAACTTTTGTTAATTTATAGAGTCAGCTTTCCACGCTACATGAGCTGACTCTATAACAGCACATGGGGGGAATTAGATTGAAGCCCCCGCACCCATTTTCATCAAAAATAGTTCCAGTCCCAGTACCTTGTCAACGACACCTGTTTTCATATGATAATCCAGCTCGCCCAATTCGTAGAGAAGCTGACGCAGCTGCTCAGGGCGGAACCTCCGCGCTTGGTCCCCTGCAACTTTCACCCCATAAGGATGCAAACTAAGCTGACTCGCAATTTGTTGCTGGGAATAGCTTTGACCTGCCAACTCTTTGACCTGCAACATAATACGGAACTGTCGCGTGATCAAAGCGGCAATCTTGATCGGTTCCTCTTTTTGCTTAAGCAACTCATAAAAAATACTGAGCGCCTTATCCAGCCGCAAATTAGCCAGATCCTCAACCATCGCAAATACGTTTTGCTCTGTGTTACGAGGCACCAGGGATTCTATATCAGCGGATGAGATCGTTCCCTGTGCTCCTGCGTACAAGCAGAGCTTGTCTATCTCGGCAGCCAAGGATTGCAGCCCGGTACCTGTGAATTGAATGAGGCTTTCAGCAGCTCCTGCAGCCAATTGCACTTCTCTTTCTCCTGCACGCTTATGGATCCAAGCTATAAGATCATCTCCACCCATTGGAGCAAAAGCAATAACCGAAGCATCACTTTTCAGTTTTTTGACAATCTTTTTCCGCTCATCCAACTTTTCAGCCTGAACCGTAAAAACGATGACGCTATAGTCAGTCGGGTTATCCATATAAGTCAACAGCGTCTCAAGCCGGTGCTCTATCTTACCGCTATCTTTGCCTGCTGCAAATACACTGGTATCCCGTACAATAATCAGCTTCTTTGGCACCAGAAAAGGCGCTGTTTCCGCCTCCTCCACGACCACCTCAATTGGCGTTTCGGTTAAATCATAAGGAATGATGGCGAAGTCACGATGCTCCTCTTCCACCACTTTCTCTTTAAGCATTTCAACAAACTGCTTCATTTGATATTTTTCACTGCCATATAGCAAATACACTGGCGAAATGTCGCCTTTCCGAATAGCCTTAGTGGCTGTTTTTACATCCATTTTCCGTTCCCCCCACCCACTGATCGTACCCGACATCCGACCGGAAGGCAAGTCATGACACAAACGAAGGGACCCTGCCTATAGGCAGGATCCCTTCACCACCATCTATATCAACACGGCAGCAGAAAGCTCTAGAAACTTTCGGCCGTCGGGATACGACGTCGGTTCATATAGTATATTCTCTGTTTTTAAAAGTGTGTCAACTTACGGAAACTATTTTCCAGTGCTGCGCGGGACGGTGTACGTATATTTACTTGCTGTCCCATCCTGCTCCGTCTCATACATAAAGGTCTGGCTGTCTTCTGACCAGCTTCCTTTGACCCAGGCACCTTTTAGAGTACGGACTTCCAGTGTTGTTCGGTCTACACCGTTATCGGAAAGCTTATACACTTTCAGCTTTTTGCCCTCAATAGCCACCGCATAGCTACCATCTGGCGAGTTGAGCTGATCTGTAGAGGCGGATTGGGCACTATAGCTGGAAGCATTATCGTTGTCCGGAGAGACCAGTGAATTAGATACAAATCCTTCTTTACGAACCGGGTCTTGCGACACGGATGATTGCTGATCATTAGAAGCTGTATTGCTGCTATCTGTTCCCAAGGCATTGCCCGAATCCTTTGTGATGCTTTTGGAAGTCGTTTCTTTCGACGTTTCATTTGACGCAATTCGATCCTGTACCTTCAAATCCTGACTAAGCGACGAAGAAGAATCATTCGTACTTGTGTTACCATTATTATCGTCCTGAGCGGTACCCGTACCCGCTAGGGGTGCTTTTTCCATTTTCGGTTCCAACTGTTCATCAGGAGCAATCGTGGATTGATCAGATTTTTCCTGACTTAACTGTTTGTCCTCAGATTTAGGAGCATCTCCAGCAGAAGGATTTTCCTTTGTCACCTGACGATCCGTACGTAGCTGTCCCTGCCCTTCATCCTGGTGAGAAGAATGTTCAGCTGGTGCAGACTTCGTCGAATCTTCCTCCCCAGCTCGCTGATCGTCACGTTTCCCAGCATCCCGTTTGGAAGAGTTCTTTTCATCGTCTGCATTGGTTGCACCTTGTTTGCTCAGGTCAGGATCTTTATCCGCAGGTAGCTGAGATGCATCCGTTCCTTGCCCCTGCTCTGACGGCTGCTGTGTAGAATCCGAACCAATGGCTGCATCACGGCCTCCACTGCCATTGGCTGTACCTGGAAGAATTTCCGTCTGATTCTGCCGATTCGTCACTTCGGGCGTCTGGGTTGTAAGTATGCCTTCCGCATCCTGCACTGTTTTAGGCTCGAAGTTAAACACTACAATCCCCAGTACAACAGCAGCGGCAGCCACGCCCATGGCAGCGCGACCAGCCATTCGGTTCCACCAAGGTGTAGGCTGGGTACTTTGTCTAGGCACTGGTCCAGGTTCTACAGCCACAGGCTGCATTTCCTGAAGCGCACTTCCCTGCTCTTCACGTGCGCGGTCAATGGCATCAAGCTGAGGCATGATGGAATCCACCAGGCTGAACGCCGGGGAAACCGCAGGCAATTCCTCCAGCTCGCGAGAGAGTGTCTGAAGAATAAGAAATTTTTCCGCACAGTCCGGGCAAGTCGCAATATGGTTCATTAATTGGGACGTCTCTTCTTCGCCCAGCTCATGATCCACATAACGCTGCATCCAATCCATCACCTCTTCCCCACACTTCATCCTGATACACCACCTTTCTGATATTCCTGAAGTAGCCCTTGCAATTGCTGTCTTGCACGATATAAGTATGACTTGACCGTATTTAGCGGCAAATCCAGAGAATCTGCAATCTCGTTATAGGAGAAATCCTGCAAATATCTTAAGACAATTACCGTCCGGTGGTGCTCCGGAAGTTGTTGTATAGCCTCACGAACATCCTGTGCCATGTAAGAGGTCAACACCTCGACCTCCACGTTTTGGGGATCGTTGAATATCATGTCGTGCTCGTCAATGGAAACCGAGGGCTTCGTTCTTCTGAATTTGTCGATGCATATATTCGTTACAATGCGTTGGACCCAGGTTTTAAACTGCGCTTTTTCCTCATAAGAGTTAATTTTGGAATAGATCCGTATGAGGGCTTCTTGTGAAGCATCCATGGCGTCCTGCTCATTGTTTAGAATGTAATATGCCGTACGGTACACATGCTGTTCTATCTCTCTTAATAGGGTAATGAGAGCGTCGCGATCGCCCGATTGAGCGGCTCGAATGAGTCCCTGCTCTACCACAAAGGATCCCCCTCTCCCTGCAATATTACAGACGTATCCATTTTGCAAATTGTTGCAGGATAGACGTCTGACACTAATTTTATTTTTTTAACAAAAAAAATTATACCAAAAAGCCCAGAATCCCCAGCGTATCCTCCCTTAGAATAACAGAAAAAGGGAAGGTAGTCACCTTCCCTCCTACATACATTTAAATGCTAGCCTATCGAGCTGCAAGATCATATTGTTACTTCTTGGCAACCAAAAAATCAGATATGAGTTCTAATTGATAAGTCAGAGCAATCGGATCTTGAAAATAAAAATCGTCGATTGAGTATTGATATACTTTACCTAATTTAACGGCAGAAAGGTTCTTCCACACACTTTTAGATAAAATATCTTTTCCTTGGTCTGCTCCGTCGCCTCTAATACCCAACATTAAATAATCGGCATCGCCCAGCATCTCCGGTAAAGCCTCTATTGAAATGCTGGCCCATCCCTTCTCGAACGCTGCCCTTTCTACCTTCTCAGGAGCATGAAGTCCCAGCTCGTCATAAAGTATGGCTCCTCCACGTCCATAGGATTTTCCATATAGATATAATTCTTTTCCTGTAATCTCAAAAATAGCGATTTTTTTGCCCGAATCCATGACATCAGACAAAGCCTGTTTCTTCTCAGCAATCTTGGTTGCAAAATCAGCCAGGCAATTCTTCGCTTCCTGCTCCTTGTTTAACACTTTGCCCAGCTCCATCAGACGGTCCTTATATTGATATTTACCATATGGAATAAATACTGTAGGCGCTATTTTTTTCAGATTTTCATATGCTTTCTCATCATAGGTAATGATCAGATCCGGCTTCAGGGCAGTCACTTTTTCAAGGGACAGTGCGGAGCTATCACCGATATTTTCAACCCCATTCAAGTATTTTTTATAATATGGTGCATCAAATACGGTGTCTGGAGCCCCTACAGGTGTAATACCAAGTGCTAGCACATCACCTACATAATCACCGACTGCCACCACGACACGCTGGGGATGCTTAGGAAGAGTAATTGTACCTTTATCACTTTCATATGTACGCGTGGCAGCTTTATATCCAGTTGATGTGGTCTTGGAAGCAGTCGATTGACCGCTTTCTGTTACAGTCCCACCCCCACTTGTAGCGCATGCGCTCAATACCAGCATTAACGAAATGATAAACAAACAAGCCGATGCCCTAAATTTAAAATAACTCACAATATTCCTCCCATTAATAATGATTCTCATTTTCATTACTCATATGATTCTATCAAAGCCTACAGCTACTGTCCATGCAGATTGGATTCAAAGCAAACAGCCCACTCCTGAGAGTGAGCACCCGTTTTAGTATGTTGTTGTATTAGTATCTGTTTTGTACTGTTTGCGTTGGTACCGCACACTCAGTTTTCCTTGCTGCGCTCGAATCTGTATCTCTCCCATCGTATCTGTTCGATATATAGCAGAATCAACTCCCGATAAACGTTCCAATACCGCTTCATTCGGATGTCCGTAAGTATTGGTCGCACCGACCGAAATAACAGATACTTTCGGTCGCCAGTAGGATAACCACTCTTCCGAGGTGGAGTACTTGCTGCCGTGATGTGCTATTTTCATGACATCTATAGCTTTCCTTACTTCCCCCGTTGCTCCCTCATCTTTCACACTTGATGAAAAACGAGTTAATTCAGAGAGCAACGACGACTCTGCTGCATCATCCATATCTCCTGTGAACAAAAAAGAGGCTCCCTCCATCTCCAATATCATGGCAACAGAGTAATGATTCTGTTCCTTCATAACAGGCAACTGCTCAGATTCGTTCTCCGGTAGTGTAAACGGATAGAGAAAGCGGATTTTCGTAGCCTGGTCTGGTTCCCATTCCATACTATGATGTGCACCATACAGCTTGATCTGCTTGTCTAAAGCCGTGTTCAACAGCTTACGGAATGGGGTTTTAACTGTCAGGGTACCGTTAAAAAACAAGGTAGATACAGGAATCTGGTCAAGCACAGCCTGTAGTCCTCCGGCATGATCATGATCTCCATGCGTTAAAATGACAGCGTCCAGGCGATGCACACCTCGTTGCTTTAGCAAGGGTACAATCGTATCTTCACCCACCTCGTAGGGATCTGCACGCTTGCGCCAAGCATTTTTCCCTGTCGCAAAATCCATTGTACCCCCGCCATCAACCAAGATATGTTTCCCGCCCGGCGTTGTAATTAAAATGCTGTCACCTTGGCCCACATCCAGATATTGAACAATTCCCGTATTTCCCTCACCAGGAGATTGGTAACCTGTATACAATATTCCAAGCCAAGCAATAACACTTAAAGCCAGTGCCAAATGACGATAACCATTCCACTGTCGACTTGCAAATTTCCCTGCTCCCTCAGGTTCAGGAGCCGTATGCAATATAGCCGCCCATTCTGGAGAAGCTGCTAATCCTGTATATATAGGTGATGAAATGGCAGTAGAATTCAAGACGGTAATGTTGTTCGTTTGCCTGCGGGATGTCAGCCACCTTTTGAGCCAGTACAAAACACTGTACAGAGCTGCATAATACGCCATGACCCACAGGATGGAAGAAGACGGCCAAATACTCACATAAGCATCATCTACATTCAGCCATTTCACTATTAAAAAGGTCAAATCGTTCAATTGCTCTGCCGGCCACGCAAGAATACGAGCCCCATCCCCCCACAAAAAGGAAAGCCCCATCGCCACCGTACCTAATGGAAGCACGATATATGTAATAAGGGGTACAAGCACAAAATTGGCCGCAAATGATAACAACGAAAATTGATTAAAGTAGAATACCGTCATTGGAAACGAAACAAGCTGTGCCGTAATTGTAATCGCAACTTCACCGCCGATTAGGAAAGGCCATTTGGCGAAAAACGGCTTCATAAGCGGCATATAAATGAGCAACCCACCTGTCACCAAAAAGGAAAGCTGAAAGCTGACGCTAAGTAGATAATATGGATTCCAAATCAGCATGAGCAACGCGGATATACTTAGAATATTAAGTCCGTCTTTGAGCATACCTCGTCGGGCTGCAAACAAGCCGATCATCGCCATAATTCCCGCCCTCACAACAGAGGGAGAAGCACCTGTCAGCAGGACATAAGCCGGAATGAGTATCATCACCACCGTAAGAGATGTCTCGCGGCTAACTCTTAGTAGCTTGAGTAAATATAATAGTGTAGCTGCATATACCGCCACATGCATGCCCGATATTGCTAAAATATGCGTTAAACCAAGCTGCGTAAACTCGTTATACGTTGCTGGGTCCAACTCATCTGTTACCCCAAGTACCAGTCCTTTCATATATCCTGCGTGATGAAGTGATGTAAATGCCGATTCCATTCTCTGCCCTAGCTGCTCCCTAAGCTGATCATTCCATCTGAACAAAGTGTAGCGGTTCCACAGTGAAGCCTCCTGCTTTTGTAATGAGGCTGCCCCATCGCCTTTGAAAAGCCAGTGGATTTCCTGTGTGTGCAGGTATTCACTGTAATCAAAGCCACCAAAGTTCCCCGCTTTTGCAGGAGCCTTTAAGGTGCCACGCAGTAGGATTGCATCTCCACGTTGCCACGCTGCCGCAAGTTGCTGTTCCTGCTTGGAAGCCAACTTGATATGAACAATGACCTGTTCAGAAATTAGTGCACGATTCTCGTCCTTTTTCGAATGACTTCCGTAGTGATTGATTGAGGTGACTCTCATCTCAAACTGTGTTCGATCACCATCTACCTGTACTTCAGAAGCGATAAGCCCTGCTGCTTGAACAGGCATGTCTTCCACCATAGAAGACGATACATGAAGAGCATCGGGAATACTGCTATCATTATACATATCATGCCAATACCAATGAAATCCACCACCGCTGAATACAAGCCAAAGTAATACCATATGCCGGATGGGGATTTTCATCAATAAAGCTATAAGCGGAAGGATCAGGGTAACCCCCGCCCAGAGCAACAAAAGCATCCGTCCAGAATACAGACATGCTCCTGCACTTCCTGTAATCCAACAAACAGTAAGGGTCAATATAGGTCTAGTTAACACAAGTTTAGCTTGAATACAATCACCTTCCGGTAGCAAACATTGCTTTCTGTCAAAAAAACACTAAACAAAAAGAACCTCTGACAAAATAGCATTCGTCAGAGGTTCTTCCTCGTTTACTTTTTAATTCATTACATCCATCAGCGTTTCTTTCGGTGGATGATAGGTCTTCAGCATACGAAAGGCGATTCCCTTTTCCTCCATCATAGCACGAACCTTGTCGGCATCTTTGGGATAAGGTCTGTGGTATACAATCTCCACAATACCGCTGTTCGCCAACATATTGGCACACGTCCAGCATGGCTGGTCGGTGACATATACTGAAGAGCCTTCACGATCAATTCGGTCAGTAAACAGTAGCAGGTTCTGCTCCGCATGAATAGTGCGAATACAACGCTGCTTCTTAACCATTTCCTCGTGCCCATCACGGTGAACGACCTCATACTCCTCTGAGATCATACAGCCTGCCTCAGAACAGTCAGGCACCCCGGATGGTGCTCCATTATAGGCCGTTCCCAAGAGCTTTTTACCTTGTACAAGTACGGCTCCAACATGACGCCGCGCACAGCGCGAACGGGTGGATACCATATAAGCGATATCCATGAAATAGGTGTCCCAGTCCTTGCGTACATCTGCACTCATTTCCATCTCTCCCGTATAAACAAGTTAAAACGTAAACCATATCCGCTACCGCCGCTCTCAGAGCCTGTACATTGTAATCTTATATAAGTTACAAGCTGACATACGGCTTCATTTTCGCCAACATTTTAGCTCCGATTCCTTTTACATGATCCAAATCGTTCACACGTTTGAACGCCCCGTGCTGATTACGGTAGTTCAAAATAGCCTCGGCTTTTTTAGCCCCAACCCCTGGTAGCTCCATTAACTCGGCAGCAGTCGCCGTGTTGATGTTTACCTTTTTTTCGCCGGAAACGGGTGTAGTAACCGAATCACTTACCGTATTGATCCTACTCGTCGCTGCACCACTCGAACTAACAATACCTGTGTTTGAGCTCGGATTCGCAAAACCTGACTGCCTTACGGTACTTGAATTTCCCGCAATAGAGTTTTCGCTCACAGCAGCAGATACACCAGTAGAAATCTGCACAGTATCACGTTTCACATTGGCAACGGCTTCGGCATTCGTATTGCTTTCAGCTTTGTCTGAATTCTCTTTTACAGCAGGCTTTTCCTGGGCATAGTCACTGCTGCGCTGCGACTCATTTGGCTCTGAATCCATCGCCACAGCCTGCTCCACCTTATGGTTAAGTAAAGTCCACTCTTCTTGCGGCTCAGAGCGCTGTCCTCCGGCAAATAAAATAAGTCCACTCCCGATTACAGCAAGCGTTATCGCTGTTCCTGTCCATACGCGTTTCATTTCCGTATCGTCCCCTACTCCACATGGATTTCGGGAAATTGAGCCGACTGAAAACACCGTCTCAATCAAACAGAGCAAGTCTGTCCAATTCCCGTTAAACCGGAGGGTGCAAACAACCTCCATACGGTCTCGCTGTGAGCATTTTTACAAAAAAGTGGTACGACCTCGGGCACGATCTAACATGCTCAGACATAAAATTCGTCATGTCGGCCAAGACCAGGCGCATACACTAAGAAGAATGACAGCTGACAGCACAGCGTCTATACCGCAAAGTATGAAAGGAGGACGTTGAACAATGAAAGTTGGATTTATCGGGACTGGCAGCATGGGAAGTCTGCTAATTGAGTCTTTTATTAATTCTAAAGCACTCAAGGCGCAGCAAATATCAGCAAGCAATCGAACGCATTCCAAGGTAACCGAGCTAGCCCGTCGTTATCCAGGTTTGCATGCAGCCCAAAGCAACCGTGAAACGGCAGCGGAAAGCGATGTTCTGTTTATCTGTGTGAAGCCGCTGGAATCAAAAGCCGTAACGGATGAAATACGCAACGTCATTACAGAAGAGCAAATCGTCGTATCTATCACAAGCCCTGTGCAGATTCGTATTTTGGAGCATGCACTGAAAGCCAAAGTGTCCAAAATTATTCCCAGTATCACCCACCAAGTGGGCAGCGGAGCCTCACTATGCATCCATGGAAGCCGGATTACAGAGGAGGACTGCACCCTTCTGGAAGAGCTTATGTCCCACATCAGCAGGCCGATTCGGGTTAAAGAATCTTATACTCGGATCACGTCGGATTTTTCGAGTTGCGGTCCTGCTTTCTTGGCCTTTTTTATGGACCAGTGGATTCAAGCCGCAGTGCAAGCTACAGGTATAGACCGTACGGAGCTATGCGCCCTGGCCGGTGAAATGATTATCGGCACTGGAAAGCTACTCACGGAAGGCAGGATGACACCAGCCGAGTTACAGGCCAGAGTGGCGGTTCCCGGAGGTATTACTGCCGAAGCTCTCGCATTGTTGGACATCAGCCTGCATAGTGTCTTTCCCGAGCTGATACAAGCCACGCACAACAAGTATGAAGAAGACATGCAAAAGGTGGATGTCTCCTTCGGCTTAAAGCCAATTAACCGGCAACAATATTAACCAGCTTACCTGGAACAGCAATTACCTTGCGGATCGTTTTGCCGGCCAGTGCCTGCTGAACATTGTCCAACGACACAGCGAATGCTTCCATCGCTTTAGCATCAAGATCCTTGGCAATCGTTGCACGCTGCACAATTTTACCATTCACTTGCACAACAATTTCCACTTCGGTGTCCACCGTCCATGCTTCATCATAAGCAGGCCAGGCCGCGTAGGTAATGCTATCATTGTGCCCCAGCAGCTGCCACAATTCCTCGGCCAGATGGGGTGCAAGCGGCGACAGCATTTGCACGAAGTTTTCCATTGCTGCACGCGGCAGAAGGTCTGCTTTGTATGCATCGTTGGTGAAGATCATCAGCTGGCTGATCGCTGTATTGAAGCGCAGTGCATCCAGATCTTCGGTTACTTTTTTCAGCGTTTTATGCCAAGTACGATTGAACTCATCGCTACCGCCGTCATTTGTAATTTTATCGTTCAGGCTACCATCCTCGGAAACAAACAGGCGCCATACGCGGGACAGAAAACGATGTGCTCCCTCTACCCCATTCTCATTCCATGGCTTGGTCGCTTCCAGCGGCCCCATAAACATCTCATAAATACGCAGCGTATCGGCGCCAAACGTATTGACAATATCATCAGGATTAATGACATTACCGCGTGATTTACTCATTTTTTCATTGTTATTGCCCAAAATCATACCCTGGTTGACCAGCTTATAAAAAGGCTCTTTCGTTTCCACTACGCCGATATCATACAGTACCTTATGCCAGAAACGGGCATACAGCAAGTGAAGAACCGCATGTTCCGCTCCGCCAATGTACAAATCAACAGGCATCCATTCACGTTGTTTCTCTTTGGATACAAGCTCTTTGTCATTTTTCGGATCAATAAAGCGCAGGTAATACCAGCAACTGCCTGCCCATTGTGGCATTGTATTTGTCTCGCGGCGTGCTTTCATACCTGTCTCAGGATCAATGGTTTCGACCCAATCTGTTGCGTTCGCCAGCGGGGATTCACCTGTACCTGAAGGCTTGATATTGTCCATCTCCGGCAGTACGAGCGGAAGTTGGTCCTCAGGAACCGTTTTGATCGTTCCATCCTCCAGATGAATTACCGGAATCGGCTCGCCCCAATAGCGTTGACGGCTGAACAACCAGTCACGCAGGCGATAGGTGACTTTGCCGTGTCCTTTGCCCTCAGCTTCCAGCCATTCAATCATCTTCGGAATCGCTTCCTCGTTGGTAAGTCCATTCAGCGGGCCGGAATTGACGTGCGGTCCATCTTCAGTATATGGCTCATTAGCCACATCTCCACCTTGGACAACCTCAATGATATTCAATCCAAATTGCTTGGCAAATTCCCAGTCACGCGCATCGTGAGCAGGTACAGCCATAATCGCTCCAGTTCCGTAGCCTGCAAGAACATAGTCAGCAATCCAGATCGGCAGCTTTTCGTTGTTCACCGGGTTCACTGCATAAGCTCCTGTGAATACGCCTGTTTTATCCTTGGCCAGATCTGTACGTTCCAGATCGCTTTTACGAGCAGCTTGTTCACGGTACTGTTGTACAGCATCCTTTTGCTCAGGCGTAGTGATAATATCCACCAATTCCTGCTCTGGTGCCAGCACACAGTAGCTTGCGCCGAACAGTGTATCTGGACGGGTTGTAAATACTGTGAGTTGCTCGTCATAGCCTTCAATTGGAAAACGAACCTCTGCCCCGGTAGACTTACCGATCCAGTTCCGCTGCATATCCTTAATACTCTCAGACCAATCCAGTTCCTCCAGATCCTCCAGCAGACGATCCGCGTATTCCGTAATTTTCAGCATCCATTGACGCATTGGTTTACGGACGACCGGATGACCGCCACGCTCACTCTTACCGTCAATAACTTCTTCATTCGCTAGCACCGTTCCCAGCGCTGGGCACCAGTTCACGGGTACTTCAGCTACATATGCAAGGCCGCGCTTGTACAGCTGGATGAAGATCCACTGTGTCCATTTGTAATAATCAGGATCCGTCGTGCTGATTTCACGATCCCAGTCGTAGGAGAAGCCGAGCGATTTGATTTGGCGGCGGAAGTTATTTACATTTTTCACCGTAATTTCGCGTGGGTGCTCCCCTGTATCTAGCGCATGCTGCTCGGCAGGCAGACCGAAGGCGTCCCAACCCATCGGATGCAGTACGTTGTAGCCGCGCATTCTTTTATATCGTGAAACAATATCCGTAGCTGTGTAGCCCTCCGGGTGGCCTACATGCAGGCCGGCTCCAGATGGGTACGGAAACATATCCAAAGCATAAAACTTAGGTTTGCCCGGCTCTTCCCCGGTGCGGAACGTCTTGTTCTCATCCCAATATTTCTGCCATTTTGGTTCAATACTTTGCGGTTGATAGCCGTGCTTCGGCTGTGTGTCTGTCATTGTCTTTTCCTCCTCAAACGGTATGCAACAAAAAAACCTCTGCATCCCGTAGCGTGTCAGCGCTAGGGACGAGAGGTTATATTCCCGTGGTACCACCCTAGTTAGCAGAAAGCGTTCTTCGCGTTCTACTCCCTTTGCACCTGATAACGGAGGTGATCCGATGCGGGTTAATAACAGGATACAAGCACCTGTATAGGGCGTTCCTGCGTTGGACGCATATCTCCGAGGCGAGTTCACTTTGCACTGTCAACCGGCTTGCACCACCCGCCGGCTCTCTACATGTCCAGACAAAGCTACTATTCCTCATCAGCGATTGTTTAACCGTTAATAATGGCACTATTATATTGAAAACCGCGAAAAAAGTCAAATAAGGACTACCTTTGGTGTTAAAGACCCTCTTCATACTAATTGTTCATGACACATGCATACGAATGTTTTATAATAATTCCGAGTTAAATCGCTTCAAGTAGAGATGAGTTGAGATAAGAAAGGTGAGCTGAGAAATGGCACAGATAAAAATTTACGGAATAAAAGAAACTCTAAATCCAATCAAAAAGCAACTTTCAGAGGTGATTCATTCTGCTGTGGTGGATGCGTTCAAATATCCTCCTGACAAGAGGTTTCATCGTTTTTTTCCTATGGATCAGGAAGACTTTATATATGCCGATGGTCGCTCTGAGGCGTACACCATTATTGAAATCAGTATCTTTGAAGGCAGAACGACAGAAGCTAAGAAGCAACTCATTAACCTGTTATTCCAAAGAATTAACGATCTTTTGGGTATTTCTCCACAGGATCTTGAGATTACTATATTTGAAACGCCCAAACATAACTGGGGCATTCGGGGTGTACCGGGTGATGAGCTTCAGTTGAACTATAAAGTGAATATATAAGTGCAAAAAGACGCCCTTCATGTCATCATGAAAAGCGTCTTTCTTTTCCCATACTCGCTAAATGAAGCCTTGCTATTTTACTGCAACATAAAACAGTCTCGCCGCGTCATCTTCTGCTTCTACCCATTCAAAATCCGCATATACCTTCACCTCACGAAAACCCGCTTTGGACAATTCTGCCTTCATCCAGTCTGGGTCATAGGCACGTTGTACATGTATTTCCTCGAAACGCTGGTATAGATCGCGTCCTTCTTGTTCTGCTTTCGCAAAGATACTAAGATGATGCTCAATTTCACAACGGGGAGTGTCCAACGCACATGTCCAGATATACGAGATAGAGCGTTCGTCCAGTACGAAAGGCTGCTCTTCATCATAACGTAAAAACGTCTGGGGATGATGTACATCGAATAAGAAGGTTCCGCCAGGCTTCAGACCAGCATGCGTTCTGCGAAAAGTAGAAATTATATCTTCTTCCTCCAACAAGTAATTCAGACAATCGCAAAAAGAAATTACAGAATCCACAGGCTCGGGTAAAATCCATTCTCTCATATCCTGTTGTATCCAGCGAACGCTTCCTTCACGAAACAATCGCTGTCCCTGTGGAGTGGTTTCCATTTTGCGACGGGCTACTGCCAGCATGTCAGAGGATAAGTCGATTCCAGCCACCTCGAAGCCCGAATTAACCAGGGGGATCGTAATTGAACCCGTTCCGCAGCCCAGCTCGGCCACCGTATGAGGCATACCGTACTGATCCCAAGCCTGCCGTGCAAAGCGCAACCAGTTCGGGTATGGCATGTCCTGCATCAGCTCATCATACACATAGGCAAACTTCCGGTAAGAAGCCATTTTTTATTCCCCATTCCCGTCCTTCGGTTCAGGTATATTCTCCACCAGGTAGGTCCAGTTTTCCTTTTGTGTAACCAGTCCTTCCTTCATCAGCTTGCCCATCGCACGCTTGAAGGCGGATTTACTGATACCGAACCGTTGCTTGATAATATCCGGCGGTGTTGCGTCGGAATAAGGCATGCCGCCGCCCGGACGCTCTTTCAGAAAAGCAATCAGCCGATCCGCATCCTCATCACGGCCTACTTCCTTGCGTGGTGACATCGCCAGATTGACCCGACCGTCTTCCCGAACAAGCGTGACCCGTACCTTGACCTCTTCGCCCAAGCGAAGCATCCGATTACGCTCCGAGGAATGAATCATTCCAATCGCGCCAAAACCAAGCACACCTCCGTCCACCAGGACGAATGTGCCCATCTGAAGCGGCTTGTACACAGTCGCCTGCACCCATGTATTTAACCACGAATCAGGGGCGTGGAAGCACAATGGAGCCAGCTCCTGTTCCCCTGCCAGCTTAGCTCGCAATCTGCCTTGCTTGTCATGCTCCATAATGGCATACACGTAATCGCCCACCCGAGGATGTAAATCTCGGTTTTCTGGCAACTCACGAATCGGCAGCAAAAGCTGACGACCCAATCCCATCTCCAGGAAACAACCCAAACGCGGATGCACATCGGCCACCTCAAGCTTTGCCATTTCGCCCAACGACAAGAACGGCTTTTTCATGGTTGCGGCCAAGCGGTCCTCTGTATCGTGAAAAATAAATACCTCCAACCGTTCACCAACTTCAATTTCACGTGTCAGCTCCGTATAATGCAGCAGCACATCCTGCTCACCAACAGTGAGAAAGTAACCGAAAGGAGATACCTCACGATCCACCATAATGGTGACATAAGTACCGGCGATCAAACTCATACCTTTTCCACAACCTTAGCATCCGACCAGAGTCGTTCAATGTTATAGTATTCGCGCTCGTCGCGATGGAAGACATGCACTACGACATCCCCCAAATCCATTAGAACCCAACGGGCGGAATCCATTCCTTCGATTCCTTTGATGGTTACACCTTCATCATGAGCGCGTTTGCGAATTTCTGTTGCAATCGCCTGTACCTGTGTATCCGAATTACCGTGGCAGATGACAAAATAATCAGCTACTAGTGATATTCCCCGCAAATCCAGTGCGACAATATTCATTGCCTTTTTATCATTTGCAGCATCAACCGCTGTTTGCATTAATTGCTCATTAGTTAGGGTCATTCATGAACCTCCGTTTTTCTCTGTTTTAGTTGTTGAATCAAGTCATTGCGCGACAAGACTGTCAGTGGAAAAATAACCTTTTTCTTTTCCAGCAACAATGTAATCGTGGAGTCAAATCCAGCGATAAGGCCCTGCTCCAAGCTTTTCTTTGCCTGTTTACGGATATGCTCCACCCCGGGAAAATCCCGTCCCGGTTCGATGTAATCAGCAAGACACACGACTTTATCCAGCAGGCTCATACCTACGCGTCCTGACGTATGCCAGCGGATCGCATTCCTTATTTCCAGATCATCCACTCCGTAATCTCTTGCTGCAACGCAGTATCCTACCTCTGAATGCCAGAGCTGCTTGTCATGTTCCAAAAGCTCCTGATCACATTCGGGATGACTGCGAATCACCTCTTCCATCTGCTGGACAGGCCAATATTTCGCTACATCATGCAAAATAGCCGCCAGTTCGGCCTTATCCGGATCTGCTCCATATCGCTGCGCAAGCTCCACTGAGGTATGCATAACACCTAGTGTGTGCTTCCAGCGCTTTTCAGGCATTTGACCAGATACGGCTTCCATTAATTGCTCACGGCTGTACTTCATACAAACCGCCCCTTGTAATATAGTCATGCACACGATCAGGCACAAGATAACGGATGGTGCGCCCTTCCGCAGCACGCTCTCGAATATCCGTCGACGAAATGTCCACCACTGGCATATCCGCCAGCAGTACCTTGTCCTGCAAATAATGTGGCAACTCATCCAACGCAAGCTGGAACCCCGGGCGCCGAACACCAATAAAACAAATTCGCTGCGCCAGTTCCTCAATTCCCTGCCAATGAGGCAAGTAGTTCACCATATCCGCACCAATAATAAAATAAAAATCCACAGCAGAGTGCAACTCCTGAAGCTCCTTGATCGTGTCAATGGTATAGGATACTCCTCCGCGAAGCACTTCAATATCCAGCACTTCAAAAGCAGGATGACCCGCTACCGCTTCACTCGTCATCTCCAGACGCTCCTTACCGCTCGCCCCCGCCTGATGCTTGTGCGGAGGAATATGAGAAGGCATAAACCATACTTGATCCAGCCCATAGGCATCTCTTGCCGCTTCTCCAGCCAGCAGATGTCCAATATGAATCGGGTCAAATGTACCACCCATAATACCGATTTTCATAATTTTCTCCCCGCGTGTTATCCTCTAGGCAACTCGATTTCCTTATGATCACGAGATTCTTTGTACAAAATAATAGTGCTCCCGATGATCTGAACAAGCTCAGAACCTGTCTCCGTGGCCAGTTCTTCCGCAATTTCATGTTTGTCGTCCAAACAGTTGTTCAAAATTTGCACTTTCATCAGCTCACGCTTTTCAATCGCATCGTTGATGTGACGCATAAGATGCTCATTCGTACCGTTTTTGCCTACTTGAAATACCGGGTCCAAATGATGCGCCATTGAACGCAAATATCTTTTTTGTTTACCTGTTAACATGTATATTTAACCCCTTCGTCGCCACATATGCAATGCAGCATTTCCATAATTTTAATGTACAATCTTACCTACGACAGGCTACTCAGCACAGCCGCTCTCATTTGCTCTACAGCAGGGACAACCCCTGTAAAATACTCAAAAGCCACAGCCCCCTGGTACACGAACATGCCCAAGCCCCCATGTACAGTGCAACCGCGCTGTTCACGGCTTTCCCGTAAAAGTCTCGTTTCCAGCGGATTGTAGATCAAATCACTCACAATGATTCCCTCCGGAATCAAGCTCGTTTCCAGTGGAAGTTCATCCGATAAAGGAGACATTCCCACCGAGGTTGTGTTAATCAACACATTCACTGTGGCGAGCACGCTCTTGGCCTCCTCGTTGGAATACCCCCTTACTGGGATCGCCTCCGTCGTCCACTCTAATGCCAGTTGCTCAGCTTTGTCACGTGTTCGATTCAAAATAATAACCGATTCCGGTCGCTCTTCCAATAGAGCATGAATTACGCCACGAGCAGCCCCTCCGGCTCCAAGAACAGCAATTCTTGCTCCCTTCAAATCGACAGAAGTCTCTTCTTTGAGGGAACGTACGTAGCCAATTCCGTCCGTGTTATAGCCCTTAAGCCGTCCATTGTCATTCACTATCGTATTGACAGCGCCAATGAGTCTGGCCCCTTCATCAATCTCATCCAGATATTTCATAACCTCGACTTTATGGGGAATCGTCACATTGACTCCGCGGAAATGCATAGCGCGAATCCCCTTCATGGCATCTTCCAGCTGATTCGGTTTGACATGAAGAGGTACAAAATCTCCTTCAATCCCCGCTGCCTGTAAAGCTATTTTATGCATAAGAGGCGATTTGGAGTGCTTGATCGGATCACCCAATACGCCCAATAGTACAAGACCTTGTTCGGTCGCTTCAGACTCCCCGCTGTTCATCGTTGCTCTCCCCCATATTGCAAAATATTAGGCCGCACAAATACATGAATGGCGGCAGGAACCAGTACCTGTTCCTTGCCGCCCTATAACATGGTTACAGCAACGTTATATCAACGCAGGCCGCAAAAGCACACGGACTCCCCGAGGAGCATGAACCGCAACCAGAGCTCCGTTCTCGCTATTCACTCTGATCCATCCCAAACCTGAAATGTAGATGTCCGATGGAGATTTGCGTGGAACGCGGAATTCATGTCTTGTCCATTCCGGCATTTCTGCCAATTGATCTCGTGTTGGCGGAGATAACAATTCCCCGGCATGATCAGCGAACAACTGATCAGCCCGCTCCAGCTTCGTGCGATGTATTTTAAGACCACCGTTAATGTAGCAGGTAAATGATTGGTGCTGACCCTCCACAAAATCAAATCGGGCCATACCGCCGAAAAACAATGTTTGTCCGGCATCAAGCTGATACGCAGCAGGCTTCAGCGGCTTATCCGGCATAATAGCACTCAAGTCCTGACGGGAGACGATCTCACTGAATCGCCAAGGGTATACAATACCCGGAGTATCAATAATATGCTTGCCGTCGTCGAGCGGAATATTCACCATATCGAGTGTAGTCCCCGGGTAACGGGACGTTGTAAGTTCCTGCTCCATATCGCTATAATCACGAATCAAGCGGTTGATGAGCGTGGATTTACCCACATTTGTCGCTCCGACCACATATACATCGCGGTTACCACGGAGCTCAGATACCACATCCAACAGACGGTCAAAGCCCTGATTTTTTTTAGCTGAGCACAGAACAATTTCTTCCGTGCGAAGTCCTTGCTCCTTCGCTTGCTTTTGTACCCAGTTACGTACCTTGTTCCAATTCGTTACCTTAGGCAGCAAATCGGTCTTGTTCACAGCCAGTATAACCGGATTGGAGCCTACAAAGCGTTGCAGACCGGAAATCAAGCTACCTTCAAAATCAAAAATATCTACAATGTGGATGACAAGCGCATTCTTGTCCCCAATCTGGCTGAGCAGCTTCAAGAACTCATCTTGATCCACCGTCACTGAAGACGTCTCATTATAGTTTTTGATCCGGAAGCAACGCTGACAGATGACAGGTTCGCGAGTAAGCAATTTTTCAGGGATATATCCCGGAAGCTCCGGGCTAGTGGTCTGCACGGTGATACCGCAACCACTACATTTGACGGCAGTGCCGCCGTCAGGTCTTTCAGTCATTCTTCTTTTCCTCCTCAAGCCATAAGCCTTTCTTACGTAACCTTGTGAGCGCGATTCGCTCCAACCGCCGATTAAATCGGGTCATGACTCCTTCATCATGAATGGATATCGGTAGCACCAACACCGTATGCAATCCCAGTCGGTTACCTCCCAATACGTCCGTCAACATTTGGTCTCCGACCATAATAGTCTCTTCCGGAGTCAGCCCCATCATACGGATGGCTCTACGAAAAGACGAGTTGGAAGGCTTCCGTGCGGCATGTATAAATTCAATGTCCAAAGGCGTAGCAAACACGGATACACGGTCCATATTGTTGTTAGACACGATGACAAGCTTAAAACCCGCCTGTTTGACCTTCTCAAACCAGGCCACCAGCTCGGGAGTCGCATTCGGCGCTTTTGCGCCGACCAGCGTGTTATCCAGATCCGTAATAATGCCGCGATATCCTTGAGCATACAAGCCTTCAAGATCAATATCAAAGACGGTATTCACCCGTAATTTGGGCATCAGCATTTCAAACAACGTCGGTCACCTCAGTTTCATACGACAAACTATACCATATTACTATGGCTTAGTAAAAAGCTATCCGCAACAAACGGACAGCTTTTTCACTAAATATATAGCTAAAGATTAAAATAGACGGCAAATTGAACCTAATCAAAAATAGACTAGTCTTGATCCTTCTGATCCGTCGCAGCTTTTCGTCCAGCCCATCGTTTTATCCATCCTTCTTTGTGTAACAGAGAGGCCTGCTGGCGAACCATATGCCAATCTTCTGCGGTTACGGATGAGGGACTATAACGCGCTTGTTCAAATCGTCCAAGCAGCTGATGTAAAATTGAAGCGTGTTCTGGTACTTCTAGCGACCATCTATTAACTGATTCCCTCAGCGTCTCGTGACTGGCACGGACAAATCCCTTTCTTCGCATGTACCTTAACCAGTGCTCAGTTTCGACGACCACCTTTTCATCCGGGGTCAGCGGCTTACCTCTGCGTAATCGCAGCAGGTAAAAGTGAATGTCTGCCCGATTACGCCAGACGATATAAGCAGCCCACAGCAGCAGAATTGCAGCAGCAGAACCTATAATTACAGGATGAATCTTTGAACCTTCCTCCGGATCAGTCTGCGGGTTCTGCTCAGGCTGTTCTGGTTCAGATTGATCTTTAACCTCTGGGGCTTCTGGAGTCTTTGAATCCTCCTGTTCCGTAAGCAGCGGCATATCAAAGCCCGGCGTAGCTTCTACAGGAACCCAACCGTATTCACCTAAATATACTTCCGCCCAGGAATGAGCATCCGCATTTGTTACGGAGTAAGAGGACATATTTTCGTCACCTTCGCCCGTTGTTGCATCATCTGAAAACGTCTGCTGACCAGGTGCATACCCTTTAACCCAACGGGCTGGAACCCCAACAGAGCGAGCCATCATGACTAATGAGGTGGAATAATAATCGCAATAGCCCTCCCGAATCTCAAACAGAAAGGCATCCACAAAATCTCTGCTTCTTTTCCGTGAGAGGTCCGGGTTGTTCGTATATGCATAATTTTGCTGCAAATACTGCTGTAGTAATCCGACTTTTTCATACGGCGTTTTCGCCGTTGACGTTACGTTCTGAGCCAAATCACGAACCCGCTGTGGCAACTCATCTGGAATTTGTAGATAGGCATCCTGTTTGTTTTTTCCGTACAACCCATTAAAAGTTTTTGTGCGTAGCTCTTTCTCAGGGATCACAGGGACATGTGATACCAGAGTATACGTTTTAGGATAAGCAGTTCTTCGGGAGGATGGATTCCAAAGCAGTTCCGCCTGTTCCGGGTTCCACCGTAACCCGTCTGCCCGTGAATCTCTGTCCACCGATTGAACACGCTGTACCGAATAGGCACCAAACAAAACAGGATAGCTCTGGTCGTTTTGCATCGTAATGGTCTGAACGACCTGCTCAGTCGAATGCCGCGTTTCTTGTGTGTTTTCAAGCTCTGCGGTCATTGGAACATCATTTAGCGTTTGATCATCGTTTCCCCCGTCACTCCAGCCTGTACCGGAATAGGTTCGTTTCGTTTCCCCCCGCCAATAGCTTCGTTGAGTGGTCGTGATGGTCATGACAGGAGAATAATCAAAATTAAAACCTCCACCCAAACGATTATCCTGGCGACTATAACCTGATGCGGTGTTCATCCGCTGATTCAGTGCCCCAGATCCATTGCTAATCCCGGCGGTGATTGAGCTATTTCTCTGGGTCCACGCTGTATAGGGATCCGTCAAAGCTGGCTGTACCTCGGGCATATTGACACCAGCCATAATAATGAGCGCAAAAATGACCGCAATATTGGCTGCTATTTTATATGGATAGCGTCGAATATGCTTCCACCCTTGAGGATAATGCTGCCGAAAATACTGCAGATGCTGTGTCACTAGCCAACCCATACCAGCAAAGACGATCCAGGCAACCTCCTCCCACAGCACAGTTGGCGTAAAGGAATCAAGCACTGCCAGCGCGGCGATATTAATACCCACAAAAACAAGAATCCGCTGCTTCGTTGTAACGATGAGCGGCACCATTTCAATAACTAGCCAAGCGATGAGGGAAAACCAAATATAAGGAGACATATTGGATATAAATTGGTCCAGGCGATTGGCTACCCCTCCGAAGGGGATAATGATGGAGTAAGACACCAATGTCCGATACAAAATAAAAAACAGCGCCGCCGCCTTAACAATAAATTCAATCCAAGGACGAAATGGTAGTACAATCTTCACCAGAGCCAGCATTGTAATGGTCATCAGTACAAGTGCTCTTGTCTCTTTCAGCCATAATTCGGAAGCAAAAGAAACCCATTGCATGGCAATAATAATAATCCATAAAAATGTAAAAGCGGGGGCCCAGGAACCCTTTAACGATTGTAACCAGCTCTTCATAGTGTCCCTCCCCCCATTACAGCCGGGAGCTCTTCAAGGCTCTCAACATCGTAGCCCTTGATTCCCCTTGCACGAAGCATGCTCATCCATTCTTCAGCTTCTCCCTCAGCAGAACCTTCTCCGATATAGACATGGCACGGAGTCATCCCTCGGGTATCGGCCCAGCGAAGAAGCTCCATCGCCTGATAATCCTTCAGTGGACTAATCAGTATAAAATAACAGCCTTGCGGAAACTGGCGCACACTGCTTTCTATAGCGGATTTCAAGCTACCTTGTGAAGTTGTGTGTATGTCTACCAAGTGATGCATCATTCGTTGTCGTTCCAATGTCTGCTCACTTGGCTGATAGACAGTGCCTTTTTCTCCAGCTGTGCACAATCCAACCCCCATTCGCTCCCGTCCACCATATTCCAGCAATGAAGCGGTAGAGGATACAGCTAGCTCAAACTGTTCGGCGTTTACATAATGCTTCATGTGTACGTCCAGTACAAGCATCGTTTTTGGAACGGTCTCATGCTCAAATTCCTTGGATTTCCAGCTACCTGTACGAGCCGTCGCATTCCAATGGATGCGCGAAAACCGATCTCCATATACATAGTCTCGTACACCGTTAATTTGTGTCGTTTCACGCCGCGTTCGAGTTTGAACGGTCTGCGGTCCAGACATCCTTGAGCGACGGTCATACATCTGCCAATACGGAATGAATACCGTTCGGGGCAGCACCCGAAATTCACCGCGTGCGTTCAAGCTGCCTTTGTGCTCCAACAGACCGAAGATGTCCTCACTCACACATTCAGTTTCCTCAAAGTGGTAGCTTCCTCGCTCTAAAGCGGGAGTCTGAAATGTAAGCTGACCGCCCCCTTTTAGACTGGGAATGACACTGTCCTCAAACGACCAGGATTCACCTGTATGCCGCTTGAGGACCTCACGGACAATGACATAGGGTAACGGAAGAAAACCAGGAATGCTGAGGCTCAGCTTTACATGCACCTGATCTCCCGCATGCAGCAGTTCTCCAAACTCCGAGCCTTGCGAAAGCTGCCGGGAGCCTTGCACACGGCGAACTCCGCTCAGACCAACGATCCATAAATAAACGATTAACAGCGTAACCATAGACAACAGCATGACCGACGTCTTGCCGCCCTGAAACAACAAATATAGCAGGCACACCACCCATATGACCACCAGAAGCCAGATGCGGCCTGACAGCCGGGGAAGCCTGCGCTTCCTTTTGACCATATTCATTCCCTAAGGACGCTCCATTCGTACGGGTACATGAACCTGCCGAAGGACAGCTTGGAGCACAGACTGGGCATTGGAACTGTCCAGACGCGCCTCGGGACGCAGCAACAAACGATGCGTTAGCACATAAGATGCCAGCGCCTTCACATCATCAGGCAGCACATAGTCACGATTGTCCAGAAAAGCGTATGCCTTCGCAGCCATTACAAAAGCAAGCGCCGCCCGGGGGCTAGCTCCCAGCAGCACGGATGGATGTTCTCTTGTTGCACGCACGATATCAAGTAAATAGGACGTCACTGCTTCGTCCATATAAATCCCTCTAATTTCCTGCTGGATGTCAGCAACCTGCTCCATATGAGCTACAGCCTCCAGACGGTCTGCTGGCTGGCCTGCCTGATGGTGAAGCAGCATGTTTCGCTCCGTCTCCATGTCAGGGTAACCCAAGCTAATTTTGAGCATAAAACGATCTAACTGTGCTTCCGGCAGCATATAAGTGCCTTCGAAATCAATCGGATTTTGTGTCGCACACAGCATAAAAGGATGAGGCAACATATGCGTGTCCCCATCCACCGTCACACTGCGTTCCTCCATAACCTCCAGCAGAGCCGACTGGGTTTTCGTCGTCGCTCGGTTAATTTCGTCCGCCAGCAAAATATTAGTCATCACAGGACCCGGACGGAAATAAAAACGCTCGTCCCGTGGATGAAATATGGATACCCCTGTAATATCACTCGGGAGAATATCAGGATTACATTGAACACGGCGGTAATCACCGCGCATGGATTTGGCAAGAGCCTTGATCATTTGCGTTTTCCCCGTACCCGGAACGTCCTCGATCAGAATGTGTCCACCCGCCAGCATAGCCGTAAGCAGTAATTTTATTTCAAAGGATTTACCTAATATACATGATTCCAGATTAGAACGGATTGCAGATACAATCTGCACAGATTCTTGACGTACGGGCATAGCTCTGTAAACCTCCTAGATAGCAACATGTTTCCTATTATTGTACATGAAGGTGGGCACAGAGTACACTTAACCCCCTGCCCGTAGTATTCAGACTCCATCCTTCTTTCGATTTTTCATATGCAGAACAATTAAAAACCCCTCGGTCATTAGATCCGAAGGGCACATGTATACAGTTATTTATTTTACTATGTCAAATCTAAAGTCCGCTGCTTTTATATGCTTCCTTTTGGACGAACAAACAAGCATGCCAGAAAAGAGAAAATAATCGCAGAGGAAATTCCTGCACTTGTCAGACTAAAGATCCCTGTAATGACACCCAGCCATCCGTCCTTCTCCAATTCGGTTAATGCGCCGTGTACAAGTGAGTTACCAAAACTGGTAATTGGAATAGTCGCTCCCGCCCCTGCAAATTTAATAAGCGGATCGTATATCCCAACAGCATCAGCAATTGCACCTGCAACAACCAATGTACTCATCGTATGTGCCGGCGTCATTTTGAACACATCCATCATCAACTGGCCTACGACACAAATGGCACCACCCACTAAAAAAGCCCATAGAAATATCATACTGTTCCTCCCGCTTCAAAAGCTACAGCATGTGCAACACAAGGAATGCTTTCACCCTGCTGTGTAGTCAAAGGAGATAATAACGCTCCGGTCGCTACGACCAGTACCTTTTGCAGCTCTCCTTTTTCGATCCGCTTCAACAAATGCCCATAGGTTACAACAGCCGAGCAGCCACAACCACTGCCTCCTGCAATGACTTTCTTTTGCTTATTAATATCGTAAATCAGTAAACCACAATCATTAAATTCCGTCTGATTCATATCGAATCCATCTTTTTTGAGCAGCTCCTTGGCAATCGGTAGCCCCACTGAGGCTAAATCGCCCGTTACAATGAGATCATAGTACCCAGGGTCACGGCCAGTATCTCGAAAATGAGACAACAGCGTATCCGCAGCCGCGGGAGCCATGGCTCCGCCCATATTAAAGGGGTCTTTAATGCCCATGTCCATTACACGTCCAATGGTAGCACAATCCACCACCGTCCCTGACTTGGCATGTCCTACAATTGCGGCTCCGGAACCGGTAACAGTATACTGAGCCGTAGGGGGCTTCTGTGATCCGTATTCATTAGGATAGCGGAATTGTTTTTCTACAGTACAGTTATGGCTCGTCGTACCTGCCATCACGTAGTCACCGGCCTCTGAGTCCACAATAAGTGCGGCTAAGGCTAAGCTTTCCATTGATGTTGAGCAGGCTCCAAAAACACCCAAATAGGGAATGGCCAGCTTGCTAGCCGAGAAGGAGCTACTGATAATCTGATTCATCAGATCACCACTAATAAAAAACTGCACTTCTTCTTTGTTCAAATTGGCATTAATTAGCGCCAGCTCTGTAGAATGCTCAATCAATCTACGTTCCGCTTTTTCCCAGGTTTTCTCGTTGATTTCTATATTGTCATAAATATAATCAAAATCTGTGGATAACGGTCCCTCTCCTTCATCCGGGCCCACAACAGTGGCACTTCCAATGATGCGCGGTCTTGATTCAAACTTCCAGGTTTGTCCTCCCTGTCTTCTCATAAGTGATTGCCTCCCACACCAAGGATGGCATATATAACGCCTACGATAAATGCGGCCACCACCCCGAATACGATAACTGAGCCTGCCAGCTTGAACATATTCGCGCCCACTCCGAGCACCAGTCCCTCAGAACGATATTCCAATGCAGCCGAACACATGGAGTTAGCAAAGCCTGTAATTGGCACAGCGGTTCCCGCGCCCGCCCATTGGGCAACCTTATCGTAAACCCCTATACAGGTTAATATGACCGCCAGCAAGATCATCATGGATGAGGTTGGCGGGGCGGCCTCCTTGGCTGATATGTGCATTCCTGCCATAAAAGCCTCTTGAATCGCCTGTCCAATCACACATATCCCGCCTCCAACCAGAAAAGCGCGCACACAATTGGCAAATACTTTTCTCGAGGGTTCATGCTTTTGTGAAATATTCTGATAGTCCTTCTCATTTATGGACAGCGGCGACGTATTGGTACGAAAACCGCGCTGTCCTGATTTAGCTGGCATCATTCACCACCCCTTGTCTGTAAGTTTTCGCGCTTGGCGGTTCGAATTGCTTGGGTCTTTTTCATTATGAGCTTTTTGGAGAAATGTTATGTCAGGAAAATGATATCGTGGACATTCGATACAAATCCATTCATACTGAATACATGACGACCACTGGTTAATTAATAAGGAGTGAGGTATACATCATGGAATCAAAAACATTGGAATTGTTTAAAACCTTAACGGAGTTTCCTTCCATTCCTGGACATGAGCGTGAGTTGCGGGCATGGGTTAAGGAACGGATATCCGGTTATACCGATGAAATCGTGCAAGATCGATTGGGGAGTCTTTTTGGGGTGCTACGAGGTCAAGAGAGTGGACCACGAGTAATGGTGGCAGGCCATCTGGATGAAGTCGGTTTTATCGTGAATGGTATTACGGAAAATGGAATGATTCGTTTTCAGCCGGTTGGAGGCTGGTGGAGCCAAGCCATTATGTCACAACGTCTTCAATTATTAACTCCAAAAGGCCCAGTTATCGGTGTAGTCGGCTCTGTCTCGCCTCATTTGCTGGATGAATCGCAACGCAGCAAACCTATGGACATCAAGCATATGTATCTGGATATCGGCGTAGACAGCAGACAAGAAGCGCAAGATCTGGGGATCGTACCAGGAACGGCCATTGCGCCGATCTGTGATTTCACTCCACTGGCAAATCCTAAAAAAATCATGGCTAAAGCGTGGGATAACCGCTACGGTGTAGGCTTGGCTATTGAACTGCTTGAAGCGTTACATAAAGAAAAAGAAAAGCTTCCCAATACATTGTATGCGGGGGCTACTGTTCAAGAGGAAGTGGGACTGCGTGGTGCACGCACAGCGGCCAATCTGATTCAGCCGGATATATTCTTTGCACTGGATTGCAGTGCGGCCAACGATATGGGCGGCGACCCGAATGCTTACGGGCACCTCGGTAAAGGCGCACTGCTGCGGGTATTTGATCCGGGTATGATTACACATCGCGGGATTGTGGAATACGTGCAAGACATGGCGGAAACTCACAAAATCAAGTATCAATATTTCATCTCCACAGGGGGAACCGATGCAGGTCAAGTGCACTTGAGCGGAATTGGCGTGCCATCCACCGTCATAGGCATCTGCGGACGATACATCCATACTTCCTCGTCCATTATTCACACTGATGATTATGATGCAGCCAAAGAGCTGATTATCAAGCTGGTTCAAAATCTGGATCGTACAACGCTGAATACCATTATTGAACGAGCTTAAGGTGTAACAGAGAATCGCAATCTATAAAAAAACAGTCAAGACACGTACAACGTGCATTGACTGTTTTTTTAATTTAATAGAAACAAAAGATAGAACATATCAAATCAAATGCTTATAACGAAGCAAAGCAATCACTACAAGTACAGTAGTTAAAGCAATGCAGACGTTTTCTACCTTAGCTCCCTTCCGGGTTCCAGTACTCATCAATTTAAATCGCAGCTTCCATTTAAACGGCGGCAAAGGTTTAATTCCATTATTCGTCAAGGAATCTGCCAGTAAATGCAGCAAGTACGCCATACCTCCAGCCAGCCATATGCTGTTACCGTGCAAACGTGTCGTACCATAAAGCAGCGCAGTCCATGCGACGGTCCCGTATACCGTATGTGTCAACCCCCGGTGTGGGACTAGCGTACAAATGATCAGCAGACACCCGGCGATATAATTCCAAGGTGCATATGATTCTCCATACCAGGCTAGGCCGATACCAATTAAAAAGATAATAACTTTGCGCATGGATCGTGAAGGCATAAAAGAAGCACTGATCATCAGCAAAGCCAACACAAGATTCCATGGAGGTGGAGCCAAACGGGTGAAAAATACCCAACCAGCAGCCCCAATCATTAGAAGCTGTACGAGCCTAAGCATTTTGGTTGGTAGCGCTCGGCTCACGAGCATGGAGTTAGGCTCGTCAATATCCGGCAACAGTGAACCGACCACAGCAGCTGCCACGGCAGCCGGGGTCACTTCGTATCCACTTAGAGCTAATACCGACAGGGAGACCCCGGTTCCAATAATCAAATGGGCTCTTCCCATCATGGTGCAAAACATCCTTTCGTTGCAGCATACAACAGAGTTCAACATCACTCCATTTGAATCAGCATGATTCGATTGTATACGACAAACAAAAGGAGAACAATAGTTCGCTTATTCTATTTAAAAGACTTCATTCAAAAGTCCTAGTTTAATCGCTCCAAAGTATTTTTTTGGAACAAAGTAATAACTTCCTCTTGGGTCGGCTAAAAAGGATTGCCAGGGGCACACACATCTTTCATGACATTATCCGCTAACAGGCATTCCCATCAAATTTACTGGCGGTACATAAAAGACATTCGTCCCCATATTCCCGCCCCTCCTCTGTGCTTACTCTCCAGTCAGCCCTTCCCTCTGTTATAAGGCTGCAATCTTCCTGACCTTATCGGCGGCCCTGCAAACTTTCTGCGAAAAAGAGCGCAGTTCAACCATTTCCCAAAAAACAAGACATATGGCATATGAGTATGTTGACAAACATCTTCAATATTTTCTTTTTGCCTCAAAGTCCTATTGTACAATTTGAAATATTAGGTAATATAGTGTTTATATTTACTATATGAATCTATTAAATGAATAAGGAGGAAATGATTATGCAAAAAAAATCGACGTTCCGAAAGTTCAAAACCATCGGTCTGACATCGTTGCTAAGTCTTATATTATTCGCCCTTCCCGCTTCAGCTGCTTGGAATGATACATACACGGGGTACGCCACATATACGGGATCAGGTTACTCTGGAGGGGCATTACTGCTTGATCCCATCCCTTCGGATGCCAAAATTACAGCGCTTAACCGCACACAACTGAATTATAACGGAATCAAAGCTGCATTAGCTGGAGCCTATTTGGAAGTTCAAGGTCCCAAAGGGAAAACAACCGTATATGTAACTGATCTTTACCCTGAAGGTCCAAGTGGCGCGCTCGATCTGTCCCCAAACGCGTTCAACCTGATTGGCAATCAAATAGACGGAAAAATCAATATTTCATGGAAAGTTGTCAAAGCTCCGGTTAACGGCAATGTCTCCTACCGCATTAAAGAAGGCAGCAGCCAATGGTGGGCAGCTATTCAAGTACGCAATCATAAATATCCGGTCTTGAAGATGGAAGTCCAACAAAACGGACAATGGCTCAATCTCGAAAAACAGGATTACAACCACTTTCTAGGTACTAACCTAGGAAAACAACCTCTGAAAATACGGATTACGGACATTCGCGGTGTCGTGCTGAACGATACAATCCCAGCTCTAGCGGAAAATGGTACAGGCGGAGCCTATATCGTTAAAGGTAACGTTCAATTTCCTGACTAATTGCAGTACTGTCATCTTTCCTTTTTTTATTTGAATAGACAAACCCGGCCGGGAACCGACGCAAATCCAATGCGTATAAGTGTTCCTGGCCTTTTTACGAAAAAATCATTATTTTTCACAAAGAATCGGTTTGTTCACTGTCCTGTTCACAAGATCACACGTATAATGAATACATAAATAGGGTGTACTTTACAGCTACGTGCACACAGACAGGAGGCCTGTTCATATGAGCAATTTCAAAAAGCATCACAAGCTTCACAGCAAATTGCTGGTCAGCATTACGTTATGTATTACGCTAACGTTGCTGGTATCCACCACTGTGTATTATTTTTACTATATTCGCGTGGAAAAGGAGCAGGCATTCGAGGCCAATCACAACAGCTTGACGTTGAGAAGCAGAGAGGTTATTAACATGACATCTATTGCTCAATCGTTGGCATTCCAAATGTATCGCAGCAGTACCCTGTCCAAGTTGTTGTATTATCCAAAACCTAATGTATATGATGTAACCGCTGCCATGACCGAATTGAACAATTATCTTAACTCCATGCCGTATATCGAATCCATCTACGTGTTTAACCCTAAAAGCGGCACCTTCTACATTGCGTCCTCACAAGGTCAAAACGGGTTATTCAGCAAACATGAACTAGCTGATACAGATATCATTCGCGTGCTGGATCATTATCAGGACTATAAACCCTTTACGCCTATTCCACGCACGTATCCGCTGCTGTCTGCCTCAGACTCCAGAGCTGAAGTAGAGCAAGCAAGCCCACATATCGCAGCCTATACGTATTTATGTTATGACGCAATTAACTCGAACGAAGCAATAAATTCGGCTGTGATTGTGAATGTGTCGGCGGCATGGATGAACAAGGAAATGGCGGCAAATCCAATCTCAGGCGGGACCGCTTATATTTTAGACGATCAGGGTAGACTGTTGTCTGGTACAACACTGACAGACGAAACTTTGAACGAAAAAGAACAGCTATGGCTGCACACGAGAGTCAAAAAACAAGAAACAGGCTATTTTGTAGAAGACTTTCATGGTAAAAGATCACTCATTTCCTACACCTCTCCGGATGGACTAGGTTGGCAGTATATTAGTGTCACACCGTATGAAAGCGTTATCAAAATGGCGAGTGTTATTCGTAATGCGATGTTACTGATAGCCGCCATCATTGCATTGGCAGGATTCGTGGCTTCGTGGCTGCTGTCCAAAATGCTGTATACGCCTATTGGCCAAATTGTTGTGCATATGAATTCACTGGAATCGGAGAAAAGAAACAGTATGTACACGATCCGGCAAAACATTTTAAGAAATGTGATCCGGGGAATCCGAAATCTTCCTGCCGGTGAAGAACCGGAACGATTGCGCGAGCTTGGAATTACGTTCCAGTTTGACAAAGACTACCGCCTTGCGCTGCTACGCATAGATGAATATACCCGATGGCAAAGCGAACGTGGACCTGATCTGCTACCCTATAAGTTTGCAATCATGAACATTGCTTCTGAAATATGCGGACAGACGTACAATGTGGAGACCGTTGATATGGATGAGGACAGTGTACTGCTGATGCTTAACATTCTCGATCCCGCAGAACATACGGACACTGTACTGCTAGAAACCTTATTACGCCAAATACGTGAAGCTTGCTTTGAATATTTGAAGCTGAGCGTTTCACTGACTTATAGTGCCATCACAAGTCAACCAGAACGGCTGCATCTGCTGTATCGCCAAGTACAAGACGCATCTATGCACCGATTTTTTCAGGGGCACAGATGCATTATTAATGCGCAAAACACTACAGACGAGGATATCCAAAATACTTACGTATATCCAGCCGATAAAGAGAAAAAAATGCTAGATATGCTACTGTCTGGTCATACGGAGGATGCACACAGTATGTTCAAAGAATTATTGATGCATATGGAAAAATATCCTTTTTCCTCTGTTCAAGTGGCGATATCCCGACTCATCATGAGTGTAAATAATGCTGTTCGGCATATCAGTGAGATCAATGGATTTGCTATAGTATCTAAACCTGAATTACCATCCGCAGATCGGTTAGAGACCGCTGAGAATCTTATTGATCATTATCAATTGGTCTTTAATCATGTTCGCTCCAGTCTATCGGAAAAACGAAACACGAAGCAAGAACGATTGGTGCGGCAAATTAATGAACGAATGGAGCAAGCCTATACGGATCCCAATTTTTGTCTCAATCAGATTGCGGAAGAACTGGATATGTCGCCGATCTATATCAGCAGGCTATATAAGCAACAGACCATGTCCACCATCGTAGACGTCATCCAGCAACTCCGTATTCGCAAGGCATGTGAACTACTGGAACAAACTGACTGGTCCGTGGCTGACATAGCAGAACAAACCGGATTTTCGAGCAGTTCTTATTTCCATCGCATGTTCAAGCGTAGCTTAGGAGTAACACCAACCGATTTTCGTCGTTCAAAAGCGAGTGCACAATAAGCAGCCTACTTTACACAATCTCTCTGAGAACGGAACATGGCTCTAAAAAACATAGACTGACATTAAAAAAGCAAGCCTCCCACTTTCTGGAGACTTGCTTTTCTTGATCACAATTTATTATGTTTTATTTAATACCCTTCTCCTTTACGTAAGCTTCCCATTGTTTTGTATACTCGGCTTGGATTTTCTCCAAACCAGCTTGGTTTGCCTTTTGCAAGAAGGTCTGTAATCCTTGATCCACATTGTCAATCAGTCCAGCCTCAAGCGGATACAGATATTGCTTCTCAACCTGTTCCAAAGCTGCTTTTTCTGCTTGGTAGGTCGTGTAGTCCTCTGCAAAGCCAGTAAATATATCGGGCTTCTGAATTTTATCCAGCTCGGCAAAAATCTTCTTCACACGGTCAAATCCTGAATCAAAAAGCATGTATTTCGGGTTACGCCAAGCCCAGCTATTCATACCTTCACGTGAAAATCCATTAGTGCTACCGCTGCCTATCATTTGGTAGTAACCATCTTTGACTTCGTAGTTTTTGCCTTCAATGCCGTATTGAGTGAGCAGGTTATAGCGTTTGTCCGTCACCAGCTTTTCATAAAAGGCCAATGCACGCGCAGGATTCGGACTGCTTTTTGGAATCGCAAAGCCGTTGTGAATCGGATGCACTGGAGTTGCATAGCCTGTCGTCAAAGGGAATGGATAGTAATCCAGCTTCCAGTCTGGATGAGATGCTTTGAGCTTAATGACCATATCATTAAACCGGGTTGGATTGTCACCGAAAATACTCGCTGCTTTACCAGACGTCACTTGATCCTGAAGTGTATCTTTTACATTCAATACGTTTTTAGGAATGAATCCCTTATCTGCCCATCGTTTGTAAGTGTTCAACTCTTCCTTTTGTTCATCCGAGCCCCAATATTTATATACCTCTGATGGTTTTTCGTATTTAATACCGATACCGTAAGGCAGTGCGCCCACGCTTTTTGTTACTAATTCAGTATATCGGTCATGCAGATTTCCCTTGATATCGCTGTTTAGAGATACGGTTTTCATATTGGGCTCATGCTGACGTATCCCATCCATATAAGCTTCGTAGCTCTTCATATCTGTCGGTTTAGGCAAATTGTACTTCTCACGTAAATCCTCACGCCATACAAAACCGTTTGTGACATATTCTTTATACGTGCCAGGCACAGTATAAATTTTGCCTCCGATTTTAACTCCATCCCACATGTCTTGGGGCACAAATTTTTGCAAGGTAGGTGCGGCCTTAGGCAGCAAATCGTCTAGCGGCAGGAATGCGCCCTTCTTCGCATAAGCTTGATACTGCGTCCAGTCAGCAGTGAAAATCAGGTCAATAGGTTGACCAGAAGACAGCAACAGTTTATATTTCTGATCCCAATCTGTCCATGTAGTATAGTTGAATTTGACGGTAGTATTCAGATCCTTTTCCGCTAATTTATTAATCTCCGCCTCGATGCTAGGTAGATCCTTAGGAGCATCACCCAGCATATAAAATTGAAGCTGTACCTTCTGGGATTTATCATCCTCTCCATTTGCCTTTTGAGCGCTGTTCCCGCTGCCGCCTCCACATCCAGCTAATAGTGCCATAATGACCATTACTGCAATCAGGATGGACATGCGTTGTTTTCTTTTCTTTGTAAATGTCATGTGAATCCTCCCTTTGAAATGGTAGTCTAATTAAAACGCTTACAATGTTTCTTATTTAGATGGCACAACGTCAGCACGTCATGCCATCACATTCCTTGAGTGCCACTTTAGCCTTTTACCGCACCAATGGTCAATCCCTTAACAAAATAGCGCTGTACGAACGGGTACAGCAGCAAAATAGGTCCAGTAACCACAATCGCCATTGCCATTTTGGTCGACTCTGTCGGCATATCGTTGGAAAGGGTTACGCCAGTACCTGCACCCATTTGAGCGATAAATTGCATGGAGTTAATTACATTATACAGATAATATTGCAACTGGTATTTATGCGGATCGTTAATAAAGAGTGAGGATGAGAACCAGTCATTCCAATAAGCCAAGGCCAGAAACAGCCCCACAGTGGCAATACCCGGTGTAGATAAAGGTAGCACAATTCGATAGTAAATTTTAAAATCACCCGCACCGTCAATTTTAGCGGACTCGAACAGCTCTTCCGGCATGGAGGAACGAATGAAGTTTTTCATTAAAATGATCAGAAACGGAGTCATCAATCCCGGGAAAATAAGCACTGTATACGTATCAAGCAATCCTAAATACTTCGTCAGCATAATGTACCAAGGTACCAAACCGCCTCCGAACAGCGTCGTAAAGTAAATATAGAATGAAAACGCATTACGGTATTTAAAATCTTTGCGTGCCAGCACATATCCTGCCATCGTCATCAGGAACAGGCCCAACGTCGTACCTACAACCGTGGTGAAAATCGTTACCCCGTACGCCCTTAACACCTCTCCAGGAAAGGTGAACACCGTCCGGTAACCTTCCAGTGAAAATTGTTGTGGTATAAAGTGATATCCATCCCTGATAATCGATTCGTTACTGGTCAGTGAAGCCGAAATAATAAGTAGAAATGGAAGTAAACAAGCAATGGAAGCAATAATGATAATCACATAAGAGATCATTTTAAAAATTCGAGTGTATACATCCTCTTTGATCGCCATCCGTTTGGGTCCTCCTTTCTAGAATAAGGCATACTCGTCGTTCAACTTGCGGATGATATAGTTCACGGTCATGATCAGTACAAAGCCGAATAATGATTGGTATACGCCTGCCGCCGAAGCCATCCCCACATCAAAAGTCACTTTCAGCGAACGGTACACATAAGTGTCCAAAATATCCGTCGTATTATACAGCACCCCATTGTTTCCGATTAACTGATAGAAAAGATCAAATTGTCCTTTCATAATACTACCAAGCGCAAACAACAGCAGCACAACAAATGTCGATTTGAGCATAGGAACGGTAATGTACCAGATTCGTTGAAAAATGTTGGCCCCATCCATTTTAGCTGCCTCATAATATTCGTCACTGATACCAGTAATCGCTGCCAGATAGATCACCATACTGTAACCAAGATTTTTCCATAAATAGAACAGGATAATCAGGAAAATCCATACCCATGGTTTGTTGTATACATCCACGCGTTCACCACCAAATTGCAGCAGCAGCGTATTCAAGAACCCATTATCATAATTAAATATGTTATACACGATGACACTTAGAATAACGAAAGAAACAAAATAAGGCAGGAACATCACGGATTGAGCGATCTTTTTAAAGTAGCGGCCTCGTAGCTCATTCAGCAAAATAGCGAGAACAATCGCTAACACGTTACCGAGTAAAATAAACGCTGCGTTGTATCCGACCGTATTCAATGTCAGTTTTGTCAGCGTGCCGGATTGCCATAGAAAGCGAAAATTTTGGAGTCCGACGAACTTGGCATCAAACAGGCTGGTATTAAAGTCGAACTGGGTAAATGCATAATAAATACCCACCATAGGAATGTAGGAATTAATGAAGAAAAAAATTAAAGTGGGCAACAACATCAGAAATAATACCCGATTGCGGAACAGTTCATAGAAAAAACCATGTTTCCTACCCGTTCCCAGCCTCTTACCGTTCAGGCGGGAATCCGTTGTAAGCATTGCAGAATTTTTGGGCATAGGCTGATTCAATGTGAGTCACTCCCCCTCTGTATACGTTACCGACAGCAAGGTTTGTAGCACCGCCGCCGTATAACTATATTTTATGTAAGCGCATTCAAAATGAAAAGTGAAGCCTCTCATGCTTCATGAACAAAGGAGTGTCCTGAGGAGTGAACAATTCGGATATTTGTGAAGTTTTGTGTAATATGAGGCGTCTAATCGACGCCTTAAGCCTATTCATGAAGCATATTTGAACGATCTACTCTACTCCTTTTTGCCCACCCTGGAATGTGGTTTCATCCTGTTTTACCCGAAATCCGATTTTCTTTGCCTGCTCCAGCAGCTCGGCGGCGTTATCCTGCGGCTTATATCCGATTTGTTCTTCCAAGTAGCCAATGTCATAATAATTATCCGTATTGGCTGACGTACCGTACAAATTAAGATAGCTCATCTCCGGACGAGCTTCGATACAGCAGACGGTCAGACGGATCATATCACGCTCGGAAATCCAAATATGAGCGGCGCGCTCCGAATGGGGCCGATCATCTCCAGGAAAATTTCCGATACGGATATTCATTGAAGATATTTTGCCCTGATCGGCATACAGCCGTCCTAACAGTTCAATGTAGCACTTACTCAATCCATAAAAACTGTCTGGTCGGTAGGGATCTTCTACATCTATGCTTTCGCCTACTTTATAAAACCCTGTGGCATGATTGGAACTGGCAAAAACAATGCGTTTTACTCCATTTTTCACCGCAGCTTCATACAGCTTGTAGGCTCCACTAACATTGCCAGACAGCACTTTGCCGAGGAAATCCCCTTCATCCTTGATCCATGCAAAATGCAGTACCGTATCCACTCCGCGTGTAAGCTCATCCAGTCGTGCATCATCATGTATATCCATTTCCACAATCCCTGCCTCTTCCTCCCTCTTCACATCAGTGGCGGTTATTTCATATTTACCTTCCGCTTTTAGCCCTTCATACAATACTTTCCCAATTGTACCCGCCGCACCTGTAATCAACAATTTTCGTGCCATCGTCCGCATCTCCCTTCTTTGCTTGGTTGTATGCTGCCATCCATATCATAATCTTAACCAACTCCCTAGGGAGGAAACCCCTTAAACTCTCCAATTAGGCAGGTCAAAGCCTACTTAGCTGTGTCTCCTGTCGGCATATAAAAAGGGACCCTGCTACTGTGCAAGAGTCCCTTGTTGTTACTATGTTACAAGTTCTATGTTTTAATCTCTTGGTTTCAACTACTACGTTCAAGCTTGTCGTACTACTCTCGCTCTGCGATTAACCAAATAAATGCTAAGCCCGATTAAGATCAACCCGATAAGCAGGAAAGCCGTAATCGCTTCGCCCAGCACCAACGAGCTGACAAACACCGAGATCACAGGCACCAAAAACGTATAAGACGCAACCTTACTCGCATCCCCTGAATTAACAAGTGTGAAATACAGCAACCAGGAAAGAGAAATTCCCAGTACCGTGCCGAATATCAGCCCTGATACATACGGGACATTCCATACGATATCTGACCAGCTTTCCGTCACCGTTCCAGCTCCCGTCAGCACAATGCCTCCCAGAGTACATTGAAATGCAACCAGCCACAGCGAATCGACACGCTGGTTTACCTTTTTCACATATACCGTTCCCAACGCCCAGCTCACAGCTGTAATAATGGCGATGATTACACCTGCCACAGCCACATGCCCTGAAAATCCGCCCACACTGACAGCTGCAACGCCCAAAAATCCGATGATCAATCCAATCACCTTAAGTCTGGACATCGCTTCTCCTAGCCACATCCATGCAAAAATACCGACAAGCACAGGTTGGAGATATACCAGCACAGAAAACAAGCCGGAGGGGACGTACATCAGTCCCACTGTTTGCAGACCATAAAACAGTACCACGTTAAAAATACCTGAAATAGCATACACCCGCCAATTTTCTTTCCAACGAATGCGATTCCATCTCGGTACTAAAATTGCTCCTAATAGCAGACCGCCCAGCAGTGTACGTAGCCCTGCAAACAACAATGGAGGTGTGAATTCCAATGCCACTTTATAAATGGGCCAAGAAATGCCCCACAATACAACCAGTAGCGCGATCATCATCATCCGCTTGGCTGTCGTTAACTCTCCCATGACGCTATCGCTCCTCTATGAAAAAAATCACTAGACTTTATATACTACGCCTGCAGAACAACTTTATCAAACAAAAAATATGTATTGGGAAGCTCCACCTTTCATGCCCGCTTGTTCATCGAGCTATGTCTTCGGACAGAGGAATCCAGTCATTTGCCTATGTTACAATATACCAAAAAGACTTAAAAGCTTATAAGGATAGGAGGTTGTCTGCACTTGATTTATATCATCAAATTTTTGTACAGCTTTGTGCTCCCTCCCGGTTTGTTCATCCTGGTGATGGCAGGGCTCGTGATCTGGCTATGGAAAAGGGCACGTATACCTGCGGTCGTACTGCTTCTTGTCACATTGCTGCTGTATGTTTCCTCGACCAATTTGGCTGGAGATTTGTTAATCAGTAGCCTGGAAAAACAGTACCCACAGCCCCGTACTATTCAAGGCGATGTCATTGTCGTACTTGGGGGTGGAGCCACAGAAGGAACCCCCGACATCAATGGACAAGGCAATCTGCTAGGATCTGCGGCCAATCGTCTGCTCACTGCGGCCAGATTGCACGAAGCAACAGGCTTACCCATTCTTTTCTCCGGCGGGCAAGTGTTTGGAGACAGTGGTAATGAAGCGAATATTGCGCAAAGGCAGCTACTAGGACTCGGTATTCCGGCAAAGGACATCCTGATCGAAAACCGTTCTTTGAACACACAGCAAAATGCCGTGTATACATCCCAAATTTTAGAAAAACATCAACTCACTAGACCTGTTCTGGTGACCTCCGCTTTCCATATGCCACGTGCTGCACTGGAATTTCAGCGTGCAGGCGTGCAGGCCATAGCTTATCCTACCGACTATCTGGCAAGTGAAAAGCTGTCACTGTATGCTGGCAAGCTCTCGCCGTCTGCTGGGGCCATGTCTACATCCGGAACAGCCCTCAAGGAATACCTAGGAATTCTTGCATTAAAGCTTAAATAATGTGATGTCTATTCGTATAGCGGCACATAGCACAAACAAGCGTCTTGCGCTCGCAGGTATAAGCCTGTAAGCTAGCAAGGCGCTTGATCTACCCTTACATATTCTAATCCAAGAAAATATCCGATATTTGTCCTTCCGATATGACCTTAAAGCCTTCCTTTTTTAACAAAGCCGAAGTTACCCCGTTACCTGCTATTTTATGATTTTCGAATGACCCATTATATATTGCTGCTGATCCGCAGGACGGGCTGTTTTCTTTTAAAACAACAAGTGTTGCGTTAACCTCTCTGGCTACATTCAAGGCTTCGTACGCACCTCTAATGTACATATCGCTGACATCGTTGCCTGAAAACTCGACCACCTTGGCTGTGCCGTTCAGCACATCCTCGCCTGTCCCTCCAACAATCTCAGCAGGCTCTCTCGGAGTCACAAAGCCCCCCAAAAGCTCAGGACAGATCGTCATAGCTTTCTTTTCCTCTACCAACTTCTGAATATGTACATTCAGGCTATCCGCCCCGTTATATCGTACCTTCATGCCCGCCAAACACGAACTTACCAGAATCATTAGTTCCACCTCATATCCATTGCATTCACTATTAAGTAGTTAAAGTATAAACAAATTTTCTCGTAGAGTCATCGTGAGAAAATTTAGACTCGCCGCTACGTCCGCGTTCCGTAAGATATTCGTCCAGCTGATGCCATAATCATAATCATGATCCTGCACTCTACCCATACCCTTTTGAACTTTACTCGAAATACAAGTAATGAAAAAAGGCCCTGATTAGGGCCTTCAAATACTGCGGAGTTCTACGTATCTCCTTTGTCATTTATCCCTTCTGTTTGTAAAACTCATGGTACAACTTCATCAGCGCGCGCTTTTCGATTCGTGACACATACGAGCGCGAAATTCCCAGTTCTCGTGCAATTTCCCGTTGTGTTCGTTCCTCTCCTCCGGCTTCCAGGCCGAAACGGCCAATCACCACTTCTTTTTCGCGCTCATCCAAAATATCCAGGTTGCGATAGATTTTACTCTTCTCAATTTTGAGTTGTACTTTATCTACAATATCGTCCGCCTCGGTGCCGAGGATATCAATCAAAGTAATCTCGTTGCCTTCCTTATCAGTCCCTATAGGATCGTGGAGTGATACGTCTTTGCGTGTTTTTTTCAGAGATCGCAAATGCATCAGGATCTCATTTTCTATACAACGGGCTGCAAATGTCGCCAGCTTGGTGCCTTTCCCGGTCTGAAAGCTTTCGATGGCCTTGATCAGTCCAATGGTGCCGATGGATATAAGATCCTCCAAATCTTCGCCGGTGTTATCGAATTTTTTCACAATATGGGCCACCAGCCGTAGGTTATGCTCAATGAGTGTGTTACGGGAGTGTGCATTGCCTTCGGCAAACAGCTTTAGGTGTCGAGCTTCCTCTTTCTCAGTCAATGGCTGCGGAAAGGCGTTGTTTTTCACGTAGGAAACGAGTAGCGTCAATTCCTTGATGAACAGAGCGATAGCGCTAAATAGTCCGGGCACGGATGACACCTCCTGAGGTAGTTGCGAACTTACCGGCCTTTGTTACTTACCGGGCTTGCGGTCTGTTTATTGTATGTAGGCAGGTGCCCATCCGTGCCTGTACTCCGAAAACTGCTCCGTAACAATTTGCCGGATATCTTTCTGGAGCAACCTCCAATACTTAATTCGAAGCGTAGAGATCTCTTCGACACAAATCAACGCACTCCATATAGCCAGAGGGAAACCCGGGATAGCTTTACATTATTCACCACTTGGTTTCCCCATTTTCTTTCAGTAGAGTATTAACTTCTTTCTAAATATGACAATGGAAGTGGCGAATAGACCATTGTATCTCCATCTTCATCTCGTTTTAAAATAATAGCAAACTCAGCACCATTACTTTCATCGCCTCTTGGCAACGGTAATATCATAGCCGGACAACGCAACTCATAATTATGAGGAAATTCTTTTCGAAAGTTCTCTAAAGCATAATTCAGAATCGCATCTATTTTGTCAGTGAGCACCTTAAATCCACCTATTACAAAATCATTATATTCTTGGGAAGCGGTGTACTTCTCAAATAATTTTCTTTTATATTCCTCAACAGTACTAAAACAAACTTCCCAATCCAAAGGGAAAATGCCATCTCCCAAATAATAAGTGTATATTTTCATATTCTATCCATTTCCTTTCTCGCACCTCAATTAGTTATTTATATTCTAAACATGCAACCCCCCGCTCGCAAATGAACTTGCTATTATGTTGTTGGACCGCTTAAACACTAGTATGCATTCCATCATCAAGGAATATATTCATAGAGAGTTTCATATAAATGATATGAATCAACCTTTTCAACATATTCAAAATATTCAAAAATTAAGCTTAAGGAGGAATTTCAACATGGCAAAATTCAGTCAAAATCCAGACGACTATACTTTTTCCGTGGATCCTGTTGTTATAGCAGAGGAAAATGTTTCAACGAACGGAGATTCTAAAAATACTTTTCCGAAAAATGTTTTAATCGATAATAATCTCTATTGGGAAAGCAGTTTAAGCGGTAAAGGTGGAGAAATCATCTTCAAATTAGATACAGGTAAGACGATCAATGATATTCTTTTAGCTCAGCCATCTTCTCGAGCTTTTATACTTTCATTTTCTTTTTACGGCTCTAATGACGGAGAAAATTGGTTTAGGTTAGGTGAAGTCGAAACTTTGCCAACCACTGCAAAAACAACCTATCAATTTAGTAATGAGATTCCTTTTTCATATTATAAAATAACTGTACTTTCATCTGGGATGAGTAGTACAACCTCCTATTATGGTATACGATATATTCAGCTAAAAACCGCACTCATTAATGGCGTTCCTGCCTACAGAGCATCCAATATAAACCCCGCTATTGCGGAATAAGTTAAGTTAGTACACACAAAAAAAAGGGGCTGGCCAACGCCGCCCCTTGATTCGTTCTATTTCAGCTGAAGCATGTTATAAATCATCTCAGCCGCTTCCGCACGTGTGACCTCCTGCTTGGCCCGAAAGCTACCATCTGGATATCCTTGTACTAAATTAATCTCGGTTAGACCAAGTACATCCTTTCTGGCCCACTCGACAATTTGAGAGGAATCTGAGTATGCACTGCTTTCTTGCTGTGGTGTAGCTTTAATAATGTTATTCACCATTTTAGCCGCCTGCTCACGGTTAATGACCCGATCTGGGCCAAATTCTCTATTACTAAACCCGCGAGCGACCTGATCTTTAATCGCCGTTTTGAGTAGATCAACGTACCACGCCGATGGATTAATATCCTCGAAGCCTAAAGTCAAATCCGTTTCGAGCGGTAATTTCAAGGAACGGACCAGCATCGAAGTGAACTCCATACGCGTTACAGGTCTATTCGGCTCAAATAGCGTGTGGGTTGTTCCCTTTACTATACCCAAATCGGCAAGCACATTTATTTTTTCTTTATTAAATATCCGTTCAATGTCGCTAAAATGATTTGGCTTCTTCTCAACGGTTGAATCTTGAATGTGCTCTGTTTCTATCGGTTCCTTTATAACAGGCTGAATCGGTTTTACACTCTCCGCCCCTCCTGCTCCGCCACCTACGTCCACAGTATTACCCGTTGTTTTTCCATGCGCTTGTTTTGCCTCTGTGCGTTTCCCTTGACTATTTTCTGCCCAAAGTTGAACTGTATACAACCGCTTCTCTTTAAGTTGTCTCCAGATATAGCTTCGATCCTTACCACGATATAGCTCTGTTCCCCCTTCACTGACGAGGACGAAAATATCATTTTCATGGTCTGATTCCCAATGGATGATAAACTCACTATCCGTTGTTTCTGTCTTCGAAAACGCAAACGCTGGGGACGGCAGCGTCTCGACCTGACCTTCTGTCTGCTTACCTTCACCACTTGTGTTCACTGGCTTAATGGTAATACGATACACTGTAGAACTGTCCAATCCATCTACTTTAAATTCATGGGTGGTCGTATGACCGATAAGCACCTCGTTTTGGTAGACATTGTAGGTATCTGCACCCGGAGCTTCTTTCCACGTAACAACCAAATCGGTATCTGTTACTTCTTTCACAGTCAATCTATTGTCTGGTATTTGACCTGGCAAAGCGCGAAGCGTGAAGGGAGCTATATTACCTACCCCCGTTGTATTCACGGCCTGTATACCAAACGAGTAAATCATACCAGGCTGGATATCTGAAAGCTTAATATGGGCATCTCTGGTGTTAAAAACTTCCCCCGTATCTTTACGGGTTACAGTATATTGAGAAGAGTTCTTGATTTCATCCCAGCTCAGTGAAATCTGACCACCCTCAAGTTCTGTAACATTAACATTTTGTACTTCAGGAGGAAGTGTCAGCAGCTCACCCAACGCTGGCTGGCTGAAACCACTACTGTTCCCACTGCTCACTTGAAAATCATAGTTTCTCCCACCTGTTAAACCAGATACAACCACACGTGGTTCCGTACTATAATAATTTTGACTGTTGATCGTTACCTTATATTGAGTTGCCCCATCAACCCGGGCCCATATCAATGTGGCATCGTGCTCGCGAACATCTTCAGCTGCAAGTTGCACAGCCGAATCAGGTAGTGTTAATGCGTTGATAGATGTATCTTTACCCGCGCCACTTCGATTGTAGGCCCGTATTTTAATATTGGCAGATGTACCAGCAGGCAAGCCCTCAAAAGTATAAGAGTGGATACCACGCGCAACCCGCACCTTCGGTTCATCGTTAACATTCAAGATGTAACCTTCAGCCCCCTGCACATCCTGCCACGCAACACCGATAGCATACACATCCTTCGTCACACTCGATAATGTAGCTACTCGATCAGGTAAAGTGATGACTCCCAGATGAGCATAGTCTCCGAATCCAGTTGCATTTTCAGCGGAAACGTTATAACCATACTCTGTTCCCGCCTGAAGATCAGTGTCGTTGAATTCTGTATACACATCTTTATAAACCGATACTTCGTCACGTTCTAGGGCGTAGTAGGTGGCAGTGATTACAGAATTCCACTTCAAGTCGATTCCATCTTCTCTTACAGTTACATTTCGGAATCCGTTCGGGCTGTCTGGTAGACTTAAAAAAGATACATGCTTTGCTGTACCCTCTCCAGTGTCATTAATAGCTGATACAGAAACAACGTAATATTTACCAGGCTTCATTCCCGTAATTGGATTATACACATCCTGTGTAACCGTATCCTTAAATATGATTTCTCCCGTACTTACGTCTGCTGCTGTAATATTATATTTGTTAGCTGATGAAACTGGCGTAAAGCCAGCCATGATTTCTGTAGAATGACGAGAGACAGGTCGTAACTGGATATGCTCAGGAGCATCAGGTAACGTTAATATATGGACTCGATTAGAATACGCATTACCTCCTACATGATTACTAGAACGCACTTCATATTCGTATTGCCGTCCTCCTTGTAGCCCTCTATCTGTAAAAGAATTTGTCGGATGCGTAACATCCCAAACCTCATTAGTTGTTAGATTTCGGACTGTATAAACGTAACCATCATCAAGACCAGACGGGAGAGTCCACTGCAAATCAGCTTCTGTATTTCGTATGGATGTCGCAGAGAGCACAACCGACTGGGGCTGCTTTTGAATACGAAGTGCACTGCTGACCGTTTCATAAATGTTGCCCACCCTGTCTTTGACCTTGGCATGAACATACCATTCACCTTCATCTGAAAGATCCATCTGGATTGTTGTATCAGCTGAAGCATCCCAGTTTTCTGGTGAATCAGGGCTGTTCGTGATTTTATACTGCATTGTGGATGACTCAATCCCCGAATGCTGATCGGCATATCGTATCCTCACATGAATATGGGTATCTTTCCATTCACGCGAATCTGGCGTCAGTTGGATCGTCGGTGGTTCCAAATCAATATAAGACACCTCGGATACCGGCTCGCTTCGATTTCCAGCCGCATCTACAGCTTGAGCAGTCACTTTTACGATACCCGAACCATTTAATATTCCAGACGAACCAGACACATAGGTGCCAGAATCCAATTGATATTCATAATGTACTGCTGTAGTATCCGTCGCACCCGATAGAGTAAACTGCACTGGCTTATTGGTATATCGGGTAGGTATCGTCACCTCGGAAAACGTAACTTTCGGAGGCGTTGGCTTGGTTCGATCAATCATGACCGATTGAGTCACGATTGGACTAGACACGTCGAGATTATTGATCGTCCGCGCTGATAATTCGTAAACCCCTTCTGCGTTTAATGTAAAAGTGCCATTGTATGTCTGCCATTCCCCTAATGGACCCAAGCGATATTGTGTCATCTTAATTCCATTTGTATAGTCACTTCCTGAATCAATAGCTATATCTACATCACGGATCGTTGGCCCTATCTCGCTAGCCCGGATGGCAGGAGCAGTCGGTCCCTTTTTATCAATGGTGACTTCTTTACTTACTTCTTGGCTCACATTACCGACGCCGTCAATGGAGCGTGCATGTACCGTGCTTTTACCATCTTTATTCACATGAAACACTCCAACATAGTCCTGCCAATCTTGATTCACAACGCCCGTCAAACGAAATTGAGTATGGGCTAGTCCAGAATAATCGTCTGTTCCCGGTTGTAATGAAATCGTATAGTCATTACTGTTTCCCGTTGCGTTTAGGATGGGTGGAGTTGGTGGCATCTTGTCTATTCGGACATTCCCGGAAGAAAGACCACTATACTGGTTATTCACGTCTACTGTCCGGGCATAGATCGTATTTACACCGTGATCATATACAGTAAAGGGACCTGTGTATGGCTGGAATGCTCCTCCATTCAGGCTATATTCATAGTATTTTAGTCCTTCAGGAGCCACGTCCCCATTTATCCACACAGTTACGGGTTCTTTGGTCCACCCTGTGATCGCTTGTCCCTCTGTACCTGCATGGATCTGAGGTGGTTTAGGCATTAGGTCCGATTTGGGAATAACACGGATTCCAAACTTGGATATTTCATTGCTTGTCTGTTGGTTAGTTCCCATCGCTCTGAAATATCGAACATCCCTTAATGTAATAGAGTCGGTGATATCTATCCATTTTCCCTGGTAAAATCTATCGGCATAGAATTTCGTTACATTAGTCCATGTGTATAAGTTCGTTCCGTTAGGCCTCCAACTGTCGCCTGCTGCGTTATTAGATGTATATATATCAGTATGATAAGACCCTTCAATGTAAACAAAAATTCTATAATCAGAAGTCTTAATTGATCTTCCAATATCAATAAAACGATTTGTCGGCTGCGTAGTACCATCACATTTATATCTGGCCGAACCCATGCCAGTGTATACTTCCGTTGCTCCTATCCCACTTCCTGACCAAGAGCCCCAACTGTCGCCTCCACCCGGCAAATTGTTTTGGCAAAAAGGTCCTCCCATGATCTCCTGAGTAGCAGCTGATACCCTTTCCGGAAATATGGGAATTATCGTTAATAGTAGGACTACAGCCAAAAATCCATGCACCCACTTCCTATACTTCCTTACCTTTCGCTTATTTTTTCGATACATACACTTCTCCTTACTTTATTTTATTTTCAAAGAGTTTTACAAACTCGCCTCGGATAAAATAGAAAAAGCACCTCAAACGAAGGCGTTAATGCCTAAGTTTGAGGTGCTTCCTCTATATCACGAGTATGTTTTGAAGCTATTATACTTCGTTCCAAGCAGGTTGTAAACAGAACTGACAAATTATTTGAAAGTGTTAATGGACCTGAACGCCTAAGTTCCGAAAAAATCCTCGCATATTCTGCATGTAAGAATCCTGAGTAGCGGAAGATTCCTTAAGAAGATTTTGCATACTGTTCATAAAAGCAGAAGCTGATGTCGTATCCGCTTTGTCAAACCGATTGTTTAGCGGTGTGTTATTGAGCAACTCTGCGTTCTGTCCCATACGTTCCTTGTATTTCTCAATCCAATCGGGATGTTGAGGAACCTTTTGCGCAAAATTTAACAGTTGGCTCAGCCCATTTCCTCCACCTTTAATATCATTCATGTACGCAGTATATTTTTGAGGATCAACCTGCTTCATCACTTCCGACAGCTTGACATAATCCTCAGGAGCACCTGACGGACGATCTATTGGAGTCGTGTAGCTAATATCTCCGGTCTCTGGATCAGTGGATCGTGTCAAAGCAATACTAGCAATCTGGTTCATGGTTTCCAGAAACTCTTTGGCCTTGTCGCCTTCCATGTAATGATCAGCAATATACTTGGATTGAGTAGCTCCCATCTCCAGCAGCACAGCTCGCTGACTCTCATCCGTTACTGTTCCGTCGACGATAAAATTAGATTGAATCATACTGTACACTGCATTAGACACTTCTTCTGGCTGACCTTCCAAAACCCGGTTTAATGAATCATTGATCTGTGTTGTACCGAAATACTTGGCAGCCTGTGATACAATAGCTCCTTCCGCCAACTGTCTACCGGCTTCACTAATCTCCACGGAGTCTTGAACTACCACTCTGGAGACCTGTTCTTCATGAAGCTGGGGTGGTGAAGCTTGCTTGCTTGTCGGATTGATCCGTAAGCTACTTGCATTAAGAATCGCTTGCTGTGCTCTAAGAGGTCCAAAATTCATTCTATTTCCTCCTGTCATGTTTGTAACAGGCAATCTAAGGCGTATGTATAGTGTAATGTGATCCTGTTTCTATATATATCGGACAAAGCATATATGGAATGAACATATGCTTTGTCCTAAAATTGAACAAATATTGAAACGAACTACTTTTGTTTCAGATATAAAATATTCAAGCAACAAGTTACCTTAAGTGTTAGCTTAATACCCCGTCCATCAGCCGCCATAAATACTATAGGCAAAGTGATATACAATATCTGTGTCTATAATCGAAGTACCTGACACCTGAACGGCTACCCCTGATAGATCATAGTAGTGTGTAAAACTGATGGCTCCAGACAGGTATTCCGCTATACTTCCAGTGGAAGATGGCAGGGAAAGAGTCACACTAAAGGCTCCATTCTGGTCCGTATAAGCTGTGCCTGTACGAGTACGATTTCCGCTGCTTTCAGTCCAGTTCTGATTCAACCAAGTCACATCAACAGGCGCATTTGCCACTGGATAACCATCAGTTGTCTTAACTACCCCCTTCACGGTAAGGTTGCTGCGTTGATTAACCCGATAATGACGACCATATGAGTAGTTCGGATAATCATTAGGACCATTAACAGAATCATAGCCGGTAATTTCAATTTTGCCAGCCCGAAGCACTGGCTTCAGTGTAAGTGTGTATAAATGATTGGGTGAATACTGATTGGTTGTGTACACTCGCACATAGTAGGTTCCTGTATTTAAGCTGACATTATGGTTCGTTTGCGGCAAAAGCGCCATTTGGTTTCCTGTAAGAGCTCCGTAGACTTCAGCTTTGTAGCCATAACCGTCCGAAACACTATCGAGCTTTACGTTCAAAGCATCATAATTGCGGCTGGCAGGGATCGTAACTTGGTACCAGTCATTATCAATGCCTGAATGAATGGAGCGTGAATTAAGCGATGAACCGCCCGTACTAAAGGTAAAGTTATAGGCATGGAAAGCACTCTCATCTGGTTCATATGCATCGTAGCTGGAGCTTGTATCGACCGTTAGATAGAAAGGATCATTGATGCTGGAACCCTTTTTGGCATGAACAGCAATCGCATATGCCTTTTCATATCCGGTAGCGTTACGGGTTCCTACGTTCTCAGGAAGTGAGGCAGCCCCCTGTTCATAATTGTTAAAATAAGTACCATAGGTGGATGCGTCAATGGCATTAGGATTAATGTCACCTGTCGTCATATCAAACTCATATAAGTATAAGTCATAGTCAAGCTGGGCTGAAAATGGACCATCCAACTGGGACTGCAACAATTCACCAGGCTGCAAATAGATCGGATATAAAAATTGTGTGCCTCCCTCTTGCGTAATCGTACCGGAATACGTAGCAGAGGAAACTGTGGCTGATGCAGCCATTGGGTTTGCCTTCAGCGCAGAAACATTTTCCCTTTTCAATGAGGCTGTTACTGGTGTTTTAAAGTTGAGGTCTTCCTTCATTGCATAAACCGAAGACGTAATACTTTCTGGTTTGTCTGCCCGCGTTAAATGCTTAATGATGTCTTCATTGACAGTTGTTAGCTGAATCTCGGATTCCGCCTTAATCGCTTGGTCCGATGCAGCCTCCGTGCTTTCACTCGCATTCGCAGTCATTCCGAAAGCAAGCAGGAGCATCATGCTTAACATCACTGCAATAGCCTTTTTGAACCTCTTCATACTGAAATCCCCTCTCAAATGGTTTAAGGAATTCCCGCTATCCCCGGATAAACCAGGGTGATTTCTAGGCTGTATGGCTCAATCATAAATCATCTTTGGTTCTATTGGAATATATTATGCAAAACAATTTCTATTTGTAATCTATGAAAACAAGACCATTTTCTTATTCTTGGTGAATAAACATGAAAAGTCGCTCTTTCAGAAATGGAAAGTCTCAGCTAACCATTCAAAAAAAGCGACTCTCATGAATCAAAACTACATTAAAGCATATCTTAATTTCTCAAGCTATAAGCAAACAGATAAACAATGTCCGTCGCACTAATCGAAGTTCCATCGACCTGAGCGGCAACTCCTGTAAGATCATAGTAGTGTGTGGAACCAATTTCACTTATATAATCTACATTTTTTCCTGTCGATTGTGGAAGAGAAAGGGTCACACTGAATTTACCGCTATCATCGGTGTACGTAGAAGCCGTTCTCGTACGGTTACCGCTGCTCTCGCTCCAGTTCTTATCCAGCCATACGACCGTGACAGGAGCATTGGGAACCAGTTGACCATCTGTTGTTTTCACAACACCGTTCACGATCAGACTGCTGCCTCCGTTAATACGATAATGACGACCGTAAGAATATGTCGGATAATCATAATAGCCATTGGAGTTATAGCCGGTAATTTCAATTTTGCCAGCTCGAAGCACTGGTTTAATCGATAGTGTATACAAATGGTCGGCTGAATACTGACTTGTGCTGTACACTCGTACATAGTAGGTCCCTGTGTTTAGGGTAACATTATGATTGGTTTGCGGTAGAAGCACCATTTGATTGCCAGTAAGAGCTGCATATACTTCCGCTTTGTACCCATAGCTTTCCGAAGTGCTGTCCAGCTTCACATTTAATGCATCATAATTACGGCTAGCCGGTACTGTAACTTGATACCAATCATTGTCTATAGACGAATGGATGGTGCGGAAGTTAATCGAGGAACCTTTGTCGTTAACAGTAAAATTATAAGCATGGAAGGCACTGTCATCCGGCTCATAGGCATCATAGTTGGAGCTTACTGCTACAGTTAAATAGAAAAGGTCATTAATGCTATATCCCTTCTTGGCATGAACTGAAAGTGCGTAAGCCTTTTCGGCTCCGCTCGAGTTGCGAGCCCCTACGTTTTCAGGAAGAGAAGCAGCTCCTTGCTCATAATTGTTAACATAAGTCCCGTAGTTGGAAACATCTATTGGGTTGGAATTAATATCACCTGTCGCCATATCAAACTCATACAGGTATAAATCATAGTCAAGCTGGGCTGAAAACGGACCATCCAACTGAGCCTGTAACAATTCACCCGGCTGTAAATAGATCGGATATAAAAACTGTGTGCCTCCCTCTTCTGTAATCGTGCCGGAATATGTAGCAGTAGACGCTGTCGCTACGGTCGCTGCGGCTTTAGCTGTTACTGATCTTGCGCCGGCTTTGAGCGAAGGGGTAACTCTCTTTTTCAATTCAGATTTCTGTGGTGTTGCCAAGTTGATATTTTCTGTAATGTTGTACACCGAATCTGTGATACTGGCAGGCTTGTCCGCGCGTGTTAATTGTTCAATAAAACTTCCCTTATCAGTTGTTAGCTGCACATTGGAAACTGCTTGAATCGCTTGATCCGTCTTCACCTCTGGGCTTGCACTCGCGTTCGCCGTCATCCCAAATGAAAGCAGGAGCATTGAGCTTAGTGTAACTGAAATCACCTTTCTGAATCTTTTCATACTGAAATCTCCTCTCAAATGTGTTAAAGAAATTCAGACATTTCCCAAATATATACAGGAAAATTTTAGGATGTCCATCTCTATCATAAAGCAATTCTGGTTCAAATGGAATATACTTCTTAAAACATTCTTATTTGTAATTCTATGTGAATAGGTTTAGGTTAATCAACTTAATTTTGACACTATTTTACCATAAAAACCCTACCATTCTCTTATTCATTCGATATAATCAAATAATATGGATAGTCCTTTCTGACTATTAAATGAACCGAATTACCCATAACATACATAAAAAAAGGTAATACAGATGAAAAAACTTAGCGTGTTTATGTTAGTATTATGTTGCTTCTCCATTTTGGCAGCCTGCTCTACCGATCCGATAAAAAAAGATTTAATCACGTATGTAAATGATGGAATGCTTCCTTTGGCACAAGATGAAAAAGCAGTTACTGATAAGTATGCAGCTGTGACCGGAGATAACTTTACAGATGATGTTACACTATATAATGCTATAAAAGACGATATCATCCCAGAGTACACCAAATTTGTTGATAAGTTAGAAGCTGTAAAGACGGAAACTCCTGAGGCAAGAGCCGTCCACGAAACCTACATCAAGGCCGCTACTACTCAAAAGGAAGCCTTCATTAAGATGCTCGATGCGTTGGATAAACAGGATTTGAACTTAATTAATGAAAGTAACACCAAGCTCAGCGAAGGTAGAAAGCTATTCAGAGATTTTGGTGAACAAGTCAACACACTTGCTAAAGAGCATGATGTGGAGATGAATAAGAAAGAAATAAATAAAAAAAATCCCTTTATGGGAGTTTTTTTATTTAAAGATTTTTCAAAATTCGATTCCAATTGCCCCAAAGTGCAAGATATAGACGAACTAAACCATTTTGATCTATATCTTCTTCATTGGAAGTCGCTTATTAGATTTTTTGCAAAATCCTCACTTATGAATATTCGAAGCAAATTACCGCTTTACATAATTCTTGGTCGTAAAATAAATAGACGGTATCCGCCCCAAACGCTTGAAAATAATACCCGGTAATGGAACCGATATAGGCAAAAGTCTCACCATTGGGACATTTAGGCACATGAAGTAGATTGGTTTGCTCGAACTGGAGCATCTCTTCCAGAGATTCGTCATATTCCTTCATGTAACTTTGAGCCTTGTCAGACTGAAAAGCGATATCATCCAAAATTCCGTTAACTTCAGGGAAACTCAGTCCCCAACCACTAGATTGCTTTTCCTCAAAATCACGGGTGAGCTCTTCCACAGACTTTTTGGCCTCCCCAAAGGAGGAATATGGATAAAGTTTATTGTTTTCCAGGAAAAATGCTTTGCGAGCTTGGTAGTCTTGTTCATTAGCCATGTACACCTGTTCCAGTCCGTCCAACGCCATGACTTCTCTCTTCATACGTAGGTACGCTTTATCCCCGGTGGATTTCAGCGCTTCATAGGTGGCTTCCAATTGCTCTTTCTGATGAAGACTAAAATAATTCCAGTCTGCTTCGAATTTGTATTTGCCGTCAATTACATCGAATCCCAGCATATCTTCCTTGGTATATAAGGTATGAAATTGCTGAGTATTTTCACCCACACAGCCTTCGTGGATTTCTTTTACGGAAACAAAATGAAGCCACTCATCCTGCTCTGGAAATAAGAACTGGAGATTAATCGAGCAGATTGGCAGAAAGTGCTTGCGGTGATGTTCAAGATCGCTGGCAAATACGTCCTCGTATGCCGGAAAACGTTTGATGAATCTCTCAGGTATGTTCATGGTACTCCCCCTATATTGAATGGTTTTCCGGCAGCCTTCCGATCTGAAATGTTCCTTCAATGGAAATCACGCTATAGAGTTCATCAAATCCTTCCTCATAGCTTGGAACCTCTAGTTTACTCATTACACTTTTAATACCGATTTCAGGAATATACTCTTTGCCTGTACGCTGCTCATTACGCTTAATAGATTCTGCAAAATCGGGCTCAAAATAGTAGCCAATAATTTTAAACCCCTTATTTTTACAAGAATCGATATATTTCTTCCGTTCTATAACAGTGGCATTTGTATTGTCTACAACAAAGCGCTGCATGGTTTCGATAGAGGCTTGCAGATAAATATTTTCCCTATTCCGTGTTTTAAGCATATCAAGGTTTATTCGCATATGTGTTTTGAAGAAATGTTCTTTATAAAATGTCGACTTGCCCGAAGCCTGAATTCCTATAAAAATGACACACTCCAAATCTACACATCCTTGTCCAAGTATACATATTGGTTAATATAATCTCTATTCTGTGAAAAAATCGGTGTCTCATGATCAACACCCCACTTGCTTCTGACGGCTTCGCCTTTGTTGTATTGTTGTTTGGTAATGCAAATTCCCCGCTTTTGCCAGACCGGAAGATCGTTCCAGTTTAGCCCTTTTTCCACAAAAAGCTTGTCTTGTAGCTGATTTCCGTTCAATCCTTCTAATTCTGAATGCCTAAAATGGGCTTGAGCTACCATAGAAATGCTGTTTTTAGTAGCATCTTGCTGTCTCCATAGAAAATAGTTTGTAACCTCATCCTGGGGCAAGACCCATGCTCTCGCATCAAAAGTGGCTAAAGGCTGACCTGGGTAAACCTTTTGGATTTCCTCATTAAATTTGGCTGTAGCCAGAGAAGCAGATATGGACACCATTTTTTGAAGATTATTTTCAAACCAGGATTGCGTCGTTAATTTGTCATAATTCGTAAGAAGCAGTGAAATTTCATCGCTCTGATGATACACCAGTTTACATCCCATAATGTTATAGGCCAAATATTTACACGTCTCCCATAATGCAAAAATTAGTTTCTCATCAAAAGGTTTCGTCATCACACGTGTAAAGGTATGAAAATGCGCACCATCAATTCTGATGATTACGGGTAAACGGCGTGGTAGGCTTAATCTATAGGCATTTTCATATTCCTTCATCCTATTTCCAAAATCATTTTTTTTCATAAACTATGTAGGTTCCTTTCATGATCCATGATTTGCGCATAGAGTAAAACAATGTCTATCTTCCCCAATTGACATATATAAGAATTGTAACAAATTGGCTGATACATCGCTAGGAATTAAGCAAGACAAAAAAACTTAGCAGATGGACTTGCAGAGTCTTTCGTTTTTTCTTGGTATCTATTCCCCAAATGTTAGGCTATAATAATTTCAGATTTTACTTTATTCCGATATGAAAAGGATGATATATATGAGCCAAATTCCATCTTCCATTCCGCGTCCGTTAGTCAGGGCTAACCAATGGGTAATTGTTTTATCTGTAGTTTTCACTTGGATCACAGGGGGATATGGGGTGCTAGTTATTCCTCTTATCGCGGGGTTGCTCGGCGTCCTTTTTAACTTCAATCCGGTAATGCGGATAGCCAAGCTTTTCTTGAAGAAAAGCCCCTCCTCGTATGTGCAGGAGGACCGAGAGCAGCAAAGGTTTAATCAGCTTCTTGCCGTCTTTTTTCTGTTGGTCGCTTGGGTAGGATTTATGCTCCAGTGGAGTATTGTCGCTTATGTATTCTCGGCCATGGTCCTGGTGGCGGCCTTGGTGGCTATCCTTGGTTTTTGCATAGGATGTTTTGTTCTCTACCAATGGTCCCAATATCAATATCGAAGAAGAAAACACGTGTAAACAGAAACAGCCCCTCTATTCATTCCATTTCAATTAGGACATCGTTAATTAAATCGAAGGTGCAGCCGAACTCTCCAACAATATGGGTGCTACGTCGGTTCCGCCTTCTTTTTATTTTGCAGCAATATTATCTTCAAATACAAAAACGGATATGGCTATATCTTCCTCCACTTTAATATCTGAAAAGAGGTGCAGCAGCCGGGAATCCATGTAATCCTCCAGTTCTTTATTGAAGTGTGTGGGATATATTTTTTGAACCATTTTGGTTCGGGCTGCATGCACCATCTCTTTCCCGGATTCTTCTTGTGCCAGAAACTTTTCGGATGGGGTTAAATTTCCATACAGCATCGTGATGGCCATATTATCTACAAAGGTCGTATGTATGCGTTCCGGGCCTTTCCCAAACAGCTCTTTACGTACTTTTCGAATAATTTCGTTAAAACCCGTTTCCCTTCTCATATCGCACCGCTCTCCTAAAATCTACTAAAATCCCTATTACTATTTCCATCATAACCGATTCCTATCATATAAAACAGAGACTAGCGAAAGTGATTTTTGGAACATGATTTTATCTAAAATTATAAGCGTTCATTAATTTTGATTAACATTTCCTCTAAAATTCGCTTCTCCTCTTCGGTCAGGGCTTGAACAATTTCGTCCTCCACCTTTTGGAAAGAGTCACTAAAAGCTTCAATCAATTCAATAGCTTTTGGTAAAACATAAATATTTTTTTGCCGTTCATTATTGGCCGGAATTTTGCGCTCGATGAATCCTTTTTGCTCAAGACCTTGAAGTATGCTTGTAATGCTGGCTCCGCGTAGATGAAACCGATCGGCAAGATCCTTCTGAATTAAATCATTTTCTTGATTCTCATAGATATATCTAATCATTTTTCCTTGTTGAGCATTTAATCCCAACTCTTTTATGCTCTCGTCCGCTCTTTTCTTTAACTTAAGACCAATAATCTGAAACAAATCCAGATAAACCGTATCCTTTTGGGTTTTCATAATCGTACCTCCTCAAATTATTAGAAGTCTAATTGTCAGTAAATAAACTATATAAATCTCTAAACTGTTTGTCAAATGAAAATTAGTTTATTGACAGTTATAAAACTAATAGTTAGAATTCTAAGTGTTTAAAACTGAACACTAAGGAGGAACGACATGAAGAATGTAACTCAAAGTTCTACGGTAGAAAAAGTTACAGCGATTACGAATGTACGTATTTTCGATGGGGAAAAAGTTATTGAGCCCAGAAATGTTGTCATCCATGGGGAAACCATTATTTCGGTAGGCGGAGACCTTCCGACACATGCAACGATCATCGATGGGGAAAATGCGACATTATTGCCAGGCCTGATTGATGCGCATGTCCACACTTCAATCGGTGGGTTACGAGATGCTTTAAAATTCGGCGTCACGACAGAACTCGAAATGAATGGCAGTTTTACAGAAAGAGGGCGCAAGATTCAGTTAAAAAACGTGAATGACATCGCCGAAGTCCGTTCCGCCGGCACAGCGATCACTGCTCCAGGTGGTCATCCGGATGAATTATTGCAGGATGAGGATGAAATTCCTGAGTTCGTATTAAAGGAATTGGAGAAGTTACCCAAGGAAGATCGGGAAGCTATGCTAGCCGCCTACGCTCACGATCACGAAAAAGTGCCCCAAGTGACGACAGTGGAAGAAGCGATCAAACATGTGCATACCCAGGTGGAGAGTGGCGCCGACTATATTAAAATCATGATTGAAGAAGGGACGGTCTTGGGTGCCCCTGGACTGCCTATTTTAAGCGACGAGATTTTAAAAGCAGCCGTGGCAGAAGCCCATAAATTCGATAAAATTGTCATAGCCCACGTCTTGACGGCTCATTCTTCGCAAACCGCCATCGATATGGGAGTCGACGGATTGGGTCACTTATTTCTCGACAGGCCCAAATGCACATCCGAGTTGGTGAAATCCATAGCGGATTCAGGCGCATTTGTTATACCGTGCTTAGTATTGAACTCATCCATTCTGGGGAATCCGGCATCAGAATTGGCGAATGATCCACGTGTTTATTCCAAATTAAGTCCGGAATGGATCGATATTTTGAACTCAAGCTTCCATACTTTTCCGCAAGGCAATTTGGAGAATAGCTTTAAAAATGTGATGGACCTTCACCGTGCCGGTGTGGATATTCTGGTCGGGACGGATGTCGCCCCCGTTCCTGTTCCCAATCTTGGCGGCCTTGCTCATGGAGCCAGCGTTCATCATGAAATGCAATTGCTGGTTGAGGCCGGATTTACTCCCATAGAAGCGCTTCAGTCGGCTACCGCGAAACCGGCCCGTTGCTTTGGGCTTAACGATCGCGGCTGTATTATCGAAGGTGCGCTCGCTGACCTTATACTAGTAAACGGTGATCCGACAACCAACATCTCGGATACCTTGTCGATCAAATCCGTATGGTTCAAAGGTGTACAACAACAAGGTTAATCAGAGCCTCTTGAACAGGAACTACTTTCTAATATCATTTGTATACTTCCATTTTCACTTCCCGAGGATAGCTTAATCTTTTGCCAACGCAAAAACACCTCCAAAGTTTATCCTCATATCTTACGACATGGGGATTCTCTTTGAAGGAGTTTTAATTGCAAGGAACATTGTAAAAACGTACAATCAATGGCCCCACATAGTTTCAGTATGCAGTGTTGGTCATAAAATATAAGGCTTACTCGTAGGCACCGATGTTCACCGCGGCTCCCTGTACTCTGGCCTTCCCGTCAATATCTAGTGTTCCAATGATGGCACGGTCCGTGTTCCCAGCATCGATCGCCGGTGACGAAGACTGCAAATGGAAGTCGCCGTTCGCGGCATTCACGAATTTAGGATCGACAAACAGAGAATGCGTATCGTTGCCGGTCCCCGATTTGTACGCGGAGAAACCTGTATATTCTTTATTTTTCCATATCCAGTTGGCTTCCGAGCTGCCGCTCGGAGCAAAATATAAATTATAATCCACAACATTGCCAGAATTTTTGGTGTATCCATTGGAGATCAGCATATCTGTGGAGCTGGCCACGAACATATTGTTTTTGATCACGTTGTTTTGCGTATCATATTGAACCAAAAGCTGACCGCTTCCGTCGTCAAACGTATCGTTCTTGTATAGTGTATTGTTCACGATCTTGCAGTTTACCGTTGAGCCGCGCTCCTCATTGTAACCGCCTATGGCAATGCCAGTCAGTCGGTTGTTATATATCGCGTTGCTGCGAACCGTAATATTGCTGGTTGCTTTACCGGCGTGCTCGGAGGCAATTTCGACGCCGATGTCGTTGTTGTAACTGTAGTTCTGCTCAATAATGCTGTCCTTGCCTCCATCTACATAAATGCCGCCGGCCGAGTTGTCATCTCTCTTGTAAGATGGGTTATTTTGAACTGAATTATTATACACCCGATTGCCCTTCACCAACCCGTTCCGCGCCTGATCGTAAGCGGTATTCGGCGCAGTTCCCTCAAAGCCGATCAAATCAATCCCGATATTGTCATTATCGTGAATGAGGTTGTTGGTCACCACAAAGCCATCCACGTTGCCGTTTAAAACGAGCGATTCGCTGGAGCCCAGCACGAGATTGTACAGCTCATTACCGCTGATCGTAAGGTCGTGAATCGAAGCCGGAGCTTTCGTGCCATAAACAGCGATACCGTGAGCGTCCCGGCCCAGCCGATCTTTGCCGGTCGGGGTGACCGTGTTTTTAATGTCATGGATTTTGTTGTTGGACAGATTAATGAAACCGCCCGAACCGTGGACATAAATACCTACAGGCACCGTATTCTTGGAAGCAGTGGTGAAATTACGGATTTCAAACCCCTGAACGGTAACGTGATTGACATCGGCCAGTTCGATCAGCCCTTCGTTCCCGCTGACCAAAAGTCCGGTGCCGTCAATGATGGCGGTCTCCGTCCCATAGTTGGTAAACACAATGGAACCCTGCGAAGCGGAGCCAGAGCGGCTGATCTTCAGTTTCTGCTTGTACACACCGCCCCGGACGTAAACCGTGCTGCCCGCAGGAACCACGTCGGCCGCGTGCTGCAGCGTCTTCCACGGCGCGTCGCTCGTTCCTGCGTTGGAGTCGCTACCGCTCGTGGCTACATAATATTCTGTACCGGCCGCGGAAGCGACGGGAAGCTCCACATTTCCTACCGCCAGACCAAGCCCCAACACCATGGCTAAACCTACCAGAAAAAATTTCCCAAATTCCTTCATGGTTCCCCATCTCCCTTTACTTATTTTTTGTAAATTATACCACGAATTCACTAGATCTGTTACGCTTGCAAACGGAGTACAGCCTCGACCGTCCGCGAGCCTCCAGGGCCTCTAATGCCAAATTTGGAGAGTGAATGAAGATGTGTAAGAGTTTTTTCTCATTACAAATAAAACACAGCCTACCCTATCGGCAGACTGCGCATGTTCTTATTCCAAAGGGCTAATCCTTTACCAGTCGATTTGAAAGCATCAACATGATAAAAGAGAATAAAATGATGACAGCTACCCAGCTCCAAGAGAGTGTCATATTTCCGACCTCGGACGCGGTATAAATCGCCGTAGGTAGGGTTTGAGTCTGTTCAGGAATATTACCTGCAAGCATCAGCGTAGCGCCAAATTCCCCTAACCCTCGGGCAAATCCGAGAATGTATCCTGAAATGAGTGGTCGGTAGGCAAGGGGCATCGTAATGTGGCGAAACACTTGCCATTCGTTGGCACCTTGCGCACGTGCAGCCTGCTCTACCTCAGGGTCTACAGCTTCAAAACCTGCTTTAATTGTACGGTAAGCCAGTGGAAAAGCAACAACTACGGCCGCCACCACTGCAGCTCCCCATGTAAATACAATTGTCTGCTGGAACAAGCTTTCGAAGGCAGTGCCAATCCAGCTTTTCCTTCCCAGCAAGATGAGCAAAATAAAGCCGACAACAGTGGGAGGCAAAACGAGCGGAAGAAGTAGGACGGTCTCAATCACGCTGGTTCCCCTCCGCGGCGTGCAGTTCGCCATCACCCGCGCTACCACAGTAGCTAATAAAAAGACGATGATGCTGGCGACGACAGCGACTTTAACAGATACGATAACCGGAGGAAGAAAAGCTGACCAATCCAACGGGACCCCCTCCTTTATCTGTGAATTCTATTTTCCCGTCATTGTAGGGGCTGAAAATCCATCTTTACTGAACACACTCATAGCTTCATCTGTCCGTAGGAAATTAAGAAACTCGCCTGCTTCCTGACTGTGTTTGGTTGCTTTTACAATGCCTTCAGGATACAGGATGGGTGCATGCAATTCCTCAGGCACTTCCAGTGCTATGACCGTTTTATCGGATGATTTGGCATCCGTCAGATAGACGAGTCCTGCATCGGCGTTGCCTGTTTCAACATAATTTAATACCTGTCTTACGTCCTTGGCGAATACCATCTTAGGTTCCAGCTTGTCCCATAGTCCAGCCTTCGTTAACGATTCTTTGGAATACTGTCCGGCGGGAACGGTAGTAGGCTCCCCAACAGCCACTTTCAGGAAAGAAGAACCCATCAAGTCATTGAGCGTAATGCTTTTGTTATCTGTGCTTTTCGCCTTATCTTGCGGAACAACCACAACCAGTTTATTTTGAAGCAACACGTTATCCTTTTCCACCAATGAAGCATCCGTTAATGCCTTCATTTGCTTCATGCCCGCCGAAATAAATACGTCAGCGGGTGCGCCTTGCTCAATTTGTTTTTGTAATGTACCGGATGAAGCGTAGTTAAAGGTAAGTTTGATATCTGGGTGCTGTTTCTCATACTGGCCCTTGAGCGTATTCAGACTATCTTGAAGACTTGCAGCGGCAGATACGACTAGTTCTGTCTTGGGTGCGGACTGTGCCGACTGTACAGCAGCCGGAGACGAGCAGCCCGCCAGAACCCATGCCAACAATCCAACGAACGTGAATATGTACCCAAATTTCTTTTTCAACTTGTTCTTCCCCTATCCTATAAATTCCAAAATGAGATGACGAAAATGTGATAGCGAAAATAAGGAAACATTGTACATCTCATAACGGGTCGAATCTATTGGGTCAACCCAAATATTTGTGATAAATCGATCTCGCCTCAGCGATGTCCTTCGTCCCATGAATTAAGACGCGTCCATCCTGAAAAAGAACGATTCGATGCGTTCCGATAACAACGGATACCAGATATGGATTATGCTCCACCTTGCCCCCCTGACGGGATAACAAACGTGCCGCTTCATTCAGATCACGTACAGTACCCGGGACCGGGCGGATTTGAACCGTATCTCGTCCGCACAAGACAGCCGTTTTAGCCTGATGCTCCGATTGTAAAAAAGGATACACTGGGTGCTCACCACACGTTGGACAATCGGCTTTCTTCATGGCGCTGATTTGGATCGCCTGATGCTGATTGTTCCACAGATCGAAAGATATCAGCTTCCCCTGTAAGGCTGATTCGTCCCCGGTGAGCAGCTTCAAAGCCTCGGCGCTTTGATAAGCCGCCACCATCTGTACAGCCGGGCTAATCACACCGACCGTATCACAGGTCGCACCGCCGAGCGGTACGGTTCCGAGCAGGCAATGTAGGCACGGTGTCTGCCCTGGCACGATGGTAAAGGTTGTCCCATAGCTGCCCACACACGCTCCGTAAATCCAAGGGATTCGGTGCTTGACCGCATAATCGTTCATAAGCAGACGTGTATCGAAATTGTCGGTGGCATCTACGATGAGATCCACCCCTGCTGCGATATCGTCGATTTCATCCAGCGAGACGTCCCGGACTAGCGCACGAACGTCCACGTCCGAATTGATTTGCTGCAATCGCTTCTGCGCAGCCACTGCCTTGGGGATCTGATCACGGGCATCCGCTTCGTCATAGAGCTGTTGGCGCTGCAAATTGCTCCAATCTACATAATCGCGGTCTACCAACGTCAGCCGTCCGATGCCCGCTCGCACCAGCATGTCAGCATTGGCAGTGCCCAGTGCGCCGGCTCCCACCATCAGCACGTGCTTACTACGGATATTTTGCTGGCCTGTCGGTCCAATTTTCGAGAATAATTCCTGCCTAGAATAACGGGCATGAGACGCATGCGCATGTGCTTGTGCAGCAACTTCTATTTCCTGGATTTTGTCCATTTCTGACATCGTTGGTTTACCCTCCATACTTATCCATTGATAGCTACAAGTTGATCAGACAAGCTAAAAGCTCAGATGTCCTCGTCCTTATTCGAAAGCTTAGGGGTATTTTGAGGATTCCAGCCACCCAGCTGATGCCCCTTCCATTCTGAGCCGTCCTCCCACACTTCCTTTTTCCAAATCGGTACGATTTGCTTTAACCGTTCAATGGCATGGCGGCTGGCTTCGTAGCAAGTATCGCGGTGTGCAGCAGAGACAGCAATCACCACACTCGTCTCTCCAATTCTGACCGTGCCAAGCCGATGTGTAATCGCAGTACGTGTAGAAGGCCAACGCTCTGCAATTTCGTCACCAATCTGCTTCATCGTGTTCATGGCCATCGGGACATACGCTTCATATTTAAGCAGCACCGTTCGCTGACCTTGCGTGAATTCCCGAGTCGTACCATTAAAGGTCAGCGAGGCGCCATGAGAAGGGTCGAGCACCTTTGAGGTTACTTCATCGGCATCAATCGGGTCGTACGTAATGGCAAATAAACCACATTTTGAAACGACCGTCTCCATCCCGGGTGCTGACTGATGAAGAGCAATTGCATCTGATGGAACCACAAGTTCATCTGGAGAAGCCAGCTTTTTATGATGGGTAAAAAAAGAACCTGGCAGTTGTGAAGTCACTTCCGGGTACAGCTCATTCAGCCTTTTTCGAATGTCTGCCATGGTCACCGTTTCCTGTGAAAGTTCTATCGTGATCACGTCACCAAGTTGCTCCGCCATACCTGCGAATAGCTGAATACGGTATTGCATATGATCTGCCCCCTTGCACCTATTCTATCGAATTCATCTATTCTATTAGTAGAATTTACCCTCCAGAAACCGGAGGAATAATCGCAATCTCATCATGTATACTCACGAGGTCCTCAGGAGCGGCGTAGGCTTGATTTCTGGCAACAAAAGAACCCTGCAACTGAGCTGCCGATTCAGGGAAACACTCGGATAGCAAGTCTTTTAATGCGGCAACGGTCATCGTTTCTTGCTCAGTAGGCACCATAACTATAGGCCCTCCCATCTGTTCCGCAAGTCCGGCAAATACTTGAATATGATAGTTCATTTAACATGCCCTCCTTTTCAGTACAGTGAATGTCCACCACATATGTACCAAGAAAAACCAACATGAATGAATACCCCGAAAGGTTTTATTCCATGCTGGTTAACTATGACGGTGTACATTGAAGATTTTTATATTATATTTTAGATTCAACCAGTTCATCAATCCGTTCGGTATGCGTATATACATTCAGAGAACGACTGCGTATAAAGCCGACGGTCGTAATTCCCAGATCCTCAGCCAACTCAAGTGCAAGCTCTGTGGGAGCTGACTTGGACAAAACAACTTCACAGCCAATCTTCGCAACCTTCAACAAAATTTCAGACGAAATGCGTCCGCTGAATACTATGATTTTGTCTTGTAATACAATATCATGTTTTAAGCAATGTCCATAGATTTTATCCAGCGCATTGTGTCGGCCGATATCTATTCTGGACAGGATCATCCCGTCTTTATCGCACAGCGCTGCATTATGAACACCACCGGTCTCTTGGAACGTAAGTGCCGAGCTTTGCATTAAATTCATCAAGCGGAAGCAATCGTCAAAAGACAGCGTAACATGGGTGTCATTCATTCTTTTTGCCACTTTGGCATCATTCATAAAATAAAAGCCCTGTCTACTTTTTCCGCAGCAGGAGGTAATGTACCGTTTGGAATGAAAGTTTTGATAAAACTCATTCATTCGACGGGTTTTAATATGAACAAAACCTTCTTTTTCCTGAACCCAAATATCTTCAATATCATCGTACCGTTGAATGACGCCTTCAGAGGCCAAAAAACCTACCGCCATATCCTCCACATACTCCGGTGTACAAACCATGGTAGCAAATTCCTGCTGATTGATTTTGATGGTCACCGGATGCTCCGTCACCACAGTGTCTTCAAAACGCTTGATCTGACCGTCACGATAACGTAGAATCTCACGTTTTACCTCAGCTGGCTTTTCCATGTGCTCCACTCCCTTGTTTCTGACAGGCTGGCTCTTCGGCTCACCCGCCGATGTGTGACATTTCAATTTTAGATGTTGCTTGCTGTGTATGATTCAGCCGATCCTCTGAATAGCGGTCGGTACGTTCTCTCCAAACACGCTCAATGTAAGCTCTAATCTCGTCATCGGACTGTTCGGAACGCAGCATCGCGCGAAGCTTGTACCCTTGCGAGGCAAACAGGCACGTGTACAAGGAGCCTTCAGCAGAAATTCTCGCTCGTGTACATGTGGAGCAGAAGGCGTCCGTAACAGACGAAATAATGCCGATTTCCCCGTCTCTGTCCTGATACCTGTAGCGCGTCGCCACCTCACCTTTGTACTGGGGGGGGACAGGCTCTAACGGCATATGCTCGTGAATGGCTTCGATGATCTGCTGTTTGGAAACGACCTGATCCAATTTCCAGCCATTGGTGTTGCCTACATCCATAAACTCAACAAAACGTAAAATATGCTTTTTCTTTTGGAAATAGTCGGCCATGGGAACAATATCCTGATCGTTAAAGCCCTTTTGCACGACCATATTTATTTTCACCTGCATCCCTGCTTGAGCCGCAGCCTCAATACCATCCAGCACCGCCTTAACACTGCTTCTGCCCCCGTTCATTTGGCGGAACCGATCATCATCGAGCGAATCTAGACTAACCGTCACTCTCTTTAGTCCCGCCTCTCGTAGTGCTACGGCATATTTAGGCAAAAATACGCCGTTTGTCGTCATTGCAATATCTTCAACCCCATCGAGTTGAGTTAACGAATGAATAAGCAAGGACAAATTTTTCCTCAGCAACGGCTCACCACCAGTAATACGCAGCTTCGTAACGCCCAGCGAGACAAAAATACGAGAAAGACGCGTAATTTCCTCAAAGGTCAATATCTTTTCTTTTGGCAGAAACGGATAGTCATGGCCAAATATTTCTTCCGGCATACAATATCGGCACCGAAAATTACATCGGTCTATGACGGATATTCTTAAGTCCCGTAACGGACGATTCCATTGATCGTCGCTCCGGTTCGCCATCCTGTTCACCTCAATCCGTCTTCATTAATAAAACTCTTTACACTCTAAATTGGGACGGTATTTCCATTCATTTTATACTGAATCAAAAAACCGGCATCACAACAACTTCTTCGCTTATGATATCGAAGAATCTGCTAAATGCCGGTTAATTTATCTACATCAGGATTTTACGAATCCCACATCATGTGATATAGAAAAATCAAACTAACAAGCGCTGCGACAAATAAAATATACGCGATTCCCACGTACACTCCATTTACGATTGCTCTGAAATAGATTACATTCCTATTGTTAGCAATCCTGGAACGTTTGTCAATGATTTTTCGATTTCTCAGACGATAATCATTATCAATTAAAAAATTAATAATGTACCGTTGAACTATCTTAAATTTTACGTTATAGTTACACGAGATGACATGCAGAAAATGACATATCTAAGTTATTCAGAAGTTATTGATATACAAACGGTGCGTACTGTTTGTTATTAATACATATTCAAATGGCGGATTGGCCTCCAGGACCTAGAGCTTGGTCACTACTCCACCATAAACACAAGTGCTGAAACACGAGCACTTGTGTTTATGGTGGAGTTTTTTTATTCCTAATTTTTAAATTTAAAATCTGAAAGGAGCCTGAACCGTGACTGATAGTGCGATCAAAATTACATTAAACGGACAGGAACTGAAAACGAAGAACACCGCAACGATTCTTGAGGTGATTAACGAAAACAACATCGCCCATCCCCAGCTGTGTTACGTTCCCGAAGTCGATCCGATTCGTACCTGTGACACATGTATCGTGGAAGTGGACGGAAAACTTATGCGTTCCTGCTCGACACTGGCTTCCGATGGAATGAATATTCATTTACATTCGGATCGCGCGAAAGCAGCTCAAACCGAGGCTATGGACCGATTGCTGGAAAATCATCTTCTCTACTGCACAGTGTGCGATAACAACAACGGTAATTGTACTTTGCATAATACAGCAGAGCTTATGGAAATTGAACATCAAAAATATCCGTATCGACCGAAAGTTGACCCGACAGAAGTAGATATGTCTCATCCTTTCTACCGATATGACCCCAATCAATGTATTGCATGCGGCCAATGCGTAGAGGTATGCCAAAACCTTCAGGTCAATGAAACGCTGTCCCTCGACTGGGAAGCTGAACGCCCTCGCGTCATATGGGATGACAGGGTTGCGATTAACGATTCCTCCTGCGTCAGCTGCGGTCAGTGTGTAACCGTCTGCCCATGCAATGCCTTGATGGAGAAATCCATGCTGGGAGAAGCAGGCTTCATGAGTGGCATGAATAAGGATTTATTAAATCCGATGGTGGATTTAATAAAGGAAGTGGAGCCGGGCTATAGTGGGATTTTTGCTATTTCCGAAGCCGAAGCAGCGATGCGTGAAACCCGTACGAAAAAAACGAAAACCGTCTGTACGTTTTGCGGTGTAGGTTGCAGCTTTGAGGTTTGGACCAAAGGCCGCAAAATTTTGAAGGTACAACCTACCTCGGAGGGACCTGTTAACGGTATCTCGACATGCGTAAAAGGAAAATTCGGCTGGGATTTTGTGAACAGCGATCAGCGTCTGACCTCCCCTTTAATTCGTCAAGGTGACGAATTTGTGGAAGCAACCTGGGAAGAAGCACTGAGCCTGATGGCCAGCAAAATGGGAGCTATTCAAGAAACTTACGGTGGCGAAGCACTCGGCTTTATTTCTTCGTCCAAATTCACCAATGAAGAAAACTATTTGATGCAGAAGTTGGCTCGTCAGGTCTTCCAAACGAATAACGTCGATAATTGCTCACGGTATTGCCAATCTCCTGCGTCATGGGGGCTGCAATACACCGGAGGCATCGGTGGGGACAGCGGTACGATTAAAGACATTGCCAAAGCAGGTTTGGTCATGCTGGTCGGTTGCGCGCCGGGAGAAGGACATCCAGTGCTGGCTACTCGTATCAAACGTGCGCATAAGCTGCACGGTCAAAAGTTGATCTCGGTCGACCTGCGCAAGCATGAAATGGCAGAACGCGCAGATCTGTTCATTCGTCCGAAGCAAGGTACTGATTATGTATGGTTATCCGCTGTAGCCAAATACATCATTGAGCAAAACTGGCATGATGCAAAATTCATTGAAGAGCATGTAAACTTCTATCCTGAATATTTGAAGTTGCTAGAACGTTTCTCCCTGGAATTTGCCGAACAGGAAACTGGTATTTCCAAAGAGACACTGATTCAGGTAGCGACTATGATTCACGAAGCCGACGGCACTGCCATTTGCTGGGGCATGGGTGTGACGCAAAACATCGCAGGCTCTTACACTTCGATTGCAATTGCCAACCTGCTGCTGGTGACTGGAAACTTTATGCGTCCGGGTGCAGGCGCATATCCGCTTCGCGGACATAACAATGTGCAGGGTGCTGCCGATATGGGTACGATGCCGGATATTTTCCCGGGCTATCAGCCCGTGACGAACGATGTCATTCGTGCCAAGTTTGAAGCGGCCTACGGCGTACAAATTCCAGGTCAACGCGGACTGGACAACATTCAGATGCTGGAAGCCATTGAAACAGGTAAGCTCAAAGCGATGTATATCGCTGGAGAAGAGATGGCATGGGTGGATGCCGACTCCAACCATACCCAAGAAATGCTGGCGAACTTGGATTTCCTTGTCGTTCAGGATGTATTTCTGAGCAAGACAGCTGAATTCGCTGACGTTATTTTGCCAGCCGTACCTTCACTCGAAAAAGACGGAACCTTTACAAACACCGAACGTCGTGTTCAGCGTTTATATGAAGCACTCCGCCCTATAGGAGACAGCAAACCAGATTGGTGGATTTTCAGCCAATTTGCCAAGCACATGGGATATGATTGGGATTACAGCCATCCAAGTGAAATTTTTGAAGAAATGGCGTCGCTCACTCCATTTTTCTCCCAATGTAATTATGACGTATTGGAAGGCTGGAACAGCTTCCACTGGGGATCGCCGGATGGTAGCAATACACCGTTGCTGCACACCAACGGCTTTAACTTTCCGGATAAAAAAGCGCGTTTGGGACTTTTCGAATATGTACCACCGAAAGAGTACCCCGTTGAATTCGATTTGACCTTAAATAATGGTCGACTGCTCGAACAGTTTCATGAAGGAAATATGACGACCAAATCAGCGGGTATTCAGCTCAAACTTCCAAAAGTATTTGTGGAAGTGTCACCTGAATTGGCTGAGGAGCGCGGAATCACTAATGGATCGCTGGTTCGATTGGAATCCCCTTATGGTGTGGTCAAGCTACGCGTTCTGGTTACAGACCGCGTGCAGGGAACTGAAATTTATGTGCCAATGCACTCTACCAGCCATGATGGTGCGGTCAATCTGTTAACTGGTGGAGCGTTCGATGTGGTCACCCGTACACCGGCCTATAAACAAGCCAAAGTACGGATGCAAATTTTGGAGGTAGACGGTCAAAATCCACTACCACGTATCAATCCGCGTTACAAAAAACGTCATCCGCAAAATGGGGTTGAAGTGGACCGTAAGTGGAATCGTCCCGGTTACGTCGATTTGGTGGATCAAAAATAAGGAGGTCAAGCCGTGGCTAAGCCTATTTCAATTGTGAGAAAACGCGTTCTGACAGAAGAAGAACGGCAAAAACAATCGCTGGATCAGCTTACTGCTGATCTGGCGGACAATGGGGCGGCATTGCAGAAGACGCTTGAAATCGTACGCGAGCTACACGACAGTGGTCTTCTCGAAGCAGCTCAGTCTATGCTAAAAGCCAAAGAAAGCATCGCCAAAATCGCTGTAGGACAAGCGACGCGTAAGCCTGTGACAAACATCATCAATAATCTCATGGGAGCAGCAGGGATGCTGTCTGAGGTAGACCCCGAGCTGGTGAAAAAGCTGACAAATAGCGTTACCAATGGCCTGAACGAAGCCGAAGAACATCTAAAGCAGAATAAAAAGACTCGTCTGCGCGATCTTATGAAGGCGATGAATGATCCAGATGTAAACCGGGCAATGGGATTTGGTATTCATTTTCTCAAAGGAGTGGGAAAAAGTTTGTCTGATAAATAATTCATAGAGCGTGAAGATGGAAGACTAGTAAAAACAGACAATAAAAAGAGCTGGCTCCGAAAACGGGGACAGCTCTTTTTAATTATTTTTTATCCACCTGCAATAGCGTCACCGTTTTAAGAGAAACGGCATCTTTTATTTGCTCCTCTGCGATGACCTTGAGCTTAAGCAAACTGGCAATCTTCGACGTATCCGGCTTGGAAAACAAGCGCCATAGCTGCGGATCAGGCAGTGAATCATACAGCTTTGTATGATCGTATTCCTTGCGGTGCTGCTGTATAATCTTGACTCGGTAGTTTCCAATTTCCCAATCTGATACTTCCTGCTGTGCACAATGAGCGGTAATGTCATTACGCAAGTCAGTCAGTTCACCTTCAATTTCTTTTTGCTTTTGCTTTAACTGGTAGTAGCGACGTACCTTGTTTTCCAATGCCATCACGCTCCTCTGCTTACATATGTATGTTTGCAGAAGCGTTTTAGGACAAGTTTTGTAATGTTAGGATTGAAGGTATAACTGCGAAAGCATTTCCCGGGTAATGGAAAGGTCCATAAGTTGAGAGCATCATCATCCAAACTTTATTTCAGGATTTTGCAAAATCCGATTCCAATCGCTCCAAAGTGCAATATATAGACGAACTAGACCATTTCGATCTATATATTGTTTATTGGAAGTCGCTTATTGGATTTTTGCAAAATCCTCATTTAGGTACATTCGTCCCTGGATTTACAGGCCCTGCTCCTTGGGATTTCCCCTTACGCTTCATATAATTGGCCCAGTATGCCGTCAGAATAGGTACCAAAATCGAGGTTACAATGACCGAAGCAGCAACTAAGGCCGTTGCAGATTGCGCAACAGGCAGGAACTCAGGCTTGATATTGGCAACAATGACTGGATTGGCTACTGCTGCTCCTGCTGTACTAGAGGCTGCAATTCCTGCTGTACCGTTGCCACCACCGATATATTTGTCCGCCAAAATCAGTGGAATACCCGTAACGATAATTACAAAAATACCCAATAAAATACCAAGCATACCTGTCTGGACAATGACACTCAGGTCAATGGAACAACCAAGTGCAAAACCGAAAAATGGAATCAAAGCTTGCGTTGCGTTTCCAAAATATTTTCGGAAATCATGATCCAGATTGCCCAACATAAAGCCGACCAAAAATGGTAATACCGCCCCCACAAATGTTTGCGGTTCAAAAACGGCCAGCCCAGTGCTACCCAAAATAATCATGGTCACCAACGGACCCGATTCCAGTGACATCAGTACAAATGCTCCTGCCTCTTCCTTGGAGCCATACTGCTGCATAATGGAGGCGTATAACCCACCGTTCGTCATATCCATAGCCGAGATCAGCGCCAGCACCGACAAACCTGCAAATAGTCCACTTTCTACACCACCAACAGGCAGCAATCTGGATGCAATGATCGCCACTACCCACGCAACCGCGATTTTAGTCAATACGAGCGTTCCTGATTTACGTAATACAGTACCCGTCGCTCGCACATCTATAGAAGCACCCATACAAAAAAACCACACTGCTAAAATGGGTACCGTACCTGTCATCAGCCCCTTGGTAAAAGATCCAAAGTAGTCGCCTGCCCATGGAGTAAATGTATGAAAAAGTGCGCCAATAAACAGCGGCACCAGCATAATGCCCCCTGGAATTTTATCAATGTTTTGTTTGATTTTCATTACTTCGTTCAACCCTTTCGTTTTTGCCAATGCAAAAACAAGGCCGTATTACTTGCGGCTCAAGCCGAGCTCGGGAATCAGTCTTGCGAAGGTATCATGACTCTCCTTCAGTTGCTGCGCGAATGCCTCTGCATCCTGGACACGTAATCCCAACCCATGCTTACGCATTTCCTCCCTGAATTCCTCGTCTTTCGTCCCCTTGATCAGTGCATCCGTCAGCGTTTGAGCAACTTCATCCGGTGTATCCTTGGGTACAGCCAGCCCTCTCCAAGTGCCAATAAAATGTACACGCAGCCCAGTGGCTTGCTGTAGTGTCGGCACTTTTGGAAACGCTTCCGAAATAGTGTCTGCCTGGATCGCCAGTATGCGAAGTTTCCCTTCGTCCACGTATTTCTTCACTTCTGCGGGACTGACGGGTACAGCATCCACAAATCCGCTCATTAAAGCGGAGACGGCTGGGCCTGCTCCCTCATAAGGGATATGGGTAAAGCGGACTCCGCTTTTCTGCTCCAGCATCGCGGCAGCAAGGTGCCATATGCTCCCTGTGCCTGCATTCCCCATTTTGAGCTTGCCGGGATGGGCCCCAGCATCCTCCAGAAATGCCTCCGCTGTCTTCCATGGTGCATCCGCCCGGACCGTAATGGCGGAAGGGTCCATATTGGTTTGAAGCAGCGGCTTAAATCGCTCATAGGTGAGCGGTAGCAGTCCCAAATGAGGCAACGTAGTCAGCTCAGCGACCAGATACGTTACGGTATAACCGTCCGCCTGCGCCTCAGCCCCTTCCATCAGCCCGACAGAACCGCCTCCTCCCGTTCGATTAACGACGATTATCGGCTGACCGAGATGCTTCTCGGCGGCTTTCGCCAACGCTCTCGCGGTAATATCTGTACCGCCTCCGGCCGCATAAGGAACGACGAGTGTTATTGGCTTCGTAGGAAATATACGGCTGTGATCCTGCAGGGTGCGGTGATCCACATATTCACTGATACTCAAGGCAGAAAGCATAGCTACTCCCGCCGCAACCAGCACATATTTTTGCCATGGCTTTTTCTTCATTATGTTTCCTCTTCTCCAAAAATGAACTGGGCCCGTCATGCGCCCGTTTTCACCTCCAACGTTTTCGGTCTTGTTGTTTGCGTTTACATGAAGTCAATGTACCGCAACGTGGAGGGCTACAGCTATCGCTTAATCTTCGTATTTATCTTCTATTTCGCCAAAGTATCGACCTTTTGACCGATCTGCATATTCATTGGAAGATTTGCTGATTTGTCTGAATTTCCCTGGGGTCACTTGTTTGTGCTTGCGGAATACCCGAATAAAGCTGTTCTCATTTCGGTATCCGACCTGTTCTGCAATTTCACCGATTTTCAAATGAGTTTCACATAGTAATGTGCATGCCTTTTTTACGCGTAATCCAGTCAAATAATCGTAAACGGTGGTCCCCGTTTCCTCCTTGAACATGCTGCTCACCGAGGACACGCTCATGTGAACATGATCCGCAATTTCCTGAAGCCCGATGTTCAAATGCAAATGATGTTCCATATATTCAATCATCTCTTGTACACGCACAAAATCTTTGGACTGAATGCGGCCGTGCCATTTTTCTTCAATATCAGTCAACATAATGACCAGCAATACCTCAATGTCTTGAAGGTCTAGCGTCAGAATCTGATTCCAGTGGTAATCAGCAAGCTGATCCGGCGGCGTCACACTCTGAGTGGCACACCATTTTAGCAAATCTTCCAGCAATTCATGAACAAACAAGTAGACCTGGGCTGGGGATGTTCTGTGGAGTCGAAGTTCTTCTACCCATTGGCTGATTAGCTTTACACTTGCACCAGGTTCCTGTGACTCCAGGGCACGAATCATCTCCAGACGCCGATTGTCCAGCAATGTTGAATCCTGAATCTGCTCCTTTGACTGTTCATCCACTGTATTATCCTTTTTCACACTTATGCTGCTGTCTATATTCGTATATGAACGTCCATACCCCTCATACAAACGCAAATTAAGGGCCTCTTTTCCTTTTATAAAAGACGCCCGTGCCTCTCGAATATCCGTGACCATATGACCAATCCCTATAGAAATAGTCAAAGGAAGATACTCACCGACAACCTGAATCAGCCTATCCACGCTTTTCTGAAGCAAAATGCTCTCTTGGAGGTCAGTCTCTGTACCAACTTCATTCGAACTCTCGCTGAACTGTAACAGCACAATAAAACCACTTTCCTCCTCCGGCGAGCATACTGCTTTCCAGTGAGGTTCGAGCATCTCTAGCAAAATATTGTTTAGCGCATACTTAAGCAGCATTTTATCCTCTTCTGGAAAGCTTGCGGCCCACGTAGAATACCGGTCGATGGACACGATCATGACAAACAAAGAATGGCCGTCCCAATCGGAAAAATACTGTTCCCATTTCATACGCATTTCCTGTATGCCCATTCTACGCTGGATGACATCTTCCATATATTTGGAACGCAACTCCGGCAAGCTTCGCTCAACCACCAATGATTTGCGGTGAAACTCTCCAACCAGTTTGCTAATCACAGGTTCCAGGTCATACAATCCTCCTTGGCGCGTTCCCTTATTGCCCGAATTTAATAGGCTATTAATTTTTTTCATGGGGCGAAAAGCTGCATAATTGTAATAGTAAACTGCTGAGCACCCAGCCAGTATGGAGATAAAGGCAAGCCACAGCATCATATTGCGCGCCAGCTTTACATTTTTCAGCAGCTCGTCCATCGGAACGAGCGATACTAGACGCCAGCCCGTTACATCAGAAAAGGTTTGGTTCGCCATATATTCCATGTCCCCTATCTCCACATAAGCATAGGGACTCACATCCAGTTCTTTCAAAATCCTGCCCATATCATTTAAGGGTAAGGACGATCTCAGCTTGGGATAGATCAACTCGCCCTCCAGATCATACACGTATTGCGAGTTGGATAAATGAATATATAGTTTGGAGAAAAAACGGTCGTAATCCAGATTGATTAGCACCGCACCCATGACCTGACCATTCTCTACTATGGGCCTGGCCAGCGAAAGCAACTCTACCGTCCCCTGCTCACGATCGGTGCCGTACCATCTCCGCTTAATCAACAACGGCTTTTTTTGAATGTCCTGAATCCAGGGAACCCATGTGGTATCCGGTGCCTGCTTCCAATCAGGCATGTAACCATAATTGCTGGATACGAGAGCATGATTGTCCAAAGAAATAACTTCAACCGAATAAATTTCTTCGTGCGAAGAAAGGGTTTTCAAGTATTTCTGAAGCCGATCTATGACGGAGGCGTTGTCTTCCAGCGATTCCCCATCCGTTTGGACACGTACAAAAGCCTCTACATCCGGATGATATGCTGCGTCCAGCGCCTTGTTATCAGACTCGCGAAAAGCCCGATTGGTCACATCCAGATTGATTTGCAATAATTCTATATTGGGTGTGTTCAGCTCGGTATCCAAACCTTCACGGTATCCTGAATACGATAGCAAGCCGATCACGCTAATCACGAGCGACACGCACAGAGTGAGCAGTAAAATCAGTCTTGTCTGTTTATTTTTCAGTATCAATCGAAGCTTAAGTCGCAACATTCCCGTAACTTCATCCTTCCGGACTTCGTTGTCCATCTTCCTCTTGCCAACATACGTGGTGACATATTCTCCCTAAATCTATTTGACGTAAGAGTTGGAATTCCCTGCCTATGTAATTCAAACTTAATATAAGGAACAACATTCATATAAAAAAGAAGAAGTCTCCCTATACAAGGTAGAACTTCTTCTTTGGCACTGCTTGTATTCATTATTCAGCAAAAACAGATACTCGCTGCACAGGTTTTAGCTTGTCTTTTCCACCTGAAAACGATCTAGTTCCCGCTGCATTTCCTCACGAATTTGACGAAGCTCTTTTACCTTCTCAGCCGATTCCTCAAATGAACGCTTCTGCTCTACTGTGGAAGCCGTAATCTCTTCACTGCCTGCGGCGGATTGCTGAGTGATTGCGCTGATATTTTCGATAGCTTGCTGCACCTGTACGCTCAGTTCACGCGATACATTCATGTCCGTTGATAGCTTGCTGACTTGGCCGGCAATTTGCTGCACTTTGCCACTAATCTCTGTAAATGATTCTCCGGTCGAGGAGGTCGCCTTCTCCTGCTCACGGAACAGCTCCTGACTCTGCGCCACAGAAGTCTTCACCTTATCCATAGCCTGCGTGATACCGTCAACTGCGGTATAAATTTTCTTTACAGCAGACTCTGATTGATTCGCTAGCTTTTTCACTTCATTGGCAACAACAGCAAAACCTTTTCCTGCCTCACCTGCACGTGCAGCCTCAATAGAAGCATTCAAGGACAACAGCGATGTTTGGCTGGCAATTTCGGAGACATATCCAGTCATAGTTGTAATCTCGGCTGCATTAGCCTCCAGCTCCTTGACCGTCTGCTCCACTTCGGACATGGCTGAACGATTTTCTGCAACAATGCGCAGTTGGTCGCTCATGACCCGCGTCCCCTGCTTAATGACACGCAAAGCATCCTCGCTATACGCGGTCGATTGTGTGGTCTCCAGCAGATTCGATTCAAACTTTTGCTGCATCTCGTCCACAACGCCAACTGTCGACGACAGATCCTCAGCAATTTTCTGACTGCCTATCGCCAGTTCCTCTGTTGACGTGCTGACTTGTGTCACAATTTCCTTCATGGCCTCATTATGCTGATCAATATCCCGAGCCATCAGATCGACACGATTACCCGCCTGATCAATGGAGAGTACAATGCTGCGCAAGTTCCCTATCATCACCCGGAAAGATTCGTTGAGCTCGTCCAGCTCATCTCGTCCCTTCGTTTGTGCGAGCTGCACTGTCAGGTTCCCCTCAGCAATTTGCTTTGCAGCATCCGTTAACTTGCGGGTTCTAAGGGCAAGCTGCCTGGAGGTATATGTATTGTATAGCCCAACCGCCACAAGAAGTAGAACTGCACCTGTCAAAGCCAATTGCCAAGTAAAACGAATGCTCTTAGTCAAATCTTCTGTGTATTGGTCATAACGTGCCTTGGTCAGCAGATCCAGCATAAATACATCGTTCTGAATCCCTTGGGCACGCATGGCCTCCCGCTTGGACTCCGGGCTGTTTTGGGTACTCATTGCTTTCTCCGTTGCTACTTTCAATTGGCTGAATTTTGTTTTAATCGTATTCAGTCGCTTTTGCTGCGCTTCGGTTTGCATCATGCCCTGTGAAAGCAAAGCAATCGTCTTTTCAGACTGAGTCAGTTGATTTTGCACATCGGCTTTGTTGCTCTCCGTCATGGAAGCTGAATAATTTTGCAGTGCCTGCCCTGACTGAATCAAATAGGCATTGAGCTGCTGTACATTCAACATAGCCGGAACCAGATTACTACTTTGCGAGTTAATACGAATTAATTCAAAAATGATATATGCCACTAAAGCCAGGCAAGCGATCAAGGAAATCATCGCGTTCAGCACCAGTTTACCTTGCAGTTTCATCAGCCTTCATCCTCCGTTTGCGAAAATTTATTGGGTGGGTACAGTAAGTGTGCCGGATTTGATTTTTTCCTTTAAATCATCCAACAACTTTTGCTGATCCGGATTCAGTGTCACGACACGAATAGGCGCTAAACCTACGCCATCTTCTGCAAGACCAAACACCATATCCTTTTCCGTAAATTTTCTTTGATGATCTGCAAAGCCTTTGACTGCTGTATAAATTGCAATGTCTACATTTTTAAACATCGAGGTCACTACCGCTTTTTCCGCAATAAAAAACTGGTCACTATCGACCCCAATGGCTAATTTTTGCTGCTTTTGCGCTTCCTGTAGTGCACCTACGCCCGTGAGACCTGCGGCTGCAAAGATAACATCAATCTGATCCTGATTAATCATGTCATCTGCAATTTCCGTACCCAGTTCCGGCTTTCCAAAATCTCCTGCATACGTTGCAGTAACTTTGGCATTAGGCTTGACTGATTGCACCCCTGCGCGATACCCAATTTCAAATTTTTTCAACAAAGGAGATTCCGCACCTCCGAGAAAACCCACCTGTTCGGTGCGACTCGTCAAACCGGCAACGACTCCAGCCATAAAACTGCCCTCTTCTGCTTTGAAGCTAATAGAGGCCACATTCGGTAAATCTGATTTCTCATCCACGATTAAGAATTTACGGTCTGGATATTTTTTGGCAATGGATTCCAAGCTGTCCTTCACCATATAACCCAGCCCAATGATTAAATCCGCTTTTTCTTGAGCAAGCTGCTCAAAAGCCGCATCATACGTCTTGGTCTCCGTTATTTCCCGGTATTCAAAAACTATCTTCCCCTCATCCCTTGCCTTGACCAAACCTCGAAAAGCCGCGTCGCTGTAAGATTGGTCACCCAGACCAATATCTGACAGTACGATTCCCACCTTAATGGGCTGAGCCTTGGTTTGTGCTGCCGAATGCCCACATGCACTTAGCAACAATGCAAAGATTGTGACAATGGGAATCCACCTAAAATTCAACAATACTGCTCGCTTCTTCATGACATATCACCTCAGCATAATTTGGAAATCCCCAACATCTTTATATCGGTTATAAAAGCATATTTTTTCATAAGAGTTTCTGTAAATTCATTGTAAATAGAGCATGATAAATGAGATGATTTTTTCTCTATATGTAAAAAGTGTAGATTTTCGTACTGCTTTTATTATACGAACTGTCCAAATTCATTTATTTTCGTTTATATCGGAAGAATAAAGTGTAATTTGGAAAACATAGGCACTCTGAAACCATCACTCTATTTCAATCCGAAAGGAGTAACATTTAAAATGACTTCGACAGATTTAATTCCGCAGCCCAAAACTTATGGTCCCTTAGGTAATCTGCCCTTGATCGATACACATGCCCCTGTCCAGTCTCTGGTTAAGCTTTCTTATGAGTACGGTCCAATTTTCCGCATGGATCTGCCTGAAGGAACGAACATTTATATTTCCGGTCATAAGCTGGTCGCAGATGCTTGTGATGAATCCCGTTTCGACAAACAAGTGTGGGCTCCGTTACAAAAAGTACGAGCTTTTGCAGGAGACGGACTATTCACAAGCTGGACTGAGGAACCGAACTGGCGCAAGGCCCACCAAATTTTGCTACCAAGCTTCAGCCAGAGGGCTATGAAGGGTTACCACAATATGATGCTTGATCTTGCTGTTCAGCTGATACAGAAATGGTCTCGGCTTAATCCCGATGAAAGTGTAGAGGTACCGGAAGATATGACCCGGCTGACTTTGGATACCATCGGATTATGCGGCTTTAATTATCGTTTTAACAGTTTCTACCGCGATCAGCCCCATCCGTTCGTGACCAGTATGACACGCGCACTAGATGAAGCGATGGGTCAGCTGCAACGCCTCAAGTTGCAAAACAAGCTGATGTTATCGAAGAAAAAGCAGTTTAAACACGATATCGAAACGATGTTTTCTCTGGTAGACAGCATTATTCAAGAACGCAAAACCCTTGGTAACCAAGGAGAAGAGGATTTACTGGCACGCATGCTGGAAGGCAAGGACCCGGAAACTGCTGAGACGCTGGATGATGAAAATATCCGCTATCAGATCATCACCTTTCTCATTGCCGGTCATGAAACGACTAGTGGGCTTTTATCCTTTGCCATTTACTATTTGCTTAAGAATCCGCGAACGCTAACCAAGGCCTATGAAGAAGTGGATCGCGTGCTCACCGATTCGCTGCCTTCCTATACTCAGGTTCGTGAACTCAAGTACATAAGGATGATACTGAATGAAGCTCTGCGACTATGGCCGACAGCGCCCGCCTTCTCTCTCTTTGCCAAAGAAGATACGCTGCTCGACGGAACCTACCCACTTAAAAAAGGTGACAGCGTCAATGTACTCATCCCAAAACTGCACCGTGATACCGAGGCTTGGGGCGAAGATGTTGAGGAATTTCGACCGGAACGCTTCGAGGACCCATCCGCCATTCCGCAAGATGCCTACAAACCGTTTGGCAACGGTCAACGCGCCTGTATTGGACAGCAGTTTGCCTTACAGGAGGCCACCCTTGTGCTGGGTATGGTACTGAAACATTTTGAGCTGATTGATCATACTCATTATGAGTTGAAAGTCAAAGAAACGCTCACACTCAAGCCGGAGGGCTTCACCATTCAAGTACGCCAGCGCAGCACACAGACTGCCGTCATGCTGCCAGGTGCCGCTCAAGAACTTCATGAACAAGAGGAACAAAAGGTTGCACCCCCTCATGCCGAAAAGCATGATACTTCTTTGCTGTCTTTGTACGGCTCGAATCTGGGTACAGCTGAGGGACTTGCAGGGGAACTAGCCGATTTAGGCCGAAATTGGGGTTTCAACAGTAGCATAGCAACTCTGAATGATCGTGTGGACAATTTGCCTAAAGAAGGCGTGGTACTTATTACGACCGCATCTTATAACGGGCATCCACCGGATAATGCTGATGCCTTTGTACAATGGTTAGAGCAGGCAGACGAGGGGCAACTGGCAGGCGTAAGGTACGCTGTATTCGGCTGCGGCGACCGCAATTGGGCCAGCACGTATCAGCGTATTCCAAGGCTGATCGACGAGTTGATGACTACCAAAGGGGCGAAGCGACTGTATGACCGGGGTGAGGGCGATGCCAGCGGTGACTTCGAGAAGGATTGGGAAGCCTGGAACCACGGCTTATGGCCGGATTTGTTGAATGCTTTCGGGGTAGAGCACAATGATACAGAACCGGAGGACAGCAACAGCCTGAGCATAGAGTTCGTCAGCGCCATACTCAGTACACCTCTTGCAGACAACTACGGAGCAGTTACCGCCGTCGTTACAGCGAATCGTGAGCTGCTTGCTGCTGAAAGTGAACGCAGTACACGACATCTGCAGCTCAAATTACCAACCGGATTGTCCTATCGCGAAGGCGACCACCTTGGTGTGTTACCGCGTAATCCTGCTTCGCTGGTCAAAAGGGTGATGCAACGCTTTAAATTACAGGAACAGGATTACATCGTATTGAGAGGCAGTGACCGGGATGCGACGCATCTCCCCTTAGATCGGCCTGTCAGTATAGGAGATTTGCTCACTCTCAGTGTGGAACTGCAAGAACCGGCAACAAGAGCCCAGCTACGGCAACTGGCATCCTTTACAGTGTGTCCACCGCACAAGAAAGAAATTGAAGCTTTGCTGGAGGATACTACCTTTGATCGAGAGATACGACAGAAGCGCGTCACGATGCTGGATATTCTGGAGAAGTATCCAGCCTGCGAGCTGCCATTTGAAAACTTTATCTAGCTGTTACCACCACTCAAGCCTAGGTACTACTCCATCTCAAGCTCTCCGCTTGAATCGGATAATTCGGCGAGTATAACAGTGGGCGTCGTGCGTGGACCCGCCCGTAGCGGACAAGGTGAATACCTAGGAATTGCCTCTAATTATTTGGCACAGCTCCAACCAGATGATCCAATTGTCATTTTTGTGCGTAAGCCTCAGTCGGGCTTCCGTTTGCCGGAAGATCCAACCGTGCCTGTCATCATGATCGGTCCGGGTACTGGAGTGGCACCATTCCGCGGATTCCTCCAGACACGTCATGTACTTAAGGAGAGAGGAGAACCCCTCGGCGAGGCTCATCTATATTATGGCTGCCGTAATCCAAAGCTCGACTATCTGTATAAGCAAGAGCTGCAAGCCTGGGAGCAGGAGGGAATCGTTACGCTTCATACAGCCTTTTCACGTCTGCCCGGTCAATCCAAAAGATACGTGCAGCATGTCATGAAGGAAGATGCAGATACTCTGATTCACTTGCTTGATGAAGGAGCGCATCTGTATGTATGCGGTGATGGTAGCCGTATGGCTCCCGATGTAGAAAACACCCTTTGTGCAGCTTACGCGGAAGCACACCATACCAGTAAAGAAGAAGCACAGCAATGGCTGGATCGTCTCCAACAGAAAAAACGCTATGCCAAGGATGTCTGGACAGGCATCTAATGATATCACTATAAGAGCAAGCATCATGTTAAAAAATAAAAGGGACTGATTACTAGGCTTCGATCTCGTCGCCAGTAATTCAGTCCCTTTTATGATTATCTTTCACTCCATTTGGAAGCAATCACTTCGGTTTTACTTTCTATGAGATCCATGACTTCCTCGCGGCGTTTCGTCTTGAATAAATTAATCATGTCGATCAAGTCGTTGCGGTCTAATAATTTAACCCCGTTGACAGCAGCCAGTGTTTTACAGGATTCCGTATAACGGCCGGAGGTGATGACGAGGGACTTGTCAGCTGCATAATAACGCATAGAGGTATAGATCTCCTGCACCGCGCTCAAGCCTACCGGATGTTGTACCCCATAACGTTTGGCCTGTATGACAACTCTGACGCCTTCACGGTCTGTAAAAACCAGATCCGCTCCAAAATCCCGGCTACTGGTTGTTTTATAGATGTCCTTATAACCAAGCGCGGATAATAATCGCTGCAAATAAAACTCAAATTCCGACCCATCCTCCATACGATCTATATCCTGAATTCCAATTTTGCGTGGGTCCAGATCACGTAAGATCCGATTTCTGCGACCACGTATCAGTCCTCTGATGATGAGCGTAAACAACACTAAAAGTACAATGAGTCCTATTCCTAATTCCTTGTATGCCAATAATTTCTCTAGCAACATCCAACTCTCCCTTATCTACCGTAAGCGTAGCCGTATCATCCCTAACAGGGAACCCTCCTATGCACGCTGGCTCCCGTATTATATCTCTCTTTAGCACATAACAATAGCCCCGCCAGATTCGACGGGGCTATCTTCGTCTTGCCTCAAAGCTGTCTAAACTCCATACTCCGCATTATTATTCGCGATTCAGCAAAGATTCTCCGGCAATACCAGGCTGAGTCATTTGGTACGGGTCCAATATAATGTCCAGCTCCTCCTCGGTCAGTACATTGTACAGCAAGCACAGCTCGCGCACCGATTTCCCAGTCGTAATTGCTTCGCGAGCAATGCGTGATACCACCTCATATCCAAGATGCGGATTAAGCGCTGTAATAATGCCTACACTGTTCTCCACATATTCACGACACCGCTCCACATTCGCTTCAATTCCTTCTACACAATGAATGCGGAAGACGTGAAAGCCCTGCTTCATAATTTCCAGCGATTGCAGCAGATTGTAGACCAGTACAGGCTCCATCACATTCAGCTCGAGCTGACCAGCCTCAGAAGCCAAGCAGATTGTATGATCATTACCAATGACTTGGAAAGCAATTTGGTTAATAACCTCACACATCACCGGATTTACCTTGCCTGGCATAATGGATGACCCTGGCTGACGAGCAGGCAGACTCAGTTCTCCCAGACCTGCACGAGGTCCGGAAGCCATTAACCGGATGTCATTTGCCACCTTAGACATATTCATCATACAAATTTTCAAGGCAGCAGACACTTCAGTATAAGCATCCGTATTTTGTGTAGCATCTACAAGATTTTCGTCAGCTTCCACAGGGAAGCCACTGACTTCTGCCAGTACCTCTGCGACACGCTGAATATAACGACGGTCTGCGTTCAGGCCCGTACCCACCGCAGTTGCACCCATATTAATCGTTAGCAGGTGCTGCTTAGTCGCACGGACGCGTCCGATATCACGACCCAGCACACGCGCATAAGCCTGAAACTCCTGTCCTAATCGGATCGGCACTGCATCCTGCAAGTGAGTCCGCCCCATTTTAATGACACTATCAAACTCATTTGCCTTGCGGGAAAATGCTTCCTGAAGCTCACTCATGGTAGCTAACAGCTTATCAATCATACTTAATACAGCCAAGTGTACGGCAGTAGGAAAAGCATCGTTCGTCGATTGCGCCATATTAACATGATTATTAGGACTGATCTCCTGATAATCTCCGCGTTGCTTGCCAATCAGCTCCAACGCACGGTTCGCAATTACTTCATTTGTATTCATATTAATGGACGTGCCTGCGCCGCCCTGAATCGGATCGACGATGAAATGATCATGCAACTGTCCTTGTATAATCTCATCAGCAGCCTGAATAATGGCCTCTGCTTTGGGGCGGTGTAAACGGGTTAGTTCCATATTTACCGTCGCTGCTCCCTTTTTCACGATCGCCATGGCTTTAATCAACTCAGGGTGCAGTCTTTGGCCTGTAATTGGAAAATTTTCTTTTGCCCTCAGCGTTTGTACACCGTAATAGGCATCTGATGGCACTTCCTTGGTACCTAAAAAATCATGCTCCAACCTCATATTCTCTGATTCCTCCGCTGTGTTTGCTACGTTCTTCAATTCAGTACAGCCAAATTGGCATAAGACCTATTCTGATCCCCTCTTCATTATACGTTTCTATTCCCGTGCTTTTCCAGTCGAATAAACGCGGAAAAAACTATGTAATCCTATGACAAGTTATGATTACCCGTATATACCACACTTATTCGGTAAATGCTCAGCTATGACTAGAATACAGATTTAATGGCTTATAATAATATCGAGTGGCATGCAGCTGACCATCGGCTGATTGAGCATAACCCGGAATAACACCAGCTTCTACGAACCCGATCGACTCGTATAGTCCATTGGACGGGTCACCCACCCGCGTATCGAGCACCAGTAACGTTCTATCCTGACTTAGTGCCTCTTCTTCCGCTACCTTCATTAACTGTCGTGCGATCCCCAGTCTGCGTCCAGACGGATGCACCATAAGCTTTGCAATTTCCGCACGATGAATAGCGTTAGCTTTTTGAGCCAAATGCAGCTGGACCGTCCCTACAGGTACTCCGTCCTTCTCGGCAATCCACAGAACTACACCGTCCTCAAGTACATTGTTCCAATAAATTGCTGCTTCCTGATAACCTAATGGGGGTAAGAAACCTATAGATGCACCGTCTGCAACCACGTCGATTAACAGTCGACTCAGTGAATCTGCCAGGGCTTCGCTCAGATCTTGAACAGGGTAGACTCTTATTTCATTAGACATTGTGATTCCTCCCGATGAGTTCAATAACATACAATAAAGAAAGCAAACTATCTTTTAGGATAGCTTACTTTCCATGATACTTCGTTTACTTCATCATTCTTATTTCCATTACTGCTCTGCCATATAAAAGAACTCCCACAGATGACCATCCAAATCCTGAAAGCTCCATCCATACATAAAACCATGATCTTGAGGTTCGTTCGAGGGTTTGCCGCCCGCTTCCAAAGCCTTGTGGACAATCTCGTCTACCTTTTCTCGGCTCTCCACCGATAAGGCAACAATCGCTTCTGTACTTTTTGTCGCATCTGAAATTTCTTTTGTCGTGAACGCTTTAAAACGTTCTTCAACCAATAACATGACAAAAATATGCTCACTAACAACCATACAGGTTGCATGTTCATCAGTGAACTGAGCGCTGAATTCAAATCCGATGGTAGTGAAAAAATCAATGGACTGTTGCAGGTTTTTAACTGGTAAATTCACAAAAATTTGTTTAGCTTTTACTCCCACGACATTTCACCTCTTCATTCGTAATTCATTCTACTTTATCATACTACCTCTCCACAAAAGATAACTTAACTATCGTATAAAGTCAATCAATCTGACATTTGTATAGTGAAGTCTCCTATTCCCAATGTAGCTTATCCAGTGTGCGTGATAATACAGCCGTTGCTTCTGCCCTCGTCACGGATGTAGCCGGGCCAAAACGGCCTTTCTCGTCTCCCTTCATAATACCTAGTCCAGACAAAGTCTTCACAGCCGGAGCTGCCCATGTAGAAATCTCCTGCGCATCCGATAATGATACGGATATACTTTCACTCACTTCTTTTGTATTTTCTTCTGTGTTCCCAGCGAAGCGCAAGGCTCTCTCTATAATCACAGCCAGTTCCTCCCTCGATACCGGTGTATTAGGACGGAAGCTTCCGTCAGCATAGCCGTTGATCAGCCCGGCTGCTGCTGTGGTACGTACGGAATCCGCATACCACGATTCGGTTTGAACGTCGTCAAAGCTCGTCAGCGTGCGATCTGTATGCTCCAATCCAAGCACCCGAACCAGCATCGCTGCCAGTTCAGAGCGTCGCACCTGGCCTTCAGGCTCAAAATGTACGTTCGCTAAGTCCCTTTCACGAGTCGCACTAGCTGTAGACGCTATTGAATGGGTCCCCGTCACAAGCAGGCGAGTTGCCAACCGTGTAATGTCTCGCTGCGCCCAATGGCCGGATATATCCATGAACGATCTTACTTCACCAGAAGCCCCGCCATCAAGCACAGCGTAAGTCCCTCCCGAACGTCCATACACGGTTATTTCCTCACTCGTAGCGTGAAAAGGAACGGGGGTATATGATAGCTGTCCGGCTTGGTTAGTCGATACCTTCACTACAGCAAGCTGGTCTGCATCGCCCGTTGCAGGAGCACGTAACAGATAACGTTCATACCCACTACCAGAGTCTCCGTTACCTGCCAAAAGCTGTTTCCGTCCATCCTCGTTTCTCAGCTCAGCGGCGATATCCAAAGCCTGTAACAGTTTGCGCCCTGGCGGAACATCAAAGCGTTTAGCCAGTTCTTCGTTCGAAGTGATGGAAAAATTCAAGGAAATTTGTTTTACAGGCACCTGCCAGGTATCAGCCAGTTTCTGAAGAGACAAACGACTTGTTGCTACTTCATATCCACCTTGTGGCGTTTCCACTCGAAGGGTACGAATACGGTCGTTCAAAACGGCTCCCAAAGCTTCCCCGCTTAAAAGAATCTCATACTTCCTCGCTTCTACTTGCTCCCCTGCACGGATCACAAGCGTACCCTTCGCGCCATTTTGAATGGCCTTTTGTATTTCAGCAGCCGTTACTTGAGCAACTGCCTTCTTCAGTTCGTTTTGCTCCACTCCGGTCATTACAGACTTGACTTGCACCACATTTGTACCAGACAGGCTGCTTCCATTGGGTTCACTACTGGCAGTCTGACCCTGCCCATTTACTGTTCCATTCACATTACCGCTACTGCCATTTCCTGTGTTACCGTTTCCCTCATTATCCTGCTGATCCTCATCATCATCGTCATTTCGGCCACTCCCACCCTCTGTCGGTGGTTCTTCCGTTTTGCGCGGCAAATCTATCTGCGCAACCAACGGATCATGATCACTGACCCGCCCGTCTGCCGCACTAAAGTCCGCATTCATATGAACGATATCCAGCACGGATGATTGGCTCAGTGACGGGCTGACCAGCATATGATCCAATGTTTGCGAGTTACCTTCATAAATATAGGAGTACCGTTCCTTTTCATCCAAATTGTCAATTAGATTGGTCAATTCCTGCCCCCGTAGCAAAGCCAGCGTTTCAGAAAATTGAAAATCATTTAGGTCACCGAGCACCACCATATTGGCCTTAGGGTTTACTTGCAGTACCGACTTTACAAAGCCATTCACAATCGTTGCAATCTTCGCACGCTGTATTTCGCTGCTTCGTACAGGCGGCTGAATTCCTCCAAATGGCGCTTGATCGCCCCCTTTGGAATTAAAATGGTTAGCGACCACAATCACCTGCTGGCCTTCAAACTCAAATTCAGCGGCCAACGGCTTGCGCGAGTCTTCAAATGACGCATTCAGGGGATCAATCCGACCCGGGTTGAGAGAGAGTCCCTGCACTCCATAAGTGACAGACGTAACTGAATCCCCCTTGGGCTTGTCGGTCAGCGTAACACGTTGCGGATTGTACAAGAAGCCAACACGGATGTTACCACCGGGAGCACCGCCATCCTTATTATTTTCAGGGGCAATATCTGTAAAAGCGTACTCCGGGCCTCCATGAGCTCGAATCGCCTCTATGAGCACGCGGAAGCTTTCGGAAGCGTCTGTGGTGCCATCATCTTTCTCACCGTTATTATCCTGCACTTCCAGCAATCCTATGATATCCGGATGATTCAAATTTACGGCGATAGCCTGCCCCAGCTGATCTATTCGTTTTCCATCACCGGGATCGAAGTTTTCCACATTAAAAGAAGCTACTGTCAGCTTACGTTCATCGCGTATCAAACGCGTATTGGCTGGCTGGAGGCCGCCAGGTACAACATCCGGCAGACGCTCTGGCAGCAGCTTATAATTGCTAAAGCTATAGCTCACCACACCTGTGATAGGACCCGCAAAACGATCGCCTGTCTTCAACGGTGTCGAAGGCTTCGCATCAATCAGAATCCGTTGCGGGTTCAGACTTCTTTCTGTCAGCATGAGTCCGCCTGCCTCCGTTACAACCTCACCTGTGTTTGGACCGTTATCAATTCGGACTGGAATTTCATAGCCATAAGGACCAATCACAGTGGCATCCTTCAACTCTACACGCATGCCTTCCAGACTTTCGAAAAAGTCCAAGCCATCCTCCTGTGGATCAAACACCGTCATTCCGTCATTATCAACAACAGATGTCGGCATCACACGTCCCTGTTCACCTAGCAAAATTGGAGATGGCAATGGACGGTCATTGGCAATTACCCTAACCGAAGAAGCCACAATTTCTGTTGTCGTCAAGTCGATTGGCTTACTTGCATATGTTCTTTCCGTATATTCCTTCACCGAACCGCTAACCCTTACCTCATTCCCAACTTGTGCACCGTGACTAGGCTTGTACACTAAAATGGCCTCGGATGTTTTTTCATCCTGATCCACTTGATCATCCAACTCTTGGATATAGAAGCTGCTCCCCTTCACCATCGTGACAACGCCTTCAATATCCGCTACTTTTTGTCCTTCATATGGAGAACGGTGTGCTACCCCCTGTATATCGTGGATGCGAAGCTTTTTAGGAAAATAGACATCTGCATATACACTTGCCCCTACAGTTACGGGTGAAGGTTGCACCTCTTTTCCTGCAAAAGATGCAGGCTCTGCCGAAGCTTTTCCACTGGACAACCCTACCGGCCCTCCACCTGAAAGCACCAGTATGGCACTGAGCCATGTGATCCCGAACCTTTTTAATTTCGTGGATAATATTTTTACTATGTATTCTTGTTTCATCAGAAGATACTCCTCTCTCCATTTTTACTATGATTACGCTTACAAATATATTCATCTTTTAAGATACCATAAATTAGTCAATTTAGTACCTTAATTATGTAAAATGAATTCTTCTTGCCGTAGCATATTCAGATCAAATTATTGTAAACTTGTTCTAATACAGAAAAAGGTGGCACATACGCTATGGAGCATTTGCTTAACGATCAGGTTAAAAACATTCAAATCAGCGGCATCCGCAAAATCGCCAACAAAGTTGCCGCATTACCCGGAACCCTGTCATTAACGATCGGACAGCCGGATTTCCCTACCCCTGCGCATATTATGGAAGCTGCCCATCGGGCGATTAACGAAGGACGCACCTCCTATACACCTAATCCGGGACTGCCGGAATTAAGAGAAGCCGCAGCGGCGTTTGTAGCTCGTAAATACGGCCTGAATTACCGTGGACAGGATGAGGTTATCGTAACGAACGGAGCCAGTGAAGCGCTGGATATTACCTTACGCACGATTTTGTCACCCGGCGATGAAGTTGTTCTACCTGTCCCGATCTACCCAGGGTACGAGCCATTGATCCGTTTGTCAGGCGGCATTCCTGTGTTTGCCGATACCCGCAGTAGCGGCTTCAAGCTCACGGCCGAGGTGCTGGAGCCTTATCTGACCGAACGGACAAAAGCAGTCATTCTCGGATATCCTTCGAATCCAACCGGACGAGTGATGAGCCGCGAAGAACTGGAAGCGGTCGCGGATTTACTGAAGGAGCGCGATCTGTTTATCATTTCGGACGAAATATACAGCGAACTGATTTACGATACACCCCACGTGTCCATTGCAGCTCTACCAGGTATGCGTGAGCGCACCATCGTCATTAACGGTCTGTCCAAATCACATTCCATGACGGGATGGCGTATTGGTTTTACACTTGCACCCGCTGAAATTACACAGCACATGGTCAAAGTCCATCAGTACAACGTGACCTGCGCTAGCTCAATTAGCCAATATGCTGCCCTGGAAGCCTTGACCACTGGTGTCGATGATGCACTTCCGATGCGTGAGGAATACCGCAAGCGTCGTGATTATGTACATGGAAGGCTGACAGACATGGGTATCCCGCTGGAGAAACCCGAGGGAGCCTTTTACCTTTTCCCTTCCATCGCCCATTTTGGATTAAGCTCGATGGATTTTACCTTGAAGCTGCTGGAAGAGCATGGAGTGGCTGTCGTACCTGGAGATGCCTTTTCTTCCTATGGTGAAGGATACATTCGCTTGTCCTATGCTTACGGGCAGGATGTGCTGGAGCAAGGGTTGGATAAAATAGAGAGGTTTGTTAGGGGAATTGTGAGGAGTTAAGGTGGGGGAGGCGCTACGCAGTCCATTTGATCTTCCGATCGCTGTTGCTTCTCCAGATTCAAATGGCCCGCTTCGCTCACTGCCCACCTTAAAGTCCCACAATTCTCTAACGTGTGTGGGAGACGCAGGGGTAAAAAAATACTCACCGCTTTGCGCGGTGAATAAACAAAACAGGCCCTTGAACCACCTGTACGGGTGGTTCAAGGGCCTGTTCGCTCTTCCTCTACTCCCTCACCTGGTGTGGGATTCATGGGTGCGTACCTTTAAGCACGGTACAGCGGAGGGGGCGGAATGGTGCTGGACAAGCGAAGCGGTCGCCTTTAAATTCCAATTTTTACCTTTAAATATTCAATCATAACAATCGGAATTTAACAGCGATGGTAAGCACCATCCGCCACCGCAGCGACCTTTAAAGCACCAATCCCTAATCCCAACGCCACTCCCCTACTTTAAATGCATTTTGAATTGCAGAAACAACTCATTGTAATGAGCGAGCATGCGCTTGCCCAGATTGTTGTATACTTCCAGCTTGTCAGTAATTTCCGACGGAGGATAAAAACGCTCGTCACCAGAGATATCTTCAGGCAACAACTTCTTTCCATCCTCATTAGGTGTGGAGTATCCTACAAACTCGGCATTTTGAGCGGCTACATCGGGCTGCACCATGAAATTGATGAACTTATGGGCCGCATCCACATGGGTAGCGGTTTTTGGAATAACCATATTATCAAACCACAAGTTGGAGCCTTCATCTGGCACGATGTAATCGAGCTTCTCGTTCTCATCCATGATTTCAGACGCATCACCGGACCATACAACCCCGGCAGCAGCTTCCTCGTTTGCCAGCAGCATTTTAATCTCGTCACCAACAACCGCTTTAACATTGGGCGCTAATTTCTCCAACTTCGTCAAAGCCTGCTGCAAATGTGCCTCATTCGTATCGTTCAAGGAATAGTGAAGGCTGTTCAGTGACATCCCTACGACTTCCCTCGCACCATCAACCAACAGTAGGTTATTACGTAGCTTTGGATTCCACAGACCGTTCCAGCTATGAAAATCAATGCCTTTCGTCAGCTCCGGGTTAAACACAATCCCGACTGTGCCCCAAAAATACGGTACCGAGTATTCATTATTCGGGTCAAACGAAAGGTTTAGAAAATGAGAATCCACATGCTTCAAATTCGGCAGCTTGCTGTGGTTCAACGGGAGCAACAAGTGCTCCTGCTTCATTTTAGCCAAAGCATATTCCGAGGGAACCGCTACATCAAATGAAGTTCCTCCCTGCTCGATTTTCGTCAGCATCGCCTCATTGGAGTCAAAGGTCTGATAAATGACAGTAATCCCCGTCTCCTTCTGAAACCGTTCCAACAGCTCAGGGTCAATGTAGTCTCCCCAGTTGTACACCGTCAGTGTGTTGCCACCGGAGTAGCCTTGGCTGGAATTAAGCCATGCTGCCACCCCCATCAGACCAAACGAGATGATGAAAATGGACAGAAACATGCGCACAAGTGACTTCATCTAGGCACCCCCATTTCTGCCGCAGGCTCTTTTTTACCATTACGATTCGCCTTGCGCATAATAAAGTAGTAGCCCACTACCAGCAACACAGTAAACAGGAAAATGAGCGTGGATAACGCATTGATGGACAAGGAAACTCCTTGACGGGCACGTGAGTATATTTCCACCGATAAGGTCGAATAGCCACTACCTGTCACAAAAAAGGTCACCGCAAAATCATCCAGCGAGTATGTTAACGCCATAAAGAAGCCCGCATAAATCCCTGGCTTGATAAAGGGTAGAATCACCTTGGTCAGCACATCCATTCGGCTGGCACCCAAATCACGCGCGGCATCGACCAGAGATGGACTCATTTCCTGCAACCTCGGCAAAATCATAATGACCGCAATCGGCACACTAAATGCAATATGGGATAATAAAACGGAGTAGAAACCCAGCTTAATCCCGACCATCGTGAACAAAATGAGGAAGGAAGCGCCAATAATGACGTCCGGGTTCACGATCAATACATTATTGAGCGACAGCAGCGTATTCTTGACTCGACGGTTCTGCATCTGATGAATAGCCAGCGCACCCATGATGCCAATAATCGTAGCCAACGCAGACGACAGCAAAGCAATCACCAAGGTATTAATGACAATAATGATCAAACGGGTGTCTGCAAACACCTCTTTGTAATACTGGAGTGTAAAACCTTCAAACTCATGCATCGTCCCGCCGCTGTTGAAGGAATAGTACATCAAATACAAAATAGGCGCGTACAACACGAGAAAAACAATCACCAAGTAAATATTCCCGAATCGGTTTTTATTTACCATGCCGCACCCTCCGTTTCGTTCCCGAGGTGAGCAGCATAATGATCCCCATCGCCAAAATCAGGAACACGGCAACCGTAGAGCCCATACCCCAATCCTGAGTAACCAGAAAATGCTGCTCTATCGCCGTCCCCAGTGTAATCACACGGTTACCTGCAATCAGGCGGGTAATCATAAACAGTGACAACGCTGGAATAAACACAGCCATGCAACCGGACCGCACACCCGCAAGCGTTAACGGGAAAATAACCCTGCGAAACGCAGTCCACCTGGAGGCTCCCAAATCACGGGCTGCGTCCAGCAATGAAGGGTTTAACCCTTCCAACGCGTTATAGATGGGCAAAATCATAAAAGGCACAAAAATATAAACCGATACAAACACAAAGCTGGAGCTGGTAAACAATAATTGCTGACCTCCCAACCCAACCATACCTAACACCGTATTCACCGGGCCATAGGTACCAAAGATCCCGATAAAAGCATACGTTTTGAGTAGCAAGTTAATCCAGGTCGGCAAAATAATGAGCAACAGCCACAGCTGCTTATGCTTGGTGCGTGTGAGCAAATATGCTGCCGGGTAAGCAACTAACAGTGAAAATACAGTGATCAGAAATGCATACCAGAACGAGCTAAGCGTCATGCTCAAATAAACAGGTGTCAGAAACTGAGCATAGTTGTTGAAGGTGAGATGACCATCCACATCAAATAACGAATAGTAAAACACAAGAACAACTGGAGCCGCCACGAACAGCACAATCCATAAATAGTAAGGCAGCAGATACGCTGCTCTTGTATTACCGGACATGCTGATCCACCTCTTCATAGGCTTCCAGACGCCGATCAAATTCTTCCTCTGTTTCCCCGAACCGCATCACATGGATCGCTTCCGGGTCAAATCGCAGACCGATTTCACTGCCCAGCTCCGCCTTTTTGGTAGAATGCACGAGCCACTCCTGACCCGAATCATCATAGCAGCTTATTTCATAGTGAACCCCACGGAACAATTGGGTATCCACTTTTACACGTAGCTTGCCTTCAGCCACACTCGTAATCTCCAAGTCCTCCGGCCGGATCACAATTTCAATAGGCTCGTTCGGACGTAGTCCGCCGTCGACACATTCAAACTGTCGACCGTTAAATTCCACTTGGTAATCGGCAATCATCCGTCCTGGGACAATATTGGATTCACCGATGAAATCAGCAACAAACCGATTGATCGGCTCATCATAAATATCATTAGGGGTACCACTTTGCTCAATCTTACCTTTGTTCATGACAAAAATTTCGTCCGACATGGCCAGCGCTTCCTCCTGATCATGCGTAACGAAAATAAAGGTAATTCCAAGGCGCTGCTGCATTTCGCGCAAAATGTACTGCATTTCAGTACGCAGCTTTAAATCCAGTGCAGACAACGGTTCATCCAACAACAGAACATCAGGCTCATTGACGATAGCCCGTGCGATGGCTACACGCTGACGCTGTCCCCCGGACATCTCAGAAATTTCCCGCTCGCCGTAGCCTTCCAGATTGACAAAGGACAACGCCTGTGTCACCTTCTCCTGAATGTCCTTTTTGTTCATCTTTTTGATTCGCAGACCAAAGGCTACATTTTCAAACACATTCAGATGCGGAAATAGCGCATAATCTTGAAAAACCGTATTGACCTGCCGCTCATTGGCTGGAACACGATTAATGAGTTTTCCGTTCAAATAAATAGAGCCTTCTGTCGGCTCCGCAAAACCTGCAATCATACGCAGAATCGTTGTTTTACCACAGCCGGAAGGCCCCAGCAGTGTATAAAATTTACCACGCTCAATCTCAAAGCTGACGTCCGCCAGCACTGGGGGATCGTTGTCATATTGCTTGGTCACCCGTTCAAATCGGATGATGGTTTGCTCTCCCATAACACCCTCCTTCAAAAATTCGACTTCATTCCATTTCATTCTTCTCATTAAACATAATTATTCAGGGCGTATCATTTACCCTTGAGACTTCCATGTAAAATAGTCTGTCAGCACACGAATGGCTACACCAATCGCTTCCTCCGCAGGTTCCAGCTTCGCATGATGCAAACCATAAGGCGTATCAACACCAAGCCAGAACATCAGACCGGGAATTCGCTCCAGAAAATACCCAAAGTCTTCTCCGGTCATCGCTTCTCCGCATTCAATAAGCTGCACATCCTGCCGATTACGGACCCAGTTCATAAATTCCTCGGTCACCTGAGCTTCATTGTACACTTGCAAGTAGTTTGAGCCATAATGAATCTCGGCATGGCATTCAAATCCAGCCTCCACACCACGCACCAGTGCTTCAATCCGTGATTTTACCAACATCATCGTATCGGCTGACAACGTTCGGATCGTACCCTCCAAACGGGCGGTTTCCGCGATAATATTTTGCTTCGTGCCTCCGCTAACCTTACCCACGGTAATGACCGCTGCATCGAGTGGATTCACATTACGGGCTACAACCGTCTGTAATTGTCCCACCAGCTGGCAAGCAGCCACTACCATATCATTCGCCTTGTGTGGATACGCAGCATGCCCGCCCATACCCTTCAGGTCGATGAAAAGCTCCGACGTATTGGCAAATAGGATGCCCGGGCGAGTCGCAATTGTACCGACAGGATATTCAGGTGCAACATGCAGCGCGACAATTTCATCGGGTATCCAGTCTGCCAGCTCCGTGCTGTCCCTCATAGGCAAGGCTCCGCCCGGCCCTTCTTCAGCCGGTTGAAACAACACAACCAGGTCATCCTTAATCGGATGGCTTGCAAAGTGAGTAACAATCCCCAATCCAATCGTCATATGTAAATCGTGTCCACAAGCATGCATATAGCCGGGATGGGTCGAACGGAAATCGTACCCTGTCTCTTCTTCAATCGGCAAACCATCCATATCACAACGATATCCATAGCGGCGTTCAGGAGCTGTTCCATGAATGAACACTAACACGCCCGTACGCCATGTACGAATTTCCAACCGCTCCTGAGGGAGCGTTTCCAAATAATCCAGCAAATATTGTTGTGTTTTGTACTCCTCAAAACCCGGCTCGGGAATTTGGTGTAAATCTCTTCGTATTTGGACAAAAGAACGATAGTCGACCGTACTCATTACCGCTACGCCTCCTCTTTATAGCTCATCAGCTCTTATCTGGCAAAAGAACAAAAGGACAAAAGCCCGGCGCAGCCGCCGAGCCTTGTCCGTTGTGCTTCGTCCCTAAGTTATGCTGTCAGTGCATCATGCTTCTGACAAGGAATCGTTCACCTTTGGTACATAAAAACTTTTGCCTTCTTACAGAACGCGCAGTTCTTTCAAAATCTCAGTTTTAGATTTGGTCTTATCGTCGACCTGTTTGATCACACGTGCAGGTGTACCCGCCACTACGGAGTATTCAGGCACATCTTCAGTTACGACAGCTCCAGCTGCAACAACTGCACCTTTACCAATTCGCACGCCTTCCAATACGACCGAGTTCGCACCGATCAATACATCGTCTTCTACTACAACTGGCTGTGCAGATGGTGGTTCAATGACACCTGCCAGGACAACGCCTGCACCGATGTGGCACATGTTACCTACTTTAACACGACCGCCCAGCACAGCATTCATATCAATCATCGTGCCTTCACCAATGGTGACACCGATGTTAATTACTGCACCCATCATAATGACGGCGTTGTTACCGATGCCAACCATATCACGAATATATGCGCCTGGCTCAATGCGGGCATTGATGCCTTTCAGATCGAGCATAGGAACAGCAGAGTTACGGCGGTCATTTTCCACCACATAGTCTTCTTCTTTTGCGTTTGCGCTATCCAGTACAGGCTTGATATCAGCCCAATCACCAAATACAACACCACTGTCTCCAGAAATAAAGGCTTGAACATTCTCGCCAAAAGATGCGGAAGCCAAAGCTCCTTTTACATATACTTTAACAGGCGTCTTTTTCTTGCTGTTTTTAATCACGTTGATGACTTCTTGTGTATTCATTTCGATGGACATAGTAAATCTAACAACTCCTTCATCGCTTCATACGACTTCGCAAGCCGGAATGATCTTATTCTCTCATCCTTTATAGCACAAAAGTGCAGGTCTCGCAATTATAGATTAGACCCTTATAGCTCTAACCTCACCCTTAAAATAACAATTTCCAACGGCAAAACTGCCTTAAATTCATGATTGTAAGCCGCCGACCATCCCACACCAAAGTAGGATTATTTATTAGCTTGCAGGCTCTCCAGCGATGTATAAATGAAGGATTCGAATCCTTCAGCAGGTTCACCTTGTGGAATGTTCACTTTCACGATGAAACCGCCTGTTTTATTTTCTACAACTATATATTGCTGTGTCATCTTTGAACCGCTCGCTTGTAAGAACAGACGGTTGCTGGTCAGCTCTTGAGGGACGGATGCTTTGTCCAGCTTTTGCACCTTGCCGATGGAAGCTAGATCCTTCTCGCCTTCTTTTTGAAGCTCATCCAGATTAAAATCGGAGGGCAGCTTTGTAATTTCAGCATAATAGTTATCATCTACAGCCAAGGCAACACGGTTTTGATCGGGAAACAGGGACATCGGATCAAACACATACAGTGAATATCCCTCTCCTTTTGCCAATGTTGCTGTCTGCTTTTCCTTTTTTCCTTCAAGGGTAAGCTCAAAAGCTTGAGTTTTCGAGCGTTCCCCACCTACTGCTTGACTGGAACTTCCGTTTTGACTGCTATCTGTTGCAGCCTCTGCTTTTTGTATTTTCGTTAAAGTCAGTTGCTTCGCCGTAGCGTCGCCCTCTACTGCTTTCTCGTTATATTCAAACGCTACTGTATCGCCTTCTTTAAGTCCAGCTATTACCGTGTCCATTCCCTCCCCCAATTGGAAGGATTGGGCTTCGCCATTGGTTTCAATCTCTACCGTATGCGGGTCAGCAGCTCCATTGTATACACCTGTGCCTTTTTTAACCTCCGGCTCAGCGACTGGCTCCGGTTTAACTTGCGGCTGCTGTTGCGTTTGCGGTTGGTCTGCCCCTTGAGGTGCGTTGTTATTGGTTTGCGGTTTCGTTCCACAGGCTGACAGAGCCAGCACTGCCACTACAGTCAGTAGTATGATTGAAAATGTGTTTTGTTTTTTCATAAAATCCACCTCCACTATGATAGACGAGCTTGTGTAGCAAAAGTTCTACGCAGCATCTCACTTAAAATCCTACCTCCTGCTCCCATTTATAATATTCTCAGGATTTTGCAAAATCCTAATACCACGGGAATGTCAGGTACGGTATAATGGGCAGTATTAAACCTAATTTTTTGAGATACCGATGGAAGGAACATAGACGTATTTACTTTCTTCCATACGGATGGAGCTGCCACATGAATCAAGCACACAAACCGTCGTTTTCCTTTGAATTATTGTACATCATAGGTATTATCGCTATTTCGTTCTCCTCGATCTTCGTAAGATGGTCTGAAGCCGAGGTGTCCGTCATCGCTATGTACCGTTTGTACCTAACCAATCTGATCATGCTGCCCTTAGTCTGGAAATACCGCACTGAGCTGTTTAGCCTGACCCGCAAGCAGTGGATGCTGATCCTCTGGTCCGGCATTGCGCTAGGGCTACATTTCTTGCTCTGGATGGGCTCACTGCGACTAACCACCGTTGCAAGCTCTACCGTTATTATGACATTGGAGCCGATCCTTGTCATGCTCGGTTCTTTTTTGTTTTTCCGGACGGGCACGAACCGCGCTATGCTCATTGGAATGGGTATGGCTTTTATCGGCTCACTGGCCATCGGAGCTGGAGACTTCCACGTATCGGGACAAGCCCTGCTCGGGGATGCACTGTCCTTCTTGGGTATGGTAGCCGTGTCCATCCATATGCTGATGGGCAAGCATCTGCGCGAGCATTTGAGCGCGTTTGTGTATAATTTTTGGGTTTCCGCCATCGCAGCCACCTCACTTGCGCTGTATAATGTGGTCAATGCCATTCCTTTTACCGGATACGCTCCACGGGAATGGGGACTATTCCTGCTGCTTGCCATTGTGCCTACGCTGTTCGGACATTACCTGTTTAACTGGCTACTCAAATACATTAACGCCACCGCGGTGTCAATGGCGGTACTCGGCGAACCCGTTATTTCTTCCCTGCTAGCTTGGATGCTGCTCGGGGAAAGGCTGTCTACTTTACAATTTGGTGCAGGCTTTTTCATCCTGTTCGGGGTATGGATTTTTATCCGATACGGAGCGGATTTTAAAAAGAAAGTCATCCACCAAAGTGAGTTGCCCGACACTGAGCATCCCCTGAAGGCCAGCTCTTAACTTATTTACCCCATTTTCATAAACCATACTCAATGGATTAAATTTACTGTTAAATAAAGGAAGGCGGAATCCTCTATGAAATCCATCGTATCCAAACGCTGGCTGCTGGCCCGATTGTATGAGCCGGACATGATCATTGCCGACTGCCGTTCCCTGCTCGGACAAGCCGGGGCTGGACGGACTCAATTTAATGAAGACCATATTCCAGGGGCGGTTCACTTCGATTTGGAAGAAGACCTTACTGCTCCTCTTGATGAGCATGGTGGTCGCCATCCATTACCTGATGCGGATACACTTGCCGCACGTCTGAGTCGTGCCGGGATCAACGCATCTTCACGCATCGTCGCTTATGATGACCAAGGCGGTATGATGGCTTCCCGCTTCTGGTGGCTCCTGCGCTATCTCGGGCATAAGCAGGTATATGTGCTGGAAGAGGGCTACAGCGCTTGGAAGGAAGCGAAGTTCCCGGTTACGGCAGACCAGCCAATTCGCATTCCAAGTACATTCACACCGAATGTACAGCCACAAATGCTCACGAATATGCAAGAAGTGCAACGTGTATCCGAAGGTTCTGTTCCTGTTGGCTCCTATATCGGTTTTTCACCTATATTGATCGACTCCAGAGAGCGGCCGCGCTACCTGGGACTGGAAGAGCCCATAGATCAAGCTGCGGGGCATATCCCCGGTGCGGTGAATTACTTTTGGAAAGAAGTATTGGACGAAAAAGGCAGCTTTAAAAATGCGGAACAATTGCAGCAGCACTTTGCCGACCTTGATCCAAACGCAGAAATTATCGTGTATTGCGGTTCTGGCGTATCCGCCTGTCCCAATGTACTGGCCCTAAATGAAGCTGGATTTAGTAAGGTCCGTTTATATCCGGGAAGCTGGAGCGACTGGATCAGTTATGAGGAAAATCCGGTGGCGACCGGAGAGGAATAAAAAGTTTTCAACGGATATACAGTGGTTCTAAAGACAGATACACCGTCCTAGCGATTAGGCTTACGGCGGTGTATTTGCTTTGTTTAAAAAAACAACTTGAGCTGAGTGAAGCAATAAAACGATGTAGTTGAAGTTGCTTGCTTTTTTGAATAGCTATCCAATCTTTTGAACAAATATATATCTTAATTCATATTTTTTCTGTTGTTTTTCTGCATATATCAGAGTCTCTCTTATGGAACCCGTTTCTAATATATTCAAATCATTAAAATGTCCTTTTAAATCTTCTTCAGTAAAGAAGTGAGCATATTTACCTTTCTTGTATTCATATGTTCCTTCTTCAATTTCCCTACCCACACCATTATTAAAATCACAATCAGAAAAGCATGTGAAATACATTACTCCCAATTCCTTCAAATGCTTCACGCAATTCTGTATCAGTTTTTTTCGGTCTTCTAACAAAAATAAATGCAATAAATCATAACAATATATTCCATCATACCTTTGGCATGTACTAAACTCTAATACCGATTCTTGAATAAAATTCGTTTTTAAGTCCCATTCTTTTGCTAGATCTATAGCTGAACTAGATATCTCAATTCCATCAACCTGAAAATAAGAAGAGAACGCCTTCGTATTTCTTCCATATCCAGCACCAGGAACCAAAATATCATGTACATGATTCTTTTTGAACAAATCTATAGCTTGGGTTACAGTTTGACTTGGTTCACAACCCCAAATCATCCCTTCTTCAGTAAATCTTTTGTTCCAATAATCCCCCATATGATTCACCCGCCTATATACTCACATAGCTTTTCTTTTAAGTTCATCAATCTGTCTGATATGATGTTGATCATGCCAGATAAAATCTCTTAAATATGATATTACAGTAAACTTCCCGTCAGCATATTCTTTAGTAAACTTGTCGTCTTCAAAACTCTCTATACTCTCCAATATCATGTTACGGTACTGAATAGTCATTTTAATTAATTCTTCTTTCGTTTTTGTTTTTCCATATTCAATAGCATCCTGATTAAATTGTACAAAATCCATATGTGTTAATGTCAAAGGTTTATTGTTCAATATGGGACTTATTGCTGCTTCAAAAAAGTATTTATCCCACAGTAGTATATGACTTACGATATCCTGAACTGACCATTTACCTTCAGCAATCGTTATTTGCCAATCCATTTCACGAATCTCAGAAACAAAACGGATCCATTCTTTGAACTCCTCTAGTAACCGTGACTTCTCATTCATGGTATCACACCCCTTTTTTTCAAATTATTCATTGTTCCTTTGCCATTCATCTGCTAAAATCGCATATTGATATGCATTATGCCAAATGGGTTGTGCTTCTTCCGTTTTATAAAAAAATGCTTTCTTCATATGGTGACCTTCTTTTCGCATCAACAAGCGCTCCAATAATCTCCACGATGAAGCGTTTTCTGGATTACACATCGCAATAATCCGATGAGCCTTTAACTCTTCAAATCCATATTGCAATACTCTTCTACTTGCCTCAGTAGCATATCCATTTCCATAGTATCTTGGGTTGAATATGTATCCTATTTCCCATGTTAAAAACTCAAACGGTACGGTTTGATTAAAATAAATGTGTCCTATCATTTTATTGTTTTCTCTTAATACAACTGCCATAAAAATATTGCTTTGCGATCGTTCCAATGTCATCTGCTTACAATCTTCCTCATTACAAACTTCCCCAGGTTCATACTTCAATACTTCTTCTATTGATAAGTAATCATGTAGATCATTCCAATCATCAGATCGAAAATTTCTTATAAGTAATCTTTCTGACTCTAAATCTATCATAATTATCGCCTCTGATACGTTTATTTAGCCTTTGCCTGAATTACTTTTAACGATCATTTAAACCCTCTCCATTGAGAATTTTCTGCATACATTTTTCAACCCTTGACTCCCGAGTTTTAGATTGTTTGGGTGCACTCAGAATCCTTAAGGAGCCGCTGCTTGAATATGATGTTAGGCGATACCCTTGATTTCTTTTGAGTTCCTTAAAATAATCCCTATTACTACTGTATTTTAACTTCTTAAATCGACAACCATCGTGATTGATGAATCAACTTTCCCAACTTCTTTAAATCCGAATCTCTCGTAGAGTTTCATTGCCGCTGCATTGCTCGGATCAACACTGAGGGATAATTTTTTTATATTCCTCTTCCTAGCTTCTTTAAATAATTCATCCATTAAGGCCATTCCGATTTTTCTTCCCCTGTATTCTTTTAACAAAGCCATTCCTAGTTCGGGTACATCATTATCAATAAATCCAAATCCCTTATTATCCTCGTTAAAATATCGAACTGTTATTGATCCGACGGGTTCACCCTCATGGTTCATTGCTATAAATCCAAAATCCCCCTCTCTTCCCCAACCTTCAATATACTTTGATATATAAGGGTCTTTTATTATCGCTTTATCGAATGGCTCTTGACCTTCTGGGACAAATAATGATTCATATAACATCTCCCATAAAAAAAATACATCATCTTCTATTATTGGTCGGATTCTGTATTGCATCATTGAAGTTACCTCATTTCTAGATTCTCAAAGGTTTCACCTAACGTTTCTATATTTTCCATAAGAGCCGAAGCATGAATATTGTGTTATGCGGTTCCTCTGCTCTCTCCAAATCAACATTCCAACGCTCTGCTTGCTTCTGTTAATTCATCATTGGCCTCTAAATATTTTAATATTTTTTCAATATCGTCGTGGTCTATTGTTTTCGTTATAATTAGATGTTTAATATTAAATCCTGGTATTTCCATTTCTTTTCCAAAGTGATTTACTAATTTTTGAGGGGTTGTCACCAAACTCCATCGTTCACTTCCATCCGAAAAAGTAAGGGTCACCTCCACCAAATCAAACTCCTTTGGATCATCATCAAACTTCCATCTTTCTAAAAAGGGCACTTCTATATTTCCTTCAATAAAATGAGCTTTTGATATCCAAACTGCTTTTCCATGGTTTCCAATAATTCTATACTTGTCCCCATCTTCTTTTTTTACGATGTATTTATTACCTCTTGTAAGTGCATGAGCATAAACGCCTATACTCATACAAGTTATGATTGGTCCCTCCATCAATTCACTTCCATACCGTATTTAATTTAAATGAAATCCGCATCTTCCTATCAACTGTTTATTTTCTTACCGGACCGAGGATGTATTCAAGACGCCCAGCGCATGCCGGGTTAGATGATACCACGCACTTCTGCGAGTTACTTACAGACATCCTTAAGCTTTTTCAACAATACAATCCAGTTGTCAGAAAGATAACCAATTAAGTAGGCAAAAATATCTCTATCTATTGAATATATATACAGTCCATCAGCCAACTCTTCAATTCTTTCAAGTAGCCTTTCATTAATGTCATGTCTCTCTTCAAATGTTGTAACTTGATATGGTTCTAATTTTATTTGCCCATTAAAATTAACACCTTCAATAAGCTCTTTTATCTCCTCCATAATAGACGAATCTTTTTCCGCTTTAATTAGCTTTAAAGCAGCAATTGTTTCATTCAAGTACTTTCCAGTGGAATTTTCCATAAACCCGAAGACTCCATTCATTGATAATTCTGTATCAAAATCTATTAATAAAATAATAGTCCTCAAAGATTCAGGTACCTCATAAATCATGTCTCTTATTGAGCTAGCCTCTTCTCCGTAGATAACACTACCCATGTGTTCCACAAGATCTGTAGCCGAAAAGTTGTTATGGGGCGGAATTAGTAGCTTTACAACATGATTTAGGGTACTCATCATATTCACCTTGATTTCATAGTTTTAGTTTTGCATGTTTTCATCTAACGTTTCTGTATTCCTGAACCCAAAGGGGTTGTCTGCAAAGGCTCCATTAGAGACGCAGCTTGAATATTATATTTTTTAAATGTCACTTCCTTCATTGATTTCCTCAACGTTAATTTTGGTTCAACTTCTTTGTCAGTATTATTTCCAGAGGTTCGTTCTCAAGCATTAAACATCCAGCATCTCTATATCCAAGCTTTCTATAAAAATGTTGGGCTCCTTCATTTGACTGTGTTGAGGTCATGACCATTTCAAATCCTTTTTGTTTCATTAATTCTTCCCAATAGTGGACAACTTTTTTACCAATACCTGTTCCTCTATACTCCTCATCTATCCATATCATATTCATAAATGGTGTGTTGTCCCAAAAAAATCCGTATCTCATCCAACCTATTTCTTGATTGGATTCTCTAATGATTAGAATTTCATTTTCTTTTATTTTTGGTCTTATAAGTGTCTTATGTATGTGTTTGTCTCTTAACGAGATATACTCATAATCTGATTCAATCGCAAAATCAATCTTCATTGTAAATCCTCCCTTTCACTCTTTTCATTGAATATCTTCTTGGTAACACTTAGCACTGATGTCTCATAGCGTTTGTACATTACATAAGTTTATAAAGTCTTTTTAAAAATGTATAAGCCACCTTCTTCTCTAACTTTAGTAAACCCACACTTTGAATAGAAGTGATGATTCTTCACACTCCAGCTAGGAGTATCCAGCCACCATTCAGTGCTGTCTGGAAATTTACTTTCAATTTTCTCCATCACCTTCGTTCCGATTCCTTGATTTTTAAAATTTGGATCAATAAAGATTCTTCCTAGATTATGCACTTGATTACATTCTACAAATATCATAGCTCCCCCGATTATTTCTCCATTAAAGAGTACCTTGAAATATTCGCAATTTTGCATCATCTCTTCTTGCCAACTTATGGAGTCATATCCTATTGGCCCAACGGTTTCGTTATTCTTAAAATGCTTTGATTCATCCTCAAAACTGGCCTTTTGTATTTCAGCAAGTCTTTGTGCATCATTTTTTCTAGCTTTTTCTAATGTCAGCACCCAACATACCTCCATTGTCTTTTTATTTTTTCAGGGGTTGTCTGCTGAAATTCCTCCTCGAAATCCATCCAACGGAGCCTCCACTTGAATATTATGTTATACGACGGAATCACTTCTAGAATCTACTTTCGGCAATGGACAAGGCACGTAATGCTGGATGGCTCTGCCACTTAGCCGGTTAAATGTGTCCGGTGAATCCACTCCTCCCAATGCCTCTTTTTGGACCAAGGGTCGGGCTTGTCCCGGCCCACTGAGTTGAATGCGATGTTAGATGATGTATGTCACTTACTTTTTCGAGTTACATTCAAAGTATTTATTATTCTTGTTTCCATTTATGTGTTTCGAGTAGTTTTCCAGTTTCATAATAATACTTTATTACTTCAAGCATGGGGATTAATTCTATACAAATGTTATCACAATAATTGCCTAACTGACCACCAGCAACCAGAAGAATTTCACTGTTTCCCTGTTTATCGTTCATAAGAGTATATATATTATCATCAATTGTAATAGACACTATGAAATATTGCGGTCCGCCTCCAACTAATGCTGAATCTGTGTCTGATACCTCAAAAAAAACTAATGTAAATTTATCTCCGTCGAGTTTTCTTAAAAAACTTAAAGTGTCTGCCCATGTAGGATTCATAACCATTTCTTCATTGAATGTGGTCCCATTCCATTCATCAATACTAATAGATTTTATCATTTTTTCTTTGCATCCTTTTTAGATGGTTTTATTTATTTGGGTGCTTTCATCTAACGTTTCAGCATCTATGACGTGACCTGACCTTAGATAGCTCTTATCATAGGTCAGGTCGTATGTTATCTGGATATGCTTCTGTGCTTGACACCTTTAACCAAGAGGCAAAAGCCCATAGCTTATATGCATTGCTATATGATTCGGCGATATCCTCAATTTTACTTCACTTATTCTTTTTCAAAAGAATCCCCTGTTTCGCAAGTCACACCGATTTCCTCTAAAATATCAGGACTAATTATAGTATGTGAAGATCCTGTATCTATAATTACATCATCTATTCTCAATGCTCTCCCTCTAAATGTAATGGTAAGTGACGTTGTAATTAACTGACCATCATAGTTAATTTTCATTAGTATTACGTCTCACTCTCATTAATGGATCTCTGCGGAGGTGAATCACAAAGTCTTGATTTGATGTATGGTACACCATATTTCCAGGCTTTACTTGCAAAACCTCTTTATTCGCATCTTGTTTTGATATTATTCGAATCGGTGCAACTTCATCTACTATTTTTTTGTTATCTTCCTCATGATAATTAATTATAGAAACCAGAACAAATTGGTCAGGGAACAGTTCTCTAACTTCTTGCCATTTCATGTGTTCTACCTCCAACAAATTCGTCCCAAATCTTCTTTTTATCATTTTTAACATATGCCGCCGATTTCATATAACGTTCGCGCATTCCTGACGTTCAAGCGGCTTAAGTGACCGAAGGGAACGAGTCATCAGACTTAGCCGGTTGACTGTGTTGCCTGATTCCACTTCTTCGAAATTCCTCTGGCGACCAAGGAGCGAATGCGACGATGCAGGAATATTTTGTTTCAGAAGGTCGAGTCTTCTCTGAAATGCATCACTTAAATTTATCTTTTATTTAGAATATTTCTTTTAAGTAATGAGACCTTTTGCTCAACATGCAATTCAAATCTTGAGAAAACATGTAACCTTTCACTTTGAGTTTTTAGCTTGATATATAATTCTTTTGGTATTTCTGTGTTAATACATCTATATTCAAATTCTATGTAATCAATCAATTTATCATAGAATTCAATAGTATCATCATCAGCTAAAGAATAATTTGTCGTTAATATATCCAATATTTTCCTATAAATCGGTAATATTTCTTCCTCAACGATTTTTGCATTATACAATACTGACCCTTTATACCATTCAAAAGACCTTCAATTGAACCAGTTCTTTTCCATTCTTTAATTTTATCTTTATTTTCTTCTTCAAGAATATCAAGCACATTAATGATAGCTGAGAATTTTGCGTTAATTTCTTTTATACTAGCTAGGATTGGCGAATATAATTCATTTAATTGTCTTTCTTTATAGTTAAATCTACGTTGAATTTTATAACTTTGATATCCATAAATAATTCCTAAAAAACCGGATGCAAAAGTAATAAACATCGAAATTAATGGGGCGTATAATAAAAACGTCTGAATACCTTCTCACTCCTACTATTAAGTATTTACCCGACTTTCTGATAACGTTCCTGTATTCACGACCCAACGAATGTTGGGTGTCCGGCGAATGCCGGACCCAGGGCGTATGCCCGCAGCGTGAATATTATGTTAGTCGAAGTTATTCTGCTTCTTTGCGTACACTTTCAAATTCTTCTCGAATTAATCTTTGGCATTCTTCCCATTGTTCCAACAATCTGTCTGTACTTAAATTCATGTTTTTTAATGAAATGTATAAAACTATCCTTGAAAGTTCACATGATTTAGACAAAATATCAGTTGCTGAAAAGCTCAAAGGTCCTACGGCCACCAACAATTCATCATTGTCATCAAACATAAAACCTTTAGTCGCAGTTATATTAGAGTGGACATAACTTGAATCAAGTTTATAAACTGCTTCATACCAAAAATCCATCCCTACGTCCTTAGCCATATCTGCAATAGAAAGTTCAGACCATTGAGCTTTATTCTTGTAATTGCTTTTATTCGCTTCATAGTCCTCTTTAATTTTATTACGACGTTGTTCATCTATATTAGAATTGGTATAGTGTTTCTCAATCGTTTGAAGTAACCGATACTCTGCTATATGTTTGTATTCAATGAATCTGTTTATTCTTTTGTCTGGGTCGTTTGATATGTAGGTAATAATAATTGCAATTTCGACCATTGTTCTAAAAATGATGCTTGCGTCCTCATTAAATCCTGAAACTACTAATAGACGAAACGAAAGCATTGATTTATGAAATTTCGCAAGAAAATAAAGTGATACATGCGAGAGCAAGTTATTTGGCACTTCACCACCTAATAAATACTTATCTAGCTCTAAACCATTAATTTGTGAGCTTCCAATGATTTTGAGTGACGTATCTCCATTTCATTCACGACTTCTTTGATATACATATTTCACACTCCTTAAGAATAATTTCGACTAACGTTCTGATATTCACGAAACGCCCAATCCTTAGATAACTCTTATCTTAGGCTTGGGCGTTTGTTGACTGAGCTTCCTCCATGATTATACATCTGTCAACCAAGGGCCGATAGCCCCGCTGCGTGAATACAATGTTAGATGATTGATTGGCCTTCTTCGAATTTGCTATTCATAATATTCAACGTTTAAGTGAGTAATACAATTATATAGTTCACAATCCCATCTGAATTGGTCTTTATTTAAAATTGTTACCGATGTATTATGGAGGTGTTCTTCTGTATCGATGTGCGGAATTAGTTTCTTTAAAGTCAGTCCAATTAGTGCTCCATGACTTATTATCAATATTTTTTTGTCGTGATGTCTTTCAGAAATGTCCATTAGGCATTTCATTCCTCTTGTGATTATCTCAGCGTTTGGTTCTATACCAAGATCTAGTTTGGACCATCCGTATCCCCACTTACTAACTCTATCTTGTTCAGTTGTTCCCTCAATAAGACCGCAGTTCATTTCTCTTAATCGTGGGTCAGTTTTCACTTCAACATTCTTAATCCTTCCTATAATTTCTGCTGTTTCGAGTGCTCTTGATAAGTCACTTGAATAAATATAATCCCACTCCTCGTTCTCCATTCTCTTAGATAGTAATTCAGCTTGTCTTCGTCCCTCATCATTTAAAGGTATATCGACTTGTCCCTGTGCCCTGTATTCATAATTCCAATCTGTTACTCCATGTCTTATAAGTCCTATCAATGTCATACTTGTTCCTCTTTCATTTCATTTTATGTTTTTAGGATACTGCCGATCTTTCATCTAACGTTCTCGTATTCACGAACCCCTAAGGGGTTGTCTGCTGATATGCCTCTCCGAGATCCATCTTGCAGACCCAGGCTCCGTAGGAGCCGTAGCTTGAATGTTATGTTATACGACGGTGCCTTCAATCACCCACAAGTCTTTTATTACTTCTTTAACATTGACTCAATTATTTTTCTTGTATCCCCGTCATCAGGTATAGCATTATCCCACCCGTGACCGTACCATCGATCTGTATTCCTTATCAAAAAATCAAGTTCAATCCATCGCTCTTCAATAATTAATTTAAAAATGTACGCTATTCTATTCACCATGAATTTATTTAAAGTCTCCATATCAGTTTCAGAGAGTTGATTATTTGGATTTGCATGCATATCTTCAACAGGACCATTTCTAAAAGCAAAATGTGTAAGTGCTTTGGCAATCATTGTTAAGTTTTCTTCAACTAAAAGTTCAGCTTTTACTCTATCATTCATTTCTTTTGCATGTTCGGTTTTAACAAGTAAATAATCATCAAGTATCGAGTTCCTAATAGTAATTCCATATTTTCTTCGTCTATATGTAATTTTCGATTCTTTTACATCAAATAGCTGAGATATCATATAATCTGGTTTCTGCTCATCTATAAACATCGTTTTGAGATCTTCTTGCGTAAGATCGTCTAAAGATAATTCTTCTCCTGCAGCCTTCTTCGCCTCAAATTCTTTAAAGATTCCCATCATTATGACCTCCTGTTTTATTAATTTCTCCGTACTGTCGTATAACGTTTCTGTATTCATGAACCCCAAAGGGGTTGTCTGCGGAAATTCATCTTCGAAATCTATCCAACAGACCCAGGCTCCAACGGAGCCGCAGCTTGAATATTATGTTATACGACGGTATCACTTCTCGAATCTGCCTTCACTATTGGTTTTCTTCAGGTACATATTCGATCAAATCAGATAATTTGCAATTAAATGTATCGCATAGCTTAAATAAGGTTTCCAGCTTTGTTGTTTCTATATTCGTTTCCCTATATAGCTTGTTGATTGAATTCCGACTCAATCCCGATTTAGCCATCAATTCTGTTATATCATCTATTCGATATTCTGCCATGAGTTCTCTTATATTACACTTGATTACGTTCATCTTTTGCCCCTCCATAATTCTATCTTATCTTCCATACCAGCAATCATCAACGAAAGGCGAAGTTTTAACTCTATCAAGTCAAATATTTACCTTGCATTTAACTTTATAGAGTTATATAATAACTCTATAAAGTTAACAAGAGGAGGAATAACATATGATTAATACATTAGAATCATTAGCAGAGCCACTTATAAGAATACGTTTAGAATTACTCTATACTGAGCTTCTAGAGTATCATAAGGAGTACAATCAGCTTTCTTCGGAGACAGATCAATATTTTAAAAAACTTCGTGAAGCTTTACCCGATCAACTTCAACATACGGTTTTTCTTTACGAAGACGCTCAAATTTCTCTTCAATCCATCCTAGAACGAAGTATCTACATACAAGGTTTCAAAGATGCTCTGCAACTCTTTAGTGAATTTCAAAATTTTGGTATGTAGAGGGTCGTAAGATCCTCTTGTTATTACTAAGCTATTAAACACATGAGAACTTTAAAATCTTACAAAACAAATCTAAAATTATTCAAAAAACATTAACTGCCCTAAGATTCTCCAAAGGACAGTTGATGTTTTAACTATTCTAGTTCTTACAACCATTTTTAGCACTAATGTTTACACAATAATCAGAATGTTCATTGGTATTCGTTCCACAACCAGTAGTTCCGCCTTTACTACCGCTGTACATCGCTTCTCTAATCTGCCTTAACTATTGGTTTTCTTCAGGTACATATTCAATTAAATCTGATAATTTGCAGTTAAATGTATCGCATAGCTTGAATAAGGTTTCCAATTTTGTTGTTTCTATATTCGTTTCCCTATACAGCTTGTTGATTGAATTCCGACTTAAGCCCGATTTAGCCATCAATTCTGTTATATCATCTATTCGATGCTCTGCCATGAGTTCTCGTATATTGCACTTGATTACGTTCATCTTTTCCCCTCCATAATTCTATCTTATCTTGCATACCAGCAATCATCAACGAAAAGCGAAGTTTTAACTTTATCAAGTCAAATATGCACCTTAAAATTAACTATATAGGGTTATACAATAACTCTATATAGTTAACCAGTGGAGGAACAACATATGATTAATACATTAAAATCATCAGAAGATACACTTATAAGTACGTTGTTTAGAATTATTCTATACTGAGCTTACGTCGTGTATAAGATCTATTCAATTAATAGGACTTAAGTAAAAGCGCACATCATTATTTAAGGCATCTTTCAACAGTAAACTTTGATTTAGTATCTGCTTCAACCCTTTAATCCAATTGTTTCTATTAATTTCGTATATCAATAACCACTTATCCCCATAAATAGATTCATTACTTAATCTTCTTTTCAAATCATTGATACAAGTCTGAATTTTACTTTCTCTGTTTAATTTTTTCTTTTCAATATAATCTAGAGCCATTATCGTAGAGAGCGGCTCGGAATAATTGATAATACTTACAAGATTATTGATTTCAATATTCATATCGAGAGAACACATGACCGCAATTAACCATATAGTTTCAAGTTCATGCTTGTACTTAAGACAACTTTCCAATATATCATTTATATTACGTTGTATACTTTTATCAAAAGCAAAATTATTTTTTAGAATTATATTATGTACATATTCCGCCATGTTAGGAAATGTAAGAATTATATTCACTAAATGAGAAAAAACAAGTCCTTTCTCTTTATTAGCAATATTATGGCTACTCAAGATTTTTAGTCCATACTTTAAAACTCCTTTGTTATTATTCTGATGTAGTTCTATCATTTTTTCAATATATTTCAAATATCCATCTTTAGAGAAATCATGCTCTCTTAAAACTTTGACAAAGTCCTGATTCAGTTGATATGGATACTTATTAATTTCAGTTTTTTCTGTATTTATATGCAGTTTATAATCATACAGGATATTCTGAAAATGAGGTATAAACTCATTAATCTCGCTTTCATTACGAAAATAAAAATTATAATCATCTACATAACGTTTGAAATGATATCCTTCCTGATCCAATATTTCATCAATAGATGACAAGATAATCTCCGACACTATTCGGGAACTCAGAGGACCTGTCGGGATGCCCTTAGTTTCATTGTTATTTATAGACCTGATTAATTTATCAAATTCATCATAGCCCAAATACTTAGTATCTCTTTGTTTCGGTGATTTTTTTAGTTCGTTTTTCGAATCTTCCTTACCATACAAGGCCCAAGTTAAACTATGTGTATAAATATTCTCATAGCATTTGCTTAGATCAATATTCAAAAGATACTTATAACCAGCAGAATAAATTGTTCTATCATAATAATTTTTCATAAATCTTGAAAAAACATTGTAGCCTTTTACCTGATTTGGCAAAATAATATTGGAATATGAGTGTTCATTTTGTTTAAACTTATTTTCTATAACTAATCTGTGCTTTTCAATGTTTTCACACAATATAGAATACAAATCTATATGGGGAAGAGCTATGATTCTTCTTTCAAGATCGCTTTTATAACTTGAAATAAACAAACAAGGGGTGAAATCAATCTTTTTAGATTTTAAATTAGTTAAGTTTGAACTTACTGTAGCTGGATGACTTTTTATAAAATCTGCTAACTCTATACTTGTGAATATCTTAGATGGCAGATTATCTGAAAAAAAACCGCATTTAAGTAAATTATACATTGTTAATTTCATTGTGTTACTCCGTTCATTTTGTAAGTAATCTTATATTTTTTTGTGATTCTGTCGTATAACGTTCCTGTATTCACGACTCAGCGTATGCTGAGTGTCCGGCGAATGCCGGGCCAAGGGCGTATGCCCGCAGCGTGAATATTATGTTAGGTGATGTTCACCCCCCAACGGGTATACTTACAAGATTGGTATAGTATCTAAATTTTCATACTTGTTAAAAATAGTATAAAAACAGCTTTCATAATAATTATATGCTTCATTAAAAGTTAGTTTTAGATGTTCATAATCAATACCGTAATTGTGTTCTTTATCTCCTATCATTTGTGCTTTCTCATATTTATCATCAAAAGGGTATCTAAACATCATAGAAGACGAATCAATGCTGTCCAAGTCTTCAATAACAGTCTTCATCAATACAAGTGGGGATTTATCTTTTTTAATAGCTTTACTCAAATATTCATGAAGTATGTTTTCTGTTTTATTCCACAAAGATTTTAAACTGTGTCCTTTTAATTTTTCTTGAATTTTCTCTCTTTTCATACTCTGATCCATTAAATAATGTGTCAAAAGAATAGCCTTCAAAATCAACTCCGTTGAATGACGATACAGAAAAATGCTTGGAATAATCGCTTCATCAGCTTGCTTTGTAATATTACTTCCAATAGAACTTATTAGTAGATCACCACATTTTTTATACATCTCAGAATAAGTTTTGAATTCCCAACTTGAATAATCGCTTCTTCTCCAGTTAGGATAAGCATTTTTGTTAATGTCCGAATTTCTTTTAAATAATTCTCCCATGAAATTGCCTCCAACATATAGTTTTCTTGTGAATTTTACCTAACGTTCCTGTATTCACGAACCTAGCGAATGCTAGGTTGTCCGGCTCCTGCCGGACCAAGGATGAATGTCCGATGCGTGAATATTATGTTAGCTGATGCCATTTTATTTATTGAATTAACTAAGCTTCCTTAAACTTCTTTAAGTCAATATGTAAGTCTGTTAGTATCTTTTCCATTGCAATTATTATTTCACTTATGAATTCTTTGCATATATATATTTTGTTTCTTCCCGTTTCGAAAATACTCTTCCCCAAGCTATTAATTGATTTTCTCAAATCTATGGTTCGAGAAAATAGTTCAACATCTCCGCCACAATGAACTATGCAATTTCTAACAAGAGCACAGTTCTTTATTGTTTTCCATTCATCAGTAGTTTCCGGAAAATTACTCTGAATAACTTTTTTCATATAATTTTTCGCTCTTTCAATACCAGCCCCTTTTAAATCAGCAACTGAAATTACAATGTTTTTTTGTTGTTTATAGTAATCACAAATTAATGCAAGTTGGTTCTCAAAGAATGCATACAATGAAACAAGTAGCGAGTTTCTTAATATTTGAGGAAATTCATCTGAATATTTATTATTAAGCAATAACCAATTTAGAAAGTTTTCTTCTCTCACATTGTTTTTCTTCAATTCATGTTTTAAATTTTCTAATTGATTTTCAGTCAATTTACAATACATCTTGAAATTATTCAGCTCTTTCTCAAAGCTATAATTATAAACTTTCATGTACTCACCTCTTATTTAATGGTTTCAGCTAACGTTCCCGTATTCACGACGCCCAGCGAATGCTGGGTGTGTCCGGTTGCCTCTGCCTTCCCAAAATTCCTCTACCGGACCGAGGGCATATGCCCGATGCGTGAATATAATGTTATAGGATGTCAGCACCTTCTTGAATTTGCATTCAAAACCTCATTAATTATAATCTAGTCATCTTTTCAATATGCGACTCAATTTTTTCAACTTCTTTTGTTAAATCATGTAGGTTTTTAACAACAGCTTGTGTTGTTCCTTTATACATATTTGCATCAATTATATAATGTTGCTCATATTCATTGTTTTCCAAATCTTTATATATAATGCTTACTCTATATTTTGGATAATCGCCATTTTCATTTTTCAACTCAATTAATGATCCAACAGATGATCTTAAATACTGCTCAGGAGCCAATAACGCTATTTCTTTATCAATAAATGCAGCCTTATCTAAGTACTTAACTTTACTTGTGTCATTGAGGGATACTAATTTTACTAGTATATTTTTAGCAGGACTTTTCCCGATGTTCTTAATGTGAAGATCTAGCATATTGAAAATAGTCATCTCAAAATAAACAATAATGACTGGCATATTATTTTCTTTTCTGACTATTTCATTTTGTTCAACTACTTTCATATTTGCCCTTTGAATTTTAATTGTAAAGAAAACATATACAGCTGTTAATATAATCATCCCTAAAGTATTAACAAGGCTGATTGTAGCAGCATATTGAGTTGCCCATGAATTCATAAATATTCCTCCATCTTTTATTCAAACTCGCTGATTTCCTATAACGTTTCTGTATTCACGACCCAGCGTATGCTGGGTGTCCGGCGAACGCTGGACCAAGGACGAATGTCCGCAGCGTGAATATTATGTTATCTGTAGTGCCTCCTCTTAAATTATTTCCCCATTTTTATACCATATTAGTTCAGGCATTGGAGGCGTAGAGCACTTGGTTTTGAATTCAACAAATAACCCCCAAGCATAACCCAATTTGTTATGTCGTGAGGTATCCGTATAACACTTTAATTTACTGAAATCGAAATTTCTATCCTCTCTATTTGTAGATTTTTTGATTCCAATGATTAACAGGTTTTGTAGGTTACTTCCTCTTTTATGTATTATGATATCTGGATAAATTGACATCCTTACATATTCTATATTATCTATGCTAACAGTTTCTTTGAAATTTTTATTCAATTCTAAATACTCCTGTTTTAAAAAATAAATATTCTTGTTTCCCTCGGCTTCATCAACATTTTTGTTATATTCACAGTCAACATCAAATTCATTAAATTCTTCTTGAATATAATTAGAAAATTTATGCGCGATTGTTCGTTCATTCAAATCATTTTTAATTAAGTACTTATCTTTCTCGTATAACTTCAGTAGCGCCTTATTAACTTTTCCTTTAATTTCGTCTAAATTACTTTCCAAAATCCATTCACTCCCTATTCTTGTATTTAGCATTACAGATAACGTTCTTGTATCTACGAATCCGAGAGGCTTAAGGCGCAAAGCGCCGGGTCCAACGGACTTAGCCTCGCAGGGTTGTGAGCTGATCCCGGCTTCTCTGCTTTCCACTTCTAGCGAACCAAGGGCAACGCCCGCAGCGTAGATGCGATGTTATGTGAGGTCAGCTCTTCTTCGAGTCAACTAATAATTATGCTTCCTTGCTAGTTTCCACTTCATAAATAAATTTATATCACTTATAGCATCTAATATTATTCCTTTATGTTCTATATTATTTTTTAATTCTTTCAAAATGATTGGTTTTACTAGTCTTTTATCTAACTGTTTTTTAGTTCTTGCTATATGTGCTAATCCCAATACAGAATTCGCTCTTACATTTGGATTATCATGTTGCGCTGATTTAAGACATATATCTTGAGCAAACTTCCAATTGTGATGATACATTCCAACTGAAAGTGGTAAATATATAAGTTCTTCTACTTCTTGACGAGTTAAAATATCTTTTATTTCCTGATCTGTGTATTCTTCAATATGCTTGTAAATTCGCTTCATAGTACTTGCTCCTAAATATAATTTTTTTATTCCTAGCTGATTTCACATAACGTTCTTGTATTCATGACGTCCGACAAAGTCGGATGTGTCTGCTGAAACACCTCCTCGAAATCCAACCAGCAGACCAAGGCTCCGTTAGGAGCCGCAGCTTGAATATTATGTTATGTGACGTCAGCATCTTCTTCGAGTTACTTACGCTTGTTCTTTGATTTCTTTGCCATTTTTTTAAACTCTTCATACTTCTCTTTCGATGCTTTAATTTTACTTTCTACTACATGTGGGGCATCAGCTGCTAAGTTAGGCAGCTTTTCATTTATGTAACTGTATAACAGTCTTTTCTCATCATCGGTTGGGATTATTGGAGCAACAGGTATAGATAACGGTCTATCATTTTCTTCTTCGAATATACTAGGTATTCCAAAAGAAAAAAATTATGAAAAGCTCTCTTCCTATCTGCCTCTGTCTCTTCATAGTTACCATTGGAATCCAAATGAAATCTATCAAATCCAACCATAAGCAATTGGTGTGGCTTCCTATCTTTATTTTTGTAATATAAGATCACCTCAAGTACATCCTCATTTGCCAGTTTAGGTACAGACTTATATTTGTGATCCTTGGATCGAGCAATCTTTATAATCCTATCTCCACTAGACAGAAATAAATATCTACTTCTAATCATTCATGCCACTCTTTCTATCTTTTATTTATGCTGATTTCACATAACGTATTATTTACGAACTTCCGAAAGATTGCTCTCTTCGTCATATTCACGAACTTCGTGAATCCTGCACTTTTCTCCTTATTCCGGCACTTTCTGCGTTTCAATCCTCCAGCCCGCTCATCCGATCCAACGGACTTTGAATCCGCCCAATGTCCCGTCTGCTCACATGTGTATACCGCTCCGTCGTTCGCACACTCTGATGCCCTAGCAGTTCCTGAATATAGCGAAGATCAATCCCATTCTCCAGCAAGTGGGTCGCAAAGGAATGCCTTAGCGAATGGATACTCACCTGTTTGCGAATGCCCGCTTCAGCCAGCGCTTTTTCAAACACTTTCTGCGCTGAACGTTCCGTCAGGTGGCGGCCTTCCCTCTGCCCAGGAAACAGCCAGTCTGCTGGCTGCCCCACCCCTATATACTGCTCGACCACCGCAAAAGCCGCTTCGGATAGCAGCGTTTGCCGATCCTTCCTGCCCTTTCCCTGACGAACTTTCAGTACTTTCCGTTCACGGTCGCAGTCTTCAAGACGCAACCTCACCACTTCGCTTACCCGCAGCCCGGATGTATACGCAGGTACAGAATAGCCTTATGCTTTAGATTTTTCACTACTTCCAACAGACGCATGACCTCATTCAGGGACAGCACATCCGGTAGTTTACTCTCCTTTTTCGGACGAACATAGGCGGAGGATTTGGGCTGCTTTAGCACATGGCGAAAATAAAATTTCAACGCACTGATCGCTTGATTAACATAAGCGTGCGAAAGACCTTTTTCGAGCAGCACCAGCGCATATTTTTGCACCACCGCATCATTTATGCTTGCTTCGGTCCCTTGCAATCCGGCAAAAAAAGCGTTCCGTTTGCGATATGTATGCTTTAATCGTCTTGCTGCTGTCCCCTTGCCACCAATGCATCGCGCATTTCTTGCCGCTGATCCGGGTTCCATTCACCTCGTTCCGAAGAAGAGGGAACCGCATCAGCCTGCGCGTCCCGCCGATCGTTTTTTCATCCCGATAGAGTAGGTTTATCTTCATCTCACTTGCCTCCTTAGTATATCAACCGTTCAAAAAATTGGAAATCTAATTTTACACAAAAAAAGGGACTTAAGATGGATATTCATCTTAAGTCCCTGATTCTTTCAGAGTAAATTATTGATCCATTAAGTCCAATTTACATTATCATAAAATGTCTTACCTTTATTTTTCCAGTTCCTCCGTCACTTCATCCCATAGCATCGCCGCCACCTACCATGTTACTCGACCTTGAACTGTTTTAATTCGTCTTGAAGCTTATTGGACAATTGGTTTAATTGTTTGGATAGTTCAGCAACTTGTTCGAAGCTCTCCAATTGTTCCTGCGTGCTGGCGCTGACCTCTTCGGTTGAAGCGGAATTCTCTTCGGTGGTGGAAGAGATGATCTCTAGCGCCTGCAAAATCTCATCTTTGTGCTTGTGGACTTTGGAGGTGTTGGTGCTGATCTGGATCATTCGCAATTTCAAATCTTCCAAATCCTTGTTAATGCTAAAGAATACTTGCTTCGTGTCCTCCACCGATCTGGCATTTTCTTCTGCAATTTTCAGCCCATGAACTGTATGCTCAACCGATACACTGGTTTTTTCTTCAATGACACGTACCTTCTTGTAGATTTCCTGTGTCGCTAGCGCCGTCTGCTCAGCCAGCTTGCGAACCTCCCCGGCAACAACAGCAAACCCTTTGCCCTGTTCTCCCGCACGTGCAGCTTCAATGGAAGCATTGAGCGCCAGCAGGTTGGTCTGCGTTGCAATTTGGTTGACCGTATCCACGATGCTGGAAATCTCATGACGGCTCAGATCAATATCCTGAATAATAGACGACATCGCTTGTGTGGAATTGTGATTTTCTTCCGCCCATCTGGATAACTGATCTACTACAGCAAGCCCCTGTCCGCTTTGCTCAGCAGAGATTTGCACCATTGTTTCGATGGCTTTGGCATCATTGGCAATTTCGTCAATTTGGCCGGATAATGCTCCGGTTTTTTGTAAAATGTTATCCGTTTCAATAGATTGGTAGTTCGTTGCATTGGCAATCTCATTAATTGCTGTCGCCGTATCGTTCATCGTGATCGCCGTTCTGGAAGAAATGGATTGCAAATCATGAGAAGACTGATTCAACACTTGAGCTGAGCCACCCACCATTTGGAGCATGCCTTGAATTTTTTGAACCATATTGTAAATTCCTTGAGAAATTTGCCCGATTTCATTGTTGGATTGCGTATCAAACTGAACGGTCAAATCTCCATTTTCAATCAGCTTGATTTTTGCAAGCAATTTCGGGATTGATCTCAACAGATAACGGAGCGTTATATAACAAATCACAACGAGCAGGATGGTGGCTGCCGCAAAACCGCCAATGGTAAGCCAGGTAAAGGTTTTTAATTCTGTGAGCACCTCATCTTCAGAAATGGTTAAGCCTACAGACCACCCCGTATCTTTACTGGTTGCATACCCAATATAACGAGGTTCCCCATTATCATTAATTAGCTGTACTCCAGACTCACCAGCAATCATTTTCTTTCCGATCTCCCCAAGATCACCTGTGCTTTCGTTAATCTTTTCTTTCAGCACTTTATTTTGATCGGGGTGATACAAAATATCACCTGTTTTGGATGCAAGAATCGAATAACCTGTGCTTCCAAGCGAATAGCTTTGCATAACGGCAGGGATGTCTTTGAAAGCAATATCGACAGCAGCAAATCCGATTAATTGGTTACTGCTATCTTTAATCGGATAGAAAATGCCCATGAGCACATTACCCGAATTGACGTCCTTATAGGGTTCTGAGTAGTATAAACCGTCTGCTTCAACAGCTGGCTTGAAGTATGGGCGTGTATGGATATCAAAATCCGGTTTAGAAGCAACACCATCATTCTGAAGAAAGAAGCCTTTACCAGATATTCCTGCAATCCAGGCGTCGGCAAAAGATGGCTCTGCCTTTACAATGGCTGCCAGAGTCGCTACTGTTTCCGCAGCATAAGGAGAAGTTTTCACCATTTCTGCCGATGGGGTGGTTTCTAAATATTGCTTAAAAAGATTGTTCGTTGACATTTGTTTGACAAGTGATCCCTTTTCCTTAAACAACGCATCGAATTGAGTGACGACGGCCTGCGTCTTGGTCTGGAGCATGGCCTCTTGCTGCTTGACAAGTATGCTTTGCGTGCTTGCAAACATGAACGTCCCCAAGGTTGCAAAGACGACAACGATAATGACTAACAAGACCATGGCCAATGTGTTGGCGATGCTAGATGATCTGAATACGCGCTTCTTAATATTTTGTGACATGCTGCCATCTCCCCGAGGAATATTGAGCGAAAAGCTCTTAGATAATATGTCGGAAGTTTGCAGCTGTTTTAATAGGTTTTTAGTATACACAATTTAAAGTTTCGCTATCTGATTCCTCATAGATTCCCTCCCAACCTGTTCGGTAACTCCAGCAAAAGATTAGGGCAGCACAAAGAGCCTCCGTCAGACGTAGGCTCTTTACTAAAAGCTATATATGAGAACGCAGGGTTTTGCGGATTTAGGGCGTTTCAGCAATCCGTAAGCTCACCCCTCATCCTCCGTCGTTAACCCAACTGCATCGTTGTGATACACGTATCGTTTTTCTCATATGTAGAGAATTCAGTTTCAGCCGTTTTACCTTCATGATTCACGCTAATACGGTATGTTTTATCCCTCGGTAGCCATAGATCAATAAAACCATTGGATTGTGATTTCATGGCGGCATTCTCCATGATGACATTCCCTTCGGAGTCGTGAACGGTCACATTGAACGCTCCGTTTTTTATTTCGCCTTGGCAGCCCGTTAGACTATGAGTTGCACAAGGGTGGGTCTGTTCCACATATGGCGCAATCGAAACAAAAAACTCGTTGTCAGGCAAATCATAATTCACGGTCTGAGTATCATCCCCTGTGACAATCAACTGACTGGAATTAATGGAAGCGGACTGGGGTGTTGCCTTGCCTGCACTGATATCATGCACCAATTGCTTGATGTCTGTCGTCTCGTGGTTTTCCGCCCCTTCTTTCTGAATATTTCCTGCAATTAGGTATGTCCCCAATGCGGCAACAACCAACCCTGAAGCGACTAAGATTCCTTTTTTCATTTGGAGTTCATCTCCTCGTCTGTTTTGTATTATTATAAGGGAGAATGCACCATAATGGGAAAAATGGGGTGCTGAAGTCACCAGATATTCACATTCAACGTAAAAATACCCCATTACTCTTGTGGAGCAATGGGGTACACTCGTTTTTTAACGGTCCCTGTTCACGACATAATGTATTAAGTGCTTCAGAAAAGCAATATTACGTGGGATCTCTTCCAATGCTTCCATCGCGAGGCAATAGTGTTTCCACATCTCTTTACTGGCACCTTCAAGACCGAGGATGGACACGAAATTCGAATTGTTATTATCAGAATCTTGGCCAACAGGTTTTCCGAGTAAGAGCATATCTCCTTCCACATCAAGCAAATCATCTTTAATCTGAAAAGCAATCCCCATATGATAGGCAAATTTCTTCAAAACAGTAATTTCCGACTCCTTGACCTGTGCAAGCATGGCTGGCATAACCAGACAAGCCTCAAACGCAACTCCTGTTTTGTAAAAGCATACCATATTCAGCTGTTCCAAGGTCAGTGCCTTTCCTTTGGAATCCAGATCCATCGCCTGACCCATACACATATCTTCTGCTTTCTGGGCCGAGTATTGAATCAAGGCAAGTACAGTCTCAGCATTGAATTGGTCAAGTGACGATTGTTCCCCAATCGCCTTCTGGATCAGATATAGACCAGTTAGTTCCGCGGTGGCGCTATTGTGCACCTGATGCAAGGTCTGACGCCCTCTACGGGTAGACGCATTATCCTGAGAAGGCAAATCATCAAAGATCAGGGATGCGGTATGCATATATTCCAGTGATCTCAGAAGAGGCACGATTGCCGATGCATCTAATCCATATTCGTTCACGCCCATGACCCAAGTCAATATAGGCCGTATCCGCTTCCCGTCCCCTTCGAGACTGTAATTTGCAGCCTCAATAAGCTGTTCTTTCATGGCCGGAATCCCTTGGGGCTTGGTAATTTTCAATTGGTTGTTAATCTGCTCACGGACCATTTTGACCGTATTGAAAAAGTCTTCCTTTTCCCTCGCATCGTTTTTCAGATGGGTAATCATCTGGTCCCGAAGCAGCTTATCTAAGAAATCTACATCATCAGCTTTTTGTACCATCTTCTGAATGAGATTATTAAATTCCGGATTTCCGGATGCAAAGATCTCCATCGTTTCATTATATTTTTCAATACCTACACGTTCTTTATAACGTTTGAGTCCATTCATTGCCCGATCCAGTATCACCTCACGAGCCATGGCATCGGAGTCATATACGTTATGGATCAAATAGGAAATAACCGCCCAGTATAATTCGAAGGGATTGATAAGATCCGATCTCTGATGATGATATTTTAAATAGTAGGTATAGGGTGTTACCGCACCGTCTCTCATATCGTCAACCATATCCGCAAAATCATCAGCAAGCTGGTTATATATACCATAAAAGAATGTTCGTTGCTCAAAACCCTCATCCGCAGGAGCACTAATCACGGAACGGACAATCAATCGGGATGAAGAAGACTTCAAAATAACGGGTATATAAAGCTCTTCATTGGTATAAGTAGCTCGCGTTAGGTCCTTAACACGGTCAATATCTTGAGCATGAAAAAAGACATAGGACTGCTCGAAAAATGTTTGCTGTGTGTCTGGCCGCTGATGTTCCTTAATATACTCAAATGCATCCGAGAGCTCCGAATGTATGTATTGAATCAACTCCATATGATTTCCGGTCCAATCGCCCAACTCAGGCACAGATCCACTAAGAAGCGCGACACGTATCATACGGGAATATTGTTCTTTCTCTTGAACGGTCAAAATCTGGGAATCGAGAAGATCATCAATGAAAGGATAGGTTAGACCATAGGAGTATCCAAGCCTGATGGCTTCATCAAGTCTGCGAGCACGTTCCACAGACAACACTGTATCGTCCATTTCTTCCATCACATGCAGAATAACCCCGATAATGATCTTAATCAGTTTGCGCTGGGCTTGCTCGGCATCCATCTCCTTGGGAATATGGGAGGATACGGACCTAAGTTTGTTGATCACCCAAATTATCGCGGTTTCTATACCTTCCCTCTGGGCCCACCGATACACCCCGGCCAAATTCATAAATTCCGGTTGGTCTCCCCCGTTTGCACTGGTGGATTGGATCAAGTGTTCTTTTACGTCTGCAATGACACGCTGAATCCGGGTATGTGTGTCAGGAGAATCCAGAGCTTTGCCTAGGTCCCTACTATAAATATAGGAGACACTTCGGTCCAGATAATCATCCAATTTGCCTGTATAATTCAGCCATTGAATGTATCTATTATAGTCCTGAGTATCAGGTTTTCTCTTTCTCCGCGAAAAAAAGGATAACCATGAGGAATGTTGAAGATGATTTTTTTTCCACTTTTGAATGTCTTCTGTCAGGGTAGTCACATAAGATTTGTCTAAGACCTGATCATACAGTAATGCAAAATACTGGATCGCCTGCCGCTCAGCCAGCTGATATCCTGTATTGGCTTGTAATTTTTCATTCATATGGTGCATTACCTCAACTTCTCATTTTGTTAAACATGGTTGTATTTCTCCCTGAGGGAACGAACTTGGATCATGTTTTTATCTTTATACGGAAAAAAAACTGTAAGGTTACGAAATTATCATGCTGCTTATCGATACCCCCTCTTTGGCAATATCCATGAATTTAAAACAAGAATATAGGCTCAAATTACTTTCAATCAACAAAAAAGCCCACGTCTGACGTGGGTTTTTACGCTAACTCTTCAACAGCCACCTGGTACAGCAGAGAACCTTCACGGAGCAGCAGGCGGTTTTTTCTAAAATCCTGTTCGTGCGGCTGAAGAAACTCTTGATCGTCATTTAAAAAACGAATGTGTTGGCCTTTGCTCAAGTTACCTGGCTTCACATTCTTTTTCAAGACATATTGTCCATTCCTTCCATACCCGCCGTCGAACAAAAAGTGATACCCATCTGTAGCCACCCCGGAGCAGCCGGAAATCCTCGGATTCATAAACGTAATATTCGTACGGTCGCTACCGGAAATGCACCCTAATGAAAAGTCTGAATAGTAATAAAACCAGATTTCCTGTTCGCTAACCACGTTCAAAGCATAGCAATCATGAATGTCTGCCGCTTGGTTCTCATATATTTTGTGTCCCTCTTTATTCCAGGCGACAAGGCCGGAGGACCCCACAGGCTCATTCCAACCATAATTCCCGAATATACCTTCGTCAAAATAACTGGTCCAGATCGTACCTTCTTCTGTAACCTGAACACTCTGGATACCGTCTCCAAGCAGTAGTTCATTCACGGTACGACCTTCATAATCAATAATTTTACCATTTAGATCGTATTGACCAGGTCCGTAATAATGGCACCGTGCTCCGACGAGTAACAAATGATTTTTTAGAGGCTGTACATAATGATAGTTGAACTGCTGCCCCTCCATACACACTTCTTCGATGTGATTGTCTAGGATGAGTACCTTGTAAGTATGTCTGTCTTTCAATGAGGCAGGCGTGAACATTCCCCGCACTCGTTCTGGGACTTTATCAATCAGCAAAATATACACGCGCCCATCAGGGCCAAATTGGGTCGAAACGATCTCAAATCCTTTCATATCGTTGGAAATATCAACAAATGAATGAAGCTGTTTATGTGGATGTGACAAGGTAGTTCCTCCTCTGAAAGGTCAATAAAGTGAAGTGTTATTTGTATTGAACTCATTTTGTCATAACGGCATGTTGCTGAGTAGGGCGGAAGTATGGCGATATAGCAAACAAAAAAAACAAGCTGGGCTCTGCTTTATAAGAAAAGCAGCCCAGCTTGATCTTTATAGATGTTCCCCTTGGAGTGTTTGGTCCTTCTCAACCTTCTGCCATAAAGCCTCAGTCAGTTCATCTATCGTCTCCTTCATCGCCAGCTTCTCGCGCCAACGACTCGGGATCCCGCTTAGTCCATAATAAGCTCCTGCAATCTGCCCGTACACCGCCCCGGTCGTATCGGCATCATCCCCCAGATTCACTGCCAACAGTGCTCCCTCTTCAAATGAAGTCGAATGGTGGAATGCCCACAACGCAGCCTCAAGGGAACGAATGACATACCCGGTTCCTTGTATTTCGGGCGGTTCTTTATACCGGTAAGATCCCCGAATTATTTCTTCAATGGCTGCCGAATAAGCGGGCTCGTCCACCCGCCACTTATAACAGACGTCCACCGATAACATGGATTCTTTGTCCGCTCCCCGCAAACCTGCCACAAGGATTGAAGCAAGCACAGCACAGGCCTCCACACTTTCGACTGCTCCATGGGTGGTTCGCGAGCTCATCTCAGCGTACATCACCGCCTCTTTCGGACGGTTCGCATAGGCCATAGCCACAGGTGCAAGCCTCATAATAGAGCCATTGCCGGCAGTCATGGGGTCGACGGACCCACTGTACGGATCTCCGGTAGCTTCGAAGCGATGCAGTGCTGCTCTCGTTGCACCACCGATATCAAAGCACGTTCCTGTGCTGCTCATATACCCCAAGTGGTACCAATTGGTGTATCGGCGCATTTGATCTGCCGGATCAAAGCCATCTTTTCGCACCATACTCTCGGCCAAGCAGAGCGCCATCGACGTATCGTCCGTCCACTGGCCCGGCTTTAACCCAAAGACACCGCCGCCCACGATATCCGTTACAGGTTCAAATGTACCTGGACTACTGAATTCCACAGTGGTTCCCAAAGCATCACCCACTGCCAGCCCAACCAGGCATCCCAAAAAACGATCCTTGATAAGTGCCATTTTGGTTTTACGCCCCTTTTCAAATCTAATAACTAATGCATATTTTCCCATCTTGCCAGGAAGGAAGCCCGACACTGCCATTTATTCGTAGCTTAAGGCTTTACAACGGCTATCCGCTTTCAATTCAATGAAAATTCCTGCCTCTTGATGGTAAACGAGTGGAAACCGCTCCGTATCTACATATTCCCGCACACCGCTTGAAAGCCGCCATACCTGAAGCGGGACTCCTTTTCCCCATAAGAATAATTGGTCACCGCAAATGGCCATATCCGCTTGGGGGTAAGGAAAAGTCCCGTCTACAAGTGGCTTACAATTTAGGGAGGGGATCGCTGGAAGCACACGCCGGTACCCGGGCTGGGTCATATCGAATAGGACAACAGCCGGTTCAACTCCTTCCTCTCCCCAATCTTCCTCCTCCAGCAAATCGGCATCCATCTGTCCCCAAACCGCCAATATATCGGGTCCTGTCCAGTACACCGGCCCATCCCAATCTATGGTTTGCCAAAGATGGCGAACTGACGGACCATTCTCCGATTCCCATGGGTTCATCAGCCAATCGGATAAGGACCAAGTTCGGACCACTCCTAATGGAGCCCATACCCATCCCGTATCCGCAATCCACTTTCCCCCTGGTGAAATCAGCAGCCTCCCATGAAAATAATCTAGATAGTGCTCATTTTTGCTTTCGCTGTTATAAACAGGAGTAGGTCTTGCTGTCAAAAGCATGCCTGTTTCTACATCCGTCAGATCAAGCCGGTTCCATTCCGTCCCATGGACAAGAATGCATGCACCGTCTTGGTGTACAAATGCCAGGGGAAACATACTTTTATCGTAGTGATATTCGTCCCGTGATAATTTCATTTTTTCTTGAGCATGGACTAAATCATACACTGCCGCATGCCGTCCAAAACGATTGGAGATAGCTACGTATCTGCCGTCAGAACTGGTAACCATTTGGACAGGTTGCATGGGATTAAAATCAGGAATACAAATACGTGTGCACAATTCTGCGCTGCCTGAGCGAAGTTCTAGTCTCCACAGTTCTGCTTGTGTGTTTAGTGCCAGCAGGGTTATGCTTTCCTGAGAGTCGCCCTTTAGTGGATGAATGGCTGTAAGGCGTCCGATAGACGGTGGTAAATCAGGTAAAGAAACGTGGTGGAATGGCATCATTAAACCCCTTTTATTCTTGATAAATAATAATTTATACCCACATTTGTGAAGCTGGATTTATCAACAAAAAATCTGATATCAAGCAATACAGTCAATACTTTCATAAAAACTCCCGGTTTTTTCTTGCAAAACAACTTAAGATATGTAATTTCGCTAGGATCACTTTTGAGAACAAAATAGGAATAATTCATCAGGATCAAATGGGAGATGAACTGCTCTGTTGGAGATTGATGCCCATTGATACAGTCTATCAGCACCTCTAATACCCCATTTTTATTAGATTTGTAGGCTTGCATAAACATCGTTGCTTCTACAAACGGCTCGTTGAAATCATCGAATGGAAAATCATATACATCATGACTACCCAGCATAAAGTTGACCCATTGGCCTTGTAAAAATTTTATTTTTTCCAGTGCTGCTTGTGTATCCATATCCATCCTACTTTTGTTAATATGCTCATGCAAAATGTTAATAAGAATGTGCAGATCATAATATTGTGCGTCTTCCATTCTGTACATAATCCTATTATTTTCAATCGTTAGACGATCATAAATGTCGTCACCTAAACCCAGTTCAAATAAGAGATGGTGAAGGAAAAATAGTCTGTCCTGAGTAAGCGAGAATTCATTCCCTCTCTCTCTTAGATGTGAAACTTGATATTGATAATAAAAACAAAATAAGTTTTTTCTCCTATAAGCAACATCTTTATGTATATCAAAAACATTAAAAATGAACGAAAGCAATCGAATCAGGCGTTCAGTATCCCGTTCGCTTCGAATGACATCATCCATTTTTGTAAATAGCGACCTGTCAAACAGATCATGCCATCGCACTAGAGAAACATAATCCTGTTCGTTTATATTCAGGGTTAATATTCTTAAATTTTGCTCTTGATCGGGATAAGAATAAAATAGATATTCATGACTTAAATCAGAAATACGCTCATTAAAATAAGCTCTTAATTTGTAATCGTATATTTTAGAAAATGACATGCTTATCCTCCTTACAAGTAAGCCTGAGCATATTAAACTAAGTACAAAACATTTTCGAACTCCTATATTGTAAAATTAATCTGGATAGACTGGCAAGGCGGCACAATTACAGAAACATATGTTCTCCATGTCTATATTATGATATCTTTACGATAGAAGTAAAACGTGATGTCAAAGGTCATAGCCTACAATTAGAAAGGAATGAACACCTATGAAACAGTTAAGCGAAGCTTTGGCCCGTTTTGTACAACAGCAAAACTTATATAATGATGCCTACGGGCTGTTCCAAGACCACGACATCCAGCCCCGGACGGAGAACCTAACAGATTGCTGGGACAGACGGATTCCCGTATCCCCTGAGCTTGAGTACCTGTATAGCCATTATGAAATGATCGATGCCAAGGCAGCGGGAACACACAAATTAAAAAATGCAGCAGTTGAAATCGGGGATGCCGCGGTTCTCTTTTTTGCCGCACCAGAACATCTGTATCGCCAACAGCTGGGCTATCGCTGGATTACATCTGGTGAACTTGTCCAAGAATCTCCTTCGTGGCCGCCCCATCATGTCGTGATTGCCAATTTTAATGACGATCCAGTCATTGTCGATACTAGCGCACTCGGTTCCCCTGTATATGCTGCTTTTGAAGGTGGGGCAGCGCAGCAGGTTGCCGACTCTTTAGCTAACTTCTTTACGGCTCTTTCCATTCTGATCGAAGGTGCCTGTACCTTTAAGGGAGAATTGAAAGATGAGGACACATACGAAACCAAAGCAGAATATATCGAGCACGTAAAACCATTGCTGCATCCGCTGTTGAGCGAAAATCAAACCACGTATTTAATGGAATACCTATCCCTTTGTTAGAAATCCTTTTTTTGAAGAGAGGTGGAGCTTATATGATCTATATCGCATTACTGCGGGGCATCAATGTTGGCGGCAACAACAAGATCGAGATGAAGAAGCTCAAGCAAACGTTTGAAAATGCAGGTATGGGGCATGTGACGACTTACATTAATTCTGGAAACATTATTTTTTCTAGTCAGACCCAGTCTAACCAGGAGCTTTCACTCATATTGGAACAGGCGATTCTGGAGGATTTTAGCTTACCCATCCGTGTCATCGTTCGTAATATGAAGGAGATTCAGACCATTATAGATGCACTGCCGAATGAATGGTCTAATGATACACAGATGAAAAGTGATGTAATGTTTCTGTGGGATGAAATTAACGATATTTCCGTTCTGGACAAGCTTCCTTTGAAACCGGGAATAGGCCATGTAATATATACGACCGGGGCCGTTCTGTTTTCTGTCAGCAAAGAACAGGTCACAAAAAGCGGGTTAACGAAATTAGTCGGCACCAAGCTGTATCAGCAAATGACGGTGCGGAATGTGAACACAACTCGTCAGATTTATAAGCTGATGCAAATGGCTGAACAGGAAGAGTTGCAGGATACGAGTTCTTGACTGTAATCCAAAAGCAACCTTAGAAGGGTAAACTCAAAAAGGGAGCCTTTTTACGGCTCCCCAACTGTTTTTCTTCGATGTAATGTTTTCCCTAGTCTTTGTGTGTTGCCTCGTTATATTTTAAAACCTTCGACCAGTTCATTCAGTCGGGCCGCACTTTCCTTCACCTGATCAGACTGGTGTGCCACTTCAAGAGATTTCTCCGTCGATGAAACCATATTCTCTGCAATGTGCTGAGTGGATATAGCGGACTGTTCGCTGGCTGTTGCAATCTCATGAATCGCCCTAACCATGGTTTGGATGGTTGCATTCACCTGCTTAGAGGTGGCGTTCAAATCATTGACCGTGTTTGTGTGCTCCACGGCATCCATGTAATATTGTCCTGCTGTATCCTCAAGCAACTGATAATCCTTGCCCACTTGGGCTTGCAGGAAGTGTAGTAATTCTTCGGCATTAGTAGTTAAATTCTCTACAGATTGCACAACTTCTTGAGTAACACTCTGAATTTGGTCTACCGCGTGTTTGGAGCCGTCTGCCAACTTGCGAATCTCGTTAGCCACAACCGCAAACCCTCGACCTGACTCACCCGCACGAGCCGCTTCAATGGATGCATTTAGAGCCAGCAAGTTGGTTTGTGCCGTGATTTCTAAGATAGACTGAGAAAGTAAACGAATTTGGTCTACGGCCTTGGCTCGTTCTAGCGCTTCCTTCATCTTTTCATTGGCCTTCCGGTAAATCTCCTTGGCCGCTTTATTGGATTCACTAGCCGCATGCTTCAATGTTTCGGCTTTTACACTTGTATCATTGGCAGACTGAGCTCTTTCTTGAGTTTTAACCGAAATGTACTCTGCTGCCCGCTGCATTTCTTCCGCAGAATGATTCATGTTCTCGGTGTATGCTGAAGTCTCTTCCATAGCTGCTGACAGCTGTTCGACCGTGGCAGATACATCTCTAATCCGCTCATTGAGATCTGTCATATTATGATTCGTCTGGTCGCTCACTTGGTTAATTTGGCGTGACTCATTGATAACCCCCGTAATGACCATTGAGGTTGAATCTGTCATTTGTTGAATGGCACGCGCAATGACAGCGATCTCATTATTTCCTTTGAGCAAGGCAGGATCAAGTGCTGCCGTTAAATTTCCTTGGGTAATCTCCTCACAGTATTTCGTAATTGTACTCATCCGGAAACGGATATTTCGAATGGCCGCAAAGGAGATGGTGATAAGAATAGCCAGCACGAGGGCCAGAACTGTGATCAAAACAATTGTACGCATTTTAATCTCATTTTGGGTATTTTGATATAAGTTGGCGGATTGTTCATTGTTATAATCTGAAATCGTAGTCAGCATCGTAACAATTGCCGTACTGGATTTATTAATCCGGCCTCTCTCTTCCGTGTCATACGTTCCGCTATTTTTTTTGACTGCCATGATTTGCTCAATATCCTGATAATATGTGTCTATACTCCCCCGTAGTTCCTCGTACAATTTCTGTTCCTTAGCATCCAAATTCCTTTGTGAGAATTCATTTAGTCCGGTTGTAACGCTATCTTTTCCTTTCTGCACCTGCTTATACTGTTTATCTGTGTACTCCTTATTGTCGAGTATTTTTGTATAATTAGCCCGCATATTATAGAAATCACTTTTGACTTCAAGAATATTCGTTTGGTGTTGAAAGCGATCCACATACAAAATACCTTGACCCTCTTTAGCTTGATACATACCGATAACCCCAACCAGCGATACAATGAGCAAACCCACTAAGCTGATCATAATCATGGAGATCATCGTTGTCGTAACCTTAAAATCTCTAAAACCCTTCCTTTTTTTAGTCCTGTCTAATAGCTTGTTACTCATCCAAACCCCTCCAGATCGTCTATGGATAATAGTTCACGCTGCTCTCAACTTTCACGAGTTTCCGCTCGGTCTCCTTGACATTGCCCTCCAAACAACACAATGAAGCAGATCACAGAACGTGATGATATATATATTTATATATATCGGTAGAAAGCGCTTAAATTTATAAGTAAGATAACAGTGATGCAAAAATAAAGAATACTCTGATAGCCAAATTCATATGCGGACTTGCTATGTAACTCAAAATTTTAGATACTCATGGGCTTGAAGAATTTGCTAAACCTATCTACTATTTACTTTTAGCCATATGATAACAAGCCCCGATGATAAGTTATTCCATCGGGGTATATTATCATATGGCTATGGCCTTCTTCTCTTTATTGTTAAGTGTTCAATTTAAAACCTAGTGTAATAATTTCATGCGGCTTTACAGACTGAAGTAACTCATTAGAAGAATCCATTACGATGTCTTCTCCTTGTTCTTCGAGGATATTACTTTTATAAAAATCGTACTGCTGCGGCCGGGGCTTGATAATTAATTCGGCTATACTATGACTCATATTGTACCAGCGTAACAGCACATCCCCCGACAGCTCATTCATTTTCATAGAGGAAAAGGCAAGCTCCGTGCTTTTCCAATCAAACGGCGCATAATCTGGAGCAACTGTACCCGCATGAATCCCCGTTTGTTTTACAATCCAAGGAATTTGGTATTGATAGGCTTCTGCATACACGCCGGACTGAATACCGTCGCCATCATGTGGAATGATCTCCAGACGGGTGCTATGCTCACCTGGACATTGCGCTTCCGGCGTCGGGAACCATCCCCAATCACCCAGCTCGCCAACTGAGCGAAGCAACGTTACTGCAATCGTGTTGCGTCCATCACGCAGCACTTCATATTCATTCAACCCGAGATTGGCCACGGTCAGACCGGTTTGTTCCCCGCTTACATCCACAAACGCCTGCTGATGCTGTGTGTTGCTTGGGTTTTCCCACTCAGGTGAGGGTTCATTGTCCCGGATTGCAATTTCAAACATGGAGTCCACCCGATGCTCAACAGAGTCTATTTCTGTCGGAAACAGCGCGCGTAGTCGGTGATCCTTGGCTTGGTTGTTAAAGGTGGTTTCCATGGAAACACCCCTGCTGTTCCGAGATAAAGAAATGACAGTCCGTATCGTCAGCGGAACGGTCTGTCGGGAGCGCTGAGCCTGACGATACGGATAATAAACTAGCTCTCGCTGCTCCTGCCCCAGCGTTTCATCCGCAGAGGCCGGTATTTCCCAATGATGGATAATCTCCATGGATGCGAGAAAAGGTGTATCTTCAAGCACATGGATGTCAGCGATCAAATCTTCGGTGGTCAGCGCCTGCTCTCCCTCGGGCTGTCTGAACATATACTCGTTGCCGATATCACCCACATTTTCATATACGCCAAGGTCTTTGTAGCTGCGGCCTGTACGCTTATCCGTCAGGGTAAAAGAGCCGTTATCCGCAATTTCGACGTGAAGCAGATCATTTTCCATACTTCGACTGCCTTGAAAAAGTGAAGAGGAGTCAGTCTCGACATTGCTTCTCAGCCAAGCATAGGTTTTTAAGCCTAGCAGGGGCACACGTTCTCCCTCAAAGGTAAGGCGAACCCGACGAGACATGTAAGGCTGGCGGAATCGGTCATCCGGCAAATCATAACCGAACTGTAGCCCGAGGTCCTCCACCTTGCATGCCACCGGACACCCTTCACTGTCCACCAGTACGCGCCCGGAAAGATCCACTTTCTTCGCTCGATAAGAGGCCTCCTCAAGCGTGTATCCTTCACGGAAGTATAGACGCACCACTTCCAGTTCTGCCGACACTATACCACTGCGTTCCCAGCCTGACGTATTAAAAATCACGAGTGGCAACGCATCTTCTCCAAAGCGACTGAAGCCCGTCGTATCCACTGCTTGCGCAATGACCTCAATGCTTTCATCCACAATGCTCTCGGCTACATGACGGCTCTTATCAAACCGGGTCACCATCTCACGGTGCACCTCGTCCACACTACAACCGCAAATACTGTCATGCGGATGGTTCTGCATCAGTGTTTTCCAGGCATAGGTGAACAAATGATGAGGGTAAGCCTGCCCCAACAGATGCGCGAAGGTTGCAAGCGGCTCAGCCACTTTTTCCAGCATCACTTGTCCCAACTGGTTCATCTGTTTCAAATACACCCGGGCAGAAGCCGTATTCACCAGCGTTCCCCAGCCGTCCGTGCGCTGACTGCGAAACTCTCCCTTCACTGACGAGAGCTGCCTTTGGGAAGCCCGTTTCAGAGAGGTCAGATAATCGTTGAAATTGGAATGAATAAACTCGATATCCGGATAAAGCTTCTGTGCCGTACGGATTGCTTCCGGTAAATCAAGCTGTAAAGGCTGATGATCGCATCCGTTCATGAACAGCAGCTCGCCAGTTGAAGCATATTTTTGTGCATCATCCAGTTTACGCTTCCAATAAACCTTGGCTTCCGCCTCATCTACCGGAACCTCATTGCCGTTGGAATACCAGTTGGCGAATAAAATACCGAGTACCTCCGATCCGTCTGGCCCCGTCCATAACAGTTCCGAAAAGGAGGACTCGTAGCCTCTATCCGACACTGTATTGTTAAACCCTGTGGGCTTTACGCCCCTTCCGAAGAACACATTCGTAATCCTCGACTGTAGCATTAACTGCGGAGTCTGCCCAACCAGACCAAACGTATCGGGGAAGTATCCAATCTTGGACGGATTGCCGTAACGTTCGGCATCGCGGTGCCCGATCTGCATATTACGTACATTGGCTTCGCCGCTGGTCAGAAAAGCATCCTGCAAAATGTACCAGGGTCCGATAAAAATACGACCATTGCGAATATGCTGCTCCAGCCGTTCCTTATGCTCGGGGCGAACCTGTAGATAATCCTCCAGAATGATCGTCTGCCCGTCCAGATAAAAGCTTTTATAATCCGGGTCCTGCTCCAGTTTGTCCAGCAGAGAATCCATCAGGCTAATCAGGCGCATATGGTGCTTCTCATAAGGTAAATACCACTCCCGATCCCAGTGGGTATGCGAAATAATATGTGCTGTCGTCTTGCTATCCGTGTATGTGTCTACTTCCCTGCTTATCGCTTGATTGTTGGTTGATTCATCCCTTTGCTCGCTCATTGTATACCCCCTCACCGTGTGTCTTGACCTGCCATTGTTCACTGCATCACTTCAATATTCACTTCCTCGGGACGATATACCGCTAGCAACTGACCTTCTCGATCCACAGCAAACAAGACAGAGCGGCTCCTTGGCAACAGAAAAGCGTAGGATAATCCAGTCGCCTTATCTCGAACACGCACTTGGGTATCCCGGGAAAACTCCGATACGAAAATATACAAGCCTCCATTCTCGAAATTCAGCTTACGTCCATATAGTCCCGGCTGATCGCCACCGTCTATCCACTCCAGTTCTCGCTCCACCCCGGCGGCAGTGAGGGCGTAGCGATATAGCTCAGCAATCGGCTCATCCCTGCCATTCAACTCCAGTGGAAGCGGACTCCAGATCAAGCGCCCCTTGCCAAGCGGCAGGTTCACGACTTCATCACCCATCGCTCCGTCCACTTTTGGTGACAGTTGTTCCTCCTTAGCCACCTCAGCAATTCGCCGCTGACCGAATGAGACAGGGAAGGTTTGACCCTCCAGACTCATCACTTCCTCCCGTTGGACGTTCCCCAGCGTACGCTGCCCAATAATATCATCGACTCGGTCGCTCACTTTCCAGTAAGGATCAAGGCCCAACGGTCCGGTGACTAGTAAAGTCACACCGAAGGATCGTACCATTTCCAGAAGATGTTCCAGCGATGTACTGTCGAAATTGTGCGCGCTAGGAATCATAATCAGTTTCGGTAACTGCCGCTTGAGCGAGTCCAGATGATACTCGGAGACGGCACGGAATGGCTGCTTGAGATCATAGGACATCACCCGGGTAAGCCGTGTCGTGGCATGAAAGGCAAGCGATCGGTTGGAGAAATCATTCGAGTACGGGAATACAACAGCCGTTTCCTCCAGCTTTCGGTCTGTAAACAGATCGCGAATATCATTCATAAAACGCCCAAAATCGTAAGACACTTCTGCTTCCGGCTTCTCGGTCCCATCCGCACGCAACGCTCCGATGTGAGATTCATTGGCATTATCCATATAAAAGTTCGTATTCCATATCCAATGAATGGCACCCGCTCCGCCAGTCGAAAAGGCATACGCATACTTGCGCTCCAGCATGTCGCGCAGCTCCGCCTCTGAACGCTTGGCTCGACCATCCGGCGTCTCAACATACATTATTCCGGTTTCCTGCACGAGATTCGGTTTGTCTGGTGTTTTGGCAAAGATACCGTCCCACACCAAATGGTCATTCAACCACCATGAATGCACCGTCGTATAATCCACCACAGCCTCATAAAAAAACGGAGACGGCCGCTGCGCGCCCAGTGCCTCGTCCTGTCCTACAGTTACCAAATGCCCGGGACAAAGCTCCCGAATCGTAGTCGCCAATTGCTCGGCCCACAGATTGTGCATATCCATTGAAAACAGACAGTAATCCAGCCACTTGGCTCCCTTTTTAGCCTGATGCATATCCTGAACGTCGAAGTTTATCTCCTCCGGCTCGGGAGTTGTGGCAGAAGCAAAACAGGGAAGCTGCTGTGGTGTCATATTCCATGCTTCCTGCAAACCCTCAATGCTGCCGTGCCGTTGCTCCAGCCATGTGCTGAATGCCTCCTGTTCCCATAAGTTCCTTGCAGAACGCGGACCATCCGTGAAAATGCGCGACGGATCAAACATGGAAGGCTCGTTAATCAGATCCCAGTCTACATGGGTTGTAGCCGTGTGACGGCTGACAATACTGCGAATGAACCGCTTTTGTGCTTCCACGCTTTGCGGATCGAGATAAGGGTTAACCCCTTCCCATGTTTCCGGTGTAAAAGAAAAGAACGTGAACGTCACCTGCAATCCATGCCTTTTGGCTGTCAGCAAAAAAGCATCAATTGCGCGAAGCACCTCTTCCGAGGCGTGCCCGTCTATCTGCATCATGTTGCGATAAGCCGTCCATACCCCTGTACGAATCCAGTTGATGCCCGCTTTGGCCATCTGGGCCATATCCCGGTCCCAAATTGCTGCATTGGGCAAAAACAGAAACTTCCGTGCTACATCTGAGGTCATATAGGTCATGCCGACAACAGGCAACGGGCGTCCATCCTTTATAAAATAGTCCCGACTGCGCATGATGAACTGTCCTTCAGCCAGCAGTTCGGCATCCTGCCCCCAAAAGCCCTGTCGCAATATACGCACTTCACCATCCGATGACTCGGCTCGGCAAATGACCCGATATAAACCGCTTAGGCTGGAAAAGGAAAGGGGAATACGTACAAAGTCCTGTTCTCTGCTAACTTCAATCTGCAAACGCTTCCTCCATACCTGCTGACTGTGATCATCCAATATTTGCTCCACCGTCAGGTCAAAGCTCCATATCTCGTGATATCTGGGCGTGGCTCCTCCTCGCTGCAATCTTTGGGTTTGAAGTGTTAGTACGGCTCGTTCCCCAGGCTCATAAGTAGCGTAGTTTGGCTTGATAGATAGCTCCGTCATCCCCTTGGCGCAAAAACGTGCCCATTGGGCAAGCAACTGCTCCCCATCCTGTTCCCAAAAGGAAGCTATCAACGGCAATTGGACAAACATCCAGCGTGCGCCGGCAAACAGACCTCGGGCATGCTCCCATAGCACCATCGGGGCGGCAATGTCCCGTCCGTCCTTACTTACTCCCTTGAGCAAAGGATAAATTCGCGTATTCATCGGCCCGGCAGAGCCCATCTGGTGCGGCAGATCGCTGCTTTTGGTCGTATGTGGAACGAGATTCCACGTATCCGCCACCTGGAACAGAGACTCCTGACCACACAGCACAGGAATATCCTCTGATGCGACCAGGGAAGTCACCTTCGACGCGTCTACTCTCAGCACCTCATGAATATGCAATTCCTGATGATATGCAGTCTGCTCAGTCTCAATGACCCAGTCTCCATGCTCATCAGCAGGATCGCGGACCGGATTCTTAAAGGGTGCTCCCCCGACGTTAAGCAGCCCCCCTCCCCTGTGGAGAAATGCCACGATTTCGGTCCAGGCGGACTTGGGGAAGTACGGTGCATGAAGATTGACAAAGCAGCCGTTGTCCATATGCTTTAGCGTTTCAGCCAGTTCATCGGCTCGTACGACCACCACGTCTGCAACTCCCTGAAATGCCTCGTCTGGCAACAGGCTCCCTATAGTGGGAAAGCCTTGCTCACTGAAAACAACGATGGATGGGTTTACTATGGATTCAATCATAACAAGCCATCCTTCATGGCCTTATACACAAGCTGGGCAAACAGACTGTTGGACCAGGCGAACCATTTTCTCGTATAAACCGTGGGATCATCTGCATGAAAGCCTTCATGCATATATCCGGTGTCCCCATCTGTCGCTTCCAGCATCCGGATCATCTCCAGCTTTTCTTCTGTAGTCTGGGCCGTTAACCCTTGCATAGACAGGGACATATGCCAGATGTAACCCGGCAGAGTGTGCGGACTTCCGATGCCTTTAGCCGCGTTGCCTTCATAGTAAAACGGATTCTCCTGGCTTAAAGCGAAGAGTCTCGTATTTTGATAGATAGGATCGTCCGCCGTCGTATAGCCCAAATACGGAATGGACATCAATCCCGGCGTACCTGCGTCATCCATCAGGCAGTAGTTGCCAAATCCGTCCGTTTCATAAGCATATATAGGCCCGAATACCGGGTGGCGGTAAATGCCGTACAAGCGGATGCCGTGCTCCACCTCAGCCTCCAGCTCCTTCAGCTCGTTCAGAAAGTCCAGATCACGAAATACCCACTCCGCAAACTCCTGCATCTGCCGTAAAGCAACTACCGCAAACATATTACCGGGTATATTGTAGTGGAAATCGCAAGCATCATCACTGGAACGGAAGCCCGACCAAATCATCCCTGTATAATTTACAGGCATACCGAGTCCCTGATTGCGCAAGGAATCGGTGAAAATGCCGTTATTACGCGTAAATCGATACGCAGATTGCTCTTGGTGACGCTGCTCCGTTTTGAACACATCCACCATTTTGTGCAGAGCCATCTTGAATTTTGAATCAAAAATATCGGTAAGCTCTGTTTCCTTCCAGTACATATAAGTCAGCCGAATGACAAAGCAAAGCGAGTCGATTTCAAATTTTCGTTCCCACACCCATGGCGACATTTCCGTCTCATCGGACGCGTTCCAGTGCCAGTCATTCGCCGTCTCATTGAACGCATTCGCATACGGGTCTATGAGGACATAGTGAATATGGCGTTTGATCAGACCACCAATGATACGCTGTAAATCAGCATCCTCCCTGGCTAACGGCACATAATGAATGACCTGCTCTACGGAATCCCGCAACCAAAGAGCCGGAATATCACCTGTAATGAGAAACGTTGTCCCATCATCCATTAGTTTGGTCGTCGTCTCCAGCGAATTCGGAAAACAGTTTTTAAACAGCTTCAGCAGCTTCGGCCTGTGAGCCAGTGCTTGCTCCGCTTCCTTAAGTACGTCCTGAACAGCCTGCGGCAAGTCAAGGTCGGGCATCGGTATTTTGGGAAGTCTGAATTGTTCCAATAGCTTTTTCGCTCCTTTATCATATCTATTGCAAGCGTATCGTTTTAATTTCATAAGGTGTAAAAGACAGCTTGAGACAGCTGCCTTCCAGCTCAAGCGGCTGAAGGGGTTCCTCCAGCGCATTCGACACGTAGGCTACGTTGAACGTGTAAGGCCAGATCAGCTTGATCGTTTCCCGTCCTCCAGAAGATTCGTACAAACGAAGAATCGTCCCCAGTCCATCTTCGGCCGGCTTGATCGTATCCAGCACAACGTGACGGCTATCAAAGTTAATGAACGATCCGCTGCTCGGCAGCACTCCCATGCTGTGCTTTTGCTGTTGCACAACAGGCATATCTTGGTTCAGCTCAGCCGCATGACGCAAAGTATGGGCGCTGCGCCAGTCTCCCACATGCGGATATAGCGAATACGTAAAATCGTGCTCGCCCAGATCGGCATCTTTATCCGGCCATTTGGGTGCACGCAGCAGAGACAGACGCATGGTGCTGTCTTGAATGTCGTAGCCATATTTGCAATCATTGAGCAAACTCACGCCATACCCGTGCTCGGAAACATCCGCAAATCGGTGTCCACACACTTCATACTGCGCCTGCTCCCAGCTCGTATTCCGATGGGTCGGCCGCTCCAAAGCACCAAAAGGAATTTCATATGTCGCCTTGTCCGTAACCACATCTATAGGAAAGCCTACCTTTAGCAACTTGTGCGCTTCATTCCAGCTCACATGCGTCTTGAAATCAATTCGCCGTTCATGATGATAAAAGATCACATCCTGTGTCATTTCAGATTGATGGATTCGCCATCGGAAGCGCAGCACATCCTTCGTTTTCCCTTGGAGCACTACTTGTTTTTCCAGCAACTCGGCTTCTCCTGCTACCTGTTCCTCATAGCGGTCATCCAAATCCCATGCATCCCACAGCGTTGGACGGTCATGGAAGAAATAATAACGGTTTGCCCGTTCCCCTTGCTTCAAGATTTCACGGTTTGCCGCTTTATCCAGCAGACGAATCATTTCGCCCCGTTCATTAAATTGCACCTTATAAAATCCCGTCTCCCAGATATCCCCCAGCGATCCAGATATCACAGCTATCTCGGGCTTCTCACCTGTTTGAGCCTGTTCTCGCTCCAACCAAATCGTTTTGTAGCCCAGTGCAGGAATATCCGGAATACGCACCGAAATGCCGCCTTCCTCCACATCGGTGTCCAGCCGCTCGGCTTCATCATTAGCGTAGTGGTAGGCATACAATCCCTTTGCCGATTCCATAGCGATATGGATCACGGCAGTACGGCTCCAGCCCAGGCTGTTAAACACAAGATACGGCATTCCTGTTCTCGAGCCTTCCGTGCTCACTTGAGCCGCCAGCGTCGTAATCCCCTGTTGAAGTCCGACATGTCCCCATTCGAAAATTTGCTGATACTCCTTATCCGAAGTGCCGTAAACCTCGGTAATCGCAGAGCCGGGGATAATATCGTGGAACTGATTCAACAAAATCAACTTCCAGCCCTCATGCAATGCCGAACAGATGTCCTGCACCTGCTTCGGCTCCAGCTTTGGTAATGCCAACGTGCTCCATAGCTCTGCCTCGCGGTAGACTCCCTCCGCTTTCCGGTTATTACGTTTGTTGCGAGCATGGGTCGTGTAGGTTCCCCGGTGCAACTCAAGGTACAAGTCACCATGCCATTGGGGAAGCTTCGGATGCGCCTGATCTATGCCTGCGAAAAACTGCCCCGCCGTGCTGAACCGACTCGCAGGTAGTCCCACCATTAGCGGAGAACGCTCTATATATTCCAGCATTTCACGCGTAACTCCACCGCCGCCGTCTCCATGTCCATAGAGCAACATGTGCTCAGGATGAGCGGATTTTTCACGATAGGACTGCCAATGGTCATGAATGTCCTGTGGCCGTGTATTTTCATTCACGCCATGATTGAGGTAGGACAACATCGAAGTACCATCGATGCCCACCCAGTGGAACAAATCGTAAGGAAACACATTTGTATCATTCCAGCCGAGCTTGGTCGTCATAAAATAGTCTATCTTCCCATGCTTTAAAATCTGCGGCAGGGACGCACAGTAGCCGAACGTATCCGGTAGCCATTCAATATGAGAGGTTTTGCCGAATTCCTGTTGGTAAAAACGCTGACCATACAGCATTTGGCGGATGAGTGATTCGCCACTGGGCAGGTTCAAATCAGGCTCTACCCACATTCCCCCAACCAGCTCCCACCGTCCTTCGGCGACTCTCCCTTTGACCCGTTCATACAGCTCTGGATCATTTTCCTTTACAAAAGAGAACAGCAGCGGCTGGCTCTGTGCATATTGATATGCCGGGTATTCATCCATCAGCGCATCCACCGTTGAGAAGGTTCGGCTTGTTTTCCGTACGGTCTCGCGCATCGGCCACAGCCAGGCAATGTCAATGTGCGACTGTCCTACCATGTGCTCCAAACCTTGCGCATTTCCGCCGATCTCCTGAACTTGCTGAATGAGCTCCTTTTCTGTCGCTGAGATCGCTCCCCCTTCTCGAATGGCGTCTTCCTCCAAATTCGCAAAGCAATCCATCACCCCATACAGAGCTTTCAGCAGGCGCATTTTGCGGATATCGCCCTCAGGTAGCAGTAGAGCGGCTTCGCTAATAACGGTAATGGTATACATCAGACTCTGCACAGGCTTGTTTGGCCGTACAAGATAGCTTGTAATAGAAGAAATCGGAGGTTGAATGACAGCCTGCCGATTAAGTGGATCAACGGGTTCGGGTACAGGATCAAACAGTTCTATATCCAATACCGGTGAAGGCCCGATGGTCTGCGGATTAAGCGTGACATAGGTATGGTTGCGATCAAGCCCGTGATGGGAAGCACCATTGACTCGCAGCAATCCTTCTCCCCCGGACTCAAACACCAATCCAAAAGGCTCTCTCAACCACGCTGTCGGTACATCCAACTGCGTTTGAAAAAAATAAGTCGTCCCCTGACTGCTGGGGAATCGCTTGAGGTCCAGTCCTTCCGATAAAGGTGCGGCGTCTTCGTATTGACCTGGTGTTTGGTAAGTGGAGCGTGTAATGTTCCAGCTTCGCAAATCCAGCTTCTCCAGCCATTGGCATTCCGACAATTCCCGAATCAGGCGTTTGATACGCTCCATTATTCATCCTCCCGTACGATCAATTCGGCACACAGGGTATCTTTGGAGTGCCTGCCTACTTGAATAGAAAATCGCCCTGCCTCAACGACTGGCTGTAGATCACACCCTATATATTGCAGCTTGTCGGAGCCTACAATAAACTCAACCGTCCGTGTTTCTCCCGGCTTTAATACAACTTTGCAAAAGCCCTTGAGCTCCCTGATTGGGCGGGTCACCAAACTCACCATGTCCGAGATATAAAGCTGTACCACCTCAGCCCCTTCCCGTTCACCCGTGTTGGTTACATCGACTGTAACCGTAACGGATTCGTCCGCTCGGATCGAATTGGTGCTTAATGTAAGCCTTTCATAGCTAAATGTCGTGTAGCTGAGACCGTAGCCGAACGGATAGCACGGCTCGGAATCGTCCTCCAGATACCGCTTGCCCCGGGAACGTTTGCCATTGTAATATACCGGCAACTGACCGACCTGCTTAGGGATGGAGAGGGTCAAACGTCCCGAAGGATTTACATCCCCAAATAAAATATCCGCGATTGCATGCCCCCCCTCCTGACCGGGATACCATGCTTCCATAATGGCGTGCGCATGTTCCTCCACCCACGGCTCAGCAATCGGTCGACCGTTCATATAAATGACGACCAGTTCCTTTCCAAGACTGTAGATCTCCTGCATGAGTTGGAGCTGTACGCCCGCAAGCCCCAAGGTCATCCGGTCGATGCCTTCACCGCATTCCATATCGTTCCAGTCATGCTCCGATACTTTCGATGCCCCTGTTTTGAGATCAATCGTCCCTTCCCCAAAATCACGGGCGCTGGACCCTCCAACCACCATCACTACTGTATCGACCTCAGCGGCACATGCTAGAGCGTTTTCAAAACCTTCCCGGGACTCTCCCTTGATCCGGCAGCCAGGTGCATACAGAACGTTAGACTGATCCTTGCCTAGCTTGCTACGGATACCATCAAGTACAGTTATCACGCGGGATCTCGGCTGCGGTGATGTATAATCTCCCAGCTGATTGTAGATCTGATCCGCATTCGGCCCGATGATCGCAATACGCTTGGAGGTTTTTGACAGCGGGAGAGTTCCATCGACGTTTTTAAGCAGCACGAGCCCTTCGGTCGCAAGCTGACGAGCCAGGCGAATATGCTCCGCCTGACCAATCACCTGCTCCGCTCGTTTCGCATCCACATACGGTTTGTCAAACAGACCCAGCCTGAATTTTAGCGTGAGCACCCTGCGAACCGCCCGATCCAGCACACTCGTCTCCAGCTTGCCAATGCGAACCGCCTCGGCCAAATGACTTCCGAACATTTCGCCGGACATTTCCATATCAATCCCTGTGCGAATCGCCCTCACAGCGGCATCCGATCCATCCTCGGCCACATCGTGCCCGCTCGCCAACATTTCAATCGCGCCACAGTCCGTAATGATCACACCGTCAAATCCCCACGCCTGACGAAGAATATCGTCCAATAGCTCAGCATTCACTGTACACGGGACCCCATCGATTTCGTTATAGGCTGGCATAACAGATTGCGCCCCTGCTTCCACCGCTTTTTGAAATGGATACAGATCCACCTCCAAAAGCTCGCGCCAGCCCATGTGCACAGGTCCGGCGTTACGTCCGCCTTCCGAGCTGCCATAGCCTGCAAAATGCTTTAATGTAGCAGCTACGCTATGTTCGCTGAGTAAGCTTTTCCCCTGAAGCCCCTCCACTGCGGCAACAGCAAATTCACCGATGAGATAAGGATCTTCGCCGAAGCATTCCTCTGTGCGTCCCCAGCGCGGATCACGTACAACATCAAGCACGGGCGAGTACGTGACCGCCCCACCCTGAGCGCGAGTTTCACTCGCAACCGCACGGCACATATCGCGGTACAGATCGACATTCCATGTGCTGCCAATGGACAGCGGAACCGGAAACACAGTGCCGTCAATCGCCATATGCCCATGAGAGCATTCCTCACCGATCAGTATCGGGATGCCCAGCCGGGAATGCTCTACCGCATAGCGTTGGATCAAGTTCACAGCCTCCGCCCCTTGCTTGGCAGATAAGCCATTCTCCAAGGTCACCCCGGTCCACGGATCAGCGCGAAGTACCCCGTATAAGGAACCAACTCCCCCATTTTGCACCTGCTGCTTGAAATCATGATGTAGGGACAATTCCCCATCTATGTGCTCATACACTTGCCAGCCAAAGGGCTGCACAAGCTGTCCCACCTTTTCCTCTATGGTCATCAAACCGATTAAGTGCTCCACCCGTTCTTCGATCGGTTTGCTTTTATCTTTATAAATCAACATGGTCATGCCCTCTCCTCCCCTGTTATTCCTTCACAGCCCCAACCGTAAGCCCCTGCACAAAATAACGCTGGAAAAATGGATAAGCGAATATAATAGGTAGCGTCGCCAGTACTACCATCGCCATTCGTGAAGTATCCTGCGGAATGGATTGAAGCGCAGCCAGGCTCATAGAGCTATTCTGCGAATTTTGCTGGATGAACTGAATGCTGGATTCAATCCGCATCAGCATGGACTGAAGTGGCACCAGATTGGGATTGTCAATATACAACAGGGCATTAAACCAATCGTTCCAGTAACCAAGCGTGCTGAATAAACCAATGGTCGCAAGTCCAGGCAGAGAGAGCGGAAGCACAATTTTTAAAAAGGTATAAAACTCGCCTGCTCCATCTATTTTGGCTGATTCGACGATGGCATCTGGCACGCTGGTGCTATAGAATGTGCGTAGGATCATAATATAAAAGGCATTCATAGCCAGCGGTAAAATCAAAGCCCAAATCGTATCCTTAAGCCCGAGCAATTGGGAAACGACCATATAGGTCGGGATCATTCCGCCATTAAAGAGCATAGTTAAAATTGCAAAAATCGAAAAAAATCTTCTATAACGGAAGCTCTTTCGTGAAATAGCATACGCATATAATGAAATAAGAATGAGACTGATCACCGTACCGATGACCGTTACAGCAATCGTCACCCCATAGGAGCGCAGTAGCGTATCACTGGTACGAAATATGAAACGATAAGCCTCCAGACTCCATTGGGCTGGGAGTAACCGATATCCGTCCCGCGCCAGCGTTTTCTCATCGGTTAGGGAAATAATGACGACGAACAAAAAGGGAAATACACACAAGAACGCGAACAACCCTGCTACCACATTCAGAACAACATTCCAGCCCCGTGAAATATGATGGAAATCTCGTTTTTTTCTTTCTTTTCCGGAAGCCATAGTCCACACCCCTCTCCTCTTTTTTAGAACAAAGCGCTATCTTTATCTATTTTTCGCACAACATAATTGGATAGGATGACGAGAACGAAGCCAACCACCGACTGATACAAACCTGCGGCTGTGCTCATCCCAATTTCCCCTGTCGTTTTCAACCCGCGATATACATAGGTGTCGATGACGTTCGTTACCGAATACAAGGTGCCCGAATCTCTTGGAACCTGATAGAACAAACCAAAATCAGCATAAAAAATCCGACCAACCGCAAGCAGTGTCATTATGATAATGATTGGCGAGAGCAAAGGGAGCGTCACATTACGAATTTGCTGCCACTTGCTGGCTCCATCTATCATGGCTGCTTCATACAAGGATTTGTCGATCCCCAAAATCGAAGCCAGATAAACGACACTGTTATATCCGATCGCCTTCCATAGACTGACTAGAATCAAGATGTACGGCCAATAAGCGGCCTCCGAATACCACTGAACCGGCTGGATGCCGAACCCTGCGAGAATTTGATTCAGCATCCCCCGATCCATGCTCAGAAAGCTGAAGGCAAAGTAGCCCACAATGACCCATGACAGGAAATACGGGAGAAACATCCCTGTCTGGTACAGCTTCGCCAATCGTTTATTAATCAGTTCGGAGAGCAGAATAGCCATAGCTACCGAAAACACAAGTCCGAGAATAATAAAGACCAGGTTATACAAAAGGGTATTTCGCGTGATGACATAGGCATCGTTGTTATTGAACAGAAACTTGAAGTTATCCCAACCCACCCACTTGCTCGTATAAATACTGGCCCAGAATCCTTCCCTGTTAAAACGATATTGCTTGAAAGCAGCCACTGTCCCGACCAGCGGCAGATATGAAAAGAAGAAGAACCAGATAGCGCCGGGCAGCACCATGAACAGCATAACTTTGTTTCTCATCACATTTTTGAAAAATGCGGCCATAGGTATCCCCCCCAATCTGTTAAGAGAAAAGCAGCTAAAATAGCTATTGGAAAAAGACCGGGCGTAACTTACACCCGCCCGATCTCTTCTATATTTCACGAATTAAAGTATTATTTGCTGTTTTTTTCCTTCCAGGCATCAAGCTGGGATTGCGCTTCCACCATCACCTTATCCAGACCAGCCTGCTTGAATTTCTCAATCACTTTCGGGAGATTCGTGTCCGGGTCCAGCGTGCCTGTCATCAGCGAAGCCCAAAATTGCTCTTTGACGTTCTGAATGGCTGCCATCTCCGCAGATACTTTACTGCTGTCAAAGTTGAAGCTTAGGATTGGAGAGTTTTTTCCTTCCGAATTGAACTTCTTGAATTGCTCCCATTTATCAGCCGGATCATTCGGATTCAGATACAACAGCATATTGTTGCCTAGTGAATACGAAGGCATATCATAGTTTTTGGAATTAGCCAGATTTTCGATATACTGGCCATCTGTTTGTTTGTAATGCACTCCTTCAATACCGGAATCAACCATATTACGTAATACCGGATCTGTATTCAGCAGGTTCAGGAACTGCATCGCCTTTTCAGGGTTTGCCGAGTTTGCCGAGATCGCCATAATGGAGCCCTGTACAGACGTATTGGTCACAATTGGATCGCTGGCAGGTGTCGATATCACCGGATAGCCGTAGCTTGCAGACCACAGGTTATCGGCCAGCGGTTGAGTTTGCGCACGATCCAGAAACCATTTCCCGGACGTAGTTAAATCATTGGTCGAGCCTGTGGTTGCAGCTTCCGGTGATACGTATCCGGCCTTGTAATACTTATGCATCGTCTTCAGCGCCTGCTTCATTTCAGGCGTTTCCAAGATGTTTACGATCTTATAATCCTTGGTATCCAGTTTGACAGCCATCGGCAGGTTTTGAATGATATAGTCATATGGAACATATGGAACATAGTTTTTGTCCATGCCGAATGCAGTTACGCCAGGCTCATTTCCTTTAATCGTTTTGAGCAGAGGCTCCAGGCTATCCAATGAGCGGACATTTGAAAGGCCCAGCTTGTATTGCATCAGCAATTTGTTATTGAACCGCCATACCTCTTGCTGCGGAAGCTCCTTGTTGGCAGGAATGCCATAATGATGTCCATCCACCTTAGAGCCTTCCAGAAACGCAGGATCAATTGTCTTTTTAAGATCCTGACCGTACTTGTCAAGCAAGTCGTCCAGTTCCATGAATGCGCCCTTTCTGGCATTTTGCACATAATCAAAGCCACCGGAAGCCGTAAATACAATATCCATTGGCTCTCCCGAAGCTACGTTCACCTGCATTTTTTGCGGGTAGTCGCCCCAATCGACCATTTTCATTCTGATCGTGGCGTTTATTTTCTTTTGGGTATACTTGCTAACCTCTTCCATCACCCGATCGACATCTTTTTGAGGCGTACCAATGGTGTACCAGATCAGTTCTACCGGTTTTTCCGCTCCTCCATTCGTCGTTTCCCCGCCACCGCTGCTTCCTCCACAAGCACTGAGAATGAGCGTCAACACCATACACATCACTAGAACAAGCGAGTAGCTTCTTTTGCTTTTACCCATGTATGATCCTCCCTTATGAATTGGAATTTGACCCTATCTTGTTCATTGGAAGTCGCTTATGGGATTTTTGCAAAATCCTCATTTATGAAGCAACTACGTTAACCTTAACTAATGTAAGCACTTTCATAAAGAAGATAAACTTAATAAACCAAGGTACAAATTAAAGAAATCCATGTACACCTGGTATTTATCCCAATCCTTTATAGTCTGTCGGGGAAATGCCCACATATTTTCTGAACTGCTTATAAAAATATCCCGTCTCCCAATACCCCACGTTCCGCGCAATTTCGTGTACCTTGAGATTGGTGTTTTTAAGCTGTTCCTTGGCTTTTTTAATCCGGTACTGATTGATATATTCAGCAAAGGTTTCGCCCGTTTCCTTATGAAACAACTTACCGAGATAAACGGGATGAAGGTGGTACTGGTATCCTAATATTTTTAATGATAGCTCCTTGGCATAATGAACATGGATATAGGACAGCACCTGACTTACGATAGGGTTTTTCATATCTTGCAGCAGTGAATTCACCGTCTCTGTCGCCACATGCTGAAGCGCACTCACCAGCTCTGCCAATGTCGTACAGCATTTTATCTGGTGAAGCCCCTGCTGAAACCGTTCCGACTCATTGGAATGCTTGATGCTCTCCAGCTCCATCTTGAACCGGATCACCAGCTCCAGCGCCATATTCCGCAATTCATCCGGGGTAACACTTTCAAGATGCTGAAGCTGCTCAAAATCACTCTGAATTCGTGCGGTAAGCGCATCTAGGTCTCTTGCTATAATCAGCTTCACATAATCCTTCCAGTCGATGGAACAAGTCTCACCAACGTTGCCCTCGCTCTCCTCCAGCATTGTATAGTCAATGATCCGGCGGTCATTATATATCATAAAATATTCCAAAGATTTTTTAGCTTCATTATAGCTGCGTGGAGCTGCAGAAAGCGAACCGGCGCTGCCTATCCCGATATACACCGTTTCTTCCCCGTCCGTCGACCACTGAACAGAAAAATCCTCCAACAACGTTAACAAGTCCTGTCTGCCCTCATCATAATTCGGTAGTGCGGCAATGATTACACTAACCGCATCAACATCGCGAAACAATGTTAAATCGGGCTGGTGTTGAATGTACTGCCTTAACTGTTGATGCATTCCTGCCGAATCCCCTTCCGTCCGTAACACGGCTACCTCCATGAAGGGGATATTTAACGAAAAACCTATCAATTCAGCACGTTCCCTGAATTCTGTAGGCGCAATTTGTCCTGTCAGCCAACGGTACAACGTATTTTCCTTGAGAACCTGCACCCCAAACGTCTCATATTGTTGATCCAACCGGGACCTGTCCAACTTCTCCGTTGTATTGCATAAAGTGGATTCCAGTTCCTCCACATTAATCGGCTTCAAAAGGTAATTTTCGATGCCCAGCTTCATGCCTTCCTTCAAGTAGTCAAATTCATTAAATCCGCTCAACACAATCGCCTTCAAGTCGGCATGCAGCTTTCTCGCCTCATGAATCAGCCTGAGACCATCCATCGTCGGCATAGAAATGTCCGTAATCAGTACGTCCACGGGTCTGGAGGCCAGCGCTTCCAGCGCCAAAGATCCATTTTCCGCATGTCCGACAATTTCTAGCCCAAAAGAGGTCCAATCCACAATATCGTATAATCCCTCAATGATAAAAGGCTCATCGTCTACAATAAATACTTTATACATATATGGCATCCATCCCTTCTCTGTTAGGGCATCGTACCCGAATCGTCGTTCCCTCGCCGCTGCGGCTCTCCAGTTCAATCCCGGAATCGGCTCCGTGTAAAAACCGAAGTCGGGTGTGCACACTGCGTAGTCCAAACATTTGTCCGTCTTCCTCCTGGCGTTCCAGTTCCTCCAGAATCTGTTTCAAACGCTCCCCTTCAATGCCCTTCCCATTGTCACGGATCTCAACCAGCAGAACCTCCCCCATTTCACACACATCAATGGTCAGCACATTATCATTCCGGTCGCTTTGGATACCATGAACAATATAATTCTCAATAATGGGTTGAAGCATCAGCTTCATGACAGAACGAGTATACAACTCGGGGTCGACCGTAATCGTGTAATTGAACCTTTCCTTGTAGCGTATTCTGAACAACTCAAGATATAATCTGCAAGCCTCCAATTCATCTTTAAGCGTGTATATTTTTTTCTGCTGAACCAGGCTTTTGAACAATACCGATAAGCTATAGATCATTTCTCCTACATCCTTGGCTCCCTGGGAAATCGCCCTCATACGTATCACTTCAAGCGTGTTATACAAAAAATGTGGATGAATACGTGCCTGCAAGGCAACAAGCTCCGTTTGCTTTTGCTTGATCTCTGCTTTATACACCCGTTCAATATATAGATTAAGATCGTCCAGCATATCGTTGAAGCTTCGAGAGATTTGTCCCAGCTCATCCTCTTGGGGGTCATGGATGCGGGCCGTGAGATCGCCATTTTTCACCTGACGGGTGAATTTAATAATTCGATTCGTTCGTCTAGCAAAGTTAATGACGAAAAAGGCAGGGAACAACACAGCAAATAGAATACAAACGGCACTGATTGTCAAAATCGTATTACGGATACCCCGATACGATTCCGCCATTTCCTCATTAGGGACAGCGCCAATCACGACATACCCTTCGTCCGGAGAAATCAGCTTGTTAATATACATATTTTGCTTCGCCTGAATGATCCCGGCATCGGAATCCACATCGTCATATAATGATCGGGTCACTTCCACATATGGGTACGTTTTTCCGTAATAGTTATTCCTTGAATCGAACAGAACGGTTCCATGGGTGGACAGAACGATAATTTCTCCCTTCAGGTTGTTCCCGTAGCTGGCAAGTGCATTGGAGATACTTTTGGAATTTAGAAATACTAGAAGCTGACCGGTATTTTTGAGTGTTTGCTTATTGTTAATGGGGACTTGTAACGAATATAACGAGGGGCTCCACTGATCGACCGCCTTCCGAATCCAGTAATTCGGAGCAGAGACGCTTTTGCTTTCGGCAGCCATCACATCCGGTACAAAGGAACGCGCCGCATGCACCGGGAATTGCTTGAATTGCTTGCTTTCATTGAAGGTAGAGAGATATTGCTGGTCGGCACTGTACAAAATCAAATTGCTGATATCGCTATTTTCATCCAACCAATTTTTAAAATAGGTGAGTACATCTGTTGAATAATCATGGCTCTCCATGTACATTTCGTCCATGCGGTGCTGTACATATTCGGAATACGCGTGGTCCATAAAAAAGGAAACATTCATCGAGAGAACCTCATTCCGGTACATATCTCGCACCATGTTCTGGACGGATTCATGCCGGAGATGGATATAGCGGTCAACACTTTCCATAGCTGCTTTCTGGGTATCCAGTTCCCGCCGAACAATGGATTGCGAAATGGATAAATACGTGACATATGCAATTGTAATTATGGACAAAATCGCAATACAGGAGAACAACACTAGTATCCTCAGGAACATGTTGTTTTTAAAATAAGCAGTGTATCTAGTACCCCTTTTCATGGTATAAGCCCTCCGGAATCATTGATGCGTAAATAAAGTATACCATTCCTTCGCAGGAGAAAAGTAAGCGCATTCATGAAAAGCGCGATTTTCTTTAATTTAAACGCCATATCTTTAATTTAGCCTCTATTTTAAAACCGTTTTATTGATTATCTTTAGGGGGATAAATACTCGTTAGGGGGATGAGCTATGAAACGTAACAAGGTTCACAAGTTCGCTTTAAAATGGACTGCTCTGGTTTTGACTTCTGTCCTGTTAAGTCAAACCCTCTCTCCATCCGTGTATGCAGGCGATACCCTCCCGTATGAAGGAGAAAGCGCCAAAGGGCCGAATCAACCTTATCAGCATGGATACGCCAGCTCACATATTTTGGACTGGACTCCTACCCAAGATGTCTATGGAGATATGCTTCGCGCCCGTGTCCCACTACAACAACGAAACAGCCCCTTTGCAGCCACACAAGCTCAGCCTGCTTTAAGCCCTGACACGCAAATGTTTACACTCAGCGGCGATTATGGAAACGCTTTTTTCGATAGCTATCCTTATACCAATAAATTCAGTCAATACTTGTTTAACTATTGGCAGTATACCGACTATTATGGCTACTGGCATGGCATGCCTACCGCCCATGTCCCCGAAGAGTTATACGATCCCCAAAAGGATTGGACGGAAAAGTGGTTTGAGTTTGGCATTCTGAACATTCCAAATCCGGGTTATACGAATGCGGCGCACAAAAACGGTGTTCTCTCCATCGCCTGTATTTTTTTCTCGGATAATGACCGTGGACCACAAACGTATAAGCACATGCTCGTGCAGGATGCTCAGGGCGGATTTCCGGTAGCCAAAAAATTGATCGAAATGGCGAAATATTATGGCTATGACGGCTACTTCATTAACCAGGAAGAAGCCTCAAAAGGCGTAGCTAAGGAGGACATCCCGCGTTACAAGCAGTTTATGAAATATTTACGGGATCAGGGCATGTATGTGCAATGGTACGACTCCACCGTAAACGAAACCGGTAAAATCGCTTATCAAAATGAGTTTAATGCTGTGAATAGTCCGTTTGTCAAAGACAAGCAATACGGACAGGTATCCGATTCTATTTTTCTGAATTATTGGTGGGACAAAGCGAAGCTGAAAAGTTCCCGCGACCATGCCAAGCAATTGGGTCTGGACCCTCTTAAAACCGTTTTTGCCGGTATTGAGGGCGGGAACGGTGACTTCGGCAGATGGAAGCAAAAATACGATCTTCGTCTGAATATCGGTGATAACGGGCAGCCGATGAACAGTATCGCAACGTTGGGAGCAGATTTCACACATAATGCGCTAGATGAAGAGTTTGGCGGGCAGGATACCAATCGCAGAGCTGACAATGCGTATCAATGGATGACCTTTATCCGCGACCGTGTCTGGTGGTCTGGTCCAAATCAGAATCCCGTCCGTGCACAAAGAAACTCAAGTGTAGATTTGTCTGATGTAAAAGCTTCGGGCGCAAACTGGGACGGTATCGCGGCATATATCGCCGAACGTTCTGTCATCCGTGGCCCCCATTTTAATAGCAGCTTCAATACCGGGCATGGCTTGCAGTATGTGGTGAATGGAGTTGTGTCCAATCCGAAGGAATGGTCCAACATTAACATTCAAGATATCCCGGTGACTTGGCAATGGTGGCTCGATACCAAAGGTAAACCGCTCTCGGTTGACTACGACTATGGCCCGAATTACACCAAAGGTACTCGGTTTACCTATCAGCCTGTGGGCGCCTATCAGGGTGGCAGCTCCCTCATCGTTAACGGAGAGCTGAATTCAGATAACTTTTTACGCCTGTATAAAACGGATCTGTCGGTAAATAAAAATTCAAACTTATCCATCACGTACAATAAGCCTTCCTCCGATGACAGCTCTGTGCTGAGTATCGGACTTATTTTCAAAGATAACCCCGGCCAAGTTGTAAAACTCAGCATCCCTAACTCTGGCAAACAAACCACGGGCTGGGTAAGCCACAATTTGGATTTGAGTGCCTATAAAGGAAAAAAGATTGCAACTTTCGGTTTATCTTTTGATAGCACGAATAAAACAATCAAAAACTATCAGATGAATATCGGTCAAATCAAGATAACGGACGGTTCTGCTCGGAAACCAGCCGCGCCGACAGGCTTCAAAATCACCAAGGCACTGACCGATACGAACGAAATGCTCGTAAGCTGGAATCTTGAGGATTACGCCAAAGTTAAACAATACAATCTATATGAGAACGGCTCCTATATCGGCGGAATTTATGACTCATCCTATTATATTAAATCCCTAAACCATAAATCCGGTGAATTAATTCTTACCGCAGTTGGGGCTGATGGAACGGAAAGCGAACCGGCTCGATTAAGCTACGATTTGAATGCTGCCGTCCGTCACATTAAGGTGGAGACCCAAGAAAACGGTGAGGCTACAGTAACGTGGAAAAATCCCTCAGAAGCGGACGGAACGGTTAAATTGACCTTGGTCACCGACTATACGGACACCGTATTCCATAAAACCATTACTGCGGACATTGGCGCTGAAACGGCTACGTTTACCGATCTGCCCACAAACGGTGATCGCTACACACTACGTATCGCCATCGGCAATCATGAGCCTGTAGCATACACCGGGCATCTCGCAGACACGACGATAGAGCCTTATGCAAAAGAGAACGTGACAGTCACCGGGTCAACGTATACGCTGGCTCTACCAACCTTGAAGGACTGGCATCGTTTATATGTATACGAAAACGATGTGCCCAAACAATTTGGCGTAACTTATGTATCAAAAAAGTTTCCTTACATTGTCCGGGGAAGAACAAAATTAAGTGAACTGACTTTTACCCCTACTTCTCGTACCAGCTCGCTAAAGATCGTGCTTGAGGATTATGCCGGCAATCAGGCCACAACATATGTAAGATAGCTTTATGCAAGAATTCCATGATTCTGATGGTTTATCGCATATCCGCTACAAACGTGACACACGCATACAGCACAATAGGAGATGTCCAATGTAGTGGGCATCTCCTATTGGTTATATATTGGAAAATCATGCAGGTATCAATACAATGCTGATTTTTCCGTACACAGCTCTATAAATGAATGGGCAACCTGTTCACATTCGTCATACCCCAAACTGCCAGAATGAGCAAAAAGAACAGGATACTCGTTGTTTCTTTGTTCCTCTCTCATATCAAACATATAGTGATTACCGCACCCATCCATCGCAAATGACACGGCACCCGGCATATAATGCGGTAGCTCGTAGGCAAGGTTCATTTCTCTCAAATCTTCGGTATTAAAAAACTGAAAATAGCGTTCACCATTTTGAAACTCCCCGCCGTTAGAGTATTTCAAAAAATCCATATAGCTGTCAGGAAATTGCCCTTGGGGCAGAAGCCAGCCCACAGGATCTAAAGGTTTATATTGATCATGCAATGGAGACGATTTTGGAAAAGGGTTCACTTGTCTTTGCTTGATTTCGTGAATCTCTTGCTCGGATAGCTTTATGTTCCATGTTTTTGAAAAATTCGTGATTTGGTCTTCAGTTGCTTCTGGACTTTTTACAAACGGCTGGTCAAATTGAATACTCCACATATGTGCAAGCCCCTCCATCCCTCGATGCCTCTAAGAGTTGTTGTTTCTGCCTTTTCAATCTTCTCCGACCCATTCAGCCACGCTTTCGTTGGGTTGAAGGTTTTCACGCTTATAGTAATAAACGGTCTTGAGCTCATAATCCAAGCTTTCAGCAGCGATAAAAAATCGGGTGCCAAACGTCTGGTCTTCCATACAAATCACAGGCCCCTCATCAAATCCATAGGAGACGGTTTTTAATATTTCCAATTCCTTGTCATTCGCCATTCTAAAGCACTCAATTGAAAATACACCGCCCGGACAGGAAAGAAATGAGACCTCGTAAAATGTGATCTCTATGTTGTGATAATAGCTAAAGTCAAAACTACCTGCTAGTACCAGCTTGGGGCGACTTGTATAATCATAAATGTAATAATGGTCAATGTTATTTCGCGAAAGTATTTCATTCAGTTGCATCAGTTTGGATTGAATGGAATGATTCATGATCTACTCCTCCTCCCCATTAGCGGGGCTAGCCCCTATCTATTACCGCCTGCCACGCTTCTGTTACAGCTATAGGCGATTTTTGGCTGGTCTCTCCGCCACCTTCCTGAGTCCATAGCGGCGGATAATAAGAAAACACCTCTCCTGGCTGAAGTTGCTCCATATCCGTCTGCCAACCATTCCAGCGGAATGTCTGGTAGAACAAGCCCAAATCTCCCTCAGCCAACCAGCTCAAGAAACCGGAATAGGCCAGCTCTGTGGATTCCCATTCCAATGCATCCGGTGCAAAATAATAGATTTGGCCGCTGCGTCCAAATTTCCCTGTATCCAATCCAAAAAAGCCGCCTGCTGCATCATAGGCCACAATCAGCATTCCTCCAAGTGCAGAAACGCTTGCTGGCTCTTGCAGTCCGTTCCACGAAGTCAAACTACCGTAAATTCCAGTCCCACCCGCACCGAGTAAGGTGATCCATCCGTGATCAAACATGATCCCGCCTGTTTCATAGGCAACCGTTCCCAAGTACGATTTAGTACTCACCTGCAGACGGTATAGCGTATCTCCCCTAGCAGATTCCGATCCTGCCGATATAATGCGATAGGGATTATTCCCTTCTTGCAGGATATTACTGACCTCTTCCCATGCATGGTTATCCTGATCCACCAGCTCATCAACCGTTAATGTATGCATGTTGTTCATTCCCCTTCCTGTATTCCAATATCCATCTTTCAACCTGTGAACTGATTTTCGAAAACTTGCGTTTGCTCTAGAATCACCCACTGATTCACTTCGTCGTATCCTTTTACAATGGCCGTGACCTCATGCTTCGGATACATCCACTCGGATGGTGTCTTTTCCTCATATGTACGAGTGTCTGACAATCCGACTGCATTGTGCTGGAAAATATGAATAAGTGTGCCATGTGGGAAAAATGCTTCAATATAACCTTTTACCTTAGTCCCAACGGGCAGTGCATTTTTGATTTGATGCCATTCCTGGTTGAAGGTGTGAAGATGATTGGACCAGACTTCTTCAAACTCTTTTTTTGTAATTTGCGTATAATAGGGCTCCGTGTCATCAATCGCTTTCTCAGCTAATAAGAAATGATACTGCTCGTGCTTGCGATTAGAGGCGATATACGTGCCGTCATCCTGGATAACAATTTGTCGATAAGCTATTCCATCCGAATCTATTTCAAAATACCAGGTTCCCAAGCCTGGTTCCGGGCAATCCTTAAGATATTTCATGGGCCCCTCCTATTAAAAATTCAATTCGTTTGTATCACTTTTTCCCTCCATAGGTTCTTGCCAAATATGCGAGATATTCCGAACGCGTCAGTCCTCCCATTTGACGGTTGAACTCATCATACGAAATGTCTTCCGGGAATCCGAATTCGGCCAGTGCTTTTCGACGTTCATCCCGATGTAACGGATTATCCAGCGTTTTGTGCCACGCCCGCTCTTCCCAGGAGCCAAAACAGTCGGCAACGATACCTGAATAAGCACCGTTATTTGAAAATTTTCGCGAGGACTTGAACACGGTCTCCCCTTCCGGTTTGAAAACCGTGCCCGTTCCCCATGACAGACTATATGTTTTTTCTTTTCTACTATCCGTACTACAGCCATAGCCGATGGGGAACACAATATCCTCTTCCACTAACAGCTTATGTCCAACCCGCTCGTAGGCACCCCGCATAAAGGAATCATCCATAACAATCCAGGTTGTTTCGGATAACGGGGCGGATGTGATAGATTCCAAAGCTGTTGAACGGTCACGACACGTAAACAAATATGGACGCACAAATAAAGGCATGGTCATGACACTGTTCCAAATGCTCTCCTCTGCAAACAACTGATCCTTTTGCATTTGGCGCAAATCTCCAACAACCAGTACATATCCATCTGTGAATAGGTCTATTTCCACACGAAAGATATCTCCTGGGATTGTTTTATAACGCTGATTTTTCATATGCTTCAGTCGGTGCAACCTGCGATCGTAATCCTTGGGCACAAGTGACGGATATTGCTGAAGCCAATCGATGATTTCTTCTTTACTATGTAAATGCTCACATCCCGTAATAGGGAGTTTCACACCCGTTTTGCTATTCACAGCAGTAACATAACTAAGAGGACGATCCCTTCGAATGCCTGCTGAAAAGGTCACGCCTTCTGCCTTGATACTCGAAACACTTGTGTAATTCAGCTTTTTCTCTTTGCCACGAGCCGTTTTAGGCAAAACAAATGCCCGATCACGAGTAAAAATCTCTACATCGGTTTCTCCATAAGTATCCTCAGTGGAAGAAATTCGCTTGCGAATTACGTCTCCATCCACACAAATATAGTATCCTTCTTTAATTTCTACCACATCCCAATGCTCTTCCAGCACCTCCAGCCCGAAGTACGGTCGTAACGCGTTCGTTAGCCAACTATTCATCTGTTCCTCCAGTTCCAAGTACATCTCAATGCACCTGGGTTCAATTTTCCCAAAGATTATAACATAACGTAGCATGTAGCTCGTTTATTCCTACACTGTTCCAGCTTTGACCAACTCCTCCTGAATCCAGCTACTGCTGGTAGAAAGCTGGGGCAAGTCGGCAGAGACCTGTTTGACCTGCTCTTGCAACACGTGTGACTGATCCGTTCCTTCCAGAAAGCGACTCAAAAAATGAAGAAATACGTCTACCTTCCTAAGTAGCATCAAAATAGGCAAAGCATCAATCTCGTTGTGGCTTAAACGAACCTGGCGGCTGAAGCCCCGGCAAAAATCCCGAATGGCTGTCGTCTCCTCCGGTTGTCCTAAAAATCCTGATAAGATGACCGCCGGCTCCATGACCCGAACGTCTAGCGTGCAAAATTCAAAATCAAGCAGTGCAGTTACTAGACTACGATCCGAATCCTTTACTAACAAATTGGAAGCGTTCAAGTCTCCATGTACAAGCTGATGCGGCAACTCTTCCAATGCATGAAGCGAATCTGTAATCTCTTCATAAGCTTCTCCTATTAATCGCAGCTCTTCATGCAAATCCTTTAGAGGCTCAGGCGGATGTAAACAAAAGCCTTGAACCGTTTCCCGGTTACACAATGGATAGGATTGCTGCAAAGCATAATACGGTCGATAGACTGGAGTCATATCAAGATTGAATGTCGCAAGCACTGCCGATAATTCCCCTGTAGTCTCACCAAAAGAATAGGCAAAGCTTGAATCCTGCTCCAGGGGTGATATGCCTTCTATGTATTCGAACAGACACACATATTTACCGCTTTCCTGCTCCAGTTGAGCGAGCGTCTCTCCCGTGACCGTCGGAATAGGCATGGGTGTCCTGAACGATAGTGAATGCTTACTCAGCTCCTGCAAAACAGCATGCTCAAATTCAATTTTGTCCCGATCCTTGTGTGTATCGTAGACGCGCAGCACTCCGTTTCGCCCACCACTCTTAACAAAATACGTTGTATTATTCCAACCTCCGGTTCGTTTTTGCAGCGTACCGTTCCACTCCGGCCAATGCCGTCGTAGTATCGCTTCCAAGGATGTATCCTCCCTTATAAACATAAGCTTATGAATTTGCAGATATTATAACAAATATAGACGTCCAATAGAATTGGACGTCCTTGTAATCCTTCATTTCCTCAACTGTTTGTTTCGGATATTTTGCGGGGTGGAACCATACGCTGTTTTAAACTTTTTATAGAAAAAACTCATGCTGTTATATCCCACCTGCTTAAATATCATTTCGAACGGCAGATTGGTATTCACTACCAAAGAATAGGCTGCATTGAGTTTAATGTTGGCAATAAGCTGAGTGTAAGTAAGACCGGTTACTTTTTTCAACTTATTACTTAAATACGTACTATTGTAATTAAAATGGTTAGATAATTGCTGTAGGCTTAAATGCTGATAGTGCTCTTCCATGTAATTCAGAATAGAGGTAATATTATTTTCCTGCTGGTTTAAGTGAATATTATGCTCGCTTTCCAATACACGGACCAATTCTCCAAATACAATTTGCAAATAAGCCTTCACCAATTCCATCGAATCCTCTTGTCTGGAATAATATTCGATTAAGATCCTACGCAGTATATATTGAAGGTTTTCATTATGCTGCGACTCAAAAATAATAAAGTGATTATGGTGCTGATGCTGGAGGACAGAATTGGCTAGAAATTCGCCAATCAGGCTTTTTTTCTTAGATAGCCGCTGCAGAAATAGGGATGAAATCGTTTCTCTTTGTAGCAAGATATTAATAAGTATATCGTCTTCTCCCAAAGGAGCGATGCTGTGAGGCACATCCTTATCCAGGACACATACTTGGCCTTCACAAAGCTGAATTTCTTTGCCTGCTATGATTTGGTTGCACTTACCTGAGTAAACATAGTTTAATTCAATAAATTCATGCATGTGCTCCAGCATCGGAGCAAATCTATTGTGCTTGCTAATATAAATATCATGTTCTCCGAAGAAAAATAAAGCGGGCATTCGATACATTTTCTGATTCATATCAAAAAATCGCTCATTTTCCGAATCCTTGGAGAGATCATTAATCACCTGATTGTTTTGCTGTTGTAAAAGTTCAATTTCCGTTTTGTTTCTCAGCAACTGATCCAACTCATGAAGGTTCATAAACACTGACTCCTCCTTCAGACTCCCCATTAACTGTGGACTGCCGCTTGAGTTTTGCTTCCCTTTCCTCTAATAGCAATTCCCAGACAAAGGAGTGCTGCAATCGTAAATACAATCGCAGAGACAAGGAAGGAAAATGAAGCCGTTTCATTTCCAGACAACACGCCAACTAACTTGATCACATAAGGCGAAGCAAACGCTCCCAAATTGGAGCCTACCATTGCAATTGAAATAGATATCGTCTCACTGCCTTTAGGTACGATTTTAGTTAGTATGGTAAAAATATAAGGAATAAACAGCGCAAAACTAAAGCCAATGATCAACATGGCAACGGTAACCATGGTAACATTCTGAGCAAACCATAGTAGTACAAAACCACTTGCTGTTAATAGACTGGAGATAAAGGGAGCGTAATTTCTAAACCATTTATAGATTCTACCAAACAAGAAGCCTGCAATCATGGTGGACAAGGAAAACAGCGTTAACGCAGTTCCTAAAAAACCAGCATTGGGCATGCTCTTTTCAGCAATCATAATGCCTGTTTTGGTATATACAATCATGATAAAAGTCATAAACAGAAAAAGTGCAGCCCCTAATCCAAGTACAGGTATGGATATTCCCCCGCTCTTGTGACCCTTTTCTGTCAAATCCTCTACTGTAGGCTCCCCGCGCTCTGGTTCGGGAATGATCAGAAAGAATAATAGCGCAATAGGAATGGTGATTCCATAGCATAAAAAAGCGAACTGCCAGTCAATTAGGGCGAGCTGCCCTGCCACAAAGGTAGCCAAGCTGCTTCCGAGTCCTTGAACGGCGCTTTGAAAGCCTACTAATTGAGCACGTTCATCCCCTTCAAAAAAATCACTAATTAAACTGACGGCCAGTGAATTGAACATCCCGAGACCTGCACCTAGTACCAAACGCAGCGCAAGAATCCATGTAATGTTCGTCGTGAACATGGGAAGTATTCCGCCGATGACTACAAGCAAAAGCCCTAGCAGGACTGTATTTTTTTTACCCAATCGGGAAGAAATCGGGCCACTCAACAGCACAAACAGCATCATCGAGAAAGATGGAATCGTGACTACGCTTTCAATCAGCGAACTGGAAACGCCTGATAATTGGTTCAGCATCATCGGTATGACAGCCGAAATGGCACTCGCTGACGTCAGGACTAAGGAAATGGATAGCAACGCCGTTTTAAACAAAACTTTGTTTTTTATATTCATTAAGCTCTCACCTCTAGTCTATGTTATTTAGCCTCTAGTTGCATCTGTATTGGAATGTATACTGTCCAGAACCGACCGTAAACGTCATTTCATGATCTCCGCCCCTTTGGAAAATCGCCTGTTCCCCTGTAGAACCTAATTTTCCGGCCAGCTCCTTTGGTACATCTCCAGGAGGATACTGAATCGACGGATATTGCATAGCAATGGTCTGCTGTAGTGCATCCGGTTCCATAACGCTCGGAAGTGTAATCTCAGCCGTCGTATTATGTGGCACGCGAACCGTCATCTTCATTTCTTTATTCACGATTTCCCATTGGACTTCAAGCGTGCCATATGGCGTCTCCAGCTTGCCATGGGCCGAAGTAAGATTGGCAGGCAGTTTAGGGGCTAAACGTGATTTTTTATAGCCCGCTTCAAGCACATCGATTCCGGCAATATTTTGGTACATAAAGTCTCCTACTGAACCGTACGAATAGTGATTGAACGAGTTCATATCGGTGCTCCAGAATGAGCCGTCCACTTTGATGCTATCCCAATGCTCCCACATGGTCGTTGCTCCCCGTTCAACCTGATAGAGCCATGAAGGATAATCATTTTGAAATAAAATGTTATAAGCGACATCCGTATAGCCATGGTCGGATAAAACCAGACATAGATAGGGGGTGCCCACAAAGCCGGTATCCAGATGCATATCATTTTTTTCTATGAGCCGTACGAGCTCTTGGATCACTTGCGTTTTATACTTTTCTGGTACCAATCCGAAGTGCAAAGCCACAACCTGTGCAGTCTGGGTATTGGAGGTTAGTTTGCCCGCGTCATCGAAGTAGCGGTTCGCAAAAGCCGTTTTAATCCCCTCATGTAAGCTTTTATATGTGTTGTAATCGGTATAACGATTCAGCAGTTTGGCCGTCTGTGCCAATATATGAGTCGAATACGCAAAATAAGCAGTAGCCACCAGCGTTCCGTCCGTCGCCCCAAAATAGCTTCCTTCCTCGCTATCCAGCGCCAGCCAGTCTCCCAGCTGCAAACCGGTATCCCAAAGACATTCTTCGTCCCCCTGGGCGCGAATATAATCCACCCATGCTTTCATACTGTCATACTGCTGCACTAAGATTTGCTTATCCCCATAGCATTGATATAGGGTCCACGGACATATAACCGCCGCGTCTCCCCATGCTGCCGTCGTTTTGTCCATATTATCGGCAAAGGTTCCTTTGAGGACATCCGGCACTACAAAAGGCACTGCCCCATTTTCCAGCTGGTTGTAAGCCAAATCCCTAAGCCACTTTCGGAAGAAGGAAGCCGCGTTCATATTGAAGCTGGCCGTTCTAGCAAAAATCTGTGCATCGCCGGTCCAGCCTAATCGCTCATCACGCTGCGGACAATCGGTTGGCACATCCAGGAAGTTCCCCTTCTGCCCCCACACGATATTGTGTTGAAGTTGATTCAGCTTTGGATCAGATGTCTCAAACACCCCGATCGTCTCCATGTCCGAATGCAGAACAACACCCGTAAAATCTTCAATCGTAACGCCATCAGGAAAGCCCTCAAGCTTCACATATTGAAAGCCTTGAAAAGTGAAATGCGGCCTAAATATCTCCGTCCCCTTCCCGCTACAAATGTACGTAATCTGCTGCGCTGCATCACGAATATTATCTCTGTAAAAGTTCCCTTGCTGATCCAGCACTTCACCATGAACCAGATTCAGAACCGTACCTTCGGGAGCTTCCACTTGAAATTCCAGCCAGCCTACCATATTTTGACCCAAGTTAAGCACCAGCTCACCTTTAGGAGTTCGAATGAGTTCAACAGGCTTCAATCGGTTCATTACACGGACAGGCTCGTTCTCCTGAGCAATCAGATGACTTAACGGGAACGAGACGACCTGCATCATTTTTCGTTCGGTTAAGGAGCTATGTTCCGCTGCCTGCTGCTCAAGTCGGGCATCATAGATTTCGCCGTTATAAATATCCGACATTAAAATGGCACAGCTCGTTTCCTCCCATGAAGAATCAGAGCAAATGACTTCAGAACGGCCATCTTCATAACTAATCTTCATTTGAAATAACAATGCATTCGTGTTCCCGTAGGTGTCCTTGCGCTTTTGCCAGCCCAGATAACCGCTGTACCAGCCTTCTCCCACCGTGGCTGTAATTCGATTATGTTGTTCTCGAATGGTAGAAGTCACGTCATATGCTTGCACCTGGACACGATCGTTATAATCCGTCCATCCCGGGGTAAAGTAGGCGTCGCCCACTCTTTGTCCATTGAACTCCAGTTCATACAGCCCAAGGCTTGTAGCATAAATGACTGCTTTTTTCACTTTACCCTCAACCGAAAAATATTTGGAAGCGGCAAAAGGAGCTCTTGTCTGAAACTGTTCATGGATTCTCCGCTCCTTCACTGTGATCCATTGTGCCTTCCAGTCCTGCTCATGGAGCAGCCCCATCTCCCAAAAGCCGGACTCACTCCATTCCGATTCTTCCGGTTCTGTGTCACCCGCTCCCTGAGCCCACACTTTTACCCGATAATAATATCTTTGTCCTGATTCCAGTGGGGGGCCTTCATAGGGAAACAAAATGGATTGGTCCGAATAGGTAAAATGATTCCAAATCAGCGGTTCAAAAGTGGGATGAACGGATACTTGCAATTGGAAACGTTTTTGAGAAACATACATTTTTTCAGATTCGATCTGCCAGCTTAACCGCGGTTTTAGACAACCCAATCCAATCGGATTATTTAAATGCTCGCATCTAAGCGCTTTCACTTTTAGCATTCTTATGTCCTCCCTGAGGTCTTCTTTTGTGTTTCTATATTCAAATTAAAACGCTTCCATTGATTGTTCGCAATGTTGTATCCCTGCATGTTATATGCTTGATTTACAGGTGTTGAAATTCCACCCCTTATATTGAATCTTAAAATGGAACTATTAGAAAAATATGTACGATTGTAGAGTAGCTACACTTATAAAAAAGCCTGAATCCGATTGAATGGATTCAGGCTTGATTCTTGCTAGAAGGTTTATCTATTCTTTTTCAGCTAGCCTATGCCTGTCCAGCTAGCGCTTGTTCGGGCGTGGAAGCTGGATACAAGTGACAGGCTACCTGCCGCCCTGGTGCAGCTTCGGCAAAGATGGGCTGTACTTTGCTGCATATCTCCATGGCTGCCGGGCAGCGATTATGAAACGCACAGCCACTTGGCGGATTTTCTGGACTGGGCACATCCCCTTTAAGTACAATCCGATCACGCTCCGCTTCCGGATCAGCTACAGGTACCGCAGACATTAGCGCCTTTGTATACGGATGCAGCGGCTCTCTGAACACTTCTTGGGTCGGTGCGAGTTCGACCAGCTTGCCCAGGTACATCACACCCACGCGGTCGCTGATAAATTTAACGACCGACAGATCATGAGAAATGAACATATACGTCAGGTCATATTGTTTTTGCAGGTCCTTCATCAGATTGAGCACTTGTGCCTGAATCGACACATCGAGGGCCGAGACCGGCTCGTCACACACGATAAATTTGGGATGAAGCGCCAGTGCCCGTGCGATCCCGATCCGCTGGCGTTGACCACCCGAGAACTCATGCGGATAACGATGCGCATGATAAGGAGACAATCCGACCACTTCGAGCAGCTCTTCCACCCGCTCTTTGAGCTGCGTTTTGCTTAGCTTTTCATGTGTGATGAGCGGTTCTTCCAGCACCTGCTGTACTGTCCATCTGGGATCAAGCGAAGCAAACGGATCTTGAAACACCATCTGCATATCCGTTCTGAATTTGCGCAGCTGCTCTGTGTTTAGCTTACGTATATCCGTGCCATTAAACAGAATCTCTCCATCCGTCGGTTCGATCAATCTGAGAATTGCCCGTCCAGTTGTGGATTTGCCGCAGCCGGATTCTCCCACGATCGCCAGGGTTTCACCCTGCTGTACAGTCAGGTTAATACCATCCACCGCTTTGACTGCTCCCACTTGTTTGGAAAAAAGTCCTTTTTTGATCGGGTAGTGTTTTTTCAAATTACGTATTTCAAGCAGTGTACTCATGATATCCCTCCTGCTGTAGCAAGCAGCGGCTTTTGTGTCCGGGTTCCACTTCTGTAAGCTCCGGGGCCTCTGCATGGCAAATTTCCTTGGCAAACTGACAACGTGGTGCAAAGCGGCAGCCTTTTGGCATATCAAGTGGGTTGGGAACCTGGCCCGGAATGGAAGCCAGACGCTCCTGATCACTATTCAACTGTGGTAGTGAGGCAAGCAAACTTTGTGTATACGGATGCTTGGGATCTTTAAAAAGCGTTTTTACATCGGTTTCTTCTACCACTTGTCCGGCGTACATAATCACGACCCGATCGCACATTTCAGCAACGACACCAAGGTCATGAGTAATCATCAGAATGGAAGTTCCTTCGGACTTCTGCAGCTCACGCATCAAGTCAAGAATCTGTGCTTGAATGGTTACATCTAGTGCCGTTGTCGGTTCATCGGCGATCAACAGTTTCGGATTGCACACCATCGCCATCGCAATCATCACCCGTTGGCGCATCCCGCCCGAGAGTTCATGCGGATAAGAAGCGGCTACTTTTTCTGGACGTGGAATTCCCACTTTCGTCAGCATTTCCACAGCCATGTCTTTCGCTTTGTGTTTGCTTACACCGTGGTGGTATCGGGCAGACTCCGCAATTTGCTTGCCGATTTTGAACACAGGATTTAGCGAAGTCATCGGCTCCTGAAAAATCATGGCCATCTCGTTGCCACGAATCGAGCGCATTTTCCGCTCCGAAAAATCCAGCATGTTTTCACCGTTAAACCGGACTTCACCAGCGGCTACTTTCCCAAGTCCCTTGGGGAGGAGCTGCATAATGGAAAGGGAGGTAATGCTCTTGCCGCACCCGGATTCTCCAACGATTCCGAGTGTTTCGCCTTTGCCAACCGATAGATCGACGCCGTCCACAGCCCGGATGGTGCCAGCCGCAGTCTTGAACTCCGTCCGGAGGTTGGTTACTTCAAGCAGTTGTGCCATGCCCTCTTCCTCCTCCTTGTCCATCATTGAACCTTCATGTTCTTTTTAACTTAGGGAATAAAGCTTATTCAGACTTGCCCATCGTTTGCAGATGCTTCATCGTACCGTACAGTTTAGTAATATGTTGAAACTCCTTTTCCGAATGAAAAGAGCATTGCCCACGTCCATAAGCTTTGGCTGTTTCTACAGCCAATTTGGCCGCCAGCGCAATATCGCTTTCGTGGCTGGCTCCCGTTGCACTGCCTGGGACAGGAGCAGCAGCCGTGATGGCTACACCAACCACTGGGGCGGAAGTTGCTACTGCTGGCTGCAAAATGCTATTAATGTGATACAGGTCGTTACCATAAGGTGTGATGTCCTGCGTAGTTACAGCAAACGTGACACACGGTTCGCCAGTAACGGTCTGAACAATATCGACGAGGTCTTCACTAATTCGTAGCACATAGCCTTCACGTACCGTCGGGGAAATGGCAATACCTTTATGGTTAATGACCCGATTCCCTTTGGTCGTATCAATGGACAGGATCGCTTCCATTTCGGGTGTCACTTCATATTTGTTCATCGTCAAAATATCTACGGGTGAATCCATAAATGGAACCGGATCATGGGGCTGAGTGGGTGCATCTGGACAAATATGTGTACAGATGATCACGTCTCCATCAAGCACATCTCCTTTGGACTCCATGCTCAATAGTTTAGCCGCCGCCGAAATTGCCGCTGCTGCACCGTCACCATCGGATACAAATCCGATCATCTCCGGTCGTGCTCCAAGTCCACCAAGTCGCCCTACTACACCCAAGGTTGGAGAATCGCCTCCCTGAATGCGACCCGTTTTACCGGCAATAACAATTTTAATAAAATCCGTAGAGCCCTTTTCACCTTTCACGGTGGAGACCGTAATCTCCGCTTGACCCAGTTGTTCCAAATAAGCTTTGACTTCTGCCCCACTGGCAAACGGACTATCCAAAAGGTCATAGACTTCAAAAACTTGTTTCATCATACGGCAGATCCCCTTATGCTTCTTTTTGTGTTGTTTTCAGATATTTAAGCGCCGTTAAGACGTATACTTTCGCAGATTGAATGATCTGCCATACCGGAGCTTTTTCATTAAAATTGTGAATGGTCGACAGTTCGGCAGGCCCGTATTGCAATACCGGGATGTTGTATTTGCGGAATGCACGTGCATCGCTGGTTGCCCATTGCAATACGCCATAGGCCTCTTTACCGCTGACCTCAGCGATAGATTCCACAAGCTCCTGTACAATCGGCTCGGTTGGAGGGGTCCAGTTGGCATTCCCATAAAATCCGAATTGTTTGGGCTCCGCGTCAATGCCAACACTTGCAAGCAATTCTTTGGCCTTCGCCAGTACATCGCGGTGGTCTACGCCAAATGGAACACGGGAATCCACTTGCACTGTGCAACGGTCTGCAACCACATTGACTTTGGTGCCTCCCTGAATCGTACCAATGTTCACTGTTACATGATCAAACGCTTGTCCATAGCTTGGGTTCTCCCGTTCGCTTGCATAACGCTTGGAAATTTCAATGATCTCTTTGACTTCTTCCGGGATGTCCGGCTTGATGTCCCACAGTTGTTGCAGCGCTTCAATCCCTTTTGCTGCCTTCAAAATAGCACTTTCACCTGCTATCGGCTGCAAACTGCCATGACCCGGTGTGCCTTCAACGGTAAATTCAAACCAGCAACTTCCCTTTTGCCCGATGGTCGGGTTTTGCGGGCCGGAAGGCTCTGCAATCACAGCAGCTGTTCCTTCAATCAGTTTTCTTTCCAGCACCCAAGGTACTCCAAGATGTCCCCCGGTTTCCTCGTCTGGAACTACAAGCAACGACAACGCACCTTCGAGTGGTACGCCTAGTTTGGAGAACAGCGCAACGGTAAATATTAATCCGCCCAGTCCTGCTTTCATGTCCGAAGCACCGCGGCCCAGGAGATAGCCATCACGAATTTCACCACAGAACGGATCAAAATCCCAACGAGTACGATCCCCTGCTGGCACAACGTCCGTATGTCCACAGAAAATCAGTTTTTTTCCGTCCGCCGTTTCAGCGCCATAATCAGAAATGAGATTCCACATATTCGGCCCGGATTCATGCACCGTTGTTTCTATACCTGCTTCTTTAAGATAGTCCATAATGAACTGACTAATTTCGCGTGAATCACCTGGAGGATTTTCCGAAGGAAACTGAATTAACCGCGAGCATAGCTCAAGCAATTCGTCCTGCCGTTTATCTATTTCATCAAGAACCAACGTTTTCCAATCTGTCATTTCCATTCAGTCCCTTCACGTTTTTCATTTAGCCAACTAAATTTTTTACGATCCATCGGGATCAGCTTCATACTTCAGGTGTAAAATGATAGCCTTCGGCTGTAAAAACCGAAGGCATAAGGTAAGATCACAACTTACTCTTTATTCAATGAATAGAATCGGATAACCTCATCTGGGTAGTAAACATATCCAGTGACGTCTTTGCTCATACCAACAACGCGATTGTATTCATACAGGTACGCCCATGGCGAATCTTGATTTATAAGCTCTTGTGCTTTGCCATACAGCTCTTTACGTTTATTTTCATCTTGCTCTTTGCCTGCTTGTTCCCAAAGCTTATCCACTTCTGCATTAGCATAATGCATATAATTCGAGGAACCGCCGCTGTACATCAGAAACCCGAGATGGTAACCAGGGTCGTTGACGAAGGAAGTCCATTTGGAAATGTATGCTGTCAGGTTGCCTTCTCGTTGCTGTTCAAGGAACTGTGCACGGGCTACATTGACAACATTCATCTTTACGCCAATCTTGGCAAGTTCAGCTTGAATCAATACAGCATCATCTGCCCAGTCCTGGAAGCCGGAACCCAGTGTCAGGTCAAAATTAAACCCATTAGGATAACCCGCTTCTGTAAGCAGCTGTTTTGCTTTGTCCAGGTCGTGCTTGTAGCTGTAGCCCGCATCGGTGTAGCCAGGCGTGTTACTCGCTACAGAACTCTTCATTTGCTTTGCTTGACCGTACATGACATCGTCGATTAATTGGTCGTAAGGAATAGCATAAGCAATTGCTTGACGCACTTTTGGATCATTAAAAGGTTTGACTTTGTTATTCATGGCGAAATACAGAATCCGGTTACTTGCATTGGATTGAACCTTCAGATCAGCGTTGGTTTCCAGCTTCGAAACGTCCTTTGCAGGAATCTCAATCGCCATGTCCACATCGCCTTTATCCAGCAGAAGTACACGGTTGGAAGCTTCCTTGGTAAACTTCATCGTTACTTTGCTCAGATTTGGCGCTCCTTGCCAGTAGCTGGCATTAGCATTAAAGACAGCTTCTGTCGCAGGGTCCCATTTTTCAAGCTTGAACGGACCTGAACCTGCCGCATGTGTTTTCAAATAGTCGCCATCGCCATTTTCTTTGACAAGCACATCATCCACAATGGAGAAGTTGTACAATGACAGGATTTGCAGAAACATATGATTGGGTTGGGACAATGTAACGACAACGGTGTGCTCATCAGGCGCTGTAGCGGTTTTAATGGAGCTCATACCATACAGGAAGCTACCGGAATCGGAATTTTTAAGCCGCTCAAAGGAATACAACACAGAATTGGCGGTCAGCGGGTTGCCGCTTTGGAATTTAACGTCTTTACGCAGATGGAGCGTATAAGTCATGTTATCAGCGGACACATCCCATTTCTCAGCCAGCATGGGCTTAATTGCTTCCGTATCTGCCACTTCACCGCTATCCGTAGACTTTTTGCCATAGGTCACAAGCTGATCATAGAGCGCAAGTACAAGGGTATCCGATGTAAGATCACTTGCTTCAGCAGGGTCCATGGTTGACCCTCCCTCCGAGTAAGCAAGTGTAATCGTCTTTGGTGGGGATGGGGCATCTGCGCCTTTCTCTCCAGATGAAGCGGACGGGCTGTTAGCATTGCTCGCACAGCCTGCCGTCCATAGCAACGTAGACAAGACGACAATTAGAGAAAGACTTTTTTTCAACATGGCTTACGTTCTCCCCTTTAATGATCTATTTATTTTTATTTGCTAGAGCGCAGTCTAGGATCAAGAACATCCCGCAAACCGTCTCCAAGCAAATTGAAGCCCAAAATAGCTGTCGCAATTCCAAGACCCGGGAAGGTTACAATCCACCACTCCCCGGAAATGATATACGCTCGCCCTTCTGAAATCATTGCACCCCATTCAGCAATCGGGGGTTTCACACCGAGTCCCAGGAAGCTGAGACTGGCTGAGGTGAGGATGGCGAAGCCCATTCCAAGCGTTGCATTCACAAGCAGTGGGGCAAGTGCATTAGGCAAGATGTGGCGAAACAGGATCGTTCCGTTCGTTACACCAATCGCCCGGCTGGCCTCAACAAACTCCTTTTCCCGGAGAGAGATGGTTTGTCCGTGAGTCAGTCTGGCGAATTCGGGTATGCCTACAATGCCCACGGCGATGAGTGCACTCATCAGTCCTGGTCCCATCGCTGCAGCAATGGCCATGGCGAGTACCAGCGACGGGAAAGCCAACAGAATATCCATACAGCGCATAATAATGCTGCCCATTCGACCGCCATAGAAACCTGCGATGGCTCCAAGCGGTACGCCGATGATAAATGAGATCGACACGGCAATCATCCCGGTCCATATGCTGATTCTGGCTCCGTAAATGACACGGCTGAGAATGTCACGTCCGTAATTATCGGTCCCAAACCAATGTTCTGCACTTGGCGGCAGCAGCTTGTTCGCCGGGTCGGTTACATAAGGATCATGTGGAACGATCCATGATGAGAGGATGGCAATGAGCGTCCAGCCAACGATAAAGATGAATCCGATTAAAGCGAGTTTATTGCCAAACAACAATCGCCAAAAGGTTTTTCGTTTCGGTATAGCGGCTGCATTAGGCTGAGGTACAGCCGCTTTTGCCACCAAATCACTTGCAGTGCTCATCCGAGTACCTCCCCCTACTTTTGTGCTTCGTTCATTATTCGTACCGGATACGTGGATCAATCAATCCGTAAACCAAGTCGACTCCAAGATTGATAAAGCTGTAAATCAGCGCACTTACGAGGGTAAATGCTTGAATCGGTGCGTAGTCAGCCGCCAAAATGGAGTCCGTCACATAGCTGCCCACTCCTGGCCAGGTAAAAATGGTTTCGGTAATAACCGCTCCACCAATCAGGTAACCGACCTGCAAACCAAGTACGGTAAGTGTTGGAATAAAGGCGTTAATGAGTGCGTGCTTATAAATAACAATTCCTTCGCGCAGACCTTTGGCTCTGGCTGTGCGAACAAAATCCTGACCGATCACTTCCAGCATGCTGGAACGCATCATCCGTGCCACAATCGCCATAGTGCCTGTACTGAGACAGACTGCTGGCAGAACCAAATGGGATAAACTGCTTTTTAAAGCTACAAAATCACCGGTCATCAAACTATCGAGTACATAAAGTCCCGTAACGTGCGTCGGCGGATTGATGTCACCGCTAATTCGACCCATGGGCGCAGGAGCGATGCCCCATTTAGCATAGAAGATATAAATGAATAACAGGCCAATCCAGAAAATGGGCATACATGCACCGATCAAGGAAAACACACGTGAAATGTGATCAACAATCGATTCTTTACGGGTTGCTGCCAGGATGCCGATTGGGATTGCCACCAGAATCGCAATAACCAAGCTTGCCAGCGCCAACTCGATGGTTGCTGGAAACCGGGTAGCAAAGTCGCTTGCCACTGACTGTCCGGTGTGATAAGCCTGACCCAGATTACCTTGGAACAATCCAACTACATAGTGAAAAAATTGAATGTACTTCGGTTGATCCAGTCCCATGCTGCTTCGAATATTTTCAATCGTCTCGGGTGTAGCCTGTTCCCCCGCAAGCATCACGGCAGGATCACCCGGAAGCACTCTTGAGATCATGAATGTAATGACGACAATACCAAGCAGTGCCGGAATCATTTGTATCAATCTACGTAGTGTGTATACGGCCACAGCCTGTCCCCCCTTATCCGTAATTCCTCGTGTCTTTGTCACCTTTCTTTTCATCACTTGTTATTTTTATTCATTGTACTAAGGAACAAGAACGGTTTCCACGTCCTGAACAACTAAAAATAATGACGAATTTTGTCGTTTGCGCACTAAAGTTACTCATCATGTTATTTAAATGTCGTGTTTTATTTGAATATAGAAATCAAAATCAGCATGATGCCAAAAAAAGCGGTCCCCTTTCAAAAGGAAATCGCTTGTTTTTTATATATAGATTGTAGTATTAGGCCGATCAGGAAAGGAGAAATAATCGCGAGCACTGCAAAGAACGAGGTGTTCGACTCAGCAGCTTGCTGTCCGGTCGCACCTTGAAGCGAGGGGGAGCGAAAATACGTATTGCTTTGTCTTTCTCTATAGATTTCCAGTCACGATAATACCATTTGCTCGCTTCAGGTGTGCTCTGACCCAAGCTATAAAGGAATCGATAAATATGCGCAATTCCGGCTCCTTGGCAGGCCAAGCATCCAATTCTGTTAATATCTCATGCCATATCGACTCCGGAATCGGATTATCCCAACAGGGATCAAAAGCCTCATACGTTTCCCCCGTATCAGGATCGTCAAGTGGATATTTGGACTTTAACGCAGACAACACGATATCAAAGTCATCTGCGTAGATAAAGATTATCTCCTCCAGCTTTGGTTCATCCGTATCCCCATAACGCAGCGGTTCAAAAGTATACCCAATATTGGCTCGTGGACCACTATAGCGATAGATTAGTGTCTGAATCTCTTTTTTGTCCTTCTTACTCAATCTCACCACTCCTTTCTTCGGCTACAACTCGAACCAATCCGCAGCGCATTTCTCTTCTTCCAGCACCTTGCACATTCCTTCCCTCAACCTCACAGCATCTCCGCCGCCGATATGAAATAGACAATAGATATAAGGTTCATCATCTTCTAACCCTTCAATATTCCTTGCCTCTTCCACTGAAACTTGGAGCGCCTCAGGCCAATCGAGATCATTCTGAAGCAGGGCAAAGCCATCCTCATCCCTTTGCATCCGATATCCGTCAATCCTAGGCAATGCTTCAGCTAAACGATCCATTAGCACTTGAATATCCTTAACATCTGCGACTTTAATTCCATACTCCCAACCCATTTGCATCCCTCCAATTTCATGAACTCCTCCTTAACTAGCCCCCCCCTAAATCGGATTTCACCTTCTCATTCACCTCAGGAGTTCAGTCGTAGTCCGAATATAAGAGGTACTTTTTTGTTTAAAACCACCCATTTTTGCTGGATTCCCATGATCCTCCCATTTTCCTTCTGCTTTTCCTTAATTTTCTTAAAACATATTATTTCTTAAAACTTATTATAATAGATATCTAAACTATGTAGCTTATGAATTAGCAAATTGAGACCTTTTGACTATCATTCAAACCAGCAAACAAAATAGGCTTCTCTTGAATATAGCACGGAAGCCTATGGGTTTATCAAACAATTCTATTATTTATTTGGCCTTCTGAGATACCAGCTCACTATTCCCTTTTCTCTTTCTTACCCCCAACATAATGATGGCCATAACAGCTACCAGAGCTGCTATAAGAGCAAAAGGAATATATTTGTCCACCCGATATAGCGTCGTTGTCAAAATAGGAGCAATAATCGCAGAAATGCCTTGGACAGTGGCCACCAGACCAGCGGCTCCCCCTTGCTGTTCTTTACTAACAGAAAGAGAAGCCCCAGCCATAAATCCAGGCATAAGCAAGCCTGTACCTATACCAAACATAAAGAACGCTAAATAGTAAACGACCATGCTGGCTGACATGAGGAATATCAGCATACCAGCAATAAGGAACAGAGAACCGAGCAAAATCATCGGCTTGGGCTGCCATTTAAGCCATTTCATCTGAACGATCTGTACAATCAACATCGCTGCCCCGGAAAACATAAGTCCAAAGGAAACCACTCTTGCTGTTTCTTCGGATGAAAGGCCTAATTGATCTTGAAAATAAAATCCGCCTATAACCTGGATGGTCACAATACTAATCATCGTAACCAAACCTGCAAACAAATACATTCGTAGACCGAGTTGAAACGGGTTAATCCGAGCTGGCTTTTGCTGAATAACGGGTTTGGCAGACGGAATTGCCAGCAAGGCCACTACAAATGCTACAGCGGCAATCACAATCCCAAAATATAGAGGCCACAGCAAGCCTATTAAAGTAAAGGCACCTGCAATAGCAGGCCCAAATACTAATCCAAGTCCATTGGCCGCGCTAATGATAGCCATCCCACTGCCTCGATCTTCTCCCTCGGTCACATCTCCCATATAAGCTTGGGAGGATGACAATACCGCCGGGATAAACCCGCCGATCAAACCGCGTGTAACAATTAACAGGACTAACAGCAGCCCCCCGCTGAGCCAACCATTTAATCCTGCAAAAAGAGTAAGCGTAAACAGCAAGCAGCTTACACACATCCCTATGAATCCAAGCAGAATCACAGGCTTGCGTCCCTTTGCATCACTCAGATTTCCCCATATTGGGGCCATTAAGGCCATCGTTATGGAGCCAAGCGATATAATTAACCCAGAATGACTTTCTCTTAACCCCAACTCACGAATAAGGGGCGGCATAATTGGAGCAATGAGCATGAGCCCTAGCATAGCCACAAATACACTGAAAAAGATGCTCCCTTTTATTCTGTTCATCCTCGCACACTCCTCTGTTATAGATTCTCTCTATGCAGAAGTATACGAGTCACAGCACCACTCTACTGCCTATATACGGATTATTCTACGGTTAAACGGATTTTTATTTTAAAATACCTTCTTTAAGGACGATGGCTTCACTCCGTATTCCCGGAAAAATTGCTCTGAAAATGCACTCACATTGCTATATCCTACAGCCATCGCAGCTTCAGTCACATTGCTTTCTTGGCTTCGGAGCAGTTTCATCGCATAATCGAGGCGAACTTGGCGCAAATATTCATATACAGTAGTTCCAAAGCAGGCTTTGAATCCTTTTTTTAATTTAAAATCGTTTAATCCAACCTTTTTGGATAATGTGATCAGTGAGGGGGGATCAATCATGCTGGATTCAAGTATCTCCCGAGCCATATGCAGCTTTCTGACATCTTCTTTAGACAAACCTTCGGGCATAGGTGTTAAATCAAATAATTGAATCATAAATCGATTTAAAATCTCAAGTGCCGCTGCTTCCATTAACAAAGGCGATTTATGCACACTTTTCAAGTCTTTGATCAAATGTTCAATCATCACTATACTTCTGTGATCCAGTTCAAAACTAAAGTGATGGAATGTAGCTCCCTTAAGAATTTGATTAAATTCAATAGCTACCTGCCGACGAGCCGCTAACTGTGAAGCCGCATAATTAAACAACGAAATCGGAATGCCAAGTGCAAATGATTTGTATTGCTCGTTAACCGGAGGATGAAAGCACGCTTTAAAATCCTGTAAAAAAATAAGTGCCCCCTGTCCCATCGGGAGTGTATAATCCAACCCAGCCACATTCACATGACGTTGACCCGAAAGCGCAAATTGGAGTTCAATCATTTGTCCACTGGAAGCAAAGTTCGTCGGATACGGCTCGTGATATTGAATATGCGAATACACGATCTCAATTCCGCTATAAGTTGTAACTCGGTAGATATGTCCATGGCCCGCTTCCGGTAAAATCATATACGTATGCTCATTCTGTTGTCTGAACGGGGTCTTTTCCAAATAATGCTGATATATTAATGATAACGAATTTGAATTCACAAGCGTCCACCTCAAATGTTTTCATTCATCCTGATCCTTCGAATGAGAATCGTTATCAATAATAGTAGCTGAATTTGTATGGTTTGACCAGACCTATTGGAGTAAGCTGTGGAGACATTCCGGGGCTTTTATAATAAAAAGCCCGCCGTAAGAGGTAGGCTCGGCTAATTAGCTCTAAGGCGCGTCAGCTCTTAATTCCCTTTATTAAGACTTTATCTATCTCTTTACGAGATTTGCTGAATGAGTGACCCGATTTCTCCCGCCACTTTTGGAAGCATACAGAGCTAAATCCGCTTGATGAACAATCGTTTGTTCCGTATCCTCTTGCATAACCGTTGCCACACCAATACTCACAGTAATAGCATATTCTCCCCAATCCATCGAGGCCGTCGTGGAGCGGTATCTTTCCGCTGTAAGAATAGCTTCTTCTTGATCGTTGCCCGGAAGAATAATTACGAACTCCTCGCCGCCATACCGAGCGACAATGTCCCTGTCCCGTGACATGGATTGCAGTAATTCTGCCAGATTCGTAAGCACTAGGTCACCCACTGGATGACCATAAGTATCGTTAATACTTTTGAAACGATCAATATCAATGATAAGCAGCGAAAAAGATATTCCACTCTCACGAAAGGACGCGAGGCTAGCTAGTAATTGATCTTGGAAATACCTTCTATTTTTAAGACCGGTTAACGGGTCCGTTGATGCCATCGTTTCAAGCTGGAGATTAATCCTTTCTAGCTCCTGCTGTTTGATTTCATATTCTTCGTGCAACCGTTCAAGCTTCTGGTTCGCTTCATTCGTAGCCTGATATAATTCCTGAAGCTTGGTTTTGGTCTGCAGAATATCTCTCTCATGTTCAATTCGCTTACGCATCATAAGCACTACACAATCAATAACAGTTTCTCCGTTGCGTTCCTGGCGTACCCCGTTTAGAAGTACAGGCACATCCTGTCGATCACTTGTCCGAAACGAGAAGTACATCTCATCGACATGCCCGTACAACTGAATATAGGGATAAAAATAAGTGTGAAAAAATAGCTTGTTGGTAACAGACATTGTGGATTCAATCGGCCGTCCGAGCAATTCATTACGATCATAAAGTAGCATATCCAATAAAGTTTGATTCACCGATTGAATGAAGCCAGAATCTGAGATTGAGAAATATCCACAGGGAGCTTTATCTAATTGAATATCCATTTCATGACTGCCTTTCTTCTGATATTACACACTGGCTAAATACTCTTTAATCAGATCGCTTGTTTCTCCAGGTTGACTTAAGTGAGGATAATGCCCCTTCGCCCTCATCTGTTGAAGCCTGCTGTTTTTAAGATGAGTATGTAAATAATTCCCTACTTCAATCGGAGCAATGCTATCGTCCGAGCACTGGAGAATCAGTGTAGGAACCGAAGCATGCTGGAGATCGACACGGCAATCCGAAAAAAAAGTCACTTCCGCAAATTGTCGTGCAATATGAGGGTCTCTTGAGCAAAAGGTTTTCTCCAACTCTTCGGTTAATTCCTGTCGTTCAGGATTCTGCATAACAATGGGTGCCAGGTAACTAGCCCAGCCGATAAAGTTCATTTGCATCATATCAAGCAATTCATCGATGTCACTCTTATCGAAGCCTCCATAATAATAGGGGAGGTCATTCACATAACGAGGAGAGGGACCGAGCATGACGATGCGCCCAAAATATTGGGGATTGCGGATAGAAGCAAGCATTCCGATCATACTACTAACGGAGTGTCCGACGAATATGACATTTCTTAATTCTAGCGCTTCCATAATATCTAGCACATCTTGGGCATACCCTTGTAAGTCGCTGTATTTTTCTGAATCATAGTATTTAATTTGAGAATCTCCAGAACCTACGTAATCAAATAAGACGATTTGGTAGTTGTCGATAAAGCTAGGGACGATATAACGCCACATATCCTGATCGCATCCAAAGCCATGAGCAAATACGATCGTTTGGCTGCCTGAGCCCAGCACTTTTACATTATTACGTACGAGGATGTTAACGGCCATTATAAATCACCTCTCTGAGGTAGTATCTTCTATTAGCTTCTTTTCATTATTATATCGGAAAAGATTTGATTATGGATAATGAATCTCTTTCAGAAATACAAGTACTCCATATTCTTCTAGTTCGGAGTAACTCTGTTCATGTAACTCATTCAAATTCATATCTGTATCCTCTACGCGGCATTTATTCATCTAAATGAAAATGTTTTTTTATAGGCAAGGGCATCGCAGAGAATATTAATTCGCCTAATTGCTCTGGAGATTCCTTCATGCCATTCTCAAGCCAGTCCTTAGTCACATTCACTCCTCCATAAGCGTTAAATCTTATAGCAAAAATTTACTATTAGAAAAAGTCTCGGCCTGTAATCTACATTTCCATTACAGAATGTACAAATTCACAGACCGAGACTTTTTTTCATTCTTTATTCTGCTTCAACATCATCCGTAATTTTTTCTACTAACCCTCTCAAGCCGTGGTTGGTTACATTTAATTGATCAATAATATTCATAAATTCCGTTACAAGCTTGGCTTGCTCTTGGGAGGAAACCGCAATCTGTGTGATTTCTTGTTCCATGTTATAAACCGATTGTCTGACGGCTTGCAAGGACTGTTCAATCCGTCCGGTTGCTTCCTTGGTGCCCGTAGACATTTTTCGGATTTCTGTAGCCACAACCCCAAAACCAGCTCCTGCCTCACCCACTCGGGCTGCTTCAATTGCTGCATTTAATCCAAGCAAGTTCGTCTGCTCTGAAATTTCCTTAATGTAGCCGGCCACCTCAGTCACGTTACCGGAGTCCTCAACCGCCTGTTTAGTATTGCTTAGAATTTCTTCGGCTGTCGCACTAAGCTCCTCCGAATGGGCCGCCACATGCTGAATCCCTTCAACTAGCTTGCTTGTAACATCCTCGGCTTGAGTCATCAACTTCTTCAGTTGATCTTGATTATCCATACTATAGGTGATACATATTACGGCCTCGATTTCATTCTGTTCATTCTTAATCGGATGAAAGTAAGAATCAGCAGCGATGCCGAAAACTTCAGCAGCGTAACGCTCTCTGGTCTTTTTACCGCCTACTAGCATTTTGAAGTCTCTGTGCACATCAGGAAGAGGATCGCCAGCTTTGAAGTCACAAACTAAGCTTTTACCCGACTGAAAGAACAGAAATTTTTCCCTGTCCATTACGGAAATTGAAACATCTTGTCGTGCAGCTTCTTTGATAAATGGCATGGCGGTCAAAACAGCTTCTACTTGATTCATAATATGTATCCACTTCCTTATATTTTGATATAAGTCCTATCCTCTATTTCGACATTTTCATCCCATGTGTTTAGTGAATTTAAAAATACTATGGATGATGTTGAGCCCCTACCTATAAACAATCTCCGTAGTTTCCTGAAGGGAATCCATTGTTACGGCCGGGATGCATATCCATGTAAGGTATTATTTTCGTTTCATAATGTAAATTCAAACAGCGCGTACCGATTAAAATGGGCACGCGCTGACGGTATGACTTTTATGAAACAGGCACTAAGATTTAATTCAACTGCTCTCCATTGGTTTCAATCACATTCTTATACCAATAAAAGCTCTTTTTTCTGGATCTGGCAAGTGTTCCTTTGCCTTCATTATCCTTATCGACATATATAAACCCATAACGCTTTTTCATTTCACCGGTTCCCGCACTTACCAGATCAATACATCCCCAAGGCGTATACCCTATTAGGTCTACTCCATCAGCAATCGCTTCTTTCATCTGCTCAATGTGTTGCTTTAGATAATCAATTCGATAATCATCGTGAATGGAGCCGTCTTCTTCCACTGTATCTACGGCGCCAAGGCCATTTTCAACAACCATTAACGGGATTTCATATCGGTTGTAAATGTTATTGAGGGACCATCTCAATCCCTGTGGATCGATCTGCCAATCCCAGGCACTTGCTTTCAAATGAGGATTCTTTAAGCCCATAGATAAATTTCCTCCCACCTTCTCCTGGTTGGGATCGGCACTGACACAAGTAGAGGAATAATAGCTGAAAGTATAGAAATCTACGCAACCTTCCTTTAAGATGTCCTCATCCTCTTCTTGCATTTTGATCTGAATGTTATGATCTCTAAAATAGCGTTTGGCAAATCCCGGATAAGCTCCTCTTACTTGAACATCTGAGCATAGGAAATTACTTAAGTTATCCTTTTGTTGAGCTAGCAGAATATCATCAGGATGGCATGTAAGTGGGTAGGAACACATATAAGCAATCATACAACCGATTTTAAAGTCCTTATTGATTTCATGACCCAGCTTTACAGCCTTTGCACTGGCAATAAATTGATGATGCAACGCCTGATACAGAACCTGCTCATCCTTCACTGTAGCATGGGCAAGCTCTCCATTCCCCTCCGGCATCATAGCTCCAGCCATGAATGCTCCAAATGACAAGGTTAAAATATTGATTTCATTAAAGGTTAACCAGTATTTCACGACATCTTTGTATCTGTTAAAAAGCACTTCACAATATCTCACATAAAAATCTACGACTCTGCGATCTGACCAACCATTATATTTTTGGGTCAAATGAAACGGTGCTTCATAATGTGAGATTGTAACCAAAGGCTCAATATTATACTTTTTCAATTCTGCGAATACACGATCATAGAACTGCAAGCCTTGCTCATTCGGCTCTGCATCATCTCCGTTAGGAAATATTCTTGACCACGCAATGGACATTCTAAAGACCTTGAATCCCATCTCTGCAAATAAGCGGATATCCTCTTGATAGCGGTGGAAAAAATCAATAGCCTCGTGACTCGGATAGTTCACTCCTTCTTCCAGTATAGGTGTAATTCTTCGGGAAGTCGTATGCGTTCCAGCCGTAATCACATCAGCAGTGCTTAAGCCTTTACCTTCTTCATTATATCCACCTTCAAATTGGTTGGCAGCCGTTGCACCTCCCCATAAAAATCCTTGTGGAAATTCCAATTTAGTTGTATTTTTCATTGTTTAATTCCTCCTCAACATTTAATTAAGATTAGACTACGACGGTCAATAAATCCTCTTGATACTCAATCGCCTTCTTCTCTGTTTCAATGACATCCAGGTAATTCGTAGTATTGGCAACGATAACAGGTGTGGTCAAGACATAACCAGCCTCTTTTATAGCTTCCATATCAAACTCCATAAGCAGCTGGCCTTTTTTAACAGCATCTCCCTGTTTTACTTTAGGATAAAAATGTTTGCCTTTTAATTTGACCGTATCTTTGCCTACATGGATGAGGACCTCAACACCGTGATCACTTGTAATCCCAATCGCATGACCTGAAGAAAATAATGATGTTAATACACCATCTACAGGTGAAACGACCTTACCTTCAGAAGGTTCAATGGCAATCCCTTTACCAAGAGCACCTGTCGAAAAGGCTTCATCTGTTACTTCAGATAAAGACTTCACTTCACCTTTTAATGGACTCATCACCGTCTCTTGTTTTACTAAAACTTCTCCTTTTGCCGCTCCTAGTGTACTATCTTCCTTTTTTGCTTCTTTCACTTCGTCATCTTTAAATCCGCCAAAGAACATAAGCAAGAAACCTAATACAAAGCTTACCAGGATACCGATAACAGCCCCATAAAATCCGTTGTCTATTCCTGCCGGACTGATATAGCTCGGGATAGCGAAAATACCCAATCCACCAATAATGTAACCTTTAGTTCCCATCATTCCTATAATACCGCCGCCTACTGCGGATGCTATACAGCTTAAAATAAATGGTTTCTTACGTGGTAATGTAATCCCGTAAATTGCTGGTTCTGTCACACCAAAAATCCCAGAGATGACAGCTGGAATGGAAAGTGATCTCAGCTTTACATTTTTGGTTTTAAACAAAATCGCCAGTACGACGCCCGTCTGAGCAAAGGAAGCTCCCAGCGTAGCCGCAAGAATCGGATCGAATTTAAGCACTGCTAAATTGTTCATAGCGATAGGAACAAGTCCCCAGTGTAATCCAAAGATAACAAACACTTGCCAGAAAGCGCCCATGAGCATACCTTCAATAATCGGACTTAAGTTATACACAAAGAGGGTTCCAGCGCCAAGCAGTTGACCTGCCCAAGTCGAGAGAGGTCCAATCACAATCAACGCTAAGGGTACAATAACTAACAATGTGAAAAACGGAACCAAAAATGTTCTCACTACGCTAGGGATTACCTTTTTAAAGAAGTTTTCTATTTTTGAGCCTACATAGGTGGATATGATAATCGGAAGAACGGTTGACGCATAACTCATCAGAATGACCGGAATACCTAAGAAGGTGATATATACCGGTGACTCAAATATAGTACCGCTAAATAGAGTGTATAGTGGTTTGCCCGAGGCTGTTATCGTGCTAAATGTTGGGTACACAAGCGATGCACCTATAGCCATACCTATAAAAATGTTGGCATTGAACTTTTTAGCTGACGTATACCCCAGGAAAATAGGAAAGAAGTAAAACAAACAATCACCTAAAGCATTAAGAATTTGATAGGTGCCCGATGTAGTGGCCAGCCAGCCCAAAGCTACAAATAAGGCGGTGAAGCCCTTAATCATACCTGTGGCACTTAAGACACCCAGCGTGGGTGTAAATACACCTGAAATGGTATCAATGAACCTATTGAACAAACTCATTTTTTCACCTGATGCTTCTTCTGAATCTCCTGTCTGAAAACCGCCTACAGCAGTAACATCAGCATAAACCTCAGGTACATGGTTACCTATAACAACCTGGTATTGCCCGCCACTCTTTACCACAGTGACAACACCATCCATATTTTTCAAAACCTCTGTATTGGCTTTACTTTCATCTTTTAGTTTGAAGCGCAAGCGTGTAATACAATGAGTTAGACTATTCACATTTTCTTTGCCGCCGACATTTCTGATGATGTCTTTTGCTAATGTCTCATACTTCATTGTAACTTCCCCTTTAATTGTATTTATAAAAAAAGGCAAAACCAAAATAGATCAAATTCGATCTAGGTTGGTTTCGCCTGCATTACCAGTAACAATCCAAGAGTTATTCAATTTTGTCTTTGGGTCACACGCTGAATATGAATCGTTATATACAGCTTTTCCTCATCTGACAATACCATATCCAAGTATTTCTCAATCTTCAGCATGCAGCCATAAGCCTTTTTGTACTTTGTTTTCACTTGCCTCCACAAAAAATCGTCTTCCAGTTCTACTTTTTCTTTTTTATTTAATCGCTGAAAGAAGAATCTTAAATGTGTAATAAATCGCTCATAACTGATCGAGTGTTCATCTATGGTGGTATTATAAGAGTATTTAATAATATTCAAGATGTCGTGTATTTTTTGAGTTTGCTGAGCAACATCTGCTACCTTGTTGTAGGAGCTGTTTACTTGAGCATTTATTAAATGAAGAGCAATATTACCTGCTTCATCTTCTGACAATCGTTTGCCTGTTTCGTCTTCAATGAACTCCAGTGCTTTTAATCCAACCGCAAATTCTTTGGGATAAAATTTTTTAATCTCCCAAATTAATGGATTTGCATTTTTAAACCCTTCATCAAACATTTTAAATGCATTGTTCATGTGATCCGTAAGCGAAACATATATATAATCGCTCAATTGTGCTTCTAATATGCTTTTTCCATATTCAATGATGTCATAGCATAACGAAACATATTCTGATGGAACATCCTCTAACAATAACTTGAATTTCTCTGAAGCATCTTTATGTTTAAGCACAAAGACCTTTTCAATTAGATGCTCTTCTACTTGTTCACCTGCACTCTTTTTGAATGCAATACCACGACCCATAACAACAAATTCATCTCTTTTTTGATCTTTGGCTATTATGGCGTTGTTATTAAATATCTTCGTTATGATCATCTAACTGCCCCCCTTATCCCATCAAATTTAAAAAAGGATTTAGTTGCTGGGCGAAATTTCAGATAGGTCACAAGACGGTAATAGCCGATCAAACCTTCGTCGTAAATCAAATTCAAATGTATTGATTTACAATTTCGTGTTATGAAAACGCATTCATAATAAGAGACAAAGCCTTACGTTTTCCCTGAATGATCTTGAGTGCTTCCAAACCGATCTGATATTCCGTTTTGAAAATGAATATAGTCGGTTAACCACGTCCTATGACATCATTTTTTGGATGTCGATTCGTTGGTCGACGTCATCATCTTTGTTGTTCAGCACTTGTAAGGCTTTATATCACTCACCTTTCTGCGTTATGGCTGGCCAGATATTCATATCATGCAGGATATCGTAAAGCTTGTATTCTAAAAAGAAAAGGCAAAACCCAACACATGGAAATCTAATTCCATGCCTCGGGTTTTGCCTTTTCAGTAACAATCCCAAGATCATAATAACATCGAATTTAAGTTTTGCCAACAAAAATGTTTACGCTTTCTTTTTCGAGGCAACCACATCAAATACAACACATTCTCATGGTATAAAATGTCAGCCACCAATGTAGGACATGTTAATCTTTTTTTTGTTGTTGGCTGTCTGCTCCGTACGTTCATCGGAATACCGGTCTGTGCGTTGCTCCCATACTGAAGTAATCACATCGAGTAATTCCTGGTCATTCGCTCCATTACGAAGCATCTGACGTAGATCAAATCCGCCTGAAGCAAACAAACATGTATAAAACTTGCCATCGCACGATAAGCGGGCACGTGTACAAGACGAACAAAACGATTCAGAAACCGAAGTAATAAAACCAATCTGTGCGTCGCTGTCTTTATATCGATAACGCTTTGCCACTTCTCCAAAGTATTCTCGATCCATCGGCTCCAGCTCGTAAGCATTCTTAAGCCGTTCAACGATTTGTTTTTTGGTTAGTACCTTGTTGAAGCTCCATCCGTTGTCATTACCTACATCCATAAACTCGATAAAGCGAAGGGTTATTCCCTGCTCCTTAAAATAAGCGGCCATTGGCAAAATCTGCGAGTCATTAACGCCTTTTTGAACTACCATATTGACCTTGATTTCAAAGCCGATTTCTCTTGCATATTCGATCTGCTTCAAAATAACATCAGGCTTAATCCCCCTCCCATTCAACCGTCCAAATAGCTCGGGGTCCAGAGCGTCCAGACTGACATTAAGCCGTCGTAGCCCCGCGTCATAGAGAGGCTTAGCCTGCTGTCCTAGCAGCACACCGTTGGTGGTCAAGCCGACATCTTCCACTCCGTCAATGGACAGGATTTGGGAGACCAGGTCGGGTAGATTCCTGCGCATTAATGGTTCGCCGCCCGTGAGTCGGATCTTTTTTACACCCAGGGATACAAAGAGCTTCGTCAGCCGGTGAATCTCTTCAAACGACAGACATTCATTTTGGGGAAGAAAGGCGTAATCGTCACCGAAAATTTCTTTAGGCATGCAATAGGAACAGCGGAAATTGCAGCGGTCTGTAACCGATATACGCAGGTCACGAATCGGCCGCTGCAACTTGTCTTTCAGTGGATGAAAATTCATACGCCCCCTCCTTTCTAGTTGTTTAGCATCGTTATCATTAGCCGCCGCTGACTGGGGGAATGAAAGCTGCAATGTCTCCATCCTGTAATACATCCGTAGACAACGCATACTCCTCGTTTATCGCAATTCGCACAGACTTGATCGGCATATCTGGATATTGATCTGTTATCCAATTGGATAAATCGCCTACCGTTTGGCCCGCCAAATCTGCCAATTCTTCTGCTTTTCCCGTCACCTCACAGAGTCCCGCAAAATAGTACAGCTTAATCATGACTGATCTCCCCTTGGCTTTTTCTTTTGATCTCCGACCCACTGCGTTCCATCTTCCCAAATCTCTCGTTTCCAAATAGGAACTATTTCTTTGATTCGCTCGATCGCGTATTCATTCGCCTTATACGCATCCGAACGGTGAGGTGAAGAAACAGCAATGACAACGGCGATATCACCGATTTGAAGCTCGCCAATGCGGTGCGCGATCGCCACTCGCGTTCCTTCCCACTTCTGTTCGATTTCGCGACCAATCTCTGCGAGTTTTTTTTGAGCCATAGGGACATAGGCCTCATAAGCAAGGTATAAGGTCCGTACGCCTTGAGTCCATTCTCGTACGTGCCCTGTAAAAATAGTCACCGCTCCTGCTTCCGGCCTTAGGACATAATCCGCATAAGCCTGCGGGATAATGGGCTCCGTTACGATTTCAAATACACTCATCTTTTCCACCTTCCAGCCACCGGACAAACCACTCTCCGGTGACAGACTCTTTTAAATGTTTCTGCTTTTTGTATCTACATCTCATTTAACCGAACAGCTGATGATATAGTTTTTGACCGTTGGCAACACTCCGTACACCGTGTATGAGAAGCCTTCCGTTTTTGAATAAAATCATTCGATGCTTAAAAGCATAAAATTCAACGAAATAAGGGGTTCTTTTTACACGATCTGCTATAAGCCTGCCCATTTTCTCTGCATCATCAAGCGTGATTGGACGATGTGGGTCTGGAAGAACCTGTACCACGTTCCGTCCGCACAGAGCCGCATACGCCGAGCGACGTGATGCTGTCAGTGCAGGAAACGTAGGATGCTCTCCACAGGTTGGACATTCTTGGTTACGGATGCGGGAAATCCCTATGTCCATCTGCGTGTTCTCCCATAGATCAAATAGATGAACCTTGTGGCGCATCTTATCACGCCTGCCGCTCAGCCACTTCATGGCTTCTGCACATTGGAGGGCTGCTGTCACCTGGACTGCAGGCGAGATGATTCCAGCCGTATCGCAGGTCTGATTGATCGCAGGCAGCGATGGCAGAAGGCAGCGTAAACAAGCTGACTCGCCCGGCACGAATGGAAAAACAACGCCTGTGCTTCCAACACAGGCTCCGTAAATCCATGGAATTCCTGCCTTCAGTGCAGCATCGTTGATAAGCAGACGAGTTTCGAAATTGTCCGTAGCATCCATCAGCAATATACTTTTGCTGGCAAGTTCTTGAACAAGCTCGGCATCCAAGTTATCGAGATATGTGTGCAACCTCACGTCTTCTCGTATGGCTTTCAGCCTTTTTTCGGCTGCCATGACCTTAGGCTGCATTTCCGCGGCGTCCTGCTCCGTAAACAGTTGCTGCCGTTGCAGATTCGACACCTCTACATAATCCCTGTCAACAAGATGAAGCTCCCCAACGCCCGCTCTTACCAGTGTTTCGGCAATGGCGGAACCCAGTGCCCCGCAACCGATAATGGTGACGACAGCAGCGGATAAATTACGCTGCCCTTCGCCACCAATAGGTCTAAATAAGATCTGTCTAGAATAACGTTCATTCATTAGATTGTGTCCCTTGATAATACAGCCATATAACGAGGATCAGGCTAGCCAGCGCCACTTGGGAGAGTAGCATGAATCCAATGGAATATTGGCCAGTAGCGGCATGAATCGTCGACAACAAGATCGGAGGGAAAAAGCCACCGAGACCGCCCATCATGGATACAATTCCGTTAACTATGCCTGCCTGTTTATTAAAATAAAATGGAACTAGCTTGAAAATAACGCCGTTCCCCATTCCAGCACATACAGCGATCGCCAAGCAGCCTACTGTATAAAGGGTAATCCCTGGTGAAAAAGCCAAAAGAATCGCAGCGACTGTATAAACAGAGAACGTACCTACCAGCAGGAAAAGGGGCTGAAACCGATCTGCCAGCCAGCCACCGATAGGGCGGAAGAAAGTGGCAATCGCTATGAAGCCTGCTGTACGCATCCCTGCATCCACTTTACTCAGCTCAAAATTCGATACCAGGAAATTCGGCAAGTACACCGTGAACGCTACAAATGAGCCAAATGTAATAAAATAAAAGAGCGAGAAAAACCAAAGCTTTTCATTTTTGTAAACCCCTTTAATCTGTTCCATAATGGGCGTCTTTACTTTAGCTTCATGACGGTCCCCTAAGAAGAAATTCAAAACGATAAAAACAAGCAGCAGAATGAGATACAGCTTCACTGTAGGGGCCCAGCCAATTTGAGTAGCCACAATAGGGGCCGAGAAGGTAGTGACGGCTGTTCCCAAATTTCCTATGCCATACATCCCATTTACAAACCCATGCTTTTCCTTTGGATAATACTTCGGCAGCGAAGTCACCCCAACCGAGAACACAGCTCCCCCAATCCCAAGGAACAAGCCACCGATAATTAAATCCATCATCGTAGAAGCTTCACTGATATAGTAGACGGGAAACAAAAGCAAAATAAAGCTAACGAGAAAAACGATTCTTGCTCCGAAGATGTTGGCATAATAACCAAGCGGAATGCGCAGAATCGAACCAAGCACGACTGGAATTGCCGTGACCATGGCCAATTTTCCGGGTGGAATAGCAATATCCTCCGTAATGAACGGCATAAGAGAAGAAATGATAACCCATACCATGAATCCAAGAATCAAGTTCAATGTTTGTAACGGCAACTGCATTTTTCTAATCATTTAACTCACCTTTTCAACGTTTTTTCTGTCGAATTATTGATTTGAATTTTCTGTCCCCATTGTAGCCGCTAGCCCATCCATTCGAATATAGGGGACTCCCCTTTACCTGACAGGGGACTCCCTGAAAATATAAAAAGCCGCTTCTATAGGAAGCGGCTTGGTCAATTCAAGAGATAAGCGTATTTAATTTGTCACATAACTTGGTCAGATCATTCCGATTGATCTGTTGCTCTGCCATAGGAAAAAGTACGGCTTCTTCTTTTATAAAATGTACAGTCAGGACTTCGAAGGCCTCCCCCGCGTTCTTGGTCGCCTCCTGAATCTCATCAAGCGTGAGCAAACTCAGATCGCCCTCCGTCTGATAAAGAAAATGATCGATATAGCCCTCTATTTCACGGTGCTCCTCCTGTATACCGACGAGCGGTCCCTGTTCAAAACCAATGTAGGCTCCTAGCAGAGAAAAGAAGTGTTCTTCTTCCTTTTCGGTATGTTTCTTGAGGGGTACCCTAAAATCGTTAATCTGCATTCTCAGCTTTTCCAGTTGCTTGCGGCCTTCTTCCAAATCTAGTATTCTGTGCTGCTCAAACCACAATACAATGACATGCCATTCATCCATCAGATAGGTTAGATAGCGATGCTCATTTTCAAGAATACGCATGGCAGGTTTGGAAAAGCGCAGTTTCTCATTTTCCAGCACGCGGATTTCCTCCATTCATCGGCTAAAAATCCAGCATCTTTTTCTTTAATGCATATTGGACCAGTTCAGGCCGGCTTCTTAAGTTCAATTTCTCCATGATTTTCGCTTTGTTCGCTTCCACCGTCTTGACAGAGATGAACAGCTTTTCCGCAACTTCCTTGTTACCGTAACCTTTTGCGACCAGAGGCAGAATCTCCAGTTCCCGCTTGGACAGGATCTCATAAGGATCTTCTGATTGTGACGTCGTATCTTTTTTGATGAACTCACGAACGAGAGAAGTAGCCATTTTAGGATGGATATAAGTCCCACCCCCATGAATGGTTCGTATAGCAAGCAATAGCTCCTCATCTGGAGCATTTTTCAAAACGTATCCTGAAGCACCATTCTTTAAAATATGAAAAAGATATTCTTCATCGTCATGCATGGTCAGAATCAGAATTTTAGTATCAGGGTGGTCCTCTTTAATTTTGCCTGTAGCGATCAATCCACTTTCGCCTGGGGGCATGCTGAGATCCATGATTAGAATATCCGGACGATATTTAGCTACCATCGTATACGCTTCAATGCCATCCGCAGCCGTTCCGACAACCTCCATATCCGATTGGAAGTTCAAAATCATGGAAAATCCGCTTCGTACAATAGCATGGTCATCCGCTAACACAATTTTGATCAAGTCTCTATTCCTCCTCTTGGCCAATCGGAATTTGTAAAAAGACTTTGGTTCCCTGACCAACATTTGAAAGGACGCCAAAACTTCCGCCTACCAGCTCTGCTCGCTCCTGCATGCCATATAAACCTAATCCCGTTCCAATAGGCTTGCTCCCCTTTTCAAAGCCAATTCCATCGTCCTCTACAGTCAAACGAAGTGTATGATCGTGCTCAGTCAAAGAAACTTTAACCATATCTACCTGGGCGTACTTCAAGGCATTGAGAACAGCCTCCTGGCAGACACGGTAAATGACCGTTTCCTTTTCACTTCCATATCGCTTTTGGGAAAGATCCGACACAAATTCAACTACCAGACCAAAGCTTTGTTCAACCCTCTTAAAGTGGGAACGAAATGCCGCTTCAAGCCCAAAATCATCAAGTGTGGCGGGGCGTAGTTCCACAGACAGATTGCGGATATCATCCAACAATCGCGTCATGGATGCTTCAGTCTGCTTCATGTTTTTGATGAGCTGTTCATCATTCGTCATGTATTTTAACACCCGTAGTTCAACAACCGCGCTCATCAATTCCTGGGCCACACTGTCGTGCAGTTCCCTGGAAAGCCGTTTGCGCTCATTTTCCTGCGCTTCAATGACATGCTTCATCATTTTGTTTTGATACAATTTTTCCTGCGTCTGAAATTGCGGAGTCAAGTCTCTCAACATCAACACCCGTGTTCCATGTTCAGAATCAATGGTGTGAAAAGAAGCGGCATAGGGAACCATTCCGTTGCTCTTCGTTTCCAGATACACCTGAAAAGAAGCGAAATCCTTGGATTCTGGCATATTGAAATAACAGTCAAGGCAGGTACGGGGCTCCGTTTCGCTTGTATAGCCCCTGCATGTTCCACATAAAGCTCTTTCCTTCCCTTCATAGAGTTGAATGAGGACGTCATCGCCCACAATCTCCTCTGCTGCCGGGTTCATGGCTAGGGTATTCCCTTGCCTATCAAAAAAGAAAATGGCTTCCGTACTGTTCTCAAACAACTTCACCATTAGCGCACTCAAAGAGCCAGTCCCTAAAGACAATGTCAATTCACATCACTTCCTTCCCGTTCAACTCTCCAATTCCCCTATGCGCCAAGGCTTCCAAATCACGCATCATGGCTTCGGTCATGAGCTGTTCTTCCCGAAATCCACCAAGCAGTACGCCCGCGACGCGAGCATCATTCCATAGGGGAACAGCCCCGAGACTCTTGAGCTTCTCGGATTGAACGATCGGATAGTTAAACAGGTTGTCTGCCCCCACATATTGATAAATAGATGGAATGAAAACGGATTTCCCGGTTTTAAACACGATTCCTGCTATGCCCTTACCGGATTGCAGCACAATCCGCTTAAAGCGATCATTTAAATTACCGGCTGCATTTTTCCATTTAATAACGTATTGATATTCGGCCGGTTCAACCAGAGCAAGCGCCATGAAATCATAACCGAAATGTTCGCGTATTCGCTCAAGCTCCCTTTGATAATCCATCCTATTATTCATCGCTCTCTCCTAATAGAATTAGGAAAGAAGGCAGAGCCCGCTTTCCTAATTCGATTTATGTCTTCTGTAAAGGATATAACTTCTGCGCACATAATTCAACGGAACACTCCACACATGTACAAGCCGGGTAAACGGCCAGAATGCAAAAATCGCAAAGCCCATAAGTATATGAAGCCTGAAAGACATCGGTACGTCTCTCATCAGAGTCGGGTCAACACGGAATATGAATAAACCGCGGAACCAGATCGAGATCGTCTCCCGATAATCGAATTCCGGCTGTACCGCATTCGTTACGAGAGTCGCGAACATCCCCATGCATACAATGGCCAAAAGCAATACGTTTACAATCAAATCAGACGCTGTACTTAAACGGCGCACATTGCGCATTGTAAAACGACGAGAGGTAAGAATCAACATACCGAGGAATGTCATCGCTCCAAATATTCCACCAACATAAACTGCTCCAATATGATACAGATGATCGTTTACACCCAGTGCATGCATCCAGGTTTTTGGTATGCCCAGACCGGATACATGACCCATAATAACCGGGATAATACCCAGGTGGAATAAGAGACTTCCGATCATCAATTGTTTTTTTTCAATAAACTCACTTGATTTTGCTGTCCAATTGAACTGGTCGTTTCTATAGCGGAAAATATGCCCTACAATAAAGACCACCACGCACATATAAGGGAAAATAACCCATAAAAACTGCTCTAGCATCATCATTGCGCGGCTGCCTCCTGTTCTACGCAAACTTTAAGCGTTTCGCGCAGTCCCTTCACCAAATGAAAATACGGGCTTTCCATTTTTTCCAGCGCTTTAAGCAAATGATATGTGCCGTCTTCCAAGATCGCGATTGGCATGCGGAAGTTTTCTGTCGTCTTCGGATCTTGCGACCATTCGGCGGCATACAAAAATTCACACATGAGCGGAAGGTAGTCTGGCAGCTCTCCATCTGGCATTTCAAGACCATACATCTCGTATAGCACCTTTAACTTGACCAACATTTGTCCGCGTTCTTTTGCATCTTCGAATTTAAAGTAAGTCATATATAGTGCACAATTTTTTTGAAAATCAAAGGTTTCTGTATACATTTCCTGAATCTCTTCCATACTGAACTCTTGCATAAGGGACCAGTAGGTGTTCGCATACGTATATGCCGGATGGTTTGCATCAAACGATGCTTCCAGAAAAGCCGGATGAAAATCCAGCTTTTCCGGGTACATGAGTTGCTGGGCGAAAAACCCGAATGATGGCTTGCATTCATACAGCTTCGCTACATTAATCACGCCAAATACCCCCGTAGAAGTTTTCTTCATACATTTCTTTGCCCGTTTTCAAGGGCTCTTCCATCCCCATTGAACTTGCCAGACTACAGCCGTCACATCCAGAGCCTGAACCCATGTTTCCCATGGTATCGCCGTAACCAGCAGATCCTTGAGCTCGGTACGGGTTCGAATATCCTTCTTTATGCGATGTCGGAATGACGAAACGGTCCTCATATTTGGCAATCGCCAGAAGTCGATACATTTGCTCGGTCTGCCGAGGTGTCATGCCGATGCGCTCAAGACGGCTTTCATCGAAAGATTGTCCTGTGGACTGGGCACGCATATAGGAGCGCATCATAGCCATTCGCTGCAAGGATTCCTTCACGGTTTGCGTATCGCCCGCCGTCAGCATATTGGCAAGGTACTGAATGGGGGTACGCATCTCTTCGATAGCCGGAAAGATCATATCGGGATTCTCAATCGAGTCTTTCCCTTCAAAGTAATTCATGATCGGACTAAGTGGTGGCACATACCAGACCATAGGTAATGTGCGGTATTCCGGATGAAGCGGGAACGCCAGCTTGTGCTCAATGGCAAGCTTGTAGACCGGCGAGTTCTGCGCTGCTTCGATCCAGTCCTCCGAGATACCGTCTTTTCTCGCTTGAGCAATCACTGCCGGATCACTTGGATCCATGAACAGGTCGCACTGCGCTTTGTAAAGTTCTTTCTCATCCTGCGTAGAAGCGGCCTCAAGCACCCGATCCGCGTCATACAGCATAACGCCGAGGTAGCGAATTCGTCCTGTACATGTCTCGGAGCAGACTGTCGGCAGGCCAGCTTCCACACGTGGGAAACAGAAGGTACATTTTTCCGCTTTGTTCGTCTGCCAGTTGAAGTACACTTTTTTGTATGGACAGCCCGTCATGCAATATCGCCATCCGCGGCAGGCTTCCTGATCGACGAGCACGATTCCGTCCTCGTCCCGTTTGTACATGGCGCCCGAAGGACATGACGCGACACAGCTTGGATTTAGGCAATGTTCGCAAAGCCGTGGGAGATACACCATGAACGACTTCTCAAAGTTAAATTTAATCTCTTCTTCGATTTTCTGAATATTTGGATCAAGCGGACCGGTTACATGAGCACCCGCCAGGTCATCTTCCCAGTTTGGACCCCACTCCAAATCCATTTTTTCACCTGTTACCGCAGAATGCGCGCGTGCCACAGGTGAATGCTTCTGTTCTCCGGCGTTGGTCAGTTGCTCGTAATTGTAAGTCCAGGGCTCATAATAATCTTTCATTTCCGGCATGTCTGGATTGTAAAAAATCTTACCCAGTGCTATCTTGGACAGCTTGTTGCCTGACTTCAGTTCCAGTTTCCCTTTGCGGAGCTGCCAGCCCCCTTTATATAATTCCTGGTCTTCCCAGCGCTTCGGATAACCGATACCAGGTTTGGTTTCCACATTGTTAAACCACATATATTCCGCACCTTTGCGGTTCGTCCAGGTTGTTTTACATGTCACGCTGCACGTATGACAGCCAATACATTTATCCAGATTCATGACCATGGCAATTTGAGCTTTAATCTTCAAGCCAGTTAACCTCCTTCATTTTACGTACCGCAACGTACACATCACGCTGGTTGCCGATCGGACCATAATAGTTGAATCCATAACTAAGCTGAGCATATCCACCGACCATCTGGGTTGGTTTGAGATGAATTCTTGTTGGTGCGTTATGACTACCGCCGCGTGTATCCGTGATTTCAGAGCCTGGCACTTGAATGTGCTTATCCTGAGCATGGTACATGAACATAGTTCCTCTCGGCATCCGATGGCTGACAACGGCCCTGGCGGTTACGACGCCATTACGGTTGTATACCTCTACCCAGTCATTGTCAGCCAGATCATGTGCCTCTGCGTCTTCGTTGTTGATCCACACCGTAGGACCTCCGCGAAACAGTGTCAGCATGTGCTGGTTGTCCTGATAGGTGGAGTGAATATTCCATTTACCGTGCGGTGTCAGATAACGAAGCACAAGTGAATCTTGCCCGCCTTTTATTTCCCGGTCGCGAGGGCCGAACACCATCGGCGGCAGCGTCGGTTTGTAGATCGGCAATGATTCCCCAAATTGTTGGAAAATCTCATGATCAATATAGAAATGCTGTCTTCCCGTCAAAGTACGAAACGGAACGAGACGTTCAATATTCGTTGTAAATGGTGAATAGCGGCGTCCCTTCTTGTTCGATCCAGTGAATACCGGTGTCGGTATAACTTCACGCGGCTGTGCCGTGATACTTTGGAAAGTGATCCTTTCCGCTGCCCGATCGGCCGAGATGTCTTTGAGTTCCACACCGTGAAGCTCTTCTGCCTGCTCATAAGCCTTTTGCGACACCCGTCCATTAGTCGCGGATGAAAGGTGAAGAATTGCATTGGCCACTTGGCGAGCTGTCTGGATTTTGGGCAGTCCATCTTTAATGGACTCATCGTAATAAACTCCGTTCAACTTTTTCATTTCCTCGTATTCGTCCGCTACGGAGAAGCTGACGCCATGCGCACCTGCTTTCCCAGTAGTCAAATTAGGACCGAGTGAGATAAATTTATCGTGAATTTTAGTATAATCGCGTTCGATGATGCTGAAATTCGGCATGGTTTTACCCGGAGTCGCTTCAATCTCGCCCTTCGTCCAATCCTTTACAAGACCCATCGGCTGTGAAATTTCGCCTATACTATCGTGTGCGAGCGGCGCAGTCACAAGGTCTTTATATATTCCTGGCAGGTACTCTTTTGCCATATCCGAAAAGACTTCGGAAAGCTGGCGGTAAATATCCCAGTCCGCGCGGGATTCCCACAGTGGATTAACAGCCGGATTAAACGGATGCACGAAAGGATGCATGTCTGTTGACGACAAGTCTGTTTTTTCGTACCAGGTTGCCGCCGGAAGCACGATGTCCGCGTACAATGGAGTTGTTGTCATCCGAAAATCAAGTGCAACCATCAAATCAAGCTTTCCTTCTACATCTTCTCTCCAGACGATTTCCTCAGGCTTCTGTTCTTCATTCGGCCGGGCAAGCAGGGCATCAGATGCTCCAAGTAAATGTTTCATGAAATACTCTTGTCCCTTTGCCGAACTGGAAATCAGATTTGACCGCCAAACAAAGAGTGAACGCGGGAAGTTCTCGGCTGCCCCAGGATCTTCTACAGCGAAGCGTGTCTTACGTGATTTAATCTCTTCCACAGAATGATTAATGATGTCCTCGTTGGACTTCTTGCCTAATTGCGCAGCCTCTTCGGCGAACAGTAGACTGTTTTTATTAAACTGTGGATAAGAAGGCAACCAACCCAGACGCGCTGCGAGCACGTTGTAGTCTGCTGGATGTCTGTAACTGACATCCCCGCCAATCGGTGACTTCAAGGTGTCTGTTCCACTTTCTTCGTAACGCCACTGCTCTGTTGCAAAGTAGAAAAACGATGTAGCATTTTGCTGTCGAGCCGCCCCTTGCCAGTCTTTTGCAAAGGCAATCGTTGACCAGCCTTCGATTGGGCGAAGCTTTTCTTGACCAACATAATGCGCCCAGCCTCCACCGTTTACGCCTTGGGAAGCAGTCAACACGACAAGATTCAAGATGGACCGATAGATCGTGTCACTGTTGAACCAGTGGTTGATACCCGCACCCATAATAATCATGGAGCGCCCTTTAGTATCGATAGCATTTTGGGCAAATTCCCGAGCAATCTGTACCACAACAGACGCCTTCACGCCTGTGATCTTCTCCTGCCAGGCAGGGGTATAATGCGAAGCTTCGTCGTAATAATTTTTGGCGTTATGAGAGCTGTCATTGCGTGCGACACCGTACTGGCTCATCATCAAATCGTACACGGTTGCTACGTAACGTTCCGAGCCATCTGCCAAGCGTACTTTTTTGGCTGGAATTACACGTTTGAACGTTCCATTACCCGCGTTATCAAAGTAAGGGAATACGACTTCTTCCCATTGCTCGCCATGGCCTTCCACAGTGAGCGCGGGCTCAACCTTTGTTCCGTCTTCCCGTTCCAGAATCAGGTTCCATTTCTTATCCTGCTCCCAGCGCTGTCCCATCGTACCGTTCGGGACCAGCATTTCCCCCGCCGCTTCGTCATATATGACTGGCTTCCAGTCCGCATGCGGCGAAACATCGCCCAGGTCACTCGCCCGTAGAAAACGTCCACCTTTCCAAGCTCCCTCGTGCGGATCAAGCAGAATCATAAACGGCATATCCGTATATTGTTTGGCATAGTTAATGAACATCGGTTCTTGGCGCTCTCTGTAAAACTCATCCAAAATAACATGCGTCATAGCCTGGGCTATGGCAGCATCTGTACCCGGATGTGGTGCAAGCCAGTTGTCAGCGAACTTCACATTCTCCGCCAAGTCGGGAGCCACTGATACGACTTTTGTTCCCTTATATCGTACTTCCGTCATAAAATGAGCGTCTGGCGTCCGGGTAAGCGGTACGTTCGATCCCCACATAATCAGGTAACCCGCATTGTACCAATCAGAAGATTCAGGTACATCCGTTTGCTCACCCCAAATTTGAGGAGATGAAGGCGGAAGGTCGGCATACCAGTCATAAAAACTCAACATCTGTCCACCGAGAAGCGAAATGAATCGTGCTCCTGAAGCGTAGCTTATCATTGACATCGCCGGAATTGGCGTAAAGCCCGCGATCCGGTCGGGACCATACTTACGAATGGTATAGATGAGTTGCGCCGAGATCAAACGTAGGACATCGTCCCAAGCGACACGGACATGACCGCCTTTTCCGCGAGCTGCTTTGTAGAGCTTGGCTTTCTCCGGATCTTCCACAATGCTTGCCCATGCTTCCACCGGATTGGCATGTTCCTGGATGGCTGCCTGCCAAAGCCGCAACAGCTTGCCGCGCATATAAGGATATTTCACGCGTAATGGACTGTATTCATACCAGGAAAATGTAGCCCCACGCGGGCATCCGCGCGGTTCAAATTCTGGCATATCTACACCGCAGGAGGGATAATCGATCTGTTGATTTTCCCAGGTAATGATGCCGTTTTTTACAAAAACCTTCCAACTACAGGAACCGGTGCAGTTCACTCCGTGAGTCGTCCGAACCACTTTGTCGTGAGACCAACGCTGACGGTACACGTTTTCCCATTCTCTATTTTTTTCCTCAAGGATTGACCAATTTCCCGAATAGCTTTCGATCGGTTTAAAAAAGTTGAGGTTGTATTTTTTTTTCATCGATGACCAACACTCCTTTTTAGAAGGAATCATCCCAACGCAAGTTCCAAGGGAAGACTCATTCGCTTACTCTCATTATGTAATTCATTCATCTCTGTTCCCATTAGGGAATGTCCTATAGCGCTACAGGAAATCCCTCGTTCTATGGAAAGATACAAAAAAGCCTCCCTCTGCTAAAGGGAAGCTTGTATGAAGTAGTTAATTGTTCTTTTGGTTCGTTAACAGGAGCATGATAAAAGAAATGAGTATGATAGAGCATGTCCACGCCCAGGCCATAGGAAGATGACCAGCATCCACCGCAATATAAATGGCCGTCGGAATTGTTTGTGTTTTACCCGGAATATTTCCGGCAATCATCAGCGTAGCACCAAATTCGCCCAGGCCGCGGGCAAAACCGAGTATAAAGGCAGCCTTAAAAGAAGGGAAAATTAAAGGGAAGGTGATATATCGAAAAACCTGCCATTCACTTGCACCCATCGAACGTCCCGCGTTTTCCAAGTCCCGGTCAACAGAAGACAATCCCATTCCCAGCGTCCGATAGACAAGAGGAAAAGCCACTACCACCGCTGCTATAACCCCAGCCCACCACGAGAATATAATAGGTTCTCCAAACCATTGCTCCACAAAACGTCCGAACCCGCTTTTTCGTCCAAGTAATATGAGCAGTAAAAAACCAACAACCGTTGGTGGGAGTACCAAAGGCAGCATAAGTACGGTTTCAACGACCGTTTTCCCTTTAAATAATCTTAACCGCGACATTGACCATGCCACAAGCAAGCCTAATATGATTACCAGAACGCTGGATAACAGTGCAACCTGCAACGATAATCGGATAGGAGGCCAATATTCATTCCAATCTATATCTTGCACGCTCACTTCGGTATGGTAAATCCATACTTAGCCATAATATTCAGAGATTCTTGCGATTGTAGGTATGCATAAAAGTCTTCGGCTTCTTGAATGTGCTTTGAAGCTTTGACAATCCCGATTGGATACTGAACAGGTGAATAGGTTTTGGAATCCACCTCAAAGGCGATTTTTGCCTTCTGTGAAGTCAACGCATCTGTTTTATATACAAATCCGACATCAGCATTCCCAGTTTCCACATATTGCAGCACTTGTCTAACGTCTTTTGCTTGAACCAGCTTGCTCTGTAACGTGTCCCAAAGCTTCGCTTTCGTCAGCGCTTCCTGTGCGTAGTTGCCCGCAGGGACACTTTCAGGAATTCCGATCGCAACTTTCTTTACTTCTTTTTTTGTTAAATCGGTTACACTCGCGATGTTCATCGTCCCGTCTGCAGGGATAACCGCGACCAATTCGTTCGTCAGCCACGTTTTTTGTTTTTTCGTATCTATTAGCTGCTGATCAACAAGGGACTTCATGTTTTTGGTCGAAGCGGACAGAAACAAATCCGACGGCGCTCCTTGCTCAATTTGTTTTTCCAGCGCACCAGAGCCGCCGAAGTTAAAATTCAATTTGATGCCTGTATGGGTTGATTCGTATGAATGCTGAATTTCTTTGAGCGCATCCGTTAAACTTGCTGCTGCGGATATGGTAAGCTCAATAGTTTCAGCCGTTTTCGAAGATGTCTGGCTGGAAGATCCATTCTTACCAGCGCTGTCAACATTTGAATCTAGTTGTTGTTTCGTACCGCATCCTGATAATAATAAAATGATGGAAATAACCAAAACGAAAACAGTGCTACTTTTAATTAATTTATGCATTTGGTTCGGCTCCTCATGTTCGTTCATCATCAATTAATGGGTTTCGCTATTAGCTGTGCCTGTCTTGTACGTTCGATTAGTGTACAATTTTCAAGAAGAATATGATTAAAAATATCTGCTTCCAGGTCTTCTAACCGCTTCAATACGAGTCGGTGCGTACCACAAGCTTCCTGCATTGGCTCAAAGCCGTTTGTGATCAAACGCATTTCCTTCAGGAATTCCACCACTGTTTGATGTTCGTCTTGCAACTTGGATAAAGTGGGATTTAATGCATCTGCTCGTTCCACTGTTGATTCTTGTAAAAATGCTTCAATCATCGGAAACACAAGGTCCTCCTCATTTTGAATATGTTCCGATAATTCCTGTTTAAGCAAGGTGAACAGTTCATTAACCCGCTTTAGATGCGGATAACGTTCGCCGTGAACCCGCGTTAGTTTGGTTACATACGGCGTTAACGCCGATAGTTCTTCCCGAAGCTTCGTATGATACTCATTTTGAATATAGGCGATTAGTTCTTTCGGTTCGAGTGAAGGAGGTTGCATTTGCTTATGCTGTGCCTGCTTTTCTTCCACTTCATGTATCTGCGTCAGCAGTTCACCAGCGTGGAGGCCTCGATTGGCTGCTGCTTCACGGAGCGATATTTTCCCTCCACAGCAGAAATCAATCCTCAGTTTGCGGAACAGATCTCCCGTTTTGGGTACTGCTTTCACAATGTCCGCCACCCATGTTTCTTCCGTTAACTGGCTCATCTTCCATTCCTCCATCTTACTTCGATTTTATGCTCAACTTTCATTCTACGTCTCCCTTAAAGCTGAACCAATCAGGGGGTTCCCTCTTTCACTAGTGGAAAGAGCCTGATTATAAAAAATCAGAAAGCAACTGTTCAGCCGCTTCTTTCCCTTGAGCGATGCAATCTGGAATTCCAACGCCCCCATAGCCAGCTCCGCATAGAAAAACACCCGGTAAATCCTGTGCGAAGTCCTGCCTCACCTTCGCCATATGCTCTTTGTGTCCAATCGGATATTGCGGCATCGATCGATCACACCTACTGACTTCGGCGAATTCCGGTTCCGCTTCCAGGCCCATTAAATCTTTCAAGTCTTTGCGCACGGCATCCACAAGTTGATTGTCTGTCATCTGAATCCACTCCTGTGCGCCTGCATGTCCGATATAGGTCCGTAAAAGTGTATATCCTTCAGGAGCAGTATGGCTCCATTTCGTCGAAGAACAAGTACATGCTGTAATCTTTTTGCCTTCTTTGCGGGGGACTAGAAATCCCGTTCCTTCAAAAGCAAAATTAAGATCTGTGTTTTTATAAGCAAGGGCAATATTGGCTACGGAAACATAATGAATCTTGTGTAACCAGCTAGCGCTTGCAACGCCGGAAAATAATGCAGCCGCTTCAAAAGCTGGAACAGCGCAAATCACCGCATCCGCATCTATTTTTTGTCCATGTTCTAAAATGACCTGATAACCGTTTTCTTTCCTTACTTCAACTACACCTTGCCCCATAACAAAACGTACGGTATCCAGCCTTTCCTTTAGCCGCTCCACGATTGTAGATAATCCTAGCCGATAAGAAAGAAACATACTTTTCTTAGCGATATCAGGCAGGTTGTCTTGTACTGCTGGCTTTCTTCCCGCCCCTTTAGACATACCCTTAATCAGACTTCCATGCTTTTGTTCCATTAGTTTAAATTGGGGGAAGGTTGACATGAGGCTCAGAGAATGTGTATCTCCAGCGTAAATTCCAGACAATAGAGGTTCTGTAATCTGATCCAGAACTTCTTTGCCGAGACGCCGTTTGATAAAATCACCTAGAGATTCGTCTGCATCACCTTTCTTTGCCGGAATGATTAAATCCAGGGCCGCCCGTGCTTTTCCCAGCGGAGAAATAAGTCCTGTCCGAATGAAGGGAGTGAGCTTTGTTGGAATGCCCAGAATGAAGCCCATCGGCATCGTATGAAGTTTGCCCTTATGCAAAATGCTAGCAGATTTGGCTTTCGGGTTTGTCGATACCAGCTCTGCTTCCAGCCCCAACTCCATAGTCAAATCCAATATTGCCGTCTTTCTGGCCAAGAAAGCATCCGGTCCTTTTTCGATCATAAAATCGTTTTGGCGAACGGTTTGTAGCTTTCCTCCCAGACGTTCACTTTTCTCCACCAGTGTAATCTCCACTTCAAGCTGCCGATCCTCAGCCAGCTTTTTCACATAAAAGGCAGCACTTAAACCGCTTATTCCTCCACCGAGAATAACGACTTTTTTAGAACTTTTTTTCATGAAAACACTTTTCCTCTCCAACCCCGGGTATATAAGCACAATAAGGGTCACTCTCCAAATAGTCTCCTGTTATTGCAAAAGCTCTTGCTCTGGAGCCCCCACAGACGGCCTTGAATTCACAGACTCCACATTTACCTTTAAGTAGGGACTTATCTCTAAGATTCATCATGATCGGAGAGTTGCGATAAATATCTGCCAGGCTATCCTTTCGTACATTCCCACACTTAAGAGGTAGGAAACCACTCGGGTATACTTCGCCGATATGACTAATAAAAACAAATCCATCTCCATCATTTACGCCTTTAGGAGCACGTCCTAAAACATCTGCCCTCTTTTGTCCGTCTGCTACACTGCTCTCACCTGCTCTGTGCTTTTGCTGCAGTACGACCCTCCGGTAATGAGGAGCTTCCGTAGCCTTCACACCGTACGGCATCTGTTGCTGTATTTGATACAACCATTTCATTACGGCTTCATGCTCATCAGGAGTAATCATATCTTTCTCCATGCCACGTCCGGTTGGAACAAGGAAAAATAAACTCCATAACACGGCCTGCATTTCCTTTACCCTTTCTGCAATTTGCTCCAGATCATGAAGATTGTACCGGGACACCGTAGTGTTCACTTGAATAGGGATATTCAGTTCCTTTAAATAACCAATTCCTCGCATGGTCGTATCGTAAGAACCCGCTGTACCCCGAAAATGATCGTGAATGTCTGCACATGAACCGTCCAGACTAAACGCCCATCGCGATAACCCAACTTGCTTTGCTTTCTCTACCGCTGCTCGTGTCACTTTAGGGGTGGCGCTGGGGGTCATTGAAACCGACAGATTTTTCTCTTCAATTGCATATCGAGCCAGTTCAAACAGATCAGGTCGCATTAAAGGATCTCCGCCTGTGAATACAACCAACGGATGATTCATTTCAGCAATTTGATCTATCAGTTTCTTACCCTCTTCTAATGTCAGCTGGCGAGGATCAGGTTTGTACTGAGCTTCCGCTCTACAGTGAAGGCACTTTAAAGCACAAGCTCGTGTAACCTCCCAGATGACTATAAACGGATCTATATGATAATCACGCGGCGTTTTCAAAGATATCATTGATGTCTCTCCTTTTAGAAGTATAAAAACAACACAAAAACATAGAGCATCATTGAAAATCCAATTTCCGCCATGCCAACTTGTTTTGCCTTTAATCCGAGTTTAGGAAGCCATATGGCTCGTATCAAAAAAATCAAAAAAGGAATAACCAGAGGTAACTTTAACCAAGTAGCAAACAACAAAATCACCAAATGATAGATGATGGAAGCATAATGGTAACGTATATTTTTTCTTTCACGAATGATCGTTTTGACATACAAAGCAGTTCCGATAAAGTAAAGCACCAAAAGCAAGAATAGCTCTGTTGCTACTCCCCAATCCTCTCCTCCCCCCATATAAATAACGGGGTATATAAAAGAACAAAAGAGTAGAATTGCAACAATATCATTGAGTAAAGCCCGTTCATTTTTCGTTTTTGCAAAATAAATATTAGCCATAAAAAAGAGCAATAGAAGAACTCCATACCAGATTAAGCCAGGCTCAAACCATATCAGTGAAATTAACAAAGGAAGTAATATCACCCCGTATACAACGGCAGGTTTGCGGTATCTTGCACTGCTGCCTGTTTTGATCCATTGGAGGACAGGAAAACTGAATAAGTAGATAAAAAACCAGCACACAAATAGGGGTATATGAATGAGTTCCCCTCGAGAAGCAGCTAAACCGAATAAAAATGGAAGAATGAGCATGGCCCAGGCTCCATGTTGATTAGGTATGTATCTGCTCATACCCTTCAAACCCTTGATCCTTTTTTCACAATCTTTTTTATGTCTATTATTTTGGTTAATCGATTCATCATCCATTCCCCCAAGATTGAGTTTTATCTTCTACCTTCATTCTAAGTATTATATGAAATTGAACCAATTAGGGAGTTCCCTTTTCCTTAGGGGGGAAAATCCTAACCGGAAAAATAACGCTATTTTCTTATGCTATACTGTACTAAAAAAGGGCTCAAAGAAAGGATGAACTATTATGGGAGGACCTTCTTTACGTCAACTGCATGCTCATCATGCCATTCATCAAGGCGGGCTAACTGGCGCTCTAGATAAGACGAGAGAAGTAGAAGAATTACTCGAAGCAAAAGAATTCAAGGTGGCGCGCCAGGCTGCCGACCACTTGATCGAATATTGGGAAACCCGCATTCTCAGCCATGCTGATGCAGAAGAGGAAGGATTCTATCAGGAAAAGGTCGAGAAAAAACCGGAACTGCAGGAGGCTGTCGTCAAACTTACACGGGATCATGACCTGCTCCGAATCATTGTAAAAGAGCTCAAAGCCGGGATCCGTGAAGAAGGGCTTACGCCTGAAGTTCTACAGCAGTTCCATGCACTTCTGGTTGTCAATGCTATTCATAGTCGGGAAGAAGAACGTTTGTTGTTTGAGGAACCGTCATGATCAAGATGGGACATAACGATTCACTTTCTCTATAAAAACGTTCCAAAGAAATAGTCCAACGCCTCTTGTGAGTATCCGTCATCTCCTTGCCAAGCTGCTACGGAATAAAAATCATGATTGCCGTTCTGTCGTTTACGAGGCGTGTCCTGTGGGACCAGCAGTCCGGCATATCCCCACACCTCCATGACTACATCACGCTCGTTTTTGCTGGATGGAAACACATCCTTCCAGCGCTTTTCCAATTGACGCGCACTACTTTGAGCATCACAGTTCTGAACAGCTTCGAGCATGTTATGGAGTATAGCTAGATCCTCATCGGAAACCTGAGCATCCTCTTCTTGACTGAACAATTCAAGGTCCATCCAGCAATACAGAAGGTGGTTCAGACGAATACCGCCCCATTTGATTCGTTCAAAATTCAGTACATTCAAATCTTCATTGACGTATTCCTGATCGGACATCATTTTATTAAAATTACAATCCCCACAGCTACTGTAATTGGGCAAGACAACAGGCCGCTCACCATAGCTGTGCAAAGGAAGCCCTGCGGTTAATGCCCAGCTCGATAAGGCGCTTCGTAAATGAACCTTTTTCGTGGAAAGACTATGCAAAAATGCTGCTGCCACTCGTTCTTTTGTAGCCTTTTGCTGGTGTAGCTCATGTAACCTGTTTATAATCTCGTTATGTGTAATGGTGATCGGATCGAACATCAAGCCCTTACTTTTGGCATATTCAAAATCCTCACCCGAAAAAGATCCCCGCTCCTGCTTCCAGCCGCTGGAGGACCAGAATGTGTTCATCAGTATTTTTTTTGCCTTTTTATCCACAAAACATCTCCCTTACTCATCTCAACCCCTTCACCTCCAATACAAAGCGCAGGGTTGTAGTGCATTTTATGTAAGATTGCTATTCATCTTTATACTTAAAAGCAATGGCCGTATTTCCTGACCGGGGGTCAAAATAAGAAGAGATTTTCCCCCAGCTCAGTTCATATTCCATATAGGGGTAAGGTTTGGTTTGACGATAGCTTGGCTTCACGGACAAATGTTGCTGTAACAAACGATCATGCTCCCTTTGCCGCTTTCTCTCCCCTTCCTCAGACCAATTATCCCACGAAGTTGGAAATTCATCGCCCTGGAGCGAAATCTCCACGACAACTAGGCTTGTATCCTTAAAGCATACAGACACAAAAAAATGCCGACGCAGCAAAGAAACCTGATCGAAATGATACCAGATATACTCATTTCCTAGCTTTCTTACAGAATGAAAATATTTCGAATACCAATCGGCCTCTAACAACTGATCTTCTGTTAAAGATGAGTAAATCGCACGATCACCATCGACCTGAATGATTCCCGATTCCCAGTCATTCATTGCTGCCACTCCTTCAGCTAGTATGCCAATCTCCTACAGTTGCTCTCTGCCCTCATTTGTTCACATGATTGAAAATGGCCTGCCAGGCCCGATCTAGCACCCGCGTATGTAATTGTTTGGCATAAACAGTTCTAACGATGGCAAGAACGATCACAGCCACAAATACAACACTGAGCAAAGTGATAGAGGGAACCCAATAGTCAAACATGGCATTCGCCACCACTTGCAGCAAATGTCGTTCGGGTTGTAAATATTCTACCGCCGCAACGATGCCTGCTGCCAGCAATATAATCACAGATATGATCATAAGCATTGCATTGATTACTTTGTATTTGGCAAGCCCTCGCTGAAAAACGCGAGTTCCAGCATATTGCTCCAGCGCGATGATCTGCTTGTGAAAATCATTTTCCACCTGCTCTACAGGCAGATCGTGCTTCTGAATAAATGCATGAGCTTTCTTCAATTCGGATTGAATAAATAAACTACTCTGGATAGCAGATCCCAGCTGACCTAAAACATTCATATCTTTTCACTCCACTTCAATAGTATCTAGTTTATGAGTATATAGGGTCATACCGAACATGGCAATGTATGGAAGACTATAAACCAATAATCAGGTATAATGGTCTATTATTATTAAACAGAAGGAGGATTGGGCATGCAGTCTGTTGATCACCAACTCTACCTGGCTGAAAGCCATCATATTCCCAAGCCATCCAGTGGTGCTACATGATGATTGCCTTGGAAACATTGGAGGTGTGGTCCCATCATGAAGCCTTTCCGACATGGAATCAAATCTTATTGGCCTTTACCCGGAAGCCATGCTCCGTTATAAAAAGGATTTCGAAGAAGGCTTACAGCGGCATGCCGGAGTTACTTTTCAGGAAAACTTTGATAGGCTCAAAAGTATTCGAACCATGCTCTACAAAACGATCGGTTCCAGACTGCTCTCTAAGTGAGCTTATCAGTAAAAATCAAAGTAACCCCGCCAGGCTCCTTCATTCTGATGCTTCGCAAAATAAAAACTGCCTCCATCCACAATATTCAATTGGGCTTTGGCGTCTGACGTAATCTGAAACACAAATTCATAGCCCTCGCCAAAGTCAATGCCCGATTGAATAAAGCTGGGATAGCCACCGATTTTGTGAACCGCATATATTTCCTCTACAATGTCCTCAAAATAGTCGGGTTCCTCCTCGTCCATATGGTTGAGGGCATCGCCATATTCCTCAGGAATGTCTTCACCGTCCCAGACCGGATAGTCATTCTCTTTGAGCTCAGGGAATAGCGGGGACGCCTTGATTTGCATAAATGCCGGACCAAAATCTTTTTCGACCAAATCCTCTACCGACGTATACTCACGAATACACATATATCCTTCCATGTCCTCATGATCTAGTACATCGGGAGACAGAAAGACCGTCAACAGCTTGACACTGTGCATAGCCGGAGGAACAAAGGGCAAGGCAGGCAAATACAATTGCATGATCGGAGCCATAACATTCCCCTGTACATCAATGGGTTGCTCCTCCGTTGGCAAAGCCACTGTAACTCTACCAATCCAGCTCTGATCAAGGGAACCGGACGGTCTACGACCCCCTGTATGAAAAATAGTAGCTTTACGTTTTAGAATCGTTCTTAGCTTCTCAATAGCGTTGCTGGACAACGAAACCACTCCTTTCTAATCTAGAATAGAAACGCAACAACATCCTCGCCTGCTTTAAAACCAAACTCACTTAAGCGGTCTTCCATCTCTTGAATCTGGCGCAGATAATCTTCCGGTACAGCTGGCAGACCCTGTTCATTCACTAATGTCCCGCCAAGTCTGGCGCGTGCATATTCGGCACTTTTCCACATCGCCTCAAACACAGTTTGCGGCTGCACGGTTCGTACCCCATCCATACTGAAAATCAAATCGGCAAAGCGATCCTCAGCGAGTGTACTCAACCAAAAAAAGCCTAGCTCGGTTCCCGTATGTACGCTAAATAGTTCATCATAGCCTCCCGGCCCGTGATGGTGTGCATGGAAAATATCCATATCTCCCCACTCCATTCCGAGACTCAGCATGACATCCCAGATATCCGCTCCACGGTAAGATTGGCCTTGATCCGCTACCAGCCTAAGCAGGACAGCATGTTCCCTTTCACCTTCCTGATCTGTAAATGCTTTAAGCTTTTCCCCTTTTGCACGTGCATGGGCAGCATCCTCCCGAGGAAGCACATGAACAGTGCCCTTCTCCTGAAAACGTGCTGGCAGTGTGTTCATAAAGTCTGCAACCTTGGCTTCATCTAAACGAACCTGCATCTCTACATTATCGAATATATCCATACAAATACAGATTTTATCAAAATGGCATTCGCCTGCCGGTCTGCGCCCCACACTAGTCCATATCTGCAAATCATGCACATGTCCATACACGATATACCCCTTAAGCAATTGCAAAATATCCTCATCTGATAACGTAAAACCGCTGAATTCCACGTCAATCAGCCAATAGATATTAGAGTCAGGCTCCACTTGATGGATTCCTTTTATGGTCTTCACAGGCTCATGTTCTATCTCCACGGCAAGGATGATAGATACATCCTCACTCCCATGTTCAGGTAAATTCATGAATCTCTCTCCTAACTAGCTGTTTTCACTTTACAGTTTCCTATAATTCTCAATCTATATTAAACTATAACTCACCAAGCACAAAATAGTATAAAAACGGTGCTGGGTCGTTGAACTTAACTTTTAGAAATTCAAAGCTTCGAAAGGGGAGAACTCGTGATGCAAAAACTTTGGCAAAAAGGAAAGGCTCTGTCTCTGCCTATTATGGTGTCCGCATCGCTAATATCTGGAGCGCTGTCTGTAAGTACACCTGCGGCGAATGCGGCTGCAACCAAGGAATTGCTTCAGCTATCCGGTCAGACGACTTACTATGGAGAGGTCGAGAATGGGCAGCCCAACGGACGTGGTACGATCAAATGGAGCGAATATAAGCAGTATTCGGGTGATTTTGTGAATGGCAAGCGCTCAGGTACCGGAAAATATATAAATCAATACACCGATGCAGATGGACAAAATCATAAAGTCGTATACAACGGCACATGGAACAATGACACGATGAGTGGCAAGGGTACGCAGACTGAAAAAGTGACCCAAATGGACGGAACCGTACGTTCGAACGAGATCCAAGTAGGTACCTTTCAGAACAATGGATTACAGAGTGGCTACCAAGTGATACACGCTGTGGCAGATCCAGACTACAGCTTCACTTATAAAAACAGCAAAGAAATGCTAAATATCTTGCACAGTAATCAAGATCTGGTCCAAAGGTGGCAAAAAGGAGATCTCTTCTCCGTAAATTATAAAAATGGCTCTGTCCAAAAGGAATACTCTATGTTCCCTGAAGAGGCTGCTACCAAAGAACGTCAAAGACAAGCGTCCATCAAGTATCTCAAAGGAATTACTGCCAAGGTCACTCCTTATTTGCAGCAGTTTGAAAAGCTGTCCAAGCAGCTTCCGCTAAAATAATTAAAACGACGCGAAATATGTATTAGCCTCTACGCAAGAAGGCCTCTCTTTCTAATGGAAAGCTCCATTTGAAAAGAGGGGCTTTTTTTGTTTCGTTATGAATGACATATAAGAACTTCGGATCATAACACCTCCTACTATTCTCCCTTATGCACCCTCATGAACTCATACAAATGACTTATTTTTCACTTAAATCCCCTCCTTTTTTTGCTAACCCCCACTAGATTCACTAAAATATAAGTAATTATTTTAATCATCCGAGGTGGACATCATGGCTAAAATTATGGTTCCTCCTGAGAAACTAGAGGCGGTTTCCAGGCAGTTCGCACAGGCCCGTGAGCTGGGGGCACAAATTTGCGGACAACTGTCACAGCATATTCAGATGTTGGAAAATAGCTGGGCAGGAACAACACAGCAGCGCTTTTATCAGGATTTTCATAAAGCGCGTGGACAAATGGATGCTTTCACTCAAACTGTCGGTTCTGTCAGCACAGAGTTGCGTTCCATTGCAGTAAAATTCAAGGAAACAGATACACAAACAGACACCGGTATTAACAAAGAAGATCACAGCGGACAGATCGGCAGCAGTGAAGGGGCAACTTCCGGGAAAAAAGGACCCGATCCAGCAGATATAGCCATTAACAGCATTTCAGAAGCCAATAAATGGCGCGGGCAACTGGGATTTGCCGGAACAGCTATCTATAGCGGTCTGGCTTCCACACTTGTGCTCACCAAAACAGTAGAATTCAAGAAAAGTCTGAAGAATCCCACTCGAGCGGTTATACATAATGCGGCATGGGTGAATGGCAAGGGTAACAATGCGTTTATGCGTAATTTGGGCAAAAGCCTAAACCGCCAATTCGCTAAACCCGGTATTGTGATGAAAGGTTTAAAGGGCTTTGATCGTTTAGCTGGAAAGCTTCAAATGGGTAAGCTCGGCCTCGGATTCAACAAAGCCAATAGCTTTCCTAAGTGGACGCGGAACGTCATCGCCGGGGTGGAAAAAGGCCGTTACGGCATAGCCACCCGCCAAATTCCCGGCATGATTGCCAAAAAGCTATACCCTATTAATGCCACCATGAATATTGTGGGCGAGGGTATCAGTCTGGCTGGAAAATGGAAAAGCGGGAAGCTTACCGGAACGGATGTGGCTGTATCTGCTTCTAACGTAGCGATTAAAACCGCTGCAACTTATGGCGGTGCTGTTGCTTTGGGAGCCGTAGGCGGCGCTATCGGTGGTCCGGTCGGTGCAGCCGTCGGTGCTTACGTCGGCGGTACGGTGGGAAGCTGGGCAGGTGGAAAGGTCGCCAAATTCGCCGAAAAAGGGATACGTTGGGCCAGCAAACTATTTAAATGACATACACCTAACAGATGGAGAAGGAGCCTGACTATGGACAAACAAACGGTAATTTTAACGCTTGAGGAACTAGGCTTTGCCTTGACCGCACTGGGCGCAGAAGATATGGCTTCTGGTCTGCTCCAATCTTATTACGGGGAACTGACCGAAGATCGCTGGGAACTGCTTTTTCATGCCGCAACGCATAGCCTGATATCCAAGGGTTTGATGGAACAACGGGATGAAGGGCAACAACAGCTCGAAATTGATGCGTTCATTGTTGAAATGCTAGCTCATCTGGTACAAAGTCGTCAGATGCTACGTGGCTACAAGGAGCAACAGGACAAGCAAAATACATTAACGATACACCATGGAAATGAACGTTTTCTATATCATTTTTCCAGCCACAATGAACTCCATTTCTTTCGCTGGTCTTCCCGAGAAGACTGGCATCACGACATTGATCAATTGTTCGGCCTGCTTGCTTCGAACTTCAATGCGCACAGCCGATACGTCGATCTGACAGAAGAACGGTGGAATGAGTTAACCTCTTCCAGCTTCAGCATGCAGCAAATGACAACGTGGAAGCTTCATGAGTCGGCTCAACAAATGATACAAGACTGGCGAGAGGATTTTGATCGTAATCAGTGTAGCCTAGATAATTTGAGCCAGATGATATACGCGGATACGGATGAAGATGGACCTTCCGTTACAAATCTACTATTTGTTCTTAAAGGAACGAATGATGTGTGGATCGTAAGAAATACAGAACTGGATATGCAGGCCACCCCATGTCTGCGTATTGAAAGTGTAACCGAATCTGACTGGAGAGAACGAATAACTTATTTCATTCAGGAATTTGTACGCGACGAGGCGGTATTCCGTGGATAAAATTGTATATCGCAGATCTTTGGCATTTTGGAAGGCCATGGGCAGCTTGATGTTTGTGCTGATTTGTCTGTTTTTGCTGCTGCTCATTTTTATCGACGAAGATATCTCAGCTCTACAAATCTTCTTCTTTATTACGTCCGCCATTGTCGGACTTCCTTTTTTCGGCAGCTATCTTGTGGTTTGTTTGAGCAGAACGCTTCGTAAGGATACCTACCTGTTCATCTTTGACGAGCATAGCATTTCCGATGGTATTCGAACTGTCCCATGGTCTGCAATCACTAAAGTCGAATTCGAAGGAGCCTCCATCCGCAAATGGCTGCGCCCTCGCTTTCCCGCCTTTATTTTTCATCTGAATGACCGCAGCACCTGGGAAGTCAGCACCGATTATGTGTTAAACGATATGGAGCTGAACCATGCCGGGAAACAACTTCGAACTCTCATTAGCCAGCATGGCAAGTCGAAGAAAAAACGTTCCTGAATATTGCCATTGAATATATCAAAGCTTGTCTCTATCATATGCGGCTACAAGAGCCACAACCACTGCTGCCGAGTTGGCCGCAGCCAAATCAAGATTGGAGTCAAAAGAATCCGCCGCTTCTACACCGGCAAGATCTGACAAAGAACGAACAGCCAAAAATGGAACACCAAACTGGTACGCAGTCTGAACGACCGCGGCCCCTTCCATATCCGTCACTTTCGCTTCAGGAAACTGTCTACGGATAAAATGGGCGCGCTCAGCCTGGGAGATAAAAGAGTCTGCCGTCGTAATCAAACCCTTGACGATCTGCCCCTCAATCCTGGTCTCCGCCAGCGCTTCTGTCGCAAAAGCAAGCAGCGCTGGATCGACAGGATAACTTGCCGGCATCTGTGGTACCTGTCCGTAGGTATAGCCGAACGCCGTTCCGTCCACATCGCTGTAAGCCAGCTCGGTCGCCACTACGACATCGCCAACATGCAGAGCTGGATCAAGCCCACCCGCAGACCCGGTATTAATGACAAGCTCCGGGCTAAATCGCTCAATCAGCAGCGCCGTAGTCGAGGCTGCGTTCGCTTTGCCAATTCCTGATTGCAGCAGAACCACTTCCTTCCCCTCAAGCTGGCCTGTATAAAAAATCCCGTTCGCAATCTGGGTCATCTTTATCCCTTCGATCTGCGCTTTCAAATCTGCTATTTCTTCCTCCATGGCTCCGATAATCGCTATACTCAAAGTTCTTTTCCCGCTCCCTCCATGAATTCCTTGTATTCCAGCTTATACTTGAAAAATACCCGTTGCTGCGATGCGCTGCACCGCCTCCAGCAGCCTTTCCTCACTGTTTACCATACTGACCCGCACATGAGAAGCTCCTGCACGACCAAAGCCTTCTCCAGGAGCGACCGCAACATGCGCCTCGTCCAATAAAAAGTCTGCAAAGGAAGCAGATGTATACCCCTCTGGCACCTTGAACCAGGCAAAAAAAGACCCTTGGGGAGCAGCTACATCCCAGCCAATACCTCGTAACGCTGCAATGAGAACATCACGGCGCCGCTCATATAACGCCGCGAGCTCCTGTACCGGTTCCTGCGTGCCCAGCAATGCCACAGCTCCCGCATCCTGTACCGCTCCAAAAACAGTGCTGTAGGCATGCGTATGATAATGCTTGAGCGCACCAATGATGGACGAATTTCCCACTGCAAAGCCGAAGCGCCATCCAGCCATGTTATACGTTTTGGAAGCCGTATACGTCTCGACGCCATACTCCTTGCCGCCGGGGATTTGCAGTAAACTAATCGGCTTATGTCCTTCAAACCCAAGAGCACCGTAAGCAAAATCATTCATAACCGGAAACTGATACCGAGCGGCATAATCCAGCGTCTTTGTCAGAAAATCTGAAGTAGCTACTGCTCCAGTCGGATTGTTCGGATAATTAATCATGAGCAATTTGACCTGCTCTGCAATTTCTTCCGGCACGGTTGTATAATCAGGCAAGAAGCCATGCTTCTCATCAAGCGGAATCGTATGAATATGGGCTCTTGCCAGCCCAGCAGCGGAATAATATTGGGGATATGCCGGATCGGTGGTCAATAACCAATCACCAGGATTCAGCAGCGCCTGTGGAATCCCCATTACACCTATGGCTGAGCCGTTGAATATGGCAATCTCCCGGTCAGGATCCAGCTCCACCTGATACTCCCGTTTATAGAACGCAGCGACAGCCTCCAGCGTGCTTTTTTTCCCATGAAAAGGTGGATAGCCCTGATTGATCGGTTGATCGACCGCTTCTTTCAAAGCGCTGATGATATGTGCTGGTGTTGGCTGATCCGGGTTGCCGGCTGCCAAATTGATTACATCTATTCCTTTGCTTTTATACAGATTCACTTTGTCATCCATTGCGCTAAAATAGTTGTCAGGCAGAGCCTTGACGAGATCAGAGGATGAAAAAATCACGTTCATATCCACCTTCTATCCATAAGATACAGGCTGACAACGTCAGCCCGCAGAAGATAATACCCCATATTATTTGAAATAGCTTGGCAGCTTGTAGCCTTCATAATCAGGATTCGATTGGATGTACTTTTGGAATTCATCTGAATGATATCCTTCAATAATGTCTTTGACGAAGGGTTTATCCTTGTTCTTGCTGTCCACAGCTACCACGTTCGTGAACGGATCTGTCATATTTTCAAGCTTTAATGCCGAGGTCAGCTTTATTCCATTCGATACAGCAAAGTTCCCTTGTATAGCCGCAAAATCAACATCCTCCAGTGCACGTGGCCCCTGTGCCGGGTCGGTAGCCACAAATTGCAGATGATGCGGGTTAGAGGTGATGTCATTCACCGAGGTTTGCAGTGGATCGATTTTGTCCTTTAACGTAATCCAGCCTACTTCCTTCAAAATATTCAGCGCACGCAACATATTGACTGGCTCGTTGGGCAGGTTGATTTGGGCTCCATCGCTGATTTCGTCAAGGCTAGTGTGCTTGCTGGAGTACAATCCCATTGGAGGAGTCGGGACCTGCACAGCACCAATCAGATCAATATTCTCCCGCTTATTCATAGAATCCAGGTAGAGCGAATGCTGGAACACATTAGCATCAATATCCCCATTAGCCACGGCTACATTGGGCTGAACACCGTCTGTAAACTCTTTATATGTAATCTTATAGCCTTTCTTCTCCAAATATGGAGCCACACCATTCTTAAACTGATCGCTATATGGACCGGGATTAAAGCTGATATGCAGTGTTTTCTTTTCTTCACCCGCAGCATTGCCCGACGTATTCTTGCTGCCGCAACCTGAAATAAAAAGCACGACTGCTCCTAGCAGCAATATAAACGAAATCCATGGTTTCTTCATTTTAATGTCTCCCCCTGCTCCTTGATATCATCTACTTTTGGTGAGTTAGAATGTTACAATCGCTCAAAATACCAAGTAATTTGATGCGTTTTATAGATATTACAATGGTTTTTTATTCACTGTCAACAACATTTAATTACGCATCTTCTGCATAACAAAAAAGGGGGCACAACAGGAGATCCCCTTGAAAGCAAAACACTTCACAAGTTTGTCATATACTTCCGTTTTAAAAATACCCCATAGGGGTATTTAAAATATGTAATTAAAACCCTAAAGGAGCTGTAAATATGAGAATGCAATGGGCTTTGCTCGCTGGTGCAGTCATGATTATTTTGAGTGGGTGCGGGAACAGTAACATGCCGAACCAGGAGCACACGACAAACAGCAGTCAACAGCACGACACATCGGGTATGAACCATTCCACTTCCAGTGAGCTTCCTGCCGGACTAAAAGAAGCTGAAAATCCAGCCTTCAAAGTTGGTAGTCAAGCGACTATACGAGCTGACCATATGGCAGGCATGAATGGAGCTACTGCCACGATTGTGGGTGCTTATACGACTACTGCTTATACAGTCTCATATACTCCAACCACTGGAGAAGAAAAAGTGAATAATCATAAGTGGGTTATTCATGAAGAAATTAAGGATGCAAGTAGTGAGCCCTATGCACCGGGCACAGAGGTTATCCTTGCAGCAGATCATATGAAGGGGATGGATGGGGCTAAGGCTACCATTGATTCCGCCGAGCCAACGACCGTATATATGGTAGATTATACGCCTACTACAGGAGGAGAGCCTGTCAAAAATCATAAATGGGTGACGGAGAGTGAGCTTTCAGCTCATTAGAACTCTTACAACACAGGCGCTTATGATAGCAAAAGGGAGCCTTACATCGGCTCCCTTTATACGGCTTTATTTGGGTTTAGACAAACCTACTTCGCTAAATTCAGCTTGGCATCCTTGATGTCATACAAAGTCCCTTCGTTGGTATCTACAAGCTTTTTCATTTGTTTGTTGGCTAGTCCATTTGCAGGCACGATTGCATTAAAAATAACACCATTTTTCTGTAATTGCTCGTTGATTTCATCTACTGAAAAACGTGCTTTACCTAGAGCTGTATTTTTATCATGAACTGGTGCATCTGTAATGAATATGATTGTTTTAGAATTAGAATTTTTGGGAAATTTACTTATAGCTAACTGAATAGCCTCTAATCCCGATTCCTTCAAATCCCCGCCAGCGGAAGGGCGCAGCATATTCAAATTACCTTTTAACTTGTTTTTATCGGTCGTAAACTCCAAAAATTCTAAATCTTTATCTGCCTTCAGATTGATATCCCGAAATGCAACGACAGCAAATTGGGAGCCTGCTGGAACGGAATCAACAAAGCCTTTCACCTTCTGTCTCACATAATCCAGCGTCCCTGTCATACTACTCGTAACATCTATGACGAATACAATATCCGTAGATTTGGAGAAGGTAGTGGATATCTTTTTTAGAATCGTTGGATTGGAATGTGATTCGGAAGCATCTTCATTTCCCTCCATTAATTGTTCACTTTCACTGGTTGTCAAAACCTGCGGTGGAGCATGAAAAATCACAACGCTCTGAGCTGCAATATTCCATTTTACCTTCGCACCCAGCGCCTCACTTACAAAGCGAATAGGAACCATTACTTTGCCGTTAATGAGTCTCGGCGCCGCATTGAGACGCACTAATTTACCGTTGATATAGGCATCTCTGGAGCCTACAGTTAACTTAATCGTTGTATTTCCCTTGGTTGCAGTAACGGTCTTGGTAGCTCCATCCCATTTCACTTTCGCCCCAAGCGCCTCAAACACGGCACGAAATGGCACCAGCATACTTCCGCTAATAGAGGTCGCAGGCTGCTCATATTGTTGCAGTTTCCCGTCTATAAACACCTCAACCTGCTGAGCCTTGTTATTATTTATGGGAACAAATTGGGGGACAGACGCTGCTGAATTTCCCGACTGATCGATCATTTTGATATAAAAGTAGTATCCACCCGTAGATAAATTCAGGTTACTTAATGGGTAGCTAAATGTTGTTTCCGGATCGAACTGAATCCGTTTAATTAATTGAGCATCCGTATTTTTGACCATAACGTATGAAGTGTACGTGGGTTGAATATTTTTCATTTTCAAACGAACCGAAAATGACGTACCTGAAGAGTTAATTGTAAGTGTACCCGGAAAACTTTCTCCAGACGGAATAGACAAAGGGATTTCCGGTGACTCATCTACCTCTTGGTCCACTTTAGACTCCACGACGGGCTGGGTTACTTGAGGTTCAATTACTTTCGGTTCACCCACAGGTTGAGCAACCTCGGGTTCACTTGGAGTGGGAGTCTCTTTTATATTGGTATCTACCTCAGGCTGCGTTACTTTTGGCTCCTCAGCAAGTGGAGTTACTGTAGATTCATCGACTGACTGCACAGTCCCTTCCATAGTTGTAGCTATAGGAAACTCTATATGATTTTCTGATCCTGGCCCAGGTGCTGGTCGTGAATCAGCAATCGAAATTGTGGAGTTGGCATAATCGATTGTAAAGTCACCAGGAGGAATTTCAATATAGTTGCTATACAGGCGAATTGGCGTATCAGGCTTAATCGTAAACGGGAGATCGAATTTAAACACTCTGTTTACTCCATTACCATCATCAAGGGTAAGCTTAAGCTTATCTCCATCTCTGAATACTGTCGAATTGGCAGCATGAACACTTTCTGTACACAAAGTGAACAACCCTACGAGTATCGTTAAAAACGAAAGTAGGAACATCATTCTTTTGAGCTTCATTCTTATTTCCCCTTTTGAATCTATATTCTTGTCGGTAAATCATAGCATAGGGTTAGATGAAGTTCATGCCATCTGATTACAGTTATGGATATGCGAACTCACTTTTTCCATCATTCGCGCTCTGTTCATCTGTTCAATGTTCATATGTATCTCCTTGGCCCGCTTCTTCAACGTGGCATACGTAATATGGCCGCCTTCAGTGCTTTAGTCCCTTCTTCGCTTTTCAAATAATCCGACGGTGTTTCGTTGCCGAGTGCGGGGACTTCTCGATCCATCCAAGTCAGCAAATACTCCCCCATATCGGGCAGCAGCACAATCTGAATCTCCTTGGGAATTTTACTTTCGGCCACTTTTGCTCTTATAGCCGGATCTACCTGATCATATTGCTCCTGATAGACCTGAACCATGTTGGCCCAGTTCTCCGGCTTAAACTCTTTCAAATATATGTCTCTCATCTACGAACCCTCCTTAGGGCCTCAGACAACGCTTTTCATGCTGGAGCAACCATTCTTTTCTCCATAGCCCTCCTGCATAGCCCGTTAGTTTCTGATTGGAACCGATAATTCGGTGACATGGAATCACAATGCTCAGCTTATTTTTTCCATTAGCACTGCCTACGGCTCGGATCGCTTTTTCATTTCCAATAGCAAGAGCAATATCTTTATAAGCTGTCGTTTTACCGTACCCCACGGACACCAGAGCATTCCATACTTTTTGCTGAAAATCCGTACCTTCAAAGGCATAAGGAAACGTAAACTCAAAGCGCTCACCTTTAAAATACTCGTCAAGCTGGATAGCGCATTCCGCTAATACTTGGATTGGAACCTCTTCTATAGCCCTCGTTAAGAGCTCATTCCGATTAGAGAACATAATAGAATAGACAGCCTCATTTGTGCCCTGTATCTCTATCTCTCCAATCGGCGATACATACTTCATTACGTATAGTTCGCTCATAAAAGGATACAACCTCCTTCCTTTTCTATTCCCTACTCAACTTTCTATACTCACTAGGAGAACAATGGTTCAAGCTACGAAACGCCTTATAGAAATGGGAGGGACTTTGGAAGCCCGTCTCATAGCAAATCTCAAGATTCGTAAGATTTGTACTTTTAAGAAGATAGGCTGCCTTATCTACTCTTATTTTTTCCAAATACGTGCGCGGGGTTTCGGCGGTTTCCTGTTTAAAGATCCGATCCAAGTAAAAGGAGCTTATTCCGATATGGTCCGCAATATCCTGCAATACAAGTTTTTCCTTGTAATGATTAACCAAGAAGGTTACCACATTCTGCACAAGTCTGATATACGGCGAATGGTCTGTATGGGGCTGGCATCTTTTGCAAGCACGAAAACCCGCCTTTTCCACTTTGTCCAAATCAAAGTAAAACTCCACATTTATTTTCTTCGGCTTTTTGGATCGACAGGAAGGTCGGCAGTATATGCGGGTTGTTTTCACAGCGGTAAAAAACAACCCGTCATACTTACGATCACACGCTATAATTTTCTCCCACATTTCTTCAAAAGAAAGACTAAGGTTAGCCATGATCGAATGCTCTGTCCTTTCTATAGTTCATATTCATCTAGCTCAAGGATTTTGCAAAATCCTCATACAAATGTGATGTATCTTGAAGCTCTATCAACTGTTCTGCATTCTTTTGCAAAGCAACTATTATCTTATCAGAAAATGCATTTCCAAAGCTAAACCGTTTAACTCCTAACTGCTGAAGCTGGTGGACATTCGTCAGACCCGGCAGGGATAAAACATTAAGCGGGGCATGTATATGAAACACAACTTCCCTGATCTCTTCATCACGCTTTAATCCTGGAACAAAAATTCCGTTCGCACCACTATCCACATACGCTTTGGCCCGCTCTATGGTCTCTGAAAGTGGGGCATCCATCTGCAAATATGTATCCGTTCTTGCGTTTATAAAAAACTTTTTAAACCCACGCGTATCCAATGCTGTTCTTATTTTGGACAACAGGTTACTGTGCAGGCCCACTTCTCGAAGTCCCTTTTTCGTTTTCAAAGAATCCTCAATATTAATCCCTGCAACTCCCACATCGGCTATCCTTAAAACATGCTCAACAATCGTTGCCGTATCCTCCCCATATCCTGCTTCAATATCTGCCGACACTGGAATCTGAACATGCTCAGCAATCGTCCGAATAATGCTTACATGCTGGTCAAAATCAATAAGCTCTCCATCTGAGAATCCAAGCGTATTGGCAATTCCCCAGCTCGTCGTACCTATCGCCTTAAAGCCTGCCTTCTCCAGAGCCACCGCAGATAGCATATCCCAGGCGTTCCCTAAAAATAAAAGTTCCTCTGATGTGTGAAGTGCATGAAACTGATGAATTTTGTTCATAAATATAGCCTCCTGGTATGTGATGTAACTCATTTTATCAAGAGGCTATCTTTGTTTCGTCCTCATTCTTGCACTTATGGTCTATAGGAATCTAGGAACAACTAGGTCCATTTATTCACATATAAAACATAATTTCTGAAAAAACGGTTATTTAAGCTCTATTCAAACATTTCCTTCTTATCTATACTCTTGCTAAATCAATTCGAGTTAGATTCAAATCTACACTTTTAGCTTTTAGCCTTTCACAATTACATTATTATAGGAGGAGTTATATGTATAAAACAAAGTTCCTTATGATCTTGCTAAGCTTTACTGTAATCGCTTCTTTCTCTAGCTTGACCGGCCCTTCACCTGCCAAGGCTTTTGCTGAAGAGAATGGAACTCCGGTACAGAAAACGATCGATTTAAATGAGGGCTTCGACAACTCAAATGAAGCTAGTATAGAGCCATTATCCCTTACCAGCGAAGAAGCTACTAGCCAAGCATCGGTTACAGCTATTGATCATGATGCTAATTTCTCACCTTCAACACTTCAGTTTCTGAAGGCTAATACAGGACTCGACGGTGAGCAATGGGATAATATTATGAAGCTAGTGAACAAACCAGAGCAAGATTCTTTGAAATGGACTGAATTTTATGGCTATGCTGAAGATATCGGCGATAATCGCGGATACACCATTGGTATATTTGGAGCAACAACCGGCGGTTCAAATGATACGGGACCCGATGGTCCGGACTTATTCAAAGCTTTTGATGCTGCTAGTGGAGCTGGTAACCCTTCCATTGCAGGTGGATTAACACGTGCTGGTCTGAAGGGAAAAATGAGTGGTTCGATTCTAAAGCTCAGCGATAGCGATAGTGTAATCAAGAAGAAAATCAACGCTCTCCAAAACAATGAAGCTTGGAGAGAAGCCATGTGGCGTACGTTCTATGACACCTATATCGAGTATAGTGTACAGCAAGCACAGAAACGCGGATTTAATACTGCTCTGACGATTGGATCATTTGTCGACACAGCACTCAATCAAGGCGCTACTGGTGATTCAGGTAGTCTTGAAGGAATCCTCTCACGTTCAGGCAGTAGTACGAATGAGAAGAAGTTCATGACTAACTTCTATGCTAAGCGTACATTGGTTGTCGATACCAACGATTATAACCAACCTCCCAATGGTAAGAATCGTGTGAAACAATGGAGTTCTCTCTTAGCTTCTGGCGAAACAGATCTTAAAAACGCAGATGCAGCTGTGATCAAAGCAACTAATTGGGAACTGAAGTAAATACAATATACGTCATGAGGAGGACATATCGTATGCCCTCCTTTATCTATTTTCATGAACATTGAGCTGATGTTGACTGCTGACAACGTCCCATTCTCCCATACAGTTCCTCTCATCATTCGAGTATGTAAGTCGCGTGTACAAATAGAGAGACTGCCCCGGAAGCCCGAAAGTTGCAAGCTCCTGAAACAGTCTTGTAAAATGGTTTATGAAGTCGAAATAAGGCCGTTAGATGATTCGATAGCCCGATGGAAGTCTACCGCTACTGCGGATATTACGGATTTGCTGCAACGTCAGACGTTGATTGGTAGAAATAATAGATTCCACATCATTCCCGCGAATCAGATCATCCAGGTCGGCGATGTTGCGATTGCCTCTAAACACACGGAAGTTACCTCTAAACCGCGTGCCAGTAAAGAGTACAAGTGTAGCATTACTGCTAGTAGAAAAGAAACGCAGACTTTCGATGCCGTTGAGAATGTTATCGGTATTACGAATGCCTAGGTTTCCTCTGAATACTCTCCTGGAACCCCGAAAATTTTCTTCGTTGTAGACTGTAAGACGTGGATAAGTTTGAGATACATATGCTTTGTTGTCCATGTTGTAATTCCTCCTTTCAACTTCATCTTATGCTTCACCATCCGATTGGCGCGGGCCTCGCAGCATCCATCTAAAAATAGTTATGTGATTGAATAGAGCAGATGCAGACTTGAAAAAGGAACATATGTTCTGTATAATCTAGCTAAGCAATTTGGAAAATCTTGAACTAACGGAGATGCGGACATGGACGATAAATTTATTGAGGAACTACGTGAAATTAGCAGAAACGACAAGCGAAGATCCGAGTTTCTTATTAAGGGTATGAAAGAAACACTTCAGGAAAGAAAAGAAAAAAACTTTATCGAAAGATGGATTTGGCGACAAAAAAATAAGAAGCTTATAGCGCGGAAGTTTAAATCCTAGTAGATATAACAACTGAATCTTCATAGATTTCTACTTTTTGTTCTGGTCATAACTCATATTTAGGAGGCAGAGTCATGATTGAGCTACTAGTCCCAAACGACGATATATCAAATCAAAATCAATTTTTAGCTGATGAAGTTCGATACAATTTGATCCATCTAATTTGTGAATCAGAAGGGTCAACATGCCTCAAAACGTCCGATAAAAATATGATCTTTGCTCAATCACCCGGACATAAGGCTTGGCTATGGATCTCACAACAAATCACAGATAATCATAAATTGACCCATATAGAAGAACTCTTACGTTATTTAAAAGGAACCACCCTATACTCCGCCTAATTTGCGAAAGAAAGGTTTTGCCAGCGCAATGGTATCCGAGCTATGTTTCATTTTGGAAAATGAGCATTTAGTACCCATGCTATATGCAGATTTAAAAAATTCGGTTTCCAATCAAGTTTATAAAAATATCGGCTTTGAGGAAGGCGGCAAAATCACTGATATTGCGTTTGAATAAGCCCTCCTACTGCAAGAGAGCATATTATTGCTCATACAAATCAAAGAAGGCCCCAATGTCACCTTCATCACTGGGCCTCCTCTTCACTTATCTATACACTTTACTCCGTAACACCCACTTGTGTTTGAACTGAGGATCTTCGTGTAAGTAAATACGTAGCCACAATAGCGATACCGACCCCTGCTGCTCCAAACCAAGTGATGGAAGCCAGCGAAACCTGACCAACAACTACACCGCCGATTCCGGCTCCGGCTGCCATAGCAAGCTGCATCGTAGACTGATTGAGACTCAGCATCACACCGGAAGATTCAGGCACAAGTGTGACCAGATTATATTGTTGAGTAGGTCCAGTTGTCCAGGCTGCGAACGACCAAAGGATCAATAAAGCAAATACTGCGATCAGGGAATGAGCGGCAAAAGGAAGTAAGAGTAAGGAAATACCGTGCAACACCATGCCTCCTAATAATGTAAAGGGTATACCCTTTTTATCCGCACTGTACCCACCAATTTTTGATCCGATTAGACTGGCAATTCCGAAGGCGAGCAATACTGAGCTTAGCATATCCTCTCCTACACCTGATACATTCAGCAAGTACGGTGAGATGTACGTATACGCGAGTGAATAACCTCCTAGCCAAAAGAAGGTAATACCTAATCCCAAAGCAACTTCAGGCTTTTTCAGAAGAGCAAACTGTTGTAGTAAGGGGACTGGTCGATCTCCTTTTAAGCGGGGAATTGTCATAGATATAACAATTAGGGCAATAATCCCTGTCAACGCGATGCCGAGAAATACGGTTTTCCAGCCATATGCAGAAGATATCATTCTCCCAAGCGGCACCCCGATAATCAGCGAAGCTGTAAAACCCATAGTGACTGTAGCAATAGAACTGGCCTGCTTGCCGGCTGGGGCAATTTTTGCTGCAATGCTCAGTGCTGTAACCACGACCATCCCCGCCCCGAGGGCCATAAGAATACGCGCGGCGATAAACATTCCAAAACCCGGCAGAATAAAGGAGAGGACATTGGCTACTGCAAATAATCCGAGCGAACTCAAGAGCAGCTTGCGTCTGTCCCATTTAGCGGTTACTGCCATCAGAATCGGCGTGCCAATCGCGTAAGCAAGGGAAAAGACTGTAATCAGCTGACCCGCTGCGGACACCGTAATCCCCATGGTTGTTGCAATCTGATCCAAAACGCCTGAGATAATGTATTCGGATGTGCCTACCAAAAAACTAACAATTGCCAAAATATACACTTTCCACGTGCTCTGCATTTTTAAATAACGCCTCTTTTCTTTTGGTATTCTTATATTTTCATATTTTTACAAATATCGAAATTAAGACTAAAAAAAATTTATGTTATCAGGAACGGGGCATATTTCTGCGCTGCTTCCACATCCAAGCTGTAATAAATAAACGTCCCCTCTTTACGGTATGTGAGCAGCCCCGACTCTGCCATTTGCTTCAGATGGTGCGATAGTGTTGAAATAGCTACACTGTTCAGCTTCTCGCCCAGCACAGAGCAGCATTGGTCACTTTCCTCTTTTAGCAGAAGTGCTATCTTGAGACGAGTGGGTTCTCCAAGTGCTTTATATATTTTTACAGCTTGCTGCATCTCTGTTGTATCTTTCACCCTGTTCGGCTCCCTTCTGTTCCAGTCTTAATTTCGATGTTTGTCGAAATAAAGTTATCACAAACATTTGTAAAAGTAAACCCGTTTATTATAAAGGTACAGCTATTTCACACTCTGTGGTGTGAATAATGTTCTTTCTCATCCGATGAATAACCCCCCATCCATAAAGGATGGAGGGAAAATGATCTGAGTAGAGAGGGAGAATCATGGATGCCATGGCGTTAATTCGGGCTTGCCGTGGGTCTGACAATAATTTCATTAACATCTACATCTGCTGGCTGCTCCATGGCATACAGAATGGAACGGGCAATGGCATCAGGCGAAATCGAAATACGACGGTACTCTTTCATTCCTTGCCGGGCCTCTTCATCTGAAATACTGTCAGCAAGCTCAGATTCGGTTACTCCCGGCGATACCAGCGTCACACGAATATCTCCCCCCACCTCCAAACGCAATCCTTCAGAAATCGCCCGAACCGCATACTTCGTTGCGCAATACACCGCTGCAGTCGGGGTTACACTATACGCGCCAATAGAGGCGATATTGATAAACTGACCAAATCCTTGCTTTTTCATAATCGGAAGCCCTGCCGCAATCCCATGCAGAACGCCCCGTATATTTACATCAATCATGCGATCCCATTCCTCTACCTTCAGGGCTTCTAATTTTGAAAGAGGCATCACTCCCGCATTGTTCAAAATTACATCCACACGCCCAAATGTTTTTTCCGCGTACTTAATGAACGCTTCCATCTGGTCCCTCTTAGTCACATCCAGTTGCTGATATTCAGCCGCTCCACCTTTAGAACGAATCTCGGATGTCAGAGCCTCCAGTCGCTCTGTGCGTCTGGCCCCTAATATTACATGAGCCCCATGGTGAGCAAGTAAACGGGCAGTAGCTTCACCGATCCCACTACTTGCCCCCGTAATAGCTACGACTTTCCCTTTAATATCCAACATTCTTATTCCTCCTCTAGTTAAAAATATCACTGAAACAGATTACTTTTTTACTTCCCTGTAAAAAACCATCCCTGCATGATACAAAACACCATTTTTGAATACACCATCTGCCGTAAATCCGGTGTCGTCTACATATTCGATATAGTCATCTTCTAAGATATAGCTGCCTGTATAGGCACTTTGTCTCTGACCCCGTGCTTCATCATAACGGTCATTAAGCAAGAGTTCGTGACGGATATTTCCGTCTTCAGTTACCCACATCCCTATATAGGGATGCTGCGAAGCGTGTACACTTTTTCCCGCTTTGTTACTCTCCATGACTCTCACTCCTTTGCACTTCTATTTTTTTCTCAATTTCTCATTAGGTGTTGTATCTGCATCTTATTATGAGAGGAATGTCCATCAGCCCGGTAGAAGAATCAGAGCAAATTATTGCCTAATCCTCCAAAGCCCCTTAATATGTAATAAACTACTGAAAATGAAAACGGACTACGTTGCAAAGAAGGGATGTGTCATGATGGGGGCAACCAAAATAGAGGGTTCTACCATGGAAAAACAAGCCGAGTTGGCAAGGCTCATAGAACGATTTTCAAATCAGGACGGAGTTCTCACTACAGCCATACCTTCGCTTCATTTCGTCCGAAGTTCAAATACAACCGTTCCGATACATCAAGTTCATGAACCTGCTTTATGTATTGTGGCACAAGGCAAAAAAGTCGTGATGCTCGCAGAGGAAAGTTACCATTACGGCACATCCGACTACCTTGTTGTGTCGGTGGATTTGCCGATCTCGGGGCAGGTTATCCAAGCGTCAGCAGAAGCTCCTTATTTGTGCCTCCGGCTCAATTTTGATCCGCATCAGGTTTTGGACCTGATGAAGGAATCTGCTTTTCCCACAAGCCCAATGCCTGATTCCAGACGAGGCTTATATGTAAGCCAAACCAACTCTCTACTGCTGGATGCCGTGGTAAGGCTAGTGCATCTTTTGCAAAGCCCACAGGATGTTCCGGTGCTAGCTCCATTAGTCATTCGTGAGATACTGTATAGGATTTTACAGGGTAATCAGGGGGAATCCTTAAAACAACTGGTCATGACCGGCAGCCATTCCAACCGAATCGCAGAAGTCATAAAGCGGATTAAGCAGGATTATGATAAGCCGTTACGTATTGAGGAATTGTCCAAACTAGCGAATATGAGTCCTTCGTCACTACATCGTCATTTTAAAGAGGTTACGGCTATGAGCCCAATGCAATATCAAAAACAATTACGTCTACAAGAGTCCCGCCGCCTGTTGTTATCCGAATCAGCGGATGCGGCGGATGTCGGTTTTCAGGTAGGTTACGAGAGTCCCTCACAATTCAGCCGCGAATACGCCCGCTTGTTCGGCCTGCCTCCAATTAGTGATATCAAACGCTTGCTCTCAGATCAGGATCACCCGACCACTTGAACCCATTGTTAGATGAACATCTGAAACCAATGGTTCTACTAACGTTTATCCCAACCATAAATGCCAGGATGTAAAAAAACAGCACAAAACAGCCGCTCCTCCGGTAGAGACGCGGCTGTTCAATATATCCCTCTATGCATGTGGTCATCACTATTTGAGCATCAATATGGATTATCCAACTTGACGAACAAGGCTCGGATAACATCCTTCTCTGCCGTAGTAAGCTTTTGTCCTGCCTGCCATTGTTGAATCTCTTTCTTGACTTCCTTTGGTTCTCTATAGCTGAGAGCATACCCGATGCTTCCTATACCTTGTGTGCGGTTGGTTTTGTCCATATTTGCCAATGCTCGAGTCATCGCAGTTCTATCTCTTGTAAACAAATCTCCCATAAGACCAGCATAGCTTTCGCTTAAAGCTCCATCCAATCCGTCAGAAGCCTGGATCACATTTGCAAAGCTTTCCGATGGAATAAAAGCACGCTGCCTATACAGATATTCGATAATTTCCAGGCTTTGATGTTCATTGATTTTGTTCATCTTTCCCCATTGAATTCCTGCTAAATGGTCCGTCATATGACGGACTTTTACTTCATCACTGAGGGATGAATCCTTATAAAAGGACAGCACTAGCTCCTCTTTACTTTGCTGGGTATGCTGCGTATTGACTGCAGTTTGCTTGGACTCTCCATTGTTTGCCCCGGACGGCGCCGCAGTTTCAGTATCCTGTCCCACTGGATGGGGAGTGCACCCTATGGTTACAACCAGCAATAGTGCAGTACAAGCTACAGATACAAACCCATTACCTTTTAACATGAATCCACTCTCCTGTCTGAACAAACAGTGGTCGTTATAATTGCCCAAAATCCACTCATAACCTCGTTCATCTATCGTTATAACGATAGGAAGATTTCATCTAGACTTCTACGCGTCACGTCCCACCGTAGGCTTACGGATCACAGAGACGCTCGATTCCCTCACGATCAGGCGAGGCTCGAATTGCACACGCTCATAGTCCCCAGGTGTCTGTTCCTGAATCCGCTTGAGCAGCAACTCCGCAGCCAACCGTGCCACCTCTTCCCCCATGATGGAAACTGAGCTGATCTGAGGGGTCGTTACCATAGCCCACAGATTGTTATCAATACCGACTACAGCAACCTCATCTGGCACTTTTACGCCCAAATCCTTAAATCGATTGACGATCCCTATCGCCACCATATCGTTAACCGCATAAATAGCATCCGGCATATGTTTCAAGCTGTAAAAATAATCGGCTGCGCGCAGCCCTGTCTCAAAGGAGAAATCATCGCCAAAATAAACGAGTGAAGGGTCCACATGCTGGAGAGACTGCTCATAAGCGAAGTATCTTTCCTCGATTTTGTCCTTCGCAGCACCTGCATAGGCAATTCTTGTTCTGCCGATTTTAAGCAAATGCTCCATCACGAGTCTTCCCTCTTGCCGGGCCAGACTGACGATATCCGCTTTGACATCTTCGCCCAGCTTCTTGCCATAGTTAATAATGGACACGGGAACGCTGGCTTTGTTAATCAGATCTACCAACATTTTGGGATACGCTAGCGGCATAATGATGAGCCCGTCGACATGCAGCTTCTTGACCTCACGAACTGTTTCAAGCTCCATTCTGGCATTCCCGGCGGTATTGATTTGCACGACCCGGTAACCATGCTGCTTGGCGGCCTGCTCTACGGACCAAGCGATCTCTGGAATAATCGCGTTACGAATGTCTGGCACGGCCAGTGCGATTTGTCGTGTCTGACGAACTTTCAAGCTCTGAGCCGAGGTGTTGGGCGTAAACCCCATCTCTTCAATCACTTGCAAAATTAAGGCTTTCGTTCTCGGGCTGATGCCCTCACTATCATTAATAGCTCTGGAGACAGTCGCTATACCGACTCCTGCCCGCTTGGCTACATCCTCTATGGTTACTTTCTTTTGATCTGTCACGCCCAAAATCCTTTCAAGAACGGAATCGTTTTCTGACTTTCTAAAATAAAGTCTTAATGTTGATATTATACCACAGAATGAGTGTCTAAAAATTGAAGTCGTTTTCTTCTTGTCTTTGCTTCACCTGAAAAATTCACAAAATCTCTTTGTATAAAAGTAACGAGCCAAATATAGCACTGTAGTCACAAGTGATTATATTCACAAAAAAATCAAGTGCTTTTTGTATGAAATTGGTTTGACAATGTGTAAAAATTGTGACATATTATTTTTCGGAAACGTTTCCTAATTCATTCACTTTCATAGAGGCAATGATCATATATTCGTCAAGGAGATGACAGACATGCAAGCATTGAGATGGCATGGAGTAAAAGACTTAAGATTGGAAAATATTGAGCAGCCCGCTGCTCTGGCAGGAAAAGTAAAAATCAAAGTAGAATGGTGTGGCATTTGCGGAAGTGATCTTCACGAATATGTAGCTGGACCGATCTTCATTCCCCAAGATGCTCAGCATCCATTGACTGGCGAAAAAGCGCCGATCGTAATGGGACATGAATTCTCTGGACAAGTCGTCGAAATCGGTGAAGGTGTAACCAAGATTCAGGTTGGCGACCGTGTCGTTGTAGAACCGGTTTTTGCATGTGGAAAATGTGATGCATGTAAACAAGGCAAATATAATCTTTGCGATAAAATGGGCTTCCTCGGTCTCGCAGGCGGTGGCGGTGGATTTTCTGAATATGTCGCAGCTGACGAGCACATGGTTCACAAAATTCCAGAAAGCGTATCTTTCGAGCAAGGCGCATTGGTAGAGCCTTCGGCCGTTGCTTTGTATGCTGTTCGCCAAAGCCAACTGAAAGTCGGCGACAAAGCTGTAGTATTTGGCGCTGGTCCTATCGGCTTGCTAGTTATTGAAGCGTTGAAAGCTTCGGGTGCATCTGAGATTTATGCAGTAGAGCTTTCCGAGGAACGCAAAGCTAAAGCTGAAGAGCTGGGTGCTATTGTGCTTGATCCTAAGACTTATGATGTAGTGGAAGAACTGCACAAACGGACTAACGGCGGTGTAGATGTAGCCTATGAAGTCACTGGAGTACCTCCTGTACTGACTCAAGCTATTGAATCCACTAAAATTAGCGGACAAATCATGATCGTCAGCATTTTTGAAAAAGAAGCTCCGATCAAGCCTAACAATATCGTTATGAAGGAACGCAATCTTACTGGTATTATCGGCTACCGTGATGTATTCCCAGCTGTCATCAGCCTGATGGAAAAAGGTTATTTCCCTGCCGACAAGCTGGTTACCAAACGTATTAAGCTCGAAGAAGTGATTGAGCAAGGTTTTGAAGGTCTCCTGAAAGAGAAAAATCAGGTTAAAATCCTGGTATCTCCGCAAGCCTAATTTAGAAAATAAACCAGATGTCTGTTCTATGCAGACATCTTTTTATAAAAAAACGCTCTCCTTCCTGCGACATGCTGTCGTCAAGATGAGTAGCGTTTTTTGATTACCATTTGGATTACTTAGTTACATTTTTCAGAACATCGTCAATCATTTGACTGTTTGCAATTGTACCTGTATACAACCAGCTGGAATCCTTACCAAAATCGTATACGTGGCCTTCTTTAACGGCTGGAATTCCCGCCCATACAGGATCTTTTACAATATCTTCTTTACTTACGTTTTTGCTGTTCACGATAAAGATATAATCCGCATCCAGCTCGGCCAGCTTCTCCAGCGATAAATTACTCCAGTTCGCCTTAGCCGTTTTGGAAATCTCCTGTACGACTTGTGGAATCTTGAATCCCAAATCCTTATACAATACATCACCGCTGGATAGATTCTGGTTTACGACATACACGTTTTTATCCGTTACCCATAAAGCCGCCGCAGTTTTTTGTCCCACCGTCTGACTCAGCTTGGCTTTAGCCTCTGCTGCTTTTTTGTCGTAGTTGCTCAATGCCTGCTTCGCTTCATTGCTCTTATTCAGCACCTCACCCACGGTCAGCAGCTCTTCACGCCAATCATTGTTCATATTACTGCCTACCACGTAGGTTGGAGCAATTTTAGAGTATTGATTATATTTGTCGCCTTCCACCATGCTCGCACTGTCCATAATGATCAAATCAGGCTTGAAGTTCAGAACCGCCTCAAACGGAAGATCTGAAGCAATGGTAGGAACGTCCTTCAGTTCTTTTTGCAGGTAACCTTGAACTGAATTTTTACCTACCGACCATTGGGCTACAGGTTTGACCCCCAGCGCAACCAGATGATCCTCCAGATAAGAAGCGATCACACGCTGAGGCTGAGCCGGAATTTTCACCTCATGCCCAAGTGCATCCTTCAGCACCCTTTCCTGTGATGTTGGTTCCGCTGATGTATTATTGGTCCCTTGCGAAGCGCCATCGGTTGCCGTAGGACTGGATGTGCCTGAGCACGCGCTGAGCAGCAGGGTAAAACTAAGCAATAAAATAAATGCCATGGAATGCTTTGCGTTTCTATTCATTCGTAAAATCCCTTCATCATGATTTTGATAATGATTATTATCCTCAATAACAGTATGCAGGGCGCCACTTATCGAATCAATGGAACATTCGGACATGCTTAATGGATTATCCAGACTGGTATCTCTCACAAAAGCAGATGAATATAGGCTGTCCCGGTAATGAACCGGAGATACACCCGTATATTTTTTGAATGCCCGGCTAAAGAAATAGACATCCGGGTACCCCACACTGACAGCGATATCCTGTAAAGTCGCATCCGTCTTCCGCAAAAGCTCCTTCGCCTTGTCCATTCGCAGTTGAATCAAGTACATAATCGGGCTACAATCCGTTTGTTTTTTAAATAACCGAGTCAGATGTCTCGGACTGCATTCCAATAATACGGCCAAACGTTCCAGCGTTACGGACTCCGCGTAATGATCCTGCATAAATCGAATCGCCTGTGTCACGATATCCCGCGCAGAAGTTCGAGCCTTCGGTTCCTGCAATTGCCGCATACATTCATATGCAAAATCATAGAACCGAGCCTGAGCCTGAATCTTGGATAGCGCCTCATGATCCTGCCATGCGTACTCCAGTAGTTGCAGCTTTTGGTACAGTATAACCGGATAAGGCGGTACAAAACCATGAGCTATCGAAGGATGATTATACATCGTGTGTCCCGATAGAGAAGTCGCTTTATATAGTACAAGGATATATTCTATCCCGTATTGCGAGGGTTTCATATTCAGTTCAAAGCCTTTGCTGCCATGCAGTACGTACCCTGAATGTGGCGTATCCCTCCAATCACCATCCAAACGCACGCTACCCTGCAATACAAATACAAAAGCCTGCGCAGGAAGACGATACGGTTGAAGCAACTCTTCCGGCTCCAGTCGAATATGCCGGACATCCATGACACGGATCGACGAATGAAGCCATAGGGACAGCAGTTTGTTTAACTCATCAGCTTCATGTCCCTTGCTCATCCCGGTATGGGAACCTGCCTGCTTTTGTCGATCCTGCTTCACGTATCAAAGCCTCCGCTTCATAAATATCATACTTTTTTTCAAACCAACCTTATTATATATCATCTTTTACTGCGTCTACCATGAGACAAATATTCCTGCACGAAACAAGGTGAATATACCATTTCCATGGTACAATTTGTATAAATATAAGATTTAAAATACATAGGGGGTTTGACAGCATGAGCGGTCCCAACATTGCATTGAGTACAGGAGCTAATGCACCATTCGGTAAGGAAGATACGGTGCGGGTCACCATTACATGGAAGCATGCACCTGCCGAACTGGATGTTAGCTGTTTTATGGTAGGAGCAGACGGAAAGGTTTCCTCAGATGACTATTTCATTTTTTACAATCAACCCGCTGACCCGCACGGCCATGTACGGTTACAGCGTCCAAATGACAGAACCACTGAGTTTACTGTAGCGCTCCAGGAACTGGAACGAACCGGAGTGGAAAAATGTGTGTTTGCGGCCACACTGGACGGCCCGGGTACTTTTGCCGATGTGGTCGGCTGCTCACTTACTTCTCAAGGCAAGCAATCCCATATCACCTACAGCATCACCGAAGCTACCAAAGAAACGTCACTCGTATTCGCTGAAATATACCGCCATACGTCTGGCTTCAAGCTTCGCGCAGTTGGGCGTGGTTTCAATGGAGGACTAAAGCCGCTCGCCGAAGCTCATGGTGTCACCGTAGAGGAAACGGAATCGCCAGCAGCACCGTCAGCGGATAAAGCCGGCGTGAAGCAGCCTTCTCCTGTGAATGGAAGAATTAATCTGCTTAAACAGAAGGTACAAATTTCACTCCAAAAGAAGAAGATAGACCGGGAAAAAGCACGAGTAGCGGTTGTATTAGACGCTTCTGCTTCCATGGCGAAACTGTACTCTAAGGGAACCGTGCAAAAAGCCTTTGAACGTGTTCTGGCTGTATCGGCCTGCATGGATGATGACGGTGAAATGGATGTATGGCTTTTTGCGGACAAAGCCAAACGTGCTCCAAGCGTCACGGAACGAGATTACGAGAATTACGTAAAACGAAATTTCCCAGAAATCGGATACGGAAATATTGGATTTGGTAACAATGAGCCTGAAGTGATAGAGGATATTATTTTAAAATATACAAAAGAGGTACCCAATGAAACAATCCCGACCTACATTATCTTTTTCAGTGACGGTGGCGTATATGAAACGAAAAAAATATCAAAGTTGCTGATCAAGTGCTCGAAAACTCCTATTTTCTGGCAATTTATCGGTCTTGGTAATGCTGATTTTGGAGTCCTTCAAAAGTTGGATAATCTGCGCGGTCGCGTAGTGGATAATGCAGATTTCTTTGCCTTGGATGACATTGAGTCCGTGACAGACGCAGAATTGTACGACCGTCTGCTGAATGAGTTTCCTGGTTGGCTCAAGCAAGTGCGGGCTAAAGGAATATTGCGGAGCTAATTCTTCACCGCAATGCGATACTCCTACATGATCACTTAAATATCCGCCGAGCAGAACAATAAAGGCAGAATGACCGCAGATAGAGCAATCATCAGCGCCAGCATTTTGCCTCTGTTTTCCTCGGTTTTCTTCAGTTTATCCTCTAGCGTTTTCAATCTCCCTACCAGATCCTATTTATTTCATTTCCTAATTGGATATTTTCATGTAGTATAAGTCTAATTGAAGTAACCCTGTTGGGCCATGCTGAAGCTATACACTATATGAAGGAGGATTTCATTTTGAAATCAAATGAAGCAAATTTGCACAAAAAGCTGCTCCCACGGCACATTACCTTTATGGCTATGGGTGGAGTTATCGGAACGGGAATTTTTAAAGGAAGTACCGAAACGATTAGCTTGGCGGGACCTGGAGTTATTTTATCCTATGTCTTCGCAGGACTCTTGCTCTTAGTCGTTATGGGCGCAATTGCCGAGATGGCTACCGTCTACCCCAACATGAATATGAAGGATTTTATTCGCAAAGCTTTTGGAGAACGATTGTCCTTTATTATCGGCTGGTTGTATTGCTTCATGTGGCTGGCTGTCTGTATCATTGAGGTCATTGCTGCGGGGAGCTTCCTGCAATATTGGTTGCCAGATGTGCCTCTATGGGTACTCAGTTTAGTGAGTGCGGCTTTCATTATTGTCGTCAACATGCTGAGTGTCGGCGGTTTTGGGGAGCTGGAATTTTGGCTTGCGGGTATTAAGATTGCCATGATTATTATCTTCATCGCCTTGGGTGGCTGTATACTGTTCGGGATTATTCCCACTGAAACTCCACCTTATCTAAGCAACTACGTGCAGCACGGCGGATTTCTACCCAATGGCTGGTTGGCTATCTTTTCAGCGCTGCTGGTCGTTACCTTTTCATACGGAGGGTCCGAGCTGATTGGACTGACGTTGACGGAGACAGAAAATCCGGAAAAGGTACTGCCTAGAGTGGTTAAAAGCTTTATTCTTCGCGTTGTTTTGTTCTATACGTTGCCCATTCTCATCATTTGTGGCTTGATTCCTTGGAACCAACTGGATGCGAATACCAGCCCGTTTGTACAGGTATTGTCTTCTGTAGGGCTTCAAGGCTCGGCTCATGTTATGAACTTTATTCTGATCACTGCCGTACTGTCTGCCGCCAATTCGGGGATTTACGGAGCTACACGTATGCTGCATTCGCTGGCTATCAATGGAGAAGGTCCCAAATCACTCGCTCGCTTATCTTCAAACGGGGTTCCGGTAAATAGTCTCAAATTGTGTGCTGTAGTCCTGATTGTCGGTTCCATGGTTGCTTATGTCGCTCAGGACGGGCTGTTCCGTATTTTGATGGCTGTGCCTGGCTTCGTTGTGCTGCTCGTCTGGAGCTGCATTTGTCTGTCCCAATTGAAATTGCGCAAATCTTATCCAGTGGAGCCTACTTTCAAGATATGGGGATTCCCTTATGTAACGGCGGTTACAGTGGGATGTCTATGGGTAATTGCGTTCCTATTCTTGCTTGACCCGCAAAATCGCATTAGCATTAGCGTGTGCGTGGCTTTCATGGCATTTCTGGTCATCTGGTCTTTGGTGAAGTTCCGGAGAAAGCAGGCGTAAGCAGCACATGATTCAATCTTACCTGTTTCCTGTTTCGTATGCCTTTCTTGCGTTTCCTTTTGCTGCGTTATTGTTCACACTGCCTTTCCTAATCGTGCAATATCGAAGGCATGGCTATATTCACAAGGCTAGAGCATGGCTGCTTTACTTGATGCTTTTATACTTAATGAACGCCTTCTTTCTGGTCATACTACCGCTTCCGTCATCGCGTCATAATGCTGCATTAGCCGGGGGAGCGTTGCAGTTGATGCCCTTGCAGTTCGTTCATGACATTATAAGAGAAACATCCGTCTCACCCGCCCATCCCTCCAGCTATGTTCATTTGCTGAAGGAGCGCGCTTTTCTGCAAGTCGTTTTTAACGTTGTGATGACCGTGCCTTTCGGTATGTTCTTACGTTATTATTTCCGTGCACGATGGGGATGGTGTCTGATTCTGTCCTTTATCCTCTCCCTCTTCTTCGAGGTGACGCAGCTGACAGGACTGTATGGATTTTTTGACCATGCCTATCGCGTGTTCGATGTAGACGATCTAATGGCTAATACATTAGGCGGTATGCTAGGCTTTCTATTGGGCGAATGGTTTTCACGCTTCCTGCCCCGCTTGGAACATCTGGACAAGCATGTGGACATGGCAACGAAGCGAGTGTCCTATACCCGACGGGGCGTAGCCTTTTTCGTGGATTCTATCATATGGATCGGGCTACTCGGCATCATGGAGTCTCTGCATGTGTCTGCTGCTTTCTGGTTTTCCAGTGGGGTCTACTTTATGGTAGTCCCTTACCTGACGAATGGACGAACGCCAGGGAAATGGCTGGTGCGTATTCATCTTACAGGGACAGGACAACGGATTTCCCTATGGGAGCTCATAAAGCGTTACAGTCTCTTGTACTGGGTGTATTTTGGACTTAATTACGTACTGGGTGGACCCGTGCTGTGGTCTCAAGTCTCTCCATGGGTAAGTGTTCTGATCAGCCTTTTGTTGTTGGTGATCAACGGATGGTTCTTTTTCCATCTGGTCATACGCCTATTCAAGAAAGCCCCGTTATTTTATGAAGAGCTTAGCCATACTTCACATCAAATTATATGGCCCAAGCACTATCATCATCCTCAAAATGACACCGCTGACCCGGCAGAAACATCGGGAGCGAATACCTTGAAATGATAACTGAAAGACTGAGAACGTGATAAGCACCCGTGATCTACGTTGCATCTAAGCAAATAAAAAAACAGGCGAAGCAAAGGGATTTCCTTTGTCCGCCTGTTTTTTATGTTGCGTAAAGATGTTAGTTCGTTTCCCTTATTTCCACTGTGCGATTTGATCAATAGGCAAACGTGTGGATGGATGACCATCGTTGATTCCTTTACCCATGGAAATGAGCATAACAGGGACATAACGGTCTTTTTCCAGTCCAAAGGCTTCAGCAATTTGATCCTTTTCAAAACCGCCAATAGCGTTAGTATCATAACCATGAGCGCGCGCTACCAGCATAAGCTGCATGGATACCAAACCACCGTCAATCAGGACCGTTTCTTTGTTCACAACTGGATCAAGCGCTGCAAAATGAGCTGCCACTTTTTCCTGTTGCATTTCTTTAATGTCTTTTGGCATATAGCCCAGTTCTACAGCTTCTCCGAAAATTTGTTCAAAATTATCAAAGTTGTTCAAATCTCCAAACACAGCGATCACTGCTGAAGATGTTTCTACTTGACGTTGGTTGAAACGTGCCAATGGTGCCAGTGTAGCTTTACCTTCAGGGCTGTCAATGACGAGGAAACGCCAAGGTTGCAGGTTAATGGAAGATGGTGCGCGTGTAGCTTCTGTCAAAATCTCAGTCATTTCCTCACGGCTGATCTTCACGGACGGATCGTATACTTTTACAGAACGGCGTCCCAGGGCGATTTCTTTAAAATCATTCGTTTTTACAGTACTGGATGTGTTCGTATTATTCATTCCAATCTCTCCTTGTCCCTCTGTGGGTATAATATTGTTAAAAAAATGTTGTCAGTCCATATCGGATATATGACTATTCATCACTTGCAGCATATCAGCTAGCTGGTGCCGCTGGGTTTCGTCGAAGCTCTGTAGCAGCTGAGCTACAAACTGTGAGCGCTCCTGCTTAAAGATGACAATGCGTGCACGCCCATAATCGGTCAGGCTTACCAAGGTAACCCTGTTGTCCTCTGGCTTCGTGCGTCGTGTGACCATTGCTGTCGCTTCCAGTTGTTTCAAATGGCGCGTTACGGCTGCAGCGTCAATGCCAACCTCTTTTTGCAGCAGAGTTTGACTAATCTCCTCCACTTGATACAACTTGCACAATAGCTGCAATCTGGATGCGCTGACTCCTGCGCAACGCTCAAACTTAGAGCTAATCTGCTTGTTCAGCAACAACAGCATGTCAAAAATATACTCAGGCTCGGATGGTGTCTGGGTGATATCAATCTCTCCTCCCTTAAGCATATCGCTGGGCTTCGTGATACAACCTTTGATCCATCAATTATTGATCTATCAAGTAATATACATCCTCTTTAAAAATAAATCAAGTCCCTGAGAAAAATAAAGTGCTCTTTGCAAATAAAAGCTGAGCGACTCGCACAAGAGCCGCTCAGCTTCAATTTAACTTTATTCTGTTCCGTTGTGCTAAATAATCCCGTGGGACAGCATTGCGTCGGCCACACGCACAAATCCTGCGATATTGGCTCCGACAACCAGATTGCCCGGCACACCGTATTCCTCAGCCGCCTTCACGCTGTTAGCATAGATATTTTTCATAATATCATGCAGCTTGGCATCCACTTCCTCAAAGGTCCATGACAGACGCATGCTGTTCTGCGACATTTCAAGCGCCGAGACCGCTACTCCGCCTGCATTGGCTGCCTTAGCTGGTCCAAACAGAACTCCATTGCCCAAAAACACTTCAATGGCCTGTAGCGAGGATGGCATATTGGCACCTTCGCCTATAGCTTTTACGCCATTACTTACCAGCAGCTGGGCTGCTTGCTCGTCAATTTCATTCTGTGTGGCGCATGGCAGTGCGATGTCGCATGGGATCGACCAGATCCCTGAACAGCCTTCTGTATAGATTGCGCCTGGACGCTCTTGAGTATACTCACTAATCCGCAGACGATTCACTTCTTTCAGCTGCTTCACCAGCTTCAGATCGATACCGTCTGGATCATAGATGTAGCCATTCGAGTCACTACATGCCACGACGGTAGCGCCAAGCTGCTGTGCTTTTTCAATCGCATAAATGGATACGTTCCCCGTGCCCGACACGACGACGCGTTTTCCTTCAAAGGACGATCCCTGAGCCTGCAACATCTCGTTTACAAAATACACACAGCCATATCCAGTCGCTTCCGTACGTGTGAGACTGCCTCCGTAATGAATCCCTTTACCCGTCAGGACACCACCTTCATGTCCTCCGCGAATCCGCTTGTATTGTCCGAACATGTAACCGATCTCGCGGCCACCTACTCCAATATCCCCTGCCGGAACGTCGGCATCTGGACCAATATATTTGTACAACTCAGTCATGAAGCTTTGTGTAAAACGCATCACTTCGTTATCTGATTTCCCTTTGGGATCAAAATCCGAGCCGCCTTTACCACCACCGATGGGAAGACCCGTCAATGCATTTTTGAAAATCTGCTCAAAACCCAAAAACTTGACGATTCCCAGATATACAGACGGATGGAAGCGAAGTCCACCTTTATAAGGCCCTATCGCACTGTTAAACTGCACACGGAAGCCACGGTTGACCTGTACAACTCCCGCATCATCCACCCAAGGTACACGGAAGGTAATGACTCGCTCCGGCTCCACTAGCCGTTCCAGAAGCCCCTGCTGCATATACTTAGGGTGCTTAGCCAATACCGGAATTAGCGAATCCAATATTTCCTTGACGGCCTGATGGAATTCATTCTCATGAGGATTGCGCGCGATAACCTTCTCAAAAACGGACTGCACATATTCGGCTGCTGCTTGTTGACTCTGCTCTGGACGGATCATGGTCATTTTTTTAATACACCCCTTTTATAATTAGCCCCTCTGTTAAATGACGGAACGACGACTTTATTCTGCACCTTCGAGAGTGGAACTTTATGTATTCATAAAATTTAGTTAACTATACATGATTTTTTATAATAATACATCTAATTCGCCTATAAAAAATTTTTGTATCCTTCATTAAATAACTCTATGAACCTCTCATTGTCTGTTAGTTTCCTAAAGCTAAATCCCTTGATTCACGGGCTTTTTTCACGATTTCTAAGGCCCTAACACCTTACCCTACATGGCATTATAATGTGAACAAATTGAAACTAAAACATACATTATGTCTGGAATATGGAAATAAGGAAAAGAGGCTGCGCGCAGGGCGTAGCCTCTTTTCCCATCTTATAAAGGTGCAATAACTCACCATGCAGAAATGATCTTTTACACATAAAAGGCTTCAAGCTGACGCACAATTTCTGCCTCGTCATGCTCTACCACCTGCTGATGCTGCGATTTGGAGAACAATTGCTCAATTTGCGCCGGGAACTCCTGCTTGATGTCCACCAGACGGATGGCTTCATCAAATTTGGCCGGATGTGCTGTCGCAAAGGTCACACATACTTCGTCCCCACCATTATACGCCTCATACGCGGCAATACCGCATGCCGTATGGGGGTCCAGCAAATAATCGTATTCGGCCTTATATTTCTTGATTAGCTCCAGACACTGCTCATTCGAAGCACCGAGCGCTTCAAAATCCTGCTGTACCCGTTTCAAATCCTCTGCACTGATCACAATCCGTCCCTCGGTTTTGAGGTTATTCATGTATTCAGATACCTTGGCTGCATCTTCTCCGAGGAAGTAATACAGGTATCTTTCGAAATTGCTCGCCACCTGAATGTCCATCGAAGGACTGTATGTGCTTTTGAAGTCGCCTGGCTTGTATTCGCCTGTCTTCACGAAGCGCTCCAAAATATTATTTTCATTGGTTGCAATGATCAGCTTATGGATCGGCAGGCCCATTTTCTTCGCAAGAAAGCCGGAAAAAATATTGCCGAAGTTGCCAGATGGCACACTGATATTGATTTTTTTCGTACCCGCAGACTCCTGCGCCCGGAAATAAGCATAAAAGTAATATACGGTTTGCGCCAAAATACGCACAAAGTTAATCGAGTTAATCGCCCGCAAATGATGTTTAGCTTTGAAATCCAGATCGGCAAACAGGTCCTTAATGACCTTCTGACAATCGTCAAAGTTCCCTTTTACGGACAGATTCAATACATTTTGATCGTCAACCGTCGTCATTTGCAGCTCTTGTACCTTGCTCACCTTTTGGTGTGGATGCAAAATACAGATTTTAATGCCTTCCTTGCCACGCACGCCCTGAATCGCTGCCGCCCCAGTATCGCCCGAGGTTGCACCCAAAATGTGGATAATCTCATTCTGCTTTTTGGACACATAGGAATAAAACTCACCCATAAATTGCAGCGCCACATCCTTGAACGCGAACGTAGGCCCGTGGAACAGCTCCAAAATAGACAGGGAATCATTGATCTTCTTCACTGGCGTAACTTCCGGGTGACGAAAGCTCGCGTAACTGCGCTCCACCAGCTGCTCCAAATCTTCACGAGGAATCTCATCATTGATATACAGTGCAAAAACTTCCAGCAGCAGCTCTCTGTAGCTCAATGTAGCCCATTGCTCCAGCGTAGCTGCCGACACGGTCGGAATCTGCTCAGGTACCATCAGACCTCCATCGTCAGCTAATCCCATGAGCACGGTATCAATAAATCCCTTGGCTTCTACTCGACCTCTAGTGCTTATATATCTCATATACATCCCCCAATAAAAATTCAATTCGAACCTTTTTTCGAATATATTATTGTCTATAATACCCTGTCGCGGTGCTGTAACCAAGCCTTTTTTTCATATTTCAAAGACTTTCTCCTACTTTACCATACCCTGATGCATCAGGCATCTGTAATCGCTGGGCAATCGGAACGTCAGAAACAGGCCGTGAGTCTGAAAAAAGAAGGCTACTTCAGTCATTAGGAACCTGAAATCGAGAGTGCAGCCAGCCTGAGCGAAGGCGATGTGCAGCTTCCCGTAAAACGCAAATCGTTGCCAACTTCCTCTACCTGCTGCAACACATCAAAGAAGTTGCCCGATACGGTGATCTGATTGACTGCTCTGACCACTTGCCCCTGCTCAATCCAGTATCCCAGACAAGCCAGCGAAAAATTACCGGACGCCGTATTCGTACCCGCATGCAGCCCTTGCAGCTCTACGATCATCAGCCCGCGATCCGTCTCGCGAATCATGTCCTCCAACGTAGACGTGCCTGGTTCCACATACAGATTATGATACGACACACCGATTTTACCGTTATAGCTTCCCTTGGAAGCATTAGAGGTACTTTCCACCCCAGCCTTACGGGCCGTCTTGCGGTTATGGAAATACGTCCGTAGTTCTCCGTCCTTGATGATCTCATTACGATGCGTTGCGCTGCCTTCGGCATCAAACGTACTGCCTGCGGGAACGTTCTCCATCAGCGGATCATCAATCAGCGTAATGCGCTCGCTTGCCACCTTTTGCCCCAGTTTCCCAGCTAATCGCGAAAAGCCTTTATCCACCGACTCCGCTGAAAATACCGACGTATACGCAGCCAGCAATTGCGCTGCTGCATCATGACGGAAAATGACCGGATAGTTATCCGATTGGATCGTGTGCGCACCCAGCTTGGAAACAGCCTCTTGTACGGCTTTACGCGCCACATCCGCAATATCGATTTCCTCCACACTTCGCAGCGAATAATCATGCCAACCCCCGGTAACGGTCTCGTCATGATCTGCTGCAATCACATACACATAAGCGCTCGCCAGACTTTTGCGACGATGGCAGTGCAGTCCTTTGGTATTCACAATCAGGACCTCATTTTCACGAATGCTGACCGAGCAATGCCGAGCCATCACAATCCGTGGATCTGCGGCAAGCGCTGTACGTTCCATTTCTAGCGCCGCCTCGATCAGAATCTCAGGAGCCGTGTCAGCCAACGCTGCGGCATAGGCAGGCTGCTCAGGGTAACTCTCAGAGCCTGCGAACAGCTCATCCTGTTCCTCGCTCTCCAATATGTCCGCATTGCTGCGTGCTTCATCCAATAAAAAGTCGATCACGTCGGGTTCCAGTTTCTCCGTAGAGGCATAACCCATTTTCCCGTTAATGACGCCCCGGAAGGAAAGTCCACCGTTCTCCACGATGGTATATTGATCAATTTCTCCCTTTAGCACCTTCACTGAGGTAGAACGTCCATTTACATAGTAGATTTCCATATCCGCGTAGCCGATTTCCCGACCTTTTGTGAACAACGCTTCCTGAAATTGCTGAATATTCATCGCCTATTCCCCCTTCCGTCCACCGACGGTCATTTCGGACACACGAATTGTCGGCTGTCCGCAGTTCACCGGAAGACTTCCACTGACCGAGCCGCACATCCCCTGACCATGATCCAGATTGTTGCCGACCATATCAATATTTTGTAGGGTTTCAATGCCTTTGCCGATCAACGTTGCGCCTTTGACCGGCTCTGCAATTTTACCGTTGCGAATCATATACGCCTCTTCGACTGCAAAATTAAACTCGCTCGTCGAGGTGTTCACCGAACCCCCGCCCAGCGATTTGGCATAGATCCCGTACTCCGTATTCGCAATGATCTCTTCACGGGTCGAATCCCCGTTTGCAATAAACGTATTGTTCATACGGGATGCAGGCGCGAATTTATAGGACTGTCTTCGTCCCGATCCTGTCGCAGGTACACCCATCTGGCGCGAGCCCATGCGGTCGATCAGGTATCCTTTTAAAATGCCGTTCTCGATCAGTACGTTGCGCTGTGTCGGTGCTCCTTCATCATCGATATTGAGCGAGCCCCACGCGTTCTGAATCGTTCCATCATCTATAGCCGTGACAAGCGGTGAAGCCACCTGCTGCCCGATCTTATTCGCAAACACGGAGGTTCCATGGGCCACCGCCGTAGATTCCAGCCCGTGTCCACATGCCTCGTGAAAAAGAACGCCGCCGAACCCATTCTCAATTACGACGGGTAGTCTGCCGCTAGGCGCATATCCCGCTTTGACCATCGTGGTCGCAATACGGGCGGCGTGTCTGGCATTTTCTTCGATATTCAGATTCTCCAGGAATTCAGTTCCCGCATACGCTCCCGGCCCGCGAAAACCAGATTGTCTATGCTCCCCATCAGTCGCAATCGCGCTTATTCTCATACGTGTATACGTACGAGTATCCTCCACCAGTAGCCCGTTGCTATTGGCGATCAGCACGTTCTGGATTGAGTTACTAATCCCAATGGAAGTTTGCGTGATGGAAGGATCGTATTGGCTTGCCGCCTCATGCGCCCGTCTCATCATGTCGATCTTGGCGCGTTTCTGTGAACCGTCAGGAATGATCGCAATTGGATGGTGATTAGGTATAGCATGAGGATGGAGTGTAATGGTGTGTGTACCTGGCGCTCCACCTCCGCGAATGGCCTTGGCGGCCGATTTGGCCAGTCGGATCAGGCTCTGGTCGCTCGTATCACTGGTGTAGGCATACACCGAAAAATGCTCCTTCATGATCCGAATACCAATTCCAAAATCCCGGCCTGACAGCGCCGTATCCACGACGCCTCCGGTCATGCCCAGTTGTCCATTGGTGCGGTCCTCGACGAACACCTCTGCAAAATCTCCGCCCGTCTCCAGCGCGGCTTGCAGCATATCCTGAATCTGTGTTGGATGTATCATCACGTTCCTCCTCGTTTTTGCCATGTTTCTTATTGTACGGTTAAACGTTCAAGATAATATGCGGGTTCATGTTTATTTCCCATAACTTTACTATACATGATGTTGGGAGTGGGTGTAACTATTTGGGTGGCGGTGTTGGGAGGGGCGTGAAGATTTATGGGTGGGGATTGAAATGAGAAAACCCGATTAGACCGTGAAGGGCCCTGTCGGGTTAGCTTGAGTTGCTTGATTACTGGGTGGATTGAGCAAGTACGTGCATATGAGGTCGCTACGTAGACGGATCATTCTTCCGATCGCTGTTGCCCCCAGATTTTTTTGATTATATTTTAACGGTAAAAATCCGGGTTCAAAGGCGAACGCTCCGCTTCTTCAGAACGATTCCGTCCCCTTCGCTGCTATGCTTGGGTTTGCTTCATTTTGTTTCAATCTCTAACTTGTTAGTTAAAATACTTTTCTCTAAACGGATATAATACAAAACATGGTTTAGTTCAATCTCCGTTGAGTGTAAATAATAAGCCGCTTCCTTAACCGCATCCATGCTCAACGCTCCTGCTTTGGCAGCGATAATGTTAAACGCATCTCCAAGTAATTTAATACAAGTTTGAATCCTCTCTGTGTATTGCTCTTCAAGTTCTACTAACTTTTCATACTCCGCTACCATGTCACTCTGAGAAGTCAAAATATCCCCCACCTTTTGGTACGTATATGAGTACCAGTTTTACAAAAATTATATGTTACGTTTATGCGTATCGTCAAGAAAAATTTGTAAAATAAGGTGGGGAACCTAATGGCAAAGAAAGTAATTGTGAAAATAAACGAAATTACGAGAAAACACAATATCTCCTTGAGAGAACTATCACGTTTATCTGATGTACGACACGCTGCTCTAAGCGAACTTCAATCAGGTAAACGTGAAAGCATCAATTTTAATCATATTGAAAGAATTGCCGAAGCTATGGGAATAGAAGATATTCGGGAGATTATTGATTTGGTTGAGATGGAAGAACTAGAATAGTTATCCTCAGCTATTTGTCCATAACCTCTAAACTCAACATTTCGCAGTGGACACCTCACTGAACGCTTCCTTCCATCCATGGATCTGCTAAAGTAAGGGCTAGTAATCCAAGATTTCTTTCAGATCGTTAAGCTTTTCAGCGAACAAGGATTCCCACCTTCCACTGTTAACCATTGCTGTTAGTTTGTTCGGAAAGTACTTGAATGTATAGCTGTGTTGTTTTCCTCATTCTAAGGCGCCATTCGGGAATATCCAATTACAAAAAATCTACTTTGAGAAGAGTCATAGTACTACCAGAAGATCTGTCCGTTCTCGAATATTCTTTCAAACAGATATGTGAACCTGTACGATTTTGAACAATCCATGCTTTTGGATCAATATCTGTGTATGCATTCATTTGGATATTTGAAGTTAAACTTTCTTTAGCAAATGATTTGTTATGGATAGGAGCACCTAATTTCAAGAAATTAATCTTGCCAACAAGACTCTTTGACATTTTAAGATGAGTGATTATGCCATATTTAGAACCAATTACAGCATAATTTCCTAAATAAAAATCTAGTATTCGAAATACGGCTACAAGCTTGGAAACCATAAATTCGTTGCCAATTGACTTAATTGTATCAAAATCAAATGGTGCAGACATAGATATGAGCTTGACCATTTGTTCTGGAAGAAGATATTCTTTTGCGAATTGGTTGGCTTCAATTTCAAGTGGTTTTCTGGATGAATCTTGTATGTCGGTTCGCGAGCATTCAAATTGTTGCCCTTTGTGGTTTAACATAAAATGCCCGAGTTCATGGGCCTTTGTAAAATTAATTCGTCCAACATTCTTAATATCCGTATTAACAAGAATAATTATTTTTCCTTCAGCACGAATCAAGCTCCCCATATAATTTGGATCACCGTATTCCATCTCATCATAGATAATATTATAATGTTCAAAAATTTGATTAATTCTCAAAGCAGGTACAGTTGTAATATTGAATTCACGAAATACTTGTTGAGCCTTTTCAGCGGCTATCATTGCTGTGATTTGCCGAGTAACTCAGTAACTCTATTTTTAATTTTGGCTTTTGTTTCAAAATCAATCTCCCCATCTGAACGAGCTGCGATCTCCCAATCTTCTAGGCTATCAGAATTAACTATAGGAAACTTAACAATATTATCTTTAGTTCCGGTTACGCCAAATGCCCCCTGTAGTATGGATTGCATCAGTAATTCACTATCCTGTCTCGATTGCTCAACTGATTTCTCTAATTCGTCAAATAGAGTCATAAATTGGTCTACTTTTTCAACAATCCGTTTTTGTTCGTTTAGAGGAGGCAGTGGGATAAGTAAGCCTTTAATTTGCTCTTGTGAAACATTTTTCATTGAATCACTTGTTCCGGTAGCAATACCTGAGTAATATTTCCGAGCACTAGGGCTAAGGTTAACCAAATTTATATAGGCAGGAATAACTTCATCTGAAAATAACAGCCTTAAAATTTTGTCACTAAGCAATAATCTTTCTGGTGTTTCTTCCACTATAACACTTCTTGCAACTAATTCAGCAGTATTTGCCCTTGAGATTAAAAAATCCCCTGCTTTCACTTCAAGTTTCTCCTTTTCTTTTTTCATTTCTGGTAAATACTTATTTTCGTTTGGATTAAATCTCCCCCAAGTTACAGCACTTATTTTTAGTACTCCCCATTCTGGGTATGTTGCAGAATAATCATGGCACTTTGGGCTCCAACCTGCATCAATACCAAATATAAGCTCTCCCCATCGAACCCATCCCCAACCCTGCGGCAACTCATACGGAGTCTCATCCTCCGTAATCTCAGGCAATGGCTTAAATTTCTTGATTTTCTTTTCTTTAATCAATATCTCTTTCTCAGCCTTAATCTTCTCCAATAATACACTTGCAGGTTCATCGTTCGGGTCTTGTGGTACAAGTTTACCTTGAACGGCTTCTTGGAAGATAGATTGCCGAAGAATAGATAAAAGATTACTGCAATCATCTAGGGTGTGTCTTCAAACTGTTTAACAAAGCTTAAATAGGTTAAATAAAGTAGATGAGTACACGATACGAAATCCAAGATCAACAATGGCGGCTAATTCAAAAGCTGTTTCCACCCGAACGTAAACCACAAGGAGGACGTCCCGCTGTGGACAATCGATGGATGTTAAATGCCATGCTTTGGGTCGCTCGTTCGGGTGCCCCATGGCGGGATCTACCAGACACCTTTCCCCATTGGAAATCGGTATATACTCGCTTTCGGCGCTGGCAGAAAGCAGGGATTTGGGATAAGGTTCTAGAGCATGTTTCGCTTGATCTCGACGAAGAAAGCATAATGATTGATGCCACGATCGTGCGGGTCCATCAGCATGGATCAGGCGCAAAAGGGGGCAAGACAAGCAAGCAATCGGACGATCCCGAGGCGGACTAAGCACGAAAATTCATGCCGTGGTTGATGCGTTGGAAAACCACTTCGTTTCGAATTGACGGGAGGACAGGCCCATGATTCTGTCCAGGGATACGAAATACTCCAAACCATTGAACTAACCATGAAGCAAGTCTTAGCTGACCGGGCGTATGACACCAACGCTATCCGATCTCTTTTGAAAGAGCATGAAGCGATCCCGGTGATCCCAGGGAAGAAAAATCGGCGGGTGAAACCGAAATACGACCACGATCTCTACAAAGAGCGTCATTTGGTGGAATGCTTTTTTAACAAGGTGAAAAAATATCGTCGACTTGCTACTCGCTATGATAAATTAGCCTGCACTTTCCAGGCTTTTTTAACGCTGGCTTCCATTCTCGTATGGCTTGCTTAGGTTTGAAGACACGCCCTAGTCCGTGATAAGATTCCACAGATTATTGAAGCTTCAGGAAAGAAAGCAACAATAATGGTGTTGGATGACAATGACTACTCAGACATGCTCGATATGAAGTTAGAGGAGGAACTTCAGGAATATCTTACTGCTGAAACTGCTGACCAGGTTGGAGAATTGGCGGATTTGGTTGAGGTCGTTTATGCTATATTGGATAATCAGGGGATTAGCATAGAGGAGTTTGAGCAGATAAGGCTGGAGAAGAAAGAAAAGCGTGGGGGATTTAAGAATAGACTGTTATTGGTTCAGGTTGATGAATAAATGAATAATTTCAAAAGCGAGGGGACAATTTATGCCATACATTAATTCTGCTTGTCTGATCAAAGTTTCTAAAGCATACTTCACCTGTTTTGGTGAATGGTCATCAAAAATAACTTACGCTGTTCCCAAGTGTTTGTGAAAAGAGCCAAGGTTTAAAATCCTCCTTAGCTCTTTTCTAACACTATTATTTACCTAAAAGATTAATAAATTTACTCAGTTCTTCTTTGGCTTCATCGGTTGTCCCGTTCAACTCGTTCAAAAGCTCAAACAATTTTTCATATGAATTCGTAATATCTGCTTTTACTTCTGACAACTCTTGAGCCACTTGTGAAAGTGGAATAACGCCTTCTTCTTCAAACTTGTCGACATAACGTGGAATGTTCAAATTGTACTCATTTTCTTTGATTTCATCCAAAGATGCCACATGAGCATATTTCTCAACGTCTTTACGGTTACTGTAAGTCTCGATAATTTTTTCGGTGTTTTTAGGAGAGAGTTTGTTTTGGTTCTTTCCTTTTTCAAACTCATTTGAAGCATCAATAAACAAGATATCTTTACTTTTCCGAGCTTCACGACCTTTGAACACCAGCACACAAGTTGGGATGCTTGTGCCATAGAACAAGTTAGCTGGTAATCCAATAACAGCATCTAACAGATTGTTGTCGATGATATTTTTACGGATTTTACCTTCAGACGCACCACGGAAAAGTACCCCATGCGGTAACACGATAGCCATTGTTCCAGCTTTATCCAAGTGGTACAGTCCATGAAGAACAAAGGCATAATCTGCCTTAGAAGCAGGTGCTACACCATAACCCTTGAAACGTGTATCTTTTTCTCGATCAACGTCTTTTGTATCCCAATTCTGAGAATATGGTGGGTTTGATACGAGCGCGTCAAACTTCAAAGGAATTTGTGTGCCGTCTTTTTCTGCAAATGGCCAATCAGCATCAAGTGTGTCTGCCCGTTTCAACTCCATATTGCGATAATTCACCCCATGCATCATCAAGTTCATGCGGGCCAAGTTATAAGTTGTCGTATTCAACTCTTGACCGTAAAACTCAACGCTTCCTTCTTCGTTACCATTTGGCAATTCTTTTTGAACTGTCAATAGAAGTGAACCCGATCCCATAGTAGGGTCATATACACGGAATTGATTGCCAGTACCAGCTGCGTCAATCGTAACAATTTTCGCCAAAACTTGACTAACTTCATGAGGTGTATAGAATTCCCCACCTTTTTTACCAGCATTGGCAGCAAATTGCCCAATCAAATACTCGTAAACGTCGCCCAAAATGTCACGACCGGAATCGTCTTTGAAAGTAAACTCGTTAATCATCAAAACGATATCATTCAAAGCCTTTGCACGTTCGTTTGTACTTGAGCCTAGACGTGTGTCCCCGAGGTTAACATCTGAAAATACATTAGCAAAGTCCGCTTCTGCGATCGCGTTACGTTTGGCATTTGTATTGAACGAGTCAAACATGTCTTGGAAATCACTAGCTTTGATTTTGTGATTTTCAATTTTTGATACGATTTTATCCCAAGTGTAGGCTGGGTCAATCGCATATCCGATACCTTTACTGATTTCTTCAAGGTAATCTTCTTTTTCAGTCTCATCTGTCACTTCGTAGAACTCTTCCAAATCATTGACTTTTAAGTATTCATCTTGATTTTCTGATAAGTAGCGATAGAACATAAATGGCAAAATATAGTTCTTGTACTCACTTGCATCCATAGTTCCACGTAGTTTGTTAGCCATTTCCCATAGCTTTGATGTAATATCTCTTGCATTACTCATTTGTGTAATCTCCTTTTCTTATATAAACATTTGTTGAAGCAGTGATTCCTTCAAATTTTCAAGCGAATTTAACTCACGCTTCTGAAGAGCGATAGTGACGTTGAGTTGCTCAAAGAAATTACCAATTTGGAGCTGTTCCTCCTTGCCTGGCAATAAAATTTTCAAACTCAATAAATCTTCCGGGCTAACTGATTGGCGTTCGTACACAGTACCTTGTTGATACCGTAATGAATACCGAACAAAGTCTTGTCGTGTGACGAACATTTCGACATAGCTTGGAAATGCTAACTTGTCATTTACTTCGAACGTCACATAGATTGGGCTGAACACCGCTTTTCCATAACTATTTCGTGAAATCGCACCAAACTTCAGGTTAGCAGGATTATAGACGATATCATTTAGCTCAGTGGCTTTATACTTTTTAGCAGCTTTATCACCCACAACAAGCTGTTCTCGTTCGTAACGTTCTGTTTTAGGTGTAACACCTTTCTCAACAGTAAATGATACTAGTGGATAATTCTTGTTTTGTGGATGCTGAACATTACGTTCAGTTAGCACGTCACTCAACTTACGCTGTTCCCAAGCATCCGTAAATCCTGCAAAGCGAATTTCAGGAACATCGGCTCCATCTTTCGGAAACATTTTTTGAAGCAGGCCCTTTTTCGTATCCTTCAATAGTTCTAACTTACGCTGATGAAGGGTGATGAGGTTGTCGAGGTGATTAAACAAACTGCTGATTTTCATTTGTTCATCAAGACTTGGTTCTATAATAATAATACTATTTAAAATTTCTTGGCTAACATTGAACCGTGTGCTCCCACCTGCTTTACTTTCAATCTGTTTTCTATTAACGTTGTTTAAAGAAAGTTCTATAAAGTAAGCATCGTAATTATTTTTTCTCTTTCCTCGAATTGAAAAACCGCTATAAAGTGCATACTCATCTTGTAAATATGCCTTTGCCCATCCAACTTCTTCAGAAATTTCAGAAGAACGAACAAAAACTAAATCACCATTCTCGACTTTGTTTTTTTCCTCTATCTTTTTATCAACTCTAACAGAATTCCTTATTTTTTCGTACGTAAGTGGTTCCTTAGCTAAAATATCCATAACGCTAATCATTTTTCTACCTTTACCATAATTTTCTTTCGGGGCATTTATACCATTAGAGAAAATCAATAAATCACCTAACCTACGCTGTTCCCAAGCATCTGTAAATCCTGCAAATCTGATTTGAGGTGGTTTTGCTATGTTATCGCTCATTCCTAATCTCCTTTTTGTAGTCTGTATAATTTCATCACTAGACTACTCACCCTTCTTAATTACATCTGCCATTTCGTAAAATGCCTTACGGAATTCAATACGATATCGCACCCAGGATAATTCCGCAATCTTTTCATCTGCAATTTCTTTATAATCAGCTCTTGCGTCATTCATGATTGCTGTTAACTCACCTTGTTTATCCACATCCTCTTGACCTAAACGATGTTTCTTAATTAAAGTTTCAAGTTCCTTAGGCTTTGTGCTGTTATCAAGCCCCCATGTACGGATGAAGTTTGTTACAAGTTGAATATTCGTATCCTTTTGTGCTCTATCCATCGCTTGGTTCATTTTTTCAACACTTCGGGGTGCTGGATAATTATCAAATTCAAACTCTTTTGAGAAAATTTTAGATACAAAGTTGCGAATCTTAGATTTTTCTCTTTCATTATCTGACTTGGCAATTTCAATATGGATTTCATCACGTGTCTTTTCTGCTTTAGACATAAAGTTCGCATGAACTTCGTCAGCCATTCGAGCAATTAAATCAATTAAGTAGTCATAGTTGATGGTAACGTCGTGAATATGAATCATAGAGAGATTGACTTGCGAAATATCGATGTTTTCTCGCTTAGCACGTCGTTCTTTCAACTCACCGGCGATGACAGTTGTTAAAATGACTTCCTGCTCCTCAGTAATCCCTAAACGTTCATAGAACTCTTCAGGTTGATCATAAGCAGAAACAGGATTTTTGTCATCATCTTCGGTATATTGTTTCAACTGACTAAGCAAACGATTATACTCTTTCAAATTTTCAAAGACTTCATCCTGTGCTTTTTCACTTGGTGGTAATTGTACAAAATCATCTGTAAGCGACCCAAGCTTCTTGATGACTTCTTGCATCTCAGCTTGAACCTTACTGAATGGTTTCGAAATGATACCAGACTCTTCATTACCTTCTTTCAAATCTTCAAGTGAAAGCTGTTCGGCTGCAGATTCACGATTTGAATAGATAGCAAAAGCCTTATTCATTTCATATTCGTTTTGTTCTGGCCAACGATAGTTAACAACATTCCCCCAAGGCTTATCAACAAGGTTATGCATTCGGTTTGTACGTGAGTATGCCTGAATCAAGTTCCCACCCTTAAGCGTTCGGTCAATATAGAGCGTATTCATCTCAGGGGCATCAAAACCGGTTAAAAGTTGGTCAACAACGATAACCAAATCTAAATACTTACCATCATCAGCTGTCTTGTTCAACCGTCGTGCTAAGTCTTCTGTGTAGGCTTTAACTGTCGTCATATCAAAAGCTGTGCCAAACAATGTGTTATAGACTTTAATGGCTCTATGCAAGTTCTCGTTCGTTTTTAGTTGATGAATACTATTAGATGTATCTGCTGAGAAACTCACCGCAACTTTTAATCGTTGCTCTATTGGACGATTCGCATTTTCTTCAGCAAATTTATCGAAGTATTCCATCGCTCTTGGTGTACTTGCTTTGTTACCTCCAACGTGGACTGTAAACAAGGCATTATACTTGCGATCATTTGAACGTTTCTTCCAGTTTTCGAAGATGTCGTTCACTACCAATTTCACATGTTCTGGACTATAGTCGTAGACACTTCCACGAACATTATCGTCGATATCATCTTCGGTCGGATCTTTAGGAGCCTCGATCGTTTCCTTGAATTCAACGTTAAACCCTAAGACGTTTTTATCTGCAATAGCTTCCTTGATGGTGTAAGCATGTAGAATATCACCAAAAATTTCTCGTGTTCCGGGGAATTTTGGTGTCCCAGTATAGCCAACCCAAGCAGAATTAGGAATAGCTTTTCGGATCGTTTCAAGCATACCTTCATTTTCAGTACCGTCACCAGTTGAACGGTGGGCTTCATCAACGATAAAAAGAATACTTTCATTCAATGGCTTGAAGCTATCCCGTGCTACATAACGCGACATCTTTTGGATACTTGTCACAATTATGTTCTTATCGCTTTTCTTCGTTAGTTTGCGATGAAGATCTGAGATATTGGCTGTGTCACCCACCACACCCGTTTTCCCTTCAAAACCCGCAACAGGATCATAGGCTTTATAGGCATCAGCGGTTTGGTTGGTAAGTGCGATTCGGTCAACCAAGAAGACAACTTTATCCACATTAGATAGACGGCTTGCAAGCCACGCTGTCTTAAAACTTGTGATTGTTTTACCTGAGCCAGTCGTGTGCCAAATGTATCCTAATCTACCATCATCATACTTGAAGTCAAACTTTCTAACTTTATCAAGCACACGCTTTGTGGCATAGACTTGATAAGGACGCATGACTTTGATACTTTCTTTGTTTTTAGTACCATCAAGTACCATGTAGCGTGTTGCCAAATCATGAGCCATTGGAATTGACAATACTTTATCCGCAAACACCTTCCACGAACGAATAGGGCGAGCATCATCTTCATTTTGCCAGTTGAATGCAAAAGCTCGGTTAAAGCTTTTGAGCGGGGTATTTGCCATGTAACGAATATCATACTGCGTCATCGCGATTAGAATTTGCAAGGTTGAAAAGATACCACTGAATTGTTTTTCAGCAATATACTGTTCCATCTGGTTCAAGGATTCTGTAGTACTGTGAAGTGCTTTCTTTAATTCGATTTGAATAATTGGCAAACCATTAATAAGCAACGTCACATCAAATCGACGATTTGGCTTACCATCAATTACTTTTGGCCGTTTAATTTGATTTACCACTTGATAAACAGTGTTCCCACCACCGACTTGAGCTTGGTCGAATACTGTCAGAAAAACATGCTTACCATTGTCAAGGTCAACTTCAATTTCAGAAACTCCGTTAATACCATACAAAAATTGTCCAGCATGGTAAGGTGATTCGATACTAGTGATGATTTTCTTCACCTGGTTAAATTCAGTAACAGACAATGGTTCATCTAAACGAGCACGATTGTTTTGTTCTAGGATCATTTTAAAGTTATCCCAGAGTTGTTCGGTTGTTCTTATGTCTTTTTTGTATTCCCATTGTTTTACTCCACCGATTTTGGTCAAATAATCGACGACTTCATTTTCAAATGCTAATTCCGATTGGCTTTTCATTTGATTATTTCCCCTCTAAAGTTTCTTCTATGATTGAGCTCGTAAACTGTCCGATCAAGTCTGCGTATTTGTTTAGCCTACTTTGTAGCTTCAATGTTTCTACGTAAATAGCACCTACTTTGTGCTGCTCCTCAAGAGGAACGACGGGAATAATAATCTCCTCTAGAGAACGAAGTGGAATTCTTAGAACAGGGCCACTCCCCTGCAACTCCCTTTCTTTTTGTCGCCTCACATCTTTATAAGCATTAAATAAGAAAAGGAAATATCTCTTATCAAGTTTTTCGCTATCAAACTCTATTTTTGTGAAGTTGAGGGACAACACTTTACCAACATTAATTTTACCGACCATTGTTGCAAGCTGTAATGAGTTACTGATAACAACGTCACCTTCATTTAATGATATGTTATTTTGAGATAAAGACTTTGACTCATCTTCAACTACTACGTCCTCGTGATTATAATCAGCTTCAAAAGACGACTGGTCATAATAATTTATTACTTGAGTACTAAACTGTTTTTGCGCCCTTGTTGGATTTATACCTGGAACGAATGTTACGAACTCTTTTAATCCTCTTTTCTCCAAATAAATCACCCCCAAACATCAGATTGCATTTTTTGAAATAATCCTATATTACACATTAAATCACATCCATTTTGTTTTGTCAAACGATAATATGTAATTCGATTATATTTCATATTATCGAACTTCGCCACTCTTTTCTGCGTAAAAGTAAGACCCCGGAGGTCAAAAAAATCCCCCGAACCATTCGTCCGGGGGAACATAAAACACACTTCTATATTTAGTTAAAAACCATTTAACCTATTGCCACCAACCTATTTCAAATATATTACTACCACACACTCCACATGTATCGAGACGATGGAAAGGATATACTTCCAATTCATTTAAATGAATATCATTCAATTGCCTCTATTTTCTTTTCAGATAAGCTAACATACTCTCTTTTTAGCAAAGAATAATGATATTGATTGCATATCGAACCATCACTAAACCAGTAATGCTCTCGATAAGTCCCTTCCAGCTTAAAATGGAATTTTTCTAATAATTTTATGGATGTTTGATTACATGCTGCAACCGTCGCGTAAATTTTATTCAACTCTAAATCCTTACGTTCAAACATTGTGTTTAAAAATAACTCAAGTAATACATTTGCATATCCTTGCTTCCTATGCCTTAAAGGCAAGTAGTATCCGATCTCGGCACTTTTATTCCGAGAACTATAGTCAAAAAGCTGTATCTTGCCTATCCGTTTATTAGTGTTAGTTCTATCAACTAAGATATATATTAATAGCCCATTTTCGAGTCTTTTCAATACATTCTCTTTATAATTGTTATATGGAGGTAGTTCGCTTATGGGTCTACAAGTATGCTGCTCTTTTTCGGTTTCAGTATGACTCCACTCATATAAGTCTGGTAAGTAATCTTCAATATTCCCACTATTTAAAAGTACAAGTCCTCTTATCATTCTATCACTCCATTATTTTTAAATTTAGATCGTTTGGATAGGGCATCATTTTGGTTTTAAGTATCTGTATTGGCAGCATGAAAAGCATCCAAATGGCAAACCATGTGGCGTATTACCATATTCCTATATTAACTCATGTTACACTTCCCGCTCATACTCCTACTTCCAAAAATAAACATAGTAAATCCCCCAACGAATGGGTCATTCTGTAAACTAAATCTCTCTTTTAACCGATAAATACATATGCTGGGTTGTTTATTAAACATCACCTCTCGCCCCTTTTTAGCGTACAAACCTTGTTATACATATTTATCTTGACTCACTGTTGTGCTCATCTGCTGCTTCTATAATCAGAAGCAAATGCAAAATGACGTGCTTTACTTGGAAATACCCATCGCATCTAGAAAGGAGTTATGAACTCACTTGAGCGTATTATCAGATGGGATCGGATATGAAAGCCTACGTTTTTATGGTCCCTTTCACCCACTACACATTGAACTACTTCAAATAACACGTACCATCAACGATCATGCCTATTTACACATCAGTGGCATGCTCTCCGAAGAACAGGGAGCGGCTTGTATTGGTCAAAATATGGAGCAAGAGCCGATTGTGATTCGTCAGTTGAATGATCAGGGACAATCGCTGAGAAGGCTGTTCCATGGGATTGTTACACGTATGTCCGTACACTGCGTACGAGGCGTGTATACGTTTGAATTGGAGGCCGCTTCCCATTCATACCAGATGGATATTAAACGTAAAAGACGCTCCTATCAAGATATTCACCGCACCTATGATGATCTGGTCACAGCACTGGTTCGAAAATATCAGTACGGAGATGCCATTGATACGGTAAGCCACTATGCCAAACTGGAGACATTTGTTTTACAATATGATGAGACCGATTGGGCGTTTTTAAAACGTCTCGCTTCTCGCTTTGGTTCCGTACTTGTGCCAGAGGTAACCGCAGCCTCGCCCAAGGTTTTCTTCGGGATGCCAGAAGGCAAGCAGCATAAGGTGGAGCGGGATGTATTTTATCGAGTTCAGAAAACGTTTCATGAGTTGGATGCGGAAAAGCCGGGGGAACGTGCTGGCTCGTATGTCACCTATAAGATTGAAAGTCTGCAATACTATGCGCTTGGCGACCTCATTACGTTACCCATTGGACAAGGTAAAGAGTTGGTCGTGGTTCGAGCAGTGACTACGCTAGCGGATGGCCTACTGCGCACCCGTTATGATCTTCAAGCTGAACAAGATATCCGCTATGCGCAGTATGAAAACGATCAGGCTACTGGAATTTCGCTGACAGGAACGGTGCTCAAGGTACAGCAGGATTTTGTACAGCTTCAACTGGACATTGACCCGAAGCAAGATCCTGCCAAAGCCTGCTGGTTTCCCATCGCCACCTGTTATGTCGCGGAAGAACATAGTGGCTGGTTCGATATGCCTGAGATCGGGGAACAGGTGGAATTGTATCTGCCCACCCACCGCGAACAGGATGCCTATGTGACGGATTCGCTGCGACAACAACGCCACACCAATGGACAGCCGAATGTGAAGGTATGGCAACATGTGCAAGGTAGCGGCGTAGAAATGTCTGAGCATGAGCTGACTCTATCCACCTCCGGTGAATTTTCCATTACACTTCATGAAGGTAACGGCATTACGATTGACAGTCCGGGGAATGTGCAAATTCAGGGTGGTCACGTAAAGCTTGTTGCTGGACAGGAACTTTCACTGGAAGCTGGAACGGCGCTATACTTAAAAGGTGGAGCCAGCAGCATGGTATTGGATGGTGAGACGGATACCAAGGCTCCAGTGATTTATCAGGAAGGTACGGTGAAGGCACCTGTTTTCGTAGCCGACCTCCCTCCTGTACCTGAGCCACCATTGATGAGCATCAAAGCATTTGAAGCAGCTCAATCAGCAGCCAAGGATTCATCTAGCAGCCATGCCTCTACCCCTAAAGCAAAAGTCACAAGTCCAGCAGAGCTTAAACAGGCGAATGCCATGATGGGGACAGTATCCAAGCTATTAGGCTCCATTCCGGTAATGGGGAAAGTGGCTGGCGTTGTTGTGGGAGCGCTAAGTGGACCTGCGGGAGGTGTAATTTTGAGAGCAACCGCAGCGATCCCTGTTCGGAGCAAAGGAACCCCTACCGTTGGAGGCAGTAGCAAGGGGAGCGAAGTTCACCCATTAAAATACTTGGCTGGTTTGGCCATGCAAGGGTTGATTAGTATACACGAGCATGAGAAAGCTAAACAAGCCTATTATAACAAGTGGATTCTAGGAAAAGTGTATACGAGCGCACGTCATATAGCTCATTCCGGCAGCACATTGGAACTGGTACAGAACCTACTTAAAGAATCGAATGCCATGGTTCATGCGTATCAGCAGGTTCCGGAAGAAGTAAGAAAACGCTGGAGAGCCAATTACGACAGCCGCATGGCACAACAGCAGCCTAAACAACAAGTTGAGAAGCCTAAGTCTTGGTGGGATCGTTACCTGGGTTATACGGGTAGTAGTGCGATGATAAAAAGTCAAATAGCCATGGAACAGGCACATGCATCTGAAAAAGCAGCAAACAGCCTAGTTGAATTATACAACGGCATAGAGCAGGCTAATAACGTAAGGTATCAAAATGCAGGAAACTCCATTGGTGAATTTTTAGATTATTCGTCATTTGGTATACCTAAAGGATTGTATCAAGCCTACATGGAGCGTGCACGTAATCAAGGTAACTCTGGTAGTGACGCTATCAATTTTGCTACATTTGGAATAACAGAGGCTATACGTGGAGCTGTGACACCTGAAGATCCTTTGTCACCAGACCATTTGTCTAATATCATTAGTGTAGCAGGGTTCCTTGAGGGAGTCGGTTCATTTCTCAAGCCGAAAACTATACTAAATTCACCAGTCAAAGAACCTGTTCATCCAGGTCCTAAAATCATAAATGAAAAAACAGAGCCACTCCACCCTTCAAATTCAAAACCTAATAAAGTTGAGAAGCCAGGCGAGGCTGCTCAGGGAACGGTAAACAGATTTCCAACCAGTCGAATCGATTCTGTAATGGATCAACATGTTATTGAAGAGGTTGCGAAGGCCAGAGGTCGATTGTCCAACAAATACAAAGAAACAGGTAATTTCGCTTATGCAGAAGTGAAGGTGTCAGGAGTTGAGAAGCAAGATTTTTATGCCCATAGTAAAATTCATAGCTCTGCTAAAAAGATACCTGGAACCGAAGAGTTCTCTTTCAAACCCAACAATCCAAAATTCAAGGCAACCGAAGCTCCAGATGCAGAAGGAAATATATATATGAGAGATGGGGATACAGAATATAAAATTTTAAATGATGTAGCAGATCAATTAGGTGATAATCACAAGGCATCAGGAAATATTAAGCTCTTCACTGAAAAAGATACATGTGGAAGTTGTAACGAAATCATCCAACAATTTGACAAAGAATATCCTAACGTTAGAATTGAGGTTATCCATAATAGTGGCGTGACTATTAACCCTAAATAATTGAATAAGGTGGTTAAAAAATGGCTTGGAGTTATGATGAGTTAATTGATAGTATCCTTGAGAATTACCAAGATTATAAAAATGAAGAAATGATGAGTAGTAAAGAAGCAATTGCAAGAACATTCTATGATTTTGAAGGATTAATGAATAGAAGTGAAACAGACAAAGCTTTAATTAATGTCGTTTACGGGGAAATATTATTAACTCTTCCAAGAGTTTTGTATACCGTTAAAAACAATTTAAGCAAAAGATTATCTGAACTAGATTTTAATTTAATTGAACAAGAACAAAAATTAAGCTCCGAGCAATACAGAGACTTATTTAATCGTAAGAATTTTGTATTACAAGAGTTGGAAAATAAGATATTAGACTATTATCCAAGAGTATGTTGGTATTACGATGAATTGACAAATGAAGTTAATGTTTTCTTTAAACAAGTTAACGAAGAAAATGCCTTGGCGGATGAAATTATTTCTAGTGTATTTCAGCGATTTGAACGTGATTGTAAAAATACATTAAGTGAAAAATTAATCGTGTACACAACACTAGCTGAAAACTTATTAAACCAAGGGCTATCAAAGATTGATGGGCTACAACTAATTAAACAAGAATTACAGCAGTTTAACATAGCAGATATTTTTGAAGAACAATTGTTAGAAAAAGAAAAATTGGAACTAGATAAGCGAATTAAAAACGTATTAAGCCAAGTTTCCTCATAGTAGTAATAGATGGTTTAAAACTTCATTGATAAGTTACTACTACAATTTCCCCATAACTAAACGAAAATTTTCCAAAGCTTATTCCAACTTGAATCTTTGAGTAGGGATGAGCTTTATTTTACACAAAAACAATGACTTGTTATCTCTCCTCTTCAGAGTTTAACATAAACACACTAAACTTGGTGGGCAAATATGTTATGTCAAATTGGCCAGATTGGTTTAATGAAGCACTACGCCAGCGAACAACAGAATTCATGTTCATCAAAAGATGAGCATCTATTCACCAAAATTGGCTTTGGGTACTTCCAAAATGTTGCCCCATGCAGAATTTTGGGCAGAGAGAATCCATCGGACACTTTTGAATTCAAAAGATTTAGTAATTTCTTACTTAAAGAAATTTTAATGGTGATTAACGATGACGATCCAGATTTATATTTAGATAGGGCTAATTCTCTATTAGAAAAATTAAGTTAAAAAGGGGGGTCTGGCTGAATTGTATACACACAGTTAGCCCTATAACAGATTTCACAAAAATATTGTCTTGATCACGATCACGTTTTAGATTGTAAATTTAAGTTAAAATACAAACAATTTTAATTTTATTTCATCTAGAATCAAAGGTACCGTGATGGATCACAAAGAAAAAACAAGGAAGTGTACAAAGATGAAAAGAACTGATTTACCTCTTGTCTATTCTTGTTCTGGATGTTCCTCCGCAGCACAAACCGCTAACATGATCGCTATACAAATGGATCGAGAAAAAGTCGCTGAAATGTCCTGCATTGCTGGTGTTGGTGGTGATGTCAAACCACTTGTCAGAACAGCAAAATCGGGACGTGACATCATTGCGATTGACGGCTGTCCCTTGTCCTGTTGCAAGAGTTGCTTAGCAAGGCATGAAGTTCAACCCAAACACCATTTCCTGCTGTCTGACTTTGACGTACCCAAGATAATAGGAGAAGATCCTAACCCCGATCATTATAGGAATGCTTACACACAAATCTTAGAACAAATTGGACAATAATTCTTAATCAAAATTAAGGTGTGTATCGAAAGATGGCTCACCTTTGTTTTAAGTGTTGGGACAGTATACAGTAAAAGTATAGCTTGCTCTCATTATGTAACAATATCATAATTTTTTTTACTGGTGGCTCCTAACACACCTTTAAGGGCCACCAGTATTTTTTTATTCCCAGTTTAATCATTGGATATAAAAATCCTAAAGAATTTGGAGCTCTAATTGGAAAACGAGTAGCTCAGTTGCAACTTCTGGCAGAGCGTTTTCAAACACTTTACATACAAGTGAGTCAACATCGGCTATATCAATATCAAGGTTTTCATTAATTTCTTTTATAAGAGTGCGATAGAACCAATCTCGTTCCACCTTCTACCCTTCCTACATATAAATTTTATTTATACAACATAAACCAACACTATACATTTATCTTCTTTTTTAATATTTTTCAGATAACAAAGGTTCCCCCAAATTACTTTGCGTAATAGCGAAGAGCCTAAAAATAAACGTAATGATGAAATCGGCGAATATCACAATATGACAACAGATGTTATATTATACTTGATTGAAGTTAAGCAAAGGAGATGCTTATGATGAATCAAGAACCAAATCAGCAATTAGGTGAGATTATTGAACAGTTCATACATTCATATATTGCAGAAAATAACAATATTCGATCCCAAAAAGTAATCAATACTGCAGATGAGGATACATTAGCCCATCTAAGGGAAATTGGTTTTCCGAAAAAAGGAAGACCGATACAAGAAGTCGTCGACGAAATGAGGAAAAACGTCTATCCTCACCAAACCTTCATGCAACACCCTCGCTTTTTCGCATTGGTTCCTAGTCCAATGTCTCTTTACTCTTGGTTAGGAGATATCATGACCAGCGCTTATAATACCCACGCCGGAAGCTGGATGCTGAGTTCGAGCGCAAGCCTTTTAGAGGGGGAAGTGATCCGGTGGATGTGTGACCAAGCAGGATATCCCGATACTGCTGGAGGCTTATTTCTGTCGGGCGGATCGTTGTCAAATTTGACCGCTTTGGCAACTGCACGCAATGCAAGGTTATCCGAGCAGGAATATGCCATTGGAACTGCTTATGTTTCCGATCAAACTCATTCATCGGTCGCCAAAGGGTTACGCATCCTCGGATTCCGTGGTGATCAAATCAGAAAGATTCCAAGTGATAGCAATTTTCGTATGGATGTTTCAGCCTTAGAAAAAAAAGTAATAGATGATCAGGCGGCTGGCATGAAGCCTTTTGCGATCATTGCCACGGCAGGCACAACCAATACGGGAAGCATTGACCCGTTAAACGAAATTGCTGACCTATGTGAAAAACATAACATTTGGTTACACGTGGATGGAGCTTACGGTGCATCGATTTTGGCTTCTTCGAAATATAAGCCCCTTTTGAGCGGGATATCGCGTTCAGATAGCATTACCTGGGATGCACATAAATGGTTAATGCAGACATATTCTTGTAGCGTAGTTTTAGCCAAAGAAAATCAACAGCTTAGAAACTGCTTCAGCACTCATCCAGAATATTTGAAAGATGCCGAGACTAATGAAGAACATATTAATTATTGGGATCTGGGCCCTGAATTAACGCGGCCTGCTCGAAGTTTGAAACTATGGGTGACACTACAAGCTTTAGGAACTAATGCTGTCGGTGAAGCCATAGAGCATGGAGTTCAGCTCGCAGAATGGGCTGAAGATGAAATCAAAAAACATAATCATTGGGAAATTGTATCCCCCGCACAGTTAGCGATTGTTAATTTTCGATATGCGCCAACTGGATTATCTGAGCAAGAATTAGATTCACTCAATAAAAGGATCTCCCAAGAAATGATGACAAACGGATACGCCTCTGTGCTTACGACACAACTTAATGGAAAAACTGTTCTCCGAATCTGTGCAATTCACCCAGACACTACGGAACATGAGATAAGGAATACAATTCAGCTTTTATCGAATATAGCACGCTCATTGAATGAGACAAAAGCCTTTTTGTGATGAAAAATTGTGAAATGAAATGCTACACTTTCTGTAAATGAATAAAAATGCTCAACATCACACAAATAAGAGGAGCTCGTCGCTCCTCTTTACTGTCTTTCCTGTACATCTTCCAAATTATTTGCCATTGTACAATGCAGTAACAATGAACAGCACTCAATCCTAAAACGTTTTTTTTGAATGCAGGAACATATTCAAATTCCCCTCTATCCCTCGTGCATCAATGCTTCTCATCTCGATATATCGCTACCACACACTCCACATGTGTCGAAACTATGGAAGGGATATACCTCTCACTTAAGTTGAAAATACTTGCTTTGAAGAACAATACACCATACTGAAAATCGGTAAACAAATTCTCAAACCGACTTTCTAGGTAGGTATACATTTTTAACGAAAAATAAGTGTTTGATTAAATAGCAAATCATTTCTCTTTAAGTAATTACCATTAAAAGTAATAGGAACCGAGGTTCCATTGAAGTAATCTCTCTTATTGTCATGTTTTATAGCATGAACATGAAGATGCGGCTCACTACTGTAACCTGAGTTCCCTACTTTCGCAATTTCTTGTCCAACCTTGACAAAATCATTTTTCTTAACTAATAGACTATTTTTCTTCAAGTGTAACAACAGAATATTATATCCTTGGTGTTTGATGATAATCATATTTGTAGTACCACGGCCCAGGGAGTTTGGGACATTATCTTCTACTCCATCCACAACTTCGATAATTCTACCCTCAACCGGACTATATACTAAATCATTATAAATGGGATAAGATTTTAAAGATTCAGGATTATCAAATATCCCTTTTCTTGAACCTAACGGGGTGAGCTTAGTTATATCCACCGCATATTTCAGAGTACGATGCGAAAAGTGATAGTTCATAGATGAACTCATTCCACCATTCACTACCTCGTAAGCCCCTCCTTTCAAAGGGAACGCTAAATCGACTGCATCTTCGTGTTTAGGAGTGGATGTAATGTATGAAATACTAAATAAAATACATATAAAAACTTGATATATTGCTAATAAACCATAAAGAGAAAGGAATATTCGTGTTTTTCTATTTGAGCCAATCATTTATGAATAAAATCATGAACGTATATGCACTTGTAAACAAAGTGTGTATATACCACGAAATACGATTTTTAAATGGAAAGTAAGCCATGATCCAGTAAAGTATAAGCGGAATCAGCAGCATTTTTACAAAATAAAAAAACATTCAATTTCTTCCCTTGTCATATGATAATTTGCTTCTTACCTCTTCTTGAAATGCAGTATCCGTTAATAATTTGTAAAAAAACAAATCCAGCTTCTGCTTGAGCCAAATATGATCCACCCCAGAATCATCTTGAATAAACATGGCTAGTTGAATGTCATTTCCTTCCCGATCCGTACAATATAAAGCCTCTGTTAGAACAGAAATGGTAGATCCACCTTTGTTTCCAAACTCTATTAACTTGGAGTTATCCACTTGTCGCTGAATTAGCATCTTTAGATATGGATTTATAGTAGAAGGAACCAACTCCCCCTTGTGTATAAGCTTCATGAGGTAAGCATACTCTTTAGTCGTTGAACGAGGAAGCTTGCGCGATTCCAGCACTTGAAGCTTTCGCACATAATTCTGCCTGGTGTTCCATTTCTGAATACATTCTATCCCCTGATCACGATTTAAAATCTGATGAATTTCAATAGCTTTTTTCATATATTCCTCGTAACTCATCTCACTTATCTTTTGTATCGACTCTTTAAAACCTATGTTTTCGGTCTCTTGGATATAAGGAGACATGAATCCCGCAGATGAAAAAGGAAAGATTTTATCATGGGAAGAAAGTGAGAGCTTCATAATATTCTCATTTATCTTATCCAAACCCATTTTCGCCATCAGAAATTCTGTATTGGCATTGGAACTATATGCTAACATGCCGTGAGTAATATCCAATAACGTAATTTTCCCTTGAACCTCTTTATGGTTTGCGCGAATGGATTTGATCCAGTTATGATGAGCGTTACCATCGGAACCAGGGATATAAAATTTATTTAATTCCTCTAAAGGAACAAGTTCCTGCTCGTCTAATATTTTCGCTGCAACTTGGCGAGCAAATTCGATAGCAATGATCACTTTGGCCGTGCTGGCAAGCGGCATTTTAACTTCTGAGTTATAGCTGATTTTCTCCATACCATTTTTGATCATAAACAAAGATGCTTTACTCGGATTTTCCTTCAAAAAGCTTAGAACATCCATTTCTGTTTTCTTATTATTTTGGCGCTTCGCAATGAATAAAAATAGGATACATATGAACATAAATATTAAAATTATAGCTACTAACAATAAAATTATTTTCATACTTTGCTCCTTAATGGACACGCTTAGGCTGAAGTTCACATAAGTCGTCACAGTTCCCCACGGGAATCACTTTTCTTTTAGAAGCTATATAATCATACAAATAACCACCAATACCCATTTTTTTGAAAATAATTATAAAGGGAACCGCCCACCAAAGATACGGTATTCTTGTACAAATTTGTGCAATAGAGTCAATTCCACGTTGTATTTTACTGGAATCATTCATTGAGAAACTATGCATTCGCCTTTCTAATTCATTAATAAACAGGACACCAACCATCATAGAAAACCAGAATTTGTTTGTGTTGAAAGCTTACATATCCTAATTTTCTTGTTTTTCTTCGAATTATAATTGATATTTTCCGGAAACTGATCTTTGAAAAATGGTATAACTTTTTATATTCTCGATCCGTAAACAACAATAATTACATAACAATCATAATTAGTGAAAATGTCAGTAAGCCCATGCCTATACCGATTCCTGCATGAAACAATATCATAGCAATAACTACAAATGGTTTAAGGCTTTTATTAATTACAGCAAAAGGAAAATCTATTTTAACAATTATAGATAAATAAGTGAGTAAAATGGTGAGTCCAATATAACGGTTAACCCTATAATCCAAAATAGGTCTGCTAAAGTCTCTCACCTGTGAGATATAATAAAGTGCCGTTCCGTTTTGCCACATTTCTCCCATAAGCTGATACATTCCTGAGAAGAAATAAACAATACACAGTTGTATAATACAAAAAGTACTGCAAAATTGTGAATTATTATGGATAACTTATAAATCAAAGACTGCTTCGGACCTTTTCCATGTAAGCTATTCAATTTAGAATCAAAAGAGAAATATGCAGTATTATTGGCGAATAGGAGAAAAAACATATTTACTATCAGTAAATTGTCTCCTCCGTCACTTATATGAAAAGAACGAACATACAGTGAATAAAAAAATAGATAGGTCAGAATTGAAAAAAGGCGGCCTTTGTATCCAATTAAATAAAAAATAGTAACCACAATTCCCAAATGATAGATAAAGTCAAAAAATAAAGCTGATGAATTCAAATTATAATGTATCCTGCCAAATTGGCTAGATGGTTTCAAGAAGAATTACGCCAGCGATTTTGTAAACAACATGATTTAAACATAGCAGAATGTCTACAAGCTCCATCAAACTCTATGCCTTAAATATTTCATGTCTACATTTTTCAATTGATTAAAAACAAAAACCTGCTCAATGAGCGGGTTTTAGTATAGAGGCGGGGGGAGTCGAACCCCTATTCCAAACTTTTTCAGCTATGCATTAATTGTTATTATTATTGCTCTTCAAGCCTTATGTACCAGACTTGAAGGGCCTCTCTCCATTTATCAACTAGACCCTCATTGAAGGCAAAATACCAATGCTCCCTATATTCAATCTTTCCTTAACATCATTTTAGCAGATAGTCACTTTAATACATTTTACCAAAAAAGTAATTGCATTTATTCTCCACTAAAGCTTTTAGCCCATTCAGCAACCCTACGACTGCTTTCTTCTTCTGACAAATCCTCGATCCTAGTCATAATAGACCACCTTACTCCACAAGGATCCAATATACTTCCGAATCGATCACCTGAAACAAAGTTTGCAACTGGTTCCCTTACTTTCGCTCCTCTTGCTACCGCATTTTCAATGACCCGATCAACATTCATAACGTAGATTCCGAAAGAATAACACGCATTTTCTTCATCTAGCGGCAAGACCAATTGATATGCCGGATTCGCTGCTCCCAGCTGTAAAAAACCATTTCCAAAATCTAATTCAGCATGAACGATTATTTTATTGCCATTCTCATCAGGATATTCAGTAATATCCTTAACTCTTGCATTGAAAACCGTTTTATAGAACTCTATTGCTTCCGAAGGATTCTTCACTGTAATAAAAGGGGTGATAGATGTAAAGCCGTTGGGTGTTCCCTTCTTTGTATATTTACCTGACACTCCCACATATTCGCTGCTTTCAGTCATTTTAACTCCTCCTTTAAATGATCGTAACAGTTCAATTTAATGCGCATACCTTCATTGGATTGAATTCATCAACTCATAGTAATATTTGGATGCTCGAGTTTTGTTTAGACTATACCAGGCTTCTAATGTTTTAGAAGAAAACACACCCAGAGCTTTCAAAACGTGTACGGAAAATTCCAACGGAGCTGTTCCAGATGCAGTGATCAGTTTTCCATCCGTTACAGCAGACTCCGTTTTGTAATACTTTTCGCCCGTGTAGGTGGGACAGATCATTTTGAGATATTCCAGATCATTGCTTGTATGCCAACGTGAATTCAGCAATCCTATCTGGGCAAGTCCCATGGTAGCACCACAAATCGCCGCAACCCATATACCTTCCTCTAAACACCTCTCAACAATTTTTAAGATGGGTTGGTGAATTGTTTCTGTCCATGTATCTCCACCGGGTAAAATCAATATATCTGTGCTTTCAATGCTGCACTCATCCAGTGTGATGTCAGGCAGGATTTTCAATCCGCCCATTGTAGTTACAGGGGTCTTTTCCATTCCCACGGTAACTATTTTTGATGGGACCAGCCCCTTTTTATAATATCTCCCCGAGTTCAGTTCGGCAGTTAAATAACCTATCTCCCAATCTGCCATGGTGTCAAACACATAAAGATATACTGTATTATTCATTTGCAAATTCTCCTTATTTTATAATTCATCGAGTGATACCAATCATCCTCCGGTAATCAATGATTATCATCATTATAAAAAAGCTTCACTGACATCTGCTGTCAGTGAAGCTTTTAACGTTGATAATATTCCATTAACTCCGACGCAACAGCAACAAGTTTTCCCTTCAAACTCTGTGGTTCGATTACTTGAATGGATTTCCCGTAGGGTAGGAGTAAATAAGGGACATATGTATGAAGTGATTTTTCCTCAAGCAAAAAGATGGCTTGATTGGATGTCCGCTCTTTCAGATGATGTCCCAAAAACCAATGCAGACATAAGTCATCCAATGCCTCGGACCTGCCTCCGATAGTTAAAGAAATTAAATCGTCCTTACCCACTAAATCAGGTAACAGATTTTGCATAAAAAATTCACGGGCTGAAAAAGCTTCGGAACGCTTAAATATGATTGGAGTACGCTTGATTTGTAGAATCCGATCTGCCCGAAAGCTACGGATCTCATTTCTCAGGTGACAAAAAGCAACAGTATACCATTTACTGTTCCAGTAAACCATTCCATAGGGGTCTATCACCCTATTCTTGGGTTGTTCTTCATGGCTTGTGCGATAATCCATTTCTACAGAGAATTCGTTGGCTACAGCCTGCTCCAATTCTGCCAATATCGGCTGAAGAGAAGGTTCTCCCATGCGGTTTATCACTTCAAATCCGGCTAAATGACGGCTAAGTATACTTTCCTGCTCTTGATTCGAATACATTTTCAATTTTGATGTCGCACTGCTTAATGCCTCACTCAAAGGGTATCCAGCCTCTTTTGCAAAAACAGCAGCATGAAGGAGTGCCTTTTTCTCCTCCATATCAAATAGTAAAGGTGCTCTAATAAAATTATTCAGCAAGCTATACCCACCATTATGACCTGTGTCGGATATTATCGGTACTCCACTGGCACATAAAGCATCAATATACCGATAAACTGTCCTTATATTTATTTCTAACTTTTCGGATATTTGTTTTGCGGTCATTTTTACACCCGAATTCAGCATCCATAGAATGGCCAGCATATTATCGTTTTTTGGCATAACATGAACCCTCCTCTCTTATTAAAGCTCAATCTTTTATAAATATCTCTTTGTACTCTTCTTATCACCTATTATATGCTTTTTTCCATTTTATACGTCCCTCTCATATCTTCCAATTCCAGATTTACACATAGTAAATACCATAATGAATGGGTCATTCTGTAAACTAATTCTCTCTTTTAACCGATAAATACATATGCTGGGTTGTTTATTAAATATCACCTCTCGTCCCTTTATAGCGTACAACCCCTGTAATACATATCTATCTTGACTCACTGTTGTACCCATCTACGGCTTCTATAACCAGAAGCGAATTTAAGATGACGTGCTTCACTTGGAAATACCCATCGCATCTAGAAAGGAGTCATGAACTCACTTGACCGTATTATCAGATGGGATCGGATATGAAAGCCTACGCTTTTATGGTCCCTTTCAGCCACTACACATCGATCAGCTTCAAATAACACGTACTATTAACGATCATGCCTTTTTACATATCAGTGGGTTGCTCTCCGAAGAACAGGGAGCAGCTTGTATCGGTCAAAATATGGAGCAAGAGCCCATTGTGATTCGTCAGTTGAATGATCAGGGACAATCGCTGAGAAGATTGTACCATGGGATTGTTACACGTATATCCGTACATTGTGTGCGAGGCGTGTATACGTTTGAACTAGAGGCCGCTTCCCATTCGTACCAGATGGATATTAAACGTAAAAGACGCTCCTATCAAGATATTCACCGCACCTATGATGATTTGGTCACTGCGCTGGTTCGAAAATATCAGTACGGAGATGCCATTGATACGGTAAGCAACTATGCCAAACTGGAGACATTTGTTTTACAATATGAGGAGACCGATTGGGCGTTTTTAAAACGTCTCGCTTCTCGCTTTGGTTCCGTACTCATGCCAGAGGTAACCGCAGCCTCGCCCAAGGTCTTCTTCGGAATGCCCGAAGGCAAGCAGCATAAGGTGGAGCGAGATGTATTTTATCGAGTACGAAAAACGTTTCATGTGCTGGATGCGGAAAAGCCGGGAGAACGTGTCGGTTCGTATGTCACCTATATGATCGAAAGTCTGCAATATTATGCGCTGGGCGACCTCATCAGGTTACCGATTGGACAAGGCAAAGAACTAGTCGTGGTTCGGGCAGTGACAACGTTAGCAGATGGCTTACTGCGTACCCGTTATGATCTTCAAGCCGAACAGGATATCCGCTATGCTCGTTATGAAAACGATCAGGCTACCGGGATTTCACTGACAGGAACGGTACTGAAGGTACAGCAGGATTTCGTCCAGCTTCAACTGGACATCGACCCAAAGCAAGATCCTGCCAAAGCCTGCTTGTTTCCTGTAGCGACTCGATATGTAGCTGAAGAACATAGTGGTTGGTACGATATGCCTGAGATCGGGGAACAAGTCGAGTTATATCTGCCTACACATCACGAACAGGATGCCTATGTGACAGATTCATTACGACAACAACGCCACGCGAATGGACAGCCCGATATGAAGGTGTGGCAACACGTGCAAGGAAGCGGCATAGAAATGTCTGAGCGAGAACTGACCCTGTCCACCTCGGATGAATTTTCAATTACACTAAATGAAGATGGTGGCATTACCGTTAACAGTCCGGGGAATGTGCAGATTCAGGGTGGTCATGTGAAGCTGGGTGCAGGCGAGGAACTATCACTGGAAGCTGGCACGGCGCTATACTTAAAGGGTGGAGCCAGCAGTATGGTACTGGATGGTGAGACGGATACCAAAGCTCCGGTGATTTATCAGGAAGGTACGGTGAAAGCTCCTGTTTTCGTAGCTGACCTCCCTCCTGTGCCTGAGCCGCCATTGATGAGCATCAAAGCATTTGAAGCAGCTCAATCAGCAGCCAAGGATTCATCTAGCAACCAAGCCTCTACCCCTAAAGCAAAAGTCACCAGTCCAGCAGAGCTTCAACAGGCGAATGCCATGATGGGGACAGTATCCAAGCTATTAGGCTCCATTCCGGTAATGGGGAAAGTGGCTGGCGTTGTTGTGGGAGCGCTAAGTGGACCTGCGGCGGGTGTGATTCTGAGGGCAACCGCAGCGATCCCTGTTCGGAGCAAAGGAACCCCTACCGTTGGAGGCAGTAGCAAGGGGAGCGAAGTTCACCCATTAAAATACTTGACTGGTTTGGCCATGCAAGGGTTGATTAGTCTACACGAGCATGAGAAAGCTAAACAAGCCTATTATAACAAGTGGATTCTAGGAAAAGTGTATACGAGCGCACGTCATATAGCTCATTCCGGCAGCACATTGGAACTGGTACAGAACCTGCTTAAAGAATCGAATGCCATGGTTCATGCGTATCAGCAGGTTCCGGAAGAAGTAAGAAAACGCTGGAGAGCCAATTACGACAGCCGCATGGCACAACAGCAGCCTAAACAACAAGTTGAGAAGCCTAAGTCTTGGTGGGATCGTTACCTGGGTTATACGGGTAGCAGCTTGATGATAAAAAGTCAAATAGCCATGGAGCAGGCACATGCTTCTCAAAAAACAGCAAGCAGCCTAGCTGAATTATACAAAGGCATAGAGCAGGCTAATAGCGTAAGGTATCAAAATGCAGGAAACTCAATTGGTGAATTTTTAGATTATTGGTCATTTGGTATACCTAAAGGATTGTATCAAGCCTATATGGAGCGCGGACGTAATCAAGGTAACTCTGGTAGTGACGCAATCAATTTTGCTACATTTGGAATAACAGAAGCTATACGTGGGGCTGTGACACCTGAAGATCCTTTGTCACCAGACCATTTGTCCAATATCATTAGTGTAGCAGCGATCGTTGAGGGAGCCGGTTCATTTTTCAAGCCGAAAACCATACTAAATTCACCAGTCAAAGAACCTGTTCATCCAGGCCCTAAAATCATCAATGAAAAAACAGAGCCACCCCAACCCTCAAATCCGAAGCCTAATAAAGATACAGGGATTGAGGGGACGGGTGATGTTATTAAGGCAGGTAGTGGGACTACATTTGAAGGTAAAACAGGACGGAACTATAGTCGATTTGCGATTAATGACCCATCACCACCAAATGTTAAGAACGCAGAGGATTACTTTAAAATGACGAGAGATGGAGATGCAGTTGAACCCCATGAGTGGGGTCTTATATTCGATAAAAATGGTAACCCGATAAGTAAACTTATCACAGACTATCATCCAGGTAAGATTGATGTATCAAAATATAAAGCTTTGTCTAAAGATGGAGTGTATACACATAACCATCCTAATAATGGTGTGTTTAGTTGGCAGGATTTGGAGACAGCAAGAGGTTTTGATATGGCAGAAATAAGAGCTACATTACCGAATGGAACAACACTTAGTATAGAACGGGGACCAAATGGCTGGAATTGGGATAATATAGATACACAAATAACTCTGAATAAAGCAAAACAGAATGTACTTACTAAACCAGAGTACGCAGAATTATTAAGGCAAAGAGATCAACCGGCGCTAGATATGGCATGGATGAAAGAATTTGCTGAATTGATGGGAGGTAGTTTTAATGTATACAAATAATAGTGAGGAAAGAAAGTTCCTATATGCTAAACCCTATTTCGCTGGAGTGATTGTAGACACAGATTCAAATGAATTTGACTGGTTTGGGAACGACGAGAGGGGTCAATTAGAGAGAATCATAAAGGAGAGTAACTTTGCTGACCTTATATGTGAATTGGTTCATATTTTCAAAGAAGGGCTGCCAAACTACTACGAGCTTTCTTCACTTTTTAGTATGAATTATGAAATAGTACAAGGATATTTGATATCTCGTTATGGATTAGAACCTGCTCGAAAAGAGAAAGAAGAGTTTGAAAGACGGTTTGGCAAAGGTAAAGCAGGTATGGATAATGGAGACAAAATTATTTGTAGAGTCGAAAACGTTGAACGTAAAGATCAAGATATATCTAAAATAGAAATGGATATTGACATTGAGTGCTTAAAAATCAATGACCTTTATTTATTTGTCAACGAAATACCAGATCTGAATGAACTGAAAACCAACATAGAGGCAAAGTTTAATGATATTGACATTGCTGTTGGTAATAAACTAATCGTCAAAGATAAAACTTATAGGATTATTATTTTAGAAGATGAAAATAAGATGACTGATTAGTAATTGGGCATTTTCAGGAATAGTAAATTGTCGGCCCAGGGTCTGTCAATAACTTTGTGTAAACATACGCCACAATGCGAGCTAACCGCCCGTATTGTGGTCTTTTTTAGTCTGTGGACTGGCCGCCGCGGCTTCTTAAAAGCTCCTTACCCAGTACCTGACAATATAATTTTTCTGCGTTGGAAAATGTCGTTAATAACTTAAAGGCAGTTGATGCGGCAGGCGCAGATTTAGATGATATTATTGAAATTATATAATTCCCTGGAAACCGAGCTACTCTAGAAGATAAAATTCAAAGGAGAAACTAAAATGTATAAAGTTCAAAGTGCGAAAGACATTAGGGGTGCTATAAAAAGTGGCCAATTGGATAGGTTAAGAGATTTACTTGAGAAAGAACCAGAAATGTTAACATGGATGACACCCTTTGGTACATGGTTACATGTAGCAGCAGCTTATGGGCATTTAGAAATAATAGAACATCTTATTAATGCAGGGATAGATATTAATGCAGAGGGTGGAACTTTTTCTACAAACGCCCTTGAAAGAGCAGCTACAAAAGGGCATTTAGATATTGCTGAATATCTCATTACCCAGAATGTCGAGATTGATACTAGTGAGCCAGATAGAAATCCTCTGTTCGCTGCAATATATGTTGGTCATTTTGAGATTGTCAAATTGTTAGTCGAGAATAATATAGATATATTTTTAAAATACTCTGGTGACAACATGAAGGATATGGATGCTTATGCGTTTGCCATTGAAAGAGGACAAACAAAAATTGCTGAATATTTAAAGCAGAAGATGGATGAAAAAAGATAGAAAAAGACTTATTTAATGGTATACACTATCGAGATGTTACAATAAAATTGGTCACAATGATTTTATAAGAGTATAATAAGACCTTGCCATTCCCCTATCCTAACCACATCCTAGCCTCTGATGGATTCACGCAATTGTTTGGCTTCGTAATTATTAACACGTTTGCTCACCATTTATTTTCAGAAAAGCTTAAATCTATGGATTTTCCACTTCATTTATATATTTCCTTCAACTCAAACTAGACTCGCATAAAAAGCACCTCCTAGCATTCATCGGACAAACCAAAAGGTTTGATCCAATGTCTACACTAGGGGGTGCTCTTCTAACCAGGGGAATTTGTTTTACCCCTTAACCGACCCGGCTGCGATACCTTCCACAATCCGGTCACTCATAATGAGGAACACGAGCAAAATGGGCAAAATGCTGATCATCAATGTAGCTCCGATAGCTCCCCAGTCGGTCGTATATTGTCCGATAAAGTTCTGGACGCCAACGGTTAGCGTTTTATTCGCGTCCGAGCTGATGAACGTATTGACGAAAATAAACTCATTCCAGTTATAGATCATGTTAATAATGGATGTCGTTGCCATGACGGGGGTTGTCATGGGCAGTATGATCCGAAAAAACATCCGGTTGACCGAGCAGCCGTCCATAACGGCCGCTTCTTCCACTTCACGGGGCAGGGCGTAATAGAACCCCAGCAAGATCATCATCGTTGTCGGTAGATTAAAAGCAACATACGACAGGATGATAGAGAGTGAAGTATCTGTTAGATGCAGTTTGAGAAACATGCTGAACAACGGAATCAAGGTGGCATGGACTGGAATCATCATTCCAACCATAAAGAGCCCGAGAACTAACTTGCTTCCTTTCCACCGCATACGCGTAATGGCAAACGTTACAAAGCTGGCTAATAGCACCGTCAGCGCTACGGATATGACCGTAATCCACACACTATTGAAAAAGTACCGCCCAATGTTGCCGCTGGTCCATACATTCATATAGTTCTCCCAATGCGGCTGGGACGGGAGTGCAAACGGCGGAAGATTAAACACTTCCTGATTATTTTTAAGCGAGAAAAGCATCAGCCACACCAGCGGTAAAAGCTGCGTTACCGCCAAGATAATTAAAATGATATACAACACGGCATAACCGACCCGATTTAACATTTTGCCGCGGCTAGCGACTCCAAGCGGATAGTTGGCGGCTGCCTGGGTTTTCATATCCGTTCCTCCCTCTTCCTGTCCTTTGTTACCCTCATCTGTTTGCAAGACTGGATTATGAATACTGGATGGTTTCACTTGTGGCCGTAACCTTACGGATCAGCCACGTAGCGATCAAACAGATGAACAGCAGGGCGAAGGCTGTAGCGCTGCCGTATCCAAAGTCAAAGCTGCGGAATGCCTGGTGGTACATGTATGAGGCCATCACTTCACTGGCTCCATTCGGTCCACCGTCCGTCATGACATAGATAAGGTCAAAATATTTAAGCGAGCCGACAATCGATAATATGATCGTAACGTTAATTACCTCGCGCAGCAGGGGCAATTTGATACGAGTCGCAATCTGCCAGGGGCTGGCCCCGTCAATCCGGGCAGCCTCCATCAAGGTTTCGGGAATGTTTTTCAGCCCGGCATAGTAGATCAGGATATAAAAACCTGCATATTGCCAAATAATCGGGATAAACAAGGCAATCAACACCAGAGACGGATTAGCTAACCATTCAGGTGGGTTGTGAACGCCGACCGACACCAATAAGGAATTAAGCACTCCGTTCGTTGGATGATATATTTTGAGCCAAAGCTGTGCGATTGCTACAGAAGACAGCAGCATGGGAATCAGATAAATTTTCCGCAGCAGATTCGCTCCCTTGATTTTCCCTGACAAAATCATCGCAATGACCAGATAACCGATCAGACTAATGCCTGAAAACAAGGCCAGCAGCAGCGAATGCCATGCACTTTGCCAGAACGCTTTGTCTGTAAACAGATGTTGATAATTGTCCAGCCCCACAAAAGTCATAGAGCCAATTCCATTCCACTGATTCAAGCCGTAATAGCCAGTCAGTACGATGGGTACATATATAATAGCGAATAGCAATAGTAGAGAAGGCAATACATATAGAGCAATGACGAGCTTATTCGACATGACCTTTTCCACGGTCGGACCTCCTTAGGTGGTCAATTTCAATTCCCTTTCTCGATGGCAGCCTTATGCTGGTCGGCAAATTGTTGCGGTGTCACCGCTTTGCCAAACAACGCCTGAATCATGTTCAAATGCACCTGCGCTGCATTTGGCTTCATCTGTACATCAGCGAACAATGTAATGCTGCTGGCCTGGTTCAGCCCGTTCAGCAAATCAACATACAGCTGAGGCAGTTTTTCTTTAGAGGTGTCCACTTTCGTCGCTGGAATAACGCCAGCCTGTGTGACCGATTGTTCTCCCCATTTGAGTACAAAGTATTCAACGAACGCTTTGGCCTCTTCTTTCACCTTGGAATTCTCCGAAACAAACAAACCTACTCCCGGACCTCCTACCCAACTGTTCTCGTTGCCCTTGCCACCTGCAACCATCGGGAATTTAAAGAAGCCAATTTGATCTTTAAATTCTTGTGGGATTGCGGGATTGGTCGTAAAATTCGGCAATTCCCAAGTAGCCATCAAATACATAGCTGCCTTATTGTTCATAAACTCGGATTTTCCCTCATCATTGGACAAGCCGTTAAATCCTTTGTTAAAAGCATTCATATCCACAAGTGTCTGGACTTCAGAGGCTGCTTTAATTAAACCTGGGTCATCGAACGATCCTGAGCCGTCAATCGCTTTTTTCAGCGTGTCATTACCTGCTATACGCTCTGCCAGATACATGTACCAGAGTGAGCCGGTCCAGCGATCCTTATTGCCCAATGCAATCGGTGCAACTCCATGATCCGTAAGAGTTTTCACAACCTGCTTAAATTCGTCAAATGTCGTAGGTACCTTCAAATTGTATTTTTGGAATATAGCTTTGTTGTAATAAATAGGTGTTATGTTCAATTCAATCGGAAGCGCATACGTTTTGCCATTCAGCGCATAAGCTTCGGTCGTTCCCGGTACAAATTTGTCCTTCAGCTTGGAACCGTTCAGCAGGTCATCCATAGGCGTAAATAATCCACCTTTAACGTAAGGCTCCATAAAGCCTGCTGCCCAGGTAATGCCGACATCCGGTAATTCATTGGAAGCCGACAGCACTTTGAGCTTGTTTTTATATTGTTCATTTTCCAGCACTTCTTGCTGAATGACGACATTCGGATGATCCTTTTGGTATTGATTTATAATCTGAGTCACAAGCTTACTCTGCTGTGCCGAGCTTCCCTCTGGCCACAGGTGCATCATTTTGAGTGTAACCTTTCCTCCTTCTTTACTGGAACCGCCTTGACCATCCTTACCAACACCACAACCAGATAGTACCAGCATAAGTGACAGCAGCAGGGCAAACCCTGCAAACCATTTTTGATGTGAGCGCTTACTCAAATCATTCTTGTTGGACATCGTTAGACCTCCGTTTATTGTAATTATATTTTTTGTAACCGTTGTCATTTGTAAGTTTAGCACTTCATTTCGGCTTCCAACAGGGTACACTCATTGGGTATAATTCCACTTTTATTGGGTTTGATCTGCCTATACGTCAGTCGATATTCTCCGGCCCTGTACGCATCTGCTGCCTGTAGCGGCTGGGACTTACCCCCTCGGTCGCTTTGAATACTTTAATAAAATATTTATCTGTTCGGTAGCCTGATCGCTCGCCGATTTGGGCAATCGTCAACTGAGTATGCAGCAGCAACTCCTTAGCTCTTTGGATCCGCAGCCGGTGCAAATATTCGCTGAAGGATAAACCACTTTGCTCCTTGAACAAAACGCTAAAATAGCTCGCATTCAGGTGTGAATGCGCGGCAGTCTGCGCCATCGTAATGGATTCGTGAAGATGCTCCGCCATATAGGTGAAGGCACGTCGTACCGGATCACTAAGAGTAGCCGCCTGGAGATCAAGCTCTAGCAAAACAGGGTCAGCCAGCTTGTCCAGCTTCTCGTACCGCTGTCGCTCCTCTTCCAGCCGAAGCGCTTCATTGACCGCATTCAACAGCTCCTGCTTATCAATCGGTTTGAGCAAATAATTGACGGCTCCCAGACGAAGAGCCTGCTGGACATAATCAAACTCCGCATAACCCGAGATGACAATGATCGCTGGTCGTCGTGAATCCCGTTCCAGAGAGCGGATTAAATCCAGCCCACTGAATTCCGGCAACCGGACATCCGTAATCAACAGATGAACCGTCTCTGCACGCAGTATATTTAACGCTTCCAAACCATTATCGAATGTTACAATCCGGTATTTCCCGGCGGCCCATTGCTCCAATGTCTGGTGTATCCCCTGACGTGTTCGCTGTTCATCGTCTACAATGACAATGGTTTTGGATGAAACACTCATTTCTACCGCCCTCCATATTCATCAGGAATTTCAAAAGCGACCACAGTTCCTTCCTGCTCAGCACTATGTATCAGCACGCCGTCCGTTGGATAAAATGCGCTGTCATAATAGAGAGCAAGCCTGCGCTGCACATTCACTAGTCCCATACCGGTTCCCTTGCTCTGGCAGGCTGCTCCCCCCATCAACGCTGTACGCACAGCTGCAAGTTCTTCCAGTGTCATTCCAGGTCCGTTATCTATGACCGCGATCTTGGTCCAACCCGTTCTGGTCGAAGGAGTGACACTAATTTCAACACGACCGTTGCCGATGCGATTTTCGACACCATGCAAAATGGCATTCTCTAGAATAGGCTGGATCAGCAGTTTAGGAAGCGGAATTCTGGCTGCCTCCGAAGGCATATGAATTTGCCAGCTCAAACGTTCACCCAGACGCATCTCCATCAGTTCCAGATAACGACGGATTTGCGCCATTTCTTCCCCGAGGGTCACCCAAGAGTCATGGTGAGCCGGTTCGATAACATAACGAAACAGCCGCGACATGGACACCATCAGCCCGGCAAGCTCCTCTTCTCCCTTCTCCTGTAGCGACCAGTTGAAAGCATCCAGCGTATTAAAAAGAAAATGCGGATTAATCTGCGCCTGCAGAGCTTTAAGTTCGGTTTGGCTTTGTAAAACCTCCTTCTCGCAAATAACACGGATCAATTCATTAATATCGACAATCATCGTGTTGTACTCTGCGTTCAATTCTCGCAGCTCGACTGCTGCTGCCGGTTCTGGATTCAGGGCCAATGCCCCTTCCCGTGAACGGCGCATCGCCTGAATCAAGTGACCTATCGGTCTTGTAATCAACGTAGACAACATAAAGGACATGAACAGGAATAGCACGGCACCAAGAGACGCGGAAATGATAAGTGTAGTCCGTAAAACCGTAATTCCGTCTGTGACGACGCTAACCGGAATCAGGATCAGCAGCGACCAGCCCGTCCGCTCCGACTGCTGAACTGCCTTCACATATTCCCGTTCCCCAATATGAACCGTCTGTGTCTTACTGTGCAGTACACCTGACAAATCCGTCTGGTTCATTGGTTCACCCGACAGCAGCTGGCCTTGACGATCTACAAGCAGCATGGTTTCATCCGCTTCCTCATTGACCGCTGACGCACCATTCAATCCAAAATAGCTTCGCTCCATACGGGTAATCAGGTACCCTCCGCGCGAGAACCAGCGATCCACCAGGCTCACCTGCCGAATTGCCAGCAGTGACCGGGGGTCTTCGGGATCAATACCGATCCAGACCAGTCTTCCTTTCATCTGATTCGCTTCCCGGATGTCTGCCTGTCCGATACGTTCCTCCAGACTGCCCTCTCTAATCGGAAACAACATCTTCCCTTCGGCGGTATACAGCTCCAGCGAGCCGACACTCGGCATATATGCCTGATAGCTATGCATCACTTGCAGGAGTGATTGACGCTGTCCGAAATTCACCTTGCCCCCGTTGCGCTCCTCCAGCAAAATATGCTGAACAGACGGGTGATTCGCGACCTGCTCCGTCAAGCTATCCATCTGGCCGATTAATGCATCCAGCCTACCGCTTGCTTGTACCGCAGTCTGACCAATATGTCGCTCGGCACTGTCTTTTAACAAGTGAGACACATTGAGATAAATGAACGCCCCCGCCACACTCATCATAATGAGCATCACCAGTATAAATCCGATAAAAATCTGATTACGTAATGTGTTTAATGGCTGAAACCTTGACTTTGAACGCATATGCCTTCTCCTCCTGAACCATCGCAGAAAAAATGGGTAATGATAGCGCTTTCCTTTTTCTATTCTATCGCATCGTTCGTCTTTTGGCGTATTTTCAGCAGAGATTAATCAAAATGGGCAAGAATGCTATGAAATAGAAAGAACGTAGGGTAAACGGAAAAATGACTCCCGACAATGCAGGAGCCATCTACTGACCAGTTACACCGAAGCTTCTTTCAAATCACCCAAACTAAGGTACCGTCCAGGCTCCGAAGCTTGTATATGAAATGGGTATCCTATTGGAGCGCAGCCAAAATGCGGTCGCACAGCTCCATCGTTTTCACGTTATCCCGTCCACTTGAATCAGGCGTCCGTCCTTCTTGGCAGCAGTTCATGAAATGTGCGATTTCACCAACAAAACCGCGCAAGTACAAATCACGGTATCCGCCCGACATCGCGGAGGCTGACGGTGTCAGAACCGTATCGTTTTCCGCAAGGGATTTCCAAGGAAGCTCTGTATGACTCTCCGACTTGTGAATGATCAGTGTATTCACCTCATCCGCGTTCGCAAAACCATGATCAAAGGTTAACGTGAACCCTTCACTCTCGCGTGTCCATGCTGTCATTCCTGCGAAGTATAGGCTACCCACTACACCATTTTCAAATTTCAGAGCAATCGTATGGGAAATACACTCGCCGTTATCGTTAGCAAATCCGGTAACCTGCGCCACTTCCCCGAACAAATAACGTACCAGATCGACCATATGAACCGCCGCCAGCTTCATGAAATCTTCGCCGGTTTTACAAAACAGGGTACTGTCCACGAGAAATTTTGCCTGAAATGAGCGTGCGGCTCCAAGTGATCCACCCTCAATCAATTCTTTTAATTTTATGTATACAGGTGCGTAACGCTTCATGAAACCGACCATCAGTACGACACCCGCTGCTTCTGCCGCATCTGCAATTCGGGCCGCTTCCTCGGCATTCCAGCCCAGTGGCTTGTCTACAAAAACATGTTTTCCAGCCTTAATGCAGTCCAGTACGAGCGAAGGATGATCTACCGCTTGTGCAATCACGACAACTCCATCACAGTCTTCCTGCTCCAGCATAGCCTTGTAATTGTCATAAGGTGTGCCGCTGCTTCCAAACCGCTGAAGTGCTGTCTTCGATCTGCTTAGATCTCTAGTCGCAATCGCCTGAATTTCAGCACCTGCCCCAATGACAGCAGGATATATATTCGTTGAAGCATGAAAGCCCGCCCCGATAAAACACAGCCTCGCCTTGCTCATGTTAGTCCCTCCCATGTACACACTAAAATAATCCGATCCCATCGTATATTGCTGAAGTATATATACAGTGGCATAAAGATAAAGGACATGATTCTTAAGGAGAACAAGATAAAAAACCTTAACAAAGATAATCCCTTATCCTTGTTAAGGCTCTGTCTGTATCACCAGCAACAATCCTTAAAAATACATTCAATTACAGGGTTCAGACATTATCTTGTGGATAACGAAGCCCATTTTTGCTCCAGCCACTGATCAAATTCAGCACCCTTGTCGCCTTCATAGATGTCATAAATATCGACTCTCATCTTGTGCAGCTTCTCGCGAAAATCGTTATAGGTATGGTCGGCTGGCAAGCTTTTTTTAATCCGCACCAGAATCTTCGTCAGGCCCTTAACAAGCTCACCCTCTCTGCGCACAGGCGGCTGTACATTCTCGCCCCATTCCTGAAGTCTGCGGTAAGCGGCTTCCTGAACGGCATATACCGTATCATTATTCAAACGGTGTGTCAGCAAGTCAATCGTCTGCTGGTTCTTCCATGCACCCAGATCATTTACCGCGGCTAGGCGTGTTTTCCAATCGGAGGTTCGGTTTGCAGCTACTTTAAGCTGCTCATATACTTCTGCAAATTCCTGCTGAGTTTCGTTGTTTTCCAAAATAATCTCATCCTTTTCTAAAAATCACTATATTACTGTTCATCACGATTGCCGTTTGTTAAATATAACATACTTGCAGGTCTTCTTCTAAAAAAAGATAAAAAGAAATGTATCGGACATGACATGGCCAGAAGGCGTTCATTCGCCTCTGTTGTCTGCCGCTGAAAAGCATCGTAAATTCCTCCAGATATCTGGGTAGATAAACCGTATTTTGAAAGGGGAATTTACAGAAAATCTGCACGTGCTGGTGTAAATGCATCTAACAGAATACCGCCATCCTCCAGTGGGATACAGCCATGAAGAGTATCGGATGGAAAATGGATGCTGTCTCCTTCTTTGACAGTCTGCACTTCCTTTGTTTCGCCATTATCGATCATGAACTTAAAGCTTCCCTTTATTACATAAGTGACTTGTTCATGGACATGCTTATGCAACAGAATCTCCCCTGTTTGGGCTTTAGCAAACATCACTTTGACATACATAAGCTGGTCACTGTGGGCCAGCACTTTTCGGGTGGTATTACTGTCAACGATATCAATTTGAATATCTTGATCGTTAAAAAACATGGATAATTCCTCCTCTTTTTAAGCGCAAATGATTTAGATAAGTTATTTTGAAAAAAATTCATAAATCGATTTAGTTTAAAACCAGCGAAAAATAAGCCAAAGTACTCCAGAAAGGGTAGTAAAGTCGGGATCGGCGAACGTTACCCCTTCGGCACCCAAAAAAGAAAAGAGCGGCAAGGTGAGAGCCGGCAGCAGACAGAGCAAGAATCCATTAAGACAACTGGAAATAACAGCTCCTCTGAAACCACCGCTGGAATTGCCAAATATCGCGGCTGCACCACCAGCGAGGAAGCAGGCCATGATCCCTGGCACAATGACAGGCAATCCGATAAACGGGAAAAGAAAGACGCAGGCTACGCCTGTGAAGAAGCTAACCAAGAAGCCTACCAACGCGGAATTGGGTGATTTGTCGAACAGTACCAGAACATCCACACCAGGGATTGCTCCAGGTGCGAACACTTGGGAGAAACCTTTGAAAGCGGGTACAATTTCAGTTGTGAACAACTTAACACCTGCTTTTGCGATATACAAGCCGGCAGCAAAAATAGCTGACTGTTCGAGGATGAAGACGATATATTCTTTGCCATCCGATAATTTGCTGACATAATCAGAACCAGCAACCAGTCCAGATACCAGTAAAAGCACAAGCATCGTCAAGGTCGTTGCAACATTGGGGTCGCGCAAAAAACTGATGCGGTCATTAATTTTCACATTTTCGGTGTCATTTTCACGGTTGCCAAAAACTTTCCCCAAATAGGTACCTAGAATGTAAGAGGTCATGGAAGCATGAGCAATCGTATATTCATCCGATTTAATAATGTTTTTGCTGGCATTCCGGAGTAGGTAAGGAAACACCGCCATATAGCTCCCAATTACCAAAGAACCGACGATGATCGTAGTTAGCGAACTGAGACCCAGACCTTTCATAACGGCTGTAGCGGCAAAGCTCATAAACAAAATCAAGTGAAGAGACAAATAAATGTACTTGAACTTGGTCAGGCGTGCAAGCACGATGTTAAGGATCATGGAAAAGAGCAGAATGAGCGCAGCATCCGCCCCGATCTGATCAATGGTCAGTGCCATAATGGCTTCATTGCTTGGTACGACACCTTTAAGGTTGAACGCATAAGAAAAAATTTGGCTGAAGTTAGTGAGAACACCACCTAAAATTCCGCCGCCGACCTTGATCATGGTGAAACCCATAAAAGAAAGGGTAGTTCCCGTAATGATCTCTGATACTTTCTTCCTTTGGAATATAAGGCCGAGTAATGTCACAATCGCGATAATGATGGATGGCTCTCTGATAATGCTCATAAACATTTCCATAGTGATCTCCGACTTTCTTTTATTTATTTTCCATTCTTACTAAATCGATTTAGTAATACTCGAAAAAAATTTCCCTCTCGGGAATGTAAAAAGAAGCAGAATCATTTTTTGTGAATAATTTCACAACTTACTCCATACATTATTCGTTTAAGCTTCATTCCTCCCCTCTCTTCAATCGCAATCATCACTAAATTCAGGACATACATAAATGAAAGGGTATTCATGACTCGAATCATAAGATCATTATAGCTCTTTATTTTCTTTTTACAATAGAATTTATAAAAACGTTTTCAAAAAGATGAAAAGGACTTATTCAATCATTCAGTTCAGTTTTTGGACAGATTCTCTGTGGTTAATGACCGGATTCATTCGGATGATTTCTGACAGCTTCTCATGATCCTGTTCTTTTTGATCAATTTTCTCCAGCAGTAACCTCGCACTTCTTTTCCCCATTTCAAAACTCGGCTGGGAAACGGTTGTGATCGGCGGATTATAAAAAGAAGCAAAGGATACATCATCTATGCCAATCAAGGAAAAGTCATTAGGTATGGTCAGATGATTATTTTTTGCATAAATCAGCACCTGCTCCAAAATCATATCATTAGTAGCAATGATTGCGGTGGGCGGATGCTCCATGTGGAATAGTTGTCCAATCAGATTAGGCATTTCATCCAACCTGCCGCTTTTGATATAGTTTTCATTCACTGGTATGTCATGTTTGCCCAACGTATTTCGATAACCTGACAGCCGCTCACTTCGTGTGGTGATTGCTTTTTTGCCTAAGGGGAACGTGATAATCCCAATGTTGTTATGACCATGCTCAATGAGTGCTTCAACCGCAAGCTCGCTGGCCTTTTCATTATTCAACAGCACTGTATCTACGCTGATTTCATCGATTTTTCGGTCCACAAACACGAAAGGATAGCCATTTTTGACAAGGGAAACATATAATTTCTTGTTCTCTTCCGTCGGGAAAATAATAAGTCCATCCACTTGCCGAGCAATCATCGACTGGACATACTTTTTCTCTTTGAGCGAATCATCATCGGTATTGCAGACAATGACCTGGACATTTTCCAGTTGGCATTCATCTTCAATGGCACGCACGACTTCTGTTGTAAATCTCGATAAAATGGTTGAAGAAATAACCCCCACAATAAAGGTCTTCTTCTGCTTGAGACTACGTGCCACCTCATTAGGTATATAACTGAGATCCTCAATCGCTTGCTCGATCTTCTTCTTGGTGTTTTCACTCATATAGTTGTATCTCTTTTGCAGAAACTGCGAAACTGTACTCTTCGACACCCCGGCACGTTCTGCAACTTCCTTCATCGTTGTTACCATAATTACCCTCCTTTCCTTCCTGCATGTCAGGTGTATTAATTTTCAAATATATATATTCTGCAACCTGTGTGTAAAGTGAATTTCACTTTATTATATACCTTCTTTTACAGCAGGAAAATATAATAAATGAGGAGTTAGAGCGTGCCCTCCAGCCCCTAAACAACCACTCCCACAAAAGCTGGATACTTAGCTTAACCATCCGTTGTTACGAATCTATTGAATTCGAACGAAATCTTAGAATTATACGAATTTTATGAACTTGTTTGATGGAAGATTTGAACATAAAATGATAATGTAATCGGTTGCAATTTCTTTTAAATAAAGGAGGAAGCAGAATTATGAAGAAAAAAGGACTGAAAAAAACATTTTTCGTCATTACCTCCCTCGTAATGGGCTTCACACTGTATGGCTATACTCCCGCTTCAGTAGATGCAGCCAGTGTGAAAGGATATTATCACACCCAAGGAAACAAGATTGTAGACGAATCCGGGAAAGAAGCGGCATTTAACGGCCTGAACTGGTTCGGTCTGGAAACTCCTAATTACACCTTGCATGGACTATGGAGCCGCTCAATGGACGACATGCTAGATCAGGTGAAGAAAGAAGGCTACAATTTGATTCGTCTGCCTTACAGCAATCAGTTATTCGATTCCAGTTCCCGTCCAGACAGTATTGATTACCATAAAAACCCTGATCTGGTCGGATTAACTCCGATTCAAATTATGGACAAGCTGATCGAAAAAGCTGGACAACGCGGTATTCAGATTATCCTTGACCGTCACCGTCCAGACTCAGGTGGGCAATCCGAGCTGTGGTACACATCCCAGTACCCTGAGTCTCGCTGGATTAGTGACTGGAAAATGTTAGCTGACCGTTATAAAAACAACCCCACCGTCATTGGTGCGGATTTGCACAACGAGCCACACGGGCAAGCAAGCTGGGGTACAGGCAATACCTCCACAGACTGGCGTATGGCGGCACAACGTGCAGGGAATGCGATTCTGTCCGTGAATCCGAATTGGCTAATTCTCGTAGAAGGTGTAGACCACAATGTACAAGGCAACAATAGCCAATACTGGTGGGGTGGCAACCTGACAGGTGTAGCCAACTATCCTGTCGTTCTGGACGTACCGAACCGTGTCGTATATTCTCCTCATGATTACGGCCCTGGTGTGTCTTCTCAGCCATGGTTCAACGACTCGTCTTTCCCGTCCAACCTGCCAGCGATCTGGGATCAAACCTGGGGCTACATCAGCAAGCAAAACATAGCTCCGGTGCTGGTCGGTGAATTCGGCGGTCGTAATGTTGATGTGTCTACTACTGAGGGGAAATGGCAAAATGCACTCGTAGACTATATTGGTGCCAACAACCTGTACTTTACGTACTGGTCCCTGAATCCGAATAGCGGCGACACAGGCGGTCTGCTACTGGATGACTGGGTTACCTGGAATCGTCCGAAGCAAGATATGCTGAGCCGGATTATGAAACCTGTTATTTTTGTAGCGGAACAAGCGAAAGCAACCGCCGAATAAGCCTGTCGCCTGCTCCGCGGTTATATGACAACGGCCCATCCTTTGGGCATTTGACACAGGACAGGCTGCCCATGTTTTTTGCTGATTATCGTGAATGAGTAACTACGTAGTATACTCATTGTAAAAGCCGCTTTCCCCCCTTCAGGATCAGGTCATGCCAGACCTATGGAGGGGGAAAAGCGGTTTTTTTAGGTAAACTTACACATACGTATAACAGATATTGATGATTGACAATGAGCTATTTACTAAATTATTATTACCTTTTAATGTATTTCATAATGAAGAGGTGGTGCTCAAAAAATGTTTGGAATCGTAAATTATGAAGTATTTTTGCTTACTGGAATCCTCCTAAATCTAATTCCTGGTGCAGACACAATGTATATAATTGGGAAAAGCATTGCACAAGGGAGAAAAGCCGGTGTGTATTCTGTTTTCGGTATCATTAGTGGTTCATTGATCCATACGTTGTTAGTTGCTTTTGGTTTATCAATTATACTTACAAAGTCAATTATCGTGTTCAACATGATTAAAATAATTGGAGTTATTTATTTAGTTTATCTAGGGGTTAGAATGCTATTAGATAAAACAAATGCAAGTTTTAGAGCATCTGAATCCAATAAACAACACAGCAACAGAAAAACATATCTACAAGGGATGTTGACCAGTCTTACGAATCCCAAGGTTTCTTTGTTTTTCATTGCCTTTCTTCCACAATTTATTGATACAAAGGCTTCTGGGCCCATTCCATTTATCATTTTAGGACTTACATTTTCGTTCACCGGATTGTTATGGTGCTTATTTATTGCCTATTTTTCCTCTTACATTACCCATAAAATAAAAGTCAACCAAAGGCTTAGCAGCTATTTAAACAAAATAACCGGGATAATCTTCATCGGATTAGGATTAAATCTTCTTCGAACAAAGGCTCCTCAATAAACCTGAATAATTGTTCAAAAATGTTCCACTAACAGGAACATTTTTGAATTACAGTCTGTTTTTTATTCCCATGCATTATTGGGGCCCTGTCGGCCTAGCGATCGGATTTATTTTAATCGTTGCATCGATATTTACATAACGTTGATTGCAAACATGAGCTATTCCGAACACCACAATGCGAGCCAGTTGCTCCCATTGTGGTCTTTTTCCTTTCGCAGGTCAATTATGATCAGATACCACCATGATTTACCTGTAGGCCAATGAATTTGGGGCAGGCAGTTGAAAACCTAGCTCATGTTTCGCCCCAGCTGCTCCACCTTGCTCAGCCAATCGTTGCGCTGCTGATCCGATAATTTATTCATGAGATCAATCGCAGTAGAATGCACCGGCTTGACACCACATAGATGCAGCGTGGAATCCTTCATCATCCGATGTCCAGGCTGTCCCTGGAAAAATCGGTAGTACCAATGCGGACCGTCCATCGTTGTAATGAGGCGGGCCGTTCTTCCTTTTAGAAGCTTGTCAGGCAGGGGTTTTCCTTTTTGATACTTAAACGCAAATCCCGGCATAAAGGTACGGTCAATGAATCCTTTCATTAATGCAGGCAAGCTGCCCCACCAGATCGGAAAGACAAAAACGAGATGTTCTGCCCATTTAATCGACTCCTGTGCTTGGATCAAATCAGGTTCCAGCGGCAATTTATTACGATATCCACCTAATAGATTTGGATTAAAGTCCAACGCGGATAGCTGCAACAAACGAACCTCCGCCCCTGCAGCCTTCGCTCCTTTTACATAGGATTGAGCCAGCGCTTCCCCATAACTGCCAGCGACCGGATTCCCTTGAATCACCAATATTTTTTTAGACATATAAACCACTTCCTACCTTCATATTATGATTTTAGTTAGAATACACTAACTTTATATTTAAAAAGAAAAGGTCACTACTGACCTTTACTTAATAAAGCAGTTAAACGTTGTTTGACCTCTGCTGCAAATGGAACCAACTGCTGTGGAAGTTCACCTTCCAGGCTGGACACGGACAAGCGTGTAATGGCTCCAATGATGAGCACACCGGATAGCAGAGCATCCTGCTTCGGCAGTTCACCTTGTTGAATCCCCTGTTCGATGAATTCAGTCAACGCCTCCAGCGGCTGACGCACATTCTGGCTCTGGCTTGCTTCAACATACAGCTCATGATGCTGTGATAGTAGAAGCAAACCATACTGGTCCTCGTCATGCATATCCAGCACTTCATCCACCAGTTGATGGAAACGACTAACGAAGTTCCCACTCTGCTTGCGATAGAAGTCAATTAATGTGGTGTAGCTATTACAATACTGCCCGAATACTTCCAAGGCCATCGCATCTTTACTCTTAAAATGCTTATAAATCGCGGCATCCGTCACACCAGCAGCCTCTCCAATTTCTTTGACTGAAATCCCGTCAATTCCTTTGGTTGCAAATAAGCGCATTGCTGCCTGCAGAATATCTTTCTTTTTGCTGTCTACATGTGTTTTCTTATTCATAAGCTTATAGTAAGCGATAACTAACTAAAGTGCAAATTATATTTATGCAGGCTCATTCGGTCTTCATATCTCCATTTAAAATATATTGGATTCAACCTAAAATAACATGTTTTTATAAGCAAATGATCATGAACACCTTAAACAATACGTTTATCACCACATTTTATTCATATAAAATAGATATGTAACCGAATAAAAACGGGTGTTCTGAACCGTAAATAAAGAGGAGTGAACCCAATGAGCTTACTGTTTCAACCCCTTCAAATACACGATGTAGAGCTAAAAAACCGGATTATGATGTCTCCAATGGGTACCGTCTCAGCTGCTGAAGACGGAAAAGCAACCGATTGGCATACGCTGCATTATGGTGCTCGGGCGCTAGGATAGGTGGGACTAATTATGCTTGAGGTGCATGCAGTCACCCAGCAGGGAAAAGACTCAGGCAGTCTTGGCATATGGAGCGACGAGCACATTTCCCCGCTGCAAAAAGTCGTGCAAGCCATCCATGACCAAGGCTCCAAAGCCGGTCTTCAGCTTTGGCATGTCGGACGCAAAGGCTCGTTGCCCCAAGAAACAGCTATATCTGCCTCTGGGTTACCTCACCGCAAACAGTATCATCCACTGGATCGCACACTAAATTGGACAATTTCCACAATAATAGGTGTGCCGGAGAGAATTGCCTCTCCTTCGTTAAGGCGAATCGTCAGCGATGAAGGTGTTAGGCTATACAATGTGCTTTCTTGTATCATTCCATTAATGTATAGATTGGCATAACTGTTGCTTCCGACATTAAAATGCTGAAAGGCCCCCTGTACACCATCTACAGAAAATTGATCCGCCATAATCGTGATTGAAGATTCAATTGTAGCAGGTGCAAAATAAAAATACCGCTCAGCTATGGGTATAATTTCAATATTTGAAATGTCAGCTGCCGGACCGGTTGGGCCTGTTATACCTTGGGCTCCAGTAGGGCCCGCTATGCCCTGTGCTCCAGTAGGGCCAGGTGCACCTGTTGCACCTGAACTACCTTGGACTCCAGCCGGACCTGGCACTCCTGTCGCTCCCCGTGTTCCTGCTGGACCCTGTATTCCTGGTATTCCTTGGACTCCCGGTGTTCCCGCAGTTCCCGGCATGCCTTGGGCTCCTGCTAAACCTGGAATACCTTGTACCCCTGTCAAACCGGGAATGCCTTGTGCTCCTGCCGAACCCGGTGCAGCTCGCTTTCCCGTCTGGCTCATGCTCCTCCTCCGCTTGCTAGGAGTATTTCTACACTGCCGTTGCATGATTAGCTTTGGATGCTTTTTGGGATGGAACCCCGTTTTTGTTCTACCTTTGAATGAATAACTTGTTTTACACTTTTTACGTTTGTTGATCTTGTAATGTATGGTCCTCTTTCCTAGCCTCCTTAGTGATGAATCGCGTCTCCTCATACCAGCCGTATACACCTCCTTATCACATGCTTATTTATGTATTGTATGCACATCCCCCTTTAGGGTTTTAGGCATCTGTAGCATGCTGATTCCAAGTATTCGCTTCCATCTATATTTGTAGCAAAATAGGGCCTTCTCCATTTACCCTATTATTAATAGAAAGGTTAATATGCCGTTTCCGAATAGGTTGAAAAATCATTTATTGATTAAGAGCCAGCGAATGGCTCATTACCAGTAAAGAAAGGAGGTGAGAACGATGCCTATCGTAAAACCCGTTTTTACAGCAGTGGCTACTGCTCCAGTGTCAACAGGTGGTGCTGTAACCACGACCGTAACCCCAACCACCACTCGTTTTTTCGCAACGATTACCGCCGGGATGATCGGAGCAACAGTAACAACCATTCCTGCTGCAAGCTTTGTAGATGACGCCAATGCTCCGGTTGTTAATTTACCGACATTAACGGCTAATGATACTTCTAGTTATTCTGTTAATGGACTTGTTCAGCAAAGCTCCTTATTCACCCTAAGCACAACAAGTCTGGTCATTGACTCCACTGATATTTCAGTAGGTGTTCCGGTTATTATCGAAATATCAAATTTTAGCGGCACAGCCTCTACCATCTCAACCCAACCTACCATCTCTGCTCCTACCATTACTATTACCAGTTGAGACGTTTCACATTTTAAGTCTGACGGATTGAACATTCAAGCCCGATGTACATTACCCCGTAAAAGCTAGAAAAGACCGATTCAGATGTCAATATCTGAATCGGTCTTTTAAGTTCAAGATGATTATATAATCGTTTTCAAATGACTGGATACTGTATGATTAAGGCAAAATAGCAAAGGAACGCACCGGAAATCCAGGGGAATTTTGAATGCTGGGAACGATATTATATATGACCGCGCCCGTCGGGGGCAGCTTGTCCAAATTCGTCAGCACCTCAACTTGATACCGATCCTGCTCCAATATGTAATATTCCCCTACCAGCTTGCCAGCTTTGCGATAAGCTACAGAGGAATCGGTATCTAGTGTTTCATGTCCAATGGCAGCCACATTCCGTTCTTCTACCAAAAAGCGTAGCGCTTCCAGCGACCAGCCCGGACAGTGTGCATCTCCGGCGTCGTCCTTGTTTGAGAAGGCATCTGAATCAGGCCAACGGTTGCTCCAATCACTGCGAAAAGCTACAAAGGACTGATCAGCAATGCGTCCATGCTCTTTCTCAAAGTCCAAAATATCCGCAACCGTAAGTTCATAGTCAGAATTATCTGCAACGGCTGCTGAACGGTCAATGACAACTAGCGGCAAAATCAGCTCCTTCAACGAAAGCTCATGCAAGTACCGTTTGCCCTTCACAAAATGAACGGGTGCGTCAATATGAGTCCCATACTGACCGGGAAAGCAGTATTGTTTTACAAAAAAGCCATCATCGTGGGTAAACAGGGTATCCACCTGAACATTATCGAATACTGGAAAATGAGGGATTTCAGGATAAAAAGCGTGGGACAAATCCACCCACTCTTTTTGCTTCAACAACTTCAAGATATCTGCTAAATGCTCTGCCATGATGCCCATTCCTCCTCAGCTTTATTACAAGCCATTTTACCTGAGGATTCTTCAAAAATCTATAAATCGATCTGCTATTCTAATATATAGACAAAATCTATTTTGTGCGACCGTATGGACGAAGAAGCTACCCTCCCGTCTACGATGAAATGAGCGATTTCTTAACATTGGATATCCCTCCTTTTAGAATGAAATCGTTAACATTCTGATAAAAATACAAAAACAATTCCATATATTCATATATACATTTCCTATTCCGTGTGATTGTTAACGTTTTCATTATTACATATACGTCTTGATTGGAAAAAGAAGGGGTCTATTGAATTATATAAAAAATTCGACAAAAATTTTAGTATGTAACTTTTATTATATTAACAAATACTGGAACACAAAGTATGATAGAAAATGTAGAAACCACAGGAGCACCCGGGACTCCCTTCGTTCGTCTACTCCATTAATCCAATATACGGAGGTATTTTATGAAAAAGAGATTTTCACTCGGAATCGCGGCAGCTCTGCTGTTCACTACCCTGTCCCCTCTTGGTGCACCTGCTCATGCAGCCAGCGATATTGGTAAAGAAACGCTTGGCAGCAAAAACGGATGGGCAGCTTTTTCTACAGGCACAACGGGCGGAGCTGCAGCCTCTTCTTCCAATATTTTCACCGTAACGAATCGCAAGCAATTAGTTGATGCCTTAGGCAAAAGCAGCAACACAACGCCTAAAATTATTTATGTCAAAGGCACGATCAATGCCAACGTCGATGACAATAATAAACCGTTAGGATTGAACGACTACAAGGACTCTAAATATGAGTTTGACGCCTACCTCAAAGCGTATGACCCGTCCACATGGGGTAAAAAGGCCCCGTCTGGCACATTGGAAAAGGCACGTGAGGCTTCACAAAAAAATCAGGCCAGTCGTGTCGTCATTGAAATTCCGTCCAATACTACGATTGTCGGTCTGGGAAGCGACGCGGTCATTAATGGCGCAAACTTCCAACTAAAAAAAGGGACAGACAACGTTATTATCCGTAATATCGAATTCCAGGATGCCTACGATTATTTTCCTCAATGGGACCCAACGGACGGCAGTACAGGCAATTGGAATTCGGAATATGACAGCATTACAGTTAACGGCGCCACACATGTATGGGTAGACCACAATACCTTCAATGATGGGTCTCACCCCGATAGCCAAAATGGCACCTTTTACGGCCAAGAATACCAGCATCATGATGGACTTCTCGATGTGATTAACCAAGGCGATCTCGTTACGGTTTCTTACAATCATTTTTACGATCATGATAAATCATCGATTATTGGCAACAGCGACAGTAAAACAGCAGATGAAGGGACTTTACGTGTAACCCTACACCACAATTATTATGAAAACACGGTACAACGCACACCACGCGTGCGGTATGGACAAGTCCATCTGTACAACAATTACTATACTGGTGATGTAAAACGCTCCGAATATCCTTCACTGTATATATGGGGCGCAGGCAAATCCTCCAAAATCTTCGCCGAAAACAATGTCATTGACGTTGCCGGTTTATCTGCAGCTAAAATCGTGACTGTCTTTGGAGGAACTGCCCTGTCAGATACGGGCACAATCCTGAATGGACAAGCTGTTAACGCAGGCTCCAGCGCGGGTCTTAGCTCCTCTGTAGGCTGGAAACCATCGCTGAACGATAAAATTTCCCCATCCGCCAGTGTGAAGGCAGAAGTCACTTCCCAAGCCGGTTCCGGTAAGCTGTAAACACTGCCCGCTAACACAAATAACCACAGGCGCATACAACCTGCGGTTTTACACCAAAAAGGCTGTTTCCTCCGTAGAATAATTCCACACGGAGAGAACAGCCTTTTTTTTATTTTTCATTTGTTTAATTACAAATATAACACGCCTTAACTGCCGTATTGTTCTACCAAAACCGGCTTTTCAAATGCGTTATCCAGCTTGCGAAGTTTAGCCTTTACCGCTTCTGGTGGCTCAACCGCAGGCGCATCTGGATGCAGCAACCATGATTTCACAAAGTGCGTATCGGATAATTGAAAGAGTGGAGGCTCTTTCTCAAAGTCAATTTTCATAGCATAAGAACTACGGGCTGCAAAAGCATCCCCTACAGGTGGGTGAAGCAGATCCGGAGGTGTTCCCGGGATAGCTGCCAGCTTCTGACCATGGCTGTCCAAACTTGGCATAGAAGCGAGAAGGCCCCATGTATATGGATGTTTCGGGTTATAGAAAATTTCATTAACCGTACCTGTTTCCACGATTTGTCCTGCGTACATAACGGCAACGCGATCAGCCATCTTCGCCACAACACCGAGGTCATGAGTAATAAAGATGATGGAAGTATCGATCTTTTTCTGAAGATCCTTCATCAGCTCCAAAATTTGAGCTTGAATCGTTACGTCCAACGCAGTCGTCGGCTCATCGGCAATCAGAAGTTTCGGATTAGCAGCCAATGCCATCGCAATAACGACACGTTGACGCATACCGCCACTAAATTCATGCGGATATTGGTTAAAACGCTGTTCAGGATGTGGAATACCTACCAGATTCAGCAACTCAATACCCCGCTTGCGAGCAGCATCTTTGGATATTTTTTCATGCTTGAAAAGCACTTCCGTGATCTGCTTGCCCACTTTCATCGTCGGGTTAAGCGAAGTCATTGGGTCCTGAGAAATCAGGCCAATTTCCTTACCACGAATTTTTTGCATCTGCTTCTCTGTTTTATTAATTAGCTCTTGTCCGTCAAACATAATTTGACCCTTTTGATAAATGCCTGGAGGGGTCGGAATCAACTTCATAACAGCTTGTGAGGTTACGCTTTTGCCTGAGCCGGATTCACCCACAATCGCCAGCGTCTCTCCTTTATTGACATGAAAGTTTACGCCACGAATGGCCTGCACTAGTCCCTGGCGGGTCTTGAAAGATATCGTTAAGTCCTTCACTTCCAAAAGGCGGTTCATCTCATCACTCTTTCATTTATTATTCATCACTATTATTGACCACTATCTAAAAAAACGACGTCCATGAGTCAAGGTATATACGATTAATTTTACTCAGTTTAGTACCTACCAGTCAAGCTATATCTAAAATATCATCAAAAACCTCTCATATCATGTTATATAAATGGAATGTTTGTCCGAAAAAACGATCATTTTTAACCATTTCTGTACTCATTTATAACATGCGCTGGATGTAGCTGAAGCGTGCTCCACCCAATGGCGAACGTGTGCAGAGTAGTTCTCCATTCAATCGGGTAGCAATTTGACGACAAATAGCCAATCCAAGACCTGTGGCACCATTCGAGCCCGCATAGAATCTTCCAAATACCTCAGCTGCCTCTTGTTCGGTCAGCCCTTCCCCATCATCATCCACGTGCATAACCCATACAACCTCCGGTGTTGTCCCTGTCTCCAAATGAATGACAACCTCCGTAGAGGTGTGCCGAACTGCATTTTGCAACAAATTCAATATCATACGGAACAATTGCTCGGCCGGAACGGCCACATGCAGGCCCTCTCCCTCCACTCGAAGCGAGATAGAACGTTCAGCAGCCACTGGCATCAATAGATGAACAGCATCCTCCGCCATGCTTCTAAGATCAACCAGAGAGACAGGCCATTCTTCATTCAGCGCCTCAAGCCTCGATAGCTGCAGCAGCTTTTCCACCATATCAATTAACCGCTGGGACTGCACTTTGATGATACTCAGCCCCTCGTCCTGGGATACCACTTGATCCTGAATGGCATATACATAGCCTTGAATGGACATTAACGGTGTCCTTAGCTCGTGAGATACATTTTGCAGAAATTCAATTTGACCGTGGTGGTGGTGCTGAATACGGGCGGACATGGAATGAAAGGTGCTGATCAGCTCGCCAATCTCACTTTTATCCGCCTGCGGAAAATCACTATCCTGCGGCTGATTCGGCTCATAGTTGCCTACCGCCTCCATCAATCGTTTGAGCGGACGCACCAGACGTGAGACAACCATCAGACCAATGACGAGAATTACCAAAAAACCCGCGATGATAGATAGTAATGTGGTTCTCATTAACGGTACATACAGTGCTCGCAAAGAAGATAAGGGTGAGTATACAAAAATACGAAAAGGTTGTCCGGGCAATTCTTCATTCGTAAACAGTACCTTTTTACCTTGAAGCACAGCCACCCCTTCATGTGTAGCGGTCAGATCCTGGGCAGACGGATGAACCGATGCAAAAAATCCTTGTCGGATCAAAAGCAAACGCTCGATCTTTTTGCCTTCCATTCCAGAGACGCTTGAGTCGATGATGCGGTTATCCGTGCTTAAAATAAAGTAATCGGCAGATAAAAGCACGCCCTTGATAACATAGTTAAATTCAGCATTATCCAGTCGATCAAAGCCTCCGTCACTCATAATATGGACGGCTTTGCGTGCCTGCTCATGAAGCTTGGATTTGGCCTGATTCACCAGAATGTCGTCGATAAGCCTGATGAATAAGACCACCGTAATACAGACGGTAATAAGCATGGCGATGGTTAGGGAAAGCAGTATTTTAGCTCTCATCGTACGCATGGCTACAACTCCTGAACTGTTGCTTTATATCCGAAGCCCCATACGGTGTTAATGACGAGCGTAGAGTGGTACTCAGCTAACTTTTTACGAATCCGTTTGACCAGATCATCCACGACTCTCACATCACCTATAAAATCATAGCTCCACACCTGCTGAATCAGATGCTCCCTGCCGAAAGGTCTTTCCAGATGATTCGCAAGAAACAACAGCAGGTCGAATTCACGTGAGGTCAAATTTAGCTCTTGTCCGTCCACTGTGACTTTACGAAAGTCAGCAAAAATATACAGATTGCCCGCATGGCATATATCTGCGCTTTCTGCCGCTTGCCTATCGTCTGATGCAGACATTCCGGCCATGCTCAGTCTCAGCATCGCTTTGACCCTTCCTACCAACTCCCTTGGATTAAAGGGCTTGGTCAAAAAATCGCTGCATCCCAGCTCCAGCCCGTGAATACGGTCGTTTTCTTCTCCACGGGCAGAGATCATAATGATCGGCATTTCCGTAAACTCGCGAAGCTGAGTCAATAGAGAAAGCCCATCAATGCCAGGCATCATAATATCAAGAACGAGACAATCCGGACGGTTCGTACGGATATGCTCTACCAGTGTTTTACCACTGGAAAAGGAAGTGACCTCGTAGGATTCTTTTTTCAAATATTCAGATATTAATTGCAGAATGAACACATCGTCATCCACTACTACTATTTTTGTCATGACCTTAACCCCTTGCCGTTGTTCTGGATGCTTCCATCCTCTCTTTAAGCTTAACAGAAGCCCAGCAGAATAGACAAAAGACGGGTATACCGTTCCCGGTCCCGTCTTTCTTATCATGAATCGCTGCTGTATATGCCAGGCGAGCTGAATGCTAACTGCATATCAATCTTATTTCTTGGTTGTTACTGTTTTTGGAGCTGTTTTGACTGTTTTTGAAGCTGTTTTGGCTGGGACTGCTTTTTTAACTGGAGCTTTGTGGGTCACTTTTTTAGCTACGACATGATGTGCACGAGTTTTATGAGTTGTTGCTTTGTGTTTGACAACATTATGTTTTTTTGCATGATGTTTAACTGTACGGTGCTGCACTTTCACTGCTTTTGTTTTGTGGCTTGCCACTTTTTTCGCAACGGATTTTTTGGCAGGGGCTTTCTTCGCTTTGGTTGTTGTTTTATGATCTGTTGTAGCTTTTTTAACGGGTGCTTTCACCACAGGTGTTTTCGTCACAGGTGCTTTTGCCGGTGTTTTGGTAGCCGGAGTTGTAACCGCAGGAGCTTTAATTGCTGGTGCAGTGCTCGCTGGAGTCGTTGTTGCTGTAGCGGCGAATGCGCTGCTTGCTCCTCCCAGTACACTTACTACGGTCAATACGGCTGCTGCATTTTTAGTCCATTTTTTCATGATTGAATCACCTCTCCTTTAAAGTATCTTTAGCTTATCAGGAGAATTCGGGATAATTGTGGAGCAAATGTGTGAAAAGTATATGAAAAAGCGTGCAGCCCTGTATTTAGAAAATACATGAGTCTGCACGCTATGAGTTTTACAATAACCATCTTCACTAACCAATGGCGATCCAGGAAATAATACCGTAGTTATGCGCGGTTTCGTTCCACTTGGTTACGACGATCACTGCTCCATTCGGCGTCTGAGATTTCAGCGTCGCATGAAAGAGAGGATGGTTCGTCATCGCTACCAACGTGTAGTCCGGGTTTACAAAAGGCTCTCCGAATACAATGGTTACTTCCGTCTCTCCTTCACTGCCTTTCAAAAGAAACGGCGCTCTGCCGAACTGCTGTAATGCGGGCTGATTCGCACAAGTACGGACCGGAGTGATGCTCAAATGCTCCGGCTTCACTGCGTTCAGCTCCAGCTCACGTGAGCCTACCGAGCCTTCCACCAGATGATGACCTTCAATGCTCCGCTCTGCCACATGATGGCTTTGTACCGCAGCCGCTTGCAGATGCTCTGGTCCCACAGCTTCCGGGCTTAGCACCTCGCTGTCGACGGCCTGAGCTTTCAGATGGCTGCGAGATATACTGTTTGCCTGAAGTCTGTCGCCACTGACACCTTCCTCTGGCAAAAGTCCCGAGAGATGTATATCTGTGGACAGCTGAGCCAGTGTCACCGAGCCCGGCTTTAGGTGATGCGAATCAATAACTTCCTCTCCAATGTGGTGGCTTTCAATAGCCTCCTCAGCCACATGACGAGACTGTACCGTTCCATCTGCCAGCTTGCTGGATGTCACAGCTCCTTCCTGTATAGCTTCCTCAGCCACCGCCTGCCAGCCTACATGCTGTGGCTGAATAGCCCCTGCTTGCAGATGCTCCGACTGGACTGAATCCAGCGCGATATGCCTGGACTGCACCACGCCTTCTGCCAGTGCGGACCCTTGGATCGCCCCATCGGCCAAATGTTGAGCGTGTACGGCATGCTCCGTCAAATGGACGGAGTTTACGCTGGCTTCTGCTAGATTCGAAGCACGCACCGCCCGAAGCGCAAGCTTCTCAGCGTTCACGCTGCCTGCCTGGAGCGCGTGAACCGATATACTCCCGGGCGCAATATGCCGGGTCATCACTGCCGAAGATTGCAAGTGGGCTGAGGTGATGGATTCTGGCGCCAGATGGCTCGACTGGATGGTCTCTTCTGCCAAATGATTGGCTTGCACTGCTTCATCCGTAATGTGCCATGGCTGTACGGAATGTGGAGATATTTTGGCAGCGGTCACGATTTCATCTGCCAATTTATCGGACGTAACGGACGCATCCTGTAAAACATCAGTCGTTATCGACTGGGGTGCCAGATGCTCGCCCTGTATGATTCCAATGTGCAGATGGTGCGACTGAATCGATTCTGCGGCAATGTGTACAGATTTCACTGCCCCCTCTGCTAGCGCTGTATCCTGTACTGCGCCATTCGCCAAATGCTGGGTGTGTACCGACTGGGCGGACAAATGTGAAGGACCAACGCTGCCTTCCGCAAGATTCGTTCCTTGAACCGAGTGGGCCGCTAGCTTCTCTGAAGTGACGCTTTCCGCTTGTAGTACACGACTGGATACACTATCCGGGGCCAGATGGCTCGCAAGTACTGCCGAAGATTGCAAGTGGGCTGAAGTGACAGATTCCGGCGCCAGATGGCTCGACTGAACGGCCTCTGCTGCCAAATGATTGGCTTGCACGGCTTCATCTGTAATGTGCCACGCCTGCACCGAATGAGCCGACAGCTTGGCGGCAATTACACTCTCATCTGCCAATTTATCGGACGTAACGGACGCATCCTGTAAAACATCAGCCGATATCGACTGGGGTGCCAGATGCTCGCCCTGTATGGTTCCAGTATGCAGATGGTGCGACTGAATCGATTCCGCGGCAATGTGTACAGATTTCACTGCCCCCTCTGCTAGCGCTGTATCCTGTACTGCGCCATTCGCCAAATGCTGGGTGTGTACCGACTGGGCGGACAAATGCGAAGAACCGACGCTGCCTTCCGCAAGATTCATTCCTTGCACCGAGTGGGCTGCCAGCTTCTCCGATGTGACGCTCTCCGCTTGTAGCGCACGACTGGATACACTATCTGGCGCCAAATGACTCGCAAGTACTGCCGAAGATTGCAAGTGGACTGAGGTGACGGATTCCGGCGCCAGATGGCTCGACTGGATGGTCTCTTCTGCCAAATGATTGGCTTGCACAGCTTCATCCGTAATGTGCCATGGCTGTACGGAATGTGGAGATATTTTGGCAGCGGTCACGATTTCATCTGCCAATTTATCGGACGTAACGGACGCATCCTGTAAAACATCAGTCGTTATCGACTGGGGTGCCAGATGCTCGCCCTGTATGATTCCAATGTGCAGATGGTGCGACTGAATTGATTCTGCGGCAATGTGTACAGATTTCACTGCCCCCTCTGCTAGCGCTGTATCCTCTATTGCGCCATTCGCCAAATGCTGGGTGTGTACCGACTGGGCTGACAAATGTGAAGGACCAACGCTGCCTTCCGCAAGATTCGTTCCTTGAACCGAGTGGGCCGCTAGCTTCTCTGAAGTGACGCTTTCCGCTTGTAGCACACGACTGGATACACTATCCGGGGCCAGATGGCTCGCAAGTACTGCCGAAGATTGCAAGTGGGCTGAAGTGACAGATTCCGGCGCCAGATGGCTCGACTGAACGGCCTCTGCTGCCAAATGATTGGCTTGCACGGCTTCATCTGTAATGTGCCACGCCTGCACCGAATGAGCCGACAGCTTGGCGGCAATTACACTCTCATCTGCCAATTTATCGGACGTAACGGACGCATCCTGTAAAACATCAGCCGATATCGACTGGGGTGCCAGATGCTCTCCCTGTATGGTTCCAGTGTGCAGATGGTGCGACTGAATCGATTCCGGGGCGATATGCACGGATTTCACTGCTCCCTCTGCCAACGCTCGATCCTGTACCGCTCCGGCTACCAGATGCCGGCTGTGTATGGACTGTGCAGACAGATGTGAGGGGCCGATGCTGCCTTCCGCAAGATTCGTCCCTTGTACCGAGCGCGCCGCCAGCTTTTCCGAGGTAACACTTTCCGCCTGTAGTGCACGACCAGATACACTATCCGGCGCCAGATGGCTCGTGAGCACTGCCGAAGCCTGCAAATGACGAGAGGTAACAGATTCCGAGGCCAGATGACTTGACTGGATCGCCTCCGCTGTCAAATGATTGGCTTGCACAGCTTCATCGGTAATGTGCCACGGCTGTACCGAGTTGACCGACAGCTTGGCGGAAGTCACAACCTCATCCGTTAATTTATCGGACGTAACGGACGCATCCTGCAAAGCAGCGGTCGATATGGCCTCAGATGCGATATGCTCTCCCTGAATGGCTCCAGTGTGCAGGTGATGTGACTGGATCGACCCCGGGGAAATGTGTACCGACTTCACTGCTCCCTTTGCCAGCGCTGTATCCTGTACTGCGCCAGTTGCCAAATGCCGGGCGTGTACCGACTGTGCAGACAGATGTGACGGGCCGACGCTGTCTTCTGCAAGATTCGTTCCTTGCACTGATTGGGCTGCCAGCTTTTCAGAGGTGACGCTTTCCGCTTGTAACGCACGGCCGGACACACTTTCTGGGGCCAGATGACCTGTGAGCACTGCCGAAGCCTGCAAGTGAGCTGAGGTGACGGATTCCGGCGCCAGATGGCTCGATTGGATGGCCTCTTCTGCCAAATGATTTCCTCGCACAGCTTCGTCTGTAATGTGCCACGACTGTACCGAGTGGGCCGATAGCTTGGCGGAAGTCACACCCTCATCTGCCAGTTTGTCAGATGTTACGGACTCATCCTGTAAAGCATCAGTCGATATGGCCTGGGTTGCAATGTGTTCTCCCTGAATGGTTTCAGCTTGCAGATGGCGCGGCTGGATTGATTCCGGGGCAATGTGCTCGGACTTCACTGCTCCCTCTGCCAGCACACGATCCTGTACCGCTCCGGCTGCCAAATGCCGCGTGTGAACGGATTGCACAGATAGATGTGAAGGACCGATACTGCCTTCCGCAAGGTTCATTCCTTGTACCGAACGCGCCGCCAGCTTTTCCGAGGTAACACTTTCTGCTTGAAGCGCACGACCGGACACACTATCCGGAGCCAAATGTCTCGTTAGCACAGAGGAAGCCTGTAGGTGCACCGAAGTGACCGCTCCGGATGCTAGATGGGTCGAGTCCACAACGGCCACAGCCAAGTGGTTGCTTCGTACAGCTTCGTCCATAATATGCTCGGACTGCACTGCATGGGCTGACAGCTTGGAGGAAGTCACACCCTCATCCGCCAATTTATCGGATGTAACGGATGCATCCTGCAAAGCATCGGTTGATATGGCCTGCAGTGCAATATGCTCTTCCAGAATAGCCCCGCTTTGCAAGTGCTCTGATTGGACGGATTCTGCTGTAAGATGTGCAGACTTCACAGCGTTCTGGGCTAATTCCGTCTCCTGTACTGCTCCTGCTGCCAAATGCCGAGTGTGTACGGCTTGCGCAGCCAAATGTCCAGGACCCACGCTGTTTTCCGCCAGATTGGGTGCCTGCACAGCACGGGCTGCTAGCTTTTCAGAGGTGACACTTTCCGACTGAAGAGCATGACCGGATACACTGTCGGGGGCGAGGTGTTTGGTTTGGACCGATGCAGATTGCAAATGATTAGAGGTGACGGATTCCGGAGCGAGATGATTCGCCTCCACCGCTTCAACAGCCAGATGGTTACTCTGCACCGCTTTATCCGTAATATGCCACGGCTGCACGGAACGAGCAGACAGCTTAGAGGAAGTGACACTCCCCTCAGCTAACTTAGGAGCCGTAATCGCCAAATCATTGATTTTATCCGTGGCCACACTCTCCGGCGATAGTTTCAGCGAAGTAACAGCATGATCCTGCAAATGATGGGAGTACACCGCTCCGCCGGCCAAATGCGCGGTTTGAACAGCGCCTTCACCTAGTATGTCCGCGGTAACGGACTGTTCTTGCAAAGCCGAGGTTCCAACACTGTCTTCCCCAAGATGTTTGCTCAGCACAGAACTCTGGGCCAGATGGGTCGAATCGACGGATTGAGCCTGCAATGCCTTTCCACCCACACTGTTGTCGGCAAGGTGGTTTTCACGAATCCCCCCCGTTGCAATGTGTACGTGTGTAATGGCTTGAGAGGCAATCTTATTTCCGGTTACCGCCCCAGTGCCAATTTTAGGTTCTGTCACTGCTTCGTCAGCGATTTTATCAGACTTAACCGCGCTCGAAGCAATGTGATTTTCCTTGACAGCCTGATTCGCCACATGGTGTTCCAGAACTGCTCCCTTCCCTAATTTCTCGCTCGTCACAGCCCCGGAATGCAAATGTTGCTCCGTAACCGCCTCCGATGCAATATGATCCTTTCGAATGATTTCGGACTGGAGATGCAAGGAAGAAACTGCCTCTGGAGAAATTTGTGGACCTTGTATGGCTGCTGTAGCAATATGTCTGGTAAGTACCGCCTCATCGGCAATTTTGTGTGGTAATATGCTCTGATCCGATATCTTGGATGAAGTGACGGATTGATCGACAATTTGCAATGAGCCTACAGACTGATCTGCCAGTTTATTGGACTGAATACTCCGATCCGCCAGGTGACGGGCTGTTACTTGGCCCGTTCCAAGCTGTTCTTCCCCAATGGAGCCTGGACTCAGATGCTTTCTTTCAATCGCTCCAGCCTGAATGTGCGAACTGGTAACTGCCTCCGACTCCAGATGACGCCCGCTGACAACACCTTCCTCCAATTGTTCCTTGCCTACAATTCCATTGGATAGCTGCTTGCGATTAATCGAACCGGGAGCCAGATGCCTTGCATGAACGGCATGCTCGGTCAGGTGTGCACTCTCAATGCTGCCAGCTTGGATTTTAGCCGCATCCACAGCCCCATCCCGCAGTTTGGAAGTGGTCACAGATTGATCGCCCAGCTTGGAGCTATCGACAGCTTCATTAGCCAAATTGTTTGATTGAATCGTACCACTGCGAATTTTATCAGAGGTAACCGCCTGATCTTGAAGCATGTCTGAAGACACGATCCATTGCTTGAAGTGACGGCTCTCAATGGAGCCATTCGCAATATGATCGCCGCTGATAATCTTATCAGCCAGCTTTTCTGGAGTGATGCTGCCATCTCGAAGTTTTTCACCACCGATGGAGCGATCCTGCAATTTACTGCCTGCCACAGATGCGTCCGACAGATGTTCCACCGTAATGGAATCCGGGGCAATCTTCGAAGAAGTCACAGCACCGTCGGCTATCTTAATCGTTTGAACGGCATAATCCGCCAGAGAATCCGTGTGGATACTCTCTTGCTTCAGCTTGCTGGAATCTATGGAAGCGGGAGCGATCTTCTCACCCGTTACAGCGAGATCGCTCAAATCGTCTGTATAAATGAAAGCGTTGTTTACATGCGGAGCCTTCTTATTGCTCAAAATTTCCTCCACATCGATTGGATCAGGTTCTGGTTCTGGTTCCGGCTCCGGCTCTGCTTCTAGCTCTTGGGGTTCCCCCATCGACACTTGAGTCTCCTCTGCATCCGCAAATTCAACCTCTGTCTCATGCGAAGCCTCGACTTCAGGTTCCACAATAGTCTGTAGCTCCGGCTCCTCTTTGGTTGGGGGAGGCGGAGAAGCAACTTGATGAAGTCTTGCTTCTGTCTCCCTCTCCGCAGGCTGTGGCTTCACGCGATGTATCATACTTAATTCATTCATATCCGGGTCAATTACACTATAGAGCGGCTTTTTGTTTCTTATGGTTTTGCGGCTCTTATTCTTCAAGCAACTCTCTCCCTTCTCATATTTATCGTTACAGCATCATATGCAGGCACTTAGGCACTTGCCACCCCGTGCAAGGATACACTTTTGGGTAAAAAGGATACTTACTAAAATCCACGTTTGAAAAAAAAAAGTTAAAAGTTAAAATAGTAAGGGTGAAGATCGCTACAAGAAGAGAGGAATTACAATAACATGATTATCAAACCAAGAACACGTGGCTTTATCTGCACCACTGCTCATCCGGTGGGCTGTGCCCAACATGTTCAGGAGCAAATTGACTATGTACAGGCCCGTCCTGCTATCCAGGGACCCCGTAATGTACTTGTGATCGGGGCATCTGCCGGATATGGGTTGGCTTCTCGAATTACTGCCGCCTTCGGTGCGCGTGCCAATACAATTGGTGTATATCGCCCTAGTAATGCTAGCGCCACACGTACAGCATCGGCAGGCTGGTACAATTCTGCTGCATTTGAAAAAGCTGCTCAGGAAGCTGGGCTTAAATCCTTAAGCGTGACGGGAGATGCCTTCTCAGATGAGGTCAAAGCCAAAACGGTGGAAGCCATTCGCGAAGAACTGGGACAAGTCGATCTGGTGGTTTACAGTGTCGCTTCAGGTCGCCGTACAAATCCCCGCACAGGCGAAACGTTTAATTCCGTGCTCAAACCTATTGGTAAGCCTTACACAAACAAGACCGTTAACTTCCACACCGGGGAAGTCAGTAGCGTGACGCTCGAACCCGCAACAAAAGAAGAAGTACAAGGAACTGTAGAGGTTATGGGCGGTGAGGACTGGAAATTGTGGATTGACGCCTTGCGAGCTGGCGGTGTACTCGCCGATACTGCAACTACCTTCTCTTTTTCGTACATCGGTTCAGATATTACACAAGCCATCTACAGAGAGGGCAGTATCGGAAGTGCAAAGGATCATCTGGAGGAGACAGCACATCAGCTGAACGATCAGCTGAAAGTTACAGGCGGACGCGCCTTCGTCGCAGTCACTAAAGGACTCGTTACCCAATCTAGCTCCGCTATCCCTGTCGTTCCTCTGTATATTTCTGCTTTATATAAGGTAATGAAGGAAAAAGGGCTGCATGAAGGGTGCGTAGAACAGAGCTACCGTCTGTTTGCTGAGCGTCTGTATGCACCAGAAATCCCTGTAGATGAAGAAGGACGTATTCGCATTGATGATTGGGAACTGCGCGAAGACGTACAGGCAGAGGTTGAGAAAATATGGGAGGCGCTGACAACCAACAATATCTACGAATTGTCAGATCTTGAAGGATATCGTCACGAATTTTTCCAACTGTTCGGCTTTGAGTTCGAGGGTGTAGACTATGATGCTGACATTGATCCCATCGTAAATATTCCCAACGTGCGCTAAGCCTTTAATACCGTCATTATGTCAGAAAAACAAACAAAAGCTGTTCTCCAGCAGAGAAACATTTCGTTCTGCTTGGAGGACAGCTTTTGTTTTTTAATTAAAAGGGACACTTGTGTCCGCTCTGAACTGCAAAATGAAGCAAACATTGCAATTTTAAAATTCATTTGATATTGTACAAGTAGGCATAGCAAAGTCCCTCTTCCTAACAAGAGGGTAAACACAGTTGGACAAGTCCTACCTTGACTGACCGTGATTTTATTTGCTCAGCCCACCACATCCATATAAGGAGGTGTACAACATGGCAAAAGACGTTCTGTGTGAAGTCAATTCATGTACGCACTGGGCCCAAGAGAATAAATGCAGCGCTAGCTCCATTTACATCGTAAGCAACAGACCTGAAGACACTCACAAGTCTGAAGAAACAGACTGCAAAACCTTCGAAGCCAAGTAAATCTTTGATTTCAAGCCTAGTTTTATAATGAAGGAGCCCATGCCCGGGTTCCTTCTTTCTTATGATATTCTAACAATAATGATAATTATTATCAAGTCCTTTTTCGGTACAGAAAAACGCTATTCGCTTGTATACAATCATTTCTCTGCTACTTTATAAATCCAAGCCGAAAAGGACACTGCTGTTCTCTCTAAAGACAAAAAAAAAGAAGCGTCGCTCTGAACGATTCGCTTCTTGTGCTTGACCTTTTGTAATTGTTCTTGCTTGGTCGGCTTCACTCGTATGTGCTGTGAAATCTCGCCATAATGGTCATTCGTTTTGCGGCTTTGTGCCGCGCAATAGATTCCAGCGCGTTTTGCCTTGCTCAGCGCTTTTTGTGTTTGAGTACGTGCCATACGGCTTCACTCTCCTTCATTGGACTCCTTTTATCATAGCATCCAATAGTCAAATCGTGAATGGTTTGTCTGACTCAAGCATTCTTCAATTGATTAAATGTCTGAAAAAATATCCGGATCGCCACTGGAGGCCGCTACAATAAAAACAATAACTATAAAAATGATGATCAGTGTATAAATCAGTGTACCGATAATACTACATACCAATCCAGCAATGGCCATACCTCTGCCTTGCTCTCCATGACGGTTAATTTCCTTCAAGGAAAGACTGGACAAAATAATACCCACAATTCCGATAATCAACCCAATATAGGGAATGACAACAGATAAAATCCCGAGCACCATCGAGGCAACAGCTTTACTATTTGTAGGTGGAACTACTGGGGGCGGGTTAAATGGGGCGTTATAATCGTTCGTCTCCTGAAAAGGATCGGAAGATCGAGGCTCCTTGTACAAATCACTCATCTGTTAAATTCAACTCCAATAAGTAAAATAGCAATTATATAAGTTCTAGGGTACCACAATCTTACAAATCAGGACAGTACTTATTTCGAATTTTTAAATTAGAACGTTAAAAAGAAGAAACCTAGCGATATTAGCACTTTTTGAGGTAACCGGGCATACAGTATTGTACCTGTTACAGATCAATTGCGCTCCATGAGAGCATCCTGCCAAGGAGGTCGGAGCTATGTTATATCGTTCAACATCCCGCAGAAAGGGCTCGCCTCACAAACGTTTAAATGCAGATACACTTAGGAAAATATCCGCTGCCATGCTACCCTTTTACAAAGCTATTGCAACCCGACGTGCTTTTGCCGTCCAATGGTCACGAGCTGTCGTTCAGGGCAATTTGGATCGGATGAAATCCCTTCTCTGCTCAGTAGCACCATTTGCCGCCAAACAAGGCTTAGGCACGAATGGCATCGGCTACTTTATTTCCTTTTTAGCTCAGCCACCGATGCTCTATTATACGAATGGAACGACGATTCCACCGGGGACTGTGCAGTTTACGTTTGAGCCGAGAGTTCATCGCGCCATTGCAAAAGCCGTTTTTCCGCTGTATCGCGAATTGGCACGTAATTCATGTTTTGCTTCTGCCTTAGCCAAAGCGATCAACAGACAAGACCAGCGTGCAGTTCATGTCATGATTCGTAGTTTGATTCCATCCTCTGCGCTGAAATCCGTACAAATTGAGGATGATGGCTTTGCATTGCTTTTTAAGTATCCCTTTAGTAAGTACCCATATCGCAATCTGCTCTTTCGGGAATTCAATTAAGAAGGTATGCTACTAGCGTGCTTGCTTGAGTTCTCCAATGAGCTCTTTTCCCAATTGTATAGCCATATCTGTCAGCACTCGGATTTCGTCCTTGGTTGCATGATCTAAATGTGCCCCGCAGCAAATGGCAAAATTGCCTGCAAACTCTTTTCGCAAGCGAACTGCAATTTCTTCGGTAATATAAAACTCCTTGTGATTTTGCAATTGCACAGTTTGAATCGGCTCGAGTCTGGCCCCTGCTGTAATCGTTCCCAAATGAGGCTGATCACCGCCTGAAATGAGTACAATGATATCTTCCCCCATAAAATAGGCATCCAGCACAAGACGGATACGTCCGCTTTCTTTTTGCAAATGAATCAATAGGATCCTCTCCTGCTAAAAAATATTATTGTGAAACGATTCACTTTTTAGAGTTCTACTCATTGTACCGCTTCTTGAACGGCTCGACAATTAAAAATGGCCCACAGCAGCCTCTATAAACCGGGGCTTGCTGTGGGCCTTCATTGTTATTCTAAAAGAAGCATTTCCTTTCCTACTGGCTGTTAACGGATCGTGATCGTATGCACAGTCTTACCACTTGCGCCGTCATTATCCGTTACCGTTAGCTCTACGGTATATGTTCCAGCTGTGGTGAATTTATGCTTCACCTTGGAACCGACCGCCGTATCGCCATCGCCAAAATTCCAGCTGTAACTGACGATCTCACCGTCTACATCACGGGAAGCTTTGGCGTTAAATTGTACATTTTTGTTCTTCTTGGCTGATTCGTTAGCCTGAATAATGGCTACCGGCTTCTCATTGGATGGATTCGGATCAGGGTTCTGTCCTCCACCATTGGTTACATACAATCTTCCCGGTGCCTCCGTCTCCACTTCATTTCCCGCTGCATCCCTTACCCGGATCACGATGACTCCGCCTTCCAGGTTCAGAGAAGATGAAGTGAAATAAGTACCTTCATAGTGGCCTGACGAAGTTTCATTTAATGGAATATCGTTGCGGCCCAAAGTGGACAGGTTGAAAGGCAGCTCCACATGGAAGGACGCCTCCAAACCGGATGCACTGTCAAAGGATACTTGTACCGGCTGCCCTGGAGTAATACGCACATCCTCAGCAGGGCTAATGTTTTCAAGCTTCGGCAGAGCTGTATCGACATACACCGAGCGCGTAACGCTTGTTTCGTTTTCGGCAAGATCCTTGGCCGTCACCGTAATTTGATTTTCACCTTCGTTGATAAGCAACCGCTTGTTAAAGCTGCCGTCACTTCCAAATTCAGCGGGCTCACCATTAATCGTCAATTCGGTGAGGAACTCGTCATACACGGTACCGACTACACTGACTACACCCGCGTTTGTACGCGCCCCTTCATCAGGCGATGTCAGGATCAGACCCGGTTTAGTCTGATCGAGCGTCACAACCACCGTTTCGGAACGATCCGTTAATTTGCCGTATACCGCTGCTTGAACACTTAGCGGATTAGTACCTGGTTGAAGATCAACCGACAAACTGAACTGGCGATCCTTCACTTTCGTTGTGCCAGCCAGCTCCTTACCGTTAAAGAGCTGAATATCGGCTCCTTCTGCCGGGGAAGTTCCTGTTACGGTAATCGACTCTTCCTGCGTATACGTAGCCTTCGTAGGAGTCGTAATCGTTGGAGCATTCACCGGATATCTGACGATAGCCCGGATCATGTAGTTCCCTTCCTCCTCAGGTGATTGGCTCCATGCGCCACTTACACCTTGCCAGCTGCGAAGTGCATTCGGGCCACTCTCATCTGTAGCAAGACCCGGCGACTGTGTGCCTACAGCAGACTGTGTATATACGATGTAGAAGTCACCTTGAACCGTCACCGGCTCTGGAAGCTGCACTGTCGTCCATTGTGACTCATCCCGCACGGCAGTCCCGTCGAATGGACCAGCCAATAATCGTCCAGGCGCTCCTGCCGTACCGGAGGCGTCATAAACAGAATATTGGAATGCCGTTCCTCCCGGATTCGGGAAGGCAGAGTTCCAGAACAAAAGCGATGCTCCTGTCACTTGAGCCACTTCCGACTCAGGCGTCATTCTGACTGCCCATGAATTGCCTGCCGCGTTAAAGGCTCTGGCATTTTCTCCTGTCCCGTCATCGTAGGCGATGCCTCCCTGGAACCCGATGAAAGGTTTCAACGTGACATTCGCTTCCACACTACCGTTCGGAGGAGCAATAACGGATACACTGTCGCTATAATAATTCTCAGCTGAAATAGACAATGTGTATGTTCCTTCCAGCACGTCCAGCGTAAATTCTCCAGCCTCATTCGTCTCTACCGGAGCAATACGTGCATCCTCCAGCACCAACACTTTCGCTTTTTGGATCGGTTCACCGGATTGCTTGTCGGTAATGACCCCGTGAATCGTACCGTGAGGTATGGCCTGAAGACTAAAGTTTGCTCTAATGACTTTGTTATTCTCAATCGTGACTGCTTTCGTTTGAGGCACGTAACCATAGGCTTCAGCCTTCAGCGTATAGTCGCCCGCTACATGGGTGAAGCTGTATTTGCCTGTGGTCGGATCCGTTTTCACCGAACGTCCGGTTTCCAATACCGTAACCGTAGCACTGGCTGGAAGACTGTCGAGCCCGACACGTCCACTATCCACCGTTGTTTCTGCCGGCTTCACTTTCTCCAGGAATTCACTCTTTTCAGTGCTTGTAATTTTGTACAGCGGGAATTGTTCTTCCGCTTTTTCCAGCTTGATATTCGACTCAGGTACGATGTCCTTGGTCACTGTCGCAGCTGGAATACCCAATACACGGAAATCGTCAATGTACCAACCGTTCTTGTTCACACTGTTATCCGATTTCAAACGGAAGCGAATTTGAATCTCATTGCCGGTGTAGCTATCCAGATTGTAATAAACTGGAGTCCACTTTTTTCCATTCGTATTGTGAGAGAACTTGCCCAGCTCGCTCCACGTGTCGCCATTGTTTTTGGACACTTCCACATAACCGTAATCATAGCCAGCCTCAATTTCAAACCAGTGATTGAAGGTCAGTGTTGCGTTGCGTACAGCCTGCAAATTAATTTTTGGAGAAACCAGCGAAAATTCAGCTCCGTTCTCATAATTGCTATCAAGATCGGTTGCCCACACATTTGGTCTGGACACTGCGCTCTCTGGTCCTACTTCCTTCGGAATGCCACGTTCCCACTCATCCTTGGTACCGGAATGAGTCCAGCCATTATCCGAGCTGCCGTCAAAATGATCGCTATACAGCGTATCCGGCACGTCTACTCTCAGAGAAGCCTCATTTGACTTGATTCCTTCATTGCCACTATAATCCTCAGCCGCCACTGCATAATGATAGGTTGCTCCACCGACCGTGATGGTATCTGTGAGTGTCAGTGCTGAGGTTGTACCGATGGAAGTATAATTTTTGCCTGATTGGGTAGAACGATACACCTTGTACTGCTTCACATCTTCATCGGAGGAAGCATTCCAGGCCAGCGTGACGTTGCCCACAGTATCTGCTTCAGCAGTCAAATTGCTCGGCGCAGCAGGTGCAACGGTGTCTGGCTCCTGAATCGACAGATCGTCAATATACCAGCCATCTTTCACAACCGTATTGTCACTAGTAAAGTTGAACAGGAGGTATACCTTTTGACCCGCGAATGCCCGCAAATCAAGATATTGTGTTTTCCAGCCGTTGCTGGTGCCAGTAAACGATAATACCTGCTCAAACGCATTCTGATTGTTTGTGGTTGCTACGTATACTTTGCCGAAATCAGAATTGTTTTCAAGATCGTACCAATGCTTGAAGCTGACCAGTGCCCCTTTTGAGCTCTCGGTCAGATCAATCGGAGGGGCCATAAAATAACTGTTGGAGTTGGCCTGATATTGGCCTTCGAGATTTGTCGCGATGACCTTTGTACCCGAATGTGCGCTTTTAGGGCCGCTTGTCGGAGTTCCCCATTTCCAAACACTGCCCTGTCCACCGATATTAATACCAGCAATGTCTTTTTCAAAGTCTTGTGTGTAGCCTGGTTTTACGCCTTTGGAGATTTTAACCTTGTATACTTCAGTTTCAAATCCGTTATTACCGTAATCATTTACACGAATATAGTATTCCAGACCAGCGCTGTCCACCAAAAAAGTCGGGATGGACGCTTGATATGTACCATCTTTGCTGTCGCCGGAGGTCCGTTCCAACGGAATATATACATAGTTTGACGTACCTGCTGTTTTGGCAAATGCCTCAACGGCTGTCACGCCGACATCATCCGTTACATGAGCAGTCAGAGGTATATCAATACCCTCGAATGCCGCTGCGGGCGGTGTATGCTCGAGAACAGGTGCTTCCAGATCGTCGCCACCCGTTACAACTTTACCAGACACGGAGCCCAGACCTTGCATGACCGAACCGACTGCATCCAGCGCATTAATGACACCATGTCCGTAGCCATTGTTTGGCGAAGTAGGATATGTGCTGTCCGTGCGCGGTGTAGCTGTGTTCATCAAAATTTCCTCAAGCTGGTCTACGGTAAGCGAATGATTCGCTTGCAGCAACAGAGCCGCAAGGGCCGCCACATGAGGTCCCGCCATAGAAGTACCGTTATATCCGCCTTTATAGGCGCCACCAGCGACAGATGACCGGATATTCACACCCGGTGCGGAAACTTCTGGCTTCACCTCACCATAGGGTGATGGTCCTAACAAGGAGAAGCTGGCCAGTTTATCATTGATATCGGTGGCTCCAGTAGCGAAGGATTCCGGATAGTTCGCCGGATTGGCTACCGAGGCAGGACCGCCCGGATTGGAAAGAGAGGTATTACCTGCGGAGAATTCGGGGAAGATTTGAGCATCCCTCCATGCCTGAACCACAGGCCGGAACCATTCATCAAGACCCGGTCCGCCTCCCCACGAGTTGTTCACTACGTCTGGAGCAAGCTCGGGATGAAGATTCCCTTGGGCATCTTTTGGCGCAAGCAGCCATTGACCGCCATCCAGTATAATCGCATCCGTCGTTTCCGGATTAAAAATCCGAACCGCAATCCACTTCGCACCAGGTGCAACGCCAACTCGGTTCGTTCCGTTTTCCTCAGAGCCGACCATCGTGCCCATCGTATGTGTACCATGGGAATCGTCTTCCTGATCGACCGGAAGCGTCGCATGACTATGCGGATCGTACCAGCTCAGCTCGGGATTCACGACATTGCCTGCCGCGTCCAGACCCCGCCATTTGCGATGAAGGGCCGGATGTGTATAATCTACACCTGTATCCAGATTGGCGACCACGATTCCGGTTCCGTCGATTCCTTTTTCCCACACTTGTGGTGCGTTAATATGGGATATGTTCCATTCCACCGTAGATGGGTCTACAGCGTTCTTACCTGCATTGCCAGGCTTAGCCGATGTTTTGCCATCGTCCTTCTCCAGCTCTACAGCTTTCTCTACCGTTGCAGACTTCGCCGTTGCTGCTGTCGCTGTTTCAGCCGTTTTGGCATTTGCTCCCTCTGCTTGCTTGTCAACCGTCACCTTTTGCAGATAACGCGTTTCATTCGGCAAGACTTTATCGACCTCAGGCAGCTGCGAAATATGATCCAGCACCTCCTTGGTGCTTGTTACAGCCAATGCATTGACAATAAAAAAGCTTTTATATTCCTTCACTCCGCCGCTCTCTGATTGCTTATCCAAATAATTTTCAAGCCCATATTGGGTTCTTGAAGCCGTTTCACGCAGAGAGCTGATCACATGGCTACGTGCAGCCATTTTGGCAGCGGAGGGTGTTATTTTCTCAAGTGAGGCCTTTTGGAGTGCATTTTTGGAAGCCTTGTTGGTGTCTACCTGTTCTTTTAATTTGACCAGATAGGTAACATAGTTATTCTCCTCAAACTGTTTGGTCAGTTTCGGGGACACCTTCGCGGTCGTGACCTTGTGCGAGGCAGATTTCAGCTCCAGCTTGGAGCCATCCGGTGTGTTATTCGCCAAAGCAGGTTGAACAAAGGAAAAGGCCATTAGTAAAGATAGTCCGATAGATAGTGGTTTCTTGAATCGTTTAGGTTTAATCAATTACTTCTCCACTCCTTTTACTAGGTTTAATGATTCTGGAATAACCTGTACAGAGTAAGACCTCATGCCTAGCACATCAAACACACGGGTTGCACAACACGATGTGGTTGGCGACCACCTCCTTCATAGAATATAGAGGCACAAAAATATTTGGCTGTTCGTAGGTAGTAGTACTTCATAGGTGAGTTTACGATCCAAATAGCAAGCGATGAAATTCAGTAGAAACCAAGGAGAAAAAGCAGGAGAACTTCGAAGAAAAGACATGTTATATCATTACATTTTATATTAAAAATTGATATATAATCATATATTATGGAATAGTATAAAGTTATCAAAACAGATATACAAGTCATTTTTTTGCATTTTTCTTGAAATTCTATGACTTTTATATTCTTTTATGTACGAAAACCCCTTTTTTGCGGCTACGTAAATAGTGCATTACACGGTTAACAGGTGTATGCAATCTCTGTACGAGCCGCTCAAAGGGATTTTGGGGGGTCTTTCTTAATCCTGTCTTTCGCTCTATATCTTGTTCATTGGAAGTCGCTTATGGGACTTTTGTAAAATCCTCACTTAAGTACGGAGTTCACCGCAGCAAGCGCGTCGATCAGACCATATCCGTAACCATTGTTCGGTGAAGTCCGATACTGGCTGTCTGTCAGCGGTGTCGCTGTTTTTGAAATAACATCCTCCAGTTGATCCACAGTCAAAGATGGTTTGGCCTGAAGCAGTAATGCTGCTAATCCGGCAGTATGCGGGCCTGCCATGGAGGTACCGTTCCATCCCCCCTCATACACTCCGCCCGGTACAGAAGAACGGATGTTTACACCAGGAGCCGAAATTTCAGGCTTCACTTCGCCATAAGGAGAAGGACCGCGCAACGAGAAGCTGGCCAGCTTGTTGTTAACGTCCGTGGCTCCTGTCGCATAAGCTTCCGGCAGATTCGCCGGATTGGCTACAGACCCAGGTCCGCCCGGATTGGACAGTGTTGTGTTGCCGGCGGAGAACTCAGGGAAAATCTGAGCCGCTCTCCACGCCTTGGTGACTGGACGATACCATTCATCCAGGCCAGGTCCACCGCCCCAAGAGTTATTCACCACATCCGGTGCAAGCTCAGGGTGCTTTTTACCGTTTTTATCTACAGGAGCAAGAATCCACTGTCCACCGTCCAGTAAGATGGAGTCGGTGGTATCTGGATTGAATACTCGAACCGCAATCCATTTGGCGCCAGGAGCAACACCGATTTCATTCGTACCGTTGCTGTCCGAGCCAACGCTCGTACCCATCGTGTGTGTACCATGTCCATTTGAATCAGTTGGCAGAGATGCCCCGTTAACCGCATCATACCAGCTCAGCTCTGGATTCACGACTTGACCGGAAGCGTTCAAACCGCGCCATTTTCTTTTCAACGCAGGGTGAGTATACTCTACGCCCGTATCAAGATTGGCAACGACAACCCCTTTGCCGTCAATGCCTTTGGCCCACACCTGTGGTGCTTTGACTTTGGTAATATTCCATTCAACCCGGCTTGGCGTTACAGCATCCTTATACACGGATTCTTCCACCGATTTTTGCGCATTCTCTTCCGTCACAGCCTTATCTACAGCGGCTTGATCTGCAACCGCTTGGTCAGCTGTAGATTCCTCAACTACGGGCTGGGCATCCTTATCTATTTCTACCTTTTGCAGTTCCCGCTTTTCATCCGGTAAAATTTTGTCGATCTCAGGAAGTGTGGCGAGATTATCCATGACCTCTTTGGTGCTGGTTACCGCAAATGCGTTCACGATAAAGTAACTCTTGTACTTTTTGACGTTTCCGTTATTGACTTCCTTCTTTAAGTATTCTTCCACGGATTGTTGCGTTTTTTCTGCTGTATCCATGAGAGAGTTCACAACTGTTGTACGTACAGAAAGCTTGGCGGCAGCGGGTGAAATTTGCTCTGCAGAGGCCTTTTGGAAAGCATGCTTGGCAACTGACTCCGTATCCACCTGATCCTTCAATTTAACCAGATAGGTGACATACTCACTGGCACTGAATTGTTGGTTCAGCTTGGCTGAAACCTTGGCGGAAATGGTTGATCCTCCTGCTGAGGTGGCTGTGCTGGAATCTCCATATACCGGAGAAATTAGAGAAAAAGCAAGAAGAGCGGTAAAACTGACCGACAGCGTCTTTTTGATATTTTTCGACTTAATCAATACTTTCCATCTCCCTTTACTTGGTTTTTTAATTCTCAAGGACAACCTTCCGGCCAGCTACGTCAAAAGCTCACAAAATAGCCTCTGGTACTCACCTCCTTTAAAAAATATAGATTCCGCTGGGGTGAAATCCATAGGTCATCATTCTGAGGTGAAAAACCCTTGGTGCAGACCGCAAAGAACAAGCATAACGGGTAGGAACAGGTGAACAAGTTTGAAAATGGTAAGTGAAAAAAATGAAGAAAAAGGTAGGGTAAGAAACTAGAAGTGATCGAGGAGGTTGATAAGCAAGTATTAAAATACAATTTAAAACAGAAGAATGAAACATATGGTATCTTTTGAATCTAGTATAGTGTCATAAAATCAGATATTCAAGCATTTTTTTGAATTTTATTCCTTTTTTTCTTTAAGAAGAGAAAAATCTCTTCCATTTTCGAAGCAAATGCAACTCTTCATTGTGCACTTGGTTTCGGAGATTAGAAGAGATTTTTCGGCATTCAGCAACAAATTTAAAGAGTGTTATCTGCTGCTATTTACAGGTATGGGAACCGATACGGCTCCATCTGGAAAGGAAGATTTGGTTTGCTGCGATCTGCGACACAGACTCGTACATTCTCGGAAAGCCATTTGCCTGCATCCACAGCAATGATCCTGATTCACCAGCGCAAGGGCAGCTGTAAGGGCCTCTCCTGTATGTTCGAAAAAATGCTTTTGTCCAATCATGTCGTAGCATCCGGTTTTCTGTAGTAATGCCAAAGGTTGAGGCTGGAGTCCGGAAACAAGCACCGTCCCGCCAGACTTCCGGTATTTATGAATTAATGCGGTAAAGTTACCTTCTCCCGTCATATCCATAAAAGGGACTTTTCCCATACGCAACAACAAAATCCCTTGTAGGTGGTCAGTCCGACCTCCCACACCTGAGTTTTCCAATACCGAGGCTGCACCAAAAAATAGAGGGCCTTCCACATTATAAATAGCCACCTGCGGGCAATCATGCTGATCTGTGACCATATGCGCGCCTACTTTTTCATGTTTTACAGAAGGATCAGGAAGTACCTTATCTACTGAAAGTGTATTGCTCATACGTTTGACAAACAATACAACCGCCAGAATTAAACCCACCTCCACAGCCGTTGTCAACGTCGTAAAAACCGTCAGCAAAAAGGTGACAACCAGTACGATAGAATCCGCTGTCCGCGTTTTGAGAATGTGCGCAAAATGCTTGCGCTCACTCATATTCCACGCTACTACCATCAGCACCGGAGCCATACTGGCCAACGGAATATTAGATGCATAAGGTGCAAAAAGCACCAGAATGAGGAGCACCACGAACCCATGTACGATGCCTGACATAGGAGAAACAGCACCGTTACGGATATTTGTGGCGGTGCGGGCAATTGCACCTGTCGCAGGAATACCGCCAAACAGCGGTGTCAGCAAATTAGCAATCCCTTGTCCAACCAGTTCACGATTGCTGTTATGCCGGGCTCCCGTCATACCGTCAGCTACCACAGCTGAAAGCAGAGATTCAATAGCTCCCAGCATTGCAATAACAAGTGCTGGCGGTAAGAGTTTCACGATCAAATCCCACGTCATCACAGGAATATGTAGCTCAGGTAAAGATGCTGGAATTGCGCCATACGCAGATCCAATGGTAGCCACCTGCCCTGGAAAAAGTAAAGCTGCCACCAGCGTTGACAAGAGTAGGCCAACCAGTGAGCCGGGTATCTTGGGCCATTTTTTAGGCACCAAAATAAGCGCGGCAAGACAGATACAAGCCGTCAGGATACTATATACATTCAGTGAAGGAAGTCGATGGATGAGCTCTGCCATGGAAGGCAGAAAAGTTTCATGCCGCTCTACCCCACGCAAGCCGAGAAAGTTAGCAATCTGACCGCTGAATATCGTCACGGCAATTCCGGCTGTAAAGCCAATTGTTACTGGCTTGGGAATAAACTTAATCAGTGCCCCCAGCCTTAGCACACCCATTAAAATGAGCATAATGCCCGCCATAAAACCGGCTATGAGTAAGTTCTCATAACCGTATTGCATGACAATAGCCAGCAAAATCGGAATAAATGCACCTGTAGGTCCTCCGATCTGGAATTTGGACCCTCCCAGCAGCGAAACCAAAATTCCCGCAACAATGGTCGTATACAGCCCATATTCCGGCTTTACTCCTGATGCAATGGCAAACGCCATACCGAGCGGAATCGCCACAATCGCTACAATACTTCCGGAAATTAGATCCTTTCGCAAAGCCCCTGCGTTATAGCCTTCGAACCTTCCTATCCACTTCATTCCTGTAACCCTTCTTTTCTGTAATAGCATTACTTCTCGTTACGTATACCTTCCAGCAACGAGATAGCTTCAACCAAATGATTGTCAAAAATCCGCCGCGCTACCGCAAGCAGCTCCGTCAAAAGCGGATCACGTAGTGAATACACAACCGATGTACCTTCCTTGAAGCTGTTCACCAAATTTTTGGCCCGTAAAACGGCCAATTGCTGCGATACGGCAGAACCTTCGGAACCGAGCGCAGTCTGCAGCTCGTTCACATTCCGTTCTCCTTCACTCAGCACCTCCAAAATACGGATGCGCAGAGGGTGAGCCAATGCTTTGAAAAAGTCGGCCTTAAATTTCTGGAGATCTCCTTCCATGCCTGCTCCGTCCCCCTCACAGAATTGTCCTATAACGATCAACAATATCTGAATATTTGAATATTTAGTACAATAACAGCTTTGGGCCAATTGAACTATGATGTTACTCACACTTCACCATGAGTAAAGTCACATTCTCCCACACTTCTATCTTTCAGGGGTTGACAGCTTCCACAGGTTTCCATTAACATAGCAATTAACTTTAAGAAAAGGGGGCCGACAGACATGACCGAGCTTTACATGATAACGACAGACAGACAGCATGATACAACCACATATTTGAGTTTTCGTCTCATCGGCCCCGTTCGGGCGACATGATGGGTGATATCACGCTGTCTGACGGCGTGATTAGCCAGGCTTTTTTATTTTTTTATGCTATTGGAAGAACAGGTTATTTTACGTATTTATGATGTGTTGATCATAAAATGTAATGACACTTTCGGTGCAGGAAGCCGTAGACGACAAGTCTGCGGTTTTTTTTGTTTTTTAAATCTTTTTATGCAAGTATTTATGAATTTACATGAAGAAGGGAACTACCCATTTAAATGAATATACAACATACAACCAACTCGTCCTTGCATGAAGGACCATACAGCCATCTGATGAAGCTTCCGGCAGGTGATCTAACCGTATATGCTTCTCAGCAGCTTTTCTCCTCACTGGATTACAAAGTGTTCGAGATGGCTAATAACAATTTACAAATTCCTGGTATCCGCTATATGGGATACACACCAGATGTACATGTAGGCGTCGGAACCTGCATCGGTACGACTGCTGTATGGGGAATGGAGGACGGCTATGTATCTCCCTCCATCGTCGGCAGCGATATTGGCTGCGGCATGCGCGTACACCTGACCAATTTGCACAAGGATGCTTTGAAGGAAACCAAGCTGCGACGCAAGCTGGTCAAAACCATCGACAAATACTTGCCCATAGAAGCTCACCAGCGCGGGCATTATTCGGATATCCGACTGGAGCATATTGTACGCAAGGGTCTACACGGCTTACCCAACAAATATATTCCAGACAGCTACACCCCTAAGAAATCCACCTCACTCACCCATGTAGAGCACAGTAAGTTCTCCTTTGACGAGGAGGTGCTGAATCTTGTCGAAGACCGTACATGGCATCGGGCTCACCGACAGCTAGGCACACTGGGTGGAGGCAATCATTTCGTCGAAATTCAGGCGATTGAAATCGCGGAGGAAAACCGCGAAACAGCTGAAGCGTGGGGTATGTTCGACGGTCAGGTAGCTGTGATGATTCATTCTGGATCGCGGGCTTGGGGTGGAGCAGTTAGCCAGGCCAGTTCATCTGCTATTGCCAAGACGATGAGCCGTCTCGGACTCGGTACCTCTGACCCGAGACTGGTATTCGCACCGCTGGACCATCCCGAGGCTGCACATTATGTCGATATGATGTATTCGGCGCTAAATTATGCCGTGGTGAACCGACATCTCATCGCATACTCGGTGCGTGAAGCCTTCCGCGATGTCTTTGGTACAAAGTGCGAGTTGCGTACTTTGTACGATCTAATGCACAATTATGCTTGGGAGGAATCCCATCCGGATCACGGCAGCGTGTTTGTGCATCGTAAAGGTGCTACGCGTGCTCTTCCAGCAGGACACCCCGACAATCCACGGCCTTATCAGGCGACAGGGCATCCGGCCCTGATCCCCGGCTCTATGGGGACAGCTTCTTATATTATGGTAGGTTTACCGGGCGGTCAGGATAACTTCCACTCCATTTGCCATGGAGCAGGCCGTATTCGTTCGCGTTCTGCGACCAAACGACTCGTCAGTGTGGACGATTTTGCAGGGGCCCTGGGTGTAGGGACAGACGACGAAATTGTGGTCAATCAGGCATCACTGGAAAGCATTATCGACGAATCTCCGCAAGCCTACAAAAATGTAGATGATATTATCGAAAGTGTCACCGGGGCAGGACTCGCAGCAGTTGTAGCCAAATGCAAGCCGCTAGCCGCCCTGAAAGGAGCCAAATAATTTGAGTATAGACATCCCAGCTATTTACGAATTTGATGAACGTACAGATGGACGCATTACCGGTTATGCCGCTTATGCCCGTCTGATCGACGGTATCAGTGAAGCACTCTATAACCGCTACGGCGTAAAATACGTGCTGTATGCCAGCGATGATCCCAATATTGAGTATTGGGATCTGCTGGAGGAGGATATTCGTGCAGGCAGTCCCGATCTGGAGCATGTGGCACGGGTCTTCGATCGTTTGGAGGAACGCACCATCCAGTATGACGATGACGGACCGACTCCTGAATATGGCGTGCATCTGTCGATGCGTAATAATGTATTCGCCTATCCCAAGTGGGGCATCGCACTGGCGCGAGTTCCCTTTTTCCGTGATAATGGCGTGTACAATGAAGATTACGTATTTGCGATAGGCGACCAGGAGTTGCAAGGCTTCCTTGCGGGAGTACGCGGTCGTGAACGTAAGCAGAATATGAAGCGTGTCACCGTTTTTACCGACACAAGCCGTGGACTTTCTCGGCAGGCAGAGCCGATAACCCGCGCAATTACGCGGGATGACGTGATTTTGAAAGCAGAAATCAAACGGGATATTTTTCGATCACTCGACCAGTTTTTTGAAGCGGATCGTACCTTCTATCAGACTTATAACATTCCTTACAAGCGAGGTATTCTACTATACGGCCATCCGGGCAACGGTAAAACAACACTTGTAAAATCAATTGCCAGCAGTGTACCCGGTCCGGCAGCCTACTGGCAAATTACGGAGTATACAACCAGTGAATCGGTCAAAGAGGTGTTCGAGGCGGCTACTCGCCTGGCTCCGATGGTACTGGTTATTGAGGACATTGATTCCATGCCTCAGGAGGTTCGTTCCTTTTTCCTGAATACCCTCGACGGCGCTACATCCAAGGAGGGCATCTTCCTGATCGGAACGACCAATTATCCCGAAAAAATCGACCCAGGTCTGATGAACCGGGCAGGGCGTTTCGACCGGGCTTATGAAATCAGTTTGCCTGACGAAGCGCTGCGACTGGCGTATCTCAAGCTGCGCAACTTCCTTGTTTTTGCAGGGGAAACAGGTACACAGAAGGCGGCATCCATGACTGAAGGGTTTTCGCTGGCACAGCTCGGAGAACTGTATGTCAGCACTGCTCTGGAGTGGCATGAGCAGGGAAAAGCCGATATTGAGCTGATTATCAAAGGTATGCGAGGCGAGCTCGATAAGAGCCGCAAGCAGGACTGGTTAAAAAATGTGGCCGAAGGACGAGTCGGGTTCTTCTGAGTTATCCTTTCATTGCCTTATCAAGAAATTTATGTTACGTTGATAAATAATAAAGTATCGAAAGGGTGACCTTAAGCCAATGATCTACTAATCCTATTCCACCAAAGAAAAAAATCGTAATCTTACGAATTTTCTGGATAGGATTAGTTTAGGCTTTGGGTATTAACGATAAGGGCATTGTTTCTTTGACGGGAGCAGTGTATCTTCTTGTTCGCACGTCTACCTCCTATCCAGAAACCAATGGATAAGGAGGTTTTTTTGCATGAACAGAATACTTGGGATTCTAATGATTAATATCTTCATCGTTATGGTGGGCGTTGGTTTAATTACCCCCATCCTGCCAGAACTGATCATTGAGTTTGGCGCCAGTGGGCGGGCGATCGGTTTATTGGTAGCTGCTTATGGCATGACACAATTCCTGCTCTCTCCCCTGACTGGACAGCTGTCTGATCGATATGGGAGAAAGGCATTCATCGTCGTAGGTGTCATTGTTTTTGCTGTGGCTAAATTTATCTTTGCTATTGGAGATGAGCTGTGGATGCTGTATACCTCAAGACTTCTGGAAGGAATGGCAGCAGCCCTGCTTGTTCCACCCATGATGGCATATGTAGCGGATATTACAACAACCGAAGAACGCGCCAAAGGAAATAGCCTGCTCGCCGCAGCCATGTCATTCGGATTTGTTATTGGACCTGGACTGGGTGGTCTTCTTGCAGGATATGGAACGAGAGTGCCGCTTTACGCAGCGACAGGTGCTGCTATGGTTGCTGTTATTTTTTCAGTGTTTTGTTTGCCTGAAAGTTTATCGACAGAGCAAATGAAAGCAGCACGGGCAAGAATGATTCAGAAGGAATCTATTTACAAACAATACGTGAGATCGTTGAAGTCAAAATATACGATGCTCTTTGTACTTGTCCTGGTGATGACCTTTGGGCTCGCTAATTTTGAATCTGTTCTTGGTTTATATGTAACGAACCGTTTCCAATTCTCACCTCAAAATATTGCTGTCATTCTGACCGCAGGTGCTGTGATCGGAGTCGGTATGCAAGCATTAGTTGTTGCTAAAATAATCAATAAGTTTGGTGAACAAAGGGTGATCAAAGGATCGCTTCTTTTCACCTCAGTTGCTTATATTTTATTTCTCTTAGCCAAAGATTTTTGGAGTATCTTCCTTGTCACTTCCCTTATTTTCTTTGCCACAGCTATGCTTCGTCCAGCTCTTAATACACAATTATCGAAGATGGCCGGGAATGAGCAAGGATATGTAGCGGGTATGAATAATGCCTATATGAGTGTTGGAAGTATTTTAGGCCCTACTCTAGCGGGATTTTTATTTGATACAAATCTGTTCGCTCCATTCATAGCAGGCTGTTGTATTCTGTTGATCACTTTTTTACTTACATTAAAATTGAAATAAAAGAGGACAACTGATGAGCAAAAGGCAGCTACGGGTTCGAGGCTTATTTTTCAATGCCCGGCTGTAGCTGCCTTTTTATTCAGTCTAAACGCTTATTTTAATAACTACTGTAATCCCTTTTATTCCGCTTCCCCGCTCAGACGATTCAAAAACTGAATAGCCCGTGGACTGGTGGGCTGCTCCAGAACCTCATGCGGCGTACCCTGCTCAACGATTACACCCTGATCCATCAAAATCACATGGTCCGCAACCTCAGCTGCAAATTTCATTTCATGGGTGACAATGACCATGGTCATCCCTTCGGCAGCCAGTTGCTTCATCACCTTAAGCACCTCGCCTACTAACTCGGGATCAAGCGCGGAGGTCGGTTCGTCGAACAATAGTACCTCAGGTTCGACCGCCATTGCCCGGGCAATACCGACCCGTTGCTGCTGTCCTCCCGATAACTGATGCGGATAGGATTCCGCTTTATCAGCCAACCCCACTTTTTTAAGCAACTCCAATGCACGTTTGCGCGCCTCATCCTTGCTCTTTTTCTGAACCGTGACTTGTCCCTCCATCACATTTTGTACTGCTGTCATATGCGGGAAGAGGTTGTAGGATTGAAATACCATCCCTGTCCGCTTGCGCAGCGCCAAAATGTTTTCTTGCCGGAGCTTCGTTCCTTTCGCAAAATTCAGTGCAATATCCCCTACTTGGATCTCTCCTTGGTCAGGAATTTCCAGCAAATTCAAGCAGCGTAAAAGCGTTGTTTTACCAGAACCGGAAGGACCGATGATAACAAGCACTTTCCCCTTACCCAACGTTACGTCAACACCCTTAAGCACTTCCAGCGAGCCGAACGATTTGTGTATATTCCGAATTTGGATCACCGGTACAATCTCCTTTATCTGACGGAAAAACGGCCTAGTCGCTTCTCCAGGTAATTTTGCAGCACAGTCAAAATGGTGCTAAACAGCAGGTAAATAACCCCAGCCTCGGTATACACCAATAGCGGTTCGTATGTGGTAGCTACAATCTGGTTAGCCGTTCTGAACATTTCCACATAAGTGATGGTCGCAGCCAGTGAGGTATCCTTCACCAAGCTGATGAATGAATTAGCCAACGGAGGTACGGACACACGGGATGCTTGCGGAAGCACGATACGCCGCAATACTTGCCACCGCGTCATACCCAAAGAGTATCCCGCCTCCCATTGGCCTTCCTGAATGGATATGATAGCCGCACGCATAATTTCAGAGCTATAAGCCCCTACGCTGAGGGTAAAGCCGATCACTGAAGCAATAAACGGGTCCAGTGTAATACCCACGGAAGGTAAACCATAGAAAATAATATACAATTGCACCAGCAAAGGAGTTCCTCGAATCACCCATACATAGAAGCCGAAAATCAGCTTGAGTATTCTCCATTTGGACAGCCGGGCCAACGCTGTAACCAGCGCCAGCACGAGTCCCAGAGCAAAGGAGATAAGCGTGAGCGGAATCGTAAAAGAAACCCCTGCTTTTAGCAGAGGCAATAATGAATCCATAATGATTTGTATTTGGCGATCATCCATTGTACAGACATCCTTTGAAAAGATAGGTTTGAGAAGATTCGGTTCGACTTGGCGAACGTCTGGTCTTCATTTATTATTTGGATACGTCGGCTCCAAAATATTTCTCGGAAATTTTCAGGTACGTACCATCAGCCTTCATATCAGCCAGCGCTTTGTTTACTTCCTTGACCAAATCTTCGCTGCCTTTATTGAATACAGCTGCGCTGTGTGAAGCATCTGGAGATTCATCCACCTTTTTGATGGGTGCGTCAGGCTTTTGCTTTTTCAGATCGAGATAGGATAATCCATCATTGACGGTCGCATCCACCCGTTTGGAAGTGAGGAGGTCGATGGCTTGGTTGAATCCCTCTGTTGCCACAATTTCCGCACCGTTGCTTTTCGCGATTTGAGTCAGGTTACTGGTCAGGGACTGCCCAGCCTTTTTTCCTTTTAGATCAGCAAATTTCTGGATGTCTGTATTGTCTTCGCTTACGATCAAAACTGCCTTGGAGACAATGTACGGATCGGAAAAATCATATTTTTGCTTACGCTCATCTGTAATGGATACTTCATTAAAAACCGTGTCAAACCGCTTGGAGTTCAACCCTGCGAATATGCCATCCCATTGCGTCTCGATAAACTCCGGTTGTACCCCCAGGCGTTTACTCACTTCAGTCGCAATATCGACATCGAAGCCTGTCAGTTTACCAGCAGCATCATGGTAGGTAAACGGAGCATAGGTACCTTCCGTGCCAATTCTTAGCTTGCCGCTTGCTTTTACAGATTCAAGAGTAGCTGTAGCAGTAGTATCTGCTTTTCCATTATTAGATCCGTTATCTCCGGTAGATGCATTATTGGTACTGGCGCCTTTATCGTTGTTACCGCAGGCCGAAACCAGCAATGCCATCACGATGAGTACAATCGGCAAAAAACTAAATTTTTTCATGGTATCCACACTCTTTCCCTTTTTCTTGATAACCTAGCACGCGGCTGGTCATTGAATAGTACATCATTCATTTTCACGCGTCAATGCTTTTATCCAATAATCCCTATGCAAAAGGTAAGTTATATATTTTTGTGGCCTATAATTATTCTAGGTTGACTCTTTCATTGGCAGGTTATTCATTATAACTCCCCTCACAGCAACTTTTTCTGTACCCTTACGTTAGAGATTTCGTATAATAGGTTTTAATATGCAGTTGAATCCATTTCATAAATGATTAAACCAACGAAATGTATATGACGTATAGACAAATTAAACCATTTTGATCTATATGTACTCTTTATTAAAGCTACTGAAGGTATTATGAAATAGATTCAGTTTAGAAATATACCGGAGTGTGACTATGGATACCCAAAATTCAACCTTATCCTCTACATCACCTGAAGGAAGTCACTCGGCCTGGGCTACCTTCACTTCACCTTTAAAACAATCCAAAGCGTTCACCTTGTTGTGGCTTGGACATTGGATCGCAATGTTGGGGAGCTCAGTCACCACAGTCATTTTGCCACTGGTTATCTATTCCCTAACAGGCTCGACTACTATCATGGGACTGGCGATGACTGTTTATATGCTGCCTAACGTACTTATTCTGCCTTTCGCAGGAATGATCGTGGACAGAATTGACCGAATTCGTCTCCTTCTGTTTACGAATATCGCCCGGTTTGGACTGATGTTCATTGCGGCGGTGCTGATGTTTACAGGCGGGATGAAATTACCGGTTCTATTCGTTGGCCTAGCGTTGTATGGATTGATGGACGGCATCTTTAATCCTGCTTATTCTGCCTTACGCGCACAGGTGTTTACACCGGACATACGTAATGCAGCTAACGCGCTGAGTCAGATCAGTATACAAGCCGTCCGTCTACTTGGCCCTCCGTTAGGAGGCTTCATTGTATCTTTTTCCTCACCGGGTGTCGGCTTTGGACTGGATTCTATCGCTTATCTGATATCTTTTGCCTGCTTTTGGATGCTGAGCGCTCATTTGGCCTCCATCATCGGCAAAGGTCAGGTAGATCCAGAACAGCAAGATCAGGGTGGACAGCATTTTCTCAAGGATTTTATCGCAGGCTTTACCATTCTCAAAAGCCATCCTTGGCTATGGATTACGATTCTTGCCTTTTCCTTCATTAATATTTGTTATTCAGGCATTATCGCTGTACTCATTCCGTGGCTGTTCAAGGTTCATCATGGCTACAATCCAGTCGTATACGGCATTGCGATGGCAAGTAGCGGCATTGGCGCCATGCTGGGGGCCTTTGTGTATGGATCACGCAAGCATTGGAAGCATCGCGGTCTGCTCGCTTACTTAGGAGCTTTTGTCAGCGGCCTTGCTTTACTACTATTGTCTGTAGTCACTTGGATGCCAGGACTGATTATGAGCATGATGCTCGAAGGATTTGGCATTATGATATTTGCGATTATCTGGGAGACAAGCCTTCAGGAATTAGTCCCAGCCGAGTCTTTTGGACGTGTAGCTAGTCTGGATCTAATGTTTTCCTTTGCCCTGCTCCCTGTCGGCTATCTGGCCGTAGGTGCTGTAGCGGATAAGCTTGGTGGTATGTTCACAATTGGCATGTTTGCAACCATTGGCATGTGTATTGTGCTCGGCGTTCTAAGTGTTCCTCATATCAGGCGTTTTCAATAGGAAAAATTCGTCACTTTTCCTCAAAAAAAGCTGCTCCCACAGGTTCTTTTTCGAACCTTGCGGAAGCAGCTTCTTTCCATTTTTAGCCTTGTGCCCCATAGGGGCTAGTCTATTCAATGATTCGTAAAGTTAGCCTCTACTCCGTCCAACGGAACGGAAGATCAAGCTTACAATCACGACCAGCACAATCGCACCAATTAATGCAGGAACGATGTAGAACGATCCGATTTCAGGACCCCAGTTTCCCAGAATCAAGCTACCCAACCATGCGCCGATAAAACCAGCGATGATGTTACCTATCACGCCACCCGGAACATCACGACCTGCAATAATTCCTGCCAACCAACCAATAATACCACCAACAATCAATGCCCATAACCAACTCATTTTGCGTCACCTCGTTTAAGTTTTTATCGTTGTGTTCTATTATTAACCACTCGAACTCCTTTTGAACACACAAAAGACGATTGGTTAATATTACCACATAACGGAACACTGATTTAGGGACTTGATACCATCTTACGTGCCTCTACGACTATTTATACCCCTTGTGTGAAAAGTGTGTCTAATATGCGTTTATCCTTGTATTCCTGCTTTTTTTGTGCCATCCTCACATTATGGCTTCATTAATGTCACTTCATGCATAAGTTACAAAAATAACAGATTTTAAGGAGTGACCCCAACTGGAGTGTCGAGTAGGATGTGCCGCGTGCTGTATTGCCATTACGATTTCTTCCCCTATTCCCGGCATGCCAGATGGAAAACCAGCTGGTGTTCCTTGCCCTCAGCTCACTTCCGATTATCGTTGCCGATTGTTTGGCAAACCTGAGCGCCCAGTTGTATGCAGTGGATTCCATGCTGATGAGGATACATGTGGAAGCACTAATGAAAGAGCATTTGAGCTGCTCAGAGAGCTGGAGGAGTCAACTTTACCGGGTAAAGCATAAGGAGAAGTTCATTCTATATGAAGGAGAATTTTAATTATGAATGTTATTGAAAAAAGAATTGCCGAATTGAAGCAATATCGGCCCGATCTTACCGCCCCGAAGGATATAGATTTATTCTGGGCCAAAACATTGGAAGAAGTCCACACCAAACCTGTACGTGCGTTCAAAGCTCCCGTAGAAACACCATATCCTCATATCCTTGCCTACCGGATTACTTTTGAGGGTGTCGATGATACGCCTCTGCATGCCTGGTATGTACGCCCCCGATTTGCCGGAGATCAAAAGTTGCCGTGTATCGTTCTGTTTCATGGCTATACAGGCGGAAAAGGCTATCCTGAAGATTATTCCTCTTGGCTCATGCTTGGCTTTGCTGTATTGGCAGTAGATGTACGTGGTCAGGGAGGAGAAACGGGAGACCGTCTGGGTGATCCTCACGGTACGGTTAAAGGCTGGGTAACGAAAGGAATATTGGACAAGGATACCTGCTACTACAAAACGATTACAACCGATGCCCTTAGAGCCGTAGATTGGGTAGCGGAGCAGTCGGATGTCGATTCGGCTAAAATCGCAGTCAGTGGCGCTAGTCAGGGCGGCGGACTTTCATTAATGGTGGCTGCGCTCAGCGATAAAGCTGCCATTACGGTGGCGGATATCCCCAATATGTGTCATATGGATTTTGGTATGATGAATTCTACCAGTTCACTGACGGAAGCTGCCGAATTCGCCAACCGATTCCCGGAGCATTTGGAGCAGGTACTACATACATTAAGTTATTTTGACGTGATGAATCTTGCTCATCGCATTCGTATACCGGTCATGGTATCGGTAGGGTTTAAGGATACTGTGTGTATGCCAGAGACGATTTTCGCCGCTTATAACCGCATTGAATCAGCGAAAACGATTGAAATTTATCCGTTTACTGGACATTGGGTTGAAGGCTTTCAAAGACGCAAGACGGCAGAATTTTTAGTTCAGCATTTTTCATAATTTGATTTTGAACGCTCGAAAGTAAAAATATGTAGAAGATTCCTCCGGTGCACAAAAAAAAGAACACCACGCATCAACCTGCGTAATGTTCTTTTCTACTGCATCGGGACCAGTCCCGCTTACGCCAGACAAACTCCTCGAAACTTCACACTAAGCGCATCTTCAAATGTTACGATGCAGTTCGCTGTTCTGCTGCCGAATCCCCTGTCCATTTTCGCACCCAAACAAAATCCATAATCATCAGACCAAACGGGATGAAGGAGGCAAACATAATAAAAAGAGGCCGCCGTATAGACCAGTGCAGTGCTGTTTTTCCATAGATTAAAGCAACGAGGAGCAACAAAAAGCTCACCCGGTATATGTTACCAATCACCATAACCGCCTGGGTCATGCCCGCCGCTTGCAGGGGCTGGTGGGTGAATAGTATCGCCAAATAAGCTATAGCTTGAATCCAGAGCATGAGTCGGACACGCCCCAAAGGTGTTCTTAACACAAATTCAATCCCCTCTCCATAAGCAAGGATGTTCTCTCATCCTTTACACATCCTTTATTATAACGAAAAGGTCCCCAAACTCCAACCTATCCATTTTTGAGTTTTGACCTAATGAGTTGTGTCTGATACAGTTGTGTAAGAGGTGATTGCAAAATGCTTAAACTGGGTATACTGGACCAGTCTCATATTCCTGAAGGCGGTACTGCTCAGGATGCATTATCCAATACAACAGATTTAGCGCGTGAAGCTGATCAACTGGGATACAGCCGTTATTGGGTATCCGAGCATCATGCGTCCAAAACACTAGCGCACTCCAGCCCTGAGGTGCTGATTGCGCATTTGGCTGCTCATACATCACGCATTCGTGTGGGTTCAGGCGGTATTATGCTGCCACACTACAGCGCGTATAAAGTCGCCGAAAACTTTCGCTTGCTGGAGGCTCTCCATCCCGGACGCATCGACCTGGGAATAGGGCGTGCTCCCGGTGGTTTACCGCTGGCTACTCGTGCCCTGCAGGAAGGCAAGTACCAATCTGTCGAACAATATCCACAGCAGATTCTCGATTTAATCGACTACTTCCATGATTCGGTGCCTGACAATCATCGATTTGCCGGTCTTCATGCCTCCCCGATGATATCGACCGTCCCTGAATTATGGTTGCTCGGCTCCAGCGGAGAAAGCGCCAGATTGGCTGCGATGATGGGTGCCTCCTATGCCTTTGCCCAATTTTTCGGGACTCCAGGTGGTGTAGAAGCTACCGCACGTTACCACGAGCAATTCCAGCCTTCGATCCTGGGTGATAAGCCCCATTCCATGGCGGCTGTGACGGTGGCCTGTGCGGAAACCGAAGAAGAAGCTGAACAACTGGCGTCCAGTGCTAGTTTGTATTTCCTTTTGCTTATGCAAGGTAAAGAAATGAGTTCTCTTCCGTCGGTAAAAACAGCAATGTCCTATCCGTACACGGAGTTGGATCGTGAGCGGCTGCGTCAGTCCGCAGCATGGCGTGTTGTTGGTACCCCTGAACAGTGTAAGGAACAGCTGCTAAGACTGGCTGAGCAGTATCGTACTGATGAATTACTGGTCGTTTCATCCATACATGACTTTGATAAACGTGTTCAGTCCTACCGTCTGCTGGCCAAAGCTTTTGATTTGGTATAGACGCAGTTGAACGGAGGCTGAGCTTCAGAAACATTAAAACCCCCGCCTGCCTATGATGGCAACAGCGGGGGTTTGTCGTAGAGAAGGGTGCATTGGAACCATCCCCTCTGCACTATAGAAGTAATTCAAGCACCACAAAAGTCGAACATCATATGGTACTTTAGTAGTATACACACCGAAACTAAAGTGTCAGTCGTTACCCCCTAAAGTTCCAGTCTTCATATACCAAAGGCGCATATTCTATACTCCAAACCTTGGAAAGCTTGCACCCAAAAGTCCCATATCTTTACTCGTTCCGATAAAGTTAATAACGATTAAATTCTAAGGCTCTATCCCCCAAACCAGCTTACCCTGCTGATATACAGTGCCATGGTCCCAGTCTGCGAATGCTGTTTGGGTAGCACCATAGGAGTAATCGTTGGTCTCATCAAAATTGCTCCAATTTGCAGCATGAATACGGGGTTGAATTTCTCCGCTTTCCCCGCCGGGCTGAATCGTTCCCGCTCCATCTGTGAAAGAGATCTCCACATATTTATCAGCCTTAGCCTTTGGACTCGGCAATGTTACAAATGTTGCTTTTACCTTTTCATTGCCAATCCTGGCCCAGTCTACAAAAAACTGCTGAGCTTGTTTGCTTTCATCTGTGTAATAGTAGAGAATTTTTAGATCACTCAACTTCACAGCTGTTTTCCCTGTATTTTTGATATTAAATTCAGGACGGATTGCGTTATCCTTGACGTTCGTGTCACCGGTGCGATACTGAAGCACAATCCCTTGATCGTTACTGCCTGGTGTACTTCCTCCGTTACCGTTACCGTTACCGTTATCGCCGCCGTTGTTGCCACCGCCAGTGTTGCCGCCATTTCCGCCGTTATTCCCAGCGTTGTTTCCGCCTCCACCATTGTTGCTGGAGCCTTCCAGAATCGCCTGTTTTACGAATTTTCCGGAAGCGGACAATTGTGAATCAGGCCATCCGCCCTTACGGTCAGCACCAGGCAACAGCACAGCAGAGGTCTCATTTTTATCTGCCAGCGACCAGTTAGCCCAACTGATTCCACGGCTTGCAAGAAAATCAGTCCATACTTTGGATTCATTCAGGAACGGACCACCGTTACCCGAAGCATCGCTTGTACCCCACTCGGTAGCAAATATGCCCACGCCTTTGTTCAGCGCATAATCGACCCGATCGCGCAAGTACTGTCCATGCGTACCCGCATAGAAATGTACGGTATACATTGTATTCTTGTCTGGAAGTGGATGGTCTGCTGCATCATGTACATCCTGACTCCATGTGCCTGTTCCTACAATAATAATATTGTCCGGGTCCTTAGCACGAATAACCTGAGATACCTCAGATGCATAAGGTCGGATTTGATTGTTCCAGTTCACATTCCCATTCGGCTCATTGGCAAGCTCATAGATTACGTTAGGCAAATGGCCGTACTGAGTCGAAAATTCATTAAAGAAAGCTTTGGCTTCTTTTTTATGAATGTTCGGATCGCCATCTGAGAGAATGTGCCAGTCAATAATGACGTACAAGCCCAGCTTCTGTGCTGCCTCAATCGCTTCCTTCACTTTATTTTTCAAAGAAGGATTGGTGATATAACCATCTTCTTCAGTGTACAGTGCAACCCGGAATACGGAAATGCCCCAATCGTCCCGTAGCCATTTCATAGAGTCCTGATTTACCAGATCCCCAAACCATTGAACGCCGTGAGAGCTAATACCTTTGAGTTGTACAGGTTTACCATTTTTATCCACCAATTTACCATTCTTTACTGAAAGTTGTCCGTAACGTTCCACAGGGGTCGTCCCAGCAGCCTCTGCTGTTTGCGTATTCCAGTTGAATCCGTTCGTTAACGTTAACAGTAATACTGCTGTTAGCATCACCGCTACTCTTTTTGCGATCCTTGGCAGGATCCATTGCCCATTCATCATTTACACATTCCTTCCTTTTTATAAAGTAGATGAGACTTATCAGTACGTTGTTCTCTGCTCTTTCGTCCCCTCCTTCATGCAGCAAGAGGATCAGGTCCAAACATAGATGTCACTTACCTGTATATGGATGATACTACTATTATAGTTAGTTTCATGTTACATTTCGACTTTATGATAGAAAATGAACAGGAAGTCACGGTTTTGGGATGTGTTCTGCTTAGTTGGCTACTATAGAGTACTAAAGGGACAAAAGACTCATTTACTAATTGCAAAATTTACTAATTGCAAAATTTAGAGAATTTTAGTCGTTTAATAAAAAAAGACTGCTTCCCGATGCCTTAGCTCGGTATAGCAGTCTTATAGATGATCTTATATGTGATCGAATAATGTTACAAATATCGTCTTAACGTATGATCTCCCTATTACCCCTGAGCGGTTGCTTGAGGCTCTTTGGTCGTCTGATCTTCCTTCATATCGCCGCCATCCGTCGCTTGCTCTGTCAGTACAGTCTCAGATGAGTTACCTATTACCTTGTCAATAAGTTGCAGCCAAGGTTCTTCACTACCTCCACAGCTCTCAATATCTCCGAGCAGGGACTCTAGCGTGGTTCCTTCTTCTGGTAAATCAATAACTAAACTGTCTTCGTCAACTTGGATGGTGCAGCAGGTTTTCATTGTAAATCCCTCGCTTAATTCATATTTGAGCATGCAGTAAGCTAGCTCAGATGGGATGAACTCCCATGGATTCCGGGATAAGCCCTTTGAATCCGTCTGAAATTATAAACCTAATGCACATCAATTGCAATGAACAAACCTTGAATTTTTAAGAATTAGCGAGTGTTACAGGCAGGAATGGATATCTAAACGAAGTGTTAGCGCCAGTAATTTTGGATTTATAGAATTAGTTCAAACATTCAGCAAGCTCCGTAAAGATCACTCCAAGCGCATAAGCCCCCGCGTCTGGATAACCAAGGCTTCTCTCTCCGACCGTTCCGGCACGGCCCATGCGCGCCACGATGTCTTCCGTCTTTTTAGCCCCTGATACAGCGGCTTGAGCACCTCTTACAAAGGCTGTCTTCACGTCAAAATCTAATTTCGCGCTCTCCACCCAGCTATCCGCACATGGCACTAATGCATCTATAAGCGTTTTATCGCCAACGACGGCTCCTCTGCCGAAAGAACGTTCGCCTGTCGATTGTATGCCTTGCACCGCAGCCTGCATCATATCCGCGAATTCGGAAACGGTGAGTTCGGCTCGTTCGCCCGCAGATCGTGCCGCTGCGCGAAATGCTGAACCCCAGATCGGACCCGAAGCGCCACCGCAATATTCCATGATGACGAGCGAGCATGAATGAAGAAAGGCTCCCATCGTCAAAGAATCTTGATTCAGGATGTCTCTCCATTCCCGTTTTAGCTGACGAAATCCCTTAGCAACGCTCATGCCAAAGTCTCCGTCGCCTGCATGAGAGTCAAGATCGCAGAAAGGTACCTCATTCTTGATGATAACCTCGCTCATCTTATCTACTAAATAGATAAGATTGTTCAACGTAACTTTGTTGTTCTCAATAACCGCTAAGGCTGGGTCCGTTTCCACCGCAAAGGATACTTGCCGCTTTTCGTCTGCTACAGTTGAAATATCCGTGAATACGACATGATCAACAGGTCCAGCCACCTTGAACGCAGGTGCGTTGCTTTCATGGGAAAGGAGCGTTTTCAGTTCGTTGTCCAGCTTCATGATGGAAACCGAGATACCTGCCATATCGATACTCGTCATATAATTGTTGACAAAAGTGCGATCGATCGTGATCCCCTTCGCTGCTAGTTCGCGAGTGACCGAATGATTGAAGAGGTACAGTTCTTGCAGAGGCGTACCGCCGAAACCATTGATCAACAGGGCTATTTCTCCGCTGAATCCAGTTTCAATCTGCATGTCTCGAAGGAGATCGGTTACCATTCTGCCTGCCAACGTATCCGCATCCGTCAGCTTCTCACGGCTGGTCCCAGGCTCGCCGTGAATGCCGACGCCGTACTCGATTTCATCATGCCCGAGCTCTAATGTTGGCGTGCCCTTCGCCGGCACGGTACACGAAGTCAATGCGAATCCGATACTGCGTACATTCGCAGCAGCTTTCTCGGCCACTGCTTTAACTTCCGCCAGACTCCGGCCCTCTTCCGCCGCTGCACCCGCGATCTTATGGACGAGTACCGTTCCCGCCACCCCGCGCCGTCCGACCGTATATAGGCTGTCTTCTACAGCGATGTCGTCTTCAACCTTTACATAGTCCACTTCCAGACCGTCTTCAGTGGCCAGATGGGCGCCGTTTCTAAAGTTCATAATATCGCCGCTGTAATTTTTAATAATCAGTAGCGCACCTTTTTTCCCGGTTGTCGCTCGGATGGCCTGATATACTTGAATTTGTGAGGGAGAGGCGAAGACATCACCGCAGACTGCGGCATCGAGCATCCCTTTGCCAACAAATCCGGCGTGGGCGGGCTCATGACCGCTACCACCGCCGCTGATGAGCGTTACTTTCTCCGCGTTCAATTCCTTTTTTTTGAGCACTTTGTATTTTGGCAGAAATTCCAGCTCGGGATGCGCGAGCGCAATACCGCTGCACATCTCAAGGACCAAATTTTCCGCACGGTTGATGACCTTTTTCATGCTACTTTACCTCCGCTTTGTACTGGCTCCCGATACGGTCGGCCGCAGCGATTGCCGCTGCAACCTGCTCCACTGTGACCGGAAACGGCATGGAATGAATCGATTCCTCCAGAATGCAGGCCTTTGCAGCTACTTCCATGAGTTCTTCCTGGCTGATATGATCGACGCCAATATCAGCCAAGCAGACTGGTAAACCGACGGCTAAACAGAAATCCAGTACCTGATGTAATTCTTCCGTCGGTGCATTTTCGAGCACCAGCTGTGCGATCGTGCCGAATGCAACTTTCTCCCCATGATAATAATGATGCGTGCCTTCCAAAATCGTGAGTCCATCATGAATCGCATGGGCCGCCGCAAGTCCGCCGCTCTCGAAGCCGAGGCCTGAGAGTAAAATATTAGTTTCAATGATATTCTCGAGTGCTTGCGTAACCTGGTTTTCATCACATGCCGCTTTTGCTTTGGCACCGTCTTTCAACAGCATTTCATAACATAGCGTTGCAAGTGCAATCGCCGCATTTGTACCTACTGCTGGCGCACACTGTCCTTCGCGTACTCCGTTAGGCAGTCCGGCATTGACCCTGGAGTAAGAACGGGAGGTCGCACGGGCTTCAAAGTAAGTCGACAGTGCATCACCCATGCCTGATACGAGGAATCGGGTTGGTGCATTGGCAATTACGGTGGTGTCGACTAATACGACATTCGGACTTTGCTTAAAATAGGCGTAATCATCGAAAGCACCTTCCGGGGTGTAAAGAACGGCCGAGTGACTTGTCGGTGCATCCGTCGCAGCAATCGTTGGACAGATGATAAGCGCTTCCCCTTGGGCCACGCATTTCGCCGCGTCGATCGCTTTCCCACCCCCGAGACCTACGATACAATCGCATCCATTCGCAGTAGCAATTTCCTGAAGTCTAGACACTTCTTGTCTGGAACACTCGCCCATAAAACCGCTTTCAATAAAGGTCACGTTATATTTACCCAAAGTGGAATCAAGCTTATCTTTTACCCGCGCCACATCGGCAGGATGCGCAATCAGTAAAGCGGATTTGCCGAAGGTGCTCACATAGTAACCCAAATTCAACAATTCGTTTTCACCTTGTACATATTTGCTTGGGCTGATAAAAGCTTTTCTCATCTATAATTCCTCCTTATGATTGTGTTGGCTTCGTTCTGATTAAAACTATAACCGAACCATGTAAACTTTACATTGGAGGAATCAAGGAATATATTATAATCTACAATCGTATTTTTTTGCACTAAAGATCACGAATTGTACTTTTTTGTTATCGCTTACAGTATATTTTACCATTAAGGGATGAGAATCTTGATACGTGAACATTTGAGCATCCAGAAAATCTTTGATTTGAAAAAGTGGGAGCAGTTGCAGGATTCATTAGCATCCGTTACCCAATTAGCCATTCTCACTGTCGATTATAAAGGGAATCCCGTAACTAGCCACAGCCAATGCCAATCGTTCTGCAAGAAGGTTCGCCAGGATGAGAATCTCCTTCCCTACTGCCAAAAATGTGACTCTCGCGGTGGACTTGAAGCGGTGCGTTCCAACAAACCTTATATTTATCTCTGTCATTATGACATCGTCGACATCGCGGTACCGATCATTATTGACGATAAGTACATCGGCGCTGTCATGGCAGGTCAGGTCCGCTTAGCTGATCCTTCGAGTGCCCTACAGCTGGAGCAAATCCTCACGTCAAAAAATGAAAAACTGTACAGTTCCAAATGGGAGGAACTTAAGAACGACTACGCCGATCTGCCATCCATGACCTATCAGGAAATTCAGACGATCTCCAACATGTTATCCTTATTGTGTAATTATATTGTTGAAGAAGCCATGAACAAAAATCTTCTCGCAGAAATGTTCGAGAAGGCGTCGGCCACACAGTCCACTCCACAGTTGTCCGAGATCCTTCCTGGCTACTCGCTGGAGCATATCGAAAGCCTTAAGAAAGAAATGAATAATTTCTTAGCAGATGCCTATCTGAATTCCTCAGGAGATGTGAATATTCCGTGCGGAAATCCCGTACTAAAACCCGCCTTTGAATATATTTTTGAGCACAAGGGTGAAACTTTTTCTCTCAAAGCCATGGCTGACTTGTGCCACATTAGCCCAAGCTATTTTAGTCGGCTGTTTGCCAAGGAAACGGGGGAGAACTTTTCCAGCTATCTTTCCCGCCTGAAGATTAAATGGGCGAAGCAATTGCTCGAAGCTACAGATATTCCTGTATCTCAGATCAGTAGCGAGCTCGGCTTCAATGAGCCGGGGTATTTTATTAAAATATTCAAAAAGTATGAAGGCACAACGCCCGCGGTGTATCGAAAGTATTACAAGGGATAAAAAGAAAAACAGATGATTCACGGGTCTATCGTCTCCATGATCATCTGTTCATGTAAATTAGTTCTGCTCAGCTACTTATGTCCTGGTGTGCTTCTAAAGCTGCAAGAGATGGTGATTTGCCCTCAATCACCATCCCTTTTTATCAGCAATTTTATGTTGGAGTGTTTTTTTATCTATGCCAACAAGCCTACTTTTTTAGCTACTGCCAAGCCTGCTCCTCCCAAAATCAATCCGGTTAGGCCGTATTCGGAAATTTTGTCCGTTGAAGCATTAAATTCCTCGTACCGCTCACCTGATTTGACTGTCAGCTTGGGTAATATTTTCTCATTCAAAAACTTCTTATCTGCGTCCAAATGCGCAGGATCGGACACTAATATTGCAGAGATATAACCCTGACGAGTGAGCAAACGAACATTATAATTGATCAGTTTTTCCTTGTTCCCATCCTCCGCCAGCATAGACCAGGTTAGATTATGGGTCGCCTCATTATAAAAAGGTTCCACATCCCAGCCCGTAACATACAGACGATCGCTTTCCGCTTTTTCCTTGTTACTCTCTTCCGTACCCTCTTTATAACTACCTAGAATGGCATCCGCATCGATGTCTTCTTTTTCATCATCCTTGATGTGTCCAAGTTCATCGTATTCAAAAACAACTTCCCAATTTTGATTTTCATCTTTCGGAAATATACTCCCCATTCCCTTGCCAGTTGGCTTCTCATGATTCATCTTGCTTACTTTTGCCTTGTTAGCTGCATCTAAGAAAAGAAGAGATGAGTCCAGTTCAACCGTAGCCATTTTTCCCAGGTCTACCTTTCGGCCGCCCTCAATCCATTTTAATTGTTCATTGGATGAGGCCCACACGTTACCCCCACTGAGTAACACCAGACTAAGCGCCAACAGCGCTCCAAAAATCGTTTGGCCCCATTTCATTTTGTTACTACATCTGTTATCTAGTCTCTTGTTCAAAACTCATTACCCCTTTATAAATTCCAGTATCTTCCGTGTCCCCAACCATATTAGCCACTGCTTCATATTTTGTCAATTCGCAGTAGCAAAGGGAGTTTCCGAGACTTAATACTCATTTTTATACATATGTATGCAAATATTCTAATCTAATCGAACTGAATTTATAATAAGTGAATGAGCGATAAGAAAGACTCATAAAGGACAAGCACAATTGCGCAATGGCACTACTTCTCCGTGCCAGTTTCCTACTTATGAATTTCTAAAAAGGGATTATTCCTTGATACGACACCCCCATTGACTTCTAGCTTAATTTCGAATACATCCGTCTAGCATAAAAAATGTCGAATTTCATCAGATTAAGGAATGTACAATTCATCTAACAAAGGACTTTAGTCTTAGTGACTTTTGTCCTGTTTTTAAATATATGTCAATTTTTTTATTTAAAAGAATGTATAGGCTTACACAGGGTCGATTTAATTAGAAATAAGCTAATCATTGAATAGCCTTCTAAGAGTTCACTGCTTGTTTTGGAGACTAGGGGCTATTCATCAGTATTTGATAGTGTCACCATAGCACACAACTGGTCATTCTCTACAAGAAAAAACTTATTCCTCTCATGTTCGAGTGAAATAAGTTTTTTAAGATAAATTATAATTTTGGGGTCAATTAATTGTGTAAATTCTTTTTACAATCTGTTATTCTCGCTCTTTTATTAGCTATTAATATCCTTATTTACATGTATTTAATCTATTAACTTCAACAATATCATTTACGCTGTATTCATCAAACTTTTCAAGAAGAGCACCAAAACCTTTTGATAGTTGAAATTCCATTTCTTCCTGATATATTGGACAAACAACTAAAAATTGTATGGTTTTATCTTTACTTAACATTAACGAGCTAAATCCTTCATCTTCACGAATGGGAGGTAATAATAGCATACAAGTGAAATTATTGTCATTTGCAATTGGTTCTGGAGGATCCCCATTAGGTATAGTGTCTCCATAACAAAACCATGTGTTTCTTTCATGCGGGAACTTGCCAAGTTTTCTTAGCCAACCAAATGGCCAATAATCTTTAAAATCTTTAATATCCTCTTTAGCCACAGGCCATGATGCCGGAAGATACATGATAAGTTCTGTATATTCCCAATCTTTATTATCTTCTGAAACTTGTGCAGGTAATAAGCTCATTCCTGACGTTATAATAGTATGAAAGTCTCTTTGGTCGTTTGCTCGAAAAATGATTAAGTTTATATTTAGACTTTCTGAAACGGTCTCTATATTTATTAAATCTGGCTCACCAATGTATTTCTTATAATGTTCTAATAATTGATTATTTATATCCAATATTATCACTTCCTCTTATAAGCAATCTCTTTGTATTGAAGTCCTCCCATAGGCTGTTAGAATACCAATAGGCTTCCTTGAGGCCACTTACCTTTCCAACCACAAGGTATATGTCCTGAATTATATATTTCCAACAATTCTGTATGAAAACCTGGTTTTACATACGTGCTATATGCATACTCCATCATTGCAGTAAGCAAATCCCACTCAACGCTCTCATATATACAATTGTTTAATTTATTTCTTTCTATAAATGTAGAAATATTTTTAAGGACTCCATCCTTAAGTAATAATTTAGCCTCCATAGTAATATTATTCCACTGTCTGTATTCTTCTCGCCAATTCTCATGTAGAGTCGAAGTTAGTTGATTTCTTATTTGGAGTCTAACATTATCCCAAGTAGAATTAACTTTTTTTTCAACATCAACCCAGTTACGTACTTGCGTAACATTAACATTGAGTGTAGCATTAATAGCATCCCCACAGTTACTGAAAAAGTCAATTTTAGATATTGTATTATCGTAAAAATCCTTTACTTCGCTCATTTTCTTCCCCTCAGTTTAGTTTTATTTTTTGAAATAAATATTTATAGTGCGACCTTGCTGCCTATTTTTGGAGTGCTCTGATTATTTTTACTAATGCTTTTAGATATAAAAAAAGCTTATTTCTCTCATTGGATCAAGTTGGTTGGAATAAGCTTTCTTGATTTTTTCAAGTATTTGTTTAAGTTTGGTATAACGTTCTACTTATTGATTGTATCTACAATCCCTTAGTCAAAAAAAGTAAACAAAAGCATTACTGTTTTTAAGCAAAGTAAGCAATAAGTTTTCCTTCTTCTGGGTAATCACCATCCCACCCACATGGAAAACCACCAGCCTTATAGATTCTAAAAATTTGTTTGTAAAAATTTTCAATCTCACCATTTATTGCACGATTTATTGCGCAGTTTCTCAAATCTACTACAACACTTTCAAAAAAATCACTATAAGAGTCCGTTATTTGACTTCTAAGACAATCAGCTATTAATCCAGTTAATTCATCCAAACCACTAGGTTTTTGGGAAGAATCTAATTTATACAACTTCCCCTTAACTTTTCCCATTTCAAGTTGTCTTATATCGGACCAAGTATATTCATCTTCACCGAAAACTTCAGTAATGGCTAGCCTTTTCGCCTCTTCATATTGATTAATTGTAACAATATTTTGAGGTCTCTGTGTTTTTGGAAAATCCATCATAGAATTTGAGAATTGAATAACCTCTTCAACTAATTACTGTGTACTCCGTACTTCATAACTTATCAAACCACCTTTCCCACAAATCTATTGTTACGCCCCCGCCTCTGTCCCAAACAGGCTCACGACTTAGAAACAAAGGTAAAGTTAATTTCGGATTGTATTAGAGGGTAAGGGTGCTAACCTAAAACTTATCCTTTTACCTGTATCGGTTGACCGGTCGTCACCAAATGGTTTTCTCACACAATAATCCCTGCTACGCGTAGTTGAACTGCGATTAAAGTAACTTTCTTTGTCTACCTTCATTACTATAGTTGTTGTACTAACCTTATTAAAAGTTGCAATTCATGTCCGCCGTCATCTTGCCTAGGTTCCTTTCAGCCGATAGCTGAACTTTATTATTCTACCTCTTCTGGTTTTCTAAATAAACATAGAGTATCTAGTGCTTCGAAGATGTTATCTCCGAACTTGAATAATGAATATCCATTTTTTCCGTATACCTTCCCGGATTTCGAAATAAACATTATTAAATTTCCGCGATATGCTTCTCCAACTACAACAAGCGGCTCTTTTACTCGTGCCTCAAATTCCTCGAAGTCTTCTTTTTCATAATAATCCCCTACAGCTTCTTCAGGACTAAAAATAAAGGTTTCCAAACTTCCATCGGGATGCTTAAATTTATATTCGATTCCACCAAATACGCTTAGTGCATCAATCACTGAATCGAATACTTGATACCCCATTGCTTCTAAAAACTTTACTGTTGCGGTTAGGTCAACCTCATTAATTGGTTTCCATCCTGCTTGTATTAGTATTTCTCTCGCATCATATGATAAGTTATCCATAAGCATTCTCCTATTTATTCAAAAATACTATTCATGAAAGTCATTGATAAAATCAAAAAATGTCTTTTCACAGTTTTACATGGCTGGTAGTACTTCTCTTTACCTTTAAAGATACTTACTAGTATATTTTCTATTTTTAATGTGACCATAAAAGTCGATGACCGCCTGAATCTCAGCACAATTTTCAACATGCCATGATTTGAAACTTTCATCATCCTTGTACGGATTTTTGGGGTCGTTATTGGCTTTCCTCTTGTTTCTTGTACTGTCTTAATTAAGTCAGGATTCAATTCCATTACACTTGGATTGAATTGTTACTCTCGTCTTTGAGGAACTGAACATGCTTCTCTAACTGCTCCCTAGCAAGATCTCTAATTCTCAATTAGCTTTTGTCTGTAGCACTATCCGTTCCCTATGTTGTAAAGCTAATCTATTGATTAGTAAGGTGGTTGCTAAAATTCTAGCAATCCATCTGTTTAGTTTTCTTTTTTTCTGCTTGTACAGACATGCGGAATACTGTTTTGTCCTTCATCATGCCGTAGATAATGTTGACTACTATCAGCGCATCTTAACTGTCCGCCTGTTGCCGTGACCCTCGTACTTTCTGGCAGTAGCCTCTTATCTCCTGATACTCTGCTTGTGTCTGTGAAATCAATCCTAATTTTCCTTCTCCTGCCAGAACCTACTTTGCCATTTATCTTGCCCTCCTTTGATTTTGAGCATGCAAAAAAGCTCATTCCCCCTCATCGTTCAAGTTGGAACAAGCTTTGGAAAGTTTACAAGGAGTTAGATCAGAGATTTATAGTACGAAAGTGGGGTTAATAATAATACTGTATACATCTTTCTTTGGGAGGTGTCCATTCATCAACCAATAGATCTTCTCGCAGCAGTTTAGATTTGTGCTCCAGTTTGGCAATAAATAGGGCATAATAGTCGCCACCAGTTGGATAAGCAAACAATCCATACTTTTTTGGATAAATGAGATTATTGACTTTTTTTATCTTGTCAGGCACATACTCATATTCAAATTCCCCCAATTTCTCCAATTCCTCCTGGGAAGCCAACTCAAGGTTATGAGCAAATTCATAATCCAAAATATAGTTAACAATCTCCATAGATTGCTCACCTCGATAATCAAGATAGAGAAATTTCTTCGTAGACAGACCATATTTTAATACACTTTCGTAGATACTTAACTCCTCCAAATCACTTAGAATGACTTCCATGTCTTGGCGATCTTCAAATATGAGCTGTACGATTTCCTCATCAGACATGTTGATTTCCTCCGCTTATAATTATTGAAACAATTCCCCATGTTTATTCGGAATATATTCGGGATAATTTTTACGATAAAAGTTATCTATGAGGCGCAACAGCCTGTCCCATTCCGGATAAGATTCATGATCTCCAATTTCCATTTTCGCTTCTGGCGTGTTCATCAATACATCGTCAAAATGATTGAAAACAGGTAGACTCAATTTATTCCTTACATAAAGCAAGAACAATATTTCATATGGATAGAATCCATATCTAAAGTCGCCAAATTCCATGGACTCGCCTATTTCTGAGGCTAACATCGAGTGGTAAAGTGACATTTCACCAATCAGGCGGTTAATTACTTCCGAATCACGAGTTTTCCATTGCTCCAACACTCCCTTATAAACATCCAGGTCTTCCGGTATTAAATCGTATCGAAGCCCAGCTTCCTTGAATTTTTCTTTCACAGCTATATGCAAGTATTGACTCGTTCCCGCAATAGTTTTATTTCTATATTGTAAGTATAACTCCAATAAAAACCACGTATGTTTGTTCCATTCATTAGCTTCTAGTATATTACTTCCAAGGTTGTTCTCTATAAAGTCAAATAATATGTTTTCTTCTTTCTCCCACCCAAACATCGTGAAATGAATTAAGGCTGTTATGACTTCCCGAAACGAGTATTCTGGCATCATCCCAGGGTAACGGATTTTATAAAGATCTTGCCCCATACACTGGTAAAAAACGACCATTTGCATCTTTTTCAATTCTTCTACTCTATTTCCACCATTAATTAAAACATCGTACTTCCATTTTGAGAGGTAATATGAGAAAACTGAGTCTAAATCTATTAATAAAATATGATCCTTCTCTACGGCATTCAAATCGACGATATTAATTATTTCACTTTGGCACTCTTCATATTCATTTTTAATTTCTTCAAATTTGATCCCGTCAACAAAGTTTTTACTGTATCTTCTATACGCCATTTCTAGTTTTTTTGGATTTAGCATTATGTCCTCCTTAAGGTTAGTCTATTGCTTTGTTCCAATCTTTTATCTTTAATTCGTCTACACCAAATCCAGTTTTGGTTATCTTTAAATCTGTTTCTACCCTAATAAAATCAAATTGCAATCCAGGATACTCCTTTTTTAGTTTTTTCAATTTAGTCTGAAAAGCCGCATATATTGAATTGCTACTTTTTAGCATATCTTGAAAATAAGCTTCCCCTCCCAATTTTTGTTTATTAGAATAACTAAAACTGGCGGAATCTGATGCTTTTGATTCAATCATTGTTAATTTTGGTGGAGGACCCTTTGATAAAAATGTCGCATCTACACCGTTCCTACCTGTTTGGAAAAAATCTGAAATGTCTTCACCTAAATTGTTATCTTTTGCTACTTTTTTCGCTACTTCTTCTCCAAAATCACCTTTATCATGACTAAAATATTTAGAGTTATCGATTTTTCTTTCATGTTCTTTTGCGTCTTTCAAGTCAAAATTATCACTAATTTCATCTTTAGTATCTAGTTTGTTTGCCAATTTGTTTCTTTTACGTGTTAATCTTTTGAGGTCATCCTCATTTCCTTCTTTTTTCAATTTCGCTATTTGTTCATCTAAAGTTTTAATTTCTTTTTTGATATTGTCAGCCTTACTACCACCTGAATCACCTTTACCCGTCCCCTCAACCTTTTTCGCCGCGCTCTCTTCCATTTCCTTCATGACCTTGTTGTAATTCTTCTGCACATCCGTCTGTGGAAGTGGTCCGCTGTCTATCTTATTAACGTGCGGAACTGGCGCTCCGTTGGCTGTGGCCAACTTCCCGGGGCTGAGGCCGTCTGCCATTTTACTCAGTTGCTCATTGAACTTCTGACCCAATTTACTGCCGGCCTGCTCCAGCTTGGTTACAGCTTTGCCAAAGCCTGCCCCGACTGCATCTACACCTTTGCTAATCCATTGCGGTGTAACCTTGCTGCCTACTTTTTCAGCGAATCCGCCAATGGCCTTGCCTACTTTGGAATCCAGTACGCCCACAGTGACAAAGCCCAGTCCTGCGTCCTTTGCTACTGAGCCCCAGTTGATCTTCTCACCACTTAGCACCTGACTCGCCAGATTTTCCGCGGCATTTGTCACACCGCCGATCGCTGCTTTTCTTAGCAACGTTCCTCCTACACCGAGTGGACCAAAGATCGCTCCAGACACTGCCCCGATCCCCGCTTCTTTTAAGCCGGTCAGGGCATAGTCACTAAAGTCGCTCACTTCCCCTCGGGCGATATCCGATGCCGCCAAACTCGCTACGCCCAAGCCGCCTGCAAGCAGTGCTCCTCCGGCTACCGCCGCAATGACCACCGTACCCGCTCCAAGTGTCGCTACCGTAACGGCCGCCACCACGGCTACAGCTGCCACAACCGCCAAACCGCCCAAAATATTCATCCCTAGCTTGCCCCAGTTAAACGGTTCAGGGGGCGGCGGTGGTGGAGGGGGCTCGCCTTCCTTCGGTTCATCATCAAACGGCGGATATGCAGTTCGGTCGCTACCGTCAGCCCAGACGTTTCCTCCCAACACGTGGTATTCGTTTTCTACCGAAAGCCCCGTGCTTCCTCCCGTCTGATACGCCATGACCTGACTTGTTCCATCAATAATGATTTTCTTCGGCGTATTCAGAATGATTTCCTGCTCTGCTTCTAACGATAACTTCTTGGGACTAGTTATTTCAATCCCAGTAGCATCGTCCAGACTCATCTGCAATGTCCCACCCGCATCACCCATGATATGGATGCGACCTGGTGCCATTTTCAGCTCACTTCCATGCTCCGTACCAAAATATCGGTCATTGGGATTACTCGTTTTCGCACACCCGTCTCCATTTGTACGAACCGCACCCAAAATCATTGCTCTGGAACCAGACGCATCTGGAAAATACAGGCTTGCCTGTGTTCCCACCTTTGGCATACTGTACATCGCACTTCCCGTTGGGGGAGCGAACGGATACCAATGCGGCTCGGATACCCCATCATCCTTATCAATCGCCAGCCGCATCTTCACTTCCTCTCCCCGTACCGCAAGGACCTCTCCTTCCAGAGAAATTCCGATTGTTTTGGGATTGGAGATGAAATCACTGCGAATGCCCTCTGCGCGGGCCAACACATAACTGAATAGCAAATGTCCCTTTTCCATGCGGCTTCGCAATTCAGTTACAATCATTGTTTTCTGGCGAAATTGCACCTCATCTCCAAGAGCATACCGTTCTCCGCTCTCAATCTCGTATTTGAAAAAGTCGGTATCATGTAGTCCGGCTGACGTTCCGCCTGCCCGCTGATAGCCCTTTAAATCTTTACTTGCCGTATATGGCGTATCCTTGCGAATCGTTCGCTGGGTGCCAGCAAGCATGCCGAAATACAGCTTCGGCGATGCGGACTCCCATATGTCGCTGACCACCACTGTATGTAAACGGCTCGCCATCCGTTTCATAAGCTCCCAGTCGGTTTCATCATATTGTAAAATGGCTTCGCCTACCGACTGCTCTCCGGTCTGGTACAAGACATCACTTCGCTCATAGCCTTGAGCAAGCTTATTCACTAACTGTTTATATGTTTGTTTTTCCTCAGGAAATGACCGCTTTCTTTTAACAATATCCAGCTCAAATGAGCCACTGATTCCTTCCAGTGTAAGTGTATATACTCCATTATGGTTCTCAACTTCCACTGTATGGACGACACCCTTAAACAAGCTGATTTCCTCTTGTCCATTCTGCGCATACACATGTAGCTGATCCTCTGAGGTCGCATCTAGCGCAGCCGTGGCATGACTCGACTCCTTACAAATACCTGTGAGTGTAATACGCCCATGCTCACCCGGCTTCCACTCGATCTGAACATCCTTTAAGACCTGAATGGGGTAGGGGGAATCTATTCGAATCTGATCATATCCTATCATGTTTTCAAACCTCCCTTCCAGCTACTCCTCCTGCTGGCCATTCGTATGAAATTCGATAAACCCATGATATAAACAAGTCTGAAATGAAGAGGTCGTCAAGGCTGGCTGGCCTTCCACCTTTGTCTGTTCTTTTGTGTTTTTCCACTTATCCGTCAGCATCGGCAGGCATGGCTTCCCTGAGATTGTGGAGCCATCTTCGGCGATCAGATATATCGTCTCGGCACTCGGCTGTTCTGGACTGTTACAAATTCCAAAATGAGGGACATTCTCAGGAGAATAATCTCCTTCATTCATCATAGGTTTACCATTAACAAGAGCCCCGTGGCTGTTCGGCAAATTGATCTTTCGAGGATGGGTCCCGCAAGTGCAACGCATACAGGCCCCCCGTACGACATAATACTCATTGTCTGACATATGCCCTTTCCCTCCCTATTTCACCTGGACTTGCTCCAAAGCGATCCCTGTGTAATCACGCCGCAATATACTTTCCGCCACGTCCAAACGGACGATGATCATCGGGGTAGCACTCTCCTGGATTGTAAATATCTTGTGGCCCCGAATAGCATCTGCTTGTAATACCAGCTTTCTAAGCACACTTTGATCCAAATTCCATTCGCTTTCTGGATGTACTGCTGCAAGCCGCTCCGCAAAAGGTATATAGTAATTCTTCTGTATCTTCTGTTCGATCTGAGTAAGTATCGTTAATTTCATAGGCATCTCCGGCACATAGGCCTGGACAAGGCGTTTTAAAGCATCTGAAATGAGTGGAATGGGACCTTCTAGATAATCATTAAAAATACTTTCTGCATCTGCCTTCACGTGAAACATCAATGGCTTGACAATATCCTCCGGCTGCAAATCATACAGCTTCCACGGGTCAATCGTTTCCATCACCTTTTGTAGCGCAGGAACATGGGTATACCGCACATCCTGCTTTAAGAGGAAATAATCCATGAAGATTCCCCCTCTCGTGCCTCGGCTCCCTCACTACGCGTAAAACGGCACAATATTTCGCTATCATCTCGATATTCTCCAGCAAATATCGTGCATACATTTGCTTTTGGCATCCTTTCTAACGAAGGGGAAGCGATAAGAACTGGCATCTGGCTTTTCAAGAACTCAACAGTGAGCAGATGGTATTTGACCGCCTCAATTTGTTGAATTTGTTCAATATCCATCGTCGTGATCTTACGGGCATAATCTGATTTAAGCTTTTCCAGCTTAGTCATGCGATTGAACAGAGGCCCGAAAACAAAGTCTGCCGACCATTCCACAGCGCATTCAGTCTCATCCAGAAACCAATTTTCATCATAGGCATCTATACGATAAACCGCTTTATTTCTCATAACACGAGTTCTGAGCAAGGAGATATAAATATATCGAATATCCCCCTTACGACCTTGCTCGTGCTGAAGGGTAGCGAGCTGGCATATCGACTCTAAAGCTGCTATAAGCTCGTCTTCAATAGCTTGCTGGCGCGTCAGAAAGTTGTTTTCAATAAGAGCCAAATCATGTATCCATTCCGTAAATACGTGCTTTTCCAGCAAATCCTGCAACGCAGCATCCCGATCCATGAGCTTCATTCAATGTTCACCTTACCCCCGGTTAATCTCACATCGTCCATGATGTCGAGTTTGGCTCCGGATTGAATAAAACTTACGCCTTCTTTCCCCTCCATAATAATTTTCGCTCCCCCTGTAATCTGGATATCTTCCTGAGCAGATAGGGTTATTTTTTTGTTACTGTTAATTTCGATCCCGCCTTCATCCGTGAGACGCATTAGCATTTGCCCACTGTTGATAATTTCTACTGCACCAGGCTTGAAAACGACTTGTTTGCCGTATTTGGTGCTAATACTTTTGACCGCAGGATCACTTCTTTTAACAGGATCAGAGGAGGCAAGATCGACAGAACTGGCGGCAAAAGCATGCTGCTCCCTTTCATCCGGAAAGTACAGACGAATTTGATCCCCTGCTTCCGGCATGACATACCAGCCGCTCCCATCAGGAGAAGAATATACCGTAGAATAGGGAAACCACATAGCCCCGGATGCAGTCGAACCTTGATCAATTTCCAGCTTGATTTTCACCTTTTCTTTGGAAATATCAATCACCTTACCAAACAGAGAGGCTCCTGACAGATCATAGGCATAGACGGTTGGGCATTTTAACCCATGTGCATCCCGTAAAATGTAACGATTAACGATCAGATTTCCTTCTGTGGTCGTCTCCGCCCTAGCTATGTAAAGCGTTCTTTTATGAAAAATGACGGAACTACCGAGTTCTAGCACTTTGTTGCTGGTCACTTCATAGCTCAAGCTGTTAGACTCGCCATACTCCGGCAACCCGTTACGGGACATGAGCTTGTGCTCCTTCAAGTCTTTTTTTATGGAATAGTTATGTTCGTTCAGCGGTTGAGGGGCACTAGAATGGGGGACACCAATCACATATTTCAGTCCTTGTTGCATCGTAATTGGAATTAAAGCAGCATGTAGCCGAGAAGCAATTCTTTTGACAAAAGCCCAGTCCGTTTCATTGTATTGCACTAATAATTCACCGATAGCTGCGCCATGAGAAGCCTCATCAATCACTTCTGCATCAGTATATGAACTTGTAACATGCGAAAACAGTTTGTTATACGACTCTCCTGTTTTTTGGAATGAACGACGTTTAGGGCGAATGTCCATCATTAAGGTTTCACTGCTAGCCTCAATCGTAAGCTCGCGTACTCCGTTTACAGCTTTTACAGCAATATTCGTGACGATTCCCTGAAAAAACCGGAACTCCTTGCCTTCACTTTTTAAGAAGACTTCGATGTGCTCATCTTCATCTGCTTTTTCTACGTATTGATCCAGCTTGTCCTCCGAAACAATTCCACGTATGCAGAAGCTCACATGTTCGTTTAACTGTTTAATGAGATGGATACTTAATACGCGCTGAAACTGATAAGGGGCCACCTGAACATCTGCTGTGGTGTAAATGGGGTTACTCATTCATATCCCTCCTTTTCTGCCTCGTCAACCGTTTGAATGGTACGAATCATCTGCAGGGCGACATCCCGCCATTCAGCATACTGCTTATACGGACAACAAAATGTTCCCATGACCGTCTTTCCTTCCAGCTCAAAGTAGAACATATTGTGGTAGATGGGCTGGTCCAGCGCAGGACTTTTAAAGTCAAAATAGCCAATCTGCTTACCAAATACCTCTTCTATTTTTTCATCATAAAATACATGGGCAGGATTCATATTTTTCATCATGGCCTTCATGCCAGAAGTGAGCTGCTCCACCCATTCATCTTGTAACGTCTGGTCCACCCGATTCAGCGTAACATCCACACTGCCCAAATCATTCGTCAAAATCATTTCTGGACGTTGCTCATGAGGATATTTAATCTTTTGCAAATGCTTAGGCATTGGAGTAAAGATAGAGGGGACATGCATTTTCAGCCGATCCTTAAAAAAAGATCGCTCTTCAAACACATAGGATTGACCGTTAATGATTATGGGTCCTGCTAAAATATTGTTAGGCCTCTTCAGCTTCTCCATCTCACGGAGCCGATCCAAAATCTTTTCATCCTCATATTTCATAATGCACACTCCTCTACCTGATTTTCTAATCCACAATCATCCGTCCGGCTCCGCCGCCCTGCCAACGTCCTGCTGTTCGTTTTCCACGTCCGGCGCCTTCTAGAATAAGAACTAACTGTCTATGCAACTGAGCATGAGAATAATCTCTGTATTCCGCACCATTTCGGTTTGCAATGTAATGCTGGATGGACTCCCTGTCTACGGCTTCTGAGTTCAGGCATATGAGCGCAAACATACAATCCATCGGATCTGTGGCACCACTTTTAAGCAGTTCGGATGCGAAGTAGCGCATCGTTTCCGGGCGCAATGTACTCTGCTTCAAACCCGCAAAAGGAGCATAAATATCGCTCCATGTATTGAATTCGGTAGCCATGTCAGCAAAATCCTGATAATCCGAGCGAAGCACAGCTCCATCTTTAAGCTTGAATCGGCCCAGCTCCATCTCATCCAGACCGATCTCTGCCTCATCCTCCAGCACGATATCTGCATGATGGACTGTGAAATCCGGGCGATCTGTTTGTTCCAAAAAGAGCAACTTCAACACCGATAGCCGGCCTGTAGCCGCATACGGCACTTCCCGCTCCTGCTCCAGCAGGTATAGTCTATCCTTGTGCTTCACGATGCCTCTACCAATGGTCAGCGTGTTCTCCCCGACAGTTAGGTTCATTCCGGTGATAATGCCATCCGAAAAATCCTGATACCTGATATCCAGAAAACTGCGAGGGTAGTCTCGCAGGTTCTCTAGCATCTCGGTTTTAAGAATACGGCCCTTCTCAAACTTCGGAACGATATGCGTTAACATGGTGCTCCCCTCCTTTCTCTATTCTTCTTTATTTAGGGGAACAGATAGCCGATTCACACCGGGTGCAGGAGGCGGAACAGGAACTGCATCATCGATGGGTTGAGCTTTACTTACTCCAAGTAATCCAGTAAATAGGCGAATATTCTTTTCTAAAAATCTGCGTATATCCATCGTGCTCCCCCTGATTGAAAACTACGGTTCATAATAATCTTAGAATCTATTTATCCACCTTTACATCCCGGCTCCGCGTTCAGCCTGCTCACGAAGGATATAATTCAGCTCGCGTTTGTCCACAACATAGGTACGAGCGATTAGATCGTGAAGGGCCTGTTTTCTCGCCGTAAAGGCTGCCATGATAAAACCGATGAACAAAATGATGACCGATATAAGCTTACTCCAGTAGCGGGCACTCGCACGTCCAAAGCTGAGCTTGTGATTAAACTCATCTACTACAACGATGCCGAGAGCCAGCTTGCCCACCGTGGCTTTGCATTTGGATGATTCCATAAGCGCATAGTATAGCCATATAGCTCCCCAATTCAGCAAAGTCTGTCCTAATAATCGCATTGTAAAAATAGCAGACGGCCCGTCTGTCAGCATAGAGCTTTCTGCCGGAGATGGCGCCCAGTTCCCAAAAAGCTGAATTACACCCCAGATCAATCCAATAATCATAAATACAAATCCTAAAATAAGGCTATCGATGATATAAGCCAAAGTTCGCTTCCAAAAACCTGCATACAGCACGTTATCCCCTCCAAGTGTTGTGTACTTTTCTGATTTCAGCATTTTGTGAAATCCTTAATTTACTATTTCGTGCCGTCAAAGAAATCCAGCTCGGAGAGATCATTTTCGAAGGCAAAAAAGCGTTTGGGACCCAGATGCAGCAATTCATCTCGACGGGTAATCGGAACTACATAAAAGCCCCAGCGGCTATCCCCGACAAAAACAAAATATTTCGTTTCCTCATTACGGATGGAGTCCGTATCATCTTGCGGGATATCCCGCCCGTACAACACGGCAATTTCCTCATACGGCATGGGTTCAAAAGCTTCTGGCCGACTACGATATACATGGCGCTGACGCAGCTTGCCGCCGTCGGCCGTCAGGAAGAACTCCACCTCGGCTGCATGGGACGGCCGGGAAATGGAACCGCGCACCCGGTTGCTCTCTAAACTCGCAATCAGCTCCTTTTCGCGCCCCGTATGCGTCCATGCGCTGACCGTGTACGGAATAGCCGGAATATGATTGGTAATGACAGGCTCAATCGTGCCCATTTTTTTAGCGTTCAGGTAACGGATAGCCCCGCGCAGACAGGCCATTTTCAACTCAGGTACCCGGCTGAGGTCCTCTGCCTTTTGACGGAACTCAATACTGCGCCCCGGTACAAATTCCTTGAGTGCTTCGCGAAATACGTCAATTCGGCAGGACTGCCCAGTTAGCTTGATAATCGAATAATCCTGCAAGCGCCCCTCCTGATAAAAATCATCCAGAAACTTGCGCACAATATTGTAGATATCTGCCTTAAGAAGTTGCTGTATCTCCCGAATGTTAAACACCACATCAGGCAAGCCATATTCATCACGAAACCGTCCGTTCTCGATGACTGAAACCAGCCAACGGTCCATCACTGCAATGTTCAGGTCGCTTTCAGCAGATAATACCTGCTCAGATTCGAAGCGGCTGCGCAAGATCCCCGTACGTAGAAAAAATTCCTTTTTCATATTTTCTGCCGCGCTCCACAACAGATGAAAATTACTCAGTACCCGCTGATATTCATCCCGTGTAGCATGTTCATACTGTTTGAATGCGGTAGGCAAGATGGCCTCTGCCTCTCGGTAGCGTTCCTCCAGTCCCGCATATACAGCATCTACACCAAACTCATCCACATGACGGTACAAATCTCCCGAAGGAATGCCGATCAGGGCATCAATATCGGTGTCAGGCAAGCGCGTCTCGGCAGCATAATAACCTGCAAATACAATTTTCATAAACTGCATAATCCGATACGTCAGATTGTTTCCGCCAAAATTGGTATCCCCATTTTCATACGTTGTGTGAATATCCAGCTTGTAAGCAATACGTCCGTCCTCAATTCGGAATCGGCAGGAAGACAAATCTGTCGTGCCTCCACCACAATCAATGACAAGTGCCTGATACTCCTCACCGTCCGCAAAAGTCCCTCGTTCCATCTGGTCTGCCAGCGTGTTGTACAGCACAGCCAACCCTTCGTCCAACGCATCCTCCGTTTCAATCCGGTAATCAGGCAAAATATCGCTAAACATCTCTATAAACTGGGGCTGCAGCTTGACCGGAGCAGAAAAGTGCAGATTGCGGAACCGACACTTAAATTGCTGCTCGGCTGTAGCAATCACATAACGGATAAAAGCAGCTAAAATATCGCTGCGGGAGGCAGTTGCTGTATTCCCCTCGGAATCCATTAATTCCTCGATTCGCTTGTAGTCGTTGACCCACCGCTTGATTCCCCGTAATACTGTCGCACGGCTGCCTGCCACGTCAGATCCACGTAATGCATCCTCCCCAAATACATAAAGGATATGTTCCGGATTGGAGCAGTCTGCGACGCGAATAGCAGTCGGCAATACTTCGATCCAGTCGCCTTCTGCCCCTTCTGGGCCGGGGAATGACACATAATTGATGGCGTTCAGCCTTACTGTGCTGCTCATACCTGTATCAGGGGCCGTAACGTAGGAGCTATCCAAATAAGCACCTGCTGTGGTGTTAGAGGTGCCAAAATCAATCGCAAGTACCGCATCTGTAGTTTCCGTGCCTCGAATGATCAGCTCTGCCACCGGAACCCGGTGACCTTGAAGCTTCAGCGGCAGCATCGGCTTATCTCCATAGTAGAGGTTATAAAAATATTCTGATTCCTGTCTTCGCAGAAATAGCAGGCTATAACTATGATTGGACGTCTCTCGCAGTTCAGCGTCGCGATGACGAGAAAGATAATATACGCCTGTTCGTCCCTCATCCTTCACCAAATTCAAAACACCGCACAGTTCTCCTGTCGCATTCACCAGCAGCACATTAGATGAGCTCAGCCAGGGCAAATCGGATTCGATCCGGTAGTTGTCCATGCGACCTGTGCGTACACCCTGATACAGCGTGATTTTAGCGGGAACCCGGATACCGCTGCTCTCCTGTCGACGGTCGTTCCAGTTTCGCTGTAGTGCCGATTCCATGCGTTCAAAACCGCCAGGGTTCGGCCTTGTGATGAGTAAATGCTCTTCCGCGCTCCGAAATCGCAAAATCACGCGAATCAATTCTTCACGTGCCAGGCGATTGGCAAAGCCCTCGACCAGTCGTTCCTTATCGCATATTCCGCGTAACTGAAAGGTCGTCATTTGCTCCAATTCCGCCCGCGTGTATTTCGCCGTGAAGCGTATGCTTTTTCGATCGGTGAGCGGGTCTAGCAACCTGTATGTATAGGGTCCGTTCATCGTTCACATGTCCTTTCTTAGCCATTTAGCCTTAATAGAGGGCGATAGCGTCTATTTTCATCGTAGGATCTTCCTCTAAAATGCCGAAATGACTTGTCCAATACAATTCCGTCGTAAAACGTGCCGGAAGAAACAAATCCAGAATCAAATCCACTTTAATCCGTGACAACGGTGTCTCCTCTTGGCCGATATAGATGAGCAGTTCGTCTTTTTCCTCACAATTGGTGTAAATGATTGAGCGATGAAAGACGCGCCGCATCGTTTCTTTTAGCAGATGTACGGCTTCTCCCGTCTCATACAGGCGCAGCAATCCTTCAGCAATCGCGTCCTGATCCTCACGGTTTAATTGCCCAAAGCCTTCCTTTACCTTCGGGCCAAAAATGCCCTCTGCAATATCACGCCGAACAAACCGGATATGGTACTCCCGCCGATTCATCCCTTGATACAAGTCCATTTCCGCCAGAAAATGCATCATAATATCAAATAGCGATTCTCTCAGCTCCAGATACTCTTCAGCATCCGGTGGAAACAGATCCCGAAAAATAGAATAAAAGCGGTAGTACGGATTTATTTCCACTACCTGCTCCAAATGGGAAGTATTCAACTCTGCCAGACTAAGCTCCATATACGGAGAGTAGCTGACAGCGGGTACGAAGCAGAATTTATCTACATCCAGCCCCTGTTCCCTCGCGCGCATGAGCAAATCCCAGACGTAATTCACACCCATTCTCCTTCACACTTGTACTCCGGAAAATACATCTGCACTTCCGATACCAGAAAGCTCATTAAATCGGATAAAATATAAGCAGGCGCGGTGGGAAAAACATCGTCAGAACCACGTCTGAACCCCAAACGCATGATCTGCTTGCCTTCCTCTGTCCGTACGTTATCGCTGACAAACGGATTTAATGGATACGTCTGGGTTTTGGTTAACAGGTTGCTTACATCATTTCTCCCTGCACCTCCCCAGATGTCCACACGTTCCAGCTCCAGCCCCTGTGCTGCTTCAAACGAGTTTACGATGCGCATGATTTCCGCTTTGGCACGGACAATCACGGCCTGTTTTCCTGCATAGCGGCCCAAAAAGCTGTCCTGTCGCCGATTGGACAATAACGGATAAGTCTGACGACTAAGTCTCGTTGTAACAGGCTTCGTAACCTTCAACACATTCCATTCGCCAGACTTATCACGTGGTGTGACAATCGTCAGTTCCTCTTCTGTACGCTTGATATACCGGATATCACCTTCAGTCCCGTCAATCAAATAACCATGCTCAGGACCTGTTTTTCGCAAAGGCAGCACATGCTCATAATTCACACGATCCATAGCGGGTATAGGAAAACCGCTGTTCTTTAGAGATAGCCTTTCAATGTTCCAAAGTGGAAAAACGTCGCCCTTCTTAAAAACGTCGAATTCCTCCAATGAAATTGTAATTTCATGAATTTCTTCATGGGCAGCCGGCTCGCCGTCTCCACCAATCAATACACAGTCCACAAACTTATAAGCGTACGGGTGATTAATTGTTTTCCACGGCATGCCATTTTGCATAAACGTGTGATATAACTGCTCAATCTCCAAAATATAAGAACGGTTATGCTCCAGACGAAAACGAATCGGATAATTGTCGGTTTCCGTGACCAACATTCCTGAGAAAATTCGCTTGCTGCGCACCAGCGCTGAGATTCGTTCGGTCTCCATCTCAAGAAAAAGCGTAAACAGCGGCATCGCACCGCCTTCGCGTACCACCTCTGCCACACGGCTGATGTCCATCTGCTTTTCCTCCGTATCAGACGGTAACACAGGATATAAAAATTCATGAATCGGGTCATAGTCCTCACGCGATGTCAATGACACGTACACATCAATCTTTTCTTCCGTATTCTCAATTTCCTCAAATACCCGCCGTTCTAGCTGGCGGGTCATTTCTTCCTGATATTCGACGAGGTTCATAAATACCCCCGCCATCATATTTTTCAGTAAACGTCTCTGCTCTAAATCGTCCATCTTGCTCAAACGGTCCTGTACCAGCTCTTTCACGACGTCTCACTCCTTTCCGGCTCCAGCTTCAGTGAACATGAAAAACTTAACTTCCGTTCGCAGCAGCCCGATCTTGGTTCTCTGAATCAGACGCCCCTGCTGCTTTAGAAGCGGAATCAGCAGTTCCTTGCTCTTTGTTGGTATCCACCTTGGCCGAAGGGGCAGTTCCATCGCCTGTACCCATGCTCTTTGCAGCCGAAGAGGCTTCCTTCTTCGCGGGTGTAGTTCCCGCTGAAGCCGTTGGCGCAGCCTTCATTTGCGATTCTGCAGCAGGGATTGCGGCAGGGATTGCAGCAGCGGAAGATGAAGCTTCACTCGCTGCGTCCCCTGCGTCCACGTCGTTCAACGCTCCGTCAGACAATCCCAATCCAGCAGGAAGCTGACCGTTTTTCTGCTGCTCCGCGCTCTGCTTTTCTTCCGCCTTGGCTATGCTCCGCTCCAATGCCAGAACACTTTCGAGCTTATCGATCTCCTGATAAATTTCCTGTGCCCCGCTATAGGCCTCAATGGCTCCTTCATAATCGAGATCCTTCATCATCCGATCCCCTTTGGCCTGAAGTTTACCAGCTTGAATCTCCTTGAGTTGCTGCTGAATAGCTGTCAATTTATCGTTGGCCTCGGTAATTTTCTTCTCCAGTTCTTTTTGCGCGGACGTATATCCGGATTCCATCGCAGCCTTGTTTGCTTTCTTGTACAGCTTAAGCGCATTCGTGTAATCGCCACCCTGAAATTTCAAATCTCCGTCCTTCATCCAGCTCGCCGTCTCAGCATAGCTGTCCAATTGGTCGATTTTATGCTCAATATCCTTCACATTAAATGGTGGATATAGCCCGGCACTTTTCCGTGCTTTAGCGTAGCTGGCTTCAGCTTTGGTAAAGTCCGCCTTTTCCACATAGCCATCTCCATCAACCATTAATTGAGACAGTTTCTGCTCTGCAGTATACAGTCGCTTGTGAATCTTATCGTTAATTTTAACCGCCGCGTTTTTCGCTTCGCTGTAAGACTTAAGCGCCTTCGCATAATCCCCTGTCCTTGCATAATCGTCTGCGGCTTGGGCTGATTCGATCATCGTTTCCAGCGCAGCTGCCTTATTCGCAGCCATACGAGCCAGCGTAATCCATGCTCCCCCGCCCACAACAATAAAGACAAGCAACGCAATCAAAATCCGTTTGATCAGCTTACGGCGGTTTTTAGGCTTTTCCTGAAAAACTTTATTTACATAAATGGCCGCAGCCGTGTAATTATTCACCGTCCGGTGCTGTTTGCTTAGCAGAACCTCTTCCAATGTGTCCGTCAGCATGACTGGGTCCTTCGCTTCCTCTAGCGCCCCCAGCATTTCCGCCAACTCGACGTCCTCCCACATCCCTGACGTAGCGAGCAGGATTACATCTCCATCTGCAAGCTGCGTCTTTTTGGCGTAATGGGCATGAACTCCATTCGGATTTCCCAAGTATTCCAGCAGATTGCCTCGTTCCTCATGTGTGCTGGTCGCTTCGTCTGGAATGCGTCCATCATCTGCCAATGACTGAGCCAGGCTATGATCCTTACTGCGAAAATTAAGCCTTCCATTGCGAAAATGATATAGTCGCACATTACCGCACGAAACATATACCATTTTGTTGTAGTTGGTCACTACCATCAGCAGACTGGCTTTGAGCCGAACACGACGGCTTTCAAATTGCAGCCATTCCTGCGCTTCACGAAGATCTCTCATCAAGCGCCGTTTGGACATGGAAGGCTTCTCCATGAAGTTTTCCAGCACCGTTTTGACAACCATTTCTGCGCTGCGCAGTTCCTGATCCGAATCCAGACCGTCTGCGAGGACATAACAGGCCATGTCGTCCGTCTCCATGAATGCAAAATAGTCCCGGTTGTCTATGTAAGAGCCCGCTTCCGACACAAAGGCGGTACTAAAATCGCTGTTGTCCTTGCGCATCGCTACCCCCGTCTTTCTTGTTTCATCCTATCGCCAAAATAAGTACTGTCGCATTATCCTGACTTTTAAAGCCTTTATCATTAATGGCGTCGATCATGGCATCCGCTGTTTCCTGCGGTATTCCACCCTTGCGCATAATCTCTTCCAATTCAATCTCCGTCAGCGCCTCCTGAATGCCATCGCTGCACAGCAGCACATGATCGCCTGAATACAGACGAATCGGTGCACTACCCAGTTCCATGCTCTCAAAGCCCTCATAGCCTAAGTAGTTGACCAGTTGATTGCGCACTGGACTCGTTTTGGCTTCCTCCGAGGTCATTTGTCCAGCAAGCACTCGTTCCTCCAGCAGTGTTTCCGCTGTATGCTTGGAATTGACTGTTTGGAAATGACCATTGCGGTAAATCGTAATCAGACTGTCGCCCACCGCTCCGTAATACAGCTGATAGCCGCACACAATGACCGCAGCCAGCGTCGTTCCTCCGCCCTGTCCATTCAAATTTTGCAAAATGCCGCGATTGCTTTGAGTTGCCGCCTCTGCAAAATATCCGTTCAAATTCGTTGCATCTTCCAGCTTGGCAAACGCCTTCGTAAAAGTCGTCACAGCTAAGGTACTGGACATACGTCCATTGGCCAGTCCACTAATACCGTCTGCGACAACAGCCAGCGTACCGACAGGTGTCGTCATACTGGAGAAATAATCATCCTGCTCGCTCCGGCTCCCGATCGTTTGACCATTTCCGATCTCAATTCCACTCACGGTACGGCTGCCGGGACTTCGCGTCAGTCGTATACGGATCATGAGAAGAACAGCGAATAGTACCGCAGCTCCACTTACAACAAAATAAGGCTGCATATCGTTACCTCCCTGCACCATTGCCAATTCCGTCCTAGTTTTCGTTATCCCACTCAAAATGGGCACCACACAGCGGGATAAAGATAAATTTGCTGTGTCCCAGCTGAATCACGTCATAGGCAGCCAGCTCTGCTGGTGAATATACCGCCTCGTTATTGTGGTACGCCAAACCTGATGAATCGCCTGGCAGCAAATAAAAGTTACGTTTCTTCGGATCATACACAATGACAGCATGATTTCTGCGGGAAATCGTGTTATCCCCGATAATGCGGACATGCATTTCCTCTGCGCGCCCGATAAAGTTTTTCTCCGCCATAATGCGATAGTCCTGACCCACCTGTGCTCCTTCGATGCATACCAGCCATCCAGTTACCGGATGAATCCCCACCGTCTCGCCCAAATACGGCATTGTTTTGTCGTTATCTCCCGCGACGTTTGTTTTCGCCACTGGCTCTGCGCTCTTGGGTGCAGCTACATTTACTACCGTGTTGCAATATGGACACGTATTTCCGTGCTTTCGTGTACTGAACATGTGTCCGTTCGGGCATCTTGTCAAACTCATAGTCGGTTCCTTCCCCCATTGTCATGATTGTCTTTTCAGCGATCTGAGGATTTTCCAGCATCCTCATCTATTTAACGAGCAGTCTCGTATTGGCAATATATAATAAGTCACCTGAGTAAATCCGGTATGGCTCACCGCTTTCCAACTTCTTGGTTACACTTTCGTTGGCAGACCGCAAGCCTGTACCATTACCGGAATCCACATCCTCCACAAACCAGTCGCTGTTCACCCGGTTGAGCACCGCATGCTCCACACTTACCAGGGAGGCATAATCTGTACCTACCAAATCAATATCCGCCTCCGAACGTGACGTTGTTTTACCGATTAAGAGTGACGTTTCGCCTTCGATATACCATTCTTTAATGGACTCGCCCTCTTCATCAATCAACACCAGCTTGGCAATCCGATGACGTTTCGCCTTTGGCTTGGCTACGGGTACAACAGACACCAGATTGCGCAATATGTATACAAGCACGCCGATTCCAATACCTATCGCGACCACGGTTTTCAAACCGCTGTAGCCTGTACGATTAAACACATAAAAGGCGATCGCCAGCATCAGCCCGAACATGGCAACATCTATGATGAAAACCCATCTGTTCTGCGCCGTTTTCACTGCTTGCTTCCCCCATTTCTATCCTGAAATCATCACTTTTTACGAATACCGAAAAATTGGTTAAACATCGCTGAGGTATCCGTCGGATCACCGGGTTTTTTCGTTTTTTTCCCTGGTGAGCCCTCCTTCGTTTTCGGATGAAAACCAAAAAATTGCTCAAAATCAGTACCTATATCAGCCGGATTGAATCCTTTGGCTGCCGTACGCGCACCGCCGGAGGATGCAGCCCCTCTATCTCTCTCTCGCTGTTCCCCGCCAGCTCCCTCAGTTTTTCGGATGAGCTCGGCATCGTATGCCTGCCGCAATGCTTCGTCACGCAAGGTATTGTAAGCCTCGTGAATTAGCTTGAACTTGCGCGTTGCTTCCTCGCTTCCCTGGTTGGTATCAGGATGATACTTTTTGGCCAGTTTACGGTAAGCCTGCTTAATCTCTGCCTCCGAAGCATCCCGGCTGACACCGAGCAGCTCATAGTAGTTGGTCATTGTGTGATGTTCCCCTCTCCGAAAAAAATAAATATTAAGAGACCCGTAGGCCTCTTAATATTTATCCACCCTGCACTTGTGTGCCGGGTGAGTGTGTGTTTAAGCTGCACTTAACGTGAAGACGTTAAGCTTAAACCGGATATCCGCCGTCGATTGTAGCCAGCTCGGTTTTGTCTTTCTTTTGTTTGATGTAGAGTGTAAATGCACCTACACCTTCTGTGTCGCCGAAGTGCTCGTTGTAGTCTACAACGAAAGCATTCGGGAAGTGGATTTTACGCACAACTTGATCAGCTGCGATAACTTCCAGTGTTACTTTACGGTAGCTGTCTGCTTTTTCAGCAGGAACCAGAGACCACAGAGCCAGTTTCAGCGTGTCATCCGCGCTGTCACCGTCTACTGCTGTGATGATTTTGCCGCTGATGCGCAGCGTGGAGCCTACGTCAGTGGAGCGTGCATTGGAATCGTCCGGTGTATCGGTGTCATAAATAACCGTTTGGATGTTATCCAAGCCCAGCTCGATTGTTTCTTGTCCTTCTACTTTCAATCTGAATCCCATGTGTGTTGCCTCCTTGAAATTAGGTAATATGATGGCGGGAGATGCAGAGCTTCTCCGCGATTTATGTATAAAGGCGATTCTGGATAGAAACGCCTCTAACATCTTTCGTAGTGCTCGGATCATGATTTGACCGAGCTGGTTCCCTTAGTGATCATGACTTCCAGGTTCTTCACATTACCGTTGAAGACCAGATCGATATGGCACATATTGCTTTTCTCATCAATAATGAAGCTCATATCGTCTCCGTCCTGAATGATCGAGTTAACAGATCCTCTGCTGCTCAGCCACTTGCTCTTCTGACTGCTCGGATTGTTACTGAAGAAGCGGACGATATTTTCGTGTTTGAAGTCCCCTGTCTGGTAGCGCAAAATACGTTCAATGTACGTGCTGACCAGCGTCTTGTAGATGGAGTCAAAACCGTCCTCGGACATCGCCATGCTTCTCGCCTTGTAGACGGTAATCCGGCGGATATCCTTATCCTGGATCTGAGCATTCTCCGACGAGAATACAAAGCCGAAGTTTTTACGGTTGATGGCATCCTTGATCGTGTTGGTGAATCCGGTGATTTCCTTGGCCATTGTCGTCACCGTGCGCAGACTGTTGTCTCCCGCTTCAATGTCGAAGCGTACGCCAGGAAAGTTCTTATTGACCGTTTTGAACGTCTCACGCAGGTATTCAGGACACTGATAGGAAGCGACCAAGCCGGCGGCAACATAGGCTGCACCCACATAAACGCCCTCGATCCACAGCTTGAGAATATCCTCTTTCTCCTTAGAGAGCTGTACACCATCTTCGGTCTGTAGCATTTTGCTGTCGATAATAACACCCGATTTGTCCTTCGGAATAATCGTAAAATTCGGTACACAAGGAATGGCAAATTCGCTATATTCTCTGCGAACGAGACTGGCGCATTTATCGACATATTTATCGATGCCTGCTGTCGCCATACTGTTGAAAGTCGTTTCTTCACCGGATTCAAAGTTAAAGAACATTTGAATTTTGTAATCCTTCACGACTTGCAGCAGCATCGAGAGCGATTCCATAGAATTCCCGCCCTGCTTAACGACCTTCTCGTTGCCCTTGAAGCGTTCACGTGAAACCTTTACCTTACCGGCTGCTTCCAGCTCGACGGATGGAACGATACCGAACCAGATCGTGTCGCTGAATTCATTCTTAGCATTCACAGTATTCAGGTACGTTTCCAGACGCGGGATATTGCTGCTTTTTACCAGCATGTCCAGCTTGTTGTTCGCCACCAGCATTGTCGGCAGCATGCCTTTGCTCTTCGTTGCATATTGGTCGAAGAACATTTTGACACCGAGAATTTTCTCCACAAGCGGCTTAACCGCCTTTACGAAATCGTCCTTGGCATTTTTATAGAACTCCAGATACGTGTTGTAGTTTTGAACTTCAACGGCTGTATCCACCTTGGTCTGAACAGCTGGCAGTGGCACAAACGTGCGAACTACCAAATCCTTCACATAGTCAGAAGGCGTATCTGTGATGGAGTTATAATCCTCTTCGAATACTTGGGAGAGATCGCCAGTGCTGTTCTCATCCAACAGCATCAGCTCAGTACTGTCGCTCTTCGGCGCTTCAATAATTTTCAGTTCGCCGCTTTCTCCAATGGAGAGCATACCCACCTGGATCAGCTCACCGGAGTTTTCCTCTTGGGCGCCACCGAGCAGAAGGCGGGTTTTGATGTCCTCAATTGCCAGTGGGAGCATAGCCATAACGTTGTTATAGTTCTGACTCGCTTCCTCGAACATACCATTCAGCTTGTCACCCATATCGAGTTTCTTCGGATCGCCATCATCCAGCTTGTCGTATTCACCATACATATAATGAATTTCTTTGCGGACTTGACGAATATCATCCATGACCTTTTTCGGTGAAATCATATCCAGCAGATTTTCAAATTTGAAATCTACATTGGTGATTCCTTGACTGCGCTTGGTATCGATGAGCGTAAACAACATTTTCAGAAAGTCATTACTTTGATTTACACGAATTTCAGAAATGCTATCCTCATCAATTCCCTCTGGCTTTTTAAGGGTGTAGACGACTTTTTGATTGGCCGCGTTAAAAAACGAATACACGGTTGGTGAAAACTTATCCAAAAATTCGTCAAAGCTGCGCACCAGAAGGTGCTGATTAATTTCCTTGATCTTTTCATCGCTCAAGCTGTCAATACCCTTCACATCACCTACAATGGTGATCAGGTCCAGCTTTTCCGGGTTAATCTCTTCAAAAAGCATTGTCCGGTTGGTTTGATAAATGATTTCCATCGCTGTCGGCAAATGAATAAAGTATGAGTTATAGGTCCATTGCTCCATATACGGACATGGGATGTCCAATTTGAAACGGACGAATACTCATTTTTAGTTCTTTTGCCTCCTCCCCCCTACTTAACATTTAAATTCGTCAAAGGATTGAGCTTATACCACATTTACGGTACAGGCATGTAACCTCGAAAATCGGTCCGAAGCGTTATTCGGCTTTTAACGGCAAAGCATACAAATGAGATGTTTTTCAAATTCAAAAGTCAGATAACACAGAAATTTCAAATTTATGATTTCGTATTCCTAACTTCAATCCCAATTTTTGCCGTTGATACGAGAGCTATCATACAAAGCACCCTTCAGTTTTGTCAATTTCTGTAGTCTCAGATTGAAACAGGGCATTTTGACTCATTTTATGCGTGAATACGTAATTTTCATGATATGTTAGACCTGTTTCTTCAGGGAAATATTCACAAATGAAACCCAATTACCGATAGAAGTCCATTGGATATTTCTGATAAGCGTAAAAGAATCAAATTCATGGCTAATGTGAGGGTTATCAGCTGTTTTGATCCTTTATCCCTTATATCCCAAGGATTAGGAGAGTTGATCCCCCTATGTTGGCCTCGACGATGGAGGAGCTTATGTTCAGAATAAGGAAACTAGGGATTATCGTTTTCATGACTTTTGTACTATTTTTACAATTGGGCTTAAATGGGGTCATTTGCACTGTAAATCAGGCTAATGCAGCATCTTTAGGTGCTGTCCCGATCGAGGGATATGATGCCGTTTTTGTATTGGATACAAGTTATTCCATGAGGGATACTGATCCTGAGGGCATTGCCGCCGAAGTCATCAATATGTTTATGGATTTGAGTGATGCAGACCGCACACGCGTAGGATTCGTTGCCTACAATCACAACGTGGTCGCCTCGAAACCACTGACTTCGATTGCCGTGGCAGCGCAAAAATCCCAGATCCAGCAGGATATCAGAACGCTAAACCGTTCCGGTTATACGGATTTGGGACTTGGGTTGCGCAGAGGCTCGGAGCTGCTAGCGGCAGGAGCATCCCAAGGGCGTCAGCCTTTTATGATTCTATTGTCAGATGGAGAGACTGATTTTGGTGCCTCCTCTGGTTCCCGATCCAAAGGTGACTCCAATAACGATGTGTCCTCTGTCATCAAATCTGCACAGACCAAGGGATATCCGGTGTACACGATTGGTCTGAACCATGATGGCACAGTGAACCGACAAGAACTCGAACGGATCGCTTCTCAAACGGGTGGAGCTTCTTTTATTACGAGTAGTGCGGAGGATCTGCCGGAAATTCTGAACCGTATTTTCGCCAGTCAAATTCGCTCCAAGCTCGTTCCAATTGCTGCAATTACGACCACTGGCGAGATGCAAGAATTAACTGTAACTCTACCTGATTCTAGTATGGAGGAAGCCAACCTGGTGCTTTTGTCGGAGCATCCCCTTCTGGAAACACAGCTATATTCCAATTCAGAAAATGTCCGCAGGTACAAGTCGAGCCGATATGCGATTTTAAAAATCGAACATCCACAGGCAGGTAAAGTGAAGTTGAAACTACGGGGCATACGCGGGGATTTGGTGAAAATCAATTTACTTGGCAGCTATCGACTGGAAGCCGAAGCTACCATGGGAGGAAAGCAACAAGCAACGGCAACTCATGGCGACAAGCCTGTGCAGTTGCTGAAAGGTCAAACCACACCGTTTCAAGCTCAGCTCCTGTTACCCGACAGTCAAAAGCTTACAGATGAAGCCGTATATACGTCTCTCCAAGCCCATATTGTAGTTACTCCCAAGGGGGGCACAGCCAAAAAGGTGCCTATGACCTATAAGTCAGGAGCCTTTCATACCGAATATGCGTTCCCACAAACCGGGGATTATACATGGCAGCTATCTCTGGATAGTCCGCAATGGTACCGTAAGGGAATTGTACATAAGGTTCACGCGGCCAATGCAGCGCCACAGGTCTTAAAAGACCTGACGATTCGCCTGGTAAAAGAAGACGGCGATTCCCGTCGAAGTTTATCGGATTTTATTATTGACCCCAATCATGACAAGCTGAACTATAAGCTGGATTCAGAAGCCTCTGGGGATACGGTCAATGCTGAGATTAACGGTAATGATCTGCTGCTATCCGAGCTCCACACAGGTGACTCACAGCTGAAGATTACCGCTACCGATCCGGAAGGGGCATCCAGCAGCGCTACACTAACCGTTTCTGTACAATCCCGGTATACAGCCATTAAATGGACGGTAGCCATCAGTATCGTGGTAGCCGCTCTTCTGTATTGGTTCTTGCGGCCGAAGCCGCAGTTTGCGGGAAGAATCGAAGGATATTTTCTCGCAACAGCAAGCGGACAGGAGATTCCGGTAAAATCTTGGCCGCTCACCTCCTTTCCGGGTCGTAAGGTCAGCTTGCAGGAATTGTTCCGTACGCTTGACGTTCACGAACCGTTGCCAGAAGCGGAACGGATCCTATTTTCCGCAGGCAAAAAAGGGAGCCTGATCGTGAAACATGATACACGCTGTGCCTTACAGCATGGAAAGATCAGATTAGCCCGCAATAAAAAAGCGGTCATGGAGTACAGTGACAAACTGTACATTACATTCGAGGATGGTGTCACTGAAATCGAGCTGCGATACAAAGCGATTAAACCGAATACTTCAGTGTATACCGACCATATCCAAGCTCCGACAGGATAATGTCCGTCACAACGTAAAAAAAGAGAAGCACCCTCTCTTACGATTAACGAACCGTAAGAGTAGGGCGCTTCCCTTTTTTTATCCAATATTCCGCACGTAGTGCGGCTTTAAACCATCTAAGTGAGCGGCAACGCTTGTTAGCCTGTACCTCCAGACCACGTCGAATGACATACGGCAACAGAGAAAGTCCCGCATTTTCAATCTGAATCCGCTCGGAATGATCTGCAAACAATCGGCCTGGCACATCTGGCGGAGGTGTTCCTTTTCGGCAATAATACAGCGTGGCGGCCAAACTATAGATATCAGACACAGGCCCCTGCTGCGAACGATTAGAGTAAAATTCCAGCGGAGAATAGCCCGCCGTGGTGAAGATCGGATGCTCTTTGCCTTCAAAATGCACAGCCGAACCAAAATCAATCAGCTTGATGTTTCCATTTTCCCCAATCATAATGTTGCCCGGCTTAATATCTCGGTGAATAATTCCTTTGTCATGAATGTACTCCATGGCATCAATTAAAGGTAGCAGCGTATGGTACAAAAAAGTGGGATCATACGTTGGCACAGCCTCTTCTTTCATCATTCGATCCAGTGTCTTGCCTGCACAGTATTCCATGACCAGATAGGCAGTTCCATTTTCCTCAAAGTGATCTATATAACCGACAATCCCCGGATGACTTAGCTCCTTCAACATTTGCCCTTCACGCAAAAAATAATGCATAAACTCCACGTATTTGGATTGCATAGAAGCACCGCAAGTGACCGTTTTTCGATCTATCCCCCGCAAAGCCAGTGCATTCGGAAAAAATTCTTTCACAATGACCTTTTCTCGGTTATCCAACAGCCTTGCCGTATACACGATGGCCAGCTCACTGCGGGACAAGGCGCTTCGAATTTGATATGTATTTCGCAGCTTCGTATTACGGGCAAGCAGATTCCCGCTTGTATCCACGATCATGACTCGTCCTCCTGTCAGGTTCTTAGCTTATGTCTTTTGTATATATCGGCTTATTACACATCTTTTTATTATACCGTAAAATAGATTATTGGAAAAACAAATAACCTGCCATAATCTCCCTTAGAGAAATGATGACAGGTCTTTTGGCATTCATCTGGTTCTTTTTTCTCAAATTGTTTAACCCAGTTTCGTTCCGGGCTTCATGCTGCGCACACTGTTGGTATTTTTCTTCCGTTCACTGCGCAGTTTGCCTTTACCTTGTTCTGGAGTGCGAATGGTGAGGGCAATTAGGAATGATACGACACACAGCACAGCAATCGTAGTAAAGGTAGGGATGAATCCGCCGAGCAAGGCTGCGATAAATGACCCCGCCAGCGCACCGAGGCCAAAGCCTTGATACACAATACCATAGTTTTTGCTTTGATTTTTCAGACCGAAGAAATCAGCTACGATGGCAGGAAAGACTGTAATGTTGCCGCCGAAGCAAAAAGCAATTCCTGCTACACAGGCAAAGAACAAACCATAATTCAGCGGTACCAGACTCAGCACTGTAACTGCGACCGCCGTTGTTAATAGAGCACCCGCTACTACTTTCAGACGACCTACTTTATCCGATAGCGCACCTAAAATGATCCGACCCGCCGTGTTGAAGATAGCGACCATAGCGACCGCATTAGCGGCTGTTGCTACATCTAGACCGGCCATCCGTACGCCGATATCCTTGACTACTCCAATCAGGTAGAGACCACTCATACAAGCGGTAAAGAACATTACGAACAGCAGGTATGCCTGCTTGGTGCGCAGCATTTCTTTAACGGTGTAGTCCCGTTGTACAACCCCATTTTGTACCGAAGGCTTGTTCACGACTACAGCTTCTCTTACCAGGAAAGAACCACCCACAATCATGATCAGCACGATCATTCCCCAATATAAAAACGCTTGTGATACGCCAACGGACTGAATCAACGAACCATTGATATACTTGAATATAAGACTACCTGTTCCATATGCCCCAACCGAAATACCGGAAATAAGTCCTTTTTTCTCAGGAAACCATTTAATCAGATTCGACAGTGATGTTATATATGCCGTTCCATCCGCAAAACCTACGACAATACCCGCCAAAATGTAAAGCAGGGACAGCGATGTTACCTGCGAACTGAGCATGAGTCCTGCTCCTAACACGACACCTGCACACAAAATCAAACGACGTAGTCCCCATTTATCCTGTAGTTTGCCTGCGAATAATGTAGCAAACGCCAGTGCAAAACTGGTAATTGAAAATGTAATGGCAACCGAACTGAGATTCCAGCCAAAGCGGTCCACCAACGGTTGATTAAATAAACTCCATGTGTAAATGGTTCCTAATCCCATCTGGACAATTATTGTTCCAAGTACGACAAGCCAACGATTTCCGCTGTTTGTTTTCATTTCAATCTCCTCTTTTCATTCCGGCTCTACAGCGTCAATTTGTGATCATAATAACCGGGAATCCAGTACGCTTTGCGCCTGTGGAGGAGCAAGTCTGTAAGGATTCTCTCTACATGGATTATTATAACCCTGCATGTTAGCCAGAAATCGTTTGAGGAACGAAATGCACATATAGCGGAATGAAATGCCTTTAAAGTCGCATAATTTGCCGAAATTCCTTGGCTTTACTACGGCTCACCGGAATCTCTGCTTCTAGTCCACGCAAACGCAGGAGATACGTATGGTTGAACCAAGGTACAATTTCACGGATCTGCGACAAATTCACCGTGTATGATCGGTGACAGCGGAAAAAGTCCTGCTGCGGCAGCCGGGCATGAAATTCCGAAATGCTCATCGGCATCGTATATTCTTCGTGCCTTGTAAAGACACGGGTCACCTTTTCCTGCGCACACGCATAGTAAATATCGTTCGCATCCGTCACAATGATTTTGTCGTTTTTCAGCAAATTAATACGACCTGGCGCAGCAACGGCGCTGGCTTCAGCAGCTCGGGGTTGCGCAGTCTGAACAGGTTCCTGTATTGGAACGTTCTGCTGCTCATAAGCATTTTCCAGCTTACGCAGCATAGATGCGATCCGTTTTTCATCATATGGTTTGAGGATGTAGTCGAACGCCTCCAGTTCAAAAGCCTGCGCCGCATGTTCTTTATAGGCGGTTGTAAAAATAATATAGGGCTTTTTGGCAAATTTGCTAATGTTCTGTGCCAGCAGCATCCCGTCCAATGAAGGAATGTTAATGTCCAGAAAGATCGCGTCCGTCTCCTGATCTTGCAGAAACCGAAACACATCTAGCCCATCCTCGAAACTATCGGTCACCTCAATGTTGCTATGAGTCTGAATAAGATACTCCAGCTCTTCACGCGCCGGAAGTTCGTCTTCTACAATTATGGCCTTCATGACTTCTCCTTTGGTATGTCAAAATAAACTTCGGTGCCCGGCTCATGCTTCAGAATAATAACTCCTTCGCCGTACATAAGCTTGAGTCGTCTGTGCACATTGTACAAGCCAATCTGTTTAGCCGGAACCCGATCATGATACAGGTTATCCACAACATCATCCCGTATACCTACCCCGGTATCTGCCACAGAAATACGCACCTTTTCTCCACGATCCTTTACAGAAATGGTTACTGTACCTGACCCTTTTTTCTTGAGAATTCCATGATTAATCGCATTCTCAACCAGGGGCTGGATAATAAGACTTGGAATACGCACAGACACCTCATCCATTACATACTCTACCTGAAGTCGGTTGCCGAAGCGTGCTTTTTCAATTTCTACGTAATCAGACACCTGCTGAAGCTCCTTATGAATTTCGATCAAATCATCATTTAGTTCCAAATTATAGCGCAGATAGCCCGATAAATTAATGATCAACTCTCGCGCCTTATCCGGCTTGGTGCGTGTCGTAGAGGCAATGGCGTTCAGCGCGTTAAACAGAAAATGGGGATTAATTTTCGTTTGGAGCGCCTTTAGCTCGGCTTTATTCGCGGCTTCCTTAATTTGCTCCACACGTGACACTTCCATTAACGTGGAAATGATTTGAGACAAGCCAATCGCCATCGTCTGCAACGGATACGTGATTTTATAAGCTTTGCGATAATAAATCTTCAACGTTCCGGTTACTTCTCCGCGCTCCTCTAACGGGATAATGAGCAGAGACTGGATTTGGGGTGTTTTATCGTCTGCAATATGGTTGCGGATCGTAATTTTACCGCTGCGGATCGTCGATTTAGTCACATCGCTAATGATCTCATCTCCGATGTGATAACGCTCTTCGCCAAAACCGACATAGGCAAGCACATCTCTGGTATCCGTAATTGCCACCGCGTCTGCCTTGATATCTTCTTTTATGATCGAACAAATGGTATGCAAGGATTCCGTATTAATGGAGCGAAAATAAGGCAACGTCTTATTGGCAATATCCAGTGCAAGCTTGGCCTGTCTGGCCGCGATATTCTCCTTTTCCCCCTCCACACTCTGGATCAACAGAACGATTAAACCGATACTAACTTCTCCGACAATCATCGGTAGACCAATCTTAGAAACGATGTCCACTCCAAGGTTATGGGGTTGTGCCATCACCAGAATGAGCAGCATCGTTAATGCTTCGCAGACCATACCTGCGGCGATACCGACTAGCCATCTCTTGGAACGGTTGACCCGGCGGCCGATGTATCCTGACACCACACCTGCCAAAATACTCGTAATCAGACACGGAATCGAGGTCACTCCCCCGATATCAATTAGATAACGGTGAATACCTGATACAATACCTGTAACGATCCCAACCCAGGGTCCGAACAAAATACCGCCCGCCATAATTGCAATGATTCGAACGTTAACAAGCGAACCTTCGACTTCAATCCCGGTGTACGTACCAATCAGCGCAAACATACAAAAAATCAAGGTTAATATGGCCAGCTCTGCCGGAGAATGGCTGTTCTTTTGCAAGGTTTCCTTAAACCGCGGGATACGTGTAATAAAAAATAGACAAATCAGTAACAACGCTGCGCGCTCAAATAGCTGCATCAGCATTTCCAACAAGGCGTTCACCTGCGTTCCTCCCAAATAAAAATGGATATGTCTACAATAGGTTGTGTTAATTATTCACATATTTCAATACTCACCCTGCCATTATGGGCATGGATGCTAGCCTTCCCACCAATCGGATATGTAAACTGCGGCGTAGTATGACCAAAATCAGCATCTGCAATCACTGGAATGGAGGCCAATTCTCTTTTCGAGCTAATGATTTGCCGCAGCAAGACTTCTGTCATATGCGACGCCTGCTGAAATCGTCCTATGATGATCCCCTTAACCTGATCAAATTCAGGCTGGTGCAACAGTGATTGCAAATCCCGATCAAACGTAGCGGGAGAGCTTTCGTAATCATCCTCAACAAATAGAATGCTTCCTTCCAGACTCGGCATATACGGAGTCCCCTGCAACAAATTCAGGGTACACAAGTTTCCGCCCACAATCGTACCCGTTGCTTCACCTTCATGAATTGCATACGGACCCGCATTGCGGTGAAAGCTTCTTTGATCCTGATCTAGATACCAAGTATCGTCACTCCACTCCGACGAAGACTGAATTTGAATGCTACCCCCTTCCAACATCAACCTTTGAAAATACGCCGTCGTATAATCATTTCCTCGCAACATGGCAAACGTCAAAAAATGAGGTCCTGCATACGTGATAAGCCCCGTTTTGGCATAAATCGCATGGCTTAACGCTGTTATATCCGAATAACCACATAATCGTTTAGGATGAGCTGCAATCAGTTCATAGTCAAGATGGGTAAGGAGCTGATTGGCATTATAGCCCCCAATTGAAGTCAGGATGCCCTTTACCTTTGGATCGACAAAAGCTTCGTGCAAGTCTGCGACTCTGAACTCTATTGAGGAAGATGTAAAATCATCATTTTCCAGCACATGTTGCGAAAAACTCACTTTAAACCCTAGCTCCTCCAGTCTTTGCTGGGCAATCAAGCGATTTTCCTCAGAAACGATAGACAAGCTTCTGGACGGCGAAAGAATGCGTATCTCGTCTCCAGCTTTTAATTTGGGTGCTTGCTTTCCTATGATCATGGTCATCCCCCCTTAGTTACAAAGCATTTAAACTGCCACAAATTATACCATCAACTTCCATCTAATTATAGCTTCTAAAAATCCCATCTTCATTTCCCTTCTTCAAACGCAGTAAAAAACCGGAGACTACCGCTAGATAGCGATAATCCCCGGATCTCTAGTCCGATAATGAAGCATTTCGGTTATTTGCTTTTGCTGATTTCGGTAGAAATGTTGTCCTCCTTCTGATCATGTACCAGTTCTTTTAATTGAATAATCAACGCCTCCAGCTCACTAAACCCGGTCACCATATTGGAAGTTATATTTCGTTGCTCCTCTACTCCAGCCAAAATTTGTTCTGACGCTGCACTCGCTTGTTCCGTTACACTTGAAAATTCCGTCATTTCTTGAACAACCTGAGATGAGTATTGCTGCATGCTATTCGTACTGTTTTCCACATCTACGGCCTGCTGCAGCACTTTATTGGCATTTTGCAGGATATCCTCCAGTACAATTTCGGTCGAATGTGCCGATTCCATACTTTGCTGTAGCCTTTGCTGTCCCATATCAAATTGGTTAACGACAGAATCCATCTGAGTTCTCAGTTGAGTCAAGATACCTTCCATCGCCACCGAGGTGTTCCCTACCATTTCAGCCAAATTACGCACTTCTCCAGCTACGATGGCAAATCCTTTTCCATGCTCTCCCGCTCTGGCGGCCTCAATGGATGCATTCAAGGACAGCAAATTAGTTTGTTTTGAGATTTGAGTAATATCTTTAAGCATGGCAGACATGCTATCACTTTGTACTTTAAACTCGTCCAGTTCTTCTTTGGTACGACTCATGACCTGACCCAAATCCTTGATTTGAGACGTTAATGCCAGCAGTTGACTGCTCCCTCTGTCCCCGGCATTTTTCGTATCTTCGGAAAGCTGCTTCAGTTCTCGGGAATGATCAGCTACCTCTCGCACGTGCCTGTCAGATTGGGCCAAGTTATCCGTAACCTCGGTGATATTCGAAGCTTGCATTTCTACCCCTTTGGCAACCTCCTGAAATCCGATAGCGACTTCATTCGTCACGCTGCCCGTAGCATCCACTTGATTCCTGAATCGTTCTGTAAAGTTATGCAATCCAGCCACTGCTTGTTTAACTTGCTCAAACAGAAATTCAATTCGTTGCCTTGTAGCATCGATATCTTTATTTTGCTCTTCACTTTTCTTAAACTGCTTTTGATTTAACACCGATACCACTAACAGTAGCAAACCAATGAGTAAAACAATAATAAACTCATGCACATAGCGCAAAGAACCGGTAGCTGGGGGAACTGGGGGCGTACCGATTGTTATTTGCACAAAAATATTACAGAGATTTAAGGTCATAGCTACCAGAAAATATCGGTAAGACGGATACAGCAAAAACAAAGAGCAAATTAATATGGTGGTCACTACCTCGACGCTAGATAAGTTCAAAAATATACACATTAATACGCTAAAAAAAGTAGTAATCCACGGAATAAGGCGGATTCCTTTCTTTTTCATATTCAGGATCGTTAAAACTGCCGCGACTACAAATCCTACACCATTAGATACCCACATCGAGGGATTAGATAATGCCGGGACGATGCCGCTCAAGGCCATAATCCAAAAAATAATGATCACCAATTTGTTTCTTTGCCACAACAATTCATTCGTTCTGTCCATGATTGTGTACGCGCTCCTTAGATATATATTAGGTATTTATAAAATAAAAATGTAAATGCCATACTATATATATCGTCATATCAGAACGCGTATTGAATGAAAATCGTACAAACACCACATTCCCTTTTAAACACCAAATCACAACAGGACAACTTTTTAAAGGGAATGAGTGTGTAAGTGTAATTAAATGAATGCAAAAAATCGCCCCCCTAGTAGGGAGCGATTTGAATTCATTTTTGACGATCTTCTGCAATGGGAAAAGGTTCATGTACCCACTAATAATATTAGGATTCCTTGTTTTCGGAAGCCTCTTTAGCCCCTTCGGTTGCCGCTGCATCACCTTCCACAGCAGCATTTTCCACTTCAACTGCACGCGGAACGATAATAGAAGCAAGCAGTTCTTCTTCAGGGACGTGCAGTGTTACTCCTTTAGGGAGTTTCAAGTCGCTAGCGCTCAGCTTGTCGCCAACATCAAGCGCGGATACATCCACCTCAATAGTAGATGGCAAATCAGCCGGAAGACCTTCGACTTCAACTTCCGTTTCCTGAACTTGCAGAATACCGCCTGTTTTTGTACCTGCAGGTGTACCCTGATAATCAATAGAAACACGCACGCGAAGCGGTTTGTTTTTGGCAATTTTCAAAAAATCGGCATGCAACCACTGGTTGTCACGCTGTTGATAATCTTTAATAATAACTGGAATGGTTTCTCCACCCTCAACAGTAAGGTTGAACACCTCTGAACGTCCGGTTCTGACTACTTTATTAAATTCCTTGGCATCGACATGTACAGGGGTTCCTTCAAGCTCAGAGCCGTAAACCACAGCTGGAATCCGTCCTTTTAACCTCAATTCACGAATAGCCGAACCCTTCTTCTCTGTTCTCGGCTGGGCGGTCAGTTGAATACTTCCTCCATTAGAACTCATGATATACAACCTCCTTCAGGTTACCTTACAAATGATTTTCCTCCAAGAATCTTGCCTGTTTACCAGTCGTACTACAGGATATAAGCCAGCAAGCTGGCAAAACTAAACAAGTCCATAATTCTATTTTACCCCTTTTTTCTGAAACTGACACACGTTTGCATAAAAAAATAGCATTTTTCGAAATGATCGAAAAATGCTACTTTCGTATATATAGCGACCAAGCATACAAGTCTATCCGGCCCGATTATCATTTACCAGTAGCAAATATTCTTCTCTGCCACTATGAATCAATACCTGCATCACAGACTGGTTCGGGTCTATATCAATATATCGATCTGCCTCAACATCCTTGGCATCCCAGTGATTAAGCCGGACAATGTAGCCGATTCGCTGTATATCAGGGGCCACCTGAATACGCGCTACTGCACGACCATCATCCAAATCACGGAATTCGACATGTCCGTCGCGGTGCCCCGTTCCCCATACCCATAGGTTCCAGCCAGTGTATTGCCGATCCGCACGCTCATAGATCAGTTCAATCGTGCGAAATGGGGCGACTTCACTATCGTTTCCAAGCTGGACATCTGTCAACGCTATGGCTGTACCTGCAATTTCTTGATCTGTTGCCTCATCCGAGTCTTCCAATTCGTTCTCCGCCTGACGATTAGCCTGATCTTGTTCAATCACAAATGAGACTCGTGCAGGTTCTTCCTGATCATATAACACCATCATCGACCAGCGTGATACGGTTACACGATGGCCTACGACTTCATACCGTGTCTCATTACCAGCCCCGTGTGCATCCACGACCACATGCCAACGATCCGATTCCGCAGGCAATGCTATCGTCTGCTCTGCATCCGAGCCGTTATAAATCACCACAATATGATTCCAGGCATCGCCGTTAGCATGGTGCCTCAAAGCAAAAGCCACCACATGCCCACTGCTTTGCAGCACTTCCATGTGCTGCTCCACAAGCTCACGATGATCCATTCGGAATGCCGGGTGGCTGCGTCGCAAAGCAATTAAGCCTTGGTAGTAATCAAACACTGGGCGAAACCTCGCCTTGTTATCCCAACGGATGGCATTGACTACATCTGAGCTTCGGTAGCTATTATGGTCTCCACATTTGGAGCGCAGCAGTTCATCCCCTGCATGAATAAAAGGAATACCTTGAGATGTGAGTACCATGCCGTTAGATAACAGGGACTTGCGTACGGTTTCGTCCTCTAGCAAGTTATTTTCATCCAGTTCCCAATACGGGTCTGCTTCGGCAACAGCTTGTTCAGGTGTCCTCCCATCCTGTGGCTTCCCCTGCTCCCATTGTGGAAAACGACAGTGCTCCCGCAATTGTCTTACCGTCAAAATTTTATCCCACAGATTGAGATTATCGTGGGCAGTTACATAATTGACGGTCTCTGATGGCTGAGCTGTGAAATCATGAATCGCCCCAAAAGCACCTTTGAGCACCTGTTCCTCCTGATGTTCTGCCCCCGTGGCAAACCCACTCCCAGTACCGTCGCTATCCCCCTTAATAGCAGAACGGTAGTTGTCGTTAAAAACAGCAAAGCCTTTGTCCCGTTGCGTTCCTTTTAGTGTAAGCAAGGGTTGCGGAGATTCTCCTCCCGTCCAAGGCTCACCATAGATAAGCAGATCCGAACGCACTTCAGAGCGAAGTTCTTGCGTAAGCTGCACCACGGTTGGGGTATCAATCAGACCCATCAGATCAAATCGAAAGCCGTCTATATGATATTCCTCTGCCCAATAGCGTAGTGAATCTTTGATATACTTGCGCACCATCGGGCGTTCGGTTGCCACCTCATTACCTACACCTGATCCATTGGTGAGCTGCCCTTGTTCATCTGTTCGGTAATAATATCCAGGTACAACAGGCTCAAATGGCCCCTGTTCCACCGAATAAGTATGGTTGTACACAACGTCCATAATGACACCGATGCCGGCAGTATGCAAAGACTGTACCAGCAGTTTCAGCTCTCGTATGCGTGTCTCCGGATCAGCCGGATTGGAAGAATAAGACCCCTCCGGCACATTATAATGCTGCGGATCATAGCCCCAGTTATATTCAGTATCTAATTCCGCAAAGTCATTCACCGTATGAAAATCAGCTACTGGAAGCAAATGAACATGTGTAATGCCCAGCTCCAGCAGATGATCCAGCCCGATGCTGTTCCCCTCAGTATCCTTCAATCCCGTATACGTAAAGGCCTCAAACCGTCCCTGAGCAGCAGATAAGTCTTTTTTCCCCGTATTAAAATGGGTATCCATCGAAAAATCACGTACATGAAGCTCATAAAGAATGGCATCTGTCGGCCGCTTAAGTGTAGGCCCCGCATCCAATTCCCATCCGTCCGGGTTGGTTTGAGCCAAATCAATGATCGCTGTACGCTGCCCGTTGGCTGATACCCCTGTGGCATATGGATCAGCAGCGTAATGAATGGTGTTGTCCGCCCACTCCAGCCTGTACATGTAATAATATTTGTTCCAGTCCCCTTCCAGCTCTATAGACCATACACCTTGATCATCACGGCTCATGAGAAATTCCTGACCACCGCCGTGCTCCTGAACGTTCCCCTCCTGATCGTACACCCCCGCATCGTTATACAACGCTATATGGACCTGCTGCGCAGTCGGTGCCCATACCTTGAACTTGCTGCCCGCAGGCGTATAAGTAAGACCCAAATCATAGCCTTCATATATAGGATATGTTGTGTGCTCAAGCTCTTTGAGCTGATTGAAATCTGACATTCCTGTTCACCACCCATTTCTGTACATCGGCTTACAGCCTCTGTTCATCCATCATTTATGATGTTTATGACTTGTCAATATACCTCAGGATTTTGTAAAATCTTCACCTAATAGGCTATCAAAATAAGACAAGCTTGAAAAGCTGGATGATTTAAATAAGGATGACGCTTCCATTTCAACGCACACTCCATTTTATGACAAAACCATGAACAGGCTACAGCTTTTGCCCTCAAGGTATAACAATAATTTCCTAGATTTCATCACTTATTGCTAAATAAGTACGTTAAAAAACACGTTAGAAAAGTCAGGACAATCTACGGTTATCCATTTCAAAAATATCGTCAGCAATCCGCATGGTAGAACTTCGGTGCGAAACAAGGACAACCGTTTTATCTTGCTGCTGTTCCTTTAACGATTTTAAAATAATTGCCTCGTTCAGGCTGTCCAAATTGCTGGTAGGCTCGTCGAGCAGTAAGAGAGGAGCATTATGGACAAAGGCTCTGGACAGTCCCAAGCGTTGACGTTCTCCACCGGACAGCCTGTCCCCCAATTCTCCAACTCGGCTATCATACCCTTGAGGCAAGGTCATAATAAAATCGTGCACGGATGCCTTACGTGCTGCTTCCACCACCTGCTCATGTGTAGCATCAGGCTTTCCGATTTTGATGTTAGCTGCAATTGAATCATCAAACAGGAACGTATGCTGGTCTACATAGCTCTGTAAGCCTCTCACATGTCGGGTTCCAATTTCCTTCAAATCGTGCCCGGATAGCAAAATTTCACCTTGCTGCGGGTCCCTAAATCGCATCAGCAACTTCAGCAGCGTAGACTTGCCAGAGCCGCTTTTACCCTGAATGCCTAAAATCCGCTTATGCGGTATCGTGAGACTTACATCATTCAGCACCGTTTGACCATCGTATGCAAAAGTCACCTTGTCTACTTGTGCCCCAGTAAAGGCAACACTTATCCCTTCGATATTTTCCTCTACCTCCGGGGTTTCCTCCAATAGACTCAATACTCGTTCCCCGCTCGCCAGCGTTTGAAGCAAATTGTTGGACAAATTGCTCAGCGCGACGACCGGACCAAATGAACTAAACAGGGCAATGACAGAAATTAGCATACCTGTAAAGTCAACCTGTCCATTAGATATACCGTACAATCCAGCCAGCAGCATCAAGAATGAGAATCCAACTACAGCCGCATCTGTGATGGCTCTTGTGATACCTTCATGATGCTTCAAGTCCTTCTGCTTGGCATCTAATTGATCCGTACGACGGTTAATCTCATTCAAACGTTGTTCTCCTTGCCCATATTGCACAATTTCCTTCATACCCCGTAAGCTGTCCAAAAAATAACTGCTCAGCTTGCCAAAGCTGCTTCGGTATTCCATCCCTTGACGTTTGCCCATACGTGACGTGATTAAGGGAATAAATAAACCGACAGTTAGGTAAGCAAGCGCAGCAAGCCAGGCTAGCAGAGGCTCATAAGAACCGATAAAAAACACCATGAGTAGTGAAGTGATGATGCCGATCATAACAGGCGCTATCGTATGCGCATAAAATACTTCCAGTAGCTCAATATCACTCGTAATGAGTGAAATCAGATTCCCCTTGTCCTTGCCTTCCAATTTGGCTGGAGCGAGTCTGCGCAGGGCTTGAAGTACCTTATCACGCAGTACAGCCAGCAGCTTGAAAGCGAGATAATGACCACTCATTTGCTCGCCATAACGGAATACGCCGCGCAGTACAGCACAAACGACAATCGTCGTCAGCAAAAACGACATGGTGTAGCCTGTAGTGATGCCCGTTGCTGTAAGCAGAGCTAGGGCTCCAAACACTATAATGCCAATAGCACAAACAAAACCAAGCACTCCTGTAACAATCGTGATGAGCAGCACAGGTAAAAGAGGCCCCGCCAATACCAATAATTGGCCCATGATCCGTAATCCGTGTCTACGCATATACAGCCCCTCCTTTTACAAACTGCTCTACCCGGTGTTGACTGAGATACATCTCTGCATAATGTCCCTGCTGGCTCAACAGCTCATAATGCGTTCCCGATTCTGCCACCAAACCGTTTTGCAGTACATAGATACAGTCGGATTGAACTACATTTTCCAGTCTGTGAGAGATAAGAATCACTGTTTTTTGACCTGCCAGCGCATGTATAACCTCCATAATGCCTTCCTCACTTTCACTGTCAATGTTAGAGGTGGCCTCGTCAAAAATGTACACACGACTATCATGCAGCAATGCTCTGGCTAGTGCTAGCCGTTGGCGCTGTCCTCCTGACAGATTCGCTCCCTGCTCTTCCAGTTCTGCTTCCAGTCCTCCTTCTGAAAGGATAAAATCATACAGCTTCACTTGTCGCAAAGCTTCCAGCATTTGTTGCTCATCCGCGTGCTCATTGCCCATTTTTAAATTCGCTTCCACTGTGCCTTTAAAAATATAGCTGTTAAAACCGATCCAGGTCATGTGACGCATGCGGCTTTCTTCCGAAATATCGGTAAGTTCGGTTCCTCCAATCGTCAAACTTCCTCGATACCCCTCGTGATGCCCAACGATCAATCCGGCTACCGTACTTTTACCAGAGCCTGATTCCCCAACAATTGAAACAAAGCTGCCCTGGGGAATATCCATGGATATATTTCGTAAGGTATCTCTTTCGTCGTAGGCGAAACTCACCTGTTCCAGTCGAATATCTGTGTTTTCTATGCTTTCTTGTCCTTGTATAAGATCCTCAGTACTCAACATTTGAAATATTTTGTCGCTTGCTGCCATTCCGTTCATAGCGATATGAAAGTAAGAACCCAGCAGACGCAGAGGAATGAAAAATTCTGCCGACAGCAAAACAATGATGATTGCTCCCGCCAAGCCAATATGGCCTGAAGAATATTCGCTTACCGCGACCAGTACACCCGCAGCGGCACCACCAAATGCGATAAGATCCATAATGGCCACGGAGTTAAGCTGCATTGTCAGCACTTTCATCGTCATTTTGCGAAAATCCTCAGCTGCTGTGTTCATTTCCTGATGTTTATCCTGATCTGTCCCGTACATTTTGAGCGTAGTCAGTCCTTGTACATTCTCCAAAAAGCTGTGACCCAGATTGACGTAGCTGCCCCAATATTTCCGAAACAGCTTTTTAGCCATCCTCATAATGACAATGATCGACACCGGAATTAAGGGAACGCAGATCAATAGTATAATGGCTGCTTTGAAGCTGACAAAAGAGAGGGTGATGAATAACGTTACGGGGGCAAGCAGACTGTAAAATAGCTGAGGCATGTATCTACCGAAATAGGTTTCAAGCTGCTCTACCCCTTCTACAGCAACCTGTATAACCCCCGAGGTGGAGGTATGATCTGTATATGCGGGTCCCATTTTGAGCAACTTGCCGTAAATTTGCGAGCGCAGCGTTTTTTTAGCATTTACCGAAGCACGATAGGATAACATACTGGCTGCATAATTGCTCAGACAGCGAATTGCAATAGCAGCAATAACAATGACCGTCATAGATAGAATCAGCTTGCGAGTCACTTGTCCTTCCCATGCCTGCTGCATAACAAAGGCCATAGACAACACAGCAGCTATACTCCCCAAAAGACCGATCCACTGCACAAGCACACCCAATACGATATATTTCCGAGAATGTTCCACTAGACCGAGCAGACGGCTGTCGACCATTTTAGACCTTTTTTTCAGAGTAGGTGCAGGTGAAGACGTTTTTTCTGCTGCAGCTTTTCTCACTGTTCCGATTCGGAATATAAAATAATAATATTTAAAAAGGATGACCAAGACGATGAGCGTTCTGCCCCACACATTAGGGGTGAAAATAAAGCCTGTAATCAGCATCGCTGACGCTAAGCCCAATGTCGTGATTTTCGTAGACAACTTCAACGACCTTGTTTGCACAAAACTCTCTAGATGCTTTTGGTACAGAGAGGTATTCGAAAACCACTGGTGAATCCTTTCGGACCCCCGCATAAAGAAAAAGGTCGCTAGCAGTAGAAACGGTGTAGTCGGTAGCAACGGTAGCACTACACCAATAACTCCAAGCGCCAAAAATAAAAACCCTAAGGTAATATAGATCGGTTTCACTATAATCCTCCCTAATAGTTATAATAGTAATGATTTCATTTTATAGATAATGATAATCATTATCAATATAAACAATTTAAGCAGGTTGTTATGTGATGTAAATCACGCATATAAAAATCCTCTTGAAGCACATCTCTACAGAACACGTTAGTGTTGATGTCGATGCTTTGTCTTTAAGAGGATTTTCGAGAGAAGATGTTTATAATTCGTTGTTTTATGAATTTATAATATCATATTGCTCCAATATCTGCCGATGTAACGGGTGATCTGCGGTTATGGAAGTATAACGCGTTAGCGCCACACCCAGTCCCTCACTGCGGATCACCTGCTGAAGCTCGACTGCCTCGGGGTCCTCCGTAATATCAAATTTACAGGCAGCCGCCATACCTAACGCCAGATGATCCGTCGGGATGCCATACTCCTGCGCTTGCAGCGCGGGACGCACAAGACGGTCATTGGGAGACAGCTTACGCAACGGTGAACGTCCGACCCGAGTAACATCGTCTGTCAGATTAGGGTTGCGGAAGCGATCCAAAATTTTAGAGATGTACTTCTTATGCTCCCCTTGATCCAAACTGAAGCGCTTCACAAGCACTGCTCCTGTCTCCTCTAGTGACCCTTGTATCGAATCCACCACCTCGCTATCCTTCATAGCCTCCTGAATGGTAGCATAACCTGCGTTATAACCAAGATAGGCTGCCACGCAATGCCCCGTATTCACCGTGAACAGCTTTCGTTCAATGTAAGGCTCTAGATCCTGCACGTACAGGATACCTTCGATTTCTTCATGCTCAGGTGCCATTTGCGAACGATCCACCACCCACTCGTAAAAAGGCTCTACCTGTACATGTAACGGGTCCTCGTGGTGCTGGATCGGCACAATCCGGTCTACAGCAGCATTTGGAAAATACACCGAAACCTCAGCCTTGGCACGGGTCGCCTCATCCAATAGGGCAAAAACATGCTCTTTCAGTTGGGCGCTGCCTCCGATTGCATTTTCACAGGCAATCACATGCAGCGGCCTTGCTCCTCGCTCTACCCGCCGCTTGATTCCCTCCGCAATGCCTGCTGCTATGTGCTTGAGGATGCTGACCCCTACTGCGGTCGTTACCAGATCAGCGTGGTCTACCGCATCGGCTACAGCCGCTGCATCCTTGCCGTCAATCGCCGTCACATTCGTGACCAGCTCCGTATCCTTTGTATCATTGGCTAACTCTACGGTGTATTGTTTACGACGACGTAACTCGGATACAAGGGTGTCGTTGACATCTGAAAAGACAACCTCATAGCCTGCACGCGACAGAATCAATCCGATAAACCCGCGACCGATATTTCCTGCTCCAAAGTGGACGGCTCTCATAGTTCCATCTCACTTTCGAACAGATCTATAATTTCCTGTGGGGTCACCGCGTTGCGAAGTTTATCCATATTTTCTTCCTCCGCACACACCACAGCGATACTCGTCAAAATCTCCATATGATCGCCGCCTTGTGCTGCAATGCCGATTACCATGTATGCTTTTTCTTCCCCAAAATCTATGCCTTGCGGAAACTGAACGATGGAGATGCCTGTGGATTGAATAAACATCTTGGATTCCTTGGTGCCATGTGGAATAGCCAGCCCGTTCCCGATATAGGTGGACACGATCTCCTCGCGTTCCAGCATCCTGTCAATGTACTCACTTGAAATATGTCCTGCATCCAGCAGGATTTGTCCAGCCATACGAATCGCCTCATATTTGTCTTTGGCGGTTGCGTTCATTTTCACTTTGTCTATCGTCATAATACTCACGGTAGGTTCCTCCCTGTCCCTAATTTACTGTGGAAAAATTCAGCTAGTTCACTCGATATATAATTGACAATATGATCCCTGCTACCGTGTTCCAGTAGCGTAACCATATCTTCCTGCAAGAGTAATGCACTAATCTCGCTCAATACCTCCAAGCTTTCTCTCGGCAACTCACGAGGTCCCAACATGAGCAGCACGCATTCTACTTGTTCGTCTGTATCCGCCAACAGCGGTTCTGCCAGCTTATACAAGGTAAGCGAAGGCTTGCGAATATAGTGGCTGCGCGTATGAACTAAAGCAATGGAGGTATCAGAGATCACCTGACTACCTTGGCGTTCTCTTTCCATGAGCTGTGCAGCAACCGCAGAAGGCTCTGTAACATTTCCCCGCCCCGCCTCCAACATGCATATAGCCTCTACGGTCGCCGCCATATCCATCCCCTGATTTTCCAGTGGATACACTTGAAATTGCTGTACAATGTGTACAATTTCCTCGAGACTTTTCCGCAGACCGGTAAGCCACTCCATATCCTGACCAGGCTGAACAGCCTGTTCCTGCTGATGGTCATTGGGATGATTGAGTGTAATATGCTGGATGAATTGACGCAGGCGATCACTCTCCTCCTGCGTCAGCAACGGGCTGATCTTAAGATACCGATCCGGTTCAAGCGGTAGCTCTACTGTCGAAATGATCAGATCATAATCCTCCTTGGGAAGCCGCGCCGCCTCGTACCATGAAGCCCTATCCACAATTTTGATTTGTGGCAGCTCTTTGGCGAGCCTTGTTGCCAGAAGTCTGGATGATCCAATGCCGCTCGTGCAGACTACGATGGCCCGCACCTCCCGCCGCAATTGTCGTAGCCGCTCCAGCGAAGCGCCGAAATGCATGACGAGAAATCCGATCTCTTCATCTGGCACTTTCATTTCTGTCATGTCCGCTGCAGCCTTTTTCACTGAGTCGAATAAGCTGCTGTAGTCCTTACGTATTTGCTGAAGGAGGGGGTTACGAATCGACCTGCCTTCCTTCAAACGTTTGAACACCGGGGCCATGTGGGCAATCAGTCCTTCACGCAGAACACGGTCCTCTTCCAATGGCGTGCCTGTCTCTTCCTCCACACGACGAATCAACTCATGAACCGATTCCAGCAGTACGAGATCATCCAGCGGTAGTAGCCGGGTGGAGTGATCCTCGGCATCACGAAACAGTAGCCTGAGATAAGATCGTTCCGGCTCTGGAAATTCAATATCCAGCGCCTCTGACAACTCCGTGCATATGCGTTCCACCATAGCTGTGCGAAGCATGATATTTTCATCTGAATCTGTTTTTAAATATGAGGGAAGAGGATCCATAACATACCCGAGTCGCAGACGTGCCAGCGAAACGCAAATTTGAATCAGCAGCTCCATATATTTGCTTTCCACCATGTTTTCCAGCCATTTTTCATGGGGCTGCCAGAGGGCCTTTTCCACAATCAGCAGGTTCCCTCTGCCAATCATCTCCAGTAACTTGTCGGCGACACGGGTTACAGAACGAAGTTCTTCTCGGACTGAAAACAGATCAGATTCATCCAAATATTCGAGAGCCAGCTCGGAAATCGCCCGTCTTTTGTCTGTCTCCCGTCCTGTAATCTCGACGCCGTACCCCCGTCTGCGGACAAGCACGAGCCCCCGTTCCCCAATCCAGCCTTGTAATTCGTCCAGATCATGACTGACCGTAGTTACCGTGACTTTCAAGTCTGAAGCCAGCGCCAGCAGCTTGATCGGCTCCCGTGTATCCAGCAGCATGCAGAGAACCACGATCTTTCTCTCCTCAGCCGAATATTCGTCTGACTTCGTATGCAGCAATTGCCTTCGCAGGCATACAAGCTGAGCTGGGTCAGCATCTATACAGATACCAATCCCTGACTTTTTCTCCAGCTTGACCTCATGAGCTGCCAGCCAATGCTCGACTGCTCCCAGTTCCCGATGAACCGTCCTTGTGCTGACATTGATCTTCGTGGCAATTTCCCCGGCTGTAACCTCTTTGGACTGCTCCAGAAGATATTCCACGATGTCACGTTGTCGTTTCGTAATATTCATAAGCGCATACCGTTCCTTCCCAAGCTCATCCCTCCAGCAGGAGACGTACACTGCATACAGTCCGCCTGACTACGACGGGGATTAAGAATCGGATTTCAGACGTTCAACCAGCGCTTCGTATTCAGGGCTCTTCAGAAAGTTGTCAATGGAAATGTGCTCAGCATTCGGGGCTACTGTTTTAGCCCGGTCTGTCAACGTTTTTTGCGTAATGACAATATCCGCATCCTGTGGAATTTCACTGATTGCCGTATTCGTAACTGTCACACCTACGCCCGCCTGCTTCATTTTTTTGCGTAAAATCGAGGCGCCCATAGCGCTTGAACCCATACCTGCATCACAGGAAAAGACGATCTTGTTCACTTCGGATTTATCCTTGAGCGTTCGATCTGCGGCAATCTCGGCAGCACGATCAGATTCGTGGTTATCTTCCGTTACAGTGGCGTTAGCACTTGCACTCTTGCTTTGATTTTTCATATCTTTCAGGCGGGATGCAGCTTCCTCCAGCCCCTCTTCTTTTTGCTTACTAGTCTTGAGTAACACTGCGGCAACAGCAAAGGATACGACCGCAGCAGCGATCACCCCGCTCAGCATTGGCAAATATCCGCCTTTTGGCGTCATTAGAAAATAGGCGATGATGCTACCCGGTGAAGGAGCAGCAACCAGTCCGGCACCTGTCAACATAAAACAGAAGGTTCCCACAACGCCCCCAGCTATAGCAGCAAGAATCAAAATCGGCTTCATCAAAATATAAGGGAAATAAATTTCATGAATCCCGCCGAAAAAATGAATGATGACTGCGCCAGGAGCTGACGACTTCGCAGTGCCTTTGCCGAACAGGCAGTAGGCCAGCAAAATACCGAGCCCTGGCCCAGGGTTAGATTCCAGCATGAACAGTACGGATTTTCCTGTTCTTGCAGCTTCCTCCAACGCAATCGGACTCAATACTCCGTGATTCAGCGCGTTGTTTAAAAATAATACTTTTCCGGGCTCAATAATGAGGTTGACAAGCGGCAGTAGCCCTGCGTTCACGAGGAACTGTACCCCTGCCGACAATATTTGACTGATCATTTGTACAATCGGGCCGATCGCCACATGGGCAAGCAGTGCTAGAATGGCACCGATAATCCCGGCCGAAAAGTTATTGACCAGCATTTCAAAGCCTGATCTGACCTTGCCTTCAATGGCCTTGTCGAACTTCTTCAATATCCACGCAGCCAGCGGACCAGCTACCATCGCGCCCAGGAACATCGGGATATCGGCTCCCACTATGACACCCATCGTCATAATGGCACCAATCACACCTCCACGCTGTCCGTGAATCATCGTGCCCCCTGTATAACCGATCAGTAGCGGCAACAAATAATTTTTCATCGGGTCAACCAATTGTGCAAAACCTTCGTTTGGAAACCATCCGGTCGGAATAAAGAGTGCCGTAATCAGCCCCCACGCAATAAAGGCTCCCATATTGGGCATAACCATACCGCTAAGAAAACGGCCAAAACGCTGTACGGCGACACGAGTGCCTCCTTTTGAACTTGGCTTTGCGTCCAATGTACTCATATTCAAATCCTCCTTGTAGGTAAGCATCACTACCTTTTCTTAAAATTCATACTAAATGACAGCGCTATCTTCATCAACGAAATGAAAACGTACTTTCGTCATGAACGTTGATGACAACATTTAAATTTAAATTATCCGGGAAGGTATTATACCTGCATAATTCTTCTTAATATGACCTGTAGCTATAGAAATTAGTCGAAAAACCGTGCTGGATTATGTATGATTCTTATATGGGGACAACCCTCTAAATCAGAATAAAACACGTAATTACGTTTGCAAAAAGACAAAAAAATAGCCGCTATGTTAAATCATAGCGACTATTTTATACAATAATCGAGCAGACAAATAACCCTCTTACTCCATACTACAATGCTCCATTACTGCCCATCGGAAATCAACTGCTCATACTGGTCCGCAGACAGTAGCTTGCCCAAGGCTTCCTCCACCTCTTTATCCATCTCTACTTCGATCATCCAACCTTTGTCATAGGGAGATTCATTCACTAGCTCAGGCGTACTTTCCAGCGTTTCATTCACTTTTAATATGGTTCCCGTCACCGGAGCAAAAAGGTCGGATACCGTCTTCACCGATTCAATCGTACCGATCTCCGCTCCCTGCTCAATCGTTGCTCCCGCCTCAGGTAATTCTACAAAAACAATATCACCCAGTTGATGCTGTGCAAAGTCTGTAATACCAATCCGCACCGTTCCATTCTCTGTCCGCTGAACCCACTCATGTTCGTCTGTATACCAAAGTTGCTGCTTCACTTCACCCATTCTGTTCCCCTCACTTCCATATGAATAAAATCGCTTTTGCTCACCTGTATTAGACAGGTTAAGATTATGACAACAAGAACACTCATGTCAATAATACTAACAAAAATACTTCATATCACCTCATATAGCGTACTATATAAAAAAATGATAGCTTATAACAAACGCTTACATATCCTTATTTATATATTAAATGTTTTTTCTATTATTTTTGATGACATTTTTATTGACATTTTGAATGAATTTGCGTATTAATGGGTTATAGCAAATGCTTTGGGAAACACACCGACAACTGCAAACGCGGATGAACGCGGAGGGAGAGACTGCCAAAAAGATTCGCATAGCTGTTGCCGCTTGTGAGACATAAGTGCACGCGAATCGGATCAAGTTGTTATCTGCAAAGCCAGGTAATATACCGTTGATCCCGAAGGTAGCGCCGAAGGAGTAAACCTGCATTGCAGGTGAATCTCTCAGGCAAAAGGACCTCTGCCGGACGCATCTCTGGAGAGCATTCGCTATTGGAGCGGATCACCCAAGGGGAAACCCGGTACATACCGGGGTAACTTTCTGGTATCAAGGACAGAGCTGAAAAAAGAGTGTAGACTGCCGTCTATACGTTTTTTTCGGCCTGTCTTTTTTGTTTAGCCGATCACACCGGATAGGAGTGGAATAATGACTAATTTGCGAAAAACACCGCTATATTCGTCCTACGGGACGCAGTCTGGGGTTCGTTGTATTGACTTTGGCGGCTGGGAGCTCCCGGTTCAGTTTAGCGGCATTCAAAAGGAGCATGAGGCCGTCCGGCAACGTGCGGGTTTATTCGATGTATCGCATATGGGCGAATTTTTGGTTGAAGGCAAAGAGGCCGAAGCTTTTCTGCAAAGGGTGACCACGAATGATGTCAGCCAGTTGGAACCAGGTCAGGCACAATATTCACTCCTGTGTTACCCCGATGGAGGTGTAGTAGACGACCTACTTGTTTACTGCAAAGGACCGGAACGCTACATGCTCGTTGTGAACGCATCCAACATCGATAAGGATTGGGATTGGCTAATTCGTCATATGCCTGCATCCGTTCACATGGAGAATATGTCTGATGCGATAGCATTGCTGGCGTTGCAAGGACCGGAAGCAGCACGTATTGCCGCAGCCGTGGCAGATACGGACATTACGAATCTGGCATCTTTCCGCTTCCATGAGAATGTGCCATTGTTCGGAGCAAAAGCACTTGTCTCACGAACCGGATATACGGGCGAAGACGGTTTTGAATTTTATGTACCTGCTGCGGAAGCACCAGCCGTATGGGAGGGTTTGCTTCGTTCCGGTGAGTCGTATGGGCTGATTCCCGCTGGACTTGGTGCTCGGGATACACTACGCTTTGAGGCACGATTGCCGCTGTACGGTCAGGAGTTATCTGCCACGATTTCACCACTCGAAGCTGGTCTAGGTTTCTTCGTCAAGCTGAATAAAGGAGATTTTATCGGTAGAGAAGCACTGCAACGTCAGAAAGAACAAGGGATTCCTCGCAAATTGATCGGGCTGGAAATGATTGATCGCGGTATCCCACGCGCCCATTACCCAGTATTCGCAGAAGGACAACACATTGGTGAGGTTACAACGGGGACTCAGTCGCCCACCTTGAAGCGTAATCTGGGCCTCGCCTTGGTGGACAGTCGTTTTAGCGCCCTCTCTACACCGTTGGAGGTTGAGATTCGTGGCAAACGCCTGCGTGCCGAGGTGGTGGCAGCACCCTTTTATAGACGCCCGCGCTGATCTTAAACTCTTTTTATTTCTATAAAGCAAACATGTCAGATATGAACTTCTGGTTTTTTCATCTCACACACTTTTTTATTAGCTAATTTACGTTTGAAATTTGCTTTTCGAAAGGAGCCAGAACCTATGAAGCAGCATCGTTATCTCCCTATGACTGAACAGGATCAAACCGAAATGCTACGTGTGGTCGGTGTATCATCCATTGATGATTTATTCAGTGACATTCCAGAGGCCATTCGATATCAAGGGGAACTGCCTCTTTCTTCTCGACTCGATGAGAAAGCCTTAACCCGCCACTTGGCTGAGCTGGCCGGACACAACGCCAATACAGACACACATGCCAGCTTCCTTGGCGCAGGAATTTATGATCATCATATTCCGTCCGTCATCCAGCACATCACTTCACGCTCGGAATTCTATACAGCCTACACCCCCTATCAGCCGGAAGTAAGCCAAGGCGAGCTACAAGCCATTTTCGAGTTTCAGTCGTATATTTGCGAATTGACGGGCATGGCTGTAGCTAATGCCAGCATGTACGACGGAGCGACTGCACTGGCTGAAGCGGGCTCACTGTCCGCCGCAGCTACCCGCCGTAAACAGCTTATCGTATCAAGGTCCGTCCATCCGGAGGCACGTCAGGTATTGGCAGCCTATGCACGCGGATTGGATTTGGACATCGTGGAGATCGGCTGTTCGGACGGCGTAACGGATGTTGATGCGTTAGCGGCAGCCGTATCGGAACAGACCGCGGCTGTTTTGGTCCAAAGCCCCAACTTTTTCGGAGCCGTGGAAAACCTGAAGCCGATGGCTGACCTCATCCATACGCACAAAGGTCTTTTGGTCGTCAGTGCCAATCCACTAGCACTTGGCTTGCTGGAAACACCCGGCAAACAGGGCGCGGATATTGTGGTAGGAGACGCGCAGCCACTTGGTATCTCCTCTTCTCTCGGCGGTCCGACCTGTGGATACTTTGCCGTTTCTCAGGCACATATGCGCCGTATTCCCGGCCGTATTGTGGGTCAGACCACAGACCGCAACGGTAAGCGCGGCTTCGTGCTGACCTTGCAAGCGCGGGAACAGCATATCCGCCGCGAAAAGGCCACCTCTAACATTTGCTCCAACCAAGCGTTGCTAGCTTTATCTGCATCTGTATACTTGTCTGTCATGGGTAGACAGGGGATCAAGGAAGTAGCGGAGCTAAATTTGCATAAAAGCCGTTATGCTTTAGAGCAATTGCTGAGCTTGAAGGGCGTAACTGTCTCGTTTAACGCACCGACGTTTAACGAGTTTGCCCTTAGACTGCCTGAGGGTACAGATATGAGCAAACTCCAGGCCGAGCTGCTAGCTGCTGGATTTATCGCTGGCTACGATTTGGGCCGGGACTATGAGGAACTTGCTGGTCACATGTTGATTGCCGTGACGGAGCAAAGAACCAAAGAAGAGATTGACCAATTTGTACACACCTTGGGGGGATTGCTATGACACACACCGGACAGGATCAGAAACAAGGGCTGTTGAAGGAACACGATCAAGCGCTCATTTTTGAATTGAGCCGTCCGGGTCGCATCGCCTATTCCCTTCCCGAGTGCGATGTTCCCCGTCGCCCGGTGGCAGAGCTTTTGCCAGATTATGCGCTGCGTAGCGAACCTGCGGCATTACCCGAGGTATACGAAGTAGACGTTATTCGGCATTATACCGCCTTGTCCCGGCGTAATTTCGGTGTGGACAACGGATTTTATCCGCTCGGCTCCTGTACGATGAAATACAATCCGAAGGTGAATGAGGATGTCGCCCGATATACAGGCTTCGCCAAAATCCATCCATATCAGCCAGAGGAGAGCATCCAGGGTGCCATGGAGCTGCTGCATACGCTCCAAAATGATTTGGCTGCGTTAACTGGCATGGATGCCGTCACGCTTCAGCCCGCCGCGGGCGCCCATGGCGAATGGACCGGGCTGATGATGATTCGCTCATACCACGAAGCACGTGGTGAGCGACGTACCAAGGTGCTCGTGCCGGATTCCTCGCACGGAACGAACCCCGCCAGCGCAACCGTCGCGGGCTTCGAAACAGTCACCCTCCCCTCCACCCCTGAGGGGCTGGTGGATCTGGATGCGCTGCGTCAAGCCGTAGGCAACGACACCGCGGCGCTCATGCTGACCAACCCGAACACGCTTGGGCTGTTCGAGAAGCAAATCACTGACATTGCTGCCATCGTGCATGACGCAGGTGGTCTACTTTACTATGATGGGGCGAACTCCAACGCCATCATGGGGATTACCCGTCCCGGAGATATGGGCTTCGATGTAGTGCATCTCAATTTGCATAAAACGATGAGTACCCCGCACGGCGGCGGCGGCCCCGGCGCTGGGCCTGTCGGCGTAAAGCAACGGCTCATCCCTTATTTGCCCAAGCCACTTGTCGTACGGGATCTGCAGGGGGTGTACCACTGGGACCGGGAACAGGGAGATTCTATTGGACGGGTTAAAGCCTTTTACGGCAACTTCGGTATTCTCGTCCGTGCCTATACCTATATCCGTAGCTACGGTCCTGATGGCTTAAAGCGTGTATCGGAATGCGCTGTGCTCAATGCCAATTACATGATGCATAGGCTCGCTCCACATTTTGACCTGCCCTACCCTGGACATTGCAAACACGAATTTGTAATGTCGGGGCGAGGCTTGAAAAAATTTGGAGTGCGTACGCTTGATGTAGCCAAACGGCTGCTTGATTTCGGCTACCATCCGCCTACAATTTACTTTCCGCTGAATGTAGAGGAGTGCATCATGATCGAGCCCACGGAGACGGAGAGTAAGGAAACACTTGATGCTTTTGTCGACACTATGATTCATATTGCGCGGGAAGCAGAAGAGAACCCTGAGCTGGTGCTCAATGCACCATATACTACTCCAGTCACACGATTGGACGAAACTACCGCAGCCCGCAAACCTGTACTGAATTGCTCATGCAGTTAAAAACAAATTCTACTTAAAGCATGCAAAAAAGCCGGTATCATTAGATACCGGCTGCTGTATGTACACAGCAATTTTTTTGTTGAAAAAAGATATAACCTTTGAAATGGAATACCCTTCCTTAGCCTTCGATGCTTTGAACCAATTCAACAACCTGTTCTGCTGTTTGCATGTCCAGAGCTTTTGTAGCCAGTTTTTCCATGTCCGCACGGGACAACTTGGAAATTTGACTACGTGCTGGCAGAATGGAAGTTGCGCTCATACTGAACTCATCAAGTCCCAGACCCAGCAGCAACGGAATTGCTGTTGTATCTCCTGCCATTTCGCCACACATACCAACCCAACGTCCTTCACGGTGAGCGGCATCAATAACCATTTTCACCAGACGCAGAATAGATGGATTGTATGGTTGATACAGATAAGAAACCCGCTCGTTCATGCGATCCGCTGCCATTGTGTATTGAATCAGATCGTTTGTACCGATACTGAAGAAATCCACTTCTTTTGCGAATTGGTCAGCCAATACCGCTGTAGAAGGAATTTCTACCATGATGCCCAGCTGAATTTCTTCAGATACGGATACACCCTCGGCTACCAACTTTTCCTTTTCTTCCAACAAAACAGCTTTAGCTTCACGGAATTCGTTCAGCGTAGCAATCATTGGGAACATGATGCGCAGGTTACCATGCACACTTGCACGCAACAAAGCACGCAATTGAGTGCGGAAAATATCCTGGCGATCCAGACACAGACGAATAGCACGGAATCCAAGGAACGGATTCATTTCTTTCGGCAGGTCCAGATAAGGAAGTTCTTTGTCGCCACCGATATCCAAAGTACGGACTACAACCGGTTTACCTTCCATTCTTTCCAGAACGGTTTTGTACGCCGTATACTGTACTTCTTCGGATGGAAGCTTATCGCGTCCCATGTACAAGAACTCCGTACGGTACAAGCCAACGCCTTCACCACCGTTGTCCAGAACACCAGCTACATCATTAGGCGTACCAATATTGGCTGCCAGTTCGACATGGACACCATCGACAGAAACCGTAGCTTCGCCGCGCAGCTTGCGCCACTCTTCGCGTTGCTTGTCGTATGCCACCTGTTTAGCACGGTATTCCGCAACAATCTCTTCGGTAGGGTTCACGAATACGTGACCATCCAAACCATCAACGATAATCAAATCACCGCTTTTAGCTTGAGACAATATATTTTTCGTTCCCACAACTGCAGGAATTTCAAGTGAGCGAGCCATAATAGCCGAATGCGAAGTACGTCCGCCGATGTTCGTTGCAAAACCTTTAACAAATTCACGGTTCAGCTGAGCTGTGTCGGAAGGTGTCAAATCTTCTGCAAGCACAATCGTTTCTTCGGCAATTTCTGCAGGACTAACAAAATGAACACCAAGCAGGTGATTCAGGATCCGCTTGGTTACATCACGCATGTCCGATGCGCGTTCTTGCAAATAGGCACTTTTCATGTTTTCAAACATGGAAATGAACTGTGTAGCTACTTCATTCAAAGCATAGTCAGCATTAAGCTGCTCGTCTCTGATTTTAGCTTTAACCGGATCGATCAATTCAGGATCATTCAGGATGAGCAAGTGAGATGCAAAAATTTCTGCTTTTTTCTCTCCCAGCTCCTGAAGCGTTTTCTCCTTAATGGATTCCAATTCGGTTTGAGATTGTGCCAAAGCCGCATCCAATCTCGCGATTTCAGCTTCAACATCACCAACCGCGCGTCTCTCTACAGCGTAATTCGGATGCTCCAAGATAAACGCCCGGGCAATGGCTATGCCTGCCGAAGCGGCAATCCCGGAAATTTTAAGCATGAACTTCGCCCAGCCCTTCGTTAACGATTACATTTTCAAGAGCTTTCAGTGCTTCGGCAGCTTCAGCGCCTTCGCAGATAATGTTAATAGTATCGCCTTGTTCCAGACCCAGAGACAATACACCCAGAATGGATTTCAAAGTTACTTTTTTACCGTTAGCTTCGGCAAAAGATTCAGCACCGCTGAATTTGTTAGCTGTATTTACCAGCGCAGTTGCAGGACGTGCATGGATACCGTCTTCATCCGTAATTCTAAAAGTTGTTTGCATAATTTGTTCCTCCCACTTTCCTAAAGATAATATTTGTTTACACGCAGTATACCAGATAGTTGATCAGACGGCCTAAGCCGCCTAATCAACTAATCCGAAACACATAGAGTTTATTTTATCGTAATTATACCATCTTCGCCAGCCTTCAATACTCCAGTTTTGTTTAAAGTTACCGAAGAACCTTCTGGAAGGTTAGTAAAAATGACAGGTGAGATGATGGATTTAGCGTTTGCCTTCACGTATTCCAGGTCTACTTTCATAATAGGCTGGCCAGCTGACACAAGATCGCCTTCGTTCACCAAAACGTCAAATCCTTGGCCTTTAAGCTTCACTGTATTCACCCCGATATGAACAAGCACTTCTTTACCGCCATCGGATTGAATACCAATCGCATGCTTGCTTGGGAATACATTGAATACTTTACCATAAACAGGGGACACAATCGTTCCATCATTTGGAACGACCGCAAAACCGTCACCTGTCATACGTTCTGCAAATACCGGATCGGGAACCGTCGAGATATCAACCAATTCTCCGTTAACAGGCATTACAATATCTTCTACAATAATGGTTTGTTGTTCTTCTCCAGCTTCCTTCTCCTCTTGTGGAGCAGGTTGCGCCGGAGCTGGTGCAGGTGTACGTCCAGCCATGATATCAGCCATTTGAGATTTAATGGTGTCCGAACGTGTACCGAAAATTGCCTGTACGTTGTTACCGACTTCAAGGACACCCGATGCACCAAGTTGTTTCAGACGAGCTTTGTCAACGTTCGATTTCTCATTAACCTCGATCCGAAGACGTGTGATACAAGCATCTAGATGCTTGATATTCGATGAACCACCGAAAGCTGCCAAAATGTTGTGCGGGAGCTCATCACTACTACCGACTGCTGCGCCATCCACATTATCTGTAGCTTCTTCACGTCCTGGTGTTTTCAAGTTGAACTTCCGTATGATGAACCGGAATCCGAAGTAGTAAATAACTGCCAAGATCAGACCGACGATAATTACATACCACCAAGGCGTACGGGTTGGAATAATCCCGAAAATCAGGAAGTCAATAAATCCGCCTGAGAAGGTCATACCGATTTTGACATGTAAAATTTGCATGGTCATAAATGACAGACCTGCGAATATACAGTGTACTGCAAACAGCAGTGGAGCTACGAACAGGAAGGAAAATTCCAGTGGCTCCGTAATACCTGTCAAGAACGAAGTCAATGCTGCTGAACCCATGATACCTGCTACATATTTTTTGTGTTCTGGTCTTGCTTCATGGTACATTGCAAGCGCTGCTGCCGGCAAACCGAACATCATGAATGGGAATTTACCCACTTGGAACGTACTTGCTGTCAACGCCACTCCGTCGCGAAGCTGGCTGAAGAAGATCTGCTGGTCACCGTGAACGGTTTGACCTGCTTTGTTAACATATTCACCAAACTCAAACCAGAACGGTGAATACCAGATGTGATGCAAACCAAATGGAATAAGCGCGCGTTCGATAACCCCGAACAGGAACGCCGACAAAGTCGGGTTGGAATACACCATAAAGTGAGATACTGCATTAAGTCCTTGTTGAACTGGAGGCCAGATCAGAACCAGCGCAAGTCCGACAATCAGTGAGGATACCGCCGTTGCAATCGGAACGAAACGCTTACCCGCGAAAAAGCCCAGATACGAAGGAAGCTCAATTTTGAAAAAGCGGTTGTACATGGCCGCGGCCAGTATACCGATGATTATCCCGCCGAACACCCCGGTTTGAAGCGTTGGAATCCCCAACACGTTTGCATAACCCGGTATTTTTTGAGCAATCAGACCAGGTGTGACACCCACGGCTGTACCCAGTGTAATGTTCATAACGAGGTAACCGATGATGGCAGCCAAACCTGCTACACCTTCACCGCCCGCCAGACCGACGGCTACGCCAACTGCGAACAACAGTGCCAGATTATCAAAAACGATTTGTCCGGCATTCATCATGATCGTCGCTACCGATTGAACCCAGCCTGCATTTAATGCCGGAATGTACTGGAGAAAATCAGGATTGACCAGCATGTTACCGATACCCAATAAAAGCCCCGCAGCTGGCAAAATCGCTACAGGAAGCATTAATGCTTTACCGACACGCTGTAAAACGCCGAAAAGCTTTTTAAACATACCTTCCACATCCTTCTCTGAAATTTAGAACAGAGGCAAAACAACAAAAAAGGCATGAGCCGATTTAAGTATGTTTGAAAACAACCTTGGGATATAGCTTGCCCCAGTAGGCTGTAAACAATCATAACTTAAAACAACTCATGCCTGATCGAATCAGTAACACGTTAAATGTTCAGTTGTTGTCTTCCTCATTGCAGAATTGATTATAGCACCCCGCTAAATGCGAGGCAATACTTTTTTATTCCGGTTTTATCACTTTTGTTGCTCCCCCTGCTCTTTGCGTTGGGACAACCGTTGCAGATGCATTGTCAAATAACTAACCTCAGCCGGATACACAGATTTACGCAGTCTTTTCTCCATAATTTTCGTGAGCTTCCAGGCCAGCATATACATTTCCGGATACTCCTCATTCAAAAGCTTGTCCAATCGATAAATCTCCTGCACAATTTCTCCCCGGCGCACACGTTCAATCGCAAACCTCAGATGAGTCAGCAGTCGAGAATAATCAAGGGATTGAAGAGGAATACGATAATCCAGTGTGGTCTCGACAACCTGAACCATATCAGCAATCAGACGAGAATCCTTCCTAACCTCGGAGATATGCTGGTTTGTCATGGCGCTATAAATATGCAGAGCCACGAATCCGATTTCATCTTCTCCCAGATCTACATCCATCTTATCCCTGATTAAAGCAACAGCCTGCTCAGCCATCTTATATTCCTGAGGATATATTTCCCTAGTCTCATACAAAAAAGGATTATGAATCGTAATTCCCTGTTTATGACGGTTGATGGAAAAAGCGATATGGTCAGTTAAAGCAATCAGTATGTGCTCATTTAGAGGCTTTTTTGCTTGAAGCTGAACAAGATGAAGCACCTCACCGATGACCTCAATGAGCTTTTCATCCAGCTCAGGAAGCAACCGTTTATATTGCTCCTGTTCTTCATGGCTTTTTAAAATAAATAATTTTTCAACTGAATCCAACGGCATAAGATCGCCGGGTCTGCGATTGAAACCGATTCCTTTTCCAATCACGACAACCTCATCATGCTCGGGATGCATCCCTATAATCACATTGTTATTCAGCGCTTTGGCCACTTTTAGGCTGCTCACATCCGCACCTCTTTTATCAGAACCTTGATCCTAAGAATTATAGCATGAAGCTCAGAGGAATCCACGTTAAAGTACCAAATATTCGGCTAAAGGTCAATAAAAAGAAAACGCTTTTCATCACATTGCCGGGAAATGCTGTGATGAAAAGCGGTCTTTTGGTTAGGGATAGATGCTCCCCAAAGACTTATCGTTATTCTTTATCTGTTAGCGCTACCTCCACCGAGGCTGGAAGAGGCTGCTTATTCGCTTCACCGGAAGGCGGCACGGAATGAAGGCCTTTTTTCCCCGTGGTCAACCCCTTGATTAACTGCTCCACATCAATACCAGATACACTCTTCAGCATCTCAGGTGCCGTAGCCATCAGTTCGGTGACATAATTGCTGACACGCGCTGCTCCTTCTCCTTTTCCCGTATCAACTACGGTGAGTTTATCAATGGACGCAATCGGTTCGGCAATACGTCCAGCCAGATCAGGCAACATTTTTACGATAATATCGAGCACGGCGGCCTCTCCAAACTTCTGGAACGCCTCCGCCAGTTTTTCCTTGGCCTCCGCTTCTGCAAGTCCACGCAAACGGATTACATCTGCGTCTGCCGTCCCTTTGGCGCGTTCGGCATCCGCTTCTGCTTGCCCGTTGAGACGTTTTTGTTCAGCTGACGCTTTAGCCTGTGTCTCAATCGAGTATTGCAGCGATTCAGCCTCACGCATTTTACGCGATTTATCTGCTTCCGCCGCTTGTTCAACCGCATACCGATCGGCTTCTGCCTTCTTTTTCACTTCCGCATCATATTGCTTTTCACGTACCTGTATTTCCTTGGATTGAAGATCAATTTCCCGTTCTTTGCGCACAAGCTCGACCTTCATCTGCTCCTCGACAGCAGTCTGCTTGGCACGGGCCTCCTGGATGTGATAAGCCTGATCGGCTTCTGCCTTCGCTGTATCCTGTTCTTTCTTAAACGAAGCCACTTTCAGTTCCTTCTCCTTGGCTGCCTCGGCAATATTGGTATCCCGCAGCAATTCGGCCTTCTGGCCTTCCTGTTCCGCACGCGCCTTCTGAATCCGGGCATCCCGCACAGCCTCAGCTTCTGCAATCTCAGCATCCCGTTTCACAGCGGCAATTCTCGGCTTACCAAGCGCATCCAGATATCCATGTTTATCACGCACATCTTTGATGGTGAATGAAACGATTTGCAAGCCCATCTTTTTCAGATCACGAGCAGCCACGCCTTGCACTTCCTGCGCAAACCGATCCCGATTACGATAAACTTCTTCCACCGTCATCGAGCCGAGGATTGCGCGTAAATGCCCCTCCAGCACTTCCTGAGCCTCTCCCCTAAGAGCTTCCAGTGGCTTCCCGATGAACTGCTCGGCTGCTGTAGCCACATCCTCAATAGAACTGCCGACCTTGATGATCGCCACACCATCCGCAATCACAGGAACTCCTTGTTCCGTATACACTTCCGGTGTGGTTACGTCCAGTTTATGGGACAACAGAGAGATGAATTCGGATTGCTGAAAAATAGGCCAAATGAAGGCCCCCCCGCCGCGTACAATTTTAATTTTTCGTCCAGAGTCATCCTCGGAAATATTTTTATTTCCTAGAAAAGAACCCGTCACGATCATTCCTTCATCCGGCCCTACTGTTTTGTAGCGGGCCCAAAAAGCGATCCCTAATATGACGATAACGATAACAACAATCCCAGGGACCAACACAATATCTTGCAAATTTGACACTCCCGATCACGCTCCCTTCAAGTTAAGCGAATGCGCCGTCTAGGTGTCCAGGTACGCTACGCGGACGACGCCCTCTGCGACCTCAACCACGACGATACGGGTTCCCGCAGCAAGCGGTTTGTGATCGAAGCTCGATGCTGTATGTATGGTGTTGCCTGCACCCAAGCGGATCATAACCTCCCCGTAACCAACCTCAGGTACAGGAATGGTGACCTCACCAATCCGGCCAGTCAGCTCACGCATGGAGAAGCCGCTGGATACCTCCGAATTCGCCATGGGCTTAATAAACGCAAAGAACACGAGTATTCCGATGACGAACGCAATCCCTAAAGCAAGCACGACGACCCACCCCATGCTCAGCCCAGTATACTTTGTCAGCAGTACTCCAGCTCCGCCAAAAGCGGTTATGGCTCCAAGTAAAACGACAGGTCTGAACCAATCGAGGCCCGGTAGCTCCAATGCACCATCCAGCCAACCACCGAGTACATCTCCAATCAGCACACTGACTACGGTAAAGATAGCGCCCCCTGCCAACAACCACCAAAATATGGTTTCCATGCGACTCCTCCTTCCATGTACCTTTTCAGTCTGGTTTCCAGTCTATAACTATGTTTACGTATTCAACCTTAAAAAGTTTCAAAATTTTCCTCCAATATCACAAATCAAACCCAAAAAAGCACGTTCGTACGTCTAATGACGCACAAACGTGCTTAAAATGATACAAGTGTCGGTTTACAGAGATGCTTTGTAAATTTCGACTACATCTTCGCGATTGAGCTTATTAAAGCCACCAAAAGATCCGAATTTCACAGCTTTATCAGCCATAACATCGATTTGGGAAGCATCAATTTCGTAATCAGCCAGACGGCTTGGTGCACCAATCGAGTTCCAGAAATCACGCAACGCCTGAATACCTTTCAGCGCCACTTCTTCATCACTCTTGCCTTCTGGATTTACATGGAACACATTGACGGCCAGTTGTTTGAAGCGTTCAGGCTTCACATGCAGATTGTGTTTCATCCAGTTTGGGAACAGAATAGCCAGTCCTCCACCATGTGGAATATCATAAACAGCAGATACAGCATGTTCGATATTGTGAGTAGCCCAGTCACCTGTCAGCCCCATGTTCAGGAAGCCGTTCAGCGCCATCGTACCACAATACATAATCGTTTCACGCAGCTCGTAGTTTTCCAGATCGTTGACCAGGCCTGGAGCCGCATCCATGACCGTACGCAAAATCGTTTCGCACCAGCCAAGTTGGACCGGAGTATTGGATTCCAAATGGAAATAATGCTCCAGCGTATGTGACATCATATCTACGATTCCGTAAACGGTTTGATTTTGCGGCAGAGAGTATGTGTTCACCGGATCAAGAATAGAAAACGCAGGGAACGCAAATACGCTGCCCCAGCCCAATTTTTCCTGTGTTTTTTCATTTGTAATAACAGAACCAGCATTCATTTCAGAACCGGTAGCTGCCATGGTCAAAACCGTACCTAATGGCAATGCTGCCTGTGGTGCCGCTTTACGCTCTGCAAAATCCCACATGTCGCCATCATATTTTGCACCAACAGCAATGGCTTTAGAGCAATCCAGCACACTACCGCCGCCTACAGCCAGAACGAGGTCGATTTGATGTGTTTTACACAATTCCACGCCTTTATGTACTGTAGATAAGCGAGGATTCGGTTCTACACCAGCCAGTTCCGTTACCTCTGCACCGATTTCACCAAGCAAACTTATTACATTATCGTACAAACCGCTGCGCTTAATGCTGCCGCCGCCATATACAAGCAGTACACGTTTACCATATTTAGGAACTTCACGCTTGAGAGCCTCCAATTGTCCTTTACCGAAGATCAATTGTGTAGGATTATAAAATTCGAATGCTTTCATCGCAAACGCTCGCCTCCAATAGTTCTAAAGTTTAATGTTAAGAAACTACTCTATTATAACCTTTTCGGTTACAGGAAACAAATCTGCTTTATTTTCAGAAAAAAACCACACTCCTTGAGGAGCATGGTTCCATGTCATATCTTGGGAGGGTTCTCGTAGTGTATTATGTGCTACGCCAGCGATTTTATTCTCCCAAAGTATATCCCAATTGTTTCATAAAACGACCAAAGGCCTGTTGACCGGACGGATTCCGTTTATACACTCCTGCATGCTCTAAAATCTCACTGAATTTCAGTCCAACCTCATTTTGTACGGTACGAATAGCCGTCTCCTTGTCAGGCAAACGACCGAACCGGGTGTTTAACTGGTAAATCCAGTCTGCATGCTTAAACAGTGGATGTCCTTCCTGCTGCATAGCCACAGCCAGTTTGTCATCCCCACACAAAATATCTGCAATTCCATCCAGTTCATCCTTGAGCCGCCCCGGTAATATGGCAAGTCCCATAACTTCGATCAGACCGATATTTTCCTTCTTGATGTGATGCATCTCGCGGTGAGGATGGAAAATACCTTCCGGATACTCTTCACTCGTTCGGTTGTTACGCAGTACGAGATCCATCTGGTACCTGCCTTCGGCATCACGGCGCACAATCGGCGTCACGGTATTATGCGGAATCGTTTCCCCTTCCTGCTCTGTATGAGAGAGGACATCAGCTACAGGATCACTATAAGCTTTCCAGGCTTCAAAAGCAGCATTTCCCGCTTCCAACAACGCCTCGGCATCTGTTGACGTAAAACGGATGACCGACATCGGCCAGTTTACAATCCCTGCTGTAACCTGCGGGAACGCTTCATTATGGTATACGCCATCTACACCCGCTTTTTCAATTGGGAATGTATGACGACCACCCTGAAAATGATCATGGGTCAGGATCGATCCGCCAACAATCGGCAGATCCGCATTGGAGCCAATAAAATAATGCGGAAACGCTTTCGTAAAGGCCAGCAATCGGCGCAGTGTATCCTTCGTAAGCTTCATCGGTACATGATCATGATGGAACACAATGCAGTGCTCGTTGTAATACACATAAGGTGAATATTGAAAAAACCACGGTTCCCCATTCAATTCCACCGGAATAATGCGCAAATTTTGACGGGACGGATGATTTACTCTTCCTGCATATCCAACGTTTTCACGGCATAATTGACACTTGGGATAAACAGGCGGCGGCAAAAGCTTCGCCATCGCAATTTCCTTGGGACTTTTTTCTGGCTTGGACAAATTAATCGTGATTTCCATATCTCCGTAAGATGTCGACTGATTCCAGTACACATTGCTGGCGACCCGATCCATTCGGATGTAGTTCGAATCGATGGATAATTGATAAAAAGCATCTGTCGCCGCCTCTATGCCTCGTTCAGTCTCCGTTTGATGAAAGTCACGGATGACTTCAGACGGTCTTGCCATCAACAGTCCCATGATTTTGGAATCCAGCAAATCACGATACGTGTCTGTGTTTTCAGGGATAAGTCCAGTGGCAAAACCATAATCTATCAAAACATTTAGCACAGGCTGGAGCACTTCGGGGGCCATAATGCCCCCTGCTTCCCCACCTGAATAAGGCTCGGAAAAACCAAACTGATCCAATAGCAAATTACGGCTGTAATCTGTATCTTGCGGACCAATCAAGCCCCTGTTTTGTGCGAATGCAACCAGTTGCTCCACCGCATATAGAGCTGATTGCTGTACAGTTTCGTCGATGTCATTGGCCAGATGCCGGGAATGTTCCCGGCCTTGGCCTTTATCTGCGGATTGGCGCTCGCTCATATGTTATCGTCTCCCGTCTACTCGTCGCCGTAGCCGTGAGGGTGCGACTGATGCCATCCCCATGCTCCGCTAATAATATCCTCTAGTTGGGTACGTGCTGGATTCCAGCCCAACACCGAACGAGCCTTGTCAGAAGATGCAACCAATATCGCTGGATCGCCTGCGCGGCGTGGCTCTGTAACAACTGGAATGTCGAGCCCAGTGACCTTGCGTGCCGTCTCAATAACTTCTTTCACAGAGAAGCCCTGCCCGTTGCCCAGGTTGAATACGTTGCTGTCATTGCCTTCGCGCAAGTAATTTACTGCACGCACATGAGCATCCGCCAGGTCACTCACGTGAATGTAATCCCGAACACACGTGCCGTCAGGTGTCGCATAATCCTCACCAAATACAGCGATGTGTGGACGCTGTTTCAAGGCTGTCTGGAGCACCAACGGGATCAGATGGCTTTCTGGTCGGTGATCTTCACCGATCTTGCCGCTCTCATGCGCACCAGCCGCATTAAAATACCGTAAAGACACATATTTGATGCCTAAAACTTTATCAAACCACGACATCATGCGCTCCATCATCAGCTTTGTTTCACCATAAACGTTGGTTGGTTCTGTACGGTCTCCCTCTTCAATCGGTACCTTTTCCGGTTCGCCGTAGGTAGCCGCAGTAGAGGAAAACACGATTCGGCGCACTCCAGCATCCTTCATTGCCTCCAGCAAGCTCAGCGTGCCAAATACATTGTTGTCGTAATATTTACCAGGATTTTGCATGCTTTCTCCAACCAGCGAGTTGGCTGCAAAATGGATAACTGCGTCGATACTATTTTCAGAGAACAGTTTGGACAGTAGTTCTTTATCCCTCAAATCCCCTTCATACAACTTGCCTCCAAGCAATGCTGCTTTGTGCCCGGTTTGCAAATTATCCAGCACCACAACTTCTTCTCCCAGATCCAACAGTTCTGCTACGGTATGTGAACCGATATATCCAGCTCCACCTGTGACTAAAATGGCCATGTTATTCGTCCTCCTTCAGTTCTTTAACTCCGTCTCCTGCCTTGCATACATAAAAGCTGGCTTCCAGCCCAGTGCGGGTCTGATAAGCTTCGCCGACTTCCTTCACAAAACGTTCCACATCGTCCTCATGAACCAATGAAACCGTACAACCTCCAAATCCGGCTCCTGTCATACGAGCACCCAGCGTGCCAGGAATGCGTCGTGCTTCTTCAACCATGACGTCCAGCTCCGTACAGCTGACCTCATACAAATCTCGTAATGAATCATGAGAAGCGTTCATTAACTGACCAAAAGCTGCAAGTTCATTCGCTGCGAGAGCATCAACAGAGGCCAACACACGAGCGTTTTCCTCCACCACATGCTGTGCCCGCCGACGCACTGTTTCGTCCGCGATGTGATGCTGAAGCTCTTCGAAACGCTTCTCGTCCAGCTGAGCGAGGTATTCCAGTGACGGCTCCTGCTGCTGCAAAATGGACAGTGCTTCGGCACATTGACTACGACGCTCGTTATAGGCTGAGTCCACCAAACCGCGACGCTTGTTTGTATTGCCGATCACCAACTTGTAATCTCCCGTGCGGAATGGCACTTTACGGTAATCCAACGTATCGCACATCAGTAGAATTGCATGATCAGCTGCTCCGTTTGCTACAGCGAACTGGTCCATAATGCCGCAATTGACACCTACATAATTGTTTTCTGCCCGCTGGGACAACAAAGCGATTTCGACCGTATCTGTCTTCTGTTTTTCGATAGTGAGGAACGCATATCCTGTGACAACCTCAATGGAGGCTGAGGAGGATAATCCAGCACCGTTCGGTATTTCTCCGTGATAGAGCAGGTCATATCCGTTAGACGGATAAACTCCCTTATCAGCTAGCTCCACCAGCACACCCACCGGATAGTCCACCCAATCATCCGTTTTTGTTTTACCTATTTCTCCGCGGGAGATAGATACTTCATACGACAGGTTTGTCGAAGCGAAATGAATTTCATCATCATTGCGCGCACGAAGGATTAGCGTCGTTCCGAATTCCAGCGCAGCCGGGAGTACATAACCACCGTTATAGTCGATATGCTCTCCAATCAGATTGACACGTCCAGGTGCATGAAATATCCGCAGTTCATTGCTGCTTTCACCATATTTTTCAATAAAATGTTTCTTTAATTCAGTAGAGTTCATATCCGCATCCACCTCATATACCGTTAGTAAAGACCTCCCTGATTTCCCTGTAACATCTTAATCAGGTTGACATCTCTTATGATTTCAGTATAAATGAAAGCGTCACACAATGTAATGCATCCATGTGTTTAAGCTATGGATAAATGTGACTTGGATATGTACAATGTAAGTATACCGCATCCGCTAAACTATTCACAAATGCAGGAAGGATGACCCTATATTGCAAGCGCATTCATATAGTTATGCTGTCGCCTCTAATCCAGTGTTTTATGAAAATAGCCCACTGCATGTACTTTTTGCAGGAGAGAGCCAAACCAAATCTGGTCATGCCGTAGGGCCTAAAATCTATGATTACTATCTGCTTCACTTTGTAGAATCGGGCAAAGGCATCTTCCGAACGGAACAGCACACATATCAGCTTGAAGAAAACGATTTTTTCCTTATCCATCCCGGTCAGCTGGTGAGCTATACTTCTGATGAAGAGGAACCATGGCGTTATCGTTGGTCTGCGTTTACCGGACACCATACTGAGCAGGTGGTACAGGAGGCAGGACTGCGTGTTCACCAGCCTGTCTTCCATGCTTCTGATCAAAGTCCCATCCCCAGTTATTTGGAACAAATGCAATTGGCCTTTTACAGCAGAAAATCTAGTTCTCATCTTTCAGCCTTGGGCTATTTGTATCTGATTATGGGGGAAGCAGGCAATTACCTGAGTGACTGGGCTGATCCGTCCGGGGCGGATTCGCAAATTCAACGTACAGTCAAGCAGATGGTGCAATATATGTCCACTCAGTACGCACATCCCGTTTCCATTGAGCAAATGTCTGAAGGACTTGGTTATAACCGTGCGTATTTGTCACGGATATTCAAAAAGGAAACGGGCATCTCCCCCGTCACCTATCTGCTTAAGCTAAGAATCGACAAATCACGTCAACTGCTGCGTGAGCGTCCTGAACTATCAGTAGAGCAAGTGGCCGCTTCGGTCGGACTAACCGATGCCTTATATTTCTCACGTCAATTCAAGCGCTTCTGTGGTCAGTCTCCAACCGAGTACCGAAGCAAGGTTAAGCACTACCCACAGTCGTAAAGCAGACTTAAACAGCCCGCATCCTTCAAACGGATGCGGGCTGTTGGTTATATATTGTATAAGAGGATGCGAAATTAGGCCGATGACTACAGATTAACTTTCACCATTAGGCTGTGCCGCCGTCCTGTCAGTTCCCGGCATTCAGAATCGAATCAATTCGATCCAGTTCCTCTTGAGAAAAGTCCAGATTGGATAAGGTAGCAACATTTTCTTCAATTTGACTTACACGGCTTGCCCCAATCAAGACAGAGGTCAGACGTTCGCCGCGCAGAGCCCAGGCCAGCGAGAATTGAGCCAAACTTTGTCCGCGTGCAGCAGCCATCTGATTCAGGGCGCGTACCTTGCGAAGTGTCTCTGGCGTTACATGGTTCTCATTCAGGAAAACCGATGTACTCGCTGCACGTGAATCCTCAGGAATTCCGTTCAAATATTTATTGGTCAGCAGTCCCTGAGCCAGCGGGCAAAAGGCAATGCTGCCTACCCCGTTTTCGTCCAGTACATCTTGTAATCCGTTTTCAATCCAGCGGTCGAGCAAGGAGTATTTCGGCTGATGAATCAGAAGCGGTGTTCCGAGCTCCTTCAGAATGCGAGCTGCTTCTGCTGTTTGCTCCGCACTATAATTGGACACACCCACATACAGCGCTTTGCCGGAACGTACGATATGATCGAGTGCTCCCATCGTTTCTTCCAGCGGCGTATTAGGATCAAATCGGTGAGAGTAGAATATATCGACATAGTCCAGCCCCATCCGCTTCAGGCTCTGATCCAGACTAGATATCATATACTTGCGAGATCCCCAGTCCCCATAAGGCCCTGCCCACATATTGTAGCCCGCTTTGGTGGAGATGACCAACTCATCTCGGTACGGTTTCATATCACTGGCTAAGACTTGTCCAAAAAATTCCTCAGCTGATCCCGCAGGAGGGCCATAGTTATTAGCTAAATCAAAATGCGTAATTCCTAGATCAAAGGAACGGGTAATCATGCTACGGCCATTCTCCGCGTTGTTAATCCCGCCAAAATTATGCCACAAGCCCAGCGAAATAGCGGGCAGTTTTAGACCTGATCTCCCTGTACGGTTATATTTCATACTTTCATAACGATCTTCGCCAGCTAAATAAACCATGCTATCCCAGCCTCTCTCGAAACATTGTAATGTCCATCACAACATCATCATAGCGCTTTTATCCAGGCGTTGACAAGAAAACGATTACAGACCTAATTGATGAGCAAGTTTTTCCATAACTTTACCGATTGGATCCGTGATCAAAAGATCCGCCTTATGATCATACGAGGTGGGATCTGTATTCAGCAGCACCGTATGTTTACCACGAAAATAAGTAATCAAGCCCGCAGCAGGATGTACTGTCAGCGACGTTCCTCCAATTAACAGCAAATCAGCCTGCGAAATAGCCTGAACGGATTGAATAAGGGTATCCTGATTCAGCTCCTCCTCATATAAAACGACATCCGGTTTGATAATTCCTCCATCTATCGGACATTTGGGTACAACCTCAGAGCTGTTCATCACTTCATTTAGACTGTAAAAGCGGCCGCATTCCATACAGTGGTTGCGATGCACCGAGCCATGAAGTTCTAGTACATTCACACTACCTGCAGCCTGATGTAAGCCGTCAATATTTTGTGTCACAACCGCTTTAAGAAGGCCTTGCTTTTCCAATAACGCGAGGAAATGATGGCAACCGTTCGGCTCCGCATCGGGATGCAGCATTTTGCTGCGATAGAAGTCGAAGAACACTTCAGGATGCTTCACAAAAAATGAACGGCTAAGCATAACCTCAGGGGAATAAGGCAATTTCTCCTCACTTTGATACAGGCCTGCTGCCGAACGAAAATCCGGAATACCGCTTTCCGTCGATGTCCCTGCTCCGCCGAAAAAAACAATATTCTGCGATTTCTGTATCCATTCCGCCAACGTATTAACTTTCATACCCTACGCACCTCCAGCTCTTCATATCCACGAACAACCTTATCCGCATCCAGCAAATGACCAGAACGTTCTGCTTCTGGCGCAAATCCAATAGCGAGCCGTACTCCGGCACGCTTGCCCATCTGCATATCCCCATTGCTGTCTCCGATGACTACCACGTCCGCCGGCGACAATCCTAGTAACGCGCAGGCTTTTTCAGTCATTTCAGGGTCAGGCTTACCGTATGTAACCCTATCATGTCCGATAATCTCGTCAAAATAGGATGTCAGCCCCATCCACTCCAAATGCTCCTGTGCAGCCTCTGTACTGTCAGAGGTCACAACCGCCAGCTTCAGCCCGGCATGGCGGCTTTGCTCAAGCAACGTCCGCAACCCTGGAAACACCTTCGCTGCCCGATGTCGCCGAATATCAGCCATCGCCGTTTTATTAAAGTCGCGGACAAGCCGCACAGCCTCATTCCACGGTATACCAGCAGTATAAAGCTGCCAAGCCAGTACCCCCGTACTTTCGTCCACCGTCCCCATGGCTAGCGGGCCAGAAGGATCGTAACCGATCACACGTCCCTCTTGATCGTGAACAGTACCTAGAACGTTGCTTTTTTCTACCGTAAAACCGGTACCCGCCACGGTAAGATGCTGCTCCATCATATCCAGTATAGAACGAGCCCAGGGGCCCCACAACTGAATAAAATCCAGCAACGTTCCATCTTTATCTAATAAAATACCACGGCATGGGTACCTCTCCCCCTGCACGATCAGCTCAGACATGCAGCACACCTCCTTTACTGATTCTTAGGAGCCACATCCACACTCTCTTTCATCCAGTCCTGTAAAGCCGTTACCGTCTGATTCCATTGCTCAACAGCGCTAATTTTCGCGGGATTATCTCCTTTTTGGACACCATAACTGCCGAATTGGGCATGGTTCCCCCCTTCGACTGTAAAATACAGTGTGTTGGCTGGTAAATAAGTTCTTCCACTTTGTACATTTTCCATCTGGACGACTCCATCATCACTTCCCAGTAGAGAAATAACGGGCAGATTTTTATCCTTTAAATTACCCTTGTTATCCGGGTAGGAGGCGAGGAAAAATACACCTTTGACCTGATCAGGATGTGCAGCTGCATATCGGGCCGCCATCACACCGCCTAACGAATGGCCTCCAATAACAAACGCTTCTTTCGGATATGCCTTTAGCACTTCATTCGCCAGATCTGGAGAGATCAATGCAAGGTTGAGTGGCATTTTCGCAATGATCACATGATGACCCTTTTCCGCCAAACGGCGTGACAAGGGTGCATAACTTTCGGGCTTCACCAACGCCCCTGGATACAAAATGACTCCAGTTCCGCTTCTTTTTACAGGCTCAAAACCGACCCAATGTTCTTGTTCATTTACTTTCACAGCATCCGCTACTTCAGCTAATGCAGCAGCAGCCGTCTCGTCAGGCTGATAAGGCGTAAATATCTTCCATGCTCCCCACCCTGCTATCAGTGCAATAACAATCAGGATGCCTAAGAGAACTTTCCATATTTTCCGAGGACCACGTGTCCCATATGAATTGTATGATCTTCTTGTTCTTCTTCTCATTGTAAAAGTTCCTTTCGCCTTTCGTACCTCGTAATTCGTAATTTGAATATAAAATGTGCCGCTGTATTCATCAGCGTAACTAGCCTTGTTAGGGTAACATCGTTGCACATTCAGGGTCAAATCAGCATACATTTCCATGTCTTAGCCCATCTTTGTCCGTGTTCAAGCTTTTGCCACACAATAAGGTTATGATAACGCTTACTATTGTGAATAAAATCACAATGATAAAGTCCAGAGTATCGTACCTTGTTCCTTGTAAAGAATTATTTTTTAAATAGTTTAATCGGCAGAAGCCGTTCGGAGGGAAACACATGACGACAAGCCATGATGTACAAGGGGAAAGCTTCTTTCTCAATTTGCGATTTCTGTTGATCATATGCGTATTTGCAGGAAATGCTCTGGAGCCTCTAGCCGGTTCACTTCATATTGCCCAACAATGGTTCAGCTGGATATTCATGTTTCATATGCCGTTGTTTGTACTCGTTACAGGCTTCTTTGCCCAAACATCTTTGACCGGATCCGCAGGCCGAAAAGTTCTGCTTCAGATCGGTATGCAATATCTTATTTTTCAATCGCTCTATTCGATCTTGGATGTTGCACTCTTCCACGTTCCTCATATCCATCATTCGTTCTTTGCTCCTTATCTGCTACTCTGGTTCCTTGCCAGCCATATCTGTTGGAGACTGCTGATGCTGTCTTTTCAGAAAATACCACCTGTCCTCCAATTGGGTATATCCGTACTGCTGGGTATCCTCGTCGGGTATCTCCCTATGGATGGTATATGGCTGAGCGTATGCAGAACCTTTGTTTATTTGCCTTACTTTGTAGCAGGTTATCATTTGAATTATGCGGACGTTCGACGGTTCTTCACAGCTCCAGTCCGCATAATCGCTGGCGTTGTATCTCTTCTGCTTATGGTACTGGCGGGAACGTCGTATTTCGGCATCCCGGCAGGCTGGCTGTATGGCAACATGACTTACGGTGAATTGGGCCATACCGAATGGTACGCAGGAATTTACCGTATCGGCATTTATGGAGTTCAATGGATAGCATCTATGGCGTTCCTAAGCTTTGTTCCAGCTGTCACAGGACGTATAACCGAGATGGGGAGACGGACACTATATGTCTTCTTACTCCATGGCTTGATCGTCCGTACCGTCGTTGCAAAGGGAGTCTACGAGTATATAGATACTCCAGTGGAAGTCATGTTGATAGTAGTGTGTGCTGCTGGTCTGTGTTGTATGTTGACCATGCCTTGGGTTCGAACTGCAACACGACCTCTGATTGAGCCACAGGTAGAGTGGATGCTAAAGCCAGCTCCTTATCCTTTTAGACGGTCCGCGTAATCTTTTTATCCATTTTTTATTTAACATTGAACACGCGACACCCCACTCACAGACGAACATGGAAGCGAGTCTACCCCCTCTTTACTCCACTTAGCCTGTTTCATACAGGCGTGATGTGGTAAGTAAAGGATGCGCGCAACAAAAAACAACTTTTTTATTAAGGAGTGATTTGTAATGGCACGTAATCAAAATCAGGGGAAAATGAGTCGCGAAGAAGCAGGCCGTATGGGTGGAGAAGCTACTTCCAAGAAGCACAATAAGGAATTTTATCAGGAGATTGGTAAAAAAGGCGGGGAAGCAACCGCAAACTCTCACGATAAAGAATTTTATCAGGAAATCGGTAAAAAGGGCGGCGATGCTACAGCTGAGTCGCATGACAAAAATTTCTACAGAGACATCGGTCGTAAAGGCGGCAGAAATTAAGGTGTAATGTCATCTTCCGCCCTCCTTTAACATAAAACAAGCTTGAGCCCATCCGCTTTATTGCAGAATGGGCTCTTTCATATTTTACCTGATACGGCAAACATGTCAGTATACATATTTCTAATAGAACAAATTCTAACTCATCTAAATGCAATATATAGATAAATAAAACTGTTCATGTCTATATATTGTTGATTACAGAACCCTACTAGTACTTTTTCAAAATCTTCATATATGTAGAAAAATGCTCACATCTATGATAGACTCTTTAGAAAACATCTGCGCTATTACGGCGTCCATTGAACGCCATACTATTTTTATACTTTGGGGGGAAACCAGCATCATGACAGCTAAGACAAAAATGCGTTCCGATATGATTAAAAAAGGCTTTGACCGTGCTCCTCACCGCAGCTTGCTGCGCGCAGCGGGTGTCAAGGAAGAAGATTTTGACAAACCGTTTATTGCGGTATGCAACTCGTATATTGATATCGTACCGGGCCACGTCCATTTGCAGGAATTTGGCAAAATTGTCAAGCAAGCCATTCGTGAAGCAGGCGGTGTACCTTTCGAGTTTAACACCATCGGTGTAGATGACGGCATTGCCATGGGGCACATCGGTATGCGTTATTCTTTGCCAAGCCGCGAAATTATAGCTGACTCTCTGGAAACTGTCGTTTCCGCTCACTGGTTTGACGGCATGGTTTGTATTCCTAACTGTGATAAAATTACCCCTGGCATGATGATGGGCGCACTGCGCGTTAACATTCCAACTATTTTCGTTAGTGGCGGTCCTATGAAAGCTGGTAAAGACAAGAACGGACGCTCTATTTCCCTGACCTCCGTCTTCGAAGGCGTAGGTGCATATCAGGCTGGCAAAATCGACGATCAAAGCTTGCTTGAATTAGAACAATATGGCTGTCCGACATGTGGCTCCTGTTCTGGGATGTTCACAGCGAATTCCATGAACTGTCTCGCAGAAGCGATGGGTCTGGCTATGCCGGGTAACGGCACCATTCTCGCAGTAGCAGAAGAACGTAAAGAATTCGTTAAACAATCTGCACGCCAATTGATGGAATTGATTAAGCTGGATCTTAAACCACGTGATATCGTGACTAAAGAAGCTATTGATAATGCATTTGCATTGGATATGGCAATGGGCGGTTCCACGAATACAGTATTGCATACATTGGCACTTGCCCATGAAGCAGAAGTTGACTACCCTATCGAACGTATTAATGAAGTGGCAAACCGCGTACCTCATTTGTCCAAATTGGCACCTGCTTCCGACTATCATATTGAGGATGTTCATAATGCAGGCGGCGTAAGCGCAGTGCTGAATGAATTGTTGAAGAAACCGGGAGCACTGCATGGAGACTGTATTACTGTAACTGGAAAAACCATTCGTGAAAACGTAGAGGGTCAGGAAATTCTGGATACTAACGTCATCCATAAACTGGACAACCCTTATTCCGAACGTGGCGGTCTGGCTGTATTATTTGGTAATCTGGCACCGCAAGGCTCCATCATTAAAGTCGGTGCAGTTGATGCTTCGGTTGGTGGTTATCACAAAGGCCCTGCCATCTGCTTTGATTCACAGGAAGATGCACTGGCAGGTATCGCCAATGGTAAAATTAATGAAGGACACGTTGTTGTTATCCGTTATGAAGGTCCAAAAGGCGGACCTGGTATGCCTGAAATGCTCGCTCCAACTTCACAAATCGTGGGCATGGGGCTTGGTGCCAAGGTGGGGCTGATTACAGACGGACGCTTCTCAGGTGCTTCCCGTGGTATCTCCATCGGCCATATTTCCCCCGAAGCCGCAGAAGGCGGACCTATCGCTTTTGTTGAGGACGGCGACATCATCGAGCTGGACTTGAACAATCGTAAGATTGAGCTCCACATTACGGACGAAGAATTCGAACGTCGTCGCGCCAACTGGAAAGGCTTTGAGCCGAAGGTGAAAACGGGTTACCTGGCGCGCTATTCCAAGCTGGTGACGAACGCAAGTAACGGCGGAATTATGAAAATCTAAATGCTTTGCCAAGATAGGATTACTTTATGAACGGTTAAAAAGCCTCTCGATACCTAACAAGGGATCGAGAGGCTTTTTTATTAGGTCATTAGGGTTAGCCTATTCAGTCATTTCGCTGTTGAGTATATGGACATCATCTCTCTGAGCTGTTTGCTCAAGAGCCTCGTCTAAGCGGTGTAAGTCTCCCTGATGAAAACAGTCAAACAAGGTATCCATTGGCATCACAATCAGTTTCGGTACCATTACATCTTTTTTTTCACTCAATTGCTTTGAACCCGAAGAATGGATAATACGAAATAACAGCTTTAGATATACAGTGGACACATGCTTGAACAGTCCTTTGGGAAGCTCTCGAACTTGAAATCCCAACTTCTCTGGTCCCCGATGAATCATACTTACTGCATAGATCGCCTTTACATCCTTCATTTCAGAATCATGTACAATGCGTTGGGCCAGATCAGGAAGTTGTTTTTTTACAATCCGAATTAATTGAATAGCTAGATGTACCATCGACTTTGCCGTCGAACCCAATTGAAACAACTTTTTATTATCAAAATGAAGCTCGATTACCGGGTCTCCTTTTTCTAGCCATCTGCTGTTCTCCATATTTACATTTGGCCCATGATAGATACGGCGACGATAATAAAAGATCGTATCCTCCTTGCTTACGGGACGAAGACGAAACAAAACATGGAATAGCCGCTCATACTGGAACCATCCAAATACCAGCGTTCTTTTTAACCAGCCCGTACTGGACATCTCGGAGGCAGTAGGTTGATTGACAGACTGACGGCAAAACAAGGTATCCACCCGTACGCTGCGTAATTGTCGTTCTTGGGCGACCCTCAGTAACTTCTCCAGTGCGATTAGCATATTCTGGGGCGCTTCCACGTCTGCCCCCAATGTCGTACCACAGTCATGGAGCAGCATGACCTCGCCACCCCTCAGCTTTTTGAGCATTCTCTCCGCTAATTGTTTCGCTCCAATGCTTGCCTTCCAGTCCCCGAACATGGAGGACCATAATACGATTCGACGACCATTGGTTTTGGAAATATCAAAAAAGTTCACGATCCCCCAAGGTGGGCGATAAAAGGTCGTTCCCTCGCCAGTTACTCGACGAATGACTGACTCTGTCTGGGCAATTTGTCTTCTGACGGTAACAGGCCGCATAAGCCAATTCGACTTGTGCACATAATTATGAATACCGATTAGATGACCTTCATCATGCATGCGTTTCAGAAGCTCAGGGTGTTTTTCTGCATTCATCCCAACAACAAAAAAAGTAGCCTTGGCATCAAAACGCTTCAGTAAATCAAGCAGCTGTGATGTATACACTGGATCAGGGCCATCATCAAAGGTGAGTGCATATTCTTGCTCACTTTTGCCACGCCTGAACACCCGGAAACCAAATATACGACTAACCAGCGCCGGAATAAAAGCATAAAAAGTTGAAATGTAAAACATCCATAACAGCAAAGTCTGCACGTTTTATCCCCACTTTTCTATTCTGAACTCCCCAAGCAGGCTTCCTGAGGAAAACTCACTTACTTATATGTTATCACAATGACGTAAACATGCCGAGATTTCGCTATTGCATATGGTCAGCATTGAGGTCCAATTTAGTGTACAATAAATAAAAATCTAAAAGGAGTCGTTGTATACATATGCTTCCATTGTACAAAAAATATTGGCGTACCGTTTTTGATATCGGTTTGATTGTATTAACCGTGTATTTAATTATGTTCGTATCCAGCAAACTGTATCAACTTGCCGCACCTGTGTTCCTTTCGTTCGTCGTGTTCTGGTGCATTGAACCTGCTGCCCGTTATTTTCATCGGAAAGGAATGAAAAAGCCTTTTGCCTCCGCACTCTCCGTATTGCTATTTATCGTCCTCTTACTTGCTATTTTTTTCGGATTGGGCCTGATTCTGGTTACGCAATTTACGAAAGTCGCGCAAAACCTCCCACAATATACTCAGATTATCCAAGTGGAATTCACGCGGTATCTTCATCTTTCTCAAGATAAAATCGCTGCTTTACCTCCGAGTGTTACTGAACGTGTGAATGATTATTTTGCGACTGCCACCACCATTGCTACGAAATGGGCACAGCTAGGCTTATCCTTTTTCATACAGTTCCTCAGTTCCTTCACTGTTTTTATGGGCAACTTTGCCATTGCCATCATTTTAGCGTTCTTTTTAAGTATGGAAATTAATCTTTGGAAGGGCATTGCCCGTAGTAAGACACCCAAGACACTAAAAACTGCTTTCCTTTTTCTAAAAAATCACGTACTTAAAGCCATCTCCGCTTTTCTCAAGGCTCAAGCTCTGCTGGTAGGGATTACCTTTGTTCTCGTATTTATAGGTTTACTCATTTTACAAGTGGATAATGCCCTATCATTGGCTCTCGTGGCAGCTTTGTTTGATATCCTGCCCTTGTTGGGTGTGCCTGTTATTTTTATTCCGTGGGCAGTGTATCTGTTTATCACAGGCAATACCGGCCTGGCTGTAGGCCTGCTTATTGTCATGGCTGTCACCGTTATCGTCCGCCAGCTGGCAGAGCCTAAAATCACTGGTAATTCCATCGGTGTTTCATCTGCCTATCTGATGCTTTCCTTTGCCATTATATCGTTATCCATCTTTGGACTGGCCGGATTAATTCTGTCTCCAATTCTGATCATTTTGCTCAAGGAATTGTGGCAGCAAGGCTATCTGCAGAAATGGATTCGGTTTCCGACAGAGGAATTTGACGAGCCCCCGTTTATCGTAAAAATCCAGGAGGAGGATCGTGAAGCTACTCGTGGTACTCAGGAGGATTGAGCTAACAGATCCATTACTTGACCAAAAAGTGCTGTAGCTTGATTTTCAGAATGTGTTGAAGCATTTTGCACAAGGACGGCGACTGCATAACGAGGCCGTTCTATCGGACCATAACCTATAAACCACTGGTGATTGATAGGGTGACCGTTCTTTAAAGCTTGGGCCGTACCCGATTTGCCGGCCAGATTCCATGATTTATTACGCAAGGAGACACCAGTCCCCTGTGTCACAACCTTTTCCATTGCTTCACGAAGCGTGCGAGCCGTCGATGTGTGAATCAAGCGGCTGCCCTCGGGTAAAGGTGCAGCATGAGCAGGTAGTTCCAGTAAGGTGCTACCGTCTGCGTAACTGATGCGTTTGACGAGGCGTGGTGCATGTACTTGACCATCATGCAACAAGGTGACGATGAGATTGGCAGCTTGGAGAGGCGTTACCAGCACATCGCGCTGACCGATAGCTGTCTGTACACGTACGCCCGGATCAGACGCGTTCGTATGGGAGCCGAATACGGCTCCCTTTTCTTCGTGATCCAGCGGTCTGAATTGAGGTAGTCCTGCAAGATTCCGCTCCTGCCAGCCCACAATTCGGCTCAATCCCAGTGCAGAGGCTGTGGCCTGAATTTGCTCAGGATTAAGCCGTTCGCCGAGATGAGCGAACACACTATTACAGGATACGGCAAGCCCTTCCTCCAGGTTCAGGGTACCGTGTCCTTCTTTTTTCCAGCAAGCCAAACCGTACTTGCCATAAGTTCCATGACAATGGAATTGTTCCTGCGGTTGGACAACACCTGATTCAAGTGCAGCAGCAGCCGTAACCAACTTAAAAATGGAACCGGGCGTTATCGCCTTGAGGGCACGATTAGACCAGTCTGTTTTTTTCTGCGGATCAACATGCCCGGGATTATAAAAAGGGCGAGACACCATCGCCAGTACATCCGCGTTGCCTGCATCGAGCACTACCACCGCCCCTTCTGCTAAATGACTAGATTCCGTCAGCTTTTCAATCTTTTCCTGTATAGGTAGATCAATTGTAGTCTGCACCTGTAAAGGATAGTGACCATTGGATGAAGCACTGACACGCAGCGGTACATGAGTCAATGGACGACGCTGTGCATCTACAAACCGGGAGACGAACGTTTCACCGACGCCGCTTAGCAGCGGCTCCAGCGTTCTTTCCAGCCCGGCTGCCCCCATCGGCAGTTCACTCGCTCGGTCGGCACGTTCATACAGAAAGCCAAGCCATTGCCTGCCATTGGGCAAATCCCTGTAACGTTTCGTATAAGGTACAAGCTCAATAAGCGAAGGGGCTAGCTTCAGCAGCTTGCCTGCTTCATTCGGATTGATTTGTACGGGCTCTCCGCGCCCATCTCGCCATATGAGCGGGGATTGCAGTCCTTTCCATCGTGTCAGTAGTTGCTTTTTATTCGTACGCAGTAGCTCGGCCAGTTCTTCGCCATGTAAAGCCACTTTGCCATCTACATCGGGAAAAAGCACTGGCACCCATACGACTCCGCCAGTCAAGGGTTGCCCATGCCGGTCCGTAAACTGCCCACGTCCAGAGTCGATAGAAATACCCTCCTGTCGCTGACGTGCTGACATTTCCTTAAGCGAATGCCCCCCATAAACGGACATATGAATGCCCGCTGTCCCCTGAAGCCAAGCCAATCGGAATAATAAAATCAGCAGTAGTGCCATCACCCCCAAGGCCATATATGCAATTCGACGTTTTTGAATGAAACTGCTACCACGCCTCGGCACGCCCATCCTTCTTTCATCTTTTTTCCAGTAGTATGTCCTGTAGTTGAAAAAGAAAACCCACTCAACTTTTAACGTGAATGGGTTTCCGAATTTATTTGTATCTTGTGATGCCTGCTTCTGGGTTCCAATCTAAAATCTCGTCTAACGAATAAAAAACCGTAATAAAAATGGTAATGGCCAGCACAACCCAAGCTACTTTTGTGTTTGTATTCATCTTTCGCTTTCCTTCTTGAGAAATTTTTAAGCACATCCACTGATAAAAGTACAAAACCACGGAGATCAGTAACAATCCTGATTCCCATGGTTTTGTTATATCTACACCGTAAACCGCGAAAGTTGTTCCTTCAAATTCACCGATACTCCTTCCAGCTTATCCGACAAACCTACCAGTTGATTGCCAATATTGGCCTGTTCAGTGCTGAGCGAAGCGACTTCCTGCGAAGTAGCTGAAGATTGCTCGGCTACCGCACTTACATTGGTCATTGCCTCGGACAAAGTGGTTTGCGATTCACTCAGATGATGAATGGAGGCGGTGACCGTTCCCAATCGTAGCGCGAACTCTCCCATTTGCTGCTGCACCGATTGGAAAATATCCGTTGTTTCCTGTACGGCTCCCATCTGCTCCCGGAACAGCGGGTACACCTTAGATAATGCCTGTACCGTTTCATTCATTTCATTGACGATATTGTTAGTAATGCCTGTAGCTGTACGAATAGCTTGACGTGATTGTTCGGCCAACTGCCGAACCTCATTAGCTACCACCATAAAACCACGCCCGGCCGTCCCCGCTCGTGCCGCTTCAATCGTCGCATTCAGTGATAGAATATTCGTTTGTTTCGCAATATCCTGTAGTACGTCCAGCACCTTAAATACATCAGAAGTTGTCTGCTTCAGTTCATCTACTTTGCCCACTAGAGCATGTGTAGTTTCTTCCGTAACCCGAGTCTTGCCTAATAGATTTTTCAGCTGAATGGTCCCTTTTTCACTGGATTGTTCAACTTCTTGTGCGACCAGACTCATTTCATAATTGGAAGCCATAACCGTTTCCATTTGCTGAGATATATTGCCGGTAAGTCCGCTGCCACGTTCAGCCTCTGTTGCCAAACTGGCGGCGCCATGAGCAATCTCTTCCGTTGCTGCTGCAATTTCTTTGGCTGAAATGGCTGTCTTCTTCGAGGCATCGCCTAGTTCCGTCGCTGTATCCAGAACCTCCTGAGCTGAGGCATTCGTCTGTTCTACCAGCAATGTAATTTGCTCCATCATCGCATCAAAGCTTTCTGACAACTGCCCAATTTCATCCTGAGCCTTATAGTTCGTTCGGATTTGTAAGTTGCCTTTGGCGCCTTCGACCATTAAATCCTTCAGATGTGTCAATGGACGAGCCACGAGGCGCACGATCCACAGTCCAATGAACAATGCAATGAGTGCAGCCACTGCGGCAAATATCCAGGTCGTGGTTAGTATCCCCTTAGCGTCTTTCACCAGCTCAGATACAGGTACTACACCCACGAGAATCCACTTGGAAGTTCCCAGTGTATTATGAACCGTAAGCACACTTTGCCTTTTGCCGTCTGCTTCCTGCTCCATAATTTGATTTCCTTCGATCCCTTCAAGCTTGGAAACGTAATCCAGCTTTGTCTTTCCTCCTGCTAAGCTCTCATTGTTAGAACCTACAAACTCACCCTTGTCTGTCACAAGGCTAATCATACTGCCTGAGCCCAAATTAACACCTTTCAACTCGTCCTCCACAGCACTGGACTTTAAATCCATAACCAGAACGTAAGTCCCTCCCAACCCGGACATACTGTTCATGGAGCGTGCTAGGCGAAAGGTCTTGCTGCCATTGTCATTCACCTGCGTAGGCAGCCAAACAATTCCCTTGTTTTTCAAAATATCCTTAAACCACGCTTCCTGCCGTACATCCTTTTGTGTTCCGGTGCCCATTGCAGCTAACTTGGTTTCTTCCGGGTACAAGTACAATGAATCGATCGCTTTATTCGTAAAAGCAATATTCGTTAATTTCTTGTTTACTTCGCCCATAGCAACAAAAGATGCAAAAGGATTTTTATCTTGCTTTACAGCCCTTTGCAACTGATCACTTAATTCAGTATCGAAAAATACCTGTGTCGATGTGTCTTGAAAGCGCTCTAGAATAATATCAAGCTTTTCTGAAGTTTGCTGAACGGTCTGCTGATAAGCCGTAGCTGCATTTTGCTCAATCGTACTTTTAGCCTTATAGTATGAGAGCATCCCCAAGCTGACCACAAATAACATAATTGCCGCAAAAAAGATCAGAAACAACTTCATTCCAACCGAACGCATCGGATTATAGTTTTTGACCAAGTGCATGAAATCTTTACTGTACCTTTCCGGCTTAAGTAAACGCTTTAAATTGTGTGTACCTTTACGAGTCGCCTTAGCTACCCAGGGGGCAACCTTTGAAGAAACCGCAACCTTTTGTTCCTCTTTATCCATTGTCACTTTACTGCCTTTCAAACCCTGCATTTGATCCGTTTTCTTGGGTTGCCTTTTTGCTGTATTCCCCTCTTTTTTCCGTAAACCCATTTCTCTCACCTACCACCATATAATTAGTTTCTAATTCCACGTCATCCATTATGTATCTATTATCTATATAACTTCTATCGGAACTATTCGACAAGGAATGTAGCTTTCCTTTGAGTATCAACTAAATTTTGTGAAACTTTTTTCCTAGAAAACTATTCAAAAAAAAGCCCCTCCAACCGATAGGAGAGGCTTTTGTATCTTTTCACCTGTGACTTAAGGCTTATTTACTTCTTTTTACGCATCATATCAAAATACGATACGGGCTGATCTACCTTCATTCTAATTCGTTGAAGCGGGTGACGAGCAGCATCCAATTCGTTGCCTTCCTCATCCCAGATCGTTCCGACCGTTTGTTTAAAGAATGTTCCGTTCGGGCCGAAAAATTCGATTTCATGCCCTGGTTTAAAATGGTTCCGTTGTTGAATGGTTGCAATGCCACTCGCGGCATCGTAGTCCATGACCAGTCCGGCAAAATCATAAGGGACTGCTTTTTCTTCCGGCTCATAAATATGATCCTCATGATCCGGTGTATCGTAGAAAAACCCTGTATTCAACGGACGATTGGCTGCCTTGTTAATTTCTTCAATCCATTCTGGTTTGAGCACATAATTTTCAGGATCAGCCATATAGGAATCAATCGCTTGACGATAGACATTCACGACCGTAGCCACATAGTGGATAGACTTCATACGTCCCTCCACTTTAAAGCTGTCCACACCTACATCAATCAGATCAGGGACATTTTCAATCATACACAAATCCTTGGAACCCATAGAAAAGGCATTATCGCTCTCTTCGAACAGTGGAAGCTGGTTAACACCGAGCTGGAACTGTTTTAGTACATTGCTATCCTGTGCCTCTTCCTCAGATATCCAAACCTCACCTGGGCGGGCATCCTCAAACAAATCGTATTTCCAGCGGCAAGACTGACAACATCCCCCACGATTGGAATCACGGTCTGTAAAGTGATTAGACAACACGCAGCGGCCGGAAAATGAAGAGCACATCGCACCATGGACAAAAGCTTCGATTTCGATGTCCACATGCTTTTTAATTTCTTCGATTTCTTCCAGACTGGTCTCACGTCCCAGTACCACACGCGGTAGTCCTTCGTTTTTCCAAAACTTTACCGCTTGCCAGTTCAGCGTGGACTGCTGTGTGCTCAAATGCACTTCCAATCCGGGAACAGCACGCAATGCCACGGACACAATAGCCGGATCAGCGACGATAACGGCATGAATTCCTGCCTCGTACAGATTGCGCAAGTATTCCTCGATTCCGGCAATATCCTCATTGTGGGCATAGATATTGGTGGCTACAAGCACCTTAGCACCGTATTTGTTAGCAAATTCTACACCTTCGCGCATTTCTTCAAAACTGAAATTGTCGGCGTTAGAGCGCAGACCATATTTTTGTCCACCAATATATACAGCATCCGCGCCATAGTGAACGGCAAACTTCAGCTTTTCCAGATTTCCGGCAGGAGCCAACAGCTCCGGCTTATCCAGACGATTCCGTTTACCTATATATTTTCTCGTTTTGGTTATCGTCCCCATGACGTTCCCCCCTCTGTGAATTCATTTTAAAATTAATAAACCTGCTCTTTATAGAAAAATCCGAAGGAAAGTTCCCGTTCCGGATCTTGAAGACGGCGAACTTCATCCAGCCAGCTTTCATCATAAGCATAAGCATCCGGGTCAGCTGTATAATTATCTATGGCTTTACGATAAGCACGAACAACCGCCTCATTGTAAGTCGTAGGTTTCAATAAGCCCTCGATCTTAAAGCTATGCACGCCCGCCTCCATCAGAATATGCAGGTCCTCCATGATACAAAAATCATCTGAACTCATAATATGTGTCCCATTAATATCCTCGTAGATGGGGAACTTCTCTTCCTTACGCTCTGCTTCAATCAGAAACAAGCCGCGCCCTCTGCCCAAATCGCCTTCTACATTACGTCCCTGGTGCAGCATATAACTTTGAACAAGCTTACGCTTGGAGTGATAAATATTGGTCATGCCATGTACCTGAACCTGTGCTTCTATGTTCAACTTTGGTATCATTTCGGTAATTTCATCCATACTGAGCTCACGAGCCAAAATGACCCGGGAAGCTCCTTTTTCACCCCAATAGTTGGCGGTTGCGAAGTTGGTGGAGATCATCTCACCGTTCCAGAACAGCTTAAGATGCGGGACATACTCCTTTACGGCCATGAGCACTGCAGGATCATTAAACTCAATGGCGTCTATGCCGCATCCAGCTAGGGTCTGCACATATTCGGGAAGAAGTGGCAATAGCTCGTTCGTCATCAAATTCGTCATGGATACGTATACCTGCGCCGTATGCTTCCGTGCCTCTTCCACCACTTCACGGATTTGGTCCGGTGTAAAATGTCCCGGCAGCCGCATTCCAAAGCGGTCATCTCCAATAAGTAATGCAGTAGCTCCAGCCTCCAGCATATGGCGGGCATCCTCCGGAGAGCTGGCAGTTGCCAGTAGTTCGGGTTTGTAAGCCATAGGCTCACCTCCTAATTTGTCTTACGGTTACTTACCTGAATGTTATGCAAATGTTCTTTATACGTTTTGGCAAACAAATGTTCATGTGTTCCATCTTTTTTGGTCACATAAAACAAATAATCTGTAGCTTTCGGCTGTAAAGCTGCTATCACTGATTTCAGACTGGGACTTGCAATCGGCCCTGGTGGAAGTCCCTGATGCATATACGTATTATAAGGGCTTTCCACAGCCAAATCCTTGTAATACAGCCGTTCCTTTTGCTTATCCAGCATATATTGAACTGTAGCATCAATTTCCAGCTTCTTATCCTGTTTGATTCGGTTATAAATGACGCCAGCTACTACAGACCGCTCATCATCCACAACTACCTCACGCTCTACTAGAGAAGCAACCGTCAGCAGTTGATGCAGCGTTTCACCCCGTTGTTTTAGCTTGGCATCCAAATCGGAAACAGTCTCCAGCCGTTTTTGCGTCTGTTCTAGCATCGCCTGTATAATATCTTTGGCTGTGCTGCCCTTTTTCAGCTCATAGGTTTCTGGGAAAAGATAGCCCTCCAGCGCATAGCGAAGCCCCGCCTGCTTTGGAATGTCCCGCATTAGCGCGACGTCAAAAGCGGACGGATCGTTGGCCAGCTGCAAAAATTGCTGCCGGTCTGCCAGTCCTTCCTTTTGCAGCTTATCAGCCATCTGTCTAATCGTAAAACCTTCCGGGATTGTAAAACGAATCATTTCCTCTTTGACAACATCTCCAGCCGATAACTTAGTAATCAACTGATCAAAGGTTGCGCCAGGCTTCGCCTCATATTTTCCGGCCTGAAATCCGCTTCCTTGCTGTTTAAATTTTACATAAGCCTTAAACACGAGCGCATTACGTATAAGTCCCTTTTGCTCCAGCGTATCTGCAATAGCCGATGTTCCTGTTCCCTGCACCACCGTAAAAGCAACGGGTTGTGTTTGGGGTTGAACAGGCTGCATGGCACTCCAAATATAGAGGGCTGCCCCTCCTGCTATAATGATAAGCAGTAGAAACAATGTAAACATCCTCGTCCTTCGCTTCACATCCACCCAACTCCTTCACAGCCAAAAAGGGCGGACTGGTCCGCCCTTTCAGGTTTGATCTCATCGTTATCCAGACTTACAGTTCTTCCGGCAACGTACATTCGTCGTACAGCTCGGAAATATCTTCCCACTCATCATCATCTTCAATGGTGGTGATGGAGATTTCGCCGTCTGTGGATGAGCTTACATGATATAGCTCATGTTCGCCAACAGCAGCCCCGGGTCTACGCAATACGGCGTACCGTTGCTCACCTACCTTGAACTCTGCTTCCAATTCCATGCGAATCGCATGGCCCTGTTCATCCTGCAGCTCTACACCGCCGTCGAACGTTTCCTTCAAATCAGAGGTCCAACTCAGGTCTTCACGTGAATAGATCGTCATTTCCCGTCTTCCTCTTCCTCTTCTTCTACAAATGTATTAAAGGTCTCTTCGACGATTTCCCATTCGGCATCGTCTTGGATCACAAACAATTTAATATCATCGCCTTCTTCCTCGTAACGGAAGGCGTACACATCGGACTCATCAGCTTCAGGGTCCACTGGCGCAACCATCATGTACTTCGCTTCGGAACCATCTACCTCAAACTTCATAATGACCTCGAACTCTTCCTCGTTGCCCTCGTCATCGGCAATATAAATAATTTCCGGCTCTTCTTCCATACCCACTTGATTTTCAGCCATTACGAAATCCCCCTCACCTTGTACTGTGTGCGTCCAAATAGTTTTGCAAGATCAGGCTTGCGGCCAGTTTATCTACCACCTGCTTGCGTTTTTTTCGGCTGACGTCGGCCTCCAGAAGCGCACGCTCCGCCGAACGCGTCGTCAGCCGTTCATCCCAAAGGTGAACGGGTAAACCCAGTAACTCCTTGAGTCGGTTCGCAAACTCGATGCAAATCTCACCGCGTGGACCCACGGTTCCGTTCATGTTTTTCGGCAAGCCTACAACAATCTCGCCGACCTCATTGTCACGAACCAAATTTGCAATTTTACCGAACTCGCTGTCGTCACCGCGTCGTTCTATGACTTCCAATCCTTGGGCGGTCCAGCCGAAGGCATCACTTACGGCGACCCCAATTCGGCGATCCCCGTAATCCAATCCCATTACTTTCATGCCTGTCTCCTAACGGTGCTTGGCGAGATAGAAACGAACCAACTCTTCAATCAACTCATCGCGTTCTTTTTTACGTACCAGGCTTCTGGCATTATTATGCCGTGGCACATAAGCCGGATCACCGGATAGCAAATAGCCGACGATTTGATTGATCGGATTGTATTCTTTTTCCACCAGCGCATCATATACGGTCAACAAAATCTCCTGAGCAGAAGCTTCCTTCTCATCTGCCTTGACATTAAATTTGACCGTTTTGTCCATGGAATCCATTGTTGACACCTCGCTTCCACAAAACATGTGTACATGTTTATGCCAGCTTATTCTTTTACATCATACCATAAGCAAAGCCCTACAAGGAAATATCTAAGCCCGTTTTTTCCCAAAAATCCGCAAAAATTATCGAACTTTATCCTTGTGAGGCTGCCGACACCAGTTCATGCGCACGTTGAAGTGCTTCGTCCAGCTTGCTGGCATCTTTACCACCGGCTTGCGCCATGTCAGGTCGTCCGCCACCACCGCCACCGCATACAGCAGCAATTTCTTTCACGAGCTTGCCTGCATGAAGTCCAGCTTTGGTATGCTCTGCCGGAACTGCTACGACAAAATTAACTTTGTCGTCCATTGCAGCGCCGAGCACCAATACAGCAGCCGGAAGCTTCCCTTTCAGTTCATCAGCAATCGCACGCAACGCGTCCATGCTTGAAGCCTGCACACGTGCAGCCAAGAGCTGCACCCCGCCTGCTTGCACGACCTGATCGGTCAGCTGGCCCGCCTCAATAACACTCAGCTTGCTTTGCAGCGATTCATTTTCACGACTGAGGTCTTTAATTTGTTGCTGCAAAGATTCGATACGCTTTGGTACCTCAGACAGCTTGGATTTTACAAGCCCAGCCGACACCTTCAACAGCTCTAATTGACCTTCCATATATTCAAAGCCAAAACGCCCGGTCACCGCTTCAATACGACGTACACCTGATCCAATGCCGCTCTCGCTGACAAGCTTGAACAAGCCAATTTGCGAAGTATTGCTGACATGACAGCCACCGCATAGTTCAATGCTGTAATCGCCTACCTTAACGACCCGTACGATATCTCCATACTTTTCACCGAACAGCGCCATTGCTCCGAGAGCCTTGGCTTCATCAATCGGTTTCAATTCAATATTAACGTCCAGTTGGCTCCAGATGGCACGGTTTACACGCAGTTCAATATCCGCCAGCTCTTCTGGTGTAATGCTTCCAAAATGGGAGAAGTCAAAACGCAGACGCCCAGGCTCAACCAAAGAACCCGCCTGATTGACATGGTCACCCAGCACTTCTTTAAGCGCTTTGTGAAGCAAATGTGTAGCCGTATGGTTTTTCTCAATTTCTCCACGGGAAGCTTGATCTACTTCTGCTTTCACCGTATCGCCCACGTTCAACTCACCGGCTTCTACAACAACCTGATGCACATGCTGACCTTGTGGCGCCTTAAACAGTCCTTCGACCTTCGCGGTTACCGTACCTCCACGCAGCAAGCCTTGGTCACTGACTTGCCCTCCGCTTTCGGCATAGAAAGGAGTCACATCAAGCACGACCTGACAAGACTGCCCTTCACTAACACTGTCCACCAGTACATCTTCATATACAATCGCCACAATTTTAGACTCAGTTACGAGGTCATTATATCCAACAAATTCACTTTTAACCGCCAGATCGGACAAAGCTCCACCCTGAATCTTCATGCTCGCGCTGTCCTGATGAGCATCACGGGCACGTTTGCGTTGCTCCTGCATCGCTTCATCAAAACCCTCACGGTCTACTTTCAAGCCCTGCTCGTCCGCATAATCCTCTGTGAGATCGAATGGGAACCCGTACGTATCATACAGTTTAAAAGCATCTGCTCCGCTAATGACATTGCGACCTTCAGCCTTTGCCTGAGCACTGATATCGGACAAAATTGCCAATCCATCTGTCAGTGTTTCATGGAAGCGTTCCTCTTCCGTTTTGATCACTTTAATGATGAAATCACGCTTGTCCACTACCTCAGGGTAATACACACCCATGACATCCCCAACGGTTTCCACCAGCTCAAACATAAATGGACGGTTCATGCCCAGCATTTTTCCATAGCGCACAGCCCGGCGCAGCAAACGGCGAATCACGTAACCCCGTCCTTCATTAGAAGGCAGCACACCGTCACCAATTGCAAAAGCTACGGTGCGGACATGGTCAGCTATAACCTTGAGAGCCACGTCACTGTCCACATTTTCGTTATATTTTACTCCTGCCATCGCCGCTGTTTTTTGGATTAGTGGCTGGAAGATGTCCGTATCAAAGTTGGAATCCACATTTTGCAAAATGGATGCAAAACGCTCTAATCCAGCCCCTGTATCAATATTTTTGTTTGGAAGCGGCGTATAGCTGCCGTCTTTGTTATGGTTGAATTGTGAGAATACGAGGTTCCACACTTCCAGATAACGCTCATTTTCTCCCCCCGGATACATTTCAGGGTCCGTCATGTCGCTACCGTAGGCTTCGCCACGATCATAAAAGATTTCCGTACAAGGTCCACAAGGGCCTTCACCGATATCCCAGAAGTTATCTTCCAGTTTGATGATACGCTCGGCAGGAAGTCCAACTTTTTCGTTCCACAGCTTGTACGCTTCCTCATCCTCAGGATACACAGTTACAGCCAGACGTTCCGGATCAAAACCAATCCATTTTGGATCCGTCAGAAACTCCCATGCCCATGTAATGACTTCTTCCTTAAAATAGTCACCAATGGAAAAGTTGCCGAGCATTTCGAAAAAGGTGTGATGGCGGCGCGTTTTACCGACATTCTCAATGTCGTTCGTCCGGATACATTTTTGCGAATTGGCAATACGTGGATTCTCTGGCTTCACACGTCCGTCAAAATAAGGCTTAAGCGGTGCCATACCCGCATTAATCCACAGCAGGGAAGGATCTTTATGTGGAACAAGCGGCGCGCTTGGTTCAATCACATGTCCCTTGCTTTCAAAAAACTCCAGCCATTTGGAGCGGATTTCACTAGCTTTCATATAAGTAGCCTCCTAATTATGGTGTCACTGGTTCCTGGCACAGGCCATAAAAAACAGAAAAACGCCCCTGAACGGATCAGGGACGATTGTATCGCGGTACCACCCTGGTTAACGCCGTCCCCTCTGTACGAAATGCCCATGCGCAAGCTGCACACCAACATTTGCTTAACGGACGATCGATCGCCTTGTTTTCACTGGTAACGGGAGCATCCCGGCGGGTTCAGCCCGCACTTCGAAATGAGCTTTCCCTACTGGATAAACACATTTAAACATACTCAACTCAGTATATCCGTGTCATTTAGCCGTGTCAACGCGATTTCAGACAAGATACATACGGTGTATGGACAAAATCAGATTGTTTTCCGCTTCACGTAATAAGCAAAAAAATGCTGAAGTCCTACCTTTAAAACTGCCATCACGGGAACCGCTAAAATCAAGCCGGTAATTCCCGCAATTTCCCCACCCACTAACAGAGCGAAAATAATGGCTATCGGATGCAGATGCAACGTTCGTCCCACCACCTGGGGAGAAATGACATTGCTCTCCAACACTTGAATACAGGTGTTAACGACCACGACCAAAAGTACCATTTTTAAGGAGACCGTAGAAGCCATGACTACTGCCGGAGCGGCTCCCAAAAAGGGGCCCAAATACGGAACGATGTTAAAAACCGCAACCACTCCTGCCAGCAACAGCGCATAAGGCATGCCAATTAGCATATATCCGAGATAAGCCATCACTCCAATAATGACGCATACCAGTAATTGTCCCCTGACATAGTTGCCAAGCGCCTGATCAATTTCCTTAAGTACCGTTACAATCGCCTTGCGACGAGAACGCGGGAGGTAAGACACAATCGTCCGCTCGAACACATCAAAATCCTTCAAAATATAAAAAATGAGGAACGGAACAATGAACACATTGAACAGCATGTTGATCATCCCACCGATGTTATCCATAAAGGTAGAAATCCCTGTTGCCATCCGATTCTCTAGTTGAAAAAACCATTGATTCATACCCGTTCGCACCCCTTGGGGCAAAATGCCGCTATCCATATTCGTCATTAATCCTTGTGCATGCATGGTCAGCTCAGGCAGATGCTCATTCAGCTCATCCAGTTGTTCAATGAACATCGGAATCAGGTTCATCAGAATCACAACGAGACTGGCTAAAAACACAGCATAGATGAGCAGCACAGCTACACTTCGAGGCACCTTGCGACCGCCCAGCATACTGACAACGGGATTAAGTACATAGGAGATGATCATCGCTACCGCAAACGGAGCAATGATTGTTTTCAGAAATTCATACAAATGCAAAAACAAAGGTCGTAGCAGCCAGATAAAATATAGAATGACAAGTCCCAGCAGCGTCCATATTCCGTACCGGAACAGTCTACTTTTCGTTAATTGCTCCATTTCGTGCCCCCTTACTGGACTAGCCTCCTTTAAGTATATGCCTGTACCTCTACTTTAATCCTTCCCGCGAGGCTGGAATGCCCCATAGATTACCATTGTAAAAAAATGATGAAAACGGATGAAAACAATTAACAAAGTCATTCCATCTGACGATATAAGTACAAAGCACTACTTTAAGCTTTCACATTTCTGAAACATCGGGGGTCGTTACATGAACTTAAAAATCAAACTTATTCTCCTTTTCACTTGTATTGTTATCGTTGCAGCTGGGCCATTGTCGATCATTAGCATGACAAGCGTTAAAAATCAGGCCAACCATGATATCCAAGAGCTTATGAGCAGCAAAACCTCCGAAACCGTCAATCAGCTCGACGGATGGATAGGTGGTAATGCCAAAATTATTGAAACATTGGCTGCAGGTCTGGAATCCAGCGATATCTCATCAGATGCCAAAGCCGTATCTCTGAAAGCAGCTTTTCAAAACTATAAAGATCAAAACATTTCCAACATTTACGCAGGCTTTGAAGATGGAACCTACTGGGATGGATCTGGCTGGTTTGAAGCAGGTTATGATCCTCGCGCTCGACCGTGGTACAAGGATGCCAAAACCAAGGGGGAAATGTATTACTCGTCCCCGTACATTGATGCAAATAGTACGAATTTCACCATTTCTATTGCGAAGCCTCTCAAAAATTCGAATGGCTCCGTCACTGGTGTGGTCAGCGAGGATATAATGCTCAACGATATGACAAAAATAATTAAAAGCATAGACTTGAACGGATTGGGCTACGCATTTTTGATTGACCAAAATGGAGCCGTGATCGCGCACCCAGACAACAAGCTGGCTGGCAAAAACCTCAAGGACAATCCCGAGTTGGGTTCATCAACCGCGGCCCTGCTGAGCGCAGCTTCGGGAGAAACAGACTATAGCTATAATGGTAGTGACCATCAGCTTTATTTTAAAAAGATGCCTAGCACAGGCTGGATTGTAGGGTTGTCTATTTCCAAAGATATTGCTTTTCAGGAGTATTACTCCACTCGTAATATGTTGATTATTACGGTTGCTATCATCTTGGTCGTCGCTATGCTACTGGCAATCTGGGCGGCAAACAACTTTATTAAGCCGATTCGCAGACTCCAAGCGAATGTCAAACGTATAGCTGAAGGCGATATGACCGCTCGTGTGGATGTTAAGGGTAAAGATGAAATTGCCAGCCTGGGGACAGATTTTAATATCATGTCTGATAATCTCACTCACCTGTTGCGCAAGGTATCAGATACGGCGGGAGATGTCAGTTCAGCTTCCCATGATATGCATCAGCACGCTAAGGATACTGGAACCATCGCGTCACAAATCTCCAGTGCAGTTCAGGAGCTTGCCCAAGGAGCGAGCGATCAAGCTGAGGCTGTATTTTCCGGCTCTGAGAAGCTGACTCACATGACAGGCTCCATCGACCAGATTGGCGAAAGTGTTAAACGGACCCAAACTGCCGTATTTGAAACAGATTCTGCCGTGCTTGCAGGGTATGAAACAGCAGAACGTCAAGCGAAACTGGCCGCCGAGTCCAGACAAACGACAACTGCGGCAGGAGAAGCCGTAGATTCACTGGCGATGAAAACTCAGGATATTGAGCGGCTGGCCGGGGCCATCCACGATATCGCCGCACAAACAAACCTGCTGGCCCTCAATGCATCCATCGAAGCAGCACGGGCCGGAGAACACGGACGAGGTTTTGCCGTCGTCGCGGGAGAAGTGAGAAAGTTGGCTGAGCAAGCGGGCAGTTCCAGTGACAGTATCATGAGTAAGCTGGAAGAAATTAAAATTGCAGGAGTACAAAGCGCAGAGGAAATGAAGAAGGCTCTTGCTGTAACCGTAGAACAGGAGCATGCTGCCATTGCAACGAGACAGGCGTTTGAATCCATTCGTGGGGCTTCTCAGCATATGCTTGCCCAAATTGAGGACGTTACCGCCGCCACAGATCATCTCCGTGTGAATGCTGGACATATTTCCGATGTCATTTCCAGCGTTGTCGCTGTTTCTGAACAAAGTGCAGCATCTACAGAGGAAGTAGCTTCCTCTGTGCAAGAACAAGGTCATGCCATGAACAATATTGCCGACCTTTCTGCCAAACTCGATTCTCATGCAGATCTTTTATTGGAAGAGGTCAAACGCTTTAAATTGTAGAACTAACCATCTTCACAAAAACGGTATACAAAAGAGGGTGCCCCAGCCAATATGGCCGTTTGGGGCACCCTCTTCGTTGTTTTTTATCAAGCGTTATCCAACCTACTAAGCCGTATGTAGATCACACCTCTTAGTAAGCAGCCTGTCCACTTTCGGAGTCAAGCTTAGGAAGAAGCGTGAATTTGCGGCAAGTCCTGTTGTGCCATCTCATCTCCAAAGAATAGGTCGTCCAGCGAACTGAGCGTTCCATCCTCTTCCACTTGGTAGACAGACATTTTTTCACCATTCACCTGAAGTTCGATAAAGCATCCCCAGCAATAAAATTGATGGGAGCCGATTTTGCCGATATCTTTGGAATTACAATTCGGACATCTCAATAAACTCACCCTATCCATTAACAGAATATATGGCTTTTTCCAGACGCTGCTCGCTTAACGGGGGAACCATAACAGCATTTTCCCCGATGGACATATCTTCGGTGCAGGGCAGCCATTTCCGCCCCTCTATAATATCCGATACAAAACCATCGCTGATTTCCAAGCCTATTATGTTATTGCCCATTTCCTGGTCAAAATAAACATCCGAGATGTGCCCGAGCATAAGCCCTTCCTCTGTTAGCACGGATAGATCCTTCAGTTTACCGGGTCCAAGCAAGTACGTATGTTTTATATCATGGGCCTCCGTTTTACGGACAGCCTGCTGATTGCGAATCATGATCGCATCCTCACCGTAAGCAACGATGTCACCCCAAGCAACCATTTTCACGTGAGAAGAAAAAAGCCCTTTTCCTTCCAACTCGATCCCTGTGATTCGCCAATCAGCAGTCACCATAAAGTCATGTATTTTACCAATCTGCTTCCCGTCCTCCACATCGAAAACGGCAAGTCCGATCATATCTTGAAGCTTCATATATAGGGTACCTCCTCATTCTGCAATCTGAACGAAGGTGCGGTCCTTTTCCTACATGCCTGTCAGACCTTGCTTCCGTTCATGCAATGAAATGGAAAACCGCCCCTCCCTTCTTATTAAAATGCGGAGAAACCCCTAGTACCTAGTACGCAGCCGCTTCCATATGGTTTCAATTTTCTTGGCCGTGTATTCCATTTCTTCCGTAGTATTACCCAAACCGAAGCTAAACCGAATCGCTGAATGTAAAACATCTTCAGGAAGATCCATCGCCTGCAATACATGCGATAGCTCTAGAGATCCGGAAGTACAGGCTGATCCGCTTGCTGCTGCGATTCCTTCCATGTCAAGGTTCATCAGCATGGTCTCTGTACCAATGGCCGGAAAGCTAACATTGAGGACATTAGGTAAAGAATGATCAGGATCACCGTTAATTACAAAATTTTGGCTACCCAGAGTGTCTTCCAACCCTTTAAGCAACGTCTGACGAAGAATCGTATCGTGCGCCCCACGCTCATCAATGGAAGCATTAGCAAGAGTTGCGGCTTTAGCCAGACCCGCAATACCGGCGATATTTTCTGTTCCGGCACGACGTTTCTTCTCCTGAAGTCCCCCATGCATTAGCGGCTGAATGCGTGTACCTTGGCGGATATATAATGCACCCACCCCTTGCGGTCCGTTAATCTTATGACCCGACACACTCAGTAAGTCAATCGGGAGATTCCGACAGTCGATGGATATATGACCGAAAGCTTGAACCGCATCTACATGGAATACAATGCCATGTTCTCTCGCAATCTGCCCTACTTCTGAGATCGGCTGAATGACGCCCACCTCATTGTTGGCATACATCATGCTGATCAAAAAAGTGTCCGGACGAATGGCAGCCTCGATATCCGCAGGGTTCACGCGTCCAAAACCGTTGACCGGGACATAAGTCACCTCATACCCCGCTTTTTCCAGTTCATCACAAGCATGAAGCACTGCGTGATGTTCAACCGCGGTTGTAATCATATGCCCGGAAGTACGGCCGTCTGCCATAGCCGTCCCAAACAGGGCCAGATTATCGCTTTCTGTCCCTCCGCTCGTAAATATAATTTCTTCAGGCTTGCAGCCCAAAGAGGCCGCAACGGCATCCCGAGCAGCGCTGACGGTGCGCTTGGCATCGCGGCCAAAGGCATGAACGCTCGAAGCGTTGCCATATTGGCCGGTCATGATGTCCATCATAGTCTGCGCAACCTCAGGATGCATAGGAGTCGATGCGGCATGATCCAGATAAATTCTGTTCATGTTAATCCACCTCAAATGTAGAACATATATTAACCATTATCTACACAAGCATACAAGAAGAGAGTTAAAGCCGCAAGGGCAAAGGGTTTTTATGATTTTTGAGCGAGTTATATCTACAAGAAAAATTAAATATCTACAAGCCATTTTGCGGGTAAATTGCGGGTGATTTTTTGACCCATTCAAAGAGAAAGAGCAGTGAGGTTTTATCCTCTCCTGCTCATTTGCATTCAGTCTCCCACACTACAATTGGTAATATCGTCCAATAATATATCATGCTCTTGTAATGGTGAGATAACTCTTACTGTAGCAGGTGTTTTTATATCGTATATATTCATAATGATTTCCGCGAGAGCTGTTGCAGCCTTCTGGCTTAAATTTTGTTTTATCTCTACCTGATGTATCTGCATTGATGCACTCCTTATGTGTTTGTCTTTACTGAATAATGAATTTCTTGTATACTCACGTTGATTCTTTTTGCGTGGGACTTACTTGGCTATCCTGGCAGGGATGCCAACCCACAATTAAGCGCCTCTCTCATGGGAGGCGTTTTTTCACATCCTTCCCGTGTACGTCTTTTTGTTGTCTTAACCCTTTATATCAATTATCATATCGTGGCGTAAAGGGGAAAGATGTCGTATGATGTCGAATCGATTTGCGCTATCCTAGGGTAGATTGATATTGACATTGTGGAGATTATATGTTAATAAAACCCGACCATAGGCCGGGTTTAGTCATTTTTTTAATATTTTTTTTAAAGCTCTATGCTTTGGTCCAGATATAGGACATGTATAATCTGTGTCTTTAAATCTGACTATAGTGTCATAACTGTGTTCTTCAAATCCGGCTACCCTGGATAGATTTATGAGGTGGCCCGGGGTGGCGGGGTATAAGTAGGGGAATGCCTCCTGGCACTGGCGTATGGTAAGAGCGACTACGTAAAGTCCTCCCATATGGTGAAAACGAGGCACATGATAATTTTTTTTCGCACCCCACATATCCATATAATAAACGTCTTTAGCAGGAAAAAGGCCCGACTTAGAATTAACGGTGCCTATAATAAACCGTCGATCCGTCGGCCGCTTATGTGCAGCTTCTATAAGATCGGACAAATTTGTTGAGTTGAGTTTATTAACACTGGTGTACATATCGGTTCCCTTGAAAAAAACCTTACCGCCATAATCAGCAGTTTCCCCTCTGGAAACATTTTTCAAATTCACCAAATTCCCCGTGTCCAGACTAAGGAAATCAGGGAATCCATCAGCGAATTCCCCGTGTGTTGTAGGAACAGTGAAGTTTCCATCCGTTGTGATAAAATACGGGATCTCATAGTTGGATTTTGGTATCCATCTTTCAATTGCAACTATGTCGCTCTCGAAAAATGAAAACCTAGGTCCATTTATCTCGGGTGCAAAAACCTCTTTGTTGTTGTCCATATGATTATGTTCATTTCTTTTTTAGTTCTTTTTTAATTCTTTTGGAAGCGGCATTGCGCCTACCAATGTTTTTTCGGATCTAGAAGATTTTTCTGCATCGTTAACTAACAATTTAGATACAAGACGCGCGATACTCTTTTTCATTGTTGCTCACCTCCCTTCCGTGGTAGAAGTAGAATAGCTTGAGCCGTGAAAGATAGAGCAATTACAGGGGATTGGATTATAAAATTTACGAGTACAATAGCCAGGGAAATCCATTTTAAATACGGATCTAGCTTTGATGGATTAAGGTCCACAGATTTATTTGGAGCCACCCATAAGACCACTAAAGCTGTTATGGATGTAAGTAATAGTACACCATCATGTCCCAGATGTATTAGAGGTATACAGGCGAAAAGAGTCGCTGAAAATACAGCACAGAATGTTAAAGAACGAAAGTGGAACCCGCCTGAAAATTTTCTAAGGGCAACGAAAGAAAAAAAGGCTATGAGTGCATCTAGAAAGTTACCTAATATCCAGCCGAATAACATGGTAAGTATCAGCCCAGAATACCAATTAAGCTTGACACCTATCGCGTATGTTAATACTTCGGCGCTGCCGGGTCCATCTGGATCAGCTTTTTTTAATTCGTTCGCGATACGCCTCGATAGCCTTTCTAGCATCTTCTGCATCACTCTTCCTCGAAAAGTAGTATGAAAGTGCAAAAGTGAATATAGACACCAGCAATATTGCAAGTGGGTTTAAATAGTACAGAAGTATTACTCCTGAACTTATCGTCACCGCCGAAAACAAAGTGCTTGTTAGGACCATTTTATTTTCTTTAGTGTTATAGTCTTCTCTCCAGATAAAATCATGGGGAGGCGCTGATATAAAAGAAAATCCTGTTCCGTATAGCTTAAAAAGTGCGGCAATGAGATAAGTTATAAGTATAGATGTTCCTTGCAATAAAAACACTTGCAGAGATGCATTTTCCTTTAATACGCCTATCTGCATTATGTCAAAAAACTTATATACATAAAAAATAGCCATTTGCATAGTGGCATAGGCACTTATGGCAACTCCCAAAATAAAAGCAGACCAGTGCAATTTTATTTTTAACCCTACACGAAAAAATATTGAAAATAGTGCATACTGCAAAGGTAAGTCCAACTTAGGTACGTTTAGTACAATACGCATCAAAAAGGATACAAGAGATATAACAACAGCAAAAAGGATAATCTTATACTTATAGTCCTTTATGGGGAGCATATACAATGCCAATGGCAGCAAAAGAATAGCTAGTGCATCAAACACCCCAAAAATTATATAAAACAAATTGGTTGACACCTCACACCGCCTATCTAATTATCTACCTTAATTATATAGTGGCGCATGACGTAAGCAAGTGATTTTAAAAATTTGTCGAAATAATATCCTCCAGCTTAATCCAACTAAAATCATCCTCACCACGAAACAGTTTTACTTCGCGTCTAGCGGTGTTAATTGACGTAACTACACCAGTCATAACCGTATCGTCAAACGGGCTAAAAACAGTCACGCTGACAGGCCGGCGCGAGTTGTAGGACTCTATTAGCGCTTGCTCGATCAACCGGACTTCCTGATCGTCAAGTTCCGGCTTGCCTCTCCGCTGGCGGTCTTGCATGAGTTTTAAGTATGCTTCCTTGTGTTCTGGTATGATAATCCGGCTGCTTTCCCATAAGCCGTTACCTTCTAATTTTTTCGACATGTATGTAGCCTCCTGATGTGTTATGTTCAAATTATATAGCGAACATACGTTCCTTACAAGGATTTTTGTTTTCCACTTCTAAAACTTTTGTACTAGAAAAATATTTCTAGGTCATATATACTAGATTTATCCAAATTACGCCGATAAAAAGGAGTTAATCCCAATGCGCTATCTGTTAGCTATTATCCTCCCGCCGCTTGCAGTGCTACTCTGCGGTAAACCGGGGCAAGCATTGTTAAATCTTATCCTATGCCTCTTTGGTTGGTTACCAGGAATCATACATGCCATCATAGTTGTTAACAGCCACAAGGCTGATAAGCGTAATGACAAATTGATTGAAGCTATTCAACAAGGACAACATAGGTAACGAAAAAGCCCCGGAGCAATCCGGGGTTTTAATATTCTGTATAGTATCTATTCGCCGCACCTGGGGGCGTAACGATCTTCTGGTCTCTATCCCATCCTTCAATAATGCGGATATGCCGCGTATCACTCTTGTTATCCCATAGAATATAATTATCCCTCTCAAGAGCCAACAGCCCCTCCTTTATGTCCTCTGTACGCCTTCCTGTCTTTATCTCCAGTTCCTTCATAGTGGGCATCCGTCTGCGGCCTGCTGAATAGTTGTAGAGTATCCGTAGTAGCTTACGCTCGATATCTGGCAACAATACAATCCACTCCCTTCACTTGTATTATATACAAACATTCGTTCCTATAAAAGAGACGGAAAATAATTCTTTACGCTCTTATGATACGTATAAATAATACGTTGACACGTACTTATTATACGTGTATAATAATAAGTGTAAGGAGGGCAATCACTTGAAATCATACAGTTCGAGAGAATTAATCAAACTGTTAGAAGAGGACGGATGGTACATAATAGGAGTACATGGTAGTCACCACTACTTCAAGCATCCGACAAAAATCGGTAAGGTTACGGTTCCACATCCTAAGAAAAGCTTTCCTCCGAAGACACAAGCAAGTATCCTAAAGACAGCGGGGATTAAGGGCTGAACAGCCCTCCCCAAAGGAGGTTAATTATAGTGAGTAAAAAAGACGTTTATCGCTACTGGGCATTGCTCGACCATTCTGAAGAGGGTATATCCGTTCGTTTTCCAGATCTTCCTGGTTGCCTTACATTTGGAGATACTGCCGAAGAAGCGCACGCTGCAGCTCGTGAAGCGCTGGAGGGTTTTATGTATGTTACGGAACAAGACGGCGACCCTATCCCTGACCCTTCCCCACTTGATGTTATTTTGGCACAAAGAGAAGTAACAGAAGCTGCGTGTGACGTTCAGGTCTATATGCCAGTAGTTCGGGAAGCTATGGAAAGTAAGGCTGTTAAAAAGACACTGACTGTCCCAAAGTGGCTTAATGATCAAGCTGAACTGCAACACCTTAATTTCTCCCAGGTGCTACAGGAAGGATTGAAGCGGAGTCTCGGTATTAATCCTTTGGAGAAACGATAATGAAATACGGCCCACGCAAGCCCAGCCTAAACAAGCGTATAGCAGCTCGTACCAGCCTCAAACGGCAGGTTGTACACCGTGCAGGGCTAAAGATGCCACGAGGCTGGGGATGGCTCCGCAACCCACATAAGGCGGCTTACAACAAGGTGTACAATCGTACAACGTTTGATATATTTAAAGCGATTGGTAAATTATTCAAGTAGGAGGGCTAAAAATGGCATTTGAAGGATATAGCGAGGATCAGCGAGGACGTTGGTTTAACTATCCATTTCCCTCATCGGTATCAATGTTATATGTGAATGTAGATCAAACAGAAACAAAATGGTACCTTATTAACGAACAAGAAAAACATTTGATCCGTATTAGGAATGAAAAACAAATTGAAATGCTCTATTACTGTATGTATGGAGTCCGGTTAAATGACGAGAAAATCAACTGGATTATTGACAAAAACGGTGGAGGTTTCAAGTATTACGACAGTGTAGATGATTTTAAAAAAGCTGAAGATGAAGTGGTATAGGAATAACAAAAAAGCTCTGCCGACCAATTAAGGTTAGCAGAGCTTTTTGATTACTAGACGATTTGAATAAATCACTTGATATGCGCTAACGCATATGATATATTATAAACAAGAAATGCGATAGCGCATATAAATGGAGGTACAGAAAATGATGAATGTAATGACAAGAGCTTGGGAGATTGCTAAAACGGCAAAGGTTAAGTTTGGCGGCAAGGTAAAAGAATACTTTTCCCAAGCTCTTGTCATTGCTTGGAAGGAGGCGAAGAACGCAATGAAAGAAGTCGCTCACTTCGGGTTCATGGTTGCAGGCAAAAATGAGACGCACACCATGTTCGCACTGGAAGAAAGAGAAGGGCTCCACGTTTACCCTGCATGGAACAACCGCAACGCGGAATACGAGCTTAAGTACCAGAAGGGATTGAACAAACAAACTGGAAAGGCCGTCCGCTTTTATACAGTTGGGAATTTCAAAACAGAGCTTGAGGTTGTTTGCGGTCATGCATCCGAATTTCTGTTCTTTAAAAGAGGCACTGTGACTTTCAAATAATAGCCGCAGTCGCACTAAGGTGACGGGCATAAGGAGAACTGAAAATGAAGAGTATCACTGCACAAACAGAGCGATATGAAGATACTGAATACATCAAAGAACGTCTAGAGAGAGGTTCTGAATTATTGTACAGATACATGCTCATCCTGTTGGATGAGGGCGACCATGACGAAGCTAAGGAAGCTAAGGAAATTAGCCGTATTTTGGATTATGTTCGGCAGGAGATGGGTGACGATCTAGCCCTGCGATCATATGATCTGATAATGGAGGAGTATAAAAAATGAGATATTCAGTCTGCGCTTCCGCGTTGATCGACACATTAGGTGGTCCATTAGAAGAGCCTGTAAAGCCCGTGGACGCGGGCACAAAAGAAAAGGCTATAAAGATAGCCAAAGAACTGTATGGTACGGGTAAATATTCGTCTATCTACATTGAATATAATCATCCAGATTCTTCTTGCTTTTATAATCCGATCGGCGGATTTGATGTTACCGGTCAGGATTGGGTTGAACAATTTGAATTCGAAAAGAATTACGGAGGTATCGGTTAATGGCAGTGGATCGTGAAATTAAATTCGGGAGGGTGTTGGCTATAGCTAATGTTCTCGGAGAGAAAGTAAAGGATAAGGGCGAAATCGGAATTTCACCTAAACATATGGAAAGATACGGGTTTAAACCCGCTACAACACTCGAACGTATTCACAAGGATTTGATGCAACACGCTGAAAAATTCGGTGAGGAAGAAATGATTTTATTTGACCTTCTGATGGAGGAAATGGCTCAAATTGATTGGGATGAGTTTACGGATGAACCCCTTAGAGGACGGTATTTACAGGCTTATGGCGCTCAGCAACACACGCTAGATAATGTAATGGGAGCAGTAGAAGCTGCTAAAGAATGGGATTATGATTCGCCAGGCACTGTAAAAAATCTTTGTGCTACTGGAAAAGTCATCGCTAAAAAAATCGGGAATACTTGGGTAATTGATAAGAACCAGCCTAACCCTAAATTAGCCAGAAACAGTGACGGTGAATAAAACATCCCCGCCGACCAGTTAAGGATAGCGGGGGTTTTTATTTTATCGGCAGTGTTTGTGATTTTTCCAGTGGAGAAATGTCCTAAGCGAGCAACGATATTCTCCATCGCTATCTGCGAGGATATTCATCTCGTCAAAGCCACCATTTGCTGCTATAAAGTCCATTGTTGCATCCTCTTCTGTTTCGGGGTCGATATAAGCTAATGTGCCGGTTTGACCTGTAGGGATTGGAGCAAACCAATCAAACTCGCCATCATTATGTGTAATACCACTCTCTACGATAGTCAGTGTTATCAAAATTGTGACCCTCCATCGTTTTTATTGCAATGTAACACGCCGATAGTAGCCAAGCTGTAAAAAATGTTACTTAACGATAAATTCCACTTTTGTACCATCCACGTAGTCATCGAGTTTATGACCGACCCACGATCCAGCTCCACGGTTATCCTTCGGGCTTATGTACTTTATATCTGCGCCCGTGCCACCTTCCGCGCACAGTGCCATAGGCCACTCGTCGCGATCCTTGCCCTTCTTGGTGGGTACACCCTTTAGGGACAGGTCGCGGTTATGATCGGCTCCATCACGGTCTATGGTGCATACTGGTGGCTTACCTGCTGCAATGGCCTCCTTGATGTGCTGGCCCGTTTCAGGATAGCGATCTGACGGAAATTCGAGCTTGACCGTATCGGCAGACACCTGTGTTACTGGAACGGCTACAGGGTCGCTCTTAGTGGTCTTTACAACGTCTTGTTGTACACTGCATCCAGCTAATAGGACTGTTATCAACACGGTAAATATCCATCTAAACATATGTATTCCTCCCCCTATAAAACAGAAAAATACCCCCCCAGCGTATGCCAGCAGGGTATCACCGATGCTTTCGGATTGCACAACGGTGCTTCCGTATGTATTGTTGTCAGCATAATACAATTGGACTATTTTGTAAATATATATAGAAAAATATTCCTAGGCCTGATAGACTATATTCAAAAAAAGAATAGGGGTATTTTGATGAAAAAGCTATGTATAACTCTACTTTCAATTTTAGTTTTACTTGGGATTTCTCTCCCAACATATGCAGCCGCAGCTACTCAACTACCAACAGATAGTTACTATTTAATCGCGGCAGATGGTACTTATTTAGGCACACTTGGCAGTAAATATGATACATATTCCATCTATAACACTTATGGGGACTATGGAAGTCAATACAGCAATACGAGTATTTGGAATATTTATGGTCAGTATGGCGGCACTTATTCTCAGTACAGTCCTTTTAATAAATACACTTCTTCTCCACCTATACTCTTCTATAAAGATCAAGGCGTTGGGTATTTCACAGTGAATAAATATCTGAAACATACAATCAATCCTTATACTTTAGAACGTTCCAAATAGAAGAAAGGCCCCGTCCATTATGCCGGGGCCTTTTTTCTTTACTTGCTTCTGTAGCCGTATTATTCTTATTCAGTAGTAACAGGCTCTTGTGCAGATTCTATTGGAATTGGAATAGGTTCAACCTGCACCTGAGCAGGAGCCGTGGGTAGCGCTTCTGCCGTAGCCTGAGCCAACAGTTCGTTTACCTTAGCTGCCAAACCAGCCATAGCCTCTTTCGCTGCCGCTTGAGCTGCTTCTTCGGCGCTAACCTTGGCTGCTGCATCTGCTATAGTGGCTTCCTCCGTGCTATTGGGTTTTTGCTTGGCTTTGTAGTCAAGATACGCCTTTTCTATGGCTCCCTGAATCTCTGTGTCAGTAAGATATATCCCTCTTTGTTCTAATTGTCTGGTTACATAGGATATAGCTTGTTGTAGCTTTTTCGGGCCGTCCGCCTCTTTGAACACTGTCTTAGCGAGAGAAAATCCTTCTTCCGCCAGTTTGTGCAACAGGACGCGCTGTGACTCCGTTGTACGGGCATTTATCCATTCATTAGCCTTCACCTTAATCGTGTTCAGCCCAGCTATAACAATGGCTGTCAGGACGCCTAAAATGGCGGTAGCGACGGTACTTACATATGGTTGTACAGTTTCGATAATTGTTTGCATATAAAATCCCCCTATTATTGTTTGGGCAGACCTGCGGCAGCGCGCAGATAATTAGCCAGATTGTTGAAATGTTGCATTTGTTCCTTGTCACCCGCTTGTTTCGCTTTAAACCAAGCTGGTTGGAGCCACCGGAAGATAATCTCTTGTGCATTGGACTTGTACAGCTTCACAGATCCAGCAAGCGGCAGATTCTTTTCATTAAGCCCGGCCGCAGCTCGCAGGTTATTAGCGAGGTTATGAAAGTGTGTCTTGCCTTCCTGATCGGCTGCCTTCTGGCTGGCAAACCAAGCTGGAGATACATAGTTGTCTATAAGCGACTGAGCGATATACACAGGCAGCGGTGTAAAGTCCAGCGCAACAGGAGCCACAGAAGCGCCTTTAAGCTCTGCTTCCACGTCATAAACCAATTCCTTTAGCGTCTTGCCAATAGTCGCAAGCGCTTGGTCTACGTCTCTCTTACGAGCAGGGTCAAGCTGTTTATGGCTTGGTATGTGTGTACGTGGATTAATCCCCCACTTGTTACAGCAGTAAGCCATATACCATACAAAGCGTTTGTAAGCCTCCAGCGTGTCGATCTTGCCACCAAAACAAAGTTCTATACCAAGGGCGATATCGTTTGCATCGTCGCCAAAGCGTTCGTTATCCGTGGTGACGTTGTACAAGACGTGCCAAGCTTTCTCTGCTGCGTCTGGTCCGGTTCCTGTTGGGATGATTTCAAGAATCTTTTTGTCATCTACAAAGACCTGAGCAGATGCGGATCGGTCTTTTAGATTTTGAAAATAGGTAAAGTGGTTATCCGCTGAAGCTCCAGGATTACCCGTGTCGTGTGCAACTAAAAAGACCGGATTCCCGCTTGTTAGGCGAGTACCCGGTCTTACGTTATGGCGCTTGTTTATGTAGCGCCGTTCTATCGTATATTTGGTTGTATCCAATTATCACAATCCCCCTCTAAAAATGAAGGCGACGATAGCAATGATCGTGCCTCCTAAAACGAACTTAGTAAAGTCCATCCAGCTCTTTTGCCCCGCCTTTTCGTCTTCCTGGCTTTGTTGAAGTAATTGAAACATACGTGCATCCAAGGTATCCCACCGGCGCATGATTTCATTGAATTGAATCTTCATTTCCGCTGAAGCTTGTTTAATCTGTTTCACATCTTCTTCGTGACGGCTCCGGCTCTCATCAAGATAGTTGAGTTTAAGTTGCATGGCGTTACTTTCTGCCGCAAGTCTAGCAAATTCATCTGATAAAGCAGACAATCCCTTTTCCACATCTTCAAGCCTTTGGATCGGCACTACATCCCCTTCCCCTCCTTTGAAGATTTCCCCCGTTTCGTTCATGACCTTTCCCCCGTCTCTCTATAAAATCAGCCCTCAACCACTCTGAGGACATAAAAAAACACGCCGTTTAAGACGTGTCGTTAAAATCTATTTAAGATTCTTATCGAAAAAATCAGCTGCAAGTTGAGTGGAAAATTCATGTGTAACCCCTCGCGGAGATTGTAAGTTTACATTTTTTTCAACACTCAATTCTTTGTAATGTTCCTTTATTTCAGCATATGAAACCTGAGCATCTGCATAATGGAAATGGTCCATCTCTCCGTTAACATACAACGCGTTACGTGGAGCGATTAGATTGCCGACATCCCACATCTCTCCAATGTTAAGGATCCCGCTAATGTTGTTACAGATATCGTGCGTACCGTCTGTGAACGTTTTTGCATAGGTGCCGAGATAACCTTGTACATAAGCTGCGTCTACTCGCTCATCTAATGCAGCAACCAACATACTCAGTGCTCCGCCTGTAGATACACCAGCGGTTCCGATTTTCTTCTGATTCACGTAACTGACGTTGTTTACTGCTGCGCTCAGATATAAAGCATCCGTAGTTATATCCCCATACCACGAACCGCCGTGCAAGCGCGCTACAGCATCAAGGACTAGGTGATCTCCCATCTTCGCAAGCTTACCCATACCTCTATTTTCCATTGTGTAAACGAGGTAACCATTTTGTGCAAGTCCTACTGCACCAGCATGTTGATATGATTCTGGTTTAGAGATTAGTTCTTCCATCTCCCCATGTCCAGAAAATACTAGGACCGTAGGATACTTATTATTTGTTTTAAAGCCTTTCGGGTAGATCACTTCGCCAGGTATCTTCTGACCGTCAAAACTAGAAAACGTTATATCTGTTACATCCAGTCCCTCTACCTTTTTTTGTTCTCCGTAGATAATTTCAGGAGCATCTGGTAACTTTCCGTTATTCAAATGAATGCCGTAAACAGATATAAGTTTCTGTTTAAATGTAGCTCCCTTATCAGCATAAGCGAAGGATGTAGTCATAATTAGGATCAGTGCCACCAACAAGAAACTTATCTTTCTACGCAATATCAACTCAACGCCTTCCAAAAGGTATTTATTAGTAGTTATTAATAGAGTACCTTCATTCCAGAAGACAAGTCAATGAGAAGCGAATACAAAATGTCCTTAAAATCCGTTGACGCAACAGCACTATCTATAAACGTATCTGTTCTCATCTTGCCCGTTATAACATTACCAGATATTGAGATGTTATCGAGTCTATTGGCTGTGTCGGTTGCCAGATTAATCCCGATACTGTTTTCATTATTGAGCTTTATTTGATTGTCTTTAATATTTACAGTTGATATTGAGGTATCTTCATCCTTCCCGATTGCCATCTGACCTTTATTCGCGTTCGCGGCAGTAATCATGTTACTTACTACATTTAAACTTTCAGCAGTAGATTGATCGTGCCCAAGTTGCAACACAAGTTCGGACATTGAAGTGATTTTGTTATTTTCTATAGTGACATTCTTTGGATTAGTTCCGTCCAATAGCAAGCCCCATATTCCTAGGTTTTTGGCTCGATCAATTTGAATCGTAGCCGTCCCGTAGGTATTTTGCAGATTGTTACTGATACTATCTCTTACGGTGACATTGCGTGATCCACAAATGTCTACGAAATGTTGATCGTGATTTAACGATTGTACACGCTCAACGAGCACATTATCCGTATGTCCTAACGCAATCAAGTCTCCGTAAGTTCTCGGTTTTGAGGTTACATCACCGTCAGTAATCGTGAAATCACGCAAAGTGATATTGCCCGCTGCTTTGTATTCACCTTTTGTGTCGTAACCCTTATTGACAAGAAGTATTCCGTTTTGCTTCCGTTCACTACTGATCCGTTTAAGGATGGTGACACCCATGCCAGAGCCTTCTACTGTTACTCCTGCCGGAATTATAATACAAGCCTTATCGTGTATGCTTTTTGCAAGACTTAATAGAAACGTGCCTTTACCAAGGACAAGTTTACCGCCTCCAACCCTTTCTAGGTAGTTCAAAGCTGACTGTAAAGTCCGGGTCTGATCTGTGCCGTTACCAGTAGCGCCAAACGCAGCAGCTTTAACTACAAAATTGCGACCTTTGTGCAAAATGTCATGCTTGGCTCTAGAAACATTGCTTATGCTAAAACCACTTGCTGATGCAAAGGAAATCCCAAGAGTGAAAATACAAACAACCATAAGGAAAAACATAGGTAATTTCTTACACATCATCTAACAACCTTCCTCACTTATAGTAGATGTGAATACCTTACATATAATTGGGAAGTAAAGTCAATATCATTGGTAAATTTACACTCCAATTCGCAACATTAAATAGCCATTGGAACGAATTATACCCGTGTGGTCAGTTGAGTTGAGTGCCATGTTACAGCCAGCATTACCCGTGTTGATAGTTAAAGTGTTAATCACTCGACCATTCGCATCATTTCCTGTCACTGACTTGCTCACTACTGTTCCTACAAATTTCGTGGTCGATCCTTCCACCCAATAGGCCGTTTCAATCTCCTCTGCATCCGTACCAAATGCCGTGGCGGAAACCGGGTTAAAAAACATTGTTCCACTTGTTGTGTATGCTGTCTGTGTTATCCCGCTTTTTCGGATTGGGGATACAAACGTATACGTTTTTGCGGATTGAATTGTCAATACAGGACCGGTTGCAGCAAACCCTAAAGATTCAAAGTTTACAAACTGCAGGTTATTGGTTCCGTCTAACGATGGCGTGGACTCATGGTAATGTCCTTGCATCGGTGCGTCATCGTACACATTATTTTGTGAAACCACCGCTTGTAGAAAGTTTGAAACATTAACTCCTCCGCGCTCTGATATCCCCCAACGATAACCTGTGCCAAGAACCATATTTGAGATTATCTTTGCTTTGCAATAGAGACTGTTAGCAATGGCAGAATCCATTTCGAGTTGGATACCATACAATTGCGCATCCGTGCGGGAATTTGAGTCTGCCATTATAATTTGATTTGCGCTGATCAAAATATCTTTAAAACTGTCTGCCCTTATAATCTTCGCATCTGCATAACCACCTCCTTGGCAGGCGAAGCGTACAGTATTATTACAAAGCGCCGCACTAATGCCGTTACTCACTCGGATTCCCGAAATGTAATGAGTGCTGGTTGATTCCCTAATGTCCATATCAACGGTATTTTCTGATACCAATACATTTTTAAAATTAGCAAATGTACTTGGCATTGTAGAGCTACCAACAAAAATTGCTGCACGCATCTTCCCCGTTACGATATTGCTGGAGATAGATATGTTTTCAAACTTGTTTGTTGGATCGCCAACCAGGTAGATTCCTGCACTATTTATATTGTTGAGTTCTATTTTGTTATCTTCAATATCAGCGGTTGATATCGAAGTATCTTCGTCATTCCCGATTGCTATCTGACCTTTAGCAGTGTTCGCACAAACAATTACATTGTCTACTACACTCAAGTCCTCTACAGTAGACTTTCCATGCCCAAGTTGTAGTATCAGTTCAGATATAGAAGTGATATTATTCCCCTCAATAGTCACATTGCTTGGATTTGTATCATCCAGCAACAGCCCCCAAATACCAAGCCCTTTTGCCCGGTCAATCTGGATGGTGGCACTCCCATAGGTATCTTGTAAGTTATTACACATACAATCCCGAATGGTGATATTCCTCGACCCGCAAACATCTACAAAATGCTGATCATGATTTAAAGATCCAACCCGCTCAATTAACACGTTATCCGCATGTCCCAGTGCAATCAGATCCCCATATGTTCTGGGAGTTGCAGTAACATCGCCATCAGTAATTGTGAAATTCCGTAGCGTGATGTTACCAGCTGCTGTGTATCCACCCTTTGTGTCGTAATCCTTGTTAACTAACAATACTCCGTCCTGATTACGTTCACTTTCCAGCCTTTTGAGGATGGTGACACCCATGCCAGAGCCTTCTACTGTTACCCCAGCCGGAATAAGGATACAAGCTTTGGTATGTGTGCTTTTAGCGAGACTCAAAAGAAATGTGCCTGCGCCTAGGATAAGTTTTCCGCCTCCGACACTCTCCAGGTAATTGAGTGCATTTTGAATGGCCTGTGTTTGATCTGTGTTATTTCCTGTGGCTCCAAACATATCAGACGTGACCACAAATTTAGTCGCCTTATCCAAGCTTCCTTTTGTTGAACCTGCAAAGGTGTCTATAGCACGCCAGTTGTCGTTCATCATCGTCTTAATGTCAAAAAAATCATTCCCATCTGTCACAGGGTCCTTCATATATAAGCTCAAATTAGGTGTATTACTTGCCAATCGGCACACCTCCCGCAAAATTATTTAATGGAGTACTGTTTATTGCATTGATCGTCATTACATGGTGTATTTCGCGGATAACCAAATATCGAAACTGATATCTCACCTCTAAATGCGCTGGCTTTATTTCCTCTATTGCGTCCTTTAGGTCCTGTAAGTTCGGTGGCACGCCTAAAGTACCGATAAATTTAATGTCAAACCGATATTCAGCCGGATATACAATTACATCCACTTTGCCTCGATCATAGCTATCAGCCACATTTTTTATCATGCTTGCTGACACTTTCCCACTGCCTCGCATTTTAGAGATAACCACACTACGACGTTGTTCAATTGGTTTAGATGGGAGCGGAGTTATTTTCAAATCCCGTTCCCAATAAGCAATTCCCCAAGTAGCCGTTTCTGGATGGAACTGTTTAAATGTATCTACTATTGCGGCATTAACCTTGTCCAATTCGATATCTTCCGTGTCCATTATCTGCACAAACTCTTCAATCTCTTGATAATAGTCTGGCAGATAGGACATAAGTTTCTTAGACATGTACATCCACCGTCCCAAGTACAGCTACGCTATCCAGCGGAACTTGTATATTGCCAGTCAGCCCGTTAATAGTCAGTTCGAAGTAATCTATGACTTGTGGGACATCAAGGATAAGGTTTGCTATTCGAGTAATCCTAACTAATGTATCAGTGTCAGAGAAAGCTAAACCTTCAAGGTACTTCGCAATACTTACTTCTAATTGTTCTTTTACATCAGCCACCGTAGCATCCCGCGCAAGTTCGACTCTTGTACTGATATTGATAGCGACTTCAGTTGCCCCTACAACCGTAACAACTGGTCCGATTGGTGCAGCACCTTCACCGTGCCCATCTTGAGTAGGATCAATATATGTTTGTACAGCCTGTACAACTGCAGCAGAGGGGGAACGTTTGTCGTTATTCAAAATAACAACCTTTACCGTCCCTTCACCGTTCCAGAGAGGGAATACTTTGGCGTCACCAACCCCTGGCACTTCACGCGCCCAGTTAACATATTGATTTTTGTTTGCACTTGTAATAGGTTTCGATACTCTGTCTTGGTACCGATCGTACAACGCCTCTCCCGTTTCGGTATCTTCTCCAGACACCAACAGATCGACCAATTCGGCCCGAGCCAGCCCGTTTATAAAATCAATCGGTAACAGTGAACCCGAAAATTGATTACCTATTACGCCAGCCGTTTCGCATTCTACGGCAAACTGTCCGACACCCAATTTGCTGAGCACGACATAGTTTAGATCCTCGATGCTGTAGCGGCTGCCGATAGGTACATCCATTAATGCGCCCTGGTTATCGTAAAACTTACCTCTCCAGTGCGCCTTTGTTGCCGCCTTTCGCACTATGCCAGACCAAGCCACAGCCGAATCTAAATATTCCTCATTATCAGCATTCGGGAAAACTAGGCTTATATTCGTATCCAGTTCAACATACATTTGGGCCAGTTCATTTGCTGCAGGTGCCAGAGCATCAAAAATAACGCTCCCCTCCCGTTTATCCATAGTATCCGGTATACGGGCCAACAGGCGTTCTAAGATAACCTCTTCTGTTTGATCCTCATACAATCCCTCCGACCCCCGTTTCGTCTCTAAAGTTACCTTGTGTTGTGATCACTTCAAATTCGGCCAGAACATCGCTACCGTTAAAAGTGAATTGAAAATCTCGCACATCCGTAATCCGTTCATCCGCCAGGAGCGCTTCACGGACCAACCGTTTTAATTCAGTCTGCACAAATAACCGGCTCTGCCCTTGCAGCCGGTCTACTTCTGCCCCGTAATCGTCGGAGTATATGAGATTTTCATAACGTAATGTCTGGAGTATCTTGTACACCACTTGCCGCATAGCCTCCAGACCGTCCACAATGCCGCGTGCGCGTCCATTTGTGAAGTCTAAGGCGTATGTCTTGGTAGGCATTTCTTCCTCTTCAATTTCCTCGTCTACGATGCTTCCGCCTTCTGGTATCATGGTGCCACCAACTTATCCATGACGACAAATTGTTGACCGCCTTTCATTTGTTGCAAGATAACTGCATCCCCCATTTTCAATCCTTCACGGATCACCAACACATCGGGTAACGCCGTCTGAGTGGTCTTGGTAGCCGTCTCCGTTGGAGTTTCGTCTTTGTATACATGGCTGTGTGTAAGGCTAACCACGTACCGTTTTACGCGTTCTGTGACAAGCAATAAATCCGCGTCCAGCACCAGTCGTTGGTCAACGGTAATTTCAAGCGGGTCTACTCCTGTTACTTGCCCGACCATACTCTCGCTTGGCTTGGAAGCATCCACAGTACCCAGCGCTATTTTCTGTAGTTGTTTAATCATTAGATCACCTTCAATTCGAGTGACATGGTATGTTCCATTCCTGAAAATTTATGTGTGCACGAATCTACCAAGTAAACTTGACTCACCTTTAAATCGTCGATGAACACAGGCACATAACACCCTGCCCGGATACTTAAATCTCCCATAGCATCTATACTCAAGCTCTTGCTTTCCCGATTGTGCAAGGTAAGTAGGTTTTGGGCTTTTTGTTTAATTTGTGCCGCGTTCATTTTTTCGTCTACTTTGTCATAGAGTTGGAGTTTCCCCCACTTCTTGATATTGTTGCCGTCCTGATAGACATAAGCATCACGCTTGCCGCTCTCTTTGTTGTCCTGCACCAGCTTTACATAGTTGTAAGTCTCGCTGTCTATGGACTTTTTAAGCGCGTATCCGGTCATAAGGCTACCATCACCTACCGACACCGAAACGAGCATGTCAGCAGCCCGTTTAAGGGCCAGGGCGCCGAAGTCATCGTAAAATACATAGATAGTTCCCGTAGACATTAGCGTCTGGTCGATAGCCTTGTAAATGATGTCCAAAAGCTTTTGGTTGTCTTCGACCATTGCCGGGATCTTGTATCCAGTATCAGCAATCATTCCGGTTTTGAGTTTAAAGTCCTCAGCAATCCGCTTGATGACTGCCCCGGCCGTTAAGTTTTTGAAAACGTAGGTATCGTTCGCATTCAAATAACGGATCTGATCATAAGCAGTAATCTTCATATCTGACTTTTCCGACTGCTCCACCGAAAACACATAGCCGTAAAATATCTTGTACTTGCCCTTGGTGATCCGTATGATATCCCCGTTTTGCACCTTGAACTTCTTGTTTTGATAGATTCCGTCTTTAACCAACGTGATATCTACGCTACCTGGACTCCCGGTGCGTTCGGTTTTCCATGTGAGTTCAGCCACCAGACCAGAAGAGTTCTCCTTACCAGTTAAAGCCTCGCCGGACACCTGCCATACATTGCCGTCACGGTTGTCTATAAAAATGTCCATGCCATCACCCCGGCAGTCTCAGCACTTGCCCAACCTTTAGCCGTTTGGCCTGTGCGTTCGTGATTTTGTTAAGTGTTTGAATCTCCTTGTATCGGGACCCGTCACCCAGGTTTTTTTTAGCGATAATCCAAAGTGTATCGCCAGCCTTAACCTTGACGGATTTAGGCTTCACCTTCTCGTTGGGCCGCTTGGCCTTCGCCTTGGTGGTTGTCGTCTTTTTTGCGCCTGTCTTGGTTGTGGTTTGCTTCACCTTGGCCTGCACCGCATTGTAAAACACGTATTTCTTGAATGTGATGGTGTATTCGATATCAGAAGTACCAGCTACCGGCTTCCACTCGAATTCCTCAATGGTCACTGGCATATTGATAGCTATTTCTTGTGGACTCTTTTGTGCGCCCGGCTCAAAGCTAATGGCGGAATAAATAAAGCGGATGGGCCGCTTGGCATCCATCCACTTGGTTATAAGAGCGATATATTCAGGTATAGGAAGCAATTCATCCGTGTTCACAAAAGGGTATGCCTGACCAGGAAAGAAGCTGGAGAAAGATATTTCCGTGAGTTTCCGTGACTGTATAGCGTTTATTTCATCGCCGCCTACGATCTTGTACGTTGACCCGTCTCCAGCTTCCTTGATACTTAGTTCTGGCGGATTGACCGGGATGCGAAATGCTTCCTCCTGGTTGTTATAGCTCAACAGTATGGCGTGTTCTGTCGGCAAGGGATCACCTCCATCCAAAAAGGAATAACCCTCTATTTGTCGAATAATGGTAGTTGTCTGGACTGCCCATTAATTAACGAAAGAGGGTTCAAAATGAACAAATTTGAAATTGAATTATTAAAGATCGCTTATGAAAACTACCGAAAATCCGGCAAGGCTACAGGTGTAACTATCGGTAGAAATGGAGACGAGATATTTCATTATTCCAACGCTCTCGACTCATTAGTGGAACAGGAATACGTAGTGCCTACATCCGATAATTACGACCCCGACAGCATTAACATCCTCGCTCCCCGCGTTAGCTATGAACTAACGGATAAAGGGTATCAATATGCATTGGCTAACTTGACGGATTAAAGGTTACTGGAAATGAGAAAGTCAAATCAAAAGATGGCCCAGTTTTACAAATGATTGCATCCTTTAAGTATTTACTTAAATCATCCGCCGTCATTTTTTTAAATTCATTTAATACCAACTCGCAGGAGAGCCGTCTTTTCCTTTCACACTCTTCTGCATCTTCTGCTATCTCTGACAAAATGAACTCGTCCAAGATTGTTTTAATGTCCATTAGGTGTATACCCCCTGTGCCGTTGAAACAAATTGTTCTTCTAAATGGTCGCCAATTTTCTTAATGATCGTATCCACATCAGCGCCATTGTTGATATCGCCTGTCTTGACCTGCACTGTAGGCGTAAGAGTAACAAAGTTCTGTATAGACTTCATTTCTGCGATATCCCTCATAACCTTCAAATCCTCCGATGAGATATCTACCTTGTCTTCAATCTTTCCGACTTTGCCCACTTTACCAACCTTGCCAACATCGCCAGCGCCGTTTGGCTTTGCTGCCTTAGGGGCTTTATAAGGCTGGGCAGTTCCTTTAAGAGAAAAATTGCTTACGGATTTAGTAAGGTCGTTAGCCATCGACTTACCACTATTGAACGCTTTGACGACATCCATTGATTGCATTCGATATTTGCTAAAATCCATAACTCCTTTATCAGAAGTCGGCTTTTGCGGACCATCTTCCATCTTCATGTACTGAATTGCCGAAATCGTTGAACCTGTTATCGAATTAGTTTTCTCAATCAACCAGTTAAGTCCGTCAACCATTTTGTTTATCAGATCTACGAAATACTTACCGATATCATTCCACAGGTCATAAAACAGCTTTTTGATTGCGTAAACTGGGTCGATAAAAATATTTGCGAAGAACTCCGCGAAATCTAAAATTACATTCCAGAATCCAGCAATCCAGTTGTTTAGTTGGGCAAACATTGCATAAAACACCCCCACAACAAAAGCCACAACTTCCCCGGTGGATATCCCGAATTTATTCAGTACCGTTATAATACCAATGATAGCAGCCACAATTAGAGCTAATGGCCAAACGGCTATAATCCAATCTATCGCAAACCCAACAGCTACAGCGGCAGCTACAACGCCTAAAACTAATAACGTGTTTTTCACCAGATCCCAGTTGTTCATAAGAAATTGAACTACGCTTGTTGTTGCTGTTGCAATCATGGACATGCCAGCTTGAATACTGCCGAAAAATTGATCAAACTTACCACTTTGGAAACCATTGTTTATCATATCGAACAGTGGTTCAAAGGCTTTTAATGCCTGCATCCCTGCTTTAGATAGACTAAACTCAAAAGTGTTTACTGCCTTCTTCCATTTTGCAGCAGGGGATTCTAACATTTTGTCGAATGCCTTTTGCGTCAAATTCTGTTGGTTTAGGAGTTTATCCATCCCCTTTATGAACTCATCAATATTTCCTGCCTTACCAGCCTTCAAGGCATCACTTGTTTTTATAGTACTTCTTCCTATGTCAAACCTCTCGACTATGGAAGTGTAATCGCCCGAAAGGAGTTCCTTCATACTAAAAGCTGCCCCTTCTAAACCTTCAGCAGGGTTTAGCTTCGCAAGCCGCATAGAAAGCATATTCAATTTTGTTAACTGTTCAGGGTCCATAGTGTTGGACATAAACTTCATTGTTCCTGACAAAGCGTCGTTTACATCTTGCCCAGCCTTTAATGCTTGTTTTGTGATCGAGTCATAAATAGCATTCCCTAGATTTAAATCACCGGCTCGAGAGGAAAATGTGTCAATAAATGATTGTTGATCCATCGCCCCGCTCATAACCTTTTCAAATAGAGCCTTTGCCGCTGCAATAGAAACGTAAACGGCTGCAATGTTTCTGAGGTTGCTCAACATACTCTCGGAAGCCCGTCCGCCCTCACGCAAACGTCGATTCAGTCTTTCTTGTAATTGGTTTATCTTCTGTTCCAAAGCTTCTATCCGTGCTAATGCGGCTTGTAACGATGCTGCGTTTGCGCCGCTGCTTGTTCTCAGTTGCCGAACAACACGAATGAGCCTCAATACAAGCATTTGCAGATTGCCAAACATTGCTTGTAACGATGCTGGTAATTGTATCCGTATTCTGGCTTGGATATTTCGTAATTGGTTATCAATTTGCTGGCGAATGCGACGAGCCTGCGTTATTGCATCAGCGGCATTAATTGTTATATTCACCACTGAAGTGGTGAACATCCCGCGAATACGGTCACGAATAACTGTAATTTCCCGCAGAATATCAGCCGAATTGACCACAATATTGACAACAGATCCTGAGCCCATTTGCCTTATGTGGTTACGCACGACTTCCAGCTCTCGAATTGCATTGGCTGCATCAATATTGATTCGCACATTCCCATCGGATAAAGATTGCAGTCTTCGTTGTACAGTATTCAACTCACTAACTGCATTAGCCGCGTTTACGTTTATTTGAATATTAGCACGGGCAGCCGTTTGCAACCGTTCCATTTGCCGTGTTGTATTTTGAAGAGCCTGATTGACTGCATTTAGTTTGTTTGAAAAGTTATCATATAATTGGAGCGTCGATTGAACAGTAGCCATTTTCCCTCCTTTCCAAAAAAGGGGCACAAAAAAAGCACCCTATTTGGATGCTTTACCTGTACTTTGTTTTTTAGGATTTACTATTTTTTCAACTACATTGATTTCCTGTAAACCTGCCTTCACTCCTACTAAATACAAAGGAGAATTTTCTCGATATTCAGCTAATTCACTTGTTTTACCATCATCCAAGTATTCAAGTAATGATGCCAGCGCAGAGTCTTTCATAGCTACTCCATCCAAAATCTTTGATTTTCCTTCCGTTAAATGAGCTCCAAGTTTCTCGGGAAATCTTTCGTCAAACTTCATTGCTATTAAATTTGATCTATGTTGATTAATTATATCCCGATACTCTTTAACGTTTTCGTAAGCTTCGACTTGACTAAACGAACCAGATGAATAAGCTTTAACGAATTCATTAAAATTCGCTTCACTCTCAATCATTTGTGTAGTTTCACTGAGAATTTGCTTTTTAAACGAATCAAACTCCTTCTTTATTTGAGCAGATTCTGTCATGGGTTTTACAGATTCTTTGCCGCTTTCTGAACCTTTTGTGATTCCAACAATGATAACCAAAGGAATTCCTATTATCAATATGATTGCAAGAAGAACCAATTGGCTTTTATGACGTTTCTTTCTTTTTTCCATCTTGTATTCTTTTTTCGAATCTTGCCACTCGCCGTAATTAGACATAATGACCCTCCTGAGTGGGTATATTTTACCATTATTCTATCAACCCGCTCAGGAAGAGTAAATCATTTATTTAGTCTAGCCGCTTCTTTTTTCTCATTTTCGATACGTTCCTTAATCATTTGATATATGACTCCACGCTCAGTAACAGACATTTTCATCAAGTCCTGGGGCAATATACGTAATTTGTGGAGGGCATAATACGCGAAGTTTGCATCCGCATCACCCTCCTCCATTAGTTTTTTGTTTCATCCATAACCTTGTTGATATCTTGATCGTAACCGTTAAGCTCCTGCACCTTTTCCAACAAAGTAGCGAACTCACCAGACAAAAGCATTTTGTTGAGCAAGTTATCAGCCCCAACAACACCATAGTTCTCTTGCAGCTCAGCATCTTTCAGGTTAGGATACACTACGCTTTCTAAAACTAGCTTAGTGGTGTAATCGTCTGGGTCAATTTCAGGAATTTTCATCCCCCCTTTGCCCTTCTCTGTTTTCGTGGCAGACTTTCTAATGGCTTTGTTTCGTTCTTCCGAAATACCTTGGATCTTCCAAAGAACGTGCTTGCCATCTTCATCCTTAAATCTTTCAGAAACAACAATCTCTTCTGTGATATCCACTGAAGCATTTTCTTTAAAAAACGCGCTAAATTGACTCATTATTTATATCCCCTTAATTTAGATTATTTTAGTTACCGCCCAATACAGGTTTAGTGAAGCTATCTTGCAATCCGACCCCGGAAAAAGTAAAGTCCAAATCTTCGTCCAACAATTGAGATTCAGTATCCAACTTAGCAATAATAATGCTGCTTATATTGACATTCTTGAGCGTCACGGTTTGTTTGCCGATCGAGGAGGTTGGGTCTTCATTGACCGCGACCAGATCAAAATAGGTATCTTTTCCTGTGGTCACATAATCCAGCATCATTTGTCTGAACAACGAGGTCACATAGTAAAAAGTCATTGACCCCGTTCCCTTCCAACCATTGGCTTTATTCTGATCCCCCAGATATCCCAATACTTTTACTTCTGTCATGTTTTTCTCGATCTTTGCCTCGAATTTCTTGCAGTAGGCCATCTCTTCCACACTACCGTTTATGGTGGCGTACAATCGACCCTGCTGGCCGGAAATAGTATCCTTAGCTTGCAACCACTGTGTCATATTATCTCGCCCTCACTAACTGATAGATTTTTTCGATACTGTCTACTGGTTTAACATAATACTCAGCGTAAACAGCATCTTTGTCAGTGCCAGGTACAATTGTTACGTCTGTCTGAGGGTTGAAATCCTGAATGGCACTGATATTTTGATTTAGTTCGAATAATGAAATAGCTTCTTTCTTTAAAATGTTCAAACCATCCGCATTGTTATCGACTTTACCGATGTAGGAGTTTTCGAAGACTCTCTGCAAGTCCGTTCCAATACCATCCAATGTACGAAGTACACGATTCTTACGGAAGTCTTTATTTTTTGTAGGCGTGAAACTGCGGAAAGTGTTGATATCCTGCTGCACTTTAGCCTTGCCATCTTTGAAAATAAAGAAGAATTGACCCTTTTGAACTGCGGCAATAGCTTCTCGGTTGGTGAATCTAACATCAACATCCACAGCATCGTCGTAGTCGGCGTAAGTCAATGACTGGTTAACGTTTGCTGCAGCTGTTGCAGCCGCAACCCATGCTACGGCCTTTGTTTTGTCAATCACTGTACCATCGGACAAAATAACACCATTCGGCACATTGATTACACCTTCATAATCAGCCGCATCATAGTTTGGAACAACCAACTGTACATATTTCCCCTCATCCTCACGAAGCCGTTTGATGTAAGTGGCATAAAGAGGCTTAAGGGTCGCATCATCATACGGCAGACCCACGGTGTTAAACACTTGTGTTTCAATTGCCGCCATATAATCCGAATGATCTGCGTTGGTCGCCGTACCGTCAGCCCCACCAATCAGCGGCGCTCCGGCCGTTGCTGCCAACGTCTTATCTGTAGCTGAAGCCTTGAATGTCACCCACTCGTTCGAAACCAGTCCGTCAATGTTGGCAACCTTTTGAGTATTCATCTCTCGGCCCTCAACCAGAGTGCGAACGTTGAAGCTAGAAGGCGTATCAATGTCTGCCTGAATCACAATGGAAATATCATTGCCTCTCACGCCCCCATACTTCGCAGTAGTGACAAGATTGCCACTTGTGACTGTAGCCTTTGTCCCTTCGTTTAATCGGTACACCAGCAGTGTTTTGGCGCGCTTAAGAGCCTCCTTAACCAGCAGGAGGCTTGTGTCTGTAATGTCGTATCCCAACGCTTTTGCGATATCATCACCAGCATCAATGGTAATGATTTGTTTTGCTGGCCCCCAGCTTAATGTCAACGGCAGGGTGACGGTACCACGATCACTTAACGTGCCTAGTGGTTTAGGCTCAGAAACAACGTTGGTATATACGCCAGGTAGATCCTTGTTCTGTGTAACCCATGTACCAGCCATTTACTTGACCTCCTTCACTAACCATTCGGTAAGAACTCGTTTAGCTTCACCGATGGTGTAATTCTGTCCGTCTTCAAGTAGGACGCTTAGTGTATCTTTTTCGATCTGTGTAAACTGCTGTGATTCTTGAAATTGCTCTTTGCCAAAACGGGGTTCTACCGAAGCTGACGACGCTGCCGTCTCTTTCTTCGTAGGTGCCACGGTTTCTGTTTCTTGGTTATCAGTATCAGCCACGTATACCAGCCTCCTGTTTTAAAGTCCTCATTTTTGTTTCCTGCTCTTTCGGTTTCATAAGATGAACGTTAATGTCCAGGAAGAAATGCAGCACATCATCGACGATTTGGTGCTTCATCCCCACCGCCCTGTACATGGTGCCTTCCCAATGGATGTACTCCATTTCCTCGTATAGTCGGTCAGCCACAGCTTCGCATTCACGGCGCTTCTCTGGCGTATCAGAAGGAAAATAGTGAACATCGAAACTATCCGTCCGCATGTAACGGCGATTAAATTCCCGGTTCTGCGATCCATCAATGAGCAACACAAAAAAGCACGGTTCCGAAAAACCCTGCTCAATGCGCTCATCGTACACTTTCACACCCGTTTGAAAGGTGCTCAGGTGCTTCAATATTCCATTTTTAACATCTTCCATTACATCACCTCAGGTGGTCTTCCATAAAGCGTTTCAGCTTACGTTCCATGAGCGCGGGCAATTCTCGTTCCAGTTCCCTTTCGGAAATAGTAAGCATGAACCTACCTTCCACCCAGCCTGTGTGTAACCGGGTACGGTGCCCGTATTCCACGTAAGGCGCGTACTCGATGGGATTAAACAGTTCGATGCTATAGCCACCGCCCACACGCTCCACAGGGCCAAGCTGCCAGTTACGCCGGAGCATACCCGTATCTACCGGAGTACGTGCCACCGTCTTAGCCAGGAGCCTGCTGGCAAGTTCTCTTATGCAGTCCTCTACAAAGCGCGGATAGTCCGTTTGCATCTTTTTCAGGCTCTTTCCAAGCTGCTCAAACTCGCTAAAATCAAATTCAGCAAAGCTCATGCCTTACCAACCCGCTTCATTTTTACTTCTTGGTGTGTCGGGTAGATAAAAGGTTCGCCTGACTGCTGAAACTCATAGTTCATTCCATCCTGCGTAACAAAGATACGGCTTCCGGACTGAATAACGATATCAGGAGCAATGAACAACTTTCCATCATATGCAACATCATTGTTCGTGTCCGTTTGGGCCGCGCTTGGCAATGACGCTTGAGACAGCGCACACGGCTGATTATCAAATATAACGCCGTTGGTTGGTCGTTCTACGCCTGTTACCGGGTCTTTACGGGTTATCTGTCCCTCTACCCGACAAACGCCTGTGTAGGTCATTTCAAGCAGCCTGCGCTCTGTTGCTGGATTACCCAGTTGCATGCTACCACCTCAATCTGCGGAAAGCGTTAAGTTGCGCGCCATACGCCTTAATAAAGGCCGTGCCTTCCACACCCACTTTAGCATCCGCAAAGAAAGTAAACTGCACGTCACCACGCTTGATGCTCTGGACATTCTTCTCACCTTCACCAGCCGCAGCCGGAGCCACAAACTGGTTGAGGTAATAGTCCTTTGCGATCAGGAGCATCGTATTTTCCAATTGCTCCGGTATGTCGGATATGTTGCAGTAGTTTTTGATGCCATCAATCGTAAAATCAAAGGAAAATCCGAGTTGTACATCCTTACTCGTATCAGTAACTGGGATGCCAAGTAGGATTTTAAGCTTGATCAGCAGCGCTTCCCTGCGGTTCGGTTCCATTTCCTTCACCCGCTTTCAGAATGGCTGCGAGCACGTCTTCCTTTTTGGTTGCGCCAGCTAGGTCAATGGAGTTTTGTTCGGCGTGATCCTTCAGCTGAGCTAGATTCATCTTGTTGACATCCGTTTCAACAGGTTCGTCAGGCACTTCTGTATCAGGACTAATAACTTTGGCCTTAATTAACTCCGGTATGTGGATCGACTCAACCTCCACTTCGTCGCCTGTCTGGTAAAACTCTTTCTTATATTTAGCGCCAGCAATCAATGTTACTTTCATGTGGTTACTCCTTTCAAAATTAAAAAGAGAGGCATTTGCCCCTCCTTAGCCGTTTACTTTTGCGATGAAGATATTGTTAATTTGTTCGAATGAAGGCAATACAATTTCAGATACAATTGTTTCCACGTTAACAGGATGCGGTTCTTTAATAGTTGTAACCGCTACGCCAGTGTTAACGATTTTCACTTCTGCGTTCGTAGCACCACTCATTAAGTCGGCCTCTTCAGGCGTAGTGCCGTACCACGTGTTACCGAGCGGCCCATCAGGAATAAGGGTGAACACATCATCAGGAAAGAACAAGTGTGAACTTCCATCTGAAAGTTGGTACTTCTTGTTATACACCGCTACAGCAATACTAAGTTTTGTTTCCAAGTATTGACGCAACATTGTATCTGTCATGATGATGTTTTGTCCTCCGACCGGATTCAAATCAAGGCGAATGCCTGAGTTTCTGAGCATGTAATTCCATGTTTTGCGAGTAACAATGGCCTTGGCAGGACGGACGCCCGTATTGTCCTCAGCATCATCTAACCATTTTTGAATATCTTGGACAATTTCTGCACCCGGCTGGCTCCAACGATCGTCCGCAGTAAGAGTGACTTGATGTTCTGCAGGCATTTTGTAGTCGTAAGTGTAATCCAATCTTTCAGCAGATACGTCAATTTTACCTGTAGAAAGCAATTGCATGATCATTCGTTCTGGAATGACGTCTGCGCCTTTTACCAAATTCGATTGGTCGTCATAAATTCTTGCTATCAGCGCTTGATAATAGGCTGCATTAGGCGAAGAAAGGAGCATCAATAGTTCTTGACGATCTTTTTCACCAATACGCGTACTTTCTCGGAAGAAAGGCATTTCTGTATCAACTTTGCTCAATCCAATCCGGTCACGCAACGGTGCTTTAGCATCAAACGCTGACGGTTTAAGCGCTACTGGCAATCCGCCAGCTCCTTTAATCCAACTCAGGTTCAAACCTTGCTGTTTCTTTGCCGGGAAGAGCGTGGCTCCGAGATAAGGAATAGCATTAGATGCCGTTTCCTGATAATAAGTTGTGATATTCTCTGCAGTTACAAGATCAAAAATATCTGGCATGGTTTATTTCATCCTCTCTTATTTCAAAAATGTGATTTGTTTGAGTGCAGTAATTTCCTCAGGCGTTGGAGCCGTGGGAATCTTGCCTAAGTCGATAAAGCCATGAATCAACATCGCGCCCGGCGCTGGACCATACGTGACATCGACATCATAAAAAAGAACGCCTTCCGCATTGGAAACGCCCGTGGTTGTAACAGCTTTTTTAGCCTTTTTGGTCAAGTCGTTCAGAATGCCATTTCCGATAATGGTTCCGGCTGGCACGATTTTGCGACCATCTGCATTTGCTACAATCCCGGTGTCATCTACTGTGACAGCAAGGTTAACGTAATGGTCGGGAAATTTAAGAATTTCCTTTTTATTCGTATATTTCGTTTCAGTGAATTTCATCTTCTCTTACCTCCTGTTTATTGAAAATAGTCTGCCCGAGCTTTGGCTAATGTCTCATTATCTGCTTTACCTTGAGCAGCCAACTTGCCATAATTAGCCTCCGTCTTACCTAGGTCTTGCTTTCCGCCTGCTCCATCTGCTGGCGTAGCGCCTTTCGGCTGGAATCCCGGTTTCGGGTCCTCTTTCGGTACAAACAAAAAGCCCTTGCTTTCACGTAGGCCAGTGAGTTGATTGTCGAGTCCGGCTTTAATGCTTCCATCCTCTGCAATCTCGATTTGTGATTTGTCCAGCAGACTAGATACGATATCAGGATCGTGGGCCTGACCGTTCAACGCCATTTTAAGCGCCGTATTAAGGCGTAACTCCTGCATGTCTGCATTGTACTTGTCTGTAGCTGCTTTATTGTCCTCTTGAAGCTTGGTAATCTGCCCCTGTAATGCTGGGACATCCCCTGCCGCCTTCTGTAGATCAGTCAACTGCTTATCCCGGTCCTTCAGATCCGTTTCGAGTCGTTTCTTGGTATTGTTCACTTCATCGAATTTATCTTTTGGGAACCAGTTGCCATCATTTACGACCGCTAGTTTCTTATCACCAGCCTTTTCAACAACTTGGTTATACAACTCTTCTCCAAGCAATTCTTTCAAATCCATTAATAGCACCCCTATTTTAGTTTTTATGACGTGTAACCCACCACGCATAGGATACGTTCAGTCAGCCCCGAACCTTTAAAGAGGGCGATACCCAGTTTATAGCCGTATGACAGGGCAAAATAAAAAGCCTGCTGCATCTAAATGTGCAATCAGGCTTTAATCCTTACTATTTTGTTTTTCAAATGGCTCTTTGACTTGCCTTAGCATGTCAGCAGCTATTTCTTCAGGTGTTTTCGTAAAATCCAGTTTCAGCGGCGTGTCATCTATTAAACCGATAGTCCGCTTTGGCTGCTTGGAAGTCTTCGACATACGTCCACCCCAGTTTCTTAATTATTAACTGTAGCCATAGATAATCCATGTACTCATTCTTGGCTGTTTCTGACATTGTAGCATAGTTCTCGCTGCTTTGTAACTGCTCAAGAGCAGTCATAGCAGTGGATTCCAGCACATTATTAAACACAAGCAGATCGGATGATTTACCATTGGATGACACTCCACTTACTCCGCCATCATGCCCAACTGCAAGCAGACTAGCAATGGCCGGATAAATCGCCATGTTGCGTATATCCTTAACGTTAACCCTTGTTCCTCTTGGGTGATTGTGAGTAAGGATTACGCTATTCGGCGGTGCTTTGATAAGCGAATCGTGTATCTCAGGTGTGAATGTAACCTTATTTATGACACCATCAGCTCTGCCGATTTTCTTACCTGCTGTCTGATCCATAATGACCATGATTTCTTTGCCTGCTTTGTGACCTTCCCGGGCAAGACTACGATTAACCTCAGCCAACTTTTCCAACACCGGTTCTGATACGTTTGGCAGATCAACATGGTAAGAAGCTTTAGGATTGTACTTCCGATTAAAGCTGCCTCCAGGTTCTTCAACCTCAGGATCAGGCACGTTGCTTTCTGTGGGTTCATTCGACGTGTTCGGCTTAACATACTCCTTTTCCCATTCGGAATAAGTCATATCCCCGGGAACAGCCTGATTCTTGCCGTCTTCGTCCCTCGCAACTCGCTCTTGGACATTGTCCTCATAATGTGGAATCGTGGTAGAACGGCAATAAGCATGTAATGGTGGGTAGTTCACCCCTACCTCAGCTTCAGACACCCCAAATACCTCTCCATCCATGTGCCGGCAGATACTTGATGTGCGTTTATCCAGGGTAGCCGTAAACTTGTACTGCTCTACGCCTAACTCCTTGTATGCATCCATCCGAGACTGACCAGCGAAATAGGCTGATTCGGTTTGAATGATCCTGGCTGCAGCTGATCGGGAAACTCCCATGCGGTCCGATAAGGCGTTAATCATCTTGTCCGATGTATCGCCGCGTATCATCCCTTGAGTCAATACGGTTTGGAGCTCGTGTACCAGCTTGTCCCGATCCTTCCAGATACGAGCAGAGAAGTTTGAACCATCTGCCGCCCACGGCTTACTTAAGACCGCTTCAATCTGCCGCTTGTCCAACTTAGAGAAAGTGGCGCCCAACCCCGTTCCCTTATGGAGCTCAAACACTGAGCGATAGTACCCATCCTTGTATATATCACCCATAAGCTCCTTAGCGCCTGCCTGACGCTTTCCGGTTAGGACCTCGACGTGTTGGCGCATCTGCATCTGTAGAGCCTCTAAACGAGTCATACGCACTCGTATGGATGCATTCTCAAGTTCCTTCATCCACCGTTGATCGACTGCATTTTCTCGGCCAGCTTTGATATAATCCTCAACCGTCCATTTGAACTCTTTGAGCTCACCAGCTTTGAGCACTTGCCGCGCTTCTGCCAGCCCTATTTCGTTGTTCTTGGCGAACCGCTGATAGAATGTGTCTATATCCCGCTGAATGGATGCGTTAGCCTTGGCGTACTCCAGTTCCATCTTCTTAACGTAGGCATCACCCTTACCTAACTGCGCCTCGTTTAGCGCGTCCATACGGCCTGACCAGTATTCCTCGGACTTCATGATTGTTCATCCTGTTTTGGTTCTGGTTCAGGAGGGTTACCACCTGTACCGCCATAAGGCTGGTCTTGCAATACAGGCATAGCCTCGCTCTTTTCCTTTTTGAGCCTGTCCAGTTCGTCCTGCACGTTGGTTACCCATGGATGATTAGCCACAATGGTTTCGTCAGAAATGACGCCTACACTGTCTTTGGCATTTGTGACGGCTTCGGTTTCGTTTATCAAAATATCACGATTAAAGATGAAATCGACCTCGTACTCCGCGTAATCATTTCCTGTCGTGTTAGCAAGGTGCTGATCTACGAACCATAGCAACTGTTCGAGGCTGGCTTGAAATTCCGTCTCAATAATGTTCGCGTCCATATCCAGGTCGCCATACAAGAAACGCAGCGCAATACCAGACGGGCTGTTCCCAAACTTGTCCGACTGTGTATCCACTCCACGGCCAAACTCGTATATGGACTTACGAAGCATTTCCATGTGGTTGGTGAATGCCGCAGTGTCGATAACTAGTGTAAGTGTGTCTACTCCACCGTCACCGGATACCTTGAGTGTACGGGTTGTTGCTAAGTTACGCCGCATTTCTCCAACATCTTGACCGTCGTAGTTTTTGACAACGAGAATACTGTTCGGTAAGTCCTCCAGATTGTTGGCGTTCTCTGACATGCGTAAGTCGTAATCGTCGACCAGTGTCTTGAGAATCTCAACCAGTGGCATTTCTTCGTCATTATACTTAAACGGGATAAAGGGGATGCGATCCCAAACAAGCTGTTGCGTCTTTCCTTCAGCATCAATTGCAGAGAAGTGCCCTTGCAATTCCTCATATGGGATATAGTCTGAATTGATCGTCGTGTCCTGTACCCACTTCATAACACCAGTGTCGTCCCAAAATTCAACGATATTTACCGTCTTCTTGGTTTTAGCCTCATAAATGACTATCGGATAAAAACGAATCATAGCATCTAATTCTGTATGTGCTCCGTCCTTCCACAATGGCACACATTCCCTTGAAGGAATAATTTTGAAACTAAGTTCCCCGGTCTCACTGTAATAGACCTGCAACCAACCTATTCCATTGTTAAATGCGTTTTTCCCAAGGTTTTTGAGCTGACGAAGAAACGACTTACCAAAGAAATTATCCAATTGATCTTTGTATTCGTTCGGGCCATCCGTCTGTATACTGATCGGCTTGGATAATAAATAACCAGTCTTTTGATCAACCAACTTCCGTATAAACCCATTAACCAATTTGTTATTAGCCAGGTTAATTGCTTCAATCTTTGCTCCACCTTCACCGATGGTATATCGCTTGTGATTAAGAATCTCTGTCTGGTTACGGTAGTAAGCTTCCCCGGTCAGCATCCATTCATAACGTTTGGACTGTTTGAAGTCGTTCACCTCTTGCTGCGCTATCTCCCTATTGGTCATAGGAGCATTCTTTTCAAGGTTGTAGATTACTTCTTCTGTTGTGGTCATAGTGTCCTCCTTCCCCTAAAACTCAAATGTAGCTGGCTTTCTGATCTGCTCCATGGCATACCTTAGCGCGTCCAACGTGTGGTTGAAGTCGTCTATAGGCTTATTCATGAATTTGCCTGCTTTGTTCTGATCCCATACATAACTGGAAAGCTCAATAGCTACATTGGGGCATTTGAATTTATGAACAATGATTTCGTACTGCTGAATGAATTGAATACCATTTTTGATGCTGTCTCCACCCTTATCAGCAGCCCGTATCCTTCCGATACCGTAGCCCCTTATCTCATCTATAGATTTGGGTTCCGATGAGTCGGCAATGATCCGTTCTTTTGCGTACCCTTTGCTTTTTATCATTTGGGCAATGTCGTCATTCTGCATGCCGTGTTCATAATGTTCATCGAATATATAAAGCTTCTTCGCCTCTTTATTTACGAGAGCACAAACCAGTGCGCTCGGGTCATTCGTGTAACCGAAGTCGAGGCCGAAAACGGCTTTATACCCGCTCTGCTTAGATATAGATTTCCAGTCAAAGTCCTCTTCTTTCCAATCCTCATATATAGCACCTTCAGTAATCCCCCAATCCCCATCACCTTCAACGCGGTGGCGTTTGGGCTTATGCTCTTTCATCCACTCAAACAACGCCCGATCATCGTTTCCAAGAAACTCATTGCATCGGTAATTCGTAGTGATCGCCAGTACATTTGGATTGGAGACATCAAAAAAACGCCTCTTCAACCAGTGCTTTTCATTCCACGGGTTAAAAGATAGCGTTAATTGTTTAAAGTACCCTTCCGGCAACTCGCCCCGGATAGACATATCAACTTTGTCAAAATCATCTTCATTCAAAATTTGATATGCTTCCTCAAACCAAGCCCAGCACAAAAAACCGTTATCCACCGTTATAGATGTGATGGACATCGGATCATCAAGGCCACGGAACAATATTTTCTGTCCTGTCGGCTTATATATGGCTTCAAGCGGGCTCTTCTTAAATTGCCATAAATGTGATACTTTCAACCGATGAGCGGCCCATTTCAGCTGCGCCCATGTTGAATCCTTATGAGTATTAAACGTCTTTCTCAGGACTAGAGTGTTGGCTAACGGCATCTTCATCATGTTGTAGATAATCCAGTAAGCAGAGGTAACGCTTTTCTTAGAACCCCGGCCACCCTTGACCACTCGGTAGCGTCCTCGAAAGCGCCAAAATTCAGCGTACCCTTTGCCTATTGTCTCTTGCAGGCTAATTTCGTTACTCATGCAAATCATCCTTAAACACTACCGATTCCACCATTTTGGCTTTATCCATAGAAGCAACTTCCGCTTTCAGTTTGCTAATCCGTAGTTGCTGTTCTTCATCGGCATAACCAAGCCTGCACATTTCCTCATACCGCTTAATGAGTCCTTGTAGCGTGGTCATAGCGCGGCTCTGAGCGTTCATAAAAGTAGCGTGTTTATCCCAAGCGTGTTGGTATTCCCACTTCTCAGATCCACCGAAAGCGTTGTCTGCAGATTCGATCAGCACCTTGGTTACATCCTCACTGTCTTTAACAAACATTATTTGCTGCGCCCGTAGTATAGCAGCGTACTGAATCATTATTTGGTCCCAAATCATGTCCAGTGGTGAACGATCCTCAATAGCATCCATAATCTCCGCTGTATCATCTGGCAGAAACTTACGGAAGAATCCATGTGTTACCGCCTTATCATTGCCGTACGGCCCCCCAGCGCCGCCGCTATTGCCCAACGCGTTCTTGTTGCCCTTAGGAGCACCATGCCCCGCTGCGTTTCTGCTACCCTTGGGCGGGCCGCGTCTTTTTTGGGATGCATCTTTAACGTTGGACGCATCTTTTATGGAGTCGGATGCATCTTTGTCCCAACCTTGCCGCTGTTTTCGACTCTTGATTGTCGGATATTTGATACCATGCTTATCGGCTAGGTCGGTTAAGGAAATATCCGTTGTTTCGTATTCTTCTCTGATTGCTGACCAATCCATGACTACATTTCACCACCCCCGCCTGGTTATTTGAGTTGGTTTTGCGGACATTCTAAATGTACTGCCCATTAAACCTTACTGAGTTAAACATTCCTAAACGTAAAGCTCTTTGCCATCCGTCAGTTGATAAAGTACCTTCCCAATTATCCCGTGACATTATAGCCTGAGCTTCTTTTTCATTGAAAATCTTTCGTCTAGCCCCGTAATAGGTAACGTTTATCTTTTTGTCTCCTATTGTTAACGTAGTGACATTCCCCTTTGGAGAATCAGGAGGCTTTTCGGTATGCCATTGCAATTCATGAGTTAGGTATTCTATATCATTTGAACCGCAATTCGTACACACTTCTTCCCAAGAACTTATTACTTTTTGGGTTGAAGCCATACCTAAAGTTTGCACCTCATCGAAAACAGGTTGGATTCTCGCTTCCATAAATGTAACTCCACACGTTCCACATTTCTTCATCGATGCTTCCTCCCTTATCTGGTCATTCTCCATAGCCTAAAACGATCTATAAGGCGTTCATACCATCTTGATTCCCGTCCATCCGGTTCAATGTATCCATCTACTGATACAAATACAATATTTTCGTGGTTTAACGATCGTATCTCTTTCAGATGCGGTGTATGAATCGTAAACACCTTATCCCTGCCAGGATTCTTGTACCAGGACAGAAATACTTCTACATTTTCTAATTCATCCGCAGGATAGTAATATTCGAATATCTCACGGTTCACTAAATGAACAGATACTGTTATCTCTTCCGCTTTCTCGATTGACAGGTCGTTCATATTTCCCTCCCCACGACAAATAGACCCGTGTATCCTACTCAGCTGTCACCTCTCAGCTATTTTCAGATGTATATTACGGGTCTAGTTGTCTCTAATGACTACTAATAGACAGCCTTACACCCAAGCATGCTTTCCTCCAACCGCTGTCCTATCTCTCTTATGACTTGTTCAGCGCTCGCGGCACTCTCAATTTTGAGATCGACATTTTTAATGGTTATAGAATGTGTGTTCAACCCTTTATACTGCGCTATCTCCTGTGGTGTACCCTCTATGGTTCCGTCCGGATAGAGTTTCATTGGTTATATCCCTCCCTAGTAAGACACACAGCGGAATCGAACCGCTATAATCCTATATGTGTCATATCCCCGGACTAAGCCGGGAAAAAGGTGTTACTTTAGTTGATCTGCCAGTTGCTTAATTACAGCTGGGGTGCTGATACGTTGTCCATCTTTGCGGTTGCCCTTGATGTATGCTGCATCCTCATTGCTGTAGTAGACTACACCGTTGCCCTCTACTACTGGATAGCCGCTTTCGTCTGCTTGCAGCTCAGTAGCAACATGTTTGCCTTGCTGTTTGGCATGCTCCTCATCGTGTAGATGCAGAATGCCGTATTGATCAAGATACGCGTAATTCTGTGCCATCGTTTGTTTCCTCCTGTACATAGCAAAAAGGACACCGTATACCGATGCCCTCATGCTTGCTTATTTGATATTGCCCGTAGTTCTACCGCGCCCGGGCGGAGCGCCTGGAAAGGACTCTAACCTATTCCTTCCCCGCTTCCACACCACCGCAACTCAGTGCTCTATCACCCTGTGTTCAAAGCGGTGCCTTTAAGCGTGGACGAGTCCTGCCGTGGTAAGGGGCAGCAGGGACACCCGGGCGTTAACCCTATGTCCCTACTTTAAAATGGTTTCACCCCCAAATTGCCCCCACGTTACCCCCAACTTACCCCCAAAATTCCGCATAGCTTCAAGGTTTCTGCTATACTTTTGACTCCTTCGTCTATTCGGCGGTCAATGGTATTAACGCTCATGCCATGGTTCTGGAATTGGATCACAGTGAATTTATATTTACGCCCCTTAATGAAGCGGTGCTCAATGATCTTTTTGACCTCATCGTCTAAGATTAAATTGATTGCCATGTCTAATTCGGTAATCAATTTGCTCCACTCCTGATACACTTGCCTTTCTTCCGCCGTTAGAGACTCCTTGCGGCCTAATGATTCGACGGTAAGGCGCATCTTAGGGTAATTGCCCAGCAACTTGCGTACGGCCTTCTTATCGGCTTCTGTGATGCTCGGGTATAATTCCATTTGCTCTATCGCCCCCATCTTGTCGCTCCTTTTATATCAATTCGAACAAATCAACCTGCCCTGGATCTACATACTCTGTTGAATCTTGTATAAGTCCTTCATCCAACCATTTACGCGGTGCTTTATGCAGATAATGCGGCCAGATAGCCTGCCCTTCAACGGACCGTGTACCATTGTGTCGCTCTGCTTTGGCTGTCCATACCCAGTGTGTAGTGGCGGTCACTTTATCGTTGTTACCCGACATTAACAATCCTTCCTTCGCTTAATTTGTTCGGTTCGATATGTTCTATAACGAAATACCTATCTATACTGACTACACCTACATATAACAGTAATGCGCATAATATAGAGGTATAGGCTCTTATCATGGGGTTTCTCCTACATCTTGCAGGAGAGCTGTGAGGTTGGCTATCTTTACGTTCAAGCGTTCTTCCGTTTCATCCTATGCGTAATAGCGTCGCTACATTGCGATTCCCAAAATTCAGCCAGACGTTTTAATACAGCTATCTCTGTATCCTTTAGTTGTATAAGGGATTCAGCGGCTGCATATTGTTGGAGCCAATAGGTAGTAATGTCGGGTTGATCTGCGATAAATAATTCTCTTGACCATGCTTCATCCACTTTCATGCACAGATTCATATCCTCTTGCCAGTTACGTGGTTTATCTGTCATTGTTGTTCCTCCCCATACGCATTCCTGATAACATGCCTAGTAAGTAAGCCATTGTCACTCGTTCATTCCCGCTAGCGCACGCTATCTCCTGGTATTCTCCATAACCCATATCAACGTACAGATTGTAGATAGTCTCCGGTTTGTGGAAGATACCTCTCTTTATCGTTTCACATTCGATTATTAACTTATTTTCACGTTGTTCATTGACTTCATTCAGGTATCCGCTCAATTCGCTTTTTGGATCTATATTCGTTTCAAAATGTCCATAAATGAACACTGGCATCTATATATCCTCCCTTAGTGGGTGCAGGACCTACACCCTGAATGTCTTTTGGTTGCAAAATACACGTTTTTTTAGTGAGATAGTTGCAACAAGCTTTTGTCAATCCCCTGTATGGGTTTAATCCTGACTGGATAATGTCATATAAGCAGCCTCTGCCCTCTGTCTTGGTGTAGCTCTGAGCATATCTGCTGCGGTTTCGTAGTTAAGACCCTCGCTATACGAGTGACCCGTGCGAAAAACCAAATTTGCCATGTACCCAATCTCGTCCATATCCATCGCCTTTGCCTGTACCTCCAGAGAGGCAACAGGATCGGCGCAATAGTCAGTTGGACTGACTGAATAGTTATTCTTGAGCACGTTGCCCGGTCTGCCCCTGTCCACTTTTGCTCCTAGGAGTACATCAAGCGCTATATTAAGCTGCTGGTCTGTCATATCCTTTACCGACATATCTATCATCCTTCCAACGCTCCTGGGTGAACGTATTGTATTGGTGGTTACTCCCCTAACTCGTTAGTAAGCCAGGCTATTTTGTGGTCCCTCTCATCTAGCATATCCACACCTAGCTGGATCGTTTCGTCCTTCTCTGCTAGCTGCTGCTGGAGTGAGTCTACCAGGGCAAGCAGGTCTTCTACCTCTCTAACTGGTAACAGGATATTTTTCTTCGCTTCATTCTTTGCCGACTGCACATCTTTACGGATTAAATCTACTGTCCGTTTACTCACCTTTACCGCCTCCTTGGGGCTGTAGCAGCTCCGGGTTATCGTGTATGTTGCCGATTACCGTAATCTCTACCGATTCGCTGAACAGGTAGTCTCCATCCTTGCCATCCAAATCTTCAAGCAGATACGATCCGTCAATGTACTTTACAATCCCCGTCCGTGTGCCATGCAGCGGGAACAGCATCTCTTCCTTTGTGGATATATCATCCTCATAAATTTCCTGACCATCTGGAAACTCTGGTGTACGTTTCGAGTCCTTGAGTCCTGTGTATTGACCTACTGATTCGGGGATCACCCTGCATACACCGTTAAAGTTGGTGTACAGATATACTTCCGTAGTCCCGTCTGTCATCTCGCAAAAATCTACACCAAACCCCTCTAACCACTGATTATCTCCAACCAGCCTTTCAACACTTATGCCACGGAATTTAATATCTCTCATGCTTATCGCTCCTTATATATAGGGGGATCAACCCTCATTTATCTTTCATGGCTCTATAAGCAACACCCAAAGCATCGCCCATCGCCAAGTCCTCCGGTATTTTACGCGCATATTTCTGGTATAAGTCTGGAGCCGCAAAGTAGAGAGAATGAAAAATTTCATCTCGTCCGGTTAAACACTTACCAATCAATTTTTCCGTGTATTCTTTACGAAAATTAGGATAGCGGACACTCATCCCCCAAATTTGATGGATATGGTCACGGTGTCTACTAGCTGTATAAGTCTTTATACAAAGCATGCCAAGTGCCGGGTTGCTTCTTATTGCTGCGTAAAGCTCATTTTTAAACTCTTGCCGGATGGTTCTGTATTTTCGCTTAATACGACTCATATTCATGCTCCTTTAAGGTATATAGGGGTATAGGGTAATAGGGTGGATATCTCGTACCTACCTTGGTTGTCGATACCGTAGACAGGAGTACAGATTTCAAATTCTTCAAATCCCTTGTCCCGAAGTGCATTCACATACCCCTCAACGTCTTGCTCATACATCAAATAACCCGATGCCTTACCGTCTTTTTTACAAATCAACCAAACTTTTTGCATACGTTCATTCGCTCCTTTGATATTTGTATTGGGTAGGGTAAGAGGCTGTTATGCCTCAACCTCAGTCCAGTAAAGTTAAATCATAGTTAGATTCGATGAACTGTATTGTCAGTTTCCGATTGATATCATTTCCTAAACGATCATAAATTTTATACATATCGTCTTTGGTGAAGTTGGTCCGTAATAACTGATTGAAGCTATCCAAAACCCTTGGTGCCCAATACTTGTTCAATTCTTTTGCAATTGGTCTTGATAGCCAGGCAAACATTTTGCATTTAAACGCAAGTTCTGTATACACATCATTCAAACCAAAGTAAACGTTGTTTCGCGGTTCCAGGATAATTTCGTTATTATGATTGATGAAGGATTTAGGGAACACATGTAATGCATGATTGATAATGCTCTTTAAAGCAATCTCATTGTCCAATTGTTCGACTGTCAGTGACATGTATATCTCTCCTTTGGTATAGGGGATGCATTGTGTCTCTCCCCCTTATGGAGGGTTGCCCCTCCTTCTTGTCCCCTATGGGGCTTAATTTCTGGACCATTTGACCTTAATTCCCGCTATTTCACATGCCTTTTTCATACCTTCGCGAAAAGCTGAATCTTCAGTAGGCGTGGTTGGACATGGTAACCCTTCTCTATACATTTCTAACAGCTTTTCCTCTATCGTCAGTTCGACTTCATAACCGATATAAAGCGCACGGATAATAGAATCCAAAGGTACTCCGTTGAGCACATCACAAGGCGCATCCCATTGGTGCGAGTTTTCTGCATGGCTGCGGACAAACGCCTCTGCTGTCCAATGGTATGCAGCTTGAATTGAATCAATTGCCTCCGCCTGCGCTTGGGTTAAAATTGCTTTATCCATTTTTATGTCCTCTCTGCCCTTGGGGGCTATGCTTTTTTCTTTCTTACCGTCCCTATTGGCAACGTAGAAGCGTCTTTTTTACTCCATCCGTATTGCTCTATTCGTTGAATGAAATACTCTTTTTTGATGCCGTTTTTCTCAGCAGCACGAATCCACCCTTTGTTCTGTTCATACTTGGTTTTTCTTTTCATATAGTCACCTATCTTCGTTGTTATACGAATTAATTACTTTTTCCTCCATCAAATTTGTACACCTGGTCCGCCGTGTACGTGTTTATACCGTCCCATAATGTCCGTATCTCTTCTGCCTTTGCCAACACTCGTTTAATCGTTGGCTTACTTATCTTTGGATCACAGCTCATAGCTTCCGTCATATGCTTGATTGCCATATCATAAGCATCTGAATTTGTGGCATCCATGAAGCGATAAAAGTTTTTGGTTGAAAGGGATTTTATCTTTTGGAAAGCGCGCCGTTTCTCTGCCTCGTTCATCCAGCTTTCACCTTCTTTTTCTTCTTAGGAACCGGGTTTAAAATAGCCTGTATGACTTCGTCTTGGAATTTGGCTGTATTGGCATTACCTCGCAATGAACGGGCTATCTGAGCCAAAACAAACGCGTCTCGGACGTTATCTGAACCGTGCTGGAAGCCCCACCGTTTAAAGATTTCTACTGCCAATTCATCCTTTTTAGTAGTCCCCTTGCCTGAAGCGAATTTTTTAAGTGCAGCAGGAGCAGCTTCCTGATATTTAATGTTGCGTTCGTACAAGTCCAATCGGATTCCCCAACCAATCCCGCCAAGGAGGAAGCCTGATTGTGAAGCAAAACCAAAACCCTCTATCACTACCACATCGCCGTAATCTACGTTTTCGCAAACATCGGTGATGATGTCTGACATACGTTCTGGATCTTTCCCGGTTGCCGTTACTTCCAATGCATCCAGCACATTACCATCTGCATCCAAGATGCATACCCCTGTTTTGGTACTCGGGTCTATTCCTACGTATCTGGTCATATTCATTCCCCTATCCTATTTTCTTTGCTTGTCTCCGGCTGCCTTGAGAACTCGCTTCACGCTTTTCCGCAATTTGGTCTATCATATCTACCAGTTTTCGATTTATATATTCGGTTCTTGCGGCATAAGGAATGTCAAACAGTGCTGCTTCACTTTGGATTCTGGCAACTATCCGATCAACTCCGCCTAGCTTTTCAAACAGATGATATTCCCAGCTTTCAAATATAGCGTCCATCCGGTTTGTGTAGTCCCTTGCCATCGGCTTCACCTGCCCTCCGGTAGATTTCTTCATGTGCTAGTATTCGATAATCATAATCTTTAGTTTCGTCATAAGCTGCTATGACCAGTTCAGAATTAGTCATGCTTTCAAAGGGTCTCACGTTCGTCCTCGGCCTCCTGTGCTTTCTCCCACTCTAACTCTGCTCTAGCAATACGTAGGGAACCTTCAATGTCCTTTTCTAAATAGTCATAGTCGTCTATAACGTCTATTGGATTCATGGGGTATCCTCTCCTTTTAGCAAGTACTCTATTTTCTTTTCTAGAGATTCAATTTTCTTATGTGCACTCCGAGCAAGTCCGCTTTCCGTTTTAAGCATTCTGAACATCCTTTGGGTTTCAGTACGTTCTTCCTCGATTGCCTTGTCTTTTTCGTCTGTCAGCTGAAGCAAAAATTCAATGTAGTTCAATAACCTACCTTTTTCAGGATCAATCCATCGTCCTGGTGCGTGTATATCAGCTGCTGCCAGTGCTGTACGTATCTCTTGTATCTTCTTATCCATGGTTTAGACCTCCACAATATCATCGACTTCAATGTCATCTGTTTGCCCGTTTCGTAACGCTTCCTGCCAGTCAATTGCAGATTGAAGCAGTTCGTTTTGCTCTTTCTCCGTAAGTTCAGAAAATTGTTCTTCCGTCAAATCCAGTTTCACTTCATAGTCCACGTATACAGTTGCTGTTCCATATATATTAATCATCCCTTATTCCTCTCCTTTGATATGCTAGTAATCCCTAATCTCTAATCATCCGGCGCAAAAAGTCTGTGCATTCCGCTTTGTCATACAAATCGATCCAGTCAATTTCGTTAATTTTTGCGATACACTTATGCACGTCATCGTTGTTGTTGATTACCATGACAAGATTAAGTGCGTAAGGATTACCACCAGCGAAAAATCCCCAACCTGATCCCTGTATTGAGTGCCTACCGTAATTATGGATGTACACGAAACCTTTCAATCCTGTTTTGATCTCAAGCGTGGTAACGTTCATATGTTTCGAGATGTTTGCAGTCATGTCTTATTCCTCTCCTTGCCCTTTAGGGGCTATTATTCATCCGACCATTTATCAAAAATAACCAGTTTGCCACCCGTTTTCTTACCAACATCCCTTAAAACTGCAAGGTGTCCTATTGAGTCGTAATCAACAACATCGTCTCTAAGAGTGCCCACATTGACATTTATATCTCCATAGGTTTTACGAAACGCTTGTAATTTTTCGATTAGTTCAGATATTGTCATTCCTCTATCCCCTCTCTGCTTCTTTTCGCCATTCTCCTATATCACCAAGAGTGAATCCTACCTCACACACGGCTTCTCTCGCGCTATCTTCGTTGGTTATAAACTCATCGCAAGGGCTACAAAGATAATAAGATTGCCAGTCCCCTTGCCACATGCCGGAAACGTAAACCATTGTAGTGCCAACAGGGAAATTCTGAGCACATCCTTCGCATCGGCGCTCTTTACGAGTCTTAACAGTCTTGTTTTGAATGAAGTCAGTCAACTTTCTATCCCCTCTCCTTGGGTTAATACCGATATCAGAGCAGCCAAGCACACCGCTTCCTGTGCAGTCTTGGCAGGTACTTCAATTGGTCCTGAATCTACATCACTCCAAAATGTGCAGCTGTACTCCACTGGGCTAATTTCGAATATTTGTGTTCTGCTCAGAGTCATGATCGGATATTTTTGTGATACTTCCCATGCTGCGCCTATGTCAGTGCTGTACATTGCTGGTGAGGTTGAATAACCTTTACTGTTGATAATCATCCCTGGTCTGACTCGATCCGCCTTATATCCCATCACATCCGTAGCAATCCATATATCTCGCTCTTGTGGCTGCATACTATTCCATTTAGCTATTACTTCATCCCTGGTCATAGGGTATCTTCTTCCCTTCTTATTGGAGTCTATCCCGGGCCTTTTTCTCACGCCGATCCGGGCCAATCATTTCAATTCGCTGTGCTTGTCCAACAATCCGGCTGGCAATCTTCCGGCCATTCAGCGGCAGTCGCTCATGTATCCGATCGGTAGAATAATTACTGGTTATAATCGTAATCATGCCGTTCTGCATGCGTTCATTTAGGATGCTGTACAGCTTACCTTCGGACCATTCTTTATAAGGAGCTGTAAACAGGTCATCTATCATCAGCACAGGCACGTTGTAATAGCGGCTTAGAACCTCATTCTCGCTCTCTTCACTGTTCCGGCTGTAAGTAGACTTGATATCCCCAAAAAGTGTCTCCTCGGTCACGTAGAGGCCTGGTATGCGTCGTTCTGCTAGCGCATTGGCTATACAGTCCATTAAAAACGTCTTGCCAGTGCCGTAAGCGCTCTGAGTTCCCTTTATTCTGGTTTCATCCCCGAAGATATAAAGCCACGTTCCGTCCTTTTTGTGAGATTCGATATTATCAAGAAAATCAGTAGCTATTGCAAAGTGTTCAGCGTTTTTCGCGTCGATCACAGCATTTTTAAATGTGTGCTGCTTTTGCTCATGATTAAAACTGCTGTTTGCTGTATATTTCTTGAGTTGCTTGTCCAGCAAGCATGAACATGGTTCCACCTGTGCGACCTGTACCTTCATAGGAGCGCCATACTTGTCCGTGTAGCCCTCTTTCTCAATCCAGCGCATTACGTTGATGGTTCCTGTGTAATCGCACTTAGCGCAGCCCTCAGGTGCCTCTAATTCTCCGTAAGAGTTCTTCGGGAACAGATTCGTCTTCTGATCCTGATTTTCCAAGGATGAGGTCTTCTGTTGGGCTTTCATAGCTTCCACCCGTTTGAGTAGTTGCTGCATAGCTGGCTTTACGCTGTCCACGTCCACCGCCTCCCTGTGTTCTCATTTTGGTCAAAATAGCTTGATACTGTTTTCGTAGATTATCCGGACTGAATATGATAGTTCGATAGAATGAATCCGATAAAGCGAATTTAACAACTTCACCAATTTCAGTTTCAGGTAGTTTTTTATTTTCAATCATCAAACGAAACGTATTGGCCCATTTCTGGAAGTTTGGTGATTCTATTAAATGGGCCGTTCCAATCTCTAGTGCATTTTGATAAGCCAGTTCGTGAAATCTTTTAGCCAATTTAAAATTCCGATCGTCCTCTGAATAAGTCCGTTTCGGACTTTTCGGAGAAGGTGGTTTTTTATTTTCATTATTCTGTTGTTCTGTTATTACATTATTGTTTGTGTTCACTTGTTGTTCAGTTGTTGTTCGCTTGTTGTTCACTTGTTGTTCATTTTGTTGTTCACTCTCTTGGTACTCGGACCATGAAACCACTGTTACTAAGCGGTTTTTGTTTCCGTTTTGTTGTTCAATTTGTTGTTCACTTTCGAACGATTTTAGTATCCGTTGTACCTTACTTTCTGAAATGTTCAATTTCTCTGATATCGACTTTCTACCGGTTATAAGCTGTCCGGGTTGAAGGATAACCTTCTTCCCGGAAAACAGCGCTGGATACTCGGTATGAGTGGCGTTCAGAAGCAGATACATCCATACCGCCATGTAGTCGCCATCTTTACATACAACCGGATTATCCAGCATTTTACGGTGTACGCTGATCCAACCTTTCCCGGACATTTCACCACCTACTCGTTAGTTAGTTCCTTGAGTGTAAGCAAATCTTTTTCTTCCCCGATCCGTACAGGCAATACAACATAATTCAAATCTTCGAAAATAAATGGTGATAATTTCCCAAAGAAACTCATATTTTCAAATCCGAAATTTGGATCAATTGCTTCCAAGAATGATTCTTTTATATAAATGAAATTTTCTCCAGCCTTGAAAATCCTCAAATCGCCTACTTTGCTAGACGACAACAAATAATCTGTTTTTCTAGCAGGAATGGCATGCTCGCGGTCTAGTATCAAACCATCTACCGATGGACCGTTTAGAGGAATCGCACTATATGAAGTGTTTTTTAAGCAACGACCTTCTTCTGGGAAATCCCCAAAGATAGTTAGCAATACTGTTTTCACTTCCCTTGGCAATTCGGCTAGAGTAATCATCCAGTGACGGTTAGTTATGGAGTGCACCCCATCTTTCAAGGACCAGATCATCCGGTTTTTATCCGCCTTGATTTGTTTGCAAAGCCCCTTTATGTTAAGTCCGATTTTCTTCATTTTGGTTTCCCCTCTCGTTCGTGTTTGCCAGCATAGCCATACATTTCCGTGCCCGTATCCCTTCCGGCGTTTCATCCAGCCAGTCATGACACGTCGTACAAAGATGTAATAAGTCCGTTACTCTCGTTTTATGGTTAATATGCTTACGTCCGATCAAGTGAGCTCGTTCAGTAGCCAATGCGTTGTCACAAAGCTCACACAAGCCGTGTGACCGCGCTTTAAGCTGCTTATCTACCTGTTGGCTTATATCGCCTTTCTGCTTCTGTGTGAGCTTTACACGCTTGCTTTTGGCTGGTTTAGGGGTTGGATGAAACCCGTACTGTATCATGCTGCATGCCTCCAATCTCTAAAAGGGAAGATCTTCGTCTGCTATATCAATCGGTTTGCCATCATCTGAGAACGGATCATTGTCATTTTTAGTTGAAGGCTGCTGTCTACCAGCACTATCATTCCTGCCGGATTCAAGGAAGCGGACGTTATCTGCCACAATCTCAGTGACGTAAACACGTTTCCCCTCATTGTTTTCATAGTTCCTTACTTGAACCCGACCTTCCACAGCTATTAAGCGCCCTTTTTTCAGATAGTTAGCGCACGTCTCGGCAAGCTGCCGCCAAGTCACGATCGGTAAAAAGTCCGCTTCTCTTTCGCCGCCTTGACTCGTAAAAGGACGGTCTACAGCAAGAGTAAAAGAGCATGTTGCTACCCCGCTCGGTGTATATCGTAATTCAGGCTCTTTAGTCAAACGGCCAATCAAAATCACTCGGTTTAACAATGTAGTTCCTCTTTTCTTAATAAAGGTTCAATTCTGAAAAATGCTTAATCCGGTCGATTTTCTTGGTCTTACGGCAGTATTCGCACCGCTCACATCGAACAGGCTCCGTCTGACCTGACTTGACTTCCTTCACGCGCTCAATGTTGTTTTTCACTATAGAAAGACTCTGCTCAATAATGTCATAGTCAAAATAGATGATTTCGTGATCAGGCGGATTCTGTTTGGTCACCACAACCATATGTGGAAGCAACCAATCTTTCCGTCCTGTAACACGCTTCTCGATTTCGGCGTACACAGCCATCTGGATTGTGTAACCATAGTGCTGTAGGAAGTTTTCATATACTCCAGCATCCTTGTTCCACCACTTGCCGTCCATTTCTTTTAGGGCTTTCAAATCTGCGAAAATACCTGTCTGTGGCTGGTAACTGTCAAGCATCACCTTCCAAGGAATGCCGAACATATCAGCAGTCATGATTACCTCTTTCTCTCCAGCCAAAGCCTTCATGACCAGCGGATCATTCTCCAAGACTTCTATCATTTTGTTGCAATGTTGAAAGTTTGCTTTAAGCTGCCCGGCTGTCGCGCCGCGACTACTGTACATTTCCGGATTGTCCGCTTTAAAGTCTTCTAATATCCCCTCATTCCAAGCGTGAACGTAATGCCCCTCCATAAAAGCTGTGATTGCTGGCTGCTCATACTCGCCGTTGATCTTAGCTATTGCTTGAGCCTCACAGCCCCCATAGGAGGGCAGGAAGCTCTTAAACTGGCTTACAGACATATAGTGACGGTTGGCTTCTTGGCTAAAGTAATTACTCTTGGTCAGTTTCATGAGCTGGGTCCTCTTTGATTTCTTCATATTCCGCATCAATGATAGTCACATTAGGATTCAACGGGCTTTGTTGCTGCGGCTTTGGTTCCTTGTTCATATCAAAATCGCTTGAATCCTCAAAAGCCTGCGCCTGCTCAATTGTGTCAAAATCAAGTTCAATATTCTTGCAAAGTCTGCGTAAAACAGTCTTTTTGTACATTTCCCCTGGGCTTTTTGTCCAAGCCTTACCAGTCGACTGTTTAGAGTAATCGTCCCTTGTTTTCTCGATTTCTTTTAAAGACATGGTTTCATAAATCATTCCACCATCTTCAAAGAGCGCAACAGCAAACGCACCTCTAATAACTCCATCGCTAAATGGCAGCGGCTTAAAATTAATCGTTGGTTGTCCGCTTTCGATTTCCTCGCTGAAGTCATCACCTTCACGAACCAGCTTTGCGTAAATGTCCTTAACTTTGCGTGTACTGTATTTCTTAGCAAGCTTCTTCTCGCCTTTATAATCCGTTTGGAATTGTAGACTTTTAATCCATCTAGGCTTGTCTTTAGTACCTAAATTCTCGTTATAAGGGATTGCATAGCACTCTTTGTTGAAAAAATCTAATCCCAAGAATGCACCCTTGAGCATCGTTCTAGCTACACTTTTAGCGTCACATTGCTCGATATCTTTGGTATCTTGTAAAACAGTCATACAGTTTTGTAAAAACCTTGTCTTGTTAAAGCTAGTAGGCATTGCTTCGCTTTTTTCATCCAACATTTTGTTTAGGTTGTCATGAATGACTAATAATTTATCTGACATCTTTACAGCCTCCTAAAATTTTGTTATAGTGACCACAAATGTTTATTTAAAAGTTTCTGATTCGACTCCGGTTGCCGCCGGGGTCGTTTCGCTTTCTAAGGCATTACGTGCGTCATACAAAGCTTCTAAGACATATTGCAATTTACCATCCCTGAAGATTAGCAAAGGCTCTACGATGTTATTGAGCGATTTACCACGTATTTCAGTTTCGGCTTGAAGCTCCTCCAGAACCCGGATAGCTTGTTCTAACGGCGTTTTCACGTTTGGCCCCCTCCTTTTGTTCCCTTCGTATTCTGCGATATTCCCGATAAGCAATGTCACTGCTGAATATAAACATCACTTTTCCGTTTTCTTGCTCGATGGCTTGTCCACCAACCTGCATCAAAGCCTGTAGATCGGAATAGCTATTGCTTCCCTTGACGCGAGTTTGCATATGCATCGTCTATCACCCTCACAAGCACCTGATTTTTACACTCAACAGCATCCAACATGCATTCTTTGCAGTGTGGTTCCTCATGTTCGTATACAAGGTATTTGGCTTCCCGACCGCATCCACATCTGATCTCCATGTCACACTTCCCACTTGATTTTTCTCTCAACCTCGACATACACAGAAAATGGTATTTGGTCTTTAAGCTTCATACCACAATATTCTTGCTGCAAGTAGGACTCAGCCAAACATTCTAAATGCTCGTCCGTCAGTACACTCAACCCCGTAAGGTTCTTAGTGACTGCCGCAGGCTTCTTACGCCACCACCGCCACATACCTATCAACTCCCTTTTATAGAGTCAGCCTGCAACCTTGCCATAGTCTTAAGCTGGAACCAGGTACCGTCACGCTTTATCAGCAATACGCCATTTACTCTCTTCCCGGCATTAAATCCGCTAAAGAATGGATTCATACCCTCACCCCTTCAACCAGTCCTTCTACAACAGCCAGCATTTCCGCGTTGCCATTCCAGTACCGCCGCGCCCGATCTACAAACCCTAGTAATTGTCCCTTGCTAACATTACGTCTCAGGCAATCGTCAAAAGCTTCTATGAGTGCGAGTTTGTGTTTCATGTATATCGTCCTTTCAAGATTTTTCCTTTCTGTGTATGATGGTAGTTGTCCAGACTTACCTATCAAACTAGGAAGGAGGTGACATAGATGCGATTTTTAAATAACATTACCGATGAAGAAAGACAGAAACTTTGTCATGAGTTAGCACTAGAGTATGCAAAGAAAGTAGCTGATCAGGAGACAAGAGGTGCACTTTCGGATTTAGAACTTCATGAAAGACTCCTTTGTCATTACGCCTTTTGTTATGAAGATTACATGAAAAACTTTCATAAAATTCTCAGCGGTTATGATCGTGCACTTCAAGAGGAAAAAGATTCACTCGCTCCGTTCATGAAAAACTGATACCCTTGTCTCATTCACAATGGAGGTTCTGGCTCTATCCAGGACTTCCATTGCATCCGCTACTCTTAATCCGGATAGAATATTATGAATTTCATGTGCTTTGTTACGTTTGAATTTTAATATTTCACTGTACGCATCATCGTGTTTGCTCATACTCATTCTCCTTCTTCTAATCCAGAATAGATTTCCTTACGGTATTCTTCATTTGCTTCACCAAGCAGTTGCTCAAGCTTGTCCATGTTTTCTGCTTGGCTTTTAAATCCCTGCGCGGCTCTGTCAATTCCGTTGTTTGCATACACCACAGATTTAGTAGACAAGTCTTCTGCTACTGCTTTAATGCCGTCCAGCACGTTCAGCATGTCGTCAAAATCTAATGTACGAATAAATTGGATAAGTTCGCTTTCTTGTTTGGTTAAATTCAAGGTATTCACTCCTTTTTATTAGTCCACCTTAACGCTGTGCTTGATTGCCATTTCCTTAACAATAGCTAGATAGATTTCCGTTAATCGCGAATCCTCCGCAATTGCTTCCAACTTACTAATTGCATTGATCTTCGATTTAGCGGCACCTTCCAGAGCCATGCGCTTCTTGATGTTTTCCTGCCGGATGCCTAATTTGCAGTTCCCACGTTGTTCTAGCAGTTCGTAGCTCTCGCTGTTTACTTCTGAGTAAGCATCATGACCGCCGCGCTTCTGTGCAATTTTGTTTAGCAAGGATCGGACTTTCTTGCGCCATTCTGTGGGGTTCAGGGCCAGTATCTCAGCCTGGTTATCAAGCTGCTGTTTTACGGCGTTCACATCATTTTTTAGTTGTGAGTTTTCCAACTCTACTTTTGCAACAGCTTGAAACATATGATTAAACATTTGCAATTCTGGCGATAATGATTGTGTATTGATAGTCAATTCGTTTCGCATTCGCTTGAATTCGTTTAAAAACTTAACTTTCATTTTCATAGCTTCTGGAGTTGTATATGACATCGCGACAATAGCAAAGGCGTCTTCTGTCATTTCGAATTTGGGATAATCGCGGCCTCGCTCGTTACGATAACTTGACTCCGCAAAGTTGCGGAGTGAGAATTCTGTTTCTCCAGCGGCGTTTAGCTTTTCAATCTGAATTCTTATGTCCCTCAACACATCGTCATGGGCTTTTTTAAATACGTCAGCCATTATTAAACTGTCCGTCACTGCTTGTCCGTTCTGTATAAATACCAATTGAGTCATATTGTCTCCCTTCGATTATGCAATTTGTTTGAGTAGATCATTTTCATATTCCAACAGCCATTCTCTTTTAATCCTCCAGTACCGCCCTTGTTTGTAGGCTTTCAACTTACCTTGTTTGATACGATTGATCACGGTGTATTTACTGACTTTTAAATATTCTGCAGCGTCAATAACATCCAATGTCGGTTTTAAATCAACAGTCATCTAGGTTCACCCTCTTGTTGCAAGATTATTTCTGACTAACTCATCAACCGTGCACCCAAGAGCATCAGCGAGTTTCACTAGGGTTTCAGCATAAGGACCTTGTTTTTTCCTACCTATGTTGTACAATGCAGATACTGCAACCCCACTCTCTTTAGAGAGACGGTAGATTGTCCAACCTTTTGCTTCAATTAACCTCTGCACATTTTCTTCAATTGCTTGTCCCATTGTGTTCACCTCCTGAACACATAGTATAACTCCAAAGAATTATGATCAATGGACGATATAACCCCATAGGGTTATATAATGACCTTTTTTCTCTCGCTCTCTCCAAAATACTTGACTTATCTCCCTTTTGTGTTTTATTATAACTTCATAGAGATATAACACTATTGAGATATACAGGAGGCATTGTTGTAGTGGAGTTAGCAGATAAAATCCAGGAATTGATGGATGAACGTGGGATTACCAAATACCGTCTTGCCAAGGAAACAGGCGTCTCCTACACTGGTGTCACTAAAATACTTACGGGACAAACAAGACACCCTCAAATAGATTCGTTAAAATTAATTGCTAATTATTTCGACAAGCCTCTGGATTATTTTACTGATGATGAAGGTGAAGACGCGCAGAGTATCCCTGAATGGGCGACATCCAAGGACATAGCTGATTTCAAACAGATGCTTGAGGAAGACCAACCAATTTTGTTTGACGGTGTTCCAATTGAGGGAGAGAAACGTCAGAGAGTCATGGACATGCTTACTGGGCTATTTTGGGAAGCCAAGGAACTGAATAAAAAGACTTATGGGAAAAATAAGAAAGGTGCCTCGAAGGACAACAAAGAGTAGGTGACTGTTTTGGACGACATTATTTACAAGTTGGTTAGACGATTCAAAACAAACGACCCTTTTGTCATTGCCAAGGGGCTTAACATATTAGTCCGCCATGTAGAATTCGATGAAGGGACTCGGGGTCTGTATTATCGTAAATTGCGAAGGCGATTTATCTGTATCCATAATGGTCTGTCTGATGAATGGCAACGTATAGTATGTGCTCACGAGCTTGGACACGACCGTCTACACTCAGGTTTAAGCCAATTCTGGCTAGATGAGCACACTTTTTTTGCAGTCGGGAAATACGAGCGACAAGCCAACTTTTTTGCTGTAAAACTACTGACATATTCCGTGGAACGGGAGCCGTGGGAAACGCAAGAAGCCTATCTATTGCGTTGCGGCATCCCAAAACAACTTCATAATTTTCACATATAACTTTGCGCTTTCCAGCTGCAAGGCTGTTTAAATATATCCAAAAACAGAACATAGGTTCTCATATTTCCAAAATAAAGGAGTTGAAGATGTGAAAAAGAAGCATAATTCCACCAAGAGGAAGTTACCCCCAAATGTCAGAGAACGTGATGGCAAGTATTCTTATCGCTATTACATTCCTACTACTAAATTCATTGATGGAGAGGAAAAGAAAAGCAACAAAGAGACAGAGTCGCCAAGGTTTGACACGATTCAGGAGGCGGTTGACTTTGGGATATTGATCGAGGCGAAAAAGATACAGAAAAAGTTGAAATACACAGACGACTTAACAGTAAGGACTTGGAGTCAGACATGGCTCAAAGCATACATCATGGAGCGAGAACCAGCTGGCAACACGGTCAAAAATCGTGAGTATGGACTTAGGGTTCTGTTGAAACAATTTGGTGGCTTTGCGCTCGCAGATGTGACTGCGAGTCAATATCAGGATTTCCTATACAAGCTGAAGGAAGAAGGAAAAAAACGCAGTACTGTAACCACAGTCCACACAGTAGCTTCGCTCATGTATGAACACGCTAAACGTAATGGCTTAATCGAATTCGATCCGACTGTTGATGCAGTTATACCGAAGGAGAAAAAAACAGCGCGGAAAATCGGAGAAAAAAGACAAGTCCTTCCCAAATTTCTTGAGAAGGACGAACTGAAAAAATTTCTACAATTAGCCAGGTTCATGCTTACAACCAATATGTGGGCTTTCTTCATTGTACTAGCCTACACAGGCTTACGAATCAGTGAAGCAGCAGGACTCCAGTGGGACGATATTGATTTTGACGCCCGAACAATTGATGTAAACAAACAGATTTACGGTACAAGCGTTCTCGAGTATTCCTTCATACCTCCCAAGAATGAGCAGAGTGAACGTGTCGTAAGCTTCGGAGACACCGTAGCCAAAGCTCTAGGATTACTGCTGGAGTGGCAAAAGGATGAGCGCCTTTCTGCCAAGGAATTTAACACGAAGGACAATTTCGTTTTCTGGTGTCCCTCTTTTCCCGGATATCCAGTTCAGGTTACAGGAATGGGTGACTATATGCGTAAGGTTCTTGGGAAAGCTGAGTTGCCGACAAATCTTACTCCACATAGTTTACGCCATACTCATGTATCGTTACTCGCTTCTAATCCGCGAGTTGGACTGCCAGAGATTCAGGCACGAATCGGGCACAAGAGCAATTCTAAAGTTACAGAACTGATCTATCTCCACGTCACAAAGAACCGCCAAATCAAGATTGCTGATGATTTTGAATGGGCAATAAACAATTAGAAATGCGGGTAATTTGCGGGTAACTCGCTCGAATCCATAACCTCGAAAACCCTTGCCACATAAGGCAATTTGGCTATATAACTAGCTCTTGGCTAAATATAGAACATGTAATTGTCCAATTCATCATGTTCTTGGTATGTGATCAAGTCCTTAAGTGTAGTAGAATCCAACACTTCAGCGATGCTGTCACGAATTCGCAGCCACAGCTGACGTTTTGCCGGATCGTCTTCTTCCGTGAAATCGACCGGAGAAATCGGACCTTCCAGTACACGAATGATGTCTCCCGCTGTCACTCCTGCCGGTTCATTCGCCAAAATATAACCGCCGTAAGCACCACGGATACTTTTTACCAAACCTGCATTACGCAAAGGCGCGATGAGCTGTTCCAGGTAATGCTCTGACAGCTGATTTTTTTCGGCAATACTTTTCAAAGAAGTTGGACCTTCGCCAAACCTGGCTGCAAGTTCCATCATAATGGTCAGGCCATAACGGCCCTTCGTTGATATTTTCAATTGTGCCACCTCACTTATAGTAACAATTCCGTTAAACACGCGGAATAACTGGTGTTGTAAACCTCTCTATTCCGATCCTAACCCTCAGCTTATGTTAACATATTAGGGCAGGTAAAGGGAAACATTACGGTAACAATCTTAAAAAAAGTTGCTTTCGGGCGATTTGGAACAACTTTAGCCCATTTTATATAGCTTTCTTCCATCGTTCGCCGTGTCGTTTGATCGTCCAAACATCGTATCTTATTATCGTTTATGTTACAATAGGTGGGTTCTACAACAATATTGAAAGAATTGGGTGATGACCATGGCTAAAGCCAATCATGAAACCCGTGTCGTCGTCGGGATGTCCGGTGGCGTCGACTCATCCGTTACCGCGCTGCTGCTGAAGGAGCAGGGCTATGACGTAATCGGCATCTTCATGAAAAACTGGGATGACACGGATGAATTTGGCCGTTGTACGGCTGAGGAGGATGCGGAGGATGTGCGCCGTGTCTGTGAACAGATCGACATTCCTTACTATACCGTCAATTTTGAAAAAGAATACTTCGATAAAGTATTCTCCTATTTTCTTGATGAATATAAAGCTGGACGCACACCCAACCCGGATGTCATGTGTAACCGTGAAATTAAATTCGGCGAGTTTCTAAATAAAGCGCTGGATTTAGGAGCAGATTATGTTGCTACTGGACATTATGCACGGGTTGTGGAAGAAGACGGCCACTTTACTTTGCTGCGAGGTGTGGATAGCAACAAGGATCAGACTTATTTCCTGAATGCATTAAGCCAAACACAGTTGTCCCGAGCCATGTTCCCTATCGGTCATCTGCCGAAACCAGAAGTGCGTAAAATTGCGGAAGCTGCAGGACTGTATACGGCCAAGAAGAAAGACAGTACAGGCGTATGCTTTATCGGCGAGCGTAATTTCAAGGAGTTTCTGAGTGGATATCTGCCTGCAAAAGGTGGAGATATGGTGGATATCGCTACTGGTGAAGTCAAAGGACGCCACGATGGTCTGATGTACTATACACTGGGTCAACGACAAGGCTTGGGCATTGGCGGCTCAGGTTCAGGTGAACCGTGGTTCGTAGCGGATAAGGATCTGGAGAAGAATATTCTGTATGTGGTACAAGGTGATCGTCACCACAGCCTGTATTCTACCAGCCTGATTGCAACGGACGTGAACTGGATTGAAGGCGCAGATACTCGTCCGTCCGGCGAATTCCGTTGCACAGCCAAGTTCCGTTATCGCCAACCTGATCAGAAAGTAACTTTACAATGGCTTGCGGATGGAACCGTGCATGTCATATTCGATGTACATCAGAAGGCCATTACGCCTGGACAAGCTGTTGTATTTTACGACGGGGAACGCTGTCTGGGTGGCGGAACCATTGATAAGGTTGAAAAACTTCAGCCTGAAACAGTTTAAATAAAATGACCATTTTGCATTGATATAGCAGGGAATTAAAAAAAGTCGTCTCTCCAGATTTGGGAGGGGCGACTTTTTTTATGAAAGATGTTTTTAGTTAATGGCTTGTAAAGAATTGATAATCTGCTCTTTATGATGTCTGTCATGCTGGACAAACATTTCTTGCAAAAAATTTTCCATGGTGTATGCACGTCTCTTGAATTAACTAGAAAGATCATTAATACATAAGGAACTTTTGATAACATCCTCATTTGGGTATATGATGTAGACAAGATCATACTTCAATTGAAAAGGAGCGTGCCTTTATGTCTGATTCATTAGGAATGCTGACACCGGGTAAAAAAGTTTCTTTGAAAGAATGGGACCCCAAGGATACGAAGAATATCAAAAATAAAGAAGAAATCCGACAGGAAACAGATCAATTGAAGGAACGCTTCACGGAATTACAAAGCAAATTATTTACAGAGAAAAAACAATCCGTTTTGTTTGTATTTCAGGGTATGGATTGCAGCGGCAAAGATGGCGTCATCAGACAGGTATTTTCCAACCTTAACCCTGCGGGGGTGACTGTCCACAGCTTTAAATCACCTACGGCTGAGGAATTAAGTCATGATTTCTTGTGGCGTGCTCATAGCGTTACCCCAGGACGTGGATATATTGCAGCATTTAACCGTTCTTATTATGAGGATGTGCTGATTACACGTGTTCACGGACAGATATCCGATAAGCAGGCCAAACGGAATATTAAGCATATCAAGCATTTTGAACAGTTGTTGCTGGATAATGGTGTAAAGGTGGTTAAAATCTTTTTACATATTTCAAAGCAATTTCAGTTAGAAAAGCTGATCGATCGGATTGAAAAGCCTCACAAAAACTGGAAACTCGATCCAAGTGATTTGCAGGAACGCAAATTTTGGAAGCAGTATACCCAGTATTATGAGGATGTACTAGAGCTAAGTGCAACCAAACAAGCACCTTGGTATGTCGTTCCTTCAGACAACCGTTGGTATAGGGATTATACTGTGCTACGGATTGCCGTCCAAACGCTGGAGGAAATGAAGTTGTCTGATCCTGATCCAAGACCTGAACTTGAATCTCTTTTACCTGAATTGTACGAAGAACGAGATAAAAAATAGCTGTATAGGTACAGCACTAAGCTTCCAAAACCGTATCACGGCTGAGAATGCCTTGAGTCGGGATTGGAAGCTTTTTATTGCATTTTTACGTGTTATTTCGAAAATGTATAAAGCTTAACTGACTCTGTACCCGATAGCCGCAGCTACAACTCCTACCACGACAGAGGACAGTACATACGTAGCCATGCGTCGGTATTCTTTACGCTCCATCAGTTGAAGAGATTCATAGCCGAATGTGGAAAAGGTGGTGTAGCCGCCACAAAAACCTGTTCCTAGCAGCATCCAGAGTGCAGGAGACAAATGGTTTTGCGTAAACTCGCCATAGAGCCAGCCTAGCAGCAATGAACCGCTGACGTTAATGATCCACGTCCCCCACGGGAATACGGTACCGAACCTCTTTCCAGCCCACATGCCAAGCCCGTATCTCGCCAGTGTACCCACGATACCGCCTGTCGCTGCCCACCAGATCATAAGCGTTCCTCCTTGGGAGCAGCCTGCGTCATTTTTGTACCTAGGCGGATACCTGTCCATGTCAAAAACAGCCCTCCGCCTACGCTAAGCAGCAGGTACAACACAGCCGTCAGCATACGATCGTGAACCGTGAGGCGGACAGCATCCACTGCAAAGGTGGAAAAGGTGGTAAAACCCCCTGTAAATCCTGTTCCGATGGCAAGTCGCAATCGCGGCTTGATCCGCCATGATCGCAAGGTTACCGTAAAGAACCAACCAAGAAACAGGCAGCCGATCCAATTGATTAGCAGCACACCAAGTGGAAAATCCGCACCCGCCGCAGGCAGCAGCGATTGCAGGCCATAACGGGTAGAGGTTCCAAGCGCTCCGCCCGCAGCAACGTATAGCACGTCTTTCATCTTTTATCCCCTTCTTCGCTCTTGCACAATCATGGTGTAACGTGACGATATCGTACACACTCTGTATATTAAGTCGCACATATATTAAGACTGTGAATCCCGCCAGCGCTGGTTTTGCCTGATTTTTGACTCATTCCCCTGCTCAGTAGCCTGGTAGAAGGTTTGGTCTGCTATCGAATCGGGCAAATATTGCTGCTTCACATAGTGATTCGGATAATTATGTGGATATTGATAGCCAACATGCCCGAGCTTTTCCGAGCCTTTGTAGTGTGCGTCACGCAAATGGAGTGGCACCTCGGCTGATTTGATATCGTCCATAGCCGACATGGCCCGTGAAATCGCCGTATATACGGCATTCGATTTGGGGCTTTCCACGGCGAACAAAATGGCCTGTGCAATGTTCAGCTTGGCCTCGGGCCAGCCGTTATTGCGATAAGCTTCAAGCGCACTCACCGCTTGCACCATTGCCTGCGGGTTCGCTAGGCCAATGTCCTCACTGCTCGCCGCGATGAGGCGGCGGATAAAGGTCATCGGGTCCATGCCGAGCTTTTCTACGGCGTATAGGAACCAGAACAGCGCGGCGTCGCTGGAGCCGCGTATGCTTTTGTGAAAGGCCGACAGCACGTCATACTGTGTGGATTCATCTGCTTTGACAATCGGGCGGCGGATGGATTCCTCCGCGACTTCCAGTGTCACGTGAATCGTGCCGTCTGCCAGTGGAGGCGTCGTGAGCGCCGCCAGTTCCAGCGCGTTCAAAGCGCGGCGGATATCACCGTTCGCCATGGACGCTATGTGAGCCAGTGCAGCTTCATCGACCTGAAGCTGCATGTAGCCGAGCCCTTTGTCCGCATCACTCAAGGCGCGGCGCATAGCAGCCAGCGAATGCTCCTGCGTTAGCGCTTCAAGCTGGAACAGCGTAGAACGGCTCATTAAAGCGCCGTTGACGTAGTGAAAGGGATTTTCAGTCGTGGCACCAATAAACACGATCGTGCCCTTTTCCACCGCAGGCAATAGTGCATCCTGACGTGAACTGTTAAAACGATGTACCTCGTCGAGAAACAAAATAGTTTTTTTGCCATACATCGATTTATTCGTCTGTGCACGGTCAATGACTTCTCTTACGTCTTTCACAGATGCTTCTACAGCATTCAGACGTACAAAATCGCCTTGCGTGTGTTGCGAGATGATATGTGCCAGCGTTGTTTTGCCGCACCCCGGTGGTCCGTACAACAAAATAGAAGAGACCTGATCTGCCTCTATAGCTCTTCGCAGCAGCTTACCTGGACCCACAACATGCTCCTGTCCAATATATTCATCCAGCGAAGTCGGACGCAAGCGATCCGCAAGCAACCGATTGCTTGGCGTTGACTCTTGGGAATATGAAAATAAGTCCATTTCATTCACTTCCTTATGGTTTATGAACGAACACTTTCTCTTTTTCTTTGAAAACCTACTATATTATGTTCGCTCATACGGTTGAAAATCATGAAAATTCAAGTCATCTATAATCCTGATACAGTGTAAACCGCCTCTTATTCTACCATATCCGTTAACAAGTTGCAGATAGCATGGTCATGGCACGGCTGTAGATCTCCAAGTCAGTCGCCCACAAAAAAGAAAGAACAGCCTTAGACGAAAGATGAATTTCGTGGCTGTTCTTCGACTAACATGACTTCCTAATTTCCATCACTAAGATAAACAGTAAACAAAAAGGAATACAACAACTCAGGCGATGCTTTACAACGCTTTTCCTGCTTACTCCGTCTGTGCCTGTACGTAACTAGGAAGTGAGCCATCATGCAATAGCCACAGCTCATGCAGCGCACGAGTACATCCTACATACAGCAGCTTGGCATCCCATGCCCGTTCCCCATAATGCTCATGGTCGGCATCCGCCACAATAACTGCATCGAACTCCAGACCTTTGGATAGGTACACAGGCAGTACCGACAAACCGCCTTCATATTGCTTTTTACCACCGTCAATCAAATTCACATCCAACCCCGCGCTTGTGAAAACCTCATGTAGCTCCACAGCCTCTTTTAAGGTACGGGTCAGCACAGAAACAGTACGATACTCCTTGGAGGACAGCTCTTTTAGAGCGGTGAGCAAACTCTGCTCACGCACCGATGAGTCGTAAGACATAGTGCGCACCGGATCGCCACTACGAAATACCGGAACTGCCGTAATACCGCCGCGAACTCCCTGCTCCAAAATCGTGTTTGCAAATTCTATAATTTCCAAGGTTGATCTATAGCTCCGCGTAAGTGCAAAATACCCTGTATGTTCCGGCGCAAAAAGAGAACTCATTTCCTCCCACGCATGTACGCCACGGTATTCATGAATGCCCTGCGATAAATCGCCCAGTATAGTGAAGGAATGCCCTTTCACGAACAAATCCAGCAATGCGATATGAAAAGGTGAAAAATCCTGCGCTTCATCAATGACCACATGGTCAAAACGTTGAGATGACTCTACCTCATGAATCAGCACGTGAAGATACACTAACGCAGTCAGATCTTCTTCACGGATAATCTGTTTTCGCAGGTCCGACTGTGTGGTCTTAAAAATAGCAGTTGGCAGAGAAGACTTCATCTCCGCAGCCGTATCTGCGGGTAACCCTTTAGCTGCCTGAAAAAGCTGCTTATAGAGCGTCAGTGCGTCATATTGTGGCCATTTTTTAGCATATGCCTTTTCCCGTGTCCCTGCCTTTTTCTTGCGTTCCTTGAGCGCTGCCGCCGAAGGCGACTTTTTCAGTTCCATTTCAATCCAGCGGTGGACTCTTGCCAGCACACGCTCCTTCCGCTTCGCGAGCGGATAAGGCTTATATTCCTCATTAAACCAATTCAAAATCTCAGCTTGTGGCAGCACCGCTCCATCCCATGGTGAAAAATCCCCCTCGGGCACGGAGATGGGCTCCAGTCGTTCAACAAAAGCTTGAAGCAACTCCATAAAGTGAACCGAACCCTTGAATCTTCCCGGCGCCTCATCCATGGATTCCTTTCTCAGACTGCCACTCTCAAACCAATAAGATAATGTTTCGGCAGGATCAGCCAAAGGTAAATCCAAACCCAATAAGTCCAGTGCCCAGTCTGCAAATGTACTTTGCTGAATATTCCCGACCCCCAGCTCTGGAAGTACATCTGAAATATAGTCAAGGAACATATGGTTTGGTGCGAAAATTACCATTTTGTCCGCTGATACCTGATCCTTGTATTGATACAGCAAAAATGCGAGACGATGCAGCGCTACCGTCGTCTTGCCACTACCCGCTACCCCCTGAATAACGAGGGCTGTATTTTTGGCCGCGCGGATGATCTGATCCTGCTCCGCCTGAATGGTAGATACGATATCCCGTAAACGGTTATCCTTGTTTTCTCCCAAACGATAAACGAGAAACTCATCGGAAACGGCAGGCTCGTCGCTTTCACGATTGTATGTATCGGCTACCCGTTCCAGGATTTTTTTCCGAATGACTACGTTACGCTTCAGATAGACCAAGCCCTCAATGGTTCCCTCAGGAGCTTCGTAGGACGCGGTTTCTTCACCACCTGTAAACGAATAAAACAAGCTGGCAATCGGTGCACGCCAATCAATCACCAGCGGATACGCTGACGTTTCTTCACGCTCCACTCCAATTTTACCGATATAAAGTGGCTTCCGCTGCCCTCTACCACGCTCGTCAAAATCCATACGACCAAAATAAGGCTCCTGCGAGCTTTTGGCCAAAGCCTGACGTTTTTCCTCCCGTGCCGATTCCAGCACTTGCTCCGTAAAATCATGCCCGGTGTACACCGGCGTATTGCGAAGCCGTTCCAATCTCCGATCAATTTCCTCCATAGCAAGCGACAGCCTATGCTGTTCTTCTTGATAGGCACTTTGAAACTCAATCTCCATTTCAGTTACCTCCTAAGAATATCAAGTCTCGATTTCTGCATCGCATTCACTTGCTCCGACACAAAAAAAGGAAAGTAAGCGTAACACATTTAACCATAAAAATCCAACCTTATTTCCTAATACACCTATTTCCCTACTCTTTCACAAAAGTATGAAGCTTCGCGGCACCAATGGAGCGGGTGATTTGAATCCGAAGAAGCGGAACGATCGGAGGATCAAATCACACGCGCAGCGGCCTCTAATGCTCCATACTCCTCTCCCCCATCTCCACAAACTGCTTTTGAGCCAGCTCACGGTACACCTGATGGGACTCTAATAACTCAGTATGAGTTCCTGCACCGGTCACCTTGCCCTTGTCCAACACGATAATCTGATCGGAGTGAACCACCGTAGACAAGCGATGAGCAATGACAATCGTCGTGCGTCCTTCCATCAAGTTCGCTAGGGCCTTCTGTACCTCATGCTCAGATGAGCTGTCCAGACTAGATGTAGCCTCATCCAGCATGAGAATGTCAGGGCTACGAAGAAGCGCACGCGCAATAGCGATCCGTTGACGCTGCCCTCCGGACAGCTTCATTCCCCGTTCTCCCACCTCAGTATTGTAGCCTTGAGGTAGATCCATAATGAATGTATCCGCATACGCCATCGTGGCTGCTCGTCTCACTTCTTCCAAGTCAGCTTCGCGTCCCAAGCCATATGTAATGTTATCTCTGACCGTTCCGGTCATCATTGAGCTTTCCTGCGATACATAACCAATTTTGGAGCGCCAGGAGGAAAGTGTATATGACGATATCGGTTCGTCTCCATAACGAATTTCCCCTGTATCTGGCACATAAAAGCGTTCCAACAATGAAAATAAGGTGGACTTCCCACTCCCGCTCGGCCCCACGAATGCTGTCGTCCGGTTAGCCGGAATGACCAAGTTCGCATTATGAAGGACCTCTTCACCTTCGGTATAAGAAAAGGCAACATCACGAAGTATAATATCTCTGCTCTCTTTTGCCGCTTCCTGCTTCAACTCGAGCGGTTCCTCTTCATGATCTAAAATAGTCTGGATCCGTTCAGTAGCCCCAACCACCTTTTGTAGACGTGAATACAGGGTCGTGAATTGTGCCATCGGTGTGATCACCTGAAACAGCAGCAAAATAAAAGCCACCAAATCCCCGGCGGTCAGCACACCCGATGCGACGCGAACACCACCAACACCCAATATAATGACCAGCACTGCAGTCAACAAGAAGGTAGAAATGGGACCTACAAGGGCCAGGATGCGTGACTCTTGCAAACCGAAGCGGAACATCCGGTAAATACGATCCTCACCGGCCTGAGCCTCTCTGCTTTCGGTTCCGTAGGCCTTCACCAGTCTGATTTCGCCGATAACCTGACTCAACACTGAGGTTAGATCTGCCATCTCATCCTGCTGTTTTTTGGAGATACGGTACATTTTTCTGCCTACCGGAAATAAAATCAGGGCTGTTAGCGGAACAATAGCCATAATAATGAGCGTCATCACCCAATCCAGATAAAATAACAATGCAATACCACCAATAATTGCAATCAAATTAGAAATCAGATTGACTAGATACTCCGTAATTAAGTTCATAATCAGGCTTGTATCATTGGTGACACGACTCATCGTATCTCCTGACCGATTTCGATCAAAGTAAGGGATAGGTAGAGATAAGATTTTATGCCATAAGCGTTTGCGCAAATTAGCCACAATCTTATGCCCAGCATAGTTCAACATATAGATAGAAACCGCCGAAGCCACCGCTTGAAGCACAAAAGCGCCAAGCAGACCAACAATGACCATACGGTTTAATGAAGAAAAGGTTAAGCCATCAATCAACCCTTTGGTCATCATGGGTACGATTAAACCAGCAATGGTCTGAATCAGGGTCAGAATCAGGGCGATGATCAGAATGGCCTTGGGCGGATGCGCACTCGCAATCAATTTGATAAACCGCCCCATGCCAGCCTTATCCGGTCTTTTACCTGGCTTTTCCTTCATCCGGTCTTCCTGCTCATCTTGGTTTATATGATGTTCTTTTTCCATATACCATCAACCTCGCTTCCTGTCTGACCATTCTTGTTCAAACAACAACACCCGCGCTCTGCGCGGGTATGAACAGTACAATCTATCTTCGAGTTTACTACACCAGAGAATGAAGCACAAAGTTAGCCACAAACAGTACAGAAATGATATATAATGCGACAGGCACTTCCTTGCCCCGTCCTGCTGCCAGCTTGGCTACGGGGTATGCAATAAAACCAAATGCCATCCCGTCTACAATACTGTAAGTAAAGGGCATCATCACCATGATCAGAAATGCAGGAAACGCTTCAGTAAAATCACTGAAATCCATCTCTCGCACATTTTGCACCATTAGACCCCCAATAATGATCAACACGGGCGCAATGGCACTGTCAGGAATATAAGCCAACAGGGGAATAAAGAAAAACGTCGCTCCGAATAAAATAGCAGTTACCAGCGGTGTCATTCCCGAGCGTCCGCCTGCTGCAATACCAGCCGTCGATTCCGCAGCGGCTACCGCCGGACTGCTACCCAAAATACCGGCAAAGATATTGGTTACAGCCAACACACGCAAGCTGTTTTTAAATAAATCCGGTCTTCCGATCATGTTGGTTTGTGCAGTAATCATACCAATATTCTCGAATAGCACAATGAGTAGGAGCAAAAAGACAGCGATCCAAAAAGCTACCGAGACAATGCCTGAAAAGGAAAGCTCTCCAAACAATTGCCCATACTGTCGCACCGTTTCAGAGGTTCGTACCGTGCTTGTAGGCTCTACAGCTCCCAGTATATAAGCAAGCCCAGTTCCCGCCAAAATGCTAATTAGTAAACCTCCCTGAACGTTACGCACAAACAATACAATAGCGAGCAGCAACGTTACACAAGCCGTAATTACCTTGGGATCATTAAAATGGCCAATAGCCACAAAAGTCGTCTGATGAGCAATCACGATGCCGCTTTTTTGCAATCCGATAAAGGTTAAAAACAAACCAATGCCTACCGTAATTCCGTGCTGCAAATTATGGGGAATCGCTTGGCTAATCAGCTTGTATAATGATGTAAAGGCCACAATGGCGAATAAGATCCCTGTAATGGCAACCACCATCAACGCTTCCTGCCAACTCAGCTTCATAGAATGTACGAGCGTATAAGTGAAAAAGGCATTAATCCCCATCCCTGGTACAACGACCATTGGAGATTTCCCACCAAAAGCCATAAGCAGACAGCCGATCATCGATGTCAGCAGCGTCCCGAGCATCGCCCCTTGGAGGGGAATCCCGGCATCTGCCAAAATAGTTGCATTAACCATAACAATGTATACAACGGAAAAATAAGAAATGGCCCCAGCGGCTAATTCCTTTTTCCAATGATGCTCGGGCTTGAAACCGAGACTTCTGGACCACAGTCCATCCTTCATACCAAAACCCTCCAGCAGTTGTTCAATCTGTTTGCAGTAAACTGCGCTTTTTCAAAACAAAAAAGAGCTGTAGCAACTGTGACACAAAGGATGTGATGCACAGAACTACAGGTCTTAAAGTGAATACATACTGATGTAAATCTACGAATGCACTGCCATGCTATTTTTGCAACTTACACACCAGCATGTTCTAATAAATCCTTCACGGCTACACTAACCATGATCAGTCCTGCTACCGGAGGTACAAATGCATTGCTTGCAGGCGGCTGCTTCGCCTTCCGGATTTCAGGTGCGTTTGCAGGTACAATTTTTTTTGTAATTTCTTCACGTGGCTTCATGGGTTCTTCATCCGAGAATACAACCTTGACGCCTTTGGTAATACCTTCCTTGCGCAACTTGGTGCGGATGACACGGGCAATCGGGTCCATTCTCGTCTGGGAAATATCCGCAACTTGAAAACGACTCGGATCCATTTTGTTCGCAGCACCCATACTGGAGATCATCGGAATCCCCCGTTTCAGGCATTCCTTAATCAAATGAATTTTGTAAATAATCGTATCCGAAGCATCCAGCACATAATCCAGTTCGTACTTGAACAGCTCCTCATATGTTTCTTCCGTATAAAACATGTTCAGTGCAATCGCTTCACATTCAGGATTAATCAGTTTCACACGCTCTACCATCAGATCAGCCTTTTTTTGGCCTACCGTCGTTGTCAACGCATGTATCTGGCGATTAATATTGGTGATATCTACAACATCTTTATCAATCAGAATGATACGTCCAACACCCGTGCGCGCCAGTGCTTCCACTGCAATCGAACCGACACCGCCGATACCCAGCACGGCCACCGTGCTATTTTTCATAACCTCTAGACCTTCAGTTCCGATAGCCAGTTCCGTTCGTGAAAATTGATGCAACAATATGGTATATCCTCCCTCACTGATTTAAACTCTATGCTTGAACTCCAGCATACAAACCACGAACCCATTATCCATATGAGGGTAACGGGTTCATGGCATTCTATAAGCTAATCACATGCCAATGGATGGCACTTGCAAACGTCTTAAGCTTTAGGAGCAACAGGCTTCGGAGCAATACGGATATGAAGCTGTTCCAATTGAGCTTGATCTACTTCGGCTGGTGCATCCATAAGCAGGTCTGTCGCACTAGCTGTTTTCGGGAATGCAATCGTTTCGCGCAAGTTTGTACGACCTGCAAGCAACATCACAAGGCGGTCAAAACCGAAGGCAATACCACCATGTGGAGGCGTACCATATTCGAACGCATCTAACAGATAGCCGAATTTATCAGTAACTTCTTCCGGCGCCAGGTTGAGAGCTTTGAACATTTTCTCCTGAACATCACGTTTGTAAATCCGCATCGAGCCGCCGCCCACTTCGTAGCCGTTCAGTACGATGTCATAGGCTTGAGCACGAACTTGACCTGGATCGGTATCCAAGAGGCCAAGGTCTTCGTCCTTCGGACGAGTGAACGGATGGTGTTCCGCCACATAACGTTTTTGTTCTTCGTCATAGCCGAGAAGCGGGAAGTCTACAACCCAGGCAAATTTAAATTTGTTATCGTCGATGAGGCCTAAATGACGGCCAATTTTCAGACGAAGTGCGCCCAATACATCAGCAACTACCTTTTTATTATCTGCAGAGAAGAGTAACAGATCGCCTTCTTCGGCTCCTGTGCGCTCCTTCAATGCTTCGATTTCTTCTGGTGTGAAGAATTTAACGATAGGTCCCTTGAATTCGCCTTCCTTCACTTGAATCCAAGCCAAGCCTTTAGCTCCATAGCGTGCAGCATAAGGACCCAGGTCATCAATGTCCTTACGGCTCCAAGTGCCACATCCTTTGGCATTGAGGACTTTTACTTCGCCACCCTTTTCAATTACGGAAGCGAATACTTTTACACCACTAGTTGCCACGATATCATTGACTTTAATCAACTCCATGCCAAAACGCAGGTCTGGCTTGTCCGAGCCGTATTTGTCCATCGCATCGGCATGTGTAATCCGTTGGAACGGTGTTTCCAGTTCTACCCCAACGGTTTCTTTGAACAATTTCACCATAAGACGCTCCATCATTGGCAGCAAGTCATCCTGTTGCATGAAGGAGGTCTCGATGTCGACCTGCGTAAATTCAGGCTGACGGTCAGCACGCAAATCTTCATCACGGAAACAACGTGCAATTTGGTAGTAGCGCTCCAGGCCACCCACCATCAGCAATTGCTTGTACAGTTGTGGCGATTGCGGCAAGGCGAAAAACTCACCTTCATGCACCCGGCTAGGTACCAGATAATCACGTGCGCCCTCTGGGGAACTTTTCGTCAAAATTGGTGTTTCCACCTCGACGAACTCTTCTCCGTCCAGGAAGTCACGGAATATTTTTGCTGCTTTGGAGCGCAGTTTCAACGTCTGGTACATTTCCGGACGACGCAGGTCCAAATAACGGTATTTCAAACGCAGAGACTCGTCCACTTCTACACCATTTTCAATGAAGAACGGAGGTGTTTTGGACGCATTCAATACTTCGATTTCAGTGACACGTACTTCAATTTCACCTGTAGGCAGGTTCGGGTTAACCGTTTCTGCATCACGCTTAACAATGGTACCGGTAACCTCAAGCACATATTCACTACGAACACGATCCGCAATTTGCAGTGCGTCACCGGAATATGCCGGATTAAACACAATTTGTACAATTCCGCTACGGTCGCGCAGGTCAATAAAAAGCACGCCCCCCAAATCACGACGGGTTTGTACCCAACCGTTCAATGTAACTGTTTCTCCGATATGCGCATGGGTCAATGCGCCGCACTCATGACTCCTTTTCATAATACACACTCCTGTTTATGTTTAGTAGTTAATGCTATATGACAACCAGAAGAAGCTCCACTGATTGATGTTACATCATTTTGTTTATCCTAATTCTTCCACCAGCTGATCCAGCTTAACGGTACGCTGCTCGCCAGTTTCCATGTTTTTCAGTGCAATTTCACCTTGAACCAGCTCATCCTCACCCAGAATCGCAGTATACCTTGCTTTAAAGCGATCGGCTGATTTCATCTGTGCCTTCATTTTACGCCCCAGATAATCTCGTTCTGCGGAAAATCCGGCTTGACGCAACTTGAATAGTTGTTTGGTTACTTCCGTTTCTGCTGCTTCTCCCAACGCTACCATATAGATATCTAACGGCTTGGCTTCGTTCAGTTTGACACCTTGATGCTCCAGGATCAGCTGAATTCGCTCCAGTCCAATGCCAAAACCAATGCCTGGCTGATCCGGTCCGCCCAGATCTCCAACCAATCCGTTGTAGCGGCCGCCTCCACCGATCGTGTCTATGGCACCAATTCCTTCAGCTTTGAATTCGAACGCTGTCAACGTATAATAATCCAGCCCCCGTACCAAACGCGGGTTAACTGTATATTCCACGCCCATGGCATCCAAATTTTGCTTCACTTTCTCAAAGTGTGTGCGAGATTCCTCGTCCAAGCTATCCAAAATCGAAGGTGCACCTCCAAATTTGTCCTGGTCATCTTTGCTATCCAGCACTCGCAGCGGATTACGCTCAATGCGTGCTTGGCTCTCCTTGGTCAACGTATCCTTAATTGGCATCAAGAAGTCCACCAAATGCTGACGATAAGCTGCCCGGCTGGCTGCATTACCGACAGAGTTAATCTCCACCTTTACTCCTTTCAAGCCCAGCTCACGGCAGAATTGATACCCGAAAGCAATAACTTCTGCATCCAACGCCGGATCGACCGCACCAAATGCTTCAATTCCAAATTGGTGAAACTGGCGCTGACGCCCAGCCTGTGGACGCTCATACCGGAACATCGGGCCGATATAATACAGCTTAGTTACATCCGGCTCCCCGTATAGTTTGTTCTCCACATAGGAGCGGACAACCCCTGCTGTTCCTTCCGGACGCAAAGTCATGCTGCGCTTCCCTTTATCCTCAAAAGTATACATTTCTTTTTCCACCACATCCGTCGTTTCACCCACACCTCGAACGAACAAATTCGTTTGTTCGAACATTGGCGTACGAATCTCTCGGTAATTAAAGCGGCGGCTAATCTCACGGGCTTTTTCCTCGACAACTTGCCACTTTTCTACACTGCCCGGCAGCAAATCCTGTGTTCCTGTCGGTTTTTGAAAGGCCATTAACGTATCCCCCCATCGTTGTATTTCGTATTGTGCACTTTCTTCTTGCTCCACTTTCAATATAAAACAAAAAATCCCTCGTCCTGTTAACATTAACAGGGACGAGGGATTGTCGTTTACAATCACCCGTGGTACCACCCACATTCCGGAGTTTGCCCAGACAACCAGCATAAGAATCACTCATTGCCCGTCAGCATTATACTGACTCCGCTCATACGTATAACGCCCGTAACGCGCAGTACGGCTATTATGCAGGACCATCCACTGTCGGCACAATTGCAATGTACTTTCAGTAGGGTTTCCTCAATTGTTCGCCGCCTGTTCTCGGGGAGGTCATTCATCCGCTCATCAAGGGAATTTTTACAGCCTGGAAATTCCTCTCTGCGCTTGTGGGTTCGGAGTACTTGGTCCCGTCATCAAATCATTTTTCATTATTTTATGATTTTAATGAACCGCTTCGACAAAGTCAAGACATTCTCCCTATAATCGGACAAATAAGGCTTATAAAAAGAAAATAACCTGCGGAAACGGTCCGCAGGTTAAAAAAGATATATCAAAAGGGGGTCATGCTGTTATTATAAACAACGAATATTAAGGAATGATGTTTCGAATATTACAATTGTATTACAGTCACTCTTTTGTGGCTAAATCCCTCAAGTATCGACAATCTTGTGGCGCGCTCCCAGCTTTAATCCAACTGCGATACATATCCACGATTGGAACGTAGCTTATAAATGACCTCATCATAATCGGCATCATTCACCTTTGCTGATAATACATACCGCAATTCATCTTGATCACCGTTAATATAAACATCTGTCGCACGGAGCAACCCTCCGTCATGATTCGTTGTTCCGTTCCGATCTTCATCCAGATCCCTTTGGGCTGAGCCAGAGTTAATTTGGTCATCCTTCGCATCTGGTAGAATATTCTCGCCATAAGCACCCGCCGCAGGGATTGCCGCACCTGCAGAGCCTCCTGTGCTCACAGAGCCTGTATTGTTATAGGGGACCAGCGGAATTAAAACTCTCGTCTCCCGGCCGAGCGCATCATCCAAAGCACCTACTTCCAAATGTTCGGTTCTATAAGCTTGAAGCGAAGCTCTGGCACCCTCAGCTTCATCTTCTGTGCGAAAATAAACCTGAATCTGTTTTGCCATATCAAATCCTCCTCGTTTGGGAATTGTACTGGCATTAATCTAAGAAAATATTCGCGTTCTAATTACAATACTTTTAATAACTCACGCACAAAGGCTGGCTCATCCTTAGGGGTCCGAGACGTAATAAAGTTACCGTCCACAACCGCCTCTTGATCCTCAAAATGAGCACCCGCATTAATCAAGTCATCTTTCAATGGAGGATAAGCTGTAATCGTCCGGCCTTGTAACAAATCAGCACTCGCCAAAATTTGTGGCCCGTGACAGATAGCGCCTATCGTTTTTTTGGACTCATTAATTTCAGTCACAAATTTCAGAACATTTGCATCCAGTCGTAGATTTTCCGGGGAGGATCCGCCGGGAATAACAACTGCATCATAATCACTTGATTTCACATCTGCAATGGCTTTTTCAATAGTGTAGCTTGCTTTACCTTGCTTACCGCTCACTTTCTCACCTTGCTTCAGCCCAACAATATCTGCCTCATGTCCAGCCTTTTTTAATTCATCATAAGGTACCTTCATTTCGGAATCTTCAAATTGGTCAGCCAATAAAAATGCAATTTTACTCATTAATGTTCAGATCTCCTTTCCGGTTATCCTCAAAACAAGTTTAAAATTAAGTTTGTTTGTCTACCACGCTTTGTTATTACCCGCTTGATCAGTTTTTATAACAATTCGCAGCGGTGGAAAAGAAAAAGGAGCCTTTCGGCTCCTGCACTAATTCGATGCTACATATGTTATTTTTGACCTCTTTGTGCTGCTTTCGGGTAGCCCCTCATTAACGCTACATTTAACACGATGTTACCTGCGCGGCAAAGCACCGCGTCCCGGCTTGTCGATGGCTGTTGCAACATGCTGTAATAACGTATCAGCATTACGAGAAAGGCTGATTGCCTCCTGCATACTACCGGGAAAAAGCAGCACAGTGCTTCGATGCCCGTCCATTTTTGGGGTTTGACGCATAGCTTCGTCTCTCCTGTCACCCTTAGGCTATCCGCCTGGCTAATCACCAATCGGGATGACATTATGGTCCCTCTGAACAGCTATTTTATTCTACTCAGATCACGCCATGAACGCATAGTTACGAACGTTCGGTATCCAAAATCAGTGTCACTGGGCCCCAGTTCGTCAATGAAACATCCATCATAGCCCCAAAAATTCCCGTTTCTACCTCCAGGCCCTTGGCTCGAAGCTGACTGTTGAAGAAATCATACAGCTTCTCTGCTTCCTCAGGTTTGGCCGCCCCCATAAAGTTAGGCCTTCTTCCTTTACGGCAGTCACCATACAACGTAAATTGAGAGACAGACAAAATGGCTCCACCGACATCCAGAACGCTGTCATTCATTTTACCTTCAGCATCCTCAAATATACGTAATCCCGCTGTTTTATCCGCCAAATAAACGGCATCGGCTGCTGTATCTCCCTGACCAATACCAACCAGCAGCATTAATCCGGTTCCAATCTTGCCGACCACCTTTTGATTCACCGTTACCTGAGCGTCTTTACAGCGCTGAATAATGATCTTCATCGCCTATCCGATATCTCCTTTAACCTTCCCTTTTAAAAGGTGCTCACAGCCGTATTACGGCTCTTTTAGCAGCCTATGGGTCTTTCTACCCAAGATGTGTTACAAAGGCTATAAACCTATCTATACGCTTTAACAAGGTTATTGCATAATCCGATGCACGGTGTATACATCCTTCACCCGTTTAATCCGTTCGACAACAGAATGCAAATGATCCGTGTTGCGAATGAGAATCGTGATGTGAATCATCGCCATTTTATTTTTATCTGTACGACCTGTAACGGCCGAGAAGCTGGTTTTATTCTCAGAAATGGCCTGAAGCACTTCATTCAGCAAACCGTTACGATCATGCCCCGTAATCTCAATATCGACGCTGTAATTGACTTCCGCTGCTTCTTCCCACTCCACTTCAATCACACGCGCCTGGTCTTCGCCCGTACCCGAAGGAATATTCGGGCAATCCGTCCGGTGAACGGATACGCCGCGTCCACGTGTTACATATCCAATGATGTCATCTCCCGGTACGGGATTACAACATCGTGCAAAACGAACGAGCAAATTATCGACGCCTCTGACGCTGACACCGTTAGTGGGTGTTTTTTTCCGCTCGCCCTGCGGCTTGTACTCCTTGACCTCGGTCGTCAATTCGATCAACCGTGCCTCTTCTTGTTCCTTACGCAGCTTCTCTGTCAAACGTGTACAGACCTGCGCTGCAGTTATACCACCAAAACCAATCGCAGACAGCATATCTTCGGAATCGTTAAAAGAGAACTTCTGTGCCACTTCCTGAAGCTTGTCGTCGCTCATCCACACCGATGGCTCGATATCACGTTTTCTTAGCTCACGTTCCAGATTTTCGCGGCCTTTTTCAACATTCTCCTCACGCTTTTCTTTCTTGAACCATTGTTTGATTTTACTGCGCGCGTGAGAGGACTGAGCAATTTTGAGCCAGTCCTGACTAGGTCCATAAGAATGCTTGGACGTCATAATTTCGACAATATCACCGGTTTTAAGTCGATAATCCAAAGGTACGATTCTTCCATTTACCTTAGAGCCAATCGTTCGATTGCCAACTTCGGTATGAATACGGAAAGCAAAGTCCAGGGGAACGGATCCGGCCGGCAACTCAATGACCTCTCCCTTAGGAGTAAACACAAACACAAGGTCTGAGAAAAAGTCCATTTTGAGCGATTCTACAAATTCCGACGCATCCTTCGCTTCATTTTGCAGCTCCAGAATTTCTCGAAAAAAGGTGATTTTATCCTCAAAGTTAGTGTTGTTTGCTCCGTTTCCTTCTTTATAGGCCCAATGGGCCGCAATCCCGAATTCAGCGGTACGGTGCATATCCACTGTGCGAATTTGTACCTCGGTAGGCTCCCCGTTGGGACCTACTACTGTCGTATGAAGGGACTGATACATATTGGCCTTAGGCATAGCGATATAATCTTTAAACCGCCCCGGCATTGGCTTCCACAACGTATGGATAATCCCCAGTGTGGCGTAACAGTCTTTAATGTTATCCACAATAATTCGAATCGCCAGCAAATCATATATTTCATTGAATTGCTTGTTCTTCGTCGTCATTTTTTTAAACACACTGTAAATATGTTTAGGGCGTCCGGACAGGTCAGCCTGAATACCCATTTCTTCCAGCTTTTCTCTGATACGTTGTATGACATTATCAATAAACTGCTCCCGCTCTGCCCGCTTTTTATGCATCAAATTAGCGATGCGATAATACTGCTGAGGATTCAGATAGCGTAAAGCAATATCTTCCATTTCCCATTTAATGGCTGAAATACCCAGTCGGTTTGCAACCGGACAGAAAATCTCTAGTGTTTCATAAGCGATCCGACGCTGGCTTTCCTCTGACTGATATTTCAAGGTACGCATGTTATGCAGACGATCTGCTAACTTAATGACGATGACACGAATGTCCTGCGCCATAGCAATAAACATTTTCCGATAATTTTCGTTCTGTTGTTCTTCCTTGGAACGGAACTGGATACGCTCCAGCTTCGTCAGACCATCGACAAGCATCGCACATGTATCGCCAAAATGCTCGCGAATCTGCGCCAAAGACACCGTCGTATCCTCCACAACGTCATGTAAAAGAGCGGCGATAATGGAGATGGTATCCATCTGCATATTAACGACGATATCAGCAACCGCAAGCGGATGCAGAATATAAGGTTCACCGGACTTACGAGTCTGGCCGGAATGGGCCTGCTCGGCAAAATCATAGGCGTCCCTGATGCGGATAAGATCTGCTTCTCTGGTATAGGCCCCGGCCTTTTTAAGTAATTGCTCTATCCCCATTCTGCTCTATTCCGTGTCCTTTCTATGCAAAATGGAACCCGCCGATCAATGTCGCGCAAAGGTTCCCTTTTAAAAGTGATTTCCTACAATTATGACGGTTAGCACGTCGCACGTCAACTATTACAGGTTTGGCATTGTCGCATTATTCTGTCACACATGGATAAGTAAAATGAGGATTGTTGACGAAATGAAACGAATTATATTGAAAAAATTACGAAAAGTAATTAATGTATATAAGAATAATTGAAAGAACTAAGGAGTGAACTGCGTTGCAACGCGAAATTCAAGTTAATGAAAAGCTACCGGCAGGACCCGGGTTCCTGCTCAGCGTACAGCATTTGTTTGCCATGTTTGGCAGCACTGTGCTGGTGCCGAATATTTTCGGCGTCGATCCTGGCATGATTTTGCTAATGAACGGTATTGGCACATTGTTGTACATATGGATCTGCCGCGGCAAAATTCCCGCCTATCTCGGCTCCAGCTTCGCTTTTATCGCTCCCGTCAGTCTTGTGCTTAAAAACAATCCCGGCGGCAACGGCTATGCTATGGCTCTCGGTGCTTTCATCGTTACAGGTATTATTTTCTGCCTCGTCGCACTGGTGATCAAATATGCCGGAACCCGTTGGCTGGACGTCGTTTTTCCTCCAGCTGTTATGGGCTCCATCGTAGCCTTAATCGGTCTAGAACTGGTTCCGGTTGCAGCAGGCATGGCAGGCATTATCAATGCCGATCCTACTAAAGCCTGGTCTCCAGATCCCAAAACGATTACTCTTTCGCTCGTTACACTCGGGGTCACTGTTCTGGGTGCGGTGTTGTTTCGCGGGTTTGCCAAAATCATTCATATTCTGATCGGTATCGTAGTGGGCTATGTGCTTGCTTATTTTATGGGCATGGTCAATACACAGGCCATTGCAGACGCTCCTTTTTTCGGACATCCTGCAATTACCACTCCAGTTTTTAATACCTCTGCTATGCTGACGATTCTTCCTGTTGCTCTGGTTGTCATCGTAGAGCATATTGGTCACTTACTTGTGACTAGCAACATTGTCGGGCGCGAGTTGTCCAAAGATCCTGGTCTCCATCGCTCACTGCTGGGTAACGGTATTTCCACCGTCATTTCCGGTTTTGTCGGTTCTACACCTAATACGACTTATGGTGAAAATATTGGTGTCATGGCATTAACTAAAGTGTACTCTGTATGGGTCATTGGCGGAGCGGCTGTCATTGCCATCTTGCTGTCCTTCTCAGGCACGTTCTCAGCGATTGTTTCTAATATTCCAGCTCCAGTTATGGGCGGCGTATCCTTACTATTATTCGGCGTCATCGCTGCCTCCGGTCTAAGAATCTTCGTTGAGCAAAAGGTGGATTTCGCCAAGCCAACCAACATGCTGCTTGCGACCATCGTGCTTGTTGTCGGAATCAGCGGTACTACGCTCACTTGGGGCGCTGTAACCTTGAAAGGTATGGCATTGGCTACAATCATCGGCATCATCCTCAGCTTGTTCTTCAAGCTGGTTGACGTGCTCGGCTGGTCCAACGATAAATCGCAGGAACCTCTAACCGAGAAAACACCAGATTGATATCTGTTTTTAAACTTTAAAACGCCGCTCCATGAGTCACGGATCAATACGCTTGAGCTGTTAAGATAAGCGTGTAAGGATCCGTCTCCCATGGTGTCGGCGTTTTTTTATGCACAGCCTTTTTAAAATAGATACTCCTTCATCCATCTCCAGAGCACCCCATCCAAGTTAGTTGCAATAACCGCTTTAACCCTCGATAAGCAACGAGCAGCATTTTTGACTTATTTCCGTATCTAGCTTCTGCTTAGCAAAAAATAAAACAAAAATTAATTGAAATTAGTATGACCACTATGCTCCTTATGACCACCTCTGCTCCTTTTTTTATTGTTCATCGACATTTTTAATTTTTTTTCATACCTATCCCCACAAAGTGGTTGGTGGTTTAGGACTATCAAACAAAGCCCAAACTTAAAACACTTCTAAACAAAATAGTCCGATGGAGCAACTCTTTAGTTAAAGAGATGTTCCATCGGACTATTTAGGCGATCCGCACATAATTATTTCCCGGGAAACCCGGGTTTCAAAATACTTAATACGTAATCAGGGTGAATACATCTACATCAGTCAGTTTCGCCCGGCCGTTTAAGTCAGACAGCTCGATAAGAAAAGCAGCCCCTGCCACATTACCACCAAGCTGGCGTACCAAGTTAACGGATGTAGCAATAGTTCCACCTGTAGCAAGCAGGTCATCAGCAATCAAAACATTTTGGCCTGGCTCTATAGCATCCTTATGCATCGCCAGCGTATCTTTACCATACTCCAAACCGTATGCTTCCTCAATGGTTTCCCCAGGGAGCTTGCCACTTTTACGGATGGGAATAAAACCAACACCAAGCGCATAAGCCAAAGGGGCACCAACAACGAACCCACGTGCTTCTGGCCCTGCAATCAAATCAATTTTCAAATCCGATACCAGTTCCTTCATATCGTTGATAGCCTTGCGGTATAGTTCACCATTTTTCATCAAGGTCGTAATGTCCTTAAAACTAATCCCTGGTTGTGGAAAATCGGAAATCACCCGAATATATTCTTTGTAGTCCAACTTAGTTCCTCCTACTGTAAACTTCAAATTAGTATATACATTTTACAACATAAATTGAGAAATAGTATCTCAAGACGCACCCTTCATAAGCGACATAATCCAGCTCGTCATCTGGGTAGTGTCCGCATCCAACAAGTACTTCTCCATCTCAGCCATATTATACAATTCCTGATAGCGTGGAGAAGCGGTTAAATCCCGCTTAGGCGGATTGGATACAAAACAGAATTGACCATCTGTACGCGTCATAAACTCAAGTTCTTCGAAGATGTCCAATACTTTGGATAACATACGTACTGAACAGGAACACTGTCGGCTAAGAGCAGGCAGCATTGCCTTTTCATCAATAGGCTGTGTCCCCATTCGGGAAAGCACAACGTAAATACGCTTGAACAGCTCTCTGTCGGGGCTTACGAGTCGACCGCCACGCTCACTGACCGAATGAAGGAGAAATACGTTCTCTACATTCTCAAAGGTAGACCATAATGCCTGAAACTGATCCGGTGTATCCGGCGGCTCCAGTACGAACAGCGACTTCACAGAGTGCTGTGCATCTCTTTGACCATCACTGGGAATAACGCTGCCATCTTTATCGTACAACCATAAGGATTCAGCATCCACGGAGCCCGAGGGACGAAGCCTAGATGACGGGTGGATCAACACCGCAACGTCTTTCTTTCTTTCCTCTATGCGTGGATGAAAGATCTTGAGTCCCCGCTCTAATTCGGCAAAAGGGTCCGACACTCCACGATAATCAAAAATTTGCGGCGCCTGCACTCGAATGTCCTGCATCATTAGCTGGAGAGACCTTTTACCGTTCCATTCGTTAATTGACAATTCACCCAGCAGATCTATCTCCGTTTGTTGCTGTAAAAAATCAGCCAAATCGCCACGACGGAAGGCAATCGCGTCCAGCGATAAACCGTTCTGCTCCAGCAAGAGCTTCACATGATTTTTCTCACGTCCCATTTTACGAGCCTCGCGCAATTGCAGTCCCTGTAATACGAATCGTGGAGAAGGATTCCCCATACCAAAAGGCTGAAGCAACTCCAGTTCTTCAACCACTTGCAAAGATACCTCGTCCAAACGACAGACCATATCAGCTTCAGCTACAGGAATGAGATCTTCTGGTGTCAGAATGGAACCCGCATAGTGGTTCAGCTGCTCTTCAAACAATTCCAGATTGTCACGGGACAGCGTCATACCCGCAGCCGAAGGATGACCCCCAAAATGCTCCATAAGCTCATGGCTGTCCGTAAGGGCACTGTAAATATCCAATGCAGGAATAGAACGGGCAGAACCTTTGCATGTGCCTGTCTCAGCATCTATACCAAGAATAATAGTCGGTCGATAATAACGATCCAATAGCTTGGATGCCACAATTCCGACAACGCCGACATTCCAGCCTTCACCAGCCAACACAATAACTGATGGTAGCTTACCTCCATTCAGTTTGGATGCCAATTGCTGCTCGGCTTGCTCCACAATACGTTCGACCACCTGTTGACGCTCACGATTGAGCAGGTCCAGCGCATGCGCAAGTTGGTCTGCTTCTTCCTCTTTTTCTGTCGTCAGCAGAGAAACTGCTCGTCCCGCATGATCCAGGCGCCCGCTGGCATTAATCCGCGGAGCCAATGCAAATGCGATGTTGACTGAAGTCACTGTAGATATATCCACGCTCGCTACATGGAGCAACGCACGAATACCCGGAAATGCAGAGTTTCTCATGGATTGAATCCCTCTGCGTACCATCGTCCGATTTTCACCATGTAGTGGCATCAGATCGGCTACCGTGCCGATAGCGGCGATTTCAAACCATTCCTCCGGCACCTCACCCAACAACGCCTGAGCGAGCTTCAGGGCAACACCAACACCTGCAAGACCTTTAAATGGGTATGGGCAACCGGGTAGCTTCGGATTAATCAAAGTATATGCCTCGGGAAGTACAGCAGGCGGCTCATGATGATCCGTCACAATAACATCTATCCCCAAGGAAGTTGCATAAGCAATTTGTTCTACTGCACTAATTCCCGTATCTACCGTAATGACCAGTGTAACTCCCTGCTGATGAGCCCAATCAAGGGCATGGTTATGCAGACCATACCCCTCATTAGAACGATGGGGAATATAAATATCATAAGAAGCCTTCAGAAAACGCATGAGCTGAATCATCAATGATGTACTGGATACGCCGTCTGCATCATAATCGCCATAGATTAATATATGCTCGCCACGTTCCAGAGCCTGGCGAATTCTCGGCACGGCCTCTTTCATACCAAGAAGCAGAAAAGGGTCGTGTACATCGTCCACACTTCCGTACAAAAAGCGGTTTGCTTCCCCGGCGGTAGTGACGCCCCGGTTCACTAAAAGCCGGGACAACAATGGTGAAATCCCCAGTTCTTCTGTCAACAGCTGAGCCGCTTCCAGGTTAGCTTCTGGGGTCTTCCATCTGTACTGCGAATGAAGCAATCCTATTCACCTTTCTTTCATAGTCGTCCTGCCCCTACTGAAGCAACGACGACACATCATTATCTGGCAGTTCATGATTGGATTTGTAAGGATATCCGGCTTGATAAGAAATGAACTGCATTTGTACATGGGTCACCTGTGGAAAACGGGCTAACAGTAAATTTTTTGCTCGATCGGCGATTTCCTGCGCTTCCTGTACCGTAATCCGCGGGTTTACACTTATCGTTACATCCACCGTTATGAAATGGCCTGTTTCCTGGGCATGTAAGTGTTCAACCGTTACAATACCATACACCCGTTGAATCGTCTCCATAAAGCGTCGGGAGTCTTCCTCCTGCAAGGGCTGTGCAGGAACCTGGTAAGCGGTATTCATTACCATCAAATACCCTTTACGCAACACCAGACAGGCTACCAGCAAAGCTGCGGTTGGATCAAGATATAATAATGCAGGCCATTCCATTGCTTCGCCAGTCATTGCACCGATCATGCCGATCAATGCAATCAACGATGCATACAGCGAGTAACGTTCATGGTTAGCGTAACGATCTGCTTCCGCTTTATGACCATGTTTAATCGAGTAGCGATATTGAAACTGAAATAGCGCTTCTCTCAACACCAACGCAATAAATACGGTAATTAATGCATACAGACCGGGAGCCTGCGGTTCCGAACTGCTTAATGAACGAACCGCCGACATAGCTAGCTGAAGACCGCTCATCAGCACTAAAATAGCCAGCACCACAGATATGACCGTCCGAACTTTTTCACCATTCCGCAACCGTGCCAGCATTCCGTGCCCTGTAGCCCCCTTGGAAAACAGAAGCTCCTGCAAACGGGAAGCACTATCCGCAGCCGTGTGCAGTGCATCCCCCATCAACGCTTTGCTGTTTGCCGCATAACCGACGGTTCCCTTTAGAACAGCCAGCGCGAGATTACCTACAATCCCACTCAACGCCGCAGTTTCTAATGATCGGCTGCGTTCGCTATTCACAACGTTTCCCCCTCAATCCTGAACTAACCCTTTCCCAATAAAGCTCCATTCTAAAATAACCGAATTTCTAAAAAACAAAAACCATTCACATTTAAGTGTCCACTACTGTGCCTTACTCAAGGTAAATCTCAAAACCTTAGAAAACCGCGCCCAAGCAGACGCGGCTTTCTCTTTAATTTATACTACTGGTATTTGCGTAACTTAAGACTTTGCAGTTTTGGCCGCGCTCCCGCCAGCTGTCGGAGATTTTTGTTTTCCTTTCAAAGCCACCCACAGCGGACTGGCAATGAAAATGGAAGAATAAGCACCAAACAACAAACCAATGACCATCGCAAGGGAGAACATACGGATCGATTCGCCGCCAAATATGAACAAACATAAGGAGGCAATAAACACCGTAAACACGGTTGCAAGTGAACGAGTCATTGTCTGCGCAATACTGTGATCAACTACCTGTTCTAAGTCGTCTCTGGACTTCTTCTTCGCAAATCGTAGATTTTCCCGAATACGGTCAAAAATAACGACGGTATCATTAATGGAGAAACCGACAATCGTCAGAATTGCCGTAATAAAGGTCAAATCCACCTCAAGACGGAAAATCGAGAAAATACTGATAACGAGGAAGGCATCATGCAACAACGAAACGATGGCTGCAATGGCAAACCGCCATTCAAACCGGATTGAAATATAGACTGCGATGGCTACACATGCTAGCAATATCGCCCATATTGCATTCCGCTCCAGTTCTTGCGCCATTTCCGTATCCACTGTATTGACCTCAAAGGAAGCCTTCGGATCCAGCTGTTTATTAAAAGAAATCTTAAAATCATTCACTTGCTGATCCGTCAAAACCTGTGAGAAGCGAATACCGAAACGCTCTTTACCCGGTGTATAATCCACCTCTTTACCGATCCCCTGCTTGTCCAGCAAAGTTTGGATCTGTTTCTGTGTAACGACTTTAGTCAAATTGACATCCACATTGGAACCGGAACGAAAGTCTACCCCGTAATTCAAGCCGAATATCGACAAGCTCAGAATACCAAGCAGTGTGATAATAATCGAGAACGTGTAAAACCACTTGCTCATCTTGATATATTTATAGTCCCAATTAAAGCGCACTAATATCACTCTCCTTCACACCAAAATACTTGGGCTTCTTCACAGCATCCGCTTTAACCAGCAGATTGAGCAAGAAGCGGGAGAAGAAGATATTCGTCAAGATACTGGTGACAATATCAACGATAAGCACCAGAGCGAAACCTCTAACGGAGCCTGTTCCGAGACCAAACATAACCGCTGCCGCTATAATTGTCGTAATATTGGCATCCATAACGGTACGGAACGAAGCCTTACTACCTGCGATAACGGAAGAACGAATCGTTTTGCCTGTCTTAATTTCTTCTTTAATCCGTTCATACGTAATAATATTGGCATCGACTGCCATCCCGATCCCGAGCACGAAGGCGGCGATACCTGGGAGTGTGAGTACGAATCCACCCAAGTAGAAGATCGCGAGTACCAGCCAAGTATGAACGATCAGACAGAAGCTGGCCACTAGGCCCGGTACACGGAACATCGCAATCATAAATACCAGAATAATGATCGAGCCGATCAACCCAGCACGAATCGTCTGATCCAGTGACAATTGACCCAGCGTAGCACCTACACTCTGAGAATATTTTTCCGTCAGTTTGAGCGGAAGGGCACCCAAATTAATCGTATCCGCCAGTTTATTCGCTTCATCACGAGTGTAGCTACCTGTGATTGACGCGCTACCGTCCGTTAATTCCCCACGTACTGTAGGTGCAGACAGCAATTCCTGATCCAGGAAAATAGCTAATTCTTTATTCAGAAGTCGCTTTGTGATTTCTGCAAATTTAGCTTTGTCCTTCACTTTGATACTAATCTCAGGTTGGTTCAGCTGGTCAAAGCCGACAACAGCACCATTCTCCACAAAATCATTACCGCGGAGCTCAATTTTGCTGTATTGGCCTGGCTTTTTAGCATCTGCTGCCGTTGCACTGCGGAACGTTAATTCTGCAGGTTTTTTCAGCATGGAGCGGACTTCTGCCTCATTAGTGACACCAGCAAGCCGCACGCGAATACGGTTGCTCCCCTCTGTTGTTACTTCCGGCTCAGTCGTACCGAGCGCATTAATCCGTCTCTCCAGACTTTGAGCTGTTTGAATAAGAGACTGTCTGGTTACACTCTGCCCGGCTTCCAAAGGCTGGGCTTCATATAAAATTTCAAAGCCTCCCTTTAAATCGAGGCCTAATTTTAAACTGTTCAGTAGGCCCGGGCTTGTCCCGATCATAACACCAGTAGTTATGAGCACGACCACGATGAAACTTAGAATTCTCTTCATTCCGTCCCATGTTCCCCTTTCATTCTCAATATTCCTATTATAGCTACCCCTCAAAAAGCAGTCAATTTGAACGCAAAAAAAGACCCCCTTCTATTCGAAAGTGGAGCCCCGTAATGCGGACATAGTCAAATAGTTCATAAAGCTCGTCGCTTTAAGGGAAAGTATATCGTTAACGAGCTTGTGCAGCGGAGGGATACCCTCCTTTTCATATTTATGGCTGACGCAATTCCACACGTCCTTACTTGTGACATGCTCATAGCCTACGAGAATCAACTCGTCCGCCTTACTTTGACAGAGCATCTCAATTGCGTCATCCCAATCCTGCTCATCCAGCTCTTCCATACCCACGATGGCCGTTCCTCCTCCCAGCGACTACCGGTTCCGCAGATCAGCAATTAGCGGGGTTATTGACTGCTTTGTAGAACATTTCTGTCCTGATCCTGGAAAACCCTTCTTTTCGTTGAAAATAGCCTTAAATCAACAATATATGCATTCATTTCGCTCGTCAATAGCAGAATTCACCACTCTCCCTCTTGTTGTCTAAATCACTTTGTTTCTGAACGGAAAAGCTTGTCATGAAGATGGACAGGTCCAGCATATCTTCTAAAGTAATGTATAGACGCAGAATTACATTTTGGGGAAGAGGGAGTTGCGATTGAAAAAGCAGACATTCATCCATGGAGCAATTATTTTATTGGCAGCAGGAATTATCAACCGGATACTAGGTTTTATTCCCCGAATCGCACTCCCGCGTATCATCGGCCCCGAAGGAGTTGGCTTGTACCAACAGGGGTATCCCTTTTTTATCGTTCTGGTGACGCTTATTACAGGGGGTATCCCTCTTGCGGTAGCCAAGCTTGTAGCCGAAGCAGAAACGGCGGGACAGCCCGAAATGTCGCGGCGTATTTTGCACACCAGCCTGCGCTTCACCATCACACTCAGTCTAATCGCCATGGTGCTCTGTCTTGTGTTCGCGCCTTGGATTACAAGCCATCTCCTGACCGACAGCCGCGTGTATTATACATTCGTGAGCATGAGCCCAATGATTGTCATTGTAGCGGTTTCCTCAGCTTATAGGGGCTATTTTCAGGGAAAGCAAAATATGATTCCTTCCGCCACCTCCTCCATTGCGGAGACCGTTATGCGCATTTTTTGTGTCATTTGGTTTGCTTACTTGTTACTTCCCCATGGGGTAGCCTACGCTGCTGCAGGTGCCATGCTCGGTGCTCTGGCGGGGGAATTCATTGGCATGATTGTGCTGCTATGGCAATACGTATGTAACCATCGAAAAGATCGCATCCTTCAGCCGAAGTCGCCTATCCCCTCCTCTGAGGTTCAACCCGAGCAATCATCCGTTTTGTCACGTCTTATGTCTATATCCGTTCCCGTTACTGCTGGAAGGCTTGTTGGTTCCTTATCCTATTTGCTCGAATCTATCTTGTGCATGCGTAGCCTCGCCGTAGCAGGCATAGCAACTGGCGTGGCAACCGCACAATATGGAGCCATGCAGGGCATGGTCATTCCTGTATTATTACTACCTGGAGTTCTTACCAGTTCACTAGCTGTTTCACTCGTTCCTTCGTTATCCGAAGCAGCAGCCAAGGGGCATATTACAGCCATTCACAAACGTCTTCATCAATCGCTTCGGCTCGCTTTGGTTGCAGGAGCCCCATTTGCCGTAATCATGTATGTTTTGGCAGAACCTCTGTGTCTGCTACTCTATAATAATGGCGATATTGCAGGCATGCTTAAGCTCATGGCACCTTTTGCACTTTTTATGTACATTCAGGCCCCGCTTCAGGCAGCACTTCAGGCATTAGACCGTCCTGGAAGTGCCTTATTAAATACCTTTATCGGAGCCGTTATCAAAATTGCGCTAATCGTCTGGCTTGCTTCCCAACCTCAGTACGGTATCTACGGAGCTGTCATTGCCATTTGTATTAACAGTGCCATTGTTACACTCCTTCATGGCTTCAGTGTCAGCAGACTGCTTCGCTTCCGCGTACGTTTGCTCGATTTCTGGAAGACCGGGATAGGTATGATCATCATGGCAGCAGCAGTATTATATACCTACAGACATCTAACGATGTTCGACCAAATGTGGCTTCAGTTTATTTTTGCCGCAGGTTTGGGAATTATACTGTACCTTTTCCTAATGACCTTGATCAAAATGATTGATTGGGACAACCTTACACGCATTCCACTCCTGAGAAGATGGTTTAAAGCGTAAGAAATCTAATCCGAAGATTTTCCATAGGCCGGTGGTGTAATATACACATCACCTCTATGGTTAACCGAGCATAAAAAAACATCTTTAAAATCTTTGTGTCCCTTTGCTTGAATCTGATTTTTAAGCCAAAAACGGTTCATATCCATCCGTTCCAAATTTCGATCCAGCACCTTGCCATCCATGATTAATGGAATAGGCAGTCCCTCATATCTAAACTTTCCACCGATTTGTGGAGAAGGATGAACTTTATTCACCTGTTGCTCTTTGTTTATCACATCTGTTCCGTTTAATTCTTGCTTTATTTTTCCGTGTTCCACTCCATCGTTATCATCCTTACCTATAACCGTTAGCTTACCTGTCGTTTCCAAAATAACATATTCGACTTCATCCAGACTTTCTATATTTTGTTCACGAAGTTGTAACAGCAAGTCATCTAAATTGTAACGTTGTTTCACCATTTCGTCCTTGTTTAATTGTCCATTGGAGTACAATACACTGGGCCTACCATCAAATAGTAAGCGCAGTCGCCGACTTTTCAGACTGAAAAATGAAATCCCGATTTGCAAAATTAACAGCACTCCTAAAGGAATCAGCCCTTCATAAAGAGGACGTTTTATATCCTCCAGGCTGAATACAGCAATTTCTGCAATCATAATCGATATGACGAGATCGAAAACAGACAATTTGCCGATCTCCCTTTTACCCATCAAGCGCATCACCAGATATACAATAAAATACATGAGCAGCGTCCGAAAAATATGAGCAAAAATATCGTGACTCAATATGTTCGCCTCCTCCCCTGTACTTGCAATAAGACATTAGTCGTTCATTGTACACGTATTCTGACCGTTCCTCACTTGGCTCATACAAAAAACAAAAGGCTAAATTATTGAAATAAAGAGAAAGACTGCTTGCGACTTGGTACTAAGCAGGGAGGCTTGGCCATAGAATGATAATAGTTCAAACCTTGGTACAGGAGGAATTATCAATGGAGCTCATTCGCCGCTGGTGTTCGTTTCGTCTGGCCCATCCCATTTTATCCGGCTTATTTTATGCTTTTGCATGGATGCTGCTTGGCGCATTGATTCTTTCACTACTCTTGTGGCTGACACAGATGCAGGAACAGGACTTATCATTGTATACGTACATCGTCCACGCATTCGCCATGCTATCTGGCGGCTTCGTCGCCGGTAAAAGATCCACAAACAAAGGCTGGTATCAAGGCGGTATTACAGGCATCCTGTATGGACTAATCGTTTTGCTGGTCGGTTTTCTGGCATTGGATGCGGGCATGAACGGCAAGGACCTGTTACACTTAGCTTTCGCGTTTGTCATAGGTGCAGGTGGTGGGATGTTTGGCATTAATCTCAGCAAGTAATCAAAATGTTTGTATCCATGTAATAAAACAACACAAAAAAACCGAGCCTCCTCAAAGGCTCGGTTTTTGCATAACGGTCAGAAGTATTTTACGATTTGGAAACAACTTCCTCAGATGCCGTGTCTTTTGCAATCGCATTACTAATTGCACTGCGGTCAAAGGTCAGCTTCGTGACATCATTCACACGCAAAACTACTACATCATCCGTAATCTCCACAATTGTACCGTGAAGACCTCCGATCGTAATTACTTTATCTCCCTTTTTCAAAGCTTGAAGCATCGTTTGACGCTGCTTTTGTTTTTTCTGATTCGGGCGAATCAGCAAGAAATAGAAGATTACAAACATCAGAGCCAGTGGCCAGATCATTTGAAAAAGTCCGCCAGTTCCACCGGGTGCAGCAGCGGCTGTAGCAAAATGAAACATGTTAAATCCCCCTTTCGTATACTCTACCTAAAACTTAAAAGCCTTTATCATTATCATGAAGACCATACTGCTCAAAAAATTCATCTCGGAAATCAAGCAGCCTGTCATCCATAATCGCTTGTCTGACATTACGCATCAATTGTATTAAGAAATGCAAGTTATGATACGTTGTCAGTCGGAGCCCGAAGGTTTCATCCGCTTTAATCAAATGCCGCAAGTAAGCACGTGAATAATTGCGACAGGTATAACAATCACAAGCGGGATCGAGCGGGCCAAAATCACTTGCATATTGGGCATTGCGAACGACAAGACGACCTTGGCTGGTCATCGTTGTCCCGTTGCGAGCAATTCGCGTTGGAAGTACACAATCAAACATATCCACACCACGGATAGCGCCTTCAATCAAGGCATCCGGAGAACCTACGCCCATCAAATATCTTGGCTTGTTGGTGGGAAGCAGAGGAAGCGTGTAATCTAGCACTTCATACATCAAATGTTTCGGTTCACCTACGCTCAGTCCACCAATAGCATACCCCGGGAAATCCATGGAAGTCAAATCCGCAGCGCTTTGCTTGCGTAGATCTTCATGCATGCCTCCTTGTACAATGGCAAACAGCCCTTGATCATGAGGACGCGCGTGTGCCTCCAAACAACGCTCAGCCCAACGGCTGGTACGTTCCAGTGACTTTTTCACATACTCATATTCAGCCGGAAATGGCGGGCATTCATCGAAGGCCATCATAATATCTGAGCCAAGCGAGTTTTGTATTTCCATCGCCACTTCAGGCGAAAGAAACTTCTTATCTCCATTTAAATGAGAGCGAAAATGAACACCCTCCTCTGAAATCTTGCGCATTTCACTTAAGGAAAACACCTGGAATCCACCGCTGTCCGTTAAAATAGGGCGATCCCAATTCATAAACTTGTGCAGTCCACCCGCTTCACGAATAATATCGTGGCCGGGACGAAGAAACAAATGGTACGTGTTACTCAAAATAATTTGAGCATCCATCGCTTTCAGTTCCTCAGGACTCATCGTTTTAACAGTAGCTTGAGTTCCCACAGGCATAAAGGTTGGTGTCTCAATAACTCCATGAGGTGTGTGTACACGCCCAAGACGGGCTCCCGATTGCTTGCAGGTTTTAATATGTTCGTATCTTATTGCTGGTGCCATATTTTCTCTACCATCCTTAATTAATAAATGAACATTGCGTCCCCGAAGCTGAAAAACCGATATTGTCGGTCAATCGCCTCCTGGTAAGCATGCATAATATTCTCCCTGCCCGCCAGTGCGCTGACCAGCATAACCAAGGTGGATTTAGGCAAATGAAAATTCGTAATCATCGCATCCACCACACGGAATTCATAGCCTGGATAAATAAAAATCTGTGTCCAGCCACTACTGGCCTCTAATACTCCATCTAGGAATTTATTGCCCACCGTTTCCAGCGTCCGGCAACTGGTCGTCCCCACCGCCACGACTCTTCCGCCGCGCGCCTTGGTTTCATTGAGTACATCCGCTGTTTCCTGTGACAATGAATAGTATTCTTCATGCATCACATGTTCTTCAATCGTATCCACAGACATCGGTCTGAACGTCCCTAAGCCAACATGAAGTGTGATAAAGGCAACGGTAACGCCCTTCTTTTTAATCTGGTCCAGCAATTCTTCTGTAAAGTGCAGCCCTGCCGTTGGAGCCGCAGCAGAACCTTCATGCCGAGCATAAACTGTCTGATAACGCTCGCGGTCATCCAGTTGTTCCTTGATATACGGCGGAAGCGGCATCTGCCCCAGACGGTCCAAGATCTCCTGGAAAATACCGTCATATGAAAATGAAAGTACCCTTCCGCCCATATCTCCTTCTTCCTCAATTACTGCTTTAAGCTCATCACCGAAAACGATAACAGCACCCTTTTTCAGCTTTTTACCAGGTTTCACCAATGCTTCCCATCGGTCCCCTTGCAGTTGCTTAAGCAGTAAAACTTCAGCCTTTGCTCCCGTATCTTCCTTGATGCCAAACAAGCGTGCAGGAATCACTCTCGTATCGTTTAACACCAGCGTATCCCCTGGTTGAAGATACTGCACAATATCCGAAAACGTATGATGACCCACTTCACCGTTATTTTTGTTTAACGTCAGTAATCTGGAAGCGCTCCGATCCAGCAAAGGTGTCTGTGCAATTAATGTTTCAGGCAGTTCAAAATCGTAGTCGTTTACGTTCATATATTGGTCAGTCCTTAACTATATCCACATTTTTGTAATAGTGTTGCAAAATTTTCTTGTAATCATACCCCTGCTCGGCCAAACCGTTGGCACCCCATTGGGATAAGCCCAAACCATGACCATTTCCTTTACCTGTAAAAATAAAGCTTTGTGTTTTGTCAATGACCCGTGCATGACGATCTTCATTCATGACGATCACCCCGTTACCACTTGAAGTACTGCTGCCAGATGCGGACAGGATTTGAGTGCCTTGTGTACCACTTACATGAGAAGTAGCCCCATCAGCGCCTAATACAGTATAACTTCCGGTACTCGCAATATCAAACAGTGTGCTCGGGAGTCCGCCCATCGCTGAGCGAAACATATCCGGATATTTCACTTTCAAAGGGGATCCGTTCGCTTCAACCTCCAACACTCGCCCTGATGGACCACGTTTAGTGACATCGAGGTGATTAATAGAGGAAGGCACTGTGCCCGTGACTTTCCCTTGCAGGGATTTAGCAAGCTGAGCTGACGTAAAGGGCCCCCGCACCCATGCATAGTCTCCGGACTGAGGCACCTTTTCCAATACAATTATCTCTTCGCCCGGCTGCGCCTTGGCTATTGGTGTAACTGTCGATTGGATTTGGGGAATAGGACGCACATTTGTATTTTCCGCAGTGACGGTTATTTTGTCTAACCCCGCTTCTGTGACACCCTCCAGTTCCTTAGCATTATCCTCACGAATATAACCTGTCTTGCCACTGGAGAGAAGTACATGATACCATTCCTGTGCTCCTTTTTGTGCCGAAGTATCCCCCGAGCTGTCTACGCTGGCAAAGGCTTCGCCACCACTGTTCCACACCTCGGAAGCATCTGCTGTGACACCGCCCGCATTAGATGAAAATACAGCTTCGACCACTTTGCCGCCACTTTTAATGACTTCACCAGCTGTTGCATCTACAGCCTCATTGACATTGGCATGTTCCGAGCTCTTACCGTTGTAAGCCTGGCTTAACGTACCATCTACTACATTTCCGATCTGAAACCGATTGCCTTGGGCAAGCGCGTAGCTACGAGCCGCTACCGCTTGAGCCTTGAGCGCTTCATCTGGCCATGAGGAATAGACCTCTGCTCCTACCACGGAATACAAATACTGCTCCAAAGGAACTTCGTTCACAAGCGCCAGCTGGCCTGACGTCATGCCAATCTCCATCTGGCCGCGATATGTACGCTGTGATCTCTCCATCACTTGTATTCCATTATTACCGCCATTGACAGTTACCTTGCTATTATCAGAACCACTTAGCATGTAATGAGACATCACCTGCGAGCCGGTCGTGACTCCTGCTTCCTGTCTTATAATGAGGCCGGTTTGAGTAGCATTAACTTTGGACAGCGTGAGTCTTGGTTGCTTGCTCTCCAGCTCTGTTTTCAAAGCCGACAGCTTGCTGTCATTACTTTCTTCTCCAACCCATACAGCATACTGGCCCCTTGATTGAATCACAGTAAAAGCATCAAAGCCTGCCGCAGCAATTGTCGTTCGAACGAGATTAGCTTCCTGCTCGCTTCCGTAGCTTCCTGTGGACCAATGCTTGTTTCCCTTAACCTCGGGCTGCGCTCCGGTTGCGGAGGAAATCCGCTGTACAGCAGCCTGCGCAGATTGTTCACTAGCATATGTTCCCGCGTACACTTGATACACAGAGCTACCATTTTTTGAACCGATAAAAACCGTAGGTTTATCATTAGTCTTTTGCAGGGCTTGGGCCGCTTTTATCGCCGCTGCTTCATTTCCTTCAAGTACCTTCACCCGATAGCTGTCTACACTAAAACGAGCGGTACTGTCTGACAGTCCCATCCAAGTTTGAAAACTGCCTCCACTGTTCTGTCCAACACTCAGACCTCCTGATGATTTCAAGGTTACAGCGGGGACTGTCGCTTTATATTTGCTACCTAGATCCGCAAAAATCACTACTCGAATATCCTCTTGGGCGGCAGCAGCGTGAACGCCCGAAGACCAAGGTATGCACACTGTAGCTAATACCATAATCGCTGCTGCTCGTTTGGCCCGGCCCATCCATGCACCGAAAATACTTTTTCGGTTAAATGCTTCTCCACTCATTTCTGGCTCCCCCAATCTAGCTGTCTAGCACTTATATTGCGTAATTTATCGGGATCTCGACCCTTGTCTGTCCCTCTAAATACATCGGCGGAATAACCCAAAATATGAACCCGCTCGAATCTTACTTACACTCTCACTTCCCTCAATCATCCGTCAGCCGATATCGTATTCATCATACTTGCGTGTAACCATGAAATGATTTTTTTTAAAGTGAATCATGTTTCCTAATCACCGTGGGTCCGTTGGCATTGGGATTCCAAGGTGAGCATATGCCGCCGGAGTCACTGTTCGTCCCCGAGGTGTTCTTTGTAAAAGACCAATTTGTAACAAATAGGGTTCATACACATCCTCAATTGTCTGACTCTCTTCACCAATAGTTGCAGCAATTGTGTCCAATCCTACAGGTCCGCCTCGGAATGAATGAATCATGGCCTTAAGCATTTTATGATCAATTTCATCAAGCCCGAGTGGATCTATTTGAAGCCTCTTTAGCGCCTCTGCAGCTAACTCAGAATGAATAATACCGTCTCCGGCAACCTGGGCAAAATCACGCACCCTTTTTAACAGTCGGTTGGCAATACGCGGTGTCCCCCGCGAACGCAATGCGATTTCCTCTGCCGCATCCCCGACAATTTCAATCTCCATAATATCCGCGTTCCTGGACACGATGTAAGCCAGCTCGTCTGTCGTATAAAACTCTAAACGACTAATAACACCAAACCGGTCACGCAATGGCGCAGAGAGCAGCCCAGCGCGCGTAGTGGCCCCTATAAGGGTAAAGGGTGGCAAATCCAGACGGACCGAGCGTGCACTCGGGCCTTTACCAATCATAATGTCCAGCGCAAAATCCTCCATCGCAGGGTACATGACTTCTTCCACCGTACGATGAAGGCGATGAATCTCATCAATGAACAAAACATCACCCTCTTGAAGATTGGTCAGCAACGCTGCCAAATCTCCCGGTCTTTCAATTGCAGGACCTGAAGTTGTACGCAGATTAACCCCCAACTCATTGGCGATAATGTTAGCAAGAGTTGTTTTACCCAACCCCGGCGGTCCGTATAACAGTACATGGTCCAACGCTTCTTTACGCATTTTGGCCGCTTCAATATATACTTTCAGATTTTCCTTAACCTGATTTTGCCCGATATATTCATTTAGATAACGGGGGCGAAGGCTTAGCTCCGCCGTCTGGTCTTCCATCATCAAATTGGCGGAAATAATCCGGTCATCCATATTCCATCGCTCCTCTTTTCACCAGACATTTGTTAACGGACATCATCGTCCTATCCGGCAAACAACAGTTGCAAAGCCCGCTTCATCAAAATATCAGCAGATTCATCAGGTTTCGCATCTTTCTTCATTCTGCTCCATACCTTATCCAACTCAGCATCAGTGTAACCCAGCGCCTTGAGTGCCTCACGGGCCTCGCCCCAATATGAACCTTCGCCTTCTTCTACGACAGGCTCAGCAAACAATCCGGTTGCCATTCCCAACGAGCCAATACCGTCCAGCTTGTCTTTCAAATCCAGAATCATACGTTGTGCCGTCTTTTTACCGATCCCCGGTAACTTGGTGAGAAATGTGATATTCTCCTGATAAATCGCCGTTACCACATGAGCAGGCGTACCGCCTCCTAAAATACCAAGCGCAACACGCGGTCCAATACCAGATACATCAATCAGTTTACGGAACAGCTGCTGCTCCTCACGGGTCGGAAAACCGAACAGTAAAATAGCATCTTCCCTTACATGATGGTGAATGTAAATAACCACTGGACCTTCAGTTTTGGCGAACGCGTAAGGATTCGGACAAAATACTCGGTACCCTACACCCTGCACATCTAAAACGACATATTCATTTTCCAAATGGGCTACAGAACCACGCAAGAAATCTATCATTTTCGCAATACCTCATTTAATTTTGAATTTAGTCCATAAGAATGCGCATGACAAATAGCCACCGCCAAAGCATCCGCTACATCGTCCGGTTTGGGCACAACTTGAAGCTTTAGAAACATTCTAACCATTTCTTGTACCTGTTTCTTCTCAGCCTTTCCATACCCTACAATAGCCTGCTTTACCTGCATCGGCGTGTATTCACCTATAGGCAAATTACGTTGTTTTGCAGCTAGTACCAGCACCCCACGTGCCTGACTTACAGACATAGCGGTTGTAACGTTGCGATTAAAAAAGAGCTTTTCCAGTGCTACTGCATCAGGTTTATATTTATCTATTAATTGCAACATGCCTTCATACACATGAAGCAGCCTTTCTTCTTCCGGTGTATGGGCCTCCGTCTGGATGCAGCCATACTGTACAGGAACTACCTTGCTGCCAATCTTGTCTACAAATCCGAAGCCCACAATGGCAATGCCCGGATCAATTCCTAAAAAGCGCAAAAAAATCTCTCCCCTATCGCTCAAACATGGCATAACTAAACAATAGCCAGACGTTATTCTTCATATAATCATAGCCAAATACCATATAAAGCGAACATATGTGTCGTTCTTTTCATTATAACAAAACTTTGTATCTAATAGAGGAAAAAATTTAAACGTGAGTAAAAACATAAAAAGAGACGCTTCAAGCCTCACCTCATGGGCAATGCCTAACGTCTCCGTAGTTGTAATCAATAGTGCTGCTTTAATACCCTTTGTGTTCGCTCCACGGCAAAGTCACTAAAAGTGGAGATTACACTGTTATACTCATTTATATCCTGTACACGGATCCCCTGCTGAAGTTGTTTATACACCCCTTCTGGCAAGGCCGTCTCCATGGAACCCACATCCAATTGAAAAAAAGTGCGGATAACTTTTTCTCTTTTAGGTAGCCCTTCATACAATGTAAGCTGGCCGTCAGTGCTCAAACCCATGTATCCACGCTCTTTGCATGACTCTGACAAGTCTTCCACCCTGCGCTCCAGCCACACCTCTCCTTTGGTATTAAGTCGTCCCTTCCAATCGGGATGTTGCTTCAGTAAGGTCTCTAGCTGCTGTGAACTTAGTGTTCCCAAGGAAAGTGTTTCCGTACCACATACGTAGGTGGTTAATAGACGGGTCTTCCTGCTTATACCCGAAGCACGAATACTTTGCAATAGTTGCGTCTGTGAAGAGTGATCTTCAGTTGGACTGAGATGTGAAGCCTCCTCCACGCTCTCCTCTGCCATGACGGTAGTAGCGAGTGGCTGTGACAACATAGCCTGCAAATAATTCGAAAACAGAATACCCAACCCTGCCAGCAAACAAGCCGCACCAAAAATGCTACAAGCCCACACTGTTCTTCTCCACTGTTTCCAGCGCCGTTTCATCTGTTTTTTCCAACTTAATCGCTTCACAGTAATCCCTTCCGTCCCACTTTTTGTGTTAGTGTGACCTGACGATTACTGATTTATACAAAAAGATATTAATATAACAAAAAAGCCGCTGCTTCCAGCGACTTTTCTTTTGAATCGGGATGACACGATTTGAACATGCGACCCCCTGGTCCCAAACCAGGTGCTCTACCAAGCTGAGCTACATCCCGAAATAGATGCCGGTGAGAGGACTCGAACCTCCACGGTTTCCCTCACGATTTTGAGTCGCGCGCGTCTGCCAATTCCGCCACACCGGCTTATGAAGTTAATGGCGCGCCCTGAGAGATTCGAACTCCCGGCCTTTTGATTCGTAGTCAAACGCTCTATCCAGCTGAGCTAAGGGCGCAAATATGGAGCGGACGACGGGAATCGAACCCGCGACCCTCGCCTTGGCAAGGCGATGCTCTACCGCTGAGCCACGTCCGCAATATCATTATATCCATGACATATAAGTTCATGAATGGTGAGCCATGAAGGACTCGAACCTTCGACACCCTGATTAAAAGTCAGGTGCTCTACCAACTGAGCTAATGGCTCCCAACAGGGTAATATAACTTTGTAAAAATGGCGGAACTGACGGGATTCGAACCCGCGATCTCCTGCGTGACAGGCAGGCATGTTAGGCCTCTACACCACAGTTCCATAGCAGTTTACATTCAAAATTTAATTGGTTGCGGGGGCAGGATTTGAACCTGCGACCTTCGGGTTATGAGCCCGACGAGCTACCGAACTGCTCCACCCCGCGATAATATTAGGGACTGCTATTTAAATAAATGGTGGAGGCTGAGGGGCTCGAACCCCCGACCCTCTGCTTGTAAGGCAGATGCTCTCCCAGCTGAGCTAAGCCTCCATACTACTTATGACCCGTAGGGGATTCGAACCCCTGTTACCTCCGTGAAAGGGAGGTGTCTTAACCCCTTGACCAACGGGCCATACAATAAAATAATTATGGCGGAGAGAGAGGGATTCGAACCCTCGAGACGCTTTTGGCGCCTACACGATTTCCAATCGTGCTCCTTCGGCCAACTCGGACACCTCTCCATATGGCTCCCCGAACAGGACTCGAACCTGTGACAACTCGATTAACAGTCGAGTGCTCTACCAACTGAGCTATCAGGGAATATTAATCATAAAACTCTGCTTGGCGACGTCCTACTCTCCCAGGACCCTGCGGTCCAAGTACCATCGGCGCTGGAGGGCTTAACGGTCGTGTTCGGGATGGGTACGTGTGGAACCCCTCCGCTATCGCCACCAAACATGAATTTGCTGTGCAAATTCTACCGTACGGTTATTCGGTTCATCACTTATCGTGTGAATGAATAGCCATGCGCTTGTCGTATGTCACTTGTACATACCTTCAAGGTTACACCCTGAAAACTGGATCCGAAACTCATTTGCGTTTTATTTTTAGGATAAGCCCTCGACCGATTAGTATTGGTCAGCTCCATGCATTACTGCACTTCCACCCCCAACCTATCTACCTCGTCGTCTTCAAGGGGTCTTACATACTGGGAAATCTCATCTTGAGGGGGGCTTCACGCTTAGATGCTTTCAGCGCTTATCCCTTCCGTACATAGCTACCCAGCGGTGCTCCTGGCGGAACAACTGGTACACCAGCGGTACGTCCATCCCGGTCCTCTCGTACTAAGGACAGCTCCTCTCAAATTTCCTACGCCCACGACAGATAGGGACCGAACTGTCTCACGACGTTCTGAACCCAGCTCGCGTACCGCTTTAATGGGCGAACAGCCCAACCCTTGGGACCTACTTCAGCCCCAGGATGCGATGAGCCGACATCGAGGTGCCAAACCTCCCCGTCGATGTGGACTCTTGGGGGAGATAAGCCTGTTATCCCCAGGGTAGCTTTTATCCGTTGAGCGATGGCCCTTCCATGCGGTACCACCGGATCACTAAGCCCGACTTTCGTCCCTGCTCGACTTGTAGGTCTCGCAGTCAAGCTCCCTTCTGCCTTTGCACTCTTCGAATGATTTCCAACCATTCTGAGGGAACCTTGGGGCGCCTCCGTTACTCTTTAGGAGGCGACCGCCCCAGTCAAACTGCCCACCTGACACTGTCCTCGCACCGGATTACGGTACCAAGTTAGAACCTAGATACGATCAGGGTGGTATCCCAAGGATGCCTCCTCTCAAGCTGGCGCTCAAGATTCAACGGCTCCCACCTATCCTGTACAGATCGTACCCAAATTCAATATCAAGCTGCAGTAAAGCTCCATGGGGTCTTTCCGTCTTGTCGCGGGTAACCTGCATCTTCACAGGTATTAAAATTTCACCGGATCTCTCGTTGAGACAGCGCCCAAGTCGTTACGCCATTCGTGCGGGTCAGAATTTACCTGACAAGGAATTTCGCTACCTTAGGACCGTTATAGTTACGGCCGCCGTTTACTGGGGCTTCGGTTCATAGCTTCGCCCCGAAGGGCTTACCACTCCCCTTAACCTTCCAGCACCGGGCAGGCGTCAGCCCGTATACTTCGCCTTGCGGCTTCGCACAGACCTGTGTTTTTGCTAAACAGTCGCTTGGGCCTTTTCACTGCGGCCCCCTCGGGCTATTCACCCTACCGAGGCACCCCTTCTCCCGAAGTTACGGGGTCATTTTGCCGAGTTCCTTAACGAGAGTTCTTCCGCGCGCCTTAGAATTCTCTTCTCGCCTACCTGTGTCGGTTTGCGGTACGGGCACCTTCTCCTGGCTAGAGGCTTTTCTTGGCAGTCTGAGATCATGACCTTCGCTACTACAATTTTCGCTCCCCATCACAGCCCAGCCTTACGATGTGCGGATTTGCCTACACACCAGCCTCACT
>NZ_JBODQH010000001.1:3317500-3965000 GCF_052119485.1 Paenibacillus sp. DRB1-1 | reverse complement strand
CTGTTTCTTTTGGCTGTGTCATCTCTTCTTTAGGGCTAGGCATATTCTCCTGCTTAGGCTGCGTCAACTCCGCCTTGGGCTGGGTAAGTTCTTGCTTGGTTGGGGATTCAGGTTTAGGCTGTGTCATCTCTTCTTTGACTGCGGTATTTTTTTTATTCTCAGTAAAATCAGACGCCTCTTCTTTATAGTGTGGAATATTAACTGTTTCTCCAACCAAAAGTGCGTTCGGGTTTTTAAGCTGGGGATTGGCATCAATAATTAGCTTAAGCGGTACATTCCACGCCTTGGACAACTTCCACAATGAATCTCCTTGCTTAACCTTGTGTTGATATACCGTTGACGGCTGTGTTTCCATCGTAACAGGGTCTGTTGGAATTTTAATTTTCTCGCCGATGCTCAACTGATTAGGGTCTGCCAATTGGGGATTGGCGGCAATAACTTTCTCCAGCGTCACATTATACTTCTGTGCCAGCAAGTACAGAGTGTCACCTTTTTTGACGATGTGTATTTTCACAGGTCACAAACCTCCTAGACTTTCGTTCGGGCGGGATAAACGCCCGGCTTCTGTTATTACATCCTATGCACCTCCCGGGCGAATGACCCCATACAAACAAAAAAATCCTCTCAACCGAATACTCTCACGAGCATTCAGTTAAAAGGATTCGGTTTTATTTTAGTCCTGCCACACTTTGTAGCCATCCTGATCCACGATCTTCCGGAACTCAGCCAGGAGTTCCAAAGTCACTGGGCCAGCAACGCCGGAGCCGATCGTACGACCATCCACTTCATAAGCTGCAATAACTTCTGCCGCAGTTCCTGTAAAAAACACCTCGTCCGCAACATAAACATCATGCAGTGTAAAAGGTTGTTCCTTAAGGGGGTATCCAAGCTTAGTACACAAATCGATAATAGCATTACGAGTAATCCCTTCAAGCGCTCCCAAATAGCAAGGAGGTGTATATAACACTCCGTTTTTGACAATGAAAATGTTGTCCGCAGAGCCTTCCGTCACATACCCTTGGGAATTAAGCATAATAGCCTCACCTACACCAGCATAGTTAGACTGGATCTTCACGAGGATATTGTTGAGATAGTTCAATGATTTAATCTTCGGATTCAAAGCATCTGGGATGTTGCGACGCTGAGAGACAGAAATTGTCTTCAGGCCAGTCAAGTAAGCTTCTTCCGGGTAAATGGCGAGCTGCTCCACGATAATGATAACACTCGCCTTCGCACAACGAAGAGGATCTAAACCTAGATTTCCTGCACCTCGGGATACAATCAGACGGATATATCCGTTACGCATTTCGTTAAGACGAATCGTTTCAGCCATTGCTTCCAACATTTCATCAGGAGACAACGGAATGTTTAATTGAATGGATTTCGCAGAATCATACAGACGCTCCAAGTGCTCCTTACATTTAAAAATATTCCCGTTATAAATACGAATGCCCTCGAATATACCGTCTCCGTACAAGAATCCATGATCATATACGGAAACCTTTGCATTTTCCTTAGTCACATGCTGCCCATCCAGATAGATCCATTGTTCTGCCATTAAAACCACACCTCCGATTAATGTTCCTTTAAAATAGGTTCGATCGCTGCTTCAACATACTTGTAGCTTGGATAAGAGCCAAGAATACGTACATGGCACCCCAAAGCCTCGATCTCTGCAAAGGCTGCCGGAAGCAGAACGGAATGCAGAGATTCCAAAACTTCAATGTAAAAATAATAATTCCCCAATTGCTTTTTGGTCGGACGCGATTCAATACGGGACAGATTTAACCTGCGCCATGCAAATGCGGATAAAACCTGGTGCAGCGCTCCCGGGAAATCCTGCGGCGGCGTGACCAAAATACTGGTTCGTTGACCTTCAGGCGTACCCGGGAGACTTATAGGTTGATGGCCGATCAAGACGAAGCGGGTAAAGTTGTTATCGTGATCCGTCACTTTACTGGCCAAAATATCCAATCCGTGTTTGGCAGCCGCAAGCTTGGTTCCGAGAGCGGTCCAGCCTTTACCGGGGTTATGTTTAACAATTTCGACGGCTTCTGCCGTACTTCCTGCACTCTCCAGCTCCGCCTGAGGTGCGGAAGTCTGTATGAATTCTTTACACTGGGGAAGCGCTACAGGATGAGACATAATTTTGACCACTTTGCTCAAATCCAGCTTGTCCAAATCCTTCGTAAACTCACTACGATGTCCAATAAGATTTTGAATTGAAGGATATACCCATTCCGCCTGCATTTGAATGTCTACTTCATGTACAAGCCAATCCATATGCAAACTTACAGAGCCATCAATCGTATTTTCAATGGGAATTACACTATAGTCTGCCTGTCCCTTGTCTACTGCCTGAAATACGTCCGCAATATGCTTGTAAAACAGTAATTCATGGGGCATATCTCCTAACAAATACTTAATCGCTTCATGAGAAACGGTCCCCTCAGGAAGAAGTGCAATTCGTTTCATATCGTAAGTTCCCCTTTAATCATATCCATAAAAGGGAGTGTATTCCCTTCTGTATATACTTTAACTCCTTCACTCTCAGGGCGCAATTTTAAAACAGAAGCAGTGATCCCCTCTTTGTTCATGGTATCCGTTAAATACTGCTCCAGCTCCGCTTTCCGATTCTCCCGTTGATCCATCAATGCCAGCAGCGTCGGTCCAGCCCCACTGAGAGCCACACCCAAGGCACCATAATGGTGCGCATCCTGCAGGATCTCTGTCATACCCGGCACAAGCGCCGCACGGTAAGGCTGATGAAGCTGATCACGCATCGCTTCGGCAATTAAATCGGTTCTTCCCGACGCCAATGCTGCTACCAGCATGGAAGCATGACTTATATTATATACGGCATCCTTCAATGATACATGCGCGGGTAGAACCTCTCTGGCTTTCGACGTGGACAGCTGAAAATCTGGAATAACTACCATAACCTCCAGATTAGCATCCGGTTCAAGTCGTAAATGCCTAGCATGCTCGCCATCCCACATCGCTGTAATAATACCACCAAACAGGGAAGCTCCAACATTATCCGGATGTTTTTCAATGGCGCTTGCCATATCAAACAGCTTGGAATCCGGCAGAGGCGAGCCAATCAACGTATTGGCAGCGACCAAAGCGCCCACAATGGCAGAAGCACTGCTGCCCAAACCACGAGTAAGCGGAATATCCGAGTACATCGAAATATCGAGCTCAGGAACAGATACACCTGCTTCCCGAAAAACCATTTGTGCTACCTTGAAAATCAGATTAGTTTTATCTTGGGGAACACCATTCATTTCATTTCCGTATAAATGAAAAGCCGTCTGTTCGGCCTCCTTCATTTCAATCCATGCATATAAGGACAATGCCATGCCCAATGTATCAAAGCCGGGACCCAAGTTGGCCGTACTCGCAGGCACACGCACTCTTGCTGTTTTTAAAACGGTCATACAGACAATTCCTCCTGCTTTTATTGACTATCCCTCTACTCGATATACGCTCTTGATGCGACGGATGACGTCCAAAGTTTCAAAATGCTCCAAAACCTTTTTCATACTCGCTTTACTGGCTAAATGAGTCACGATAATAATTTCAGCATCGGGGTTAACCTCATTCGGTTGCTGCACAACAGATGCCAGACTGACATCAAATTCAGCAAATACTTGCGTAATCCGTGCCAACACCCCTGCTTTATCATCCACATGCAGAAGCACGAAGTTTTTGAAATACACATCTTCATCGTTACTAATTTTTTTAGGATTGTAAGGAACGATGGCTTTAAGCCCATTGACACCAAGTTTGAGATTTTTCACTACAGCTACTAAATCGGCTACAACCGATGTTGCCGTCGGCATTTCACCTGCACCCGCACCATAAAACATGGTTTCACCCACTGCTTCACCATGCACATACACCGCGTTGAATACCCCATTCACTGAAGCCAGTGGATGCTGCTTGCGTACCATGGTCGGCTGAACGTTAATCGTAAATTCATCACCTTGGCGCTCTGCAATGCCGAGCAATTTCATTTCATATCCTAGTTTTTTAGCAAAAGCAATATCTTCACTGGTTACCTTTGAAATGCCGCTGACACTTACATCCTTGAGCTCTACATTAGAGCGGAAACCAAGCGTGCCGAGAATTGCCATTTTACGAGCTGCATCCAGTCCTTCCACGTCTGAGGTCGGATCCGATTCAGCATACCCAAGCTCCTGCGCTTCCTTGAGAACTTCCTCGTACGAGGCCCCTTCCTGACTCATTTTTGTTAAAATAAAGTTTGTCGTACCGTTCACAATCCCCATAATGCGGGTAATGCGGTCAGAGGAAAAGCCTTCAATTAATGTACGAATGATCGGAATACCACCCGCTACACTAGCTTCATAAAAAATATCACACTGCTTTTCCTGCGCCTTTGCTAATACTTCAGAACCGTGCAAAGCCATTAAGTCCTTATTTGCTGTTACGATGTGTTTCCCCCGCTCCAGCGCTTCAAGAATGTACTCCTTCGTCTGATCAACGCCGCCCATAACTTCAATAATTACATCAATTTCAGGATCCCGAATAACTTCCCATGGGTCCTCAGTAAGCTTGGCCGTCTCCACTTCAATGGAACGATATTTTTCTATGTTTTTTACAGCTATTTTTTCAATGATGATCGGTGAACCGACTTGTCTGCTCAAGTCTTCCTGATTGCCTTCTACGATTCGAACGACTCCCGTTCCAACCGTCCCCAAACCTAACAATCCTACTTTGACCGGTTTCATCCATTCCCCTCCCGCGAACTTATGTCTAATGAACTGTATTGCCTTAACCTTGCCCAATCAGGCGAACACGTTTAACTCCAGAGATGTCTTCCAAGCCCTCCAGTAGAACACCCAACTCTTCACTGAGTCTGGACATTTCTACCGAGATGACTACGTTGGCTCTGCCTTGCAGTGGAATACTTTGCTGGATCGTCAGCACATTGCCTCCGAAATCAGCCACTCTGCCAAGCACCCTGGACAACATTCCGGATTGATGCTCTAAATCAATAGAGATATTGACAATTCGCTCACGCTCCAGCTGGTTAACCAAATGTATGCCATCCTTATATTTATAAAAGGCGCTTCGGCTTAGCCCAACTTGCTCCACGGCATCATGCACGGTTTTAACATCTCCTGAAGCCAGCAGCAGTTTCACCTGTATGGTCTTAACAATAGCTTCAGGCAAAATATCTTCCCGTACCAAGTAATAGCGCTCTTTCAAGAACGTCCTCTCCTCAAAGACTTATGTTTTTGTATAGAGGACATTATATCGAAACTCTTGAAAATCGGCAAGCAAACAATGCAAAAAACGGCTACTGCCTTCTATAGAGTTTCCTATAGTACAGTAACCGTTCAGGTTTTAGACCTTTATTTGAAATTTAGTAGTAGCTGCTGCCTTCAACAAATTCGAACTCGAAATCAGCAATGCGTACAGATGTACCATCTTTGGCGCCACGCTTGCGTAACTCAGCATCCACACCCATATGGCGTAACGTTCTTGCTAATTTCAAAATGGCATCATGCGAGTTCAACTGCATGCGCTTCATCATGCGCTCAATTTTAGGGCTCTGCACCACGAATGTGTCGTTTTCACGCACAATTGTAAAGCCATCGTCTTCTGCTGTATCCAGCTTAAATACCTTACGTTCATTGACTTCTGCTACTTCCTCAACAACCGGCTCGTCCGGTATTTGATCCAGCAAATCAGCAGCCCGGTAGAGCAATTCCTTCACACCTTGACGTGTCAGTGAGGAAATAGGCATGATTTCAAGATCAGGACGTATAGAAGCAATCTGCTCTTTGAAGTGAGTCAGGTTTTCTTCAGCTTCCGGCATATCCATTTTATTGGCCGCCACAATTTGTGGACGCTCAGCCAATGTTGCATTATATTGCTTCAATTCGTCGTTAATTTTAGTCCAATCTTCAAACGGATCACGTCCTTCGGAGCCCGCCATATCCACGACATGGATAATAATACGTGTCCGCTCAATGTGCCGCAGAAATTCATGACCCAGCCCAATACCTTCATGAGCTCCTTCAATCAAACCAGGCAAATCCGCCATCACAAAGTTACGATGATCACCCACATCCACAACGCCCAAATTCGGAGTAATCGTTGTAAAGTGGTATGCCCCAATTTTCGGTTTTGCGGAAGATACAACCGACAACAAGGTAGACTTCCCTACACTAGGGAACCCGACCAAACCTACGTCAGCCATTACTTTTAACTCAAGCGTGATATAACGTTCTTGTCCCTCAGCGCCGTTCTCAGCCAACTCAGGCGCTGGATTATTCGGCGTAGCAAAACGGATGTTCCCGCGTCCTCCGCGTCCTCCTTTAGCTACAACAACTTGTTGACCATGACGTGTCATGTCTGCTACTACTTCACCAGTATCATCATCTATGATGACCGTTCCCGGTGGTATACGTACGATCATGTGCTCCGCATTGGCTCCGTGTTGGCTTTTGTTGCGACCTTTTACTCCACGCTGGGCTTTAAAATGACGTTGGTACCGAAAATCCATCAAGGTACGCAAACCCTCATCTACACGGAAAATTACGTCTCCACCGTTTCCTCCGTCACCACCACCTGGACCACCTTCAGGAACGTATTTCTCACGGCGAAACGCAATCAATCCGTCTCCACCGTCACCGCCTTTAACAAAAATCTTCGCTTTATCTACAAACATGGTTACACCTTCCTTATGTCTGGCACTGCATCCGAATTTGAAGCATTTCGCCCGTAGGGAGCTTCTCTGTTCGAATGCGTTCACTTCCGAGTACGGATCTGACCCGCTTTAGGATATTCAAATCCGCAGGTATGTCACTTCCTTCAAAACGGACGATAACATCATTCTGATCCATACCGAAAAAAAGTGTCAATCTGCGCACTTCTCCCCAGGACGACCGGCCCCCGCCATATTGATACGCACGCACCGTTTCTATGACGGCCGAGGCAAGCGACTCGCCGTCTTCGGGAGACATGACAGCGTCTAACTTTAACTGCTCCTCAACCTGTACCGACAACTGTAAATTACCAGCGTTCACGCGAAAAGACTGCAAATAAAACACCAGTGAGGGAATACCCAACTTAGATATTTTACTGTCTTCCGCCACGCGCCCTTTTATTGTTTCCACATAAGCAACAGATTTATCATGCTTATTCATACGAATATATCCATAAAGCACCTGCAAGTCATTCATCCAGTCATGCCGATGATGGTTAAGCATTGAAATCGCTGTACGCTCAAAAGAACGCAAAGCAGCTTTCCGCTCATACTCAACCTGTCTTTGCGTATACCACATACCAAAGCATGCAGCAACTACAGACCATACTGCTAATAAAATAATCGTTAATACTTCAGGATAGAGCAGTGAAAAAACCAAAGGAATCAGAATGGAACCCAACGCCAGATAAGGCGCTCTTATCCGCTGGAACATGGCTTCTCTCCGTTCTGCGAAATTAAATGGATTATTAAAGAACCTTAATCCAGTATAGCACAGACTATCTTTCCAGTTCATTACCATCATGCAAAAAAGCCCCCGACAAAAGTGCCGGAGGCTTTTCAGCGTGTCTAAGCCGCTATTAAGCTTCTACAGTAGCTGCTACTGGAGCAACGTCGATCGGGTAGATGCTCACCTTTTTGCGATCACGGCCCCAACGTTCGAACTTCACAACGCCGTCCACTTTCGCGAACAGAGTGTCGTCCTTACCGATGCCCACGTTCGTGCCCGGGTGAATTTTCGTTCCGCGTTGACGAACCAGGATGCTACCGCCGGTAACTGCTTGACCGTCAGCACGTTTCACTCCAAGACGTTTCGATCTACTGTCACGTCCGTTTTTTGTGGAACCTACACCTTTTTTCGATGCGAATAATTGAAGATCCAATGTCAATTTCAACATGATGTCTACCTCCTTCTTTGATTATTTTCTATTTGAATATACTTACCGTATGATTCAGCAATACTTGTCAGCATAATCACCATGGACTCCAGCAACAGTTGAACCTGTGCGTTCGCATCATGATAACTTTCAGGAGAAAGATACGCGCTTAAAAAGCCGTTTTCCATTTCCGTTTCCATCTCAACGTCCGTAAGAGCTCCAATCGAATTGACAGTTCCTACCGTTACCGCTGAAACGCCAGCACATACGATATCCTCGCCAGATTTAGCGAAATTCGCATGCCCTTTAACGGAAAACCCCTGTATGCTGCCATCCTCCAGTCGTGTAATACGCACGATAATCACTTATCGCACCCTCTTACGCTTGGATTTTTTCAATCGTCACTTTCGTGTACGGTTGACGATGACCTTGCTTCACATGGTAGTTCTTTTTAGGTTTGTATTTGTATACGATGACCTTTTGACCTTGACCATGCTTCTCAACTTTAGCTGTTACAGAAGCTCCAGAAAGAAGCGGTGTACCTGCTGTCAAGCCATTGTCGCCGGACACTGCCAGAACACGATCAAACGTTACAGTTTCACCATCATTAGCTTCCAACTTCTCGATGAACAATACGTCGCCCTCTTGAACTTTGTATTGCTTACCACCTGTTTCGATAATTGCGTACATTTGCTTGCACCTCCTTATGTCTCAGACTCGCCTAATAGCAGGTGACAGATTCCCTTAGGATACTGCACTTCAGTACCTGATTGGAGCGGTTACAGCATGTGCAGCCAATCTTACGCATCACACATACTAAATGATTGTAGCACAAGCTTTGTACACATTCAACCTTTAGTTATAAAATGATTTTTGGTTACGCATCGCTCTACACGAGCGTCTTTTCCTCACGCACTTTTTTGCGGGTCATTTCCAGCAAACCTAACCGCGTCCAACCGACAACATAAGATTTGGTTCGATCCTTCTTCAATCTTGCTTCCAGCACAGAGGATACTTCCCGACGGTTCTCCTCTTGTTCCATGTCAATAAAATCAATGATGATGATACCTCCAATATCACGTACACGTACCAGGCGGGCAATCTCTTCAGCTGCTTCAATGTTAGTCCGGGTCACCGTCTCTTCCAGATTACTGCCTCCCGTAAACTTCCCCGTATTCACATCAATGACGGTTAATGCCTCCGTATGATCAATGACAATGTATCCGCCGCCCTGCAGCCATACCTTTCGCGCAAAATCGCGTTCCAGCTGCTCATGAATGCCATAAGCTTTGAAAATCGTTTCTTCTGCACCACGAAATATACTTACATGAGCTTTCGCAGGACCAATCTGTTGCAGCATTATTTCTGCATCCTTTGCTTGCTCTTCGCTGTCAATAACCAGTTCATCCTGTTCAGGTGTAAACACATCCCTAATCAATCGCTGAACGATACTTAAATCCCGATGTAATTCGCACGGAGCCGAGTGTTCACCAGCTTTACGCTGAATAGCCGCCCACTGCTTACGCAGTTGATTTAAATCATTTTCAATCGCCTCTATACTCATTTCTTCCGAAACGGTACGGATTATGAGTCCTTCCTCACTTGTGCGTAGCTGCTCTCCCATTGCTTTCAAACGGGTACGTTCGCCCTCACGTTCGATCTTCTTGGATACGGCCACATAATCAGCACGGGGCATATATACGATCCAGCGACCCGGAAGTGAAAAATGAGTGGTGACCCTGGCTCCTTTGCTACCAACAGCCTCTTTTAATACCTGCACTACAATTTCCTGCCCCACCTTTAACACTTCAGAAATGGATGGTTTTACCTCCGGCTGCTTGTCCAAATGAGCATGAAGTACGTCATCTACATACAAAAAGGCATTCTTTCGCTGTCCAATGTCAACAAAGGCGGCTTGCATACCTGGTAGCACATTGACCACCCTCGCTTTGAAAAAAGAACCTAGAATTCCCCGTTTTCGCGGTAGTTCAGCCGCGTATTCAACCAATCGTCCCTCTTCCAACAGCGCCATTTGGGTCATCTGCTGCTGGCATTGTACAATCATTTGCTTCATGGTTTTTCAACCTCTCTGGATACAGCCTCTTCCTTAACTCATAAAACATTATTTGGGCTTGGGTTCTCCACCATCTGGCGGGCGTGTCGCAAAATAAGAGCGAATAAGACGTTGCTCCGGCAGTACGGCTACAATCCGTCCCTGTTCATTCATAACATAAATCATATGATACCGATCTCTTCTGAAAAGACGCAAAATAGGCTCCAAATGTTTCACTGGCAGGGATATAATAGGTAAGGCAATGCTCCCCTTAGCTACTTCGCGGTAAAAAAGCTCGTCCCTCCCCAGCAAAAACCGTATAAAACGGTAAGGGATATTCCGATAATCCACAATATTAGAATAAAGCAAAAAAATCCCTACCGCCAGCAGATTTAAATGCATAGGTCCATTTTGCCTTAACAACGGCGAAATACCATACATACAAAATAGCAGACTCGTTACGATACTGGCTCTAAAAGTCCACACTAATGTGCGGCGATAAGAACAAGATAAGCTAATCATTGACTGCAATATTTTTCCACCATCAAGTGGTAAAATGGGCAGCAAATTAAACAGTGCAATAACTGCATTCCCCTGAATTATATAATTTACATAATTATACTCCAGCCCACTCACATTTCTGAACCACAAAAGGATGATGATCATGATTCCGTTTTGCAGGGGCCCCGCTAGCGCAATGACAATCTCCTTCCACGCATTGAGCTTCCCCTGATCCTCAATGACCGCCACTCCTCCAAAGGGTAACATCTGTATGGAAAGCACCCGCGCGCCCAACAACGAAGCAGCTGTCGCATGACCTAGCTCATGAATAAACACCAATGTAAATAAAGTTATGATCTCGATAAAATGTCCAGTTAATATAGAGGTCAGCATAACCAATACAAACAGTGGATGTAGTGATAAGGTCACTCCTCGGACATTAATCAAGGGCTACCACTTCCGACGGGTCAATGTACTGATCCCCTCTCTGAACTGCTAAAAACAAAGTTGCCGCCTCGCTGCCACTGTGACTTGCTGGCAGTACACCGATCTCATCTCCCTCCTGAACCCAGTCGTTCACTTTTAAGGTAGAGCGGGAAAGCCTTCCGTAAGTTGCTGTGATACCGCCTGTGTGTCGAACTGTAACCGAAATCCCGCTTTCGGGATGATTTAATATGTCTAATACTCGTCCTGCATCTATACTTTTAACAGCGATTGCCCCGTTGTCGGTAACATTCGGCGTAATTTCTACCCCTTTAAGGCTCAGTACAAAAGGCTGTGTTATGTTGCCTTCGATCGGTGGAGATCCCTTTCGACTTGCGTCTACCTTGTGCGTTTCATGCTCCTCGCCAAAAATCGGCAAAAAGGAAGGAGCTCCGTCAAAATAAGTTTCATACCATTGTCCGACGGCTGCAAAGTCCATATCCTTATTCAAGGCATCTGCAATAAACATTCTCAAATTCACTGCATAGGGAATATCCCAACGAAACATTCCCCATACCATTCCAAATAATACCGTTGCTATGACTGATCTTCGCCAAAAGGAAGTCCAAAAAGACGGACCACGATTCGTCCCAAAAGATTGCTGCCAGCGTTGCCGCTCATTTTTCCACTCAGTTTCTGGGTCTCTGGGCGAGTTGGCACTGACTATAGGCATCGACTTCATATCTTTATCCCCGTGCCTGTTCTGATATATGCCAGAGGGATACGTCTCCGCTTTGCTTCCCGCGATTAGCTGCTGTATACGTTCTTCTCTGCGCTGCTTGATTCCGGAATTTTTATTCATCCTGTTCAGCCCCCTCGGCGAGGTATGTTTGATACATCTTATGAGGACGGGCTTCAACTTATGTTGTCCGGTTCGGGAATACGCACCTAAAAATCAAAAAAAAACCGGCGCTAGCGCACCGGTTATGTTTTGTATTTATGATATTTATGTAGTGACCCTAAATTTTGAGAAACTGTATTATGGAAATTAAAAAAACAAGCCAAAAACACTTAAATAAGATTACTACTTATTTAAGTGTCTAGTATTACAAATGAATACTACTACAGCTCCTACCTTAGAACCAATGGAAAATCACATAGAAAGTGTGGAAGCAATTTACCAGCCATAACTTCCTGTTTTCCTCATCCACCCATACCAAAAAACTTCTTAAAGCGTGTCATCACGCTTTTCTTCTGGTCCAGCTGCATGAGGGGCACTGTATCGCCCAAAATCCGTCTCGCAATGTTACGGTAAGCAATCGCGGCCTGTGAATCTGGATTCATAACAGTAGGCTCCCCTGTATTAGCTGCTTTAATTACCATTTCATCATCCGGCACAATCCCAATAAGGTCTATGCTAAGCACTTGTAAAATCCCATCAATATCCAGCATATCTCCGGATTTAACCATGCTATTGCGAATGCGGTTAACCACCAACTTGGGTGATATCACATGTGAGCTTTCCAGTAAACCAATTACCCGGTCTGCATCGCGTACGGCTGCATTTTCTGGAGTGGTCACAACAATGGCCTGATCCGCCCCGGCAATGGCATTTTTAAAGCCTTGTTCAATACCCGCAGGGCAGTCGATCAATATATATTCAAAATCCTTTTTAAGCTCCAAAATAATATCCTTAACCTGCTCCGGCGTAACAGCACTCTTGTCCTTGGTTTGAGCGGCTGGCAGCATATACAGCTCCTCAAAACGCTTGTCCTTAACCAGTGCCTGATTTAAACGGCAACGACCTTCCGCTACATCAACAAGGTCATAAATAATCCGGTTTTCCAGACCCATCACAACGTCTAGATTACGCAAACCGATATCCGTATCCACCAAACATACCTTTTTGCCGAGCAGTGCAAGCGCTGTTCCTATATTGGCTGACGTCGTCGTTTTGCCGACGCCGCCTTTTCCTGAAGTGACGACGATAGCCTCTCCCATGTGCTACACCCCTTTGAACACGTTAAAATCGCGGCCCAGACGCACAATATTGCTCATTTTATCTATTTGCATAGCGCCATCCTTGAGATACGCAAATTCCATACCGGATTCACGTGTCTCCCATTCATCTGGTGGACGGCTGATCATTTCGGAAATTCGCAGCTGTGTCGGTGCAAAATAGGAAGCCGCAATAATCGCTTCACTATTTCCCTCCATCCCCGCATGCGCCATGCCTCGCAAAGCGCCGAGGACATAAATATCACCAGTACATGTTATAATTCCACCCGGGTTTACATCTCCTAAAAAGAGTAGGTTCCCATTGTGATGAAGCACTTGACCAGAACGGATAATTCCTGTCACCGTGTGAATAGGGGGCTTTCCCTGCACTTCCACAGGCAGTCCAGGTGATTCTACAGACCTGATGAGCAGATTCCCCTTCTGCTTCAAAATCTCCAGAATACTTTCCTTCTGTTCCTCTGTCACTTCTCGGCTTCCCAACTTAATATCCACATGAATGATCGGGCCTGTTAAAATATTTTGATGACTGTGCTCCAGCTTAAAACGCAGCTCACCCAGCAAATCCTCAAACTCGCATTGATCGTCCAGCAGGAATACCAGGCCATCTTTGATGCCTTTAATCGTGACATGATTCGATTTCACCGCCATTAGCCTGTCCCTCCTATCTCAATCATTTCGTCCCCGGGACGTCAAATCCCTGCTAACCCGGACAAAATGTGTGTAAAAAGACCTAGACAGCCTCTTCCTTTTTCACACGGGTACCCAAACGCTGCAATTGCTTGCGAACTGGGACATAAATGATGAGGGCGAACAGAAAATGGATAAATAAATCAGGAATCATATACTGAGCAAGCGCCCAATTGAAAGTCTGATGATTCAGCTGGAACAGCTGATCAATGGCAAATAGCATAGAATCCAGCAGGAAACTACCAATCAACACGGCTGCCATCATAATGGGCATCTGCGCACGTCGAGCTGTAAAAACAAGCCCCAATAAGTATGCAGACAACCCCATTGCAAAAGAATAAGGTCCAATGATAAACCCGTAGAACACTACATCATGAATAAGTCCAAAAACAATACCTAGCACCAATGCTGTATGACGGCTGTAATACACAGACACAAACAAGATCACAACATACACAAAATTCGGAACCATTCTTGAATGCCAACTATCCGGAAGAAGCCACGGAAGAATCGTCCCTTCAGCTATAAACAGTACAAACAGCAGCAGTATTAGAACCTGACCGCGCATCTTCATTATTCCGGTACCTCAGGAGTGTAGAGGATGAGCAATTCTTTCCAATCCACAAAGCTGGCTGCCGGTTTAATAATCGCTGTCCGTGTTTTGCCAAACTCCCCAACCTGAATCTTCTCTACCGTTCCGATCATTAGGTTTTTGCGGAATTTCCCGCCTGCGCCAGACGTAATAATCTGATCACCCTTTGCGATTGGATCTTTTTCCTCAATGCGAGTCATTTGAAATCTGTTCGTACCCGGATCATAGCTTTCAATCATACCAAACGATTGATTTTCCTTGCCCAAGACTGTCGCTGCAATGGCATAAGAATTCGGATTTTTAGGATCCAATGTAGTCAACAGTGTAACGGTGGACGTAAAATTCCCCGTTTGACTAATGACTCCTACAAATCCTTCAAGCGAACTGACTTCCTGACCAACCTTCGCTCCGTCTTTCTCACCAATATCGATCACAAGCGTTTTGGAATCATTGCTGACACTGTTCACTTGAGCAACACGATAATCATAATTATTCTTCGCCTTTTGCGTTTGGGTGAACTTCAGTTCATTCTGCAGTCTGGCATTTGTTTCAACATAATTATGGGTCTGAATCTGGTCACGAGTCAGCTTTGCTACAGCAATTTTTAACCGTTCATTTTCTTCGTAGATGCTGCGCATATTTCCGATATCTTCAAAGAAGCCCGCTATTGCTGAAGCGGGCCTGTAAAAGATACCTTGCACAAAGCCAATTGAATCTCTGGCGAACTTCTCGGGCCAGGTTAAGGAATTTCTCTGTCCAAGTGTAATCCCCATAAGGGCAATAAACAGAACGATTCCGATCAATAGAACAAATAGTCTTTTATTGCCAAACAGCTTAAACAGTTCCTACACCCCCGATTCAACGTTTGGAACGGACGGCAGAACTGCTGCGCGATTTGAACAAATGAATATTTTCCAGCGCTCTACCTGTACCGATTGCCACACAATCCAGAGGATTTTCCGCTACGATCACCGGCATTCCGGTTTCACCTGCCAACAGCTTGTCCAGATTACGCAGAAGTGCTCCACCACCAGTTAGTACGATTCCTCTATCCATGATGTCCGCTGCCAACTCGGGAGGGCATTTTTCCAGTGTTACTTTGACCGCATCCACGATTGCATTGACTGTATCCGATAACGCTTCACTAATTTCATCAGAAGTAATCGTGATCGTCTTCGGCAAACCTGTTACCAGATCACGTCCGCGGATTTCCGAGGTTTCCACTTGCTCTAATGGCATAGCTGAACCAACTTCCATTTTCAGTTGCTCTGAAGTCCGTTCACCAATCATCAGATTGTATTGGCGCTTTACGTATTGGATGATGGACTCGTCCATTTCATCGCCAGCCACACGCACGGAGCGGCTTGTTACAATCCCGCCCAGGGAAATGACTGCCACCTCGGTTGTACCTCCACCGATATCGACAACCATACTGCCTGTAGGCTCCCATACAGGAAGATCAGCGCCAATTGCTGCTGCAAACGGCTCCTCTATCGTATATGCCTCTCTTGCGCCTGCTTGCTTCGTCGCATCTTCAACAGCACGCTGCTCCACCGCAGTAATGCCTGAAGGTACACAAACCATCACGTTCGGATGGCGTGGAAACAAAGAGCGTTGGGCTTGCGCCTGACGGATAAAATATTTGATCATCGTTGCTGTCGTATCAAAATCAGCAATGACACCGTCCTTCATCGGACGAATCGCACGGATATTTCCCGGTGTGCGACCGATCATTTTTTTCGCAGATTCACCAACAGCCTCAATGGTTTTTGTATCTGTACGCAAAGCGACTACAGATGGTTCACGAACCACAATTCCTTTACCTCTTACGTATACAAGCGTGTTTGCCGTCCCCAAGTCTATTCCCAAATCTTTTGTAAAGCCACCCAGCATGATGTAATCTCCTTTTCTCTTCCCTGAAATCTGTTATCCATGTATAAACGGTTTATTCAGGCCGGATTATCCGGTCGTATTTAAATGTTTGATTTAAATATTATATTATATCAGACCTTGTTCCTTCAAACTTACAAAGGTCCCGTCCCCGATCACAATATGATCAAGAACGTCGATACCCACGATGTTGCCCGCTTCCATCAGGCGGCGAGTCAACTGGACATCCTCCGGGCTTGGCTTCGGATCACCGCTCGGATGGTTATGAGCGCAAATTATTGAAGCACTGCTGCATTTGATTGCTGCCCGAAATACTTCACGAGGATGCACGATGGCAGAATTCAGGCTACCCATAGATAGTGTTTCCTGAGCAATGACATGATTTTTAGTGTTAAGGAACAAGCATACAAAATGCTCTTTCTGCAAATAACGAAGCTGCTCAAACAGCAGATCTGCCACATCCCGCGGGCAACTAATCACCGGGGTCTCCAAATGGCGAGACAATGCTAATCGACGCCCCAGTTCGATACCCGCTTTTAGCTGTATCGCTTTAGCATCCCCAATGCCCTTAATCTGGGTCAACTCGCTCATGCTCATATCCACCAGTTGACGCAAATTTCCTGCCTGCTGCAAAATACGCTGCGCTAAATGCACCGAAGACTCATTTTGCGTTCCTGTACGCAGCAATATTGCCAGCAACTCCGCGTTGCTTAAGGCATCCGCCCCATATGTCATCATGCGCTCTCTTGGTCGTTCTTCATGGGGGAGGTCGCGAAGCATCAGTATTGGCGACTCCAGCATATGTTTATCCCCTTTATGGATGCAACACATTCACTCCAAAATCGGACAGCATGTCCGACAGCAAGGAAAGCGGCAATCCTACGACGTTAAAATAACAACCCTGAATAGATTCCACCAGCGTAGCACCCATGCCTTGAATGCCATACGCTCCTGCTTTGTCAGACGGTTCACCAGTATTCACGTATGCCACAATTTGCTCTTGACTCAGAGGCTTCATTGTAACCTCCGTTTGGCGATGTCTGACAAGCATTTCGCCGGTTCCGGTATGTATGCAGGCTACCCCGGTGTACACACGGTGTGTCCTTCCCTGCAATGCAGTCAGCATGCGAACCGCGTCCGCATGGTCGGCAGGCTTGCCCAATACCGAACCATCCAGCACGACAATGGTATCACTGCCAATCACCAGTCCGGCTTCCTTCGACTGAGCGGCTGTGTTCACGACCGCTTCGGCTTTGCGTGCCGCAAGGGTCTCCACGATTTGCTGAGGCGTCCAGCTCTCAGGCGTGCTCTCATCCGCATGACTCGGCACCACCTCAAAGGGGAGTCTCAAAAATGCGAGCAATTCCTTCCTTCTTGGTGAAGTCGATGCCAGAATAATGCGGGGCGTAATTTTCCCGTCCATAAGGGAAGCTCCTTTTCATCAGTTAGAGCCTGCGGTACAGCCAGAACGCGGCAATGATGCCGATCAGACTAAGCAGGCTCAATTCAAAATTTATCGTTATGTTGTAGCTGATAATATCCAGGTCCGCTCTCGGCGACCAAGATATCCTAGTGGGGTGGGTCAGAAAGGAAAGGAACTTGATCGATTGAAGGGCTTTGGCAATCCATGCACCCAAGAGCCAACCGAGCAACAAAAACAATATAAGCATTCCTACATTTTTTTTCATCCTGATCTTCCCTCGCCATTTTTTGACACCTTCATTATTATACGGTGATTTGTACTGCAATACAAACAGAAATCCGGCATGGGGAACTATTTCCAGTTCCTTGCCGGAAAATATGGTTAGCTTATTGTTTTATGAATTGGATAAATTCCTTCTCACGCAAAACATATTCCATCATGGAGGACTGAATCTCCCAAATGTGTTCCTTGGCTGTGTTCTTATTATATTCCCCAATTGCTGAGATCGCACTGCTCATTGCCTTTTCAAGTGAGGTTGCGGAGACAGCCGCTTCCTTCGATAGCCCAGCGGGAAGTGCAGTGATATTTTGTGTCCACTGCTGATGCAGGTCGTTCAGCTCCTTCATGTCGGAGGCTGACACCGTACTCGGACCTCCTTCTCCGAGCAAGGTTGAGGAAAGTCCACTCAACTTACCCACCAATGAACTGCTTAAATGAAAAAAGCTAGTGAGTTTATCACCTTCGCCTCGGTAAGCCGCTTTTTCGATTCCAGGCAATTCAAGCTCACGAACATACAATTCGACTCCTTGTGTTTTCAACTGATTGCTGAGCAACTTGGCTTGCTCCCTATCCGGCGATATTCCTGCATATACCCGGTTTTGGTCCTCGGTATCCCCACCTGCTGCAATGCCTGCCTTCAACAGTTCTTCTTTTGCTTGTAAGGCCCGTTCTGGAGTGCTGAAAACCCCATATTGTAGTAAATAATAGGTTTGTGGAGGTACCTGAGCCTCTATGACAGTGACAGGGACAGAATTCTCTTTTGCAGATATTGCATCCACACCAACAGATTCTTTAAAGACCGGTACTGCCTCCTCTACTGAAGGATCTGATCCCGGGACCATGCCTCCTCCGTTAAACAGTAACAACATAATATATCCAAACATGCCTCCGGTCACCAGCGCGCTGGCTACAGAGCCAACCAGTTTCCATCTAGAAGGATGGGGCGGACGCTTTCTGTACTCTTGGACAGAATGATAAGCTTCCTCATCCTCTTCCAGGCTATCTAGTAGAACTTCCGCATCTGACCAGGAAGCCGCCGAACGACCAAAGGGGTCATCCCATCCCTCTTGTACTCTTAATGTCGGAGCAAAACGACGACTTGAAATGCGTTTATTCAGATCCTCATGCTCATTGATCTCTGGTTCTTGCGTAGCTACAGTATCTTTCTTCATTCCTCTGTTCCGTTCCGTTCCTTTATGCGGGTTATCAGTTTTACGCTGTTCGTTCGTAATCGACTCGTTTTTGTACGGAAGCACCTGTAGCTTATCCTCCCGGTTTGTCTCCGGCAACTGTTGGTCGAACCGGAATGTCATCTTGGTCTTGTTCATGGATGCACTCCCTCCTTGTCCCATACTTCCTCATAGTCTGTTGTATGAGTCAAGCTAAGAATATATGCCCCAGCATTACAAAAAAAGGGTATCCCGAAACACAATCGTGTTCGGAATACCCTTGAATAAATGTGATTCATTGGCGTAACAGCTTTTTTTTATACGTATTACACTTGCTGTCCGCGAAGATGACGCGCTAACGCGTCACCTGCTTTCCAGATATCTCCCGCTCCCATCGTCAGCACAAGATCACCCGGCTGTAAGCGATCTTTCAACTCCTCAATCACAGCTTCTTTGGTCGGCAAATAGATTGCATTCGCATTGCTGTTTTGGACGATTAAATCCACGAGCTTGGAAGAATGCACGCCTTCAATCTGTTTTTCTCCCGCTGGTGAATAAATATCGGTAATTATAACTTCACTAGCCTCGCTAAACGCGCGGCTGAACGCATCGAGCAGGAAAAAGGTACGGCTATAGCGTTGCGGCTGGAATACAGCAATAATACGTTTGCCAGTCGCTCTCGCTGCGCTAATCGTAGCCTCAATCTCTGTTGGGTGATGCGCATAGTCATCAATAATCAGTATGTCATTGCTTTCACCTAGTACTTGAAAACGACGCTTCGCGCCGTGAAATTCCACAATTGTCGCAGCGATTTGATCGAAGGGAATCCCTGCTTCCAAACATGAAATCACAGTCGCCATCGCATTATACATGTTATGTTTACCCGGCACTGATAGTTCGATCGTTCCGAGTGCTGTTCCCTTGCGGCTCATAGTGAAGCTTAATCGACGGTCACCTAATTGGATATCTGTCGCCATATAATCCGCTTCATGCTCCACTCCATAAGTAATGACCCGCGTCTGGAGTTGAGGCAGCATTTCCCGGATATTCTGATCATCTGCGCATACAATAGCCGCCCCATCCGGTCGAATTTGACTCAAAAACTGTACATAGGCACTTTTCAGACGATTAAAGTCACCATCGTAATTTTCCAAATGATCCGCTTCAATATTGGTTACGATGCCTTGCCAAGGATGATATTGCAGGAAAGAACCATCACTCTCATCCGCCTCAGCAACGACAAACTCACTTTTACCTGCTTTGGCATTCGTCCCCAAATTCGTGATTTCGCCGCCAATAATATACGTTGGATCAACGTTACATCTCTCCATAACCAGAGCGATCATGGAAGAGGTTGTCGTTTTACCGTGCGCACCCGCAACAGCTATTCCCTTACGTTCGTTAAGCAAGCGAGCCAGCATCTGCGAACGGTGCAGAGTTGGAATATTCAATTCCTCCGCTGCAACCCGCTCCACATTGTCACGTGACAATGCTGTTGAATAGACGACGATATCCGCGCCTGCAATATGCTCAGGCGTGTGTCCAATATATATTTTTGCGCCTTTTGCCGCCAGTTTTTCTGTCAGCTCTTGTGATGCCACATCTGAGCCAGTCACGGTATAACCCATCTCCAGCATGACCCGAGCAATCGCGCTCATCCCGTAGCCGCCGATACCGATAAAATGAACATGTTCCGAAGTAATCAACAAATTTCACCAACCTTTTTCCGAATCGGTTTGATACATAAGGGTAGCCCGTACATCCGCAATAAGGTACAGCGTGCCGGACACCACCCCCAGATCTTCCGCTTCCGTATGTGACTGAAGCAGGCCAAGAGCCTTTTTCCAGTCACCTTCTACAATTATTTTTAAATCCGTTTTGGCATAAGACGGCCGCAGCTTCTCCACGAGATGAGCCAATTCAGCGGCATTCATTTTGCGGCGAAAATCGGGCTCGGTCAGGATAAGCGTATCCACTAGTGGCAGTATATGCTGCAAGTATGCTTCATGATGCTTGTTTGACAGCATCCCCATCATTAAAACCAATTTTTTGTACGAATACACTTGAGGAAGACTCTTGGCCAGCGTCTGTGCTCCTTCTGGATTATGAGCTCCATCAAGGACAATCCTCGGAGAGGTACTGACTTGTTCGAGACGCCCTGCCCAGGCAGTTTGCCTAAAGCCCTCCAGCAGTTCTGCATCATCCAACACAAAAGCCATATACTGACGTAGGACCTCAAGTGCCATCATAGCTCCTGCCGCATTAGAACATTGGTGCTCGCCTAACAACGTGATGTCAATTTCCATATGTCGGAAGGGCCCCGCAAATGAAAAGGTCTGAGCTGTTTCATCCCCATTTAGCCGTTCATACGTAAACTGTTCTCCTGCCAGGTATAAGGTAGCTCCTTGCTTTGCCGCCGTGTCACGTATGACCTGAATAGCCTCGGGTTGGGAAACACAGCTGACGACAGGTACACCCGGTTTGATGATGCCGGCCTTTTCCCTTGCAATCTGTTCGAGCGTATCTCCTAAAATATCCGTATGGTCATAGCCGACATTCGTAATAACCGAGACGATTGGACTCACGATATTAGTTACATCCATCCTTCCCCCGAGACCTGTCTCCCATACCACAACATCTGGGAAAGATACCGTAGCATAGTATAAAATAGCCAACGCTGTCGATACCTCAAACATCGTAGGTGATCCCAATTCACTATCTGCGATTTCTTTCACCAACGGATACAAGCGATTGGCAAGCAAAACCAGCGTTTCATCGGGAATATCGGTCCCATTGAATTGAAAACGGTTCGTAAAGCAGGTGATGTACGGCGACGTAAAAGTTCCGACATCGTACCCACATTTCAGAAGCACAGAGGTCAGAAAGGCACAAGTCGAGCCTTTACCGTTGGTTCCCGCAATATGCACAAACTTCAGATGCCGTTGCGGATCACCCAACTTACTCATTAGCTGTTCAATTCGTTCCAATCCGGGTCTGATACCAAACGGAATCAAGCCGTTAATCCATTCCACTGCTTCATCATAGCTTTGTAAAGGAGCCGTATCTCCGCCCCTGATCGTATCTGACATCCTCTTCACCTTCAGGTCATTTTATTGTGAGTGAAATTATCCCTTGAGTTCTTCAATACGTGCGATAACTTTAGCGCGCTTATCTGAGTAATCGGCTTGCTTGGCCTTTTCTTCCTCGATGACTTTAGCTGGTGCCTTCGCCACAAAGCCTTGGTTAGATAACTTTTTCTCCACGCGCTCCACTTCACTGTTCAAATGCTGAAGTTCTTTTTCCAGTCTGCTAATTTCCTGGGCAATATCAAGCAGTCCGGCCAGCGGCAGGTATAGCTCTGCGCCGCTAACTATAGATGTCATCGCTTTATCTGGAACGGTGAATTCTAATCCTGCGTCGAATTCAGACGTATTACAGAATCTACGTACATATTCCCCATTGCGGTTAATGATATCGAGAACGGCTTGATCGCCGGGTTTTATGAGCAATTCAATTTTCTTACTCATCGGCACGTTGACTTCAGCGCGGATATTGCGTACAGCGCGAATTACGTCGATCAGCAAATTCATTTCAGCGACTGCATCCTTATCCTCAAAAGCCGGATCATAAACAGGCCAAGCGGCCAGTGTAATCGTTTCTCCCTCATGCGGGAGATGCTGCCATATTTCCTCAGAGATAAACGGCATGAACGGATGAATCATGCGCAGCGTCCGATCCAATACATATGCAAGTACGGATTGCGTTTTCTTTTTCGCCTCTGCATTGTCGCCATATAGGGAAAGCTTCGCAAACTCGATGTACCAGTCGCACAAATCATCCCAAATAAAGTTATACAGAAGGCGGCCTGTCTCGCCAAATTCATAAGCATCTATTAGACGCGTGATGTCGCGTGAAGTTTCGTTTAGACGATGCAGGATCCAACGATCAGCGGTGCTCAAGTCACCAGTAATGTCTATATCTGCCGAAGTGACGCCTTCCAGATTCATCAGCGCAAAGCGTGACGCATTCCAGATTTTATTGGCAAAGTTACGGGCCTGCTCCACCCGCTCCCAGCGGAAACGAAGGTCTTGCCCAGGCGTGCTACTGGTGGAAATCATATAACGCATGGCATCGGTACCATATTGGTCAATCACGTCGAGCGGATCAACACCGTTGCCGAGGGATTTGGACATTTTTCTACCGTCCGCATCACGAACCAACCCGTGCATAAGTACGTCCTTAAACGGAATCTCTTCTGTAAACTCCAGCGCGGTAAAAATCATACGCGATACCCAGAAATAAATAATGTCATAGCCTGTAACCAAGACATTAGTCGGATAGTAACGTTTGAGGTCCTCTGTCTGCTCAGGCCAGCCCAGTGTCGAAAACGGCCACAAAGCCGAGCTGAACCAAGTATCCAGCACATCCTCATCCTGTTTTAGCTTTCTGCCAGCGTACTCAGGCAAAGTTGTAGGGTCCTCCGCCGATACAATAACTTCTCCGGTTTCCTCATCGTACCAAGCCGGGATACGGTGTCCCCACCATAATTGACGGGAAATACACCAGTCACGCACATTTTCAATCCAATGCAGATAAGTTCGTTCAAAGCGATCCGGTACAAAGTTTACCCCGTTGCCAGCCTTCTGCACTTCAATCGCTTTAGCTGCCAGAGGCTTCATTTCCACAAACCATTGTGTGGACAGATAAGGTTCTACAACTACACCTGTACGCTCACTGTGGCCTACTTGGTGTACGTGCTCTTCAATACGAATCAGTACGCCCTGCTCTTTCAGATCAGCGACGATTTGCTTACGGCAATCGCTACGATCAAGGCCCTGATATTTGCCTGCTTCGGCATTCATCGTTCCCGTTTCGTCCATCACCGTAATTTGTGGCAGCTGGTGACGTTGTCCCATTTCAAAGTCATTCGGGTCGTGAGCCGGTGTAATTTTAACCGCGCCGCTACCGAAATCTTTATCAACGTAGTCATCCGCAATGACCGGAATTTCCCGTCCGATGATTGGGAGCACAAGCGTTTTGCCGATCATTTGCTTGTAACGTTCATCTTCCGGGTGTACAGCTACAGCTGTATCGCCCAGCATTGTTTCAGGACGTGTAGTGGCTACCGTAATAAATCCGCTACCGTCTTTCAGTGGATATTGCAGGTGATACAGATTTCCGTTCACCTCTTTGTATTCCACCTCAATATCCGATAATGCAGTACGTGCAGCAGGGTCCCAGTTAATGATGCGTTTACCGCGATAAATCAGACCCTTCTTGTACAGTGTAACGAATACCTCGCGTACCGCTTGGGACAGTCCCTCATCCAGCGTAAAACGCTCACGAGAATAATCGAGAGAGAAACCCATTTTTTCCCATTGATTATGGATGTTATCCAGATAAAGTTCCTTCCACTCCCACACTTTCTCCAAAAACTTCTCGCGGCCCAAATCATAACGTGTCAGGCCTTCTTCACGCAGCTTTTGTTCTACCTTTGTTTGGGTAGCAATACCCGCATGGTCTGCCCCTGGCAGCCACAAGGCATCATAACCCTGCATCCGCTTGGCGCGAATAATAATATCCTGCAAAGTAAAGTCAAGAGCATGTCCAATATGCAACATACCTGTAACATTCGGTGGTGGAATAACGATTGTAAAAGGCTCTGCCTCTGGATGTTGCCCGGCGCGGAAATAGCCCTTCTCCATCCACGTTTTGTACCATTTTTGTTCTGCTGATTTTGGATCGTACGTTGTTGGCATTTCCAAGGTTGTCTTGTTGTCTTGTTCTGACATATCAGGATACCTCCATGATTTTTCAATTGGCAAATAAAAAAAGCCCTTCATCCTCAAAGGACGAAAGGCTGTTCTCTCGCGGTACCACCTTTGTTTCACCCCTAGTGTATGTATCCACTGATCCATTACACATGGTGTGACACTTTATGCAGATAACGGTTGCGGACCGGCCTTATTCTACCGTGAACCTCTTATCTTCCGTAGGAATTAAATGAGGAACCGTTCAAACAGGCGACTCCCGGGTGACTTCGGCCAGTAGCTTCCTGCGGAACCTCACAGCGCTGCAATTCCACTCTCTGAAGGGCTTGCTGCCTACTCTTCCCGATCTCAGTCTTTCAATAACTATACCACATCATACATTTCCCATTGACTATAGTCAACACCCGCTGTGCATTTTTCAACAACCGGATCAAGGGATGTACAATACCTGTCCTTCTTCCACATGATGCTCCGCCAATCTGTTATACAGTTGAAGCTCACGTGTGCTGAGCTGATAACGGTCAGCTATGGTTTCCAGTGTATCCTCGCGCTGTACAATGCATAACCGCACCTTGCGAAAAGGTGTTTCATCTTGTGTATGAAAAAAAAGGTTCTTCCACTTGGCATTCTCCCGCTCTTCTTCGGCTTTCTGATCCTGATCCTGCGGCTCCTGCTCCAATTGCTGCTGGTATTCGGCTTCCTTCACCGAACGGCTGGATTGGAGCAATGATGAGTAGACAACCGGGTCTGGCTCGTCTGCCCCTTCATCCTTTTTACTGTTAAGCGCCACACGCATCTCTGGCTTATCCTCAGTAAAGGTGTCACGGGCCTCGTGGTTCACCTGTTCTGACGCTTCGGGCCTGAAGTCAAAGTTATCTACTTGACTCTCCTCCAACTGTGGCTCTAAATAGACCTCGGACTCCGTGGCAAGATGCGGTTCATTCAACAAAGGGTCATATACTATATTGGGAGATGCGGAAGATACTTTAGGTTCATTCCCCCCTGTCCATGCTTCCTCTTGCTGAAATCCCCACACTTCCGGAGACCCATGTTCATGCTTGACCTCTGGAGAGCTGTCTTCAACTGCTTTACCCGTCCAAGGCTCATAGAATCGGTTAGGATCTACTGCCGACTCATAACCTTGCTGTTCCGACGATGCCTTTTGTTCTCCATGGCCCTCAGACAGCTGTTCCCATGAAACGGACTCCTGTTGTGCTGGCACTCTGTAGGAGGTTTCAGGGTCTATAACGTAATCGGAGGTCGAGTCATTGGTAGAATAGGCCTCTGCATGGCGATACTCTCCATCGGCGGTATGGGATTGAACCGGATGCTCAGGTGCATGCACTACGGTGAATTCCTCATCCAGCCAGACCGCCGTCTCCTCCGCGTGCGAGCTTTCCACGCCATGCAAAGAAAGAACACCTGTAATGTTTAGACTACGTAAAGAGAGCAGGTCCACATCAAAATTTTCAATCTCGACAGAGATATCTTCCAATCTCCCTACGCGGTTTAGTGGAATGGTAATTTCCACAGGGATCAAATGATGAAGCTCGCTCGTGATCTGTTCAGGTGTGCGGTACACGCCCTCCAGCAGCAAATGCCCTCGCAAAGCGGCATGGTCGCCGTGGGTTACAACCTGAATGCGTGGCAGAAGCTCAATTTCCTCCAACTCAGCAATCCCGGCAGCTTCCTCCGTCAAATGAATGCGTTCATAAATATCAAAACGCAAGCCTTGCGGCTGATCATTCTGTTGTTTGTTCAAGGATGGCATCCTCCTTTGGGCAGTCTCCGCACATCCTCTGACTTCTGGTCAGGCGCACGGAAACTCCATATTGCAAACCGTTTCTAGGTTCAAGTATATGCGCCAAAATAGAAGGCATGCCATCTTTTATAGCTGTTTGTGCAGCATTTGAAAATCATCCGGCCAAGCATCCTCCACCGTAATTGTTTCGCCACTCAGCGGATGACAGAAGGTAAGACGCTCTCCGTGCAGCGCCTGCCTGCCAAAATCAGTAGCCCGACCCCCGTATAATACATCCCCAAGCAACGGGTAGCCAGCATGACTAAGATGTACGCGAATCTGGTGCGTCCGGCCTGTCTCCAGCGTCAGATATACGAGACTCACTGCACTTGGACCGCTTCCCCGAACTTCCCCAAGTTCAATATGGGTAACCGCCTTCTGCCCAGTCGGAGATACACGGCGGCGCTGCTTATGATGCCTGTCCTTGCCAATCGGCCAATCCAACGTTCGCAGCGATGGAGGTACTTTCCCTCGTACCAAAGCTACATACCTGCGGCCGATATCCTTAGCTCTCATTTGCTCGTCCAGCTTGAGCAACGCAAATTCATTTTTGGCATATAGCACTGGGCCCGTCGTATCCACATCCAGACGATGTACATGCCGTACCGCCGCATGTATGCCATTCATCTCATAGTAGGATGCGACAGCATGATCCAACGTCAGCGGACCATCCTGCACAGCGCCGTCTGGATGTACTGCCATACCTGCTGGTTTATGCACTACCAGGCAAAAATCATCTTCATGCAGTACCTCCAAATCATACCAACGAGGGGTGATGCCAAGGTTCATTACAGGAAAAAGGGCCAGCCGCAGCCGGTCCCCTGTAAGTTCAATCTCTTTTTCATGACGCAGTCTGCGCCACAGCTTTTCCGGTAATTCCAAACGGTTCAGCAACCACTGATCTACAGCATCAGCGCTGTTTTTTTCCCCGTCTGTGACTTCCCGTCCTGGCGTGACTTCCAGCCACGGTCCTCTTCTTTTCCAGCCACCTTGCCAGCTCATAGACGTTTGAGCGCGCGATAGTTCGCCTCAATGGTGGCATCAATATCCTCTACCGTATGCACGCCCGACACAAACATACCCTCAAATTGAGATGGTGCCACACTAACTCCCTCATTCACCATTTCAGTAAAGTAACGGCGGAAGTGGTCCTGATTACTCGTTTTAGCTGTGTCAAAATTGATAACCTTTTCTTCTGTAAAAAATGGACAAACCATAGAGCCCACGCGATTGATCGTGACAGGGATACCCAGCTCGCTCGCATTACGTTCGAATCCGGCTTGAAGCCTTGCTGCCCGCTCTTCCAGACGATCGTATACTTCTGGCGTCAGCAATTTAAGTGTCGAATAACCTGCTGCCATAGCCAGCGGATTTCCGCTAAGCGTACCCGCTTGATAAATGGGCCCCGATGGCGCAATCTGCTCCAAAATATCGCGACGTCCACCATAAGCACCTACAGGGAGTCCGCCACCAATCACTTTACCCAGACAGGTAAGATCTGGCGTCACACCAAAGCGACCTTGAGCCGAATGAAGTCCAACCCGGAATCCAGTCATCACTTCATCAAAAATCAGCAGACTTCCGTATTGCTGGGTTACCTCACGCAAACCTTCCAAAAATCCAGGCTGTGGCGGTACAACTCCCATATTGCCTGCTACCGGCTCGACAATAATTGCGGCAATCTCTTCGCCAAATTTCTCAAAAGCTAGCTTCACCGAAGCCAAATCATTATAAGGGACGGTGATTGTATGGGTGGCCACAACTTCAGGTACACCCGGACTATCAGGCAAGCCTAATGTCGCAACACCAGAGCCTGCTTTAATCAGCAAGCTGTCCGCATGACCGTGATATGATCCCTCAAATTTAAGAATTTTACTACGGCTCGTAAATCCGCGTGCAAGTCGAATCGCACTCATAGTCGCCTCAGTTCCGGAGTTAACCATACGTACAATATCCATGGAAGGAACACGTTCACAAACGAGCTTGGCCATTTCAGTTTCTGCCAACGTTGGTGCGCCGAAGCTGGTTCCTTTTACAACAGCAGCCTGTAAAGCTTTAACCACTTCGGGATGTGCATGCCCCATAATAAGCGGTCCCCATGAACATACATAGTCTAAATAGGATTGACCATCAATATCATATACGCGCGATCCTTCACCATGGTCGATATATACAGGTGTAATCCCAACAGATTTAAAAGCCCGTACCGGGCTGTTTACACCACCCGGAATGTATTGTTTTGCCTCGTCAAAGGCTACTTTGGAGTTCTTATCCTTGCGCACTGTTCGTTGTTCGTCGATCATTCTGACCACTCCTATCTTCTGAAAATAGACTTATTGCTTCAACCATCTTGCCGCATCCTTGGCCGAATAGGTAATAATCATATCTGCACCCGCACGCTTCATACTTGTCAAAATCTCTAGCACCATTGCTTTTTCATCAATCCAGCCTTGAAGAGCTGCTGCCTTGACCATGGCATATTCACCACTAACGTTGTAAGCCACCATAGGCAGATCAAATTGATCCTTAATCGTGCGCATCACGTCCAGGTAAGAAAGAGAAGGCTTCACCATCAGCATATCCGCACCCTCCAGCACATCAGATTCCGCTTCTCGCAATGCTTCACGTGCATTGGCAGGGTCCATCTGATAGGATTTACGGTCACCAAACTGCGGTGCAGAATCAGCAGCTTCCCGGAAAGGACCATAAAAAGCAGACGCATATTTGACGGAATACGACATAATCGGAATATGTGAAAAGCCTTCTAGATCCAGCCCCTGCCGAATCGCCTGTACAAAACCGTCCATCATATTAGATGGCGCGATAATATCCGCACCAGCTCTGGCCTGAGAAACGGCTGTACGTACCAGCACCTCCAGAGATTCATCATTCAATACTTCACCGCATACCTCACCATCATGCTCATGCATGTGTACCATACCGCAGTGTCCATGGTCCGTAAACTCACACAAACAAGTATCAGCCACAACCAGCAGTTCGGGATAACGAGACTTGATCAAACGAGTAGCTTCCTGAACAATACCATCGTCCACAAAAGCCGAAGTCCCTACACTGTCTTTTGTTTCCGGTATGCCAAACAGGAGCACGGCGGGAATGCCAAGCTCACTAATCTCTTTCAGTTCTTCCTCCAGCCGATCCAGAGAAAAACGGTATACACCTGGCATAGAGCTAATTTCCTGTTTCACCCCAGTACCAAATGTTACGTAAATCGGTTGGATAAAATCAGCGGGATTCAATACCGTCTCACGCACCATACTGCGGATTGCAGCCGACTGGCGCAAACGACGATGTCTAGTAAAAGGAACACTCATGAATACAAACCTCCATTTTTTATACATTCATTAGCAAAAACAAAAAATTATAATGTCATAAGAGTACTTGATCGTTTCCAGTCACATAACGATTGAATCAGACTTTCAATGGTTGCCTTCTCTGACATAAAACTCACAGTCAAACCGGCTTGGGCAGCTGTCTCACCGGTCAAAGGACCGATCACAGCAATCGCAACTCCCTCCAGCAGCGACAACGGATCATGGATCCCCATTTGCCTGAGCGCTTCCAGAAAAAAGGTGACGGTTGAGGAACTCGTAAACGTAATCGCGTGAATGGCACGTTCCTCAAGCAGCTTGAGGAGCTCGTCATCCTGTGTGTTCGCTGCCAGCACAGTTCGATACAAATCAGCCTCGGTCACATGAAGGCCCATCTCCCTCAGCTTTTCTGGCAGCCACGACCGAGCTAGATCACCCCTTGGGAGAAATACATTCTGCCCTGCCTGCAAATCCTGCTCAAACCCTTCGAGCAAGCCCTCCGCCTGAAAAGGGCCTTCGATCTGTTCTGCCGCAATTCCGTGCGTCCGAAGCGCGGCTGCTGTAGCCGGTCCGACTGCGGCAATACGCGCTTTGAACAACGCGCGTACGTCCTTGCCCTGTTCCTTTAAGTGCGTGAAAAAGTATTCCACTCCATTAACGCTGGTAAAAAACACCCAATCATATTCAGGCAGTCGTGCAAATGCCTCTTTAATTTCCTGTTTGGTTGGCTCGTCCGAAGGGGCGACAGTCTGAATAACTGGAAATTCATAAGGCTCGCCACCAAGCTCCTCAATCCGGTGAACCAGACTGCTGGCCTGCGCACGCGCGCGAGTAACCAAAATCCGCTTACCAAACAAAGGCATGTCCTCAGCCCATTTTAACTGTTCACGTTGATTGACCACTTCTCCGACAACGATGACGGCGGGAGGTTGAAAATTCGCGGCCTTCACCTTAGCTTCAATATCCGCCAGCGTACCCACCAGCGTATCCTGCTCGGCGCGGGTTCCCCAGCGGATCAAGGCAACAGGAGTATTTGACGGCTTGCCGTGTTTTATCAACTGTTCACTGATATAGCCGATCTTTGCTACACCCATCATAAAGATCAGTGTGCCCGTAGCGTTCGTCACTTTATCCCAATGAATACTTTTGTCGAGTTTATCCGGACTTTCATGACCTGTAATAATAGACAGCGATGAGGCCATATCCCGGTGTGTGACCGGAATGCCCGCATAGGCGGGCACACTGATTGCTGATGTGATACCGGGTATAATTTCATAGGAAATACCGTGTTTACGCAATAGCCCGGCTTCCTCGCCGACTCGTCCAAATATAGTGGGGTCTCCCCCTTTAAGACGAACAACTGTTTTGCCCTCTAAGGCCAAATCCACCAGCAGCTGATTAATTTCCTCTTGCTTCATAGTGTGACGATCTGGCAACTTGCCGACATATATTTTTTGGGCACCTGGCTTCATCAGTCCCAAGAGGCGTGGGCTTGCCAGTCTATCGTACACAATGACATCGCCCAATTGAATGCATTCCCAACCCTTGACCGTAATTAATCTTGCGTCTCCGGGTCCTGCACCTACCAAATATACTTTTCCTGCCATACTATCATCCCCTCACCTGCGCCAGAATCTGTTCCGCTCCTTTGGCTATCAAACTGGCCGCCACCGCTTCTCCCAGCTTTTGCGGATCATTTCCCTGGAGCGTTTCCTTCAAAATAACCTCGCCATCTGGCGATCCTACCATGCCTGTGAGGCTGATTTCTTGACCAGCCCAGACCGCATGAGCCCCGATCGGCACTTGACATCCCCCATTTAACACGCCCAGAAAGGTTCGTTCTGCCGCAACGGTAGCCGAGGTATCCCGGTCGTTGTAAAGGCGAAGCAAGGCCAATAGCTCTTCGTCGCTCGCACGACATTCAATACCCAGCGCTCCCTGCCCAACCGCCGGCAAACAGTCTTCTTCCGGTATATAGGACGTAATTCGCTCTTTCCAGCCCATCCGATGCAAGCCTGCTGCCGCCAAAATGATAGCGTCAAAACCTTCCGTCTCCAGCTTTTTCAGACGGGAATCAATATTACCACGCACAGGCTCCAATTGTAGATCAGGTCGCATGGACTTGATTTGACTGGCTCTGCGCAGGCTGCTCGTGCCCACCTTTGCCCCTTGAGGCAAATCCTCCAGGCTCTTGGCGCCCAATGTGATCAGGCAATCACGTGGATCCTCACGGCGCGGCACAGCGCCGTTGACAAGCCCTTCCGGCAATTCGGAAGGCATATCCTTCATACTATGTACTGCCATATCAATCTCACCAGCCAGCATGGCCTGTTCAATTTCTTTGACAAAAAGCCCTTTGCCACCCACTTTGGACAAGGTTACATCCAATATTCGATCACCCTTGGTGAGGATTTTCTTCACAACAAATTGCAAATCCATTCCATGCTCCGCGCATAGCGCGTTCAAATCTTCAATGACATGCCCGGTCTGAGTTAACGCCAGCGCACTCTGTCTGCTGCCTACCACAATTGTTCGCATGTTATTCCTCCTGATTTTGCGCAATCCATACGTCTATTTCTTTTTCGGTCCAAGCCATAAATTCATGACGACGTATTTGATCTAAAATATCGCTATTCGCCAAGCGCCTCAGTAGTTTGGTCCTTTGCTGCGGGGAACTTATCTTATGTTTGATGATCTGTCGCATATCGTGCATGAAATCCAGATATGGCTCGTATTCGCTACCAAACAACGTATCCAAAGCTGATGTAATATCAGAGGTCACAGCAGGGCCAGCCCCTTCTGTGGAAATACTAATCGTCAGTCTTCCTCGTCGAATGATACCCGGCGTTATAAAGTCTCCATCTTCCGATCGATCCGCTACATTTACCAGTATACCCCTTTGTCTGGCCTCATGTGCAACCTCATAATTCACTTCTCTCTGGTTCGTTGCCGCATATACAAGAAAGGCTCCCTGGAGGTCACCCTCGCGATATACGCGATTTACCCAGTGGAGCTGCTTGTGATCCGCCAGAACCTGTAAATCCGGCGTTATATTCGGGCTAATGACGGTAATGAATGCCCCACTTTCCATCATCCCCTTTACCTTTCGTTCCGCAATCCTACCGCCACCTACAACACAACAGATCTTATTCTTACAATTCAACGAAATCGGGACAAAATGCTGCAAAAGGCTTTTCACTCTCCCGTCCACTGATGAAATACAGACCAGGAATTCAGCAAAAAATTAAGAATCAATAGCGTGTAGCCGACCAATGCCCACTTTGCCATCACAAGCCCTGAACGCTGATTCAATCTTTTGCTCACTAAAAATACAATATACACGCACAAGGCAATTGCTGTCATCAGCACCTTGGTATCGAGCAAGAGACGCCAGCGTTCCTCGGCAATAATAGAAATAACGGCAACTACAATAGAGACTCCCAACAAAGGAGTACCAATCAACAGCGCCATATGCGTATACCGATCCATCATTTCCAGACTCGGCAGGCGTCTGATCGTGTCATTCCATTTCTTTACTTTCAATTTACGATGCAAAAACAGATATAACCCCGAAAATACAGCCGCTACCGTCATTGCTACAAAACCAAGATTAGCCAGCGCAATATGAATCAGGAGCAGCCCATGTACTGTATGCCAATTTCCAAGCGGGTTGTCGAGAGGCTCCATCCATATATTGTTGAGCACCAGCACTGCAAAACTAATAATATTAAGCAGCAATACCGCAAATTCGGATCGCTGATAACGTGTCAGAATCAAAGAAATCAGTACCAAAATAACTGAGAACAGAAATAGAAAATCGTAGGTCACGAAAATCGGAAGATGCCCTTCATTCCAGGTTCTTATACCCATATAAACAAGCTGGAGCACCAGAACGACAACAAGAAGCCCTGTACCTGTCCGTTTAGCATTCGCATTGCGACGAATCCCATCCGAGAATACAAACAGAAGGCTCAGGGCAAAAACATAAATCATTGAATCATATATAAGCATACCTAAAGCCACTTCTGTTCACCCACCTTTACAGGCTGGCCGGCGCAAACGACGCTGGCAAAGCCTGAGCCTGAACGGTTTTTTCATGAACACCGGCTTCCGGTTTCATTAACGCAGATGCATCGCTTTTATCTACTTTCTGAGCGGCGTCATCCAAACGATCCTCCAGAGCAAAAATGTGGCTAAACATGTCTAGCGCCTCATTTCCCTGCTTTTGGACAGCCAGTTCCTTTACCCGATTGATCGGATCATGCATCATCTGATTCAGCATACTCTTCGTCAAGCGGCTAATCACTTTGCGTTGCCGTTCATCCAGCTCGGGAAGCTTATTGAACAAGCTTTCCAACGTATCCTGATGTACAGACTCCGCTTTTTCCTGTAATGCACGAATCACCGGACGCACTCCCATCGTTTTCAACCATTGATAAAACTCGCTAAGCTCATCTTCGATCATATGCTCGATTTTTGTAGCTTCGGTACGGCGCATTTCCAAATTGCTCTCCACGATCCCTTCCAGATCATCAATATCGTACAGGAAAACATTCTTTAATTCACCAATAGCCGGGTCGAGATCACGCGGAACCGCAATATCAATCATAAACAAAGGACGGGACTGTCGACGTTTCATACTTGCTTCAACCCGAGTCCGATCCAGAATATAACCCTGGGCACCTGTCGAACTAATAACAATATCTACATCCGCCAACCGATTCATGCCTTCCTCCATCGTAACCGGCGTTCCATGGAACTTGGAGGCAAGGTCTTCCGCACGGGACAAGGTTCGATTTGCTACAATAACCTCGGCTGCTCCGCCGCTGTACAAATGCTTAACAGTAAGCTCGCTCATTTTACCAGCACCGAGAATCAGTACCTTTTTATCGGTAAACATCCCGAAAATCCGTTTGCCCAGCTCAACTGCTGCATAGCTAACAGATACGGCACTTTCTCCAATAGACGTCTCCGAATGGGCACGCTTGCCCAATGTGACGGCCTGCTTAAACAACATATTAAACCAAGTTGCCGTAATTTTCTGGGATTGAGCCTGAAGAAAAGCGTTCTTTACCTGTCCCAAAATTTGTGTTTCTCCGATTACCATAGAATCAAGACCACAAGTCACACGGAACAAATGCCGAATCGCCTGCTCGTCCTCATATATATATAAATGTTGTGTAAATTGATCACGCGGAATGCCAAACCATTGCTCCATAAAACTGCGTATAAAATAACCGCACATGTGAAGGCGGTCCACCACAACATATATTTCAGTCCGATTGCAGGTTGCGACAACTACGCCCTCCAACACACTTTTGGTAAGTTTGAGTTGTTCCAGCGCTTTTGGCAAATCTTGTTCTGCAAATGTAAAACGCTCTCTGACTTCCACAGGCGCCGTACGATAATTCAACCCAACAACGACGATGTGCATTGCAAATTCACCTGCCTAAACTGTAATAAGAATAACCACTGTTATCATAAACTATGTTAATTATATCACAGAAGTCCGAATCTCCTCCGGCTGTTTTATGAATTGTTTATGAAAATTGGATGGCTTTCATGACATCTAGCACGTTCTGTATATTTGATTTAGTGTAAACCACTTTTAAAACAAATAACCATGGAAATGTTCCATGGTTATAATATAGGACGCACAAATGGCTCCTTAAGAACGATTTACACTAACTCGGCCAGCTTGCACTCTGGTGATTCCACCTGAAGTTCTCCCAAGCCGCGAATCAGCTTCTTCGCATATGTTTTTTTTGGTTTTAGAACGGATACCAGGTAATCAATAGCCAGCTGCGGATCGACAGTCTCACCGCAAGTATAACAATCAATAGCGGCAAATCCTCTCTCAGGATACGTATGAATAGAGAGATGACTCTCCGACAACAGTACAAGCACGGTAGCTCCCTGTGGTTCGAATTGCTTGGATTGAACGGACATCACCGTTGCTCCGCAAGCTTCAGCTGCTTCAACTAATTGAGCCTGCAAAAACTGCGCATCATTCAGTAATTCAAACTCAACACCCCAAGTATCTACGGCAACGTGTCTTCCGAAAGTTGAGTACTCCAATTCCATCTTTCGGTTCCCCCTTCCTAGGAATAAAATGTTTGAAAAAATTTCATCCGCTAGGACCTACGTCATTCACTTCCCGAGGGAATAACCTCTCGCAACATTCAATGTCCTGAGTGAATCCTGGTTCCTATATTCATTTTCAACGAGATTAAAAATAACATCTATGTGCAGCAAATGCAATCATTTTTTTGGAATAAAAAAGCCCCTTTCGGTAAAGAAAGGGACCACACTGCATAACGATTCATTCCATATATTCATGCCTTATTAAGCTTCCAGTGCAAATAATTTTGAGCAACTCATTCGAAGCTTGTGGTCAATCTGTTCCAACTCCAAGAAAGTGCGCGCCAAATTCCGCTGGTCAAGCAACGAATTAATGAGATCATATACGTCTGATATTTCATTTTCGACGTTCTGATGCTGAAAAAGCTGTTGCAGTTCCTGCACCGTATTTTTATATTCAAATACCAGCTTAGAGCCTGCGGCATTCTTCTCCATAATTTTACGAACCGTACCTTCATTATAAAAATACACCATAGTGAATCCTTGATACATTCGGTAAACGATGCCTTCACCCTTAAAACGAACAAAAAGTTTGCGTATAAACAGGGTTAGTTGCGGATGAATTAAGCGGCAAGTCAATTCACACACAAACGCTCCCTCTTTGACTTCAAAAAACAAATGAACTTCCTCACCCGCACTATGCTCCAGAACGATTTCCTGTCTTCCGTTATCCAGAACTTTAATGTGATAATGCACCTGGGGATCATCCATTGCCCGAAAAAATTCGTCCATTTGAGTTTCTGACAAGGTCAAAGTGGTTTTAACATACTCTGTGGCTAACCGCTGAGCCATACCAATCTCCTCAATTCTTTCCTGAACCTATAAGTTTAAGCTGTAAGCTTTATTATACATCAGACCTACAGCGCTTTTCTTGCCCATCAAATCATAAATTTCCGCCATACATCGAAAAAAACAAAAAATAATGGGGTTGAGACTGCATTATCCCCCATATACTCACTTTTCTGCTTAAATTCCACGAGTTCCTTTAGTTATTATATATTATTCCTACCATTTTAGTGAGTTTATTTTTTGAAGCTCGAATCATTAAAAAAGGACGCCCTTAAGGACGTCCCTAGCCTTACAATTCCGTCTGCTCTTCGTCGTCATTCTCTATATAGCTAGAGATGACAGACCACAGCTCTTCCTTACCCATACCTTCTTCGGATGAAAAGGGGATAAACAATCCCCCGGGAAGTATTCCGAGTTCCTGCTTGATTACCTTATAATGCTTTTCTCGTCGCGTTTTAGGGATTTTATCTGCCTTCGTGCCTACAACACATACGGGAAGCCCATTATGACGCAGCCAATCATACATCATGATATCGTCCTTGGACGGCGGATGGCGCAAATCCACCATTTGAAGCACCAGTTTGAGTGGCTCACGCTCCAGCAAATAGGACTCAATCATCTGCCCCCAAGCCTTACGGGACGTTTTGGATACCTTGGCGTAACCGTAACCAGGAAAATCGACAAAATAGAGATCATCATTAATCCGGTAATAATTGAGTTGCTGGGTTTTACCTGGCGTAGAACTGGTACGCGCCAAATTCTTACGGTTAATCAACCGATTAATCAGTGAAGACTTTCCTACATTGGAGCGCCCCGCCAGAGCAATCTCTGGCAAAGCGTCCACAGGAAACTGATCAGGGCCAACCGCACTTATTATAAATTCTGCTTTTGTTACTTTCATTATGTCCTTAATTCCTCTCTAATGTACCCTTGCCTGCTCAACCAAAGCATGCTTTAGCACCTGATCCATATGGGCAACGGGGACAAATTCAACATCCTGCCGGATACTGTCGGGAATATCCTTCAAATCCCGTTCATTATCTTTGGGAAGCAGAATTTTTTTGTAGCCTGCCCGATGGGCAGCCAGCGACTTCTCTTTTAAACCACCAATCGGCAATACACGGCCGCGCAGTGTAATTTCGCCCGTCATAGCCACATCCTTGGATACATGGCGGTTGGTCAAAGCTGAAATTAATGCGGTAGCAATAGTAATTCCCGCAGATGGGCCATCTTTCGGAATCGCACCCTCAGGAATATGAATGTGGATATCATTCTTCTCGTAAAAGTCCAGTTCAATACCCAGATCAACTGCTTTCGAACGAGTGTAGCTGAATGCCGCCTGTGCTGATTCCTTCATAACGTCTCCCAGTTTACCCGTAAGAATCAGTTTACCGCTACCAGGTACGACCGTCACTTCAATCATCAGTGTTTCACCACCGACCTCTGTCCATGCCAAGCCTGTAACCGTACCGATCTGATCCTCCAGTTCTGCAACACCGTAACGGAATTTAGCGATACCCAGATAATCCTTCAGATTATCCGGTGTGATTTGAATCGGGCCTTCGCCACCAGATACAACGGACTTCGCCGCCTTGCGGCACAGAGAAGCCATTTGTTGCTCAAGATTCCGTACACCGGATTCACGGGTATATTCGCGAATGACACGCAGTAACGTATCCTCCCCGATAACCAGTTGTTCCTCGTCCAAGCCATGCTCTCTCTTCTGCTTGGGCAATAGGTACCGATTGGCGATTTCCAGCTTCTCCAGTTCGGTGTAGCCAGGAATATAGAGTGTCTCCATGCGGTCCATTAGCGGACGCGGGATGTTGTGTGCAGCATTGGCTGTCGTTACAAACATCACATTGGACAGATCAAACGGCAGCTCGACAAAATGGTCACTGAACGTATTGTTTTGTTCAGGATCAAGCACTTCGAGCAGTGCCGCCGATGGATCCCCTCGAAAATCGGAAGCCATTTTATCAATCTCATCCAGCAAAAATACCGGATTAGACGTTCCTGCGGTCTTCATCCCTTGAATGATCCGCCCCGGCATCGCGCCAACATAAGTCCGGCGGTGACCACGGATTTCCGCTTCATCCCGCACACCTCCGAGAGAGATGCGGACAAATTCCCGACCCATGGATTTGGCAATCGAACGGGCCAACGAAGTCTTGCCGACCCCTGGCGGACCTACGAGACACAGAATCGGTCCCTTAATGGTCTTCACCAGCTTACGTACAGCCAAATACTCCAATACACGCTCCTTGGGTTTATCCAGTCCGTAGTGGTCGTTATTGAGTACTTCTTCAGCTTTGACGATATCCAGATCATCATCGGTAAACTTGTTCCATGGCAAGCTTAACAACCAATCAACATAATTACGGATGACGCCACCCTCGGCAGAGCTTGCCGGCATTTTTTCCAAACGGTCGATTTCCTTTTCGACCTTCTCCTTCACCGGAACAGGCAGCTTCAGTTCACTTAGCTGGTTGCGCAGTTCTTCAACTTCTCCTGCGCGGCCTTCCTTCTCGCCAAGTTCCTTTTGAATCGCCTTCATTTGTTCACGCAGATAATACTCCTTCTGCGTCTTCTCCATTTGCTTCTTCACACGCTGGTTGATTTTCCGTTCCAGCTCCAGTACTTCACGCTCATTGTTCAAAATATCCAGAAGCTTCTCCAGACGCTGAGTAACGTCGATCGTCTCCAGTATATCCTGCTTTTCCTTAATTTTGAGCGTCAGGTGACTTGTGATCACGTCTGCAAGCCGTCCTGGCTCCTCAATATCGGATACCGCAGCGAGAGTCTCCGGTGTTACCTTTTTGGACAAGTTGATATAATGCTCGAACTGAGTTAATACAGTGCGCATAAGCGCATCTGTCTCAGGCTGTACGTTTTCTGCCTCGTGCAGCTCCTTCGCCATTACCTCGTAATATTCTTCATTGTCCGTATATTGAATAATCTCGGCGCGTTCCAGCCCTTCCACCAATACTCGAATGGTTCCATTAGGAAGCTTGAGCATCTGGCGTACCTTGGCTACCGTGCCGACTCGAAAGATATCCTCTTGTGTGGGTTCTTCAATATTTACTTCTGATTGAGAACACAGGAGAATCAAATTGTCTTCAACCATCGCTTTTTCCAAAGCCTTGACCGATTTTTCCCGGCCCACATCGAGATGCAGAACCATGCTCGGGTAGACCAGAAGCCCTCTTAAAGGCAGCAAAGGAAAACGACGACCTTTTGTCTTGGTGGGTCCCATCGCTTTCGCACCTCCAGTGATTCTCAGGTTCCGGATTTTACAATCCTCACGTTGCTATCTTTCATATTTTATCAAATGTTTTATGAAAAAACCAATGAAAGGGTAGTTTATCAGCAAGATCCTGTATCTGATATCGTCCCGTTATGCGTTCCATCAGCCTGTAACAAGGAAGATTGGGATGGGCGAAAAGTCTCAATTGGCGCATGCACAGGCAAATCCGATGTCATCTCTTCCCCAAACACATGTCGGAACACTTCGGTAACCGACTGTACGGGGATGACTTTTAAACCCTCAATGCTGTCAAAAAGAGCTTGCCAGTTATCCTGCGGAATGATCACTTTTTTGGCTCCCGCCTGAAAAGCGGCTTCAACCTTGGCTAACACACCACCAATCGGTTTGACACGACCATGGATGCTAACTTCGCCAGTCATAGCAATTTCATGATCCACCGGAATTCCCCGCATCGCGGAAGCAATAGCTGTTGCCATCGCAATTCCTGCGGACGGGCCATCTACCGGCGTACCCCCGGGGAAATTGATATGCAGATCGTAATTCGACGGAGCCAATCCGAGCGTACGCAAAACGGTCAGAACATTTTCCACAGAACCTTTAGCCATGCTCTTACGGCGCAGTGTGCGGGATCCACCTCCGATTTCTTCCTCGTCCACGACCCCCGTAATATTATAGCTCCCCTTCCCCTCAGGAACCGGAACCGCGGTAACTTCAATTTCCAGCAGCATTCCCATGTTTGGGCCATATACAGCTAATCCGTTAACAAATCCGATTTGCGGCAAGCCCGGTATTTTTCGGTCAGGACGCGGCTGAATTTGACTGCTGCCCGCTACCCATTCCACGTCGGAAGCATTGAGACGTTCCCTTTTCTCGGTAAGTGCCAAACCAGCAGCAAGCTGGATCATATTGACCGCCTCCCGGCCGTTCGTGGCGTAACGCTGTACAACTTCTACCGCCTCAGGACAAGGACCAAAGCCTAGCTTGTGGACAGCATCCTCAGCAATACGGGCAATCTCCTGTGGCTGCAAGGCACGGAAATAAATTTCCATGCACCGGGAGCGAATCGCAGGTGGCAGTTCATGTGGCGAACGGGTCGTCGCACCTACCAAACGAAAATCCGCTGGCAAACCGTTTTGGAAAATATCGTGGATATAAGCAGGAGTATGTGAATCTTCCGAGTTGTAATACGCACTTTCCAAAAACACCTTGCGATCCTCCAGCACTTTCAACAGTTTATTCATCTGCGTTGGATGCAGCTCACCAATCTCATCGATGAACAGCATACCCCCATGGGCCTTCGTTACAGCTCCAGGCTTAGGCTGCGGTATACCCGCCACTCCCATCGCTCCTGCCCCTTGATAGATTGGATCATGCACTGAACCTATCAGCGGGTCCGCAATACCGCGCTCGTCAAAGCGGGCCGTCGTGGCATCAATCTCCGTGAATTTGGCATCTCCCTTGAACGGGGATGACAGATTCTTCTTAGCCTCTTCCAACACCACGCGTGCAGCAGCCGTTTTCCCTACACCCGGCGGGCCATAAATAATGACATGCTGCGGATTCGCACTACATAACGCCGCCTTGAGCGCGCGCAATCCGTCCTTCTGACCCACGATATCCTGTAATGTGGCAGGACGTGTGCGTTCAGCCAATGGTTTGGTAAGTGAAATTGAACGCAATTTGCGTAGCTTATCTAATTCCTTCCGGGATTCTCGATCCACCGCACTACGGTTCGTTTTCTGGCTCCGCAGGAGGTTCCAGAAATACAGACCAATAACAATCCCGAAAAACATTTGCACCAATAACAAAATCATAGTCAAGTCCATCGTATTTCCTCCGTTTCTCATCTCAGCAATTTGAAAAATGCCGCTCTATGAAAAACAGTATTTCCTTTTCCGCGATAGCTAAACGGCGGTCTTTCAAAAGATCAGAGAGAAATACAAAAACACCGCGAAGAACAGTTCTGTAGCAGAGCTGCTCTCCACGGCGTATAAATGATGACAATAGATTATGACTATGCCTCTTTATAATAACTGCTTTTGCCTACACCTTCTCGGCGGTATGACGTTCTTCACGTCCAGGGATTTTCCCTGTTTCCTCATATGCCTTGACGATGATATCAATTTCTTTTTTCAATTCCTCGACCATATCAGCCTCAGGTACTTTGCGAATCATTTTTCCATAACGGAACAAAAGGCCTTCACCACGCGCTCCGGCAATTCCGATATCAGCTTCCTTCGCTTCACCCGGGCCATTTACTGCACAACCCAGTACCGACACTTTAATCGGTACCTTGAGTTTTGCAATGTAATCTTCTACCTCGTTGGCAATAGAGAACAGATCAATATCCAGACGTCCGCAAGTCGGACAAGAAATCAGTGTAGCTGCGTTTGTGATCAATCCAAACGTCTTGAGCAACTCACGTGCTACCTTCACTTCTTCCACCGGATCAGCACTGAGCGAAATACGCATTGTGGAGCCGATGCCTGATGCCAGCAAAGCGCCCATACCTGCTGCGCTTTTAACCGTACCCGTAAAGAGCGTACCAGCTTCGGTAATACCCAGATGGAGCGGATACTTAATAATTTCAGCGGCCTTCGTATAAGCGGCAATCGCCATAGGAACATCAGACGCCTTCAGTGACACAATAATGTCATGGAAATCAAGCTCTTCCAGTATCCCGATATGATACAGTGCGCTTTCTACCATCGCTTCTGGCGTAGGGTAGCCATACTTATCAAGTAAATGTTGTTCCAACGACCCGGCGTTCACACCAATCCGAATTGGAATCCCTTTTTCCTTACACGCCTTAACGACAGCTTCCACTTTTTCACGTCGTCCAATGTTACCTGGATTAATGCGAACCTTATCAATTCCATTTTCAATTGCCAGTAGAGCCAGCTTGTGATTAAAGTGAATATCTGCAACCAACGGAATATGAATCCGTTTTTTTATTTCCTTAATGGCTGCGGCAGCTTCCTCATTGTTGACGGTAACCCGTACCAGTTGACATCCGGCTTCTTCCAAGCGAAGAATCTCGGCTACAGTTGCTTCCACATCTGCTGTTTTGGTTGTACACATGCTTTGGATGATGACTTCATTGCTGCCGCCAATCGTCAGATTCCCGACTTTAACGGGACGTGTGTCTTGTCTTAAGAACATGTACTTTTCTCTCCCATTAACGCCAAACCTCCACCCCTTAAAACCTCATACAGGTTTAGTGAAGTGGAGATCCGGCTTCTCATGTTTTAGAGATCGCGAAGTATCAATCCTTAGGCGCTCTCTTCTTGTTTTTTATCCTTATCTGTACCACCGAGTTCCGGTGCGATTTTGTCTTTTACAACCTGCTCATTGATGACGCAAGTAGTCACATCCTCACGGGAAGGAACTTCATACATTACGTCCAGCATAATACCTTCGATGATCGCGCGAAGGCCACGGGCACCCGTGTTACGCTTGATCGCTTCGCGAGCAATGGCCTCCAGAGCATCTTGCTTAAACTCCAGTTGTACATTATCCAGCTCAAGCAGCTTCTGGTATTGCTTCGTTAACGCATTTTTTGGTTCGGACAGAATACGAACCAATGTGTTCTCATCAAGCGGCTCCAGCGTAGAAATTACCGGCAAGCGTCCTACAAATTCCGGAATCAGACCGAATTTCAAAAGATCCTCAGGCAATACCATTGAAGTATATTCGCCTGGTTTCAGATCTTTTTGTTCGCTAGTAGCGTTAAAGCCGATGACCTTTTTGCCGATACGGCGTTTGATCATTTGCTCCAGACCATCAAAGGCACCACCGCAAATGAACAGGATATTCGTGGTGTCAATTTGAATGAACTCTTGATGTGGATGCTTGCGACCGCCTTGTGGAGGTACAGAAGCAACCGTGCCTTCCAAAATTTTAAGCAACGCCTGCTGTACACCTTCACCCGATACGTCACGCGTAATGGACGGGTTTTCGGATTTGCGGGCTACTTTATCAATTTCGTCAATGTAGATAATGCCGCGTTCGGCTTTTTCCACATCATAATCGGCAGCTTGAATCAGTTTCAGCAAAATATTTTCAACGTCTTCACCCACATAACCTGCTTCCGTAAGGGAAGTGGCATCTGCGATAGCAAAAGGAACGTTCAGAATTTTAGCCATGGTTTGCGCAAGCAACGTTTTACCCGAACCTGTAGGTCCAAGCATCAAAATGTTACTTTTTTGCAGTTCCACATCATCAATTTTGTTTTGAGTATTAATACGTTTGTAGTGATTATACACCGCTACAGACAACGATTTTTTCGCTTGATCCTGACCAATGACATATTGGTCCAGAATGTCACGGATTTGCATTGGTTTCGGAATGTCTTTCAGATCTACTTCTTCTTCATGACCCAATTCCTCTTCTACAATCTCCGTGCACAACTCAATGCATTCGTCACATATATATACGCCCGGTCCAGCAACAAGCTTGCGAACCTGATCCTGAGATTTACCGCAGAAAGAACATTTCAATTGTCCTTTTTCATCATTAAATTTAAACATAGAGCCACCCCTTTACAGATTAATCGGTTTAGACAGCACCTGGTCAATGATACCGTATGCTTTTGCCTCTTCCGCTTCCATGAAGAAATCCCGGTCAGTATCACGTTCGATTTTTTCGAGGGGCTGACCCGTACGCTCTACATAGATTTGATTCAGCTTAGCACGTGTTTTGATAATCCAGTCCGCATGAATCAGCATATCGGAGGCTTGCCCCTGAATGCCACCGAGCGGCTGATGGATCATGACTTCACTGTTGGTAAGCGCGTATCTCTTGCCTGGCGCACCCGCTGTGAGCAGCAATGAACCCATACTTGCAGCCATGCCTACACAGATCGTCGATACGTCCGGCTTAATGAATTGCATTGTATCATATATACCCATGCCCGCAGTTACAGAACCGCCTGGCGAGTTAATGTACAAATTAATATCCTTCTCTGGATCTTCCGCAGAAAGGAACAATAGCTGTGCAATGACGAGATTGGCGACATCGTCATCAATCGGGCCACTTAGGAAAATAATACGATCCTTAAGCAACCGCGAGTAAATATCGTAAGATCGTTCTCCTCGATTCGTTTGTTCCACAACCATAGGGACGAGACTCATCACGACCAACCTCTTTTCTTTATTAAAATGAACACCTGTATTCATCCGCTTCCTTATGTCCCATTAAAACGGAAGCAGCAATCATGAAACGTGAACACCTTACAAAATATTTTAACATGTTCAGAGTCTCGTGTCATATTTGCATGCGCTCATATATGCAGTGCGAGCTGTTTACAGTACACTCTGCCGAGACCTTCTCATATTTAACCATGTTTCGTATGTATGTGCAAATATACGGAAGTGACTTATGTAAAACAAAAAACACGACTCACAGCACTTTCCATAAACGACTAAAATTTGGATTACCAAAGGTAAAAATAAGGCACGTAACTTTCACTACGTGCCTTATCCCTATCTAATTGCTACGTTGCAGCTTGTTACAGCATACTCCGTATATTTTATCGTCTGAATTATTCAGCAGCTTCAACTGGCGCTTCAACTTCTTTGCTGTTTTCTACCAACAAAGCAATTGTTTTGCGCAGTGAAATTTCTTCTTTCAGGTTAGCGAACGAGCCGTTACCTTCCAGAATGCTGCGGATTTCCTCAACTGAACGTTTGTAAGCTTCAGCCATGTTTTTCAGTTCTTCATCAATTTCCGCTTCGGAAACTTCGATGTTTTCCGCTTTAGCCACTTGCTCCAGCACGAGGTTGTTACGTACGCGCTTCTCAGCATCAGCTTTCATTTGCTCTTCCAGGTCTTCCTTGCTTTGACCAGAGAATCCGAGGAACATTTCAAGGTTCATACCTTGGCTACGCAAACGGTTGTCGAAATCGCGAACCATGTTTTGCACTTCGCTCTTCACCATTGCTTCAGGAATGTCGATTGTTGCATTTTCAGCAACTTTCTCCACTACAGCACCCTCGCGGGCTGCTTTAGCTTCGTTTTCCTTACGATCCAACAATTGCTTTTTCAAGTCTTCCTTGAATTCAGCCAGTGTGTCAAATTCGCTTACATCTTTAGCAAATTCATCGTCCAGTTCAGGAAGAACTTTGCGTTTCAGTTCGTGAACTTTCACTTTGAATACCGCTTGTTTGCCAGCGAGGTCAGCAGAATGGTAGTTCTCAGGGAACGTTACTTCAACGTCCTTGGAATCGCCAGTGTGCAAACCAACCACTTGCTCTTCAAAACCAGGGATGAATGTGTTAGATCCCAGTTCCAAAGAATACTTCTCAGCTTGTCCGCCTTCGAATGGTACACCGTCCACGGAACCGTCGAAGTCAATAATAGCTGTATCACCGGATTGAGCAGCATCTTCATCAACGACAACCAATTCAGCATGACGTTGTTGCAGGCGCTCCAGTTCTTGAGCCAGTTCTTCGTCGCTTACTTCGAGTTTGCTTACAGGCACTTCTACGCCTTTGTAATCGCCCAAAGTCACTTCAGGTTTAACAGTAACCTTCGCTTTGAACTTGAAAGATTCGCCTTTAGCAAATTGATCAATTTCAACGTCAGGGCTGTCAACCGGGAAGATGTCCGTTTGCTCTACAGCTTGGCTGTAAGCTTCTGGCAACAGGATGTCAATTGCATCCTGGTACAAACTTTCAATACCATAGCGTTTTTCAAAGATAGGACGTGGTACTTTACCTTTACGGAATCCTGGTACACTTACTTGTTTTGCCACTTTATTAAAAGCTTTGTCGAGTGCAGCGGCTACACGATCCGCGTCAACCTCAACTTCAAGAACCCCAAGGTTCTTCTCTATTTTCTCCCAAGTTGCTTTCATTTTATGCTTTCCCCTCCAACAAAATCTTCACTTAGTTTTCATTACAATCAACGCACACAAAATAACCACTATAGTATATCTAACATTACTGTCTTTTTCAAGAGCAGCCCTTTGAATGCTTCACAGGAAAACGTTTCCGGTCATTAAGGAGTGTTCATTCCCGCCGCTACGAATAGTCGCATCGACCGATACGCCTGCTCAAAACGGAAACGCAACGCATCTGTAATGCCATATATAGCACGGGTTTCTTCCTCATTATTATTTCCGTTCAAACTTTCCGAAACTGTCTGGTGGAGTGCTGCAGCCCAAATATCCGGCATTCCGTCCTCTTCCACCAACATTGATCTATAATCTTTCGTACCGTATACTGCCATCACAAACTGTGACCACAGCTCCTGTGCAAAATAGAATAGTGTAGGCTCGTGCACCTCAGTCTGATCAGCCACCCGTTCCAAAATACGCATAATCGACTCTGGAAAATCACCTGGCTGTAACGGAACCGTTTCAATGTCGATTTCCGCTTGTTCATCACCCCGTCTGATTTCTATCGTCCCTTCCGTTCCGCGTCGTCGCATTGTCTGTAGAACACGGAATTGAAGTAAAGGATGGATTTCCCGTTCCGTAATCCAGCGAAGCAAGGCATCGTCGATTTCTGGGAGTTCCAGATAGGACAACTGCTCCAACGCTAAAATCGTCTGTTCGGATAAGGGTTCATCCATAGCCATCCGCAACAGCTTGTTGCCGTAGCCTGCATCCTGCTCCTGCTTAAAGCGTGCATGACGGCGAGCTAACTCTACTTCACTGACTTCTTCTTCCACAGCGTCCGTTACCGCCCCGCTGTCAGTGTACTGTGGAAATGCAGCTTCCAGCCATTGTAATAGAGCGTTCCATTCATCGTATTGCTTCTGCTCCTGTCCTTGACACTGCATTAAAAAACGCAGCATCGCCATCGCCTCTCCGTAACGTTCGTTTTCAAGCATCACAGTAAGTTGAATTTGATAATAGTCCAGTGTCTTCGGAAACAATACAATATTATTTTCTTTTGTCGTCACCTTGGAGTCCTTTATTCAAGGCACCCCCTCTCCTTCGCAAGCTCAAGTATTTGTAGATTATATGAGAAACAGTAGCTGAAGTCCAACCACTCGTCTTACACATATTCACCTGTATTCTAACATACCCTTTTATAAGGCAAAAAAAACTACTTCTACTCAGAATTTATGCTGTATAAAGCTTAAATAAGCGATATATGCAAAATAAGACTTGAATTTCTTTTATCCATATGATATATTGATATTCGCTTGAATTTTATGTCCCAGTAGCTCAGCTGGATAGAGCAACGGCCTTCTAAGCCGTCGGTCGGGGGTTCGAATCCCTCCTGGGACGTCATAACAAGAAGCTTCCATAATGGAGGCTTTTTTTTGTTCTCATGAGATAAACCACGGGGGAACGTCGGGCCATCGGCATCATTTAGCCTATACTTCGCAGTCGACCATAGGAGAGTTCTCTCCGGATATATTACACCAAAAAAAGCTTCCGCAAGGAAGCTTTTTTTCAATATAAAAATGTAGAAAGAGTAGTCTGCCCAACGCTACTTTAGGCACTGGTTTCAGTCTCTACTCTTTCAAAAAAACGCAGAAATTGCTATCATCTATCATGTCTCACCATTTTTAAGTAAAGGAGGTAAACTGACTCCCTTGACTACGAATAAACTCCCAAAATCGCGGGAAATTCATCGTTTCGTTGCCACTTTGCTTTCCATATTAGGTACTGGATTGGGTATGTTTTATCTCGCCATTCCTTCCTATATGATTGGAGGAGCGGCTCTTATCATCACACAGGGAATTCTGATCTATTTTACAATGTTTTCTCTCGGATACCTGCTTATTATCTCTGGACCGTTGGCCATTTTTTTTCACATTTTAGGCATTGTTTTTACAGTACGGTCTTTTCAAATTCCACACCATGCGGAGAGAGCACCGACGGTTGCATACTTGCCTTCCAAATGGCGTACTTTGCTCAGTCTCGCTTTGGGAGCTACACTTCTACTTCTCGCAGTCACAATGAAATACGTAGATATTATCGAGCCTTTTACACAAACAGGTGAAAATAAACGCAACGTAGCCGCAGAATCAGAGCAATATCTGGAGCAGAAATACGGAGAGGACTTTCAAATTCAAAATATTAGCTATCATAGTATTCCCTTCACTGAATATACCATGGAGGCGATCTCTAATCGTCATCCTTCTGTCCTTTTTAATATGACCAAGCGTCCTTATGAGGATGTCCCATTTAGAGAAAATTATCTTAACGCCCTTTGGGAGAACCAACTGGACATGAAACTGAAACCCGTTATACAGAAGCTTTACGATGATTCAGCCGCTGTTCATTCTGGGGTGCAAGAAGGGAATACGGATAAAATGATTAAAGAATACGACGATTTTAAACTGAATCCCGAAGCGGTCGGCGATCAGTATATTCGTATAATTATATTCGAGGATCTAACTGACTCAGGATTGCCATTGGAAAAAGAACGGGTGTTACAAACCGTGAAAGTTCTCAAGACAGTGTTGGCCGGAAATAAAGCCTCATTAGATATCGAATACTTCCCTTTGACTATGAATACCAAACGAAACCTTAAGGCAATAGAAATAAACGATTATATGTTTGGTCAGGACCATTTTGATGAAAAGACCTATGAAGTCCAGATAGAAGACATTTATAAACTTATGTCAACAAAGGATATACAAATCACATCGCTTGACCGCGTGAATTAGCAAGGAGATTAATCAAATGAAATTAATATCTTGGAATGTAAATGGCTTAAGAGCCTGTGTGACCAAAGGGTTTTATACTTATCTAAAAGAAACAAATGCCGATATTTTTTGCGTACAGGAAACGAAGCTTCAAGCAGGTCAAATCCATATGGAGAACATGGAGGAATACACACAATACTGGAATTATGCTGAGAAAAAAGGATATTCCGGCACGGCTATTTTCACCAAAATCAAGCCGCTCTCTGTGCATTATGGACTTGAAGAAAATGAAGAACCGGAGGGCCGAACCATTACTCTGGAATTCGAAAAATTTTATCTCGTCAATGTGTACACACCGAATACCAAACGGGACTTATCCCGACTGCCCTACAGACTGGAATGGGAAGACCGTTTTCGCAGCTACCTGCAACAACTGGATGCTTTGAAGCCTGTCATCGTTTGTGGAGACTTGAACGTAGCTCATCAAGAGATCGATCTCAAAAATGCCAAAGCTAACTACGGAAATGCCGGATTTACGCCTGAGGAACGAGAACGCATGTCACAGCTGCTAGACGCCGGATTTATAGATACCTTCAGAACCTTTTATCCTGACCGGACGGATGTTTATTCCTGGTGGTCCTACATGCCAAAGGTGAGAGAAAGGAATATCGGCTGGCGGATTGATTACTTCCTCGTCTCGGAGAGACTTCGTCCGCTATTGATGGATGCGAGCATTGATTGTCATATTACAGGCAGTGACCACTGCCCTGTGATATTGGATTTGCAAGATATTTCAGCATAGGTCCCCCTGCCTGAAACAATAATTTATGAAGTCTTAAAAAGCCGTCATGCTCTGTTATTGCAGCATGACGGCTTTAATTCATGGAGCTATGTCCCCAAATATACCTCGATACGGGAAATCAAGCGATCTCTCACATCTTGTGCCTCTTTTTGATCTAATGCAACCTGGCTTATCGTCTTCTTTTCGCCACTGGCGTAATGCAGTACATACTGGGTCACTATGCATTCCGGTGCATAAGTATCCTTGCGGCCCGTATTAAAATAAGTCACCTGGCAGCTTCCGAGAAAACAGAAAGATAACTCACCTGTAGCTGTAAACAGCCAGCCTGGCAGCTTGGGCTCCAGTCTCAAGGATAGGCCCCTATGATCATAGCCAAACGGCTGCCCGCCGGTCATCATCCATATCCACATATGAATAAATTCTGCCGTAGATCCGCTCAGCCTCGCAATATATCCCGTTCCATGCAAACTTGCATCAGGATTAGCCATACTAGCAATAAAGGAGCTGTTCTCCAGCGTGCTTCTTCCGTAGACCTCTGGGTCCATAAAAGGCGGTAACGCTTTTTTAATGTCTGAAAAAAATTCAGTGTATAGACCCGCCCTTAAGCATTCAAGTAAATATTTATATTCCATATGCATAAATATAGATTCATTTTCCAGCCACCCCGGCGTAAAAGCTCTGGAACGACCGAGTTCGAATGGCTGCCCCGCCAGACTTTCATTCACCTTAAACATGCCCAGCTTCCTGTCGTAAAGCCCGCTCTGTCTGATTTGCCGATACAGCTTCTGCCCATTTACAATGTCACCAACCACTTTCATAGCCCGGGTCGGTCCCTCCAGAAAATATGGTGTATCCTTACGTTCGAAGGAATGTATGTTTACGAGCTTGCCTTCGCAGTCATCCTCCTGTACCCCGAATTCTCTGGCTTCATAATAAAAGAAGGTTGGGTATATCCCCTCACCGATAAGCAGAGCCTTATCCATCCCCTGTCGGAGCTTACGTTCAGCCTGGCGCAAAAACACCAGCACATCATCAAACGCTAGTGGTGTTTCTACCCCTTCAAATCCAAAACGAACTGTTTCTCGATACGCTTCTCTAGCATCCGAAATTCGTGACCAGAAGCTGTAATCCTTGCTTTCATTCCTGTAATCAGCCTCATCAGAAGCGTGGTAGTATTCCTCCATTGTGAGCCTCAGCTGTTGGATCAACTCAGCAACTTCTCTCGGCAACCGTAGCACAGAATCGCCCGAAAGCTTCACCTGTGCATTTATTAAAAATCTTACGAGTCGCTGTAATTCACACAGTTCACTGAATCCAGAAGCAAACAGCCCCGGAAGTCCGTTCATGGAATCATTCCATCCCGGCTTGCCCGCCTCCATCTCAATTCCCAAGCCCTCCGGGTCCAGCGTGGACAGCTTGATGGCTGCCAATGACAGCAGCTTTTCATATAAATTGGACTTATAAATCTCTCCGCTTCCATGTTCGGTTCGAACCCAATGAACATCGCGATCCCGGGCGTGCAGCTGAGCTTCTTTCTCCTTGCTCTCTACGACCGCCCCGTACTGACGGATACGTCCGTCCTTCATCTGCACGTATTTGTTTCGACGTGGCTGTACCCATGCCGGACTATCGTAATACATGTACTCTCGGGTCGCGAGCAAGAGTTCCTTTTGTTTGTCTGGATAGATACTTAGATAACTTTCGATTAGATCCATGTTATACGTCCAATGGTCGATCCAGAAGCCTTCACCAAAATCAGCCTCATAGCATTGTTCGGAATGCTTGAGAACTTCGGTTACAAACGTCTCAACCGTTTGCTTTAGCGCGATGTTGTCATGAAGGATATGTTGAATCAGCTCACCCGGGGTGAACGACGATTGAAAAAAAGCACGCAAAGACGAATGAGCTGCCACCTCCACCTGTCCCAGCAACGGTTCCAGCTCTCGTATTTGAAAGCTACACCCCTTTACAACAAGCGGATTATAGCCGTCTGGCTGAATCAGGCTCATAAACAAACGGATATTGAAATCTCCTACGCCGGGGTTAAACCACACATCATTTCTCCGGTTCTGGTTTGCATCGCGAAAATTACCATTTCCTTGAGAATAATATCCCGCCTGGAGCTTGAAGAAATTATAGTCCCGTTCCAGATCCCCATGCTTGCGCGAAAATACATGATATACAAATGGTTGCTCGGTGCCGTTATCCAGCAGCAATGGATAACCACCGCGTAACAGGTTATCCAGATAGTTCTGACGGCAGTATTCGTCAAATAGCGGAATGGATGTCCGCGTTGCCATTTCATCCGTCAACTCTTCTATCAACGCTTTGGCTTCCTCCGCCTTCCGTTCAATATAAGACATGGTTGCAATTTCCGTAATTCGTTCATTGATAGAGTGAATATCATTCACATGCCCGATGATCGTACAGTGATTGACGGCAGTACCTGCCGCTAGTCGTGCTGTGTAGCCGCTAAACCCACAAGGCACTTTATTCGTCGTCACAGGCTGCTGCGAAACCAAGTCTTCGACGCGTGAATGGATAAAGCGATCCGGGAAGGTCAGTGCCGTATTTTCACCAAATATTACGGACGGATCGACAATTGGACTCAATAGCCTGGTCTTGCCCTCCTCCTCCACAAAGCTGTACATAAAATGTCCCGCTTCAATTTGATGAATCTCACTTGTATCCGCTGTACTTCCACGTACCTTATAGTAAGGAATGCTGTTGTTGAGATTATACACATCCATCCAGCTTTTCAGTGTATGTCCAAGCTCCTTGTATGCCCCATTATCAATACCGAAGGGCAACACGGCAGGCATGCCGTCCAGCACCTCCAGTTCAAGCTCTTGAGCGGAATGATCGACAATCTCCACCTTGCGCACCAAAGCAGCGTAACTTTCATGAGGAAGCGTGAAATATTGCACACGCACCTCAAGACCTGTGTCTGGATTGGAGCTATGTATTTCCAGCATGTGGCGGGATATCAGCATTTTTTGCTGTTCACGCTTCATAGGATGCACAGCCGAAAATGGCTCCACATAGCTCCACTCCCCCTGCATCTTGACCTTTAAAAACGTTCGAAAGCCATGTATCGGCACGAGACTATAGCTGCGGTTGGCCGGAAAAAACTCCATGATTGCTCCATTCTTATCCTCCACACCAAAGCTCGCAATTCCTTGTCCACGATTAACATAATATGCCCACAGAGGAATCCCCTGAACCCCAGCAATACCGGGTAGAAAACTGGAAAAGGGCTTGACCTGCGCATAATTCTCAATCACAAAACGTCCTTGATCGTCAAAATAATACTGCTGCATCGTATCCCCCTTTTCTATTTAAAACCCGTTATTCGCCATCACTTGTTTGAACCACAGCGCACTTTGTTTGGGAGTCCGTTCCTGTGTGTCGTAATTGATGTGTATAATACCGAAACGTTTGCTGTATCCCCAGGCCCATTCAAAGTTATCGAGGAATGACCAGACAAAATAGCCCTTAAGCTGACCACCCTCCCCAATAAAGCGATGGCATGCCTTTAAATGTTCCTCAATGTAATGCTGACGCTCAATGTCCTCAATCTTTCCATTCACCAGTTCGTCCTTCATCGCTGCTCCGTTTTCCGTAATCAGGATAGGTAATCCCTTGGTAAAATCCTTCTCAATCCGCGTTAGCAGCTTATAAAAGGATTCAGGGTGAATCTCCCATCCCATATCCGTTACCGGTTCCTCTATGGAAATCTGCTCGACCTGAAGCAACGAAGCGTCTGTAGTCGCTTGAATGATACTGCGGGCGTAGTAGTTGATGCCCAAAAAATCCCCTGGCTGCTGAATCAGCTCCATATCACCAGGCTGTACAAAATCCAATCCGTTCAAGTGCCCCCCGTACCATTCCACCATATCCTCAGGGTATTTCCCGTTAAACAATGGCTCGGCAAACCAACGATTAATAAAACCATCCCGCCGGACAGCAGCGGCTACATCTTCGGGGTGTTCAGAGGCTGCATCGACATGCTCCATGTTTAGCGTAATACCGATGTTGCCCGTCAGGCCCTTTTCCTTGTGTAAGTTCATGGCTATCCCGTGACACATCAGAATATGATGAGCCGCAGTAAAGGCTTCCCTCCAGTTCTCGTGGCCGGGGGCATGCTCGCCTGTGCCATAGCCCAAAATAGAGGCGCAGTAGGGCTCATTTATCGTATTCCACCAGCTTATACGCTGTCCAAATCGATCCATAATTACAGAGGCATACGTTTTAAAATGTTGGATAATCTCTCGCTGCGTCCAACCGCCCTCGTCCTCAATCCACTGCGGTAGATCCCAATGATACAGCGTCAGCATTGGAATTAGCCCGGCCGACTCAATCTCATCCAGCAGACGCTCATAGAAGAGTAGCCCCTGTTCGTTAACCACACCGGGTGCGGGAATAATGCGCGGCCAGGCCACGGAAAAACGGTAATGTAAAAAGCCAAGTTGCTTCATTAATTGCACGTCTTCCTTAAAGCGGTGAAAATGGTCACAAGCCACATCTCCGCAGTCCCCTCCTATCACCTTCCCGGGTGCTCGACAGAAAGTATCCCAAATAGAAGGCGTTCTCCCTTCCTCATCCGCGCCACCTTCAATTTGATAAGAAGAGGTCGAAGTTCCCCACATAAACGTGGTGGGGAATGTATAGGTATTCTCACTCATACTCGGTATCATCCTTTCAGGTATCAAGACTTCACAGCTCCGGCCATTGCACCGCCGACAATAAAGCGCTGGAGGAAAATATACAAAATCACGAGCGGTAGTGTAACAATCAGAATGCCGCAAGCGAGCAGCGGCCAGTTGTTCATGTATTGTCCGTAGAAGGAGAACAATCCCTTGGTCACTGGCTGATAAGCAGGATCAGACAAATAAATAGTAGGACCTATAATGTCATTCCACGCCCCAATAGCTGTCAAAATAATGCCTGTCGCCAACACTGGCTTCATCAGCGGGACAAGAATCGTAAACAAATATCGTGAATATCCGCACCCGTCCATTGCAGCCGCTTCATCCAGCTCTCGGGAGACAGACTTGATATACCCTACAAACATCAGGAAGGCGATGCCGGTACCTGTTGTTTTCAGTAAGATAAAACCAAGCTGTGTATTGTAAAGTCCCAGACTATTAATAAGAGCAAATTGCGGAATCAGAGGATTCGGGAGATACATAGATATCAGGAAAAACACATAAAAGAAGGTACTGAACTTAACGTATCCCCGTGCCAACGGAAAAGCTGCGAACACGGATATAATCAGTGTTAATAACGTAGATACGCCTGTATACAAAATGCTATTCCACATGTATTGAGAGAAGTTCCCTTTCTCCCAAGCATCCATGAAATTTTCCAAATGTAGACTCTTGGCTAGAGCTACAGGATTCATCAAATACTCACTTTGAGTCTTCATGGATACATTAAAAAGGTAAAAAAGAGGGAACACATATAACGAAAGCATGAGCAGTACGATGATGTAGCTCAGTATTTTGGTCCCTTTGGTACTGCTCATTACATTTCCACCTCTCTTCTACGTAAGTAATACAAGGCAATCATCGATACTGTAAATACGAACACGAACTGGATCATAGCAACTGCGGAAGCAAGACCGTAATCTGACGTTCCAGTACCAAAGGCTGTTGCATATACATCAAACGCCAGGGTTGTTGTGTTGAATTTACCACCTGTCAGCACATAAATAATGTCAAAGGTCTGCAAGGCGCCGATAATGGACAGCAGCATATTGACGGTAAAGGACGGTGCAATCATCGGAAAGGTAATATTTTTGAACGCTTTCCATCCAGAGGCACCGTCCATATACCCTGCTTCATATAAGTCACTGGGGATAGATTGGAGTCCGGCTAAGAAAATAGTCATCGAGTAACCCATATACATCCAAATTTGCACAAAAATAATCAACTCAAATGCAATATTGTAATCCCCGAAGAAGTTAGAGCTCGTTCCAAAAAAGTTCATCAAGGCTTGCGCAGGACCCCCAAGCGGATTGGCAAGCAGCTGCCAGATCAGGCCGGATACCGTTACCCCGAGTACAACAGGGAGGAAAAATACAGAGCGATATAACATATCCCCTTTAAGCTTTTTATTAATCAGGACGGCCATGAACAGCCCTACCGCATTTTGAATTACAACCACCGCTACGGCAAAATACAAGGAACGTCCTATAGAAGCGAGACGATCTCCAGAATCGGAGGAGGTGAAGAAAGTTGTGTAATTCTCGAATCCGATAAAACTCCATGTCTGTCCCGGAACCCCGGTAGCATCTGTAAAGGAAAAAAGCACCGTTACCATAGAGGGTCCAAAACCAAGAAGCAAATAGAGCAGAACCGGTATACCCAGCAAAAGATAGGGCATTATCCGGGCCGCACCCTTTCCGAAGGGATACATGTGCCTCACACCTTTTTACATTATTTAAGGTCTTGCAGTTGCCCAATTGTTTTCCTGTAAAATCTATGCATTATTTAGGAGCAGCCGCATCCCAGTCAGCCTGAGATTTCTGAGCAAGTTCCAAAGGAGTCTTTATCGGACCAGCAGGAGCCAAGAATTCTGCATGTGCACTGGCATCCTTAACGTATTGCCCAGCATTCTTACGGTTGATAAACAACTGATCCCAAGAGAGCTTGAAGTTTTCAAGTGACGGCTGAATTTCAGCAACAAAATCACTTTTTATCTTCACATCAGGCTGTGTTGGCAAAAATCCAGCAACGTTCACGAAATCTGTATAGTTCTGCTTCTCAGAAAGCATTTCAAGCCATTTAATCGCATATTCCTTATTCGGTGATTTTTCCAGAACCATCCATGTCATATCGTATTTTCCTGCTAGATTTTTATTTTTGGCAGGATCATTACTACCTGGAATCGGGAAATATCCAAATTTCATCTCTGGATTGGCTGTCTGAATCGTAGTTGCATCCCATGTACCATCCGCAATCATGGCCACACGACCTGAAGCAAACAAGCTTGGCAAGGTTCCATAGTCAATCCCCATAAATCCACTAATGGCGTTGTTCATCAAAATTTGTGATTTTTCCAAAACCTCGAGCTGGACGGGGTCTGTCAGCTTCGTCTTACCTGTCCACAGCCCTTTGATATATTCCAGCTGATCATCATGGATAGAGGCTTGAAGCCCTTGGACAGCAAGGTTAATAGGCCATACATCCTTACCGCCAAAACCAAGCGGTTCTACGCCATTATCCTTGAGCACCTTCATCACATTCACTAGGTCGTCCCATGTCGTCGGCACAGTAAGATTATATTTTTCAAAAATATCTTTGTTGTAAAACAGACCTGTCAGGGCCACCTTTCCCATGTTTACACCGTATACTTTGTCGTTGTAGGTCATGGCATTTTTGACATCTGTAGGATTATAGTTTTTGATAAAAGCTTGATCCGACAGATCTGCAATGAGTCCTCCCTCAATCCACTGCTTCCACATCGGATCAGCTGCTCCCTTAGACCATTCCTGCGGTGCGCCTACGAAGCTGAATTTCAAAGGAATAATGTCTGCATCACCGGTTGAACCAGCATTCATACGCGTTTGCATCAGTTGATCATACGTTGAATCAGCAGGAACCGTCGTATACTCCACCTGAACATCGGGATACTTCTCTTCAAACTTTTTATTAAATTCCTTTATATAGTTATTAATATTTTCTTGCTGCCAATGAATAATCTTTAACGTGACCTTTTTATTCCCGTTCTGTCCAGCTTCACCACCTTTGCCGCAAGCAGCCAGCACCACTATTAAAGCGGTTACAATAAGTAAAGAAAAACACTTTTTCAGCATTGCAAAATTTCCCCCTGTAATCTTAGAATAAATGCATTCACTTTTACGAAAGCGGTTTAGTTAATTACAGCTACTATTATGTATCGATAGCCTGTATTTGTAAATAGAGATTTGTAAATTATCAAAAAAAACACAAATTATCGTTATTACTCCTTAAAATATTAGACAACATCCTTTATTAGCACTGTTGACTCACTTCTATGAGGTAGCATAGAATACGAGTAACCATTAAGTTTAAAAAGAAAAGTCAATTTAACTAAATCAGTTTAGTTACGGAGGATTCCATGAATATAAAAACAATAGCTAGCATGGCAGGCGTTTCAGTGGCAACGGTTTCGAAAATCATTAACAATTACACGGACATCAGTGAGGAAACCCGGCAGCGGGTACTTAAAATCATGGAGGAAACAGGCTATAGACCCTCCTCCTCGGCTAAAACGCTAGCTACCAAAAAATCAAATCTGGTAGGCGTTATATTTGCCGGCAAGCTGAATGTTGATTTTAGTCATCCTTTTTTTGTAGATATCATTAATGTCTTCAAAAAACAGATTGGCTTGCTCGGTTACGATCTGCTGTTTTTTTCAAATGAGAAATTTCTGGATAATGGAGAGGACTATTGGGCTCGCTCGAAATATTTTTCAGTGGACGGGTGCATTATTATTGCTGGAGATGAGGTGGAGAAGAGTGTTTTTGATCTCGACGCCAGCCCTATCCCCTGCATCGGTGTCGATATTGAACTAACCGGAGCCAGTTCCTGCTATATTATGTCCGACAATCAGAAGATTTCAATGAAGGTTGTTGAGCACTTTTACATGAATGGATACCGCGAAATGGGTTTTATAGGCATTGAACGCCCCTCCTTGGTTATTAAAGAGAGAGAGGAGGCCTTTATCGCTTCACTAAAACGGTTTAGTCTTGATGTCAGACCTGAATGGATCGTGTATGGTAAGGACTACGCGGCAGAAGATGGATACCAGATCGCGAAGGCGTGGATACAGCAAGGAAATTTACCAAAAGCTATTTTTGCGGCTACCGACCTGCTTGCCTTTGGTGCCATACGTGCTTTCAAGGAAAGCGGCTTGAGGGTACCCGAGGATATTGCTGTAGTGGGATGTGATGATATAGAAGCCTGTCGTTATACCGATCCTCCACTGACGACTGTAAAACAAGACAAGCAAAAAATAGGCCGTCTAGCCGCTATGGTGCTGTTTGACCTGATGAATAAACAAATGGATACAAAATGTATTAAAGTAGAGCCGGAACTAGTCATTCGTAGCTCCTGCGGAGCCCGGCAACATTGGAACCATACGAAGGTCAAGAGTTAGCACATGCCTTAAAAAAGATGACTTCTGATAAATTCAGAAGTCATCTTTTTGCAGTTTAATATTCAGAGACCCATCGCTTAATCTATCACTTGTAGGCCATCGTCGCATTCACAGCCTTTTTCCAGCCTTCATACAAGCTTTCACGTGTTGATTCATCCATATCCGGGGCAAAAGAGGTTTCCACCCTCACCCGCTTGCGAAGTTCATCCGTGCTCTTCCAATATCCAATAGCCAAACCCGCCAGACATGCAGCCCCAAGTGCCGTCGTCTCATGGATAACTGGCCGCTCCACTGTTGCATCCAAAATATCGCTCTGGAATTGCATCAGAAAATTGTTCAATACAGCTCCTCCATCCACCCGCAGCGTCTTCACTGAAATACCTGAATCAATCTCCATGGCTGTAAGCACGTCCTTGGTCTGATAAGCAAGTGACTCCAATGTGGCGCGGATAAAATGCTCCTTCGTGGTCCCGCGTGTCAGGCCGAACATCGCTCCGCGCACCTCGCTATCCCAGTAGGGGCTACCCAGTCCGACAAAAGCGGGTACAAGATACACTCCTTCTGTAGACGAAACACGGGCGGCATAAGGCTCACTGTCCTTCGCTTCACGGAACATGCGCAACCCGTCTCGCAGCCACTGGATCGCCGACCCCGCTACAAACACACTCCCCTCGAGTGCATATTGTACTTTGCCTTCCTCCAGTCCCCAAGCGATGGTCGTAATCAGACCGTGCTTGGATTCAACAGGCTGATCCCCCGTATTCATCAGCATAAAGCAGCCTGTGCCGTAAGTATTTTTGATCATCCCTTTTTCGTAACATGCCTGACCAAACAAGGCTGCCTGCTGGTCACCTGCTGCACCGGCGATTGGTACATTCTGACCAAAGAAATGATAATCCACGGTGTGCGCATATACCTCGGAAGAAGGTCTTACCTCAGGTAGCATGATTTTCGGAACACCCAGAATGTCCAGCAGCTCTTCGTCCCACTTTAGTTCATAAATGTTGTACATCAGCGTCCTGGCTGCATTAGAGTAGTCCGTTACATGTGCCGTTCTGCCGGATAGTTTCCAGATCAGCCACGAGTCAATCGTACCGAATAACAGGTCACCTCGTTCTGCCTTTTCCCGAGCGCCCTCCACATGGTCCAGTATCCACTTTACTTTAGTGCCTGAAAAATACGGGTCGATCAACAGCCCTGTTTTGCTGTGAAACAGCTCCTCGTGCCCTTGCCGCTTCAATTCTTCACAGATGTCCGAGGTTTGGCGTGATTGCCATACGAGTACGTTATACACAGGTACTCCTGTATTTTTGTCCCACACAGCCACCGATTCTCGCTGATTGGTAATGCCGATGGCAGCCACTTGATTTGCTTTTACACCGGATTCGGAAAGACAGGAAGCAATGACTCCGAGAATAGAGCTCCAGATTTCATTCGCATTCTGCTCTACCCAGCCGGGATGAGGAAAATATTGCGGAAATTCTCGCTGAGCCGAGTACACTACATCTCCTTCGCTATTGAACAAAATCGCTCTTGAGCTTGTCGTTCCCTGATCTAGTGACAGAATATATTTTCCCATTGTTCATCTCTCCCCGTGTAAATCCATCGTTTTTACGCTGTAAGTTTGTGATCCGTTTTATGACTTTTATAAGTACGACTAATACGGAAGGTAATCAAGAGTACAATCACGATGATCCCTAGTAAAATCCAGAAAGCCGGAGTCACACTCCCCTTAAAAACAGCCTGATAAAATAGCCCTGCGAAAGATCCACCCAACAGCGGCCCTACAATGGGCACCCAGGCATATTTCCAATTGGATGCTCCCTTACCGGGAATCGGTAGTAAATAATGCATCAGACGCGGCCCAAAATCTCTCGCTGGATTGATGGCATAGCCCGTTGTGCCTCCAAAGGATAAACCGATACTGACAACCAAAAAACCCACAATCAGCGGTTTCAAGCCCCCTGTAAATGAATTGGCACCAAATGACTGCAGAGCAAGAACAAAGATGAAAGTACCTATCATTTCACTAAGCACGTTGGCAAACGGATGATCAATAGCCGGTCCTGTCGCAAATACACTAAGTTTGGTTGCAGTGTCCTCCGTCTCTTTCCAGTGAGGCCAATAATGCAAAACGACGATTATCGCACCCGCCATGGCCCCGAGAAGCTGAGCAACAATATAGCCGGGAACGTCCTGCCACGGAAAAATGCCCTGAAATGCCAACGCCAGTGTCACTGCCGGATTCAAATGCGCTCCGCTGATTTCACCCACTGCATACACCCCAATAGCAACCGCGAGCCCCCATCCCATTCCAATCACAATCCAGCCGGAAGCGTGAGCAAATGACTTTTTCAGGGACACCCCTGCGCACACTCCGCCACCTAGGGCAATAAGAATCATTGTCCCTATGAATTCGGCTGCGTATGGCGACATACAACCTACCTCCTCAATAGATCATCCGATTTCGATCGCTTTCATCGCGCAAAAAAAGAAAAGCCATCACAAACCAACCCTGTGCTGTACCATGGGTGTCTGCGTGGCTCTCTTATCTCCGTCACGATTATTAACTTAAATTTGATACTATATAAGCATGTAAGCGATGTCAACTGCGGATTTACGTCTTTTCATAGCTTAAAATAATCGTTGACCATGTTAGTTTCTCCGATTTATGATGTAAAAAAATGGTTTAATGTGAAGGTTTCAGGATGAATACGACACTCCCAAACTCGATGAAGAAGGGAAGAATGTTATGCTGAAATTTCTGCAGAAAATCGGCAAGTCGCTAATGCTTCCAGTAGCCACTCTACCCGCCGCAGGGATTTTACAAGGATTAGCACTGATTAATTATGAATCGGATATACCGCTTGGTCCCGGAGTTGGCGGATTTCTGAATCATTATGTCACTCCTTTTCTGAACGAGGGGGCGGGGGCCATCTTCGGGAACCTGGCGCTCATTTTCTCCATCGGTGTTGCCATTGGTCTGGCAGGCGACGCAGTAGCCGCATTATCGGCAGTCATTGCCTATATGGTGCTGACCCGTATTTTGGCGGCAGTGCCGGGTATATTTGCATATATTCCAGACGACGTCAAGCTGGACATGGGCGTATTGGGTGGTATTTTTATCGGTGGATGGTCTGCTTTTCTGTTTAAAAAATATCATAATATTCAACTTCCAGATTGGCTTGGCTTCTTCTCGGGCAAACGTTTTGTCCCCATGATCACCGCCTTCACGACCATGATTCTGGCCATTCTGCTCGGAATGATCTGGAGTCCAATACAAGATGGGATTGCAGCCTTCGGCAACTGGATTGTCGGCTTTGGCGGAGTCGGATCAATGGTATTCATGATTGCCAATCGGCTGCTGATCCCACTCGGTTTGCATCATGTGTTGAACTCGATCGCTTGGTTTCAAATTGGTGACTACACCAATGCTGCCGGTGAGGTCGTTCATGGTGACCTGACGCGTTTTTTCGCAGGCGATACATCGGCGGGAATATTCATGTCCGGCTTCTTCCCCATTATGATGTTCGCTCTGCCAGCAGCAGCCCTCGCATTCATTCATACGGCCAAACCGGAAAAACGTAAAGCCGTCGCTTCCATTTTCATCGGTTCTGCACTGGCATCGTTCCTGACCGGAATTACCGAGCCCCTCGAATTTTCGTTTATGTTCATTGCACCATTGCTTTACGGCGTTCATGCTCTGCTGACAGGCCTAAGCGGCCTGGTCGTATACCTACTGGATGTCAAACTCGGCTTTTCTTTTTCAGCAGGACTCATTGACTATCTGGTCAATATGAAACTCTCCACCCACCCATTGCGAATGATCCCGGTCGGGCTTGTCTTCGCCCTCATTTATTACTTTCTGTTCCGATTCATCATTCTCAAATTCAACCTAAAAACTCCTGGGCGTGAAGATGATGTAGAAGACAGTCTCCTGTCTGAGGCTAACGAATCTGTACCCATTGGAAAGGCAAGCGCCATATCCGACACTCAATCCAGTCAGGCAGGCAGAATACTAACCTATCTCGGCGGTTCAGACAATATTCAAAGCATTGATGCTTGCATCACACGGCTGCGTCTTGTCGTCAAAGACGACAAAGCGGTTAATGATCAAGCTCTCAAGCAGCTCGGAGCATCGGGAATCATCAGGCTTGGTAACGGTACCCTGCAGGTTATTTTCGGGACTCGGTCCGAAATTCTGAAAGATGAAATACAGCGGTTGATGTCATGAGCTGAATACTTATTTAAGCACGTGCGCTCTTCATATAACAGACGCACGTGCTTTTATTTATTGATAAACGTTTCAAATTTTTTGTTTTTGGTTAAGGCAATGCACATAAATGGGTAACAGCTTCATATGATGGAGCTAAACCATTTACAACTTGTTTAGCAGGCAGATTATCTCAGACAGCAAGGAGGGAAATGATGTGAAGACAGTACAATGGCTGGTATTATGTCTTGCTTTTCTCACGATGTTCAGTGCTTGTAGTGGACCCTCGTTCTCTGAAAGTCAATCATCTGAAACTAATTTGTCAAACGAAAAAAAGATAACGCTTACATTGTGGTACTGGAACCGTTCTATTGACGATGAACTACTCGCCCAAGCGGAAAAACAATTTCCCAACATTGAATTAAAAACTCAAAAAATAGGCGGTGACTTCAAAGCCAAACTGAAGACAACGCTCGCAGCTCGTTCCGGTGAACCAGACATCGTAGCTCTGAACGATTGGATGGTGGAGCTGTTCCCCAGTGCGGATCGTTTTTATGACTTAAGTGAACTCGGAGCAGACCGCTTGAAGGATCAATATTTGGAATGGAAATGGAATCAGGGGATCACTCCTGATGGTAAAATGATTGCATTTCCCATGGATACAGGACCTACCGCCCTCTTCTACCGAAGTGATCTGTTTGAACAAGCAGGCTTGCCTAGTGATCCTGAAAAGGTTAGTGCCTCCATTCGCACATGGGATGATTACATGGCGGCTGGAGAACAACTTCGCCAGAAATTCGGAAGCCGTTCATTTTTGGCTGACAATATTGTAAACGTTTACAATCAGGTACTCGCTCAGCATACAACCCTTTACTTCAAGCCGGATGGCAGCTATATCGGCAATCAATCTCCTGACATCCGTCTGGGCTGGAAAACCGCTGTCGATTTCCACAAGAAGCATCTGCTCGCCAATGCGGATGGCTGGACTCCCGAATGGAACGCTTCGGTCAATAACGGCAAAATTGCCTCTTTTGTAGGGGCTATCTGGATGAAGCAAGTTCTCACAGAGGCCGCGCCGGATACAGCGGGTAAATGGAGAGTCGCCCGTGCTCCTGGAGGAGATGGCAACCTGGGTGGTTCTTTCATTTCTATCCTCAAATCCAGCAAACATCCCAAAGAAGCCTTTGAAGTCCTGACCTGGCTGCAAAACCCGGAACACCAGCTGGAAGCCTACCACAAAATGGGACTGTTCCCGTCCACTCCCGGCGTCTATAACGATCCTATCATGGGGACACCCGAGCCTTTCTTTGGTGGTCAGGCCACCGGACTCATCTTTGCCACCTCCGCACGTAATGTGAAGAGCAGCTATTTCGGCGAGCGCTATCCTGTCATCCACGGCATTGTGACCCGTCGCCTTGCTAATGTCGCCAAGCAGGATGGCAATTCCGATGCATTATGGACGGAAACCATGGAACGAATCGAACGGGAATTACAGCGATAAAAACAAAATTCAAAAAAGGCGTGTGGACATTATGCTGAGAGAAATCTGGAAGCACCGTGCCGTTTATGCTGCGATCTCGCCGTTTTATCTGCTGTTTGGCATCTTTGGACTGTTTCCGATTGGTTTTTCATTATATCTAGCATTTCACAAATGGGACGGGATCGGAGACATGACCTACAACGGCTGGGGCAACTTTCGCTACCTTATAACAGATCATGAATTTTGGCAGGCTGTAGGCAACACCTTTGTGATCTGGGTGTATGCAACGATTCCGATGCTATTCTTCGCACTGATTATTGCCTTTCTGCTTTATGCCCCTTTTGTGAAAATGCGCACCTTATGGCGAGTCGGATTCTTCCTGCCAAATGTGACGTCTATTGTGGCTGTTGCCATCATATTTGGTGCCTTATTTGCCAACAATTTTGGATTTCTCAACTACCTGCTGCAACTCATGGGACTACCCATGGTTCAATGGCTGAATGTGCCATGGGGTATCCAAATTGCCATTTCTTCTATGGTCGTATGGAGATGGATGGGCTACAACGCAATCATCTATCTGGCTGGACTCCAAAGTATTCCGCATGTGCTGTATGAGGCCGCCAAAATAGACGGGGCAACCGGAGCGCAAGCTTTTTTCCGCATCACTATCCCTATGCTACGCCCAGTCATTCTGTTTACGGTCATTACGTCCACCATCGGCGGTATGCAGCTCTTCACCGAGCCACAGGTCCTGGTCGGTAATGACGGCGGTTCCGGGGCAAGTGGCATGACCATCGTTTTATACCTGTACCGCGAGTCGTTCATTAACAACTATTTTGGATATGGTGCAGCCGTCGGATGGGGCATGTTCCTCATCATTGCTCTATTCTCCATCATAAACTGGAAACTCGTTCAAGGTAAAAAATAACGATGGGAAGGAGCTTCACAACATGATGCAGACACGCGCAAAATCCTTTGTTTTATATGCCGGATTGTTGGTGGGAATCATCCTGTCGATGTTTCCATTTTACTGGCTGATCGTCATGGCAACCCGTACAACCTCAGACATCTATCGTTTTCCACCACAATTGTGGTTTGGCAGCCACTTCTTGGATAACATAACGAGAGTATTACAACAGATTAATTTTGCCGGAGCCTTTTTTAATACCCTTTTTGTAGCCGGTTCTGTTACCCTATTGGTTCTGTTTTTCGATTCACTAGCAGGTTTTGCATTCGCCAAGTTTGATTTTCCGGGCAAAAAAGTGCTATTTATCGTTCTGCTAGCTACGATGATGGTCCCTTCACAACTTTCGCTTGTCCCCTCCTTTGTCATGATGGCCTCCTTTGGATGGGTAGGTACGTTCAAAGCGCTTATCATCCCGGGGATGGTAAATGCCTTCGGCATTTTCTGGATTCGTCAATATGCGGAAGAATCCATTCCAAAGGAACTGCTGGATGCGGGCCGGATGGACGGATGCAGCTTTTTTCGACTGTACTTGAATGTAGCACTGCCTATTCTACGTCCTGCGTTCGCTTTTCTCGGCGCGTTTACCTTTATAGGAGCCTGGAATGATTATTTATGGCCGCTAATCGTCTTAACGGATGAGCGTAAATTCACGCTCCAGATTGCACTGTCACAATTGAACGGGATTTACAATACGGATTATGCGATGGTCATTGCGGGCACCCTGCTGGCTGTACTGCCACTTATTATTTTATTTCTTTTCATTAGCCGCCAGTTTATTTCCGATCTTGCCGCCGGAGCGGTCAAAGATTAGATTTACTTGAATTCCCTTATTCATTTCATGTATAATAGTTAATCGTCATTTCAAATAGCTTACATGATGAAGTTAGGTATCCAACAGGCAATCAGGTTAAGCGATTTACGATTTGAACATGAACTATGAACTGAGGGAAACTTACCAGATGAACAAATTCACATATTATAACCCCACCAAATTAATTTTTGGAGACAATCAAATTGAAGAACTCCAGCAGGAGCTGCTGAATTACGGCAAAAACATTTTGCTGGTATACGGAGGTGGAAGTGTCAAACGAAATGGTCTGTATGACCAGGTATTAAACGCGTTAGAGCCGCTACATCTCAACATTCATGAATTGTCCGGCGTAGAACCGAATCCGCGCTTGTCCACCGTTAAGAAGGGTATCGACATTTGCCGAAATGAAAAAATCGACTTCTTACTTGCAGTAGGCGGTGGAAGCGTTATTGATTGCACCAAAGCCATCGCAGCAGGGGCTGAATATGACGGCGATGTGTGGGATATTATCAACAAAAAGCACATGCCGACCGAGGCTCTGCCATTCGGCACCATCCTCACACTCGCCGCCACCGGTTCAGAAATGAATCCGGATTCTGTTATCACCAACTGGGAAACGAACGAAAAATACGTATGGGGCAGCGCGGTAACGCATCCGAAATTCTCGATTCTGGACCCAAAAAACACCTTCTCTGTGCCACGTGATCAGACGGTATATGGCATGGTGGATATGATGAGCCATGTGTTTGAACAATATTTTCACAATGTTAAAAATACACCGTTGCAAGATCGTATGTGCTTTTCCGTGTTGCAAACCGTGATCGAAACTGCACCTAAGCTGCTGGAGGATTTGCACAACTACGAGCATCGTGAAACGATTTTATATGCCGGAACGATTGCCCTTAACGGAACACTGCAAATGGGCTACTTCGGGGACTGGGCTTCGCATACGATTGAACATGCATTATCCGCTGTATATGATATTCCTCATGCTGGCGGTCTCGCGATCCTGTTCCCCAACTGGATGAGACATACGGTGGATCAGGATGCTGCACGCATGAAGCGGCTGATGCTCAGCATGTTTGATTTAGATACCACTGGTAAAACGGATAAGGAAATTGCTTTGGAGGGGATTGATCGCCTGAGTGCATTCTGGACAAGTCTCGGTGCCCCTTCCACCCTGGCCGATTACAATATTAATGATGAGCAATTGGAAAAAGTCGCAAACATTGCAGCCCGTGAAATGGAATACGGAGGCTTCGGTAATTATAAAAAGCTGAATCAAGAAGATATTTCAGCTATTTTGCACGCATCGTTATAACATTCAAAAGGGAGTGTCCTCAAGCCTGTGATGACTGAGGGCACTCCCTTTTGGAATTTATGAATTAACCGTTTGTCCTTTTTCTTCTACTTGGATAGCTGCCCCTACACTGGCACCTGCAAGAATGCCCTTTTTCTTACTAGAATTCAGAGAATCCATATAGGTTCGGGTTTCTGCGACTACAATTCCTGATAAGCCGAGCAGGGCAATCAGGTTCGGGAAAGCCATCATTGCGTTAAATATATCTGCCAGCAGCCAAATCGCATCCAATTTAATGAACGCACCCCCGGCAACCAGTACGATGAACAGATAACGGTATGGCTTAATCCACTTGACCCCAAGCAAATATTCAACACAGCGTTCCCCGTAATAGTTCCAGCCGAGCATGGTGGTGAACGCGAACATAATCAGAATGATTGTGAGCAGTTCTGCCCCCAGCGGGAATGCGCTGGAAAATGCTTGCTGAGTCATCAGGCCCGCGTCGGTAGGCCCGCTCCACACACCACTAACCAGTAGCGTCAACCCGGTCATCACACAAATAACCATCGTATCAATAAACACGCCTGTCATGGAAATTAGCCCTTGCTCCGCAGGCCATTTAGTTTTGGCAGCTGCAGCTGCAATCGGTGCGCTTCCCAATCCGGCCTCATTGGCAAAAATACCTCTGGCTACCCCACTTCGCATCGCTAGCATAATCGTAGCTCCGGCAAATCCGCCCGTTGCAGATGTAGTTGAAAATGCCGAATGGAGCACCAGCGCAATTGCAGCAGGAAGTTGGTCAGCAAACCGAATCAGTACGATGAGACAGATCAGTACATACAAGCCTGTTTTAAAAGGAACGACCTTCGTCGATACCTTGGCAATGCTTTTGAGTCCTCCAATAGTAACAAGTCCTGTAAGGATAGCAATAATCAGTGCCGTTACAATGGGCGGAACGCCAAAACTATTTTCAGTCGAAGATACAATCGCTTTGACCTGCGGAAACGTTCCAATCCCGAACAACGCTACCAGCATGCCCGAAAAAGCAAACAGCATCGCCAGCGGTTTAAAACGGCGTCCCAGACCTTTCTCAATATAATACATCGGGCCGCCGGAAAATTGCCCATTCCGATCCTTCACCCGGTATTTTACCGCAAGTACACCTTCCGCATATTTCGTCGCCATCCCAAAAAAGGCTGCAACGACCATCCAGAACAAGGCACCCGGCCCGCCCAGCTTAATGGCTGTCGCTACGCCGACAATACTTCCTGTGCCAACTGTAGCCGCCAACGCTGTACTCAAAGCCGCAAAACTACTTACATCCCCGCTGCCTTCATTCGGGGCCTTACCGATCAGCTTGATCGCCAGGGGCAGGCGGAATACCTGCAGCATCTTCAAACGTATGGTCAGCCACAACCCCGTTCCCATGACAAGAATGATGAGAGGCGCCCCCCATATCCAACTGCTAATCGCTTCTAACACATGTACCAAATTCATTTCAACCCGCTCCTCCAGCATATTAGAAAACAAAAAAGAGTCAAATCCGCTGATTCGACTCCTGGAGAGGTTAAAGGCACGAAAAAATACAACCATCTTGCGCAGGTTTCTGCCTCTAATAGCTTATAAAAAAGCCTAGGGCATTCCCTGTCACAGGTTATTCGCGTCTCTGTCCTTTTGCCTGAGAGTTTAAGCAGATGTTCTCTGCGGTGCACCTTCGGCGCCCAATTAAGGGTCTCTCCAGAGTTCTGTCCGTTTACGGTCCCCGCTTGTTGCTGTAATCAGCCTAAGCACCTGAGAGTTTTGCCCCTTCGGTCGGAACTTTCGTTCCATCTCCCGCAAACATCAACCAGACATATGAAATTTTTATTTATTATACAGAAAACTTTCAGCTTATTACAAGTGAAAAGTTTGTGAAGCCCGCTGAAATATTATTATTGTGTCTATCAAAAAAGCGGGTACAGCAGATTGCATCCTTAGGATGTCCTCTGCTATACCCGCCCGAGAAGATATAGTATTACAATTCTTCACCATTGGTTGCTATCACATTTTTATACCAGTTAAATGAGTCCTTTTTGGAGCGTTTGAGCGTTCCGTTACCGTCATCATCCAGATCAACGTAAATAAATCCGTAGCGCTTGGACATTTCGGAAGTAGACATGCTCACAAGGTCGATAGGACCCCAGCTGGTGTAGCCAAGCAGATCAACACCGTCGGCAATCGCTTCCTTCATTTGAACAATATGCTGACGCAAGTAATCAATACGATATGTGTCATGCACAGAACCGTCTTCTTCTACCTTATCATAAGCACCTAGGCCATTTTCCACGATGAACAGCGGCTTTTGGTAGCGGTCATATAACGTGTTCAGTGTAACACGCAGACCGATCGGATCAATTTGCCATCCCCAGTCAGAGGACTGTAAATATGGATTTTTCACGCCACCAATCAGGTTTCCTGCTGCTTTCTCACCTTCTGGACCTGCAGAAACGGTCAAGGTCATGTAGTAGCTGAATGAGATATAATCGACCGTGTTATTTTTTAAAATTTCGGCATCGCCTGGTTCTGTGTGTATAACAACATTATTTTCTTCAAAATAACGATTCATGTAGTTGGAATATTCCCCACGGGCATGCACATCCGTAAAGAATAGGTTCATCTGATTTTCATTCTGGGCTTTCAGTATATCCTCTGGGTTACACGTATGTGGATAGCTTTCCAAACGAGCCAACATACAGCCGATCTGAGCGCCCGGGATGATCTCATGTCCCCGTTTGGTCGCCAGTGCACTAGCTACAAATTGATGATGCAGTGCTTGATATATCGCTTGTTGTTTGTTTTCTACACGGTCAATGACCACCCCGCCACCGGTAAACGGACTCATGGTCATTACGTTGATTTCATTAAAGGTCAGCCAGTATTTTACTTTATCCTTATAACGCGTGAACACAGTTTCGGCATAATTTACGTAGTGCTGTATAACTTCACGACCCAGCCAGCCATTATACTTCTGAGTCAAACCCAGCGGTGTCTCATAATGTGACAATGTTACCAGCGGTTCAATACCATATTTGCGCAGCTCATCAAATACATTGTCGTAGAATTGTAATCCTGCTTCATTCGGCTCGGCATCATAGCCATTCGGGAAAATCCGCGACCAGTGGATGGACATACGAAATACCTTAAAGCCCATTTCCGCGAACAATGCAATATCTTCTTTGTAGTGGTGGAAGAAGTCCACACCTTCACGCTTTGGAAAACGGGCATTGACTTTGCCTGCCAAAATGTCTTCGAGTCGCTCGGACGAAATCTCCATAGCATGATCGTTCTTGCGCTCTGCTTTGGGTACATAGGCAACCATGTCTGCACTGGACAATCCTTTTCCATCTACGTCAAAAGCGCCTTCCAGTTGGTTAGCTGCGGTTGCACCACCCCACAAGAAGTTTTTTGGAAATCCTTTTAGCGTCTTCGTCATGGTATAAAAACCTCTTTCCGTATTTAAGATTTTTACTTTGGTCCAGTAATCCCATCAAGTGCTGCAAATGTGAATCAATACCTAACGGTAACCGTTCTCCTTTGAAAAGCATTGACAGATGCTTTAAAATAGACGTAATGCCTTCATAAGCATCCTAATCGTTGTAACGCGTTTCATGTCAAGTATTTTTTTCTTATGTGAGGAGAAGCACCATGTCGAATCTTGATCAAATTGCAAAACTGGCGGGCTTTTCCAAAGCTACGGTATCCAGAGTATTAAATCAGTCCCCCCATGTCAGTCACGAAACACGAACTAAGATTTTGAAAATCATGCAGGAATTAGATTATGTTCCTAATCGGAATGCCATTTCTCTATCCAAGGGTCAGACGCTTCAGATCGGTATCATTACTTCAACTATTAATGAAATTGTTCTCGCTTTTCTGGACAGCTTTGTGGAAGTAGCCGGCCAGTATGGATTCCAAACCATTATTTATACTTCGGGAGAAGACAAAAAGAAAGAGCTTCAAGCCTTTGAGGATTTAAAAAGAAAAAGAGTCGATGCGCTGGTCATCATTTCCTGCGTGAATGACACTGATTTTTTGAGTACCTATTGCAAATATGGCCCGATCGTTTCGTGGCAACGAATGGAGCATACCGATATTCGCTCCGTCGCTATGGACCAGTATGAAGGATATATGTTAGCGCTCAAACATTTGATACAAAAAGGCTATACTCGTATATCCAATGCTTTTGGTCGTCCGAGCAGCATCAATACCCATAGCAGACAACGAGCCTACGAACAAATCATGAGTGAGCACAATCTGCCAGTGTTGCAACACTGGAATCACTCTTCTATTTATAATATCCGTGATGGCGAACAGGTCGTACGGGATTTGTTACAGCGTCGGGAAGCATTCCCAGAGGCTATTTTATGTGCTAACGATTATGTAGCAGTGGGTATTCTCTGCGAAGCACGCAGACAACGGCTTAACGTACCGGAAGATCTGGCGATTGTCGGATTCGATAACACGGAGCTGGCGCATACGATGGGGATTACAACGATTCAAAATCCCATCATGGCTCAAGCCCAAAATGCTTTTTTCATGCTTTCCCCTCAGCTGATTGGACGCCAAATGGAGCTTCATTCGCTAGAGTATAGCCTCATTGAACGTACGACCACGTAAGGTAACGATTTACTTGCAAATTAGGCAAAAGGGCCTTGATATGAAATATTTTTTGTCGAATCAGAATAAAATATGTTGAAATCGCTTTTTTTTGTGCTACAATAGCACTATATCGAAGGATTGTGACCGGTGATGCGGGCAATGCCTGAGTTCAATTGAGTGCTATTGCTAACAATAGTGTTGAATTGTGCTTAGGCATTTTTTATTGGTAAAGGATGGGAGGGGGAACTTCAATGATTATTGAGAAGGTGCTCAATAACAACGTCCTATTGACTAAAAACGATAAAGGCAAAGAGGTCATCGTGATGGGAAGAGGTATTTCCTTCAAAAAGGTGGCTGGCGATCAAGTCGATGATGATAAAATAGATAAGATTTTCATGTTAAATGAAAACGAGTTCACAGCTAAACTAACTGAGCTGCTGAACGATATTCCAGTGTCTCATCTGGAGGTCGTGAATGAAATCGTAACCCATGCAACGGAAGTGCTGGATACGGAGTTAAGCGATAATATTTATTTAACGTTGACCGATCATATTCATTTTGCCATACAACGGCAAGAAAAAGGACTGGCACTCCAAAACGCGATGCTGTATGAAATTAAACGCTTTTACAAAAAAGAATTTGCAGTTGGACTGGATGCTCTCCAAAAAATTGAAAATACGCTCGGAGTAAAATTGGGCGAAGATGAAGCGGGATTTATTGCATTGCATATGGTGAATGCACGGATCGACGGTAACGAAATGAAATCTACACTGAAAATGACCGAGATTGTCCAACATATATTGAACATTATTACGTATCATTACGGAATTGTGCTGGATGAGTCTTCTTTTAGCTATTCGAGATTTTTGACACATTTGCAATATTTTGCGATGCGAGTGATTCGCAAAGAAGTCATTCACAGTGGTGAAGAATTTTTGTACAACCAGGTGAAGCAGACGTATGGCGAAGCTTTTGCGTGTGCCCAAAAGATCAATGAGTATCTGGAAAAAACATACGATCAATATTTAAGCAAGGATGAATACGTATATCTAACTATCCATATTCATCGGGTAACTGAGCGTAATAACATATAACACTAACAACTTCATATCCTCATCGTTCATGGATTGTGACTGGTAAGGCAGGCAAAACCTAAACTGATGGTGAAATCGACGTTCTTCTATAGGAGAGTACGTAGTTTTCACCACGAGTTTAGGTTTTTCTTGTTTACAAGTTTAAAAAGGTGCACGCCGGCGCATCTTAGCAACAGATGTAAACAGTAAATCCTATCAGTAGCAAGAATAACCCATAAGGAGTTCTGAATATGAGTGATAAAGAACTATCTAAAAAAATAGTGACCCTCGTTGGTGGCGAAGAGAATGTCAATTCGGTATTCCATTGCGCTACACGTTTGAGATTTAAATTAAATGATCGTACAAAAGCAGACAAAGCCGCACTGGAAGCAACCCCTGGTGTCATTACAGTAGTGGAAAGCAGCGGCCAGTTTCAAGTGGTCATCGGTAATAATGTAGGTCAAGTGTTTGAGCATATGATGGCAGAAACGAATTTGCAGGATGCAGATAATCCTAATGCCAAAAAGGAAGAATCTTCTGAAAAAACGAATTTTCTTGGCAAAGCGGTCGATATCATTTCCAGCATTTTTTCTCCCATTCTCGGTGCTCTTGCCGGGGCAGGTTTGCTTAAAGGGCTACTGGCGTTAATTTTATCTTTTCAATGGATTAATGATAAAAGCGGTACGTACCTGATCCTAAGTGCAGCTTCCGACAGTGTTTTCTATTTTCTACCTGTGTTTTTGGCTATTACATCGTCCCGTAAATTTAAGACAAACACCTTTGTATCGGTGGCAATCGCCGGAGCTCTGGTCTATCCAGCAGTTATAGCGGCGGTAAGCAACCCAGAAAGATTGGCATTTCTAGGTATTCCGATCATTCTGATTAATTACAGTTCCAGTGTCATTCCAATTATTCTCGCGGTCTGGGTTCAGTCCTATGTGGAGCGCTGGTTCAATTCCTTTATCCATCAATCGGTTAAAAACATTATCGTGCCGATGCTTTCGCTCCTGGTCGTTATTCCGTTAACATTTCTGGCCTTTGGTCCAGTAGGTAACCTGATCAGTCAGGGCTTGGCAAACGGTTTTACATGGGTATACAATTTAAGCCCACTAATTGCCGGGGCTGTTGCCGGGGCATTCTGGCAAGTGTTTGTTATTTTCGGTGTACACTGGGGCTTCGTTCCGGTCATGCTGTCGAATATTGCAACATTGGGCTATGACACGATGCTTCCGATGCTTACAGCAGCCGTACTTTCTCAGGCTGGTGCAACATTGGGGGTATTCCTGAAATCCCGGAACACTCAGATGAAGGCTTTGGCAGGTTCCTCTACGCTGGCCGCTATTTTCGGGATTACAGAACCAACAATTTATGGCATAACTTTGAAATTGAAAAAGCCGTTCATTTATGCTTGTATTTCCGGGGCAATCGGCGGGGCGATTATCGCTTCTGGCGGAGCGCACGCACAATCCTTTGCATTACCGGGTCTACTGGCGTTGCCGACTTATTTCGGACCTGGATTCTTGTGGGTAGTCATCGGTTTGCTCGTTGCCTTTGTACTTGCAGTTGTATTGGTTATGATTTTGGGCTTTGATGATCCAAAAGAAGAAATTGCAAAAACAGAAGCTGCACCCATAAAGAAAGAAGTGGCAATCGAGAAAGAAATTCTCGTAAGCCCACTGCAAGGTAAAGTATTGCCTTTGGAACAATCTTCTGATGTTGCTTTTGCTTCAGGTGCTATGGGGAAAGGAATCCTGATTGATCCTACAGAGGGTGTGCTGACATCCCCTGTCAATGGAACGATTACGACAGTATTCCCGACCGGACATGCAATCGGTATTACTTCCAATGACGGAGCAGAAATTCTGATTCACGTGGGTGTTAATACAGTGAAGCTGAAAGGACAATTCTTTGACAAGCGCGTCAAGGAAGGCGATATAGTTAAGCAAGGACAACTGTTGCTTGAATTTGATATCGAGCAAATTAAGGCGGCAGGCTATACTACGTCTACGCCGATTATCGTAACAAATTCCGCTCAATACCTGGATGTGTTGAACACAATGGAAACTGAAGTGAAGCGTGAGGATTACTTGTTGACTGTTGTGGTCTAACGTTTAACTTTCAGATTAGAGCATTTTGCATAAATCCCAGGAGCGTTTTCAAATCAGCAGTATATAGATCGAAACGCTTTAGTTCGTCTATATACTGTACTTACAAGCGTTGGGGATCGAATTATGCAAAATGCTGATTAAAGAAGCTTTCCCTATGGAAAGCTTCTTTTTTTATACATAATGAGACAAGTGTTACAGCGAAAAATGGAAATATCATTTATTGTAAGTGTAAGAATGTAAAAAAAGGAGGATTTCTGTGAAAAAAGGATATATCGCCGGGTTAAGTGTCATTGTGTTGCTTGTCATTGGTATCGCTATTTCAGCTGCAGTTAAATTTCAAGACCTGGAGCAGGTTGTTCAACAAAAAGACAAAGAAATCCAAGCGAGCAAAAGCAATTACCCAGAAATATATGACCACTTGAATGCGGTTACATTTGATGGTTTTAAGAGTTTGATTCAACAGGATCAAAGTGTATTTGTCTATGTCGGCAGACCGAGTTGTGGCGACTGCAATCGGTTTGAGCCTAACTTTAACAAGATGATCGAACAGTATAATCTAGGCTCTAAAATTACTTTTTTGAACGTTCACAAAATCCACAAGGACAAGCCCCAATGGAATAAATTCAAAGAGGATTACAACGTTAAATACACCCCCACCATTGCAGAATTCAGAAACGGCAAGCTGGTTGATAAAATAGAATGGACACCTAAAAGAGACCTCAGTACGGACGCCGTAAAAGAGTGGCTGACTTCCAAGAAAATTATTTTATAAGTCTCTTTTCTATTCATTTCATTACAAACGCAAAGAAATGTTTATGCAAAAAAAGGTATTCATTCGTGTAGCGCATGAATACCTTTTTTAGGAAAGTACAGGTCATCTAAGCTCTAATAAAAAATAGTTCCTACTACTCTTCACTGCCTTCTGATAAACCTCGTTCGTATCTATCAGTCCCTATATTGTAGACACTTCATAGAGTATGGTCGTCAATCGAATCAGGAAATTCATATCGGATAATATCCGTTTCGGATACGATATGTCCGATTTGTGACTCAATGAATTCTAAATCTCCCTCTACTGCCCCTATAAAATGCTTTGTACCGGGTTCTACCACGATGACTTCACCGGGGCTGACTGTCTGTGTCACGCCATTGATAGAGACACTTCCCGTTCCAGAAACTATGGTCCAAACTTCTTTACGAAACTGATGCTCATGATAGCTGATAAATCTCCCGTTTGAAATGACCACGCGTTTGGTCACTGTCTGCAATCCACTTGCCGCCTGTTGATGGGATAATACGGTTTGCTTTCCCCAGAAGCGCTCCTCAAAACGCGGGCCGATTTCAATTTCTGCCACCATATCCTTAATTCCTGTTGACGACTGCCGATCCGTAACCAGCACGCCATCTGGACCAGCAACAACAATAATGTCTGGAACATTCCAGATGCTAACCGGAATCTCCAGTTCATTGATGATATGCGAGTCATGTGAAGCTTCTGAAATATATCCCGGGCCACTCAGCTTCGAACTTACTTCCCGTACCAACGAATCCCATGTGCCCAAGTCTCTCCATTCTCCATGATATGGGAGCACGGAGAGCTTATGAGTATGCTCTACTACCGCAATATCGAAGCTAGTTTTAGGCAAGTCTGCATAATTTGTCGAAAGAGATTCATAGTCGGCTGGTATACCCATTTGCTTCAGAATATCCAACAAAAAGCCTAGTCTAAAAGCAAACACCCCGCAATTCCATAAGGCCCCTTCACGGATCAACGCTTCTGAACGGATCAGGTCTGGTTTTTCTACAAATGAACTAACCCTATAATATGGCTGGTCAAGTGAAGGAGAGGCTGAAGGCACAATATATCCGTATTTATCAGAGGGCTCCGTTGGAGCAGCCCCCATTAATGCGATATGGCTTCCTGATTGCTCTAATATTGAAGGAAGCCTGCGCAGATGCTCAAAAAATTCATCCCCCGCATACCCGTCCACAGGCATGACCCCTACGATCTCGTCGAGTGATGCGCCTGCAACGTCATGCAAGTAGGCCGTAGCCAGGGAAATAGCCGGGAAGGTATCCCGCTGAGTCGGCTCCTCAATGACTACTGCATCTCCGCCAATTTGTCCCCGGATCAGCTCAGCCTGAGTTCCACTCGTTGAAAAATAGGCCTCATCTGCCAAATTCGCCTCATCCAATTGCCTCCATATTCGTTGCAGCATACTTTCCGGCCGTTCATCATGACGTAGAATAGAAAGAAATTGCTTGGGGCGGTTCACATTGGATAATGGCCAAAGACGTTTACCCGAACCTCCGGATAATAAGATCATTCGCAAAGACGCAACCTTCTTCCTCTAAATTCATATTTTTCTTACTATATAGGACTATTTGTTTTTCGTGTTTTTGCCGAATACATAAGTATGTATTATCGTAGAAAATACATACTTATGCAATGTAATTGTATCTTTGTCTGTACAGGAGATGTCAGTCATGCCCATAAAAATACTCGTCATTGAAGATCAAAAAAGTTTGGCAGATATGATTGCTCTTCATCTTCAGGAGGAAGGCTATCATACCGAGCTTATTTATGACTCTAAACTTGCAATTCCTACACTTATGCGTTTTAAGCCGGATATTATTGTGACCGCTCTAATGTTTTCCGGTAAAGTCGAATGTGCGCTGATCAGCCAAATCCGTCAATTTACCACGGTCCCTATGCTGGTCATCTCTAATAACACCCTGCTGAATATAAGAATAAAGGCTCTGGACGACGGAGCAGATGACTTCTTATGCAAACCATTCAGTCTGATAGAGTTAAATGCCCGCATCAAAGCCCTGCTGCGCCGCTGCGGTCGCAACATGCCCACTGAATCACAAACGGTAACTCAAAAGATTAAAAAGTTAAGGGTTTGGGTGAATGATTACCGTCATTGCCTGTTAGTCGATGACCAAGAAATAGAAGTCACTCAAATCGAATTTTCTATTATAAAAGAGATGTCCTGCAATCCAGGTAAAGTCTTTACCCGCAGTGAGCTGATGGATCGGATCAAAGGCGGGGATGGCGCTTATCTGGATCGTACTATCGACGTACATATTTCCAGCCTCCGCAAAAAAATAGAACGTGACCCTAAAAATCCTCAGCATATCCGTACCGTCTGGGGCAGAGGCTACAAATATGAGATGTAGCCGTATCATGGCTACCCATCTCCCCACTGAGCAGCTTGCTTTTTATGGAAGATTTCGCTTCTTCCATCGCCGATAAGGAAGAAAACAAGCTGCTCCACCCAGTATCCCTATGAGGAACAGTACCCAGCCGAAACGGTAGGCGGAAGCCAGAATAACGACGACTTTCCCGTTCCCGTTACCATTGGTAATGAATCCGGTAGTCACTCCATTGACGGACAGACGGGCTCGCTGATTTTCGCTACCCAGCCTGAACTCCCACAGTGGATTGGGTGATTCGGTCTCCCGGATCAGCACCTGCTCATGCGTTGGATTATATAGCGTAAAACTGCGTTCCATGGAATTTTCACGAGTAGCCTGAATGCTTTCCGAAGCATGTGGAGCCATAAAAAAGGTATCCATATCGGTTCCCTCAAACAACGTAAATTGATCCACAGTGATCATCGCTTGATAAGGGATGATGGAATATTGCTTCATTTGAAACAAGCCTGACTGCTTCTTGTGCGCATGCGCTAAAATTTGAAACTGCATCATGGCGGTTCCTGCCGGAGCCTTCACAATTTGATCATAATGATTCCATTGTTCCTTATCTCTCTCCTCCACCTCATCAATATAGGAGGTTTGGAGAACCTGGGACGCTTTATTCAAAAAAATGACCTTCATATGCCGACTTCCAATTTGTTCTGATCGCGCATCCAACTGCACGGCATACTCTTGCAGCGGCTCTGCCTTCATTTTCTTGGACGCATAAATATTCCAGTCACAGGAATAGCTAGGTGCGTAACGGATAGAGAGTCCTTCGTCCATGATTGATAGGTTCGTCTGGCCAGGTCGTATATCCGCTACACATCCGACATCCGTGCCTAATGACTCCTTCGTGTTCTCTTCAGGCATTACCTTCACTTCTTGCGCAGCCATTCGATGAATATCTCCAAAGCTACTCAATGACGGTACTTGACTGTCCAGCACAAGGGTTAAGTGATACTTTCCCTTGGTAAGGAACAAATTTTTGAATTCTACTCGGCCATAGTCATTCAGCAGACCGGGAATTTGTATGATTTTCTTGGCAAAACCATCCTGATCTGGAACCGTTTCAATAACCTGCTTTTCGGATAAAGAGGTCGCGGGTAGCCGCTTATACGACTCCTCCGTACGAATCGTTCTGGTCAGCACCTTTCCCGTCTCTTCATTCACCCACTTCATCGTTAATGACCCATGGTATCCTGCAGGTAGATTAGCTAAAATAGCTGTGGCATAGGTTCCTGTTTTGGCGACTTCCACATCCCTGCTTAACGTCCCCTTCTGATAGCTGATTCCCCGCCCCATACTAAGTCTTGGTAAAGCACGTTCCGTCTGCACATTCCCTTGGGCGTTAAAATCGTTCTCTGCCTCCAAGGTGAAAAAGAGCTTGCCCCGTTTCAATGCCTGCTCCACGGGAAAAGATAGCTGATCTAGCTGGTCTGTAGGCACAATCGCAAATTGATTGACCGCATTAAAGCCTTGCAGGTTATTAACCGTGACCGGGGTATCTCCTTTGGGAAAAGCATGCACTCCCAGATCGACCCATTGGAATTGGTTCAAGCCATCATCCTGAGTTTTGATATTAACCACTTTGTCGGGCAGTGTGACTTGCAATTTCCCGCCCGCCTTATTCATAAACACTCTAGCAAATACATGCGAGGTTTGAGGTTGATCCAGTTTTTTGTGCATCGTAAACGTGTTAGGCTTGCTATATTGCCCCAAATCACGTAGCTGGATGTCATGAATCCACCAGTAATTTTTTTGCTGTGGACGCTGTAGGGTTAACAAATCCATTCGCATCCAATAGCTGCCTGGCGGCGAAACGTATTCCCCGTAAAATTTCACACTGTCAAAATTATATCCCTCCGAAGGCGCCACGACATAGCTAACCCCCAGTTCACGCATTTGCTTATCGTAAAATCTCATTTTCACATGCATTTTGTTTGTCCCGCGACCGGAAACAGTAATTTGGAACTGATACGGATTATTTTCCTTGGCTTCCAGCAAACCCGATCTAGCGACCTGCCATATATTACTCGGGTCTCCCTTCATAATTTCGCCGTGCAGAGTTGGCACATCATTCAATTCCTCACGGGGATTAGCCTGCACACTGAACAACTGCGGATTATCCGGCTTGAAGAAGGTTTCGGTCCGCAACATGGAATCAAAGTCCACGACCGTCTTCCCATCGATGCTGCTCATCTGATATGGGGCCACATCCAACTTCTTACTGGCAAAGGTGACCGCAATCCCTGCATCCATTTCCATATCGAACGGAAAGTTCCGTATATTTTGGGAGGATAAATACCATAACCAATCGTTAGTCGAGGCAAAGGTTTTGGACCATTTTAAAAAAGCATTACCATCCTCAATGGCATCAAAAGGCCGTAAGTAATCCTCTGCTGGAAGCTGTGACAACAACAGGTCATTAAAGGACGCCGCTTCCACGTAATCCCCTTTGTTAATCGTCTGGATGGTTTTTAGCTCAGGCTTTAACGCACTGAACAGCACTCCAAAGCGGCTAAAATCAAAACCAGGCAGATGACTGTAGCTCTCCAGTCGGCTAAAACCGTAAGGTGTTACAATTTTACTCGCAAGGATGTTCATATAGGGCGGTGTCTGATCGAGATTGAATATGGAAAATAGCCCGTTCTGGTACGTACGTTTCAGCCCAGTCTGACCTTCCAGCTGAGACAGGTGGAAATCCTGCCGCTTCTCCTGCCCCTCATATTCATCATGGTAGACCAACTGATTGACCCCAAAGGTAGAGAATAGCCAGCCTAATCGAGAGCTTAATCCATTGTCCATGACATACTGCAGAAAATTCATATAGTATGTAATGCCGGGATCATTCCCCTCATGATGAAAGATCGTATTTTTAGGAGAAGAGTATACCTGAAAATCTCCAGTTGCCTTTTCGTTTGCGGTCTTCCCTTTATTCCATTTGGGCGTGGCTACTCCGTTATAGCTCTGAATCATATTGTCAGCAATCGGAAAGTATAATGCCTTGCTATCGAAACGATCCGGGTCAGTCAGCTTTTCAGCCATTTGACTATAAGCCTCCGGCACTTGTACCGGCTTGTAGTACCCCTCAATGAACTGAGTACGCAAGGGAGCAAAATATACCCCGAGGCACAAGACAACGATAACTACTGCCAGCTTTTTATATACACGCTGCAACGGGGATGATCCAAACCATTCCATAAATTGAATAACACCAAAGGTCAACAACACCCCGAAATTAAGGGCAATCAGTCCAATAAATTTGTTAGGATCACGGAAAACCGAACCAATCACAGGAGTTTTCGTAACCAAAATGACAAACCACTTGGCAATGGATGGGAACGTCGTCCCGGTAGCTGCAACCAGAAACAGCAACGTAAGTAGCGAGAAGATCAGAATGATCGGATTTTTATGTGAACGTGTCACCATCGCATACCCGATCAATAGCAACAAAAATCCCCCTCCTACATAAAACATGACAGGCAGTGAGGACAAGGAAAACATAGGCCACCAATAACTCAGTAAATAACCCACATTATATAAACTGCTGTTGCGGCTGAACAGAGACAACGTATCCACGACGTTGATATTATGCTGAGACGCTTGAGCGTCCATCAACATGCTACCGACATATAGAGACAACCAATAAAAACTGAGCAGACCGAAAAACACGCCAAAAATGATCCCTTTACGCAAAAAATTGCCGTATAACGGCTGCAAATAGGTGCGACCGGCCTTACGGTGGGTCCAGGTCAACTTGATTAATAGCAACATGGTGAACAATCCCAAATAAATCATGCCGAAGAAAAAATAATGAATTGCCGCAGCACTAACGGTGAATACCGCAGCCAACAGGAACAGGTCGATCCAGTTTCGCTGATACAACTTGTGGGGATGATAGTTTTTAATTTGTTGAATTTGAAACTTGGGGTCCACCGCACTGAAAAAGAATCGCAGCATTAACGGAAACAAACTATATCCACAGAGCAAATAAATATGCTGAATGCGGAAAATAACCCACGGATTCAGCGCATAAAACAACGAGCCGACCATGATGGCAAAAATACGGGTCTTCGTAAAGCTTGGTGAATAATACACGCTAACCAGACGCTTGGCAAAGGCATACATCGAAAATGCCGAAACAAATAACAAGCCTGTAATAAACGACTTGAGCAAGACCGGGCCGCTTTCGTCAAATAAGAGTGACAGTCCATAGAAGGGCAAGATGTACAGGATACGTGGAGCATTGAACAAGGTCGAGGTAGACCATCGCTCGTTCCATACTCCGGTTATTTCCTCCAGATACCGATGAGAGGTGGCTCCAAAAGCAATGTCGCTAAACACAATTTGCCCTGGTCCATAGATGGGTGCAAGATATGCAACGATTGCAATCAGCATCAACATCATTGCCGCCATATCGTAGCGGTAGCGAAATATCCATTTTTTCATGCTTGTCCCCCTCTCTTGAACTTCTCGAATATCTGTCGGTTATCTTGGGCCTATCTCCTCAAACGAACGATTGCCTGCAAGCCCTGATCGGTATTACGCAGCTTTAAACGACCGCCTATGGTCTTCAGGTATGCATCCATATGATACAGGCTGAACGCATGCTCCTGCGAGTTTTGGGAATAGTCTGGCTGGAAATAGCTCCAACGCATTTTATCATCAATCCCGCCGCCCGTGTCTTCAATGTTAATAATAATTTCTCCTTCTTCCAGCCGTGAACTAACCTTAAGCACTTGAGATTGTCGCTTGGATCGCAGACCTGTTCGGCCCTTTTCCTGATTCTCAGGCTGCTCTCCACCTTGGCCCATGGCCTGAACTGCATTTTCCAACAACCCCTGAATCGTTTTGTACAGCATGGGTGCTTGTGCTGCAATCGATGGAACAGGCTCTTGCCGCAAGATCACTTGAATGTTCTTCATGTTCAATGAACGGTTTGCCCATTTCAGCGACTCAGACAATACTTCATTCATATCTGTAAAGCTAATTCCACTATTATCATGCATCTTCTCTTCCAGCTCATCGCGCAAGCTACGGACTCCCGTCAGTAACTCTCCCAGTGAGGATTCCTGTCTGAGACGACCCTGGATGAAATTTTCATTCAACTCGCGAAAATACTCCAGTTCCTCATGAGAGGCTCCTTTTCCCTGGCTGGAAGCCGCTTCAAAGCGGTTTGCTAGATCATGATAAAATCCCAGCAACTTCAAATCATCACCGCCTGTGAGACGGCTAGTCTGCTCTTGCAGCTCTTGTAGCTGCTGCTCAATCGTCTGCATTAACGGCAAATAATATGTGTCCTGCTGCTGTCGCATATCTTCATCTCGCCGTTGGTCACGCACCTGATTGTTCACGATGGCATCCTTTACAATCCTTTTGCGGAACTGTACGAGCATGGCCCACAGAATGAACAATATCAGAACCATGACCATCCACAATTGTTTACGGAAGGAGCTGATTCGCTGTGCTGTATCCTCGCTGACATCCTTAACCGATATGTAAAGGGCCTCTTCCCCAATGCGGCTGAATCCTATTCCGTGTTTCTCACCGTCATCTGCAATGACACCTGTATTGCCCTCCAGCAGCCTACGGGTTACGCTCGTGATGTCCGTTCGGTTAATATCCGGAGTACTTCGGGAAGCTACGACCTTAAATTGACCGTTATAAAATAAAGTCTCATGCTGATTAACCGGTTTACTTTTAATAATCCCGCTGAGCATATCAGCGTCAACCGTGCGCACCATAAAACCGCCCATCTGCGCTCCTTGAATCCTGCATGCTATATACTGGGCAGGCTGATGATCCTCTGTCACAAAAGAGCTTACTGCACAACCATTTTGCAGCCATTTAATCTGCTGGACCGCACTTTTCATCTCACGATTGTCTCGTCCGACCATCACATGATACTGCTCATCCAGCACATAAAAGTCCCCGCCGCTTTCACGCTTAAACCCCTCAGGATACTGGCGTGTTCCCTGATTCAGCATATCTCTGCCCAGACTGGACGACAGCTCCTTCAGTTCAGCCTGCCATGCGGCATAACGCTCGGTTATGCTGCTGGAAAGTTCCTGTACCTCATACTGGAGCTGCTCGTTCTGAATCTCCGCCAAGTGAACACTGAATTGTCGCACAACAAACCATTGAAGCACAGCGGCCAAAAACACAGTCACACCCAGAACGATCAGGTACAGGATCAGCTTTTGCCAACTTGGTTTCAACAAAGCCCATTGCTTCATGCTTCCCTGTCCCCTCCATTCTGTTCAAGACGGCTCAAAATAGCCTGCATCAGGCATTCCAACTCGTAGCTGACCAGCGGTAGCCGTGCGCACAGCAACCGGGGAGTACGGCGCTGGAGTGCAGCAAACCTCGCAGCGGTTTCCGTTGCCCCGTCCGTCAGTAGGATCAACTCGCATGTTTTTGCGATATATAAGCGATCCAGCTCTTCCTCGCCGTATTCTCGCAGATCAACAACGTAAATATCATGACGATCGTCCATATGCTGAAGTGCGCTGGAGACAGCCAGAGTCACTCCTGTATGCCGTGCAGCATGATACTGATGAAGGAGACGCATACCTTTTTCCCAGAGGGCATGTTCAGCCGAATCAAATCGTTCACAAAAAAGACGCAACGCCCGTTCTGTATTGACATCTTTCAAAAATGCCAAAACGCTGATATTATACATGTAGTTCCTCATTTCTTACTTCCTGATTGGAGTTGCGCAGTTCTTATGACACCCCAAAACATTCTATTTGTTGACGACAGCCCTATGGTTCTGTCCCTGCTTGAACGGACCTTGACGCAAGAAGCATTCACCTTACATACCGCTCACACGCCCAAAGAAGCCTTACAAGTGCTGGAACAGCACCCGATTGATGTGGTCGTTTCCGATCTGCTCATGCCTGGTCTGGATGGTATTACCTTCCTTCGCATGATTAAGAAGGATTATCCACATATCGTACGAATCATTTTGTCTGGTCACCTGCATACGCAGTCCATTTTATCGGCGATTAATCAAGTCGGTGTGTTCCGTTTTTTGACGAAACCGCTGGAGCTGGATGATGATACGCTAAAAAAAATACTGTATGAGGCGCTTGATCAGGCCAAACTCAACCGAAACAACCTACATGCAGACCAGAACGTAGCTTCCGACCTGTCAGTTTTTATAGACAGCATTTTGAATGCACCGTACCGACCCTATGTGCTGCTGAATGAACAAGATATCGTAACTGCTGTACACATTGCACTCGCTGAGCTGTATCCTGTCGGCTGCTCACTACGTCATCCTGACGGGGAAGGTATTCAGTTAACCACGCATTCATTATATATACCGTATGAGGAGTCGGAATCTTCCGATCCCGACTTGTACACGCTGGATACACTGACCCTCAGCCATTTATCGTTACGCCTTATCCGCCTTAGCGAGATCGCCTGAGTGACGGGTGCCGCCCTTTAACACGGCGGCTACCCCAATCACAGTCAGGCATACATACATCCACAACATCCCCATCGTCAGCAAGGGGTGACGGATATAGTTTTTCAAATTCCCCCATGTATACAGCACCGGACGGAAGAAATACCAACGTTCCAGTGCCTTTCGTAATCCTCCCTCTTCAGATGACATCGTACGATCCATCACCGAAAAGTAGTAGGCTTTTTTACGTAATACATCGTGCAGATACACCTGTTTTTCATCATGGTATACCCGTGTAAATACCGCCCGGCGAATGACTCCGCCAGACTCTATATAACGCAAGGTTGGCTGTATTTCTTCAAATGCAATCTGCTCCGCATTAAATCCGCCCGTCGATTCGTAAGCGCTCATTCGCCAGAAGCGTGCGGCTTCAATGGAGCGTTTTCCCAAGGTCTCACCCGCGTTGTTAATCACATTTCGCTCAAAAACCTTTACTTTCGAAAAAAAATTGTCTGCTTCCGAATACGCCTCTTCCGGAACGACCAAGGCGCCAATATCCTGATGATCGTCAAAAAAGTCAATGCTCTGCTGAATCAGATGTTCGGCTAAAATCATATCGGAATCCAATACAAATATGTATTCGGCACCCAAGCGTTTCGCTTCCTCAACCGCCCTGACCCTAGCGACTCCCCGTTCCCCATGGGGAAGCTCCAATACCGTTACGGGTACTGAACTCCCTGCCGACAGCATACGAATCGTCTCAACGGTCCGGTCATTGGAGCCATCATCAGCAATTACAATATGCAGATCCTTGTAATTTTGCCCCATACAGCTTCGCAAACAAGGCTCTATCGTCCGTTCATTGTTGTACGTGGAGAAGAGAATGACCACTTTGTCCACTCTGTTCCGCCTCCTCTACCCAATCTTTCATCAACTGCTCAAACGCAGCAGCCGTATGATCAAAATGGAATCTTAACGCATATTGATACGCCCGCTCACGGATGGCCATGTAATCTTCGCCACCCTTCGCTGCTCTTTCCATCTGTTCAGATAATCCCCGGATGTCGCCGTGAAAGCATAGATACCCGCTTTTCCCGAAATCCGTTGCATCCACCAGACCCGGTGAATTGCTGACAATGCTGGGGGTTCCAACGGCTGCCGCTTCGGTAATCGTCAACCCCCAGCCTTCACGCAAGGAAGGAAACACCAGCGCGTGGGCACGACTCATCAGCTCCAGCTTATACTCTGCTGAAACAAATCCGTAAAAGGTAATATCGGCTTGCGATCGCCCCTGTTCATACGGTTCTCCGTATGTCAATCCATATCGTTTCATAATCGGCAACAATTGTTCTGCCACATAGGTTTTATCGGTTTTTCCGGCAATCCATAACATAGCCTGAGGGAACTTTTCCTTGAGCTGCCCAAAGGCCTCAACGACCAGATCAATGCCTTTATATTTGACGAAGCGCCCAGCATACATGAAGGTCGGATTAGGCTCCTTCGTTAAAAATTGTTCACGCGGCCAATGATCAAACTCAATGCCTTCCGGTAAAAGATGGACACGTTCCGGGTGAAAGCCCAGCTTAAGTAGATCATATCGAGTAGACGGAGATACCGTAAGCGTCCGATCCTTACGAGCCAGCTTAAGCATCAAAGGCTCCATATGAAACCCAATAACATTTAGCGGGAATTTGGCGTTCTCAAACCATATTTCCCTTGTTAGCTGATGTATGAAAAAAATCCGCTTGGATGCCTCCACCCAAAACCGGGTAAAGAATTGATGCGTATTTGCCTGGTTAATCACATAATCGATCTTCCCTCGATGACGACGGTAATAGCGCATCGCATAATAAATAACACTGTATATGTTCCCTTTTCGAATATACGTAATACCGTCAATAACTTCATGCTCAGGCATCCCCTCAAATTGGGGTGAAAAATGAATGAACTGGAAGCGGCCTTGCTGTGAGCGTTTAAGCATTTCGTGGGTGAAAATTTCTGCTCCCCCACTTTTAGGTGAACGAATGTCACGCCAGGAAAGCAATAGAACTACGGTTTTACCGTCCTGTTCATGTATGGTATTCATGGGGTAAATCCCCCTTTATCTTTATTTTGAACAAATGCACATAGGCGTCTATCACAAAGTAGAGAGCCATAGCCCCGTAAACTATGAACTCAGATAGCAAAAAATCTACCGGATCTGTGTGGGCAATATGAAAGGCTACTAATAAAGCCGCGGCTCCTGCCATCAGACTGAACATAAATTTGCGTCTGCCCACCAATACATGCACATGCACAAAAAACAGCACGATGGAAAATAGCCAGTACACCCATCCTCCCCATGGAATATAGGCCTCGGCCGATTGGTAAGAGGCTCCGAATAATATGGGAATAGAGGAAGGGAACACAAAGGTCGTGCCCACATATACACAGATTGCAGCTATAGCCATTAAACCGGCATAGACGGCAATCAACTTGCCCAAAGCTTGGCGGTCATGCCCCTGCGCACCGATCTTTGGAATAAAGGCAGCAATTAGGCTATACGAAACGTAATAGACCAACTGGCTGTACTTCAGCGCAATGGCATAGCTGCTAGCCTGCTCGGGAAAGTAATGCTGTACATACAACATGTCGATGGAGATACAAAACAAAATGAATAAATTCGTCATAAGGCTATCGGTGAAATCCTGGCCCAATGATTTCCATAGCCCAGAAGGGATATGTTCTCCACTGTATGTGAATAAGGACAAGCCACGAGCTGAAACGATCCAACCGTGGAGCAGCGACAGCAACATTCCTCCACAGCTCGCTAACAGTAGGGCTTCCAGCTTTAACCCCAGTGCAGCTAGAACAAAAAATAGGCTCAGCTTCCCTAATACCTCAATGTAATAGTTCACATTGAGCGCCAACATGCGTTCCCTGCCCTGTAAATCTCCGCGGCACGAACTCACAAGAATATGCAGTCCGATCAAGCCATACAGCATGAACAGCGGGCCGGATTCGACGCCTAATAGCGAACGCAGTAACGGATGAAAGATGAGTAAAATGACCATGGCAAGCACGGTTAGCACCAGAGGTGCTTTTAGTAATAGAGAACCGAGTGGTAAGCTTCGTAGCGCAAGCTTTTGGTCTCCCTTAGAGACCAGTTTGGCGGTTAATAGCTGGATGGATAAACCCAAAACGGATAAAAGTGCAAAAAGTGCCAGCAGCGCATTCGCCTGGCCATAAGCTTGTCCCGTAAGATACCAACTCGCTGCAATGTGGAAGAAAAAATTAAATCCGTTAAGCAGCACATTAAAGAGAGGGAACATCAACGATCGCAATCGGTTGTTCACGTTGTTATCTCACCCGCCGATCCAGTCGCCAAATATCAATGATGGAGCGTAAAAAACGAATAGAATCCTTCCAGACATGGATGTGCGATCCATCGCGGTCAATACATTTGACGGGTAATTGCAGCACACGAAGCTGGAGTCGCTTGGCAATAAACATCATCTCTAGATCCAGCGCCAGTCCGAGCTGTTCCTTTAAATGCGGAAACATCCGTTTCACTGCAACCGAACTCATCACTTTAAGCCCAGTCTGCGAATCCACCACACCTGTTGGTAAAAAAGGACGTGAAATGACCCGTTTACCAAAGCTGACAACAGATCGCAATAAAGATCGATTCTCGGCGGTCATATCCTTGGTTCCAATCACGACATCATAATAGCCCTGCTGAACAACATTAATCATTCTGGCAATATCCTCAATAAAAAAGGAATCGTCCGCGTCCACAAATACGTAGTAATCCGCACCAATGGTCCGCATCCCTTCCAGATACGTCCCTGCCTTACGTGTATTGCGTCCCAATTCCCTTGTTTGAAGCAGCGGGCTAAGATTCTGATTAATCCGGTTTACGGACAAGTCCGTTGCTGCCTCCAGCGCTTTAATCAAGGCATTGGTACCATCGTGGCTGCCATCATCAATGAGATAAATCGAACCTTCAATAATATGGCTGCGGATAAAGGCCTGCAGTCGTTCAGCAAAGGTTTTGACATGAACAAAACGTTGCTCTTCGTTATATACAGACAAGATAAATGCAATATGTTGGCTTTTGGTCGAATACTCGGGATAGAGCAAGCTTTGTATTTCCGAAAGCATTTCTTCGGTGTCATTGGCTTGCCAAAATAGCAGGCGCAAACGGCCTACTCCGGTGATTTGCACCATATGCTGATCACTGAACGGAATTGTTACATCCGTCACCAGTAACAATGGCATTTGCGGAAATTGGCTACGGATCTGATTGGCTTTCTGTACCGCCTGCCCCGGCTCCCTATAATCAATCAGGCAACAACATGCGTTCTCGTAGACTGAAGCTGCCTCCGTGTCCTCGCACTGTATATATTGGTAAAAACAAATCACATTGGGATAATCAATAGCCCTGTCGTTATCGCTAAAAATGGCTATAGGTCCCTGCACACAAACCTCTCCTTTTCCTCCGAATAGTTCTATTTTGTTGAAAAAGAATTAAGAATGTTTGCTTATAGGAGTTAAATTAATGTCCAAATACTTCATATTTCCTTAACAAAATAGCTGACACTCCATGATATATAAGGATATAAGAGAAGAAAAACTGATTTTCATATTTAATAAAAACAGAGTATTTAGACCTGATACATTAGAACCAAAACCATCAGAATTAGGTAGCACATCTATATCGAAAATTAGTTCTTTTAGATCAACAAAAGGAAATATATATGGTTATTTTGTCATAGATAAATAGAAGAATAAAACAGATTTGCACGTCCATACTATGGACAACATGTCATCTTGAGGATTTTGCAAAAATCCGATAAGCGACTTTCAATGAACAAGATATAGATCGAAATGGTTTAGTTCGTCTATATCTTGCACTTCGGAGCGACTGGAATCGAATTTTGTGAAATCCTTTCGTTATGAAAATGAAGAGAAGGAAGGTCTTTCTATGGAAGCATTTTATGTCAATCGCGATGGGTCATTATCTACTCCATTACGGGGAAAGGATGTGTTGGCAAATCCTCTTTTGAACAAAGGTGTCGCTTTTACAGAAGAAGAACGCAAAGATCTGGGTTTGGAAGGAATCCTTCCTCCAACCGTCCTTTCATTGGAGAAACAGAGCGTACGGGCATATCAGCAGTTTCTCGCACAACCCACCATGCTGCGTAAAAATGCTTCTCTCAACGACCTTCACAATCGAAATGTCGTACTCTACTACCGGCTGCTAACCGATCATTTGAGTGAAATGCTGCCCGTAGTCTACACGCCGACCGTAGGAACCGCGATTCAAGAGTATAGTCACGAGTACAACCGCCCTGGAGGCGTATATTTGTCAATAGATAACCCGAATGGCATCGGACAAGCATTCTATAACTCTGGATTAAGCGGCGAGGATGTGGATCTGATCGTCGTGACAGATTCCGAAAGTATTTTGGGGATTGGTGACTGGGGCGTCGGGGGGATTAACATTGCGATTGGCAAGCTTGCAGTGTATACGGCTGCGGCAGGCATTCATCCCGGGCGGGTGCTGCCAATTGTACTGGATGTGGGCACGAATAATGAAAAGCTGCTGAATGATCCACTGTACATCGGAAACCGCCATAAACGGGTTCGCGGAGAAGCCTATAACCAGTTTATTGATACCTTTATCAGCAAAACGTTAGCGCAATTCCCGAAGGTGCTTTTACATTGGGAAGATGTGGGTAGCGTAAATGCGCGCCATATTATAGGAAAATACGGTCAAAGCATTCTCACCTTCAACGATGATATACAAGGTACAGGAGCGGTGACCCTGGCTGCGATTCTTTCGGCGGTGGGTGTCACCAAGACTCCGCTGCGTGAACAAAAAATACTTGTTTTCGGCCCAGGGGCTGCAGGGATCGGTAACGCTGACCAAATTCGGGGCGCTATGATCGAGGATGGCCTTTCCGCAGATGATTCATTCAAGTCCTTTTGGGCCTTTGATTATCGCGGGCTGTTAACGGAAGATATGGAAGACGTATTGGAGTATCAGAAACCGTATGTGCGCAAAAAGGATGAAGTCAGCTCATGGACCCGGTCGGGTGACGGCAAAATACCGCTACTGGAGGTCATCCGTCAGGTGAAGCCTACGATATTGATTGGAACTTCCGGTGTAGCAGGTGCCTTTTCTGAAGAAATCATCAAGGAGATGGCGAAGCATGTAGAACGCCCGATCATTATGCCCATGTCCAATCCTACAAACCTTGCAGAAGCAGTACCCGAGGATTTGATCCGGTGGACAGATGGCAGAGCACTGATCGCAACCGGAAGTCCTTTTGAGCCCGTCACCTATAACGATACAAATTTTGAGATTGGACAGGCGAACAATGCCTTTGTTTTTCCGGGACTGGGTCTAGGTGCGATTGTGGTTAAAGCCAAAAGGATTACCCCTGCGATGTTTACAGCCGCAGCAGTTGCTGTTGCCAATGGTGTAGATTCGAATACGCCTGGCGGTGCGCTACTCCCTCATATCCGAAAATTACGCGAAGTTTCGTACGCTGTTGCGGTTGCGGTTGCAAATGCCGCGATTCAGGATCAGGTAGCTCAGGCGCACATTTCAGATGTGGAACAAGCTATACGAGATGCAATGTGGAAACCGGAATATGCCAAGGTCAAAGCCGTGGAAAGTGTAATTCATCACCCTCACTAAGCCCAAAACACCTAACTAGAGGAAATTTAATATTTTGCACACTATGTTTGACATAGCGTATGAACGTATGTACAGTAATAGTCAAAAGAATAGAAGTCCACTAGGGGAGCCAATATGGCTGAGACAAGAATGTATCTTGGACCCTTTGAACCTGATCTAGTTCGTACTAGCGTAGGAAAGTGGAGCCTTCGTATATAAGGTTTCAAGCGTTTTTTGCGTATTGGGCCTATGTTGAAGCCGCTCCATTTTTCCGGGGCGGCTTTTTAGCGTTGTTTCGGAATTGTATCCTTACAGGACTTCTTGCTCTTCAATTAATGGAGGTGGGGAAATTGAGTTTTACACAAGAACTCCGTCGGCAGGCGGACGGCATTTTTCAAGCGATTTTTGAGCATCCCTTTGTGAGAGGTATTGCTGAAGGAAGTTTGACAAGGGGACAGCTGATTCACTATGTAAAACAGGACTTTGAATATTTGAACGCCTACATGCGGATATACGGCATCGCAATCTCCAAATGCACGAATCGGGAGGACATGGCAGTATTTAATGAACAAATCTCTTTTATTCTCCACAGCGAGGTTCATCCGCATCAAAATTTCTGTGCTATCGCAGGGGTGACCTATGAAGAGTTGCAGGGATATCCACTCGCTCCGTCGGCCCATCACTATATCCGTCACATGCTGACGATCGCGCATGAGGGCAGTTTGGGCGAGATCTTGGCTGTGCTGCTGCCATGTATGTGGACGTATGCCGAGATTGGCCGCAGGCTGCTGGATGAAGTAAAGCCGGATGAGTCTCATCCGTTCTATGAATGGATGGGCTTCTATGGAGACCAGCTTGATGATACAACACTCAAGTTCCGAGAACGTGTAGATGCTTGGGCAGAAGGCACAACGGCTGCTGAGCGAGAGCGGATGATTGAGCATTTTGTACTGAGTTGCCAGCTGGAATATAAGTTCTGGGACATGGCTTATAACCAGGAAGAATGGCCGGTCCAGATGCAGGGAGCGGTCTTAGAATAGTCATCCTGGCGATTCGATGCGTGAAGTACGGTTAATGCCATGTTGAACCACCAACTATAGAGAGGATAATCATTATGAGTACATGGGAAAAAAGTTATTCAGCTCTCCTGACGAAGGTACAAAACAGCAAACCCCTCGTTCACAATATGACCAATGTGGTAGTCACTAACTTTACGGCCAACGGCCTGTATGCATTGGGCGCCTCCCCAGTGATGGCCTATGCACCCGAGGAAGTAGCAGATATGGCAAAAATAGCGGGAGCCGTCGTGTTAAACATCGGTACGCTGCACCGCGAACTGGTGGATGCCATGATCATTGCTGGACAATCGGCGAATGCACACGGTGTTCCGGTCCTGCTAGATCCGGTCGGTGCGGGAGCAACGAGCCTTAGAACTGAGTCGGCACTGCGAATCCTGAGAGAAGTCAAAATCTCATTGGTGCGGGGCAATGCAGCCGAAGTCGCGCATCTTGTTGGAGAAGCGCGTGAGATTAAAGGCGTAGATGCTGGTGACAGTGCTGACAGCGGCAATGTCGATCTGGCAATTCGGGCTGCTCAAACGCTCAATTCAATGGTTGTCATCACTGGAAAAGAGGACGTCATCACCGATGGGGCCGAAGCACGAATGATTAGCGGCGGAGACGCGCTGCTCACGAAGGTAACCGGAGCAGGCTGCCTGCTGACCTCTGTGTTAGGTGCTTTTGCAGCTGTTGAACCCAACCTGCTGCTCGCAGGTACAGCAGGCTTGGCATTTTACGGTGCAGCAGCTTCCCGAGCCGCAGCACGTACCGCAGAGCTGGGGCCCGGCAGCTTCCAGATTGCCTTTCTCGACGAGCTCGCCAAACTACATACAGGTTCGCTGGAGGGGCAGGTCACTGTCCGTGAAGCAGGAACAACCACAGCAGGTGGTGCGCGATGACAGACGTTCGTGTACCCAGAGCACTGACGATTGCCGGTTCGGACAGTGGCGGCGGGGCCGGAATTCAAGCCGATCTCAAAACCTTTCAAGAACTTGGCGTGTACGGCATGTCGGCTATTACGGCCATTACCGTACAGAATACCTTAGGGGTTCACGGCGTATATCCGCTGCCACAGGAAGCAACAGCGGAACAGATCGAAGCTGTAGGATTAGACCTTGGAGTGGATGCCCTAAAGACTGGCATGCTGTTTAATGCGGGTATCATCCGTCTTGTGAGCAAGCAGATCCGAAAGTTCGGCTGGAAAAAGGTCGTCGTCGATCCCGTGATGATTGCCAAGGGAGGTGCTGAACTGCTGCAGTTGGAAGCGGTGCAGGCTTTGAAGGACGACCTGTTTCCCTTGGCCCTAGTCGTTACACCGAATATCCCGGAGGCGGAAGCCCTGACAGGGATCAGCATCCGTACAATGGAGGATCGCCGCGAGGCTGCGAGACATATTAGCAGTATGGGACCAAAATTCGTTGTGATCAAGGGCGGCCACGCTGACGAGAGCGAGAGCAGCGGACAGATTGTTGACCTGCTCTTTGACGGAACCGCCTTTACAGAGCTGAGCGGCAAGCGGGTACGGACTGTCCATACACACGGAACAGGATGTACCTTCTCGGCAGCGATAACTGCTGAATTAGGGAAAGGAATGTCTGTACTGGAAGCTATCTCGAATGGTAGAGCCTTCATCCAGGCGGCGATTGAGGATACTTTACACCTTGGACAGGGACATGGCCCAACCAATCATTGGGCCTACCGCCGTCGTCAGGAGGTACTCCGATGAGCAGCAGAATATTGCCAGAGGTGGTGCGCCGCCAGCTACAGATGTACCTGGTGCTTGGAAGCGTGAACTGCCTCGCTGAACCAAGTTGGGTCGTGCAAGAGGCTGTGGCTGGCGGCGCAACCATGGTCCAGTTTCGAGAAAAGGGCCACGGCGCGTTAACGGGCGTTCCTATGTTCGAACTTGCGCGCCAGCTACAGAAACTGTGCCGCCACGCTGGTGTCCCCTTCATCATCAATGACGACGTGGAGCTGGCTCTTGAAATCGACGCCGACGGTGTTCACATCGGTCAAGACGATGAATCCGCCGAATCCGTCCGCGAGCGAATCGGAAATCGAATTCTCGGCGTCTCCGCCCATACTATTGAGGAAGCACGTCGAGCCATCCTGCAAGGTGCGGATTATCTCGGTGTCGGGCCAATCTATCCCACCATCTCGAAGGATGATGCCCATGCCGTACAGGGACCGGCAATTTTATATGAGATGCGTAAAGCGGGAATTGATGTGCCGATTGTTGGGATCGGAGGTATTACAGTGGACCGTATTGAGGAAGTCGCACGTGCAGGTGCAGATGGTGTGGCGGTGATTTCAGCCGTGACACAGTCAGAACAGGTTAGAGGTGCGGTCAAGGAATTAAAGAAAAATATGGTCTCATTTCTCAATGATCCGATCTACATGTTTGATAAAGATTCAACAGATCATCCAGCTTTTTAGATTGTTCTATTACTTTGGGATGTGTTAAAAATCCATACTTTTTCTGGACCTGGTACAGTTTCTTCCTAGCTCGTTCGACACAAAGTAAAGTCACACCTTGGTTCATCAGCATGATCCCTCCTATATGTCATATTTTATGACAAAAAGACGTTTTTTGGATTTTCAAATAATGCGCCTAACAAAAAAAGAACATCCCAAAAGTTTGCATAAACAAAGATGCCCCTAAATCCAAATAAAAAAGCCTCCGTTTCCACTAATTAAGTGGAACAGAGGCCCTTTGCATAAAAAGATCCAATGAATATAGAGCATACCAATCAAATCTGACTTAGAGATTTACCTTATGTTGTTTGATCTCTAATAGCCGCTGAACTCCCCAAACTTGAACTAGTCGGTGAGAGTTGTCTTTGTTTCTAGCCGTTTAAGCACCTCCAATTTGTACGTGAGGCGTTATTCTTTGATTTTGGTTATGCGACTGAACAGGCATTGCTAAAATAAACAAGAAGCTAGCAGCGATGATCAGCAGAATCATTTTTTTCAACATTGTCTAACCACACCTTTTCTAATAGTTTGAAATACTCTTCCCTTGTTTCGGGAAGCGCGTGTGCTTGGAAATGTGCAAAAAGCCCCGTACAGTTTATAAAATAAGTCTCATTATTTAGTATGTGGGCTTTTACCAATGCATATATTAAGTGTTTAAAGCCATCATTGTACATTCCCCGTCTTAAATAGTAATAAGCCAGTTCGTAACCAAACCATGCAAAATAATCTGGCATCACTTGTTGGGTGTACATATCAGCAGATTGTGATAGCAGAGCAAAAGAATTAATCTCCACTTCAAAACGTGAAAGGACATCATTGATATCTATTGCATATCGGTTAGCAGCAATCATAACGTTCAGCAACTTGGATAGCTTTTCATTCTCGGTAGTGATTGATGTGGATGCAATATATTCAACATAATGAGGAAGCACATTGGTATCTCCAGATAGGAGCCTATTTACAAAAGTATTACCTTCTGCCCAATGCTTGAACAAGTTGACCCAGTGTTGGGTTTCCTGGTCTGTCTCGATCACCCAACCTAAATCTGCGTAGGCATTTGTAAATTGTAGTGCTTGCTGATAATCGCCTTGCGCTTCACAGACACTCGCACACAGTAAATCAGCATAGGTAATGTACACAAACATCGGGCGACTCAGCCTCTGTTCAGACTCCTCCCACTCTCGCTTTTTCTGTTGATGTTTCAAAGAATATTGGATCTCCGCTTTGGCTCTCATTTTTCGAGCAGTTGCATCAAGCTTGTCCCATTCACGCAGAGAACGATACACATTCGCCAAATCTTTTAACGCATCAAGTTGATCTATTTCATTCAGACGTTCGACAAAGGGTTCAAATCGTGTAGCCGCCTTGAGATTTCGGATCTGATTGTTCCCCACCTGAATGGTAAACATACGATACTGACAGATAGCCAAGCGTTCAGAGTGCTGGTACTTCTCGCCTTCCGCAATCCCTTCGTAGAGCAACAATGCAGCATTGTGCTGACCTTGTGCGAATAATTTTTCTGCTGCATCAAATAACTTTGGGGAATATAGAAGATTGTCCATAATATGTCCCACTACAAGCTGGATAGCATCCAACTTGTCCAGTTCCGCACAGCGAAACAACAACGGCTCAATTCGCCTCCAATCCGGGGAGCGCTCAATGATGTAGTTATCTATGTATAGTTCGTAAAAAAAACCCTCTGGTAGTCCCATAGCCCAAGTGATTCGATCTAGCTGATGTATCGCAACAGGACGATGCTTGGCAATCCAATTATTAAGTGTTCTTTGATGAACACCTGAATGTTCGGCAAATTGTGCCAGCGTCAAATTATTTTCCCCTAAATAATCCTCTAACTTCGCCAAAATCGTAGGTGTATGTCCCAAGTCATAACCACCCTTCATACAAAAAATCCAAATTTTATACTTTCACCTCAAATTATTCACCAATTATTAACATGTGTCAACATTTTTCTTCCATTATTCCTACTATATAAACTTGAATATGGTAATTAATAACCACTAACATGAAGTCCCTTTTGGAATTAGGTGGTCGCTCGCTCTACTAATTTGAATTCCAGATGATGTATCGTTTCATCCAGCCCTTCAAGGGCATTGCAAATCATAATGAACGCATTCTCCGCTTGCTTGTCTATCGGGTAATGAATCGTAGTTAAATCAAGCAAATGCGATATTTCAGTATTATCAAAGCCTACTACTGCAAAATCGCTTGGTACAGAAACACCGAGTCTCCGTGCTTCAGTCAAAAGACCTGCTGCCAAATAATCGGTAGAACAGGCAAAGGCATCCGGTCTATCTGTTTGTTCTCGTTCTGCCCACCAATGAGCTATTTGTTCACCAGCTTCTATTGAATTTAAATCATAAAAATGCGGGAAGGCCTCAGCATCCAAATCGTATTTTTCGCAAAAGTCATGATAAGCTCGAATGCGTTCTTTTGTATTCAACCCCCGCATGCTGCCGTACACATTCACAATTTTCCGATATCCTCGGGCGTACAAATGTTCCAACGCCAACGTATAGCCCTGATACTGATCCATAAATACAGACGGGATTGCCTCAATGTTTACACGTTGCCAGGTCACAATCGGACCATATTTTGTATAATGCTCAATCACACTCCACTCATTAACACGAATCATACAGACCAAGGCGTCTAGTTGCTTTCTCCGCAACATTTCCAGCGCTTCAAGTTCTCGCCCCTTCTCCCCATTCGTAATAAACAGCGCTATATTAAAGCCATGCTCCTGGGCATACATTGTAAATCCACGCACAAATAAACCCAATGAGTCATTAAAAGAAAGTGAAATAATCCCTATAAGCTTGGTCATGCCTTTTTTTAAAGATACCGCATTTAAATTAGGGACATAATCCAGTCGGTCTATGACCTCCTGCACACGCTGTCTTGTCGGTTCACTTACATACGGATGATTGTTAATGACACGGGACACCGTAGCCGAGGATACGCCTGCCAGCTTTGCAATTTCATGAATATTCGCCATTTTTCTCACCTCGTTCTTTCTATTTTAGCATGTTCGTGTTTAGCATGTTCGTAGTGCCCGCCCTATAATTGTCACCTTCCCAAAATAAGTTTTTTAAAAGCGCTTGACCTGTAATGCATTACAGGGATTACAGTGAATTTGTGCTTAAGAAAGCGGTTAAAAAACATACTTAGGAGGCACTAACCATGAAAAAAGGCATAAAGATTGCAACCATTGGCGGAGGTTCCAGCTATACACCAGAATTAGTAGAAGGCTTCATCAAACGTTATGCAGAGCTTCCCATTCGGGAATTGTGGCTGGTAGATATTGAGGCAGGACGTGAAAAACTGGAGATTGTAGGCGCCATGGCCAAACGGATGGTGAAGGCCGCAGGCATTGATTGTGAGGTACATTTGACACTTGATCGTCGGGAAGCGTTGAAGGACGCCGATTTTGTAACGACCCAATTTCGGGTAGGCTTGCTGGAAGCCCGGATTAAGGATGAAAGTATTCCGTTAAAACATGGCATGATCGGTCAGGAGACCAATGGCGCCGGAGGAATGTTCAAAGCGTTTCGCACCATACCCGTTATCCTCAGTATCGTCGAAGATATGAAAGAACTGTGTCCGAATGCATGGTTGATTAATTTTACCAACCCTGCGGGTATGGTCACCGAAGCTGTGCTTCGTTATGGTCAGTGGGATAAAGTCATCGGATTATGTAATGTTCCAATCGGCGCGATCAAGAGTGCATCGGCTGTGCTGGACAAACCGGAAGAAGAGCTGTTCTTTAAATTTGCAGGGATTAACCACCTTCATTGGCACAAAGTTTATGACAAAACAGGAGCCGAATTAACAGAGCAAGTCATTGAAGGACTGTACGCTCCGGGCGCAAAGCCAGAGAAAGTCGTTGAAAATATTAAGAACATGCGCTTCCTGTATGATCAAGTTCGTCAATTGAAAATGCTGCCTTGTCCTTACCATCGGTATTACTATATGACGGATAACATGCTCAAGGAAGAATTAGAGGAAGCCAAAAACGAAGGAACTCGGGGCCAAGTGGTCAAACGTCTGGAAGAAAGTCTGTTTGAATTGTATAAAGATCCGAATCTGGATTACAAACCAGAGGAATTATCCAAACGCGGCGGTGCGCATTACAGCGATGCAGCCTGTGAGATCATTAATTCCATTTATAACAACAAAGGCACATTGATGGTGGTTAGTACACGTAACAATGGTGCGATTGATGATGTTCCTTATGATAGCGCCATCGAAGTGACCAGTGTCATTCGCGCCCATGGTGCCGAACCTGTCAACTTTGGCAAATTCCCACCTGCACAGCGGGGCTTGCTGCAAGTGATGAAGGCAATGGAAGAGCTGACGATTGAAGCGGCGGTCACCGGTGACTATGCAACAGCACTGCAAGCCTTCACCCTGAATCCGCTCGTACCAAGCGGGGACATTGCTCAAACCGTACTGGATGAATTGCTAGAAGCACACAAAGAGCATCTACCTCAATTCTTTGCTCATAAGGAGAAGGCGACGGTATAAAGCTAGCAGCAATCATCCTGCTGGAACACAAAAAAGCTTCCTACATGTAGGAAGCTTTTTGCTATACGTCCCAGGAGGGATTCGAACCCCCGACCGACGGCTTAGAAGGCCGTTGCTCTATCCAGCTGAGCTACTGGGACAAGATGGCGATCAATAAAACCTTATGTATTCAGCGCATTGATTATTATATCACATTTCGGGCAACTGTCAAAAGCATTTTTTTATGATATAGGGAAGCTGGCTGCAAAAGGAATCATTTGGACGCTAACGGGGTATTATGTACAAAGAACCATGCATAAAGGAGGGGTTAATCCGTGAAAGGTCTTTTGTCGTCACTTTGTTATTTCAGCATTTTCTTCGCACCTTTTCTAGTGCCTGTCATTGTGTGGATTGCAGTACGGGACGAATATGTTCAGGGACATGCAAAAAAGGCTATTTTATCGCATATTTTCCCCATTATTGCGGCAATTCCGCTCGTGTATTTTATTATTACGGCGAATCATACAGGTTCAGTGATCGGGTTTGTACTGCTATTCGTAGTGGTCTATCTCGGGGTTTTTGTTTATAACATCTACAAAGGGATTATGACACTGCGTGAAGCGGCTTAGTTCAAAAAGAAGCCTCCTGCATTCCGCAAATTTGGCGGGATACGGAGGCTTCTTTAGGGTCATTTTTGATGAGTTGCTGTTGCTATTTAGTTCAATGGCTGCTTATTTATTCCCAAAGCGTTTAGGACTTCTTCGTACTTCATGTCTTACGTTTTTCTCCAGCACTTCTTCCGCGAACTCATTGTTATGAATATAACTGCTGCCTTTATTTTTCTTATACTTCGCTTTGCCGTCTATGATTTCCCCCTCCTTTCACGCTGATCCGGCGATGGCGCCGGGGCCCAAATCAACAAAAGTCGAGGCATAGCACACCATATCCTCATGCCCCGAACTCCTTGGCGAACTCTGTGCTGAGTTGCCCATAGGAGAGCAATTCTTTTTTAAACTTCTCTCGCTCCTCACCAGCAGTAATGTGTGTAGAGTCGGTAAAAGCCTTGTCTGTCACTTCCTCAAATGCCGAATGCAGATTATTGTCGTACCAATCCAGCTCCAAATCGGCGTCATTGCGGATGATCCGTACCATGTCATAGTCATGCTGACCATCCGTCTGATCCTTGGCCGTGATATAGACCAGCAATTCCGGGTCATCTGCGGCACCGGGCCGCACCTCTACCTCAGCGCAGCGCACTCCGTCAAGTTCAGTGAAGCGGCGTATTTTGGCATCCTTGATGTAGTACATGGTCTCCCTCCTTCCTTGCGAGTAGACGGGTTTCCCCATCTGTAGTTTTCGGAACGGACAGACATTTTATGCTTCTTTTCGGCATATATACTGATGAACTGGGGATTTAGTTTTTGATTCATTCCAACACTGGATGAACACGACAAAGAGAGGATGAACAGACATGTGCGGAATTACAGGTTTCATACAGTGGAACGGAGACTTAATGCATCAATCTGAGCTGCTGCTGAATATGACACAAACGCTCTCCGATCGCGGACCGGATGCTGCGGGTACCTGGATATCCAACCCGTGTGCCTTCGGACACCGAAGACTGAGCGTAATGGACCCGGAAAATGGCGCTCAGCCCATGATCCGGCAGCTTGAGGATATCACTTATACGATTGTATATAACGGGGAAATATATAACGCGCCTGAGCTGAAAAAAGAGCTGCAACAGCGCGGGCATTTTTTCCGTACACAATGCGACACGGAGGTGCTGCTCGAATCCTATATCGAATGGGGCCCCGCATGTGTGGATCGGTTAAACGGCATTTTTGCGTTTGCGGTCTGGGATAGTGAGCGGGAGCAGGTATTTCTGGCACGGGATCGACTGGGAGTGAAGCCGTTATTTTATAGCCAGACCGAAGAAGTATTCGTATTTGGCTCAGAACCCAAAGCACTGCTTCAGCATCCAGCAGTAGAAGCAGCAGTGGACGCCGAGGGATTGGCCGAAATTTTTATCATCGGACCTGCACGTACCCCCGGACATGGCGTCTATTCGTCCATGAAGGAGCTACGCCCCGGGCATACGCTAACCTACAGCCGCGACGGCGTGCGCATTCAAGCTTACTGGACACTGGAAAGCATTGCGCATGAGGATAACACCGAAGAAACGGCACTTAAGGTACGAGAACTGCTGCTGGATACGGTGGAGCGGCAGCTCATTTCGGATGTTCCAGTGTGCACCTTATTGTCTGGCGGGCTGGATTCAAGCGCTCTCTCCGCATTAGCTGTCGATTATTACAAACGTACCGGGCAGGGACAAGTTCATACGTATTCGGTCGATTATGTGGATAACGACAAGCATTTTAAAGCCCATGCGTTTCAACCCGGAGCCGATGCCCCCTGGATTCAGCGGATGGTGGATGAATTAGGGACAAATCATCACTGGATTGAATTCGATACGCCAGAAGTCGTAGCAGCTCTGAACAACTCCACACTAACGCGGGATTTACCCGGAATGGCGGACGTGGATTCGTCGCTATATCTCTTTTGCCGGGAGATTAAAAAAGGAGCTACGGTCGCTATTTCCGGCGAGGCTGCGGATGAAGTTTTTGGCGGATATCCATGGTTCCACCGGGAGGATATGCTGAATTCGGGCACATTTCCGTGGGCAGTTGCACCCGATATGAGAGCCAGTCTGTTGTCTCCCGAGGTACGAGACTGGATCAAGCCGCTGGAGTATTTGAACGATCGCTACTCAGAAGCGGTAGGAGAAGTGCCGAAGCTACCAGGGGAAACAGGAAAAGCTGCGCAAATGCGCGTCATGTCCTATTTGAACATCACCCGCTTTATGCCTACTCTACTGGACCGTAAGGATCGGATGAGTATGGGAGCCGGACTCGAAGTGCGGGTGCCATATTGCGATCATCGACTGGTACAATATGTATGGAACATTCCGTGGAGTATCAAGATGACAGGCGGACGTGAAAAAGGCATTTTGCGCAAGGCGCTGGAGGGCGTATTGCCGGATGATGTGCTATATCGCAAAAAAAGCCCATATCCCAAAACGCATAACCCTTCCTATCTTGAGGCTGTGAAAAAACAGGCGCTGCAGCTGCTGGATGATTCCTCTTCCCCACTGCTCAAGCTGATCGATGCGCAAAAGGTACGCGATATTGCCGCCTCACCGGAGGCATCCACCAATCTGCCTTGGTTTGGTCAGCTGATGTCGGGTCCCCAGTTGTTTGCCTACTTGGCTCAAGTGGATAACTGGTTGCGCACTTACAAGGTAGCTATTCGATAAGCTACACTGAATGCTGAAGCAATAGAGCGTCTAAGCGGCAGCGGCAATTTTTCGCTGTGTACTATATGGGGAACAGAAAGTACCAAAAAGGCTATCCGCAGCTCATGACTGACGGATAGCCTTTTTTTTCGTTATGTGAATGGGGGGGATGATTTTGCCCCTGTTACCAAGCTATGCCTGTGGATTACCCAGCTTTGTTGCCAAATCACGCAGAGCTATCCCTCGGTGACTGATAGCCTGCTTTTGTTCCAACGTCAGCTCGGCCATTGTCTTTTCAAACTCTGGCAAATAAAACAGCGGATCATACCCAAACCCGCCGCTGCCGGCGGTTTCAGTAGTAATCCAGCCCTCCACGGAGCCTGTCGATTCCAACGTCTCGCCAGTCTGCGGATTATATAGAATCAAGGTACAGACGAATTGAGCCGGGCTTAGCAAAGGCTGTCCCGTATCATCACCCAGCTGCTTCGATTCCAGAACGTCGAGCAGCTTAATATTGTTTTCGTGATCGCTGGCACCTTCTCCAGCATAACGGGCAGAGTATACCCCCGGCGCACCGTCCAGCAAGTCCACGCAGAGGCCGGAATCATCGGCCAGCACGGGCAATCCGAGCACATCTCCAACCGCTTTAGCTTTTTTCAGTGCATTTTCGGCAAAGGTTTTGCCATCTTCAACGACATCAGGAATGTCGGGATAATCGTACATGCTTCTGACTTCCTTGCCAAACGGCGCAAAAGCATGCGCAAATTCCCGCACCTTTCCTTTATTTTTCGTAGCGACAATAACGACCGGGCCATCCAGCCGCATTAGGCGCCAGCTCCTGTACGTCCAGCACCGATCTTATCAGCAATCGGTCCAAGCACTTCTTTTTGGCGCTCAATCATTTGCAGAATCCCTTGTTCACCCAAGCTAAGCAGTTGATCCAATTCGTTACGGTCAAATGGGCTTTCTTCACCTGTACCTTGCAGCTCGACATATTTTCCGTTGCCAGTCATGACAAGATTCATGTCCACTTTGGCCTTGGAATCCTCTTCATAGTTCAGATCCAGCAATGCTTTTTCACCAACAACCCCTACGCTGACGGAAGCCAGGAAATCGGTAATTGGAAAAACAGGCAGCTTGTGCTGTGTGGCAATTTTATTGACCGCAATCGCCAACGCTACGAAAGAACCGGTAATTGAGGTTGTGCGTGTTCCGCCGTCCGCCTGAATGACGTCACAATCCAACGTAATCGTCCGTTCACCAAGCGCCTGCAAATTGACCACCGAACGCAACGCTCTTCCAATCAGACGCTGAATTTCCATGGTACGGCCTGTCAGCTTGCCACGCGCAGCTTCACGCTGATTACGGCTATGAGTCGCACGCGGAAGCATGGAATACTCTGCGGTCACCCAGCCTTTTCCTTGTCCCTTCATAAAGGGTGGTACGCGTTCTTCTACAGTAGCCGTGCAAATGACTTTCGTCTCGCCAACCTCTATAAAAACAGAGCCCTCCGCGTATTTATTTACTCCTGCTGTCAATTTCATCGGGCGCAGCTCATCACCGTTTCGTCCGTTAGATCTACTCATGCTTTTTCCTCCTACGTCGTATGCAACCTGTTCTTATATGTTTATTTTACCAAAGTGTGCAGGCAAAAGCACCCCAAGGACGATTCCCGCCCTTAAAGAGGGATTTCGTTAATATGTTGCGGCTTGGCTACAGGCTCTCCATAATTTTGATTATTTTGTCCAATCACGCTTTTTTCACCATTCAGTTCAATCCGAATTTTTGTTTTGACCGCATCATCTGAATTGTCTGCCGCTGTCAGCACAACCGATTCCAAAAATTCAGCAGGCACGGCTTCTCCTTTAGCAAACATATCATCTGAAAGAGATACCGTAATGACGTTGTCTTTGGAGCGTTCTACCGATTTCAGCGCCGTCTCCCCTGTCATCACTTCTTGTAGCCCATCTTTGGTCTGCGGTCCTTGAATCAATTGATGCAGTGCTGACTGGACACGATCTTTTTCAGGGCTGACCAACCGTGTTACAGGTACATAATATTGAACTCCAGCAGGAGAAGATGAAGAGAAATACACGGTGACTGGACTGGAATCCAGTGGTGTTACGCCATGACCAATCTCCAAATTAATACCTACTGCACGCGTCAACGGATGATCCAGCGGTGTGCCGCCCACAGGCATTTCTTTCAGCTTTTTGCCATCCACCCAGATCTGTACACTCTCAATATCGGGACGGTCGGTCAGGGTCCAGGTCAAACTCTCCATTAATTTTCGTTCTTCCTGTGGCTTATAGTTGGCGAAAGATTTGTTGAATTCGACAACAGCCAGCTTGTTGTTCTTGTCCACCGTCACACTTTTCACTTCCGTACCCTGGGGGATTACACCTTTAAATCCCTCTGGTAATAATCCGGCATATGGCCCGCCCTCAACTAATGTTTCCAGCGCTGACTTGGCATCTGCCTGCACATCACCTGTAGCAATCGGTAAAGATACCGGGGCCAGCAAACCGTTATGATCTTGCAAAAAAACAGCCCTCAGTTGCCCCGTACTGGCGGGTGCTTTTCCGGTTACAGCCTTAATCATGGACTGCTCTGTCGTGGACGGCGGGGGGTCAATGGATGCCGATTCGTTGCCGAAAAGGCTGCAGCCTGACAACAACAGGGGTAGGGATAGCAGTCCAGCTACAGAGGTCATACGCCATGGGTGTTTTATATTCATAAGTGAAGTTCCTCCCTAACAATTTTGTACAGATTGTACTAATATGTATACGAGCCTCGCGTAAAAAATAACTACTTTTTCAGCAGACTGGACACACTGGTCATAATTGCAGTAGAAATCAGGAGCTATACGAGGAGGGGAATTTCAACTTTATGGACAAGAAAAAAGCACCATACAGCCTGAATAGTAAAAAGGTAGCCGATGCCACCCGCGAGTGGCTGCACAAGCGTGGTGTACACATGACTGAAATCGCAGAACTGGTCATGCTTTTACAGAAAAAATATTACCCGACCCTAACGATGGAAGAATGTATGGAGAATGTGGACAAGGTACTGATGAAGCGCGAGGTTCAAAATGCCGTGCTCACGGGCATCCAACTGGATATCCTTGCTGAACAGGGCGCTCTTCTTCCCCCATTGCAGGACATGATTGAGAATGATGAGGGATTATACGGGGTGGATGAAATTCTGGCCTTCTCCATTGTAAATGTGTACGGCAGCATTGGATTTACCAATTACGGTTATGTCGATAAGCTCAAACCGGGTGTGCTGGAACGCCTGAATGATAAAAGCCTCGGGCCGATCCATACGTTCCTGGACGACATTGTGGGCGCTATCGCAGCTTCGGCCAGCAGCCGTATCGCCCATCGCAAACAGGCAGAGCGCGAGCAGGAGCTTGGGGAAGAAAGTGCACCGAATACAACACGTTAAACAACAACACGCTAAATTATAAACAACGCGTTGGAATACAACAGATATAGACAGGGTTAGAGGAGAACTAGACATGGCAAACGTAACTGAAGGATATACATTCCGTACGATGCAGGCTGACGATTATGATCAGGCCATTGACCTTTGGAATGGCTTAGACGGATTGGGATTAAGCAAGGCAGACTCACCGGAGCGGATTGCACGCTTTTTACAACGGAACGAAGGACTTAGCTTTGTCTGTGAGCATGATGGAAGCATCATAGGCACGATTTTGGCGGGTCACGATAGTCGCAGGGGGTTTCTGTATCATCTGGGTGTAGCCACAGCACATCGTGGTCAAGGGATCGCGCCCAGACTGGTGGATAAAGCGTTATCTGCTTTGCTGAGAGAAGGCATTGATAAATGTCATCTGTTTGTGATGGAGCATAACGCAGGGGGTCAACGCTTCTGGTCAGCTAACGGCTGGGAGAAACGGGATGGAATTTTACTATATTCCCGAGGGCTGGAATAGGGTCTAAGTGCTTGATCTGTACAAATAGAAACGCCGGGTCTGATTCAAGTCGAGTTAGAATCGATCAGACCCGGTGCATAAAACTCACAGCTTATTCATTGGCAATCCTAACATTTCTAGATCAGACTACCTTCATTCATTAATTACAATCCATTTTGTGGACGCAGTGCACGTTCTACAATTCCCAGCGTGGATTGACGAGAGAAGAACCGGGACACCTGAGCTACCCAATAGTTTTGGCGACCGGAAATGATGTGACTACGCCCCTTTTCAAATGCTCTCAACGCGTTCTTCACAACGGTTTGGGGAGTTTCCCTAATTCCAATTGACGCTTCACTTGCGCCAACAATATCAAAAAACGGCGTTTCTGTTGAGCCTGGACAAAGGGCCAGAACTTTAAGCCCCCGTTTCCGATTTTCGGCCCATAGCGCTTCAGTAAAAGAAAGCACAAATGCTTTGGTTGCTCCATACACCGCCATATAAGGATCGGGCTGAAATGCAGCTGTGGAAGAAACATTGATTAATCCACCCTCCCGCTTACGCAATAAATCAGGCATAAATGCATGTGTGATGTCGACTAAAGCAGCCACATTGAGCATCACTTCCTCATGCTGTCGTTCTCCTGAAACCTGCTCAAAGTATCCATAGGTGGCAAAACCTGCGTTGTTAATCAAGAGATCTACCTTTAGCTGTTGCTTTTGAACCTCCTGATGCAATGTTTGGGGTGCTCCTGGGGTGGAAAGATCCAACGCAATCACCGTTGCTTTTACGTTATATTTAGCTGAGAGTTCTTTAGCCAGTGTCTTTAATTTGGTTTCATTGCGTGCTACCAAAATGAGATTACATTTCTTAGCTGCGAGCGAGTAGGCAAAGGCCTCGCCAATACCGGATGAAGCCCCTGTGATCAGAGCTATTTTGTTTGCGTACATAAACATGATGACAACCTCCATAGTATCGTTGTTTTATTTTAGAAACATTGTTACCACTACTCTATAATGAACTGAAGTCATCTACTATGACGACCTCAGTACACTTCATATTTACGATGCAGATGAGGATGTTTTAAATGCTACGAGCGCATTCTTCAGTGTAAATGCATACACTCCTTGAGCCATATCTACATCTGAAAAATGACCTGCAAACTGAAGGTGTATGACTCCATGTAAAGCAGACCAAAACATCCGGACAACCAGCAGCGGATCATGTTCTTTCAATGCTCCCAGCTCCATAGCGTGTATGACGGTTTGCAGGATTTGAGACAGGGCCGTTGTGGTACCCTCCAAGCTCTGTTCATCCGGCTTGAAATCAGATAATGCCCCGCCAAACATCATTTTGTAATAGGCTGAATGAAGCTGCGCAAATTCCCAGTACGCCCAGCATAGAGCTTCAAGATCAGCGAGTACGCTTTCGGTAACAGGTACTTGCTGGAAGGATTCAGCCAATAGCCGACATCCATCCAGGTACATCTCATTGGCAAGACCATCCTTGCTGCCGAAAATACTGTAAATAATTTTGGTGGAACAGCTTAATTTCTGGGCAACTCGTCGCACGGTCACGGCCTCTGGCCCTTCTTCCGCAAGAAGGATACATGCGGCATCAATGACATTTTTACGTAGCAATTGCTGCTGCTGTAGCTTCACTTCCGAATAGGTTTTATAGGGATGCGATGGCTCGGACATGATTCAATACACTTCCTTTTGCTTATTAAAAACTGTTGCTTGATGCTACAATAATAAATTAAATATCTACACAAGGTTTCAGGAAACATCGTTTCCGTTAAGAATCATAGTATTCTAAGCCTGAGTGTTTGTCAAATAAAAAAGAACGCAATGAGTAGGTACACTTACCACGATCAGTAGGCAATGCCTACCCGTGTACGGATAAATTCGTAACTCTTCCATTGCCGATAAGTAAAATCAGCCGTATCCGCGGTGGTAATTTGTGAGCCACCTTCAGGCAAAAAATCTTTTTCCACGCGATAAATACCTGTCCGCGCTCCATCTGGCAGATAGGTTGGACATACGATTGTCCAGTCTAGTGCCGATTCATGCAGCAATTCGTACACTCGCCGATGTTCCTCGGCTGCACGAGTGCTGCGTCGCCGGGTCTCGGAGGACTCGTACCGATACAGGTCCGGTTCGGTCCGGCTTTGCAAAATCCCTGCCGTTCCTACTGTAATGAGCCGGGAAATGGACTGCTCCTGCATGAGCCGGACCAGCAGGGCTATATTAACGGATAAGGTAGTCGTTCCATCCGTATTCAGCGCACTGATCACAGCCGTCGCCCCACCCTTCAGCGCTTGTGCTACGTCCTCTGCATTAGTGGCATCGCCTTGTACGATTTGCAGCTGATTCCCGTATCCGGGTGCGTAATCCTCCAGCTTGTCCGGTGAACGAACAAGGACAGTAACGGCATGACCGTCCTCTAATGCATAATCTAATATATACCGTCCTACGCGTCCGGTAGCTCCCAGCAGCAGCAAATTCATAAAATCCTCTTTTCCGGCATGCATGCCGCTTGTCATGTTGCTTCGTCATGTCACTTGTTGGGTAGCTTTCTGCGACTATTAACGGCAAAGGGGATAGAAGCGCGTGATTGAGTCCGTCTCGCTCATAGAGGCCCTTTCACGGTGCACCAGCTCCACCAGATGAGCCAGCGTCTCGGACATGGCAAACCTTAGCTGGTGAATACCCAGCTTGCCACCGAACATGGCAATGCACAGCTCATAGGCTGTGCTGCCCTCCGGTTGGATCAGCTGCTGGAATTTATCCAGCCGTTCTTCATGATGCGCCAGCAACGCTTGCGTCCGCTCCCGAAAATAACCAAACGGATTGCGGTGCCCCGGATATGCCCACGCTACCTCCAGCTCGCCTAGACGCTGCAAGCCGTCTACATAAGACCTCAACGGCTGGGCATCGCTGCCCGGCAGCAGACTGATATTAGGAGAAATCTGCGGCAAAACTGCGTCACCGCAGAGAATAACGCCGCTATTCGGGTCATATAAGGACACATGTCCGGGCGCATGTCCTCCTGTCTCGACGGGCAGCCAACTGCGTCCACCCCATTCCAGACGAGCGTCCATTCCGGTAGGAATAACGGTAATCTCAGGCTGTGGATTCACTTGCAAATAAGCCTGCCGCATATGTAATTCCAAGGCCGATACTTGCTCCAAAGGAAAGCCATGCTGGACAAAAAAGCTAGGAAGCCTGTTCTCCATTGCGACCGTCGATTCTGGAGCGTCCCACATCATCATCGCTTCCTTATGGCTTCGAGCTGACATATGTACACGAGCCTGACTTAGCTGCTGCATCCAGCCCGCCAATCCATAATGATCGGGGTGATGATGAGTCACCACAATGTCAGAGATATCCTCAAAGGACATCCCCAGCTGTTGGAAGACATGCGCCCATTCTGCCTCGGTATCCATATTGCGCGGCCCCGGGTCTACAATCGTAAAACCGTGCTGTCCCTTGAGCACATAGCTATTGACCCAGCGTAGCGGAAAGGACATGGATATTTTGACCTGAAAGCCTCCGTCTATTCGCTCACACGGTGTAAGCTCTGGCATTTTCATGGCTTCCCATCCGCCTTTCTGTTTCAAGCCCGCACGCCGACAAAAATCATTCGAGGCGAAGCATCTTCGATATATTGATCTTCATTATAGCTTCCGTGTACCTGCTCTACGGATAGTCCGGCTTGCTCTAGCAATCCACGGAACTTTTCATACGGATATAGCTTCACTCGTTCATGATACACGCGCGCAGGTTCTCCCTCAGTAGGAGTCGTGCCCAGAGTAGAGGCTGCCTCATCGCCCGTAACGGATGCAGCTGACCGAATCGCAATTTGCTTTTTCACAAAGCCATCTTCAATGACCCGGTGCTCCTCAATCCAATTCCCTTCATCCTCCCGTGACGAATGCGGTACCAAATGAGCGGTTACGTAAGCAGGGTTCAGATAATCTATAATAAAGCGTCCTCCCGGCTTCAACAAACGATATATTTCCTTTAGTACTTTAAGCTGCTCCTCATCCTTTTCAAAATAACCGAAGGAGGTGAACAAATTCATCACCGCGTCAAAGCTTTCGTCCAGCGGCACCTCTCTCATATCCCCTTGATGCCAACTTACCCGCCCTTCGGAATCTGCTGCACGAGCCTCTCTCAGCAACACATTGGAAAGGTCCACACCTGTCACCTTATAACCTGCATCTGCCAGCGCAAGCGAATGACGTCCCATCCCACAGCATAAATCCAATACGCTGGAGCCTTGCGGTAATTTGAGCCAGGAGATCATTTTTTGCACTTCCTGATAGGCTCCCTGAAAGTCGCGATGCTTGTATACCAATAAATAATCTTCCCCAAAGCTTTGCTCGTACCATTCTGCCATATCGTTTCTCCTCCATGAACTCATTTCGCTCTATTACATACTATATTAGCTTTTTCAAACTGGAAACTCAAAAGCATAACGAATAAGAGTTTTGCAAAATCCTGACCAACAAACACATGTTACAATAACCGTTATTTGAATCCATTTCATAATACCTTCAGTAGCTTTAATAAAGAGTACATATAGATCAAAATGGTTTAATTTGTCTATATGAAGTATACATTTCATTGGTTTAATCATTTATGAAATGGATTCATTTGAGCTTAAATATTCATAGGAACTTCATACCAACTTCATGTGATTCACCCCATTTTATCATTAAAATGATTCATGGGAACGCCTTTAGAAGTATTCATAAGAGAAAGGAGCGGGGAAGTTATGATTCAAATTGGACTTACGGGTTGGGGCGATCATGATGACTTGTATCCAACCGGCACCAAAGCTAACCAAAAACTAAGCGTTTATGGAAGCCATTTTCCGGTAGTAGAGATGGATAGTTCTTTCTATGCGGTGCAGCCCACAGATCGTATGGCACGCTGGGCGGCGGAAACCCCTGACTCTTTTTCATTTCTAGTCAAAGCCTATCAAGGCATGACTGGACATACCCGCGGCAAGCAGCCTTACTTCAAAACAATAGATGCCATGTACGAAGCACTGCATGCATCCATACAGCCTCTTCGCGAAGCGGGTAAGCTCAAAGCCGTACTGTTTCAGTACCCACCCTGGTTCGACTGTACACGTGAGAATGTCGCTGTACTACGAGACACGAAAAAAAGGATGGGAGAGGTCCCATCCGTACTTGAATTCAGACATCAAAGCTGGTTCACACCCGATTTTCGGAAACAAACGCTGGCATTCATGCGTGAAGAAGGTTGGATACACAGCGTATGCGACGAGCCGCAGGCAGGACCAGGGTCGGTTCCCATTGTGCCGTTGGCTACAGACGGTAATCTGACAATCGTACGTCTCCACGGGCGAAACATATCGGGTTGGAATCAAAGCTCCGCGCCTAATTGGCGGGAGGTTCGTTATCTGTATCGGTACAATGAACAAGAGTTGACCGAATGGAGAGACAGATTGCTGGAGCTGGAGCAGCAAAGCCGTGAGGTGTGCGTTATTTTCAACAACAACTCAGGTGGAGACGCCGCTGCTAACGCCAAGCAGCTCATGTCCATGCTTGGGATGGACCCTAAACCTTTTCCACCTCGCAAGCCACCTGAAGAGGATAACGGGCCGGAACAGCTTGAACTATTTTGAGGAACAGGCTGAGGATGAGGAGTTGGAGATAGCCTCCTTGAGCTTGCGTGCATTATCCAGTAAATACGGGTCGTCAGGTAAATAGCGTAAAGCGATTTGGTTATGCTCATACGAAGCGCCCAGCTTACCTGCATGGGCATAGCAATGGCTGAGCCGCACATGAGGTAACCAGGAGTAGCATGGTAGTGGAACAGGTCGCATACCCGGAAGGTGATGCTGTTGCTCCAATGCCTTTTCATACCAGTATGCGGCAGTGCTCCATTCGTTTCGTGTGAAAAACCAGTCACCGATCATGCAGCACAAGTCTGATTGCGGTACACCGTATCGAAAGGAACGTAACAGACTATCCAGCTGTTGCTCCGGCTTCCCGAGGTGAAGATAGCATTCCGCCGACCGCGCACAAGCGGTAATCCGATCCTCACGGTAGCCGCTCGGCTCCTCCAACAGATGGTTGAACGCCTCTGCCGCCTCGGCATATTCTTTACGGTCAAAACATTCATTGGCATGCAAATACAGCAGACGCCCCTCCAGCTTGCCGATTTCGCTGATCCACCGAGCGAGAATACGTTGGTTACGGAGCGTGTGGTCTTGCATTCGGCGGTGAGTTACTGCCACATCCGAATGCAAGATTTGCCCCTGAGGTATCACCAGATCCTCATGCAGACGCCCTTCCCAGCGGTATTGTCGCTCACGCTTCACGAGACGGATACGACGTGAGGTGAACAACAGTTCACCCTGCTCCCCCTCTGCCAAATGAAGTGGCATTACCACTGCGTCGATATCCATAGACAAACGCTGCTTCAAGGCACGCAGGCGCTCACGGTCCGGCTCCAGCAGCACATCGTCCGCATCCAGCCACATGATGTAGGAACACGTCGCCTTGTCAAACGATTCATTACGGGCGGCTGCAAAATCATCCTTCCATTCAAACGTATATAGCCGATCCGTATAGCGGGATGCTATCGTCTTCGTTTGATCCGTCGATCCCGTGTCCACCATGATGATTTCATCCATCAGGTCTGCGACCGAATCCAGACAGCGTGCAAGTGTCTGCTCCTCGTTCTTTACGATCATGCACAAGCTGATGGTCATTGGATGATCAGTCATGACTTCACGTCATCCCCCTTTACCTTTGGCTGAATCTGCCATCGTTTTTCTGGTAGACTCACCATCAGTATATGCACCTCTCCTTTCAGCCTGCGTCTTGTCTAGCTGTTCGACACGTGCATACCTTTCCAACGGCAAAAGTTGTTCCTCCATATGCCGGATTCGCTGTACCGCCTTGTCGAGTGCGGCCTTTCGCTGATTCATTTTTCGAACATGCTGCTGCTCCACCAGTCGAAACTGCTCCTCGTCCAGTTTCATCCACTCATTCAGACGCTCTGCCTCTGGTTTGATCTCACGCAGTTCTTTCGACTTCTTGCGGCCTGCAAAGCACAAATATTTGTGATGGACCTCAAGCGCTTTTTCATCAAAATAAGGATACAACACACGGGAGAGGCTCCCAGCATAGTAAGTCCGCTTGTGATCATGAAACGGATGGTATCCATAAGGTACAGACAAGACGAGCGTTCCTTTTTTATTCAACAAGCGATAAGCATGAGCCAGCAGGGTGTCGGGATGCGCAAAATGTTCCAAAATCTCCCCTAAAATAATGGTGTCAAATCCCCCGGGAGGACGCTCAAATTGTGAAATGTCCTTTAACTGAAAGTGGACTCTTGCCCGGACGGGTGCGGATTCCTGGCGAAGTTCTTTTTTTGCATAAGAAATGCTGCCCTCTTCCAAATCAATGGCCGTTACCTTAAAGCCTTCCCGCCCAAGCAAAATGGACGTTATCCCCTGACTGCACCCAACATCCAGCACGGTATGGCCCTGTACATGGCGGCAAATCCAGTGAATTCTATTGCGGGTGGCTTCATGGGACTCCTCCGAATTGATTTGCCCGTAATAACGTTCATTTACCTGATCACGGTTAGCCAACAGCGGCGCCCCCTCCATCACCGGGATGCCCCAAGATCACGACATGTCCACCTGTGCAATGTGCAGTCGCATTACGTGTATCGAAGACTAGCGGGGCATGGTCGACCAGCTGTTGGTAATCCACCACAGAATGGTCTGTCGTGATGACTACGATATCTGCACTTTCCCATAGCTGAGCATTTGCCGTTCGAGATGGGATTGCTTCACCGTTCAGCTTAAAGCTCGATACATATGGGTCGGTGAAGCTCACCGAAGCTCCCATTTTTATTAGATGTTCAAACAGGACAAGAGCTGGGGATTCCCGAACATCATCAATGTCCTTTTTGTAGGCCACACCTGCCAGAATGATTTTGGCTTTGTTTATGGCTTTACCTTTCTGAGCGAGCATGGCTTCAATTCGCTCCGCGATATACAGCGGCATACGCCGGTTCATGCGATCTGCCAAGTCCACGAATTCCAGTGGAAAACCATGCTGCTCGGATTTCCATGACAAGTATAGCGGATCAACCGGGATACAGTGCCCCCCGATGCCAGGTCCCGGATAAAAAGGCATATAGCCGAATGGCTTAGTTGCTGCTGCATCCAGTACCTCCCATATATTGATGCCAATTTTCTCACAGGCGGCTGTCAGCTCGTTGACCATTCCAATGTTGACACTGCGGAACGTATTCTCGAACAGCTTGGCGGCTTCCGCCACGGTTGTCGAGCTGACCGGAACAATCTGGTCCAAAAAGGACCCATAAAAACCTACTCCCGCTGCCAGACAATCCGGCGTGCAACCGCCGATCACCTTGGGTGTGTTGCGAATGTTAAAATGAACGCTGCCCGGATCCACACGTTCCGGTGAAAAGCACACATAAAAATCCTTACCTACTGTCCATCCCCTGCGCTGCTCTATCACCGGCCGAATCAGTTCCTCGGTCGTTCCCGGATAGGTGGTGCTTTCCAGAATCAACAGTGTTTGTCTACGCAAATGAGGTATGGCCTGATCAATAGCCGTTTCAATATAGGACGTATCCGGCTGGTGTCCGTCCGTCAGCGGCGTAGGCACACAGATCACGACGATATCCGCATGCTCCAGTACCTTGATATCCGTAACCGGATGCAATTGCTGCCCGATCAGACCTTCCAATGCATCATCCCCAATGTCTATGATGTACGACTTTCCTTGAAGCAGCTTGGCTACTTTGACAGGATCGGAATCTACACCATATACATCATAACCAGCCTGTGCCATTTCCACTGCCATGGGCAGCCCTACATAACCGAGGCCGATCACAGCCACCTTTACAGTTCCTTTTGTTATTTTTTCCATAAGCTGCAAAATACCCACCTCTTTCATCGTTACTCCATGCCTCGCAGTAGCTCAGCAATTCCAGCACGATCCATTAACTCGTCGTCCGAGCGATATTGTTCGAAGTTCACCCGCTCCAATCCACCATATTGACTCAACAAACGCTTGTCTGCTTGCTGGGGAAGAATAACAAAATAACGATCATCATAGCGATACGTGTGCGGCACCTCATAGGGCGAAATCAGCACCTCATGCAGCTTTTCCCCACCACGTATACCAATTTCCTTCACTTTCAACGCAGGCTGTCCCGCCTGTTCTTTCATCACTTCTGCCAAATCCGCAATATTGCAACCCTTCATTTTCATTACTAGCGTCTCTCCACCAATCGCCGTAACAGAAGCCTTCAGCAGCAAGCCAATCGCCTCTCCGAGCGTGAGGAAGAAACGTGTCATATCTGGGCTCGTCAGCGTTAAATCCTGACCTTCCGCAATCTGGCGTTTGAACAGGGGCACGACACTTCCACTCGTCCCTAGCACATTGCCGCCGCGAATACACACAAAGCGAGTACGCTCACTTAAGGCGTTGGCGCGGATCATCAATCTTTCGCCAATCGCCTTCGTCATCCCATATACATTCACCGGGTCTACCGCCTTGTCTGTAGAGACATCAATTACCTTGGCGACTCCTTGCTCAATGCTGGCCCGGATCACATTTTCAGTACCGTGTACGTTCGTCTTGAATGCCTCCTCGGGCTGTCTCTCACACACGGGGACATGCTTTAATGCCGCCAAATGGAATATATAGTCCACTCCGCGACATGCCTCCTGCAATGCCTGAAGATCTCGAATATCTCCAATCATGAAATTCAGGCGAGGATCAGATTGAAATTGCCGCTGCATGGCAATCTGTGCAAATTCACCGCGTGAGAAAATACGAATTTCCGCCGATCCCTCCTTCAGCAATTCAGCCGTTAGGCGTTGCCCCCAAGATCCCGTTCCTCCGGTCACCAGCAGTTTTTTTCCTTTGAACAATATAATCTCCTCCTGACCGTTACGAATTGGCAATGCCTGTTCCCAGAAATTCAGCCAGCACGGCATTCATTTCATTCTCTGACAGCCGATCCTTCGCCGGCACTTTTTTCACCGAAGTATTTGCGGCATGGATGACGTTCACATAGTTGCGAAGCGGAATGACCTCATGCGGCAGCTCCGTTACATATCCGTGCGTGCCCTTCCCAGGAATAACGACACGGTAATCATTCAGAAAATCCTCTACTTGATAGCGAAACACATAAAAAGAAGGCGAACGGTGAAACACCGGTGCCATCTGCCCCTCAACCGCATCCCACAGGTAACCCATCTGGTTCACCAGCGCAACCGTCTCCGATTGAAACTTGTAATCATGTAACTGTTGTACAAATGACTGGTGGTATAAATCGTCGGAATCTATTCGAGCAATGAGCAGTTCGTCCGCGCCTTCGATGTACGCATGAATTCGACGTTTACTTTCGATGCTCGTACCAAAACGGATGTGGTCAGGAATGGGCTCATGTCGGGCTAGTTCCTCTTCCACAATGTCACTGCATCCGCCCGCCAGCTTGACGACAGATAAGAAATCCGTATTTGTCTGACTGAGTAAACTACGTAGCGTAAAGGTTCTGAATATATCCAGTCGCTCACTGATCCACTCACGTGTCAGGCGGTTGGGATTCATCCCATAGTTATTAAAATTAATTTCAATTACAATCTTGCGATTCATTGATCTTCCTCCCTTTCAACCGTCTTCTCTCAAGTTATGAAGACGCTTCTGAAACGGCACGTACAGATGCAACGAATCTTGTAAAAATAGGTAGAATCCAAAAAGAATAGCCGTTCATACAAAAACCTTTTTGCTTTCGACATATGATAGAATACAAAGTTTTTTGCTCCATCTAAAAAGTTGAACAAGCAGGAACGACAGGGAGGTAACATGTTATGACGAATCCAAGGTATCTGGAGATTGACGAGGTACTGAAACGATTGAAGCTGGCACTCGATCAGCACCAGTCCTTTTCGCTCATTCGTATCGGGGATGGTGAAAATTTGGTGTTGTCGCAGGACACCGTCTGGCCGATGGAAAAGGTATTACAGGAACGTTGGGCGGTTAAAGCCAATCTCGGTCAAAAGGGACTGTTTCTACCGAATACGGAACTACGGGACGCGGTGGCTGAGGCAGTGAGCAAAGCCAGCATTGTTGGCATTTTGCCATATGATGACGAATCTATTAAAGCACCATCCTATATGAAGCGGGAGCTGACCGATCAGGTCTTTGCTCACTATGCTCTTTCCCCCGCGCTGACCTGCCACGCCTGCCTGAATCGGTATTTGGCTGAGACACCCGCTTTCTGGGACATACTGAAAAATCGACGCATTCTGCTGGTCACCCGGACGGCCGTTGAAGTGAAGCCTGTTCTTGAGGCCGAACCATACGGGCTGCATATCGCACACACGCTCGCATTTCATCAATATGAACAAATGCCTGAAACACTCCAATGGATCGCAGCACACAAAGATGACTTTGATATTGCGCTGTTCTCTTGTGGTGTCAATGCAGTCGTGTTAGCACAAAAAACAGCAGAGTTAACTGGCAAAGTAGGTATAGACTTCGGCAAGGCGATTAATATCGTCATGTTTGGCAAAGCTAATTAATAGATAAAATAATATGTGTGAAAAAATACACTTAGTAAGTAATCTTTGCTCCGTATATCAAAAAGCACCAGCAAATTTCAGTTGGCTGGTGCTTTTTGATATCATATGTTGTTCTAAAGTCCGTGATCAAAAAGAATAATCCATATAAAGCTTTGGGCCCTTGCTTGTTTAGAAATAGAATTTGAGATTCCCTGTCACTTCTTTTACAATATTACAGAAACTAGCATTCATTAAGAGATCATGAGGAGGATGTTGAAATGTCACATAACAAGAGATTGAAGACATACCCACTTACAAAAGCAAAGCATGTAAAGGTTCATGGTCGAACTACGCAAACACGTACACCTCTTACTCTATTTTGGACAGGCAGTGGCATTGAATTGAATATCAAAGGCTCAGAGCTGTGGATTGAAATTGAAGCCGATTACCAGGTGTATGAGCCCTGGATCAGTATTGTCATCAATGGGGTTCCGATGAGTCGCCTGATGGTGACCGCAGGACGGCATTGGATCTGTCTTTTGAGAGGGTTGAACCCTGACACGGTCAAAAATGTCCGTGTGGTCAAGGATGTCCAGCCTATGAGTTCGGACTCGCGCTGCTTGTTGCAAATTCATGCCCTGAAGGTTGACGGGGAATTGCTGCCAGTCACTGATAAGCCCCTCAAGGTGGAATTTATCGGTGACAGCATTACCTCGGGAGAAGGAACGATTGGAGCGAAGGAGGAGACAGACTGGGTTCCCATGCTGTTCACAGCACTACGCAATTATACAGCCATAACAGCCGAAGCACTGAATGCGGACTACCGAGTGTTATCACAAAGCGGATGGGGTGTCCTAACAAGCTGGGATAATAATCCGCATGCGAACATACCGGCATATTATGAACAGATATGTGGTGTGCTGACTGGTGAGAGAAATGAAGCATTAGGGGCATTTTCAGATCATGATTTTACCTCATGGCAGCCGGACGTGGTCGTAGTGAATTTGGGTACTAATGACGGGGGAGCCTTTTATTCTCCTGCATGGACGGACCCAGCAAGCGGGAAAGTGTACAAGCAACGCTTGAACGAGGACGGCACATTCAATGAAGAAGATTTACAATCTTTTGAAAGCGCTATCGAACATTTTCTTATCAAGCTTCGGACCTGCAATCCTGCTGCCCATATTGTGTGGGCCTATGGGATGCTGGGTACTCCGATGATGCCCTCAATCTACCGAGCGGTAGACGCGTACAAGAAAAGAACGAGGGATCGGAATGTGTCGGTATTCCAACTGCCTAACACGACGGAAGAAACGATAGGATCTCGCAGCCATCCCGGGCTCTCCGCCCATGCCAAAGCAGCAGATGAGTTGACAGTGTATTTGCGAGAGATTCTAAAGAGATAGAATCCGAGAAGCACAATCAACTCGTAGAACACGCTCATAAAGGAAATTACAACAACTAGGTCATTTGTGCTCTGGGTGTTGTTGTTGAGAATTATAGCCACGAGTCTGCAGCAGATGTCTGTCTATGCTCGTGGCTAGTTAAGCTTGGGCGCAGCGGACTATCCTAGGAGAACCACGAACAGGCAGCGAGCATTTACTATAGAAATAATCACCTGATATATTTACAAAAACGGAGTCGAGGCGATGCCCGTGAATACCTCTGGACCATTACGAACAGTGGTCGATACACCAGAAATATAAGAAGAATATACTGTTTGTATTGCCCAGGGAGCAGACAGATCCTGTGCATTAAAAGCTTGCGTTTCATTAGATCCAGTCACGCCCAGTACCCCCTCGGCGCGGTAGACTACCTCACTCGGATCATAGTCGGCTCCACGCACGATTTCAACCGCATACGTATCGCCAAGCTCACCGAGCAGACCAATGGAACCACTAAAAGTTACAATCGGACCCGGCACAAGAAAGGTTCGCAGGGTAATCAAACCGAAGCGCTCCGGTATAGGACCCAGCTGTATATCGGGACCCTCACCTGTTTTTGATGAATTGGTGGAGCTTCTCATATCCAGAAAAAAACCCATACCCTATCCCTCCAAATTGCAAGATACTCCATGCTATGCAAGAAATTCTTTAGCGTATTGGACAAATTAGTAATAAATCTATCAATTCAGCTCAAAATAACCGATAGTAAATACATATGATATAAATTTTAGAAATGAATATGTAGATAGAAAGCAGGGGTTTGATGAAACAACTGAGACGACTCAAAACATTAACACTACGCAAGAAATTGACAGCAGCATTTCTACTGGTCATGCTTGTTCCAAGCATTATTGTAAGTTCTTTTTCTTATCAAGCAGCATATAACCAGACGGACCGACAATTACTCGATAGTGCGACAACTAGCGTTACCGCATCCGACCGTGCAGTTACTCAAACGATTCAAGCCAAAATCGCTGATCTCGAATATTACTCTACGACGATGACGGCTAGTGATAACAGTGCCGAAGCAGATGAAGACATCCTGAAAAGGTTACAAGTGTATTTGAAAATGCATGCGGAAGCTGTTGATATGTTTGTAGGAACTCCCGAAGGAAAACTCATTATTGGCAAAGCCGTAGGCTCCACAAACGACCCTCGTGAACGTCCGTGGTACAAACAGGCCATGGAGAAACCCGGACAAACCGTAATCAGCCCTGTCGGACTCAATACGGCTAAGGTCCCCGTTGTATATATTTCACGTACACTTCCTGACAACAGTGGTGTTCTCGGTCTTTCCCTGAACCTAAATAATTTAAAAGAAATCACAAATTTAAAAATCGGACAAAATGGCTATATTATGATATTAGATGGTACCAAACGTATCGTTACCCACCCGACAGAAGTCAGCGGAAGTACCAAAATGGGAGAAACGATACCCAAATTGTTTGCCTCCAAAGAAGGCAGCTTTAGTTACGATATTAATGGCGTAGATAAACACCTGATTTTCAAAACCAATACGCTGACAGGCTGGAGAATTGCTGGAACGATGGACAAAGCAGAAACCAGTGCCTCCGCCCAACCGATTCTTATCACAACGATCGTAGTGTTGGTGATTGCAGCCATCATCATCGGTGTGCTCGCAATGTGGCTAATCAGCAGTATACTTAAGCCCATCCAAAGATTACGTAATTCTATGGATGCCATCAGCCAAGGTAATCTTTCGATTAACGTAGCTACGACCAGCACAGATGAAATTGGTGAATTATCAAGATATTTTCAACAAATGGTAGATAACCTGCGTAACATGATTAAAGAAATTCAAGCGATGACAGGCAATTTGTCGGCATCCTCGCAAGAGCTTGCAGCAGGTGCAGAACAAACGACCCGTGCCATTGAGCATGTGACCATAGCCATTCAAGATGTGGCTGCAGGCAGCGAACGCCAAGTGGGCAGCGCTAAAGCTAATCAGACACGGGTTAGCGACATGGCAACAGACATCACCGCGATGACTGAAACTATGGCTGAAATGACCACTTACTCCACACAGGCCATTCAGGCGTCGGATGCAGGCAGTGAGCATATCGGCAACAGCGTCGTCTCCATTGACGGCATTCGTACTACCGTGGAAGAACTGGATACCATCATCGGTGCTTTGAGTGACCGATCTGGACGAATCGGAACGATCGTCACTGTCATTACGGAAATCGCCAGCCAGACTAATCTGCTCGCATTAAACGCTTCTATTGAAGCAGCACGTGCAGGGGAGCATGGCAAAGGTTTTGCTGTCGTGGCGACAGAGGTCCGCAAGCTGGCTGAAAACTCAGCTTATTCCGCACAACAAATTCGTGAACAAATTCAAGGGATACAGAGCGGTGTATCTGAAGCCCTGATCGCTATGGAATCCGCCAAGGAACGCGTAAGTGATGGTATTAACTCCATTGACCTATCCGGTCGCTCCTTCTCTCGCATCCGTAGAGCGGTAGCCAAATCAGCGAAGCAGCTCGATAACGTCGCAGCTTCTACCGCTGGAGTCGCAGATGGAACGAGTTCAGTCGTCAGCAGCATGGAGGAAATTACACGCATCGCTGAAGAAGCGGCATCCCATACGGAGACCGTATCCGCAGCCGCAGAGGAGCAGCTCGCCTCCATGGAAGAGATCGGTTCGTCTGCCGCAGATTTGACCCGTCTGGCAGAGCAACTTCAAGATTTACTGACACAATTCCAATTAGATGAAACAAAATAACCGTTCCAACCGATAAATACAGAGAAAGAGTCTTCACAATGAAGGAGGGTTGGAACATGGATATCGCAGCATTATCAACAGGTATGAGTCAGGCCAGCTTGGCTCAAGCCGTAAGTGTGAAGGTATTAGGTATGGCTAAGGATCAGGCCAGTGAACAAGGTCAGGCTTTAGTGCAGATGATGGAAAAAAGCGTACAGCCTCATCTTGGCGGTCAACTGGACATTCGCGCATAAGTGCATCCATATGCTTGGTTAAGGGCGATTCTGCTCAGGTCTGGACAGACCCGGGTAGAATCGTTTTTTTATCTCCCTATTTTTCGTTCAGCACAAAACGTAGTAAACTAGACATATCGTCCACGACCTCGGTTCGGAGGATGGCGCAACATTCACACGATTTACATTGAAAAAGGAGGATACATAGTTTATGAGTTATTCTGATTATTTTGAAAAAGCCAGAGAGCAACAACTGAGCGAGTTACAGGAGTGGTTGTCCATTCCGAGTATCTCAGCATTATCGGAGCACAAAAAAGACATTAACCAAGCAGCTGATTGGCTGGCTACCAAACTGACTGCTGCCGGTCTGGAAAACGTTGAAATCATTCCAACCAAAGGGCACCCGCTGGTATATGCGGATCATTTGCACGCACCTGGTAAACCAACGATCCTCGTGTATGGACACTATGATGTACAACCCGTAGACCCGCTTCACCTGTGGGAAACGCCACCGTTTGAGCCATCCATCCGTGATGGAAAATTGTATGCGCGCGGAGCGACAGATGATAAAGGGCAGGTTTTCTTGCACATTAAGGCAGTTGAGGCCATTTTGAAGCAGGAAGGCACATTGCCGCTGAACATCAAATTCTGCATTGAAGGCGAGGAAGAAGTATCCAGTCCGAACTTGCTTGAGTTTTTGCAAACTGGAGCTGAACGTCTAGCTGCCGATGCTGTACTGGTGTCCGACACTTCCTTGATCGAAAAAGGGAAGCCTGCCATTTGCACAGGTTTGCGTGGACTATGTTCACTGGAAGTCGCCATTCACACGGCGAACACAGATCTACACTCCGGCTCTTTCGGTGGCGGCGTGCCGAATGCCCTGCACGCTCTGGTGTCCTTGCTGGCAACCCTGCATGACGACAAAGGCGGCGTAAGCGTCGAAGGATTCTACGACGATGTTGCTCCATTATCGGCAGAGATGAGAGAAGAATTCGTGAAGCAAGGCTTCAATGAGAGCAAGCTGCAACAAGATCTTGCACTTGATTCCCTCTATGGCGAAGAAGGATTCAGCTTCGTTGAGCGTGTTGGGGCGCGTCCGACACTGGAGCTGAACGGCGTATACGGCGGCTTCCAAGGGGAAGGCACGAAAACGGTCATTCCAAAAGAAGCTCATGCTAAAATCACGTGCCGCTTGGTAGCTAACCAGAATCCGCAAGACATTCTGGACAAAATCGAGCGCCATTTGCGCGCCCATGTTCAGGCAGGAGCTACCCTGGATATTCAACAGGGTGAAAAAGCGAACGCCTTTAACATCGACCCGTCACACGCGTTTCTGCAAGCGGCAGCCGATGCTTTTGAGAAGGTATACGGTGTGCGTGCCCTCTTTACCAAGGATGGAGGTTCTATCCCAATCGTGGAAACCTTCTCCCGTGTGCTGACTGCCCCAGTCGTGCTGATGGGCTTCGGCTTGCCAGATGAGAATCTGCATGCGCCAAACGAGCATTTTAACTTGGACAATTTTGACAAGGGTCTGCTGACGATTGTAGAGTTTTTGAAATCGGTGTAAGCACATGACAACTTCTTATGACTAAGTTACAATAGAGAGGGCGAAAGCCCTTTCTATTTTTTTTGAGGAGCGCTACATAATATGATTATTCAGTTTATTCGTTTACGGTAATGTGAGGTACAGTTCATAAAAACCCAATCATTTTTCCGAAAATGGGTTGGGTCTATTTGGCTGTGCCTTTTTTCATTCACCAAATACGAATGAACGGGGTGCTTTTCTGTGTCCAAATGGAATAAACACGAGATGAAGGCTGACCTGATTGGAAAACATCAACATCTCTTTAGGTGTCCTCTATGCTCTCAACCGATGCGTATGGTGGAAGGTAAAAGCCTCCTATGTACGAATCAGCATTGCTATGATCTTTCAAAATACGGGTATTTACATTTAGCCGCCCGGTCCTATAAGACCAAATATGATAAACAACTATTTTCCTCCAGAAGAATGATGTGCAATAGCGGATTTTTCGATCCCTTAAATGAAGCGATAAGCAGCACTATAATGAAATTTATGAAGCCGCTGTTTGATCAAAAATCACACCTTTACTTGCTCGATGCAGGTTGCGGGGAAGGCACTCATTTGAGCCACATTCAGGATAAGCTGACCTGGACGGGAATCACCGAGCTTACAAGTGTAGGTATGGATCTGTCTAAAGAAGGTATTGTGGCCGCAGCCAAAGAATATCCTCATACCCTCTGGTGTGTTGCGGATCTGGCACATTGTCCATTTTCAAATCAACAATTTGACGGTGTACTTAATATTTTATCCCCTTCTAATTATGCTGAATTTACAAGAATCCTTTCGGAGGACGGCTACATCCTGAAGGTCATTCCCGAACAATATTATCTTCGGGAATTGAGATGCTTGTATGAACAGAAAAAGAATAAGCCTGCTTATTCGAATGATAATATATTAAGCCGATTTAAAGATCATTTTAAACTTCTATCCGCCGAACGGTTAACCTATCGTTTTATGTTAAATGCCGACCTCATGAAACCTTTGCTCCATATGACTCCCTTATCGTGGGGAGCTACTGAAGCAGACTGGCAGCGAGTGCAGGAAATAAATTTACCGTATGTCACAGTAGATTTGCTCATCTTATGCGGTAAAAAATAGAATACCAAAAAGCATTCACAGCATGGAACCATCCATGCTTCGTGAATGCTTTTTTTAAGTTAGTCCCGTCGCTTAAGAAAAACGGGTGTAGCGCAACAGGTGAGCTAGCCGATTGAGCCGTTCTATCTCCCGATCCAACTCATGCAGCGGCTGTCCAGCCAAAGCAGCGTTTGCTCTCAGGTCCCGTAGCGGGTTCATTTTCCGACCCATGAGTTTGAGCACCGTTGCCTTCCCCATGTTATTCACCACCACATATTGCGTCAGCGGGTCAAGCTCAATCCACAATACATGATGCTGTTGAAAAAACGATAATAGTTGCTTTTTTAACACCTCCAGCTCTTCAATCTCACTTGTGATTTGCGGATGATGATGAAAAGCCACATAGCCCATCACCCGCAGGTCACTTATGATTTGTTCCAAATGAAGCGTTTCGTTTATGTATACATTGTTCGTGCTCATGCGGTTTCTTGTACCATTGGTATGATCTTCCTGGATGACGTTCACCACCTGACTATCGTTATATCAAGATTTATCTTTCCCCTTTTCCAATAGCTGCACAAGCCAGTAACCTCCAAACAACAATGCTCCTACTGCAAAAATAATGGTATACACCGTATATAACGTTGTCAGTTCAAACAAACTATTGTACCGATTAAGCAAAGTCCCCCACAAGCATAGCAGAAAATTGCTACCATTTTGCTGATGAAAGCGATGCTTGTAGATCCGTTGAATCAAAACAGCCAGGAATCCTATCAACAAAACATGATTCAGCAAAATACTCCACATTTCCATAAGCCCCCTTTTTCACTATAGCGCAATCGGCTTTGAAAAGTCAGGACATGTACAAACCTTACGAAAAAAAACAACCGGCTTATACGCCAGTTGTTTCCCGTTCCACAAAATACTTATTGGTCATATAATGGGCCTTGCCTCTGGAAGTATCCACCATTCCCTTTTTGTTGTCGAGAAAAACAATTTCCCGGCATTTAGTGCAGTACCACTTGGTCCGCTTAAAGGGAGATTCTGTTACATACGATGTACCACATTTGCAATCTACTTTAATTAAGGTTTCTGTTGATTTGTAAGCCTGGGACAACTCTTTTAGGCCAGTGTCCGGCTGCTGAATCGGGATAATAACCTCCTGATAGCTTGAATGCTGATTATGCACTTTAAAATCAGCCACCAGTTCTGCATGCAGTCCAAAGAACTCTTTGCCAATCTCGGTTACAAATTTCTTGCCGATTCTGTAGCACTCAAGCCATTCCTGTATCTGTTGATTAGACAAAGGCACTGTGCCCTTGATACCACTATTTAATGTGTAAGTCATGATGTATAAAGTATCATCTTGTCTATGTCCGTACATGAGAAGCCTCCTTATAATACACTTGATAATGTACTACAAAGCGTACAAAACATCAATTTTATTATTTGGCAAAAGATATAGTAGCATTTCCAGGTATGGATTTAATATATTGTGAAATGCACCAAAGACGCGTGCGAGTCTGTTAGAAAAGCAACTGACAATCCGTCAGTTGCTTTGTCTTTCTACATAGTATTTGTTGGTCATGTACCATGCCTTGCCTTTATCCGTATCCACCATGCCCTTTTTACGATCCAGGAACACAATGTTATTACACTCCTTACATGACCACTTGGTTCTTTTATGCGGTGACTCTTCTATATAGGAAGCACCACATTTACATTCTACCTGAATTAATGTTTTATACTGGCTGTACGCCTCTACCAGTGGGTCCAGTTCTACAGCTTTGCGTTCCATTACAGGCTGTATTATGGATATGTGTTCTCTCTGCTCCGAGTATTCATTATGTACCTTGAAATCTGCTACCAACTCAGGGTTTAAACCAAAATACTGTTTCCCCACAACCGTTACAAACTTGCTGCCAATTCGATATGCTTTGATCCATTCCTGCACCTGCTTACTGGTTAGGTCGACAGTTCCCTTTATACCGCTGTTCAGCGTATAAGTCATCAAGTGTTGGTTGGGTGTCATATGTCTTAACATTCACCTCCGATCAAGAATATACCACAGGTAGCTCTAGGCAAAAGCTACTTCCTACTACCTGAAGCAATGAGCTTTTTCTGCCTTGTGATTCTTCTTCAACACCTATATATAAAAGTATAGCTCAAAACCTAAACCATCTTCCATCCTGTCGTCATGCTGAATACTGCTTTTGTAGGGATTTATATTCTTAGACTATCACCAGATGCATTTCTATCTTAGTATAACTTTGTGGTACAGTCTTATGTTTTGATCACTCCTGTTAGTTGCACTATGATCTCTAATGGTAGTTTCTTCCTTCTATATATAGTACATCATTTACACGCAAATTCCCACATATTTCAGCGGTTTAATCGTTTTACTTTTTTACATACCACAAAACAAAAGCCTTCCCGACCACCCTTCACTGTCGAAGGATCATCGAGAAGACTTTGTACCCCGCAAGGAACGAGAGGTCAGATTTTTAATTCGCCAAGCCTGATTAATTCCACGACCGCCTGTGAACGACCTTTTACGTTCAATTTTTGCATCACATTGGAAATATGGTTTCGGACCGTTTTTTCGCTAATAAATAGCTGTCCGGCGATGTCACGTGTTGTTTTGTCCTGCACGAGCAGTTCAAATACTTCACGTTCACGGTGAGTTAACAAAAACTTGTTTTTGTGGTCGTTACCCTTCGTCAATTTCACCCCTCCTTGCTCGGGTTTTGTGTGGTGTAACAAGGTTAAGGGATACAGTCAACACATTTTATGTCATGTGCTCGGGTATGGTTCAATATGCGGATAAAAATGGGCATAGGCACCTTACTTGCTGCTTTAATGATGGGTTGGACTTTGTGTCTAAATTATGTATTGACAGGCATATGGGCCAGCCTTATGATAAGAAAAACCGCGACTGATAATCATTATCAAAATAAAAATTCGATATAGATATCGCGCAACAGACTATGGTTCAGGGCCAGTTTGGCCAGAAAGGGTGTTCATTGATTATGAAACTACGTTATGCCGTACCGGCCGGAGTGCTGGTCTCTTCTATTCTGTTCGCAGGTTGCGGGCAAACCGAAACTGCTACTCAGCAGCCTGCCGCAACGACCAAAGATGCAGGAGCCACAACACAGACAACGACTCCTGCCGCTTCTGCTCCCAATTTTGATCAAGCGGTAGCCGCTTACCGAACCTATGCTATCGAGCAATGCGATACGTTTGTGAAGAAAACAGAAGAATTCACGAACGCGGTCAAAGCTGGCGAGCTGGATAAAGCCAAGGCGCTGTATGCTCCTGCACGTATGTACTATGAACGGATTGAACCGATTGCAGAAGCGCTGGGTGATCTTGACCCGAATATTGATGCACGTGACGGTGATGTGGATGCAGCGGATTGGCGCGGCTTTCACCGTATTGAAAAAACATTATGGGAAGAAAATACAACCAAAGGAATGGACGAGTTTTCCGACCGACTGCTGAGTGATGCCAAGCTTCTGCGTGCCAAAGTAGAAACAGTTAATATTGACGCCAGCCTGATGGTAACGGGTGCAGTCGAGTTGTTGAATGAAGTATCTACCTCGAAGGTAACGGGTGAAGAGGAGCGATATTCCCATACGGATTTGTACGATTTTGCTGCCAATGTAGAAGGCGCGCAAAAGATATATGACATTTTGAAAACAGATCTGAACCAAAAAGATGCCGCGTTGGAAAAACAAATCGGTGAGCGCTTTACGGCCTTACAGCAGGAGTTGGCTCCTTTTAAGGACGGAGAAGGCTATGTATCGTATACAAAACTGAAACCGGAAGAAGTTAAAAAGCTGAGCCAAAACCTCGATGCCTTGGCAGAACCGTTGTCCCAAATGGGGAAATTGTTAGGAGTGTAATGATATGAAAGGCTTTAAGCGGCAAAAAGGGCTAGAAAAGCCGCAGTATGCGGAATCCCATAATGAACAGGCTGATCTGGTAAAAAAGGATGCGAGGCTAGTGGAAGATGAGCCGTCAGGAAAAAGCAAATCCGTATCACGCCGAGACCTATTGAAGCTGGCCGGGGTAGGTGGGCTAGGCCTCCTGCTTGGCGGCGGTGGCGTGGGAGCCGTGCTGTCAGCCGGTCAACGCCTCGAAAGCATGATGACGGATGCGGATACCAAAGATGTAATCCCTTTTTACGGTAAGCATCAGGCAGGTATTGTGACTCCGGCGCAGGATTTCATCTGCTTCGCCGCTTTCGATCTAACAACCAGCGACAAGGAACAGGTGCGCAGCCTCTTCAAAGCCTGGACGGAAGCAAGCGCTACAATGACTTCTGGCGTGCTCCTTGGCAACGATAATGAAAACCTCAACCTCCCTCCTTCCGATACGGGCGAGGCGGCAGGATTGTCGCCATCCCGTACGACGATCACCTTTGGTGTGGGCCCATCCTTTTTTGATGGACGATACGGCCTAGCAGGGCTTAAACCTGCCGAGTTCCGTGAGCTGCCCCGTTTTCAAGGGGACGCCCTGGAGGAGCAATGGTGCGGCGGCGATATCGGAGTGCAGGTATGTGCCAACGACTTGCAGGTAGCTTTCCATGCCCTGCGTAATTTGGCGCGTATCGCCAGAGGAACGGCGGTGCTTCGCTGGACGCAGGAAGGCTTCCAGCGAACAGCACAGGCTGATCCTGCGGGAAGCACACCACGCAATTTGCTGGGCTTCAAGGACGGTACGGGGAACCCGGATACCTCCAAGGCAGACGAGATGAATCGGCTGGTGTGGACACAAACCAGTGACGGACCAGCATGGATGGGTAACGGCAGCTATATGGCTGTACGCCGTGTACGCATGCGGGTAGAGGTGTGGGATCGCTCAACATTGGGCGACCAGGAGGATACGTTTGGACGTCATCGCAGCAGCGGAGCCCCACTCGGTAAGGTCAAGGAGTTCGACAAGCTTGATCTGGCGGCCAAAAATCCGGAAGGCAAGCCGGTTACACCTCCCACCTCTCATGTGGCTTTGGCTCATGGGGACGGGAGCATTAATATTTTGCGGAGATCTTATTCGTATTCAAGCGGATTGGACAAGCAAACAGGACAGCTGGATGCCGGGCTGCTGTTCATCAGCTACCAGCGTGATCTGTTCAAGCAGTTCGTTCATATTCAGGAGAAGCTTGCACGCAATGACAAGCTGAACGAATATATTGTACACAAAGGCAGTGCGGTGTTCGCCTGCTTCCCGGGTGTATCGCAAGGCGGCTACATCGGGGATACGTTATTTTAGCAGCAGGCAAGGAAGGGGATTTATATGAATCTGTGCAATAAAAGCTTGGGATGGGTGTTTGTACTGGTGGCGGCTCTGCTGCTGACCGTCACTCCGTTCATGTCCGGCTCCGGGTCGGTCGCTTTTGCACAAACGGATGCCAAAGCTGTCACCAATGATCAGCTAATGCCTGTGGTGGGGGGAGCGCTGGTGGAGGCGGGACAAGCTCAATGGACGGAAGCCTCCAAGGATCTGCAAGAATTCCGCACGCTGTGGGAGGCCGCCAAAACGAATGGCGGAGATTCAACTCACATCGCGGCTGTAGATCAAGCACTCACCGATGCGGAGCAGACACTCACCAGTGGCGGCGGAGAACCAGCGAAAGCTGCCTTATCCGTGCTGGCGCGCTCGGTCAATGAGTACGTCACTGCGGCCGAAGGGGACAAACCAGCCCCAGCTGGAGCCAAAGCAGCGGAAAAACTGCTTCCTATGGCGAAGGGCAGTCTAGCCGCCATGCAAAAAGGCGATTGGGCTGCTGCCCGGGTGGATTACGATCGAATCGTCAAAGCCTGGTATCAGGTGGAAACACCGATTCGTTTGGACAATTTTCCGGTATACAGTTCGCTCGAAACTAAAATCAGTCTCATTCGCATCTCCATGCAAGCTGAGCCCATTCGCCAAGAACAGGCTCTTAAGGAAATGCAGGAATTAACGACTCTGCTGTCTGATTATAGTCAGGGCAAGTCTGTGAACACAGGCCAAGGAACAGATGCAGGCAATACAGCTGCCGGAACGGCGAATGGTTCGGCAGCTTCTCTGACCGATGCAGTCATCTTGCTCGAATCCGCACGCCAAGATGCTGTAGCTAATCAATCAGAGCAAGCGGCTGATAAGGTAGTGCAGTTTATCGCTCTGTGGCCTTCCGTCGAAGGACATGTACAAATTTCCGATCCGACGTCTTACACTGGGATTGAAAATGAAATGACCGAAACTTCCGGATATCTGCTGTCTTCTCCACCGAATACGGACAAAGCCATTCAGACTCTTGATCAGATGCTGGACAGGCTCCGTCCGTTGATGGAAGAACGTTCTTACACTGCGTGGGATGCCGCGCTGATTTTGCTGCGTGAGGGCCTAGAGGCCATCCTCGTGCTCGCAGCTCTGCTGGCGTATGCCAAAAAAAGCGGCGAAGCCGTGGCTGGACGTTGGATATGGGCAGGAGCCGGAACGGGGCTGGTGCTGAGCGGAATTCTGGCAGTGCTGTTCACCACACTAGTAGCAGCAGCCGCATCGGGCAGCATGCGTGAGCTGCTGGAGGGTGTCACCGGGCTGGTGGCGGTCGTGCTGATGCTGACCGTTGGTAGCTGGTTGCATAGCAAATCCAACGCTGCCGCATGGAACCGCTTTGTGGAAAACAGCGTGGGCAACGCGCTGGCACGAGGAAGCCTGTGGTCGTTATTTGCGGTTTCTGCGCTCGCAATTCTGCGTGAAGGAGCCGAGACAGCTATCTTTTATGTCGGTATGGCTCCAGCCATCGAAACCTCGCAATTGCTGATCGGCATTGGCTCAGCGACGATTATTCTGGTCATTCTGGCGTTTGCGATCATTAAATTCAGTGTACGATTGCCAATTCGCGCCTTTTTCCTGACTGCCACTGTACTGATTTACTATCTCGTATTCCGATTCCTGGGCGAAAGTATTCATTCGCTTCAGGTGGCTGGTAAGCTTCCGGGGCACACTGCCTCCTCGCTTCCGTCCATTAGCTGGCTGGGAATGTATCCAACTTGGGAAACATTTGTCCCACAAATCGCTGTACTGATCTTTATGGTATGGCAGCTTGTGCGTCAGGAAATGCGCAGCTCCAAGCAACAATAAGTCGATACTACCCTACTCATCATGTAAAAAACGCCAAATCACAGGTCCGATTTGTATCGGTTCCCATGAGTTTGGCGTTTTTTTACATACTTACTGCACATCCTCAGGCAACGGAATCATGCGCTGATGATGCAGCAGGTCTGTGCGGTCACCGTGTTCACGAATGACATGCACCTCCCCACGAAAATCGAGCAGCTCCGCCGGGGTAGCATGTCCCAGAAATTGTAGTGGACTATAGCTCAATCCATAGGCACCTGCATTCGGAAAGGCAATATAATCGCCCTCGTGAATTGGAGGAAGCTGCGCTTTTTTCACAATACAATCCTCGGGTGTACAAAGCGGACCGACAATGCTTACCGTCTCAAGCTCCATGGATGCCTCTTCCAGAGGCCCTCCTATTCGGTTTGCAACCTCTTCTAATGATTGTTCGACAGCAACAGCCGTTTGAGCAGAAGCGTCTCTCTGCCCCATCCATAGGGTTGCTTCCACTTCTCGTTCTTTGGGCTCTTTCAATTCTCTCGCTTGCCTGCGCATAATTCGCACCGGGTAGTTGTCCCTAATGCGGCGTCCTCGAAAAGTAGCTGCGGCGTAGTGATTCATGCCACCATCAGCCACGACAAACTTCTCCCCCTTGGATTCCTTTGTATACAATGCTCGGCAGACATACATGCCCGATTGAGCGACCAGATATCTGCCGCTTTCGATGATTAGCTTAACCCCGGGCATGCGGGTTCGGGTCTGCTCCGCGAGTGCGTTCAGTCCGTCAATGACGTGATCCATATCGAGCGGTTGCTCATGAGCAAAATAAGGTACACCAAACCCGCCGCCCAAATTGACCGTATGCATTGCCACACCATACTGAGCCTGTACCCGTTCTGCCAACTGCAGCGTATTCGCAAATGAAGCTAAAATCTGATCCGATTTCAGCATTTGCGTACCTGTATATACCTGAATACCTTGAAAATTGACGTGTGGGCAACCTTCCAGCACCTTAAAAAAGTGATCCAGCTGCCCTTCATCCACTCCAAAGGGGCGCGGAACGCCGCCCATTTTAATCGTTGCTCCAGACAGATCGTTATCGGGATTGATGCGAACCGCTGCCCTGACAAGCTGGCCCGCTTGGGCAGCAATGTCCTCCAGCAGACGCAGCTCCCTCACCGATTCGACATGAATACAGCCGATTCCACAGGCTATTGCCTCGTTCAGCTCGGCTATTGTTTTTCCCGGTCCGGCGTACAGCACGTCTTCCGCAGCATACCCAGCCTCCATAGCGACGAACATTTCTCCAGCCGAAGCAATCTCAACACCACAACCTAACGAGCGCAGCAACCCAGCTAAGGCTACGTTACCATTAGCCTTGAGCGCGTAATGTACACGCACGGCCGGGTGCAATCGGGATAGCAACGAGCTGACATGAGCATGCAGCGCATCCCCGTCATAATAGTAAAATGGCGTCGGATGCTTGCCGAAACGCTCCAGTAAGGCTTCGTCCTTTTTATCCATCTACTGAATTCCCCTCCTCTCTTTGCCTTGATACTCAGTATTTTGCATCATTCGTTCCCCACCGCTCGAAAACACAATCATACTCATACTGCATAGATCGTCTCACCCGAGCGTGCAGCTTCATGAATGGCTGCCAGCAGTCTGACGCGTTCAGCAGCCTCGCGAAATGGAATGGGCTCCGCTTCCCCCCGGATGATGCTGCAAAAGGTATTCAACTGATTGACATAATAGTTCATAGGCTCGAAAACCGTTTTGGTATGCGAAGATGTCTGTGATAACACAGGCAGTGCGTCCGCATCCGTTATATTTGACGCGAGATCCTTTTTTATTTCCGTCTTGAGTGTCATTTTATAAAAGCCTAAATTTGCCCGAAAGCAGTCCTTCAAGGTGACCACTGCCGAATCAAAGGTCAGTACATGAGCACAGTGATAAGGGCGCTCAAATGAAAAGAGGGCAGATGCCTTCAATCCGCTCGGATAACGGGCTTGCGCACGAAATGTCCAGTCACAGCCATGAGGACCATCGAAATCCGATTGACTGTGGAATTCAGCCTGCTCCAATCCAACGACGGCTTGAAGCAGCTGTAGCCAGTACACGCCCAGATCCCAAAAGCATCCCCCGCCCTGCTCCGGACGGGATCTGTAATTGTCCGCATGTCCCTCTTTTGCCGGAATGCATAGACTCGTCTCGATGGAACATAAGCGACCATAACGCCCCGATTCTACGATCTTCCGCAGCTCATGTTGCCAAGGATGGTGCTGCACCATGACTCCCTCCAGCAGGTAAGCGCTACTCTGTTCGACTGTCGCTGCCAAGGGAGCCAGATCAGCCGTATTCAGGCATAACGGTTTTTCCACCAGCACATGCTTATGAGCCCGTAGTGCTTTGTTAATCCACTCGGCATGTAAGTCGTTGCTGAGCGCAATATATACAGCATCGATCTCCGGGTCCTTTAGCATATCCTCAGCATGCCGATAAACGACACTGACGCCAAAATGATCTGCCATTTCTCCCGCCTTGGCAACCGTGCGGTTCGCAAGCGCCGTCACGCGTGCCCCTGCAACATGTCGGATCGGTTCCAGCAACGCACGGGGAGCAATGGCAGAACAGCCAATGATCCCAAAGCGAATATCTCGCATTGCAGGCTCTTGCGCAACAGCGGCAGCGTTCATGACCCCTGCTCCATTCCCGGGGAGCTTGCTGGCATTTGGATACTATTCACATAGCACTCTATATAACGCGGCGTCCGACTGCGCAGCTCTACGATCCTACGATGCATATCCTCCAGTATCTGAGCACTACCGTCATAGGTTTGTATCCACGTATCGTACCGCATACCGAGCCCCAGCCGTTCCCATAGATCCGCATTATGCTTTTCATGCACACCAAATGGCTCCAGCATAATGAGTGGAGTGGCTGTAGCGAACGAATCGGTTAGGCTGCCACCACCGGGCTTGCTGACAATGGCCTGGACACGACATGCTTGATCCAGCATACTATGGTAATCCGGTCCAACCTGATACACTGTCTTCTCGCCCTTTTTCACCTCTCCGAAAGGCGGAAATGTATGCTCCCCGGCTTCATTTCGCTGCCATGTCCTCCACTGCGGGTCCATCTGAAAATAGCGTATACTGTCCCGCTGTTCATCCGGTTGATCCTGATCATACAACAGCAGATCCAGCTCCCAGCCCGCTTCTTCCAACCGTCCAACCTTGTCACGGTAGGTGCCCATGCCCCAGCCGCCGCCATGTACGAATAAGCGAGATTGCCGCTCTTCAAATGGAACATACTCCACAGCCGGGACATCAATATAGTGGCTGACTCTATTGTTATCATTTTCAAAAAAGGTCGTTTCTCCACAGCCATCCGCAAAACGTGGGTTATGCTTGGCTAGATTTTTCCAGGAAGGAGAAGGTGTCGAATCCATATACACAATGTCCACATGCACCAACTCCGGTTCTCTGCGCTTGCGATACTCCTCCAGTACATACATCCAATGACCGGATAAGCATATAAAATACCGCCGATCCTCCTCCATCCATTGGTTCAGCAGCACTTCCATTGCAGCGAGATCCAGTGAATTACGCATATCCTGCGGGACCTTTTGTGACATTAAGGCCACCGCAAAATTGTCATGGTAAGCTTTGCGGCTTTTGTCGACCTTGAGACGGGCCGATTCTGGCAGCACATTTTCAAATACATGAATCGCCGTATCCACGCCCAGCCTGCGAAGACCTGCTTGCAACAACAAGCCAGGGGTATAAAAGCCCAATCCGAAACCGGAACACAAAATCGTTACCTTCATAAGCTTATCCGCATTCTTACGCATGCTCATACGCCTCCCGTTTAATTCAGCACTGTAAAATGATGCTCTGCCAAAAAACGCTCCAGCTTTGTAGTCAATCGCATTTTTTCCTCATCGCTCGCAGCAACCAGTTCCAAATAAAGACGACCCTTGCCTCGTGCCCGTTCGCTTCCAGCGGTTTCTTTTTCACCAATTAAGTCCGGCTTAGCCATGCCGTTCCCTTCTGATCCGCCATCGCTGGCCCCAATCCCGCTCACACGAACCTGCTTGGCAGATGATCTGCCTCCGCGCCCGATTGCATTTCTGCTTGGCGTGCTTGTATGGCCCACAATCTTGTTCTCGCCATCTCGTCCACCTGTGTTCACATATAACGTATTGGCACCCAGAGGCATGACGCCTTCTTCACGTTCACCTGTGAACAACAATCCTTCACCTTTCAGCCCTTCCAGCAGTTCTTCATAGGATAGACTGCCATCATGGGACAGCGAATAATTCGTCAGCGTGCCACGCATATTTTTCCCGGCCAGAAAGGTATCGAGCTGATGCTTGATCAAACTCATCGACTTTCTGGCATTAATTTCGATAATAGGCTCCAGCTTCCCACCACGAAGTGTCATGGAATCAATGCAAACATCGCCGTAATAACCATCCTGATACAATTGCCGCCCCACGTCCTGCATCAAGCTAAAATAGCCCTCGCGCTCCAGCCGCTCCAAAAATGCCCCGTCCGGGGACAAGGATTCCCGATAGGAGAATTGAGTGTTAGCCAGCCATTGTACAGATATGATATCGACACTTCCATCATCACCAATCGTAAATTGGCATGAAAAATCCTGCTCTTTCTCCAGAAAAGGCTCCAAAAGGAAAAGCACCTGTTTGCCTTTACGCTCCTGTCCACGCAAATACGATACGATCCTGTCCAGCATTTGTATCGAGGTAATGTGCAGGTTTCCTTTGCCCGATACGCCAAAATCATCCTTGATTAAAAAGCTTCCATCCCGTAGCAGCTTACGCCCCGCCTCAGCGACATCTGCAAACGAAGTCACAATATAGCCCGGGTTGCGCAGACCAAGGCTGCGTTTCAGATCAGAGGAATACGTTTTGGCATTTACCTTGCGAATCGTTTCCAGCGGCGGCTGATGCAGGGTTATTCCCCAAGCACGTGCAGCCTCCTCTACATGCGGTAAACCCGCAAACGGGCTAAGCACACAGCCTTCCAGTTGAGGAAACCCCTCTCCGGCATCGGCCTTGCGACTGCCCAGCAGTTCAAATACGGATGCGGTCGACACGTTGCCTGCACGCTCCTTGCCATCGGTCAAATCCCGTTCGTTGACAGCCGGATGGAAGCCCAACTGCGCGATATACTGACGATGTACGGGCGAAATGGCATAACGGGTCAATAACGCATCTCCCGGCTGGCAAAAGCTGAACAGCAGTTCATCCATGGCTGCTACAATCGCTGAAGAAGCCCGGTCAGGCAGGGCTGGCAGGGAAGCTAACTGGGCATCCCGCCAGTAAGCCTCCGCTTCGAATGTTCCCATATACAAATGACGCTGATTCGGTATCGCATTCATATGATTCGCTTCCTTTCCTGCTTCATTATTGGCCCACTACACGGTAGCGCTACTGACTCGCGCTCGTATAATCACGTAGAGCAAACTGCCATATCAGGCGGATGATCGCCAGCAGCCAGAGAGGTGCGAGAAATGCCCATACCACTAACCCGGTTTCCATTTTGCCGAGAATGAACATGGGCGGGAAATTACAAATGACAAACACCGGCAGCACGAACAAACCGATACGCTGAATCAGATTACTGTACACGGCCATCGGCACATAGTTTGTTTCGAAAATGCTGTTGGACAGCTCCGTAACGCCGTTCGTGCGGATAATCCAGAAGGCCAGTAGTTGGGGGAGCAAAAATACGGAGTATGCCGTAAGCACTCCGCATCCGAGCAGCACAGAGAACCCTCCTACGCTTTCAAAATTAAACGGCAATCCGAGTCGATACCAGCCGATCCCCGTCATAATTCCGCCGCCAATTACATTCGGCACGGTATAGCCCAGTTCAAATTGACGCAGTGTTACCATAAATTGCAGCGATACTGGTTTGGTCATGAGCACGTCCAGTGAGCCGGTACGAATTTTGTCAGGCAGGCTTGTAAAATTACTGTAGAACAATCCACTATAAAATCCGCTCATCATCGTAAATACGCCGATATATAACAATATGGCGTCAGGAGACCAACCATTAATATCCGTCCCAGCGCGGTATGGAACCGATGCGTACAGCAGTTTGATGAGCAAATAAGCCGTTTCAACCAGAAATGCAGTTATAAAATTAATACGGTATTCCATCTGCGACATGACGGAAAACTGGACAAACTTCCAGTACAGTCTGATGTAGCGCCTAACGTTTCGGAAAACATTTTTCATGTTAACCCCCCACCGAGACAAAGCGTTTGACCCCGGCTTGCCACACCCAGCGTGATATGGCTGCCAACACTACAATCCAGAGCCATTGCACGCCAATGCCTTTAGCGGCTTCCAGCACAGTCAGCTTGCCCGTCAACGCATTCACCGGAAAAAATACGGTGTAGCTGAACGGTAGCAGACTGAACAGACGGGCCAAAACATCTCCAAAAATCGTCAGCGGAAACACGGTACCGCTAGCTACGTAAATGACAAGCGACAGCGTATAAAATAGTCCCGCCGATTCCGTCACCCAAAAGGCTATGCCGCTCAGCGCATAATAGACCACAAAATTAAGCACAAGCGCTCCCGGCAACGCCAATATGTAAAGCAAGATGTACGATAGCCCGAAGCTGATTTGTCCTTCCAGGCTAAGACATAACAGCAAAATAGCAGCCGCCAGCAGCACGACCGCGGACTGTATGACTTTGCCTCCGATAAACCGGCAAAAACGGTAAGCGAAATAATGCACAGGCTGTACCATGAATTTTGCCAGTCCACCTTCCTTGATATCTGTAGCAATTTCGTATTCAAAGCCCGTAGCAATCAGTTTTCCAGTTACTCCCGCCATGACCACATACACCAGCATTTCTGGCAGAGAATAGCCCAGCACTCTTGCTTGCCCCGAAGAACCGAATACAGCTAGCCAGAGAAAAATTTGCGTCATGATCGGCAGCATAAATCCCGCCATTTGGAGCCAATAATTAGCCCGATACTCCATTTCGTTTTGCATGCCAAGCTGGAGTACCTTCACATATTTGTTATTTCGCATCGGCCAGCCTGCCCCCATCGTACAAATTGGCTATCCCCTCTTCCAGCGGGACGTCCTCAATCGTAAAATCAACGACAGACAGTGCGTCCAAAATCTTTTTGGACCAAGCCAAGGTATCTTCTGCGTCCAGCTCAAATACCGCCTCCAGCTCCGAGTTGGAGCGAAGTTTGCCGAGGCTCGCCAACGTTAGGCTGGATACGGGGGTCTCCAGTCGAACCTTGAGTAATTTACGGGCACCGATGACCTCATTCACCTTGTGTAAGTCTCCGTCATAGACCAATCTGCCCCCGCTGATAATGATGGATCTACTGCACAAATCCTCAATATCCTTCATGTAGTGGCTTGTCAGCAGGATGGTCGTCCGGTGCGTGCGGTTATAGGCTTTGAAAAACTCTCGAATCCGCCGCTGAGAAACAAGGTCCAGTCCGATGGTCGGCTCATCCAGCAAAATAACCCGTGGACGATGCAGCAGCGCGGCGATCAGTTCCATTTTCATACGCTCGCCGAGCGACAGCCGCCGAACCTGCACATGAAGCTGCTCCTCCACCCCAAGCAGAGTGACCAGTTCATCTAGTGCCTCTTTATAACGGTTTTCATCGATTTCATAGATAAGCTTGTTCAGCTCGAATGACTCGCTTGCAGGCAAATCCCACCAGAGCTGGTTTTTCTGTCCCATTACAATGGAAAACTGACGTTTAAACTCTTTTTGTCGTTTCCACGGGGTAAAGCCGAGTACCGATGCCTCCCCGCCCGTGGGATGAAGAATGCCAGACAGCATTTTGAGCGTCGTTGTTTTGCCCGCCCCGTTTGGACCGAGAAATCCGACAATTTCGCCTTCCTCAATGCTAAAGCTGACATTTTGCACAGCCTCTTTGGTCAGCTGCTCACGCCTGAACAAGTTTTGTAACGATTTGCGCACGCCCGGCTCCTTTTTGTAGTACGTAAATGTTTTCGACAATTGGTTTAATGTAATGGACGGCAATCAATTCCCCTCCTCTTTCCTCTGTGCAGGACACCTGATGAACGTTTCTTATACAGCCGAATGTTTGGACTACTCGGCTGCTTTCTCTGCTAAAACCATCAGTTCCTCCAGCATATGCCGCTGTCTTTCAATTAAATGCAAAGCTCGTTCCGTAATTTCAGGCATCCGATGCTTGCGCAATTGAAGCCCTGTTTTGTAAATATGCAGATTAAGCTTGTGCCAATCCGCGTACAGCGCCTGTGCCAATTCAATTACATGCTGTGTTTGTGGTCCCAGCGTGGCTTGATGCAGCAGGCAATAATCAGCTGTATAATCCGTCAAATGAAGGGCACTGCCCAATCGCAGATTGTAATAGATTTCATGACAGTACGTCCGAAAATCCTGATCCTCCATATCTGCTAACAGATGGAAGTCACCGACAAATGCCCGGTACCCCTCATCTCCCCGCTTGACCTGCTTGCCTGTTACAGCTTTCCCCGTTTGACTTTCCGACTCATTAGACGTAGGTACGCCTCTCCAGATGGCTTCGTGTCCAGTTACATACTGTCGAATATGATGAGCACACGCAGCATGCATCTCACTTGGCGAAAGCGGGGCAGGCTGCTCCACCAGCCATGCATACTCAATAATGCCCTGCATCAGATCGTCGAGCCGGGCTGAGCCCACATAAGTCATGGCATGTCCCGAGGAATCGAGCAGGAAGCTATCATTCACCTGTGCTGTCCGTTCTTGCAAGTCCAACCCGCACAACTCAATCACGTGGCCCCTTGGGTAATTTTTCACATATACATCGTGATAGGTTAAAGCGGTGCTCGACGTATGCAGCATGGTACCGTAGCCCGATGTGAGTACCTGCAACAGGTCGGTTTCATCGCTGACACCAGCTACCCACGGTTCCACCCGAATAACAGGTCCGCCACTGGCTGCCATTTCTTGAAGCTGCTCCGGATATTTCTCAGGTCCGAAGCGCTTCAAATCTCCACCATATTCTGCGCACATACTCCCACACAGCATGAATAGTTCGGATTCGGCCATGGTCACTCCGTACCTCCGCAATGAGGTACGCAGGGAAGAATATACACAATGTTTCCCTGGAAGAGCGTTTGCCACTTCTTCTGCACCATAGTCCACAACAGAATCTTGACGAGTCTCCATATCGGATTCCTGCATCAAACTTGTCTTTTCAGCGCCCTTATGCATATTTGCTCAGCAGACGCTCGATGCCTTGCAGTGTAGATAGATGCTCCAGCACTAGATCGTCGTCCTCCATCGTAATATCAAGCTCATTTTCCAACTCTACAATTAATTCCACAGCGGATAAGGAATTCAGCCCCAAGGTTCGCAGATCCTGATCCGGAGTCAACTGTTCCAGCTCTCCCGAATCCAGCTTCAAAATCTTTTCCAGCAAGGGTACTACATGGTATACATCTGTTGTTTTCATTCTTGATTCCCTCCAATTTATAAGCATCCTAATCCAGCAATGATACCTTCCAATTTGTGCGCATAAGCATCAGCTTCCTGCCAGCTGTCTGCCAAAATAAGTGTGAAAATCCGGTTCACATAGCCCCGCTTCACAGGAATACCAGACAATGTACCCGCCGTATACACAAACACCCCTTCTGGACGTTCGGGCGTATAGAGCAAGCCCTCCTCCGCGAGCAACCCGCACAAGCGGCTGTAGGTGAGAGGTGTAGCGGTAACGTTGCGGTAATAACGGGATAATGTTTTATGCTGTTCTCCCAGGACGGATGACAGGAACGAAATATAGGTAGACAACGTAAATCTACCATTTATCTCAATGACTGGAATGAGCAAACCTTCTTCGTCAACAAAACCGTCAATAGAGGCCATTCCCGTATACCCAATGGAATAGAGATGCGTACCCAGCTGATAGGCGCAGCGTCTCACTTCTTCCTCCAGCGCATCGCCAATCTCAGCCGGCACTTGAGATCCAATATATACGGTGCCATCCACGTTTTGCCTTTTTAGCGAAAACATCGTCACACCACCGCCCTCGTCAATGCAGAGCTGGTAGTTCAGATCCATCTGCTTATTGTGCCAGCGCTCCACCAGCCAGCCGCCGGAAGATGGCGATGAGCCGCCAAAACGCTTCATCACACTCAGCAGCGTGTCCAGCTTGGACAGCTCGTCCAGCATATACATGCCTTGTCCTGAGGCACCGTGCGGCTGCTTGATAATCAGCTTCACAGGTCCATCCGATAAGTCAGCCAGTCTGGCACACTCCCTGCGGATCGCCGATTCGTCTGCACATACAGCGCCTTCGCTGACAGCAAAACCAAGCTTTTGCGCGGTCAGGCGGCTGAATATTTTATCATTCACCTGAGCACTGACCGCGGATGGAGCGCCGATCAGCTCCAGCCCGCAAAGCTCCGCAATCGTTTCCTCCTGCGGTGTGACCGCATAGGGGACGAGCCACGCTTTGGCTCCGCCGCTGCTGTGGCCTGCATCTGCAACCGTGCGCAGTCGTGCCAAAAGCGCCTCGTCCGCCAGCACCAGTTCTGAAATCGGCGTTAGCGGATCAGAAGGCTCCGGCACCTCAATACGCGGCAGGCTAAAGCCCAACCGCTGAAGCATGTCCAGAAATGCCTCATCCGGCCGTTCCCGAAGTACAATGACATCCTGACTTCGACATAGCAGGAGATTCATTTCCTCCATCCGGTTTACGACTTGCTGTTCATCCCGGTCTACCATGCCCCCCTTGCGGGGGGATGGATGCCACACTTGCTCTGCGCCGATATTAAACAGCCAAATCAGGACTCCATGGTCCCGTTCATGCGCAAGCGCTTCCACAAGGTTAATAGTTTTAGTCGTCACGTCTTATCATCATCCCTCTCTCTTCCATCCAGTAACAAACAACATCCATAGAAAACTAAATGTATTTCAGAGAGCCTGCCCCGTGCAGATACAATACGCTGCATTTGGAGCACACCGGAGTCAATCCTTCATGATTAATCTTTTGACGAGTTTTCTCATACGCATCCGAGTTCCATATCTCCTTCAGACTGTGCTCACGCATGCTTCCAATCGTGAACTCACTGAAAAATTTGCAAGGCATGACCTTCCCGTCTGGTAAAATATCTGTTCTGGAGGTGAGCGCCAAACAATGATTGGAACAACGGCTGACCATTTCCTCGCCATGTATAAATTTATCAATTTCCTCATAATCCAAACCGGGCTGATAGCGCACGCGAATGTTCCATACTCGCTCATTGATCCGCTGTAGTTCCTGCATCAGAGGATCGATGTTATCCGGGTTGATTTTATATTTGAAAGCATGCCAGCTACTAATATTTTGTTCTTCAAGTTGTCGGAGCCAGGAGAAATTATGTGTAAAATATTCATCCATTTTGAGGGAGGTCTCTTTGGAAATGTACCAGGGGAACGTCAGCAGCACCAGATCCAGCTTTTTGTCCTCCAGCATTTGCAGAAATTCGTACATCCGTCCGATCATGTTATCGTTAATGACTGCATGGACAGTCACCCGTCCCTTGTACAATCCCTGGTCGCGCAGTTCAATCAGCTTATCCATCTGCCGCATTGTTTTTTGAAAGGTGCCTTTACCGCGAATTAGATCGTGTTCTCTTTCAAAACCTTCAATCGCTATTAATAACTCCAGATTTTCGGACAAATCCAAAATCCGGTCCAAATATTTATCAATAAGTAATCCATTTGTACAAAAGGTCATTTCGCGCCGATCTTCCGCCAGCACGTCCAAAATTTCATCAAAACGCCGGTGAAACATCGGTTCGCCGCCCCACATGTACAGTCTGGACTTGGCTTCCTTGGTTTCGCTCAAAATCTGCCGGAGCATGTCCGGAGCAAGATCCATGTTTTGTTCTTCTTTATCCATTTGGTGATGGTAGCCTTCCTCGTTCCATTCAAAGCAGTGTGTACATCTCAGGTTGCAGCGGTTGGTCAGCTTAATGCCGATCGTCTGGGGCATGTCCGTTTTGAAAGTAGGGTCCTGTGTGGCGTTACGGTAAGATACAGAAGCGTTTTTCAGGTTACGCTTGATGAGCTTGAACGCTTTCTCATCAATCAGCACATTGCTTTTGGGCTGCATGCTAACACCTCGTTTAATGGATTTTCAGGCACATGTACCAAGCTGTACGTCAGACCGTCTCCATTCCCTCCAGGTGCGGCGCTTGTTCCGCATCGCTGATCCCCTGAATGTAGCTGCAAAACGCATCTACCGAGCTCAAATGCTCTAGCTCAAAGGAATCAAAATCAATCTCCACATCAAACGCATCCTCCACTTGCAGCATGAAATGAACCAACTGCAACGAATCCAGTCCGGCATCATGAATAATGTCCGAATGTCCATCCAGCTTAGCGACCAGTTCAGGATCTTCCTTGACCGCGCTGATCATTTCAATCACTTGGCTTTGCATAGCAAACTCCTCCTTGTGAATGAGATTCTATTCGTTCCGCCCAACGATGTACTCTGCAAAGCTCCTAGATAAATCCCTTCACTGGAACTTTATTCAATTATACTCCTCCAATGAAGAGACAAGTCAATAGGTTGTTTTGTAAATAAAACTCGCAATATGTAAATTAATGTATGATAACTTCTACAATTTTCGCTGGCTATTTTTTCGCAAAGTCTAATAAAAATTCTCCTCACATCTCTTGCATGAGCGGCAGAATTATTTTACAATACACGTGAAAATGTTTTTCTTTATATTCTTCTTATATGCGATACTTATTTTCACTCAAACACTCTACAGCCAAAGGAGCACAGCTCATGACCCCCATTCTTCATACATTAGCCCATAGACTGGAGCAGCTTCCCGTACAGGAGCGCAAGCTGGCGGAATCCATCCTGCAATCCCCGGAAGATGTGCTGCATCTGGGTATTCGGGAGCTGTCAGAGCGTTGTGGTGTGAGCGCGGCGACCGTTACGCGGTTTTGCAAATCACTACATTTTAAAGGCTATCCTGATTTCAAAATGAAGCTGGCCGCCGAGTTGTCCCATTCCAACCGTAATGGTGAAGAATCCTATCAGGATATTGTCGCCGGAAATTCACTTTCCCGAATCGTGCAGGCTATTCAGGCGAACCATACCGCATCCATTGCGGACACGACCCGATTGCTGGATTACGACAAGCTGGAGCAGGCCATTGCATGGCTGTCAGCCACGAGCCGCATTGATCTCTATGGGATGGCGACATCGTCGATTGTGGCACAGGATTTTTACCAGAAGCTCATCCGTATTGGCAAGAACAGCACTGCCTTTGCAGATTCGCATATGCAGATTACCTCTGCCTCCTCGCTCGGAGCAGGAGATGTCGCCTTTGCCGTCTCTTATTCAGGAGAAACCCAGGAGACCATTGCGGCTCTACGTTGTGCAAAGGAACAGGGGGCTAAGACATTATCCCTGACCTCCTTCGGAAACAATACGCTGGCAGGTCTTGCGGATATTGCGCTATTTTCCTCCTCATTGGAGGAAGGAATGCGACGTGGGGATATGGCCTCCCGCATCGCCCAGCTTCATATCATAGATATTCTGTTTACAGGTATGGTGAGCGCAGATTTTGACAAATATATTCCGAGATTGGAAGGTTCATATCAACAAGTGAGCAAGCTCAAAAAACAACCAGGGGGTCACTAAGATGAACATACGCATTTTGAACAGCCGTGAGGACCTGAACGCTACTGCCGCCGCTGTGATCGCCAGCTTGCTGCTATCCAAACCACAGGCCATGCTTGGCCTGGCCACCGGTAGTACGCCGATTGGCATTTACCAACATCTTGCAGATATGTACAGCAAGGGACAGGTCAGTTTTGCACGAGCCTATTCCGTGAATCTTGATGAGTATGTTGGTCTTCCCCCAGAACATCCGCAGAGCTATCGAAGCTTTATGAATGAGCACTTGTTCCAGCATATCGATATTCCGATATCCCATACACGTGTCCCTGACGGGAATGCACTGGATCTGGCAGCAGAATGTGCAGCGCACGAGCAGGCCATTCTGGACCATGGACCCGTGGATCTGCAACTGCTTGGCATTGGTCATAATGGTCATATTGGCTTTAACGAACCTGGTCACCGCTTGACTGGAGCCACACATGTTGTAGATTTGAAAGAAAGTACGCGCTCGGCGAATGCTCGATTTTTTGGCGATATAGATGCTGTACCCAGGCAAGCAGTTACGATGGGAGTAGGCACGATTCTTAAGGCGAAGCAAATTATACTGGTGGCTTTTGGTGCGGATAAGGCTGATATTATAAAGCAGGCTTTAACTGGACCCGTCACGACTGAGTGTCCGGCTTCTCTGCTGCAATGTCACCCTAACGTACTTATCTTACTGGATCAGAAAGCAGGAGGATGGTTCAATTGAAGTCAAATGAAATGAGTGGTAACGTACCCCAGCTACTGTATGGGCAAGTTGTCGTTGGAAATGACATCATTGAAAAAGGGGTTGTCGTCATTGAGGGGCAATCCATTGTATACACTGGTTCAGAAGAGCATTTACCCGCCGATTGGACAGCGGTAGTCTTGGCAAATCAGGAAGAAACCGCAGCGAAAACCGCAAACATTGTGCGTTTGGAAGAAGGCTATCTGCTGCCAGGCTTTATTGATATTCATGTTCACGGCGGTAACGGTGAGGACTTTATGGACTCTAGTCCAAGGGTGCTGGATACGATCACCTCCTTTCACGGTTCACAAGGAACGACGGCTATGCTGGCTACCACCATGACCGCGCCCAAGGAACAGATTGACCGGGTATTGAGTGAAGTTCACGCATACATGGCACTACCTATGCCCTATGCTCAGTTGGAGGGCGTACATCTGGAAGGGCCGTTCATCAGTCCGAACTGGCCTGGAGCGCAAAACCCAGAACATATCGTGCCACCGAATCTCTCATGGGTGGCAGAATGGGAGCAGCTCTATCCAGGCCTTGTTCGCCAGCTCACGCTTGCGCCCGAACGGGAAGGAGCGCTGGAACTGATTGCATGGCTGCGCAGCCATGGCATTACCGCGGCTCTCGGTCATACAGATGCTACGTATGAAGAGGTTGAACAGGCAGCGACGGCGGGGCTGAATCATGCGGTGCATGCATTTAATGCTATGACTCCGCTGCATCATCGCAAGCCGGGAGCCGCCGGAGCCGTACTCGCTGATCCGCGCATTGAAGCAGAAATCATCGCGGACGGCATTCATGTACATCCCGCCGCCATTTCCCTGCTCGCTAGATTAAAGCAGGATCATAATCTCATTCTCATCACAGATGCCATGTCTGCTACTGGTCTGGAAGACGGTCATTATACGCTCGGCGATTTGCCGGTGATCGTGCAGGGCGGTGTAGCGCGACTGGAGGATGGGGTCACTTTGGCAGGAAGCACACTAACGATGATTGAAGGCTTCCGCTATTTGGTTCAACATGTGGGTATAAGTATTCCCGCGGCATCACAAATGGCCAGCCTGAATCCGGCTCGATCCTTGTACATTGCTGATCGTACAGGTTCGCTTGAAGCAGGTAAACAAGCAGACATCCTGTTACTGGATGGAGACTTAAAGCTGCAAGGCGTATGGATTAAAGGATTGCGCAAATAATTCAGTTATAGTTATCATTCCCCAAAACTAAAGAGCTATCCACCAGCGTATTCGCTGAGATGGATAGCTCTTTCTTTGGCATTGCACACACTTATAGGGTTTGAATTAGCGATGATTCATCGGCGCGGGCGTATGATTTTGTGGGCGTGTGGGTGCTGTATTTTCCATTGGACGGTTTGTACCAGCCGCCGGGGTCGGGAATACACGTTCAATCACATCCACCATTTCATTGCTCAAGCCTCTGATCGGATGACCATTTTGCACACTGTGTGTAAAGTCAGTGGCTTGTTTGACAAAATCCGGGTTAGCCGATACATACACCTGTTCAATCGAAGGTGCAAATTGCTTCACTTTATTCGCGATTCGGCTCTTGACTGCATCACTTGGTTCATATGCAGTTCTTGCTCCCTCGATTGTGGTGTTTCTGTTATCTGTGCCATTGTTGTTCGCCAAGCCACGCAACATACCATACGAGCCTGTACCCATCGTACCGAATAAACCATCATCACGACGCGCAGGTGTTCCATTCCCGGTAACTCCATTGTCTGTCATTCCAGGCGTTGTAGTATCCGTAGTACGGTTTCCTCTAGTGCCATTAACGCCATTCACACTCGGTACATTACCGTTACGTCCAATACTATTAGCACTTGGAGTACCGTCAACACTTGGAGCACCGACACCTGTTCCGTTGGCTTGGTCTTTCAAGGAAACGGCTACATAGGCATGTCGTTCACCGACCAGCACTGTCGCAGACTTTACATCCGGCATCTCGGATATACGTTTCGACAAATTGCGATCGACTTGCAGATTACGGACTGGATGTCCGGTTCGGTTGGCATTTTCATTCAATGCCATCCCGTCCATACCATTGGACTTAACCCCATAACGATTCACACCATCCATACCATAACGGTTCACACCATCCATGTGATGTGTGCTTTGCGCGTTATAGCGTGTACTGTTCGTACGAACGTTATGATCGGCATTTCCGCACCCGGTCAAAGCAGCCATACTGGCGAGTAAAGCAGCAGAAATCGTAAAACTGATGACCTTCTTAGTTCCTGGCATGAACTCATCCTCCATACATTATAAAATGTGTGACGAGATTATCATGCGCTATGAATCATAGGGATATCCTGACTAAAAAATGACTAAAAAAATAAAATTTTAATGTAAATATGAAATACAATTGATGATTTACCACAAGATGGCATGTATAATAAGCTTGAAAAATACTTTATTTTACAAAGGAGGATTTTCAGTTTGAAAAAGATCACCGTTTTGATGCTCATTTTTTTGTTATCAGTTACTCTTGTCCCCGTTGGCGCTTTTGCAGGCTCCACTACACCCCAACCTCCGAAAGATCCCGCGGGAAGCTGGGCAGAAGGTCCACCACCTAATCACGTTGATCCAGCCAAGCCCGCACTATTGTTCGTACATGGTTTGAACAGTAGCGCTGAAGTCTGGACCAAGAATAATAACGATATGCTTCAGCGTGCACGAGACGCCGGATACCAGACAGCCACCATTAATCTGTACGATACAACTGGCACATCCCAAGATATGTGGGACAATGGTAAGCTTCTGGCCGACAAAATTAAGGTCATCAGCAATCACTTTGGAAAAAAGCTTATCGTCATCGCCCACAGCAAAGGTGGAGTGGATACTCAAACCGCTCTCGTATATAACGGAGCCGCTCCTTATGTACAACGTGTCATCACCCTCAGCAGTCCTCATCATGGCTCACAACTTGCAGATCTCGCCTACAGTAGCTGGGCCGGATGGCTGGCAGATATTGTCGGGTCACAAAATCCCGGTACCTCCACTTTACAAACATCTTATATGAAGTATTTCCGAACCAAGACCGATGCACTCAGTAATGCGACTACAATTCCATTCTTCACATTTGCTGGTGATAACTGGTCTGGCGGCACTGCTTCCTACATACTGGGTGGACTTTACCTCTCCTCCTTTGGTAAGAATGATGGAGTGGTCACAGTCGACAACGCTAAGCTTCCCGGCGGACGTGTAGTTAAAGTCGGATCTTGGGATCATGCCAAGGTTCGCACCGGTTCTTACGTCTTCTCCCTGATCCAACCCTACCTCCAAGCGAACACTCCAGCATTGAATCAGGAAACTGAGGCACTTTCAGCATCTTCCCTGACTGCTTCTGCTTTACAATCCACCTATAGCGAGATCGATAATTCATATTTTATCCGAGGCGGCGATTATAATGGAAAAGCCTCAGAAACCCTCACTGTTGAAAATGGTGTAAAATCCATTGATCTGGACTGGATCAGCGATAAACGTGTGAGTAAACTGGAACTAACCAAGCCTGACGGTACTAGTGAAATTATTAATCTGAAAGCAGGCCATGATGACGATATTTTTGCTGGTGCCTGGCATCATAACGCCGTCATTCAAAATCCAAAACCGGGCACCTATAAACTGAACGTCACGGCTCCTGATAATGGAGCGTATCTCCTGATTGCACGTTACCAGGCTGTTCAAGTTCCTGAGCTGAAATACAATTTAAATGCAGTGGGCCCGAAGCTAAATCTGAAATCACAGGATTCCCCGAACAGCGTTACACAAGTTACCTACCAAGTTCAATATTATGGTGATCCGCAGCAAGGAGTCACTTCTACATCCAAAGGTTTGACGGTACAGCAAAAAAACGTTAATCCTACCGGACAAATTGAGCTATCCAAAGCGGACAAGCCTGGCATCTATTCTGTAACCTATGAAATTAGCGGCACCACAGAGGCTGGATATCCGTACCGCCGCACAGCTGTTCAATCCATTTATATTGATGCTGACGGCAACAAGTATGTTGACTAAATAAATCTACAACCTAAAAAGCCTGCGAACCCCCATTATAGTTGGGCGTTTGCAGGCTTTTTTTCATTACAAAACATCTTGATAGAGGTAATACTTTGTAATCCATTCGTTGTGTTCAATCCGTTGTCTGATTCCTCAGCTTATGAAGCCAATAGTAGCGGTGTAAATCCATAATAAAATGAAAAAGAACACATGCTAGCATCGAGTATACACTTATCAATACTGTGGCAACTAATTGTTGTGTAGCGAATCCGAGAGAAACATTAGCTATCAGATAACCAGCTCCAGTAAATGTGGTGATAGTTACTACAGGTGTTCTCTTGTTTTTTTCCTTAACATTTGGTTTCTTCTTATGATTTGAAGGATCTTTGAATTTCGCCAAATTATATTTTATAAAGTAATACAAGGCGACTCCATAAAGGGCAAAAGAACCTATAAAACACCATATAGTATCCAGACCCAACATGCCATAAACAAACTTTTGTGTCATGATCATGAAGCCAATAGAACAAACCAAACCAAATACACCACGGAATAAAATGTAATTCAACTGCAATTTGCGTGGCATGATGACCAGTACAAGGGCCCAAATGTTTATCATAACAATCGGTGGCAACAGTACATAAACGTAAACTGCAATGTATGGATTTCCCACTAAGGGGATAACTAGAAACAGATCTAACAATAATAAAACAAGAATGATGACATTGGAACGAATACTGTTGACTGGGTACATCTTCATACTTTTTTCAAAAGAAGCCCTGTTATCACTCATAAACTTAAAGCCCTCCGTTAAATAAGTAAACCTACGGATAAGGATAGCCAAGGCTATATCCATTGTCCACTTTGTACTGTCTTTAACTCTTGTTGCAGTTCTTCTATAAAATCAGTCACAATGCTTTGGACAGCATCTTCACGGGACATACGAATATACCGACTGGTCTTTTGAATGTCTTCCTCGAACAATTGAAGTATCCTACACATGGCCTCCTGATCTCCACTTCGTACTAATTTTAGCAATTGGACGAACTCAGCATCCGAAATAACTCTTTGAGCATTTTCTTTTTCCATTTATTCACCGCCTGTTGGGATAGCTTTAACTCTTTTGCAATCTGTGCTTCGGTTTTGTCTAGTATGTAAAGGTCAAAGATGATCATTTTTCCGATCTCAGAAGATAGAGAGTTGATAAGCTGTAGTGTGTACATATTAGAGTTTGAAGATTCTGTAAAAGATGGGGCGCTGACGGCTTCGTTCTTTTCCATTACAAATTCATGATTGGTTTGTACCCGAGCACGATACTGGATTCTCCAAGCAATGCGGTACAGCTTCTTTCGATATTGTTCCACCAATGTTAGCTGAGACTTATCCATTGTAAATCACCCTTTCTCTTTGGATTTGACTTTTTCTAAATCCTCATACTATAGGGTAATTTGCAAACCTATTTCACAACCAAAACAGAACATTTGTTCTTATTTATTATACTATTTTTACATGCAGTTGTATATGGTTCTTTTAATTTACCTTCCTTTATATATGGCTAAAAAGGAGGGAATACATTGCAAATGGATGATGCTCTTTCTCTGGTTACCAACGTAGGCTTTCCGGCTGGACTTTGTTTTATTTTGTTGCGGCACATCCTGCACACGATGGAAGAAAAGCTGGATAAGCTGGATCTCTCGCTTCATGAGCTGATTCAGGTTATCCAAGATTTAAACGACACGAACAGCTCTTCTTCCAAAAGCAGCAAACCTGACGAATAACGAACACAAAGAAGCTCCAGACGACGATCATCCGCCGTTGGAGCCTCTTTGTGCAGCTAATTTAATTTCTAATAATTATTTTCCAGTCTGAGCTTGGTCGTGGCCATTCTGTTCAGTACGGTTCACGTCAGATACTGACAGACCATAAGCCCAGTTACTTTGTGGCGGCACAACCCATACGGTATCTGGATCATCGCTCAGCGTCCAGCCCTGATAGACCAGCTGGGAATCATCCTTACCCAGCGATATACTCAGCGTAAAGCGGTGAACTGGCTTGCTCAGCTCGGAGGCTTTGCGCAAGGCCTGACTGCTGGCCAGGTTTTTGATTTGCTGCGAGAGGGAAGTCGCCGTGTCATTGGCCACTGACTTTCCGTTCAGCGTCCAAGATGTGGAAGCACTGTCTTCGGTTCCGCTGTTACCGGAGGATTTGAGCATCCATGAAGCATTTTGGCCTTCCCACTCTATTCCGCTCAGCTTGGTATCGTCCCAATCGAACGGCGTTGTATCTATAAAATCATCAGCACCCAGCAACAACCCTGAAAGTGTATCTATAGGTACAGAAGCTATCTCTTTTTTGTCTGATAATACATAAACAGCATCTCCGGAAGGCAACGTTTCACCGAAGGCAAAGGTACGAACGTCGCCCTTCTTGGTCTTAATCTCAATCTGATCATGGGTAGCGCTGATCCCATATTTGGCTACGTCTGTAGGAGAAGATTCCACCACTTCACCCAACTTTACATTTTGAATCGCTGCTAGCCAATTGCCTATTGTATATTGGTTTAGCGGGTAAGTCCGTGGCTTACTCATACTCCATTGACCATCATGTTGTTCAAGTTCCACCGACTTGCCGTCCTTTCCAGTGATCGCGAAAGACGTAATATTCTCTTGCGTTAGCTGAACCAGCTGGCGAGCCGCCGGCGCTTGTTCACGAAAGAAGTTTTGGCTTTTTGCATAGATTATACCCGCTCCCAATACAACTAACAGTAGCACTGTGGGTATCCATTTTCTCATGCTCTTCTTCGCCTCCACCATAATAAGATTCCGATGACCGCGAATAGCAACGGCAATCCGATGACAGATATGGTCAATATCGTTTTTGCTTGTGCAGGAGTCAAGTAAGCTACCTTATAATCCTGCTCCTGACGAGGACGAATGGTGAGCCCATCAGAATGTTCCTGCACATAATTCAGACTGTTCAGCACAAAGTCTCGATTGCCTCCTGTGCTGATCTCAGTGTCGCTTAAAAGGGCAGACGTTCCGAGAATAACGGCTTTGGGCTTACCGTCTTTCCCTTCTACTGCATAACCGAGATTCAGCGGCCCCTGCGGGTCCTTGTCATCCTTCTGCGTTTCGTTGTTCAGCAGCCCTTGGATATTCGTTTCACCATAGCTGGCTGCAGAAGATTTCATCAAAAGCGTCGTCTTCCAATCCTTTGGCTCCCCTGCCTGCAAAGCAATAGACAGTGAAAGAACCGGGTACAGATTGGAAGCCGCCAACTTATCGGTGATCGCATGACTGCCGAAGGTAGGAACCGTCCATAGAGGTCCAAGTGTATTCGTCTGTTCCTGATCCACCACGATGGCATGAGTATCCTTCACTCCATAATCAGCCGCTAATGCATCAAGGTTTTTCCAATCGGACCCCATGTTCGGGTGAAAGCCTAGCGCCATAAAAAGCTTTCCGCCATCATTCAGATACGTACGAATACTCTTCAGTTCCGTTGCACTGATATCACGTTCTGGTCCGACAATAGCCAATACAGACGCATCTTTGGGCACGCTCCCCGCCTGATTGAGCTGAACTTCCTCTGTTTTCACATTATCTTGTGACAGTGAGCTGCTTAATTCAGTCATTTGGGACAATGGGATTTCCTCATGTCCAGTCAGAAAGACCACTTTCCCTTGACGGGTAGATGATAATCCCAGCAGTCCACTAGTCAGCTTTTCTTCCCCGGTAAATTGGTATGCCCCTTCACCACTCCCCTGAGCCTGCGTAAATAGACTCCCAATATCTATAACCCGCTTCTTCTCCCCTTGCACCAACACAATAGACGCTGAAGTAACACCATATTGCTTGGCCAGTATCGGTTCCTGATTCAGATCGTATTGCTCGACCTTGAGCTTGTTGTTACGCTTGGCGTATTCATTCAGCATATCCGCAACATCCCGGTTCAGCTTCTGATTTTGTGAAGTGGATACGGTAAAAGCAATGAGCCGTACGTCTTCCTTTACACCCTGGATGGTCGTCAACGTTTGGTCAGACAGCGTATACTGCTTGCCTGCCGTCAAATCCAGTTGAAAGCCACCCAACGACCGCAGAAATAACGTCAATAAAATAAAAATCCCTACAGCAGCAATCGATAGTATCACACTATTGGTATGACCCAGCCATTTTTTCATATTCATTACCTCCACCGTTTCCGTTCAACCACTTGGATGCTGAATAGCAAAAAGAGCACCGCCACCGTCACGTAGTACATCACATCGGCTCCATTCAGCAATCCTTTGGTGAAACTGTCAAACCGTGCGGTTAGTGAAAAAGGTTCCAGCCATTGCTGTACCGCCGCAGATGCACCCGTCTGGCCTCCAAACGAATCCAGCATCCAGAACACAAGTAAAATAATAAAACTGACGACCGCCGACATCATCTGATGCTGTGAAAGCGTTGAAGCGAATAAGCCGATCGCCATCATGGCTGCGCCAAGCATAAACAGACCGATCACAGATGTAAATACCAGCGTCCAATCCAGCGACCCATAAAAGGACATCACGACCGGATACGCTAGACTGCACAGCACCAATATGAGCAACATGCCCAGCGACGCCAAAAATTTACCCACGATCATTTCCGTCACACTCACAGGTGAGGTAAGCAGCAGTTCATCCGTACCTTGCCTGAATTCCTCCGCAACCAGCCTCATCGTGAGCAATGGGACGACGAACACCAGCATGGACAAGGTGTCACCGAGTACCAGCCGATAGTCCAGAATGCTAGGCTGATACATAACAAAATTTGTATAAAAAAGCAACCCCGTCAGCAGCATGTACACTGCAAGCGCAAAATACGACGTTGGTGTCCACAGATAGGCTTGCAGCTCTTTTTGACAGACCGCGAACAAACGCCTCATGACCGATTACCTCCTGTATCCTTATCTTCTTCAGCCTTATCGTCGCTGGACGCAGTTTCTCCATGCTCCACCGTGATGGCCGTAGGTGCTGCAGTCTCCGAGGAATGTAGGTCTTGTACTGCTGGATCGCCGACCTGACCTTCTTCCGTCTCGCGGGTCGTTAACTGCTGGAAGATATTTTCCAAGCTAAGGTTTTCTTTTTTCATCTCCAAAATCGGAAGCTTCGCATCAGACAGCACATAAAATAGTTCTTCGCGAAAATCCTCACCTGAGTCTCCTGTGAGTAGCAATCCGGTCATATCTGGCTCTGCGGCAGTCAGCTCCGTGTTCGCTGGAGATAGCATGGTCGCCATAGATTCAACCTCTACTTTTCCCCAAGTACGCAGGACATCCAGCACCTGCTCACGCTTGCCTTTAACCTCCACCTTCACCTTGAATCCATCTTCCATCGAACCGCCGAGCGCGTCAGGGCGCCCATCCATGACCAGTTTCCCTTCATGGATGATGAGAACACGATTACACAAAGCATCCACCTCAGGCAATATATGCGTACTTAGCAGTACCGTATGATTTTCGCCAATCTCCTGAATAAGCTGACGAATCTCCAAAATCTGATTGGGGTCCAAACCTGAGGTCGGTTCATCCAGTACCAATAAATCCGGGTTATGAATAATCGCACCTGCCAGTCCCAAGCGCTGTTTATACCCTTTGGACAAACTGCGGACTAATTGTTTTTCCCGCCCATTCAGTCCCAGTCGGGACATCATCTCCGAAATACGCAGCTTCTGCTCTCTCGCAGGCACGTCCCGAATACTAGCTACAAACTTTAAATAGGATCTTACGGACATATCCTCATACAAAGGGGGAGTCTCTGGCAGATAACCGATTTTGGAACGGGCCTGTCTACCCTTATCCTGAATCGGGATACCGTCAATCGTAATTACTCCCTCGTTGGGTTGAAGATACCCTGTAATCATGCGCATCGTCGTCGTTTTACCCGCACCATTCGGCCCCAGAAAACCAACAATTTCACCGCGCTGCATTTCAAAATCCAGCTTATGTACACCCCGGTTGCCCTCATACCACTTGCTCACCTGCTGCACTTTGAGCACATGTTTCACCCTTTCTTTTATCGTAATCTTCTCCCTGCTGCTCCCCTACCCCAAAATGTTGCATGAGTAGCAGGTAGCAGCGATCGGAAGCTCAAAGCCTTCACGGAGCGGTCTCCCCCTACTTTCCTCCCACCTAAAATGTTGCATGAGTAGCGAGTAGCAGCGAAGCGGAGGATTTGAAGCTGGAGAAGCGCCAGCGATCGGAAGCTCAAAGCCTTCGCGGAGCGGTCTCCCCCTACTTCCCTCCCACCTAAAATGTTGCATGAGTAGCGGGTAGCAGCGAAGCGGAGGATTTGAAGCTGGAGAAGCGCCAGCGTTCGCCTTTGCTGTAGGATTCTTACCTTTATATGTCTTATCTAATCAAAGAAGAATCCTACAGCAACAGCGATCGGAAGCTCAAAGCCTTCGCGGAGCGGTCTCTCGCACTTCATGCTACACTTTTAAATTCTAATGATAATCCCCCACATATAACTCTAGCTTAACGTCACTTAAATAGAAGCTTAAAATAATGTGTCTGAAATGTGAACACAAAAATACACATCTGCCCTCGTAAACTTGTACGGTTCGCTAGGATATGGATTCGCATCTACTATCATTACAACGTGTGAAGGGAGTGTATAAAAGCGATGAGTGTATTGTTTACCAATCTAGTTTCTAACGGCGACTTCGAGATCGGATCAACCCTTTTTTGGAGCTCTGTCAATGTGACTGTCACTAACTTATCTGTAAAAAAGACAAACTTTTATAGTGCGATCCTGGCAGGAGGCGCAGTAGATGCATCTCTTTCCCAGGTCGTTTTTGCTGCACCAGGCGAAAGCTATACGTTAAGCCTTTCAGCTGCAAAAATAGGAAGCCTGTCCAGTCCTCAAGTTAACATATTTCTGATTTACTATGACGCAGCCTTTAGCTTCCTTGGCACGGGGCTAACTACCTATTTGAGCGCAGGCACACTGCCAGACGCTGTGAACGGAACATGGCAAAGCCTATATGAAGTAACAGCTCCTGTTCCAGCCAACGCAGCCTATGCCTTTTTGGTTATTAGTAAAAATGCCTTGGCTAATACTGCTGATGTAGCCATTGATGCCGTTGCTCTTGTTAAAGCAAGTGCAACTGGAGCTGTGGGTCCAGCCGGACCTGCCGGGCCTACAGGTGCTACTGGCGCAAGTGGCACTACAGGTGCTACGGGGCCTGCGGGTGCCACAGGCGCCACGGGCATTGGCGGACCTGTCGGGCCTACTGGCGCTACGGGCGACACTGGTGTTACTGGACCTGTCGGACCTACTGGCGCCACGGGCGACACGGGCGTTACCGGACCTGTCGGACCTACTGGTGCCACGGGCGACACGGGCGTTACCGGACCTGTCGGACCTACTGGTGCCACGGGCGACACTGGTGTTACTGGACCTGTCGGACCTACTGGCGCCACGGGCGACACGGGCGTTACCGGACCTGTCGGACCTACTGGTGCCACGGGTGATACAGGTGCTACCGGACCTGTCGGGCCTACGGGTGCCACGGGTGATACAGGTGCTACCGGACCTGTCGGGCCTACGGGTGCCACGGGTGATACAGGTGCTACCGGACCTGTCGGACCTACTGGCGCCACGGGTGACACTGGTGTTACTGGACCTGTCGGACCTACTGGTGCCACGGGTGACACTGGCGTTACCGGACCTGTCGGACCTACTGGTGCCACGGGTGATACAGGTGCTACCGGACCTGTCGGACCTACTGGCGCCACGGGCGACACGGGCGTTACCGGACCTGTCGGACCTACGGGCGCTACGGGTGATACAGGTGTTACCGGACCTGCTGGACCTATCGGGCCTATCGGGCCTATTGGCGACACAGGCGCTACCGGACCTATCGGGCCGACTGGACCTACTGGACCATTCGGCCTTGGATTTACCGGACCTGTCGGGCCGACTGGCGCCACGGGCGACACTGGTGCTACCGGACCTGTCGGACCTACAGGCGCCACGGGCGACACTGGTGTTACTGGGCCAGTCGGACCTACAGGCGCCACGGGCGACACTGGTGTTACTGGACCTGTCGGACCTACGGGCGCTACGGGTGATACAGGTGTTACTGGACCTACAGGGCCGACTGGACCGATTGGACCAACTGGAGACACAGGCCCAGAAGGACCGATTGGACCAACTGGACCTACGGGACCGACTGGACCTACGGGGCCTACCGGACTCTAACCTCCCTTTTCTGTCACATCATGTTTAAGCGATATACCATACCTTATCGACAAAGCCGCACAGCATGTTAAGGCTTTGTCATCCATGCCCTGCCGCGATTGCGGCAGGGTTTCTATAACTCAGGCCTCTTTTAAAAATCCAACTTTATGTTTGATCTGAACCCTTAGATGGTTCCCAAAGGAGTGATGCTCAATTGATCAGTATCAGCCTGTGCATGATCGTCAAAAATGATCAAAATACCATTGGCCGTTGCCTGGAATCGGTCCATCATATTGTGGATGAAATCAACATCGTGGACACAGGTTCACAGGATCGGACCATTGACATATGTCGCAACTTTACAGATCGAATTTTTCCATTTGAATGGGTAGATCATTTTGCCCTTGCACGTAACTATTCGTTTGAGCAAGCTACGAAGGAGTACATTCTCTGGCTTGATGCCGATGATATTTTGAAAGAGCAAGATGCCGTCAAGCTGCTTGAGCTAAAGCATACCCTTGATTCCTCAGCCGTACCAACCGTCGATTCCGTGTCTATGAATTATCATTATGCCTTTGATGATCATGGCAATGTCACCCTACATTTTCGCCGAAACCGCTTGATCAAAAGGTCTGCCGGATTCCGTTGGCACGGAGCCGTGCATGAGTACCTCGCCGTAGACGGAAATATTCAACATGCCGATATCGCCATAACTCACACCAGAACACATACAGTCTCTCCAGGAAGAAATCTGCGAATTTATGAGAAGTTGCTCGCCCAAGGTCATGCCTTCTCTCCTCGTGACCTCTACTATTACGCTAACGAGTTAAGAGATAATGAAAGATATGAACAGGCCGTGCAGGCTTACCGAAATTTTCTGGATACCGGACAATGCTGGGTAGAGGATGCGATTAGTGCATGTAGCAAAATGGCCGACTGTCTGCAACAACTTGGCAAGCTGGAGCAAAGTATTACCGCGGCTCTCCATAGTTTGACCTTCGATACGCCCAGGGCAGATCTATGCTGTCGGATAGGTCATTATTTTTTGCATAAAAACGAGATCTCCAAAGCTATTTATTGGTACGACATGGCTACCACTCTGAATCCTCCCGACACGATGGGCCCGGTACAGGACGCGTACCAAACGTGGTTTCCTCATATCCAGCTATGCATTTGCCATTTTCGGATGAAGGATTACACACGTGCGAATTGGCACAACGAGCAAGCTGCCACGTACATTCCCAACGACCTGCATGTCCTGCATAATCGGCAATTTTTCAGCTCAATCCTGAATCCTCCCCAATAAAGGTGTCCCCCATACCCCCCCTCAATCTTTTAGTAAGTCAAAGGAGGAGCAAGCGGAATGCAACAATCGAATCGGTACAAGATAGCTGTCTATGCCATTAGCAAAAATGAAGCCCGATTCGCCAAACGCTGGATGCACACCATGCGTGAAGCCGATGTTGTCATTGTAGCGGACACCGGCTCTACAGACGATACTGTTTCCCTGCTACGCGAAGCGGGTGCAGAGGTGCATCGCATCCAGGTAAACCCTTGGCGTTTTGACAAGGCTCGTAATGAGTCCCTACGGCTGGTCCCTGACGATATAGATATTTGTGTCTGTACGGATCTGGACGAAGTCTGGGAGGAAGGTTGGCGGTCGCGGCTGGAACGCAACTGGAGGGTAGGAACTACCCGGATGCTATATGCCTTTACACATGGACAGCCTGGGCAAGATACCGTTTATACATGGTTCTGGAAAGAAAAAATACACACTCGTCACGGTTACCGCTGGGTACGCCCGGTTCACGAGGTGCTTGAATATATCGGGGTGGGTGAAGAACGCAGCATCCGATCAGACCAGCTCCGCTTGTATCATGATCCCGATCCGCACAAGTCCCGCAGCCAATACCTTCCACTGCTAGAGCAGTCCGTGCGCGAGTTTCCCGAGGATGACCGCAACATGCATTACTTGGGGCGGGAATATATGTATCATGGCCGTTGGGACGAGTGCATTGCTACACTGCAACAACATCTTGCCATGCCGCAGGCAAGCTGGGCAGATGAACGCAGCGCTTCGATGCGCTTTATTTCTAGAGCCTATAAAGCACGTGAACAATGGCAGGAGGCAACACGTTGGTTATACCGGGCTATTGCGGAAGCACCGTATTTACGTGAACCTTACACCGAAATGGCTCAGCTGGCCTATCATACACGGAACTGGTCCGCTGTCTATCATATGGTTGAAGAAGCGTTGCGTATTTCAACACGACCGGATACGTACATGCAAGAGGATTTTTGCTGGGACGCCACACTGTATGATCTTGGTGCCCTCGCTTGCTACGAGTTAGGCCTTTTACACAAAGCATGTAAATTTGCGAGAGAAGCAACAGAGCGCTCCCCGGACGATTTTCGCCTTAGCCATAATTATGCGCTAATTCAATCTAGGCTTCCATAGAAACCCACACCCCGCCCTGTAGGTTGAATAACTTGGTATAGGAGCTTGCGTTTGGCAAAGGAGGTTATTGAGATCAAAATTCTATTTACTTTTTATATACCCAGCGGCGGTGTGGAAACCTTGAACCGCCAACGCTGTAAAGTGCTCATTCAGGACGGGATTGAGTGTCACCTTCTCTATTATCAGCAGGGGACCGGGATGCAAAACCTGCACGGCGATATTCCAGTGTTCATGACCTCTTCTGAAGAAGAAATTCGAAAACTGGTGGAGGCTCATCGCTATGATGCAATTATCGTCTCTTCGGACTACCCCATGCTCCCCAGACTGAGAATGTTGGGCTATCAGGGGGTATTAATCTATGAATCGCAAGGCTTTGGCCCACACGAGGAAGCGGCATGGGTAGTCGCGGATGCGGCTCCGTATCTTCAAAAGTACGCCGATGCGGTGCTCCTGCCAGATACGACTCATTTAGTGAACTTATTCTCCAGCATGTGTCCATGGCTTAATCGCTACGTGTTTCCAAACGTACTGGATACCAGCGTATTTAATTATGTACCTAACACTCCTCCGATCAATCCGATTATTGCCTGGGTTGGGCGATTGGAGCCCAACAAGAACTGGAGGCATTTTGTCGACATTTCTTACTGGATGCTGCAAAACCGTTCGGATCTTCGAATCTGGATGTTTTATGATGACACCTTGTCTCAGCCGGAGGATAAAATACAATTCGAGAACATGCTTGCTCAGCTTGGCATGTCCTCAATTATCGAGCGCTTTAAAAGGGTGCCTCATGCCCAAATGCCCCTGTATTACTCCATGATTGGCGACTCAGGTGGCTACCTGCTATCAACCTCGCTGGTGGAGGGCTTCGGCTATGCGGTTGCTGAGGCGATGGCCTGTCGTTGCCCGGTATTAAGCTCTGATTCAGACGGAGTACGAGCATTCATTGACCACAACGAAACCGGTAAATTTTATCAGCAGGGAGACATCTTGCAGGCGATACTGCAAGGACTAGACCTGATGAACAACGTACCTCAACGCGAATCTATCCGCAGAAAAGGGCTGGAGCGAATCGTTAACCTGTTGGCACCAGACAAATATGTGCGCTCCTTCCGGCAGATGATGAACACGCTGGGTGTGAGGTAACTAAAAAAACAGCTGACGACAACCCTTTTTATATACGGGCCATCGTCAGCTTTAACTTGCCTTTTATTCTTGAGTATTGGAATCTATCTAATCTTAAGTAAGCGGTCTCCTGCATGAATATCCTTGGAATCTTCAACTAAGATATCCGTGTACACGGCTGTATTGGTTACAATGACGGATGTGGTAATATCATATCCTTCATCCTCTATAGCTTTGGGATCGAATTCAACCAGCTTGTCCCCTTTTTGAATCGTATCCCCTTCAGACACAAAGGAGGTGAAATGTTTTCCTTTCAAGCTGACCGTATTAATTCCAATGTGAATGAGCAGTTCAACTCCATCCTCAGAAATAAGCCCGATGGCATGCTTTGTTTTGAAAACGGTAACAACAGTTCCGTTAAACGGCGCATAGGCTACTCCTTCTTTCGGAATAATAGCAGCTCCCTGGCCCATCGCGCCACTGGAAAAAGCTTCATCTTTTACTGCGGTTAAAGGAATCAACTCGCCGTGTAGAGGACTGAATACCGCTTTTTCTTCCTCTTTGTTTTCATCTGCAACCTTAATCTCAGACGCAGGTTTTACATTTTTATAACCGAAAAGATAGGTCAGAATAAATGCGACTACAAAAGCTACAACCAAAGATACGATAAAGCCGATGAAGCCTGCATCCATGCCTTTTGGATTAATGAATAGAGGTATACCAAAAATGCCGCCTGAGGCAAATCCATATGCCGTTGAGCCGAGTAAGCCTGCTGCAGCTCCTCCGATACCTCCAGCGATCGAGGCTAAAATAAATGGTTTTTTGGCGGGTAACGTAACCCCGTAAATAGCTGGTTCAGTAACCCCCATCAAACCCGCAATTGTGGCAGAAGTGGCTATGGGTTTTAATTTAGGGTCGCGTGATTTCAAAGCGATGGCAAATGCCGCACCTGTTTGCGCAAAAGTCGTACAGAAAAGCATACCGTTAATCGGATCAAATCCGTTCGTAACTACATTATTCAGGAGAATTGGAATGAATGCCCAATGCAGACCGAAGATGATGATGCCCTGCCAGAACCCGGCCAGAACGAGGCCAGCTACAGCCGGACTTAACTGGTAAATCCACATAGAGCCTTTAGCTAACCCATCGCTGATTATAGTTGCTATCGGTCCGACAACCAGAAAAACAAGCGGTGATATGATGACCAAGGTCAGAAAAGGCACCATGAACATTTTAATGGAAACAGGTGCATACTTACTTATCATTTTTTCGACCTTAGCTGCCAAGAACGATCCAATAATGATAGGTATAACAGAAGAAGTATAATTAATCAGAACGACAGGTATGGTCAAAAAGGACAGCGCCGTTTTATCCGTAAAGGCGGAAGTAATAGTCGGATACACCAAGGCGGCCCCCAAAACAGCAGACAGGTACGGGTTTCCTCCAAATTTTTTACCTGCTGAAAACCCTAGAATAACCGGAAAGAAATAAAACATAGCGTCTGCTGTCGCATATAAAATTTTATACGTGCCCATCTGATCAGTCATCCAGCCCAGGGATGTGCATAAGGCCAATAATCCTTTTAGAATCCCCACAGCAGCGAGCACACCCACAACGGGCATAAACACACCTGAAATTACATCGACAAATCGGCTAAATAGGCTCGCTTTTTCATTTTTTTGGTCGTCTTCAACCATTTGATCTCCATGCTTTACTCCCATTGTATCCAAAAGAGCTTCGTATACTTTGGGAACCTCATTCCCGATGACCACCTGAAATTGGCCACCACTTTCCACAACGGTAATGACACCGTCAATCTGCTTGATCTTTTCTTTATCTGGCAATTGATTATCCTTCAGTTTAAATCTCAATCGAGTGACACAGTGAATGACACTGTTCACATTTTCATTTCCGCCCACGGCACTCAATACTTCTTTGGCTGTTTTTTTATGATCCATCATGTTCACTCCTTCTTGGATGCGCTTTCTATTTTTCTATTCGTAGTAGCTGGATGTGCTATAACTGCGACAATTACGGCACTTATCCCGCCTGCAAGTTTACCCACGATCATGGCAATCACCATATTCTTGTCCATTCCTGCTACAAAGCCAAGATGTCCTCCCAGAACGAAAGATCCACTGACAGCAAAAGCAATACTGATCACTTTTCCTCTGGGCTCCATCTCTTTAACTAAAGTGAAAGTAGGAATATTATGTGCAAGACTAGCTACCAGACCTGCAATAGCCGATGAATCTATGTTTAGCAAATATCCTACCCGTTCAAGCGGATTTTTAAATGTTTTTGTAATCCAAGCAACCAACGGAAACGCACCAGCCAATACAATAGCAATCGTTCCAACCGTTTGCACACCGACAGACAACGGAGCCATATTGGGAATGATCACAAATCCAGTTAAGGTTTCGATCCCAATTGCTACCAAACCGACAAGGGATAGAAGCCTAATGCCGTTACCAAACCACTTGAACAATCGGATCGTAAGCTCCGTAAATAGACGTAAACCCAGCATAATGATTATTGAAAGGAGAATGGGGATGATCAGATTTTTTAAAATCATAATCACGTCAAATCCGGCGGTAATTCCCCCTATGAAACAGCCAACGGGAATTGTACTGATACCGATCAAGATACCTTTTGCAAAATATGGATGATCCTCTTTTCCCAAAATGCCGAGGGCAACCGGAATCGTAAATACGAGCGTTGGGCCAAACATGGTCCCCAGAAAAACCCAGGAAAACAAGCCCGCTTGCTGGCTGTGCGCCATTTCTGCCGCAAGCGCGTATCCTCCCATATCTACCGCCAATATCGTATTAGCAAAGGATGCCGGATCGGCACCCATTGCCACATATAACGGTGAAACAATGGGGATCAACCATGAGGCCAGTACAGGAGCCAAGGAAACAATTCCTATCATGACCAGAGCAAGAGAGCCCATGGTCATGAGCCCATTGTTGAAGGCTTGTCCCAAACCCCAGCGATTTCCCAAACATTGATCCAATGCACCCAGCCCTAAAAAAAGAGCGATAACATACATCACAATATCGTTAATGGACATCCTGTTGCCTCTTAATACACATGAACTTTATGATTTTCTGCGCTGTCATAGGTGTCGAATACAAGCTGAAGGGTCTTGATATTGTCGTGACCACTCGTTTGAAATTCTTTTCCCGTGTTAAGACAATCTATAAAATGAGCCTGTAGCTTTTTATGGCTTTCCTCATAGTTTAATTCAGTCTTTTCAACCAATACTTTTTCGACTCCCTGATTATTAACGAGAGATAATTTACCTGTGTTATACAATTTGAGGGTGGCCTCATCGCCTTCAATCACCAGCTGTTCTTTATGATCGGGAAGAACCTGCTCTGGAAGCTGCCCATTCAGTTCCCTACGAGTCGCCCAGCTCATGTCCATAAGACCAAAATAATGTTCATAACCTAACATGATAATGCCTGTGTCTTCTCCCTGTGTGTATGGGCTGACCCGCTTGGTTTCTGCATACAAACGCTGAGGTTCACCGAATAAGAAACGCCAAGTATCCAGCCAATGAACTCCCATTTCATAAAACAAGAGCTTGGGCATATCTCTGAAAAATGGCTGGGGCAGCTCTTTTTCCGGAGCAAACCTCGGCGAATAAAAATCGGTATGCGTGTAACGTATAACATTCACATTCCCAACGATATTATCTGCCAGCAATTTTTTTATAATTTGAAATGGTTCAAGCCAACGCCAATTTTCCGTCACCATAAGTCTGACTCCTGCGGCTTCAGCAATACCTACAATCTGCTCAGCTTCCTCCACAGAACGTGCAAAAGGTTTTTGGCACATAATATGTTTTCCGGCTGCAGCCGCCAGTCTAACCAGTTCGAGATGTGTCTCAGGGGGTGTTATGATGTCCACGACATCAATATCCGCTTCGCTTAACATCTCCTCCAGGCTGGTGTAACAATATTCAGTAGGTACATGGAATTGAGCTGCTTTTTCAAAAAGTAAGTCTTTATTTCGATCACAAAATCCTTTGATTTCTGCATCCGAGATAAACTGCCATGCTTTTATATGTTTTTCCGACCAATATCCTGTTCCAATAACACCGATTTTCCACATGTTGCTTCACTCCATCCACATTCTTCTCTGTTTTTATTTCGTTCCGATGATGACAACATCACTTTCAAAGCTGTGCATGTCTAGCGCCGATTGATCCTTTTGGACGGACACGTCGGTTTGGGCAAACCGCTTCCCGGCTAAATCAATCGTTGTAAACTTGTAATCCTGCACGTTGATACTTAGTCGCACCTTCGTGTTAAATGGGACATACAAGATAAGGGTATTCTCGTTCCCCGCAGCTCTAATTTCCTCTGACTTGTTTAAAACAATATCTAGCGGCTTTATGCCAATAAGGTTATACATTTCAAACAAATATTTAATAAAGGAATAATCCCACGCACCTTCAAATCGCAATGCCGCTCTCCAATCATAGGGACTATCGAATCCTTCCCCTTCTACAATGCCGAATTTCTTTCCTTTCTTGTGCCAGCTCCAAATGCCATGCGCCCCGTAGGTAATTCCCGCTCCCCCGCCTGCGAGGAGACTTTGCCATGCTGCTTTTCTGGCATCCAGTGCTGTGTATCTGCCATACACATTGCGGCTGTAACTAATTTGTTCATAACATGGCTCCCCATTAATGACAGGCCGTATATCTGGCTTATGATAGAAATGTTGAGCAATCTCATGGGCTACATGTTGAAACTGGGAGTTATGTCCTGATTGATACATATAGAATCCAAGACCCTTGTGTTTCTCAAAGGCTGGAGGAATTTCTCTCAATCTCCCTTGAATATGCAGCGTAGTTAAGCTTGCAGGGCTTAATTGTTGTACAATTTCCAGTGCTTTTAAATAATAGGAATTGGCGCGTTCAGTCGGAAAATCACTATCCCCGCTAATCAGAAAAATAGGATCAAATCGAGAAAAACGGTTTACGACGTACGTTACATAGGGTTCCACGCATTCAAACGGCATTTTATTACCCTTTTGGAACATTTCAGCCCATGTATCCGGTACATAGTTACACCACAACAGAACCAGTGCCGGAACAAACCCACGCTCTACAGCCATTTTCAACATGGTTTCTGCCCGGTCAAAATAAGCTTCGTTTAATGTATGGTAGTCGAAATCCCCATTTTCCAGTAATGCAAACGGCTGTAGATTCAGATCCGATTCACTTGCATCCCATTGTCGGAGCATGTTGATTTGCAACACATTGAAACCCTGCATCTTCCGATAGTCAAGATAATCGCTCCACTCCTCTATCGTCGCGTTGGTAAATACACTCCAAACCGTATCTGCCAAATAAAAAAAAGGTTTGTCCTCTTTTGTAAAACTTCTTTGATTTTCAGCAATGTTTAAACTCAAATGAATCACCGTTCCTCTCTTGCTGTATTCACAAAATTCTCTAAACAAAACTAAATAAATAACTAAATTTATATGATTATTTCGCAAAATAAACTAAATTAAAGCGCTTTACACTTGAATATTAACATTACAAATCATAAACGGTCAACAAATTTTTATTTTTAGTTATTTAGTTTAGTTTAGTTTATAAGCTAAACTTTCTTGCTGAGTAATGATATAGTTTATGTAGTTTAGTTCAATAGGGGGTTCCACATTGAAAATTGATGATATTGCAAGGCTTGCAGGTGTTTCTAAATCTGCTGTCTCTCTTGCTTTTAATAATAAACCTGGAGTCAGTGAAGAAACCAAGGAGCAAATTCTAAAAATTGCCCAAGAGCATGGATATAAACCACGCACCATGAAGACAAGCAAGGAAGTTATTAAAAATCATCATGTGATACGCTTTGTGGCCTGTAAAAATACAGACATCGTAACAGAGCATTATGATTCACTTCCATTTTTCAATGAATTAATTCATCATATTACCAATCAGGTGAGAGAACATGGAAACACCTTGATTTTTTCGTCTTTTGATAGCCATAGCCTCGAAGAAGAGTTATCTGCTTTGGAAAAAGATCAGCCCTCTTCAGGCATACTTCTGCTTGGCACCAATTTAACTTCTGAGATTATTCATTCCATACAATCCATTCATTCCAATATTGTGATTTTGGATACTTGCTTTGAACACGTCGATGCCAGTTTCGTATCTATTAACAACTATCTTGGTGGATATCAGGCAGGCCAATATTTAATTCAGTCAGGACATAGAAAGATAGGATACGTACAATCCAGTACCAGAATTCTTAACTTTAAAAAACGAAAGGAAGGGTTTATGGCGGCTTTAGAGGAGCACAATCTTTCCATAGAAAATGGGCTTACATTTGATATGCATCCCATGCTTGTGATGTCACAGGACGCATTTAAAACAGCTATTCATGAATTGAATGAGCTACCTTCGGCCCTATTTTGCGAAAATGATTATATGGCGATCAGTGCCATTAAAACGTTTCAGGAGATGAACATTCGAGTGCCTGAACAAATTTCCATCATGGGATTTGATAATATTCATGAAGCCAAGGTCATTAGCCCGGAACTCACAACTATTCATGTGAAAAAGGATATTTTGGCCCGAACTGCTGTCAACTTGCTTATGGAGAGGCTTAACAATCATCAGGGGCATCATACTCAGGTTCTTGTGAATACAGAGGTTATTGAAAGAAGATCTTGTTTAGCCTTGAAATGACCTATGATCATTGGTTTATTATTGCTTACTGTCTCTATGATTTTAAAATAAAGCCGCCATATAGGCGGCCTTTTTTTAATCATCCAATTGCATATTGGACATTTTCAATTTCTCGTCATTCGTTGAACTCTTCCTCTGTCAAATCCATATTTACGCTCGCAGCGGTTCGACTGCCGTCGGCCGCGGCAAAAATCAACTGAGAAGGCATGAAGTACGATGAATCCCCAGCAGCATATACACCAGGTATGGAGGTTCTCCCCGCTTCATCCGTCTTGATCCCGCCCGACTCCGTTCTTTCACAGCCCAAATGTTCTCCAAGCGGTGCACTTTGTACAAACTGTGGAGTCACGAAGCCGCCGACCCTCGGGACTTGAGTGCCATCCGTAAAGCACACATGCTCCAGCTGCCCATTGTGACCGATGAACGACGCAACAGGTTGATCCATTACCACAATTCCCTTGGATTGAAGCCGTTCTTTTTGTTCGTCCGACAGGGATGCATGACCGTTCGTACAGACGATCAAATCCTTACTCCAGTTAAGGAGTAGTTTGGCTGTATGAAATATAGCCGCCGATTCAGAGACGAGGACAAGCGGTTGATCCCGCAACTCCCAGCCGTCGCAATAAGGGCAATTAAACAAACTTTTCCCGTATAACGGGTAAAAACCTTCGATCTCGGGGAATATCTCCTTTATGCCCGTCGCTAATATCAATTTTCGTGCTTGAACGCGAAGACCTGATGAATCAAGCACCTCAAATCCGGATTCGTTTTTCATAGTCGAAACAACTTCGGTTTGCAGATGATGAACAGACGGATAACGCAGCACTTCCTCATAAGCTACACGGCGGAACTCGGCTGGCGTTACGCCGTCTCTCGTAATAAAACCATGCGACGCATGCGTAACCGCATTTCTCGGCCGATTATTATCAATCAAAGCCACACTTCTTCTTGCCCTGCCCAGCACGAGGGCTGCATTCAATCCGGCGGCCCCTCCGCCAATAATGGCGCAATCGTACAGCATAACACTCAACTCCTCTTCAAAGATATTAAAGACTTATTATATCTGTCATTAAAACAAAAAAAACGCTTTACATAATTGGCAACCACCCTCCTTCTATCTAAAGTTGCTTACTTTTAAACTTGCGTTTGCTTTTGCGCCAAATCGACCAATTTTGTATTTTTTAGATGTCGTTCCATTTTTTCCTCTGCTTCCCTCATTACAGCTTGAATCAGGCACTCAGATCCGTGGACAAAATCACATTCAAACAAAGAATTCGTACCTTCAATGGCATGGATAATATCCAAAAAGGTAATATCATCTTTATGACGGGATAGGCGATAGCCTCCATTGGCACCAGAAACGGATTCGATCATTCCGGCCTTCACAAGCCTCGTCAAAATTTTCGAAAGATAAGTTGGCGAAACATTTTGGGATTCGGCCAATTGCTGAACACCTACCGGCTTAACCGACGAATCAGCAACGAGCATGAGCATGGTGTGCAGCGCATAATTTGTAGCTTTTGTAAATTTCATAACTACACCTCAATCAAAGACTTATTGTGTCTACTATATCTCTGAATCTGCTGGTGTGTCAAGGTCATCTAGGAGTTACGCTGTTGTCAATCCTTCTTTTGGTTACGCTCGAACCGTTGTATACTGTTCATCAGAACAGCTAAGAAAGGGGGCTCGTTTTGCGTATTTTTGATATTCTTCGTATATTAGTTGCTGAACAGATGGTCAAAGGAGAACACTTGGCAAATGCATTGAAGGTATCCTCTCGAACGATACGAACAGATTTAAAGGAATTGGGTGCGCTGTTGTCAAAGCATGGAGCAGCAGTTAAATCCCTTAAAGGAACGGGCTACAAGTTAGAGGTTCGGGACGAACAAGCATTTCATCATCTGCTGAAGCAATTAAAGGATTATGAAAATAATGTGCCCTATCCACTAGCGAATTCCTCTGAAGCCAGAAATCGTTTTTTAATGAAAAAGCTGTTGCTTACCAATGCATATGTTAAACTTGATGATTTAGCCGAGATCCTGTATGTTAGTCGATCTACTTTACAGAATGACCTCAAAGAACTACGCAAGTTACTGGCAACTTACGGACTTTCTCTGGAGAATAGACCCTATCATGGTATTCGAGTCAAAGGTAATGAGGCCAGGCTGCGTTATTGCATTTCCGACTATATATTTAATAGGATAGATGAAATAGGCGACCAGCAGATGTCCCCCCCTCCTCTGATCTCTAACGAAGAGATGGAATTCATAAGAGAAGTGATTCTGGATCGTATTGAGATCCATGATATTCAGCTGTCGGACATTGCCCTGAACAATCTGGTCATTCATATCGCTATTGCATGTAAGCGTATTCGGGAAGAAAGGTATGTCTCGTATTATCCTCAAGAGATGAAAAAAATCGAAGCGCAAAAAGAGTTTAGGGTGGCGACTGAGATCGTATCCGCCTTGGAACAAAACATGAAGTACTCCTTTCCACTTGTTGAAGTTGCGTACATTGCTGTTCACCTATTGGGTATAAGGACCGTCGTTAGTGCCCGTATGGATGAAGTGGAAATTAAAAAGATCATTGATAAAGATATCTACGAACTGACTATCGAAATATTAGACCAAATTGATCAGCAGTTGAAGATGAACATCCATAACGATCAAGAATTGCTGATTGCATTTTGCCTTCACCTCAAACCGGTGATCAACCGCTATCAATACGGAATGAATTTGCGTAATCCTATGCTGGATGAAATCAAAGCCAATTACCCGCTTGCCTTTGAAGCAGGTATTATTGCTGCGGAGGTCATCAAGCAGCGGCTTCATATACACATCGAGGAAAATGAAATTGGGTATTTAGCCATTCATATCGGAGTCGCGATGGAAAGAAAGAAAATGGAGGACGCGCCCAAAAGATGTATGATCGTATGTGCCTCTGGACTCGGCAGCGCTAAGCTGCTGTATTACAAGCTTCAATCGGTCTTCGGTTCCAGGTTGGATATCGTGGGAACCACTGAATTTTATAAACTGAAACAAATGCCGTTGGATACACTGGACTTTGTCATTAGCACGATCCCCATTTCAGAACCGCTTTCAATCCCCATGATCCATGTGAATACATTTTTAGGCGGTTCCGATATTACTAAAATTGAACAAGCCATTTCTGAGGCCAGACTTCCTGCTGTGCAGTATGTACGAAAAAAAATGGTCTTTCTTCAGCAGAAGTTTGAGAACAAACTCCAAGTGCTTGAATTTATAGCCGAAAAAATACACGAAGCAGATCTTGTAAAAGGCCCCCTGCTGCAATCTGTGATAGAGCGTGAAGCCGTTTCCCCCACTTCATTTGGCAACTTTGTCGCGATCCCGCATCCAATGGAACCTTTCGCAGATTCTACGTTTTGGGCCATCTGTACATTACAAAAAGCTATCGACTGGGATGGCAAGCCGGTGCAGTTTATTTGTATGCTCTGCATACAGCGCACCAAATCAGAGGATTTACAGACTATGTATCATATTTTGCTTGAAATTTTAAATAATGAACAGCTCGTCCAACAGCTTATTCGCTGCAAATCGTATACAGAATTCATAGAAGTGTTGCATAAAAATTATTGAATATAAGAAGTATGAAGAACGATTTATTTCCGTTAAGAAGAGGAAATAATGTGCGTTATGTTGAAAGCGATTCCAAATTATAATAGCCATACGAAGGGATCACTGAAAGGAGAGAAGATCACGTGAATAATGATGAATCTACAGAGCACGACGTGAACATGGAGGACATGGATGATACAGAGATTGTATTCCAAATTATATTATACGCAGGGAATGCACGCAGCTCGGCCATGGAGGCGATTGAGCTTGCAAAGGCGGGGAAATTTCGGGAAGCCAAAGAAGAATTAGCTTCAGCAAAAAAAGAACTGGTGTCCTCCCACAAAATTCAAACCAGAATCATCCGTAAGGAAGCAGCGGGTGAAAAAACAGAGATGTCCGTCATGATGGTGCATGCTCAAGATCATTTGATGAATGCCATCACCATTCGCGATATGGCCTTAGAGTTTGTAGACCTGTATGAACGCATTGATCAATTCGTACCGAAATCGTAGAGGGAGGGGCGCTATCCCATGGCTTTCAAAGACAAACTGGTTGACGGCCTCACATCGGTAGCAAATGCAATCAACAATTTTAAATATATTATAGCGATCAAATCAGCTTTTATCACATTGATGCCCGTTATTATTGTCGGTGCCTTTGCTGTGCTGATTTCCAATATGGTCATGGACCCGGTCAATGGTTTGGCCCATTTTAAGCCATTCTCATTCCTGGCTGAGTACAAACCGATTTTCTCGAGCATTAACTATGCCAGCTTGAATATCCTTACCATTCTGGCTGTTTTCATGATTGGTCTGGAGCTAGGAAAAATTAATGGAGAGAAAAATCTCTTCCCCGGTTTGCTTGCTTTAATCTGTTTTATCTCTGTGACACCAACCACGATAGAGTTGATGGTTAACGGTGAAATGCAAAAAGTAACAGACGTCATAGCCCGTCAATTTACGGATACCAAGAGCTTGTTTTTAGGTATTTTCATAAGCATCCTATCCGTTGAGCTATACAGCAAACTGGGCAAGTCTGATAAGCTAAAAATCAAAATGCCTGAAAGTGTTCCCAGCAATGTGGCCGTTTCTTTCTCCGCACTCATTCCTACCATTATTACGGTGACTGTCTTCTCAATGTTTGGATTCTTTTTTCATAAATTTACGGGACTCTATCTGTACGATGCTGTCTATAATGTGGTGCAAAAACCTCTGGAGACCGTAGTACAGGGACTGCCAGGTATACTGGTGCTGATGCTGGTTGCGCAAATCTTCTGGGTGATCGGTATTCACGGGAACCAAATGGTAAAGCCCATTCGTGAACCCCTGCTGCTTGGCGCGATTACCGTCAACATGACTGCTTATGAGCAAGGACTGCCCATTCCGAACATTATTACGATGCCTTTCTGGGACGTATACATGAGTATCGGTGGTTCAGGGATTACACTGGCCCTCTTAATTTGTATTATGATCGCCTCCAAGCGTGAAGATATGAAGGAAATAACAAAGCTTTCGCTCGGCCCAGGTCTGTTTAATATTAATGAGCCTGTCATTTTTGGACTTCCGATTATGTTGAATCCATTGATGGCTATCCCTTTCATTATTACTCCGCTCATCACAGGAACGATTGGTTACTTCTCGACGTTGCTTGGATTTGCAGGTAAAGCCGTCGTCATGGTTCCATGGACTACTCCGCCTATTATTAATGCCTACCTGTCTACAGGTGGAAGCATTGGCGCCGTCGTAACTCAGATCATTTGTATTGTGGTAGCCATTATCATTTATTTCCCGTTCGTCAAAATTGCCAACAAGCGAACGACTGAATAATGCGCTACTATAGAAATACATCAATTAATTGAAAACGCATTCTTTTTACAATGAAAAGGAGAAACATGTCATGGCTAAACATACGATACAAATTCCGTCGAATTTCATCATGGGTGCAGCGGCTTCCGCCTGGCAGACAGAGGGCTGGAGCGGTAAAAAAGAAGGTCAGGACTCATTCCTAGACCAATGGTACAAAAATGACCGCTATGTCTGGCACAATGGATATGGACCCGCGGTTGCAACCGACTTTTATAATCGCTATGCCGAAGATATTGCGCTGATGAAACAGATTGGTTTAACCCATTATCGTACTTCTATTAATTGGTCCCGCTTCTTAACGGATTATGAGAATGTAGTGGTGGATGAAACGTATGCGGATTATATGGGCCGGGTCATTGATGAGCTGATTGCGAGCGGAGTCGAGCCGATGATTTGTCTGGAGCACTATGAGGTACCCGCTTATTTGATGGATAAATATGAGGGCTGGTCTTCCAAGCATGTCGTGGAACTGTTTGTAAAATATGCGGAAAAAGTGTTTGAACGGTACGGCGATCGGGTCAAGCACTGGTTTACGTTTAATGAGCCCATTGTTGTACAGACTCGTGTCTATCTAGATGCCCTTCGCTATCCCTATGAACAAAATACGCGGAAGTGGATGCAATGGAACTATAATAAAACGCTGGCTACCGCGAAGTGCGTACAGCTTTTCAAAGCAAAAAACTATAGTCAGCACGGGGCTAAAATAGGCGTTATTCTGAATCCCGAAGTCACTTATGCCCGATCAAGCGCCCCTCATGACCAGTATGCGGCACATGTGTATGATTTATTTTACAATCGAGTATTTCTGGACCCGCTTATTAAAGGCGAATACCCGCAAGAATTGTTCGATCTCATGGGCAAGCATAATATTGCATTTGAAGCTACAACGGAAGAACTGACCGTGATTAAGGACAATACCGTTGACTATGTCGGGATCAATCTCTATTATCCCCACCGGGTCAAAGCACAGAGTAAAGCGTGGAACGAAAGCACCCCCTTCCACCCCTCTTACTACTATGAGCATTTTGATCTTCCGGGTAAAAGAATGAACAAGTCACGGGGCTGGGAGATTTATCCGAAAATCATTTACGATATGGGAATGCGTATCAAGAACGAATATCACAATATCGAGTGGTTTGTCGCAGAAAATGGTATGGGCATTGAGAATGAAGCTGCTTTCAAAAATGAGGAACACATCATTCAGGACGACTATCGTATTGACTTTATAACTGAGCATCTATACTACACGTTACAAGCTGTAGAAGCGGGCTCCAACTGCACAGGTTATATGCTGTGGGCCTTTACAGACAACGTTTCTCCCATGAATGCTTTTAAAAATCGCTATGGACTGGTGGAAATTAACCTGGACAATGATCGAAGTCGGCATTTGAAGAAATCCGGCTACTGGTATCAAGCCGCTATCAAGGAACGCTCATTTATTGCTGATCTGGATGAAGAGTATAAGTAGTTAAAAATGAATTCTGGAGGCGCTCAAATATGAAAAAAATTATTTTGGCATGTGCTGCGGGTATGTCCACATCCATTTTGGTTTCTAAAATGAAAAAAGAAGCAGCAGCAAGATCCATAGAGCTGAGCATCGAAGCCATCCCCGAAAGCACCATCAAGGAAGAGCTAGAAGCCGTTACAGATTCTGTGATTGCTATTTTGCTCGGACCTCAGGTGCGGATGCGTAAAAAGGCAGTAACTGAAATTGCAGCTCCCTATGGTATCCCTGTAGATGTCATTGACACGTTGGCTTATGGTAGAGGAAACGGTGCAGCTGTCCTAGATCAAGCCTTGAAGCTGGCTGGCGAGAACATCTAATTGCTATTCATATGAAAAAGAGGCTGAGAGTTTCCTCAGTCTCTTTTTTGAGTTGCGCGCTCTTTATCACGACATACCTTCTTTGCCTGAGCCCATACTGCTCACATACGTTTCCTGTAAACCAGCAGAAATGCCGTATAGCGGTTCCCAACGAAGCCAATGTCTGGCGACTGCGTTACTAAGACAGCTATGGTGAATGTCTCCCGCTCGCGCTGGTGAATACACAGGACGGACAGACGAACCATGCAGCTTTAGTAAATCGTAGGCCAGTCGATTGATGGACGTCGTTCGTCCCGTACTTACATGTACTGTGCGTTGGTCCGCTGCATGAATAGCCGCCATATTCGCTCGAACTACATCCTTGACGTACACAAAGTCTCGGGTTTGTGTACCATCACCGTGAATGAGCAAGGGGCTTCCTTTTTTCAGCCGCTCCATAAAGAGAGCGACTACACCACCCTCTCCCTTCGCGGCCTGACCGGGACCATACACATTTCCATAACGCAAAATCGTGTAGTTCATACCGTACAGCCGATAAAAAAGTCGAATATACGATTCTGCGGTCAGCTTGGACAGTCCGTAGCCTGAAATGGGCTCCACGGGATCGTCTTCCTGTATACATTGCTTTTGCAGCTCTCCATATACACCGGACGTGGATGCAAATATAAATTTTGACACACCGGCTTCATGACAAGCCTGCAACAAATGAATCGTCCCCAGCACATTCACATCCGCGTCCTCATCGGGCCGATGGATGGATTGCTGCACATCCGCCTGTGCGGCCAAGTGAAACACAATATCCGGGCTTTCCCGAATCAGCAGCGTCCTAGCTTCAGAGCTGCGAATATCCGCAATATGCATGACCGCGCGCGGGTCCACATTTGCAATATTCCCGGTCGTCAGATTATCCAGCACATGCACTCTGATGCCCGAATCAGCAAGCGCACGTACCAGCTGAGAACCAATAAATCCGGCTCCCCCGGTGACCAAAGCCTTCACTAGCTCACCCTCCTTTTGAACCGAAGCATATGACTTCCCTTCGCATCATGTTATGCGACTCCCTATAGCTTGGCGCAGGCACAAGCACAGTCAGAAGACAATCTATAATGTGTCTCTAGAATCTCAGCACCTCAGACATGCAGTCTCACGTTTTTCAGCATATAACGCCACAGCTCATCCTGACCGTTCCATATATCCTCAGGTGGCAGCTCTGCTGAAACCAGCCGCTCCAACCCCCAGTCCAGCTCCGTCACACCATCAGTCCCTGTATAATCCACGTATAACAAGCGAAAATCATGTGTAATCCTCTGTAATAACACATCATGTAGTTCCATCGCTTGCTCCCGACTGCCCCCGAGACGAACCAGTAGCAGACGGGACGCAAGCGTGAATTGATCCAGTAGACGTGCGATGCGGCGATCAAGCGTCGTTTTGAATGCAGGGTAGGAAGTCAGCTGCTCCGATGTATTCTGGCTAACCGGAAAATGGTGTGCCGCTGTAATCCCATAGGATGCATCCTCGACCATGAAGTTATGCTCGCCATAATCATGCCCCGTGACACGCAGACTGTCATAATCCATAAATCCGGCAAAACGGGCTTCCAGCAAGCGACTGATCTGTGACAAGTTACCGGAAATCATCCAGTCCAGCGGCCCCGCATATGGACGCAGTCCGTTTTTATCCAGCTGAATGGAAGGCAAGCAATGTCCACCCAGACTGAATACAGCATCATATTCCCCCTGTAACCGCTCAAGCACGACGCCCTCCCCTTTCCGAAGACAAGGTCATCCCTTTAAAAAGAGTACGCCAGTGCGGATCACTCTTGTAATTCCATACATCGGCAAAAGGCATTTCCACCGCGCATACATGCGGAAGCTGCCAATCCACCTCCGTCAACTCCGTTACGCCGGAACAATTCACCACCAACAAACGAAATTCATTAGCTACCATGCCCGACAAAATACGTTCCAGTTCCTCTACTTCTTCATAGGTTCCCAGCATACGGACGAACAAGCTGCGCTTCGCCATCTGTGTTTTTGCAAAAAAACGTTCAATACGACGGTCTATCTTTTCCTTGAACTCGGGGTAGGTCACCAGATCTGAGGACGTATTACGTTCCTGCGGAAAATCATGTACCGAGATCACATTATAAGCGATATCTCTGACCATATAATTCAGTTGGCTCGTACCAACGACACTTAAATTGGGCAAATCCATAAATCCGGCAAACCGATTTTCAAGCAAGCGGTTCACATCGGACAGCGTGTCAGACATCATCCAATCCAGTACCCCGGCAAACGGCCGCAAACGGTTCTTTTCCAATTGAATGGCAGGTGTACAGTTTTGTCCCAGACTGAAGACCGCTTCATATTCCCCTGCCAGCTGTGCGAGTCTCATAGCCGTGCCTCCTTTTTTAATACGACCCTTCCCTCAGATCCTGCTCAGCCCTTCTTCTGTAGTCGAAAAGGGACTTCAAGCCGTAGTTTGTTCCACTCTACATTACATGCACAGCACGGCGAAAAGGGTTGGACACCGATGCGCTTTTTGTCAAAGAGGCGTACAACTATCCAGTCCAATCCCGGCTATTTTTCATATCATATTAAGGCTGGTAACCTAACGGAATTCAAGGAGGCATCATCATATGTCCGTGTTTCTTTTAACCGTCGATCACCATCTCGCTTACCACAGCGCCCATATACAAAGCTGCCATGTGACCTTTTTCAATCGTGAAAAGAGAGCCGTCGATGTGTTGCTGGAAATGGGAAATGACAGTGGCGTTTTCCGACGGCAGCTCCTTCGATTGAACCCTTCTCCCGAAGCTGGCTCCGTGCTAGAACTCAAGGATATGGAGACCGCCCAAAATCCTTTTTACCTGCGAGTGGTAACGAGTATTTACAATCCGGAAACGCTGTTTATCCTGGCTGAATTTTTGGAAAACGGGAACATTGTCGCTAAGCGTACAGCCAGTCATTTTACCGTGACGCCCTAATGAACGGGCAGAGGAGGAAGAAGGTATGTTGAAATATTCAGTTCAAAACAAAGCTGAGCCAGGCACATATGCACTGCCTTTTCAGGTCGCCGAACAGGAGAGCGTGCTCTCTACATTAATCATTCCTGCAAGTGAATCTGAAGGACGTATTGTCATTGAAGTCTCTTTGGCATGGGAAAATCCGCTGCTCAACTGGGATATCGGGGAGTTGGACATTCGATTGCGTCGCAATGATGAGCGAGGACCTATGCTGGATTGGTTGCAGGATTCCTGTTATCAGGAGGGATTTGCAGAGTTAAGCTATGAGGAAACGGGAGAACAGGCAGAGCCTTATGTATACTGCTTGACCGTACAATCAGCTGACCGTCGTGCTGTTGTTACGGGGCCGCTCATAATTCGAGGCTCAGTTTATGAAGATTGACGAAAAACTGGATGGACAATGAGCTAAAATGAACTAAAGGCAGGTCGGAGTTTTAAGCCCGACCTGCCTTTTTATATGGTCTGTGCCCTTATGGTGCGGATTATTTCAGACGTTCCAAAATGTCAGCATCCGGCAGCTTATAATCTTCCGGCAACGAGGTGTTAATTCGGTTCCATATTGCGTAATCGACCTTCAGATCCGGGTGCGACTGCTGGATTTCAAAAATACGGTTGTACAAGTCTCCAACGACAGGAAAAGTCATGCTCTGCCTCCTAACTGTTGAATCAACGTACTCAACGTACTTGATTCAGCGCTTGCCCATAAATATTCACGAGTCGCTCAATCATAACATCCAGAGACCAATGCGCGGTCCCCCATGCTTTGGCACGTTTTCCCATAGCTATCCGCACTTCATCCTGAGCCAGCAAATGCTGTAAATGAGCTGCAAGTGCCTCCACATCGCCAACCGGGGAGACCAGTCCGGTGTGTTCATGCTTCACCATTTCCGGCAGTCCGCCCGCATCCGATACCACTGCCGGAAGCCCCAAAATCTGCGCCTCCATGACCGAAAACGGCTGATTGTCCTGTATGCTCGGATGGACAAAAAGGTCCGCCAGTTGTAAAAGAGCAGGTACATCTTCACGATGCCCCAGAAAAACCACGTCTTCCTCCAGCCCTAGCTCCTTCGCCTGTGTTTGAAGCTCTTCCCTTTTATCTCCCTCCCCGACAATCCAGCAAACCCAATCCGTACGACTTGCTTTCAGCAGGCCAAGAGCGCTCATTAAATAATGCAGCCCTTTGATATAGACCAGCCGTGAAGGACAAATTATAACTTTTTTCCCCTCAGGTCGTGTCATGTCTGTTCCCTTGGCATGGATTTCCCAGAAGTGCTCGGTGTCTAAGCCATATTGGAAAGTGGCAATCTGCTGCTCAGGCACTTCGAACTCACGCACCAGCGTCTGCTTCATCCATTCTGTAGACGTAATGGTAATATCCGCGGATATAGCGCCATAGTGCTCCAGCGCCCAATAATATTTCCACATCAACGTCTCACGGTAACCCTCCTCATGATCCCGCTCCAGAGCCATCATGACTTCACGAGCCAGCGAGCCATGAATATTCGCTACCAACGCACTGTCCTTACGTTTGACCCGACTTAGAGCACGCGTCGCAATGACATCTTGCGTGTGAATAACATCATACTGCTCAACCCCGAAATACGCCGCTGCCAGCTCCATACAGTATCGATCCTTTTCCACCGTCTGCACCCATGAATCCAAATGTAATACAGGGACAGCCGATTCATTCAGCTTCGTATGCAGCAGGGGAAGCAGTTGATCCTTCAGCAGCTCCCTATCTTCAAAAACAATATGGTACTTAGGTGTATCCGGTCCGTTTCCCATCAAGTCTACTGTGTGACCCAGTAGCTCCAGCCTCCGTTTAATTTGCAGCATAAAGGGCCATACGCCACCCAAATGAGGAATCGGCCAGTACGTAGCCAACAAAATTTTCAAAACAGCCTCACCTCCTCTGTCTCGTACGCCGAGCTACATTCCGTTACTTCCGTAAATTTGCTGGAAACCCGATAACGCATCTGTCCAGACTGCAAAAAATCCATTATTCGGCACGATCGTTACATCAATAAAATTACCGATCGTAACGACTGGAACCGGACTAATCCCGTTAGGATTAAAGGAGTTGTCTGTTATTCTGAGGTTCGTAAATGTATTCCCTCCGTTCGTTGATTCGGCCACGAATACGTCTAATAAAGAGGTCGTTATTTGATTGGTATAATATACAATCTTAATTACGCCGGTCACAGGCGAAACATCAATAGCCGGGAAAAAATGCTGTGCCCCTGCACTAGCCCCTGTCACAGATTGCGGCGCAGTCCAGCTTAATCCGCCATCCACTGAACGGGCGAGCAGCACATCCGCATACCCTGCCCGATTATCCTGCCAGACCGCATAAAGTGTTCCCTGATTCGGGCTAGTAGAGCGATCCATCGCAATGTTGGCCATCGGCAGCACATTGAAGCCAAACCCAGGCACGGGCAACGGACTCGGAACCGGGACAACAGAAGATACAGGCAGCGAAGAACTAAATGCTGTCCCCCCATTGAAGGACACAATGACCTGATATTGGTTAACCGGATTAGTCACAATGTACCCCACATAAATCACCCCTGTAATGCTCACGGTGATTTCTCCCCGCGTGATCTGATTGGAGCCAGCGGTGAGCACCACGGGTGTACCCCAAGTGATGCCTCCATCCTGCGAACGCTGGAAGAACATGACTGATCCACCCAAAAAGTCAGGATTATACTGATGCGTATAACATAAATAGATGTTTCCGGTATAGGAGCTAACCTGAGAAGTATCGAATTTCACGCTGACCTCAACATTGTTGACAAATGTTCCATACCCTCGCTGGGCAATCACGGGCGGATCAAATGTATTACCGTTATCTCTGGATACATAGGTAGCGATGGTACCGCTCAAGCCGTCTGCGGTAAATACGTGACAGGCTATGACAAACAAGTTGGGAAAACCGTAGCTGACGCTATGGGATTCCGCTCCTACATAGCCGGCTGGTAGCGGTAAAATCTGCTGTGTGAAGGAGGCACCGCCGTTACCTGAACGGTATACCGCCGTCAACGACGGCCCTGTCGTAAAATCGATAGCCACAGACACAACGGTACCGTCGAGCAGGTTGAAAGCTACACTCGGCTCCTGCGCCAGCCTTCCGTTAGGCGTAAGCTGTACGTTCGGCATCAGGCCCCACCTCCCGGTACACCGGCAAAAATCGTCAGGCTGCCTGTACGCGTATCCGTCCAGACGGAAATGTAACTATTCGGCGGTACGATGGCGACATCAATATAGTCGCCGATCAGCTCTGATTCGCCTCCACCGACATTCGGATTAAAGGAGGTCGTTGTGAGACGACTGTTCGTAAAGGTGTTGCCTCCATCTGACGATTGGGCGGCGAACACATCCAGATTAAAGCCGTCCAAGCGATTGGTATAGTACACGACAACGACCAGTCCCGTCTTAGGCGACACCGAAATCGCAGGAAAGAAATTTTGCGAGCCAGACGGGCTGTCTGTCACAATGATCGGAGCACTCCAGGTACCGCCAAAATCGCTTGATTTGGACAGCAAAATATTGCTGTATCCCTGACCAAAATCCTGCCAAACGGCATATAGCGTATTTGTTGTGGAAGGCACACCCGAGCAGTCCGCGGCCAAGCTAGGGAAATTCAATATCCGAAAGTCATAACCAGGAATGGGCAAAGGATTGGGCACCAGCGTTATATTGGACACAAGAATATCCCCGCTGAAAGTTGCCCCTCCATCAAAGGAGCGCCGGATAAAGAAAGCGGGTATCTGCGGCCCTGTACGAATCCAACTAACATACACACTGCCATATTTGTCGACCGCAGGCTCAGGCCGCTCCGTGGAGGATTGGATATTGGAAAGCAATAACGGTCGATCCCAGGTCAATCCTCCATCCGTAGAACGCTGGTAAAAGGCCGCAGACCGGGCATTAAACTCTACATTGTATTGTCGGTTATACGTGACATAGGCATGCCCAAGATAGGGACTTGCCCCGGCGTTATCCGTCGTAATATTGGTCCAGTCATTATTAATGTAATCTCCATAGCCTGGGTTAATGACCACTGGAGGATCAAAGGTGGCTCCATCGTCCGTAGAGCGATAGATCACGACAGCCCCGTTCTCATTTCCCGGAAACACATGTGCGGATATGATGAAAATATTCGGGAACAGATAGGCTACCATTCCTGCCTCGGCTCCTGTATATCCCGGTGGAATTGGCAGTAAAGTATCCGTCCAGTTCGCCCCGGCGTCCAAGGAACGATACAGTCCAATCAGCGGAGGCCCGCTACTAAAGTCAACAGCGACAGCCACAACAATATTCGGATTCAACAAATTAACGGCGACACTGGGTTCAAATTTGGGTAAGCCGCTGGGTGTCACCTGAAAATTCAAAGGCATCGCGAGCATTCCCTTCATTATATAAATGGACATGCCTGAAGTATTTCTATCAAAATGTACTTTTTTCAGCTCAGTCTACAGACAACCATACAAGCCTTCTTTTCAATAGATTCATAGTATAGAAGCATCCCTTCAGGGGTTTTCCAATATTCTGTTTATTGAGAGGATGATTCGATTGGCTTTTACAACCGGATATATGACCAACACTAGAGATTTTGGTACTGCCTGCTCCAATGTCGTTGTAAATTTGGTCAACGAGGATACAGTGAACGCGGCAACCGTGACGATCCAAATTTTTTTCTCGCTTGTACCGGATACCAAAATCCCCTTATACGTGACATCGGTTAACTTATCTGTAAACTCCGTTGCCCGACGCACCTTCTTTGTGCAAGGGGTACTTGCCTATGAGGTACAATACAACGTAGTCTCCGCTGTACCTTCCAATGTCGTGCTCTCCAACTTTGGACTGGATCAATTTGGTAATGTTGTACAGGAGCATCGTGTTCTTCAGTCGGAACTGACCACCATCCCGGCGCTGTCTCCTGTTATTTAAAAGTTGCCCTGCTCCAGTGCTTGATGCAATCTGTGGGTGTAATACACGTAATTCCATTCCGGCGGTACGGACTGAACCCCTCGGCTGCTGCCGATGGTTGAGTGGTCATCTGTATAGTAGGAAAAGGCATGTGTATCCTGTAATGGGCGCAACAAATCTGTCAGATACAGCAAATCCGTCACGGCAATATAAGGTTTGACACCGAAGCATACAACAAAGCGGGTCGTTGTTTCACCAATAGCCTGAACCAGTGCTTCCTGGACCGAATAATGCTGACGTGGCGTTACGATTAACCGAGGATCGAGCATCATCGACAGGAAAGCGGCGGCTCCCTGTTCTGGCGTTAAATCCAGCAACCGTACCACGCAATTGCTGTAGTGCTGCTCCAGCAGATTATCCAGCATTGATTCAGCTTGAGCCATATCCGTGACAGGCATTAAAATCGTCATTTCAAGTGGGATGCCCCGACGTGCTCTCGCCTCATGCTTGGCGATTTGGAATGCGCGTCGCCAGCGTCGGTGCTCCTTCTGGCTGTGCAGGCCGGCCGATACACTAAATGTGGAATTCACCCGGTAATCCATCAGGATCTCCGGGATGAATTTCATGCTGCACGTCTCGGTCAGCCGCAGCCAGTAATCATAATCCTCAACTGGTTGCAGCCGATAGCCGCCAATCTGGCGGGCATATTTGCTTTTGTACATAAATGAAACCCCGACAATGCTGGCATTCAGCAATTCATGATGCGGCTGACCTTGGTACCGGATCAAAGCTTGTTGATGCTGCTCGTCATACAACGGGTTCCCACATGCGTCAACCTGGCGGAAGGTAGAGAACACAAGGCCGAGTGAGTCTGGCCCCTGCTCCAGCTCCTGCCGCAATCGTTCAATAAAGGAAGAATTATAAACATTGTCGCTGGATACCCAGGTCACATACTTGATCGCAAGATCTTTAAACAACTCATCGAATCCCCGGTTAAGGGCGTGGGATACTCCTTTGTTCTGAGGGAGTGTAACCAACTGAACGCGTGGGTCTCCCATTGCTGCGTGGAGCGCCGGCCCCACCATTTCCGGCGCTCCGTCAATAACAATGATGAAGCGAAATGCCCTGTAGCTCTGGGCTAGTACGGATGAGATCGCAACTTGCAGATAGCCGATATCCTGTTTGTACAGTGGCATAACAATCCCCGTATCTACCATATCAATCCCCCCTGACAGACTTTCGGCTTCATGAGGATAAACCGCTCAACACCTGACTGAAGCGATCTCGATAACGTGCTTGGGTTATGTTGTACTCCCGCTCCACAGCGGGCCAATGTTTTTTGGTTCCCATTTCATCATGCCAGCGGTAGTTAACCAAGGACTCGTTCAGAAAAGGAAATGGATATCCCGCCAGCATCACTCGGTACCACATATCCAGATCATGTGTGTACGGCAGCAGTTCATCAAACAAACCAATATGTGCAAACAGCTCCCTTTTAAACATAACCGTGCATCCATTAACCGGATTTCCTTGCTGAAAAAAACGGTAAAACTCCGTCATAGACGGAAACACGGCGGCTGCCTGATAGCTTGTGACTTGGCTGTATTGATTGATGAAATTAAAATTGGTATGGGAGATGTATGCACCGTTTTCCACCATAAATGAAACCTGATTATTAATTTTGTCCCTATGATAGGTATCGTCGGAGCTGAGCCAGGCAATATATTCCCCGCTGGCATGTCGGATACCATGATTCAGGGCGCTGGCTGTTCCACCGTTGGATTTGCCTAAATAATGTATATACGGAAGATAGGCTTGAAGCATATCAACATGTTCCGTGGACCCGTCATCGACGACAATAATCTCGAGGGGCCCATAAGTTTGCTCTAGTGCACTTTGCAAAGCCTGATCCACATATGCACAGTTATAAAAGGGAATGACGATCGTTACTTTCGGTCTCATATCGTTCCTTCCTTTCCAGCTCGGCGGTATTGAATCATATCCTCCAGAGATTGCGCCAGCTGTATGGTCGGCTTCCAGCCCATGTCCTCCAGCTCTTTCGCACGGTATGCCTCAGTGGATGCTGACTCTTCCACATCCCCCCATTGTATGGGAATAGATGTTTGGGCCAGCGCAACCATACGTTCCACGATATTGCCCAGTTCCACAATGCGGCCTGTGCAGACCGAGTAAACTCGGCCTGGCACACCCTGTTCCAATAGCACACCGTATGCGCGAACGGCATCACGAACGTCGAGGAAATCACGTTGCGCATGTCGAGAAGATACCCGGAACGGGGCAGTTTCAGTTACGGACTGCCCCTTCAGACGTTCCGTCTGAACGATATACCCCGCGAGTAATGCACAAAATCCGGTAGATGGACCCGGACCGATCAAGTTGCAAGGCTCTGCCAGCATAACGGATTGTTCGAACAGCGCGCCCCACGAGAGCGCGACTGCCTCTTGAAGGCTTTTGCTAAGGCTGTATGGATGTGTTGGATGATACGGAGCCTGCAAAGCCGTCTTTAGCCGAGAACCCGCCACGACAATTCTGGCTTTGGGGAAAGGTCGCAGTACATCGAGCAGATACAGGGTGGACAGTACATTGGATTCCATGTATAGCAGGGGACTCTGCCAAGATTCAGGGACGGAATTTTTGCCACCCAGGTGAAGCACATAATCCGGAGCAATCTGTCTAATTACTTCGCCCAGACGTTTCTTGTCGAGCAAGTCACACACATAAGGCGTAATACAGCTACGGGTCTCCGCCTCTGGACTATTATTTTCATCATCGCGAGCCAGTAAGATCAGTTCTGAGACGGAAGCGACAGTGCGAGTCAGCGCCGCTACCTCCCAGCCGAGCTTTGCAAAATGGCGGCAGGCATGCATCCCGGTATAGCCCGCCGCTCCAGTAATGACTATGACAGGCCGACGTTGTTCCGCTGTGCTTCCGTCCATTCCAGCAGCTCCTTCAGCATGATGCTGTAGTGAGGAACATCGTAGTGCAGATCGGCCCGGGTAGAACGAAGCGTCCGGTCCTGCACCGGCTCATCTTTCGGCACGATCCGAATATCCTCCCTATTCCAGATATCTTTGAACAGCAGCAGCAAATCATGCTTACTTATCGGTTCAGGGTGAACCAGATGAATGAGTCCGTCCAGCGGCTCATTCATCTGCACCTGTATCGCCTTCGCTAATTCCAGCGTCGTAACCCCGTTCCAAAAGACCCGGCGATACCCGTTAACGTCTCCGCTCTGTTGCAAGAACCAGTGCAGCAGACCAATGCCTCCCGGCCGAATTTCCGGCCCGATAATGGAGGTACGGATGGTCAGATGCCCTGCGGCCTTTACTTCTCCGAGTATTTTCGTCAAAGCATAGGCACTTGTCCCATCGGGTTGATCCGTCTCTTTATATAAACCAGGTATCCGATTTCCTTCGAATACGCAATCCGTGCTGATATGAATCAATCGGGCACCGATACTGTCCGCTGTCCGCCGGAGAAGATGTGGCAGCAATCCATTGATTTGGTATGCTGCAATCTGATCCTCCCCGGCATGCTGATTCAGTACGCCTACCGCGTTAATAATAACGTCTGGCCGTACACTCCGTACCAGCTGCTCCACCATAAAGCTGTCCTTTACATCCAGCAGCAGACCGCCTTTATTTTCGGGATCACGGGTGGTGTAGAACACGTTATACCCGCTCTGGTTTTGGAAATACTTAACCAGAACATGGCCCGCCATGCCGTTACCACCCAAAATAAGCAGCTTCATTTGATGAACCCCCCGCTTTGGAGAATGCTGCGAATCTCCTCTTTCGACATCAAATTAAACTCCGAGCTAAAGCTGCTGAATGACACGGGAGGGCACTGAGTATAGCGGTCCTTTAATTGAGGAATATTCAGCGTTGGGAGAATGACCAAATATTGCTCGTCATAGACTACCGTCGTCAGGCTTTCAAAGTCACTCATCAGAATTTCATGAATTTTCTCGCCGGGACGTACACCTTTTTCTACAATTTCTACGTTTTCCACACCTGAATCCTCAATGAGCACCTCAGCCAAGTCCACAATACGGCAGGTTGGCATGGTCATAATAAAAATTTCCCCGCCGACACTTTCCACCGAGGCTTTGAACAGGAGACTGATCGCATCACGCAGGGTCAGGAAGAAGCGAGTCATGTTCATATCTGTGATCGAAACCTTACCCTTTTGGCGAATCTGGCTTTGGAACAGATGCACCACGCTTCCGTTTGTGCCCAAAACATTACCGCCGCGCACCGTCACGAAACGTGTATCGCTATTCAGCAGATTGGCGTAAACAATCAGTTTTTCTCCAATCGCCTTCGTCATGCCGTAAAAATTGGACGGATTCGCGGCCTTGTCAGTCGATATATAAATGACTTTCTTTACCTGATTGGCAACAGCGGCCTCGATCACGTTTTGGGTGCCTACGACATTGGTTTTGAGAGCCTCATAGGGCTGATCCTCACAGACGGGAACGTGCTTGAGCGCTGCCAGATGAAATATATAGTCCACTCCTTGACAAGCGGTAGTCAGCGCATCCTTATCCCGAATATCTCCAATACAGAAGCTGAGTCGTTCATCCTCAAACTGTCTGTTCATTGCAACCTGACTGGATTCTCCACGTGAAAAGATAATGACCTCTTTGGGGTTACGCGGCAGTAACTGGGCAACCAGCTCATGCCCCCAGGAGCCGGTACCGCCGGTAACCAAGATACGTTGGTTTTCAAACATGCCGTTTCCCTCCAAGCAGAAATTTAACTACCTTATCCGACACATCTTCCGCTAGATAGCCCGCAGGACATTGCCACTTATGGGTCATCCCGGTCATTAGAGCTACGGCGTTTGCTATAACCTCGCCATCAAGACCAGACACGATATTGCTGCCGCAATCTACCGTTTCCGGCCGTTCGGTCGTCCGGCGCATCGTAACCGTCGGTATCCCCATGACACAGCATTCTTCCTGTACGGTACCACTGTCCGTCAAAGCGCAGCGGGCATGCCGCTCCAGCAGAACGAAGTCAAAAAAACCGAACGGTTCGTGAAACTCCACTAGCGGGTCAAGCTGGATCGGCGGATGGCTTGCGATTCGGGCGGCAGTGCGGGGGTGAATACTGCAAATGACCCGCTGCCCGAACTGCTGGGCTACCCGGTTAAGACCATCTAAAATAGCCAGCAAATGCGGTGGATGGTCCACATTTTCAGCTCTGTGGGCAGTGACCAGGAAATATTCTCCTGGCGACAGTCCCAACTTTTTCAAAATTCCACTGCCCGATACCTCTTTCTTATAGTGCTGCATCACTTCGTAGATCGGATTTCCAGTCAGTATAATTCGTTGACTTGGAAAGCCTTCGCGTAGTAGGTGCTGCTTGCTTTGCTCCGTATAAGGCATATTAATGGTGGATATTGCATCAATGACACGCCGATTCTTCTCCTCCGGCACATCCAGATCATAACAGCGGTTCCCCGCCTCCATATGCACGACCGGGTAACCCATACGTTCCGCAAGCAAAGCACATAAGGCGCTGTTCGTATCACCGAGCAATAACACATGATCAGGACGTTCCTTGTTTAAAATATCCTCCATCTGCGAGTACATGACGGACAACTGTTTGCCCAGTGTCCCCGCTTTCTCCTGAAGTACATAATCCGGGGCACGCAGTCCCAGCTCGCGAAAGAACTGCCCGCTCAGGCTTTCGGTGTAATTTTGGCCCGTATGCACAAGCACATGTTCATCTGCATGGCGGTCCAGCTTCGGAATGATCAGGCTGAGCCGTATAATTTCCGGTCTTGTGCCGAGCACGGTCAATATTTTCATGGTTTTGGAACCCACCTTTGCTGTCGTTGTTTCATTGAATTGTGGCGTTCAATGAATGATAGCCATCCAGCAGACTGGCTGTGCTCCAGCTTAACGTTCATCTCAACGGTCCGGCGTAGATTCACCCGGACCGTTGTTTTGTATGCTGTCCAGCCTTGAGCGTGACTCGCTTCTGCTTGTGCGCGTTGTGTCGTCGTGACCGGTGCTTGAATTTCCGCTTGAGCTTCTGTCTGGACTTAGCTTTCGGATAAAGTCCCTTCGACAACGGGGACCCGTGAATTTTCTTAAGGCGACTCTTGCCGCCGCTTCTCTTATACCTGCGATTCCGCAATCTGGTACGCTTGCGGCCCTTTGGCCATCTCGCCCGAACACTACGCTTGCCTTGGAGCAATTCGGGCGGTGACTCAGGTAAAGGGGGTGCTGGTTGTGGCAAGCCCTGAATGGCTGCATATTCGATTGGCGGCAGCCCCAGCACAGGCAGTTGACACACCACCGATTCGGGAAATTCTCGAATCGTGCTGGTATATCCCTCCGGTATAGCAGTGACCTGACGCAGTCCTTCGCCTTCCCTCGTCCATACAGGTCCACCTGGCTGCTGAATCAACGGGAACCAATGCGGATGATGACATACCCATTGACTGACCATAAGGTGTAAACTGCCTCGGTAGGAATCAGGTCCGTATACACGTGTAGCCGCACTGTTGTTACGCACACCAATCCGTTCCACTTCCTCGGGATGATCGAGCAGATAGCCCACTTTTTGCGCCAGCATGTCGCTGTTGCCCGGCTCTACCAAAAAATCTGTATTTCCGGTCGCCTCCATCAATTCCACAAGTCCACCCTGCGCAAAGGCTACCACGGGCTTACCGTAAACTAGCCCTTCCAGGGCGGTCAGGCCAAAGCCTTCCTCCACCATACTTGGGATTACAACAATATCCATTGCGCTATAGGCCGTTGACACGGATTCCTCGAATGAATTGAACTGGAAGCGGCGGCTATAACGAGATTGGCGGATTAAAGAGACACATTTTACGTAATATTCCGAGTCCACCGAGCTGCCGATGATCCAGAAACGACAACGTGAATTGGTTTCGCACAGCTTTAGAGCCATTTGGACAAAAGGTAACAGCCCTTTGGCTTCGTAGATAAAGGAAGAAATATAACCAATGCAAATATGAAAATCCCGCAGCCCCAGTTTTTCACGCTTTCTTTTCCGTTCCAGCACATGCTCTTTGGGAGACGGCATATCCATATCCCGGCAGGGAGACAACACCGTATGCGGACGTGTCAATCCCCCACCATGCAAAGGACGCATTACAGCTTGCGAAATGCCGATGACCCATTGGCTATAGCGCTCAATGATAGAAACAGAAACTGGCGTATGGGCATTCTGGTTAATGACCTCGGTTATTTTCCAGATCACTGGAATATTAAGCTCTTGGGCAGCCATTGCAGGCATGACGTTCACACAGGTATTGACCAGCACCACATCAGGTCGAGCATGCCGAAGCATCTGGAACAATGGTGCATACGCCACATGAGTCCGCAAATTCTCCGCATCTTGCGCCAATCCCTCATATGGGGTATACATGCCATGCAGCATGAACAGGTTCTGTGTCAGAACGGTGATTCCGCGCTTGCGGGCCATTGAGGTCAGCCGCCCTTCACCAGGCGTTACGAGAATACAATCGAAGTACGTACGCATGTCTAGACAAAATTGCAATAGCAGTTTCTCTGCCCCCGTAATACTGCGGACGTTGCTAACATGGCTGAATAGCATCATTTTCGGCTTGATCGGAGTTCACCTCCTTTAAAATAGCAACCATCGGACGTGTAAATCACCTTATGGAAATATGACCGACAACAGTTGGTCAATCCGGTGACCATAGGTGTGCTCCCGCAGGGTTCGCTCCAGAGCACGCAGGGCAATCTCATGGCGCTCTTTTTCATGCGTCAAATAAAACTCAACCTTCTCCAGCAGTTCCTGCTGAGAGCTGTAGGTCTCTATCTCTTCCCCCGGCTTGTAAAAACGAGCCAGATCATCTCTTGTATCTGTCAGTTGCAACGTGCCACTGGCAGAAATTTCAAACGTACGCGGGTTGGGCGAAGCCCCCGGAATTTTCAGTGAGTTGTTGTTCACCGAATCATCCTGATGGGAACGATGAAGATTAATTACGATTTTGCTGCCGTTATACGAATCATTGGTCTCGACCGGAGACATCCAGCGACCCAGCTCAATTTTGTCACCATACGACTGATAATCCGGGAGACGATCCCACCAGATTCCGTTGATTTTAATGTTACGAGCCATGAGCTGAGGCATAATCGGATTGAAGAAATAGATGCGGTTCCAGTAGGCTGAGCCTGTAAACCCAATCTCACGTCGTACCGAAGCGGGCGAGCTGAGTGGGAAATAGTGAGTCAGAAATGCCCCAAAGGGCAAATAGTGCACAGACGTGCAACCCAACTGACGGTACAGCTCCAGGCAGTTCATTTCTAACGTGAACACATAATCATAATTCGTAACGATTTTGGTCGTCGTGTCGGTATAATATGGATCGTCCGTTAGCCAGATGGCGGTGGGGATGCCCAACTGGCGTACCGCAGTAACCTGCTCCAACGGAAGATCCATTCCATCCAGTGCCAGCATCAGATTCGGACGGAGCTGAGCGGCAATATCTCCTACCGGCTGACGTGGGTCTGTTACGGTAACCTGAGCTGTCATGCTTTGCAACGTGGTAATGACCGCCTCATCCAGCGGAGAATACGGAAGGCCTTTACCGGAGACGACATACAGTACATGGATTTGTCGAAATGGGAAAACTGCTTTCATCCGCCCAACCATTGCGTTAGCACGTCCGCGCAGATATCCTTCGTCGTATCCGTCATGCACTCCCGCAATTCTCCCCCTTTCCCAGGAGGCTGCCGCCGTCTGGTGAACAGCCGGGTCATACGGTCCTGTCGTAGATATCGTCATCACTTTCACTCCTCACTGTTTATGGTGTTTACTTTAGGCCATCGCCTTGTCCAGCAGTTCTTCCATGCGATTGGAGTACATATGCTTTTGCATAGTCGTGTGCAATGCGCGCCAGGCCATGCGTTCGCGTTCCCAGTCATGCTTGAGATAGTAGTCCAGCTTCACTTTCAGTTCCTCTGCTCCAGAGAAGGTTTCAATGTCATAGCCTGGTCGGTAATAACGGCTCAAATCCTTCCGAATATCCGTCATTTGAAGCGTGCCACAAGCAGAAATTTCGTATGTCCGAGGATTGATGGACTCCGCTGAAAGCTGGTGTGTATTCCGATTATCCAGTCCAGGGTCTGTCGGGCGGTGCATATTGATGACAATTTTGGAGCCGTTATAATATTGAGCGGTCTCTTCCGGCTCCATAAAACCTGGACGGATAAAGCGTTCCAGCACATCCCGCCGGGTCAGCCGATCCCAGTGCCCACCTACGATCAGCACTCTTTTGTCCGCCAAGAAGGGAGCAAGGTAGTCGAACAGCTTCACACGGTTCCAGAAGGCATTTCCAATGAAGCAAATATCATGCTGATGTTCCCGCTCTACCCGCCGGGGATAAAAGATACGAGTTGACGCAGCCAGCGGCAAATAGTGAACCCTCGTTACTCCCTGATCGCGATAAAACGGCAGGCAAGAAATTTCGTGCGTAAATACGACATCGTAGGATTGACAGATCAACGCCGTATCCTCCGTAAAGTAAGGATCATCTACAAACCATATGGCCGTCCGAATGCCAAGGGCTCGTATTTGCTGTACCTGCTCCAGATGATCCGCCGGAAAAACATGCAGCCCGTTCATGACCAGCACGAGGTCTGGACGTTGAGCCTCGGCGTCAGCTAGCATCGTAGCAGGCGTACCGATGGCGCATGAGCTGCATATTTGGCCTAATGCCTCTTGCACACCTGTGTCTATAGCTGCGAAACCTTGCGGAATATATAACACTTTCAAATGACGAACAGCAGGCTGTATTGCCACGACCTGTGACAGAGCAGCCGCGCAACCGCCCATTCTGCGTCCTTCCCGATAGCCGCATCGGTACGCTTCGCGTTCATTTCCGCTTTGTTGATCGTTCACATCCTTCACCCTGTCCTGTTGTAGGATAAACTTCTGTCACTCCTAAACTATATGCGGAGGGGTCAAACGCATCATGGACGACTGCCACCGCCCGGACAAAATTGGCGTTTGCCCGTCCAACTGCCGAACCGCAAATAACCCCAAAGCTGTTAGCTTCGGGGGGGAGAACAGTAATAGATGATTTGCACAGTTTACTGAGCTTTGTAAGCGAGCTGGTGTCCATCTTCATAACCTTTGGCAAAGCCTGAATTGAAACCCTCGTTGTAAGCTGCATCATATCCCTGCTGAAATGCCTGCGGATCATGCTCCAATACCACAGTCCCAGGCTGTGGATTCTCCGCAGAAGGGGCTGCCACCGGGTTAGCTTGAGGTTTAGCTTGAGGTTTTTTCCGCCGCCGCAAATGAGGATGTCTTCTACGTGCAGAATGAAGTCCTCTTTTACGGCGTCTTAGAGCAAGGAGACGTCTTCTTCTCCGTTTTAATCTCCGCATGCTGGAACGCCGGGCATCTTTACGTCTTTTGCGGGCTTTGTCCCGAGTGGCGCGTTCCCACCTTGTACTCATTTTCATTCCTCCTTTGCTTTCTCGTGGTGGTTTCATTTTTCTGAACAGGCACATGGAGCCACGGTTTAGTCGGTTTCCCATATACCTGTCGTCTTAATGGAATACCCTCCAGCATTTGCGTGATTTTTCCCTGGTAGTTGCTGAGTAGACGGATGGTTTCTTCCAGACGGGTAGCCGACATATCCGCATGGGGCGTCAAGTCCGCAAGACTGGTCAGCATCCGAGCAACGGCGTGCTGGCTGGCAGCAATAGACTCCATCATATCCAGCTTGATCTCACGTTCACGCCTCATGCTCATTAGTTCATATCCCCCGAGCCCATTCCTCCCATCATCCCTTCCATGCCGCCACCCTGCTGCTCATCCTGATCCAGCAATGCTTTAAGGTTGCTGCACAGTCCAGTCTGAAGCCGGGTCAATCCCTCCAGCATTTCCACCATCTGCTCATGAATTTCCAAAGGCCGTCCCAACTGCTCTTCATCGGTTTCAAATGCGGAAGGCGCCAGATGGTTCAGCGCCCAATTACGCATTTTTTCAGCTTCGACCGCCTTGGCCTCCAAAATCATAGACACATTCCGCTGCATCTTGGAAGCTGCGTCCAGCATGTGAATCATTGCTTTTTCCCTACTCATGTGTTCACTCCCTACCTTCGGTTGTTACACTACTCCTCTTCCGGGTATGCCGTCTCCTTCACCACACGAACAAGCATTTCAGCCATGGCTTCCTGAAGGTCGGCAATACCGTTCAAATAGGCAACAATACTTTTGTTTACCTGTCCCGAACTATCGAGAATGCCCGGAATTCCATCAAATCGCGGCTCCTCATCCGGCAGTTCATGTATGATCTGTGCCATGCGCACGACCACCTGCCGTTCCGCATCCAGCAGCCTCGACATCTGCTGCTGCGAGTGCGAAATATGGATCAGCAAATCATCTAACTCGTTATGCATAAGCCCCTCCTTTATGTGTTCCGCCTTGCGGAACGCACGAAATAACTACGGGCTTTCCGCTACTACAGCGTATGCCGCAGCGAGTAGTCGGTTCGCCTAAAAAAAGCCTATTAATCATTACAAATGTCCTCGCAGCACCGGTGGAGCAATAATAGGCTGCTTCTCCGTCAATGCCGACAATTCTTCGGAGGACAAAAATTGAATTGGATAGTCCTCAGCCCGCCAGCTCATCACAGCGTAGAGGGTAAGAAACGGTCTTTTCCAGCCGTTGCCGATTTGGTACAGTTGCCCACCTTCAGCATACAGTAACTCGATCCATCGCTTACGTTGAGCCGGGATATGAAGTGTGGGCAACATGGACATGTTCTTCAGATCGGGAGCCGCCAGTACAGGAATAGGTTCCTCTGGCGGCTCAGCTACAGGTGCATCAATGCTGCCGGAAACTGTGGCCTCCGGCTTCCCTACCAAGGGAAGTGCCAACAAATCCAGCTGAGACAATCTGACAAGGCGCACATTTTCACCTCCCGCAGCACTGACTCCATGCAGATACCGCCTTCTTCCCGGCTCTAACCGAAATACTGCTCCAGACGGTCCCTGAACAACCGCTCCGATGGGATAAAAGCTTGCCGCTGATACGTGTGTTTCCTTACCTGTTGATATCTGACCGTCCGTCTCCGCTGTACTGAATTTCAGGTTGTGGAACAGCTTATCCGCGTCCCCCCACTTTTGTACAAAAAAGGATCGGTTCCGGCTGCTTTCCTCCATTGAACCGCTTTTTTCGGTCGTTTGAGGAAAACCATACACCGTATCCCGATCTCTTTCTTCATAGTGGATAAAAGCATCTCCGGCAATTGCCATACGTATCCCCAACAAACGCACACGCAGTAGCCAATCTGCATGGGCCTCCTGAGTACTGTGGCAGCCTTCGTCCCAGTAGCCCGTTTTTTCAAGTGTCTCTCTGCGCAGCAATAAACAAAATCCGGCTAAGCTTTCGGTCTCTCGCCATGCAGCCGGTTTGGGGATATTGAAGTTCATGGCAAATTGACGTGCTCCATTTTCGTTCATATAAGGAATCTCAATCTGCTGTTCTTCGAATGGACCATTCGTTACAGGTCCGACAACACCAATACGCGGATCGCTGTATAAACACCCTAACAACCGATCCAACCAGCCGGGGGTCACCATGGAGTTTTGATCCAGTACCACAATAGTTGTACCTTTTGCCATCATCAGCCCCTGATTCAGGCTACCTATCATTTGAACATCCTTTTTTAGCAGTGCATAACGCACAGCGATGCTTTTACGGAGCAAATAGGTGGATGTCCCGTCCGTCGAGCCGCAGTCCACCACAATAATTTCGTGAGGATGGCTCGTATTCTCCTCAATACGGTGAATACATGCACGGAGCTGTTGAAGCTGATTGCAGGACGAAATGATAATACTGACGCCTTCAAAAACCTTGCCGAACGAAGCCTGGCCCAACCTGTTGCCTTGCTCCTGACCCCTTTTATATCCTGACCAATATCCTTTCTTTCCGAGCCGCTTGCTGTGTTTCCTTTGCATATTCAGGCGTTTCATGCCGTTCACTCCTCCGGGTGGCATTATGCCTATACTATATGCCTGGCCCGGCCGGATGGTGTTTCATTGAAATTAGGGTAGAAGTCCTTTCATTTTCACTCCAGCTTCCTGAAGGGAATCGAAGGTTCCTGCGTCGCTCCAATAGCGCCGTAAAATATCATATTCCAGCCTGCCTTCAGCGGCATAACAGTTGTTAACATCCGTGATTTCAAGCTCACCCCGTGCCGAAGGTGTAATTTGCCGGATCTTATCGAACACGGCAGTATCGTACATATAGATACCCGTAACGCAATATTTGGATTGGGGATGCTGCGGCTTTTCTTCAATCCGCGTAATGCTCTCCGGGCGCTCAGGATCAAATACGGGTACCCCGTAACGACGAGCATCTGCCACCTTTTTCAACAACACTCTGGCGCTCCCCGGGGGCTGTTGCTTGAACCGTTCGATCACAGGTCCCAAGTCTTCCTTGAACAAATTATCACCTAACAAAACAGTGAATTTCTCTTCTGCCTGCATATAGCTTCTTGCCAGTTCGAGTGCTTCCGCAATGCCGCCCGCCTTTTCTTGAATCCGGTATGTCAGTTGGACACCATAATCGCTGCCACTGCCCAAAAAATCGGTATACAGTCCGGCCGATTGTTTACCAATAATAATAAGCATATCGGTGATCCCCGCCTGTCGCAGCCTCTCGATACCATATACGATCATGGGATACTTGCCGACCGGAAGCAGATGCTTGTTGAGTAATGTAGTCAACGGATGAAGGCGCGATCCGGTTCCTCCTGCGAGAATAACCCCTTTCATATCTTCCTTCCTCCTTCGACAGCATGTTCAGTGCATACAACCCCAGCGTTTCCAGTTTCGATGAACATTCTGGGATCTATACTCCATTTCTCTATAAACAAACGATAGTTCCGCTCGATCAGCTCTTCCATCCAGGAAGTTTCCGAGCGTGAGAAGCTCGCATTCCCCTCGTGATAGACAAAACAGTCGTTGCACATGAGCAGCTTGTAGCCATGCACGCGTGCGCGTAGACAATAATCGTCATCCTCATAATGTCCGGGGCTGAACCGTTCATCCAGCAATCCGATCCGTTCCATCAGATCGCGCCGGAACAGCAAACAAAATCCGACCAACCGCTTGACCTCCTGCCATCTGGAGGGATTACTTGCATTATTCTGCTCCGCATATCTCAGACAACTGGCCAAATCTCCTTCTAATCCGTGTATCTGCTGAATACCGCTGACGTAATTCGTCACCGGTCCCACCAATCCCACTATGCTTTCGCTCTGCAATGCAGCCAACATATTCGATAGCCATCCCCGCGTAACCGTCACATCATTGTTTAAAATAACGAACTGGTCACCCGAAGCCAGCCGGAGCCCCGTATTACATGCTGCTGGAAAACCTCTGTTTTCAGGAAGACGTATGCTGATCAGCCGCTCGGATGCGCAAAAATCATCCGTTCCGTCATTCGAAGCGTTGTCCACAACAATGATTTCATACGGCACATCTATCGTATGTGTCCGAATCGCCTCAATGCACGGCTTTAACAGATGCAGGCCGTTATAAGTCGGAATAATGATGCTCGTCAGACTCATTGTGCATTCCTCCCTTTGGCAACGTCTACCCGTGTTGGAACAGGCCCGAGCGGGGAATACCCGGCTACCTGAAACACCGCCGTCAGTGCCTCTGCATGATCACCGACGATCAACTGTTCCATAGCGTTGCCTTTGCCAACATTGAAGGTCCGCTTACGGTTTGTTTTAATGACATCGACAGCATGTACTGCCGCCACGATCATGCCATGCAAAATTGCCATGGCGTGGGCTTTTGGCGGTACGGCAAGCACGGCTGAGCCAAGCTGATCCAGTAAACGCCGAGATAATGCATGCGGTACGGCAGTCAATGAGCTTGCTCCCAGATCCGGCCTGCGCAGTACGCGATTCAGGAATGCTTTGCACCGTGTCACGCTGTCCTGCTGGACATAGGGCGGCAAATGTCTGCCCAGATCATTAAGCGCAACATCCGTTCCCTGATCCACGGCGTGGAGAAAAGGCAACAAATCAGATGCTGGAATCGGCAAATCTCCGTCCACAAACAGCACAATATCAGCCTGCGTCATACGCGCGCCTACTGCACGGCCAACATCATGCCCCAGTCGATCCGGCACGTTGACGAGAGTCACACTGGGATGATGTTTGGCTACGGTGGAGCGCGTGCCGTCCGTGCAGCCGTTCAATACGACAATGATATCCGTAAGAGGAAGTTTTTCCAGCTCGCCCAGTACCCGGTCAATCGTTGACTCTTCATTACAGGCGCTGACCACGGCCGCTGCCGTTCCCTGTAATACAATATCTACCGGAACTTCGCGTTCCACAGGCGGAGTCACTTCGGTCATTCCTTTCGCCCGAGGTGTGGGTTTTCTCACCCTACGGCTATGCATTGAAGTCGTCGTTCCTCGTTTTCGCTGAACACGTCTGATCCCCCAGCTCGGTTCTTCACGCTTCCCTCTGCGATACTGTCTACTCACAGTTTCACCTCGTCTCTGATCCGTTTGCGCCCCAAATCCGTATATCCCGCACGCGTTCCCAGACGCGATGTAAGCCAGGCAATGGCATCCAGATGATCCTGAACAATTACATCTGCCAGCGGGTCCTTGCCGTTCTGTTTTTTACGTGTCGCATTTATTTTACCGACAGCTATTCCATATACAGTCACCACTCGTAACCCGGAGGCGATGGACATAGCTTGAAATAAAGGAGGTTTCTCCAAGGACTTTAGTCCTATTTTCTTTAGAGCCTTTTGACTTATGGCGTGTGGAATGCCAGTCATAGATGCTCCCCCTAAATCAGCACGATTCGACAAGATATTCAATACATGCTTTGCCTCCACTACAGGATGTACGGGCGTACGATTCACAGGTCCATGGTAATCATTCAGCACCACATCCGCCCCTGCACATATGGCGTGTATAAACGGCCGGAGTCTAACGCAGGGAATGACGATATCCCCATCCAGGAAAAGCAGGATCTGTCCGGATGCCGCCTCCGCTCCAATACGACGGCCAACATCATGTCCGAGCGGTTCCGGGAAAGAAAGTACACGAGCTCCCGCCGCTGCTGCCACCTTCGCCGTTCTATCGTGTGATCCGTTCTCAACGACGATAACCTCTGTATGTGGATGGACACGGCGCGCTTCGCGAATCACAGCTCCGATTGTTTTTTGCTCATTCATGGCCGGGATAATGACAGATACGAAAAACTTTCCCACCGATGACGGTTCAGATGGTCGCTCTTCGCCGATCTGTGCCCCTCTCTTCGTGTCAAGTACCTCCCTCATGGCAGGGGCTACCGGATTTTTATGCATGTTCGGCATTCGTAACGGCAGCCACATCTTAGAATGATAGTAAGCGCCAGAATGCCGCCTCCGTTTGATCTTGTATCCAGCTCTTCCCTGCTTCTTCATGCTCCCGTCTCACCTCCCTTCCTGCTGTATAGATGGACAGCATGATTAGGACAGTTCAACATAACCTATGCGGTCCAAAAGCCGTGTGTAACGGCAATCGTGGAGTCTTTTCGACACAGCAATTTTCGACTTTATTTTACAAAGCTTATTAATCCTATTAAATAAATGAGTTATTAGGGTCTAAAGAATCATTTTGGATAAATTTGTGACATAGATCTTCTCGTCCGTCATTCTCTGTGCTAATATCAGAGCCAGATGATGGGAGTTCAAAAAATCAACATTTGTTATTTTTGCATAAGGAAATTCTTTTCCATTATCCACCATTATTCTATTTTCTTTATATACGACAGGAAAGGAGGAGTTTGTCACCTTTTTAGGCTACATGCTTCATATTGCAGTACCCTCTTTTCACGTACGCTTCATGAAAAACACTTCGGTATTTCTCTTCATGTTCCATTTTCTTCTATTCCAGACGACAACACGACCTACATAAATGGCGCAATGCCTTATTCAAGACAGGATGATTCATCCTGACATTAATCGAGGAGAGTGAATTTTTAATGAAAAAAGTATGGGTTTCGCTTCTTGGAGGAGCTATGTTATTAGGGTCTGTCGCGTCTGGTGCATCAGCGGAGAGTTCCGTTTCGGGGCCAACTCAGCTTACACCGACCTTTCACGCCGAGCAATGGAAAGCCCCTTCCTCGGTATCCGGGGACGACATTGTATGGAGCTATTTGAATCGGCAAAAGAAATCGTTACTGGGTGCGGACGACTCTAGTGTACGTGAACAATTCCGAATCGTTGATCGCACAAGCGACAAGTCCGGTGTGAGCCATTATCGGCTGAAACAGTATGTAAACGGGATTCCCGTATATGGAGCTGAACAGACTATTCATGTGGGCAAATCTGGTGAGGTCACCTCTTACTTAGGAGCGGTGGTTACTGAGGATCAGCAAGCTGAAGCTACGCAAGGTACAACTCCAAAAATCAGCGCTTCTGAAGCAGTCTACACTGCATATAAAGAAGCAGCTGCACGGATTGAAGCCCTCCCTACCTCCGACGATACGATTTCTAAAGATGCTGAGGAACAAAGCAGTGTAAGCAAAGACACTTACGCCGAAGCAGCTAACAACGAAAAAACGCTATCTATTGATAAGGACGAGCTGAGTCTTGATAAAGCATCTGCCCTGAAAGATAGCAAAATTGAAGCGGTGGAGGCAGAAAAAAGTTCCATTGCCAAAATCGCTAATCTGCAGCCAGAAGTAGATCCTAAAGCCGATCTGTACTTCTATCCTAAAGGGGATGACCTGCAGCTGGTTTATGTAACAGAAGTCAATGTTTTAGAACCTGCCCCACTGCGTACTCGCTACATTATTGATGCCAATGATGGCAGCATCGTATTCCAGTATGACATCATTAATGAAGCGACAGGCACAGGTAAAGGTGTGCTTGGTGATACCAAATCATTCACCACGACGGCTTCTGGCAGTAGCTACCAGTTAAAAGATACAACACGCGGTAACGGGATTGTGACTTATACAGCCTCCAACCGTCAAAGCATCCCAGGTACCCTTCTAACCGATGCCGATAATGTATGGAATGATCCAGCCGGCGTGGATGCCCATGCGTATGCTGCCAAAACATATGATTACTATAAGTCCAAATTCGGACGCAACAGCATTGACGGACGCGGCCTGCAACTCCGTTCGACAGTCCATTACGGTAGCCGCTACAACAACGCCTTCTGGAATGGCTCCCAAATGACTTATGGAGACGGGGACGGTAGCACATTTATCGCATTCAGCGGGGACCCCGATGTGGTAGGTCATGAACTTACGCACGGTGTCACAGAGTATACTTCGAATTTGGAATATTACGGAGAGTCCGGTGCATTGAATGAGGCTTTCTCGGACGTCATCGGCAATGACATTCAGCGTAAAAACTGGCTTGTAGGCGATGATATTTATACGCCAAACATTGCAGGCGATGCTCTGCGCTCTATGTCCAATCCTACCCTGTACGATCAACCAGATCACTATTCCAACTTGTATACAGGCAGCTCCGATAACGGCGGCGTTCATACGAACAGCGGTATTATCAATAAAGCCTACTATCTGTTGGCACAAGGTGGTACTTTCCATGGCGTAACTGTAAATGGAATTGGCCGCGATGCAGCGGTCCAAATTTACTATAGTGCCTTTACGAACTACCTGACTTCTTCTTCCGACTTCTCCAACGCACGCGCTGCTGTGCTCCAAGCGGCAAAAGATCTGTACGGTGCGAACTCGGCAGAAGCAACTGCAGCTGCCAAATCTTTCGACGCTGTAGGCGTAAACTAAATCATATACGCTATAATCCTCATATCCCGTCCATAGACCTTTGCCGTTGTGCAACTGTCACTTGGCCCTGGCTCATACAATGGACGAAAAAATAGGGGTGCAGTGTACAAGTCTGCGCCCCTTCCCCCCTTATTTATGGCGTCCCTTCAAAGGGGCGCCCTTTTCTTGTTCATCGGGTCCCTTCGATCATTTTCGACTAAATAAGACAAATAAACAGTAAATCAGGGACTAAAGATTCATTTTGGGGTATTTTGTAAAATTAACCTTCTCGTTCGACAACCTCTGTGCTAATATCAGAGCCGAGACGTTGAAATTGCAAAAAAAAATAAACCTTAATATTTTACAAAAGGTAATTTTTATCCAGCCTCTTCACGTTTCAAAGGAGCAACAAGACTTACATATATAATGCAAGGCTTCTGCAAACAGGGTGTTTTTACCCCAACATTAATTAGGGAGAGTGAGTATGAATTGAAAAAAGTATGGGTTTCACTTCTAGGAGGAGCTATGTTATTAGGATCTATAGCACCGGGGACCTCCGCAGCTGAAAATTCTGTTTCCGATCCGACTCAGTTTACGCCAACATTCCAAACGGTCAACTGGAAGTCTCCTTCAACGGTAACAGGCGACAATCTGGTCTGGAGCTTTTTAAATCGACAACAAAAAACATTATTGAGTCTGGACAATACCCACATCGGTTCCCATGTGCGCGAGCAATTTCGTATCGTGGATCGTACCAGAGACAAATTTGGTACAAAGCATTATCGGTTAAAACAATACGTAGACGGAATTCCCGTATTTGGAGCCGAACAGACCATCCATGTAAACAAGTCTGGTCAAATCACCTCTTATTTGGGAGCGGTCCTTTCAGAAGATCAACAAGCCGATGCTAAAGAAAATACAACTCCAAAAATCAGTGCTACTGAGGCTGTATATACCGCATATGAAGATGCAGCTATACGGGTTCAATCTCCCTCTTCCTCCGTCCAAATCGTTCCTGAACCTTACGAGGGTACAAGCAGTGTAAGTAAAGACACTTACGAAAAAGCATCTAACAATGAATTGTCAATCTCTTTTGATAAGGACTCCTTGGATTTGGATAAAGCAACTGAACTGGAGAACAGTAAATTGGAAGCGGTAGAGCCTGCATCTTCTATCCCCAAAATTGCCAATCTGGAACCAAGCGTGGACCCTAAAGCAGAACTGTACATCTATCCCGATGGAGACTCAACACGTCTAGTCTATGTAACTGAAGTTAATACTTTACAACCCACTCTGCTGCGCACACGTTACTTTATTGACGCTAATGATGGAAAAATCGTATTCAAGTATGACATCCTTAACGAAGTGATCGGCACAGGGCGCGGTGTATTCGGTGATACCAAAACATTTGAAACAACAGCTTCGGGCAAAAAGTATCAACTAAAGGATATGACTCGTGGTAAAGGCATTTTAACTTATAACGTCCACAACACCGAGTCGCTCCCCGGCACCCTGTATACAGATTCAGATAACGTATGGGAAGATCCGGCTGCGGTGGATGCCCACGCTTACGCTATCCGTACTTACGATTATTACAAGGATAGATTTGGACGCGACAGCATTGACGGGCATGGCATGGCCATCGCTTCGGCAGTACATTACGGCGCAAAGAACTACAATAATGCTCACTGGGGCGGCACTCATATGCTTTACGGAGACGGAGACGGCACGTTATTTGCCCCTTTCAGCAGCGACCTCGAAATTGTTGCCCATGAGCTAACACACGGTGTGACCGAGCATTCATCAGGGCTCGTGTATTTCGCTGAATCTGGTGCATTAAGTGAAGCCATCTCAGATATTATAGGCAACGACATTGAGCGTACCAATTGGGATTTTGGCAAAGTTGCTTATACACCAAATATTAAGGGCGACGCAATACGCTCCCTTTCCGATCCTGTCAAGTATGGTCAAGTCGATCACTACAGTAATCTCTATCCTGACCCCAACAACGAGGATTATGGTGGAGCCCACATTAATAGCGGTATTATTAATAAAGCCTACTATCTACTGGCACAAGGCGGCACCTTCCATGGTGTCAAGGTAGATGGAATCGGACGTGATGCAGCCGTATATATTTATTATAATGCCTTCACCAATTATCTGACTTCCACATCTAACTTCTCCACCGCGCGTGCTGCTGTTATCCAAGCGGCCAGAGATAGTTATGGTGATAATTCAATAGCGGTAACCTCTGCTATTAAGTCTTTTGACGCTGTAGGTGTGAGATAAGTAATAAATACAAACTTCCCCGATATTACAAGTCTACCCCCTTACCTCTTATGTATACGGCGTCCCACTATGGGACGCCTTTTTCTAGTATGAAGTTGATTATTGGCAACTTATATTCCTAGCTTCTTATTATTGCCCCATGGCAATCCAAAGGACCAACCCTTCACATATCGGTCCCGAGTGTATGCGTTCCACAGTAAGTACTGCCGAATACCTCTGACGTTGTGTGACGGATACCATCACTCCCGGTACACTCCCATTGGCGGTGATTACATATTGTGTATCTACAAAAGGCTTCTCAAATAAAACGCTCACTTCAGCCCTATCCGCTCGGGCCGGGAGGTGAAAAGAAATGCTACCATATTGAGGTGAAGCCATATGATCGTCAGAAGCTTCATCACTGGTCGCTGATCCGTCGTGAATGGCATTCAGTTCTAATTCTTTCTCCGTATCGAAAGCTAGATCGATATCTTGCTCGGGCAAGACCACGCGCTGCTTTGGGCGGTGTCTTCCTTCCGCAATGTGAATACTGGTTATGGAACAATCCAGTAACGAATCTTGCTCTGCCTGACCTTCCGTCGTAATAGACGGTATGTCGTTATCCGTCCTGTATTCCGTATCTGACTCAGGCACAGACAACAGCAGTACAGATGCTCGATTCATCTGCATCGCTTCCTCTAGCGTTTTGGGAAGCTTATGCTTCTTCCATGCCGCTTCCTCTATAGCTTGAACCGAGGTATCCTTCTCTACGGGGGCAGGGACCGTTGCCGTCCCGCGCTGGCTCGGTCTATGACTGCCGGAAGTCGAAGCCGCTTTCTCCTTATTAACACGGGGTGAGGGAACTGCATTGGAGAGGTTACGCCGCGCTGTTCTTTTATCCTTAAGGCTATGGTTCGTACGATGGTTCATGGTGATCGCTCCTTTGGCACAGGAGTGAACCAGCGGTCGCCCCGCTTCATTCACCCGGCTGGAAATCATGGCTAATGCCTATAAGATAGCCTATGCGCGTAACAGCGCCTACGTCACTCCGTTGCGCAGTCCGTTATGATTTGTGCCCAGCGTTGTGCTGAGTGCTGCCATAAAAATCGTCTTCGTACCTCGCCAAGCCCGGCTTCTCCCATCCGTCGTCGCAAGCCAGGTTGCTGGAGCAACCTGATGATGGCATCGGCCATTTCCTGCTCACCGTGAGACGGATGCACAAGCCAGCCTGTCTCGCCGTGTTGTACAACCTCCGGAATACCGCCGATTCGTGAAGCGACCACAGGCACTCCTGCTGCCATGGCTTCCAGATTGACCAGCCCGAAGGCCTCATCCTTCACTGAAGGAACAACGGTCACATCGGCTAGCTGATATAGCGAGGCCAATGCTGGATGCGGAACATAGTCTAGGAATTGCACATGCTTCCCCAACCTTAGTTTACGCATCTGCCGATGCAACGACGCCGTGTACGGCGTGAGGCGGTCATGCCCGTAATAGGCACTACCTGCAATGAGCAGCAGTACGTCCGGGCAAGCGCGAACGACATGCCGCAAGGCCTTGAGCAGTCGGTGAACGCCTTTTCCTGGCATCAGTCTGCCCGTGAATAACACGATTTGACGGCCTGACCAGCCGAAATCATCCAATCGCGCCGATCTGGCCGCTTCTGCTGCAGGAGTCCATCTTGGCAGGAAATCGCCGGGATGGATACCCAGCTTGTTTATGACGATGCGTTCCCTGACCGCGTCGGGACAGTCAGAAGCTACGATTGCCCCCAAATACGCACTGTTCACGATAATGCGATCCATCGATCCCAGCAGCCTACCCATCTCCTCCCGTTTGAGGTTGGGCTCCCGGATGAACGTGGTCGAATGCAAAGTCAGTACAACCCGACTATCGGGTAAAGCCTCGCGAATTGCATACGCAACTGCCGGGCGGTTGTGTACATCTACTACCGCTGGTAACCATCTCTTTAAATCAGCAATCACCTCAGAAATATAACCTGCTCCCCGCGTATAACGCATGCAGAGAATTCCGCCGACATCGCCATGATCAGGTGCCTCTGCTCCCTTTATGCCATAGATCTGCGCTTGGAGCTCATGACTAGCCAGCGGTACCATGTGGGCAATTACCCGTTCCACAGAACTGCTGCGGGGCGAAGGTATAACAAAGGAGCCCGGTGTAACGACTGCCACCTTCGGCCTCTGCATCACCTCACCTACTTTCTGACCCTATTCCAACACTCTTCAACAATCATCTTGTATCATATCGTCTGCCCCCCTGAAAGGTGCCTCGCTTCTAACTTTGGGCTTACCGCAAGGCTAGCGTCCATGCCTGGCCGATCTTTGATACATATGATGGACTAGAATCACAGTATGATCAGTTGGAGTGACTACAAGGAGGGCGGACATACTCATGTTGCATGTCGGCGTCATGCTCAACCCGGCAACCTACCGGGGCATTCCCGCCATGAGGACGCGATATGAATCTATCGCCAATTACGAGGACGCCGGGTTAAGCTACGAGCTCATCCCCTGCTTTCTTCGTCTGGAGGATATTCATATAGCGACCGGAACATGCCGGGCTTTTGTTAAACACGGCAACGAGTATCGGCAGATGACTCTTCCGTTGCCGCCGGTCATCCACAATCGGACTCTCTATCGGCAAAATGAAAATGCTAAAGATATCAACAAGCTTGTCCAAAAGGGATTCTATATTTTTAATGAACAAAACCGTTTCCACAAAGACCATATACATGCAATTCTGCAGGAAGACCCTTTGCTACGCATACACCTCCCCAAAACATTGCAAGGCAACCTTTCCTCCATCCATACCTTGATGGAGGAAACCGGAGATGTTGTAATTAAACCCAGTAGCGGCAGCGTGGGTAGAGGAATTATGCGTCTGCGGCATTCCCGCGGAGGCTGGACTTTGCAATGTGCTCATCCGGCTATACCTGAGCGTTGGTCCACACTACGTTTGAATGTCGAAGAACTCCCATTATTTCTACACAAACGACTGCTGCATGCGCCTCATATCGTACAGGAAACCATACCGCTTGCTTTGTACAACAATCGTCCGTTTGATGTCCGTGTGTCGGTTCAGCGCGGATATGGCGGTATCTGGGGTGTAACAGGCATGTATGCTAAAATTGCTCCTTCCCACACCTTCGTCTCGAATGTGGCACAGGGTGGTACGGCCCGTTCCTTACTGGAAGTGTTATCACAAACAGAGACGGTTCAGACTTCGAACGCAGTCCGGCTGATGAATGAACTGGAGCGACTCTCGTTACAAATCGTGCACCGGCTGGCACAAAACCTTCCTCGTCTCGCCGACGTCGGTCTGGATCTGGGAATTACCCATAAGGGCAAGATTGTTTTTATCGAATGTAACGGTCGTGACCAGCGCTATGGCTTCAGCCAGGCGGGCATGCACAATGTCTGGAAAGAAACATACTCTCAGCCGATGGCTTACGCTCGTTGGCTTCTCGAACGGATGCCTTCGTCAGACACCGAACGTTCACCAGGCCGTCCACTGTATTGATTTACGTCACATTCTGTGTCAATATAGTTCAGAGCGGCCGGACAGGTTCCGGCCAAGACGGCTCGGAAATGAACAAGGGGGATCTGTAATGGCAAAACAGTGGCTGCGGCTCATGACGGAGCTATCATCGCGCAAGTGGGTGTGCCGGATTGTAGGCTCCTTCGCGCAAAGCGGTGCAAGCCGACTTTTTATCCCCACCTTTATACGTACGTACCAGATCCAGACGCATGAGGCGGAACAGGAATGGAAGGAATACCGTTCCCTAAACGCCTATTTTACACGCAAATTAAAAGCGGGCATGCGCCCGATTGATACGAACGCCGAGGTGATGACCAGTCCGGTGGATGCACGGATTACTTTCACTGGCCCAATTACGTCCGGCACTCTTTTGGATGTCAAAGGGCAGGACTATACCCTGGAAGAGCTTCTTAACCGCTCTCCGCGTCTTGAAAAATACACACACGGCTATGCTTTTGTGCTCTATCTCAGCCCGACGGATTATCATCGCATTCATGCACCAGTATCCGGTACGCTGGTAGAAAAAGAACATCTGCGCGGCAAGGTATACCCAGTGAATGACTTCGGCTTGCAACATATGCGAGCAGTTCTTAGCCGCAATGAACGACAGATTACGTACATTGCCCATGAATATGGTGAGGTGGCGGTCGTCAAGGTTGGCGCAATGAATGTGAGTAGCATCAAATATACGGATGATAAAGCCGTCTCATGGACAAAAGGAGACGATCTCGCCTATTTCGAATTTGGATCAACTGTCGTTTTGCTAACTGAAAACGGCACGTTTGATCCAGACCCCGCACTGAAGCCGGGAGATGCGGTGAAAATGGGACAACGTCTGGGTTGCTTTCGACATGATCCCAAAGTATAAGTGGATTTACCGTAATCGTATTATAGCTACACATATGAGCATCGGGATCGGATGATGCTAAATTGCTCATAAAAAAAGGACCGGCGTAACTGCTCGGGTCCTTTTTTTAGAATTTATCCTTTATATTCGTTATTCATTAATCCCATTACACCTAAATCCGAAGAAGCTTGTCCACCGTCCATAACATTACCGGATCTCAGACGGACTTTTCCCCGTGTACTGCTTGAATTGGCGACTGAAAAAAAAGATGTCACGATACCCCAAAGCCTCTGCCACCTCGGTCACATTCATTCCGGCATGTAGTAATAGATGCTGTGCACGCTCAATCCGCATGCTGATAATATGAGATTGCGCGGACACACCCAGCAGCTCCTTGAATTTAATCGAAAAATAACGCGGTGACAGCCCCGCCCGTGCAGCCAAATCCTCGACGCGATGAGGAAGTCCCGGATGCTGACGCACATAGTTGGCCGTTTCCCGAATGACCTCGGTGAGCTGGTTACTGGCCTGTTGCTCCTGAGGCTCCTTGCGGTCCGCACGCAGCAGATGAATCATCAGTTGTTTCAGGATCAGCTTGCCTTCCTCGTCAGCTCCGTAAGCACGCTCCAGGCGTAGTCGAACGTATCTGGCAAGCATATGCTCTACCTCGAACGTTTCCTCCAGCATACGGTAGCTTGCAGGGATAAGCTTTGGCTGTTCGATAAGATCAAAATGAATATAGGTAAGTATGAGCGGCTTTTGCGGGTTATGTGTGGCACGGGTATCATCCCCCGGCTTGAACAGGAAGCAACTCCCCTTGCTTACCGGATACGACGTCCCGTTTAAGACCACTGTTCCTTCTCCGCTCCATACATAAAATAAATCATAGTTTGGCATCGGCTTCTCGCGTACCTGCCACTTCCAGCCCGGCTCACACACAATTTTGGCGAAGGCCGACAACAGGATAAACGATGACGCAGATGTATCCAGCAAAATCTGCACCTCCTTTTGTTCATCTTTGGTTGTCCTTTATCCCATTAATTTATAATATAAGCTCAGCGCCGTCATTAAGCAAAAAAATGCGTTTTTATGTTCCAGATGCTTTTGCGTGACGCTTACCGTGTGTAATGCTATAATATGTAATCAAAATGACTTGGAAGGATGAAACGGGAATGAATCCACTGGCAGCGCAGTTAAACCAAAACATTCAGACAGGCAACGAGCATGTATATCAAATGCTTTCTCTTTTAGGGAAAGAAATTTATTTCCCAAAAGAAGGGATTTTGAGTCAATCCGCAGAGGCAGGGAAGCTTGCTAAAAAGTACAACGCTACGATTGGCATTGCTACTGAAGGCAATGGTCCTATGCATTTGGAGGTCATTCAGGAGAAGCTGTCCGCTTACAATCCCAAGGATTTATACCCTTACGCTCCCCCTGCAGGCAAACCTGAACTTCGTAGTGTATGGCGTGACAAAATGCTGAAGGAGAACCCTTCATTGGCTGGAAAAAGTTACGGCCTTCCCGTAGTTACGAACGCGCTGACCCACGGTTTGAGCATCGTTGCCGATCTGTTCACGGATGAAGGAGACGCTGTTATTTACCCAGATAAAAACTGGGAAAACTATGAGCTGACTTTCGGTATTCGCCGTCATGGACGTTTGGTGAATTTCCCGTTGTTCACAGAGGATCAACGTTTTAATAGTGATGGATTACGCGAGGCGCTACTGGCGCAGAAAGAATACGGCAAAGCGATTGTTGTGCTGAACTTCCCGAATAACCCGACAGGCTACACACCGGGAGTGGAAGAGGGTAAAGCAATTGTTGCTGCCATCCAGGAAGCCGCGGAAGCGGGCATCAATGTCGTAGTTGTGACGGATGACGCTTATTTTGGTCTGTTCTTCGAGGACTCCCTGCATGAATCACTATTCGGTCAGTTAGCTGGACTTCATCCGAGAATTCTACCAGTCAAAATTGACGGAGCTACCAAGGAAGAATTCGTTTGGGGCTTCCGTGTCGGATTTATTACCTTTGCTTCGGAACATCAGGATGTACTGAGCGCACTGGAACAAAAAACATTAGGGATTATTCGGGCAACGATTTCGAGCGGTCCTCACCCATCTCAAACCTTCGTCCTGGATGCCCTCAAGTCAACGGACTTTGAACAACAGAAGAAAGAAAAGTTCCAGATTATGAAGGGACGGGCTAACAAAGTCAAAGCGTTGCTCGATAGTGGAAAATACGGAGATGTATGGAGCTACTATTCTTTCAATTCAGGTTATTTTATGTGCCTCAAGCTGAACGGCTTGTCCGCTGAACGACTGCGTACACATTTGCTGGAACAATATGGGGTAGGAACGATTGCGCTGGGTGAATATGATCTCCGAATCGCATTCTCATGTATCGAGGAAGAGTATCTGGAAGACCTGTATGACATTGTTTACCGTGGCGCACAAGATTTGTTGAACACCTAATATGTAACAGATTAAATATAGCATCATTAGCGGTATGCCGGATGTTGCGGCATACCGCTTTTTAATGGGCTGAACCATTGTGAATCACACTTCGAAACAAGCTATCCTTCAGCAGCGAGCAAAGATTCCTGTGCGAGTGGCAGCAGGATGACTACCTCGGTTCCGACTCCAGGCTCACTCTCATAGTGTATACTTCCGTTCATGGCTTCAATGATTCGAAAGGAGACGACCGTTCCCAGTCCCGTTCCTACCTCTTTGGTTGAAAAAAACAAAGTGCCCACTCGCTCCAGATGCTCCTGACTCATGCCTTTTCCCGTATCCCTAATATGCAGACATGCCTTCTCTTCCTGAATCGCCAGCTTTATGTATACCCTGCCTCCATCATCCGCAGCTTCGATCGCATTTTTCGTCACATGTATTAATGCCTGTAACAGCTGATTACGATCCATATATACGTATATTTCATTCCTTAGCTCAGTATACAGTCTTACGCCCTGCTTGGTCGCCATCGGTTTCAAAAGCAAAACAATTTGTTGAACCATGCCAGACAGATCCATCAGCTCTGTGTTCCCAATCTGCGGTCTGGATAAGTTCAGATAGTCGCTAATAATTCTTTCGGCCCGGTCGACCTCCGCTAGTGCCAAAGCGATATATCTGCGATTTTTCCCTTCTAGCCCTGACTGAACCATTTGCAGGAACCCTTTAACAACGGTCAACGGATTCCGCACTTCATGAGCCATAGAGGCAGCCAGTTCACCTAACGTATTCAGATGCTCAGCATATTTAACCTTCCTTCTCATTTCTTCCCGTTCCAAACTAAACTCCATCCAGAAAGAGGAGGCTCCAATGCTTAGGAGTTGGATCACACCAAACCAGAGTATTGCCCGGATCAGCTCAATCTCATCCTTATCCAGCCTGCCATTGGCCCAGGAATGTATTAATAGAATTATAAGCATGGCAATATTGGTCCATATACTCATTAGCATATTCATGCCCACCCGAAGCAACATACTATTGAGCTGCATAAACTTCTTTCTCACCAAGAGAGGGCCCAAATAACACAACATCATGCTGGGAAATCCTACCACTATAGACTCAGGACCTATATACATACGAGCCATCACCATCAGCGTTATATTCAGAAGCCCTGCCTTAGGACCAAAATATAAAACAGAAAGGATCAGAGGAACATATCGAAGATCCCAATATAATCCATACCAAATGTACGAAAACATTAGGCAAAGCACAGAAGACACACCCAGCACCCCTCCCATAAGCAACGGGGTATGTTTCATATGCCGATGATCTGACAAAGCGCTATATACTAATAATGGTACAAACACAAGAAATATGTTCACGAGCAGCTTATCTATCAGCATCTCGTCTTTCCCACTTTCCAAGTGATAATGACTACGTACTTCTTCTATTCTCGATAATACGTGCCTTTTCCTCTCTCCTCCCCTACATCTGATGAAAAATATAAGGCGATTCGGCAACATACCTGAGCATTGGCCCACGCAATCTGAAAATCCACTTCATAAGATACGATGTATCCTTTATCACAATGACCGAGAGGGGAATGAGCATGGGAGCAGAAGAAACAAGAGGCGGTTACGGTGGTTACGGCGCATTTACAAGCACAGGAACAATTCTGGTACTGTTCATTTTATTAGTTATCATCAGCAAAACGATCTTCATATAAGCAGACGATTATCTGCACCCACGGCTACGATAGCAGTGAGCGTACAAAAAAAAGGCTAATTCGCAGGCAGCTCTTGCTGCTTACGAATTAGCCTTTACTTTATCTACATAGATACACATTACACTTCTTCTTCATCCTGGCCGTCCAAACGCCATTTTTTGGCTTGAGCGCCTCGTAACAGGAACACTACTGCAACTCCCCCAAGCAGCGTGAGCAGTGTAGACAGTAGATCTTCCGTTCCTTTTACCAGAAAAGGAAGCCACAGCACCACAGCAGCCGGCAACGTCAACCGAACAACAAAGTCGAGAAAAGACGCACGACGACTATGCGCAGGAATCGGATATAACTGAAGCCATAACGAATCCTTGTGATACTGCCGTAGTGAAGTGACCTGTACACCAATGAGAAATATGAAAAATAAATATACTGCAATACCAATCCAGCTAGCATGGGTGATATATATAATTAACAACCCCAGAATTCCAAGCCGAATGACAATACCTGCTGGCTCTGTACGCAGGAACGTCTTAAACAGCAGGTAACGATACGCTCCCCTTCTGTTCCAAGGTATGTTACCTCCCAACCAGGACAACCAACGACGTGGCGTCACTCTCTGCGTAAGGGCGGGCACATCGACAAACCAGCCCAAAGTGCGCATCACCCGAGCAGCCTGCATCCCCTCTGTACGAATCAGCTTTTCCCAAGCCACTAGCAGCTTGACCGGAAAACGCAGAACAAGCACGTACACCACACCGACCAATATGATAAATGGCACGCTGTGTAGTGGAGGCTGCCATAGCCATGCGGCTACCATCAGCACAGCCAACACCCACCGAAGCAGACGATAGCCTACACTTCCGCCAATCGATACCATGCGAAGCTCTTGCCAGCCGCCGTAGCTAAATAGCAGCTTTAACAGCACGAACAGTAGCAGGGTTAGTAGCAGCGGCTTAGGCGCGACATCACTGCGAATATACAGCGGCCACACGATAATAGACAGCAATAGCAAACCGAATATTTTATACACCACACCCCGAATCCGGCTGGCCTTAAAATAATCGTGCATCGCGTGCTCCTGTGGACGGAGGAAAACAATATCCGCCGCGTTTAGATACGTACGAAAGCTCGCATGAGCAATCGGAATAGCCACAATAAGCATGATCCAGCGGATGGGCAAATCCGGTGGAGTATGCATCAGCAGCGACGTGTACCATGCGGCAAAGGCAATCAGTGCAAAGCCGAAGACCACCGCCAGACCGCTCTGAATGACATAGCCCAGATAGGGCAGCACCTGTCCCCAGAACGCTACACGTCTTTCTTTATGCAAACGTTGCAAATCCATGCTCATTCCCTGCCCTGTACCAGCTCATAAAATGCATCTTCCAGCGGCATGCCCGGCTTACCCGCCTGTGCTGTCACTTCGTCCAGCGTACCCTGTGCAATGATGGCACCCTGATGAAGTACAATGAAACGATCACAATAATTTTCAATCGTGGACAAAATATGAGAACTGAGCAGAATGGACGAACCCGAACGCTTCATCTCTAACATAAAGTCTAGCAGGGAACGAATACCAAGCGGGTCCAAACCCAAAAAAGGCTCATCTATGACATACAACGGCGGTCCTGCTAAAAATGCGCACATAATCATCACTTTCTGGCGCATCCCTTTAGACAGGTGCATCGACATACTTCCACTTTTATCCCGCATACGGAACAAGTCCAGCATTTGATCACTGCGCGTGCGGAAATCTGCTTCGCTAACTCCGTACGCTCTGGCCGTGAATTCCATATGCTCCATCACCGTCATTTCAGGATACAGCTCTGGAGATTCAGGTACAAAAGCAATGGCTCCCTGGTACTCCTCGGGATTTTCATCCTGCTTATGACCCTGCACACGAATTTCTCCGGCCTGCGGTGTCATCAGGCCCAAAATATGCTTCATGGTCGTACTTTTCCCGGCCCCGTTCAGACCGATCAATCCTACCATTTCGCCCGGTTTCACATCCAGCGAAATCTGATGCAGCACCGGGCGCTTGGCGCTATATCCGCCGGTCAGTCCGTTAATTTGCAACACAGGCTGTTGTTCCATGGCTCCCCCTCTTCTCCCTTACTCGTTCGGTTTTGATCCTTTTTCCTTCAGCCATCTTGGTGCACCCTTGTTTTTGCGATCACGCTCGCGTTGTGCTTTTCCTGCTTTGGACAAGGCTGCTCCTTTGCTCTTGCCTGGAGCTGAACCGTTCGCGGAATTCCTGCCAGGACGTCCGTTTTCGGTACGAACAGGTGCCTTACGGTTTTCCGTCTGTGCTCCGTCAGATATGGATCTGGCCTCGGATGGTCTTACAGGTGCACGCTTGGCATCCGCCGGACGCGGCACAACTACTCGACCTCCGTGCAACGCACGCTCTGCGATGTCAATGCCCAGTTCACGGGAGAACTTACGCATGATGAACGTTTCACGGTCGGTGACAACCGACGCCACCAATCCTTTGCGTCCCATCCGTCCTGTCCGTCCTGCACGGTGAACATAAGCTTGACTATCCGTAGCCGGGTCAAAATGAATGACCATTTCAAGGCCCTCAATATCCAGACCACGGGCTGCCACATCCGAAGCGACCAGCACTTTGAGCTTGTCCTCGCGGAATCGGGCCAACACGTTGCTACGCGTGACTTTATCCGCATCTCCATACAAGGATGCCGTAGTCAGCCCCATATGCTTGAGCTTGGCTTCAATCTCCCCGATGGCATTGGTTGTATTCACGAACACCAGCGCTTTTCTTGGATTAAAATGACGTACCAGACGGCGCAGCATATCCACCTTATCCCGTTCTTCAGATACAAAGTAATAGTGTTCCAATCCACTGGCTGTCTTCTGGTCGGGATCAATCCCAATTTCTACGTAGTCACGCATCTCCCGTTTCGCCAGCGACTGGATCTCATCGTTCAGCGTCGCGGACAGGAATACCAATTGACGATCACGTTGGGCGGTGCCCAATATGTTTGTTACATCGCCTGCTCCGCCGAGCTGGAACATCTGATCCACCTCATCGATGACAATGGCTGTAATATTGTGCATTTTCAACTTTTTCGAAGCGATGAGTTCCCGTACACGTCCTGGTGTGCCCACGACAAGCTGTGGATGGTCCTTGAGCTTTTCGATTTGACGTTTGATAGCCGCCCCACCAATCAGACCGAGTACACGGATTCCGCGATGCTCTCCGTACCGCTGACCCTCACGTACAATTTGCATGGCCAGTTCCTGGCTTGGAGCTAGTATCAGCTTTTGCGTAGCCTTTTTCTGTGGATCAATCGCTTGCAACAGCGGCAACAAATAAGCCAGTGTCTTGCCTGTGCCAGTTTGTGAACGCGCCAAAACATGCTTTCCCTTCATTATTTCCGGTATAGCCTCTGCCTGAACTGGCGAAGGCTGTGTAATTTCATGCTCAGTCAATTTGTCCAACAGATCTTGTTCAACGCCGAGCGATTCAAAATTCAATGTCATGAAAAGGTCCAACCCCTATACGTAAATTCGTTACTCTCCATTATATGCGAAAATAGCCCTGTTACCAAATCACAAAAATAAAAGATGTCCCTCACCATAGCTAATGGCTTACGGGACATCTTTTATTTCTTATTCATCACGCCATGACCCAGCTTGTCGGTTAGTCTGGGAGCTAACTGATACAGCTTGAGAAAAGGAGATACCCACCGTGGCAGATTAACCTCTTCCTTGCCAAGCTCCATCGCTCTTACGATATGCCGTGCTACCTTATCAGGTTTTAGCATAAACCAGCTTACATTGCGAACATATCCTCCTGTAGGATCTGCCAGCTCAAAAAACGGTGTGTCGATCGGCCCCGGATTAATCGTCGTTACAGTCACTCCACTCCCGCGCAGCTCTTGCCGGAGCGCATTGCTGAAACCGAGCAAAGCATGCTTCGTCGCCGTGTAAGAAGACGATTTGGCTGTCCCGATTTTCCCAGCCATCGATGCTACATTGACGATCTGTCCATGGCCCCGCTCTGTCATTTGCGGCAGAAACGCCTTGATGCAGCGAACAACACCCATGTAGTTCACGTCCATCATTTGTTCAAACTCCGTCAGGTCCGTTTCATTAAAATACTCAAATTTTCCGTAGCCCGCATTGTTAAGCAATATATCGACCCGTCCGTACTGTTCCAATACTCGTGCAGCAACAGCCTCTACCTGCTCCTGGCGGGTGACGTCCAGTTGGATAAGCTCATGCCTGCCGCTGATTCCCGCAGATACTTGCTTCAGTCGCTCCTGCGAGCGTGCTGTTAAAATAGGAATCGCGCCCTTTTCGCTTAACAACTGAGCGCAAAGGGCGCCAATTCCACTAGATGCACCTGTAATCACAACTATCTTGTCCTGTAGTATACTCACGGTCATCCCTCCACACTAAAGAAACTTGCTCCTTTAATATTAAGAGATCATCACCTGAATATCCAGCTCACCGATTCCTTCCACCGTGAGCGGAATATAAAGGGCACGCTGAGGCACAAAAGTGGTCAAGTTTTCTGATTTCATGACCTGCGGAGGCGTAATATCCACGACAATTCCCTGATTGGACAAAATCGTACTGGCATTACCACTAATCATATTGCCCAATTCTGAAATTGCGCTTTTTCCCATCTCATCAATTTCAGTCAACACAAATCCGCCCATCATCGCTGATACCATACGTAGCGCCACCTGTTCATTCAGGCCGAACACAATATTTCCGCTAAGCTGTCCGGTCATCCCGATCATAATCCAGATGTGGTCGTCCACCAGCTCGACATTTTTCACACCAAGATTTCCGGGTGAAGGAGATACTTGGATCAATTGTTCAATGACCCGTCGCGCCGACTCCAAAAAAGGATTTATCACTTCTGCCTTCACGATCAAAGCGCCCCTTTACGATGGGCTTTTAGACATACAACAAAAGTCCCATTTAAATTAGAATTTTTTAATTAAATACTACTGTAAAACGAATCGATCCTCAATAAAATGCTCTCTATATCACTTATCGACAGCTACCCGGTAATTTTTTATAGCTAAATCACAAAAAATGTGAATAATGTCCTATATCTTTACTTCTTACCGGTTTTAGATTGATTATTTTTGAAGGATATCAGGACTTTAGTCTTTATTTCCCAATATACCACACTTTAAGGTGCTCTGCTTCGATTCATTGCCCTTCCTGCTCGAATAACCTATAATTTAATGAAATAAAGCATAACGACGGTTTTACATATGAACCTATGGATTGGCTAAAAATATTCATTCTATACAGCTGCGATAAGATTAAGAAAAGAGAGGAGGAACTTCATGAACATCAGTCAACTTGAAACACTTATCATGATTTCCAAAACGATGAGCTTCCGCAAAGCCGGAGAACTTCTCAATTTGACGCAGCCGGCGGTGTCCGCCCAAATTAAAAGTCTAGAGGATGAGTTCAAAACCATTCTGATTGACCGCAACCAGCCTGTCACCCTGACCGACCGGGGAGCTGTTTTTTTGGAACACGCCGAGCGCATATTAGAGGTTGTTGAGGAATTAAGACAAAAATTATACGATCTAAACGAAACACCGCAGGGTCACATTGCGCTGGGCACCACAACATCCATCGCTATTCAAATTTTACCGCGCGTGCTTTCCTACTTTCAGGATCAGTTCCCTCTCATCAAAACCTCCATTCAATCCATGGCTTCCTCAATGATTTATCAGCAGGTGGAGAACGGACTTATTGATGTTGGCATCGGTTATCTGATTGAACGTAATCCCAACTTAAGCACTTCGGTTCTGTACTACGATTCCTTTGAGCTAGTCGTGTCTCCTACTCATCCACTGGCCTCACAACCACATGCTACCATTGAAGCCCTTCGGGAAATTCCGCTGATTCTGCTCTCTCCCGATACGGTGGGACGAAAATTCGTGGATGATGTATTTAAAAAGCACCAAATCGTACCTCATGTCGTGATCGAGTTGTCCAGCAGCGAGGAAGTCAAACGGATGGTCGAAATTAATCTCGGTGCTGCCATTATTTCCAGACTATCGGTCACTTCTGAACTGCGTGCAGGCACATTAAAAATGATCCATATTCCCGAGCTGGAAGTTAGTCATCCGGTAGGAGTGATTTATAAATCCGGCCGATATCTAAACTCAGCCATGCAGCAATTTTTAAGTGATCTGAAGGGGATGCCGGAGACGAATTTCACCAGTTCTGAATAACGTAATTCGCTATGAACACCATACGAAATATAAACCCTGATTACGAAAGGAAGACAGACTATGAAATTTGATCTGCACACCCATCATTTCCGCTGCGGTCATGCAGACGGAAACATTCGAGATTACATTGAAGCAGGCATTCAGTCGGGCTTACAAGCGATTGGTATTTCGGACCATTCCCCTTTCCTGGGCAGCGAACAGGATCAGGCTTTTCCTAAAATTTATATGGCTAAGTCACAGCTTGCTGAATACGTAGAAGAGGTACAACAGCTTAAAAAGGAATATGAAGGCCGTATTGACGTGCTCCTCGGATTGGAAACGGATTATTTTCCTGATTTTGCTGAATTATATCGTTCCACTCTGGCTCCTTATCCATTTGATTACCTCATTGGGTCGATTCACAATGTCGAAGGGGATAGCATTTTTAACCGTAACCGTTGGAACAAATTAAGCGACGCTCGTAAAATCGAGGTCAAACAAGCCTACTATACGCTCATTCAGGAATCTGCGCGAAGTGGCATGTTTCAGATTTTGGGTCATATTGACGCAATGAAGGGGAACTTCCCTGCCTTTTCAGACATTCCTGCCGATGAAGCCATTGATGAAACCTTGCAGGTAATTGCGGAATCCAATGTGGCGATTGAAATTAACACTTCGGGTAAAACCAAGTTAAGTGGCGGATGGTACCCGTCTGCTTCTATTTTAGAAAGAGCGCACCATTTTGGTGTAGAGGTTACTTTTGGTTCGGATGCCCATAAGCCTTCGCGGGTAGGCGATGATTGGGAAGAAGTAAAGGCAATGCTGAAGGATATCGGCTTCCGGGAATGGGTCTATTTTAAAGAAAAACGTAAAATTCCTGTGGCGCTTTAAAATTTAAGGCGGGAATTGCCGCTCCGCAAATCATTTGATCTTACGAACGTTGCTGCAATGGGATTGTTGGGGATTGTATTTATATGGTGATAATTCCATTGCAAAGGCGAACGCTTAGCAAGATTATGACATCTATGTGTGAGGAGAATTACATATGCACTTGGAAGATCCTATGGACAAGTTCAAAAAGCTAAAACATGATATCACGCGATTTATGCTAATCTATAAATTTGCGCTCGACGAAATGGAAACCAAGATTGAAATATTAAAGCAGGAATTTCAAGCATTGCACGATTACAGCCCTATTGAGCATACTAAATCACGCCTTAAATCTCCTGAGAGCATCATGAATAAAATGATTCGTAAAAATAGCGAGTTATCGCTGGATGCTATCAAAGATCATATCAAGGATATCGCCGGCTTACGTATTACTTGCTCTTTTATTTCTGACATTTATGATGTCAGTAACATGCTTCAGAGACAAAGTGACTTGAAGGTACTGGAAATTAAGGATTACATCAAGAATCCCAAGCCGAACGGTTACCAGAGCCTGCATTTGCTGGTTCAAGTTCCTGTATTCATGTCGGATTGTGAGGAGCTAGTCTGCGTAGAGGTGCAAATTCGAACCATTGCGATGGATTTCTGGGCCAGCCTGGAGCATAAAATCTTTTATAAGTACAACCAGTCCGTTCCCGAAAGTCTGACACGTGAATTAAAGAACGCAGCGGATTCCGCTAATGCGCTAGATCTCCAAATGGAGCGTCTACATCGTGAGATCAAGGAAATTAAAGACGCTAGAGGTGAAGAGGACTCCATAGAGGAGCTTCGGAAGATTATAATTAATAATCAGCAAATTACGGTGCCGGCCAATTTCTTGAAGCTTCTAGGAGAGTAAGATTAGGCGGCGCTCCACCGCTATGCGAATAATTTGATTTTATGATCAACGGATTGCATGCTTGTTCAAAAATGAAAGAATAGAATCATTGATTAAGATCGGCTTCTCTCTAAGCATGTGCGGTCGATGACTACAACCCGGAGCAATTAGATAACGTGAGTCTTGTACCCATGAGCATAATTCCAGAAGCTGCTCTTCGGTGGCGAAATCATCATGTTCACCCGCGATAAATAATGCAGGGCACGTAATGCTGCTTAGCTCGTTACGTGTCAATTGCGGATATTGGCGCCAATCCTGTGCACTCTGTCGCATAAATTCTTGCCAATTCCCCTGATGTGCCTCCTCATGCCGTTCCACCATTTGATGAATCATTTCATAACGTTCGTTTTTGATGAGCCACTCCGGTTCAAATTCATCTGCCCCCTCAGGACATGCGACTCCACTACAGCCTATGGTCGTAACGGTCGCGAACATTTGAGGGTGCTTCACCGCGCAGTATAAAGCCACATTACCTCCACAGCTGTACCCATTTTTTCGTAATACATTTCTAAATCCTGAATCTCTACGTATGGCATATGATCCTCCTTTTTTTTACTTAACTGTTAGATGAACTATGTAAATAAACTAAGTATATGATAGATTGCAAAATGGCTCCGCACTAAGAACACTTCATCAAAGTATGTTAAGCTCTTTTCATTCGCTCTGTACCCTTTACAGTCATTATTTCGTCTACCTTAATATTTGAGGATTTTGCAAAAAACCAATAAGCGACTGGAATCGAATTTTTACAAAATCCTGATCTATGAAAACAAGCTTATAAGGAGTGATTAAAGTATGAAAAAGGTACTTGTATTGGGTGGAACGCGCTTTTTTGGCAAGAGACTAGTGGAACGTCTGCTGGAGAGTTCCGAGAACTCCGTTACCATCCTCACACGAGGCCAAACAAGCGATTCGTTTGGTGACCGCGTTCAGCGGATCTGTGCAGACCGTACCGACCCGCAAGCGCTCGCAGAGGCGGTAGGTGAGCAAGTGTGGGACATTGTTTATGATAATATTTGCTTTTCTCCAGATGAAGCCAGCGAAGCCTGCCGGATTTTTGATGCTAAAGCCAGGAGGTATATTGTGACCTCCAGCCTATCCGTCTATGATTCGAGCCCGGAAGTGCTGACAGAGAACATCTTTAATCCTCAAACTTACCCGGTTCGCAAGGGCGGGAAAGACGATTTTACATATCAGGAGGCTAAACGGCAGGCAGAAGCAGTTTTTATGCAACAAGCTACATTCCCTGTAGTCGCTGTTCGTTTTCCGATTGTATTGGGAACAGATGATTATACGAAAAGGCTTCATTTTCATATCGAACATGTTCGTGAAGGAACAGAAATCGGAGTACCTAATTCCACAGCACAAATCTCATTTATTCGTTCCGATGAAGCCGCAGATTTTCTGCTTTGGCTCGGTCACACTTATTTAACAGGTCCTGTAAATGCTTGTTCCGACGGTACAGTGAGAATTGGAGAGATCATTTCGATCATTGAGCAGGCAACGGGAAAACAAGCTGTGGTGAAAGAAAAAACAGCAGACGAGCACATGTCTCCATTTGGTATTACACAATCGTGGTACATGGATACGTCCAAAGCCCAGTCAGAGGGGTACTCATTTCTCTCCCTAAATGAATGGCTTCTAGAGCTGATAACCAGCCTGAACCGTTCCTAAAATCATAAAAAAGAGGACCCGAAGCTTCGGGTCCCAGCAATATATATAATTCAAAGGGGGTCATATCTATGTTGTACCCACTCTATGTTAAAGTAACTTTGCAGTTATGTTTCATCTTTGTAACAAAATGAAATGCAAATGAGTCCAGCCAAGGCAAGAACTCCACTCACTGCCACAGAAATAGAGAATGCTCTGATATAATCTGACAGATTAGCTTCTGAAAGCGTGTGATTGAGCAAGGAAGAGAACAAGAACCCGATCAAAGCGACTCCCAACGAATTAGCCAAGTACATAAAGGTCGTAAACAAGCCTGAACCCGTTCCTGCCTCTTCAGCCGATACAGCACCAAGGACGACATGGGCCAGTGGCGTTGTGGCCATCCCGAGACCCAGACCATATACACCTAGTATCATGATATTTTGAATATGACATAAATGGATTGCATCTAGATGTAACGATCCAATGAGCAGAAAGCTACAAATCCCCATGATTAGCATACCTGATTTCAACACCTTATTCCCCCACTTCTTTACTAGCCTGGACGACCATAATGAGGTGAGAAAAAAGCCAACACCAAGCGGTAAAAAGACCATGCTTGTGGATCGAACATTGTATTTCAAACCGGATTGTACATAATAATTTAAAATAAAGAAGAACGAAAACATACTAAGATAGATGACAATTACCGTCAATATCCCTGCGCCGAATGAACTCTTTCTAAATATAGATAGACGAATAAAAGGCGAGCCTTCCCTCTTTTCTTTTCCCATCTGCGTAACTATAAAAGCAACCAAAACCAGAATGGACAACAGCAGACACCCCCATGTCCATAAAGCCCAGCCCTGCTTTTGCCCGGTTGTCAACGGATAGACAAACAGCAATAAACCAAGAAGCAATAGAAAAGCCCCACTCCAATCCATATTCGGCACGGATCTGCCATAGGATTCCGTAATAATAGGACAAAAGAGTAACACTAACAGCCCAAAGGGGACATTAAAAAAGAAAATGATGCGCCAGCCCAGGCCGAAAAGGTTCCAGTCTACCAAAAATCCACCCAGTATTAAACCAAGTGTAAACCCAACCCCAATGATAGCTCCGTAAATTGCAAATACCAGTCCCTTCTCTTTGGGAAGAAAGCTGCTTTGCATGATAGATAGAACCTGGGGTTGAATCATGGCAGCTGATATCCCTTGAAGCACACGAATCATAATGATTAACGTAGGCTTCGATACGATCCCCCCTAACAGAGCCATCAATGTAAATCCCAACACCCCGATACATAACATGCGTCTTCTACCATACATATCTCCAAGTTTGCCGCCCAATATCAAGGCCACAGCCAATCCCAGAGAATATCCCGTAAATATGAGCTGTGCCTCTGAAAAACTGGCATGCAGGTCCGCCTGCATCATCGGAAGGGCAACCTGCATCATATAGTTGTTCAGTGAAATTAATAAAGTAGGAAGTAAAATAAGAGCTAATGCGTACCAGCGACGCGAATCTACCTGCTGTACTGCTTGAGGATTAGTCATGGCTATGGCAAAACGATCTTTCATTGTAGTTCCTCCAACCTATAATGGGCATCTTTAATCTTTTCATTTCTCATCTCAACTGATAACCATTATCATCTATAAAGTAAGGGGGTCTCTACCTGCAAAGGTATTTTCTATGCCTATAGAAGGAGCACCAATAAAAAATCCTCCAAACATGATGGACATGCTTGAAGGATTGTTTCATTAAAATTTATTCGTAAATGTATCTGGATTACGTATTTTTTTGATATATTCGCTAGGATTACAACCATAATACTTTCGAAAGGTTGTCGTAAAATTACTGGCGTTGCTGTACCCGATTGAAAATGCCGTCTCTCCAATGTTTAATTGTTCAACTTCCAAGTACCAGAGAGCTTTTTCCATTCTTTGCTTACGCACCATTTCAAAAATAGTCATTCCGAATAAATGGGGGAATCCTTTCTTTAGCTTGAATTCATTAAGCCCAACCTTTCGGGCCAACGCTTGAATCGACAGGGGGTGCTCAAAATGAAGAATGACGAATTCACGAGCCTTATGGAGCTTTGAAATATCTTCACGACTTATAAAATGGCTTATCCCCCTTGTTACATGTCCATCCATCTCCCCAAACAATGCAATAAACTCCATTGCCTTACTTTCCATGTATAACCGTTTCATCGTCCCATTGTAGTTACAATGTATCATGTCATAAACACACTTGTGCATGGCGGGCGTATCCGCGTAGGCGTCAATATTCCCTTTGTAACGCTGTAACCATGTTTCTATGCTATGCTTTTCTGCAATATCTCCGGCGTAAGAAATTAGCTCTTGGGGAGAACACCTTATTTCCACCATTTGGTGGTGAACACCTGCCTTCTTTTCCTCATAAACCAGTTCATCCTCTAAATATAAAACATTCCCGGTCAAGCGATTGGTATGACTTTCTTTGCCGTTCCATTCACAGTATATTTCACCGTTTAAGCAATAGCTGAGTTCAAAGAGCGGACAAGCCTCCTGAATATGAAGCTTCATATTCTGTTCAAAGGTGAGATCCGTGACCACGATTTCCATACCTGGACGAATCCGTGTGCGAGTCATACTTCCCTTACCCATATGCGGGGGAATCGTGAGTTGTTGCTCCGATTTTTTATGATGAATATGACCATCCACAAGCTCAGTGAATTGGTCAAATAAATGATGAATGTCTGCACTCCATATATTTAAAGCCAATGCCAGCCCTTCTTTCCTGTTCGGTTCTAGCTATAGGATAACAAAAAAAGAGGACCCGAATCATCGGGTCCCAGCAACATATATTATTCAAAAGGGGGTCATGTCTGTATTGTACCCGTCCTGTGTTAGAGTTGTTTTGCAGTTATATTTCATCTTTGTAACAAAATATTCCACTGCCATTTCTACGCATAATCCCCTTGGGTCATCGAAAATACCAATACACTCGGTACCTCGCCTGAGGGATCATAAGCACCAATTGTACGCAGCAGGCGCATCTTATTTTTAATAAGCACGCGCATGGAAGCCTGATTATCCTCTTGGCAACGACTTTCGATCCGCTTGAGCTTCAAAGATCCGAAACCAAAATTCAGCATTTCTCCTACCATTTCTGTAGCCAGCCCCTGTCCCCAAAAAGGACGATCCAGAATATAGCCCAATTGCGCCTCACCCGTTCTTTCATTCCATTGCTGAAAAGAGACGATACCGAGCAACGGTGAGGAGGTAAGCTCATTGGACTCACCAAGTAAATTGCTCTCTCCTGCATTTCTCTGATGCCATTCCACCGCAAAATGCAGGGAATCTAGTGAATCAGCAGATACTTTAATTTGCGCAACCAGACGCCGCATTCGTGTATAGACTGGCTTGCGAATTCGATTCACATATTGGATCACCAATGGATCGGATAGGATCCGTTCCAGCGCGGGATAATCCTCTGCTCTTAGCTGGCGCAATCGGACTCGACGGGCGTAAAGCTCCGGTAGCCCAAGACGAAGCATTTCTCTGGTCAGCACAATGTCCCCTCCTGCGGATGGATTGGCTTTTAGAAATGGATGTTTCCATACTTAATCCAGGTCCTGAATCCCCCGGTAAATTCCTGTGCGCAGCTCTCGAATATAATACGGCAAAGAAGGTACAGCAGCTTCCTCCGCTTGCTTTACCGCCAGTTCTATATCATAAGGTACACGTACAAAATGAATGGAGAAGGACGTAGGCTGCTCCTCTCCCATCTCCCCCTCTAAAATGCAGTAGGAAGCCTGCGTAACATCCAACGGATTCCCGACACTACCGACGTTAAAAAGTGTTTTTCCCTGAAAATGCTGGATAAAAGCATTGTGCACATCACCATATCCCACGACATCCGGAGCAAAAGCAACTTTTCCATTTTCTTCTGCTAATGGATCGAACATGGCAAGCCGTTTTTCCGGCTCATCCCATGGCTGCACACGGTGATATACACTTTGCGGCGAGGCATGCACCAGACGGATACGGCGTCCGCTCATTCTGAAATCATAATGAAACGGTAACTGTGCCAAATACTGCACTCGTTCTGCCCCCAAGCGTTCAGCTTGCCAGCTAAAATTGAGATCATCCGTAATACTAACCAGCTCATCCCAATTCCCCCGCACGACCACTTCACAACGTTGACGGACAGCATCCAGAACCTCGCACGGGCTAGGCCCTTTGCCGATCAGATCCCCCAAACAAAACACACGGCTAATGCCTCGGGAAGCAATATCCTCCAGCACCGCCTCACAGGCAGGCCAATTGCCATGAATATCTGAAATGACAGCAATACGATCCATCTGAACCTCACTCCTTTGTCCGAAACGACTACATCTCTACACTACATTCAAGCCATCTTTATGTAGTTCCAACATATATGATAAAGATGAAAAAAAGATCATGGCCTATTGGCCGGATTTTAACGTAATAACACTAAGCTCCGGTCTGCACAGCACGCGAATCGGCAGATGTGTCATGCCAATGCCTCGGCTGACATACAGCGGCATTCTCTCCGTCCCCACATGAAATAATCCCTGGATGTACTTGCGTCCACCCGGAGGCGGCATCGGCGCTCCAATGACCGGCAAGCGTACCTGTCCTCCATGCGTATGCCCTGACAGTTGAAGATCAAAGGACATTTGCGCCGCCACATCTGCATAGTCCGGCTCATGCATCAGCAGGAGCTTGCACATCTCATCAGGTAGTCCGTGGATGGCAAGCTGCGGATTGGGCTTGCCCATGATGTTATCCTCTAAACCGACCATGGCTACACGCTGTCCCGCAAGCTCTACAATCGCATGCTCGTTTCTCAGCAACGTAAACCCGGTTTTCGGATACAATTCCTGTACTCCGGCTGGTAAACCTCTATAATCATGATTGCCCAGAATAGCAAATTTGCCAAGTGTGGCGTGCATAGAAGCCATAACTGGAACAGCAGCCTTCATGGATACTGCATAGTCATCCACAATATCGCCTGTAAAACAGAGCAAATCTGGCTTCAGACCTGCTATACGGTCCGCAAGCTCGCGTAGATCCTGCTCATCCATGTGAAAACCCAAGTGCACATCACTAAAATGTACGACCCTGATTCCGTCAAAAGCAGACGGAAGACGAGGGAGAGACAAGTTGAAGCGTGTAATTTCCAAATGATTAGGCTCCCATAAGGAAGCATATCCTCCAGCCAGAAGCGCGGTTCCGGCTGTGGCTAAAGCCGCTTTTTTCAAAAAATGGCGGCGCGAAGGATTGGCTGGTTCATTTGAAATGGAACGCCGCGAAGAACCGGGAGGGATAGCGGCCCCCTGATGCGGGCCATCCTGACTCTCGCGGCGGGTGTGCGGCGTCTTCTCCATATGCATTCCCCCTGCAATCTATTCCTTGATCTCACTTTTTAGAAATTCTTGCTGTCCAGAAGCTGCTTTAGCGGTAGTTGGACAACCACTGCTCCGCATAGTCTACCAAATCACGTTGCCTCGCGAAAAAACATGAAGCCTCTCCGATGTTCACCCGCATAAAGGCTGAGGGACAGTCCCGTTCAAAATCAAGTCCCAGCTTCTCAAAGTCATCTGAGGTAATATTAAAATCCTGAAAAGATACCCACGCTTTTGCTCCATCCACCATCATAGGAGCTTGATGCGTGATCACTTCTCGTCCATTATAGGCTGTTCGATATTCCGCCAAATGCAAGGACGTATTGCTGTCATGTCCGCAGCCCAACAGCAGTACATAGGCATCTGCCTCATACAGCTTTGCCAAGGGCGAATGCTCACCCAGCCCAAAATCAAGCTCATGCGCTTCCAGCAAGTCTGAAGCAGCAGGTCCACGTGCCGCCAGAGAAACATGCGGATGTCCGCTACGCTTGGTTCCCGGCAGACCGCGGAACGTTTCTACAATGACGCCCATCCCTCCGGTCAGCGTCCAAGCCGGATCATAAGCGGGTATTTCCTCGCGTACCAGTTCCCACCATGACTCATCCAGAGGCGGGTTCATCCAAGTCGAGGGATCAGTCAAGTCATGAGACTGTGTCGGCATTACCAGCGTCCCTTCCGGGCCAACCACTTCGGTTAGAGCGGCAAGAATGGCCGAGGCCCCGCCTGGAACAAAGCGTCCAAAGCTGCGCATCGACGAGTGAACAAGCAATGTCATGCCGCTCCGAACTCCCAGATCCTTTAATCCCTTCATTACATCCGACCTAGTGACAGGTCGATTCGTTATCGGTTGTACAGTCACCTGTCCAGCCTCCTTTTCACCAAAAACGATACACAATACCATAATTATACCATAACTGCTATCCCGTGCTCCTTCCTCCATGTTACCCTCCATCATTCCTGAGCGCAAAAAAACAGGCTTTCTCCAGTTTGAGAAAAAGCCTGTTTGGGCATAACCTATACGCTGTCCAGTGCTATACAGTCAGCCAGCGCTTGAACATATGCTTGGTCGTTTCCTTGTTCATTTCGGCAATAGAAGTTGTCAACGGAATGCCTTTCGGGCAAGAACGTACGCAGTTTTGCGAGTTCCCGCACCCTTCCAGCCCGTCGTCCGTCATCAACGCCTCCAGCCGCTCTTCCTGATTCATTTCCCCTGTCGGATGGCTGTTGAACAGGCGAACCTGAGATATCGCCGCAGGTCCGATGAACGTCGTCTTCTCGTTGACGTTCGGGCAAGCTTCCAGACAGACACCGCAGGTCATGCACTTGGACAGCTCATACGCCCACTGACGCTTTTTCTCTGCCATTCTAGGACCAGGGCCTAGATCGTAGGTACCGTCGATCGGAATCCACGCTTTGACCTTCTTGAGCGCATTAAACATCCGGCTGCGGTCGATGACCAAATCCCGAACTACCGGGAACGTGCTCATCGGCGCAATCGTAATCGGTTGCTCCAGCTTATCGACGAGCGCCGCACAGGCCTGACGCGGCTTGCCGTTAATCACCATGGAGCATGCTCCGCATACTTCCTCTAGGCAATTCGACTCCCAGCACACCGGAGCCGTCTCTTTACCATGACTGTCCACCGGGTTACGCTGAATTTCCATCAGCGCGCTAATCACATTCATCCCCGGACGATAAGCCAATTCAAATTCTTCCGTATAGGAACTGGCTTTAGGATCAGCTTGACGGGTCACAACGAACTTCACTGTTTTATTCGACTTCACTGCTTGCTCCGACATCTAAATACACTCCCTTCCGTTATTTGTTCTTGGAATAATCCCGAATACGCGGCTTGATCAGCGAAACATCCACCGCTTCATACGAGATTTGTGGCCCTTCCGGTGTCCAGTCCGCAATCGTCGTTTTCAGGAAATCCTCATCGTTGCGATCCGGGAAGTCTGGTTTGTAATGGGCCCCGCGGCTTTCGTTGCGCAGTAGCGCACCTTTGGTCATCGCTTCGGCCAGCTCCATCATATTCCACAGTTGCCGTGTAAACGCCGCACCCGCATTGTTCCAGCGCGAAGCGTCATTGATGTTAATGTTAGAGTAACGCTCCTTCAGCTCCTTGATCTTGTGGATCGTAGCTTCCAGCTTGTCATTATAACGAACCACAGTCATGTTGTTCGTCATCCACTCGCCAAGCTCTTTATGAAGAACATAAGCATTTTCTTTTCCGTCCATATGCAAAATACGCTCATACTTCTCCGTCTGCTGATTAACTGCCGCATCAAATACGGAAGTAGCTATATCCTGTGCAGATTTTTTCAAGCCTTTGATATATTCCACAGCCTTAGGTCCAGCTACCATCCCGCCGTAAATGGCTGACAGCAACGAGTTCGCACCCAAACGGTTCGCTCCGTGATATTGGAATTCACACTCACCAGCCGCGAACAAGCCCGGTATATTCGTCATCTGATTGTAGTCGACCCACATGCCGCCCATTGAATAATGAACAGCCGGGAATATTTTCATCGGGATTTTGCGCGGATCGTCACCGACGAATTTTTCATAGATTTCAATAATGCCGCCTAGCTTTACATCCAGCTCTTTCGGGTCCTTGTGGGACAGATCAAGGTAGACCATGTTCTCGCCATTAATACCCAGTCCATCATCAACGCATACACTGAATATTTCACGTGTCGCAATATCGCGAGGAACCAAATTTCCATAAGCTGGATACTTTTCTTCGAGGAAATACCATGGCTTACCGTCCTTATACGTCCAAATACGACCGCCCTCTCCCCGTGCCGACTCGGACATGAGACGCAGCTTGTCATCCCCTGGTATAGCCGTCGGATGAATCTGGATAAACTCACCGTTCGCATAGCGTACGCCTTGCTGATACACCGCACCAGCAGCTGTGCCCGTATTAATGACGGAATTCGTGGTTTTACCGAAAATAATCCCGGGGCCACCAGACGCCAAAATAACTGCATCCGCCGCAAAAGTCTTCACTTCCATCGTACGCAAATCCTGCCCGCAAATCCCTCGACAGATGCCTTCATCATCCAGTACAGCCTGTAAAAACTCCCAGTTTTCATACTTGGTCACCAAACCAGCAGATTCCCAGCGCCGTACCTGCTCATCGAGAGCGTACAGAAGCTGCTGTCCTGTCGTCGCACCAGCAAAGGCGGTCCGATGATGCTGGGTACCACCGAAGCGGCGGAAGTCCAGCAGTCCTTCCGGTGTCCGGTTAAACATGACGCCCATGCGGTCCATGAGATGAATGATCCCCGGAGCCGCTTCGCACATCGCTTTTACCGGAGGCTGGTTGGCCAGAAAGTCCCCGCCATAGACCGAATCATCAAAGTGAATCCAGGGTGAGTCTCCCTCACCCTTGGTATTTACCGCACCATTGATGCCGCCTTGAGCACAAACGGAGTGGGACCTTTTGACCGGAACCAAAGAAAATAAATGAACGTGAACTCCCGCCTCTGCCGCCTTGATCGTAGCCATTAGACCTGCCAGACCGCCGCCCACGACAATAATGTTGGATGCTGCCATTTCTGCTCACTCCTTTTTTTCAGGATTTTAACCAAATCCCCTTTTACGTTTAAAAATAGAATCTCAACACGATGTATAATGGATATGACTCATTTACAGTAGCTGTTTAAAAGCGCTGCATTGCACCAAGGCAGTTGCCGTTTCCTGAAATTCCGCGCTGCGGAATGCAAGCAGGGAAGCGATGAAGCCGATAGACACCACCACGAACAGGGTCATACAGATATAAGAAGATACTTTTTGCGCACGTGGTCCCACAGTAATCCCCCAACTGACCATAAATGCCCACAGTCCGTTAGCAAAGTGAAAGGATGCCGAAACGACACTGATTAAATACAAAATGAAATAAACCGGGTTCGTCACGATGCCATGCATAACGCCGCCTAGCTCCTCATGAGTTACTTTACCCAGAGCCACCTGAAAGCGTGTGTCGTATACGTGCCAGATAATAAATACAAATGTAATGACGCCAGAAATACGCTGGAACAGAAAGCGCCAGTTACGTGAATATCCGAACCTTTTGACATTCGGGTCAGCCTGATAAGCGATATACAAGCCATAGATTCCGTGGAACAGTAATGGCAAGTAGATGAATAACGTTTCTAGCACAATAACCAGCGGCAAACCATTCAGGAAGGCCACGCTGCGATTAAATCCTTCCTTGCCGCCCTCCACCGCTGTGAAGTTCGTCACCAAATGCTCAACAAAAAATAGAGCCAACGGAATGACGCCAAGAAGCGAATGCAGCTTTCTGGAATAAAATCCTCTCATCTAGGTCATGCTCCCTTCTCCCAATAATAGCGTTTTCAATAGTAATATAACATATAAAATGACAGTTCCCGACAGGAAATGTCCAACAAGGTGTCCCTTATAAGGAAAAACAAAAGTGTGAACATCTTGTGTCGCTTTCATGTTACTCCTTTTCGGCTTATAATGGAATTGCAATATACGTATTAATTATTATGTCTTTTTTGCATATAGAGAGGAAGTGGATGATTTGTTTGAGGATTTGAACGCTTTTGCCGTCATTGTCGAGCAGTCCAGCCTGAATAAAGCCTCTAAACTGCTGAATCTGTCCCAACCTGCCCTGTCTCGCAAAATTGCCAAGCTGGAGGAAGAGCTGGGTGTGAATCTCTTTGATCGTCGGGGCAAACGGCTCGAAATTACGTCCACTGGCCGATTTGTTTATACATTCGCGCTAGAGCAACGGCAACGACAGCTTCGCTTTTTACAAAAGCTGTCCCAGCACAAAAATGAAGCCCAGAGTATGCTTACACTCGGCGCAAGCCTCACGACACTCCAAACGACGCTGCCTACCCTCGTCGAAGCTTTCATGAGCAAGCATCCTCAAACCGAGCTGAAGCTGCTCACCGGTAAAACCCATGAAATCGTCGCCTTTGTACGTGATAAAAAAGCAGACGCCGGTATTGTCGGGTCTGCCATTCATGAAGCCGGGCTGCGTTGCATTCCGCTATTTGATGATCATTTGGAGCTCGTTGTTCCCATTGGACATGAATTAACCGTCAAGACAGAAACGGCCTCGATGAAAGATCTGCAAGGATTGCCGATGATTATATTCTCCAAAGGAACCTGGTACCGCAGTCTGACGGATGACTTGTTCCAGCGCAGCGGCATCATGCCGGATATCCGAATGGAAATCGACTCCTTTGAGGCGATTGTACGCCTGCTTCCAACCTGTAAGGCTTCTGCCTTGCTACCCAAATCCTATTTGCGCAGCGAACTGCTGCGGGATAATGGACTGACTGCATTGTACTTGCCCGATTTGAAGGAGACACGCCGAACGACCTCCCTCATTTACTCGGAGACGACCGATCTCGGTCCGACAGCACGACGCTGGATTAGCGAGACACGTGCGTCGTTTGCAGGCTACCGTATGGTGTAGAGGGTTAACCCTCTTCATTAACATTAACAACCTCATCCTCAAAGCGACCGATATTGTCATTCGAGCCGATGATAACCATAATATCGTCTGCTTTTAGCCGATCCATAGCCGTCGGTGCGATCAGGATACCGTTCGCCGTATGAAGCGCCACGACACTACAGCCAAAGCGAGTACGGGCATTTAGCTCTGCTAGCGTTTTGCCATTCAGACATGCAGGTACATTGAGTTCCACAATACTGTATTCTTTGGACAACTCCAAATAATCGAGCAAATTAGGCGTGACTAGCTGATGAGCTACGCGGATACCCATATCCCGTTCCGGATAAATGATCCGGTCCACACCGAGCTTCTCTAACGCACGCCCGTGCAGCACAGATATGGCTTTGGCTACGACTTTTTTCACACCCAGCTCCTTCAGCAAAATGGCGGTCAGGATGCTTACTTGAATGTCATCACCAATAGCAACAATGCCGCAATCGAAATTACGGATGCCCAGTGATCGCAATGAGTCTTCATCAGTAGCGTCGGCCACGACAGTATGTGTCAACATCTCACTCATACTGTCCACCACATCCTCATTCCGGTCGATGCCTAGCACCTCGCACCCCATATCCACCAATTGCAAAGCCAGGCTTGAGCCAAACCGCCCCAAGCCAATAACTACAAACTGCTGCGTTTTCATATCTACTCGAAAACTCCCTTATCTGAATCAATTTCATAAATGAGGATTTTGCAAAATCCTGAAATGATTAAACCAACGAATTATTTAGTGCATATAGACAAAATCAAACCATTTTGATCTATATGTACTCTTTATCAAAGCTACTGAGGGTATTATGAAATGGATTCATCCTATAATCATTTTGCCTTCCGGATGACGATATAATTCTTTACCCTTTTTCGGCCCTAGTGCATAAGCTAGCGTGAGTGGCCCCAGTCTACCTGCAAACATCGTCAGGGTAATCACCAGTTTGCCTATGACTGTCAAATCAGGTGTAAGCCCTATCGACAGCCCCACCGTACCAAACGCAGACACCGTCTCGAACAAGATCATCAAAAAATGATGATCTTCGGTTGCCGACAAAATCATGGTCACCCCGATCACGAACAGCAGCCCCAGCAGGGTAATGGTCAAAGCCTTGTAAATTCGTCCCTGCGCAAGTCGGTACCTGAACAGCACAATATCTTCACGTCCCCGTAGCATCGAAATCACGGCTCCAATGAGCAGCGCGAATGTTGTGGTCTTAATCCCGCCTCCAGTAGAGCCAGGAGAAGCCCCGATAAACATGAGTATGATGATAAAAAACTGCGTAGCCTGCCGCAAGCCTGCAATGTCCAGTGTATTGGCACCTGCGGTACGAGGGGTGACGGACTGGAATAAAGATCCCAGCAGTTTGCCACCCCAATCAAGCGAGCCAAGAGTCTTTGGATTCGTAAATTCAAATACAAAAATCACGAGCGTGCCGACTACAATCAGAACGCCCGTCATGCTGAGTACCACCTTAGTATGCAAGGACAGTCTCTTGCGCTTGCGATATTCTGCCAGGTCCGACATCACTACAAAACCAATGCCGCCTGAAATAATCAGGAACATAGCTGTAAAATTAACAATCGGATCATATACATAACCTGTCAGGCTGCGAAAGTGCCCGAATAAGTCAAAACCAGCATTGTTAAACATGGAGATGGCATGCCAAATCCCAAAATAAATCGCCCTGCCTACAGGCATATCAAACGACCAGCGAATCGCAAATATTGCAGCACATACGCCTTCAATGACCAGCGAGTACAGCAGCACCTTACGAATCAATCCGACAATTCCTTCGACAGAGGTCTGATTCATCGCTTCCTGTAAAATGAGGCGCTCCCGTAAGGAAATCCGACGTTTGAACACCAGCGCGATCAAGGTAGCCATAGTCATAAAGCCCAGACCGCCGATCTGAATGAGCGCAGCGATAACAACTTGACCAAAGGTTGTAAAAAAGGTCCCCGTATCCTTTACGACAAGCCCTGTAACACAGGTCGCGGAAGCGGCAGTAAACAAAGCGTCTATAAACGCAAGTGGCTTTCCTGTTGTATTGGAGATCGGCAGCATTAACAATAAACTACCTATTAGAATGATAATGGCAAAGCCCGCAACGAATATCTGCGGTGGAGAAAGACGGAGCCAGCTTGCATTGGGATTCATCTATTCATCACTTCTCCTACTCCTTAAAACTATAAAAACAGTGATTTAATACGGTGTAAGCCCGCTACGCGTTCCATTTGATCTTCCGATCGCTGTTGCCCCTGAATTTTTTGATTTTCTTTACCTTGACAAGGTTAAAATTCAGAGGCAAAGGCGAACGCTACCGCTTCTACAGATTCAAATGGACCGCTTCGCTACCCACCGCCTTAAAACCACGGTTTTATCGTAAGGGTGACAAAGTAACTATAATTTAGCATTCCCTGGATAAAGAAGAATGCATGTCAAGCACTACTCGGCCCCCTGTGCTATTGGCGGGCAGCAGCGAAGGGGGCAGAATTGTTCTGAAGAAGCGAAGCGTTTGCCTTTATCTTCGGATTTTAACCATTAAAGTGGTTATACAATCAAAAAATTCGGGGATAACAGCAATCGGAAGAATAATCTGCACCCGCAGCGGTCTAACCAATCCATACACTTTTATACACACAAAAAAAGACACCGGAAAACCGAGTGCCTGACTTGGTTCCTGCTCACAGCCTACGAGGTTAGCTGACGGATTCGGGCAGCACAGTATGCCCTATTTACACTTCCGATCCACCAGGATCGGCTGTAAAATTCACCCCAGTAACATGGTTCCCCCGTTTTCCCATAGAAATTCGGCTCAACTGTATATCATTACCTATGTATTTCATAGGCATTGCCTCAAGATTATAATCCTTCTATATCCAGATCACAAAACCGATTTCGCCGAAAAAACGTGAAATTGGCTTTATTTTGCGAATGGGCATCGTTTAATCGCAGCTTATCTTATTTTATTGGAACTTTAAAGTGCTTTCACTCTATTTTCATGAATATCGCTGGTCTGTTGGCGGGAACCTGTGCAGTATGATATCTTTAATGGATGTTCTTATTTACAGATTAAGGAGGAAACTCATGAATCCTATCGGGAAACCGGTCGTGCTCACGGCCAACTTCAAAAAATTAGGCTTGCTGGGCGGGATTGGCCTGATTTGCTTTTTTATCTTTCAATTGCTTATTCCCTCGCTTAGCAATCCGAGTCCAGAATCAGTAATGAACGCAAAGGTCATCAGCAAACAAGAAGCGGTCATACACGCATTGGACTTTGCCCGCTCCGAGTTGGGCTATACTGAATCACAGCCAGAGGAGCCTGTCGTGACCTATCAGGCCGAAACAGATTTGTACGGTTATTTATCTAGAGAAAAACTGCTTCAACAGTACGACCGTACATGGAAGAAAAATTACCCTTACGAAACCTTTCGGGTTGATCTGCCTGAATCCTCAGCGAAAAGCAAACTACAAATTCATGTAGATTTATCCACTGGGAAGGTCGTTAGCTTTAAACGGATCACCTCCAGTACCAATTACACACAGGCTGATATTTCTACGGATGAACAAGCACGTAACAGGCTTGTACGTGTAGCTGAGGACGGCATGACACTTGAAGCGAAGGAGCAGGCGGCCGCAGTATGGGTCAAGCGCTTTGGCTTTAAGCCGTCGGACTTGAAGCTCGCCACCACTGAAAAAGAAGGCGGATTAAAGTATACCGTAGACGATAAAAAAATCGGCGCCTCGGTACTTACACTGGCTTTTACTTTCGAAGACGGTGATGTTCGCTCCTTCTCTCAAAGCTTTTCGGCCCCGTCGTCCTATACCGATTATATCGAAAAGCAAACATTTTGGGCGAATTGGATGACCTATGCGGGTTATGCCCTATTTAGTTTTGTGCTGGGCGTACTTGCCATTGTGTATGCGTCACTCACCCGACGACATACTTCATTTGTACGTGGGATTGTTCTGTCAATTATATACTTTATTGCTAGTATAGCTGGGACAATGAACATGCTGCCTTTATTGCAAGCAGAAGCAGGCGGTAAGGGCATGCTTATATTTCTTATGGTGTTCCAGATTGGTGTTACCTTCTTCATGGCGGTAGCGCTCTACTTCTCCTTGGTCGGCGGTGACGGACTTATGCGTCAGGTTGGACTGAATGCATGGCCGCGTGCGAAAGAGCCGGGCTATGGGCTGTATGTGCTTCGCAGTATGTATGTTGGCTACTTGTGGGCCTTTATTTTACTCGGGGTACAATCCATCTTATTCTTTATACTGGAGCGCACATTTAATACATTCTCCACAACCGATGCCACGCAATCCCCTTACAATATGGCTTATCCATGGTTACTGCCGATTATGGCCTGGATGGCAGGTATTGGAGAAGAGACTGTCTACCGTCTGTTTGGTATTCCGATGGTCAAAAAAATAGTAAAAAACACTTTTGTTGCTTGTCTGATCACCACGCTGATTTGGGCACTGGGACATACACTTTATCCAATCTATCCGGTGATTTCTAGACCTATTGAGCTGACTTTTCTTGGTTTGCTGTTCAGTTTTGTGTTCCTGCGTTACGGTTTTATTGCCGCCATGTTCAGCCACGTTATTTTTGACAGCATTCTAATGGGGCTTAGTGTGATGAGTCTGGGAGACACTGTGAATGTGAGCGCTGGTCTATTCTGGATCTTACTTCCAGCCATTGTGGGTTACATCATTTATTGGTTTAGTCCTAAAAAGCCAAATCGAATTATGTTTGAACCTATCAAAAAAGAGGAGCCGTATTCTACGACTCCTCCTCCCGAAGGGCAGCTATAATCTGACGCGCAAGCTTATCCCCAATAGAGAGAGGCCGGAATTCTTCGACGCTGGCCTCTCTTATTTTTTTGAGTGATCCAAAATGCTTAAGCAGTAACTTACGCCGTTTCTCGCCGATGCCTGGAATAGAGTCCAGCCGGGAAGTTACCATAGATTTGCCGCGTTGCTCGCGGTGGAACGTGATGGCAAAACGGTGAACCTCGTCCTGAATCCGTTGCAGCAGATAAAATTCTTCGCTATTGCGTGCAAGTGTCACGGCCTCAGAGGACTCTCCCACTAATAGTTGGGAAGTTCTATGTTTGGCATCCTTCACCAGACCACACACAGGAATGAACAAACCCAGCTCATTTTGCAGTACATCGGTCGCCGCCTTAATTTGTCCACGTCCACCATCCACAACGATCAAGTCGGGACGTTCCAGATTTTCCTTAAGCACACGTTCATATCTACGCCGAATAACCTCACGCATCGTTTCATAATCATCTGGTCCCTGCACAGAACGGATCTTATATTTTCTATACTCCTTCTTGGCAGGCTTGCCATCAATAAACACGATCATGGCGGAGACTGGATCGGAACCCTGGATGTTGGAGTTATCAAACGCCTCCACCCGGTGCAAGCTATCCAGCCCAATGGCACGTCCGAGATTGCTTGCAGCTTTGGATGTCCGTTCCTCATCCCGCTCGATTAGCTTAAATTTCTCATCCAAAGCAACACGTGCATTTTCCGTCGCCATGCCTGTCATTTGCTTTTTCAGTCCACGCTGCGGTACAAGTACCTTTACATCCAACCATTCAGCCAGAGCGAGAGCCGCCGTAGCTGGGTCCTCCAGTCCACCGGATAGTTGGGTTTCTGTTTCCTTTACTCCAGTGTCTTGGTCACCAACTTGGTCTTGATTCGTTGCTGCTGCATAAGTTGCTCGTTCTTCAGCCACCAGCAGTGAGTCAGCAGAATGCTCTGTCTCCGTTTGTATCGCTTTGTCATCTGCCTGTCCGGTAGCATCGGCTGTAGGTGCACTGTGGAGTGCAGTTTCTGCCGCAACCGGTTGATCGACATTGACCTGTTCCGCCTGCATCAGCTTAGGAGAATCCGGCAGCAATATTTCCTGCGGCACTGCCGGGTTGTCACTATAATATTGCGTCACATAGGACATAAAATCACTGTAAGCCTCACCGTAGAAAGGAAAAGTCGACATATGGCGCTCGATCATTTTACCTTTGCGGACATATAGGATTTGTACACACATCCAGCCCTTATCTACTGAAAAACCGAATACATCTCGATCTTTCGCATCCGATGTGGTGATTTTTTGCTTTTCCATCATCGCGTCGATGCTGATAATCTGATCTCGCAGCTCCTTGGCCCGCTCAAAATATAATTCCTCTGCGGCCTCCTGCATTTTACGCTGAAGATCCTTTTTAATTTCCTCATGTCCCCCGCTCAAAAAGGAACCAATCTCCTGACCAATCTGGTCATACGTTTCCTTCTCGACCTCTTTCACACAAGGCCCCAAACATTGATGCATGTGATAATACAGACACACTTCTTTTGGCATCACACCACACTTGCGTAACGGATACATACGATCCAGCAGCTTCTTCGTCTGATGTGCCGCGTAGGAATTGGGGTACGGTCCAAAATATTTTGCTTTATCTTTCAGAACGCGACGGGTCACCTCCAGCTTAGGGTGTGCCTCGTTCGTAATTTTCAAATACGGGAAGGTTTTATCATCCTTCAATAGCACGTTATAGCGCGGCTGGTACTTTTTAATGAGGTTGCACTCCAAAATGAGCGCCTCCATATTACTGCCTGTAACGATATATTCAAAATCACGGATATCGGAAACCAGTCGCTGCGTCTTGCCGTTATGGCTACCTGTAAAATAGGAACGGACCCGGTTTTTCAACACTTTGGCCTTGCCGACATAAATAATGGTGCCTTCGCTATTCTTCATCAGGTAACAGCCTGATGCATCCGGCAGTAACGCTAATTTGTGCCGTATGTTCTCCAGCGCCTTCTCCTGATTCTGCAAGTCCTCCGCATAAGGTTTCATTCGCCCGGTTCCTCCTTCCATTCTTAATGATTACTCAACTAACTACTTATAATATATAGGAATAATACACAAAAACGCCCCCGGTATTTACAACCGGAGGCATTGACCTTTCATGGCCGCTCCACCAAGCCCCCGCAGGAGCATGGGTCACATGCGATGATTATTGGTGTTTAGTAAGCATGCTTTTCAGCGCTTCTTTGGAGTTCAGACCTACCACTTTATCAACAGGCTGTCCGTCTTTGAAAACGATCAGGGTAGGAATACTCATCACGCCGAAACGGGAAGCAGACTCTGGATTTTCATCCACGTTCACCTTCGCGATTTTGACGCTGTCGCCAACTTCTGTGGACAAATCCTCCAGAATAGGAGCGATCATTTTGCAAGGACCGCACCATGGCGCCCAAAAATCAACCAAAACGGTTCCTGTGCCTTCGACTTCTGCGTTGAAGGATTGATCGGACACGTTAACAATTGCCATTGTATGTTCCTCCTTTATAGAAAAGTCAAGATTATTATAACCTGTAATGTCTGTTTCGACACCTTTTAATTATATCACAATAGTCTTTTAATTGTAAGATATCAAAATAGCAGACGGAAAAACGCTACCCCCGCTGATTTTTTCCCTTTACGGTAATGACATCTACAAAAGGACGAATCCGGTCCATCAAGCGTTGTCCTTTGTACATTTCCTCTCCGTCCTTGCTCGTAAAGCTAAGATGCTTCTCCAGCCCCTGCAATGAGTAATTGGAAGTATAAAAGGTAGGTTTGCGATTCATTCGGTAATTCAGTATGGAGCCCATCACATGGTCCCGTACCCACGGGCTTAAATTTTCGGCACCAATATCGTCAAATACGAGCAGATCACAATTTTTGAGCATTTCGGTCGTTTCCTTCAGCTTCTGCCCGTCCTGAATCATGGACTTTAAGTCCTCCACAAAATCAGGCATATACACGATCACACCGTTCAGACCTGACAGAGCCAACTCATGCAATAGATAGCCCATCAAAAAAGTTTTACCCGTACCAAACGTACCTTCCAGATACAGTCCTTTTTTGGATAGACCCTGACTTTTCGTTTCTTCAATGTAACGGAATAGCTGTGTGACGGCAGGCATACGTTGTGAATCTTTGCGTGCAATTTCAAGAGCGTTATATCCCTCCAGAAGTGCGCGTTCATCCACATAAAAGCTTTTAATTCTCTGACGCACCCGTTGTTCATGTTGGGAGGCAACCAGCTTCGCACATGGGGTCCGAATGTCCACGATTTCAGCTGTTCCATTCGGATATTCCACGCCCAGCTTACAAAAGTGGCCCTGAAAATCGTTAGGACACCGTTCCAGCCCCGGACAATTGTCGCAATTTCGACGATCCCGGGCATACTGAAAGAGCATGCTCATGTTGAGTCGCAATTGTGTTTCGTCCACATCAGGATGCGCAGCACAAAATTCCTGCACGAGCGGATCATTTAGAACTTGATCGGCTACATTGCGAGTGCGCTGGCGAAACGAAGGGTTCTGCATCTGCTGTAGCAAATCGCCCAGTGATTCCAAGAACGCTCCTCCTTTCTAAAATGTGCAGAGTTATGGAGGGAGACGACGCTACGCGTGCAGATTGTTCTTCCGATTGCTGTTATCTCTGGATTTCTGAATGATAATTTTCAAAAGTTGAAATCCGGGGATAAAGGTAAACGCTTCGCTTCTTCAGAACAATTCTGCCCGCTCCGCTGCCGACCGCCATAAAGTCGACATCTATTTGAATTGGCTTCGCTTAATAGTTTTATAAAACCTAAAATTCACTAGACTTTTTTCTGTTTTCCGGATTGCATTCGTTCGGCCAGACGCAGCAGTTCATCCAATTCTTCCTCAGATACAGACTCCTCAGAAGGGTGATCCTGAACGATTGGAATGGATGGCTTGGCTGGACCGTTATTTTTGGTATATGCGCGGGATCGGCCGCCGGAAGGAGAAGCAGAGGACTGTTTTCCTTTTACCTTGGCTTGATCCCTTATATATTGAACGGCTTTTTCGTAAGTGTTTACCTGCTTAAGCAGCATGTTGGAAGCAACGGCCTCGACAAAGTTGCGGTTAATCCGCTGATCGCTCCCAGATACGAGCAGTGACATCAAATAATGGATCAGCACATTGATGACTTCACCGGGCAGCTTATAGCTGATATCAATTTTCTCGAATATATCCAGCAGGTTACCGGGAACCGTGCCGGGGAAAAAGGTTTGCAGCAAACGGCGATAAGGCTCGTTGCGCAACATCATATTATATTGGTGAATGTCACACTTGGCTGTGAATTGTGGTGGAACCTCCACATAAAATTCCATTTCCACAGCCTGTTCTGCAGGCGGCTCTTCAGATGTGGAAGTTTCCCTCTGGCGCAAGGCGACCACTTTGGCGGCCTGTACCTGCTGTTCCTCCTGACGCTTCCGATCCTGTCTGGAGTGCTGACTAGCCCGAAGCTGAAGCTCGTCAAGCAACAAATCGCCTGCTTCGGTAAAAATACCATCCTCATCCAGCAAGCGACTAATATCCTGTACAGAAAGGTCAAATTTGCGAACAACGTAATTGACCATGCCTAACTGCTCGTGTTCAAACCGGAGACGCTCGACATGCTTGCGATTGGCAGATTCACGCGGAAAACGGAGAATAATATCTGCATAATTCAATGCTTCCTCCGATTCTGACGCTAGTGGTCCAGTCTGACGGCTAGTGGACACCTCGGACAGCGCCTGTTCCAGTTCATAATCTATAACATGGGTATTCAATTCAAATAACTCGTAGAAAGGAATCGAAATATTCTCTTTATTATAGGAAGATTGCGACCATTCGCTAGATTCCCTGCTCCACAACGATTCTCTCAGAGAGAGCACTGCAAACTTACCGATCTTGTCTCTCAACAAAAGGGTGAGATGCTGTGTTCTGAAAAATTCAGCAGGTGCGAGCGGCGGCTGCATCTCATATTCATACATATAGTCGTCCGTTTCGGGTGCATACAGCCTGGACGTCTGTAACAGACCGACGGCCTCCAGCTTGGAGGTCTGTTCAATCAAATACTTGCGTCCCTTCTCACTCGGCTCCAGTCCCAGTGTCAGAAAAAGGCGACGCTGCTGTTCCAACGGCGAATAACCGATTTGTCCGACTGGCACATGCTGGAACAACAGTCGATACAGACTGACCGCAAATGCGCCTACCATCGGCTGATAGACGCTTCCTAGCATCAATTCATCCAGTGCGCTCAAGCCAAATTCCCGATAAACGCAGTAGCGGTGGTTCTCAGTATAGTGCAGCAGGTTTTTCATCCGCATTCCAACATTCTTCCTTTCCTGACATAACGGTCTCCAAGATGTTTTTCTATTCTATCATACTTGCCTTCTCGTGGGACCAACAAAATAAGGGCAATTGTTCTCCTTTTTGGCAGCCGTATTCGTCTGAGTTCTACTTTTTTCGAGAATACTAACTATTTTAAGACTTTGTGACCTGTATCATGGTAAAAATAAAATTCTTCACACTTCTTTCATTGGTGAAAAGCTTTACTTTGAGCTACAATATAATGGTTAAGCATCACGTATTGGATACAGGAATGATATAAGGAAGTACACATATTTCGGCTAAGCCGATTATCATTTACAGACGCAAAGGAGTGTAGATCGTGAGTCAACATCAACCTCAACAAACCCCAGCAACTCCCAACGAAGTAGCCTCCACACTGGAAGGCTGGTATGCGCTTCACGATTTCCGGTCCATTAACTGGACAGCATGGAAGACCGCAGACGATGAAGAGCGCGCCGGAGCACTGGACGAGCTTCAAGAGTTTATGAAGGAATGGAACGTTACCGAGGAAGCGGGTCTGGGCAGTTCAGCTGTCTATACTGTTGTCGGACAAAAGGCTGATTTTGTCATGATGCACCTGCGCGAAACGCTGGAAGACCTCAATAAGCTGGAAAATGACTTTAACAAAACAACCTTCGCCAAATATACAACCAAAACCTATTCTTATGTGAGTGTGGTGGAACTAAGTAATTATTTGAGCAAAGATGAAGATCCCATGCAAAATCCACAAATTGTCGCACGCTTGAAGCCTGTACTAAACAAGGCCCGTTATATTTGCTTCTATCCAATGAACAAAAAACGTGACCTGGACGATAACTGGTACATGCTTTCGATGGACGAGCGTCGCACCTTGATGCGCAGCCACGGCTTAATTGGACGCAGCTATGCTGGCAAAGTAAAGCAAATCATTTCCGGTTCCGTCGGCTTTGACGATTGGGAATGGGGCGTAACACTGTTCTCCGATGACGCACTTCAGTTCAAGAAGCTAATCTACGAAATGCGTTTTGATGAAGTCAGTGCCCGTTACGGTGAATTCGGCTCCTTCTATGTCGGCAGCGTGTTGAATGAAGAAACATTTGAAGACATGTTGAAGCTGTAAACCATAAGCGTCGGAACTATGTCGCAACATACAATCAAGGATTTCGTGAACTCCCACTTTCGGGACGACGGAATCCTTTTTTATATACCTCAATGCACCAGCTTTCTTTTCTCCAGAGCAATCAGAATAAAGATAATAAGCAGCAAACCACTTAGTAAGATCAAAAAGCCTCCCAACTCGGGAATAAAATATTTTAAGCTCCCACCTTTGAAGCCCATACCTCTCAAAAACTTGAAATGCCAGGTTAATGGGAGGATGTTACTTACATATTGCAGCGATGGAGGCAGCATAGCCACTGGCAATTGAGCGCCGCTCAGTAAAAACGAAGGCAGTATAATTAGCATGAGGCGTGGGGAGGCTTTTCCAGGATTGGCCGCATTCCATCCTAAAGCCATCGCAAACAAACCCAACGTAATCGTGTACAGGAGAAATGGAATACTGAGCTGCCATACATTCGCTTCAAAGCGTAGTCCGCCAATTTGCTTAAGTAAACCAATAGACAGGTAAAAGGACACACATCCTACTAACGCATACGGCAACACCCTAAGAATCAAGCCATACGAATGCTGAAGCTCCTCTTTTAATCTTCCTTGCTCCCGCAATCGCGGGACAATTGTCAGTACAGTAGCACCAATCAGTGAAATCATGACCGTATTAATGAACCCCATAACCGAGGTCATCAAAGTAGCATTGGTAGGATTATATAACAGGCGCTGCTGAAGCAGCATATTGGAAGTAAGCCCTGTAACCTGACTGTCACTCATTCCCATACCCTTTAATCCACCACCAGCCAGCATCGCATTTTCCGTCGCCATGATCTCTGTGACTGCCGAGCGTAGATTTCCAGTAGCCTGACCTACCGTATTATCTACATAAAAACCGATGTTGCTCTGAACCCCTTTAATCCTATTTTCCTCCAACCCAGCTGGAAGGTAAATCACCGCAAAAAACTTTTCATTATATAAAAGTAAATTCGGATCGGTTTCGTTCTCTTGCACATGGCGTACATCAATATACTGCGATGCATCTAATTTATTAATAAGCTGTCGGCTATAACTGCTATGATCTAAATCAACTACAGCTACAGAGGCATCGTTAAGCTGATTATTTTTAAAAACAAATCCAAAGGCAACAGCTACCACGATAGGAACGAGCAGCATAATAAAAACCATCTTGTCGCTGATCATCAGCTTCCATTCTTCTATAAACGCCTTCATTTCGTCACAACCTCTACCGTCATTCCAGGCAATAATTCAGATGTTCGCTGGACATCCACCCGTACTTGGAAGGAGCTTATATCCGACAGACCTTTGTCCCGACTCATTCTCATGTTGGTATACAGAGGGGCAGAAGTAATGTACCTCACCTTGCCTTGGACACCTTTATCTAAAGCTACAACGTGCGAAGTCACATTTCCCCCAACTTTAAACTGTGATATGGAATCCTCGCCCACATAAATATCGTAGTATAGCTGATTGGTTTCAATAACGGCGCCCGTTGCCCCCGTAGAAACGATCTCTCCCATTTTAGGTACAATACGTGCCACCTTACCATCTGTAGATGCCTTCAGCACCATACGTCCGCGCTGCAATTCCAAAGTTTTAAGTTGAACACTCAATGCCTGCTTTTGTTGAGCCAGAAGATCCACATTGTATTCGCTATTCTTAACATCTTTTCGTGTTTGCGAGGTTTGAGTCAGGGCTTCCTTGGCTTTTTCTGTTTTGATACGAGCCTGCTGGCGTTCCTCAGCAGTTGCGCCAGCCTCCATTTTGTCCAAAGCGGTTTGCTGCTGAGCGATCCCATTTTTAGCAATGTCCGATTGTTTGCTAGCCGCTGTAATCTGGTTATTGGCAATTTCAACCTGATCCTTAGCTGTATCTAACGCGATTTGGGCATTATCCAGTTGGTTTTTGGCGTTATCCAGTTCTGCTTTGGTTCCAGCTCCGGCATCATATAACGCTTGGATACGGTTGTAATTCACTTTAGCCAAGTCCAGAGCCTGTTGTCTGGATGCTACTGTTTTTTGCGCGATTTCCGCATTTCTTTTGGCTGTCTCTACTCCTGTCAGAGCTGCGTCCAACGATTGCTGTGCTGCTTCAATAGCCAGCTTTTGTCTTACAATATCCTCCGCACGTGTGCCTTGGTTTAATAAGGACTCTCCCGCTTGCGCGGCTTGAATGTCCAATTGCCCCTGTTTTTCTGAATTCGAAATTTTCTCCGACTGATTTTGCAGCCCGTCTTTAGCCTGTTTTATTTTCACATCAGCCTGTGCGATATCCGTTTTTAATTTCTCAATTTGCAAATCAAGGTCTACAGGATCGAGGGTCATGAGCACATCCCCTTTTTTCACCTGTTGTTCTTCCTTCACCTCAATCGTGTTTACTCTTCCCCCTACGCCCTGAAAAGCAACATTCACGGTATCTGCCGTAAGCAGTGTATTTTTTTGTTGGGCTGCCATACTCACAGCATCCTTGCCGCTCATTGCCATTAGCGTACCCCCGGTACCTAACGCGACAACAAGTAATACGTACACAATGATCTTTTTGTTCATTACAATAAACTCTCCTTCATGATGATTTAGCAATGATAGTTAAAAATTAATAGTCGAAAACTAATAAGAAACCTGATAGTACGACGTCTAACTATTTGAGTTGGGAAATTTTTTTATTCCCGTTTTATCTGTTCAAGTCCTGAGGAAAGCTTATTTAATAACGTAGCAAATAGAATATGATCTTCCTTCGTAAATTCATTCATCAAATCAGAAAAAAGCTGCATAAACAACGGAATTCTTTCCGTCATTAACTGTTTACCTTCATTAGTCAAGGAGATTGCAGTCATACGTCGATCCGTCAGCGTACTTCTCCGGATGATGCCGTCTCGTTCCAGCTTATCAATTACACTGGTTACTGTTGAACGAGTAACTCCTGAATATTCAGCCAGCTCGGATGGAGTCAATGCACGTTCATGAAGAAACAATGGCATTAAAATTTTCAGGTTGCCTACAGATAGCCCATATTCCGACAGTCTGGAAGACACTCCATTGTATACTTCATGCGCTGCCTGCACGAAAAGTACCAACGTATTCAACGATTGGGAGTCCGCATTTGGAAACTTTTCTGCCAATAAATTTATTCTCTTGGGATCAGCATTGATATTAAAATCAGAATTCAATCTGAAGCTCCCCCTCTGTAATTAGTAACCATACTATACGTCGTCAAATAGTTATGAGTCAATACCCTTTTTTTGTTCCCCTAAATAAAAAAGGTCTCCATGCTCCTTTTTAGGAGTCAAGGAAACCTTTCTACCTTTAGAAAAACCGTCCCTTTTTCAGTACCAGCGGAATTCCACCAATGATGAACAGATAGCGGAGATCCACAATTTTTTTCAATTGTGCGGCCACCCAACCTTTTATTTTGCGTTTGCCCACCACGGCGACGGCTTCGCCTTTTCCAAGAGATGCAACCGTCCCTTTGTTGGAAAATACGAACTTGTGCAGCTCCTTTTTGCGAAGGGTAGCGGCTAGATTTTTGGCACAAAGGACCCCTTGCTGCATCGCAATTTGGGCAGTCGGTGGATAAGGGCGTCCTTCAGGATTAAACATCAGGGAGCTGTCCCCAATAATAAAAATATCATCGTGGCCCGGTGCACGCAGAAAATCGTCGATTTTCACCCTTCCGCGCATCACTTCGAATCCGGCTTTCTCGATCAATCCGTTCCCACGGATCCCTCCCGTCCAAACCACCGTGCAGGCTTCGATTTTCTCACCCTCACCAACGATTACACCATCCTGCAAGCATTCCTTAATCGGAATTCCAATGCGGAAGGTGACACCTTTACGCTTAAGGACATCCATCGCATACTCCACCAGTTCAGGATCGAACCCTGGCAGCGCCGTAGGAGCTGCCTCGACGTTAATGATTTGAATCCGGTTAAAATCGATGTCATAGGCTCTGGCCAGCTGTGGCAATCGATCCGCCAACTCCGCTACAAACTCAATGCCACTAAAACCAGCGCCTCCTACGACGAAATTGAGGCGACCTGGTTTACCGTCATTTTTATACAGGGCCAGCTGGTATTCAATATGCTCACGAATTAGGCGAACCGAGTTAATACTGCGAATCGTCAGCGCGAACTTATCCATCCCTGGAATACCGAATGTTTCTGGTTCCCCGCCTAGTCCGATGACCAAATAATCGTAGGACAGCGAGCCATCCTCCAGCACGATTTTTTTCTCCTTTGGTATGATTTCCTTAACCGTTCCTTTGACTAAATCCACCTTGAACTCATCGATTAGCTGGGCAATCGGAATCCTTGAATGCTCGATCGTATCCGTACCTGCCGCAGGCATATGAAGATGTGTCGTAATATAGTGGTAATCATGTCGATTGATCAGCGTGACATCCGCCTCATTGTGCTTGAGCTCCTTTTGCAATTGCTGAGCCGTCAATATACCGCCATATCCAGCGCCCACAATGACAATTTTGGGAATACTGCTCATGCTTCTACCCCTTCCGATATACATAATCATTAATTATTCAAAGCTGTTCTCTCAAAACGGTTAATTTATACACAGAAAAGTCTTCATCAAATATTAATCGCTTTAACTTTGCAAGCGGAACCCAGCAGTTTATAATGATAAACAGTGAATCATGCGTTCGGCGGCTATCTGAACCTCTATGCGGCTGATTCAATATCTACAAATCCCATACTATCCCTTTCGGAGGTGTTTTTAGAGTGACAGATCAATCTACAGGTGCGGAGATCCGCGATCTGATCATTATCGGAGGCGGTCCAGCCGGTATTTTCGCCGCTTTTTATGGGGGAATGCGTCAGGCATCCGTCACCTTAATTGAAAGTATGCCCCAACTGGGCGGCCAGCTTGCAGCCCTTTATCCTGAAAAATATATTTATGACGTCGCTGGCTTTCCTAAAGTGACTGCACAAGAACTGGTTAACAATTTGGTTCAACAAATGAACCACTTTAATCCAGAGGTGCAGCTAGAAGAGAAAGTCGTATCGTTAGAGAAAAAGGAAGAACGCCACTTCATCGTGAAAACAGACAAAGGTGGCGAGTATCATGGTAAAGCGGTTATTATTACCGCTGGTGTGGGTGCTTTCGAGCCGCGCAGACTGGAGCTTCCAGGTGCCGAACGTTTTGAAAAAACGAACCTGCATTACTTTGTCAGCGACTTGAGCAAATTTGCAGGCCGAAAAGTGCTAATCAGCGGTGGTGGTGACTCTGCTGTAGACTGGGCACTTATGCTGGAACCGATTGCAGAACAGGTTACATTGATTCACCGCCGTGACAAATTCCGTGCGCATGAACACAGTGTCGAAAACCTCCTCGCTTCCAAAGTAAACGTTATTACACCAACGGAAATTACAGAGTTGCATGGAGAAGACACGATTACGAAAGTCACTCTTGCTCATGTAAAAACCAAAGAAACACAGGAAATCGAAGTGGACGATGTGATCGTTAACTTTGGATTTGTATCCACACTTGGCCCGATTGCTGAATGGGGAATTGAAATCGAAAGTAACTCTATCGTGGTCGATTCTCGCCAGGAAACAAATATGCCCGGCATTTTCGCCGCTGGGGACATTACGACCTATCCAGGCAAGCTCAAGCTGATTGCGGTCGGCTTTGGTGAAGCTCCTACGGCAGTCAACAACGCCAAGGTCTATGTAGATCCAGATGCCAAGTTGTCTCCCGGTCACAGCAGTAACATGAAATTGTAGTCTAGTTTAGACTATGACAAAAAAGGGTATTTTACTCCAAATTTGAATCTTTGGAGTGAAATACCCTTTTTTACGGTGTGCCTATTCGTTGCAGTGATTGTCCGTAAAATCATTCGAACCCTGAATGACTTTACAGTCGCAGTACGAGAGCTTGTCCGGTCTAATGAAGGACTACGGCTGTATTCATCTCTAGATTTCTTTTGTGAATCTCAGCCAGCAACAGTGCAATGAAGTCACATTCAAGTTTAAGCTCGATTGCCATCTGATAGGAATCCAAAAGCATTTCATCCGTCAGCATAGCCATCCTCGACACAACCTTTCCTTTTATTTCAAAATCTATTCTATCAAAATACCAAAAACGGAACAAGCGTTCTGTTATCCACAGTCAATTGTGGAAATCCTGTGTATAAATTGTTGGTAAGTGTCGTTAACCCATATATGTGACAGGGGATTATGTGGACAATATTTATACACAGAATTTTGACGCTTGAACACAAAAAAAATATTTTTATTATTTATATAAATATATTATATTTAGCGCCTTGTTAATAGATTAAATTGGAATTTTTTTAAAGAAAACAGAAATTATTGAGGTCTTGTATTAACCTCTAAAATCCATACCCGTCCATTCTGATCAAGCCCGTAATCAAATCCCAGTTGTCCGATCCCGGGAAAGCTTCTTTCCAGTACAGGAATACAGCGTTGTGTAAGTTGAATGATCTCTCGCCGCTTTTGAGTAGCAAGCCGCCGGGGATATATCATCCGAAGCGCCTCTGTTCCCTTCAGCAAAGTTCCCCCTCTGCACAGATTCGTAATGACCAGCCCGGGACGAGCATGACGTGCAACTACCGCACGGAAATCCCATCTCTGCCCTTCCTTCACAACTTTGACTCGATAGTCGACAGGTCTACCTTGTATACTTGCCAGTTGGATGCCTTGTTGAATGAGATATGGGCGTTGGATTCGGAGCTTATTGATTCCGAATACAAGTGCTCTAAAATGACTGAACCGGTGTGTATGCTCCATACGCGTACAAGTGTATCCCCTACGCTCCTTTGCCACACGCATGACTCCGATTCCTCCGCCTCCTTTTACAGGTTTTATAAATACAAAAGCATGCCGCCGTAGCATCATGCGCAATTGATCTTCACTATATAGACAGGTTTCCGGTATATAAACGGCGGTATGTGGATGGTGCAGCAGCGCCTTCGTCTTGAGCCATTTGCTTGCAAGTTGCCTCATCTAACCCTCTCCTTTCGCCGTCAGGTATACTTATACATACTCAACAGGAATGTTCTATTCTTGGATGATTGTCCGCGGCATGTGTCTATTTCGACAAGATCATGGCGAACGGTAGCATGCACCGAACATCACTGGTACAATGACAATAATCTACTACCATTTGCACGGAGCAGCGGAAATTACCGGCAAATCGTTTGTTCAACAAGGAGGTCAACTCATGAATAGCAAAATTGGCATCATGGACATTGGCTCAAACTCCATACGTCTGGTGATCTATGAAATGACAGAGACAGGAGCCTATCGAATTGTGCAGGAATGCAAAGAAGCTGCCCGACTGAGCGAAAAGGTTGGGGCCAACGGCCGTATGGAACGGGAGGCGATTCGAAGCATCGCTCCATTGCTGCGCCAATTTATGGCGGTATGCCATATGCACGGGGTTGTCCGTATGCGTGCAGCAGCAACAGCAGCCATCCGCAATGCCACGAATTCGGACGAAATCGTCCAATGGATCGCGGAGGAGACAAATTTAACACTGGAAATACTGAGCGGAGAGCAAGAAGGCTATGCCGGTTTTCTGGGCGTAGTGAACACTATGAATGTAAGTGACGGAATCATTATTGACATCGGGGGTGGCAGTACCGAAATTACGCTGTTCCGTGATCGAAAGCGACTGCATACCGTTTCATTTCCCTTTGGCGCCGTCAATATGAATTGGCGCTTTGGACGTGAGGTCAGGAATGGCGAATGGTCTCCTCAGCAGATTGAGGAAATGGAGAGCTTTGTCCGTTCTTCACTGCAAAATCATGATTGGATCTTCTCCAATCCAGGTCTGCCATTCATCGGGCTAGGTGGAACCCTGCGTACTTTGGCTAAAATCAATCAGAAACGACTGGATTACTCACTTCCTGTGACGCACCATTACGAAATGAAGATAGAAGATGTCGATTACTTCTATGGCAGTCTGCCCCATCTTCCCTATGAAAAACGCAAAAAAACAGCCGGCCTGTCCAAGGACAGAGCCGACATCATTGTACCGGGTCTTATTATATTGAAAACGATATTTGAAGCTGCTCAAGGCTCCGCGTATTTGGTCAGTGGAGCGGGTCTGCGAGACGGCCTATTTCATGAGCTGGTCAACGCTGAACAGCCCGTGGTAGCTAATCCGCTTATCACATCCATTCGCAATATCCTTTCGTTTGCTGTCCCGGTTAGCGAAGCGCATGTCAAGCGGGTTAACGAGTACGCCGTCCGGCTCTATGACACATTAGCTAGCGGAACCTCAGCGGCTATGGACAAACGCTTGTTACTGACCGCAGCAACTCTTTACAAAACGGGAGCTGCCTTGAATTACTATCATTTCCGCCAGAATTCCGTGTTCTGGATCTTACATGCAGGCATTGGCGGTTTATCCCATAGGGAAACGGTACTAGCCGCGTTGATCGCGGATTACCATCCCAAGAACCGAACACCCCGTTTGCTACGCACACATGCAGATATTTTGGAGCCTTCCGACGAGGAACGTGTACATCGGCTCGGCTCGCTGCTCCAGCTCGCGATTGGCATGGATCGGAGTGAGTCCGGAATGATTAGCAGCATCAATCCCACTACAGGGGATGATGCACTGCATCTTCGTCTGGAAAGCAAGAGTGAACCCATATTAGAACAACGGGAGCTAGAATCAGTTGCCAAAGATTTCCAAAGGGCATGGAATCTTACATTGTCGTGGTCCATTCTACCTTCTTCCAATTTCTAACCTTCATCGCTTCAGATTGGCTTCTGATGGGAGCCTCTTTGTCGTTTCTGGACACAAATTGATAGCTGCCGTTAGGCATAAGCTGGCGTGCCTTCACATTATCTCTTAACGATAAATGCAGAATATCTGCCAGCATTTCTTTGATTCCGTCATCATAAATCGGGCACATCAGTTCAATTCGGCGGGTCAAATTTCGCGTCATCCAATCCGCACTGGACAGAAACAACTCGGAATTGCCTCCATTTTCAAAATAAAACAATCTGGAATGTTCCAGGAAGCGGTCTACAATACTGATGACACGTATGTTCTCGCTGAATCCTTCCACACCCGGACGCAAACAGCAGACCCCTCTAATGATAAGATCAATCTTCACACCTGCTTGGGAAGCCGCATATAGTTCATCGATCATCTCCTGATTGGATAAGGAGTTGATCTTGGCAATAATCCGGGCGGGCTTACCTGCTAATGCTTGCTCAGCTTCTCTACGGATGAGTTCAAACAGCTTGTTCTTCATTCCCGTTGGAGCCACCGTAAAAGCTTGCAAAGTCTTGAGCGCAGAGAATCCCGTAATTTCATTAAACAGTTCGGAGGCATCCTCGCCAAGTACCGGATCCGACGTAAACAATCCGATATCCGTATACACGCGCGCCGTGCTTTCATTATAATTGCCTGTGCCTACGTGCACATATCGTTTGAGTGCGTTACGCTCATGGCGTATTACAAGAATGATTTTGGCGTGCGTCTTCAAGCCAACCAGCCCATACACTACGTGACAGCCTGCTTTTTCAAGCGTACGCGCCCAGGCAATATTACGTTCCTCGTCAAAACGGGCTTTCAGCTCCACCACTACCGTTACCTGCTTGCCCGATTCAGCCGCACGTGCCAATGCCGGAATCAGCTTCGATTCCCCGTTGACACGGTACAGGGTCATTTTGATTGCCATCACATCCGGGTCCTCTGATGCCTCAATGATAAAATCAGTTACCGCATCGAATGATTCATACGGATGGTACACGAGCACGTCCCGTTTGCGAAGTACGTTGAAAATATCCTCTTGCGGGGGCAGTTCTTCCGGATACAGTGGTTTGATTGCCGGAAATTTCAAATGTGAATACCCCTCCAAATGATCGGCAAAAGACGACAAAAACGTCAGATCCAACGGCCCGTCCATCTCAAACACATGATCGAACAGCTTGAATTCGCGTTGAAGCTCCATCAGGGCATAGGGATGAATCCCTTTTTCTACTTCCAGTCTTACCGGCGCCCCCCGTCGTCTTCGACGCAGCTCTTTTTCAATCTCTTCGAGCAAATCTTCGATCTCTTCTTCATTAATGGACAAATCGGAGTTACGCGTAACACGAAAGGCATGAACCGCCTCCGGAACATATCCGGTGAACAGCGTTTGGATGTGATGCTTGATTAGTTCCTCAATTAAAATAAATGATTTCTTCTTGCTGTTCGACCGCAAAGGCACCGTAACAACACGTGGAATATTCGAAGGCACCTGCACAATGGCAAAAAGCGGTTTATCCTCCTCCGTATCCCCGGGACGTCTCAAGACGACCGCTAAATATACGTATTTATTGTGAACGAGTGGAAAAGGACGGCTCTGATCGACCGCCATCGGCGTGAGCACCGGAAATATAATTTCATGAAAATATGCATCCAGCGACTTGCGCTGTGTCGTATTTAAGCCTTCATATTCGAGCAGTAAAAGACCCTTTTTCGTCAAGAGGCGAGAAATATCACGATAGGTCCGGTATTGTTCCGATACCATCGAGACGGTACGCTTGATCAGGCGTTTGTACAAACCGGAGGGGGTATATCCCGTAAAATCCTTTTGCATAAAACCCGCCTTGATCTTCTCGCGCGTCTCTGCAACACGTACAGCCATAAACTCATCCAAATTGCTAGATACAATCGCCAAAAATTTGGCTCTCTCCAGCAACGGTGTATCTGCATCCTGAGCTTCCTGAAGCACACGGCGATTAAATTCAATCCAGCTTAAATCTCGGTTAAAGTAACGTTCTGACCCGGCTTTATCCTTATTCTGACTCTCTATCAACATATGGCCTCCATCAATTCATGCAGTATAGTTACCCTTTATTGTACTATTAGATGAAACGCACTAGCATCACAGCAGTGTAAACGCAATGTAAAATGTGTGTAAACACAAACTGGATGTTTGAAAAGGTCAATCGGATGCTTTACAAAAATAGCATTAAGCGGTACAGTGTTTACGTCTGTTTCATAGAGTAGATTGACGAACCGTTCCTTTTTCAGTTGTTTATGTTCATTATGATGTGTAGTAACCATTTAGAAGCCACGTTCAATTGCTGATTTTCAAATGGCATGATATAGGGAGGATTTACGTTATGGAACCCAAGAAAACGCCACGCGTACTGCAAAAAAACATCGAATTTTTCACCGCGGCGCTATCTCAACACCTCGTTTCGGTCTGGCAAGAGGACCCTACAGGTGTATACTGTGAGATTGGCTGTGGATATATCGAGTTATTCAGTAGCGAGATGATTCGGGTGCGCAATCAAGATGGAACCCCAAGCCATTATGACCGCAATATTACCATGTTTCAGTTAATCACGAAGGATCAGCCGATATAATTATTATATGCTATGCCTGCGCTGTTCTTCCAGATTAGAATTGTTTTATGTTACATTTACCGATTTTCATATCTGCTGAATCTTGCAGTTTTTCCAAAAAGCGCCTCAGAGCGCTTTTTTTGTCGGCTTTTTTTGAACATCGTTTCGAAAAGCAGTATGATAAGGTAGCATATTACCTAAATTTAAAGGGGAATCAACCGATGGAGCATACAACATCAGATGGACGCATCCTGGTTATGACCGCGGTTGAAGGCGAACGGGAAGCTGTACTGCGGGGCCTGAAAGGCGATACCCGTTTTGTGGTCGAGCTGGCTGGCGTGGGCGCTCCGTCCGCAGCGGCTTCAACCGCGCTAGCACTGGCGGCGGCTGGTGACTACCGCCTGATTATCAGCGCCGGAATTGGTGGCGGCTTCGCGGAGGTCGCTGCACTGGAGAGCGTCGTTGTTGCTAATGAGATCATTGCCGCCGACCTGGGGGCCGAGACGGCAGAGGGCTTCAGTAGCGTGGACGAGCTGGGTTTCGGCTCAAGCCGAATTGCCGTGAACGTTGCCACCGCGCAGCGATTCGTTCTGGCGTTGCGCGCCGCCGGACAGGCTGCTGTCGCGGGGCCGATCCTGACTGTCTCAACAGCCACCGGCACGGCGGCAACAGCGGAACGGCTGACCAAGCGCGTTCCCGGAGCCGCTGCGGAAGCGATGGAAGGCTACGGCGTAGCCGTGGCGGCAAATAGGCTGGAACTGCCGACGATGGAAATCCGCACGATTTCCAATGCTGTTGGTCCACGTGACCGTGCAGCCTGGCGCGTCAAAGAGGCTTTGCAAGCGTTGGAAGCCGCATTTTCTACATTAACGGAGGTTATATAGATGCAAATTGCTTTTTCACCTTGTCCTAACGACACTTTTGTCTTCCATGCCCTGGCGCATGGATTGATTCCGGGCGCACCCGCGCTGGACATTACATTTGCCGATATCGACATCACCAACAATTTGGCGATCACACCAGACGGACTGGATATCATGAAAATTTCGTATGCTGCACTCCCTTGGGTGCTGGATAAATATGCCCTGCTGCCTTGCGGGGGCGCATTGGGCCGAGGTTGTGGACCGCTCGTGCTGACCAAGGAAGGTTCCACCGTCGAAGGCCCGGAAGCCCTGTCCGGCAAGCGTGTAGCCGTTCCGAGTGAACGTTCCACTGCCTATCTGCTGTTCCGCCTGTGGGCAGCCAAGCATGTGCCTGGGGGTGTCGGCGAGATCGTCGTGATGCCGTTCGACCAAATCATGCCTGCTGTCCGTGACGGGGAGATAGATGCCGGACTGGTTATTCATGAAGCACGGTTCACGTATCCGTCCTACGGACTTAGTAAGCAAGTCGATTTGGGGAACTGGTGGGAAGAAGATACAGGGCTGCCGATCCCGCTCGGAGCTATTATTGCCCGCCGTACGCTGGATCTGGATGCGATCACAAACTGGATACGCGCCTCTGTCGAATACGCTTGGAAGCATCCCGAAGCTTCGTGTGAATATGTATTGTCTCATGCGCAGGAGCTTTCACCCGATGTCGCCCAATCGCATATCGACCTGTACGTAAACGATTTTACCGCCAATCTGGGCGACAGCGGATATGCCGCCATCGAAGCTTTGCTCGGTCGTGCTGCGCAGGAAGGGCTGGTACCTTCGTTTGATTTAGCCCTTCTGCGCCCTACTTCCACAACAACACGTTAAAAGGGGTAGACATGCCATGCATGTTTTCCTTCGGAATAGAGTAGTTTAAACATATAAAACCTCCCGAACGAGCACATGGCCTAGCCGTGCGCCCCATTCGGGAGGTTTTATCATTTCGTATGGCGAATCCTCATTTGGAACTCGCTTGATCCTCATTCTTAGTTCTGTTCCTGCTCCACAACCTCGGTCTTAAATACGTTATCCAGTTTGGTACCCAATCTTTTGACCAGCGGCACCTTGATATCCCGGCTCAGCTCCTTGAAAAAAGCGTCCATGTCACAATTAATCTTATCCAACACGACCTTCACGGTACCCTCTTCCAAGATCTGCTCATTCAGATCCTCCGGTACGGTAACCGAGATATCATACTTCTTGCTTAACGTTTTAATGTAGCGGGTAAAGATTTCGATAAGCTCCTCATTGTTGAACTTCTCAACTGCAACTTGCCCTTTGTTGGTAAATTTCAAATTCACTCTCACGTTAGCATTTCCCCTTTTCCTTTTGACCATTTATTTTGGATAAACGTTGAACCTTTCAGAGGCTCTTCAAAGAAAGGGCCTTACCGGTCGTTTTAGACTCTTGTCCTTTGATATACTAAGTATAACACATTAAGGCCGTTTTCATTTCCCAACTTGTCGTTTTATGATAAAAAATGATACAATTTGCGCATTTTCAGCATAAATTCTTTCTTTTCATGCCAATCATTAGAAATAGTTTATACACAAATACACAAAAAAACGCCTATCTCGCAAAAGAAAGACGTTTCCGTATAGATGCCTAAGTGGTATGCATTTACAGAGGCTTCGTACATTCCCAACCGTGTGAACGATACTCACGCACAGCGTCTCGTATATCCTCAATATCATCAGAATGCAGCAAAACGGCAGGTAGAATTACCCAATATTCATTCTCCGCTAGATCAATAAATACGTCCTCGACATCGTAATATTGCATATCGCCAAATGCCGTATCCCTGATTTTCTGTCCAACCAAAGGTGTAAACTGGGAATCAAATGTTCTCATCACCTTCGTATATTCCTTCACGCCCGTTGCCGAGATCTGCTGTGAAATAATGACGCTCAATGCTGTTACCTCCCTGACCTAATAATGCTCATTATACCCTTCTCTCAGACCTTCTACAAAACCTTGTGCAAAAAAAATCATAAAAATCAATAGTCCAATACCAATAGCTACGGAGCTGATTACGATAATGAAGATACCCTGCGTGTCTCTTTGTTCCATCTTTTTAGTCAAAATTCCGAAAACAAGACCTATGATCCCCAACAAGCCTCCAACGACAAAAAAACTAAATACGAACCCCAAACCTGCAAAAATCCAACCAAATAGAGCGAGCACCCAGCCCTGCGGCTGTGGCTCACTCTGTTTCATCTGCCAGCGTTCCCTCGCTGTAGGTGTATATCTGTCCATTCCTTAGCTCCCCCGCTCCACTTGCATTCCTTAAGACAAAAATTCGCTCGCCTTCTCCCGATGGACAGGCTTGATATGCATGTCCAACACTTTCAAAGCTGCTAGCACAACCCCCGCATCATCTGTAAAACCCAACATCGGAATAACATCTGATATAGCATCTAATGGAGAAATAAAATATGCCAAGGCTCCGAATGCTACCCCTTTGGCATACAGAGGCGTTTCAGGATCTATCGCACAATAGTACATAGCCACCGCATCCTTCACAAAGGGAACTTTTCCAGCCGTGGACTTTACCTTGTTGAAAAATCCCTTTTTCACCTGTTCTTCCTGTTTTGGATCATACTTGGCTTTGGTTACGTCAAAATCCTTCATAGGTTCCTCCTATTGCTGACCGGTGAGTTTGAAAGTGCCACCTTCCCGCTTACCAAGCGGATAATTTTGAACCGTCATTTTCACTAACTCAACAGACTTATAGTCATATTTTACTATGACCTCCTTTGATATTCTAGTATATTTTTCCTATTCCTTGCTCCTATGTATTTGTACATGCTTTTGCTTACGATTCCAGAACAAACTAAACGACCTTTCCCATTAGAATTTCGAGAAAAGGCCGTTACTAAAACAATATGAATCTTTTACTGTTTACCGTTGCTATAAATCGTGCTTAACTTGGATGTTGCTCTGATGCCATTCGGACCTTCAATAATGGCACGTCCTTGTTCAGTATAGCTCGATCCTGCCCAGTCGTTTGACATATCCAAATATTCTAGACCTGATCCATTTCCTTTCCAAGACCATCCGAGATAACCTACACCTTTTTGTTGGGCATAACTCATAATGGTGGCCTCGTCAACATCACCATTTGTATGCTTGATTCCGAATTCTCCAATGATGAGAGCTAGATTTTTGTTTAATACATTGTCAATATTGCTTTTTACTGTTTCGGCATTTCCCCCAGCGTATTCGTACATATGAATGGAGAACATCGTATTTTTAAGCGGATCGGCATCAAACACTTGCGTTCCGTAGTCAAAAATCGACTTCGGATATTGCCCCCACCCAGCGGCGTCAACCATAATGGTATTTTTGATGCCAGCATTTCTTAGCTTTGGAATAACTGATTTATACCCCTGTGCCCAGCCGTTCCCATCCCAAGTACCAAACCATTCATTCGCGATGTTGAGAATGACTGTATTTTCTTTTCCAATCAGTGCACTTTTCATTTCAATCCAGTAATCTGCGATTTTATTCAACACAGCAGCATTATCATTTCCCGTACCATCATGTACTTCAAGGATAACAACCAATTTGTTTTGTTCTGATAAAGTGATCAGGTTTTGCAACGCTGACAAATCATCTTTCGTCCATTGTTGACCGTCAGACAGCACGATTCTAATCGTGTTCGCTCCGGTTTTGGCAATTGCAGGTATCGCAACCGACTCTTGACTTTTGTACCAAGTGTAAGCGTGATTAACTCCTCTCATGACAAAGGGATTTCCGTTGCCATCATAAAGCGTCGTACCTTTAACATAAAATCCTGTATTTTGAGAGGAGTCGGAACTTGTTGTTACTTTTAAGACATTACTTGGTTCCGAAATATTGCCTGCTGCATCTTTCGCTTTTACAGTGAAGTTGTAGGATGTGTTCGCAGTGAGACCCGTCACTGTATAACTTGTTGTGGTGCTCGTACCTACCAGATCTGTTCCGTTATAAATAACGTAGCCAGTTACACCTACATTGTCTATTGAGGTCGTCCATGTAAGAGTGACAGATGTGCTCGTCTTGGATGAGCTTTGGAGGTTTGTTGGGGCGGTTGGAGGTGTCGTATCTGTTGTCGTATCAATCTGTGTGAATCTCCACCTTTGCTGAGCGCTACCGTTGTCGGCCCATTGTTGAACGTTTGCACCGTCATGGGTATAACCACCGACAACATCCAATGCTTTACCACTAGATTGCGAGATCAGCTTATAATATCCACCACCAACGTCAATGATTTTCCATTTTTGCTGAGCGTTCCCATTGTCTGTCCATTGTTGAACGTTCGCTCCGTCATGGGTATTACCACCGGCTACATCCAATGCTTTGCCACTAGATTGCGAGATCAGCTTATAATATCCACCACCGACGACAACCACTCTCCACTTCTGTTGCTCCTTTCCGTTATCGGTCCATTGTTGAACATTCGCTCCGTCATCCTTTGATCCCCCTTCAACTTCCAGGCTTTTTCCGCTATGCTGTGCAGTAATTCTGTAAACAGCATCTGAAATAATATCCGATTGGGCAGACGGTGTTGAATCAAGCGCTAGATTAGTAACTCCATTATTGTCAGCGCTTACAATCATGGTCGGCAATATATAAACAAGCATACTCAACGAGATCAAACACGACAATAACTTCTTCATTTTATAACCTCCAGGTAACCAGCGTTACAATTCACCGTTTGCTCGAAGTTTCCAACATTTCTATTTAACTGCATCTCGACTTACCCCTCTCCCTTAGCTTATATATTCAAATTTCCATCCCTTAGGCAAGTACTACGATCTCTCCCTTCCGGCCATAATTCGGAAAAGAAAAAAGAACCAAAAAGAGCTCTTTCCTAATATTAGGTAAACGCTTTCAATTATTCCAAACTAATTATGTGATTGGGAAATGAATTCTTACTCATTCTAGTTTACGTTATACTAAATGTCAATTGTTAGCATAACAAAAATTCGTAAAATACAATCATCATAAAAAACAAACATCCTATAAACATAACATATTAGTGATATTGAGTACCGATCTTCTTTTATATACTCTTTTTTTGCTCTAAAATATTATATTCATTGAATTCTTTACATAAGAACGAAAACTAGAAAAAAAACAAAAAAACTTTAACGTCATTTTGTTAGTTTAATGTTTTTTATAACAGTACATCTTGTTAGCTAATTTGGTACGACAAACCTCTTTGAAAATCATAGTCAAAAAAAGCACGCTATATTGGTGCTTCCAATATGCGTGCATGAAAGAAGTTATTGAAGTTCTTCTTGATCCATCGCCCCCGTTAATCCTCAAATGTCTCACCGTTCTGATACTTGGTGGATAACTCTATTCTTTCTTTAATATTTACCAGATATACACTGCCTGCAATCAGCACCAGCCCCACAACAAACGTCAAAGTAAGTGATTCCTTGAGCATTATCATACTAAAAATCGTGGACAACACGGGTATCATAAACGTATAGGAGCCGACGGTTCCTGCATCTCCGTTATCGATCAGTTTAAAATAAATCATCCAGCCCATCGCAATCACGAATATCGAAATAAACAATAAAATCGCGATAAAGGAGGTAGTCCAGTGAATATCGCTCCATTTCTCGGTCGTAAATCCAATCCCATTGAGTATGATCCCCCCAAAAATGAGCTGCATCGTCACCGCCCAAATGGAGTCCAATTGATTGCTTTTTTTCTTCATATAAATCGTTCCGAGCGCCCAGCACAGTCCTGAAGCTAGCCCCAACACAATGCCCAGTACCGACAAATGCCCTGCCATCCCACCAGAGCTAATCACGATCACCCCGCCAAAACCCAGTACCAGTCCAATGACCTTCAGGGGAAACATACGCTCCCCCAACCACATCCAAGAGAATAATCCCAACAAGATCGGCTGAAGGAACACTAAAGTGGAAAATAACCCAGCAGGCAAATAACGTAGCCCTACCGTCTGCAAGCCATAGTAGCCTGCAATATTAAATATGGCCAGCACAAGATAAGTCCACGCATTCTGTCTAAAGCGCAAGGTTTCCCGGTGACGCATAGCGAACAATAGCAGAATCACACCACCCAGTAGGGTACGGATTCCTGAAAAAAATATCGGCGGTGTATCTGGCAAAGCCAGCTTGGTCAACGGCCAGTTGATCCCCCATACCATCACTAATATCAAGACAAGCCACAGTGTAGCTTTAGGTGTTAATTTTTTCATAGATATCTTCTCTCCCTTAGATTTTCATCGTTCATTGCTACCGACTAAAATCTGAATAGCCGTTTGCAAAGTTTTGCTTTACTAGCGTATACTGTGATCACTAATAAATAAAATGAATGTTTTCAATAAGGGAGATAACTTTTCACTTATGACCATTACTCAAATTATGATCTTCGTTCGCGTAGCTGAAACGCTAAGCTTCACCCAAACTGCCCATGAGCTGCATATGACGCAGCCCGCGGTCAGCCATGCCATCGCCAGCATCGAAAACGAGCTGGATGTCCAGCTATTGCTGCGCGACCGAAAAAAAGGAGTGCTGCTGACAGATATCGGGAACAAGGTACTGCTGCAATTCCGTATGATGCTGCAAAGCATGGAAAAGGTACAGCAGCAGGTGGCTGCTGAAAAAGGTCTAGACGTGGGCACGATCACGATCGGTGCCTTTCCTTCTGCCTCAGCCTATTTTCTGCCCCCGATTATTCATCATATTCGTCAGCATTATCCGAACCTTGTTTTCGACCTACATGAAGGCTCCACGAATGAAGTCAAGGAGTGGGTTCATACCAGAGAAATCGAAGCGGGTATCATCCTGTTACCAGACCCTCAGGTAGATGTCATCCCTTTATGTCAGGATGACATGGTTATTCTCCTGCCAGACGGTCACCCTCTGCAATCGCACAACAAAATCGCCATTCGAGACTTGAATGAGCAGGATATGATCTTTTGTAAAGGTGGACATGAGGTCGCCATTATGGAAGGTTTTGAACGCGAACAAAGTCAGTTGCAGGCACAATTCATTACTCATAATATCAGCACCTTGGTCAGCATGGTTCGACAAGGACTGGGTATGGGCATTGTCTCTTCACTCGCCTTGTCCACGTTCCCCCATGATCTGACCGTCAAGGAGACTTCACCTCTGATCACACGCCAAATCGGTATCGCTGTACCATCCCTGCATAATGCTTCACTTGCTGTACAGTTATTTGTGCGAACCGCGCAGGAGCTATTTACGGATTCGAAGCAGTAGAAGCATTGGATCATGATCATAAGGAGGTCTATTCATATGCAGAGAAATCAAATCATTCGACCAAATAGCTAAATTTCTAACCCATTTCAGGTGGTTTTAGGGAAAAACGGAAACAATTTGTGGGGCCGAAACAATTGGTTGCCTATGCTGGACTACGACAAAGAGCAAATCAAAAATTAAAGGTCTATATCATATAAGAAAAGAAAAAGAAAGAAGGCAAGCCTTACAAGGTAGCTGGGATCGCCTGCGCCAACAAGCTTATACATCACATATAATACATTAATTCCACTGGTATATTATTCTAGTGGGCGGGTAACCTATATGCTGATTACCTGCAATTTTTAAACTAGGAGGGTTTTGCATGGACCATCTCGTTATTTTGATCAGAAGTTTTTCTGCATTCGTTATCCTCATGCTAATTGGGAGAATACTGGGGAAGCAAACCCTCTCCAATATGAACTTTCACGAATTCGTGACGGCAGTCATATTAGGGGCTATAGCAGCCAACTTTGCCTTTAACGAAAAAATAGAAGTTGTCCACCTATTAATAGCCCTGTCTGTTTTTACAATTACTTCTTATGTTTTATCCAAGTTTTTTTTGAAATTCAGAAACTTTAAGATGTGGACAGAGGGAGCACCCACCGTTCTCATAGAAGGGGGGTTCATTCTCGAGGATAACTTAAAAAAAAATAATATGACATTAGATTCCTTAAATCAACAGCTTCGCCAGAAAGAAATTTTTAATATAGAAGAAGTGGAGTACGCCCTCCTTGAGATTAACGGAAAACTATCTGTTCAAAAGAAAAAGGAACTGCAAGCCGTGACATTAAAAGACCTGCAGTTGAATGCAGGTAATGCCACACAGTTCCCAATTGAGCTTGTAATCGACGGACAGCTTTTGCATGGCAATTTAAACTCCAATCATATTCCCGAATCATGGCTGCTGTCTCAACTGAAGGCCCGCGACAAAAAGTTAGAGGACGTATTCTATGCCGTTAAAGGCAGCAACGGCCAACTCTATGTGGATGAATATAAGGATAAAATCCAGCATCCAATTGATGTGGAGTAGTATTGACTTCCGGTCAATAGTTACCTGAGATTCAACGTAATCAGATAATTGTATTTGGCAGCGTGCTTAAGCTCATCCAATATGATACCGTACACCGTGTCCTTATAGATGCCAGCAGGCAAACCAAACCAGATGTTGCGATATCGTTCCACCGCACCCAACTCTCCCATCAAGGCGCGCTGTAGACCTTCTGTATAGGATTGCACCCTCTCATATTGCTCACTACTGATTCCTGAAATTTCCTGTCCTGTCAAAGCACGATACATCTCTCTGAACATTTTATTGTGACCGCGCTCATCATTACGGATGCTTTCAATAATAGCCACCTGCTCTTGTGAGGGTGCCAAATTGATCAATTCATCGTAGAACAACTCATCGTTACGCTCCCCTTGTACCGCTTCCTTTATCATTTGTACTGCTTTCGGAAATCCTGTGTTCCAGATAGGTACAAAATTGGTACGCATATAGTATGAATTTCCCCAGTAAGAAGGTACTTGATACAAGTTTATCTCCTCCCGATGTTAGTTTTTAGAAAGTATATGCACATCTGCCCATGTCGGTTCCTAACATTAGGAAAAATGACTGTTTCGCACACTCCTAGTCGCCCTTTTCTAGTGAAGTAATGCTGGCGGCTATTTGACTTACCAACATACTGGGTTGATTATACTGATGATAGCTAACACCAGGGAAGAACTCACTAAAAAATTAATTACGATTTGTGTCATAGTTGAAAGCGCTACTTCTATTGCTTCCAGATAATCAAAAGCACCTATTAATGTCCATACTGCTTGTTTCGAGGTGATACGGGTACGCAAGCTATAAGCTACAGAGAAATAGACGAGGGACTCCTTGACAAACATTAGCTGGTTTTCTTGTCTTAATATGGTCTACTAAAAAAATAAAAATGAGTTTTCCATAAACGGAAAACTCTTTCGCACTTTAAACAATCTGCTTCTATACTTTCTTCAATGTCGGACCAATCCACCAGCCAAATCATCCCATCGCCAAGAAACCTCATGTCCATGGAGATGTAGCCCCCCAAACCACTCGTCGATTCCTTGAACTGCAATGCGGTCCACTGATCCATTCAGTACCTCATTACCCAACTCTGTAAGAATTACCTTTCGGTTCAGAAAATCCGGAATTTGTCTGAAATCCAAGCCGACCTCATCCCCGTCAATGATCAGCAAAGGATGTTCGCCTTGCGCCAAAGCAGAAATAAATTTCCAGTATTCGAGATCACCCATACCAAGCACATGCAGAACGTCAGTTACCTGACGAAACAATTCCAATGCCGTATTCACTCCATTATGAACGGCCTGAAGCGTGGTCTGTTCCACAATGCCAAGACCATTCTGCTCCGAGGGCAGCCGCTTGAGATGCGCTGTGAAAGCTTCATAGGCAAAAGGCAGGCCGGATGCTGCCAGTTCTGCCTTCTTGTCTTCCAGCAGATTAGCCATTTGAACAGGATCAGGAGAAGCATACGCCTGCCAAAGCTCGCTTCCGAGTTCCATTTCTTGCCGCCCAATAGTTCGCCAGGTCCCGGATAATGTCTGAAGCTGTGCCGGAGTGAGCTGTCCCAGACCATGAAACCGTTCGATTCCCGGAAACTCCCCAATACAGAGCAGGCTCAGCTTCGTGCGGCCCAGTTTCTGTCTTTTGAACCAGTGGAGTAGATAGGTGAGCATGCTCTGATCAAACAGGTCATGCTCAAACCACAACACGACTTCATCATACTTAATAAATTCACGAAGTTTCTGCTCTTGTTCCTCACAACCCGTAATATATTCGTTGGTCGGAATACCCATCGTTTCTTCCAAGACCCGGGCCCGCAATGCCCGTTCTTCCGCCCCCGCTGGATTTGCAAATATCGGTCCTGCCGGATATACCTCTCTCCATACAAGCACATCACCCTGTACAACCCCCTGCTTCAACATCTCGCCTACAACATCACCGTTAACAATATGTAGCATGTTTTGCCCTCCCTCATACAAATGATTGAACACGGAAACGAGGTCAGCTACCGGGAGTGTACCTTTCAACTTTCGGCGGGCATCGTGTAGCCGCTTCTTAAGCGTCGGGACCGGAGTGCCCAGATAATCGGAAATTTCCTGCAGAGAGTAGCCGTAAAAATAAAACAATCGCAGAGGCACGCGCAGCTTGGCAGACAGTGCCTTCACCGATTGTTGCAGAACTTGGCTCTCCTCCCTACGCTCCGCAATTTCTGCTACACCCGGTACTCCTCCGGAAACCTGCGCAGCCTCATCCAGTGGAAGCATCGAATGATGCTTACGCCGCAGCATCCGCTGGCACTGTCTTACGACAATGGTCTTGAACCAGCCTGGAAAAGCGGACGGGTTCTGTAGCTTCTCCAGATTCTGATAAGCCTCTATGAACGCATCCTGCACGGCATCTTCCGCGAGATGAACATCCTTCAGCATGTCATAGGACACCGCATAGGCCATCCCGCGAAAATGCAGCATCAGCTGCCCGAACGCTTCCGCGTTCCCTTGCCGCGCCTTTTCAACCCACTCCCTCATACGTTCCTAGCCTCTTTTCTTTCGTGTTCTTAATCTTAAGTGCCGGCTCAGTGGGGAAAGGTTACAAATCATGTTGATGGAAAAATGAAATGATTGATAAAGAGCGTCACTGAACACAGCAACCATATTAACAGATTCCTTCTCAATAGAAGCATAATGTAGTTACAGGCTGTTGGTTTTCAACAGAAATATATCATCCTTTATTTTTCACGAGGTTAAGCTCAATTCCATTATCCCTATCCTTCTGCATTTAAAAGCGCATACTAAAATTATAGAGAAGATAAATTATCACTATAAGAAGTTATGCAATAACAAATGCTGATTAAATGTACAGCCATAAAAAAACACTAAAAGGTGTCCGCCTTTAATTGGCCAAACACTCATTTAGTGAGTCAATTTAAAAACTAATTAATTTACCACGTAAGAGATTGGGCTGTCTTTATGTTGTGTCATTGTCGACTCCTCTGCCAATCCATACATATGATAGAAGCAACCCTGAAGCTCCATTAATTCACAAAATGTCCCTCTCTCTATAATTGCTCCATCAGCGAATACAAATATCATATCATAGCGCTCTAATATTGGTTTTGATAACCGATGAGTAACCATCACACATGTAGTATTCTCTAAATTTAGAACTGTTTCTTCAACAGCATTTGCTGTTTCCTGATCAAGTGACGAAGTCGGCTCATCCATTAACAATAGGGGAGTGCGACGTATTAACGTCCTTGCAATGGCTATTCTTTGCTTTTCACCTCCAGACAAAAAACTTCCTTTCTCTCCAACCTGTGTCTCCATTCCATTGGGCAGCTTATTAATTAGCATACTCAGACCAGATTTTTGAATAGCATCTTCAATTTCCTTATCAGAAAACATCTGGTGTAATACAATATTTTCCTTAATGCTACTATCAAATAAAAAAACATCCTGATGCAGGACAGACTCCAGTCTGCACCAATCCTCCATATTGATTTCCTTTAAATCTACTTCATCAATACTGATCCTGCCTTTGTAGTTCTCATATTGCTTCATTAAAAGCCGTAATACCGTTGATTTTCCTGACCCGCTCGGCCCGACTAAGGCATACTTCTTCCCTAACTCCAAATCCATATTTAATCCATGTACATTATAGCAGTCTTCTTTATAACCAAAAGATACTTCTTTTAACGATACTTTATCCTGGATAGTCGGTTTGCGAATGTAAATCTTGTCCTGTGGCTCTGTATGTAAAAGTTGTGTAATCTTTGCCGATATATCACGTAACGACTTGATTTGAGTTATATATTGAATACTCATTTGTATCGGATTAACGATGCTATTAGTTAGTTGAACACAAGCAATCATAGTTCCCAACGTGATAAGCTGCCGTAAAGTAAGGAAACTCCCAATAATAAATACTGAAATAAACATAAATCCACCAAATACTTCACTAATAGAGGTAACCCAAGCACTCAATTTCTGAAATCTATATTTTTGATTTTCCGTCTCCTGATTAATACCATCAAATTGCCCTTGTACATGTCCCTCAATACCAAAGCTTTTAATAACTGCAAATCCTGAATACATATCATTCGTATGAATCATAAATTTTTCTAAAGCTTCAACTACTTTTCTCTTACAATTTACAAGTTTCTTTTCAAACATTCGAGGGATAAACATAGATGACAGTGTTAATAAGACAAGGGCTATGACAATTGTAGGACTGAGTAAAAACATCGCTAACAAAGATGCTGAAAAAGATATAAATGTCCCAATTAACGAGAATATATTTTTAAAATAATCATCTTCAATCATCTTTATATCATTACTAAAAATAGAAATATACTTGGCGCTATGATTTGAAGAAAATTGTGTTAGACTTTTATTTAAAATATGCCCAAATACAATTTCTTTTAGATTAAGCATGGTCTTCCTCATATAAGAAGCATGAGATAAATTCGTTAGTAATCGAAGTATTGCACCCAGAATGATTAAAAATACAGCCAAAAAAGCTGATTTAACAAATTCTTGTTCACTTCCGGTTGTAGCAGTGTCTACCAATTTCTTAAAGATAAAAGCCATATACATATTCATGAGGCTTGATAAAGTGATGCAAATGATAAGTAATATTAACTGAAATCTATACTTAAACAAAAAAAGCTTCATCACTAACCCCCATTAGAATATATTTTTGCTGATCATTGACTGCGAGATTTTTCTTGTATATTTTAATTTATAATTTTCACACATTAATCATCCCTCTATTTTTAGCAGCAACTACAGCTTCTAATCTCGAATGCACCTCAAATTTATTGAAAATATTAGTTAAATAATATTCCACAGTCCTTTGACTAACACAGAAAATGACTGCCAGTTCCTTATTGCTTTTCCCCTCTGCGACGCATTCCAAAATAGATCGTTCCTTGTTGTTAAGCACTACATAGTCCATTACTCCTTTACGGTGATGAAGCTGTTTCAGTAAGGTTACGGGTAAAACGGAAATACCGTTTAACACGTTTCTTATAGTCCAAATTAGTTGATCGTGCGAAGGATCATTTTCAATAAATGCTATAACGCCCAGGTTTAAGAGTTTATCCATCATTGTATATGTATGAACCTGTCCAATAAATAGTATGGGTATATCCTGAATTAGATGGATACATTCCAAATCTACAGGAAGCATTTTATTCAAATGATAGATACATAGATTAAAATTATATTTAGTTAAGTTCTCTTTTGCTTCCAAAATAGTTCTGATAAGTGTGACATGTATATATTGATCTTGTTCAATCCACGACTTGGTAACCTCTCCTAATTCAGGATGATCATCAATAAGTAAAATGCTGTACATTTGACTAACCTCCTGCGTATTTTATACTTACTAATATAATTCTCGACAAAGTAGCTAAATAACCGCCTGTCTACTAAAGATAAACAGGCGGTTTCATAATAAAGAAGATTACCAGGAGAAAATAATACAACCATGATAATACCAACAAGTACTGGCAGGTTCAACAGAACTTTGGGCTGCTTTTGGCTCTACAATCCAACGCATATTTCTCACCTCCTTTCAAAACTACAAAAGAGCGAAATAATAGAAAGTTAATACTTATACTTCAAGTCGGTGATAATTAAATTTAAGCATTTCACCTAAATTGTACTTGTACTCACAACAAACAGGCTGTTTGTCGATACTTTCAAACGCTTGCTGGGCACAACCTCCGCCACATAACGGCAGCACTGAGCAACTTCGGCATTTTTCAATTTTATATGGGGAATAATTAAGCCACTTCTCCGTACGTTCATTAGAATTTATACCATTACTAATATGACCTATCGCATAATTTGCGTTTCCTACCGTATTCCAACATTTTTGAATCCAGCCATCTGGCTGCACTACAATTGAATTATCTGCAATAGCAGCACAAACAACAGGTACATATTGAGGGTAATAAGAAATATTAAGCCCTTTTTCCAATGCTTTCTCATACAAGCTCAGAATAACTCCAGAGAATTCTTGATTGGCAAAGCAGCTATTACTACTTGAACAACCTCCTGCCACATAATCAGTGGTGGCAGAAAAATAAATATTCACTTTTCCCCTAAAGTCTTGCTGCCCTAAATAATCCATATAATCTTCCATTGAAGCTACGTTGTTCAAATCTACATTTGAGCGTATATTTATGTGAATAAAATCACATGATTCTCTAATATTATTTATTATTTGATCAAATGTCCCTTGTTGGTTCGCCAAAACCCTTCTCTTATCATGATTTACCTTATTACCATCGATCGTAATTTGAATACTTCTCAAACCTAAATCTCGTAAAATAACAGCACGACTTTTAGTTAGTAAATATCCGTTGCTAACCATGTAATGCGCTATTTCAATATGTTTTAGGGCTGCCATAGTATTCATTTGATCCATGAGCCGAGTAACTTTTTTAAATTCAAGCAATGGTTCTCCGCCTGTCCAATTGACAGTAATATGTTTCAAATTTGTATCTTCCATTGCAGTTTCTATATAGTTCAAAATATCTTGCTGAACTTGGTCAGTAAAAGAATGATTACCTGTTTTCTCAGTTAAATTCTCATAACAATAAGAGCATCTGAAATTACAATTAAACGTAGGTAAAATGGTAAGGTGTAATGTGCTTTTTTGATATCTAGTTGTAGTGAATGAATTCTCCATTATCTCTAATTCATTAACAGGATTCAGATATAAAAATCGTCCTTGTATCAAATGTTCTAACTCTTCACAACTCGTTAGATAGGAAAAATCTTCATTAACGAGGGCATCGTATAAATCCTTTTTTATTTCTCCTAACCCGTTAGTCAGACTGTTATATATTAAGTATTTCCCATCTCCTTCCTCATCTAGTTTCAAGTACTCGTTGTAAGAAGAAATTTTCATGTGTACCCCTTCTATCATTTATTATTAAGTACTAGATTGATCTAATTCCACAATGAACTAAACCAAATAACTATTTATTAGATCATTTTACATGTGGATAATCAATAACCATTCATTCATCTATTTAATTATATTTTACCATTATCTTTCTTAAAAATCACCGCAAATTAACCGCAAATTATAAATAAAGCAAAGATAAAATCATAGAGTGTAAGACAGACTATTTAACAAAAGTGGCCCCCTAGTTCCCCTGTTTCTACCCACTGGCAGAAACGAAAACACAAAAAACCTCCATAACGATATAGTACGCGACTATACCGCTGGAGGTCTTAACTCACAAACCTAAAATAAATATTTACATTTCGTAATTGTTAGCGTTCATCATGCAAGATTGTACGCGCTCAAGCACACTCAATAACCACACATAATCTGCAATTCTTTGTATTAATTATCGTTCAGATTTATTTTCATACCACCACTCGAAAAACCTGAATTAACAAGGCTCTTCGTTCGGTTTCCCGGCATCTGTAGCCGTACGGAAGCTTGAACCACAGCCACATGTCGCTACAGCATTCGGGTTATGAATCGTGAACCCGCCTGACATTCCAGACTCTTCAAAGTCGATTTCCAGACCGTCTAGGTAGCGGATGCTTTCCTTTTCCACTACAATCTTCATATCCTGTACGTTCATATATATATCCTGATCCGTCTCGTTGTCGTCAAAGCCCATTGCATACGAGAATCCAGTGCAACCACCCGGCGTAACACCCAGACGTAAAAACATATTCGGCGTTTCCTGCTGCTCCAGCATATCTTTCAAACGCTCAGCAGCGGAATCGGTGATGTTAATCATAGCTCCATCCTCCTCTTTTACTTCATGTTCTCCTTCAGTATACTCCACTATTAGCAGGTGCTCAAGTCATGGAATGTCCTTCCCTTACAGGCTTAAAGACCTGTTTTTCTATTCGTTTGTATTGAACACCGGTGGTGTGAGGTTTATAATAGGTGAAGAGTGTGTAAAAGAAACTGTCGGAAATTTGTCATTTCAAAGGCGATATTTTGAGACATTCATCATTGTAGCCTGGCATTGTAACATTTTTCACATATCGTATATCCGCGCTGCCGGATTCTTACCGACGGAACGGGACATCCTGTGCGCACCTAGCGCTTGTGCCGCTGATTTGGCGGACAGCCTCGCACAGAGCAACTTGAAGGAGGAATAGGCATGTCCACATTAGTTACACCTTTTACAGACCGCAGAATGGCGGAAATTGTAGAAAAGGTACAGAACGGTATTCGTTTGAACCTTGAAGACGGTATATATTTGTATGAAACTGACGATATCCTCACACTGGGTCAGTTGGCTAACGAAGCTAATTTACGCAAGAACGGAAAAAAGGTTTATTTTATCGAAAACATGAGCCTGTACTTCACCAATGTATGCGAAGCGCGCTGCGCGTTCTGCAATTTCCGCAAGGATCAGGGGGAGGACGGCTCTTATACGTTGTCCGGGCAGGAAATGATTGATTATGTAGAGCAACACATCCATCCGGGGGTAAGAGAATTTCATATCGTCGGTGGTCATAATAATCATGTGCCTTTCCAATACTATGTAGACTCATTGAAGGCACTAAATGAAAAGTATCCCCACGTTACACTGAAAGCTTACACTGCAGCGGAAATTGACTTTTTCACACGCATAAGCGGCTTGAGTATTAAAGAAGTGCTTCAGGAGCTGCAAAAGGCTGGACTTCAATCCCTGACTGGTGGTGGCGCGGAAATCTTGTCCGACGAATATCGGAAGAAGATGCGTGTTACGAAAGCCAACGTGGACCGCTATCTCGAAGTACATCGCACGGCCCACAATCTCGGCATGAAAACTCATACGACTATGCTGTATGGTTCGGTCGAATCGTATCAGGATCGTATTGAACATATGCTGCAAATTCGCGAATTGCAGGACGAAACGAACGGATTTATGGTATTTATTCCATTGTCCATGCAGCCGAAAAGCAAAAACGCCAACATCATGCGTCGTAACTCCGCTTACGAGGATCTCAAAACCATTGCGATCAGCCGCCTGATGCTGGACAATATCGACCATGTCAAAGCTTACTTCATTAATATTGGACCGCAATTGACGCAGGTCGCTCTCACCTTTGGCGCATCAGACGTCCATGGCACGATTGTGCGTGAGCAGATCAGCCATGCCGCAGGTGCGTTAACCCCTGCCGGATTGACCCGTAAAGAGCTAATCTGGCTGGTCAAAGGTGCCGGACGTATACCTGTTGAACGGGACACCTTCTATAACGAAATCGAAGTTTTCGAATAAATGTAATATCGGATTCAAATTTCCCGCGAGCATTTCATCCCCATTACTCACACCATGCAGCATCTGCTGCCTCGGAATACGCTGGTCTGCCTGACAAAGGCAGGCCTGATTCTCGGGTTTTATAACAACAAAAACTTGTGTTAGATCGACGAGACACCAGACCATTTGCCGGGGACACGGTAGCGAAAGGAAGGCGGATTTTGATGAAAAATTTCGTTATTCTGGGGGGCGGCTATGGCGGCCTTACCATTGCCAAAGAATTGCTGGATAAACACATTCCCGACGATGTTCAAGTTATTTTAGTGGATCGAATGCCCTTTCAGGGGTTGAAAACAGAGTACTATGCCCTCGCGGCAGGTACGGTATCTGATTTTGATTTGCGGGTGCATTTTCCAGATGAACAACGTCTTATTCGCAAATACGGAGAAGTCACCTCGATGGATCTGGAGAATAAGATTGTCCATTTTCAAGACGGTGAACCCTTGCCCTATGACCAGCTTGTCATTGCGTTGGGTTGTACCGACCGCTTTCACAATACACCAGGGGCTGAAGAACACAGCTGTACGATCCAGTCGTTTAACCATACCCGCCAAACCTATCTGCGCTTGAACGAAATCAAGCCATATGGACATGTCCATATTGTAGGCGGCGGTCTTAGCGGTGTTGAGATTGCTGCGGAGTTACGTGAAAGCCGCACGGATTTGAATATTACCATTATGGATCGGGGCGAGCGGGTGCTGTCGGCATTCCCGCAACGTTTGTCTGCCTATGTACATGCTTGGTTCAAGGAGCATCAGGTAAATGCGCTGAATCATGTTGCGGTTTCCCGTATTGAGCCGGGGGCTATTTATAACCGTGACGAGCAAATTGTAACGGATGCAGTGGTATGGACGGCTGGGATTCAGCCGGTAAAAATCGTGCAGGATTTAGCCGTCCCTAAAGACCCTCAGGGTCGTATCGTGCTCAACGAGTATTATCAAATACCAGATCATCCTGAGGTGTATGTGGTCGGAGACTGTGCGAGCCTTCCCTACTCTCCAAGCGCTCAGGCGGCAGAAGTGCAAGGGGAGCAAATCGCACACATTGTACGCGACCTGTGGAAAGGCCAAACGCCTCACCCGCATCCTTTAAAGCTGCGCGGTACATTAGGCGCACTTGGCAAGAAGGCCGGGTTCGGCTATGGCTTTATGGGCAGTACCTCATTGCGCGGACGAGTACCACGCCTGCTTAAAAGCGGCGTGCTCTGGAAGTCGAAACGCCATTTTGGCTAACCGCATGCTCAACAAACAAAGAAGACCCGCTCCCAGAGCAGGTCTTCTTTGTTTGTTGAGTGTATGATGATGTATATTTCCTATACAAAAGGAAGCAGGTTAAACGGACCATTCTATTTCAATCCAAATCTAGGTTATCCCATGCTTCAGCTTCCTTAATTTTGTTCATAATCACTTCGTACAGAAGCTCTGCTGAATCTGCGGATACAATCTCACCGTTGACCATCGCATAGGGTTCGGCGTTGCACTGACCACAATTGCTTAGGCATCCGTATTCAATCACATCATAATCTGGATTCTGCTCCAGCTTGGACATGATTTCATCGGTACCCCAATGCATATTACTGGTGCAAAACTCAATAATAGGCCTTAACATTTTTTCACCTGCTTTGGATGACGGGCATTTTAATTTGGCCCGCTTTGTAATATAATAATAAAGGTATAGGAAAGGAGTTGAATTCTAATGAGCGAAACACAAAGCGTTCAAATGTATGACGAAGTAGCAGATGTACTGGATAAGCTCCGTCCGTTCCTGCAACGCGATGGTGGCGACGTTGAGCTGGTTGACGTTGAAGACGGCATCGTTAAGCTGAAGCTGGTAGGCGCTTGCGGCAGTTGCCCAAGTTCCACAATCACGCTGAAAGCAGGGATTGAACGCGCTCTTCTCGAAGAAGTCGACGGCGTCCAAGAAGTGGTACAAGTATTCTAATGCTTGATGCATAATGATCATGAGAGTCTTGACTTCGGTAACGAAGCTCAAGACTCTTTTTTGTATTACAGCGTCTGAAGGATCACTTAAGCTTATATGGTTGGCCGAATGGGATCTAAACCTCCCGATACATCCATAATATTGCCTGTTATAAAATCCGAATGCTCCTCACATAAATAGGCGATCACTCGTGCAATGTCCTCTCCGCTCCCCGGACGTCCACGCGGTGTCTCTTTATCCTGCATGCCGATGACATCGGCGATTGACATTTCCTTATTTGCTCCTCGGATGTCCCCTGGACAGATCATATTGACCGTAATGCCATAAGGAGCTTCCTCCACAGCCAGTGACTTCGTAAAAGACACCAGCCCCACCTTGGCGGCTGCGTAGACGGCACGATGCGGCCAAGCCCTTGCTTCTCCAGCATGACCAAAGCCAAAATGAATAATACGTCCCCAATGCTGGCTACGCATGTGGGGCAATACCAAATGATCCAGCAGCATGGTACCAACCAGATTTCCTTGTATCATGGCATGAATCTCAGCTACACTGTAATCCGCAAACAGACGGCGTTCCCGGATGAACGGTCCGGCATTGTTCACCATAATATCGACTCCACCCAGCCGATCCTGTACTTCACCAATCAGCCTCGTGATATCTTCCTGAACAGAGATATCCCCTTGTAAAGACAGGCAGCGTACTCCCTTAGACTCAATCACCCGCTTAAGCGCTTCGGCTTCTGCTTGGCTATGCACATAATTTAGCGCAATATTACAGCCTTCATCCGCCAGACGCAAAGCGGTCGTTTTACCTAAACCTTTGGCACTGCCGGTTATGAATGCGACTTTATCTCTCAACAATTTTCCTCCTGTTCACAGAGAACGGTCACCCCCAAGTATAAAATATTTAAGCTTCCCCTACAACTCCATCCAAAAAGAAACCCCAGTCCTCTTGTTCAAGAGAATTTGGGGTTTGCGTGCAATGCGTTCTCGTTCCCTGCTTAAAATGCTGGAATAATCGCGCCTTGGTATTTATCTTCGATGAATTTTTTAGTTTCTGGAGATTGCAAAGCTTTGATCAGCTTCTGAATCGCTTCGGAATCTTTATTATCAGGACGTGCTACCAGAACGTTAGCATAAGGAGAATCTTTATCTTCCAGTGCCAGTGCATCCTTCGTTGGGTTCAGCTTCGCTTCCAGAGCGTAGTTCGTGTTGATCAACGCAATATCCACTTCAGGCAACTGACGTGGCAGCATAGCCGCTTCCAGCTCCTTGAATTTCAGGTTTTTCTTGTTTTCAGTAATATCTTTTACCGTAGCTTCAATGTTGCTTGCGTCTTTCAGCTTGATCAGACCTTGTTTCTCCAACAACAGCAAAGCACGGCCTCCGTTTGTCGCATCGTTCGGAATGGCTACAGTTGCGCCATCTGGGATTTCATCAAGCTTTTTATATTTTTGGGAGTAGATACCGAATGGCTCCAAATGAACTGCGCCCACAGAAACCAGATCCATTTTGCGCTCTTTGTTCATCACATCCAAGTAAGGTACATGTTGAAAGAAGTTAGCATCCAGTTGCTTGTCAAACAATTGTACGTTCGGCTGTACATAGTCGTTAAACTGAACGACTTGGAGACGAACCCCTTCTTTTTCCAACTGAGGCTTGATCGCTTCCAAAATTTCCGCATGCGGCACAGGAGAAGCTCCAATTTTCAGCTCCACTTCACGTGGTGATCCGCCTGTATTTTCGGTCGCATTGTTTGTATCCGATGTTGTGCTCTTTGTACCGCAAGCCGCCAGCACCGCAATTAATGTCAAGCTTAATACAGCCAATACCCATTTCTTCATGTTATTACCCCTCCAATAATTTGTAATATTCAGGAGCAGACGTCCTGATCAATAAGGATATCTATATGTTTTCCCTATTTTCGAGTATAATGCCGCACGAGGCGATCTCCCGCCATTTGCAGCAATTGTACCAATACGACCATCAGCACGACCGCAACGATCATGACAGCCGTTTCATAACGATAATAGCCGTAGTTGATAGCCAGTGTACCCAGTCCACCGCCCCCGATCATCCCGGACATTGCCGTGTAGGATACGAGTGTAACGACGGTAATGGTTAATGCAGCGAGCAGACCCGGAAGTGCCTCACGTAACAGCACACGCCGGATAATTTGTCCTGTCGAGGCACCCATCGCTTGTGCGGCTTCAATGACACCCTTGTCCACTTCACGCAGAGACGTTTCGACAAGACGTGCGAAGAATGGGGCAGCCCCGATAACCAATGGTGGAATGGTTCCCAGCACCCCGGTCGAGGTACCTACCAGCGATCGTGTAAAAGGAATAAGTGCAACGATCAAAATGATAAATGGTACGGAACGTAAAATGTTAACGATGAATGATAATACAATGTATATCACCTTCATCAGAGTCAACGAGGAGCGGCTCGCCAGAAACAATAATATACCGAGCGGTAAACCAATAATGAGGGTGAACAATGCGGACGCCCCGAGCATCTGAAGGGTTTCCAGAGTAGAATTTCCTAGCTCTTCCCAACTCACTTGTGAAAAATCAAGTTCGCTCATTGTCCGATCACCTCCACATCAAGTCCTTGCCCAGACACTTCGCGCAACGTATGCTCTATATCTTCATGGTTTCCTTCAAAACGAACGATCAGCTGTCCATAGGGTACATTTTTAATCGTAGATATGGTTCCCTGCAAGATCGCAAAATCAACACCAGTGCTTCGAGCCGTACGCGACAAAATCGCATCATATGTTTTACTGCCCAAGAAGGAGATACGTACCACCTGCGCCGACTCGCCGCCACCTGCTGCCGCAATCGCTGCTTGCAACTCCTCGGGATGTTCTGACTCCCGTTGGATAAAGTCCTTGGTTACCTGGTGCTGTGGCTTCAAAAATACTTCCGCCACTGGGCCTTGCTCCACGATGTCGCCCTGATGAATGACGCCAACTCGATCACAAATGCTTTGAATGACATGCATTTCATGTGTAATCAGCACGATGGTTAAATTAAAACGCTGATTAATATCCAACAGCAATTTCAGGATAGACCCCGTCGTTTGCGGATCAAGCGCAGAAGTCGCTTCGTCACACAGCAATACATGAGGATCACTAGCCAGCGCCCGTGCAATTCCTACCCGCTGTTTCTGTCCACCTGAGAGCTGTGACGGATACTTTCCACTGTGTTCTTCCAGACCCACCAATTCCAGCAGCTCACGAACTTTCATGTCTACCTTTTGTTTGGGGGTGTTTACCAACCGCAATGGAAATGCAATATTGTCATACACCGTCGCCGAAGACAACAAATTAAAATGCTGAAAAATCATTCCGATTTTTCGACGTTGCTTCTGTAACTGGGATTGACTCACAGTAGCGAGGTTTACCCCATCTACCCATACTTCACCTGAAGTAGGGCGTTCCAATAAATTAATACAGCGGATCAATGTACTTTTCCCCGCCCCGGAGTGACCAATCACTCCGAATATTTCTCCACGCTTTATAGAAAGATTCAACCCAGACAGCGCATTAACGCGTCGGTTGCCTTTGCCATAATGCTTGGTTAACTGCTTAAGCTCTATCAACGTGCTGCGACCCCCTTCACTTCTTCCTTACCCTTTTAACCAGTTGTCATCTCTTAGAATTGTATAAAATCTCGCTATTTATTTATACAAAAAAGAGCCCCTTTCACAGAATGAAAAGGGCCCCACCTTGCGAACCTTTTCTCATCTGCCAAAATCGCTATAACTCTAGCGGTTTTGTAGGAATTAGCACCATCATGTTCCCTCCCAGTGTATTACACCGGGAAAGAACGGGTTGCCGGGCTTCATCGGGCCAGTCCCTCCACCTCTCTGGATAAGAAAAATATGTTAAACTCCAGCTTTAGCTGTCCGTTAAGTTTATATAAAAAAACATAATTCAAGCATTTTTCTGAAACTAGGTTTCAGTATAGATAGTTTACATTGCTTTGTCAAAGGATATTTTCTATCATATTTTTGGGCGTACTGCCCGGTTCTCCCATTGTTTCGCAGTATAAGTAAAGGCGTTTGACAGCGACCGACATACCATTTCCAAGCCCTGTTGCAAATCTTCCAAATGGTGATCGAGGTCCTCCAGTTGGATTTTTCCATACAAAGCTCGGTGTCGTTGCCAGAGATCATCCTGCATTTCCGTATTCATATAGTGTATCTCCGTATTCCGACGCTTACGCAGCCGATTGATGGCATCGTTGTAAGTATCCTTGATATCATTTAAATTATCGGTCAATACAGGATGCATTTTGAGATACTTGAGCTGCCGCAACACGGTAAAATACGAATAATGCGCCTTATACTGCCCTGTTTTTAAATCATACAGATCATTCAGCCAGTTGCCCAGCTTATCCAAAATAGAGAAAACCCGAACAAACCCATCTTTATAAAAGAAAACATATAATGCATAATCGGATTTTTCATCCTCACTCATATCTTCAGCATATCCGGCTTTTACTTTCATACGGAAAAAGGCGGAAGCATGATGGCTCTGCTCCAGTTCATCCAGAGATGACATTAGACCGCGTGTTAAAATATCCGCCTTCCGAAAATCGTGGGTCGGATCTCCACCAGCCTGAATTTGCCGCTCCAGCAGGTTCAACATAGCTGACATGCTATTCATGGCATCTAGCAGGATGCCTTTGTTCACACGTGGTGGCTCACCCAGTAGCTTGCGTATCATGCTTACGCCTCCTTATAAATGTAAAATTCGGCTGTAGGTTTAATTAGGGCGTCAAGCGAAATAACTCGTCCATCGTTGATCTACAAGCTTAACAATATCCTCACGCGGTAACACCTCATCCGGATACCCCGGCTTCATACGCGCATCCACTATAATCGGCAGCTTATAATTCAGATGATGCAAACGCACTTCGCTGTCCGCGTACATATCTGTAGCCGGGTTAAAGCGTGTGAATACCGTCCACAGGAACGAGGCTTGAGAGCGAACGACTTCTTTGGCATCATCCACAATGAAAACGAGCGGCCACTCTTGCTCACCCGCTGCTAATCGCTCCAAAACACGTGCGGCCAGCTCAGGCTCTTGCTCAAAGGATGCACCCGATACGACGAGGCAACCTCCGCAATATGGCTCAATTTCACAAATTCCCGGCAGATCGCCTCCCTCATAAGCACGAGGCAATTCACGTACAGGCTCACCTATCCCCATCAGGATGGCCTTACTGCCATGATTCAGTTTGCGGCCTGTGTAATCGAGTGTATCGTGTGACGTGTGATTGAAAATAAATAAATCCCTTGCCGGATTAAATCGCTCCAGAATGGTTTCCAGCAGTAGGTTAAAGTCAGATAAATCAATTACTCGATCCGTCAGCATCAGGAACTTGGTCAACGACAATTGACCTTGACCCAAAATGGTAAAACCGGATACAAGTGCTTCGCGGGAGTAGCTTTCACGTACCACTGCCGCTGCCAGTGCATGTACGCCCGTTTCCGCATACGCCCACAGAGACTTGACGGAAGGCATCACAAGCGGATAGGCAGGCGACAGCAAACGTTGCAAGAACTCACCGAGATAGTAGTCTTCTTGCCGTGGCTTACCCACTATGGTTGCCGGATAAATGGCATCCTTGCGGTGATGCATATGTTTGACATGAAATACAGGGAAATCATGCTGTAATGAATAATATCCAAAATGATCACCAAACGGGCCTTCCGGACGGCGTTCATGTGGCGGTACATAACCGCTGATTGCAAATTCTGCTTCTGCTGGAATCCGGTGACCTCCAAGCGGGTCTTCTGTCATGGGCAGCTTGCCTCCCATAATAAGCGAAGCCAGCAACAGCTCAGGCAAGTTTTCCGGTGCTGGCGCAATGGCAGACGCAATCAGGGCAGGCGGGCCACCAATAATAATCGTTGTAGGCAACGGCTCATTACGCTGCTCCGCTTCATGATAATGGAAACCGCCGCCTTTATGAATTTGCCAGTGAATGCCCGTCGTCTGATCATCATAAATCTGAATGCGGTACATCCCCAGATTATGATCCTTGGGCTGACCTGGCTTCTCGGTATACACGAGTGGAAGCGTAATAAACGGCCCTCCATCCTCATGCCAACTGGTCACTTTAGGCAGTGGTGCCAGCGGAGCCTCTGTACGGCGAACTCCCAATACCGGGGCCTCGCTATGAGATACTGTTTTTAGCCCTACTTTTAGCATGTCCTTAATCAGGCCACGTTCATTCCACAATGCTTTGGGTGTAGGTGGAAACAATGTTTTGGTCGCTCCTACAATCGCATCCATCAGCTGCTCTGGTCGCGGGCCAAAAGCCATGTCCACACGGCGATTCGTGCCAAACAGATTACTGGCTACAGGAAACGGGGTTCCTTTTACATTCGTGAACAGCAGTGCCGGCCCTTCTTCCTCAATGACTCTTCGATGAATCTCAGCCAGCTCCAGATAAGGATCGACAGGTGCCTCTATAATTTTAAGATGATTTTCTTTACGCAGCGCTTCAATAAATTGGCGCAAATTCTGGTAGATCAACTGGACGACTCCTCCTAAGCAAATCAAGCCCTCGAGAAACTCGTGGGCCTGGTTTGTTTCTTATATGCTATTATACGTGTTTAAACGCCTCTTGGGCAAAAATCCGCTTCACTACGATTCATGAAATGCTTAGGTACGTTGTGCTTGGGTCGAAACAAACTTGCGGTCCGGTGACAATTGCCATACACGGTAGCTCAGATAAGCCAAAATCGAGAATAACGATGCAATCACCAGCATATGTCCCAGCACGATAAACATGTAGATTTCAGGTTTGTTGACGTACAACAAGATAATTCCAATCACTACTTGAAGCAAGATTAACAAGACCGATACGACACCCAATATACGGATATCCCGGTGATTCGGGTGATAACGGTATGAGTAATGACCCACAGCCAAGATAATGACGAACAGCAGACCAGCTGAAATCTGATGAAGCAGCAGTGGAGATATGAAGCCCCCAATATTTACAACCTTCTGGATGACCGAGTGACTAAGCAACGCCCCTGAATAGACAGCAATATAGGTATAGACCGTCGATAACCATATAAAGTTACGAAAGCCCCGACTGACAGGCCCAGGAATCAGACGCGGGGTGTGGCGTGAATCTGCATGCTCCTGCCAGGCCCCCAGCGTCATCATAGTCGCACTGGCAAAGGCGATAAGCGCAAAGCCAAAATGCAGTCCCATGACTGCAGCCGATTGGGAGAAGACGACAGCCAACGCCCCCATTGCACCTTGTATGATGACAAACATGAGCGTGAGCAGCGAGAATAGCTGCAAATCCTTCCGATGCTTCATAAACAGCAAAAAGCCAACAAATGAGGCGATAGAAAGAATCCCGGCCATGGCACTGACGGAGCGATGAGAGAACTCAATAAGGGATGCAATCGTATGTGCCGGAACCAGCTTACCATTGCAAAGCGGGAATTCCCGGCCACAGCCGAGACCCGAATCCGTCCGCGTCACGACACCTCCACCGAAGGTAGCCAAAAACATGACAATACATGTTACGAGTGCCAGCCATTTTAATATTCCAATTTTGTTATTCAAATTCACCCGTATCCTTCCAAATATAATATTTATTCACTTTATATGTTGTGAAATGATCACTTAAAGTAATTATAACTGATATATCGTTCCTTGACATACGAGCTTTGTTGACAAAATGTGAACGTGTCCGTGAGAAAGCCGCCCCCTTAGAAGGAAGCGGCTTTCTGAATGTCTTGATGTTATTTTGCCAAGCTCGCGTGGACTTCAACAGCCCGATCCAAAAATTGCTCAATCTCCTCGCGGGATTTGCGCAGTCTGTTCACCAGACGTACCAGTTCTCGCCCTTCACTGTAAGCGATAAAGCTAGGAATCCCCAATACATTTTGCTCTTGACTGACGCTTTCGGCCTGTTCTACATCAATCTCAATTAATGTAAGCTTATCTGCATATTGATGCTCCACATCAGGCATGAACGGATCGATGAAATGACAATCCTTACACCAGTCCGCCTTAAACACAGCCACCGTTACGCCCGGAGTAAATATTGCCTTATTAAAGTCTTCATGAGAGACGATTTTTTGCATGGATGATTCCTCCTTAAATTCTTTTTGTGCTGAAAAGATTGCACTTTCTATTGTAACGCCAAGTGAAGCTTTTGCACACTCCCCCATTCTGCTCACATGCCGATTGGAAGCCCTCTCATTGAGGCATACTAAAGATATACTTAAGAATCCACATAAGCGACGACATCCTAACAGCATACCCAACATACTTGGCAGGATACGGGGATGCTTGCAGTTGGAAAGGAGGTTATTTAGTCATGTCTCTTAGCGAATGGCTCCATACAGCATCTCGACAGCTTCAAGGAGGACTAAAGTTACTGGGTTCCGTTCCCCGTGTTGCAGAGGAAGCTTGGGAGGGCAAACGAGCGGCTTGGACCGAATCCCGCAAATTACGCTCCCCCTTGCGTGAACTAGCGTGGGATTATCATACGGCACAGGCCGTTATGAATGAAGCTGAAGCGATAATGCTGGTGAACGGACCCGCTACTCGTCCCTCTACTCTGAATATGCCCTTATGTGAAACAGACTGTGAGCTACTGGAACGGATCAAGAACGATACAGCACAGGAGAATCGCAGCAACGTCACCCGCACTGCCGCTTACCTTGAATGCTATCGTGGCTACCCGGAGTTACACTGGGCATTACTGGCCCACCTGGTTTCTCGTAATGGCGGCTATAATATGACCGATTTGAAAGGGGGACTGATTGGCAACCTGTTCGGCGAACAGGAAAAGGAATGGCTGTATCGGCTACTGGAGCGTTGTAACGCCCTTATTTTTCAAGACGCTTATCCGCAGTTGCAACTTTACATGCACAGCCGTCATTTGGGTCGGAGTTGCTTTCACTTGTTGCCTTATTTTCACGTTTCACCATTCATGAAGCCCTTTTGGGAACGCTTCTGGGCTTGGCGGGATAGCTCTCTGTTGACTGTGGCGCTCATCATTAATGAACAAAACTATATTGAAGGACGTGTGGTAAAAGATCCGTATTTTCAAAAATTTGTGACACACAAGCCGGGCTTTTATTTGCATGACTGGCTCCAGCTTAATCAGGTTATATTTCCACTTGGACTAAACGGTGGACTTGCTGGACTAGTAATGGAGCGTTTCGGCCATTTGGACGAGCGGATCGGCTTTGGCAAAAGTCTGTATGCTATGCTCTTCGGCCATCAGCAGGTGCTGGACCAGGTATCAGCATTCGCTAACAGTGTGCCGCATACAGGTTCACGCAGCGACTATTGGCCCGGATTGTTCACCCAGAATGAACAAAAAGCGCTGCACTCTCCAGATGAAAGTGCAACGCTTTTAGCACATGAATGGCTACCGCCAGGACAACGTCTGTACAGTCCGGAGCTGAACGCCGTCTGGTCCGATACAGCTTATGATCCAATCCCCCGTTATGATTGGTTTCAGGACGGCTCCACACTTGGACATCTCAGCGAACCAAGGCGACCGCTGTTATTTGCCATGCGCCATGAGCATCGTCATGGCATTCAAAAAACAGCAATGGCCCACGTTGCCCATAACAGCTTGCAACCTTTCCACTGAAAGACTGGGGGACTCTTTTAGCCTCGTTGTCCTGTGGACTCACGCTGTAGACGCATTAACGGGCGCAGTACCTTTTGCAACATACGCGGATAGTTGCCAAGCTCGTCCCTGCGCAATACGCGCAGTACAACCAGCAACAACAAGTAGCATACCAGTACAGCTGCCCCGGCAATGCAGCACGCGATCAAGAAGGCCACACGCGCAGGCATCAGATGCACCAGCAGAATACAGGCTTCATTTACACCGTATCCGATAGCTCCCGAGACGACGACCGCGGTTAAGAACCCTGCCCAGCGACGGCCCATGATGGAGAAGGAGACGATCCCTTTAAGCACACGCAAATTCAGCAACGTGATCACGAGGAAACATAATCCGGTTGCGGCAATGATCCCATAAATCCCAAGCCAACCAGCCAGCAGCCAGCTCGCTGCAAACTTGACGACGATACCGACCATGACATTAACCATTGAAATACGCGGCTTGCCCATACCGATCAATATCGAATTAGAAGTCATCATCGTAATCTGGAATATCGTTCCGAGTGTCAGAACAGCAATGATACCACTGCCTCCAAGCGAGCTAAACAGTAAACCATTAATAGAATAGGCGGTTACACATAAAGCCAGCACAATCGGCATTCCAGTCAAAATAGAGATACGCAAAGCCAACGTCATCTGATTTTGTAAATGCTGCTCATCCTTACGGGCAAATGCCGCTGAAATGATCGGAATGAGCGATTGGCTGAGCGCAATGGCCAAAATCGGCGGAATTCCCGCCACACTCTGTGCCCGAGAGCCTAGATAACCCAACTGAGTAGTCGCCTGATCCAATCCCACTTGACCAGACAGCAGTCTCACCACAATCGACGTATCAATAAAGTTGACCGCCGGAACCGTCAGAGACGACAATACAATGGGAATGGAAAGCTTGAAAATATCTTTGTAAATGCGCATCATCGGTAGCGCGGAGCTTTCCTCTTGGAATTGATCTTGACGATCCTGTCGATCCTGGCGACGCAATTTCACCGTGTAGTACAACATAACCGCTAGAGCGCCAAGACTTCCCATGACACCTCCAAAGGAAGCCCCAGCCGCAACCTCGCGATCTCCATAACCTAGCTTCAAAATAATAAAAGCGAGTACAATAGCGGTCGCTACCCGTGCAACCTGCTCCACAATTTGTGAAATACCGCCTGCGGTCATATTACCGCGCCCTTGGAAGTATCCACGCATCATGGCAATGGCAGGGAACAGCAGTAATGCTGGTGCCAAAGCCTGAATGGCCAAAGCGGATTGCGGAACCCCTGCTACATGCTCGGCAAAGTAAGGTGCTCCAAAATACAGCAGCGCTGTAATGATAATGCCTGCCGCGGCCGCGAATATCAAAGCCGCACGATACACACGTCGCGCTTCCGAAGGCCGATCCAGCGCATAGCGTTCTGAAACCATTTTGCTCAACGTGCTTGGGATGCCGGCCGTAGCCACTGTGAGCAGCATCAAATAAGCGTTGTTCGCAATGGTAAACGAGGCGTTCCCGACGGAACCGAGCAAATGCTCCAATGGAACACGCTGTACCAGACCAAGTACTCTGGCCACCAAGGCGGCAGCGGCTAAAATAAGCGTACCTTTAAGGAATGTTTCTTTATTGGACAAAATGCGTTCCCTTCTTTCTTGCTGTTCACACGCATGCAAAAGCCCCGCACAAACAGTCATGGCCTGAGCCATCACCGGTGCGGAGCCGCATGTCGATTCTGTCTCTGCAAATCATAATAAACCAAAACGAATCTCGGGTCATAACACCCAAATCAAGAATACAATAATCATGGCAAGCTGCAAAATCACTTTCATCACGGTGCTGGTAAAAAGGCCTAATACAGAGCCAAAGCCCACTTTAATAGCTCGGTCCAGCGGGGCTTTGCCAATTAGTTCACCCAGCACAGCGCCGATAAATGGTCCCAAAATCAGGCCAAATGCCGGAATAACGAAGGGGCCGATAATAATCCCGATGGTACTCAGTATCGCCGACAGACGCGAGCCGCCAAATCGCTTGACACCCCACGCATTCACAGCATAATCCGCAACAAAAAGGGCAACGACGATTAGTGTTTGTATAATCCAAAACAATGCATTGTATGGAGCAAACGAGAAAAACCAGCCGTATACAAAAAATGCAAAATAGATGGCGAGCGCCCCCGGCAATACGGGATATACCGCCCCGGCCATGCCCACAATGAACAGCACAATAACAACAATCCAGCCTACAACGTCCATGGGCCTCCTCCTTCTCGTCCATTCATCCGGCCTGCTGCATTATTCATTTTATTACACAAGCACATAATCACGGATCACTTCTACAATGCCGTCGTCATTATTCGAAGCCACGACCAAATCAGCGGCTTCTTTAACCGTATCCTGAGCATTCCCCATTGCTACGCCCAGTCCAACCGCTTGAATCACAGCCAGGTCATTCAGACTGTCGCCAACGGCAACCACCTGCTCCAGAGTAATGCCAAGCAGATCGCACACTTCAGCGATTCCACTGGCTTTGGATATACCAGCTGGGTTAATTTCCAGATTTGTCATCGAAGAATTGGAAATTTCAAGTCCACCCATATCCTGAAGCTTAAGTAAAATTTGGTGGCGAATTTCGTCATTTTCCGTATTATAACCGAATTTGAGCCACTCCTGTGTGTCCAATGTATCCGGCCAACGATCCCTATTATATAATTCCTCCGTTGAGTAAGCCCAGAACCAAGAGCCTGTTTCTACAGCAATTTGGTGCATCTTACGAACGAGCTCCTTATCAAGTAAATAACGGCGCCACAACTCGTGGGGTGATTTCCATACCTCACTGCCGTTTACGGTTACCATTGGCGTCTCCAGGCCGAGTTGCTGACCGTAAGGCAGAGCATGCATCGCTGCACGTCCGGTGGACAAGCATACATGAATCCCTTCCTGAATCGCCTTGTTAATCCAGTTAATCGTTTCCAAGGAAATTTCATGATTATCATTCAGTAAAGTTCCATCCATGTCGAGCGCAAGCAGTTTGTATTTATATTGGTTTTCTCCCATAGTCTCTCTTCCTCCTGTATGTCCCTTATGTCCAACGACATTTTACCATGAAAAAGAGAAGCCCACAAAAGTATTCAAGTCCTCACTTTGCTGCCAGAGGCTTTTTAGGAGTACCATCTAGCCCGTAAACTTCGTCATACGCATCAAATATTTTACGCGCAACCGGTCCCGCGCTCGTCGCACCAAAGCCCCCTTCAGGAATGATGACCGCTACCGCCAGCTTCGGATTTTGACGTGGAGCAAAAGCGATGAACACCCCATTATCTTTAACCGTACGTCCCACCACCTGCTCAGAAGTCCCTGTTTTACGGGCATAGTCATAAGGAAATCCGTTAAAGGCTTTAACATCGGTAGCCATACCCCGAATCACTGTATTCCAGTACGTATCTGAAAAAGCGACCTCATTCAGCACCTTCGGCTTAAATTCACGTACAAGATTCCCCTGATCATCTACAATTTTGTTGACCAAATGAGGCTGCATGCGCTTACCCTTTGTTGCCAGCACAGTCGTATATTGGGCCAGCTGCATGGCCGTATACTTTCCCTGCTGACCAAAGGATGCCTGTACCAAACGTGTCAGCGCACTTTCATGCTTGCTCGTATACTCAAGTCTGCCTGCCCACTCGCCCGGCAGATCTACTTCTGTCGGAACGCCTAATCCAAATTCCTTCATATACTTGTCCCATACATCAATTCCCTGATGCACCCCTGCATTACTTCCGTATTTGGCATACAGCGGCTTGCCGATCATATCCACCATAAACGTATTCGACGAGACCTCAATTGCCCTGCTAGGTGTCAAAGAACCATACACATGTCCGCTAGAATTTCCAACCCGGCTGGAGCGATTTTTGCCGTAGTACGCACTTCCCGTATCCAGATAAGTTTGTCCGGGAGAAAACAGGTTTTCCTTCAACCCGATCAGCACGGATAGCGGTTTAATGGTTGAACCCAGAAGCACCGAGGATTCTGGATGTGGACCCGCTTTTCCGCTAGGCACGGATTTAATTGTTCCATTTCCCATTTTATGCTGAATTTCGTCATATACCGAAGGTGAGGTACTTCCACTTTTCCATACATTAGAGTCATAATCCGGCATACTGGCCATTGCCACGATATTTCCGGTCTCTACCTCCATCGCTACAGCGAAGCCAGTGGTTGCGTCTTGATGAAGCTTCCCCGATACGGCATGAGTATGAAGCCAGCGAAGCTGATCCATAATGGCCTGTTCGGTTTTCTGCTGAATTTCCTTGTTGATGGTGGAATATAAATGATGTCCTTTTTCAGGAGGAGTAATGGATTCAATGCCCTCCGGCATGCTGCGCGGATTGACCTCTACCGTTTTATACCCGTTTTTTCCTCTCAGCTCGTCCTGGTACTGAAGCTCCAAGCCATCATATCCGACCGTTTCACTTTCCGAATACACCTGTGCCGGTTTTAAAACCTCTGAATTAGCTTCATAGAGCTCTTTATATTTGGGCCGGTTCGTTCGAGCTCCTTTGAACTTGTACATATATCCAATCGTTTGTACCGCCACCCGATCCGGGTCATAATGGCGTACACTTTCTTCTACAATCTCTACACCAGGGAACTCTGTCCGATGCTCCAGAAAATAAGCGATTTCCTCCCGACTCAGGTCGGATTTGACCAAACGTGGGGTAAATCCCCTATATTGATTATAGTCCGGGTCAAGTCGCTTTTTTATTTCCTCTGCATTAAGCTGCTCTCCTTCGGTACGACCCAGTTCGTTTAATTTGGCAGCAAGCTTGGCAGCAAAAGCATTGAGCTCAGGGAGCAGCTTTTCCCCCGGCTTGCGATCTTTCTCCGTACGTTTGCTATAATCCTTAGATAAAGTTACATACAAGGACTGTACTGGAGTCGAATACGCCAGCTTAACCGTACCTGTGGAGTCATAAATCGTGCCGCGACTCGGGGCTAACGGGACATTTTTCGTATTTACGGATTGCTGCTGGCCCTTCAGCTCCTCCGATTGTACAAACTGCAATACAGCTAGTCTGGTAATGATCAGGGCAAACAGCACAAAAGCACTAAAAAACAGTAGGTTGGTTCGTAAAACCGTCCGTTTTTTTCGTAACTCTTCATTCTCTTCAACATTTTTCTTTTTAAATGAAAACTTTTTATCCAAACTTCCTCTGTCCATATTAGCTGGTCATTACTCCTTCCAAGTTAGGGTTTCACATTCCTGATCCTACCATATCCAAGGCAATAAACGATGAATTCTAAGATGACAATTTTGTAAGAAAACGTAGAAAAAGTATTAAAAAAGCTTCCCTCAGCCCAAAGGCTAAGGAAAGCTTTCATGAAATTATACGTATTACAATATTATGGTTGAATAAAGATAGTTAAGCATTCATCATAGATGCTAGAGCATCCTTAAATCCACGTGCAATTTCTTTACCTTCTTCATCAGTATAACTAATTGGTTCCTTGTATATATTCATAAACTTAATTTTAAATAACTTTCTAGTTGCACTAAAAGTCAAAGGGAACTCACTAATTAGAATGTTCTCTGCTTGGGTCTGAGCATTTTCTAATGTCCCGAATTTACTTTTTACAAAGAAAGAGATTTTATCTTTTAATTGTACTGCTGTTGAGTATCGATTACGCATCTCTTCATTTAATTTAGAGTAGGAGGAACCCTTAATTAATTTTGAAACGAGATAAACTGCATCTACATCAGCAACTAAATCCATTAGGTCAAACGTTGACTTGTTTTTCGCAGTACCTATAATTTCAAGAGAAGCAGAATAGGCAGTAGGGTACACATTCCGTTTTACTGAGCCACTCACGTCACCAGCTGCAGTAAGAAGATCCCCAGCCCATCCTCCTAACTCTGCGATAACCGAATTATCTGCTAAAGTAGTATATGAGTTAACTGTAGCAAGCATATGGGGAACATCCATCATATTCTCTGTTCCAAGATCGTAAAGTACTTCCATTCTAAAATCAGGTATTTTCTCATTTATAAGTTTCACAAATTTTTCATCAACTGGATTTGCAGTTATATCCCAGAGAATGCCATCGTATATACGGCTTCTATAGTACTCAAGAACTCTTTGGTTAGCTTGATAGATATCATTTGAAGTATATTCAAGAGCATATTTATAAATCTCATCCATCTGTTTAAAAAACAAATTATTTTGAGTTACTAACGTATTATTAATCCCGGTATTAATGGAACTAACACCTTGATCTCTTCCCGAAGCAATATTATTATCTATCTCAATTCTATTTTCTGATTCATTTCCAACATAAACAGTAGAAATTTGGTCAAAGGCCCAGTCTTTCGGCAGAGGATAACCTAAATTACCACTAAAACCTGTGGACATATCACATATAAAACTACTTACTGAATATCCAGCTGCAGCAACACGACTACAAACATTACGCGGCCCATAAATCCCTACTTTATATTTAGAGCCAAGTGAAGTTAATTTGTCATGTATGGCTTTAAAATGTGGTAGAATATTGCTCGTTACTTGATAGTCAACTGCATCAAAGTCCACAGAAAAATAAATTATAGTATCGTCTTTAAATCCAAATTTATTAGCAGCATGATGTGCCTCAATGGCATCCTTCATGCCCTGCCCTGGTTTGAAGTAGTCTACCCCGTTACCTGATGTTTGATAAATTGGGAATACCCTCAACCCAGAAGATAAAATAACATTAAGCTCCTCCTGCTTAAGCCTCTTCCAATCTCCCCCAACAATGTATCTGCCAACAGTCGTATACCCATTAGTTTTGAGCGCCTTCGCCCTTGCAGGTGTAATCTCAGTTACACAGTCACACGCTGTTCCTTTTCTATTCCGGTCACCTGTACTAACAAGGAGAGAGGCCCAAGTTTGTTTGCCTGCAATACCGTCAGATGATAACGCACAGAAGCGTTGGAACTCAGCAACAACACTTTTCGTTTGAGTATCATATACACCATTCAGAGCTATACTTTTAAAATCATTCACATACAGTGCATATTTCAAAAGAGAGATGAAATTCGATTTGGTATTCCCTACATTAAGCGTGGGGCAAAGAGACAATGTTGTGGTCCCAAATACACCGTCTGGATTGGTGTTCCCCTGTTCTACTTGCAGTCCATAAATTAAAGCGCGATTAGTTTTACTTGAATACAAACCATCACAAGGAATCAATCCAAGCTTTGGAGTTATATATTTATAGTATTTACTATTTAGAACTTGCTGCATTGCGCGAATATTGGAATCCCCTACATTTACGAATGCATCCATATTTAATAAGGCTTTCATGATTATAGGTGTAGCAATGCCATCTGGATTCGGTAGCCCTGCATCAGCCTGAAGCCTGGAGACTGCCAAGCGAGTACCATTACCGTATTGCCCGTCCATACCATTTGTACTGTATCCTTTGCAATATAATGCTCCTTGAAGAATAAGTACTAAATTGCCAACTGGAGAACTAGAAGATAGAGTTGGGCAAGCAGCCAATGTCGCAGGACCAAAATCACCATCTGCAGGGGATACTCCAAGTTCAAATTGTAAACCTTGAATGAGAGCCTTAATAGTCCCCCATCCTGTGTTTCCGTCCGCAGTAACCATTTTGTATCCTGGCTTTGTAGAGTATGTTACATTAACAAAATTTTGAACTTTCCTCACCATTTCATCCATGTATAAAAACCTCCCATTTATTTTACTAATGTAAACACAGCAATTCATCTTCTAATAGACTGTCTATAAATAGGATTTAATCTTAATGACTACCTCCTGCTTCTAGTAGGTTATAATAACCTGTCTATCGAAACTAAAGATCATAGGAATTTACCCTAACACAACGACTTACATTCTAAATTTTAAGGTTGGCATAATTTTTGTATAACAGTCATAGTCGAAAATAAAAGTTGATTCGCAGCTAATATCTAAAAGAAATATCCATCAGAATAATTTCTTGTTAACCTCCTTTTAGATACTTTCATTTTAGTTATAGATTATTCGCTCAGATATCCTATAACTAGATGTATCTGGCATCTAATTATTGAAAACAAATAATCTATTCATCAATATTATATTATATAGCGTATCGTTACGCAATATAATATATTCCACTTTACAAATTATTTTTTTATACATTACGGAAACACAACAACATAAGATAAAGCTAGTTACTTAGCCTTCAATAATATTACTCAAGAATATAGCTTAGGAAGGCACAAGTGCACCAACATGATTTTAGAAGCCCTACAAAATTGCTATTATTACACTTTCCCAGAAAACAGAGAAAATAATTAAGAGATAATACTAAATTCATTCACTTACTATTGATTGAATTGACCCATATATTCCTTTACATGCAGCTACTGTAATAAAACTTGCTAAAAAATTACACACCACTTTTCTTGATGTCAAACACATGTTCGTATATAATTAAATAAATAGGATTTTTTAGCATGTTGTATAAATCTATGCAATGGAATACATCAAATAAAAGGTAATGATTGGGGGTTTGAAATTAGAAATGGAATATATTACGCTCAAAGAAAGCTTTCTTATACTTCAAAATTTGATGGCTACTCCACTTTTGGCACATGTCCGTGAAATTATTAGTACTGAGCAATCAGATTCCAAAATTGTATTAGAAATTTTAGATGAGCCGGAGCTTTTCAGCTTACTTCTAATAATATCTAATGCAAAAGAAGATTATTGGGATATGCACCTTTTTTATATGGACCAAGTCGAGAGAAATAACGACCAATATCGCTATCATTCTTTTTCTATCACCGAGAGCCTTCACCTACATAACTGTTTTACTAGACTATTTAAAGCATAGAGAAGCAGGACTCATTTAGAGTCCTGCCCTGTCCCTTTCACTCTTTGATATTCCTCTTCTATAATTCTAATAAGCAACTCGGTAGCGGTAAGCCCCAGCTTTTTTGCCGCCTCCGCTAACTCCTTCTTAATATAAGCAGGTACATCATAATGGAATTTCACTTTATTCCCATAAGCCATGTTACTTTTCTCCTTATTTCCCTTAGTTGTTATTCATCACTTCATGATACTTCTGGTCAATTAAGCGAATTAACAACTGGGTCGCTGAAGTTTCCTGTATATTCGCACATTCAATAAGTTTTTCTTTCGTTTCGGGTGCAAATTCATATGGCAATTTAAGCTTTGGCTCGGACATTCGACTACCTATATTTTTTTCAACTTGGATAGCTTTAGTGACCATTAATTCTAATGAATTTTTCTCTGATATATTGACTTCCGTGTATTTCTGAAGCACCCTGGATAAATACGATTTGATTGCCTTTTGATTGTCCTCATCCAATGTAATGGACAAGTCATTATCTTGTACATGCAGTTCGCAATCAAAGTTATTTCCAAATAGATTAATATTATATTTCACAATTACACTCCTTTTTCTAAAGATTAGAGTTTTGTTCTTATACTATAATTTGTTTCGTTAGGTTACGCAATATTTTATATAATTTATTAACACACTTCTTGATTAAGTAAAAAGAAGTAAGGGTTTAAGAAGAAGACGATAAAAGTCCGAAAGAGTTACCCGTATTCTGTATTTTCGGTTGTACCAAACAGCGTTGGAATAATCAAATATTGCTTAATCCAACGAAAGAAGACGTCAGTCTGCCACTGATCTTTATATCTTTCACATTCTATGATTCTAAATTTTTTTATATCCCTCACGGTTAACGGGGAGAAAAATTTTGAACGTTTCTGACTGGAGAGGTTATTTTTAATGTTGAGTGACTTCCCTTCTCTTGGATTCTACACTACTTATGTTAAACTCCTTTACCCTAATTTTTTTACAATATTTTTCTCGATTCTCCATCCAACTTTCTTAGTTTTAGCATCACGTAACTACTTTCTCCGACTAATCCATGATAAATCTTCTTGGCCCCTCTATTGTATGGAATATTACTGTATTTTCTCCCCTCCATTCTGGTGCTCCGTAATCAAATACTTCTTTTTGAGAAGGATCAAGGGTATATGGATAATCAATAACTATCTCTTTTTTAGTAAGTTGTTTTGTAAATACAACAAATTTTACTTGATAGATCCTGTAAAACGAAACCTTTCCATCAAGAAGGGATTTTCGATATTCAGTAAGAATAACCTTGTTATTTATAGGGGATGTTACTTGTTCATAGCTGTAAGGATGAAATAATTGGGTAAATATAGACTTAAGTAGTAACAACAAAAGTAATCCTATTATTATTACTAAAGTTACCAGGGATTTTCCGCTACTTATAGTAGAAAGTAAAATTAAAGCAATGATATTAATGAAGATAGGTATTAGATAACTACCTTTTTTGAAAAGTAACACATCATAATTAATGGAATACAGAAATAATAAGAACAAGTTCACAAATAACACGATAAAAACCAGATAGTATATTATCTTTTTATACTTGGCAGTCATAAAGTCAGCTCCATCACTTATAGCTAAATTTAATTTTTATGTAGAGATAATAATATTTAAATTGTTACAACAAACTTTTGTTTTATTAAGATTGAAGACTATATTTCGTTTTACAGAGAGTTTTCACAACAAACTCGGCGACCTCTCCCCAATTGAATTCCGGGAAAAGATCGCCGCTTAATTAATTTTTTTATTTTTAATATCCACCTTACTCTTCTTTTGGCAGAAAGGCGACAATGAGAATTCAAATGATCCCTTACGCAATTTTACCTAATGGTAAGGGGGGTGCCAAAATCAAAAGTGGAATTAGGAACTTCTGATCAAAACCATCCACGAAATTGTTTAGTAATGAAAAACGGCTCATAAATCATCTACAGAAGCTCTCTTGCACTTAACTTGATAATCTGCAAAAAAGTGTCACCATCTTCTAATTCCAATATTTCAAAACTTGTTAGTATTCAACATAGAAGGTTCCTTTTGCAGAATCATCATTCGGGACAACTCTTACATAAAAATATCCATAAAGCCCTTTAAAAGAAACATTATTATTGTATTTACCACCGTCTTGTAAGGTATAACTATCCCAGGACCTAGGATCTCCTGGTTGGTAAAGTGCTACAGTAAGTACATCAGAATAATGTCCACTTGGAAAAGTATGCACAGTTATTCTACCATTACAATAAATTGCAGCACTACTGTCTCCCCAATTATATGATTTTGAAGTTCCCGATGTACTGATTAAACTATTTTCATGGGCAAAGGCATCCCCATAAGTTGAAGATGTTACAGAAGCATCCGCATGAGCTGAAGATGTTGCGGAAACATCGGCATAAGCTGAAGATGTTATTGTTAAAAATAAGAGACACGACACTCCTGAGACTTTCATTTTTTTATTTAGCATATAAAAACCTCCTTGTTTATTAACTACAACCTGATTTTATAACTCAATGCCACAAAAAGGATTTATGTATATATATCATTTTCTGTTAATATTATCATTTCAATATTTTTCCCCATTAATCACTAAATATAAATTTTCCTTCCAGATCAGAAGTAACGAATCTTAAGATTCGACTTAAAAATTTCAAGAAAATATTACTATATATATTTTCAGCTCTATAAGTCTACTTGTCAGGAATAGCACATGTGATATAGTATATAGCTTTCTTTAAAATATCCAGGGGCCCATCATTTTGAAACAAATGATGGGCCGCCATTAATGAAAGAACTAAGCTATCTGCTTTATTGATCAAATCTCACGCTTATTGTTTTTCTCCAGATTTTCCTTCCACTTTTCATCAGACAAACCCTAACGACTGTTGAACTAATGCTCATTGGGATACTTAGATACGATGACTTTCATTCAATCTATACGCACAGCCACGAATTACTTAATTCACTTCTACAGTATTACTTTCCATCATTATCGGTTGAATCTATTTTTTTCTTTGGAACACCATCCAGACCGTACACTTCATCGTAAGCATCAAAGATTTTACGCGCCACAGGCCCGGCACTCCAGGCCCCGAAGCCCCCTTCAGGAATAACAACCGCTACTGCAAGTTTGGGATTCTGACGTGGTGCAAAGGCTATAAATACTCCATTATCTTTCAATTCTCTGCCTACACTTTGCTGCGATGTCCCCGTTTTGCGAGCAAAGTCGTAAGGGAAACCTTTAAATGCGCTAACATCTGTTGCCATCCCGCGTATAACTTCATTCCAGTAAGCATCCGGGAATTTCACTTCATTCAACACCTTCGGCTTGATCGTTTGTACTATATTGCCGTTAGTGTCTTTAATTTGACTGACCAAATGCGGCTCCATCCGTTTCCCCTTGCTAGCCAATACTGCTGTATATTGTGCAAGCTGAAGCGTTGTATATTTACCCTGCTGACCAAAAGAAGCATATGCAAGTTTAGATAATGAGGACTCTTTCGAATTATGAGCATACTCTCTGCGTCCAGACCATTCACTTGGTAAATCTACACCCGTAGAAACACCTAGTCCAAATTCCTTCATGTAGCGGTCCCATACATTCACACCTTGATCTTCCTTGGCATTATTAATGTATTTGTTGTACAATCTTTTGCCCACCATATCGACCATAAATGCATTGGAGGAATGCCGAATGGCAGAAGCTGGGTCCAACCCGCCGTACACATGACCCGAGGAATTCCGAACTCGTGACGAATTATTACGCCCAAAGTAAGCCGCTCCTGTATCCTGGTAATACGATGAGGTACTGAATAGATTTTCCTCCAGTCCTATTAACACAGAAAGCGGCTTAATGGTGGAGCCAAGTAGGACAACCGACTCTGGATGTTGACCTGATTGGCCCGATCCAAAGGAGCGAATAGTACCATTCAAGTATACATTTTGTATTTTCTTATAATTATCGCTAGATATATTTCCGGTCTGCCAGTAATTAGCATCATAATCCGGCATACTAGCCATCGCTACCACATTTCCTGTGTCCACTTCCATAGCCACAGCAAAGCCTGTTTTGGCATAAGGATGAGTCTTGCCAGATACAGCGTGTGTATGGAGCCATCTCAATTGATCCATAATGGCATCTTCAGTCTTAACCTGAATTTCTTTGTTAATCGTGGAATATACATTATTCCCTTTTTGCGGAGGAGTAACTGAATCTACACCTTCCGGCATATTACGCGGATCAATCGGTACCGTTTTATAACCATTTTTCCCTCGCAACTGTTCCTGATATTGAAATTCCAATCCATCAAAGCCTACAGACTCGTTATCCATATAGATGAGACCCGGATCATTTTCAGCTGACATGGATTTTTGAATATTTTTATATTTATCCAACGTTTCACGCGCACTTTTATAGCTTTTAATGTAGCCAACCGTTTGGACAGCTACCGTATCGGGATCATAATGACGTACCGTTTCCTCTACGACATCTACGCCCGGGAACTCACTCTTATGCTGCATAAAATAGGCAACTTCATCTTTATTTAGATTGGTTTTAATCAGACGCGGCGTAAAACCGCTAAATCTCTGGTAGTTCCGGTCCATAGCGTCCATAATTTGTTCTGCCGTCATTTTCGGCTCATCTTTACTACCATATTGAGCAAACCGATTTGCCAGCTTCTGTGTCATATTCTCCAGCTCAGGCAACAATTTTTTATCAGGATTACGCAAATTTTCCATGCTGTCACTATAGTTTTTGGAGAGCGTGATATACAGCGATTGTACAGGTGTAGAATACGCCAGTCTGTTCTGCCCGGTGGAATCGTAAATCGTTCCGCGAATCGGCGTAAGCGGTACATTTTTGGTAACATTACTGGCCTCCTGTTGCTTGAGCTGAGGTCCATCTACGAATTGAAGTATCGCCAGTCTTACAATAATGACTGTAAATATAATGAACGAGCTGAAAAAGAACAGATTGATCCGAAAGCTGAATCTTTTTCGATCAGACATCTCATTGTCTTTTCCCTGCTCGTTGTCTATCTTTCTCATGTGCCCTTTTCCACTCCTTATTAAATCACTTTATCCTTGATATGTGTTTGGGCAAAACCAGGCGGATTAAACCAGTCCCCACTTTGCGCCCAGGTCGGGTCTAACGGTACCCACTGATCCTGCGCGCTCAAATACACTTCATTCCATGCATGGGAACCGTATCCTCCCTGTCCGTTATAACCAAGCCCTGTCACCACCTTGACCTGTAGTCCCTGCGACCGAGCCATCATCGCATACAGGCGAGCATAATCAATGCAGACTCCTTTACGTGTATCAAACGTATCTCTAGGGGTCTGTTCATGCCAGTCACCACGCTGCTCATAGGCTTCTACCTTACTGAAATCATAGCTAATACGGGTACCTACCCATTCATACAACGCTCTGGCTTTTTGCTCATCACCGCTCATCCCCTGTGTAATCTTGGCCGCAGCCTGACCGATATCGTTCGGAATTTCCCGGTCAATCATTTCGTATTTCCGCTGCAGGATACCATTTAATTCCTTGGTAACGGCCTGCGTAAATACGGGCAATTTATCCTTTATCAGTGTACCGGATAACGGCTCTATGACCGATTGCGCTCCCTGCTTATAAATCGGTGAAGCTTGGACGTAGCTGCTAAACCCGCTGTCTGGGTACAGACTTACGCCAATGAATAGCAGGGCTATAACCATGATAGCGCGTGCTCCACCGATAAGAGTACCTATTCCAGCCCCTGCCACCCTACTGAGAAAGCCTGATTTTTTTTCATGCTCACGGAGATGAGAATCTGACTTGCCACCTACCATCAGCACATAAATTGCACGTAGTACAAATTGGGCGATAGCATAACTGAGCACGAACAATACGGCGAACCGCAGCAGCGGAAAACCTTCTAACCCCGCCACCAACGTATAATAAAATTGTTCAATCCCGCTTAGTTCCCGCTGAGGCAAATGTTCCATGTAAGCCGCCAGCCATTGTTGTACTTTCGGTGAAAGCCACATGGCTAACCCGAGCGAGCACAAAATACCCGCCACAGTCAGTATGCCATCCACAATGAGACTGAACAGCGCCCCTACAGATCTGGAAGCTCCTCGTCTCCAGCCCTGAATCAACGACAGCAGTACAATGACAATCAAAAACACCGTCACGCCATTCCAATGAAGAATAGGCTCCAGCCAGGATGGTTTCATTGTGTTCCTCCTGTCTCTACGGCGACTGTGGCGACTGTGTTACAGCCGAGCCTTTCGCACTTTCGATATATTTCTTAACGGTATCGCCCATACTCCACTCGCCCAGCGACATTCCCTGAAACCATACCTTGACCTTGTCACCATCAAATGGACCTTTCACTTCCAGGTTGGAGCTGGTTACCGAAAACGTACCATCCGCGTTGGATGTGTATTTGGCATCCCGTCCCTCCTTGATCATCATGTTCAAAGCCTCGCTCTGAACCTTGTTAATCGCATCATCCTTTGCCTGAGTAACGACCTTGCCGACCTGTTCAAAGGAAATGCCACTGTAGATAAGAAAGCCTGCAATTACGACAATGACAATCAGCCATTTTATGAGAGTTCTTACAACCTTCAATATGACTAACAATAGGACAAGCCCAATTAATATATACAGCCAGTTATCCTGAACAATCTGCCAATTATGTTCCAAAAACTCTGTCCAGACGCCCTTATCCATTTCGCTACACTCCCGTTTTCAACTACATCATTCAAATCACAAAATTGTCTCTGTAATTATACATGATTACGTGATGCCCTGTCAGCTTAGCTCTTTTACACACCTTGTTATTCAATTCTTGTCCATACAAAGTGGTCTATGTTCGTCCACTCCAGCGTACAACTTAGGAAGGGCCGATACGTAGTGCAACATGAAAGTTTACATTAGGGAAGGGGGTCATCCCATGAAAACAGCCCTCTGGCTGTATCTTTTTTTATTCATTGCCTTTTTCGATCTGCATGCACAATATCCTATTTTGACACCATTCGCTATCTCCCTGGGTGCAGCACCTACTTTTATTGGCTGGATGATGGGGATTTACTCTCTAACTCACCTGCCTGGTAATTTGATGGCCGGCCCCAAGGTCGACAAACACGGCAGCCGCCGATATATTATGTTCAGCCTAACAGCCGCAGGCATCATTCTTATCATTCAATCGTACATCCACACACCGTGGGAATTACTTTTTCTTCGGGCGATTAGCGGTTTTGTGTTGGCCTTTTTATCTCCAGCCTGTCTGGCCATGTTGGCACAGCTATCCGATCATCCAGTTACGCAGGGCAAATATATGTCAGGACATGGTGTCGTTCACACATTGGCCTCTGTCCTGTCTCCAGCTGCCGGCGCATTTATCGTAGCCAGTTTCGGCTTTAGTGAGACGTTTAGTTCCCTTGGCATCATTCTCGTAGTCACGGGACTCATGGCTTATTTCACCTTGCCCAAAACAGCACCCGCTCCACAGGCCCAATTATCAGATGGTCATGCGACACCTGCTCCACTATCCGGAGTACAGAAGACGCGTTTACCATTCAATTGGCGCTACCTGCTCCTTCCTTTTGTTTTGGCGTGTGCACAAGGCATTTTATTTTACGAAATTCCATTACGGAATAACGGGTCTGCGTCCATGATGTCCACCGGATTGCTCTTTTCCATCATCAGTTTGGGAGCACTTTGCACGCTCAGCCTGCTGTTTCTGAACAAATATTCACCAATGGTGCGACTACTTTGTGGCATTATTTTGATGTCTCTAAGTTTTTACGCACTCGCCACCACGCCCGAAGCGGCGATTGGCATCATACTTTTTATTTTGGGAACAGCCAAAGGCATCATTTTTCCAGCGCTGGCCTCTCTTTTCATACGAATTGGAGGTGCGCGACTGGGCAAAACCTTTGCACTACAGTCTATTGCAACATCTATCGGCTCCTTTGCCGGACCTGTACTGGCAGGTCAGTTACCCGATCACATTTCTCCTTTTTTTATCGCATTTCTGATTCTGATGGCCGGCCTGCTATTCGTTCCCGTTAAACGCTTATCTCCGACACCGCCACTGTCCGCCTCAGGACCTTATCATTCCTAGCTAGTCTGAGACAGCGGTTGCTATTGTCCTACCTATAAAGCCCAAAATGCCGTTCCAGAGGGCAAATGCACAGTACACTATACCCCTATCCACATAGAATATTTTGACTGAACATTCACTAACAAAGGGAGGTGCAGCCCGTGAGCCACTGTCATCCTTGCCCTATTGGAACTTCAACTGGCACCATTCTTGTTCTTTATATTCTGCTCGTCATCATTCTCCGTACTTGCTGGATTTAATGTCTGAATCGCCCTAACATGTTGCCCCTTGTGCCCATGCCTGCCACTTCTGGCAGGCTGTTTTGTTATTTTTTGCATGAGAACCCTATTTGGAGCTACACTATACACATATTCTTCATTTCCCGGGGAATTTCGAGCATATGTATCAGACAAGGGGTGAGCTTACATGGCGATAACCGTGATCGTCGAAGGGAAAAATGACCGCAGCAAACTTCGCCGATTACTTGACCCGGAGGTCCACATTTTATGCACCTTCGGCACACTAAACTCTATAAAACTGGAATCCCTCCACAAGCGGGTCAAGCACGACGAAATATATTTATTTATGGACAATGACAGCTCAGGGAAAAAAATAAGGGGTGTGCTTGCAGACTCTTTTCCGGATGCCTACCATATGTATACCCGTAAAGGATACGCTGGCGTAGAAGGCACTCCAGACGAATATGTGATCGCTCAATTGGAAAAAGCAGGATTGGAAGAATACATTATATACCCTCCACCTGTTCTTTAGTCTTTAAAATAACAAAAAGCTGTCCTCAGGCCGCTTTCATGCCTGTTGGACAGCTATATGGTGCACTATAAAAGCCTCTAAAATGACATTAGAACTTATGAACCGTATCGACGATCATCAGCAAGAAGCTGAGTGTCAGATGGTTAATGGAAAAGAAAAATACTTTTTTTGCCCAGGAATCCGTTTCTTCTTCCTTAATCGTAAAACCTTTAAAGGCATAGAATGCCCACAGCACGGACAGTAACACGGACACGATCATAAAAATCATACCGGCATATCCATAAGCATACATAAGGATGGGTACCGGAATCAGCAATACAATATAAGGAATCATCTGAATTTTGGTCCGATGGATACCTTTTACGACTGGCAACAACGGAAATCCTGCTGCGCGATATTCCTCAACTCTGCGAATAGCAAGTGCCCAAAAGTGAGGAGGCTGCCATAAGAATAGGAGAGCAAATAAGAGCCAAGCGCCCATATCAATACGCCCCGAAGCGGCCACATAACCAATCACAGGAGGCATTGCACCAGAAATACCGCCGATGGATGTGCTCCATGTAGACGAACGTTTTAACCAAAGTGTATAAATACCGACGTAGACGAACATACCAAGTAATCCCAGTAATCCTGCCTTTACACCAGAGAAGGAGAATAGAACAGCTAACCCGACAATGCCCAAAATAATAGCGTATGACAGCACCGTTGTAGGGGTCAGACGCCCTGTTGGCAGTGAGCGATTACGTGTACGTTCCATTTTCAAATCCAGCTCACGGTCAAAATAGTTGTTAAAAACACAAGAAGACGCCATAACCAGCATTGTACCTAAAAGTGTAAGAATTAGCTTTATATAGTCAACGTCCCATTGCGATGCTAACCAAAAACCACCAAAGGCTGCAACCAGATTGGTACGAAGGATGCCTGGCTTGGTAACTGTAATAAAATCTTTCCAAGTGCCCGCTTTACCGGGTGGTTTAGATTTTACAGAATAGGTAGCCGCATCCGAAGAAGTCTTATAACTTATATTATCCATTGTGAGTAACTCCCCCTTAGAGATGTATGAATTCGGGAGTAAGTTGAACTCCGATATAAATTTTATCATATACCTACCCCGAAAAGTTTGACAGAAAACGCACAAAACGTTCACAATTCCGATGGCAAATCGTCCCTGCTGATCGTTTACAGTAAATTTGGGTAGTAATAAGTACAGGAAACAATACAAAAGGAGCGACAGATATGGATACAGCCACACACTTTGTCATGGGAATCGGATTGGCCGGGCTGGCCTACACTGATCCTGTCGTCGCCGGAGATCCAAAGTTGGCCGCAGTCGTACTGCTCGCTACAGTCGTAGCGTCACAAGCTCCGGATTTTGACACTTTGCTTCGGTTGAAAAATAATGCAGCCTACATTCGCAATCACCGTGGACTGTCGCATTCAATTCCCTTCTGGTTGATATGGATCTTGTCCATAACAGGACTGATTTGCCTGATCTTCAGAGATGTGCCCCCAGGTCATGTAGCATTATGGGTAACGATTGCTGTCTGCCTGCATGTATTCACAGATTTATTTAATACGTACGGAACACAGGCATTCCGGCCGTTTACGAACAAGTGGATATCTTGGAATATCATCCATATTTTCGATCCCTTTATTTTTGGCACCCATGTTGCTGCGATTATGCTGTGGATCACCGGATTGATTCCACCCGCTCCCTTATTTATTACGCTGTACGTTATTATTGGCCTATATTACATTTGGCGAACCTGGAGTCATTTTATAACCAGAAAAGCGGTACGTGATATGGACAACGAGCGTCAGGAAGGCGACATCTATTATATCATTCCCACCGTATCATGGAACCGGTGGCATGTGGTAAAAGCTCATCAGAATGGAAGTTATGACATTGGCGGATTAAATGGCAAACACTTATTTTGGACGAAACATGCGATTCCATCCACACATCCTGCCGTAGAAGCATCCAAATCCTATCGCGATGTGCAGGCATTTCGCTATTTTTCCTCCTTCGCCGTTGCCGAGGTGGAGGAACTGGAATGGGGCTACATTGTGCGATGGGGAGACGTAAGGTATCGACACCGAAAACAATATCCATTCGTGGCCGTGGTCGCGATGGATAAGCAGTTCGGACTGATTAACAGCTATATTGGATGGCTCAGTGACGAAAAGATGCAAAAACGCCTTTCCCTGCATACGAATTAAAACCTGCTTACAAGCTAACAACAAGCCGTATGAAACAACAGACAGCAAGTTCCCCTTAATCTGGGAGCTTGCTTTTTTTGGTCACTCCCGCAAAAAATCAGATCTCATGAAAGCGCCCTCTTGACGAAGCGGACTTGTGTGATTCACAATGGTCATAAGCCATGCGTAAAAAAATCCGGAGCATGATCGCTCCGGATTTTCTTCATCACAGTTGCTCATAATACAGCTTCCAAGATGGAGTGTCTATGTGTATTACTGCAAACGGCTGCTGCCCGACAAGGATTGTTCTGCTTGTTGGACCAGCTTTTTCGTGATATATCCCCCAAGCGAACCTGTTTCGCGGGAAACAACATTACCGAAGTAACCGTCCTGAGGGATAGTGATGCCAAGTTCTTGAGCTGCCTCATATTTTAATTGTTGTAAAGCGGCGTTGGCCTGCGGTACTTGCAGGTTGTTTGAACGACGTCTGCTCATATTTGAATCTCCTTTCAGTTCTTTGTGAGTGAGGTTCATTGCAAGCTTGCAAGATTATTATGGCTCGCTTACAACTACTTATTCCTGAAATTCAACATTCGAACTCTGGAGGTTTTTACCAATGAGCAAAGGTCTATCCCTATGGTTCGCCGTTTCATCCATTGTCCTGCTGACCGCAGCCGCTATATCCATCAGTTATTCCGCATGGCTTGCCATTCTGCTGGGGCTATTATCTGTCGGCAATATCGGCTGGGGTTTCGTGGTCAAAGCCCGACAACGCCGCTCCTAAGCCAATCCTATAGGGCCTAATCAGTTTTGCCAGCAATATGCTTTAGCGTAGACGTGGCAGAAAGCCCATGCGCTCTTTGACCGCAGACAACGTGACTTCAGCCGCTTCTTGTGCGCGCTCAGCGGAAAGGGCCAAAATACGTCCAATTTCACCAGATTCCCGGATGTCGCGATAGCGCTGCTGAATCGGTTCAAGCATAGCTACAACGGTCTCTGCCAGTTCCTTTTTAAATGTTCCGTACATTTGACCTTCATAGCGATCCTGCACTTCTTGGAGCGACAAACCGGAACACTGGCTGTAGATGCCCATCAGATTACTAATTTCCGGTTTATTGGCTGGATCATATCTAACCTCACTACCAGAATCGGTTGTAGCGCGGCTAATTTTCTTGCGTATGACTTTCGGTTCGTCCAGCAGGGCAATAAAGCTGCCTGCATTCGGATTGCTCTTACTCATTTTTTTAGATACATCATCCAGGGACATAATTCTCGCCCCTACTTCAGGGATATACGGTTCGGGAACAGTAAAATAATCTCCATAACGGTGATTAAAGCGACCCGCCAAATCGCGTGTCAGCTCCAGATGCTGTTTCTGATCGTCGCCTACCGGGACGAGATCGGCGTTGTAGAGCAAAATGTCAGCTGCCATCAACGACGGATATACGAACAGCCCTGCTCCTACGGAGTCCTTACCTGCCGCTTTGTCCTTAAACTGAGTCATACGTTCCAATTCGCCCATATTCGTCAGTGTTGTCATCAACCATCCCAGCTCAGCGTGCTGAGGAACATGGGATTGTAAAAAGACATTGGATTTCTCCGGGTTAATACCTGCTGCGATAAATAATGCCGCTACCGCCTCCGACTGCTCACGTAAATGGGCCGGTTCCTGCGGTACGGTAATTGCATGAAGGTCTACGACCATAAAGTAACATTGATGATCCTCTTGCAATTTGACAAAGTTTTTCATTGCACCAATGTAATTGCCCAAAGTAAGTTGTCCACTAGGCTGAATACCTGAAAGTACAGTTTTCATATTCTTCCTCCTCCGTTTATTTCAAAATTAGAACGCAAAAAGGCCCCGCATCCTCAAGGGACGCGAGACCGTGGTACCACCCTTATTCATTGCCGTCAGCCTATTACTTGTCGGAGCTATGCTCCGTGGCTGCCTGCAATCTTAAAGCTCCGTTAACGGGGAGCAATCGGCCGTCATACTGAGGACAGTAGAATCCTGTTCTGTGCGGCACTCCAAGGTCCATTCAGCAGTGCAGGCTCACCGGTTCCCATCCACCACCGGCTTTCTGAAGAGCTTATGCGAAAGCTTACTTGTCCTCATCATCGTGTTATCCATGTCATTACTTTCTAAACTACATTAATGATAATTCCGCATAATGTTATTGTCAAATGACGATTGTGCCCTACGATCAAAAATCTGTTATCATAATGACACGAAGCTTCAACCGATTATAGTGGACAAAGGAGCATGAATATGAAACAAGTGACCAAAGAACACTGGAACGGTTACGACACGTATGTTTTACATAGTGGTGAACTGGAAGTTACGATGATCCCTCGCCTCGGGAATAATATTATCTCAGTGCGTGATCTGAAGCTCGACCGGGATATCGTACGTCGGCCTGGTGAGGAAGAATTGGCTTTCTATTTACAAAAGCCTTATCATTTTGGCTTGCCCATTTTGATTCCTCCAGGTCGAATTCGCAAGGGACAATTTGAGTTTGACGGTATTCCTTATCAGTTTGACCGAAATACAGCCAATGACAATCATATACACGGTCTGCATCGTAATCAGTCCTGGCGCTGCAGTGATATTGAAGAGGATGAAGAAGGTTGCAGTGTTACTACCGAGCTTTTGACAGAAAGTGATCCGCACTGGATGGAACAGTTCCCCATTCCCTTGCGTCTGGAGATGACGTATCGCTTGCAGGGTGCTGTATTAAGTCAAACGCTGCGCGTAACGAATTCGGGTGAAAAAGCAGCCCCATTTGGCTTGGGATATCACACTTGGTTTATGGTGGACGGAGAACCTGAGCGCTGGCGCCTAAAGCTGCCTGTGAACGGCGTCTATGAGCAGGATGCTGAACAGCTACCTACAGGTATCATTACTTCGTTGAATGACTTGGATCAGCTCTCTTCGGGTCTTTCTCTGAAAGGAACAAATCTAGATACGCTGTTGCGGGCGACGGAAGGCCCTGCTGAAGCTGTTTTGACTCGTGACGACGGTTATCAAATCCGCTACACAGCAGATGAGCAATACTTTAAGTATTGGGTGTTATATACCAAAGGTGAATGCGATCAGTATCTTTGCATTGAGCCTTATACATGGCTGTCGGATGCTCCCAATTTGCCTGATCCTATTGAGGGAGGCGGACTGATCCGTCTGGAGCCTCAACAATCCATCGACCTTAAAACTCAGATCCATATCATATATCCGTAATTTTCCTCTAGTCACTTTTCTTCCTTCGGCGCATATTTTCATAACTCTGTCGCATACTAACCTCATCACAGCCGAAGGAGGTGACTACACATGAATGAAGCTAATCAAGGCAGAAGCCGTCGCAGTAACAACCTAGTTGTTCCTCAAGCCAACAACGCATTGCAACAATTGAAATATGAAGCTGCACAAGAGCTGGGCATCACCATTCCGGCAGATGGTTACTACGGTGACATGCCATCCCGTGAAGCTGGTTCTCTGGGAGGCTATATCACTAAACGCTTGGTACAGCTGGCCGAACAGCAATTATCAGGTCGTTCAGGTCAATAAGCGTCATTATTCCACATGAGCATTCCGTTCATCGTAATTTACCAAAATGCGTTATAACGGGCATATAACAAAGGCGGTCTTCCCTAGGAAGGCCGCCTTTTCTTTACTCTTTTTTTATAAATGATTATTCCGAATTAGCCGCTCGGTATGTAGGCTTGTTGTAGCGGATCATAAGATTCGCCATGTTGTAGTTGGACTCCAGTGTTGCATCTACCAAAATCGTTCCTTGTCTAATGGCAAAATCGAAAGCAATCTCACCATGAGTCCAGCTACGCTTATGATTTAGCGTTTCTAGGGCCATACGCCGAAAATCCTCCCGATGCTTTGCTGATAACCCCGGTTCTACTGCTGCAAATGTGCCACCTTTACCTGCAAGCGGATTATGACGAATCCCAAATTTTCCAACTACATTGTTACGTATTTGTACAAATACGATACCTGACGACAAGCCCGCCAGTTCATTATCCAGTTCTTTTAAAACGATATCCATCTGCCTTGCCAACGACAATTGACCTACTTCATCCATTACAAAAAACCCTCCTATATACCTTATACAAAAATATTTAATAGGTCTTACGGCTCAATTACATGCGAAGATTTTTAACCTTACAATCAAAACCAACATAATTGGGTATTTATAACTATTTTCTAAGTATATCCATCATTTTAAATTTCGCCAACAGGTAATGTTAATTACACTTCGACATTTTGCGACTTTGTTCATCATCTTCTGCAAAAATCACAAAAAAGGCCTCCCTTATGGGAGACCTTTCAAAAGTGTAAAACTGTTATTTTGTCATTTGTAAAAATTGCTCAATATCCTGAACAGTAACTTGCGCAGCATTACGCCAGAAGTCAGCCTGTGTTAAATCGGTACCTAAGTGCTTGGAAGCCAATTCTTCGACTGTCATGCGACCTGTATCACGCAGCAAAGCATCATATTGGTCGGCGAAGCCGTCAGGATTTTCCTTCGCAAAAGCGTAAATTCCTGCACTGAACATATACCCGAATGTGTACGGGAAGTTGTAGAAAGGAGTGTTCGTAATATAGAAATGCAGCTTGGATGCCCAAAAATGAGGATGAGCCTCATCCAGAATACCGCTAAACGCTTCACGCTGCGCTTGTTCCATCAACTCGCTTAATTGTTGTGCTCCTACGACTCCTTTTTTCCGCAGCTCGTAAAAACGGGTTTCAAACAGGAAACGGGCATGAATGTTCATAAAGAAGGCTACACCACGCTGAATTTTATCTTCCAGTAAAGCTACCTTGTCCTGACCCTCGGCAGCTTCCAGCAAAGCATCTGATACAATAAGTTCTGCCAGCGTCGATGCCGTCTCAGCCACGTTCATGGCATAATTCTGATTCAATGGATGCAATTCATTCATCACATGCTGATGATAACCGTGTCCGAGCTCATGGGCCAGTGTCGAAACATTGGATGGTGATCCGGCATAGGTCATAAAAATACGGGTCTCTTTGCTCAGACGCAGAGATGTACAGAAACCACCCGGACGTTTGCCTGGACGATCTTCTGCTTCAATCCAGCTTTTCTCAAAAGCCATTTGGGCAAAGTCAGCCATTCTCGAGCTAAATTTACCAAATTGCTCAACAATCGTTACAGCAGCATCGTCGTAAGGGATTTTAGTGGTTGACGTCCCCAGCGGAGCTTCAACGTCATGCCAGGACAGCTTCTCTAAGCCCAGCAGCTTTGCTTTCCGCTCCAAGTATTTGACTACAATAGGCTTGGTTTCATTAATAACCTGCCACATCGTATCCAGCGTTTGTGCAGACATGCGGCTGATTTCCAGCGGTTCCTTAAGCACATCTGTCCAGCCTCGTTTTTCATATAGCTTCAGACGAAAGCCTGCCAAATGATTCAATGTATCCGCGCAATAGTCCTCTACCTGAGTCCATGCCTCTTCCCAACGTGCAAACACGTCTTTACGTACGCTGCGATCTGCTTCATCCAGTTTATTAGCAGCCTGACCTACAGACAGGTTTACGATCTCGCCATTTTCTGGCACAGGAATAGTCATATTTTTGACAATGGTATCATAAAAGTCGCCCCAGCCATGATAGCCATCCACTGCCAGATCCAATGCAAGGCTTTCCAGCTCAGGAGCCATTTTTTCACGTGCTTCGTTCCGATATTCGGTCAGGACAAAAGAAATCGGCTTGATAGCTTCGCGCTCCATCCACTTCTGCCAAATGTCTTCACTGGTTTGTGCCAGCAAGTTCTGGAAAGATACTAAAGCACTTTTCCCTTGGGCATACAGCGTATTGACACGCGCCCCCAGTTGAACAGCTAGCTTGTCGTGCTGGTTTTGAGCAGTTAGACAAGAGACAAAGGAACCCGCCTGCGACGCGCCATTAAACAGCTCCTGTATGCTATTCAGTACACTATCGAGACGCTCGGTATCCAATACCGTTTGTGGTACTTTGGCTGCTTTAAGCTGGGATTGCAGCTGTTGAACCTTGCTCTCCATTTCTTCCAAAAATGCATGAAATGAGGCAGAGGAAGATCCTCCGCTAAAAATAGATTCCAGATCCCATGTTTGCTTTAACGGTGTTTTCATAATAGTTCCACCTTTCTTTTTTGGCGAATTCATGTGGTTTCATATACAATAAAGCTACATCGTGATAGTAAATCACTACAATTGGGAGGAAAACAGGATGAGACCCTTACAAATTTCGCCGGAAACGGCTGTGAAATTATCCGAAAAGCTCGGCATTCCGCTGGAACACCTTATGCATACACCCCAGCACATTTTGATGCAAAAGCTGGCCGAACTGGCTAAAGAAGAAACCGCTGACCCGAACGGCGGAGAATCGGACAAATCATGATCCCTTTTCATAAAACCTGGCCTTATGACATCGTCATGGGAGACGTTTATGTACAGTCTTGTCCGTTTTGCGACCATGATAATGTTTTGCTGCCCCTGAAGCCAAAAGAACTTAAGCTCATACACGAAGGTATGAAAAAGCTGCTTGTGTTTCCATGCTGCCATAACAAGGTTACTTTAGTGGATTGTGATGACGATTATTTGCTGTCAGATACCACATTGCGTCATCATTAATTCATGAGGCAGTTGTAAGATAAGATAACCCGTTTTACAAACAAGGTGTGAACCATGAGCCTAAATCGGCCATAGTGCACACCTTTATTTCTTCAGGAGGAGCTTGCGTCTTGCATTTCCTCCGGCAGTTGGTAATTTTTAGCCAGCATTTGTTCTCGCAGTACAGACCACTGTTCACGGGAAGCCCGGATCATGGCTGCATCCATAATCTTTTTGTCATTAATGACACGCGAAAACCAGCGTACCGCTTCGTTAAAGTTACCTGTACGTCGATGCAATTCACCAATCAGATAAAGCAGTTTGGCATTATTCGCCCCGACACCCTCCAGCTCATAGACCCGAACATAAGAATCCAGACTAAATTTGAGAAAGCGAAGCTCCTGCTCCTCATTTCCCTGGTATCTGTACATCCAAGCGATATGCTGTAATAGACTAGCTACTACGCGTTCCTTTTCTCCGATGACCTGTGCACAGAGTAAACCCAGTTTATACGTTTCTAATGCCTCTTCCCAGCTACGATGACCGCCATATTCGCGAGACTGCCAACGATTACCGATTTTATCCTTGAATATCTTGGTTTGCTGTTCGCTTAACTGAACGGTAGAATGCTCTGTCGAGGTAAATCCACAATGAGGACAGACCCTTACGACATAAAAATCCGGATTTTCATTCTTATAATAAGCACAAAAATCTGAATCCGTACGAATGGCCTTCTTTAGGCTTGGTCTGACACGGGATGTCTGAAATTCTTCTTCGCAATGTGGGCAAATGATTTTGATCTGATATAACGGTTCAAGTTCCAATGTTTTTACAACCCTCTCCAAAATTCGGCAATCCCCGAAAGCTTACGGGGTATTTACAAAATGATGCGCAGGACCAGACAAACGGTTAAGTATGATTGAACGAAGCGGCTCCTCAATGCCCGTATCCGTTAACGCACCTGCCATACAAGACAACCATGCCTCTGCTCGCTCCTCCGTTACGGGAAACTTCATATGTCTGGCACGTAACATCGGATGACCATATGCATCAGAAAAAAGGGACGGTCCTCCAAAAAACTGACTCAGGAACATATACTGCTTTTCCTTAACCGGTTCCATGTCTTTAGGAAACAGGGGACTTAACAACGGATCTTTATAAACTCTCGGGTAGAAGGCCTCAATAATAGCACGAACACCTTCCGCACCCCCAAGGTTGTCATAAATGCTCAGGCTAGGATTCACTTTTCCTCCAACTTTCTGTGCTATGGTAATAAATATACACCCGTATTATAACAAAAAACAAAAAATGACGCTAAAAATAAGCGTCATTTTATCAATTTAACATATGAAGAGGGTGTGCTTCATTGCACACAGCTTCGTCATTCTATAAATACAACTAATAACTCCGCCAATCCTCTTCACCGGGATGGACGAGAGAGGCACGAATAACATACACAAAAGCACATACGAACAGACCGGCAACGATACTCATCCTGATCACTCCATCCTTAAGGTTATGGATCGTTGTTTTCCTATTTTAACATACTATTTACAAAAATACAGCATTAGATGTAACCGTTTTCTTTGATTTTTTTGTACTCTTTGTCCATCCCCGACATAGGTATATTAGTACAACTCCAAAGGAGGGGCCTCTATGTCGCTATACCGTCGTTACTCGCTTCCTCTGCTCATCCTTACACTGCTATTCCTATTTATGCTTATGGCTGTATACCCGCAATCTTCTCTGAATGCCGGGCTTCGGGGGCTTGCCATCTGGTGGGACGTGCTGTTTCCGTCTTTATTCCCGTTTTTCGTTATTTCCGAGCTTCTCCTCGGTTTCGGAATTGTTCATTTCATAGGCGCGCTGTTGGATCCGCTGATGCAGCCTCTATTCCGTGTACCTGGCTGTGGAGGTTTTGTCGCTGCGGTCAGCTGTGCATCCGGTTACCCGATTGGAGCTAAACTAACAGCCAAGCTGTGGGAGCAAAAATGGATCACACGCATTGAAGGAGAGCGTTTGGTCGCGTTTACCACTTCCTCTGATCCGATATTTTTGATCGGTGCGGTTTCCGTTGGCTTCTTCCATCAACCAGAAATTGCACTCGTACTGGGCACGGCCCATTATGGTGGCGTGCTCATCATCGGACTGCTTATGCGCTTCCACGGTTCCCGTTCAGGAGAAACAGATACTCGCAACGACCGCCCTCAACCTACTCAAAAAGCCTGGTCGAAGTCCAAGAATACAAAAGTAGCAGATCGCAATAGGCAGCCTGGACCCCTACGCCAAGCATTATATGCCATGCATACAGCTCGTTTGGAAGATGGTCGCCCATTGGGTGAGTTACTTCGTCAGGCGATTACTTCCTCCCTACGCCTTATTATTGTCGTAGGAGGGCTAGTTGTATTCTTCTGCGTCATTTTAGAAGCTTTGACGAACTCCGGTTTAATGAGCGGGCTTCATCTGCTTACGGCAAGCCTATTGACTGCATGTGGTCTTCCTCCTACGTTAACGGAGTCCATTGTGGGTGGTATTTTCGAAGTCACTTTAGGAGCGCAAGCCGCAGGTAAAGCCACGGCAGCGGCGTTACCATTCAAGGTAGCCGCAGCTGCTTTTGTTCTCTCCTGGGGCGGGCTGTCGGTTCATGCGCAGGTTGCAAGTATTTTAAATATGACGGATCTTCGTTATATGCCATTTTTGTTGGCCCGGGCTGCGCACGGCATCATCTCAGCACTGCTAGCTCTCGTGTTATGGCGGCCTCTTATGGGACAGGGAAGCTCTCCAGTCTTTTCTCCGATATACGACATCGCGTGGTCTCCTGGCTTCTCGTCCGTCATGTTGTTGCAAAGTCTGCTGTTTCTTGCCTTTATACTGGCTGGAATGCTTAGTCTCTCATGGTTGAGTGTGGGTACAAGTCGCTTATATGTACGTTTGAGAAGAACACACAGGCAATGAACGATTGTGTTCTTGCTCATAATTGATTATGATCGATATATACCCATGACAAAGGAGCTTTTCATCTTGAGATATTATGTTCTGGATCGCGGGGATCAGCACTCCATGGACCTGAGTCAGCAATTTCACCGTCTTGCCCAAGAAAAGAATTTCAAGCTGGATGCCGAATCGCCGGAAATCGTCGTGTCTATTGGAGGCGATGGTACGATGCTTCATGCGTTTCATACCTTCATCGACCGCATTCCGGATATTGCCTTTGTTGGTGTACATACCGGTCATCTAGGCTTTTACGCTGATTGGCGTGCGGACGAGCTGGAGGAGCTAATCCACCTGATGAGCCAAAGCGGATCTGAAGGACCGCTTAACCCGAGAATCGTTAAGTATCCACTAATTGAGTTGGAAATTCACAAGAAGTCAGGCAATGCTTCGTTTATTGCCTTGAATGAGTTTACGTTAAAAGGGGTGGATGGCACTGTCGTTGCCCAAGTAGATATTAATGATATCACCTTTGAAATGTTTCGCGGTGACGGTATATGTGTTTCTACCCCCTCAGGAACGACCGCATATAATAAAGCACTTGGCGGAGCTATGGTTCACCCCACCATTGAAGCATTGCAATTGACTGAGATCGCTTCCATTAATAACCGCGTGTATCGGACACTGGGATCGCCATTGCTACTGCCCAAACACCATCATTGTGATATTTTTTCACGGAAAGATCAGCGTCTCTTATTGACAGTAGATCACCTCAACTTTCCTGTGGATGACTTAATCTCTGTTCGATGTCAGGTCGCAAGTCAGAAGATCAGCTTCGCTCGTTATCGTCCTTTCCCATTTTGGGATCGAGTACGCAACGCTTTTCTTAATTAGCATCTGCAAAAGAGCCGCCTATGGCTCTTTTTTTATAAACAAAACGGCCCCTGAAAATTCAGGAACCGTTTTGTTGTGGAGCTGTATATGATTTATTCTTTTTACTACCCTCAGCTCTTTCGGCTTTAGCAGCTGGCTGGGTCTGCTGCTGGCCCTCAGGTTCACGTGAGACACGAACTTGCCGTCCCTCCCGATTTTCCTTTGGTTGACGCTCATAGCGTGGTCCACGCGATTCCTTTTTATCGAAACTCCCTTGCTGATTGCGCTGTCTACGTGGTTCCCGGGCTTGCTGCCCTTCACCCGGATTACGTCCATCCTTTGCTTCACGTGGTTCTCTTGGCTGGCGCGAATCGCGTGCTTCACGTGGCTCACGCTGCCGATTTCCTTCACGTCCTTCTCTGGATGGACGACTTTCGCGAGCTTCACGCGGCTGTCGTTCACGTACTTCCTGGGCATCCTTCGGTTCCCGACGTTGCAACTCGCGTGGTTCCCGGGATTCCCGAGGCTGCTCCACTCGCGATTCCTCCGTAGCTGTGGAATCCTGCTGTGGTTGCGGCCACTCCTGTTCTCCAGCTGTATGTTGCAATACTTCTTGCTGCTCTTCGGGTTCTAGCGTTCCCGCTTGTTCCCTTTGAGCATCTACCAACTGCTGAATATCTGGAGCAATGATTTCATCATTGACCCCGTTTTTATTAACTACTTCACGGCTTTTTTGCAACACAAAATAGGCACAGCCAAAATTGCAGTATTCATTAATGTAATCGTCCAGTACCACTATAGATGTATCCTTATTTGCTTTGGGATGACCGTCTCGATAAAAGCCCTTCAGACGTAGCTGATTGTAACCCCAATCACCAATAATGTAATCATAGCGATCCAGCACTTCACTATACCGATCACGAAACGCTTCGGGATTCCACCCGTTCTTGTGATCCTGCAACAATTCATAGTTTTTACCACCGATTTGAAACAAGCTATTCTGACCGCCTTTCCCGGATCAAGCCTGCGAAAGGGCGCCTTCTTCCTTATGCTGAGCGGCTGACTTCACCTGCTCATGCGCTTGGTAGGAGCTGCGGACCAACGGTCCGGATTCGACGTGGCTGAATCCCCGCTGTAATCCCTCTTCCTTTAACTTCGCAAAATCTTCCGGTGGATAATATTTTTGCACATATAAATGTTTCTCGGACGGCTGCAAATATTGACCAATTGTCATAATGTCACAATCGACTTTACGCAGATCATCCATGGTTTGTAAGATCTCGTCCCACTCTTCCCCGACACCTAGCATGATGCTTGATTTCGTTGGAATAGCCGGATTTAATTGCTTCGCACGTTGAAGCAGCTCCAGAGAGCGACGGTATTTCGCTTTAGCCCGAACCTTGTCGGACATGCGCTCCACCGTTTCAATATTATGATTCAGAATATCTGGTTTGGCATCCATGACGATTCGTAGCGATTCAATATCGCCCATAAAATCGGGAATCAATACTTCTACACTGCAAAAAGGTAATCGGCGGCGAATCGCACGAACCGTTTCTGCAAATATAGTAGCACCCCCATCTTTCAAATCGTCGCGAGCCACACTGGTTACGACACAGTGCTTCAAATTCATGTTTTCAGCCGCTTCAGCGACGCGTTCAGGCTCCTGCAAGTCCAGTTCCGTAGGCATTCCCGTATTTACTGCGCAAAAACGACACGCACGCGTACAAGTATCACCCAAAATCATAAATGTAGCTGTCCTATTGGCCCAGCATTCATATATATTAGGGCATCGTGCCTCCTCACATACGGTATGTAATGTCTTGGAACGCATCATGCTCTTGATTTCCTGATAGTTATCGCCTGTCGTAAGTTTAATACGAATCCAGTCGGGCTTAGCTTCCTTCACTTTTCTAGACAATGGCATAGACCTTCTTTCTGATAAGCTTAAGCTGTCATTGCCATACATTATAACATGAAAGCCATGGAAAAACCTCCATTCATTGTTCCCTTTTTGATATGACATTGATGCCGGAAAAAGTAAACTCTGTACATGGATAAAAGCGGCGGATATGGCTCAATCTAAACAAAAGCGCCCTACTCACACTATTGAATACGGGGCCTAGAATTTACCGGGCGATTAAGCCCTTCTATAGGAGGTCGGTTCACGTGCCTTACCCTACGCGGACAGCCCGAGCTGTTCGTTTGTTATCGCTGCTGTTATGTGCTACTACACTGGCAACGGCCTGTCCGCTTCCTGCCCATGCCTTTGCACATCACTTACAGTCCTCGTCCGCCAGAAGCAGCCTGACCGCAAATGTAGATGCTTCACATGTTCAGTCCTCGTCGTATACGTCCAGGCTGGCTCTATATCATTCCATCGAAGCCTTGACTGGAGTTCCTTGGTACAGGCTGGCCGCCATCGACCAGTATGAACGCACACTTACAGTGGCCCATCCCAGGGATCGGAAGCATGCGGAACGGATCATAGGTATTTTCATCACGGGACCAGTCTGGTCCGGCCTGATGAACCCTGATTCGGAGGATCAAAATCCGCGTTCCATTGAACTATTTTCCGGGCTGGGACAAGACGGTTCAGGTGATGGAATCGCTGACCGTAATAATGACAAGGATCTGCTATTCAGCATCGCATCTTATCTCGGAAAGTATGGAAACAACGAGGATGAATTTGGTATTGCCGTTTGGGAATATTACCATAACAGCCGCGCAGTTCAAAGAGTTCAGCAGTTTGCCAAGCTGTATCGGACGTATGGCAAGCTGGATCTGGTCAGTCAAGCCTTCCCCCTTCCTTTAGGCAGCATTTATAGCTACCGCAGCACATGGGGAAGCCGTCGCAGCTGGGGCGGTTACCGTATACATGAAGGAACTGATCTGTTTGCTGGCTATGGAGTTCCAGTTCGCAGTACCTGCTACGGTGTAGTTGAAATGAAGGGCTGGAATCCCTTCGGAGGATGGCGAATCGGAATCCGAGATCTCAACAACCGCTATCACTACTATGCGCATCTTTCCGGCTTTGACAAAACTGTCCACAACGGAGACATCGTTACACCCGGTCAGACGGTTGGCTGGGTCGGAAGCTCGGGCTATGGAAAAACCGGTACCCAAGGTAAGTTTCCACCGCATCTGCACTATGGTATATATCGGGACAATGGCTGGGCAGATTGGTCCTTTGACCCGTATCCGTTATTAAGACAGTGGGAGCAGTCCGAACGCAAAGCGCTCAAAACAGGAAAAACAAAAGGGACCTCCTCATAGGGTCCCTTTTGTTTTTCCTGGGCAGCTCACGTCACTCCCCTCGGCTCTATGGCGTTGGGGACTGGCTAGAGGTGTTTTGGTTTTCCTCTACCTCTGGAACACTTTCTATGCTGGAATCTATAGCGCCGCTACTCTCTATGGAATGGGGAGGCAACGCCAACTGCGGAGCGGCTGCACCATTTTTACCCACTGGTTTCCCCTGATTGTCATAGTAGTACATCGGAACGTTGCCCACCACCAGCAAATACGAAACTGGGATTTCCGTCTCCACAATCTGGGGTTGCATCTCAAACGGTATAACCACAGACACTTCCGTCGTAATCCGAATATACACTTCCACCAAAATCATGTTTATGCCCGCATCCTGTTGACGCGTATTTAAATCCACCTTGATCGCTCCATGCGGCTCCACCTTTAGAGGGACCGTTGGTCCATAAGCTGCCAACAGTGGACTGCCCAATGCCTGACCAATCGGAACACTCTCATCAAAATGGCTCATGCTGTCCATCGTTGCCTTGACTGCTTTGAGCGTGTCTGACGTAATTCTCATATGCTCTGCGTAATTCAGAACAAAGCCAGAGGTTCTTCCTTGTGCATCCGTTCTCCATTCGATCAAATTATCAGCCGTCTTCCCCTGCTCTACCTGTGCTGTAATTGCTGAATTAATAGCCTCCGTCGCCATTTGTTTGACCCGCACTTTTGCCAGGTGCATCATAGGCGGCTTCAAATGCTGCTCCACATAAGCAGCCACCTGTATGATTCCTACCAGCAGCGCCAGTACCACAATCAAAAATACTCTACGTCTGCCGCGTCGCCTTCTATTGGGTGCGCTGTGCCATTGCGGTCTTCTCATCATCCGATCCCCCCGCAGCGTTGGACTTACCCTACAAGGATATGCAAGGGAGGGACGAAAAAGAAGCCGCCCGTCCGGCAGCTTCTCTAGGTGGAATACATATACAATTGCAAATTTCAGGTACACTTATTATTTGAAAATGTGGTCAATCTTTTCGATATCAGCCTGACTCAATTGGACATTTAGCGTCTTCAGGTTCGCCAGCACCTGCTCCGGCCCCTTTGCCCCTGGAATGAGGGCATCAATCGAATCGCGGGTCAAATACCATGCGAGCACAACATGAGCAACCTCTGCATTCAACGCATTGGCAATCTCCCGTACCTGCTCCACTTTGTCCAAATTACGAGCAAATGCATCTCCCTGAAACAATGGATTTTTTGCTCTAATGTCTGTGAAGGTCATGTCTTTCGTATACTTACCACCCAGCAATCCTGAAGCTAGCGGGAAATAAGGCACAAACGAAATGCCATTTTCCTTGGTATAAGGCAGCAGATCCTTCTCAGCTTCCCGTTGAAACAAATTATAGTGGGATTGGAGCACATCTACATAACCGTCGCTATTCGCATCCTTAAGTTGTTCAATGGAAAAGTTAGATACGCCAATAGCCTTGATTTTGCCTTCGTCCTTAAGCTTCTTCAATTCTCCAACTGCTTCTGCCTTCGGCGTAGCTTCGTCCGGGAAATGGATATAAAACAGATCGATATAATCGGTCTGCAATCTTTTCAGGCTGGATTCAACAGATTCACGTAAAAAAGCAGGCGAGTTGTCAAAAACAACCTCTCCGTTCACAAATTTGTGTGCCCCCTTGGTCGCAATGACCGCTTCCTCACGTTTGCCCCGCTCCTTCAGCACCTCACCGATCAACCGCTCTGAGTGCTCAGGTCCATAAATAAAAGCCGTATCCAGAAAATTGATGCCGTTATCTAAAGCTGTGCGAACAACTTCTTTACCTGTTTCATCATTCAAACCGGAAAAGAGATTATGTCCTCCCACCTTATTTGCACCCAAACCGATTGGTTTTACATATAGATCTGTTTTTCCAATACGCACTTGCTCTGCCAATTCACGTCATCTCCTTTTCGAAAGTTACTTCCATTTTAATATTAAATTCCAAAAAAATCAAAGTGCGTACCTGGCAGTTGTTCTCATCCTTTAATCCCCGTCAAAGCAATCCCTTCCATAAAATACTTCTGTCCTATGGCAAAAAGAATAATAGCAGGCAAGACTACAATTAAAGATGCGGCCATCAAAACACCCCATTGAGCCGAATATATTCCCTGAAATTGCTGCAGCCCAATCGCCAACGTAAATTTGCTCTCATCATTAAGGTAAACCAGCGGCCCCATAAAATCATTCCATGTATTCAAAAACGTAAACAATCCAATGACCAAAATCGCCGACCTCGACAAAGGCAAAATAATACGGGTGAAAATCGTAAAATGATTGCCTCCATCCACAAATACAGCTTCATCCAGTTCTCGCGGTAGAGTCATGTAGAATTGTCTTAGCAAAAAAATATTAAAAACGCCTCCACCAAAAAACGAAGGTAATACCAATGGAACGTACGAATTAACCATGCCTAATGCCTGCCAACCAATAAATGACGGAATCAGCGTGACTGCAAACGGCAGCATCATGCTGCTTAATAACAAGGCAAATACCTTATCTCTTCCCTTCCATCTCATTCGCGCAAAGCTATAGGCAGAAATGGTACTCGACAGAAGTACACCCGCCAAAGTGCCCGCTACGACGATAAATGTATTCACAAAATAGCGCCCAAAGGATAACTCTTCAAACGGCTGTAAAAAATTCTCGAATACAAAAGGCTCTGGAATCCATTTCGGCGGGATCAAAAAAATCTGACTTAAATCCATCATGGAGCTTCGCACCAGCCAGTAAAAAGGAAACATACAAAACAGTGAGCCCACTATGAGAACTGCGTAGAGCAAAACCCTGCTCCAACTCCAACCGCGTTTTTTCATGTTCATGCCCCCCCGCCTTCGTAATACACCCATTTTCGGGCCGTCTTGAACAGAAAGGCAGTGAATACCAAAACGACAATAAAGAGCACCCAAGCAATAGCACAGGCATAACCCATATTCGAAAAAGTAAATGCCTCGCGGAACAAATAAAAGGTATAAAACAAGCTGGAGTTATTGGGTCCACCCTGAGTCATGACGTAAGGTTGAACAAACACTTGAAACCCACCGATGAAGCCCATAATCGTATTAAAAAAAATAGTGGGCGATGTCAATGGAATTGTAATATACAAAAGCTTATGAAGAGCGTTTCCACCGTCAATTTCAATGGCTTCATAATAATGTCTAGGTATATCTTGCAAGCCTGCCAGAAAAATAATCATGGTTCCTCCAACGGTCCACAAACTCATTAAAACCAGAGTAGGAACTACCGACCCTTCGCTATAGATCCACTGACTTTCAGGCAAATGCAGCGCACGCAGCACCACATTTAGCAAGCCAAGATCCGGATCAAACAGCCACATCCAGATCATAGACGATGCTATGAGTGGCACAATGGTAGGGAGATAGAAAACAGTCCTGAAAAAAGCCAGACCTTTTACCTTTTGATTAAGTAATATTGCCAAAAAGAAAGCTACAATAATTTGCAAGGGCACACTCAGAAACACATAATAAAACGTAACCCCGAGTGATTTATAAAAAAATTGATCCGTACCGTCAAATAAGTGGACGTAATTATCCAGACCGATAAAATGGGCCTGTGAAGCAACCTTGTAATCGGTAAGACTGAACCAGAGACTAGCGATCATCGGTCCCAGAACAAAAATGACAAAGCCGAGAATAGCAGGGGCGGCAAAAAGCCACCCCAACCAATTTTCCTTCTTACGAATAGAAGATAATGATTGCATTCTATCCCTCTCTTTCTGTCAAAACACTCACCCTATTCTTTTGGATACGTCCCTTTAAATTCCGCGTTAGCCTTTACGGAAACCTCCTTGAATGCTTGCTCCACCGTTTTCTTGCCCAGCCATACCTGATCCAGCGCCGGGTTAATGATAGCATTGATTTTTTCCGAGTTTTTCAGATAATAGTCGTAAGAATTGACACCGTTATGCAGCGTTTGGTTCATGACAGCATCACGGTAACCATCGGCATGACCTGGTTTGACATCGGCCCATTTGCTAATCAAGTCTGGTTCGGTGTACCACTTTTTCATGACAGGCATCCACAATCCGCTGGAATGCATGTCAAGTCCGCTTTCAGCATCCAGCAAGAATTTATAAAACATCCATGCTTCTTTAGGATGTTTGGTTTTGGCAGAAATCACTTCCGGTTCGCCAAACAGGATCGTTTTGCTGCTCTTCAACTTGGGTAACACGCCTACACCAAAATTCACCTTCGATTCTCCAAGATCCAATTGAACCCACTGTCCATCCAGATCCATCGCTACACGCTTACTTTGTAGTGCTACGGCCGGGGAAGGTATATTTTTGGACTGCGTTGGCGACGGTGCCACATGGTAAACGTTGATCAGATCAGCCATTTTCTGAACAGCTTCAATCACATCAGGGCTCTCAAGATTAAGCGAGTCCCCTTTGTCTGAAATGACACTTGCGTTATTGGAAGGCACAAGCAAATGCCACATCCATGTATCAAACCGAACTCCATACTGTTTAATGTTACTTGCATCGAAATTGGGACTGAGCGCATTATTTCCCGCTTTATCAATGGTGAGCTTTTGTGCTGTCTCTAAAAACTGCTCCCATGTCCAAGCCTCCTCAGCCTTTACTGGCGGCAAAGCAACACCAGCCTCATCAAACAAATCTTTATTGTAATAAAGCGCGAAAGCTTCCTCAGTTACCTTGACCCCAGCCACTTTGTCCTTATCCCAATAGATGACTGAATTAGGAATAAGACTTTCCTTCGTTAGCTCCTTATCCTCCTTCAAAAATTCATTTAAATTATATAGTTTGCCTTGTTCAGCCCATTGCAGAGCCTGTGCTTTATAAATGGGAAATACATCGGGTGCCTGATTGGCGGCAAACATCGTCGTTAATTTGGTTACGTAATCCCCGGGGATATGCATATAGTTGATTTTGATCCACGGATATTTCTCTGTAAATTTTTTAGCGATTTCCTGCTGAACCTTCTTTTCATTGGTGCTACCCCAACTGGCATAGGTCAGTGTCACTTGCTCGTGACCCTGCAAATCAACTGGTTTGCTGCTGCTCTCATTTGAACTACAGGCTGACATAAGCCCAACGATCAAGCACATGCAGACGATCCATAACTTTCGTTTTAACATGAGTAACGCCCCCAAACCGTTTATTTTTTTACCTTTTCGTTTGTTGCTTCGTCACTAAACTCATTTTAGCAAACGCTTACATTTATAAAAGTCGTACTCTCATTGGATTGGTGTCATTTGATTAGATCTATGAATTTCTCCGATGCGAATCAGGACGAATGTCCCTTTACCTGCTGGCGAATGGAGCGTAACGCCATAATCCATTCCATATAATAGCCGTACTCTTCTGTCTACATTTTTAATACCCGTTGATCTGATTTCTCCAGCTTGAATTCGGCGTATATGTTCTTCTTGAATTCCTAATCCATTATCCTCCACTTTAAAACACACCAATTGCTTCTCGATCCAGGCTGTGATCTTAATCAGACCCCCTGATTCCATTTCGGCGAAGCCGTGAATAATTGAATTCTCTACAAAAGGCTGTAAGAAAAGTTTGGGAACCTCCATCTGAAGCAAAATGGGATCAATATCATATTCCACCGTGAACTTGTCCTCAAAGCGATTCTGCATAATAAAAATGTATTTCTCCAGCCAATTCAGATCGGTTTCCAAGCTCCATGTATCGTTTTTGTTTCGAGTAGTAATTTGCAGCATTTCTGCCAGACTAATGATCAATTGGCCTAGCTCCTGCTGTTTATGTTCTAACGCGATCCAATACATGGTCGTTAAAGTGTTATACAAAAAATGGGGATTCAGCTGTAAATTAAGTGCCATTAACTCCGACTCTTTGGCTCGTAGACGTGACTTGTAATTTTCCTCGATTAAATCTTTAATTTTTTCATTCATTTGATTAAACCGAATCACCAGGTCTCCCAATTCATCATAGCCACGCACAGGAATTCGAATATCAAAATGCCCTTTCTCCATTACTTTCATCGCTTGTTTCATATCTGTGATGGGCTTACTGATATAAACAGACAGTAAATAAGCAAGAATAACAGCAACGAGCATCATAAAACCTAAAAAAAACACCGTGTAGGTGCGAATCGTTGATAGATGTCCCAATACATCTTCCATGGGAATGGCTATATAAGATACCCAGCCCGTCGTCTTCATCGCTTCGTAAACCAGTAATATGCTTTGACCTTTAACGTTTACCATTTTCATCCCTTGTTCCGAATTAATGGCATCCTTAAGCCAATCCGCCACGGGCTCCCCCACTTGTTGCTGTCTATCCGAACTCATGACCATCCCATTTTTATCATGAATCATGCCATAGGATAGATGTGCAAATCCGCTGCGGGCTGCATAATCTTCAAAACCCCCTTTTAACAAGTCAGGACGAAAATTCAGTATAAGTATAGGTTTTTCCTTTCCCTCCGGAAGCGTATGAAAGGTTCCTGCATCATCTAATGCAGTCAAATGAAGCTGCTTTACCACAGCAAATAAAGAACTAAACTCATAGGAGCCTCGTTTTAAATCTTGCTGATGGAATGTATCGGCATACGAATAAGCCGGAATCCACTTGGTAGCCCCTTCTGCTTCCACCGCCGTTGTTGCCAACGGAGAAGAATAGAACGGCTGAACGGGAATATACATCCGATCAGTGCTTCCATATGCATAATTTTGCGTCATAATTTGGGAAGCGTACACTTCCTCCATATTGCCAAAGTATCTGTACAAAATTTTTGTAATGCTGCGATCTGCTCGTAACAGCGATGAAGAATCCGTAGTATCCACGTTCGTAATGTTCTGAAGAAGATCATGGTCGATCGGAATCATATCTACGGTTTTTTGAATAGCTGTCAGCTTGTTATCCAGCAGCTGGTTATTACTACGCAGAACGCTTGTAACGCTATCTGTTACATTTGTAGTAATATTCCGTGCGCTCGTTTCAAAGTAAACGAAACCTAGAATCAAAACGATAAAACCAGACAACAAAAAATAGGACAGCATCAATTTCGTACGAAAGCTACTGTCCAAAAATTTTTGATACATATATTTAACTTGGCGCATCGTATCTTCCTTTCACCTAACAATCAGTTGAATTTCCTACGAAATTCTTCCGGCGTGTGCATTACATTTTTTTTGAACACTTTAAAAAAGTATTTGATATCTTTATAACCAACCTGTCTACTAATTTCTGCGACCTTGGCGTCTGTATGCAGCAGTAAGTGCTGAGCCTTTTGCATTCTGAGCTTCACCATATATTCCGTGAACGAGAGCCCGAAATAATTTTTGAACAGAATGCTAAAATAGGACGCATTATAGTGGAAGCGCCGGGAGACGATCTCCAGACTTAGGTCTTCATGTAGATGTGCATCTAGAAATTCCTTGCACTTGTTCATAATGGGTTCGCCTTTGGAGCCGCTATGAAGCTCAAGAATCAGCTCTTTTAACCATGTTGCAACACGATCCTCAAGATTCCGAAGACAGGTGGCCTTTTCGACAGCTTTGTTCAAACGTTCCGAGAAACGTGAGTAGACTTCCTCACTCCACCCTATATTTAACCGTTGTAAACTAACCAACAGAAGGTGTACCAATTTTGCTTTAAGCGCTTCAGGTGCAGGATACCCTTGTGTCATTTGTCCAATGAAATTTTGCACCCGACCCAATAGCTGATCGGGCTTTCCATTAGAGATAGCGCTTTCAATAAATTTAAAAAATGCCATTTGTTCGTGTGCGCTCATTTCCTGTACTGGCTGCTCATCATCTGAAACGACAAGGTTCAAACATCTGATGTGAGGTGTATAAAAACGCATGGAGATCAGGCCAACGGCCTTTTCGTGAGATTGGCTTATTTGCATTTCATCAAAATTAAAAAACTGCCCCCAAGCAAACCAGATTGAAATAGCTTGCTGTTGCTCCAACTTTTTCAGCCCAGCTTGCAGGGCACTTTTGGCCTCTTTGCTTTCAGCCCTATCCTTCCAATTCACTACTGCAACATGGTCTTTACGGGATTCGAGTGGAAACACGACAGAAGACGCCCAAGGTCGCAATATTTCAACAACCGTATTACGGAGCTGAGAATCCCACATATGTATATCCTCCGGGTGGGCCGCCGATGCTCCCAACGCGAGAACTTCTCCTACCCCATGCCATCCAAAGTGACTCTTTAATAGGATTTTCTCATTAGGCTGTAATTTGTCTGTCACGCATCTGCTAAACAAATGCTCCACAAATGCAGGCATACTCTGCTCGATCTGATTCAACGCTGTTTGATTCCCAATCAGTGCTTCCTGTTCCTCTACAATAATCTTCTCCATGTGTTGAATCACTTCAATGAGCTGCTGCGATTGCACCGGTTTCACCAAATAATCATTCGCCCCGTACCTCACCGCCTGCTGTGCATAGCTAAATTCCTGGTAGACTGTCACTAAAATAACTTTGGTCTCATGTTGACCGGATGTTCTCAATTGTTGAAGATACTCAAGTCCATTCATGATCGGCATTTGAATATCTGTAAAAACGATTTGGATCGGTTTGGATAACGTAATGGTCAGAGCATCTTTCCCGTTCTTGGCTTCCCATACCTCGTATTCGGGACGTAGATCCCTGACCATGGCAGCTAAACCTCGACGCTGTCTAGTTTCATCATCCACAACAAGTACTCCCAGCGGGATCGAATTCACTGACTCCCCTCCTGTCGTTTTCATACACGCATTTTTTTTCAGTATAACACTTACAGGTGGGAGCCGATCCTATTTTCTTTTTCGCTTCATACCGCGAATGGTCGTTTTCGTTGCCTGATCCACCCGATATGATTCTGTGATTTTTTGCAGTGCTTTGTTGAAGGTAAAATCATCCAATGTATTATGACTTAAATACGCCATTGTTATCTCGGGCAGCTTGATATAACAGATCGATATCGCCCATGCTACTGCCATTTGTACATAATAATCCTCACGATGGGTCTGATCCAGTAAAGTAAACACCCGATTCATATACTGTTCCTCAATATAAAAATTTAGAAGCATAACCACACCAAACCGAATTTCATATTCTTTCTTGGAGAATAGATAGGGCTGAATAAACTCCCATACCTGTTCTTTATGATGTTTCGTGATTTTCAATCCGGCACAGAAACTGTCACATACGGACCAATTATCAATTTTAGGAACAAACTTGGCGGTATAACTCAAAACTTCCTCTATATCTGTTTTTACAGAACCAATCACCATACCTTGCAGCATTGCTTCTTCGAAGTGTTCACTTTCAGCGGTCTCCAGGTAGAGACGCCAATCCCCTTTGGCAATATCTTGAGCTAGCTTACGCAGTACCGGCAGACGTACACCCAGCACATTATTAATCGTCGGAAGCAATGCAGCCGTAAATTTCTGAAAATCCGCATCCACGTATGACAGTATCTGTTCTCTGATTGTTTTCTCCATCGTTTCCACTCCCTGATTCTTAACGAAATGAAATACTCCACAAATAAATGGAGGCCACCGAACCATAAGGTGAATAAACTCGGCGGTACTCCTCAAATTGCTGCTTGGTCAATGTATCTAGATGGTACAGCTTCATCATTCCCCGTCGAATAGCCATATCGCCCCAACTGACGACATCTGGACGCTCCATACAATTAATCAGCATCATTTCAGCCGTCCAAGGTCCTATCCCTTGCAGCGAGGACAATTTCTGGATCACCTGTGCATCGGAAAGCTCATATAATTCCTGTAAATCCAACAAGCCCTGCTCGATCGTTTGGGCTATATTAAGGATACATGTGGCCTTTTTCATGGTGATGCCACAGCTTTGAATTTCTAAAGCCGTCTGAACGGCTATATTTTGTGGAGTAATCGCCCCTAACTTCTCCTGCATCCTTGCCCATATGGTTTGAACCGCCTTGGCCGATATAAGCTGTCCCACAATCGCATGAACGAGCGCCGCGAACAGGTCGGGAATGATGATCCGTTCTACCTTGCCCATTTGCGTCATCGCTGCACCAAGTACGGTGTCTACGTTTTTTAGATAATCGATTTCCTTTTCCCCATAATCAAAGTTTTTGATCATTACGGTTTGCATTCGTTCTCACGCTGCCCCCTTATATGGTCACTCTTGATTCAATGGCATGGACTGCTTTTACATCAGGGTTCGAATCCTTCTTTGCTCACATAGAGCTGCTCTTTCGGGAAAACATGGAGAAAACGTTCATAAACCGCCTTATAGGCAGCAGGATGATACCATTCTTCCAGCCCCAATGACTCGTACAACGCACCAATTTTTAAGCTACGCGTTCGTCTCCCCCCACTGCCATCTCCCATAAAATAATCATCAATACAGACACGGTTGACCAGAGGCAAAAGCTTGTCTGCAAAATGTTCACTGCTTGGAAGCATCGGAGCAATGGTAGCTTGCGTCGATACACCTGCCTCCTTTAAGAGATGTAGCGTTTGGAGACGAGCCTGGATGGGAGGAGCTTCCGGGGTAAAATGTTTGCGTATATCTTCTCGATCTGTTTCTACAGTCATACTCACACGTACACGATCCCCCAATCGGAGCAGTAAATCAGTATCCCGCCGTACCAGTGGACTGCGCGTCTGTAAAAAGAGAAAATCCGGTGGATCCTCCACCATCACCTCCAGCAGAGACCGGGTCACCTCTTCCTTATACTCGGCAGGCTGATAAGGATCTGTGCTTGACGACATGAAAATCGTGACTTTACCTTTGGATTTGGCTCTACGAAGCTCCTTGCGAAGAATATCTGCCGCCTGACTTTTAATATCAACCCATGTCCCCCACGCTTCCTTACGAAACGTGGAGACTGGCAATTGACGTACATAGCAATATGAGCAACCAAAGGTACAACCTGTATACGGGTTCAACGAGTGTGTATACCCTGACAAGAAACCTGTCCCTTTATTCAAAAGAGTCTTGGGGGATTTGTAATACTCATTTTTCATACTGAACCGATGCCACACTTTCCTTTTCGAGCTGCAAAAGCTTCACCTTCATGTCCAAACCACCACGATATCCGGTCATAGCTCCATTTTTACCAATGACCCGATGACAAGGGACCGTGACCAAAATTGGATTAGCACCGATGGCAGACCCCACCGCACGAACAGAGGCTGGCTTTTGAATAGCGTTGGCAATGTCTGAATAGGATAGTGTTTCCCCATACGGAATATCACACAACGCATTCCAAACCGCCATCTGGAACGCAGTCCCATGAAAATCAAAGGGCAATGTAAATTGGGTGCGCTTCCCTTGGAGATATTCAATCAGCTCCTTAGCATAGGGCTGTAAAGCAGCATCCTCTTCAACTAAAGGACTGCCGGGAAATCGCCTTCCCGCCCATGAAAACAATTCCTCTACAGGTTGATTGGGCGAACCTACATAACATAGTCCTTCCGATGTAGCTGCAATATATAGATTCCAATCCTCATGTGTCAACAATGACCAATAGATCGTTTTATTTATTTGCTGTGCCATGCTGTGTACCTCCATTTCGTGTTGCTTTCAATTTGAGTTGGCGATATTGCAATGGGGTGTAGCCTGTATTCTTTTTAAATAACGTAATAAAGTAAGGTGCATTGGACAGACCTACGTTCTCCCCCACTTCCGCAACAGATATAGCTGAGCAAATGAGCAGCTTCTTCGCTTGTTCCAACCTGGTCTGCTGTATATATTCCATTGGAGTTAGATGCATAATCCGCTTGAAGGTACGATGTAAATGATACGGACTTCCATGACTTATCTCAGCCAGGATGTGCAATGTTAAGTCCTTCATATAGTTAGAATTCACGTATTCTGTAACCAGTGCGATCCATTCATGATCAGGCAATCGTTGTCCTGTCGGTTTACATCTTTTGCATGGACGAAAATGCTGGGCCAATGCCTGCTCTGCTGTTTTAAAAATACGGATGTTCTCTCTTTTGGGAGGTCGGGATTTGCAGGAGGGGCGACAAAATATTCCCGTTGTCTTCACAGCGTACAAAAATACCCCGTCATATGACTTGTCGTTTTCTACAATAGCTCTCCACTTGTCGTCAGTTATGGATAAATCGGATGTGCTCATTCAAATCACCTCTCTTGTGCAATGTGGCCTCCCCACATATCTATGGCAGAATTTTTCTAAATCCGTCTGTCTAAATTATAGACTAAATAGTGAACGTATGTACCCCTCTTGGAATGTAAAGGCAAGATAACGAAAAAAAGATGACTCCTCGCGGAGCCACCTTTGATCTTACTTATCTATCTTATTTAGGCTTGCAGCTTGCTCGGTTTGGCGGTAATCGTCAACTCATCTGAGGGAGGCTGATATTCCTTTGACCAATACTCGGCATTTGAAATACCTGCCTTCTCCGGGTCAAACACCGGGTCCAGCCCTTGCCTCTGCTGCTGTTCATAATCCTTAAGTACAAGAAGAGCAGGCTTGGCTAACAGAATCATAGCAATCAGATTCACCCAGAGCATAATACCGACCCCCATATCCCCCAGTGTCCACGCCAACGCCGATTCCTTGACGACCGTTCCATAGAACGTCGAACCCAGGATAACCAGCTTTAGAACGAACATGGGCCATTTGGCTTTACGGTCGGCAACCAGGTAGGCCATATTCGTTTCTGCGATGTAATAATAGGCGATAATGGTCGTAAAAGCGAAAAAGAACAAGGTAATTGACAGCAGACTCGAGCCAAAACCCGGAAATACTGATTCAATAGCAGCCTGTGTATATTGAGTTCCCTCTTCAACACCCGGGAGATGCTGCACAATAAAATCGCCACCAGGTCCCTTCACGTTGTACATACCTGTGAATAAGACCATAAAAGCCGTAGACGTACAGACTAAAAAGGTATCCACATACACGGAAAATGCCTGAACTAGCCCCTGTTTTGCGGGATGAGACACTTCCGCGGCTGCTGCCGGATGCGCACCTGAGCCTTGCCCGGCTTCGTTGGAGTAAATGCCCCGTTTTACGCCCCAGGCAATCGCCGTCCCTGCCATACCGCCAAACACAGAATCCACGCCAAAGGCACTGCGAAAAATCAGCGAAAATACATCGGGAAGCGCAGTAATATTCGTCATCATAATATAAAAAGAGACAAGGATGTAGCCAAGTGCCATAAACGGTATGACAACCTGAGCCACATTGGCAATCCTTTTTACACCTCCAAAAATGATAAGCGCCAGCAACACGACTACTACTATCCCGGAAACCTTCATATCCATGCCAAACGAGCTATGAAAAGCTACGGCAATAGAGTTCGATTGAGTTCCCGGCATCAGTAAACACATCGCGACCAACGCAGCAACCGCAAAAATGACGGCAAACCATTTAAAGCCTGTCCCTTTTTCAATATAAAAGGCCGGGCCGCCACGGTACTGACCATCGCGCTTTACCTTATATACCTGAGCCAGTGTGGATTCAACAAACGCAGTAGCCGATCCGATAAAAGCCATGACCCACATCCAAAATATCGCCCCGGGTCCACCCATACCGACTGCCAATGCAATCCCAGCAATATTCCCCGTCCCTACACGCCCCGATAGCGCCATCGTAAAGGCCTGAAAAGAGGATACACCTGCCTCTGAACTTTTCCCTTTAAATACTAGACGGATCATCTCTTTGAAATGCCTGATTTGTAGGAATCGAGTCATGATCGAAAATAATAGCCCCACACCCAAACAGACATATACCACAGGATTGCTCCAAATGACGCCGTTTATTGCCTCTGCCCACTGCTCTAACATTCCTTGTATTTCCCCCTGATCAATCAATTGATTTTCTAGTCTATGTTTTCAGAAAATTTGCATAATTACAAAAAATTATAGATTAGTTTTTACCCCCGTACAAGTTAATTTAATTGACATATTGTCAATTACAAGCGAGCTTACTGGCAACATAAAATGACGACAAAAAAGCTCTGATGATCCGGGAATGTGGACCATCAGAGCTCTATTCTTAAGACATCAGGCGATGCCCTCTTTCTCATTTAAAGCACTAGACAATTTCAATAGTGGGGACTGCTCCGTTACCTCTCCTTGAGCGATTGGTAGGATCTCAACATATTGGGAAGAGTTTGTAATGATAACTGGCGTAATCGTAGGATAACCCTCTGCCCTGATTTGCTCAACATCAAACTCAAGCAGTAGATCCCCAGCTTTTACCTCGTCGCCTTCTTTGATATGGGAAGTAAAATATTTACCGTCAAGCTTGACTGTATCTACTCCAACATGAATCAAAACTTCTGCGCCATGGGGTGAAACAATCGCAAGCGCATGTTTTTTCTTGAACGCCACGGTAATGGTTCCGTCGAATGGGGCTACGACTCTGCCCGTTGTCGGTTGGATGGCAATACCTTTGCCCATAGCCTCTGAAGCAAATGCAGGATCTGGAACTTCTGTTAGAGCTACCACAGTTCCTTCAATCGGGCTAAGTACCTCTTCATTAGAAACATCGGTTGGTGAGGTTGATTCATTAGCCGAATTGTCGGTGGTTTCTTCCGCTTCGACCGGGTCCTCAAATCCTAAAATATAGGTCAAAATTGCCGACACCAGGAATGAAACCGTAATCCCTAAAATCAATCCCGGGAATCCTTGTCCACCGGGGCCGTAAAAGATCGGCAAGGTCAGCAATCCAGGTGCGCCGGAGGCAAATGCTTGCGTTCCTGCTTGACCGATAATGGCACCACCGACGGCACCGCCGATAATACCTGCAATAAACGGACGTTTCAGTGGCAGCGTAACCCCATAAACTGCTGGCTCCGTGATGCCGAATAAAGCGGTCAGTGTGGCGGAACCCGCCAAAGTTTTCAGCTTCTTATTTTTGGTTTTCAGCATAACACCAAACGAAGCGCCGGTTTGAGCAAAGATGGAAGCCGCAGCGGAAGGTTTGATTCCGTCTCTGCCATTCACAGCAATATTATTAATGAATACAGGTACAAGACCCCAGTGAACACCGAAAATAACGAGCAGCTGCCAGCAAGCACCAAGGATTGCTCCAGCCAGCAACGGACTAAAGCTAAATGCAGCAACGAGTGCAGTAGCGATCGCGTTGCCCACATACACCCCGACTGGACCAAACACGATCAGGGTTAGAGGAAGCATAATTACGAGTAGAATCAAAGGTGTAATAAAGTTTTTGACGCTCTCATGGATCACTCGATTGCACCATTTTTCCAGCTTACTCATGACGATGACGGCTAAAATGATCGGAATAACGGTAGATGAATAACTCATCATAACAATAGGAATACCGAAAAAGTCCGTAGGTGTACCTTCCGTTTTTAGCGTGACAATGGTCGGGTAAAGCAACCCTCCGGCAATGGTCAGGGCAACGAAGATATTACCTCCGAATTTCCGTGCCGTTGTAACCGCTAACAAGAGAGGAAGAAAATAAAACAAACTGTCGGCCGCAGCATACAAAATCATATAGGTAGTGTCTTTCGGTAGCAACCAGCCGAGGTTGCTCGCAATCAGCAGCAGACCTTTCAGAATACCGGACCCCGCCATAACTCCGAGCAACGGTGCAAAAATGCTGGAAATTACGTCGATTACGGCGCCAAATCCTTTGTTGCCTTTAGCTGAATGATCTTCTTTTCCAGTTTCATTCAAAATATTGGATACTTTGCCGATTTCATTATATACCTCTGGTACTTTGTTGCCGACTACAACCTGGAACTGACCACCGCTCTGCTTTACCGTGATAATTCCATCGGTTTTTTCCAGCTTTCCCTTGTCTGCTTTTGCCTCATCTTTTAGCACAAAACGCAGGCGAGTAGCACAGTGAACGAGTGATATTACATTTTTTTCGCCACCTACCAGGTGTACAATTTCCTTAGCCAGTTTTTCATAACTCATGATGGACACCTCCATGTTCTAAGGGGCTTTTTACATATTTAGGCACACAAAAAACCTAAGCCTTGAAAAATGGTGGGCACTTTATTCCCGCAATTTTTCATGACTTAGGTTTTGCCTGCATAACCAGTAACAATCCCAGTTAAAACTTATTAAATTCCTGTTACTATCATAATATAATTAATCTACCATATTTGTCAACAAAAACTTTTAAACGTATATTTTTGATCCTTTTTCGTCGAAAAAAGTTCGACTTATCTATTCACCACCCGTTCAATATGCACGGTCAGATACAGCTTTTCTTCGTTCGTCAATTCGTGGTTGTATTCTTTTTGCACAAAAGCACCGATTTTCTCTGTGCAAGCAGCTGCTTCCTTGTGCTTTTCCTTAATCATGTCATACAAATGATCATAGTTATTTTCATAGTGATTTCCCTTAAATACGCGCTGGGCGAAAAATTTCAGATGCGTAATAAAGCGGAAATAGCTCAGAGAGTCCTCGTCAAAATCGACCTTAAAATGATATTTTGCGATATTGATAATTTGTTGGATAAACTTCGTGATACTCATGGTCGTAATGACTTCCTCGTTCATTTCAGCATTCACGATGTGAATCGCAATATAAGCCGCTTCGTCCACAGGCAGTTCAATACCGAGCCTTTGTTTGATTTGCTCCAACGTTTTCAGACCAATCGCGAATTCTTCTTTATACAGCTGCTTGACTTCCCACAATAACGCGTTTTTGATTTCCAATCCTTCCCGGTATCTTTCAACAGCGAAATTGATATGATCGGTCAGCGAAACATAAATATTTTCGTTCAGCTTTCTGTTCAGATTATGCTTGGCATCATTAATGACTTCCTCCACAATCACGATCAAATCAAGCGGTACCTCACGCAACAACATTTTAAAGTTATCGGACGTCTGCTTGTTTTTCAGAGCAAATACCTTCTGAATTCTGGTTTCGTCTACTTTGTCTCCAGGCTTTTTCTTAAAAGCAATCCCCCGACCCATTACCACGAGTTCGGTACCGTCCGTCTGGTAGACGCTGATTACATTGTTGTTAATGACCTTTGCTATGTTCATCTCGATCCCCCGTTCCATATGCCAGCAAGAGCCACACATGCTCCATCCTCTTTATTGTAAACAGAAAAAAACCGAAGCACGCCAAATAAACAAGACTGTTACATCTTCTTATTTGTGGCTTAGGTTTTGCCTGCTACGCAGTAACAATCCTAAAAATGATGGAATTGCGTCAAGTATAGCCCGAAGAGGAACGATTGTCAACGCTTTCAATGAAGAAACGAAGATCGGAAATCCCCGTGAGCCCGGGACGTCCGATCCTATTTACTTATGGTACGATTATTCGCCCAGATTTTCGCCGTCGGAATGAATTACGTTTTTGTACCAGTGGAAGCTTTTCTTTTTAATACGTTTCAACGAACCGTTGCCTTCATTGTCACGGTCCACATAAATATAACCGTAGCGTTTTTTCATTTCTCCTGAGGAAGCGCTGACAATGTCAATAGGTCCCCAACTTGTGTAACCGATAATTTCGACTCCGTCTTGAAGAGCCTCACCCATTTCGGCAATATGCCGCTTGAGATAGTCGATCCGGTAATCGTCGTTAACTTCTCCTTCGGGCGAAACCACATCATTGGCACCAAAACCGTTTTCCACTACGAACAGAGGCTTTTGGTAACGATCATGCAATTGGTTGGCTGTGATGCGGAATCCTTTTGGATCGATCGTCCAACCCCATTCGGACTTGTCCAGATATGGATTGGCCACAGAGCCAAACACATTGCCGCTGGTCATGTTCTTGACGATTTCCGGGTCTGTGCTGGTCGTCCGGCTTGAATAATAGCTGAATCCGATATAGTCAACGGTATGATCTTTCAGAATGGCTGCGTCGCCTGATTCCATCTCAATGTTTAATCCATGATCCTTGAAGAAGCGCTTCGCATAACCAGGATATTCGCCGCGTGACTGTACATCAATGAAGAAGTAGGACTCGCGGTCTTTTTCCATGCCCTGATACACATCTTCGGGATTACACGTATACGGATAGAAGCTGCCGGCAGCAAGCATACAACCAATCTTGGCATCCGGGATAATCTCGTGACACGCTTTTACAGCCAGCGCGCTTGCCACAAGCTGATGATGTGCAGCCTGATACTGAATTTGTTTAACGTTTTCACCTTCTTGAAAAACAAGACCGGCGCCGAGAAACGGCAAATGGAGAAGCATGTTAATCTCGTTGAACGTCATCCAGTATTTCACTTTATCCTTGTAGCGGGTGAATACTGTTTTAGCATAGGTTTCAAACAGGCCTACCAGCTTCCGGCTCCGCCAGCTTCCATATTTCTCGACCAGATCCACTGGCACGTCAAAATGAGCGAGGGTAACGACTGGCTGAATGCCATGTTTATGCAACTCGTCGAACAAATCATCGTAGAATTGCAAACCTGCTTCATTTGGAGTAGCGTCTTCTCCTGTTGGAAAAATACGAGCCCAGGCAATGGAAACACGCAGCGCCTTAAATCCCATTTCTGCAAATAGCTCAATATCCTCGCGATAGTGGTGATAAAAATCAATGGCTTCGTGGGAAGGATAGAATTCGCTTTCAAGTGGAGTCAGCGAAGGAACATTCCCTTTCATTATGTTTCTTCTCTTCTCTCCGGTAGGCAGCAGATCTACCAGACTCAATCCTTTACCGTCTTCCAAATAAGCACCCTCGGCCTGATTTGCAGCAAGAGCACCCCCCCATAGAAAATCTTTAGGAAAAATATAAGACATAAACATTCTCCTTCCAAATGTGTGATAAAAGGGATATCCGAGGGTAACAGATAATAAAAAAACCCAAACCGGCCTGTATACACTTACAGTGTAAACAAGCCAATTCAGGTTATGCCCTATCGGTAACATCCCATGAAAAGGTTATACGTATTTGATTGAAACTCTAACAAAGATTTGGCAACCTGTCAAATTCATTTGATTTAATAGCACGCAATTAACAAACCAACAGCATTATTTCAATCGTCTATTGAGTAATGAATAGAACCATGAAAAAACCAGATAAACGCCTTTACGAAAGATACCTGGCTGTTCGTCTTTGTCTGGAAGGGCACACGTTTTCAAAGATTGGTGATCTACTCAGTCGCTAATTTAAGATATTTTGTTGCAAGAAATTTAGAAAATCCCTTTGCATAGAGCCAAGAGGAATAATTTTTTTGATTATCTTGAACCTCCAGTGCTGTCCTTTAATGTTAAATGACCATATTGCAGAAGACAGATATATGGAATGATATTTTTGTTCTTGTAAATCAGCTACTTCAAATTCAACTTTTTCTACTACTTTAGATGAAAATAGATTGAGGAAAAGGATGACAATCCTATCATTATTTAGGAGTAATATAGCTCGACTTGTACAAGCCGAAAGACTTTGAGGAGTTGAATAGCAGATATGCATGTTAGACTCTCTATGTGGTTCAGTTAACTTATCCATAGTTTTTTTGTTAATGAATATCATAGTCAAATACCTTTCTATTGGTTACTACATAAACCGCAATTAAGATCACAACCTAACCAGTAGCCGACCAATTGTTTCTAGCGGTTGTTCATTGATTCGTTTCATAAACCGGCCGGCATGAACTTAATCTTAAACTTCTTAAAAAACACGTTAACCACCGCATTGGATTTAAGTCACAGCCATAGCCCCGTGTTCATTCTCTTAGTTTCGTTGTCTCATCGCCTCAAATAATAGCACCGTAGAAGCCATCGCTGCGTTCAGTGATTCCGCTTGCCCCTGCATCGGAATGAATACCGACTCATCCACCATGCGCGCGGTAGCAGCAGAAATACCTTGGCCTTCGTTTCCGATCACAAGCCAAGTGGAAACACGCAAATCTATGGTATAGCATGACAAGCTCGCATCCAGCGAGGTGCTGATCAGTCGGGCACCTTTGCTTTTGGCCTGTGGTAAAAGCTCCTCCAGACTGCCTTCAACCACTGGCAGGTGAAACAACGATCCCATCGTGGAGCGGATCGTTTTGGGATTGTACAGGTCGGCGCAGCCATGACCTAATATTACGCCTGCGGCTCCAGCAGCGTCCGCGCTGCGGATGATGGTGCCTACATTGCCGGGGTCTTGCACCCCGTCCAGCACCATCACCAGTGCATCCGGCTGCTCCAGCAATGCCGAGAATGCGCTGCGCTCCTCCTTACGCACGATGGCAAAGACCGACTGCGGCGTCTTCGTATCGGTGCATTTTGCAATGACCGCCGCTGACACGGGAACCCATTCCACTGGCTGGTCGGCTGGATCCAGGCCATTCAGCTCGGCGGGAATGCCCTTGTCCAAATCATAGGCGACGGTTTCGATAGCCGCGTCCGAACGCAGCGCTTCCTGCACCAGATGAATACCCTCGACTATATATTTATGCTGCCGTGTGCGATGCTTTTTCTCCAGCAGTTGCGCCCACTCTTTTACACGCGCATTATTTGGTGAAATGATTTCCATTCGTTTAACCTTCCGTTTCTGTGTCCGTTTCTATAAAAATAAATGATGTTTCACTTGTACTTGAACATCAGCCTTCATTAGGCTGCAAATGCCAGCTCCAGCTTGGTCAGATCATCCTTGTGGCCCACAATGACCAGTATATCACCCGGCTCCAGACGATCTTCGGCATAAGGCGAAATGTTCATTTCCTGATTTCTGCGAATCGCCATCACATTGCACCCGAAGCGTGCACGTATGTCTAGCTCCTTCAGATTTTTGCCAATCATGGAATCGGCGGCTCTCATCTCCAAAATACTGTAGTCCTTGGACAGTTCGATATAATCCAAAATGTTAGGAGATGTCAAATGATGGGCTACCCGTAGCCCCATATCCCGTTCAGGATAAACGACTTTATCCGCACCTATTTTTTGCAGCACTTTCCCGTGCAATTCATTTTGTGCCTTGACCACAAGGGCTGGTACGCCCATGTCCTTGAGAATCAATGTCGTCAGAATACTGGCCTGTATATCTTCGCCAATCGCAACTACGATGACGTCAAAATTACGGATACCCAGCGCTCGCAACGCTTCCTCATCCGTCGAGTCGGCAGACACCGCATGCGTCACAATATTCGACATTTCCTGTGTACGCTGCTCGTCCGAGTCAATAGCCAGCACATCAAAACCCATCTCACTCAGCGCACTGGCAACACTGGAACCAAAACGGCCCATGCCAATGACCGCATACTGTTTTTTTGCCATTCCTTCTTTACCTCCCGATCACCATACTGTCCGTCATAGTATAGCATATCATGCTGCAAACATAAATTTTGACATACTTATGCCAAATGCTTCTCCATGTATACTGGACAACAGCCCAAGCCATAATACATTCGACCACTACTACAACATACGGGAGGTACACATGCCCATTACAATGGATTTACGACAAGCAATTGTTCACAAAGTACACGGCAAATCAGAAGCTGATCTTACGGACATGATTATTGGGTCAGTGGACGGACCGGAGGCCGCTTTGCCTGGATTGGGTGTCATTCTTGAAATTGCTTGGAAGCATATGAGTCCAAACCAGCAGCACGATTTCGTCCATTTGGCACATGAACAAATCGATAAAATCAAACCCGTACCCTTAACCTAGCTCTAGCTATTTAACTTTTTGTTCCGATTTAATTGTGCTCATTATTTTACCCGTATTCGAAAATGAGAATAGTCCACTCGCATTAACATCGAGTGGACTATTCGTTGTATACACTAAATGACTGAGATCAAACAGTTCTGCATACTCAATCTTATGGAGCCATTTCCAAAAACTTAGCTGTCGGATTTTTCTCCATAGCCGTACGCATGGCATACTCGTTTTCGAACAAGGCAACATAATTGCCCTTCTTATCCTTTACCAGCGTAGAGTTAATACGGAACTTGCTCGGATCAATCTGATCATCCACAATCCAACGTGCAAATTGGAATGGCATACGCTGAAGCTGTACATCAACTCCATATTCACCCTTCATGCGATACTCAAATACTTCAAATTGCAGTTGACCGACAACACCTAGTAACGTATCGTCAAAGCTTACCGTACGGAACACCTGAATCATACCTTCCTCGGTCAACTGGTCAATACCCTTCAGATACTGCTTGTGCTTCAAGGCATTTTTCACCGTTACCTTGGCAAAAATCTCAGGCGAAAAGGTCGGCAATTCATCAAACACAACCTCGCTACCTTGGCTGAGTGAATCACCAATACGGAAAATACCCGGGTCAAACAATCCTATAATATCGCCAGGAAAAGCCTCCTCGACAATATCACGGTCCTGTGCCAGAAACTGTTGTGGCTGGGACAGCTTAATTTCCTTGCCCATCCGTACATGCTTAACACTCATCCCGCGTTGAAACTTACCGGAGACAATACGCAAAAATGCAATACGGTCACGGTGAGCCGGGTTCATGTTCGCTTGAATTTTAAATACATAACCGGTAAACTTTTCGTTTGTTGGCTCAATTTCCCCAGCTGTACTACGGCGCGGCTCCGGCTTAGGAGCAAGCTGAAGGAAGTTTTCCAAAAATGTTTGTACACCAAAATTATTAATCGCACTGCCGAAGAATACAGGTGTTAATTCTCCGCGTTGTACTTTTTCCATATCAAAAGGGTCACCCGCGACGTCAAGCAACTCCAAGTCTTGGCATAACTGGTCATGCAAATATTCGCCCGCCATCTCACGAATGATCGGATCATTGTAATCTTCCACTTTTTGTACTTTGATCGTGGAATGGTCATCTCCCTGAAACAGCTCGACCTGATTTTTGACACGGTCATAGACACCGCACAGCTCGCGTCCTGTACCAATCGGCCAATTCATAGGCACCGAACGGATGCCAAGCACCTGCTCCAGCTCCTCCATCAAATCAAAAGGACTGCGTCCCTCACGATCCAGTTTGTTAATGAAGGTGAAAATCGGAATTCCACGCTTCGCGCAAACTTGAAACAGCTTAATCGTTTGCGCTTCCACACCTTTCGCTACGTCAATCAGCATGACAGCACTATCTGCTGCTGTTAATGTACGATACGTGTCTTCACTGAAATCCTGGTGACCTGGGGTGTCCAGAATATTGATGCGGTGACCATTATAATCAAATTGCATTACTGAGGATGTTACAGAGATCCCCCGCTGTTTTTCAATCTCCATCCAGTCACTCGTGGCGTGTTTGCTTGCTTTACGCGCTTTAACTGAACCAGCAAGACGAATCGCGCCCCCGAACAGCAGCAGCTTTTCCGTCAGTGTCGTTTTACCCGCATCCGGGTGAGAAATAATCGCAAACGTACGCCGTTTGTCGACTTCCTGTTGAAGTATATCTGTTGTTTTACTCATTTCACATATCCCTTCATGATCAAATCCATTGCATTACTGCTCAAGCTATTCATAAAAAGGCCATGACGCACGCCTGTTTTCATAAGTTCATCGGCTCTATCAGCTATATTGCCGTTAGCTCCAGTATTCGGCGTACTCCGTTACCATATTCATTATAAATACGATCTATTTACATGTTTTAGCCTGCCTTTAACTTATAATCAGTTGCAAACTGAAAACCTGAGACTAAGCTATTATAGCACACTCCGAACGCAAAGCATCCCCTTACGTCCTGAACAGGACATAGGGGGATGCAGGACAAATCGGGATTACTGAACGCCGCCTACTCGCCAGATGACATTATCTTCATCCTGACCGCTAACCGGCCACCACTTGAAGCCATCCTGCTCCAATAGCTTGTGAGCACCTTCCGGTCCCCATGAGCCTGCAGCATAGGTTTCCAGCGTATCCGGGGTCTGCTGCCATGCCTTGGCGATTCGATCGACGAATCCCCATGCCGTGGCAACCTCATCCCAACGCGTGAAGTATGTCGAATCACCCTCAATCGCATCCATCAGCAATCGTTCATAAGCCTCCGGTGAGTTGATACCTACCATACAACTTTGGCAAAAATCCATAGCCAGTGGCTCAATATCTGATTCGGAACCAGGTTTCTTGGCATTGATTTTAATGTAAATGCCCTCCATTGGATTGACCCGAATCACGAGCAAGTTCGGCTCCAGCTTATGCTTTTGACCGAGGTACACGTTCGTTGGCATGCTCTTAAATTCCACAACAATCTCCGTTGTTTTTACAGGGAGACGTTTGCCCGTACGAATATAGAACGGTACGCCAGCCCAACGGAAATTATCAACAAACACGCGTGAAGCAAAATAAGTCTCTGTGTTCGACTGTGGATCAACCTTGTCTTCTTGGCGATACCCCGGCAACTGCTGTCCGCGATAACTGCCTTCGGTGTATTGACCACGCACCACATTGGTTTTCACATCCTCAGACTTTTCAAAAGGGCGCAGCGAACGCAGCACTTTTACCTTTTCATCACGGATATCCTCAGGCAACAAACGACTAGGTGGTTCCATCGCAATCATCGTTAGCATTTGCAACATATGGTTCTGTCCCATATCCCGCAAGGCGCCGGAATGATCGTAGTAACCTCCGCGTTCCTCCACCCCTACCGTTTCACTAAGCGTAATTTGCACATTGGCAATATGCTTATTATTCCACAGTGGTTCAAAGAAGGCGTTCGCGAAGCGGATTACCTCAATATTTTGTACCATTTCCTTGCCAAGATAGTGATCAATCCGATAAATTTCTTCTTCGGCAAATACCTCTCGTATTTCAACGTTCAATTCTTGTGCAGATTCGAGGTTATAACCGAATGGCTTCTCAATTACTAGGCGATTCCATCCTTTTCCATCCATCATGCCGCCATCTTTCAAGCTCTTCGACACGCTTCCGAATAATTCAGGAGCCAAGGCCAAATAAAACAACCGATTTCCCGGTATGTTAAACTTGCTTTCTATAGACTCCGTCTGCTGTCTCAGCTCATGGAACCCTTCGACATTGTTGATATCCAGCGATTTATATTCAAAATGCTCGGCAAATGCCTGCCATTCTTGATCATTTTCTGCTTTGTAGCGACTAAACTCCTGTATAGAAGCGTATAGGTCATTACGGAATTCTTCCTCAGTGCGAGGACGCCTTGCTACACCAATAACGGCAAAATCTTCAGCAAGCTTGCCTTCGCGGTACAAGCTGTAAATAGCAGGAAAAAGCTTACGACGAGCCAAATCGCCCGTAGCGCCAAAAATAAACAGAACTGCGCCTTGCGTCACAACAGATTCTTTAGCAGGTATGTCAGCCATGAAGTACCTCATTCTTCCCATGTCAAGATTCCGCAATCCACAATCCCCGAAATCCGCATGTAGTATTGTGTATATTTATACAAGATCATACTTGATTTTCGAAAAACATGGAACTAAAGATTTGATGATATTTTATCATATCCTACATGGATAAGCTATCCGATGAATCATAAATTTACCTTATAAGTCAGTATTCAATCGTGATGAGCGGGAAACCGAGCGTTATACGTGTATCCTGCTGCTCCCTATCTTCATGTACAGCCATCTGCATCTGGACCTGATGCTCACCGCTTTGAATCATTAACGGCAGCTCTGGAGCTTCATAGGATATAGCCACAGTAGTCGCATCAGTATACCTTTCTTTGGCCTGCATGAAGATGTTCTCTGCTAAGCTCGCCTCTGTCAGTTTCAACAGTTGATCTTTGGATTCCTTTGTATGCAGCGAACGCTGAAGGGCTGTGTTCCACTGCGCTTGAATCCCCATAGATTTTAATTGCTCAGCACAAAGCTTATGAAGCTGAATCAACCGCTCACGTCCTGCATTGTTGCTCTCCAGTTGAACAACTACATACCATTGTCCAGTTTGACGTTCCATCACATTTAAGCGGATTCTTAGATCCTCACTATGACGAACAGAACGATAAACCGTGTGTCCATTTTCTACGAGTTTGTTTACTGTGGGTATATTCAGCTGATCAGCTATCTGTGCCGCCACATCTGCTGGCTCTTCATGGTTAGAAATCCAATCGCCTTGCCACTTCACAACTAGCTTATCCAACGTACCCGGGGCCTGGTCCGAGATGATTAACAATGAACGTAAAGCCGTTTCTGCTTCGCGGGAATCATATCGGTTTGTCTGAGAGGTTTCGTAGCGCCAGCCAGTCAGTACCAACACCGTTCCTAATACCAAAATTGCAATAATCCCCTTTTTAATCAGCTCTGCTTTTAACATTATCGTTCCCCCCGCTCCACAACCATCCGATTCCCACACCTACGCTCTGGTTACTTTCTTTTTCAGCTGGATTGAAATCTATGAATCTATCAATAGCATTCCCGTTGTCAGAGGTTTTATACACACAGCAATACGGCAAAGCCCTTCTAAAATATTCATCTGCCTACTGGGTATTCGACCATACATCGTAGGCACCGTAAGAATAGACTATGATCACAATGCATCTTACACCAAAAGAGGTGAAATCATGTTTCCGATTTATCCTGTAAATGAAGCCAATGTGGCACCTCATGGTGGACGTCTGGTCTGTGCCGTTATGCGTGATGGTACACGACACATCGGCATCTTAAGTGGGTGTAGCAAAGGCAAGCTGATGTTGAACGGATATCCACCCTCCTTTCCTGGCAGTCTCTATGCCGGGAGCTACAGTAACAAAGGAAAACAAGCCCCAAAAAAGATTTCCTCTAAAAAGAAAAAAAGGAACCCTAAAAACAAAGTTCATACCTCTGCCAAACTAAATGCCTTAATTAAGCCGCCCAACACACCTCTGAGTCCATCCTTCCCTTATGACTCAGGCGGATTTGCTGGAAATGGCTATAGTAGTTATGGAAATGGCAGAGCAGGCTATCGCAGTGGGTACGGGGGATATGGATACGGGGCAGGGCTTGCACTAGATCTGGCTTTAATCGCCTTTTTATTCCTCCTGATCTAAACACCTTGTTATGGAACACAAAAAAACCGGAGGACTATTGTCGTCTCCGGTTTTTTTGTATTCGTTTATTCTACATTCTACTCTGCTAATCCGTTCTTATAAGCATAGATCGCCGCCTGTGTACGGTCTTCTACTCCTAATTTAGCGAGAAGGTTCGTGACATGGAATTTTACCGTCTTAATCCCGATAATCAGCTCATCTGCGATATCCTGGTTAGACTTCCCTTGTGCCAACAGGCGAAGCACCTCCATCTCGCGATCAGTCAGCTCCGTATGCGCGGGTGCCTCAGCCTGTGGCTGGCGGAATCGATTCATCATCTTGGAGGCCACCTGTGACTCTAGTACGGACTGTCCGCGTGCAGCTGCACGGATCGCATCCGCTATCTCGGAAGCACGAGACGTTTTGAGCAAATAGCTGAATGCCCCTGCCTCAATGACCGGATACATTTTCTCATCGTCCAAATAACTCGTCAGCACAATCACCTTGGTCTCTGGAAGCAGGCGAGTCACTTGGCGTGTCGTTTCGATGCCATCCATGCCATCCATGACCAGATCCATCAAAATCACATTTGGCTTGTATTCAGAAGCCAACCGTATGCCTTCTTCTCCGCTTCCGGCCTCGCCGACCACTTCAATACCTTCTTCCGTCCCCAGCACCGCCGCAAGACCAATCCGTACCATTTCATGGTCGTCTACCAGCAGTACGCTAATCGGTAATTCCGTTTCCATGATCATCGTTCCTTCCGCTTTCATCATTAATAACTGGCACGGACACCTCGATCCGTGTTCCTTTTCCTGGAGCGGTTATATACTGAATAGCTCCCCCAATTTCACTGACCCGCTCCTGCATCGTAGATAATCCATATGAAGTCTGCTTTTTCTCATCCAGTTCAAAACCAATACCGTTATCCCGAATCGTCAGTCTGATGGAATCCGGGCGTTGCACGATACGAATTTCCATGCGGGTTGCTTTAGCATGGCGCAATGTATTAGACATCGCTTCCTGAACAATACGAAACAAGTGGTTCTCAATGCCTTTAACCAACTGTACTCCGCTTTCAATCTCAAAATCAATCTCCATCGGTACCTTTGCCTGCAACTCCTGTACCAGATCACGCAAACCCTGCTCAAGCCGTTTTCCTTCCAGATAGACAGGCCGCAGATGAAGTAGTAACGCCCGCATTTCGGATTGTGCCACGGAAGACATTTCTTCAATTAGCGCAACTTGACGCTGCGCTTTATCAAAATCCTTATCCAGCGTCCTCCCCACAGCCGTCGCCGTCATTGAAATAGCAAATAATTGCTGTGATACGGCGTCATGCAACTCTCTGGCCAGCCGCTGCCGCTCCTCCACAATCGCAGTCATCCGTGCCTGTTCTGCCAACTGAGCATTATCCGTGGATAAGCGTTGTAAAGACGTAACTTGTTCCTGCCATTTACGCCCAATCCGTTCCAGCTGCTCTCCCAGCCTGCCAAGCTCATCATGCCCTAGGGGCGGCAACTCACGTGCAGGGGTTCCCTTTTCCCACATCAGCAACGTCTCTCTCAACATTTCCAGTCTGCTTTTAAAGCGGTAGCTTTCATAAAATCCGTACATTGCCCCTGTACCAATCAACACCAGTATAACGGCTCCTGCAACTTTCAATATCATTCCCCAGGTTGGGAACGACTTCACATATCCATATGTATACAGCATATAAAAGACAACTACGCCCACAACAACACACAGGAGGATACCTTCACCCATACTGCGGGTTACCATGTTGGACGTTTTTTTATGATTCATCCCGGCTCCTCCTGATTCAATAAAATCGGACGCGGACATCGCCCGCCAAGTAAGAAACGACAAACTTCACTTTGTACTCACTCTGCTCAAAATGGGGAGACTTCCAAACCAGTCGATTGAGCATCCCCGCCTCATGATCCCGGTCAAACTGAATCTGTCCGAACAATATGAACATCTCCACCTCTACACCGTAATTATCCGGTAGCGTGATGTCAATATCACCGAAGATCCCCTGCAAAAATATGACGGGTTCACGTTCCTCTGGGAGAGCCAACGTCAGGTCGGCATCCACGTCCCCAACCACATGCCATATGCTTGTGCTGCGCAGGCTCCAAGGCACTTCATCCCATTTATGATTGGATATAAAATTGTGCTTGAATATGGAGCTTTGACCTTTATGCAGCTTCCTTGAACGTGAATAGAATACAGCTAATGATGCTAGTGTAACTACCACAAACAGGAACAAATGATCCAGCACTAACAATCCAGCACCAATCGCGAGCATCGTGTAACCCTTTTTGATTTTGGAATTGCGGATCTTATATATTCCGGCCAACATTAGGATCAGTGCAACCACGGAGAGGAACCCAATCCACTGACCGAATAAAATGATAATCCCGATGCCAATCCCTGCCAGTGCCAAGGCTGATTTTTTTCTCTCCATGCTGCACCCCCTTTTGTTTATACAGGACGGAAAAGCCATAGTGGCGCGACATTCCGCCATATGGCTTTCCCGGACCATACAGATTGAGCACGATCATCGACCAATGTCCATTCCATACAGCATATCATAATGTCTTGTTTCCGAGTAGTCAGTCCTTCTTCATATCGACTGGTTTAGCACCTGTCTGAATTTTGGACTTAAGCTGTTGAAGCTGCTCATCCACTTTAAACTGTTTTTCAGCCTCAGCTGGATTAATATATGCTTCTCCTGGGGCTTGACGGTAAGGAGCACGCAGTACGTCAGCTTCAGCTTCCATTTGCATGATTTTTTCTTCCATACGGTGGAAGCCCAATGAAGCAGACCCACTTTCAATCGTGTGCAAACTATTGATTTGAGACATTTGCTTTTTGGCTTTCGCCATTTGAGCACGGGATACCAACTCATTGCGCTTGTTGCGCATTTTATAGAATTCATCTTTCATGTCGTGAAGCTGCTGTACCAATTCTTTTGCTTGAAGCTCAGCTTGTGTATGCAAGTCGCGGTATTCGTCCTGCTTCTGCACAAAATAAATCTTCTCTCCCAACAGCTTGCGCGCTACTTCTTCCTGACCATTTCGTAATGCGGATTCAGCTTGCTTCTCACGCTCATTGGATACACGCACCGCTTCCTCCAAACGCTGTTTCATACGACGTTCATTCGCCATTTGCTTGGCAACCGTTACCTCAGCCTCGTGAATTTCCGCCTCCATATCGCGCAAATATTGATTCAACATAATAATCGGATCTTCCACTTTATCCAACACTTCATTCACCGATGCTCTTGTCATATCCTTCATTCTTTTAAAGATCCCCATTATTTACGATCTCCCTTCTCAAATTGCTCTACTTTTTTGCGTAACTCTGCTAATTCTTTTTTCATTGCCTTTTTCTCGATATCTTCCATCATGGAATCCAGGTCACTGTTCTGACCTGTGTTAAATTTAGATGAGTTGCGGGCATCTTGCCCAAAAAACGGGTTCGAATTGCCATATGCACCGCCCTGGTTGTAACCAGTTCCTTGCCCATACTGCGATCTTGTATTGTTACTGCCATAATAGCGTGGATCCTGTTGATTGTAGGGTCCGCTGTCAGGGCCAAATCCTCCATCAAAAGGAGATCTCGGCTCCTTGGAGATAACCAGTGCCGCAATCACATAAATCATAAATGTGGTTCCTGCTGTAATAAAGAAACTGATCACAACCAGAATACGAATCCATGTTGAGTCCATTCCTGTTGCGTCAGAAAGACCGCCACATACACCTGTTATTACTCTATCCCGGCTTGATCTGTAAATTCGGGTCATTATCAATTTACTCCTTCCCGCTGTTGTTCAGCTTGCTTTTCAGTCTCGCCCACTCTTGTTCGAGCAGCGATCCACCGCCTTGAGCATCCTGTGCATGGTCGCCCTCACCCCGACGTAAATCACGCAGACTCATCGTTTCTGCTTCCATATCGGCTACCCGATCTTCCAAGCGGTTGAACATTCGGGGAACATTTCGTCCACCGTATGTACCAGCCCGTTCGTTCATTTGCTGCTGGAGTCTCAACGTCTGTACACGTGCCGCATAGTACTGACGCTTGCTGTGTACCGTTTGATATTCTGTCTTTAACGTATCTAGCTGTTGTTCTAGCTCACGTAGTGATTCACGGCTCTGCTCCCACAGTTCTCTATACTGATCTTCTTTTTCTGCATATAGCATTTTCTCCTGAAGGGCCAGCTTCGCGATATGTTCTTCATCAGCCTTCAAAGCCAGTAGCGCCTGTTCCTCCCGTTTGGTCTGCATGGACAATGCATGATCCAACTGCTGCTTCATCTGTCTTGTATGCATGGCATACTGTTGATGGAGTTTTTCCGCTTCGGCAATTTCCTGACGGGTATTATACAAGAACTGGTCAATCAGTTGCACCGGGTCTTGGCTTTGTTCCAAATGCTCATTGAAGGTCGCTACCGTGATATCACGCATTCTTCGAAAAACACTCATTTGCGTCTGCTCCTTTCACAATTCGTATTCCCATAATTCACCACTTCGTTGCTACAATCTTTTTTCATTCGCCAAACTGCTAAAATTAGTAACGTCTTCTGCGGTCACTCAGCAGGGAAACACCAAATATGATCAACCCGATTGCCAGTAGCGGTCCCAGAAGCCAGGACAGTTTGCCAAGCAAAATCAGTACCCCGAGTACAAGTACGATCCAGCCGAAGAGCGCATTTCCTTTTTTCACACCGTAGTAGCCTAGCATGACCATAGCTATCGGAATTAAGTAACCAATCAGATGTCCTAAAAAGTGACCGAAAAACGGAGTAAACTTACCGAGCAGCATAATCGAACCCAACACGATCAGTACAATCGCTAACCCATTCCCTTTGTTAACTCTCATCATCTCTCACCGCCTTTCACTGTGTCTTGCTTATGTTCTTATTGTACGCTGACCTAGCGTTCGACAAAACGGACCCCAGACGGTTTTTGAACCTAGACCTAAGTCGGGGATGAGTATAGACCTGCGGCTATCACTCTCTATGCTGTTCTGCTGCACGGGCTATCGAGTGTTGCTCACCCGCTTGCTTGGAACGTAGTGAAAGGACGAGACAAGCCAGTAACGCTATAGCTGCAACCATATAAGGCAGATTAATATGAACATCGAATAACAGTCCTGCAATTAATGGTCCAATCACATTACCCAAGCTTGTATAGGACGAGTTCATGCCTGCCACAAAGCCTTGCTCATCTCCGGCCTGCCGCGATAGAGAAGTGCTTACTGCCGGGCGAAGGATATCCATGGCCAGAAAAATGATGAAGGTCGTCAGCATAATCATCACGTACTGTTCAGCAAATAGGGTTAGAAAGATGAACAGGCCCCCAATAGCCAAACAGAGGTGAATTACTTTTTTCTCTCCAAAACGATTAATAATCCATCCAAATATAGTCGCTTGGACAACTGCTCCCAAAATGGAGCCTGTCGTTATAATGATGGCAATATCCATTGGTGTAAAACCATATTTATGGTCAACAAACAGTCCAAACACTGTTTCAAAGTTCGCTAACCCAAAAGCAACGACAAATACAATGAGTAAACCCATGAAATATGGAGATTGATATGACTTGGCAAATTGCTGCAAAAGATTTTCTTTTTGACGTGGAAGTTCTCTATTATATTGTTGCTTTTCCTTGCTTAAAGACTCAGGCAGCACTAACAGAGACAAGATAGCTGCTATTCCCGCAGCTCCTGCTGCCGCAAAAAAGGGAATACGTATTCCATATGTGGCAAGCAATCCGCCAATCCCTGGCCCGATTATGAAGCCTGTGTTGATCGCTGCATTGATCATGCCCATTCCCTTGCCTCTTTCCTCAAACGAGGTCACGTCAGCGACATAGGCCATAATAGAAGGAGTAAGCAACGCTGCCCCTGCTCCACCCATGATTCGTGCTATGAACAGAGTAGGTATGGAACTCGCCAGTCCGAAAACAAGCTCTGATAACATGAAGATGAACATCCCAGAAACAATTAACTTTTTACGTCCATAACGATCAGACAACTTTCCTGACAATGGTGATAACAAAAGCTGTGTCAACGCAAAAGCTGCAACCATCAGTCCCATCGAGGAACCATTCATCCCTAGCTCACTTATAAACTTAGGTAACACAGGGACAACTAAGCCAATCCCCATGAATGCCAAAAAAATGTTAAGCATCAATAACAGCATTGCTCCTCGATTTCTTGTGAGTATAGACATATTTCCACCCTTCCTTTTCGTATCTCTTTATTCAACATCAGGTAAACTTCATTATTCTTTTTCAAAAACAATTGAAACTAAAATTGTTTTCTTAGTTTTCATATACAAAAATGGCCTCTTCAAATTTGCAGTATATTGTTGAGGCTATTTTTTATTTTTCGACCAATCCGAACAACAAAATATCTACAATAGAATAAGTTGCTTCCTCTACCGTCACACTGTTGTCCAGAAAGAAACGCTGATCAAGCGTTAAATTTACAGATTCAATAATAAGCTTCATGATCAGAGCCTCATTTTTATTCACAATAATTCCTTCTCGGATGCCTTCCTGAATTAATGTTCTAATCGGAGACCAATCGTTTAAATCGGCATGTACTCTTTTCCATTGCTCAGGATAATATTTTTTCATCTGGTCCAATATTCTTAAATCGTAAAACTTATAATACAGAGGCATGACCCTAATCGACTGCTTAATCTTGTCTAACAAAGATAATTCATTATTCCCAATAATTTGATCTGTTTTCCGAATCATATCATCATTAGTACGCTCAATAAGTGTTTCTAAAATAAGCGTCTTAGACGAAAAATGTTCATACAACGTACGCTTACTAATGGCGAGTCTTTTCGCAAGATCATCCATCGTAAATTTCAAACCATTTTCATGAACTTCCTCTACAAAAGCCTCCAAAATTCTTTCCTGCATATTCGTCCTCATTTCTTTCGCTCTCAGTAAACTAGAAAAGTTTTTTCAGTACCATCATCTTACGATAAGATCAAAGCGCTGGTCAAATCCATGTTAACCTTGTTGCCAAAATCATGAATATATAATAAAAAGGATGATAAAATGCCTTTAAGCATTTATCATCCTTTTGTGTATACCGGCGAGAGGGCTCGAACCTCCACGGTTTCCCACTCGATATCGAATAAAATCTTGATAATGCTTTGTTTGATGAAGTGAAAAAAGTGTTGCTCGTCGATTTCGACCCGCAAGGTAATCTGTCGATGTACTTTGGTATTGAGCAGCGGGATCAACTTCCGTAGCTATGGTCTGCGACAGGACTAACTCAGTTGCTCAGTATCAAGGAATTTAGAATACTTGTACAACTTCTTTAATATCATCAATTTCCTCAAGAATTGCGCGCTCAATAGCAACTTTTAACGTAATCGTAGCACTTGGGCAACCATTGCAAGCTCCCAAGAATCTTAGTTTTGCTATACCGTTCTCAACCTCGACCAGTTCAGCATCTCCACCGTCACGCAGTAAGAAAGGACGTAGTTTGAGAAGAACTTCCGATACTTCATCGAATAAAACTCCATTTTCATCCATTATGTCAACTCCTCCCATTGTTTTACCAACCGTCAATTCAGACCTTTTTTCACCCTAGATCGTCTGAGTGATCCTTTGCTTTTTGCCTAAGAGTGACCTCTTGATCCGAAAGTTCCCTTATAAGCGTATGAATAGAGTCTAAAGGTATCATCACACCACAACTTGCGCTCAATCCTGACAGCATATTGAAGCAGAACTGAAGTTTTCGTATCTCTCGGGTAATTTGAGCTAGTTCTGAATCGTCCGAATTATTTTTCTTCATTACTAGCACCTCGCACTTCTTTAAAGAATGATAAAGGTTTGATCTATTAAATTAATGAATCAACCGATGCTTCCTTCCATCTCAAATTGAATCAACCGATTCATTTCAACGGCATATTCCATTGGCAATTCTTTGGTAAACGGTTCAATAAAGCCCATTACAATCATTTGTGTAGCATCTTGTTCTGTAAGCCCGCGGCTCATTAAGTAAAACAATTGTTCCTCGGACACTTTGGATACTGTTGCCTCGTGCTCCAAAGTAATCTGATCGTTTTTAATTTCATTGTACGGAATCGTATCTGATGTTGACATGTTGTCCAATATCAACGTATCGCACTTAATATTGGACTTGGACCCTGCGGAATCGCGGCTGAAGCTGGACAACCCTCGGTAGTTTACTTTTCCGCCCTGCTTGCTGATGGATTTGGATATAATCGTAGATGTTGTCTCGGGAGCAAGGTGAATTACCTTCGCGCCAGCATCTTGATGCTGATCTTTACCGGCTACGGCAATAGACAGGATGGACCCCTTGGCTCCCCGTCCTTTCAATAATACTGCCGGATACTTCATTGTTACCTTGGAGCCGATGTTGCCGTCCACCCATTCCATTGTGGCATTTTCTTCTGCCACAGCCCTTTGGGTTACCAAGTTGTAGATATTAGGAGCCCAATTCTGAATGGTCGTGTAACGGACACGGGAATCTTTCCGGCAAATAATTTCAATAACTCCACTATGCAGAGAACTGGTACTATAAATAGGTGCTGTACATCCTTCAACATAATGGACAAAGCTGCCCTCTTCGGCAATAATTAATGTCCGCTCGAATTGACCTATATTTTCAGAATTAATACGGAAATAACCTTGTATAGGAACCTCGCACTGAACACCCTTCGGAATGTATACAAAGCTACCTCCTGACCAAACCGCACTATTAAGCGCCGCAAATTTATTGTCGGCAGGAGGGATGATCGTCCCAAAATGTTGCTTAAACACTTCGGGGTATTGCTTTAATGCACTATCCGTATCAAGGAAAATAACGCCCTGATCCTCCAGTTCTTTCCGCATGCTGTGATAAACTACTTCCGACTCATATTGAGCGGATACGCCCGCCAGGAATTTTTGCTCCGCTTCAGGGATTCCCAGCTTGTCAAAGGTTGCTTTGATCTCGGAAGGAACCTCCTCCCAGGTCTTTCCCTGTTTTTCAGAAGGGCGAACGTAATACTGGATGTCATCAAGATTTAGCCCGGTCAAATCCGCTCCCCATTCAGGCATCGGCATTTTGTAGAATTGATTCAAAGCTTTCAACCGAAAATTGAGCATCCACTCCGGTTCTTCCTTGATTCGGGAAATTTCCCGGACAATCTCTTCCGTCAGACCTTTTCCAGATTGAAAAATAGACTGGTGCTTGTCGCGAAACCCATATTTATATTCGCCCATATCTGGTGCTTTTTTAGCCATTAGTATCACTCCTTTTTAACCTTTCAAGATTCATTTTGATTTGCTATGATCTGCCGAGCTTGCTTTCCACTAAATCTTTTAGGCGACTGCGAACACCTTCCAGTGGGATCTCCGAAATGACAGGAGCGAGAAATCCGAAAATAACAAGATGTTCGGCTTCACTCCGTGATATCCCGCGCGACATCAGATAATAGATTTGCTCTGCATTTACTTGCCCCACGGATGCAGCATGACCCGCGGTTACATCATCCTCATCTATCAGCAGGATCGGATTGGCATCACCGCGAGCTTTAGGACTTAGCATAAGCACGCGTTCTGTTTGCTGACCATCACAATGGGTTGCACCTTTTTCAATCTTTGTAATGCCGTTGATAATGGCCGTAGCTTCTTCAAGCATGACTGCACGCGTAATCATCTGGCTTACCGAGCTTCTGCCAAAATGCTGAGCTTGAGTTGTATAGCTCGATTTTTGATTGCCCGTGCCAATAGCAATCACCTTATTGTCGGAGACCGCCCCGTTGCCTTGTAGCAAAGTCTTGGTATCGCTGGCGGTATAACCATTGTTCATCTCACCGATAATCCATTCCACACCCCCATCAGCAAGAACGACCGCCCGTCGCTGGGTGAAATCTGTTGTAGTTGCAGCAAGCTGATGAACCGAAGCTACTTGCACCTTTGAGCCCGCCCCCGCGAAGACCTCCGTCACACCGTTATGCAATACCTTGACATCATCACCACTCGATACACAATTATCCACATAAGTGATCTTGCTGTTGCTCCCTGCCACAATTAAGATGTGAGGAGCAAAACACACACCGCTTGTATCGTTAAGAAAGATCGCTTGAATAGGTGCTTCAACCTCTACACCGTCTGGGACATATAGAAAAACGCCACCACTCCATAAGGCACTGTGTGCAGCAGATAAACGATGTTCTTCTGGCTTTACTGCCTGAAAGAGATAACGTTGAACCAGCTCCTCATGCTCTTTTGCCGCAGTATGCAGATCCGTTAAAATGACTCCCTGGGCGGCTAAGCTCTCGGACAATTTCGTATACACTACATCCGAGTTGAACTGAACGATTAGTCCGCCTTTCACCGGAGAAGCAACCAAACCTCGAACAACCTCCGGCAGTTCCTCCAAACTAGACCACGCATTCTCAGCTTTGTAATCTCCACTTTCGTAGATATCCCATTTTTCAAGATTGATTTTCTCCACTTTAGGCAACTCCAGCGTCCCTGCCAGTTCGAGTGCGTGAACGCGGCGTTCAATCAGCCAACGAGGTTCATCCTTAGCGCTTGACCATGCGCGTAAATCGTCCACATTCATTGAAACTCTAGCTTGTATATCCACGTGCTGTTCCTCCTCTCCGGCTTTTAAGCTTCCCTTACCGTCTCATCCGTAATCCCAAGTTCCTCCTTCACCCAATCGTATCCTTCAGCCTCCAAACGGTGGGCAAGCTCCGGACCGCCAGATTTAACTATCCGGCCTTGCATCATGACATGCACAAAATCCGGGGTAATATAATTCAACAGTCGTTGATAATGGGTGATGATTAAAAAGCCTCTATCCGGGCTGCGCATCTCATTTACGCCATTGGCCACAATACGCAGTGCATCAATATCAAGCCCTGAGTCCACTTCATCCAGGATCACAAACTTGGGTTCAAGTAGCATCATTTGCAGAATCTCATTCCGCTTTTTTTCACCTCCAGAGAATCCCTCATTCAAATAACGATGCACAAATTCCGGGTTCATCTCCAGCCCCTTCATTTTGCTCTCCATTTCACGGATAAAACGGATTAAGGATATCTCATCGCCTTCTTCACGCCGTGCATTGATGGCACTTCTGAGAAAGTCCGAGTTGGTCACGCCAGCAATTTCACTTGGGTATTGCATAGCGAGGAACAAGCCTGCCTGGGCTCGCTCATCCACCTCCATCTCCAGAAGGTCTTCATTGTCCAATGTCACCTTACCGCCAGTAACCTCATATTTGGGATGGCCCATTAAAGCTGAAGCCAATGTACTTTTTCCCGTCCCATTAGGCCCCATAATCGCATGAATCTCTCCGCCATGAATCTCCAGTGTGAGCCCTTTTAAAATTTCTTTCCCTTCAATCTTGGATCTTAATTCCTCAATCTTTAATGTCGTCATTTATCGTAAACTTCCCTTCGGAGTATTCTTCGGCACGCGCCACCAAATCACTCATAAATTTTCCAATAGTCTGCAGCTCAACCTCTGAATAGGATTCAATGAATTGGTAAAACCTTTCTTCTTTTTCTTTGTGCAGTTCTTTATGCAAATGATAAACGTGTCTTCCCTTATCCGTTAAACTAAAGTAAATCTCCTTACGATTGCTGTTCAGTTGACTTCTCATAATGAAGCCCATTTCCAGCAGCCTTGCACTAATTTTAGTAATGCTAGCTTTGGACAACCCCATCTTCTCCACAATCCCGGTATGATTTATCGGTTCATAATCACCTATGCAATCAATAACGTGTACACTAGTAATATTGTTGGAGAGCATGTCAATCTGGTACTTTCTAGCCTGTTGCCGAAACGAGTTAAATTCTTGTTCAGTATACAGCTCATTCAGATGTAGCATTTTAATATATTGCTCGTAAAGATGACCTTTAAAATGATTTTGAAACTCCAATTTCCCAATCTCCCCTCTCTTGTAGTAGTTGCAGACCAAGTTCAGTGTCACCATTAGATTATAATTTTGTTCACTAGTAAACAAAATTATAATAACATAATTGATATTGATAATCAATATCAATTATGTTAAATGTGACGCAATTTTGGAGGCGCTTTTCATGGGTTTGTTGTCATTGTCATCGGCCTCATGCTGTGTTTTGACTAGGGCACGTCCCGGAAATGGTTTTGCCTACCTCTGATCAATCCTGCTTTGAAAATCCATTCCGAAGATCAACCGGTATTTGAAAAAGGATCGGGTTCACCCTCTGGAGTTATTGAAAGAGGAGAAAGCGCAACGGGACATCCGCCTAACTGTAAAGATGAGAATGGTAAACGATAACCAAAATGGATCCCTACGGGGCTTAAGATAAAAGGAACCAAGAAAAGAGCCGAAATCTTGCTTCAGGAAGCCAGGAAGAATTATCATATGGAAGGACAAGCACTCGCGGTTGAAAACGAAGATATGCTGTAAGAGTAAAAGCGGCTACCCATCCAGTAATAGCAAAAGGCTGTTCGCAGACTTTATGCTTCAATGGCTAGAGATGATGAAAAACAGTATCGGGCTTATCTCCTATTCCGACACTGTAAAAGGCCGCGTAGATCCTTTTTCCGAAAGAAAGGGATGTATTGCTTGATGATTTAACTACAGAGGATTTTCAGACCTTGTATACCCATGAAATGAATGTGCAAGGTGTCAGCGCCAATACCGTTATTCATTACCACGCGAACATTTGCAGAGCCCTTCAGTATGCCGTGAAAATAAAGCTGATTGTAGCGAATCCCCCTGACTTAGTTGAAAGCCCAAAAAAGAACAATTACGTCGTGAGCTTTTACAATGCCGAGGAGCTGGATCAACTCCTCGCAGTAATCCGAGGCGAAAGAATTGAGCTTTCCGTTATCCTGGCTGCCTTTTATGGGTTAAGCCGAAGCGAGGTCGTAGGATTAAAATGGTCGGCTATTGATTTATTGAATTGGACTATTAATATTAAACATACCGCCACATCGGGCAATTTGAATGGTAGATATATTGAAATTGAAAAGGACCGAACCATGAATAAAGCCAGTCGCCGTATACTGCCACTGGTGGACACGTTCTATGAGCTTCTGATTCGTATGAAGGAATAACAGGAATCCTATCGCTTATCTTCTGACAATTCTTATTGTCTTGAATACCTGGAGTATATTTATGTAGATGTATTAGGGGTAAGCATGAAAGAAGTTCAGGAATGGCTGGGTCACAGTGATTACGCAATAATAGCCAATATTTATTCGCATTTGGAGTACAACTCGAAAGTATCTTCAGCTCAAACAATGAGTGAGGTACTAAAACTCGAATAAAAAAAGCTCACTAGAGAATGTCTCTAATGAACTCTTTTAGTTAATACCGGCGAGAGGACTCGAACCTCCACGGTTTCCCACTCGATTTTGAGTCGAGCGCGTCTGCCATTCCGCCACGCCGGCGTATTCAATTATGGAGGCGCCACCCAGATTTGAACTGGGGAATAAAGCTTTTGCAGAGCTTTGCCTTACCACTTGGCTATGGCGCCAGAGTGTAACAAAGCGGACGACGGGAATCGAACCCGCGACCCTCGCCTTGGCAAGGCGATGCTCTACCGCTGAGCCACGTCCGCATAAAGATGGCTGGGGATATAGGATTTGAACCTATGCATGACGGAGTCAAAGTCCGTTGCCTTACCGCTTGGCTAATCCCCAATAAGTAAAGGGCGGCCGATGGGGCTTGAACCCACGAATGCCGGAGTCACAGTCCGGTGCGTTAACCACTTCGCCACGACCGCCGCAAGTAATGAATAATTGGCAGGGGCAGCAGGAATTGAACCCACACCAACGGTTTTGGAGACCGTTGTTCTACCTTTAAACTATGCCCCTATAAAACTGGTGGAGGATGATGGATTCGAACCACCGAACCCGTAAGGGAGCAGATTTACAGTCTGATGCGTTTGGCCACTTCGCTAATCCTCCAAAAAATGGTGCCGGCGAGAGGACTTGAACCCCCAACCTACTGATTACAAGTCAGTTGCTCTACCAGTTGAGCTACACCGGCACATAAAATATTCAATTAAAAGTGGCTCGGGACGGAATCGAACCGCCGACACGAGGATTTTCAGTCCTCTGCTCTACCGACTGAGCTACCGAGCCTTATTATAAGGCTCTTCATTAAACATTGTATTACTAATGGCGGAACTGACGGGATTCGAACCCGCGATCTCCTGCGTGACAGGCAGGCATGTTAGGCCTCTACACCACAGTTCCATAATAAATTTTAATTGGTTGCGGGGGCAGGATTTGAACCTGCGACCTTCGGGTTATGAGCCCGACGAGCTACCGAACTGCTCCACCCCGCGACAATAATAAATATTTAATTTTCAAATGGTGGAGGCTGAGGGGCTCGAACCCCCGACCCTCTGCTTGTAAGGCAGATGCTCTCCCAGCTGAGCTAAGCCTCCACAATTAAGCACTTCTCATATTATACCATAACGAACTTTTTATTGCAAGTTCTTTTGTGATATTTTTATGACCCGTAGGGGATTCGAACCCCTGTTACCTCCGTGAAAGGGAGGTGTCTTAACCCCTTGACCAACGGGCCATGCAATAAAATAATTATGGCGGAGAGAGAGGGATTCGAACCCTCGAGACGCTTTTGGCGCCTACACGATTTCCAATCGTGCTCCTTCGGCCAACTCGGACACCTCTCCATATGGCTCCCCGAACAGGACTCGAACCTGTGACAACTCGATTAACAGTCGAGTGCTCTACCAACTGAGCTATCAGGGAATATTAAGCATTTGTTTCAAGGTTACACCCTGAAAACTGGATCCGAAACTCATTTGCGTTTTATTTTTAGGATAAGCCCTCGACCGATTAGTATTGGTCAGCTCCATGCATTACTGCACTTCCACCCCCAACCTATCTACCTCGTCGTCTTCAAGGGGTCTTACTAATTGGGAAATCTCATCTTGAGGGGGGCTTCACGCTTAGATGCTTTCAGCGCTTATCCCTTCCGTACATAGCTACCCAGCGGTGCTCCTGGCGGAACAACTGGTACACCAGCGGTACGTCCATCCCGGTCCTCTCGTACTAAGGACAGCTCCTCTCAAATTTCCTACGCCCACGACAGATAGGGACCGAACTGTCTCACGACGTTCTGAACCCAGCTCGCGTACCGCTTTAATGGGCGAACAGCCCAACCCTTGGGACCTACTTCAGCCCCAGGATGCGATGAGCCGACATCGAGGTGCCAAACCTCCCCGTCGATGTGGACTCTTGGGGGAGATAAGCCTGTTATCCCCAGGGTAGCTTTTATCCGTTGAGCGATGGCCCTTCCATGCGGTACCACCGGATCACTAAGCCCGACTTTCGTCCCTGCTCGACTTGTAGGTCTCGCAGTCAAGCTCCCTTCTGCCTTTGCACTCTTCGAATGATTTCCAACCATTCTGAGGGAACCTTGGGGCGCCTCCGTTACTCTTTAGGAGGCGACCGCCCCAGTCAAACTGCCCACCTGACACTGTCCTCGCACCGGATTACGGTACCAAGTTAGAACCTAGATACGATCAGGGTGGTATCCCAAGGATGCCTCCTCTCAAGCTGGCGCTCAAGATTCAACGGCTCCCACCTATCCTGTACAGATCGTACCCAAATTCAATATCAAGCTGCAGTAAAGCTCCATGGGGTCTTTCCGTCTTGTCGCGGGTAACCTGCATCTTCACAGGTATTAAAATTTCACCGGATCTCTCGTTGAGACAGCGCCCAAGTCGTTACGCCATTCGTGCGGGTCAGAATTTACCTGACAAGGAATTTCGCTACCTTAGGACCGTTATAGTTACGGCCGCCGTTTACTGGGGCTTCGGTTCATAGCTTCGCCCGAAGGGCTTACCACTCCCCTTAACCTTCCAGCACCGGGCAGGCGTCAGCCCGTATACTTCGCCTTGCGGCTTCGCACAGACCTGTGTTTTTGCTAAACAGTCGCTTGGGCCTTTTCACTGCGGCCCCCTCGGGCTATTCACCCTACCGAGGCACCCCTTCTCCCGAAGTTACGGGGTCATTTTGCCGAGTTCCTTAACGAGAGTTCTTCCGCGCGCCTTAGAATTCTCTTCTCGCCTACCTGTGTCGGTTTGCGGTACGGGCACCTTCTCCTGGCTAGAGGCTTTTCTTGGCAGTCTGAGATCATGACCTTCGCTACTACAATTTTCGCTCCCCATCACAGCCCAGCCTTACGATGTGCGGATTTGCCTACACACCAGCCTCACTGCTTAGACGGACATCCATCAGTCCGCGTCACTACCCTACTGCGTCACCCCATCGCTCATAACGGATTACGGTGGTACAGGAATTTCGACCTGTTGTCCTTCGACTACGCCTATCGGCCTCGCCTTAGGTCCCGACTTACCCTGAGCGGACGAACCTTCCTCAGGAACCCTTAGGCTTTCGGCGGATCTGATTCTCACAGATCTTTTCGTTACTCATACCGGCATTCTCACTTGAATGCAGTCCAGCGCTCCTTACGGTACACCTTCAACCCGCATTCAACGCTCCCCTACCCCTGATGCAAGCATCAAGCCATAGCTTCGGTGGTGTGTTTAGCCCCGTTACATTTTCGGCGCAGAGTCACTCGACCAGTGAGCTATTACGCACTCTTTCAATGGTGGCTGCTTCTAAGCCAACATCCTGGTTGTCTGTGCAACTCCACATCCTTTCCCACTTAACACACACTTGGGGACCTTAGCTGATGGTCTGGGCTGTTTCCCTTTCGACAATGGATCTTAGCACTCACTGTCTGACTCCCGGAACTAAATCCATGGCATTCGGAGTTTGACTGAGCTTGGTAACCCTTGCGGGCCCCGCACCCAATCAGTGCTCTACCTCCACGATTCTTTTTTCCGAGGCTAGCCCTAAAGCTATTTCGGGGAGAACCAGCTATCTCCGGGTTCGATTGGAATTTCTCCGCTACCCCCACCTCATCCCCGCATTTTTCAACATGCGTGGGTTCGGGCCTCCAGTGCGTGTTACCGCACCTTCACCCTGGACAGGGGTAGATCACCCGGTTTCGGGTCTACGTCCACGTACTCATTCGCCCTATTCAGACTCGCTTTCGCTGCGGCTTCAGCTCTTCACCTTAACCTTGCACGGGAACGTAACTCGCCGGTTCATTCTACAAAAGGCACGCCATCACCCATAGATCGGGCTCTGACTTCTTGTAAGCACACGGTTTCAGGATCTATTTCACTCCCCTTCCGGGGTGCTTTTCACCTTTCCCTCACGGTACTGCTTCACTATCGGTCGCCAGGGAGTATTTAGCCTTGGCAGATGGTCCTGCCGGATTCATACGGGGTTTCACGTGCCCCGCACTACTCGGGATCCGTCTCGGAGAGAACAAGTTTTGAATTACAGGGCTTTTACCTTCTCTGGCGGGCCTTTCCAGACCTCTTCATCTAACCGGTTCCTTTGTAACTCCATGTGAGACGTCCCACAACCCCAAGGAGCAAGCTCCTTGGTTTGGGCTAATCCGCGTTCGCTCGCCGCTACTGACGGAATCACTATTGTTTTCTCTTCCTCAGGGTACTTAGATGTTTCAGTTCCCCTGGTCTGCCTCTATTCTGCCTATGTATTCAGCAGAAAGTGACTGTCGATGAAGACAGCCGGGTTTCCCCATTCGGACATCCCCGGATCAAAGCTTGCTTACAGCTCCCCGAGGCCTTATCGTTGTTCGCCACGTCCTTCGTCGGCTCCTGGCGCCTAGGCATCCTCCGTGTGCTCTTTGTAGCTTAACCTAGACTTTTCTTTCAAAGAAAGAAAATGTCGATGTTCGATAAAGAATGATTTTTGCTAAAGGCAAAATATCTTTCCTTACCTGCTACCTTTATTTCACTTGTTTACACAAGATCAGCTTAAAGGAATATTCTAAAACGCAATTTCGTTTCGGTATCCAGTTTTCAAGGTACAATTCGCTTCTTCGAAGCGAAACCCGATGAATATTTCGGTTCCACACGGATGTGTGAATGAAACATTCGTCGAAGCTTGAGAGTTTGAGCTCTCAAAACTGAGCAACGAGTGAGTAAGTTAAGGATATTCATTTCATTCACACGAACGTGATGAACCGAATTGAATATCCGGTCGCAGGTACATGTACCTGCTTATTTGAATGTTTCCGTTGCAGGAAACGATTCTCCATAGAAAGGAGGTGATCCAGCCGCACCTTCCGATACGGCTACCTTGTTACGACTTCACCCCAATCATCTACCCCACCTTCGGCGGCTGGCTCCCTTGCGGGTTACCCCACCGACTTCGGGTGTTGTAAACTCTCGTGGTGTGACGGGCGGTGTGTACAAGACCCGGGAACGTATTCACCGCGGCATGCTGATCCGCGATTACTAGCAATTCCGACTTCATGTAGGCGAGTTGCAGCCTACAATCCGAACTGAGACCGGCTTTTCTAGGATTGGCTCCACCTCGCGATTTCGCTTCCCGTTGTACCGGCCATTGTAGTACGTGTGTAGCCCAGGTCATAAGGGGCATGATGATTTGACGTCATCCCCACCTTCCTCCGGTTTGTCACCGGCAGTCTGCTTAGAGTGCCCAGCTTGACCTGCTGGCAACTAAGCATAAGGGTTGCGCTCGTTGCGGGACTTAACCCAACATCTCACGACACGAGCTGACGACAACCATGCACCACCTGTCTCCTCTGTCCCGAAGGAAAGGGTCTATCTCTAGACCGGTCAGAGGGATGTCAAGACCTGGTAAGGTTCTTCGCGTTGCTTCGAATTAAACCACATACTCCACTGCTTGTGCGGGTCCCCGTCAATTCCTTTGAGTTTCAGTCTTGCGACCGTACTCCCCAGGCGGAATGCTTAATGTGTTAACTTCGGCACCAAGGGTATCGAAACCCCTAACACCTAGCATTCATCGTTTACGGCGTGGACTACCAGGGTATCTAATCCTGTTTGCTCCCCACGCTTTCGCGCCTCAGCGTCAGTTACAGCCCAGAGAGTCGCCTTCGCCACTGGTGTTCCTCCACATATCTACGCATTTCACCGCTACACGTGGAATTCCACTCTCCTCTTCTGCACTCAAGCTCCCCAGTTTCCAGTGCGACCCGAAGTTGAGCCTCGGGATTAAACACCAGACTTAAAGAGCCGCCTGCGCGCGCTTTACGCCCAATAATTCCGGACAACGCTTGCCCCCTACGTATTACCGCGGCTGCTGGCACGTAGTTAGCCGGGGCTTTCTTCTCAGGTACCGTCACTCTTGTAGCAGTTACTCTACAAGACGTTCTTCCCTGGCAACAGAGCTTTACGATCCGAAAACCTTCATCACTCACGCGGCGTTGCTCCGTCAGGCTTTCGCCCATTGCGGAAGATTCCCTACTGCTGCCTCCCGTAGGAGTCTGGGCCGTGTCTCAGTCCCAGTGTGGCCGATCACCCTCTCAGGTCGGCTACGCATCGTCGCCTTGGTAGGCCTTTACCCCACCAACTAGCTAATGCGCCGCAGGCCCATCCACAAGTGACAGATTGCTCCGTCTTTCCTCCTTCTCCCATGCAGGAAAAGGATGTATCGGGTATTAGCTACCGTTTCCGGTAGTTATCCCTGTCTTGTGGGCAGGTTGCCTACGTGTTACTCACCCGTCCGCCGCTAGGTTGATTAGAAGCAAGCTTCTAATCAACCCCGCTCGACTTGCATGTATTAGGCACGCCGCCAGCGTTCGTCCTGAGCCAGGATCAAACTCTCCATTAAAGACCAACCGAAGTTGGTTTATAGAAAGAGCGATAAGCTCATTTTGAAACTGACGAGATAAAAATATCTCTTGTTTGATTTTGCGAACAAAATCGTTTTACTCACTCGTTGTTCAGTTTTCAAAGATCAAACCTGCATAATGTCTCGCTTTGTTTCACCACCGCGTCTCAGCGGCGACTTAAATAATGTAACACATAACCTCATTTTTCGTCAAGCTTTTTTTTGAAAATTCATTTTTCCGCTTGATGCAACACGTTTATCCTGCTTTAAACAGTTCAAAATTATTCATGCTGCTTAATGGGGCGAGATATAACTTATCACATATTTTATATACTCGTCAACCTAAATTGATAGTTTATATTTTTTAACTATCTATAAATACTAAATCACCTACAAAAAAAAGGAAGAAAAGTCGGTTTAACAACCTTTCTTCCGGACAAATCAACCCCTGCACATCAAATAAGGGAGTAACGCAGTTCACGATTTTGTCCACGCTCCCTAAAATCCCCTGCGGCTGTTTCTCTAATAAGTGAACGATATACCAGTTTACGGAGCACGACGGTAAGATCCAATTGGAGATTCTTTAGCTCAGGATGGTTAATAAGTTCATTTATAGACCAAGGTTCCCGTCTGCTGCCTAATATACGGAATAGCGGAGATGAGCACTCCTCCATTTTTGACATAACTGAAAATTCACAAGCAAGCAGTACTAGTTCAACCCGTTGTTCCAAGGTTTCCGTACTTAATGTGAGTTCGTTATACAATTTGTCAATCGTTCGATCCAGTGGCTGTACCTGAACCCATAAGTGAATCTTTGGATAAATCCCCCGTTCAATGAGTTCAATAGATGCCCAATGATCCAATGCTTTCAGAACACTTTGATAAGCATCAATGATCCGCCCTTCTCGCACCGCTCTTTTACCATGAACGTAATTGACCAGAAAGCGGGAGAACTCATGAAATCGCTTCTGCTCCCGCAGTGGATCGTTAAAATCAACAATTTCCTGTCTTAAAAGACGGACCCTGTCATCCCGTTCCCAGACAATACGACCTTCTAGCACATAATCTATAATGTTGGCTTGTTCACCAGCGATAATCCATTCCTTCAGACAACTGAGCGTTGCGTACAACACTTGGCATCTTAATCCATTCATAAATAAGTGTTGAATAGAACGAACTGGCTTGGTGCCTTCTCCAATAATTAGAATGAGTTCATCAAAGTCATACAACATCGAACCGTGAAAATACTCTCCCGGCTTTCTGTACGAAATAACACCTATCGAATCTTCCTGCAACAATTCATCATACATCAGGTTTAATTTGGTTAGCTGCACTTCTCCCTCCATATCTGCAAGGCGGCTATGACCGCAAATTGGATATTTGGATACATGTGATCATTTCTACATAAATAAGAGACTTCCTTCTTCAATTGTATAAATTTTTATCTTATTCACTTATTTTTTTCAGTATTACCCAAGCGTGTGCATCAGCAAAAGTTCGATTCCACACACCAATTCCTCCGAGCTTCAGCGATTTGGCAAGTTCTACTCTTGCCTCCAGAGATACCTGATCCTCCAGCCAAATCTTTTTGACCACACCATCTTCTGTATACTCAACATAATTTTGACCTTCGGAAGCTCTAAACTTAGGCTTCAACTTAAATTTGTCTATGATATCCGCTGCTGCCTCCATACCAAGTGATTTGGAGGTGACTTTAATCTTCCCTTCTTTGGGAGTCTCGGACCACACGCGAGTATATAATGGAATACCTAAAACCACTTTTTGAGGCGGCACTTCATCTTCCTGAATAATTCGCTTAATTGACGCTTCCGTCCATGGTAGCGAGGCGACAGAACCAGCCTTTGGACTAGCCGCCCAATGTTCATCATATGCCATTACCATGAGGTAATCTGTGATGGTGCCTAATGATTTTCGATCTAAAAAAGCTGACCACATCTCACTTTGAGATTTAGGCGTTACATCAATGGACAGTATCAAATCGTGTTCCCGAGCCATCGGTTTAAGTTCCCGCAAAAATTGGGTGACATTTGGGCCATCCTTCGTATGAACATTTTCAAAGTCAATATTAATACCGTCCAGATCATTTTCTAGGGCTAGTGAAATCATCTGATCTACAATCGACTTTCGACGTTCAAAGGTGGACAAAGCTTCTGTTGTTAATTCGGGATTAAAGCTGTTGCTCAACAAGCCCCAAACCTCCATCCCCTTGCGATGTGCCCAACTGACATAGGCAGGATCTGCCTTGCTTTCTACAGTGCCTTCATGATCGACGACACTGAACCACGTAGGGCTCACCACGTTTACTCCAGGCATAGGATCAAACTTGGAAGGATCGGGCTTGCGATTATAGACAGCTTCCCAAGCGAGGTTTACCGATCTATCCTCCCAATGTTTTTCCGAGATGGACAAATCGTCCTTAACCGAAGGGATCACAAGCTCTTCTCCTTCAGCAACATGGTCTGACTTAATGTATCCCGCATAACCATTGTCTAACTGAACAAAATACCAATCGCCCTGTTTGGACCAAATACGCACCTTCGTCCGTTGAGATATATCTGTCAAAATGAAAGATAGGCTAGAGGCTTCTTTACGTAAGGCGATTCTAGCATCCTGTGAGCCATCCTTCTTTTCCACACTCCCCAGCCTGACCTTCTCTCCAGCCTTCATTAGGATGACAGCACCAGTCACAGGGTCTTCGTGTATAGAAACGCCGTATACTTCACGTACAGCCTCTATCGGGATATATACCTCTCCACTGATTACCTGAGGGGTTGCGCTCAGCGCATATGTTTTACCATTCAGTTCCCCTTGTGCCTTCGAAACCTTCATATGGAGCAGGTTTTGTCTCGTCGCCATAATGACGGTTTGGCTGTCATCCTCGTAGCGAACCGTAGGATCAATTTTACTTTGTACCAATTTAAGCGGCATCAGCATGTTCTTGCCGGAGCTCTGAGCTTCATACCCAGTCAACTTTCCCTGCATAAAAATAGGACGGACACTGCCCTGCCAATCGGGTTTCTCGTGAAGGGGATTACCAAACCATACGACAGTAATTGCACATATAATCGCTGCAAATAATAGCAAGCTTGCCGCTCCTTTGAATCGTGAACGTTTACGGCGGCGTCTGGAATGATTTCTGGCCAATATTGAACCTCCATTGTATGAACTTTGAATTTCCGTATTTTGTAACCTCAACAGATTACTTAAAACAAAAATAAAGTGATTTAAACAAAAAAACGCGGTAAATCCCCGCTTATGGGGAATTCCTCACGTTTCCAATCCATTACAATATATACATACCGCACAAAAAAACTTCTATTCCTTGTTTCGTTACGTTTGTTTGTTACTACAAGCTTTGCATACTCCGTGTAACTCCATACGATGTCCATGCACCTCGAAGCCTGTTTCCAACGCGGCATGGCGTTCCACATCGGCCAAATACGGATAACTGAAATCTTCAATCTTTCCGCATTTTTCGCAAATGATGTGATAGTGCTCCGAAATATTGGCATCATAACGACTGGCGTTATCTCCATAGGTCAACTCATGTACCATACCCGCTTCTATAAACATCTTTAAGTTATTATAAACCGTAGCCACACTCATACTTGGAAACTTGGACTCAAGCGCTCGATATATTTCATCTGCAGTCGGGTGCCCCATAGTTTCCATTAAATAGTTTAATATGGCATGACGCTGGGGTGTTATGCGTACACCTGTCTTCTTCAGAAGTTCCAAAGCATGCTGGACGCGTGCTGCCATATATGTCCACCGCCTTATCCCTTACTTACGATCCTATCAATTACCACGCATCTATTTACAATTCACTTCTAAACCTACTCACATTGTACGGTCTACTCAAGTTTCTTGTCAACGCGCCGCATTGTCACCGGATGTTCCTATAGAGGTATCTGTCTCAGAAGCTCCGGGTTCAGCCGGAGAGCTTTCAGATGTATCGGGCGCAGTCGTACCCCCGGAATCATCCAAGTCGGGTAACGACGGCAACAGTAACTTTTTAATGGTTAAATTACTGTTGCCCTCTACGTTGATCGCATACTTGCCTGTCCCGTTTTGGCCTGAAATACTTTTACTGTCTATTTTAAATGGAAAATCGGATTGAAGATTACCATAACTGCTTGAACCCTCTAACTGAAAATCTCCATTCGACGGAAGATCCAATACGATATCACCGACAGCACTGTATATTTTCCAATCTCCGCCTATCTGCTCGCTATGCACTTTGATAGAGCCATTAAGCGAATTTGCATTCAGCTTGGCTGTAGAATTCAGCACATTCATGTCGCCATTCTGAGTATCTACGGTGATGTCCCCTTCCGAACGAGCGAGCTGAATATCACCTACCATAGTGTGCAGTGTCACAGCTCCTTCAATATCGCCTGCTTGCATGTCGCCACGGTTCGTGCGCACATCCACATCTCCAGAAATCCGATGCAATTTAACCTGACCGTTCAGCGTGCCTCCCTTGACATTGCCGATAGCGTCATTAACGGTGAGATTTCCATTACCGCTCTCGAGCCGAATGCTGTCAATAGCATCAACTCCATTCAAGGAAATATTCCCGTTGGAGGTTCTAATCTGCACATTGAACCGCCGGTCCTCCGGCACGGTGATCAGCATGTTCACACGGGGCTGACGTTTGCTTGATGCTCCGTACGACTTTGCCTCCGGACGAATCTGGATAGTCTTGCCGTCGGTAGAAGTCAGTGAAGAAGCTTGAGCAATCTTGTCCGCTTCGGCAGCAGGCGCTTGATCCACCCATAGAGTCCCTCGTACCTCTATATTGGACACAGGCCGTCTGATCAGTGTTACATCACCATTAACCGAATCAACTACTAAATCGGACGTCTGCATAGTTACAGGTACCAGCATACCACCCATATCATACCGATTCTCTTTAGCCTGGCTAAAATCCATAGAGGCTGACGTCAGATTGAGACTGACCCGGTTCCACAGATACATATAATGATTTTGCTGGGTCACGATAAAAACCGAGGCTGCCACTACCAAAGCGGACAGAATCCCCTTTAAGTCAGGTCTGAATCGCCTTCCGTTGTCAGACTTGCCTTCTTTCCGATAGTACACGGCAAAAAAAATCAGATACTCCAGTCCCCAAAGCACAAAGATTACGGGCCACCAAACGAGGAGCTGAAGCATATATTCAGTATTTTGAAACACATCTACAATAAGCAAAATGCCTACAGCCATCAACAGAAGCGAAGAGGTGTAGCGCCCGACTCTTATTTTGCGGTGCACGCCAGCTTCACCCTCTTTCTTTCAACTTTTTACGCTTAAAGGTCAGAAGGGCTTCCCTTAGAAAAAGGAATAAACCGATCATCATTAATAAAATGGCCAGCGTAAGGAATCCATAATCCTCAAAGAAATTACTCAACCAGCGAGGTTTCATGCGAAACAAAATCATAAGCCCACCGCCAGCCACCATCAGCACAGCAAAAGCAAAGCCTCTCTCCCATGCATAAAAAGGACTACTTTGCTGGCCTCTAGCATCCATTCGTGCATAACGATCTGGCTTACGCCGATAACGAACCATGTAATCTGCTGACTGTAAGACATCATATACATTATAAAAATATAAAACGGGTATGAACAATCCAAGCAAAATAAGTAATGGAATGTTGATCCTCAAGCCGTCAGAGGAAACATACAACATCGCAAAAATATCTAGCAGGAGCAATACAATAAAACTAAGCCCCCTAATAAACAGCCCTAAAAAAAGATGTCCCAGTCCGGGTAACAATGCCGCCATGATAATAGCAATCACTTTGCGAAATTTAGCGTATTTTAGACGTTTCCCCTGTCTGGGCTGTTCCCGCTGTTCCGATGCTTGTAGCTGTCCAGCCTCTCCAGACGGTAACGGTTGTTCCGAGTTCATGCCATCCTCCCCTTTGAATCCCATGCGTGGCTCCGCTGAAAATACTTCGATGCTTACATAGTACCCCAATCGGATTTAAGAGTAACTGTTAAAAAAAGGTAGACCATTACTCAACGGAGACAGCAGCTATATCTTCCCATTGTCGTAAATCAGCTGCAATACGTACGGGATTAAAATCATGACGGGCCAGCACCTCTAGGGAAACCTCCATACTCTGCCGATCTGGGTGTAATTCGTGAAATGGGACATTTTCATGTTCTTTAATCATTATTTTACGTATTTCCACTTTTTCTTGCTCTAAATAAGTCGAAATCTGCTCTAGCAGTCCGTGAGAGGACAATCCGTACAATGTAATAAGATGACGCTTGCGTCCACGCATATACCGAAGTTCAACTTTGTTAAACACCCATAAATTTAAAAATACGAGCACTGTCGCCGCTATAGACGGGAAATAAAAGCCTGCTCCCACCCCAAGGCCAATAGCAGCCACGACCCAAATGGAAGCCGCAGTCGTTAGGCCGGTAATGGATTTACCTGTGAACATAATCGTCCCTGCACCCAAAAAGCCTACGCCAGTGATCACAGCCGTAGCCAAACGAGCGGGATCTATGCGTACATTAGCTTCTTTAATAAAATCGGCAAAGCCGTAAATGGAGAGTAGCATAATCAGCGTCGAGCCAAGGCTGACCATAATATGAGTCCTCAAACCAGCTGCGTGATTGGAACGTTCGCGTTCAAAGCCAATGAATCCACCGAGAAGCAAGGACAGTAAAAGCCGTAAAATGATATGTGAATCGTCTATAATCCACGGATTATTCATTCGAGTCTCTCCTCCCGGTTATGTCGTATTTCCCACTCCGGGTATGCGATTTGTGGGCTTATGTGCATTTTCAATGACAATTTAATGATATCTCAATGCTATTCCACCTTATGCAGATGGTAGGTGGTTAATTCCACGCCTGGAGCGACTTCGGCCGCAGATACGGGGCGAAAGCCATGTTTTCGATATAATGTCACCGCAGGAGTATTTAAAGTTCCTGTAGAGACGATAAACAAAGGGATATTTTGATATTCATTCAAAACATGCTTCATTAAAGAGTCTCCAATGCCTTTACGAAAATGATCCGGGTGAACCATCATGCGTGTAAGGGTAAGCGAATCGGGCGACTCAGACTGCACAGCCAGTGCTCCTAGCAATTCACCGTCCTCCAGCCACCCATAAAAAGACTCTCCACAGCTTCTCAGCGTATCCAATGTATCCATCAGTGGAGGAATCTCATCAAACCCAATCAGCTCTGCCTCCAACCTATAGGCAACGTGCTGTAGACGCCATATCTGACTGACGATATCATCATCTTGCAATGAACATAGGGTAACCATGCTGTTTTCCCTCCTAAGGAAACTCATAAAATGCCATCAGGATTCTAAAGCTTGTTCGCGCTAACCGTTCTCAGCGTCTATGCAAAAGGGGCCTGTCCCTAAAAGACAAGCCCCTGTCAAATCTATGCCATTAGCGGTTCAGCACTTCCGTCAGCAACTTATTAGCAAGGCCAGGGTTTGCCTTCCCCTTGCTCTCCTTCATCACTTGACCGACTAGGAAGCCGATGGCCTTTTGCTTGCCAGCTTTGTAATCTTCGACCGATTGCGGGTTAGCTGCTACAACTTGTTCGACAATCGTCAGGATTGCACCCTCATCACTGATTTGTACAAGCCCTTTTTCTTCAACAATTTGCTGTGGCAGTTTATCACTTTCCAGCATTTCCTTGAAGACCGTTTTAGCGATTTTGCTATTGATCGTTCCCTTCTCCAGCAGTCCGATCATTTCACCCAAGCCCCGTCCGGTCAATTTAACCTGCGATAGCTCCACACCGGCACTGTTCAAATAACCGAGTAAATCCCCCATAATCCAGTTGGATACTGCTTTGGCATCCTTAGTGAATTGAAGGCTATCCTCGAACAAATCGGCCAATGGCTTGGAGGACGTAATCACCTGGGCATCATACTCAGGTAATCCATATTCCGAAGTGTAGCGTGCTTTACGCTGGTCAGGCAATTCAGGAATCGAAGCACGGATGCGTTCTTTCCATTCCTCATCTATATGCAGTGTAACAAGATCCGGGTCCGGGAAATAACGATAGTCATGAGCCTGTTCCTTACCACGCATGGATAAAGTTTTACCTTGCGCTTCATCCCAACGACGTGTCTCCTGTACAATCGTTCCGCCTTCGTCCAGCGTCTGTTCCTGCCGGAACTGTTCATATTCCAGTCCACGCTGTACGCCACGGAAGGAGTTCATATTTTTCAGTTCCGCTTTAGTTCCCAGCTCTTTTTGTCCATGCGGACGAAGACTGATATTCGCGTCGCAGCGGAGTGATCCTTCCTCCATCTTCACATCGGATACGTCACAATACTGCATAATGGCACGTATTTTTTCCAGATAGGCCTTGGCTTCTTCCGGCGAAGATATTTCCGGCTCCGAAACGATTTCGACCAATGGTGTACCGACCCGGTTAAAATCGACCAAAGACGCATAGCCACCATCAACATGGGTTAATTTCCCTGCGTCCTCTTCCAGATGCAGTCGGGTAATACCGATACGCTTTGTCTCACCATTCACTTCAATATCAATCCAGCCATTTTCGCCAATGGGTTGATCGTATTGTGAGATTTGGTAAGCCTTAGGTGAATCGGGGTAAAAATAGTTCTTGCGGTCAAACTTGCTCACATCAGCAATGGTGCAATTCAGCGCCATTGCTGCTTTCATCGCATAATCAACGGCCTGACGGTTCAATACCGGCAGCACCCCTGGATGACCGAGACAGACCGGACATGTATGAGAGTTGGGTGGTGCTCCGAAGGAAGTTGAGCATCCACAAAATATTTTAGACTTCGTGTGCAATTCCACGTGCACTTCAAGTCCGATGACCGTCTCATACTTGGATGTAGTTGTAGACATGAATAGGTTCCCTCCTTTTTGGCAAATTACAGCTGCGGACGCTGCTTGTGAAATTCGGTATTTTGTTCAAAAGCATGAGCTACGCGTAGCACGGAAGACTCGTCAAAGGCTTTTCCGATAATTTGTAGTCCGACTGGCATTCCATCCGCAAGACCACACGGAATGCTGATGGCTGGCACACCAGCCAAACTTACCGGAATCGTCAAAATATCGTTCAAATACATTGTTAATGGATCGTCCACTTGCGAGCCGATTTTGAAAGCAGTTGTCGGTGCAGTAGGTCCGATAATCACATCATATTGTTCAAATACACGATCAAAATCCTGTTTAATCAGTGTGCGCACTTTTTGAGCTTTCAAATAATAAGCATCGTAGTACCCGGAGCTGAGTGCATAGGTACCCAGCATAATTCGACGCTTCACCTCGGGACCAAAACCCTGCGTGCGGGACTGATGGTATAGATCAAGCAGGTTGTCCGGATTGTCAGAACGCACACCATAGCGCACGCCGTCAAAACGGGCCAGATTGGATGACGCTTCGGATGAAGCCAGCAGATAATATGTAGCTACCGCATATTCTGTGTGAGGGAGAGACACTTCTTCCCATACAGCACCCAGTCCTTCCAGCGTTTTCAGTGCATCCAGCACCTTTTCCTTGACCTGAGGATCGACGCCCTCACCAAGATACTCTTTAGGCACAGCGATACGAAGTCCTTTTACATCCCCGGTTAAAGCGTTCAAATAATCAGGAATGTCTACCTTTGCAGAAGTGGAGTCCTTCTGGTCATAACCTGCAATGGCTTGCAGGACATAGGCCGAATCCTGAACATTTTTAGTAATGGGTCCAATTTGGTCTAAAGAGGAGGCAAAAGCCACCAGTCCAAAACGGGATACTAGACCATAGGTTGGTTTCAGGCCAACTACACCGCAGTAAGAAGCGGGCTGGCGAATGGAACCACCTGTATCCGAACCAAGCGTGAAATAAGCCTCACCCGCTGCAACAGCCGCAGCCGAGCCGCCACTGGAACCGCCGGGAACACGTTCTAAATCCCAAGGGTTACGTGCAGGGAAAAAGCTGGAGTTCTCGTTAGAGCCGCCCATGGCGAATTCGTCCATGTTCATTTTACCGAGTGTCACAGTTTGCGCTGCGCGCAACTTGCTAACAACTGTGGCATCGTAAACGGGATCAAAATTTTTCAAAAACTGACTGCCACATGTTGTACGCAGCCCTTCTGTCACAATATTATCCTTAATACCAACCGGCAGACCAAACAACAACCCTCTTTCCTCTCCGGAAATCAGCTGATCATCCAGCTGACGTGCGGATGCACGGGCCTGTTCCTCGTCAACGGTAATATAAGCTCTGATCTTGTCTTCCCGCGCACCAATTGTCTCCAGAGCGTGTCCCACCAGATCACTCACGGAAATTTCCTTTTGATGCAGCTTGTTATGTATCTCGGGCAATGTGTTATTGAACAAGCTCAATTTGCATCCTCCTTTCAAATATGAGATCTATTCCAGAACAGCAGGAACCTTAAACTGTCCGTCTTCTTCTTCAGGTGCATTGCGCATCACTTGCTCATGTGTCAAACTTTCGCGAACTTCGTCGTCTCGCATGACATTGCTGACGTGCAGCACATGAGTGGTCGGTTTTACCTGCTCCGTATCCAGCTCATTCAGCTTCTCCGCATAATGGAGAATGGCGTTTAATTGTCCTGTCATCGTTTCTTCCTCAGCCGCGGTCAGATTCAACCTGGACAGCTTGGCTACGTGACGGACATCTTCCGTAGAAATGTTCATACAAAACCCTCCTCATGTATATGAGGATTTTGCAAAAAATCCAATAAGCGACCTCCAATGAGCAAGATATAGATCAAAATGGTTTAGTTCATCTATATCTTGCACTTCGGAGCAACTGGAATCGAATTTTGCAAAATCCTGATATTAAAAAATGCTGCACCGAACTTCGAAATAACGTTTTTAATTATAGGATAGAACCCTTTACAATTCAATCTTTGACGCGGTACAGAAGCAAACTGTACATCAATGAGGTAAATGTTGCTAAAAGAATATAAAAAAAGCACCTCTCGGTGCTCTTTCGAGAAAACTATAGGAGCTGAGATTGTGCCCATTATATATTTTTAAAAAGAGTCGGCAGTAGCCGACTCCTATATCCAAGCACGCAAATTGACTTGTCTGATAAAATCAGCCTGTGACAACAACTCTGCCGCGGTTTCTTCTTCCTCTTCAGTCTCTACCGAATCAAGACCACCGTTCATTACATGCTTGAACAGTTTCTCATTATGAGTAGCAAGGGCGTAATCTATCAGCGCTTCACGCTCAATCCGCTCGGCTTCCAGCTTGAGAATACTCTCTTCCAGCTCGATGTCCCCGGATGGTACAAAAAAATTGCGGTTCACCTTCGGTACGCGAATGACATAGTCAAAAGCATTGTCCGCATTACGGTCGTAAGCAATGATATAACCATGTTCGCCCACAGGAAGATTCTGCTCAAAAGCATCCGCGACGATCATAATTCTAGCTCCTAAATGATGCATCGTTAGCCCCCCCGTTTGTCTGAACTTATCTGCTAAGTCTACTAAAAAAAAAGTAGCTTGTCTATATCATCTATGTATCTTCATAATCGACCGTCTCCACGTCCCAGCCTGTGTTCATTCAGCCTCACATGCCAGTTTTGTGAAGGGATTCCGCCCCGTCGTTTCACCTTTTTCCAAGTTATGATCTTCGGCTCGGAACCTACCACAGAATCTTCAATATCTATTATATTGGGAACACGGAAACTACCTCCAATCTCACGTTGTACCCCGTATATATGTTTTCTTTTCATTCTTGCTCCCCCTTGTGATCTGACGGCCTCATGCCTCTTTATCCTCTTAATGGGCAAAAAAAAGAACGCAAACCGGGATTCATCCACAGCTTGCGTGCTTCGCGAGTTTAGTATGTAACTTTAATAAATTTATGTTAACAAAAATAAAAACCTTTGTCTATACATAATTTATAATTTGTTGTCGAAATGGGGCAAAACCTGTCATACCTTTGATTTTGCCCCTACAGAAAACGTTTATCACATTTACCGGATATACGGATTATTAGCTTTCTCATAACCGATGGACGTTTTGGGACCGTGACCGGAATAGACTGTAACGTCATCTCCGAGCGGAAACAATTTGTTCTGAATAGAATCGTATAGATCCCGTTCCCGGCCACCCGTCAGATCCGTGCGTCCGACGCCCTGACGGAATAGCACGTCCCCGGAAAAAAGATCTTTGCCGCACAAAAAGCTGACACTTCCGGGTGAATGGCCCGGTGTATGGAAAACCCGGAACGTGTGCCCGATCAGGTTCAATTGCTGACCTTCTGCCAAATCATATTCGGCGGGTTCTGTCGAGATCGGAGGGGATGCCTCTGGCCACATCAAGGAACCATTCAGCTTAGGAGATGTGAGCCAGTCTTGCTCCAAGGCGTGCAGATAAACCGGGCAGCCTTTGGTATTGCGAATCTCCTCTACTCCACCGATATGGTCAAAATGGGCATGAGTCAGCAGGATAGCTTCAATGGTCAGTGGCTCGATAGCTCTAAGCAAAGGACCCGGATTCATCCCCGGATCAATAATAACGGCGCGCTGCGGATCATCCCCTTGAAGCAAATAAGCATTTGTTTGGAGAGGACCGAGATTAAAGCTGCGAATAGATAACGTCATAAGTTAAAATCCTGAGATCAGCTCGCGTAATTCCTGAACAATCACAGGATGGACCTCGGTTCCCTCCCCATATTTTTCAGCCATTTCTTTACGAGCAACTGCGATTTTTTCTTGATAATCATCAGCTTCCCGATCTGGGTTTTCACGTTTGAATCCGATCATAATTTGTTGGACATGTGCAGGGCGTGGTCCCCAGTGGCCAAGTACGTGACCTCCTGTATCCGCAAAAATCACAATCGGAACAGCACGTCCGCCCATTGTCAGGAAGTCATCCATCAGCGCCTGATGGTTTTCCAAGATTAATACTTCGGTCGGAATCCCGCTATTCTCCAGCGCGCGGAACACAACTGGCACATTGCGCACCACATCCCCACACCAGTCGGCAGCCAAAATAAGCACACGCAGATCATCCCGATGGTTCAAGCTTTCAAAATACTCTCGATCCTCTTCGCGATTCCACACAAACTGATCGTACCCAGAGCGGAAGGCTTCTTTGTTCTTTTCCATGCCCTCCATAAACTGTTCAGGGCTTAAGCCCTTTCCGAAGTATTGCGATACATTAGTACGGCTCATGTTATACACTTCCTTTTTTGTTTTTGGACAAAATCCATTTGATAACAAAATAAATGATCAAGAGTGCAAGGGCAACCAGCAAAATCGGTTTGATGTAAGGCGCTGCCACTTCGTCAATTTGCTCCCACTTGTCTCCTAGCAGCATACCTAAATATATAAACAAAACAGACCAAGGTATAATCGCTAGCGTTGTCAAAATAATAAAGCGCCATACGTTCATTCGAGCCAACCCGGCAGGGATTGAGATGGCATGACGCACAACAGGAATAAAGCGAGCTGTGAAAATGACCCCTGTGCCGTATTTGTTAAACCAGGCTTCAGCATGGTCGACATGACTTTTTTTGATAAGTATGTATTTCCCATACTTATCTAATACCGGTCTGCCGCCATAGCGCCCAATCCAGTAAATGAACAACTGGGCCAGCACCCCGCCAATCGTTCCAAAAACGACTGCGCCAAAAAAATTAATATGACCCGAGGATACCAAAAAGCCACCATAAGCGAGGACAATTTCGCTTGGAATGACCTCAACCATCAAGCCTAGCATAATACCAAAATACCCAAGACTACGAATGATCTCAAACAAATAATTAATGATACTAGATATTTGGTCCATCTCTCTTCCCACTCCCTGCCTGCTTCTCTATTTTCATTAGTGTATCACAGCGGCAGAACAAGTCGCCACTTCGCCCAAATAGGGAGGTCAGTGACCCCGCCCCCTCTGCCCGCATAAGTTGAGAGAGAGAGGAGGGGGTACAATATGCCTCCCGGCAAATTCCCCAAACATGACAATTCACAATCCCGTTTACCCACAGCTCGTGGTATCCGCCGCGCATGTATCAAAGAGTTGTATCGAACCTGCAAACGTCTGCCTGTTCACATTGCTCCTGATCTGGTCAAGCAGGGCGAGGACCTATACTGCCGCAAGGTCGTCGGACACCTTATCTGGATTGCGGAAAACCATAGTAACCGCAAACTACTATGTGACTGGTGGGACGAAGATGTCAGCGAGGAACTCGCGGCATTGTGGAAGGTGGATCGCGATGTTTTGTGCACCGCTTTTAGAAGTGCCTATGGCGGATAGATGTTTGCGTACTGCAACTGTGAACTACAAAAAAAGTGGAGCCACCCCGCAGTGGCTCCACTTTTACTATATTCCTAGCTGTGTGTCTGCTTCTTCCCCGCTCCTTCGGGAAGCAAATCCGCACAAGCGCGTTCTAAATAAGGATTAGCATGAATAAAATCCCGAAATGCTGTATATTCACGCCACAGAACGGATTGTTCTCCCGCTTGCCCTTTGACGGCACGAATCAGAATATTTTTAGGTGTATGCTCCATGTCGATAAATTCCAACAGCTGTGTCCGATATCCCATCATATCCAGCAGTTTGGCCCGGATTCCATCCGTTGCCAGTGCTGAAAAACGCTCCTTTAAAATACCATGGGAAAGCAACGGCTCCAATACCGGATTTTCCAGTTGGCTGAACAGCTCATGCTGGCAACACGGAACCGACAAAATGACGGAAGCTCCCCAGCGGACGGCCTTTTCCAGCGCCGCATCCGTTGCTGTATCACAAGCGTGCAAGGTAACAACCATATCCACCTGTTCCAGTTCGTTATAGTCTGCGATATCACCGACCAGAAACTCCAACTGTCGATATTGCAGCTTTTGAGCCAGAACATTACAGGTTTCAATGACATCTGCCTTCAAGTCCAAACCAACGATCTGCAATGGTCGCTTTTGCTGTACAGCCAAATAGTGATACAGCGCAAAGGTCAAATACGATTTGCCACAGCCAAAATCCACAATCGTCAATGGGCGGCCTACCGGAAGGCTAGGCAATACATCCTGCACCATTTCGAGAAACCGATTAATTTGACGAAACTTATCATACTTGCGGGCCAGTACCTTACCATCCTCATTCATTATCCCCAGCTCAATCAGGAAAGGAATTCGTTCCCCTTCTTCGAGCACATATTGCTTTTTGCGATTATGAGACAGGTCGGCTTTACTTTTGCTCGGTGACTTTGTCAGAATGGATACTTTATATTTTTTACTGATCAGCACTTGGTAGTCTGCATCCTTGGCGCATAAAAGTCCTTGGCGGAACGTATCCTCAAACAAGGCAGTCATACGCTCATTAGCTTCGTCAGGGGTCAGATTTTCATGAATGACTTTGTTGCTATAATGAAAAGCAAACTGGTAATGCAGCTTGTTTTTCAATTCTACAGGTTTGATTTGCACTTTAGTAAAAGAAGCATCCTCCCGTTTGCGAAGCTGACTCAGCGTCGCTGTTATGAGGGATCCTCCCGTGGTCAATTGGTATATAAGTTCGCGCAGTGAATCCAAAAGGTACATCTCACTTTCTTTCATGTAATTGGGTGATCTCAGTCAAACCCTCGGTGACTTCCTGGCGTGAAATTCCACCCAGCTCCAGCTCTGCATTGGTCTTATCCAGTAATTGACTATAAAACGTCTCCGCTTCCGCTAGCAGCTCTGGCTGCTCCCATGCCAATCCAAACCAGACATCGGCGGCTTCGTCCAGCCTGTTTTCCCGCTCGTAATGAACAGCCAACAGCTTGCTGGTTTCAGGGGGAAGCTCATATTCATGCACCAGTTGCACGATACACGCTATTCGTTCAGGCAGGACCTGCAGATTACGAGTCGCGCCATTCAAATCGCTGTACAAATATAAATGAAGAGATTTCATCAAGATTCGTATGCCCTCGTCTGTTCTACTGGTTTCCAGGTAAATCACGGCTTCTTCCTCTAAAATGCGAGCCACCTGTTGGAGCTTGTCTGCTTCAATTCCAGGGCCCAATCGGAAAAGCTCAATAATTTGTTCCGGCGGCAATCGTCTGAGCAGATCTGAACGAAGACGAAACTGCTTGTTGAGCAGGTCATCTAGCTGTTGTAGCGCTTCGACGTGTTTATTTTCACGCCTTAGACCGAGCACCGATGCTACTGCGGATGTCAATTCTTCCATCATACTGAGCAAATAATCTTTTCTAAGCAAGCCGTTCCCTTCCTTTCATCCCAATGCCTAGACAACCAGAAACTCTGTCTTCTGATTGTATGACATCCTTGTCTAAAAGCCAAATGCCCCACCATGCAGAAATACCACTTGTAACCTTCACCCTCAGTTAATAACCTCAATGATCAGGTAGTCAGAATGCTCATGTATGGCAGTGAAATTCCTACGGTACAGTACTTTGTAGCAAATCATGTGAATAGCGAATGACGACTTTTTTTAAAATCAATATTGCTTCTTTGTTAGTGTCGTGATATTTTTGTTTCATACGAAACAAAAATATAATCAGTATATTTAAACATTTCATAAAAGAATTCATAGTAGTTATTTTCCTTAGAAACAAAATTTATATGAATGTTTTTGTGAGAAAGGATGATGGAGTTTGGGTAAACAATTTAGCTCGATATTACCGGAACATCAAGAGTTTATACAGCGGCAGTACATTTTCTTTGTAGGATCAGCACCGCTATCCAAGACAGGGCATGTTAACCTTTCCCCCAAGGGATATGATTCCTTTCGTATTCTATCGGCCCAGAGGGTAGCCTATCTCGACTTGGCGGGAAGCGGCAACGAGACAAGCGCCCACATTATCGAGAACGGACGGGTAACAATCATGTTTTGTGCATTTGAGGGCGCTCCCAGTGTATTAAAGCTCTATGGCACTGGTACAGTCGCGCTGCCTGATACTAAGCAATGGAATGAGCTGTACCCACTCTTCAATCCGCTTCCCGGTGCAAGACAAATCATGGTTGTGGACGTTCACATGGTGCAGAATTCATGTGGTTTTGCGGTTCCCTTCATGACATACGAGAACGAACGGGAAAAGCTGAAGGAAGTCTCGATTCAGATGGGAGAAGAAGCACTTAAAAAGTATGCCTATGAGAAAAATTTGGAGAGTATTGACGGTTTGCCGACAGCGTTTGCCTTTAACAAAAGCAACATAAATTAGACACCTTACACACCTTAAAATAATTGACTACACAAAAAAACCGGGACCTTCTGATTATCGCCTCAGACGGTTCCGGTTTTTTGGGCTTCCCTTAGTCTATTTTTTCAAGTTCTGCTCTAAAAATGTCAAGATAGCGTTCGCTAATAACTCCGGTGCTTCGAACAGGCTCATGTGACCTGCTTCCGGTAGGGTAACCTGAGTTACTCCGGCCCGATCTGTTGTAAACGTCCGCGCTGGAGGAACCGCCTGATCCTGCTCACCCGCTACTAAAAGGGCTGGCAATGCAGAAGCCGACAATACATCCCGACGATCAGTACGCTCGCGCATAGCCAGTGATGCTCCTACGGCTCCTTGTGGTGGTGTTTTGTAGCCAATTTCTTTGACTTTCAGTAATTGGGTGGACATCGACTCCACATGATCAGGAGCAAATAGCCCCGGTACAAGTCCATCTACAAAGGTCGTAATCCCCTCCGTTTGGATGGTGGATACAGCCTTATTCCGCTTTTCTTTACCTTCGTCCGTATCTGCATAAGCTGTGGAATGAATCAGTCCAAAGGCTGTAAGGCGCTCTGCATGTCTCTGCACTGCCGAAAGGGCTAGATAGCCTCCTAGGGAGTGACCAAACCAGGCAGCCTGAGGGATGTCCAATTGTTCTTGAAGTTTAAGCACATCATCCGCCATTTGATCAATAGTATAGGCTCCTAGTGGAGCATCGCTGCGTCCGTGTCCACGCAAGTCTGGAACAATACAACGATAGCTTGGGGATAGCAATGGAACAACCTCATCCCAGTAGGAGGAGCTTCCGCAAAATCCGTGCAATAAAATGATCGGATCTCCTTTTCCCTGTTCGGCATAGCAGATCGTCGTTCCTTCGCATAATACCTTTTCCATATGGAACCCTTCCTTCTCTGTATATAATCTATTGGAGCTGAATATATTATTAAGTAGAACAATGCTGATGTATATTATTAAGCAGACCATCAATATCTGAAACGGTAACCCTCTGGAAAATCTTGCGAAGCTGTTTTCAAACCAAATTCATAAGCCGCCGCATTAGCAATATACGCAGCCATTGTCATGACCAAGTGAAGCGACGTCATTTGGAGTGTCCAATAGGGTTTGGGGCTGCGCTCATTCACAATCGCTGCAACACTATAATGACCAACAGACGGCAGAGACAGCCCCACCGATCGCGCAGGAGTTAGCGGTTCACGCGCAACAAGAAACATTCCCGTTGAGCCGTGCTGTCCAAGACAAGCATCTATGGCGATCACATGATGATCTTGGGGAATGCACTCCAAGTATGAAACCAGATGATCTGCGTCACAGGGCTCCGTCATTGTGCCAATCACGTGCGGAAAGCCTTGCTCCTTGAGCATGGTGCCTACTAGTGGCCCAAGTGAATCACCCGACGAACGATCTGTACCGATGCAAACAAAAGTCAACTTATCTATAGCATGCTGATGATGAATTTCTCGAAAAAACGGCGCGAGTCCATCGCGATCTGTTTTCTTTACATTATGTTCTAAGGACAAGCGACCGGGTGCGGAAGCTCGATTATACAAAGACAACTTTGTCCATCCTCCTTGATTCGGTTGTATATCGGTAATCTGGCTTTCAGTACATTCTACAACAAAAACATGATACAATACAGGCAACTTCCCCTGTTATGAAAGGATGGAAAATTAACGATGGATTTGTCTGTACCGTCTCATGCCAACATTGAGTATATGATTGAAGGTATTAAAACCAAGCTCCGTATGGCAAGTGGTGCTGCTATGCAGGCTTCTGCTTTCTCGCTGGAGCAATACGAGGACATTCATGATGTCTATGATATGGTGATAAGCAAGCCTAACCTGAGCATTTCAGAAGTTGAAGCTATTGTTTCTGAACTGGGCAGATTGCGAAAATCCTCCTGAATTAGCTTATAGGAAGACAGCTTAGCTGTATTACAACCTATCATCATGAGCAACAGCCTTCATGATAGTGGCCCTGTCAGCATAAATAAAGCTCGTATCTCCGGTCGTCTCAACAGACGTGCAACGGGATACGAGCTTTATTTTTTCGATTGCATATATGCATTTTCATACACTTCTTCACTTAAGGATGCTTCAAGGCAAATCCGCTAACACCAGTTCAGATATATCCTCATTACCTGTAGCTAGTATCTTTAATGTACAGCTTTTTTGAATTCGCGCGGCATCACCAGGCCCTAACTGAAAATCCCCATCCTGGCATGTAACTTCTACATGACCGCTAACTACATAAATGTGGGTGCGGCGCTCCTCTTGCTGCGGATATTCAAGCTGCTGTCCTTTTTCCAATCTGCTCAGATACAGATTTATATCCTGCGCGATGGATAACGCCCCCTCCACTTCTGAACCAGACACAACAGGCTGAAGCCGATTTAGACGTTCACTGTGCTTGAATCTTTGCACCTGATAAGAAGGCTGAATGTCAGGGCTCTCAGGTAAAAACCACATTTGCAAAAAGCGAACCGGTCTTTCATCCCCAGTATTTCGCTCTTCATGCTCAATTCCCGTGCCTGCACTCAGAACCTGTATCGAGCCGCTTTTCAAATCCTGCTCATGTCCCAAGCTGTCGCTATGATGCAGTTGGCCTTCAATTACATAGGTGACGATTTCCAAATCGTGATGCGGATGTCTTTTGAAGCCTTGCTGCGGTTCAAGCTCGTTATCATTATGGGCTAGCATACAACCAAAATGAGCATTGCTCGGATCTTCATAATCGGCAAACGAAAAGCTAAACTCACTATGAATCCATCCTTTATTTGAGGTATGTCTTTCTGCCGATGTCACTATTTTAATCATCCTTAACACCTCCATGGATTCCAGTTCCGTAAAGCAGCCTTGCTTTGTAATGACTATCCCACTTCCGGCCCTGGCATTTACAAACGCTGTGATACGATCCCTTTACCCCGGGCTTAAATGCCTCAATCAGCCTGTCGTCTCCGTCGGGTTTTGCTCTTAAGTTCATTATTAGTTAAGTTAATAGTACGAAAAATTGAGTCTATCACAGCCATAAGGAGGAGATTTATTACATATGCTATCCCATGAACCCCAATCATCCCGGTTCCTACCAAGCTATTTGCGTCGTAGTCTGTATGCATCTATTATCATGATCGCTGTGTTGCTTCTCATCGCCTACTCTGTGAAATGGATTGGCACAGCTCCTTTTCTATATTGGGATGAACGCATACAGAATGTCGTTTTTCCAGACACAGCAGCTGCTCGTTACCAACTGTTAACCATCGCTGTATTCATTACATCTTTCGGTTCATTCCGCATGTCGTTGATCATCGCCCTCGGTGCTGCCACCTTGTGTTGGGTCAGTCTTCGCTCAAAAGCTTATTCCTTTGCGATCCTAAGCAGCTTTACGGCGATGTGGGTGCTGAATACGCTAATTAAAGAAATTTTGCAACGGGAACGCCCGTCACTTCAACATTTGGTTGAAGCCGGGGGCTACAGTTTTCCCAGCGGTCATGCGATGATTTCCATGGGATTTTACGGAATGATATTTGCCATTTGGGCCATAGAACGAAAGATTCGTGGGCGCTCGCTCTTTCTTCCGTGCGTTCTTGGTGCACTACTGATTCTCCTGATTGGACTAAGCCGCGTATATCTAGGTGTTCACTTTCCTACAGATATTGTGGGTGGCTATATTGCAGGTATTATTTGGCTGGTGTTTACCGTTCCTGTGATCTATTGGCGAGCGCGTATGCAGCATCCTTCCACTCCCCACCGGTAAATGTCCGAGACGGCTTTTTGTTTCACTCCGGGTCACGACGTTTATATACGAAGTAAGCAAGGCACAGCAATATCGAAGCTCAGTATCATCAAAAACGTTATGATTTTGTGAACTTAGGATAAGGGAGGCGATCCTTGTGTGGGGAATTGTACTAAGTATTGTAATGGCTATTATTATCGGATTGATTGGCGATGCACTGGCTGGTCATGAAATGCCTGGCGGCATTGCGGGCTCTATGATTGCTGGATTTGTAGGAGCTTGGCTAGGTGTCATGCTATTGGGAGACTGGGGCCCGGTCATCGGAGATTTTGCAGTCATTCCAGCCATACTCGGAACCGCATTGTTCGTGTTCTTGCTCGGACTTGTGTCCAGGCTATTAAGAAGGGCTACCTAACATTTATATATATTTTTTATTCTATAAGAGGAGTGATATAACATGAGTAACATTGACAATCAAAATATGGCAGGTACTTCAGGTTTTGCAAAAGGTTTATTTATTGGAGGTTTGATTGGTGCTGCCGCAGCCCTGCTGTTCGCGCCGAAGCCGGGTCGTGATTTGCGTAGTGATCTGTCTGATAAAATTACAGTTGTCTCCGATAAAACAAAGGATGTGGCATCTGTAGTTAGCAGCAAAGCGACAGATTTGGCCAAAACCGTTTCCACCAAAACAGCAGATGTAGCCAAAACGGTAGCTGAGAGCAAAGACAATATCGTTTCCAGCGTTACCAAAGCTTCTGCCGATGTCGCTAATGAAGCGGCCAAAGCGGATAAAGAAGTTATGGATGCAACGGCTCAGGCGGCCAAGGATACACAGAAACAATTGAATGCTAATTCCTAATAGTTACACATTCAGATGAAAAAAAATAAGCCCTAGACACTGAACAGCCAGCATGCAAGAAGCTGGCTGTTTTTAAATGATAGAAAGGCTGGGATGACAATGAGCAAGCCAAACTCCTATGGAGATGATCTTTCCGCGAACAACAAAAGAACCTTTCATCCCCTACAGGCTCAAGATCAGCCAGATGAGGTTTCATCCAAGCAGGCTTCTTCCACTCCTGATCATGTTAAAACGCATGATCAGGAGAGAGACTTTGATGTAAATGAGCATCCTTTTGAGCTGCGCCATGAGGTTAAGCGGCTTAACAAACGCTTAGATCAAATAGCAGATACGCTTGAAAGAGCAGAGTTTAAAGATATTCTGGAGAACTACTCCAGCACTAAAAGAAGAATTATGAGCAATCTGACCGCAGGGATTGCACGTGGTCTCGGCCTTACGCTGGGTACAGTGGTCATACTCGCCTTGCTCGCTTGGTTGCTCAGTTTCCTGGTACAATTAAATCTTCCGGTCATCGGAGATTTCATCGCCGAATTATTAGGATATATCAAAATGAGCCAAGGTACTAAGTAATTGTCCCTATCTCATTTAAAAACGATCCATCGTAACCGGTAATAGACTCCTCAAAGAGCCTCCAGTTACGATGGATCGTTTTTTATTTGTAAAATAAAACAGATGTAGTCAGCCGCTACAATTTGTTGCGCTTGTTAGCTTTCAATAAGTCTCCTGTCCACCCCTTCATCATCAGCCAGCCGTACATTCCCGCCATACTTAGCAATGTGGCAATAATCACGGTGGTAAAACCCCAGCCTGTTTTAATCCAAGGCAGATTTTCAAAGTTCATGCCCCATATAGCGCCCACTACAGTTGCTGGTGTAAATACGGCGGTGACAATGGTGAGCGTCTTTGTAATCTCATTCCCCCTAAATGCAGAAATGGCGTCGTCAATGGAGATCAATGTGTCGATTTCCTTTTCATAATGCAGGAAAAGTCCTTCCATCCGAGTAACACGGTAAAGTAACTGCTTAAAAAAGCGATTCTCCTCCAGTTTATCCAGATATGCCTCCCGAGAAGCCGTTACCAGCTCTGAAAAAGGAATGAACATATTGCTCCAATACAACAGCTCGAAACGTGCATTCAATATAGAATCCATCAGCGTCCGAGCATTCCTTATTTCCATGTCCTCTTCCAGTTTTCTCAGGTTGATCTCGAACTTATCCATACCTGTATGAAAATAATGAAGCACGGCTCTCGCCAATACAAACATGCCGTCAGCTGCATCCTCACACTGTTCCAGCATTTTTTGACGTTCCGCTGTGTGCATAATTTCACGGGTATTTTGATCCAAATTTAACGTCACTAACTTCTGATTTAGGACCAGAAAATAAAACTTGTTGCAATTGCGCTGACTGTCGATCTCCTCCTGAACGGAGTAGATCAGCGACCCGTACATTAAGGGCTGATTGCCATCTGGAAAACGCACAGATATAAAGCTGGATGGAATGTCCTCTACCTTGTCCAGCCATTCTGAGACTTCTGGGAGCTTCTCCTTCAAGTGCTGTATGACCGAATCTTGCCAATTCTCAGCACTGATGTCCCACCATTCCCATCCTCCACGAAAGGAAGAAATCTGTTCAAATGCAGTCATGGATTCCAACCTTCCTCCCAACCTTTTTCGCTTTATAAAAAGGACACGCTTCCTATATCGGAATAACGTGTCCTTACGATGTGACGTCAAATATTTTAAGCCATATAATCTGCCATCTACTCATGAAATAGAGGAATTAGACATAATCTGCTTCAGCTTTTCCGTTGCCCGCTTCTGAATACGGGAAACGCTCATCTGCGATACGCCCAACGTCTGTGCAATCGCACGTTGAGATTGACCGTCCTGAAATGCCAGAAGAAGCACCTTTTGTTCCTGCTCCTTCAGTTGGCTTAAAGCCTGCTGCAAATCCATTCGTTTTTCCACAGTGTCATAATCGTTAGCATCCGAGCTAATGAGCTCGCCTAACGTAGCTGCACTCTCTTCCTGGGATAAAGGCGAGTCCAGTGAAACATAGTGATAGCACTCACGACCAGCAAGCACCTCAACCGTTTCTTCCACGGTAAGATCCAAATAGGTCGCAATCTCGTCCACATTGGGTGAGCGTTCCAATTTAACGGTCAGTTCATCAATAGCATGTTGAACAAGCGCACCCTTTTCTTTAATGCGGCGAGGAACCTGGATGTACCAGGATTTGTCGCGCAAATAATTTTTCATATGTCCCAGCATACTTTTCATAGCGTACGGTTCAAATGGGATACCCAAGCTGATATCGTATTGCTGAAGCAGACGTATCAAAGCCATCTGACCGGTCTGATATAAATCCTCGTATAAGTCCGGACGGTTACGGGAGATCTTCCCGGCAGCCATCTTGACCATCGGCTCATACTTACGGATCAGCACGGTAGCAATCTCGTTATCTTTTGTTTGCTGGTACTCCCAGATTAGACCAACGGCTTCATCCATCGACTCCGGGGGAGTTACCTTTTCATTCATACTCTTTCCTCACTTCTGGTCAGTCGCTTTACAAGCACCACTTCGGTGCCTTTTCCTGTCTCATTCAAGATATGGACATCGTCCATAAGCGCCTGCATGAGATAAAAGCCTAATCCGCCTATCTGTGCATCATTCAACTCCTTGTCATGCAAGGATGCGATGCGGGACGGGTCCTCCACACGTTCAAAGCTCTCCCCTTCATCTTTGACACGAATGGACAACGAAACTTCATCAAATTCGAATATTACTTCCACGACTCCCCCCTCATGACCATATGCATAAAGGACAGAGTTATTACAGGCTTCCGATACAGCCACTTTCATGTCTTCAATATCCTCATAAGAGAATCCCATTTTCGCGGCAATACCGTATAAATTTAATCTTACAATATCAACAAAGTCAGCAGTTGCCGGCAAATTAAGAACTACTTTTTGAATTTGAGCATTCATTTCTTTTTCTTTCCTTTCCTATTGGGAATTCTCCTGGGGGACAAAGAATTTGGCAATACCAGTCATATCAAACAGCTTTTGAATTTGAGGCGGTACCTCTTGAACAGCAAAGCGGGACTCCATCCCATGCCTTGCTTTTAAAATGGATAACAAGATACCAATACCCGTGCTGTCAATGTATTTAAGGTCTCTCAAGTTAATAATCAAATCTTGGCTGGACTCCCCCACCAAAGGCTCCATCACCAGACGAAAATCAGGTGCTACCGAAAGATCCAACTCTCCACTCAGATAAACGGTATTTACGCCATCGGTTGTTTCTGTAATTGCATTAAACTTCTCATTTTTATTTGTATTCATAGGCCTACTCTCCCGAAAAAAGATTTCCCTACATACTAACCCATTATACGAGCATTTGAATCACGGTATAACTTTTTAAACACTACCAAATACCACCATCTAAGCTTCATTGATTTGATCTTTACCCGACTGCATTGGAAAATGGTCTGGAGAATGCCGTAGCAACGCCTGTTTTACACTGCTGATTTTAACGGGCTTACTAATATAATCGTTCATCCCAGCTTCAATACATCGAGGCTGAATACCCTCCATGACGTTAGCCGTCATGGCAATAATGGCAGGTTGGGATCTTCCCGCCAATTGCTCACGCACTCTACCCGTACACTCTAGACCGTCCATCACAGGCATCTGTAAGTCCATAAAGATATAATCATAGTCCTGATTCGCCATGACCATATCAAGCGCCTGTTGCCCATCTGCTGCCACATCTGAAGCTAAACCGAGCTTATCCAGTATATTTACCATCAGCTTCTGGTTAATCGGATGATCATCTACGACCAGTACAGGTTTACGGCTTGGAGATTCCTGATGTGGAATTTCCCAATCGTGGTTGGACTCCCCCTCCAGTTCATTCTCGTGAGCAAAGCCAAGCTTCATTGTAAAATGAAACGTCACACCCTGTTCTCCGCTCGTATCTACACGGATATCTCCGCCCATCATATTCACCAAGGTTTTACAAATGGCGAGTCCTAACCCGGTACCACCATATTTACGCGTCATTGAAGAATCCAGTTGGGAAAAGGGCTGAAACAGTCTTCCAACCTTAGCAGGATCAATACCAATGCCTGTATCCTTCACAGAAAACTCAACGGTAAGTCCGTTATCTCTACGCTCTTTCACAGATGCGAAGACATACACCCCACCCTGGTCTGTAAATTTGACGGCATTGGATACCAGGTTAATCAGTACTTGACGCAATCTCCCCATATCTCCATATAACACAGGAGGCATCTGTTCATCGAGAAAATAAACCAGTTCCAAGTTCTTTCGGTTCACCTCTACCGTAAATAGGCTGAAAACTTCCTTGATACAGGAAACCAGATCAAAAGGATATTCCTCTACCTCCATTTTGCCTGACTCCAGCTTAGTGAAGTCCAGAATATCATTAATGACTGCCACCAGCGCGTCTGCACTACGACGGATAATATCGGCATATTCCTGTTGGTCACTTTGCAGCTCCGTCTCCATCAGCAAATCAATCATGCCAATGACGCCGTTCATAGGTGTGCGGATTTCATGGCTCATCATCGCCAGAAATTCCGTTTTGGCATTGGCAGCAATCTCTGCTGCCTCCTTGGCGGCAATCAGTTCGCTGTTCATCTTCTCCAGCTGCTGGGTCTTCTGATGAAGCAGCATGGACTGTGTCTTCAAGCGCTTGTTTGTCAGATACATTTGTACAAAGCCTTCAATTTTGGACTTGAGAATTTGAGGGATGAACGGCTTCACCATATAATCAATACCACCCGCTGAATACCCCGCAAATAAATGCTCCGCTTCCTTGCTGTTAGCTGAAATAAAGATAATTGGAATATCCTTCGTTTTCTCTCTGGCCTTGATTAACTTTGCGGTCTCAATTCCATCCATACCCGGCATCTGTACATCCAGGACTACGATTGCAAATTCATCTTTTAATAGACATCGCAGCGCTTCTTCCCCGGATGTGGCCTTTACCAAATTATATTGTTCACTCTCCAGCACCGCCTCAAGAGCGAGCAGGTTCTCAGGTCTGTCATCTACCAGCAATATATGAATCGGTTCATGAAGCCCCATGGAATCCTCCTAAGCATCTCTATTTAATCTTCCGGTAAATTTTTTCTATCCGGTCCAGCGGCTCGTAGGAATCACTATAATCGGTAAAATGTATGGATTCCTTGGCCCCAAGCACCAACACACCAAAATGACTCAAGCTATCATAAAACAACCCATGTACGTGGTTGCGAAGTTCGTCGTTAAAATAGATCATGACATTCCGGCAAAAAATAACATTGAACTCGTTAAAGGACCGGTCCGTCGCTAAGTTGTGCTCCGCAAAAATAATATTTTTCCGTAAAAAAGGATGAAACATCACTGAATCATACTTGGCTGTATAATATTCAGAGAACGATTGTGTGCCCCCGGACTCCAAATAATTTTTGGTATACAGCTTCATTCGGTCGATCCCGTATACGCCTTCCTTCGCCTGCTGTAAAGACAGGTTATTCATATCCGTCGCATAAATGCGGGCCTTATCATATAAGCCTTCTTCATGCAGCAAGATCGCCATAGAATATACTTCCTCACCAGTGGAGCAACCTGCATGCCATATTCGAATGTACGGATACGTTCGCAAAATAGGAATGATTTTCTGCCTGAAATTCAGAAACAGCTCCGGGTCACGGAACATCTCGGTCACCGGAATAGAAAGGCTTTGTACCAGTCTATCGAAGGCGCTGCGATCATGCAGCACCTTCTCCTGAAGTCCTGATATCGTGCTTACATTCTCGGACTGCGCATGATAATAAACACGCCGCTTAATCGATGGCAGAGCGTAGTTACGAAAATCGTAGCCGTACAGCCGATGTATGCCTTCCAGCAACAGCTCAATCTCAATCAATTCCCGCTCAGTATCATTCGATTTCACTTCATTAGCAGCATTATCCGCCATATCCTTAGATGTCATAATCTCTCTCCAATTCCTAAATAGGTTTTGCCTGTGCCGCTCCAATCATGTGTCGATTTATATTACCCATTTTTTGGGTTACGAATACAACCACACCCGCATTAATGATAAAAGCTGTTCGGTTTGAATCGGTTTTTTTACATAATCGGAAGCGCCTGCCTCAATACACTTGGAACGATCATCCTTCATGGCCTTGGCTGTCAGGGCAATAATAGGCAACTTCTCGAATTGTGGCATTAGCCGGATACGTCGCATCGCTTCATATCCATCCATTTCTGGCATCATCATATCCATCAGCACCAGATCAAAATCAGGTGTCTGTTCCAGCAGTTCCAGTGCTTCTCTTCCATTTTCCGCAAAGGTAACCTCCATACGATAGCTTTCCAGCACACTGGACAGAGCAAATACATTGCGAATATCATCGTCTACCAACAGTATTTTTTTACCTTCAAACAGCTCTTCCTTGTTGTATAGCTTCTGCAAAATTTTGCGTTTATCCTCAGGAAGATTCGCCTCTACACGATGCAAGAACAACGTTGTTTCGTCTAAAAGCCGTTCCGGCGATTTAACATCCTTAATAATAATAGACTCTGCATATTTGCGAAGTTGCGTTTCTTCTTTGTTATCCAGATCTTTGCCTGTATAAATAATAATCGGCAGGTCAGTTAGCTGCTCGTTCTCTCGAATACGATCCAGCAGTTCAAAACCAGTCATGTCGCTCAGCATCAGATCCAGTACCATGCAGTCATACCGCTGGATAGCCAGCTCATGCAGTGCTTCCTGACCTGTCGATACCGCCGTAATAGCAACATCATCATGATCGATCAGCTCAATAATGGATTTACGCTGATTATCATCATCTTCAACCACAAGGAGACGTTTGACCATTTGGTCCGTATACGATTTAATATGTGAAAATGCCTTATCCAGACTTTCCTTCGAGGAAGGCTTTTTGAGATAGGCAATCGCGCCCATCATTAAGCCCTGCTTCACATCATCTATGACCGAAATAACATGCACTGGAATATGACGTGTCGATGAATTTCCTTTTAGCTCACCCAAAATGGACCAGCCATCCATTACAGGTAATTGAATATCTAGTATAATAGCGTCCGGCAAATAAGACTGAGCCATGTTGAGCCCATCGTCTCCTTGGAGAGCGATCAGTGCCTTAAAGCCCCGGCTACGGGCCATATCGTACAAAATATTAGCAAAATTAATATCATCCTCAATAATCAGCAACACTTTATCCTGCGAGGTAATCTCGTTTCGGTCGTCCCCCGGATGTATAATGTCCTCCACTTTGTTTTTCGAAGGCATCTGATATAATGGCAACCGTTTAGCAGGCATAATCATGGGAAGGTCCGTTTCTACCGAGGCTGCGACATTTTCAAAATCCGAATTCACATCCGCACCGTTAAATTCCTCTCTCGAATGAGAATCCATATCCTCAGCCGTTGGCGTTTGTTCCGGCAAATACAGTGTGAAGCAACTGCCCTGTCCCTGCTCGGATTCCACCGTAATAACGCCGCCCAACAATCTGGAAAGCTCGCGGCTGATCGACAGACCTAGTCCTGTCCCCCCGTATTTCCGGCTGGTTGTACCATCTACCTGCTGGAAGGCCTCGAAGATCAGATCCGTTTTATCGGAAGCAATCCCAATGCCCGTATCACGCACAGATAAAGCCAGATAGGATCTTCGTGGATTTAGCAGACCAGGAAGCTGCTCTCCGTTTGCCCGAGATACAATGAAACGAATAGAACCTTCCATGGTGAACTTGAAGGCATTAGACAGCAAATTACGTAAAATTTGTTTGAGACGATAACCGTCACTGATAATGGCATCTGGCAAGTTCTCTTCGATTTCGGTATGCAGGTGAAGCTCACGTTTGGCTGCGACCGGAGCAAAATTCTGCTCCACAAACAGTTGCAGTTCCTTCAAATGGACCGCTTCATGGTTAATATCCATTTTTCCAGCGTCCACTTTGGATAAATCCAGAATTTCATCAATCATTTTCAACAAATCCGCGCCTGACATATAAATGGTTTGTGCATATTCCACCTGCTTTGGCTTGAGATTGCCTTCCTTGTTCTCAGACAAGAGCTGAGAAAGAATAAGCAAGCTATTTAGCGGAGTACGCAGCTCATGAGACATATTAGCCAAAAACTCGGATTTGTATTTGCTAGTAATTCCTAGCTGCATTGCCTGTTGTTCCAACTGAGCTCGTGCATGTTCAATCTCGTCGTTCTTTTCTTCCACTTCTCGAACTTGTTCTTCTAGCGCTCTAGTTTTGGCAATCAGTTCAGTATTAAAATGCTCCAATTCTTCCTGTTGACGCTGTAACAATTCCTCTGAACGCTTGAGCTCCTCTGTTTGCTCCTCCAAATTTTCGTTGGAGCGCTTGAGTTCCTCTTGCTGAGTTTGTAGCTCCTCGGACTGGCATTGCAATTCCTCAGTAAGTGCCTGGGATTCGCGCAACAATTGCTCTACACGCATCCGTCCCTTGATATTGTTCAGAATGATTCCCAAGCTCTCTACTAATTGAGCAAACAGCTTCGTTTCCAGATCACTGAAGCGATCCAGTGACGCTATTTCTATAGCACCGATGCACTCATCCTCGAACAAAATAGGGAAGATCATAATTCCCACTGGCTTACTTTCTCCTAAGGCAGAGCCTATGGACAAATATCCGTCAGGAGCCTCTGTAATCAAGATCGGCTTACGATCCAGAACACATTGTCCGAGTAATCCTTCGCCCACATGGATAACGTCCCTAATCGAATTTTCGCCAGTCACCTTTGCATAGGAGCCGTATAACTTAAAACGGTTGTCTTCTACATCTTTTCCTTGCAAATAGATAGCTCCATAGCTGCCTCCCAAGATGGGCGTAAACTCACTAATGAACATCTGAGCAACCTGCTCCAGTGAATTCACACCGCGGAACAGCTCAGTCACCCGAGCAGTATTGGCATTAAGCCAAGTTTGATCCTTCTGCGTTTGAAGGACGGAATGCTCGAATTTCCGCTTTTCTTCCAAGTCTCCGGCCATTTGTTGAAATACACGAGCGACTTCACCGATTTCATCTTTGGAGGCAACACTCATTCGGCTGATGGCCCTGTACTTTCCCTTGCCAAAACCATTAATCATGAGATTAACGATATTTAGACCTTTGGCAATGCTTGGGAGCACCCACAAAATAACCAGTAAGCCCATGATCAGACCGGCGGCCATCAGAATTGTGGTAATCTGCACAGATTCCTCATAGGCCTGATTGGCTTGCTTCATGTCGTTATCAATCTCCCGATCCTGAAAAACGGCAAGGGCATTAATGCTGTCCATTGCCTCCTCTTGAGCAGGCAAACCAGTACTGTTTCGGAAAGCGTTAGCCTCATCAATACGATCTTGTCCCAACAAGGAAACTAACCTTTGTTCGTAACTTAGAAATTCATTCCAGGCGACGGCTACCCGATCAACCTGCTGCTGCTCTTCACTGGTGCCTGAGTTTGTTTGCAGACTTGCCAGCACTTTCGTTCCAGTAGCGGAAATATCATCGAGCTCACGTTTGGCCTCGCCGACAGAGGAGCCCGGATTTAAAAGCAGGTTGGCCATAACTTTGGCCATATCATTCACCTGACCACGAATAGCCGTTGTTTTCCGGACCTTCACATATCGGTCCTGGTAAACCTGATTCAGCTGCTCATTCAGGCTCCCCATACGGTCATAGCTGATTAGCGTCAGCACAAGGAGGATCGCCATAAGCGATCCAAAGCCGATCAGCAGTTTATTTCTGATTTTCATGCAAGCTCTCTCCCTCTTTCAATGAAATCCAGATCAAGCACTTATCATCATCGCGATCCTGTGGCGCTTCATTACGAAAAAATGCATCCAGCATCGCTTCTTCATTCCAATCCTCATACTTACGTAGACACTCAGTCAGATACTCCAACTGCTCCTCATATTCACCTTCCACCGCTTCCAGCAAGCCATCCGTATACAAAGCGATATGTCCAGTTCCTTCATAATAAATTGTGTGCATTTCTGCATCAATCTTATCAAACAAACCAACCGGGCTACATGCACGGTCAAATTTGGTAATGCTTCCATCCTGGTTGAACAGCAAACCGGGAGGATGTCCCGCATTTACATAGTCAATTCGCCGTGAACGGGTATCAATCACCATATAAATCGCCGTAAAATAATACTGTACCAGCTGCTTGCCCAGATCCAGTTGATTAAAACGACGATTCAGCTCTTGTATGACTTTCTCAGGCTCCACATATGTGGTCACCGTATCCTTAAGTACAGACGCAATGAACATGCAGAACAACGAGGAAGAAATGCCATGCCCCATCATATCAAGCAAAATGATGGCATATCTTCCCTCCCCTAACGGATACCATGAATATAAATCCCCTGCCAGTTCAAAGGAAGGCTGATAGAGCGCATTCACTTGCAGCACCGGGTCCTGAATGGCAGGACTAAGCACCGCCTGCTGTACCATCGCGGCCAGCTTCAACTCATCCTGAATTCGCTGATCCCGATCCTTATGCCAGTCCTTCTCCTGTTTGAGACGCAAAGCAGACCGGATTCGCGCCATTAGCTCTACCTTGTTGATCGGCTTCGTGACATAATCGACGGCTCCCACATCCAGAGCTTCGGCCAATTTTTTGGAATCGCCTACTGCCGTTACCATAATAATCGGGATATCTTTTAAATGCTCATATTCCTGCACAATACTGCAAGCTTCAATGCCGTCCATTTCAGGCATCATCATGTCCAGCAGCACCAAATCAATGTCTGAAGGACGGGGTCGAAGACTAATGGTACGATCACCGATTCCCAGATGCTCCAACATTTCTGCGGCCGAGCTAGCAGAGATCACATCCCGATAATTTTCTTTTTTCAGTATTTCACGAATAATAATGACATTCGTCGGGTTATCGTCAACAATTAGAATTCTCATTGGCCTCTCCTTATCTGTAACTCATGTATTATACTATACCTGCTTAAACGGCAACACCCTTGTTCATTAGAAGTAGTGTTTCCGTAAGAAGGCATTCCAAAAACATAGATAAGGAATGAGGCTGGAACCCCATTCCTTATCTATGTTTTTGGAGGACCCGCGAAACACTTGTGCTGCGGTCAACATCCTCTTTTTCGAATCTAATGCCACTCTGCTTTTATGGCGAACAGCAATATCACGCTTTTTTAGCAATGACCAGCACTTTACCCTGATCCAGTTCTTTTTCATAAAAGTCAGCTTCGGTATCTGTAAATCCCAAGGAAGTAATTTTAGCGCGAAGCTCATCGCCGCGGGAACGGAACAAGTTGGCTAATGAGTCGAAAACGCCCTCTTCCTTAATCCCGATTTCCTTAGCATCCACCGTATCAGCAATACGATCTGTCCGATCCTGATCATGAGCGAGCACGAACACATCCTCATAACGATAGCCCGTGTTACGCAACTCATTTACTGCTTCAACGGCTTGTACACCGTTATCTACCACTTTGGCATAAGATTTATGATTGGTCTGATTCATGTTTCTCACGCTCCTTTAAGGATTGACTTCTCTGACTATTACACTTCACACATCCATTTGAAACTTCCATGTTATGTCACGCCTCGGAAATATCAATTACCATTCCGTTTCATCAAAAAACTCGACATACTTAGGTTTATCAGACGTCTCATCCATAAATACTTTGATTGCACGTTGTCCGCGTACATAGACCTCTCCGTCTTCCGCCGTGAATTGCGAGCCACCCAGCGCCTGATCCAGCGTTTTCCGTTGCAGCGGCAACCACTCATCATTTACCTTGATTCGACCGGCAGCAGGGTCTACATGCACATAAGAAACGACGTCCTCACGCATACCAACTACAACATCTGGATATTGGTATTCTGTAGAAAGCAGCAGCGTATCCTTTTTGACTCGTAGTGGCCTGCCCAGCTTTTTCAATACATCGGCACGTGTATCATCCAAAGATATGCCGTTTAAGGTATGAAAATCTGCTGGTACAGCATGTGGAGCGGGTATCGTCTGCACAGTCCTAACCATATGCCCCGCTGTTTGCGGGGAAACGGTTTGCTGAACCATATCCTGTCCGGAAAAGGGAGTGAGCAAACCAGCAGCTAGTAATAACGTCTTCATCATAAATCTCACCCTTTCAATGAATTTCCTGTAGTTTACGGTTCAGCCACTATGCTACTGACGCATTTTCTGCCACACCCCAGCAGCGATGTCTACATAACCCAACCAGTTTTTACCCGGCTTGGTCGCTGGCTCCTCATAAGTCGCATTGTAGCTCTGAACCGTCCGCTCCGTTGCGGTCAAAGGTCTATTCGGTGTCGTTGCGTTAATCGCGTTATCCGTTCTGGAAGTATTACTCGCAGCGCTTTGCGATTTCTGAAACCGTGTCATTAACGCTGTTGAAGCTTGCTTGGCAGCCAGCGTCACTTCGCTGAGTACCTCTCCCAAGTTTCTAACCGATTCCATCACTGGCTCCACTTGTTTCAATTTATGATCAACATCTGCGGTGATGTCATTCGCATGTCGAACCGTTTGTTTTACTTCATAACTCAGTTCATCTACCGTTTTTTGTACATCCTGTAAGGTTTGAGTCACCTTATCCAGTGAGCCTTGTGCTGCTTTTAACGTTTTAATGAGGAAAATAACGAGAACTGCAAATGCGATAGCAATAATAAAAATGCTGACCTGTGTTAACATGGCGTAACCTCTCTTTCGTCTTTCACGATGATGTTTATGATTACTGCATAGTTACCCTTTAGATTCAGACACGAAACAACGTCCAGGCTGGCTTCTTCTCCGCTCCAAACGTTATGATTCACGGACTCTCGCACCGTTTAAAACAACATATAACGATGGCACAGCCACGAGTAATCTATAGAAGTCACCGTCATCTGCAACCACGCTCTATCGGGGCGTGAGTATGCCACATTATATACAATTAAAGGAGGATACAGAACATGCTAAAATGGTCCGCTTTATTCTTAATTTTTGCTGTGATCGCCGGAATCTTAGGTTTTTTTGGTATCGTCGTGTCCATAGCTGCTACAATTGCTAAAATATTATTTGTGATATTTCTGGTGTTGTTCGTCATTTCACTCTTTACCGGAAGAAGACGGGTTTCATAGTTATCGGATGATAGCTGTACAAAAGCAATAAATGTTTATCAAAAAAGGATGTTCCCACCCTGGTCAACAGGGCTGTGGAACATCCTTTTTTGATGCAGTTTTTTTACGGTTAACGGCGCTTTTATTGAATCACGCTACCCCCAAACAGGAAACGGTCCTGCCAAGGCTTGCTGAAATCCGTAACTTTTACACCGCCACCCGCTACAGAAAACGTATGGAGAAGCTTGTTGTCTCCCAAATATACAGCTACGTGTGTAATCGTTTGGGAGGAATTATCCAAGGACGTGTACGCCCCGGAAGATGCATTATAATTTGTAAAGAAGAGTAAGTCGCCACGCTTCAGCGTAGTCATGTCCGTATTCGGCTGACTATTTTGCTTGATCCACTCACCCTGTGAACGAGAATCTGCCGGAAGCTGGATACCTACAGCCTGACGGAAAATTTGACGGGTAAATGCCGAGCAATCAAAAGTAGCCGTACTGTTACGATCCGAACCATATTCATATGGAGTTCCGAGATAAGTCATCCCCGTGTTAATAACCTGCTCTATTGCAGCCGCTGCATCACCGGAAAACATGTTCATAGTTGACGCAGGAGATGCTGTCACAGGTATTGCGGTAGTATCAGGAGTGGTTGTCACCGGAGCAGACACAGGCTGCTGCACAACGACGCCCTCACCAATACGAATATACTGTGGAGACGAGCTGACGTAGCCTATCGTACCATCAGCATTGGTAACCTTGAACCAATAGGCATTACTTGGATCGGTAATCGTAACGACATCCCCTGCATTCAAATAGCCCAAAACCTCGGAAGAAGTGGATGCCTCCGCCCGCAAACGAACGGACGTTTGAATCGTGGCTTTCGTTTGACCGGCAGAACTATTCACTGAGGCTACAGCCTCTTTAGCTGAAACATTTTTAACTGACTCTGCGGCTTCCGGTTTACGGCTGGCAGATGAGGTGACAGCAGCAGCGACGCTGGTAGCGCCAACTTTTATGTACTTGTCGGAGCTGCTAGTATATCCGGTTACTCCATCAGAAGTCTTGATCTTATACCAATAGCTGTTTGTTTTCTCCAATACCGTTACGGCCTCTCCCTGCTTCATAAAGCTGACTACATCCCCTGTAGTCGAAGGACCGGACCTAAGCTTTACAGCCGCCTGAATAACTGCCTTCTGTCCTGTGGATGCTGTTGATGCCGCTGCGTCAACCTGACCCGGCGCTACATGAATTGCTGCCAACAGCGCGGCTGACGTCATGAGCATTCCCATCACGCGTCTTCTCAATGTTGCACCTCCTGGCTGTTTTTACGAATTTGAAGAGCATATCCAATTCCGACGAATATAGCCGGACATGCCTTCATTATAGTAAAAGCAGCAGGAAGAGAGATATAATCCAAACGTCACAAAAGGAAGCGTATACGCCTTTTGCATATAGGTCTAAAGTCACTTTTAACACTAATTATTCAATAATTAATCTATAATTTGGGTTCTACATGGACATGGACATGCATCGTATTATGAACCTCTTGCAGACGTTCCTCAATCCGGTCGCTGATTCGATGCCCTTCAATCAGGCTGAGTTGCGGATTGACCTCAATGACCACATCCACCAGCGCATGATTGCCGTGTACACGTGCCTTAACGTCCCGAATCCCCTCTACTCCAGGTATACAGGCAATCGTACTCCGTAAGTCAGACAGCTCTTGCTCATCAAATCCATCGGTCAAGCTGTGCGTGGAATCCTTAAAAATATCCCACGCTGTTTTACAAATGATAAATCCTACCGCAATCGCAGCTACAGTATCCAGCCAGGGTAGGCCGAACTGTGCGCCGATAATGCCAACTGCTGCCCCAACACTGACAAGTGCATCCGATAGATTATCCTTGGCCGCTGCCAGCAAAGCCTTATTGTTAATTTGCCGTGCCAGTCTGTTATTGTAAAGGTACACTCCCAGCATAATCACTGCACAAATCACAGCTACACCCGCGGAGGTGATATCCGGTATTTGCTTTCCGCCCTTGAAAATGCTCCCGATCCCATCAATAAGCACCTGCAAACCGACGACAGCCATAATAAAGGACGCCAGCAGCGCCGCGATCGTTTCTGCCCGAAAATGTCCATAGGCATGGTCAGAGTCCGGTGGCTTTTGGGAAATTCTCAGTCCAACCAGTACAGCAACCGACACTACAATATCGGTGACATTATTGAAGCCATCTGCCCGCAACGCGCTAGAAGCAAATATATATCCGCTAATCAGCTTAAAGGCGGACAGCAAGAGATAAGCAGCAATGCTCACCCACGCCCCGCGCTCACCTTTTCGTATCTCTTCATAGACATTTACCACAACGCAGGACACTCCTTCAAATATATAGTTCCCAGCAGAACGATCTTACCGGGCCCAAAAATAAAAATAGCAGCGTTGCTGCCCTGAATAATAACAATTTTCTTTGGTTAACTGTTATTTTCAGGATAGCAGACGAACTTTGTGTGGGTCTAGAGAAACAGTCTTTCCGCTCTGCATCGCTGTAGTAACAACGAAAAAGTATTGCCAGGCCCCATTCCTGTAGGTTATACAAAACATTTTTTCCTTCACGCAAAAAACAGAGGTTTTCTCTTCCACCCCACCCCAGATGTGTGTTATCATTGTTGCCCTTGTCCCTTCTTTTAAAAACGTATAAAATGAGGACACAGCCGCGTTTTTATTCAATCCAGCATGATTGACATGAATCTGGCGGCAACAGGAGGAATTTATTCATGAGCGATGCTAATGAACCACGTAAAGTTAATCTCGCAGATGCCATTCGGGAAAAGCTGGCACAAAAAAAACAGCAGTCCGGCGCTTCACAGCAGGGCGGCTTTCAAGGCGGTTCCGCCAAAACACTGAAAAGCCAAAATACGAAGAAGCCGAACAACCAACGCCGTCGTACAGGCGGATCATAAGCCACCCCATAGTATATATATAGTACGCAAAATCGGACGAGGTCTATCTTACCTCACTCCGGAACCGAGTAAGCTATGGGTCATGGCACAAACGAAAAAAGAGGAGTCTCCCGACCATATCAATGGCCTAAAGGAGCTCCTCTTTCGTTTATCTAGTTGTTGAAGTTAGCCGGTTTGGATTCTAGCCGATTTCTACCGGATACATACGTTCACGCAATTTCGCGATTTCTTCATTTTCCAAGTATTCATCATAGCTCATCGTACGGTCGATTACGCCGTTTGGTGTAATTTCCACGATTCGATTTGCAATAGTTTGAATAAACTGGTGGTCATGGGATGTGAACAATATAGTACCGTCAAAATCAATCAGACCATTGTTCAGCGCTGTGATGGACTCCAGATCCAAGTGATTGGTCGGTTCTTCCAGCAACAGCACATTGGCACCGTTCAGCATCATTTTCGCCAGCATACAGCGAACCTTTTCGCCCCCGGACAGCACACTTGCTTTCTTAAGCGCTTCTTCTCCAGAAAAAAGCATACGTCCCAAGAAGCCGCGCAGGAACGTTTCGTCCTGATCCTTGGAATATTGACGCAGCCATTCCACAAGATTCATATCCACACCTTCAAAATAGGTGGAATTATCTTTCGGGAAATAAGCCTGGCTAGTTGTAATCCCCCAAGAGAATTCTCCGCTATCTGCTTCGATCTCGTTCATCAACACCTGGAAGAGCGTCGATTTAGGCATGCCGTTCGGGCCAACAAACGCGATTTTATCGCCTTTGTTCACAACCAGACTGAACTCATTCAGCACTTGCTCGCCTTCAACGGTTTTACTGAGGCGGTCTACTGTCAGGAGTTGTTTGCCTGCTTCGCGTTCAGGCTTGAAGTTCAGGAAAGGATATTTACGGTTCGATGGACGGATGTCATCCAACGTAATTTTATCCAGTTGTTTTTTACGTGAAGTAGCCTGTTTGGACTTGGAAGCATTCGCGGAAAAGCGCTGAATAAAGGCTTGCAGTTCCTTGATCTTCTCTTCCTTTTTCTTGTTGGCATCACGAGTCAAGGCAAGCGCAAGCTGGCTGGACTCGTACCAGAAGTCGTAGTTGCCGACGTACATCTGGATTTTGCCAAAATCAATATCCGCAATATGCGTACATACCTTGTTCAGGAAGTGACGATCATGGGATACGACGATGACGGTGCCTTCATAGTCCATCAAGAAATTTTCCAGCCATTGAATGGATTCGAGGTCCAAATGGTTGGTAGGCTCATCGAGCAGCAAATTGTTCGGACGACCAAACAACGCTTGAGCCAGGAGAACACGTACCTTGTCATTACCACTCAGCTCAGACATGTTCTTGTCATGCAGGTCGCGGGAAATACCAAGACCGATCAGCAAGGAAGCTGCATCCGGCTCGGCATCCCATCCGTTCAGCTCCGCAAATTCACCTTCAAGCTCCCCAGCACGTAGGCCGTCCGCTTCGGTAAATTCCGTTTTGGCATACAAAGTATCTTTTTCCTTCATGATTTCATACAGACGCGTATGGCCCATAATAACGGTTTCCAGAACTGGGAATTCATCGTATTCATAATGGTTCTGCTTGAGCACTGCCATCCGTTCGCCCGGTGTCATGTGAACCTCGCCTGAATTGGCTTCGATTTCACCGGAAAGAATTTTCAAAAAGGTGGATTTACCCGCGCCATTCGCCCCAATCAGGCCGTAGCAGTTCCCAGGAGTAAATTTGATATTTACGTCTTCAAAAAGTGGGCGTTTACCATAACGAAGCGTTACGCCGCTTGTACTGATCATATAAGCATACCATCCTTATCATTAGTAAAGTGCTAAACACAAAATTACCGACGGCAATAGTATAACACACAAAAGATCGGATTCGAACCGTAGTATAAGTATAACCGCCCCTGAATCTCATCCAATATCTTATAAATAAAATAAAAAATGCTTCTGTCTCCACCATTGTCACCTGACAAACACATGGACCAGAACCATTTTCATGTTTTAAATTCGTTAAGATACCACGAGGAAAGACGTGTTAAGTCGCAGCATTGACGTTCTGCACGCTTGTAAATGTCAGGAAACCCCGACACCTATCGGAATGAGGTACATGCCGGCTTCATCATCCTGTTTGATTACGACCTCCACGTCATAGACCGCCTGGATCAGTTCAGATGTAACGACCTCTGTAGGTGGGCCGTTCGCTATAATACGCCCTTCCTTCATGGCAATCATCACATCGCTATACCGAATAGCCTGGTTGATATCATGCAACACCATCACAATTGTCAGTCCATGTTCCTGGTTTAACTGCCGAATGAGTTCTAAAATTTCAAGCTGGTAGTACATATCCAAATAGGTGGTCGGCTCATCCAAAAATAAAATTGGCGTCCGCTGTGCCAAGGCCATTGCAATCCATACACGCTGCCGTTCTCCTCCTGAGAGCTGATCCAACGTGCGAGTTCTACGTTCGTTCAGGTTAGTGCAGGCTATTGCCCACTCAATCGCCTCCTCATCCTCGTCACGTCTCGCTGTGAACATGTTCTTATGCGGCAACCTGCCGAAGCTGACGAGCTTTTCTACTGTCAAGTCGGAAGGTGCCTCGTTCTGCTGATGGACTACCGCCAGTTGACGGGCCAGTTCCTTGGGCTTGTAGTGGGCTATCCCCTTGCCGTCCAGAATCACCTGGCCCAAGCGGGGAACAGCATTGTTGGACATCACGCTGAGCAGCGTCGATTTGCCGCATCCGTTGGGACCAATAATGGTCGTAATCCGTCCCGACTCAATAACAGCATTAATAGCATGCAGACGATCTGTTTTCCGATCATATGAGAAGGTTATATCCTTAATGTCCATAGGTGCGATCCGCCTTTCTGATCAGGAATATCAGGAACGGCCCGCCAATGACGGCCATAATAATAGAAGCTGGGATTTCATTGGGAGCAAGCACCGTCCGCCCCAGTGTATCCGCGAGCAGCAGCAGCAAGCCGCCGCATAAGGCGGAAAATGGAATCAACCACTTATGATCCGAGCCAACTAGGTAGCGGGCACAATGCGGAACGAGCAGGCCGATAAAGGCAATCACTCCCGCGATGGCTGTAGCCGTTGCTGCAAGCAGCACTGCAATCACAGAAATCAAAAGTCGTGCACGCGTTACATTGAATCCCAGATTTTTAGCTGTTTTATCTTGAAGGGACAAGAAATTGCACCAAGAGAACACGAGCATGGCTAAAATTAGCCCAATCCCGCCATAGGTCACAATAACCTCGACATCTACCCATTTTTTCATAGACAAGGTTGAAGTGGTAACCTGATTAATGCTAGTGACTGCATAACTGCCTCGATAGTTAAACGACTGACCTAGTCCAGAAAAAATGGCGTTCACAGCCACCCCGATCAGAATGAGACGAATCGGATGCAAGCCGGATTTCCATGAAAAACCATAAACCATTAGACAGGCTAACGCCCCGCCAATAAATGAAAAGAATGGCATCCAGAAATAAAGCGCAGGAAAGACCGTCACCGCAATCAGCGAGATCAATGCCGCTCCCGAAGAAATGCCGATAACCCCTGCATCCGCCAGTGGGTTTTTCATGACGGCTTGCAGCAAAACACCCGCTACTGCAAGTGCTGCACCTGCCATCACGGACACGAAAATTCTCGGTAGTCTCAGGTCCTTGACCACATTCACCTGATCATCTACACCTGTCCACAATCCGGCCACCAACTGACTCAAATTCACCTTGAGACTGCCTGTCATCGCTGAATACAGCATAACGCCGACGAGCAAGACAATTACAACAATAAGGCTCCATACTTTTTTGGACATGTCATCAGCTTCCTTTAATTCGAAGGATACAGCATTTTCATCAGCTCATCCAGCGCCGAGTTTGCCGCTAAATTCCCTGTTGTGCCAAACAACGGTTCAGGCAGATCATAGACATGCCCATTTTTCACAGCGTTGAAATGCTTCCAGATATCGTTAGTTTTAAACTCTTCATCGAACATTTTCACTACTTCATCCGGCATCCCGTGTGCAGCGCGCAAAATGATATCGGGGTTGGATTGCTGCAAGGCTTCGGTATTGTGGGCAATGAACTCCACCTTCTCGCCCTGAACCACATTTGTTCCTCCTGCAATTTTGACCAGATCCCCGATATAGGAATGCTCGGTAGCCACCAGATAGCTTCCCGGTACTCCCAGCAAAATCAATACTTTAGGGGATTTCTTCCCTTTGATTTTTTGTTGAATCTCAGCTACTTTGGCATCCAAAGCTCCATTAATCTCTTTGGCCTTATCGGCTTTGCCAAACGTGTCTCCCAGCTTTTGAATCTCTTTTTGCATATTCGTGAGACTTTCAAAATTCAAAAATTCGGCATTAATTTTCAAATCTTTAAATTTAGGCTCCAGATCATATTTCAGTGTCGTTACCGACAGTACGTCCGTCGGCTTCAGTGACATCACTTTTTCCATATCAGGACTCATCGGATTACCCACATCAGGCACATCCTTGTAACGGTCAGGCAGCACTTTTGTGCTTGTCGGCTTGCCTGCCAAATCCAGGCCCAGCGCATCCGTGATTTCCGCAATGGCTACCGTAGTTGCCACAATACGAGGAGCTTGAGCTTTACCATCAGACGACTTTCCGGTTGTATTAGATGTTGCCGCTGATTTCGAACCATCGCTCTGATTCTGTCCAGCCTGTGCTCCTCCCGAACACCCAGCCAGCAACAAGATCACGATGCCGATTAACATATACAAACAAAACGATCTTCCTTGAGCCCATGCTATATACCGTTTCATGGAAATCCAGTCACCTCAATTCAAAATATAGAACAACATTAGGAACCCCAACTTTTCGGGATCCTTATTTTGCAAAATTCGATTCCAGTCGCTCCAAGGTGCAATATCTAGACGAATTAGACCATTTCGATCTACATATTGTTCATTAGAAGTCGCTTATTGGATTTTTGCAAATTCCTCGGGTATGTAAATGCTGACAAGTCTTGACGCCGGGGCACCAAGACTTGCTCGCATACAAACTTTGCTGTTATTCGTGCTTCATGAATGTCACAACCTGAGGCTACTTCGCTTTCAGGCTTGCTTCATCAAATTGAAACTGAACTGTATACCAGTGATCATACGGCACTCCGCCAAGGACCAAGCCAGGCACAATGACGTGTGTGTAAGCACTGATTTTCTGGGACAAGTCCCCTACCTCGAATTGAACGACACGTGTATCGCCGGATGTCGAGATCACTTCTACATCTTTCAGGGTACCGTTTTGCTCCACTTGGAGGGCTGGCATCCAGGAGCTATTTTTCAAAGTCACTTGAATATAGCGCTTGTCTCCCTTTTCAATCAGTGTAGCTGGTTTGTCGAGATAACCGTCCATAACGGAAGCTTCACTCGTTTTGTCTTTAAATACGTTGTAATTAATCGTGTATTGCTTCTCGGAAGCCGTTTGAGCCGGTTGCTCAACTACTGATTTTTTTTCTGCCACAGGTGTGGTCGGTTCTGCTACCTTGTCCGTAGAAGCTACTATCGGTTCAGTTGCGGTTGCAGTTGTAGCCGCATTGACTCCCTCACCTTTTAGCGATGCACGGTCAAATTGAATCTGTCCGCCGAATTTCTCATTTAGAATGTATTTCTCAGGCAGATATACCTGTGTGTACACGCTCAACTTTTTATCCAGATCAGGCACTTCGAATGCAATAGTGTGCGTGTCACCTTTGGTGTCCGAACCCATAATCGTCGGATTGGCATAACGGCCTTCAAAATCCGTTTGGAATAGCTTCAAAGCCTGGTTGTCCGTAACGGTTACATGAGCCTGAACCTTCCCATTTTTCACAATCAATTTCGCTAGACTCTGTACAAAAGGAGCCACTAGAGAATCCTTGTCCGTTCCGTTCGCCAGCACACGGAAGTTCGCACTGTACTCTCCATCCGCTAAGTTGTTTTTCCCTTGCTCTACTTCGTCTGCTTTAGTTTCGTTGTAGTAAGAAACATCACTGGTGTTAAATTTAAATTCAAAATCGTAGACCTTCTCCACCCGATCCTCAGTCTTAAAGACCATCGGAGTGGCAGTTGCCACTTTAGGGGCTTCATAGACAACCAATTGGCCTTTTACATTGTTTTTAAAGTCATTCACACTAAACCGAACGTGCTTCGTATTGCTTGCTGCATCTTCCTGGGTCACTTCTGCGTCTCGATAGTCCCCGCTTGCGTTGTCCCAAATGCGTAGCGCCTTCACTTCATTACTGTTTTGCAGCTTTAGACCTACAAACCGTTTGTCGCCTTCCACGACCAATTGCGCCGATTCGTCAGTGATGAAGCGTTGAGCCGGAGAATCCACTCCTGTGGAACCATCAGACAAAATGATACTGAATTTCAAAGCATATTTACCATTGGCAAGCTTGTCGAAATCCAATTTAACAATGGGATCAGCTGCACCCGAAGAGGAAGGCTCGACAAAGCTGCGAATGGTAGCAGGCTCGAATTGATACTGCACATCATATACGTGGTCATAAGGGATGCCACCCAAATCCAATCCAGGTACGATAACATGCGTATTCACTGTCACTTTATCCGACAGATTTGGTACTTCGAATTGTACTGTTCTTGTATCTGCGGAGCTCGATTGATCGACAACCTGAGCCTCTGCACCATTTACTTTGAACGTTTTAATCCAGCTGCTCTTGTCCATTTTAATCTGAATCACATTTTTACCGGACTGTCTTAACAGCGTGGCTGGTTTCTGCATATAGCCATCCATCACAGATAATTCATTGCTTCCATTTTTGAGTACGGAGAAATCAATGCTGTATCTGCCGTTTTCAGTCACGGGAGTTGTGCCGCCATCTGTTCCTTTTGCCGCAATGCTGCTGAGGTCAAATTGAAGACGAAGCTTATGGTCCATCTCATAAACCCCACCTGGATAGGTCGTGCTCACATGTACCTGTGCATTCATAATAGCGTCCAAATCGGCCACTTTGAATTTCACAACACGTGTGTCCGCTTTCTTGTCCACGCTTACGATATCTGCATCTGTTAACGTTCCGTTTTGTTCTGTTTTGAACTCCGTCACTGTGGCGCTGTCTTTGATTGTGAAGGAAGCTTCATAGTTGCCTTTCGATACCGTCAGTGTTGCCGGAGATAATAAATATTGCGCCATTGCCGATTTTTGATCTTTTGTTGCGTGCAGTGCATTGAACTGGATCGAATACGTTCCATCGGCTATAACCTTTCCGGGCGTACCTGGTGTACCTGGCGTCTCAGGATCAACCGGGGATGTTGCCGTTCCTAATTGGAGATCGACATTATATGTTTCCACATAGTTGAACTCAGGCCAGTTGATGCTTACCCATGCGTTTAGCTTGGCAGGTACTTCTTTTACTTCAAATTCAATAACTCGTGTATTCGCAGCTTTGTCTTCACTTACTACGGTCGTATTCGTCAATACTCCGTTTTGTTCTACTTTAAAGCCGTCAATTTGCTTGCTGTTTTTCAAAGTAAAACGAACATACCTCTTGCCTTCACGTTCAATCAAAACGCCTGGTTTCTCCGTATATCCATCCATCATGGACTTTTCACTCGAACCGTCTTTTAACAGCGTGAAGTCCAGATTTGACGTTACTGGAGATGAACCATTGTCTGATCCCGAGATACTGTTTTTATCGAACTGAAGACGAAGTTTATGATCCATTTCATAAACCCCACCTGGATAGGTCGTGCTCACATGTACCTGTGCATTCAGAATAGCGTCCAAATCTGCTACTTTGAATTTCACAACACGCATATTAGCTGTCTTGTCCTCACTTACAATATCCGCATCCGTCAACGTTCCATTTTGTTCTGTTTTGAATTCCGTTACTGTAGTGCTGTCTTTAATGGTGAAGGAAACTTCTTTTTGTCCCTTCGCTACCGTCAAAGTCGCCGGAGACAACAGATACTGTGCCATGGCTGATGGCTGATCTTTTGTGGCGTGCAGCGCGTTAAAGTTAATCGAGTACGTTCCATCTGCCAAATCTGATGGAGCGGGTATAGAAGCCATTTGAAGATCTACATTATAAGTATGCACGTAGCCCAGCTCAGGCCAGTTGACGCTTACCCATGCGTTGAGCTTGGCAGGCAGATCTTTTACTTCAAACTCGATCATACGTGTATTCGCAGTTTGATCTTCACTTACAACAGAGGTGTCGGTTAACACTCCATTTTGCTCTACCTTGAAACCATCAATCTGTTTGCTGTTCTTTAATGTAAACTGGGCATATTGTTTACCTCCACGCTCAATTAGAGAGCCTGGTTTCTCCGTATACCCATTCATCATAGACTTTTCATTGGTTCCATCTTTCAAAAGAGCAAAATCCAAATCAGAAAGTTTTTCTCCTGTATTAGGAGGCGTTACCGGTGGTGTTACAGGTGGAACCGTTGGATTCTCTGTTGAGTTTTTAAGTCTCAAACTGGAAGGATCAAACTCAATCCATTCCTTCACTGAACGGTCCGGATCGGTATCTACATACCATGGAGAACTGCTATTAAACCCAAACTCCGTATTTACATTTTGATGAAAATCATAAACATCGAAGCTTACAGTCCCGGAAGTTTTTCCAGAATCCACCTCTATTTTTGCGGGAACTGTCTCCCCGTTTTGTTCTACTAAAAATTTCGATAGACCTTGAGTTTCCGCAAACCTAAATGAAAAATGGTATTTTCCATCTTTAATGATCAAGTCTCCTGGAAAGGTATAGTTTGTTTTGAAACTCGAATCTCCGGTGCTACCGCTGACCGTCTTTCTTAAAGGTTTGTAATCAATCAGGTATTCTCCATCTGCATAGGTCGCATCGGTGGTGGTTATAACATTGGTAGGCTCAGCATATGTGCTGGGTACTTCTACTGGAATTTCATAAGTAGCATAAGTAGCACTAGTGACTGTAGTGCTTGAATCGGGCAAATTCGACGATGTAGACTCACCCTCAGGTGTTGCTCCTACGTACGGTGAAAATAAAGAAAACAACATTAGAACAGCAGCAAATGTCGTTATAAATTTGTTAAATCGGCTTTTCAAGGTGATGTATCCCCCTACTTAAAATATACTCATTTGGAGCTTTGAAACTAAGCTCCAAATGAGTATTCAATTCAAAATTATATTTTCAAAAAGAAGTCTTAAATATCGCTGTCGTCGAATTGGAATTGAACAACATAGTCGTGATCGTACGGAATACCACCCGTGTATTCTGCAGGCACACTTACATGCAGTTTAACGTTCAATTTTTGAGACGGGCTAGTTACAGGGAATTCGACTATTCTTGTATCCCCTGATGTGCTTACTACAGTCCCATTCACATACTGACCGTTTTGTTGAGTTTTGAATTCAGTAACCCAAGCACTTTTGGTAATAGCTACTCTCACTTTATATTGACCATTCGTAACAATCAGTGTGGCTGGTTTTTTCACATAACCATTTGTATCCATGTAAGATGGCTGAGTGGTTCCATCTTTATAAACGGTATAAGGCAATTGATACGTTCCATTAGGCAAAGCCGCGTTCGCTTTATTGGAAGAAAATGGAGCTAGTACCACAAAAACAAGCGCTGCCATCAGCACAGTAAGCATTACTTTTTTCAAAGACAATTTTTCCATACGATTCATAATCATGTTCATGTTTTTAATCTCCTTTTACGTTTTATTTTGGATTAGATTTCGTCGAATCGCAGTTGTACATCGTACTTGCCTGTGTAGCCGATTACTGGAATTGTGATTTCAGCGTAAGCATTTACTTTTGCATTCAGATCAGCAACTTCGAATTCCACTACACGAGTGTTGCTAGCAGTATCTGTGCTTACTACAGTCGCATCTTGCAGTACGCCATTTTGCTCTACTTTGAACGTTGTAATCAGATTACTGCTTTTCACAGTCAGACGAACGACATTTTTGCCATTAGCTACTGTAACCTGAGCAGGCTTCGTCAGGTAGCTATCCAATCGAGAAGTCTCATTGGTTTGATCCTTCAGAACGGTATAGTCTACGTTATACGTGCCGTCGGCTGCTGCCGCTTTAGCTGAGAATGGAGCAACGAGTGCAAAAACAAGCGCTGTCATGATCAATGCGACGAATACCTTCTTAAAAGAAAATTGCTCAAAGCGATTCATTACCATATTCATATCTACACACACTCCTCAATTTTTTATGCTTGAATTTATGTTGATTTTATGAACGATAAAGATAACTTGAATTTACTTCTTGGAAGATTTAGTTGATTTCGCGGGCTGAACGGCTGTTACTTTTTTGACGCTTTTGGAATCAAAAGCGAAGCGGATCGTATAGTCATGATCGTAGTTATACGCAGGGACAGTAACATGAATTTTAGAGATTAGCGGGCTGTTCACACTCGTAATTGGAAATTGTACGGTGCGGGTATCGGTTTTGGCATCCTTATGGATGACCTTTGTATCGATGATTTTGCCTTTGTAATCTACTTTAAACCCGGTTGTCCATTCGCTATGATTCAGCTTAATTTGCATGGTCATTTGACCTTTTTTTACATACAACTTAGCTGGTTTTTCAAAATAATCATTAGCCATGGACACTGAATCATTTTCTGCCTTGAGAATATTGTATTTGAGCGTGTATGTACCATCCGCCAATTTTGGAGAAGCCGCAGCGGCTACTACAGATGACGAAGTTGGCCAAAAGCTCAGCACACTCACCAGCAGAAACACAGCAATAATTGCAGAATACCCCTTCTTCATTTTGACAGCAGTCCCTCCCCACGAGAATTTAAGTAATTGATTATCATTCTCAATTGATAATTAAAAAAAATAGCTCTTTTTGAGCCGTGTCTTCCCACCTTTCTATTCCAGAATTTCGCAAAATAAAGTAAACCCATCACCAATATATCTTACACTTTTCGAAAATGTCAATATGTATTTGCATGTACATAATCCCTTGATATATGCTATTTTTTAAGAAAAATTTGTGGTTCCTTCTTCTATAAGTAGAATAGCTACCTCTTATTTTTAGTTCAAAATTTATTTAAAAATTCGCTTTTTTCAATTGACAATCCCCAGTGATATTCATTATCATTCTCTTATACATAAATGAAAATGATTATCATTATTGTTTAACTCGAAAATTGCAGGAGGAATAACATGAAATCTTATGTGTTGTGGTCGTCCGCAGCGCTTTTATTGGCAGTTACCGGATGTAGTAATGGTGCCTCGACCGCAGATCACAAACCAACCAGTGCATCCGTATCTGCCACTTCTGGCACGCCAAGCGGTGCGGCGATTCAAGTTATTGATTTTTCAAAACGGACGTTAGCGTTTCAAAAGGCCCCACAACATATCATTGCGCTCAGCAATGGCGATCTGGATATCATATACGCATTGGGTGGAACTGCCGTGGGCAGACCCAACTCCAATGGACCTGCCGTCGTTCCTGCTGCTGAGAACGTTCAGCAAGTAGGCTCCACTCATGAAGTCGATCTGGAGAAAATTACGATGCTCAAACCGGATGTCGTGCTAGGCAATTATCCTATGAATGAAAAAGACATTCCAGCCATTGAAGGAGTCGGTTCACAGCTGCTGCTGACGGGAGCCAATTCAGTTCACGATATTCAGTCGCAAATTACGCTGTTCGGACAATTACTGCAAAAGCAGGCTCAGGCCGTGAAGCTGAACCAGCAAATTGACCAACAAGTAGCTAAGCTGCAAAAGGAAACTGCTTCTGCCTCCAAACCGAAGGTGTTGCTAGTCTACGGAGCCCCGGCTACGTATATGGCGGCACTGCCAAATTCACTAAGTGGAAACATTCTGGAAGCTGCGGGTGGCTCTAACATCGCCTCTGATTTTCCGGGCCTGCAGAATTTCCCGCAATATGCGCAGCTGAACACAGAACGCATCATACAGGCTGACCCTGACTACATCTTTATCATGACCCATGGCAATACGGAAGATGTTAAAGCCGCATTTATAAAGGAAATGCAGGAAAATGCAGCTTGGAACGGGATCCGAGCAGTCAAAAACAATCAGGTCGAGGTTTTACCTTCAGATCTGTTCGGTACGAATCCGGGCACACGTGTCACTAAAGCGCTGGATTTGATGCATCAAAAGCTGTATCCGGCGAAATAGGCGATGGAGATGAACAAACTACAGCGCGCCAGAAGACGCACCATCGCCTGGATCACCCTTCCGATTCTACTGCTGGCCGTCTCTGTGTACGGTCTGGCCTACGGTTCGGTATCGATTCCACTTCAAGAAATTAATCATGTTTTGCTACATAATGATGAATCTACATATCGCACGATCCTGATGGATCTCCGGCTACCCAGAGTATTAGTAGGTTTACTGGTAGGAGCTTGTCTCGCAGCTTCCGGAGCACTTCTTCAAGGTGTCATGAAAAATCCATTGGCTGACCCTGGCATTATTGGTGTATCGGCTGGAGGTGGACTTGCCGCCGTCATTACGATGGTGATGCTTCCACAGCTCAGCTACCTTCTTCCGATAACCGCCTTTTTGGGAGCCTTTCTGAGCGCAATCATCATTTATCTGCTGGCTTGGGACCGAGGGGCATCGCCTGTTAAAATTGTGCTCGCTGGCGTTGCGATCAACGCGCTGCTGGGCGCACTCACCAACGGTGTAATGGTCATGTACAGCGACCGCGTACAGGCCGTTCTTCCTTGGCTATCCGGCGGATTAAACGGAAGAAGCTGGCATCATTTAGAGTTCATGGCGCCTTACGCCATTATTGGCTTAATCGCCTCTCTGTTTGCGATTAAACCAGCTAATTTGCTGCTGCTGGGCGACGATTCAGCACAGCTGCTGGGCCAGAGAGTGGAGCTTCAACGTATGCTCATTATCTTGCTCTCTGCCCTGCTCGCCGGTACGGCGGTCAGTGTAGCCGGGTTGATCGGCTTTGTAGGACTGGTTGTTCCCCACGTCATACGGCTGCTAATCGGGGAAGATTATCGTTTCCTCCTTCCCCTTTCCATTGTGGGCGGCGGGACACTGGTTGTTCTCGCAGATACGGTGGCGCGATCCTGGTTTGACCCGATTGAACTGCCTGTCGGTATTTTGCTGGCCGTCATCGGGGCACCGTTCTTCTTAATCCTGCTCAAGAAACGGGGGAATTTTGGATGACAGCCATTCAGGGTGAGCATATCTCCTTACAACGTGGGTATTTCAAGCTGGACGATGTGAATATCACCTTGCCCGCTGGTCAGCTCACTGCGATCGTCGGACCTAACGGTTCAGGCAAGTCCACGCTTTTGCGGATTATGACCCGGCTGCTCAAGCAGGATCAGGGTCAGGTTTCCGTCCTGGGCAAGCCCGTGCAGGAATACAAACGACGTGATTTTGCCCAGACGATTACAATGCTACCGCAAATGAAGGATATGCTGCCGTTATTGACGGTCCGCGAGCTGGTCGCTTACGGAAGATCTCCTCATGCCAAGGGCTTGAGGGTACGCCATACCGGACAGGACCAGCAAATCGTGGACCATGTCATGAAGATCACGGGCATCCAGCCCTATGCAGATCGGATGTTCCATACTCTATCGGGAGGTGAACAACAAAAAGCACGAATTGCAATGGCCTTGGCCCAACAAACGAATATTCTTTTGCTCGATGAACCGACCACTTTTCTGGATATCGCCCACCAATTTGAAGTTATGGATATGCTGCGGCGTATCAATCACGAGTCCAGTTTGACGATTGTTATGGTACTGCATGATTTGCAGCAAGCTGCGGCCTATTGTCATCATATGATTGCGCTTAAAAAGGGACGCATCGCCGTTGCCGGCGAACCCCGTGAGATTTTGACGTCTGCTTTTCTTCGCGACATTTATGAAATGAACGCTACCATCAAATTTGAGAATGGCTATCCGGTTATTATACCGACCATACCACATCATTCAGGAGGAATTTAATATGGTTATCGTTACAAATACATCTAAAATCACACCGGGCAATGCACATCTACTCATCGAAAGATTTAACAAAGAAGGAAAAGTTGAAAAAATGGAAGGTTTTCTCGGTCTGGAAGTGTTGCTAACTGAAAACACGAAGGATTATGAGGAAGTAACGATCAGTACACGCTGGAAAGAAAAAGAGAACTTCCAAGGCTGGACGAAAAGCGAAGCGTTCCGCGAATCCCATAGCCATCGGCAGATTCCAGACTATATTATTGAAAATAAAATCACGTTCTATGAAGTTAAAATCGTTCGTCATCCCATCGCCAACAGCGATTCCTCTTTGGCGAGTGATACGGAAGCAGTTTAATCCTGCATCACAGCCTAAAAACAAAAAAAGCGACTCCGCAGACAACATCATTTGTCCGCAGAGTCGCTTTGTTTATCAGGATTTTGCAAAATTCGATTCCAGTCGCTCCGAAGTACAAGATATAGACGAACTAAACCATTTCGATCTATATCTTATTCATTGGAAGTTGCTTATTGGAGTTTTGCAAAATCCTCTTATATAAGGATTATGTCGAATTCCTCAAATTGTAGTTGAGCAGCGACGTCCAATTTTCAGCGTCTCTCCGTGCCCCAGAACATGAATGCGTTCCTTCGCAATACCCATACGATCACGCTCCGCTTCGAGACGATCCAGCGCCTCTCTTGGCGTATCATCCGCTAGCTTGAAGGCTCCGTAGTGCATTGGAATCATCTGATCTGCGCCGCAATCTACAAACCCTTGCAATGCCTCCTCCGGTGTCACATGCTGCGAGGTCATGAACCATTCCGGTTCATACGCACCAATCGGCATAAAGGTCAGGTCAATGGCAAAGCGCTCGCCAATCTCCTTAAACCCACGAAAATATCCAGTGTCTCCCACAAAATACAACGTCGGTGTATGCTCTGAATCTGTATTCGAATGAGGATGAGATTCCGTGACGGACGTGGCAGAGCCAATCACCTGCTGCTCATTTTGCAGAACGTATCCACCCCAATGTGAAGTATTCGTATCAAACGGCGTGCGTCGTGTCCAATGCTGGGCTGGAACAAACGTAAATCGTACCCCTCCTACCGTAAAATGCTCCCACCATTGCAGCTCATGACAGTTACGAAAACCTTTGCGGTTCATTTTCGCCTTTAACCCCGTGGGTACGAGCATCAGCGTATCTGCACGGTATAATTTCCGCAACGATTCTAAATGTAAATGATCATAATGTGAATGAGACAGCAGAATGATGTCCAGTGGTGGTACATCCTGAATACGAATGCCAGGCGGAGCCAACCTTTTATCAAAAGCCATACGCTCTGCCCATACCGGATCGGTGACGATATTCAGCCCAAGATACTGGATGAAAAAGGTGGAATGTCCCACCCAGGTGGCTGTCGCCATCTCCCGATTGCTATGCAGAAACTCCAGCTCCGGGGGATGGTTTGGCACAACGAACGTATAATCCTTTATTTTGCTGCGTCGCTCCTGCCGCCATTGTCTGAATTGCTTGATTGTTTTATCGGTATTTACTTGATCCATATTGTTAAAACGAACTTTGGGCATGATGCAGCTCCCTCCCTGATGAACCCTTTCTCCAAAAAACGCAGCGGTTCAATTTAACTATATATTGTCACTCGAGTGTGAACATAAAATGATGCAACATCCTGATATATGTAAAGTATAATTCAATCACGTCTGTAAAGGAAATTCTGCGATAATACAGCAAAAACAGACCTCCCGGATCAATCAGGAAGGCCTGTTCCACCTGTTGTTGTCAGTCTTGTGGATTTTTAAAGCGTGCCGAATAAATAAACAAAAACACAATCGCCACGACAATAATGATAGGTGACTCGTACATAATCGTAAAATGCTCGAATGCAGCCACTTTAACTCACCCTTTCTTCCCTTCATGTCCGCGCACATATTTTGCATCGAACAGAAACAATCTTAATATCAGGATCAGCGAAGGGATCAGCACCAGCAGACCCGCAACAAACGCCGTAATCAATGCATACGCCATCGTAGAATTTGTAAAGCTGTCGTAGACATTAATGTAGGGATACAGAACATACGGGAGATGCGAGCGGCCGTAGCCATACCAGGCAAATGCAAATTGCAGCATCACCAATATGAATGAAACCCCCAGATGCCGCCGCTGCCATACCAGATAAACTGCTCCTGCAAAGCATATGAAGGATGCAACAAACATCCAGGCTATGTTCAGCATATTGGTAAAATGATCTGGATTTTGTTTGTTAATCTGAAAAAATGCGAGCAGACTCGCCAAAATCGTAGGAGCACTCCAAAGCAACGCGTATCCTCGAACGATTTCGAAAGCAACCTTGTCCCCCGCTCTTTTGGCATAAAAGGACAAAAACATCGCCGAGATATACAATACACTCACCAGCGCCAGAATAATAACCGCCCACGTGTAGGGGTTGCTTAATAGCTGGCCCCATTGCAGATGAACACCTGTGCTGTTTTCTACAATAATGCCGCCCTCCGAAATAGCGAGAACTGTGGACAGTGCCGCCGGAATCAGCAATCCTGTCGCACCGTACAACGCCATGTAGACGATATTATTCTTACCGGAATGCCCATACGTATTGTATGCATAATACACTCCTCGGATGGCAAGAAGCACAATCGCAATACTGCCGGGAACGAGTAACGCCGTACCATAGTAATATGCCGCATCCGGGAAGAACCCGTTTAATCCCACCACAAAAAAGATGAGAAATACGTTTGTTACCTCCCACACCGGGGACAGATACCGTTGAATGATATTGTGGATTTTGTTCTGGTGGCCTGTTAACACACTGTAAAAGCTGAAAAACCCTGCACCAAAATCAATGGATGCCACAAGCAAATATCCGAACAGGAACGTCCACAAAATGGCGATACCTACAATCTCATAGCTCACTTGCCTTCAGCCCCTTCCAGGCCCAGCTGCCTTATCTCTTCCACCGCATCCTTATTGCGGAATAGCTTGCTGAGTACCTTAATGGCCGAGAAACACAACACCAGATACAAAATAACAAACAACACCAGCATCCACCCGACACTCGTAGAAGTGGTCGCTGCTTCGGAGACCTTCATATATCCGCGTAAAATCCACGGCTGTCTACCGACCTCCGCAAACATCCATCCGAGCTCAATAGCTACCATCGCCATCGGCCCCACCAGAATGAGCGCCAACAGCAGCCATCTGGGGTATGGTTTGCGACCTGGCAAACGCTTGCGGATCAGATATAACAGCGGAATGACGAGAATCAGCACCCCTGTGGTGATTTTGAGGTCAAACATATAATGGATAGACAGTGGCGGACGCTGATCTACGGGATAATCATTTAAGCCCTTGACCTCCGTACTGGGCAGGTTCCCGGCCAACACACTAAGTGCATAAGGCACTTTCAGCGCATACTTGATTTCACCGTTCTTATCCATATATCCGCCATATACGAAGGGCGCGTGCGTCATCGTATCAAAATGCCATTCGGCGGCTGCCAGCTTCTCTGGCTGATATTTCGCCAGAAATTTACCGGATGCGTCTCCAATCATCACGGTACTGATGGCAAACACAATGGTACAGGTGGCAGTCAGCTTCAGCGCCTTTTTGAAATAAGAGTGATTACGTCCCCTCAGCATACTGTAAGCAGCCAGTCCCATCAGCACCCCAGCGCTCAATGTATACGAAGAAGCCAGTACATGAGAAACTTTGGTCGGGGTAGCCGGATTTAGCATGGCCTGGATGGGATGAATATCAGTCATGACTCCATTTTTGAGTGTAAAGCCTTGAGGTTGGTTCATGAACGAGTTCACAGTCGTAATAAAAACCGCTGAAGCAGATGAGGCAATCGCTACCGGGATGAGCAGCATCAGGTGAAAATATTTACTTTTAAACCGATCCCAGGTATACAAGTAGATGCCCAGGAATATAGCTTCGATGAAAAAAGCAAACGTCTCCAAAAACAGAGGCAGCGCAATCGCTTGTCCAGCCACCCGCATAAAGGTGGGCCAAAGCAAGCTGAGCTGTAGACCAATGGAGGTGCCTGTAACGACACCCACGGCAACGGTAATGACAAACCCTCGCGCCCACCGTCGGGCCAGCAGTGTATAATGCGGATCACCGGTTCGCAGCCCACGCCATTCTGCTAGTGCAATCATTAAGGGTACGCCAACGCCGATGGATGCAAATACGATATGAACAAACAGGGTAATTCCGGTCAGCATCCGGCTTAGCAATACAGGGTCCAATGAAGACAAATGGGTTTCACTCCTTCATTTCACATTTTAAACATCGCGGATCACTCTGGATTACCAACTAAGGAGTCAAGCGAGCTATGCTTTTAATTACGGCATATAGCATAATGGCCGCAATTACTATACATACAATAATGAGCGTTCTTTCCTGCTTGCGGAACATAGGAACGCCTCCTTCACTTATCTATTGGCGCATTTTGGTAACCTATTCACAGTTTGGTTCATTCTTCCGAGTTTTAACCCTGCTTCTGCATTGAATGTAGCCGTATTTCTTTTTAGATATTGTCTTATGCATTTCAATACGTTATATTGATATATAGTTAGATAACCTAATTATATGAAAAGAGTGAACTTATGCCACCAAAACAAAGTAAGGGGGACACCGTCCAGCAACCCCTTCCACGTCTGGGTCCAGAACCTTATCTGGAGTTAATGGATCAAACTGCCCTTGCAGGAACGGACCGACAACTTGCCCGCATTGGTCTCTTCTTGCTGTGGACGGGTGATAACGTGCTGGACGCGATCGATCTAGATCTATCTGCCTACGGCCTCACAGAGAGTAAGCTAGATCTGTTGTTGCTGTTGACACTGCACCAATCTCAGGCTCAGATGAGCCCCTCTATGATTGCCGACCGTCTAGGAATCCGTCGTGCATCTGTTACATCAATCTTGGACTGGACAGAGCAACGAGGATGGATTATCAGAGAACATAATTCTACAGATCGACGCAAAATTCACGTACGCATTACAGAAGCGGGGACTCATCTTGTACAGCAGGTGCTTCCTGTATTTTGGTCTTCCTGTGCTTCTCTAGCGAGTATTTTGGAGCCAGAGGAGCAGGTCGTTTTTTCGCGGATTATAGAAAAAATCCATCATCATATGGAAAGCAGATTGGGGGTGGGCAGATAAATTTTTTTAAACATATAATTAGGTTATCTAATATAATTAATTGCGCGTATCAACAAGCTGCTTATTTTATGATCAAGGAGTGTTCAACTGATGAGTAAATTACGAACCAATCATACCGTTATACAGAAAGAAAATGTGGCTCTCCCTTATGCATGGATGACTGTAATCCTATGCTGGTCAGCGGTTGCAGTTATGTCCAGCCTGTATGTGACAATCCCTTTGGTCCCTCTTTTTGCTAAAGTGTTTGGAAAAACGCTTGCTGAAGGAGCCCTGCCGGGCAGTATCTTTTCCTTAGGCTTTGCGGTGGGATGTCTTGTTTATGGTGGATTGTCTGACCGCTTTGGACGAAAGCAGGTTATCGTCACCGGACTGCTCGCATTAACGATTATTTCGTTATCCATCGGCTTAACCAGTCAATATTCTGTATTAGTTACACTGCGCTTACTTCAGGGTTTAGCTGCGGCCACCTTTTCTCCCGTTGCTCTTGCATACGCTGTCGATATGTTCCCGACCGAAAAACGGGTAACGGCTATCGGCTTTATCAGCACCGGTTTTCTAGTAGCAGGCATCGCTGGTCAGGTATTTAGTATTGTCATTAGCGAACAAATGGGGTGGAATACGGTATTTCGGATGCTAGGCATTTTATATGCAATTACCTTCCTAATCGTCCTTTTTTTCCTGCCTAAAACCCCCTCCCCTCAACGAGGTGTTCGTATTTGGTCAGCTTTCAGTCAGTTAGGGACCGTTCTGCGCTCGTATCCTTTATGGTTAAGCTATACGGTTGCTTTTGTTCTCCTGATGTCCTTTGTGAGCATGTATACGGTTTTGGGTAGCTATCTTGGCGGCCCTGAATTTGGCCTGAATAGCCGACAGATGCTTTATGTCAGATCCGCTGGTATCATCGGCATGCTCCTTTCACCATTCGCCGGAAAGCTAGCCCAGAAATATGGTGTGCACCTTATATTACGTACAGCCCTTATTCTTTCCATTCTGAGTTTGGCGCTGATGGGAATGACACACTCTCTCATAGCTATCGTCGTGTTGAGTGTATGTTTTGTAAGCGGCATTGCCCTGAGTGTTCCTTCACTCATAGCAATCGTCGGCCAGCTCGGCGGTGCAGCGAGAGCTATAGCTGTCTCACTATATACCTTCATCCTGTTTGCCGGTACAAGTCTAGCTCCTGTGCTTTCCATTCGCTTGATAGATAATGGCGGTAATCAGACAACTACATTTATGCTGCTGGCAGCTGTTCTGTCTGTGGGCTTTATCGCCTCTCTGCTCATTCGTCAAAAGCAGAATGATTCATTGTAGCGGAGTGCATAAAACTATATATAACGAACTCTAAAATTCACATAAAAACGGAGTAGGCGGAATGGTGCTGTACAAGCGAAGCGGTCGCTTTTGTCCCCGGATTTCTACCCTGATCATAGACTTTATTCCAGAAATCCGGGGGCGGTGGCGATGGGAAGCACCATCCGACTGCGCAGTGGCGTCATAGTAACTTTCCAATTCAGTAAATATAGCATCCTGTTTTTATTAAAAAAACCTCCATATTCATCAGCCATGTTTACATGAATTAGTGTGAGATATGTCATTGTGTTTTCCTCGGAAACACGAACTTCTCTTTGGAGACATTCGCAGAATGAGTTACAATACAGATAAGCTATATATGGAGAACTTTTGAACAGGAGGCTGTACTGAGCTATGAAAATAACATCTATCGAGCCAACTCCCAGTCCGAACACCATGATGCTGCATCTGGATGAGCGACTGGAAGCGGGTATCCGCAGAACATATACACGGGACAATGAGCGTTCCGCTCCCCCATTTATCCGGCGCATGTTGGGCATTGAAGGGGTCAAAAGCGTGTTTCACACGACCGACTTTGTTGCCCTTGACCGCAAAGGGAATGCAGACTGGTCCACCATTTTGGGTCAAGTCCGGGATCGGCTAGGCGAGGAAGGCGCTGACGCCAATTGGGATTTGCCTGAGGAAACCTCCGGAGAAGCATTTGGCGAGGCACAGGTCTTTGTGCAATTTTTTCGCGGCATTCCTATGCAAATTCGAGTCAAGACGGGGCAGCAGGAGGAACGAATTTCCTTGTCCGATCGCTTTGTGCAAGCCGTTACCCGTGTAGCGAGTGCAACGCTGATTAAGGAACGCAAGCTGAGTGATTACGGCGTCCGCTATGGTGAACTGCCGGACATTGCACGCGAGGTCGAGCAGGAATTGGAGGCAGCCTTTCCACAAGAGCGGCTGGAGCAGATTATCCAACAGGCGATTGCCCACGGCGCAAACAACAGCGAATTCGTAGAGGAACGCCGCGAGTGGAGCGATGCCGAGCTGGGGCAGGCCCTGCAGCACGAGGATTGGCGCACACGCTACGCTGCGCTGGATCGGCTGGAACCGACGCCCGAGCATTTGCCGCTAATCCGGCAAGCGCTGCATGACGACAAAATGCAGCTGCGGCGGCTGGGCGTCGTCTATCTGGGCGATATTCGCTCACCGGAGGCGATGGATCTGCTAGCCGAGGCGCTGCGCGATCCTTCAGCGGCAGTACGCCGCACCGCAGGCGACACGTTGTCGGACATCGGCGACCCGGTCGCTACCAGCGCAATGATCGGAGCCCTGTCGGATAGCAGCAAGTTGGTGCGCTGGCGGGCGGCACGTTTTTTATACGAGGTTGGAACCGAGGATGCGCGTGATGCGCTGGAGAAGGCTGTTGATGATCCCGAATTCGAGGTCAGTCTGCAAGCCAAAATGGCGTTGGAGCGCATCGAATCAGGCGAACAAGCCGCGGGCACAGTTTGGCAGCAGATGGCCAAGCGGAACTCTTAATTTAAGATTCTACGAGTGATTTTCAAAAAATTGTCGATTGTCAGAAGATGTACAGGTACGATATACTGTAGTTCGCTATACAATAAAATATCATGTCATACACCTCATCAACCCTGTTTTATGATGAGGTAGAGGTCGCGGATGTAATCAGTACACTGGAGGAGACGATAAGAGCCGTCTGAGATTCCAGTGGAAAGGTACACCCGCCGAAGTATGCGGAGCTGACTCTTTGTAAATACTCCGAATGCTGGGGCTGCTAACCGAAAGGAGCAGAACTGTCACACGTTGTCCTAACACAGACACGTGTGTTGAGCTATCTTGTTATAGAAGAAGGTATGGTGCGGAATGCATAGACAAGACCGCAGGCGTATTCCCTGCGGTTTTTTGATTTATATACTCCCCCTCCTTCTGGCTCTTGCCCTGACATGAAATACAATTTCATGAAGGAGTGTTTGAACGTGCAACACAAAGCAACACCTGACGCAACCTTGCGTAAAAGTCTCAAAGCCCGCCATATGACGATGATCGCCCTCGGCGGCTCTATCGGAACAGGCCTGTTCCTCGCCAGTGGAGGCGCGGTTGCCGAAGCTGGACCCGGTGGTGCCCTGCTGGCTTATGCAGCAGTTGGTCTCATGGTCTACTTCCTCATGACCAGCCTTGGTGAGTTGGCTACATTTATGCCTGAATCTGGCTCTTTTAACACCTATGCAGGTCGCTTCGTCGATCCGGCTTTTGGTTTCGCCATGGGCTGGAACTTCTGGTACAACTGGGCGGTGACGATTGCTGCCGAATTGGCAGCAGCGACCGTGCTCATCAAATATTGGTTCCCGGAAAGCCACTCTGCCTGGTGGAGTCTGTTATTCCTAGCCGTAATCTTCGCGCTCAACGCGTTGACCGTTAAAGGCTACGGTGAGTCTGAATACTGGTTCGCCATGATTAAAATTGTGACCGTGGTCATCTTTTTGACTGTAGGTGTGCTGATGATCTTTGGCATTATGGGTGGTCCTGCGATCGGCTTTGCCAACTTCACGGTAGGAGACGCCCCGTTCCATGGCGGATTCTTTGCTGTATTGGGCGTATTCATGGCAGCGGGCTTTTCCTTTCAGGGAACGGAGCTGATTGGGGTAGCCGCTGGAGAGAGCGAAAATCCGCGTGAAAATGTGCCGCGCGCCATCCGTCAAATCTTTTGGCGCATCCTGTTCTTTTATATTCTGGCGATTCTCGTGATTGGATTGATCATTCCGTACACCAATCCGAATCTGCTGCGGGGAGATATCAGTGACATCGGGGTCAGCCCGTTCACGCTCGTATTTGAAAAAGCAGGGCTTGCGATTGCTGCTTCTGTTATGAACGCCGTTATTTTGACTTCCGTATTGTCGGCAGGTAACTCGGGTATGTACGCGGCGACTCGGGTACTGTACGCTTTGGCACGGGAAGGTAAAGCCCCGCGTTTCCTCGGACGTATCAATAGACGCGGTATTCCTATGAACGCGCTGCTGATCACGACCGCTGTCGGTATGCTGGCCTTTCTCGCCTCTCTGTATGGAGACGGTGTAGTCTATAACTGGCTGCTGAATGCCTCCGGAATGTGCGGATTTATTACGTGGGTCGGGATTGCGGTCAGCCATTATCGTTTCCGCCGTGCCTTTACTGCACAGGGTCACAGTCTGAGTGAGCTGCCATACAAAGCCCGCTGGTTCCCGTTTGGGCCGTTGTTCGCCTTCGCTCTGTGTATCATTGTCATTATCGGGCAAGGGGCGGATGCCTTCACCGGACAGGAAATTGATTGGAAAACGATGATCGCTACGTATATGAGTGTGCCGCTGTTCCTTCTGCTGTGGCTCGGCTACAAATGGATCAAACGTACTAAAATCGTTCCGTTAAAAGAATGTGATTTGAGTCCGGATGCTTCTTCGGATAAATAATAGAAAACAGTAAAAAAGCCCGTCTCCACATATCAGGGAAAACACGCTGGTAAACCTGGTCCAAGACCGTTTATCCGCATTTTCACCTGTATATGCCCGGAGACGGGCTTTTTCTGTTTATTTGGAAGAAGAAGCTGACAAAGACATGGATAAGGCACGACGACTAAAAATACCGTATATAACAGCAATCAGCGTCAGCACTGCAGAAAACAAGTACAAATTAACGATGCCCAGATGATCTGCAATCCAGCCCATTAACAGCAGCGATATACAAAAGGTCAAACTTGTCAGTGTGGCCTGGGCAGACAGCACCTTGGGCAAATCATGTACGGACACACTCATTTGCATCATCGTGCGGCGGGATACGACGGACATTTCCGCAGGTAGTCCCATCAACAACACGATAAGCAGCGTCAGCGGCGGTAATGTGTTCAGTGCATACCACGCTGTCAGCAGCCCGTAGCCTACCATCCCCGCCAGCATGGCGGGCAGCAGTCTGCGCTGCAAATGCTTGACGCAAGCGAGGACAACGATGCCGCCGCCAATCGCTCCTGCAAAATACGCTGCATTGATGTATCCCCACCATGCCTCGCTCTTGTGCAAAACCTGCTGAGCGAAAGCAAGTGTGAACGCGCCTACCCAAACCGAACCCCCTAGAAGGTCAATCATATCCATAAAAATAAGAGCTTTCAGTCTGCGACTGGCTCCGATGAGGCTCCAGCCTTCACGGAGTATTTCCTTTTTACGTTTGGGAGGTAGTGCGGGGCTCTCTGATTCCGGGCCATACAGTGTATCTTCCAACTGTGCAGGAGGCAAGTCATGATGCCCTTGCCCGGACTCAGATACAGCTTCGGTAACTGAGACATCTCCACCTCGCACCTTTGTTCCAGGTTGCAGCAAATAATGGGCTTTGCCCTCTAGTGGATCTCGAATCAGGCTGGTGAAGATCATTGCTACCATATACAGCCCGCCAGCCACCAGTAGTGTTTTTTCTGAGCCTAGCATGGCTACGAGCACACCACTAAGCCCCCACCCCGCTAATTGCACCGTCTGATCGCTGACCGATACCAGACTATTTGCCCGCATGAGTCCTTCCCCAGACGCAAGGCGGGGAATCAGCGCATTACGCGCAGGCGTGGTCCATCCGTCCAGAAAGGACATGGCTGCCACCAACGTAAACACCATCACCCATATCGGCTCCGTACCCGCTGACCACAAGTGGCCCAGCAGAACAGCAAAGAAAGCCAATTGCCCGAACTGAGAAACGAATAAAATAAAAGGAAGCTGGAATCGGACCAAAATGAGCGGTGCTAAAAAGCCGCTGATCATCTGTGCCCCCATTCGCAGCAACGGGACGAGTACCGAAGAGAAGATCGAGTCCGTTTCATGAAAAACCAGAGACACAAGTGCCATAATGTAAAGAATGTCGGCCGCATTGGACATAGTCTGCGTGCCAAGCAAGTAGGTAAAGGAACGCTTGTGCATATAAATAGAATACTCCTTTGTTAATGTAGCTTTTTACAGCAAGATGATTAGGTCCATTTCAGGGTTACACGAAGATTGCCGGTACTTCCTAGATCCGTAATTTGATAAGAAATCGATTTCAAACCGAGTTGATATAAGGATTGTAAATCCTCCTTGAGACTTCGCTCCGTTCCCTGATAGGCAAAGGTAAGTGTTGTCCCTCCCTTATTTACAATCTTACGCACCTGTTCCTTAATGTCGGCGGATGTTTTAACCAGACCCTTGCCGTCTTGCAGCGGATATTCGAGGGTATTGTACAGTTTTTGATACACAGCAGCCTTTGATCCTCCGGTAGCCATCAGTGCTGATAAGGTTTCACGATACGATGTATTCGCCTGAGGATACGGCTTAACCCATGAGTGATCCCGCCGCATTTCGGTATCCGTCAACAGATAATATGAAGTGCTTACCTCGTTCGCGCGATCCGGGGTTGGATCATCCCATGTCGTATCCATGTGATACCATCGACCATCTAATAAAACAAGATTCCAGGCATGCAGCTGGCCCCCTGCTCTTCCTTCCACAATCCGGTTCGTAATGCCTGCACGTTCCAGCATTTTATAGGCCAGCAGTGAATAACCCTGACAGACCGTGCTTCCCGTTTTTAGGCCATCATAGGCTGTGTACTTTTGCTGTGTTTCATCATACTTCAGGCGAACGACGATCCAATCATGAATGGCCTTTACCTTCTCATGATTCGTCATTCCCTTCGTAATAATATCCCCCAGCACTGCTTTAACTGTGCTATCCACATATGCTGTCTGTTCCTTCGTCTCCCGGTAGCTTAAACGAATCGTAACCTGAGCGGAGGTCGTTGTGCCTGTATAGCTGAATGCGTAGCTTTTGATCGTATAATTCACATACGGATCGCTCTCCATGGCCTGTTGGATGGCCGTCTGTAATTGTTGCTTGAGACCGTTCACTCGCCCTTGATATGTAAAGGTCAGCGTTTCACTCCGCGTAGCCATTGCCTGTAAAAGCTTGTTCTGAAGCTGCTGCGATGATACGGATGGAGCCGGCTTGGTCGATGCCGCATACACATTGCTGCCCCACTCCACAGCCTGCGGCAGCAACACAGCCAGCGCTGCACCCGCAACCAGACATTTTACAAGCCTAACCCCGATTTTTCTGTTCATACAGAGCGTTCCTGCCCTTCTTAGCATAGTTGTAAACAGCTATATCTTACCATAAAAACAGTTGCCCCAAACGCTCTAGTTTTGTCGGTTGCAGACGAGTAAGGGTGCAGTTCAAGACAGGTTGTGACATCATACTCGCCTATATAACAGATGGGACAACGAGCAGACTTGTCGTTCGCAGAGAGTTTTATCACAGCAATCTAGGTTTCCTCATGATATGGTACTGGCATCGGAAGTAAATGATATTGATTCTCATTCTAGATCAGAAAGGCTGAGTACCATGCCAGAATGTATCTCACTCCTTCGTACGCCACTGGGTCAGACTGTGCGTTTGCAATCTCTTGCCCCTCTTCATCCCTCATTGCGCCGCCGTTTAACAGATATGGGCATCAACGAAGGTTCCATCATACGGTTAAAGAAAATCAGTTTATTGGGCGGTCCTATCGTCATTGAATGCAACGGCCAGCTGGTCGGCCTCCGCCAAAATCAGGTGAAACAACTGGAGGTTGTTCCAACATGGACATGATCGCTCTATTCGGTAATCCCAACACAGGAAAAACCTCATTATTCAACAAGCTGACTCGTACGTATGCAGAAGTAGGAAACTGGTCCGGCGTCACAGTGGAAAAGAAAACAGGAATCCTGCGTGACAAGTCCGCCGTATTGGTGGATTTGCCGGGCGCCTATTCTTTACTCCCTCTTTCGTTGGATGAAGGTGTCGCAACCCGATATTTGCTGGAAGAACCTCCTACGGCCCTGATCAACATCGTGGATGCCTCCCAGCTCCAGCGCAATCTCTATCTGACCGTACAACTACTGGAGTATGGCCGTCCGCTTGTACTTGGCTTAAACATGACTGACGTAGCCGATGCCACGGGTCTTCGCGTAAACAAGGAATTGTTAGCCGATCAATTGAACGTCCCCATCATTCCTATGGTGGCGCGTACAGGCAGTGGAAGTAAGCAAATGCTCGCTTCTCTTCGGGAGGTAAGACGTACATCCAATGCTTTTCAATTGGACTACGGTCCTGTCGTTGAAGCTGCCATTACGGATATTTGCAACTTGCTGCCAAATGCACCTGTGCCGCAACTGCGGTGGGCCGCACTGCAATGTCTGGAAAACAATCCTGTGGTCATGGAATGGATGACGAATGAGGTACAGCGTGAACAAGTAACTGCTCGCATCCACCGTTGCGAGGAAGAACTTGTCGGTGAAGGCCATGCCATCACCCCTGCTCAGCATATTCGTTCTGTACGAACCGCATGGATTGCTGATCTGTGCACCAAGGCACTCGACACCTCCAAACTCAGACCGCACAGCTTGACGGATAGGCTGGATTCACTATTAACTCACCGATATCTGGGGATTCCGATCTTTTTGCTGCTGATGTACGCTACCTTCAAGTTCACCTTCGATTGGGCGGGTACGATCCTTTCAGATATGCTGGATGGATTTTTTTCAGGGACACTCAGCACTTGGATTTCTGAGTTACTCGTTCACTTGAACGCGTCCGCTTTTACGCAAAGTCTAGTCGTGGACGGCATCGTTGCTGGAGTCGGGGGTGTGCTTGTTTTTCTGCCTCAAATTGCTATTTTATTTCTGATAATTTCAGTGATCGAAGACTCCGGATATATGGCACGGGTCACGATACTAATGGATCGCCTAATGCAAGCCGTAGGCTTGAACGGGAAAAGCTTCATTCCCTTCATCATCGGATTTGGCTGCAATGTCCCTGCGATTATGGCGGCACGCACCATTGAACAGCCCAGAGAACGTCTCATTACAACGTTGCTGGTGCCCTTTATGTCGTGTTCGGCCCGCCTGCCGGTATATGCGTTGTTTGCGGGTGTGTTTTTCCCAACACATGCGGCAAGCATCATCATGCTGATGTATGTGTTAGGAATCATCGTTTCACTTATACTTGCCAAAATTTTTTCCAAAGTATCCATTTTGTCGGGTGAGCCCTCCCTCTTCATCGTGGAACTTCCTCCCTATCGAGTGCCGCAGGCTCTTACACTATTCCGCAGCACATGGGAGAAGGTCAAAGGCTTCGTCCGTAAAGCCGGAACCATTATTCTTGCAGGTTCCGTTGGCATCTGGCTCTTGTCCAATTTTGGTCCGCAGGGCTTCGGGGCAGACATGGATGACAGCCTGCTTGCCACCGTTGGAGGTTGGTTCGCTCCATTACTGGCCCCTCTCGGTTTTGGCACCTGGCAAGCAGGTGCTTCCCTGCTCACGGGCTTTATGGCCAAGGAAGTTGTCGTATCAACGATGAATATTATTTACCACGTTCCTGATATGCAGGGACTTGAACTACAAGTCAGACAGGCCTTTACACCGCTTGCTTCTTTTAGCTTTATGGTGTTCATTCTGTTGTATGTTCCGTGTCTGGCTACGGTAGCGGTCATTCGTAAAGAAACCCTTTCGTGGCGTTGGACCGCATTTTCTGTAATCTATCCTTTGACCGTCGCATATATCATCGCCGTCTTAATCTATCAATGTGGCAGATTATTAGGTTGGGGTTAAGTCAGGCCCACAGTAAATAGAAGGAAGTGGATTCCATGATCAATATCATCATTTTACTTTTGATCCTCGGTTATAGTGCGTGGGTGCTGGTACGATTTTTGCGAAAAAGCCGTCAAGGCGCCTGTGCGGGGTGTTCGTCGAGCAAGTCATGTCCTGGCTGTGCCGGGAGTTCTATGAATGAAGATCATGCAAAAATCAAGAAAAGTATTTAATTCAAACTCATCATCACATGAAAAAAGCGGCTCCGGGGGTTTCTTACACCCGAAGCCGCTTTTTATTTTACGCTTAAAGCTCACCGTATTCACCGATATACTGCCAAATGCTCACTTAGCTCTCGCGTGTGCAAGTAAACTTCACGGTATAGCTCGTATAGGCCTTCATACCGTGCCACACGTTCCGGGTTCGGTGAATATCTCGCTGCTTCACGCAGAAAAGCTTCAGCACACGCTTGCAGAGATTCAAACCAGCCACTACCATAAGCAGCCAGCATGGCCGCTCCCAAGGCAGGTCCCTGCTCGCTCTCCAGCTTAATGATATCCGCGTTAAAAATATCTGCCTGCATTTGCAGCCATGCCTCATTACGCGCACCGCCGCCGATGGAAATCACTTCATTCACCGTTTTACCCGTTCCTCTGAGAATATCAATGGATTCCTTGAGAGAAAACGTAATTCCCTCCAGTACCGCCCGTGTAAAATGCGCAAGCTTATGCCCCGCATCCATCCCGATAAAGCTGCCTCGAATGGTTGCATCCGGATGAGGTGTACGTTCGCCGACGATATAAGGCGTGAACAGCAACCCTTGGCTGCCCGGCTCAATAGAGTTTACATCTGCCAACAGTGCATCAAAAGAATGCTCTGGTGCAAAGGTATCCTTAAACCAAGTCAAGCTGTACCCGGCCGCGAGCGTAACCCCCATAATATAATAAGCATCCTGCTCACTATGATTGAAAAAATGCGCTCGTCCCTGCACATCAATATCCTTGCGTTCCTCATAAGAAAGTACAACCCCTGAAGTACCGATGCTGCACAGGGTGCGGCCTTCACTCAAAATACCGGCGCCAATCGCGCCACATGCATTGTCCGCACCACCTGCAAACACCTTCGTTTCAGGCGCAAGTCCGCTCTGCTCCGCAATCTCCGGCAACAGTGTACCCGTCTGATCAAAGGATTCCACCAGCGGTGGGAACAGCGATAATGGTAGATCAAACGCAGCAGCGATCTCTTTGCTCCACTGCTTGTTCGCAATATCCAGCAGCAGCGTGCCCGCCGCATCCGAATACTCCATCGCCAGCTCTCCTGTCAGACAATAGCGTACATAATCCTTGGGCAGCATAAAATGGGCCGCACGGGCCAGCACATCTGGCTCATGCTCCTGCACCCACAGCAGCTTGGGCAGCGTGAAACCTTCTAGTGCGCGATTACGTGCGATGCGCAGCAGCTCAGGTCCAAGCTGTTCTTCAATACGACGGCATTGTGCTGTTGTACGTGTGTCATTCCACAAAATAGCGGGACGAAGCACCTTGCCTTCCTTGTCAGTCAGCACAAGCCCGTGCATCTGTCCCGAAAAGCTAATGCCGTCTACGGCATCCGTACCGCCGATTCCGGCCTTCTCCACAAGCTGTTTCAGTGCTGCTAACGTGCCACTGACCCAGTCCTCGGGATGCTGTTCGCTATACCCTGCCTTCGGCTGATGGAGCGGATAAGACTGGGAGGTTTCATAAGCTACCTGCCCCTTGCGGTTAACCAGCACCGTCTTGACCGCGCTCGTGCCCAAATCTACGCCGATGACATAGCGTTCCTGCTCCTGATTTAGCTTTTCCTGCATTGGAGTTCCTCCTTCCCTGTTATCGGCACAGCCCTTATTACATCAGGATTTTGCAAAATTCGATTCCAGTCGCTCCGAAGTGCAAGATATAGACGAACTAAACCATTTCGATCTATAACTTGTTCATTGGAAGTCGCTTATGGGATTTTTGCAAAATCCTCACATATATATGTTCAGGCATTAGTCAGCCAAAATGTATTGATTTAATGTTGCTTTCAGATATTCTTGACGACCGGATACGTTTTTGCGTGGTGTTTCGTTCGCCAGAGCATATTCAGCCAGAGAAGCAAGTGTTGCTTTTCCGGATACGATGTCTGCTCCAATACCTTCTTTAAAGCTGCTATAGCGCTTCTCAATAAAGTCTTCAAACACACGATCCTCGATCAGTTTGGCGGCTACCTTCAGTCCCTTCGCATACGTGTCCATACCTGCGATGTGTGCAAGGAACAAGTCTTCTGGCTCAAATGATGCTCTGCGCACCTTGGCATCAAAGTTGATGCCACCGCGGCCCAAGCCTTCATTTTGCAGCACTTCATACATAGTCAGTGTGGCATCATACAGATCAAGCGGGAATTCATCCGTATCCCATCCCAGAAGTAAATCTCCCTGATTTGCATCCAGTGATCCCAGCATGCCGTTAATCCGTGCTACACGTACTTCATGATCAAAAGTGTGACCCGCCAAAGTTGCATGATTAGCTTCCAGATTAAGCTTGAAATGCTTATCCAGATCATATTTTTGCAGGAAGGCAATCGTTGTCGCCGCATCAAAATCATACTGATGTTTTGTTGGCTCCTTCGGTTTTGGCTCAATCAGAAATTGAGCGTCAAAGCCAATTTCATGCGCATAGTCTACAGCCATATGGAACATCCGTCCCAAATTGTCCTGCTCCAGCTTCAAGTCCGTGTTCAGCAGTGTTTCGTAACCTTCACGGCCTCCCCAGAAAACATAGTTATCTGCGCCCAGACGTTTACCTACTTCAAGTCCCTTTTTAATCTGAGCAGCTGCGTGTGCGTACACATCTGCATTGCAAGTCGATGCAGCTCCATGCATATAGCGTGGATTGCTAAACATGTTTGCTGTGTTCCACAGCAATTTTTTCCCCGTAGCTTTCATTTGTTCCTCAATCAGGTCCACGATAGTGTCCAGATTGTTGTAAAATTCCTTCAATGAAGCGCCTTCTGGTGCAATGTCCACATCGTGGAAAGCAAAATAAGGTAAATTCAGCTTATCCAGCAATTCAAAGGCAGCTTCCACACGTGCCTTCGCCAAATCCAGTCCTTTAAACTTGGACCATGGACGTTCCGCTGTCTCCAAACCAAAAGGATCGGAGCCGCCTGCAACCAGTGTATGCCAATAGGCCATGCTAAAACGCAAATGCTCCTCCATTGTTTTTCCCGCTACAATTTCCTGAGGATTATAAAATTTGAATGCAAAAGGATTGTCGGATTGCTTGCCCTCAAAGTTAATTTTAGATACCTGTTCGAAATAAGCCATTATAAGTTCCTCCTTTGTAGTAAACGTTTACAAAAATGATTCTAACACAGCCAAAAGACTTTGTCTATTGCTTAAACTAAGTTTGTTTTTATGATATAATATCAGGAATCACACCAACAGGAAGTGAATTAACCATGAATGTCACTGGCGATCAGGCGCTTGTCAAAAAGCTGAATAAATCCATTGTGCTGGAGCGTATTCGCCTTCATGCTCCGTTATCTCGGGCACAGTTATCCAGTCAAACTGGATTAAACAAGGCCACCGTTTCCAATCTGGTGGCAGAGCTCATCACCGATGGACTTGTGTATGAGACGGGATTAGGGGAATCCAGCGGCGGGCGTAAGCCTTTAATGCTGCTGTTCAACAGCCGTGCAGGCTTTGTATTCGGTATCGAGGTGAGCGTACAGTACATTAGAGGCGCCCTGACCGATCTGGCAGGTACCATTGAAACTGAGCTTACCCTTGCCCTAACCCAGCATGATCCTGCCTTTATCATGAAACAGATTCGAAAGCTCGTTCAGGAGCTCATGCAGCTCACTCCTCCCTCCCCTCATGGTATCGTCGGTATTGGGCTGGGGGTACCAGGTATGGTGGATGAAACCGGAACCGTTTTGTTCGCACCCAATCTGGGCTGGGAAGAGGTTCCGCTGCGGCAGCAACTTGAGGCCGAGCTAGGTCTGCCCGTCGTAGTGGATAACGAAGCCAACGTCGGCGCACAGGGCGAGTTGTACTATGGGATGGACGGTAATCACCGACAGCTGGTGCGGGATCTGGTCTACATCAGTGCAGGGTCCGGGATCGGGGCCGGGATTATTATTGACGGCAAACCGTATCAAGGAGCTTGGGGGTACGCCGGAGAGACGGGTCATATGACCATTGATTGGAACGGACGGCTCTGCTCCTGCGGTAGTCGCGGCTGCTGGGAGCTCTATGCTTCGGAGAAGGCGTATGTAGCATCCACATTGAAACTGCCTGCACATAATACAGCGGAATTACTGCCGTTTGCTCAGCAAGGTGAAGCGAGTACATTAAGCGTCCTTGGTGATATTGGGCGATATCTGGGTGTGGGTGTTACCAACATTGTGAACAGCCTCAACCCCGGAATGCTTATCATCGGCGGTCCACTGGCGGAAGCCAGACCCTGGTTGGAGCAAAGTATGCGTGAAGTGATTGACGAACGTGCTCTGCCCTATCACCGTCGGCAACTACAGATTCGTTTCTCCACGCTTGGCAGCCGTTCGACGATGCTAGGTGCCGCTTATGCAGCAACCGCTCCTTTTCTCGGGCGTGTGCGCGTATCCTTATAAGAAAAGAAGCGTACGGGAACACTTAGGTTCCTGTACGCCCACTTTTCTCGGGATTTTGGAAAATCCCCTTCTTACAACCCGTTATTGGAGATAACATCCTTATACCAGTAGAAACTCTTTTTTCGTTTTCTTTCAAGTGTCCCATTACCGTCATTGTCTTTGTCCACATATATAAATCCGTATCTTTTTTCCATTTCAGATGAGGAATAACTGACCAAGTCGATCGCTCCCCAGCTGGTGTAGCCCATGAGTTCAACCCCGTCTAGAATCGCTTCATGCATTTGTTCAAAATGTGCACGGAAGTAATCAATACGGTAATCATCCTGAATACTACCATCTTCCTCCAACTTGTCGTATGCCCCCAAACCATTTTCTACAATGAACAATGGCACTTCATAGCGGCTGTACAGCTCATTCAGAGAGAGTCTCAAGCCGACCGGGTCAACCTGCCAGCCCCAATCACTCGTTTCCAGATAAGGATTTTTAACGCCGCCAATCGTATTGCCACTGACTTTTTCCATGCCTTCACTATACGCACTAGCAACCAACGACATATAGTAACTAAAGGAAATAAAATCCACCGGATGCGTTCTCAAAATTTCATCGTCACCCTCGAGCTTTTCAATCACGATTTCCTTTTCACGGAAGAAGCGTTTCATATAATGGGGATACGCTCCACGAACCTGTACATCCGTAAAAAAATAGTTGAACTGATTATCTTTAAATGCTGCCAAAATATCCTGCGGATTACAGGTGTGCGGATACGTCGTTAGCCGGGTTAACATACAGCCGATTTTAGAATCCGGAATGATTTCGTGGCAGTATTTTACGGCCAGAGCACTAGCTATAAATTGATGATGCAGACCCTGATAAACCGCTAGCTCTACATTTTCAAAGCGCTCTGGTAAAATACCACCGCTCGTAAACGGATGGCGCACAATACTATCTATTTCATTAAAAGTGATCCAGTGCTTTACTTTGTTTTGGTATCTTTTAAATACAGTCTTACAAAAATGGATAAAGAAATCTACAACTTTCCGTTGGGTCCAGCCCCCGTAATGGTTTACAAGATACATCGGCATTTCGTAATGGGACAGGGTGACAAGTGGCTCTATCCCGTTTTTATGCATTTCATCAAACAGCCGATCATAAAATTGCAGTCCAGCCTCGTTGGGCTTGTCCTCATCTCCGTTGGGGAAAATACGCGTCCAAGCAATAGAAACTCGCAACGTTTTAAATCCCATTTCACCAAACAATGCTAAATCTTCGGGATAGCGGTGATAAAAATCAATTCCCTGACGTTTGGGATAATCATGATCTGACGTGTCCTGCATCGCCTTTTGGATATGTTCCTCAGTCATTGAATTGTGTTTTTTATAATCAGCTTTGCTCACATTCTTTTTGTAAATAGCCATATCTGCTGTAGATATCCCTTTACCATCGACATTCCAGGCGCCCTCTACCTGATTTGCGGCTATCGCTCCTCCCCATAAAAAGCCTTTCGGAAATGTTCTTTTTATTTCTGTCATCTCTAGCTCCTCCTCTTAATTTCTGCTTATGACTCGTTTTAAGTGAATGATCAGATACATAAGTTCTTCATCCGGGATCAAAAGTTCGAATTTGGCTTCAATATATTGTTGAATCGATAACGCACACTTCTCTTCTTCAGGGTACTTGTTCACAATTTGGCTCATTAATTCTGGATCTTGAGAATCCAACATTTTATGTTCGAGTAATCTCTGAACAAAAAATTGAAGGTGCGTTAGAAAACGCGAATAGTTGATGCTGTGGGTATCCAGTTCGATTTGGTAATGCAGTTTAATGATGTTCAAAATGTCTTTGACCGTATTGGTCATCAATAAAACCTGGTTCATATTGTTATCGGTCTGTTGAGCATTAACCAAATGAAAGGCAATATTCGCCGCTTCTTCCTCAGGCAGATCTAGACCGATACGCTTTTCAATCAAGGTGAGCGCATACAAGCCGATACCGAACTCTTCCGGATAAAACTTTTTGACCTCCCACAGCATCCGATTCTGAATCTTTATATTTTCTTTAAATCGTTTGGTCGCCATATACAGATGGTCTGTCAGGGATACATATAAATGCTCACTCAAGTGACTGGATAATGCATTTTTGGCATAAGATATGATTTCGTCTGCCAGAATCAAATACTCTTTGGGTGTTTCCTTCATTAGCGCTGTCAGATCGGAAGACATGCTTTCATTTTCAAGTACATATATCTTTTCAATCTCGTTCTCATCGACGAAGTCACCAGGTTTGCTTTTAAAGCCGATCCCTTTCCCCATCACGATAATTTCTTTGTGATCCTCACGTTTGGCAAGAACAATACTCGTATTGAGAACTTTAATTACTTTCATATCCAGCGACATCTCACTTTCCAGGCTTGATTCCCCCAACAAACACAATGTTAAAGTACAGTAATTAGAGGCTTCTCCGGCCCTGTCTTTTCTGAACTTTCATGACCCATGATTTCCAGATAGTCCGCCGTGTTGGTCACAATAATCGGAGTTATCGTATCATACCCCGCCCTTTGTATAGCTTCAAGTTCAAATTCAATCAGAAGTTGTCCATGCTTAATTTCGTCCCCTTCCTGTACATGCACAGTAAAATGCTGGCCTTTCAGCTTAACGGTATCCAAACCGATGTGAATGAGCAGCTCTACGCCTTCAACTGATTTTAAGGCTATGGAATGCTTGGTACGGAATACATTTATTACGATGCCGTCAAAAGGTGCAACCACTTTTCCGCTACTTGGTTGAATAGCCATCCCTTTGCCCATCGCTTCCTGAGAGAATGCTTCATCTTTGACCTGCTGTAAGGGAATTACGGTGCCCTCCACAGGTGCGAAAATAACGGTTTTAGATTTGAAGCTTTTACTTATGTTTTGTGCTTTAGCAGGCTCGGGGCGAGTTTCTATTTTAGCCGGTTCGGTAACCGTATCTTGAAAGCCGATCACATAGACTGCAATAAACGTCACAATGATCGAAATGGCCATCGTAATAAGCGCATATACCAGGTTAGAGTGATCTTCACTGATAAACATCGGCAGTGATGCAAAACCTGGACCCACAGCTGCATAAGCTTTTAAATTCATAAGACCTGCAAATAGCCCGGCAACCCCGGCTCCAATCATACAGGCGAACAGTGTTTTTTTCAGGCGTAAATGTACGCCATACAAAGCGGGTTCCGTAATGCCGAATACCCCTGAAATACCTGCGGACAAAGCAATTTGTTTGAACTTGGGATCTTTCGTTTTCAGCGAGACGGCAAATGCACCCGCGCCTTGGGCCATATTGGAAGCCAACATGGCAACCAGTACCAATGTTTCATATCCTGGTGAAGCCAGCGCAGCAAAAATAATAGGATAGAATACTTTGTGCATGCCGAACATGACGATTAGCGGCATCACGATAGACATCAATACGACTGTAAGCCAGCCGATTCGTTCCTGAATCCAGAATACACCGTTGGACATACCTAAGCCCAAATACGTACCTAGAGGTCCTAAGGCAATGAGAGAAACAGGTGCGACAATCAGAATGACGATTAATGGTTTTAGAAATATTTTCACAGGTCCGGGAGAGATTTTATCAGCAAATTTCTCAATGTATGACATAAGCCATATGGTCAAAATAATAGGAATAACGGAAGTAGCGTATTGTACCGATGCTACGGGCAGGCCCGCAAATGTGACAGCTTTCTCACCTCCTAGCAAACTGATTAAGTTCGGATGAATTAGCACACCCCCTAGGAGTACGGATACGAATGGATTAGTCTTGAATTTCTGCGCGCTGGAGAAAGCCAGCAGCATAGGCAGAAAATAAAATGCCGCATCCGAGATTACACTTAGGATCATATATGTTTGGCTTTCCTTGCTCATGATTCCGGTTACTGTGCATAGCAAGAGCAGTGCTTTTAACATCCCTGATGCAGCAATGGCCGGAATAATGGGCTGGAAAATACCTGCAATCATACTCGCAAAACTATTGAACAATCCCTTAAAGCTTCGATCCATCTTCACTTTTTCGGTTTCATCGGAAGACGATTGATTCGGGTCCAGCAATTTGACTAGCTCATTGTAGACATAGCCTACATCATTTCCTATAATGACCTGATATTGTCCACCGCTATTCACGGCTCCCATAACTCCGTCCAAAGCTTTAATTTCATCTGTTTGTGCCAATTCCGGCTTACGAAGCGTCATCCGCAATCGAGTAGAGCAATGAATGACACTGTTAATATTATCGTTCCCGCCCACTTTGTTAAAAATGGCTTGTGCGATATCTTTATAATTCATGAGTTACACCTACCTTCTTAAAATAAGGAACAAAAAAAGACCTAAAAAGGGTAGGGAAAAATATCCTACCCAATCTAGGTCTTGCCTGCCGAACAGTAACACGCCTTTATTGGATATTGTGCTATTTAGTTAATTAGAAGTCATAATTGATGGTATTGATGAATTGTTACATAAAAGCAACCCGGGTTTTAAGCGCTTACAATTAAAATATAGCACCGATTATCTACAGATGCAATACTTTTCGACAAAATTCTCACTTTGTAAAAAGAAGTAAAAAGACCCCCATCGCAGCATGTAACTGCAATGAGGGTCTTATTAAACCATATGGCGATCATAGGACCGTCATCTGCTGTTAGGTTGGATTAAGCGTTCAACACTTTTTCAAACTTGGTTTTGTTCATACCGGAAATACGTTCTTCCCCGATCAAAGTCAATGGAACGGCACGAATGCCCATATCCCAAACCTCTTGAGCAAAAGCTTCATTGGTTTCAATGTTGCGTTCTTCGTACTCCACGCCTTTTTCACTCAAGTAGCTTTTTACTTGACGGCAATGCGGGCAGTTTGTCGATGTGTATACAATTGCTTTTTCCATGAATATCACCTCATCATTTAATTTGTTAATCATATTTATTCATACTTAAACGGAATATTACAGGGCCAGTGCGCTGTGCTCCAGGCTTTCGATGTATTTCTCGCTGTCCATAGCAGCCATGCAGCCACTACCTGCTGCGGTAATTGCTTGTCTGTAGCGTGTATCCTGTACGTCGCCACAAGCGAATACGCCTGGCACGTTTGTTTCAGAAGTACCCGGATTTACGACGATATAACCGTTCGCATCCGTTGTAATTTGCCCCTCGAGGAAGCCTGTATTCGGATGATGACCAATCGCCACGAATACGCCGCTAACTGTAATGATCTCCTCTTCGCCTGTTGCATTATTCAGCACTTTCAAGCCAGTGACTCCGTTCTCGTCAGCGATCACTTCTACAGGAGTACGATTAAGCGCCCATTCAATTTTGTTGTTCGCACGAGCACGATCCTGCATAATCTTGGAGGCGCGCATTTCTTCACGACGATGCACCAACGTTACTTTGGAAGCAAAACGAGTCAGGAAATTGGCTTCTTCCAATGCAGAGTCTCCACCGCCGATGACAACAATTTCTTTGCCACGGAAAAAGAAGCCGTCGCATGTTGCGCAAGTGCTTACGCCACGTCCGATATTATCCTGTTCACCGGGAATACCCAGATATTTGGCAGTCGCCCCTGTGGAAATAATCAGTGTATCGGTAACCAGTTCACCCAAACCTTCTACATCCAATGTAAATGGACGAGCAGTTGTGTCTACCTTGTTTACCCAACCTGTGCGGAATTCAGCGCCAAAACGCTCCGCTTGCTTACGCATATTATCCATCAAATCGGGCCCCATGATTCCTTCAGGAAAACCTGGGAAATTTTCGACTTCCGTAGTCGTGGTTAATTGTCCGCCTGGCTGTGGTCCTTCGATCACCAGTGGGCTCATGTTAGCGCGTGCCAGATAAATTGCAGCAGTCAAACCGGCAGGGCCAGTACCTATTATAATGGACTTGTACATATCTTGGTTCCTCCTAAAATATCATAAGTATTATATAACGAGTTTTCGGAACCGGGCGCTGGGCAGATGCATATACTCTAAAAGTAATTCCGCCAGAAGCTTATCCCAAAATGTGGACACCCGGATATTACAAAAACGAATCACTTGTTTTGTAGCCTCTTATGACTTAGACTGATTCTAAATCCTAATTTCATTATGCGGAAATAGCTGTAAACAGTCAAATGAAGTTTTCATGAAGCGAAGCATAAAGATAAATCAGGTATGGAGGGATTATCCCGATTATGAATGACGTTTTTGTAGGTAGCTTTATTTCTGCCCTGTCCACTGGACTCGGCGCCGTGCCCATACTATTTATGCGTAATATCACGCATCGGCTTCGCGATGTTCTGTTGGCTTATGCCGCAGGAATTATGACCTCTGCATCCGTATATAACCTGATTCCCGAAGCGATCCAGCATTCCAATTGGTTCGTGCTGACTGCGGGAATCCTGCTCGGCTGTCTCGTATTACTGGTGATGGAAATGTACATTCCCCATGCGGATTTGGAGGACCCAGACTCCAAGACCTTTCATCTGGAGTCCAAATCTTTTCTCATTATCGCAGCTATTACATTGCACAATTTGCCAGAAGGGCTTTCCGTTGGAGTCAGCTATGCGAGTGAGACTCACAATCTCGGCAATCTGATCGCCTTCTCTATCGGCCTGCAAAATGCCCCGGAAGGCTTTATCGTAGCACTATTTCTTGTGAATCAAAACATCGGCCGTTTCAAGGCATTGGGCATTGCCACCCTCACTGGAGCCGTGGAAATCATAACGAGTCTGATCGGCTTTTATTTGAGCAGCTGGGTGAACGGACTGGTACCTTATGGGCTTGCTTTTGCCGCCGGAGCCATGATGTTTATCGTCTACAAGGAACTGATTCCCGAGAGTCACGGGGATGGCAATCAGCGGATCGCCACATTCTCTTTTATTCTCGGCTTAATTACGATGATTGGGCTAACCGAATGGCTATAGCCGAGCAACACAAAAAGGCTGCCTTCTGCCTGTAATCCAGACAGATAAGTAGCCTTTTTGGCATGTTCAAATAAAGATACCTCATTTTTTTTGGTTCATGGAGCGCAGTGCTTCACGGTACTGCTCGTCCTCACTTTTGTGAGTCTCCTTCTCTCCATTGGATATTTGGGAACGTCCATCCTTTTCTTCGTCTTTTCCAGCAAAACCACGTAAAGCCGCACGATAATCCTGATCTTCGTAAGCATCTTTGATGTTCTCGCGATCCTTTTCCACCTTCTTATCCGTCTGGATATCAGGCATATTGCGATGCTCCTCGGCATGGTGTTCTTCGACGTCGAGATTTTTATGCTGCATCTCTCGCGTATGATCTGTCAATTCACGCACCTCGGGTTCCACCTGTACAGGATAAGGGCGTTTGCTTCTTTGCCGTGTATCCTCTTCGGTGGGGTGAGTCTTGGGAGAGGACTTGCGCGTCATCTTCGTATTAAATACCAGCAAAAAAATAAAGGCAACCGCAGCTACTACGATAAAAGCAATGGTCATCGGCGGCCTCCTATTCTCTTTCAGCGCTACGGTACCGTCCCGCTATCTCAGCGACCCGTTTGCCCAAAGAGCGACCTAGTGCAAGATCATCACCCGTTGGAAAATTAGGCGGTCCATTGGGGTCTGTCTCCACCGGACATGTTATCCCTACGCCGTAATAGGAGCCGTATAACGCATTTTCCGTAATATTAGCGGGCAGTCCTACAATAATCATGCCTTGATGAAGCATCGGAGTAATCAAATTCAGAAGCGTGGATTCCAATCCACCATGAACGGTAGCGGTTGTGCAAAACACAGCGCCGATTTTATCCACCAGCTTGCCCTGTGCCCACAGATACCCCAGCTTATCAATCCAGCTTTTCAGACCGCTGCTAATGGTACCAAAATGGCCCGGGCAACCCCATATAATCGCGTCCACATTCACTAGCTCATTCACATCGGCCTCGTTCACATGCTTTAGCAACACTTCCGTGTGCTCAAGGCGCGCGCCTTCTGCGATGGAACGAGCGAGACGTTCGGTATGCCCATTTTCACTGTCATATACAATCATGATTCTGGTAGTCATTATGCGCATCATCCTTTGTCAGCAAAATCATCCTTTTCGCATGCGCTCTTAACCTTGCCCAAAATCCATCTGAATATTATGAATCATTTGACGCATACTTTGAAAATCCAAGAACTAGGGAGGCATGTTACACATGAATTCACGCGCCATATTAGTCAACCTGCTAGTTATTATCATTATTCTGGCAGGAGGTGGAGCCGCCGCCTATTACTACAATCAATCCGCAAACTACATAAAAACCGATAATGCCCAAGTGAGCGGACAAGCGGTTACCGTTGCCTCTCCAAGCGCGGGTAAACTCACAGGCTGGAATGCTGAAGTTGGTAAAACCTACACCGCTGGAAGCACGCTTGGGAATGTAGAAGGAGGCGGAAGCCGAATTAGCGTTACGATTCCAACTGATGGTACCATCGTGCAGCAATCTGCGGTCAATAACTCGATTGTTGGGGCAGGCACGCCTTTAGCGAAGGCTTTTGATCTAAACAATTTATGGATTACCGCCAATATAGACGAAACGGCTGTACAAGATCTTCAAGTAGGACAGACCGTGGATGTATATATTGATGCTTACCCGGATACGTCCCTGAGCGGTAAACTCGAAAAGATAGGTCTGGCGACCGCATCGACTTTTTCACTACTGCCCACTTCCAATACCACTGCCAACTATACCAAGGTAACACAGGTCGTGCCTGTCAATATTTCCATTCAAGGTTACAAGGGGCTGGGTATTATCCCGGGAATGAGTGCGACCATCAGAGTTCACAAGTAGGAGGCTGTCATGGATCAAAAAATGTCCGTCGGACGTATTCTGTCCGTGCTGCTGCTAGGCGCCTTCATTTCGATTTTGAATCAAACGCTGCTTAACGTGGCCATTCCACACTTGATGAATGATTTCAATGTATCTGCAACGACTGTTCAATGGCTATCCACCGGATATATGCTAACCAACGGGATTTTGATTCCAATCACCGCTTTTCTGATTGAGTCATTCGGAACACGTGCGCTGTTCATATCCGCGATGGGGTTATTTACTGCCGGGTCTGTCGTCTGTGCTGCCAGTACCGGCTTTGCGCCTATGCTGGTTGGACGCGTTATCCAGGCCAGCGGAGCGGGCATCATCATGCCTGTGGTCATGAACGTGTTCCTGACTGTGTTTCCTCCGGAAAAACGGGGCGCTGCCATGGGTACCATGGGAATCGCCATGATGTTTGCCCCGGCGATTGGACCGACTTTATCCGGCTATATTGTGGAGCATTACAGCTGGCGGCTGCTATTTTTACTTGTTATTCCGCTGGCGGTCATTGATATTCTGTTTGCCATACGCTGGCTAAAAAATGTATCCAAGCTAACAAAACCTAACTTTGACCTGTTGGGAACCATCTTCTCCACCCTTGGGTTTGGCTTTCTGCTCTATGGCTTTAGTTCGGCTGGAGACAAAGGCTGGAGTAGCAATACGGTAATACTTACACTCGCTGCCGGGGTTGTGTTTATTGTAATGTTTATCGTGCGTGAGCTGAACATGATACAGCCGATGCTGGAGTTCCGTGTATTTAAATATGATATTTTCACCGTATCGACCTTAGTCGGGGCTACCGTCAACATGACAATGTTCGGCGGGATGCTGCTGCTGCCGATCTATTTGCAAAATATACGCGGTTTTACACCGCTGCAATCCGGTCTGTTGCTGTTGCCGGGTGCACTGCTGATGGGTGTGATGTCACCGATATCAGGGGCAGTATTTGACCGTATAGGCGCAAGGCCGTTGGCGATCATTGGATTGATCATTACGGCAGTCACGACATGGGAATTCAGTCTGCTGACCGATGCCACCACCTACGGACATATTATGATCATCTATACGATTCGCAGCTTCGGAATGTCATTGTTGATGATGTCCGTCCAGACGGAAGGGTTAAACCAGCTGCCTCCCCATCTCGGCAGCCATGGTACAGCCATGTCCAATACAGTGCGGCAAATTGCTGGGTCTATCGGTACCGCTTGGCTCATAACTGTGATGAGTAGCCGGTCCACGATTCATGTAGCAGATTATGCGAATGTCGCTACCACCGCCAATGTCCCTTTAACCGAAGGAGTAGCACAGTTGGGACAAACCCTCGCGCAAACGGCGGGCGTTTCAACAGAAAGTGGTTCAGCGTTGGCGCTACAACAGGTGTACCGAAGTGCTGTTACGGAATCGACGATCCATGGCATTAATGATGCCTTCATCATTGCTACAGGGATTGCACTAGCGGGGCTATTGTTTTCCTTGTTCTTGCGACGGTCTACGCCGCGCCGAAGATAGACGTACAGCGTTGGCGAACTAGAGGTATGAGATGAACTTGCCTTTCAGACAGATAGGCTGGTACTGTAAAAGAAGGAGCATTCACCCCCTTGGATTTTAAGAGGTATGAATGCTCCTTCCTGTTTGTCATCTTGTGATTATTAGTCCTATGACCGCAATAAGCGCAGGCCATTCAAAATGACAAGTAATGTGCTGCCTTCATGCCCAATCACCCCAAATGGCAGGGCTATATCTTGCACAAAGTTGCTGATCACAAGCAGCAAAATGACACTTACCGCGAAGATCATATTTTGTTTGACCACCCGCTGCGCCTTGCGCGCCAGTGCTATCGTCGGAGCGATCTCCTCGATTCCATCGTTCATCAATACCACGTCAGCGACCTCTAGCGCTGCTCCGCTGCCATGCATCCCCATGCCTAGTCCTACGGTTGCCGCAGTCAACGCTGGAGCGTCATTCACACCGTCGCCGACCATGACGACATGCCCGTACTGCTCCCGCAGCATGCGAATATGGCTGACTTTGTCCTCCGGCATTAAGCCAGCATATACGGCGTCGACTCCAGCCTGCTCCGCGATCACAGCAGCCGTTTCTGGGCGGTCTCCGGTCAGCATGACGACCCGGATCCCCTGAGCTTGCAGGCGTTTCACGGACTCTTGGGCCTGCGGACGCAGCTCGTCGCGTAGTGCCAGCATCCCGGCAATCCGATCATCCGCGAGGATAATGGACACGGTCTTGCCCTCAGCTTCCAGTCGGGCCCGACTCTCCATCCACTGTGGCTCTGCCAGAGGACCAGATCCATCCAGTACATTTGTACGACCGATTTTCCACTTCACCCCGCCTATGATGCCTTCCATCCCCCATCCGGTGAGTGCCTGCACTTGCTCGGCTGTGAGAAGCTCTCTCTGTCCCAATTCAGCTTCGGCTTTGGCTACAATTGCTCGCGCCAGCGGATGCAAAGAATAACTTTCAATTGTAGCGACAATGTGCAGTAGCTCATCGGCATCGTATTCTGCGGCGGTAATCCAATCCGTGACGACAGGTGATCCCATCGTTAACGTGCCTGTTTTGTCAAAAGCAACAACAGAAGTCGATGCCATATTCTCCACATGTGCACCACCTTTGAACAGGATGCCCCGTCGGGCACGGTTAGAAATGGCCGATAGCATCACTGGCATAATGGATGACACGAGCGCACAGGGTGAGGCCACGACGAGGAACACCATAGCCTTGTAGAACGCTGCTGCCCACGTCCAGCCTAATGCTATAGGTGCACCAGCAATGACGATCAGCGTGACAGCAACAACAATTCGGGCGTACACCGATTCGAACGTTTTAATAAACCGCTGGGAATCGGGAACTTCGGTCTGGGCCTCTTCCACCATACGAATGATTTTTGAAAATAAAGTGTCCTCCGAGGACTGACTAACCTCTACATATAGCACACCTTCCCCATTAATGGTGCCAGCATATACTTCGTCACCTTCCACCTTATTTACCGGAACAGATTCCCCGGTAATAGATGCCTGATTCACTGCCGAAACGCCCTTGGAGATTCGGCCGTCGGCCGGAATCAGTTCGCCCGGCTTCACCAGCAGCAGGTCGCCTGGCAACAGCTGCTCAATGCCGACCGTTTCCGTCCCCTCGCGAGACAAGCGCAAAGCCGTTTCCGGCTTCAACGCCATAAGCTCAGAAATATCCTTACTACTACGCTCGGTGGTATAGCTCTCCAGCGCACCGCTGAGTGCAAAAATAAAGATCAGCATGGCTCCTTCATTCCAATAGCCAATGGCCGCAGCTCCTAGGGAGGCAGAGATCATGAGCAGATTAACATCCAGATCATGTTCTCGGATCAGTGTTTCGACCCCTTCTCTGGCTTTGGACCAGCCCCCAAGGGCATAAGACACCACATACAGAATGACCGATAGCCATTGCCACCAATGTGAAATCCCCCATGCCATTAGCATTAGCAATCCACTACCTAGAGCAGCTTGCATCTCCTTGTTTTTCAGCATGCTTTTAAGCTGAAATTGCGGCTTGCGATTCGGACCGGGTCGTCCGCTGCCACTGTTTTTTGAAAGGGTTCGGTTAGAGGAAGACAATGTATCTTGTAATCGTTGAGCAGCTTGCATCATGTCACGTTCCTTTCCATATTTTGTTCCTTGTACTAGCATCTCATTGAGAATGATATCCATTGTTAAGTGCCTTAAAATAGCACATGCTGCTTCGGGAAGCCCGAAGCAGCATGTTTGGCAATGAGAATGATAATCATTTTTGCATCTATACAATTATTTTGGTTTAGCAAAACTTTTGTTTTATTATATACCTTTTCTTTTCCACTTGTAAACCAGTAATGGCCTAAATAAAAAAAGATACCCGCGCAAACACCGCAGGTATCCTCCATATTTAAAGCATCCTATTCAGGATTTGCAAAATTCAATTCCCGTCGCTCCAAAGTGCAAGATATAGACGAACTAGACCATTTAGATCTATATATTGTTCATTGAAAGTCGCTTATTGGATTTTTGCAAAATCCTCTATTACAAGAATTCGGGTTATCTTCAGGCTAAAGGAAACTTCCACGCATGGTTGTGTGCAGTTCCTGAAGTGTGCTGACGATCTGCGGGCTGTTGCAGTTCCAAACGCGCAGCCGCAAGGCGTGCAGCGGGAACTGCTGTGTCCGAGCAAATGACCCCCGTCAGCTCATTCTCCCAAATCGAAATCCCATCTAGAGACTGGTTAATTTCATCTATTGCTACCCATAAAGGAAGCTCGGGCTTTACACGCCGAACAGCCTCCATAATGCATTTTATCGTATCACTAGTATTCACATGACCATCGACACCGGATGGAATCAACTGATTCTCAGCCCTAATGTCATCGGATGGAGTTGGTATGACTTCTAAAATGATCGTATCGGAAAAACGTGCCAGATCTGCAGCTTGAGCCACCTGCTTGATCTGTCGCGCACCCACTTCGGACATGTTATTGGGGTTGGCTGACTCCCCCGACCGTGCGGCTGGCCTGTTCCCTGTTTGGCTTACGTTAGGCACCAAAGATGGATCAACTGTCAAAAGCACGCCTACCCGATATGGAATACACCGAAGACGTCCGCATAAGGTCTGCTCCGCAACGCCGTCAATCCAGTCTCGGGTTGCCCGGAATTCGTCCACGTCAGCCGGATTGCGCACTATAATCTCCAGATTGGGTTCTCCCCCCTGCCGCACGCTCCGCAACGCCGCACGCAGTAATGCCTCCAGCTGCATATCTTGCAGGCTTCCAATACCCACTGCATTATTCTGCTCAATTAGGGCTATAGTGAGTGGTGATCCGTTCAAAGACTCGAATAAGCCTTCATATTCTGTTTCCAGCAAACTAATAATTCGGCGAGACAAATGCTCACACAATCCAGGCAGGCCAGATGCCTGGTTAAAGGTTTTGTACGTGTCAGATGCACGTGAACCGGGAATAAGGATGGGATCGGGCTCCCCGTCAGGGGCATGAATCGTCTGTCCAGACTCTGCTACCTCCAGATAGGCATAGCATAATTCTCCCACGCGGCCAGATGCCTGTGACAAGGGACCATGCAGAAGACTATAACCGTCAAAACTGCTTATTTCTGATGCTGTCTCTGTACTTATGCGACTCAAACTTGCAGGAGCATCGGCATAAATCCGTATGGAGGTGCGCCTGTATTCATCGCTCCATTTTAGGAGTGTGCCCATTGCTTCCCCAATATCGTTGCCGTTATTCAGCATCGTTTCCCAAAGTAATGCCGGATTCGCAGCCATCAAAGCCTCCGCTCGACTGATTACGCCCTGCTCAGCTAAACCAACCAGCCAGCCCAACGGATCTTCCTCCTGCGTAGCAGATACTTCATGGATGCCTGCCCTTAGCGTCTCCATAGCCAATCTCTGTGCAGCAGCCTCCGTACCCGACTCTGGAACTTTGAGATCCCGGCTATTTTTGCCAACCAACAGCTCTGCGAATACATGCATCAGTTTAGCCTCCATGCCATTAATCCATCCTTTCTTCCGTCAGCAAGTTGGCACACACGAATTCGAGTACCCCTCCAAACAAAGAAAACGCTTACTCATTATGGAGCAACCGAATCTTACATGGGCCTTACCTGTAAAGCCCCTACCTTAACGTATTAGGCACGCCACACATTTATACATTTCGGCACAACCACCCTACATCCCAAAATAAATCTCTGTACTGCTGGCACAAGACCACTCGAAAAAGGAACCTATAAAATAAACACCCCCGGTCTTCACAGGATGCCTACATCCGATGTTACCCGAGGGTGTTTATTATTTACTCGTAAGAACGAACCTTCAATACACGCATCACATTCAATACGGCTAGCAATGTTACACCTACATCGGAAAATACAGCCTCCCACATAGTAGCAATACCGAATGCTCCCAGCGTAAGAAACACAGTTTTGACACCTAGCGCAAATATAATGTTTTGCCATACGATACGACGTGTGCGCTTGGCGATATGGATCGCCGTAACCAGCCTTGAAGGCTCGTCGTTCATGATTACGATATCTGCCGCCTCAATCGCAGCATCCGATCCCAAACCGCCCATCGCTACACCGACATCTGCCAGCGCCAGTACGGGTGTATCATTAATCCCATCGCCTACGAACAAAATTTTGTCGCTCGTTTTTTTACTTGCGGACAACTGCTCGATGGCTTCAGCTTTGTGCTGAGGTAACAGCTCTGCCCGTACTTCATCCATACCCAGCTGTCGTCCTACAGCCTCGGCAACTGTCCGATTGTCACCCGTCAGCATGATGGTTTTCACCACACCCAACTTTTTCAGTGAAGCAACCGTTTGGGCTGCGTCTTCCTTAACCTCATCTGAAATCAGAATGCACCCAGCATACGTTCCGTCTACAGCCACATGTACGACCGTTCCTTCATCCAGCGTCCCTGCTTGCTGCGCCGTGTTAAAAGCCACATGCTCCCGCTCCATCAGCTTGGCGTTCCCGGCCGATACCAGACGACCATCTATTTGTGCCTGAATCCCGTGACCGGATATTTCACTATATTGCAGAACCCGGTCTGCTCTGAGCTCTTTACCATAGGATTCACGCAAAGACGTAGCAATAGGGTGTGTGGAATGCAGCTCCGCCAAAGCGGCGGTTTCGAGCAGGGTTTCGTTTGTATAATCTCCGGCAGGATAAATCCCTGTTACACGGAAAACACCCTTGGTGAGTGTACCTGTTTTATCAAAAACAGCGTATTTCACATGATTCAGAGCTTCAAGATAGTTCCCGCCCTTGATCAGAATACCTGAACGGGAGGCTGCACCGATTCCCCCAAAGAAGCCCAGTGGAATGGATACCACTAGTGCACAAGGACAAGAAATAACGAGGAAAACAAGCGCACGATATATCCAATCTGCAAATTGTGCACCTGGCACAGCAAGCGGTGGAACAACCGCCAACAACAGCGCTACAATAACCACTACTGGAGTATAGTATCTGGAAAATTTCGTGATAAACTTTTCAGTCGGCGCTTTTTTGGCACTCGCATTTTGCACTAATTCCAAAATTTTAGAGACCGCAGATTCACTAAATTCTTTGCTAACCTCTACCGTTAGAAGTCCGTTCGTATTGATAAATCCACTCAACACACTGCTTCCCGGCTCTACAGTACGAGGCACCGATTCACCAGTCAACGCAGAGGTATCCACATGCGATTTACCATCTATAACCTTACCGTCCAGCGGGATCTTCTCGCCCGGCTTAATTACAATCAAATCCCCAATGCGAACGTCTTCTGGGGACACTCTCCGTACGGACTCAGCCGTCTTCAGGTTGGCATAGTCTGGTCTAATATCCATCAGATCACTGATGGATTTACGTGAACGGTTAACTGCAATGCCTTGAAACAGCTCTCCGATTTGATAAAAGAACATGACAGCTACGCCTTCCGGGTATTCCCCAATCGCAAATGCACCCACAGTAGCCAGCGTCATCAGGAAGTATTCGTCAAAGGCCATTCCACGCACCAGACTGCGTGCAGCCTGCAAGACAACATCACCGCCAACGATGATATATGCCAATAAAAATAGGGCCAGCTTGCCTACGCCTTCGACTGGTAACCACCAGGCAACAGCCGCAATGACCGCACCAAAAGCCAAACGCGCAATCATGCGGCGCATACCGTCCGTACCGTGATCATGCGTATGCCCAGCGTGGCTATCATCTCCATGAGAATGTGAATGAGCGTGGGTGGCTTCACCATGTTCGTGCTCTGCATGGTGGTTGTGATGCTCGTGTGCATGATCGCCGTGGTCGTGTCCATCGTGCGTGTGGGCTTGCTTATTATGTGCTCCATGATGATGACCAGCGTGGCTGTGAGCCGCATGTTGCCCGATCTCGTGTGTATGCCCTTCACCTTTACCATCATGCTCATGACTGCATGCACAATCCTCTGTGCTGTCTGACTGTACTGCACCAGCATTGCTTCGGCTGTCTTCACGCAGACGACCACGGGCACTTTTTACCACCATCCGAACATGTGGCTCAAGTCTGTGAACCTTCCGTTCCGTCTGGCGAAAAACCTCTTCTTTTTGATCCGAACTTGTGGTCATCGTCAACGTTTTCGTAACAAAATTGACCGAGCAATCCAGGACCCCTTCTATTTTACTGACTCCATTTTCAATCTTGAGAGCACAGTTGGCGCAATCCAAACCTTCCAAAATCCATTCATGCCGTTCCGTTCTTTTTAGAGCATCCATAATCATTGGCCTCCAATTAACTATATATGAGCAACTGTTCATATATTATTTGTTAAGGTCATTATATTCAGGATCAGGGTCAAAAGTCAATGACTCTAGCCCTTTTTAACAAAAAAATCGCCTTTAACGGACAAACGTCAAAAGAGCGCCAATCACTTGGCGCCCTACTGTTGTTTTATTCCAAAAAATCATTGATGTGATATGTGCTGATGGGTTTGCAAAAAGATCTGCTCCACATGATTATCATCCAGTGAATAAAACACCGTCTTGCCTTCCTTGCGTCGTTTGACAATACGCAGGTTGCGCAAATAACGAAGCTGGTGGGATACCGCAGATTGCCCCATGTTCAACACCTGGGTCAGATCATGAACACACAATTCTTTTTGTGCCAGGGCATAAATCAACTTGATTCGTGTCGGGTCACCCAGTGCTTTAAACAGCTCCGACATTTTGTATGCGATGGAATCCTCAACAAGGGAAGATTTTATGCGCTCGATTTCCTGATCTGAACCGTGACAAGCCGGCTCGCAATCCAAAGCTTCCGTTTCAGAATTCATCCTTTTCACCCCGTGTATTTCGACTTGATGCTTCTATTATAGCAAATTCGTAGAGTTTACGAATAGCTTATATTACAGCTTGCCCTGCAACAGAAAACTTCCAAGTCTCAATGCTTGCCTAACGCTTTAGCTTTACACTACTTAGAGCTTAATAAAGCTTAATTCAACGTTTTTAATACTTCATCACTGTAAGGAATAATTTCATTTATTTGTTGATCACGTAACTTCACCGCAAACGCTGGATCAACCAACAAAGCACGCCCAACCGCAACCAGATCAGCTTCCTCTCGTTCTACTTGCCCCACGAGTTGTTCTAATCTTGCCTCTACATTACTGGATTGATCGGTTTGACGATTATTATTTTCCAAATCACTCAAAAAGGCCTTCTCCAAACCAATCGAGCCTACAGTAATCACTGGCTTGCCTGTTATCTTTTTGGTCCAAGCTGCCAAATTTAGATCAGACCCTTCAAATTCCGGTTCCCAAAAACGGCGGCTTGAGCAATGGAATACATCCACCCCTGCCTTCACTAATGGAGTGAGAAACTGTTCAAGTTCCTGTGGTGTCTGTGCCAGCTTTTCTTCATAATGGTACATCTTCCACTGGGAGAATCGCAATACAATTGGGAAATTCGGCCCTACTGCACGACGACAAGCCTCAATGACCTCCACCGCAAACCGAGTACGCTGGACCAAATTGCCTCCGTATTGATCGGTACGCTTATTGGTTTTGTCCCAGAAAAATTGATCAATTAAATAGCCATGTGCTCCATGAAGCTCAATGCCGTCGAAGCCCACTCGCTGGGCATCGGCAGCGGCCTGAGCATAAGCGGAGATAATATCCGCAATCTCAGCCTCCGTCAATGGCTCAACCACCTTTTCGCCGGCGGGAGAAATTCCGGACGGACCGACAGGCAATGCCTCGGGATTCGGTTGATTATCTGCACCTATTTTACGAGCCGTACCCACATGCCAGAGCTGCGGTATAATCTTGCCACCTACCGCATGAACCTCCTCAACTACCTTGGCCCATCCCTCTAATCCCTCTCCATAAAAATTAGGAATACTTGTGTGCTCCACAGCTGCAGGATGATTAATAGCAGTGCCCTCCGTAATAATCAATCCAACTGCATTTTCCGCACGGCGACGATAATACGCGGCCACTTCAGGCCCTGGAATACCTTGAGGAGAAAAATTCCGTGTCATAGGCGCCATAACAATCCGATTGGGAAGAGATAAATTACCTGCCTTAAAAGGTTTAAACAGTAATTCTGTGTTCATTAATTTTTCCTCCGCTCTCCACTAGTATTATCGTTTTCACTCTACTGTTATACAATTCCATTTTACACATATGTAAACTTGAGTTCAAGAAGCCACAGTTTTAATTTTAATAAGCTACACAAAAAAAGAAGAAGCGGCTCTAAGTCCGCTTCCTCTTTCCTAATTCGTTTGTACATGAGTGATTTTGCAAAAATCCTGACTTATTAGTGTGCTACCATGTTGTATTCCATAATCCATACAGAGCCACCAACAACGGTCAACAGGATAACTACCCCGAAAATCAAAGTCATGACATTCCAGCGTGGTCCATTGCTCTCACGAATGTGCATGAAGAAGAAAAGCTGAACCAGAAATTGCAGCACTGCCGCGGCTAAAATAACAACCATGGTCGAAGTGCGGCTCAACATATGATTCATAACCACACCGAGAGGAATGATGGTCAGTACGATGGACAGAATAAACCCGATAACATAGGATTTCACTGAACCGTGAGAATCATCATGACCATGAGAACCCGCTCCTGTTTGATGCTGTGCCATCTACATCACCCCCATCAAATAGACGACTGTCAGCAAGAAGATCCAGACAGCGTCCAAAAAGTGCCAGTACAAGCTCAATGCCGAAACTTTCCCCTTCGTCTCTGGTGTAAGCCCGCGTTTTTTCAACTGGAACATGAGTCCAATCATCCAAACCAGACCTAACGAAACGTGAAGTCCGTGCGTTCCGACCAAAGTGAAGAATGCCGACAAGAACGCGCTGGTTCCAAAATTGGCTCCTTCGTGTACCAACTCAACAAACTCGTAAACCTCAAAACCGATAAAACCAAGACCCAGGATCGCCGTCACGATTAACCAGTTGATTAATCCCTTCATGCTTCCTTTGTTCATGGCCAACACAGCCAGACCACTTGTGAAGCTGCTCGTGAGCAAGAGGAACGTTTCAATAATAACGCCCGTCATGTTAAACAGCTCTGCGCCACCCGGTCCTCCGGCTGTGTTGTTCCGAAGGACGACGAAGGTTGCGAACAAGGTACTGAACAGGATTACGTCCGTTACAAGGAAGATCCAAAAACCAAGCATCTTCAATTCTTGCGGATCGTGATGCCCGTGGTCATGATCATGGCTTTGGTGTGCTGTAGCTTGTGCCATTATACAGACCCCCTTATTGCCGCTTCCGTGCGTTTTACTTCATCCGCAGGGATATAGTAGTCGCCATCATAGGAGAAGAACGAACGGCAAATCATACAAATTGCCACACCGATCAGCCCTGGAATATAGAAGAACGACCATCCGAATACGAATCCGAAACCTGCAATGAAAAAGAATACCGACATAATGAATGGAATTGCCGAGTTCTTCGGCATATGAATCGCTTCAATTGGCGGTTGCTTTCTGAAAATACCTTTTGCACGTTTATCTTTTTCTGCCCACCAGTCATCACGTTCTTCTACTTGTGGAATGGTAGCAAAATTGTATTCCGGTGCAGGTGAAGGAATCGACCATTCCAACGTATGGCCACCCCAAGGATCGCCTGTTGTATCCTTCAGCTTGCGGTAATTCTTGATGCCCAGAAGAATTTGAAGAACCTGGAACAAGAAACCAATCCCCATCAGGAATGCCCCAACGGTCGAAACGAGGTTAAGCGGCTGCCAGCCGGTATCCCAGCCATAAGTGCTCAGACGACGCGTCATCCCCATCAGACCGAGAGAATATTGCGGAATAAAACATACATAGAAACCGATGTTCCAGAACCAGAAAGCCCATTTACCAGGCGTTTCAGGTAATGTGAAACCGAACATTTTAGGCCACCAATAGTACAGACCTGCCAAGTAACCGAACACTACACCACCAATCAGAGCGGAGTGAAAGTGAGCGATCAGGAAGTAACTGTTATGGAACTGGAAGTCAGCAGGCGCTACAGACAACATGACGCCCGTCAAACCAGCAATCAAGAAGTTCGGAATAAAAGCAATTGACCACATCATAGGGGTCTTGAACGTAATCTTACCCCGATACATCGTGAACAACCAGTTAAATACTTTAACCCCTGTTGGTATTGCGATAACCATCGTCGAAATCGCAAAGAATGCATTAACATCTGCGCCTGATCCCATCGTGAAGAAGTGATGCGCCCAGGTGAAGAAGGACAAGATCGCAATAATGAACATGGCGTAAACCATCGACTTGTATCCAAACAATTTCTTTTTGGAGAATACACTGATGACCTCTGAATAAATACCGAAGGCAGGCAAAACTACAATGTATACCTCAGGGTGACCCCACATCCAGATCAAGTTGATATACATCATCGGGTTACCGCCAAAATCAAGCGTAAAGAAGTGTCCTCCTCCAAAGCGGTCAAGGAATAGCAAGGCTAAAGTAACCGTCAGAATTGGAAACGCGAAAATGATAATAACACATGACGAAAATACGGACCACGTAAAGACAGGCATTTTCATCCAAGTCATACCAGGTGCACGCATTTTAATGATAGTAACAATAAAGTTGATCCCCGTAGCCAATGAACCTATACCCGAAATCTGAATACCCCAGATATAGAAGTTCTGACCAACGCCGGGACTAAATTGCAGTTCTGAAAGCGGTGGATAACTCAACCAACCTGCATCTGGCGAACCACCGATAACGAAGGACAGGTTGAACAACATCGCTCCCATAAAGAAAAGCCAGAAGCTCAATGCGTTCAGGAAAGGGAACGCAACGTCGCGCGCACCAATTTGAAGTGGTACGGCAATGTTAAACAAACCAAACATCAACGGCATCGCCATAAACAGGATCATGATCGTGCCGTGAGTTGTGAAAATCTGGTTGTAATGCTCAGGATGCAGAAGTGTAACATCCGGTGTAGCCAGTTGAACACGCATCAATAATGCATCCACGCCTCCGCGGAATAACATCAAGATGGCCGCAAGAATATACATAATACCGACTTTTTTATGGTCAACAGTAGTCAACCAGTTTTTCCAAAGCCAGCCCCATTTTTTGAAATAAGTGAGCACAAACACGATCCCGATCGTCGCTAATGCGATGGAGACGTCCGCTCCATAGATCATCGGGTCTCCAGTAACGAAGAAAGTGGATGCAAACTCTTTTATTTTGTCAAGCATTGGGGGCCTCCTTCCCTATAATCATTTAATTGTGTCCGCTCATATTCATATGACTCATGTCCATTGCCGCATGATCTTCTGTGCCGGACTGAGAAGAACCTTCTGTGGATGTAGCTTCACCATGCCCAGCATGTGGGTTAGAAGCACCCTCCACTACATACTTGTTAACAATGTCTTTGAACAAGCCATCTGGAATCGAAGAATACTCATCAGGCTGGGACAAACCTGGTTTTGCAAGCGCCAAATAGCCGTCTTTCGTCAGCGGCTTAGACTGCTTCTTGATATCAGCGACCCAGTTTTTATACTCTTCATCCGACTGGACCTCTACATCAAAACGCATTTGTCCAAAATGCTCACCGCTAAAGTTTGCACCCGAACCAAAGTAAGTTCCTTCGTGATCGGCCTGCAAATGCAGTTTCATAGCCATGCCTGACATGGTGTAGATTTGTCCGCCCAATTGCGGAATCCAGAACGAGTTCATCGGTGCGTCAGCAGTCAGTTCAAAACGGACTGGAACACCTTTAGGAATGTGAACTTGGTTAACTGTAGCTATACCTTCCTCTGGGTACATAAAGAGCCATTTCCAGTCCAGTGAAGTCACTTGAATGGTTACTGGCTTTTGCGTACTTGCCAACGGCTTGGAAGGCTCCAGCAAGTAGGTATATCTTGCAGTAATGACCGCAATAATACAGATAACGATAATTGGAATAGCCCACCATGTAGTCTCCAGCTTTTTGCTGTCATCCCAGTGGGGTTGATACTTCACCTTGTTTGTCGGTGTATCACGATACCGCCAAATGATGAAGAAAGTCAAAATCATGACCGGTACAATTATTAGCGCAGACAATGCCGTTGTAAGAATGATCAGCTCTTTTTGTGCTTGCCCAATGGGTCCTTTCGGATCGAAAACAACGTATTTTCCGCCAGCATAAAAACACGTCCAAATGAGCAATGCTACCGTGAGCACGGTCAAAACCAACGCAATAATCGCTTTTGGTTTTTTGTTCATGTTGTTCCCCTCTCCTTAATAATAAATTACTCAACACTTTACGAACTCCTGTAATGTTGCCCCTATATAAGATAGCAGAAAAGTGGCCACTTTTTTTATTGTTAACAGAATTGTCGATTATTTGTCCGTTTTTTGTGAAAAACATCTCTAAAAATAAAATTTCTCTTGCAAATTCAAAATTTCTTATTAATACAAAGATGACATAATAAAAACGTTATTTGTATATCTTAAAGAAGTTATATTAAAGAAAAATGCGGGACTCCTTACAGTTATCATCCTACACTGCTCGAAGCCCCACATTGTTGTTTTCGGTATATATTTGCTTTAAATCATTTTTAAATTTATTAACTGCGGCCGTTTTCCTGGTCTTCCTTCTTGCGGGCAATGACAAATGATTTCCCAACCAGAAAAATAAAAATCCCGGCAACAACGCAGCCAATACCTGTCATTAAATATATATTTCGATCTGTTAAATTCCCTATATCAAGCAAAATAAGGATAATACCTGCAATACAGGCGATCCAAGCGATAACAGATACCGTCCGGCTCATTTGCCTGTCAGTTGATCCTGATTTCCTAAAATTTGCAGCCATACCCTCCACTCCCTTCGGTCTAAAATAATTTTTAGCGCCCTCGTCCGGTATTTTTGTCAGTATGCACATATCTTGCTTCTTTATTCCCTTTGGTCTCTACATACCTGAAACAACCCTCTGCATATCTTGACTATTATTACCCCGAAAGACCCAGTGTTCAAACAAAAGGGAGCAGAGACAGGCCTAAATCTGCCTTATTTACAAAACATCTCTTCGTTTATCGTTTAACGTCTGGTCTCCAACCAGTTATTACTTACTACATTTCGATACCAATAGTAACTATCCTTTGGGGTGCGGACCTGTGTGCGGAAATCGACATGAATCATGCCAAATCTCATATTATATCCCTCTGCCCACTCAAAATTGTCCATAAGTGACCATGCCATATATCCTTTGACATGAAGGCCATCATGAATAGCCCGGTGTACCTGCACCAAATGCTGCTGCATATACGAAATGCGACGGTCATCCTGAACCTTGCCATTCACGACATCATCGTTGATGCAAGCCCCATTCTCTGTGATATAAATATCGAGGTTACCGTATTTTTGCAAATAATGCAGTACCTCGTACAGCCCACGCGACTCCACTGGCCAGCCGATATCCGTTACAGGTAACCCCATATTGATTTCTTCAGATTGAAGAAAACCGGCTTCAGGATTAAAACGATTAACTGACATAGCATAGTAATTGATACCGATCATATCAATAGGCTCGCCGATAATATCCATATCCCCATCCTGAATAGGCACGGTGGCTCCCTGCTCCGCAAACCAGTCTACCAAAAACTGAGGATACGAGCCTTGATAAATAGGTTGAAGAAACCAGTCACTGTGCAGGGAAATGGTGCGCGCACAAGCGGCTTTATCTTCCTCAGATGTGCTGTAAGGAACAGCCCAGGAGACATTGGGAGCGATACCGATCTGACCACTGGTGCCCAGCTCGCGGAAACGGCGCACAGAAAGACCATGCGCAACTAGTAGATGATGTCCTACATCAATGGCTGTCTGAAGATTTGTCAGACCCGGGGCATGAACACCCAGCATATTGGATAAAAAGGCGATGCACCACGGTTCATTGAATGTTAGCCAATGGTGTATTTTACCGTGAAACTCGCGGAACATCGTTTCTGCAAACTGGACAAATGCTTGAATCGTGCGACGATTCTCCCAGCCTCCAGCATCCTGAAGCGCTTGAGGCAGATCCCAATGGTACAGTGTACAAAACGGTTCAATCCCATTTTCGTTCAACAAATCGACTACGCGATGATAATAGTCCAATCCTTCCTGATTGACTTCACCGTCACCATTTGGAAATATACGCGGCCAGGACACTGAAAAACGGTATGTACGAATGCCCAGCTCCTTCATTAGGCGGATATCTTCCTCGTAGCGATGATAGCTGTCACAAGCTACATTGCCATTATCACCGTTGAATACTTTGCCAGGCGTATGGGCAAAGGTATCCCAGATCGATAAACCTCTCCCATCCTCCTCATATGCTCCCTCGATTTGATAGGCTGCCGTCGCGGTCCCCCACATAAAGTCCTGCGGAAATTGAAAAATGGTCATATTGTCTCTTCCTCTCCTTCAATTATAATCGTATGTCCGTTCGTTATTTCCTGCTCTTTGGTAAAAATCCATGACAAAATGAATCCTCCGTGCTCAGGATCAGGCAGAGCCTGACGAGCATCTGCACTAAACGGATGTGCGCTCCGAATCGTGCAGCTTCCTGCTGAGATGGATGTGACCAGTTCAGCGCGGACAAGCCGGGAACCGGACCATTCCATGCCGACCGTCATCCCGCCATGTCCCTTCAATCCACTAACCCGTCCCTCCGGCCATGCCGTAGGCAGGGCAGGCAGTAACGTCAGCTCTCCCGGACGGCTTTGTAGCAGCATTTCTGCGATCCCCGCCGTCGCACCAAAATTACCGTCGATCTGAAAAGGCGGGTGAGCATCAAATAAATTAGGATAGGTCGATCGCGACAGCAACGTGCGAACATACCGATGTGCGGCGTCGCCATCTTCCAGCCGAGCGTACAGGTTAATTAACCAGGCACAGCTCCATCCGGTATGCCCACCACCGTGATCAAGCCGTCGACGCAGTGATATGCGGGCCGCCTCAGCCAGTTCCGGGGTATCACGGATGTGAATTTGTCGACCGGGATATAACCCATATAGATGCGAAACATGTCGATGTCCAGGCTCCGCTTCCTCAAAATCGACAAACCATTCCTGTAACTGACCGTGACGGCCAATTTGATAGGGCATCAACCTGTCCCGTGTCTCCTCGCAGCGGGTGCGGAACTCATCGTCTAATTCCAGCTGGTCTGCAGCTTGAATACAGTTACTCAACAGCTCCCGAATCAGCGTCATATCCATGGTGGAGCCCATAGATATACTGCAATCCTCGCCGTCTGGCGTTTTGAATTTATTTTCAGGTGATGTGGATGGGGACGTCACAAGCTGACCCTCCGGGCCTTCCACGAGCCAGTCCATGCAAAAGGCTGCCGCCCCCTTCATGAGGGGATAAGCTTGTTCTGCCAGATAGGCTGTATCCAGGGTAAACAGATAGCGCTCCCATAGGTGAGCAGTTAGCCATACACCCCCAAGCGGCCAAAACGCCCAACTGGCATGGCCCCCTGAAGGTCCCGCGTATCTCCACACATCTACATTGTGATGAGCTGCCCATCCTTGAGTACCATAATTGATGGAGGCTACCCTCCGGCCTGTACGGGCAACTTCTCCAATCATGTGCAGCAATGGTTCATGGCACTCGGCAAGATTGCATACCTCTGCGGGCCAATAGTTCATCTGAGTATTAATATTGGTTGTATAATTACTGTTCCACGGCGGCTGCACCTGGTCATTCCAGATGCCCTGAAGATTGGCAGGCTGACTCCCCGGACGCGAGCTGCCCATGAGCAAATAGCGGCCATACTGAAATAACAGCACCTCCAGCCCCGGGTCGGCCTGACCTTTCTGATAACGTTCTAATCGCAGATCGGTCGGTAGAACGCAGTCGTCGGTTAGAGTATCACCTCCCAGTTCTAATGCAACGCGGTCAAACAGCTTACGATGATCCTGTTCATGGCGTTGCCGCAGCTGCTCACTTCCCTGCGAAATTGCTCCGTCTAAAATGACTTGACATGCTTCTGCTGATTCCGTTGCATCACTATTCGGCATAGCGTGAAATCCCTTAAATCCGGTAGTTGCTGCCAAATACACCGTGATTTTATCCGCTCCCGAGATGATCAGTTCTCCATCAACACCCTCCGTCAAGGTTCCTCCCTCGGGAATAACCCTCGCCTGAACTGCAAAAGCCATCCCCAAATTATTTTCATAAACGACAGACTGTGGATGATCGCCGTGATAACTAGATTCCACATGACTGGGCGCTCGTCCAGTCAACGTAATAAAGTCTCCGGACGGCTCCTCGGAAGGATCGTCCTCCTTATCGCTATCCCATTTGGATGAATCACCAAAATGTATATCCTCTCCAACCTCGTCTTCACAAGGATGGAGGGAAGTGATGCGCACGGATGCATGGATCTTCCCAAGCTTATTCGCAGTCAGTGACACCATAATGACTCCATCTGGCGCACTGGCGATAACTTCACGGGTATAGCAGACTCCATCACTCTGAAAAGTGACCGCTGCCGTTCCGGTCAGCAAATCCAGTTCCCGTTCATAATGCGCAATTTCCCCTAGGCCCTCCTGCGTAATCCACAAATCTCCCAAAGGCTGATAGGCTTCCGTATCGCGACCTAGCATATTCGCATTAATCAGTTGTTCCGCTTCCTTGTATTTTCCATCTGCAATCAGCTTTCTGACAGGCTGCAAATATCGCAATGCATCATACTGAACACCGTCTCTGGGAAATCCGGACCAGAGCGTATCCTCGTTTAATTGCAAATGCTCCTCTCTGATTCCGCCAAATACCATAGCTCCCAGCCGTCCATTGCCGACCGGCAATGCCTCCTCCCATACCTCAGCAGGCTGGCGATACCATAAACGCAGGGACTGTGATCTTTCGCCTTTCGTCATATCAAACCCTCCCTATCAAGATCAACAGAGCGCTAATCCCATATGGACCACAAGGACAAGCGCTCTGTCATTCCGGCATTCAAAAATTCGTTAAAAGCAGTCAGCTATTTAGAAGCCTTGCCACTCCATAACTCCACTCTGTCCTTCACCAGTTGCGTGTATTGCTGTTCCATTTGGACAGCTCCGGCGGCATCCAGTTCTTTAATCATGTTGTCGTATACCGTATCAAAATTGGAAGCTGGTGCTAAAATAGCTTCCGGTATACGTTTGCGGATAATGTCTGTCGTTTTTTTGAATGTAACGTTATAGTTCGATTCATTGTCCGTTGTCAGGTTATAGGCTGCGCCCCAAGGCTTTACATCAAATTCTTTTTTGTCTGGGAACAGTTCTTTCCACGTTTTTACGCCATATGCTTTAAGGGATTCTTTCTCCGGCCCCGAATAAGCCGCGATAATTTGTTCTGGGAATTTGGCTGTGTAGTAGTTACCCGTAGGGTCCTTCACGCCGTCACCATAGTGTCCGCTGATGAGCGTGTACAAATCTATACCCGTGGATTTGCTGAAGTTGGTTGCATTGTTCGTTTTTTGCTCCAGCACATCAGCCGGAATGACACGTTTGCCATCTTTGATCTCATAATGCTTGCCCTCGATCCCCCAGTTCACTAGCACCTGTCCTTCATCAGAAGCTAAATAATCAAGGAATTTAATGGCCCGCACCGGGTCCTTGCAATTTTCCGTAATACCTACACCATAACCGGATGCGAAGCCCGTATCCTGAAAGGAACTATCCTTGTATTCCTCCGAAAGTGTAACTGGAAAATGCGCATAGCTGGAATCGGCCTTGCCTGAGGCCTTTAACGCATTTTCGGCATCCTGATACCCCCACTCCTGGTCGATCAGACCGAGGACACGACCGCTAGCAATTTTGGATTTGTATTGATCACTTTTTTGCACAAACGAATCTTTATCGAGCAGTCCTTCATTGTACATGTGGTTCAACCAACGGAAGTATTCCTTTTCCTCCGAACGTTTGTAATGAAGCTTGGCTTCAAATGTTTTGGGATCAATAAAATATTCACCATCATCCGGCGCTCCAGTCGTCTGGAAGGCAGGATTCGTTACGGTAATCATAATTCTCCAGTCGTCTGCATCCAACGTGAGTGGGATTGTTTTTTTACCATTAATTGTTGGATGCTTGGCTACATAGGTTTTGAGTACGTTTTCATAATCCTGTAGCGTTCTTACCTTTGGATAGCCTAATTCCTTGAGCACCTTATGCTGGATTTCAAATCCCCCCGTGGCGTCAAAATTCTCCTGTCCCACCCCTGCATACGTAGGAAGGACATAGATGGCTTGATCTTTATTACTGTATTTCAACCGATCCATATAGGGTCCATATAGCTTTTTGAGATTGGGTGCATGATCGTTGATCAGATCTGTCAGATCAATCATGGCCCCCGCATCCACAAGCTTGTTAATATTCGCTTTAGGAGAAACCAAGTCCGGGTATTCTCCACTTGCTGCCATCAAAGCGATTCGGTCATCTCCGCCTCCACCGCTGACATCAAATTCCGCATTCAAGGTTACACCTGTTTTCTTGGTGATTTCCTTGCCTATTTCATCCTTCATTCCATTCCATTGCGGGCTTGTATCTGCTCCGAAGAAGCTAAACGTAATTGGGTCTGTGCCGCTGGATGTGCCTTCCTTCGCTGTTTTATCGCTTCCTCCACAACCTGCGAGTGCGGTAAGGGACACCGCGAGCAAGGGAATCAGTGCAAATCTAGACCAGTGTTTTTTCATATATAAATCCTCCTATATTCCTATGATGACTTCTCCTGCAAATAACTGCTATTTTACGACCGGAAACCCGGCTGTTATGATTTCACTGCCCCCAGTGTCATCCCGCCTACAAAATACTTTTGCAGGAACGGATATACCATCAGAATGGGAAGTGTAACCGTAATTGTAATTGCCATTTTAATCGACTCTGGTGAAATTTGGGCCATTTGCTTAGCCATATCGTTACTATTCGTCATACTGGAGCCGCCTTGCTGCGTACTTTGCAGTATCTTCATCAGCTCATACTGCAGCGTCGTCCATTGCGGCGCCCCACCATTATACAAATACGTATCAAACCAAGCATTCCACTGACCTACTGCCAGAAAAAGAGCAATCGTTGCCAATACTGGTTTGCATAGCGGCAAAATAATTTTCCAGTAAATCGTAAAATCATTCGCCCCATCGAGTTTGGCAGACTCCTGCAACGCATACGGCAAACCGTCCATAAAGGAACGAATGACAAACACGTTAAATGCGCTAATTAAGCTTGGAAAAATGTACACCCAAAACGAACCCAGCAGATGCAAATCCCGCATCAAAATAAACACGGGCACCATCCCGCCAGAAAAGTACATCGTCAACGCCAAAAACGTAGAAATAAACTTACGAGCACGAAACTCGACCCGACTCAATGTAAAAGCAAGCATAGACGCACAGATTAACCCGAGTACCGTCCCAACCAAAGTACGAAGAATAGATACTTGCAGTCCCTGAAGAAGGCCATCGTACTGGAAAATCGTTTTGTAATTTTCGAGCGTAAATTGGCGGGGCCATATATAAATACCCCCGCGAACCGTGTCCGTTGAATTGTTCAGGGAAATCGCAAGTACGTTCAGAAACGGGTACAGCGTCAACACCACGATCAGAGCCATGAGGATATAATTGAACAGGTCAAACAGCTTCTCAGACCGGGTAGCATTAAATGCCTTATTCGTCATTTCGCTTCTCCCTCCTTACATGATGCTTTCTTTGGTCAATTTTTTGAATATACCGTTCGCCGTAAACAACAACAAAATGCTAACCAGCGAGTTAAAAATACCAATTGCCGTCCCATAAGAGAAGCGACCCAAATTAATCCCGTAATTGAGCGCGTACAGATCCAGCACCTCGGAATAATCCGTCACGAGACTGTTGCCAAGCAAAAACTGCTTTTCAAAACCGTTGCTCACCAGATGCCCAATCGCCATAATGAACAGAACCGCAATCGTCGAGCGGATACCCGGAAGTGTAATATGCCACATCTGTCTCCAGCGGCTCGCTCCATCCACGCGCGATGCTTCATACTGTTCTTGATCAATTCCGGTGATTGCAGCTAAATAAATAATCGTATTCCAGCCCGTCTCTTTCCATATATCGGAAGCGGTTACAATGTACCAGAACCAGCTCCCCTTTGCCATGAACTGAATTGGTTCATCCACAATATGAAGCGATACTAATATATCGTTGACAATGCCTCCGTCAATGGACAGCATCTTGGTGACCAAACCGGCTACAACTACCCAGGATACAAAATGCGGGAGGTAGGATATTGTCTGCACAAACCGTTTGAACAGCATACCACGCAGCTCATTTAACAGAATTGCAAAGAAGATCGGTACGACAAAACCAAATACAATCCCCATCAGGCTCATCGCTAGCGTATTGCGTAATACCAGATAAAATCGTTCATCCTGAAATAGCTCGATAAAGTTATTCAGCCCTACCCATTTCTGGTCCGAAAAAGATTTGGCTGGCTTATAATTTTGAAACGCCATCGTCCAGCCCCAGAGCGGAAGATAGCTGAAAACAAACACCCATATGACGAAAGGAATGGACATAAAATAAAGATATTTTTGCTGCTTCACACTGTCCCACAAGCCTTTTCCACCACGTTCAGGCTTCGGGCCGCGAGCCTTGCGTGGTCTTCCCCGGTTGGATTCAGGAATCACAGCACTATCGTTGGAAGCGGTTTCAGTTGAAGATCCCATAACAAGCTCCTCCTCATCTCTAGATACTATTATCATACTTTGCTGGCTTGGAAGCGGATACCCGACGAATTAGGAGAAAAATCAGTTCAAAATTAGATATATGGGATGAAAAAAATTACATTCGTGCCACTACGCATGCGGATGGTGCTTCCCATCGCTGTTGTCCCCGGATTTCTTGAATAAGCAACCAAAGGTAGAAATCCGGGGACAAAGGCGACCGCTTCGCTTGTCCAACACCATTCCGCCTACTCCGTTCTCATGTAAATTTTCTGATAGAAGTCTTGTAAAAAACAAAAGATCAGCAATGTAAGCTGATCAGAGGTAAAGGATAAAGGATAATGCATATTGCACCACAGGTGGATGATGGTATATATGCACACTGTCGCAATTAACCTAAATGATTAAAGGGAAAAAAATAGCTTTCTAGTATCAATGTGCTAGAAAGCTATTTTGATTTATTTTACTGTGATCGTCCCGTAGTACATGTACATGCCACAATTATACTCATATACCCCTGGCTTCAAGTCCTTGACGGTAAAATAATTATTTTCGTGATCCAGGTAAACGTCCATTCCGATCTTCAACGACTGCACTTCATCAATGCAAGTAAAGGATGTAATTTTCTTGAAATTGATTTTGGTTGGAACGCCGGCTTTCACTTCAATATTTTTAGGATAGAAACCGTCCCCTTTTACACCCACTGTAACAATCTCATATTTGGTCTTGTCTGGCTCTTCCTGAGCTTGTTTAGGTTGAACGGCCGGAAACGACGACACGCTCCCCTGAAAATAAAATAAGACAAACCCGCCCATGCTCAGGGCTACAAAACCAATCAGCATCAAATGCCAATGCTTAGAGATAAGTGTTTTCATTCATATCAGCCTCTCCAGTTGAATGTCTGCATGTGACGCATCAACTCTAACCAGTATATAAAAGTTAATCAAAATTTTAAATACCTCGTTTCAAAGCTTCTATTAGATGAATCATATCATCCGACACGGTGAGGATCATCACTATTTTTACATGCGGGAATAAAAGCTTAATCAGCGCCGGCCCCTGATGGTAGAATTATTGTATTGAGGCTCAATCTGTTCCTATTTCACAGACTCGGATGATCCAGCTCATACAGGTTGCGGTATCGGGGCTGCTCCTGCCACAGCTGTGCATGACTGCCCCGCATGGAAATGGTGCCCTGTTCCATAAAGATCACCTCGTCCATATGCTCCATCCCCGTCAGATGATGCGTGATCCAGATCAATGTTTTGCCCTCCAGCACACGAAACATCGTCTGCATAAGTTCATGCTCTGTCAGCGGGTCAAGCCCCACTGTCGGCTCATCCAGTAAAACAATCGGGTGATTTTGCAGCAAAATCCGCGCCAGTGCAATTCGCTGTTTTTCTCCACCGGAAAAACGAAGACCCGTCTCCTGCATTCGGGTATCGTAGCCCTCCGGCAAAGAATCAATTAGAGTTCCAAGCCCTACCTGCTCTGTTACTGCACGAACCTCATCCAGCGTAGCATCGGGTCGTCCCAGCCGAATATTGTTCGCTACCGTTGTATCGAATAAATACGGCTGCTGGTTTAGCACCGCAAACAGACTGGAGTATGCTCCACCTGTATATACGGGAATCCCTGCGACAGTGACGCTCCCTTCATCAGGCTGCAATGCACCCTGAATCAGGTTCAGCAGCGTTGACTTGCCCGCACCACTGCGGCCAAGCAATGCAACCTTGCCCCCCTGCGGAACGTGCAAGGAGATATTACGCACGCTCCATTCCTGCGTTGCCGCATAGCGGTAGCTTACGTTGTTCAGCAGCAGGTCTCCTCCGTGGCCCAATCGCATAGCGGTAGCCTGTTCCTCTAGAATGTCTGCTGTTCCGCCTGCTCCAGGTGTAGGTGTGTCTTTCTCCGAATCCTTTAACCGTCGAAGTGAATCCTGATACTCCGGCGCATGAACCACCGCTTCTCCCGCGCGAACGAAGGCATCCAGCAATGGAAAAGCCACAAGGGCAAAGGATGCCAGCCATGTGGCTTCTATACGATTCTGTGCTACCAGTCCCCCGGCCCACACAGTCATAATCACAATCCCGCCGCCTACAACGCATTGTGCGATCCAATGAGAACGCCACTCACTCCGGCGAAGTGAATTTTCCATCACGGCAGCCCTATTGTGCCGTTGTGTAAAGGTACTCAGGAAATGCCCAGTCCGTCCGCTCAGCACCAGATCACTCATGCCGAACAGAGCATCCGTCAGCTCCTGATAGGCTTTACTCCGTTCCTGCTTGAACATTCGCCGTTTGGCGAGTGAGGTCCATAGTGAGATAGCTGGGGCAATAAAAAGCAAAAACCCGCCATATAGCGCCATGAGCAGGGCAAAGGTTCCGTCCATCCGTCCGAGCGCCAAGATGCCTGCTGCATAAATCAGCAAAGCCGATAGCGCAGGCAGAACTAGCTTCAGATAGATGTTTTGAAGCTGCTCAATATCCTCTGCCAGCAATCCTAATAGATCCCCTGTACGGAATTTGCTGCGAATCATCAGCGCCTGCGGTTCTACTGCCCGATATAAGCGTACCCGCATACGGGACACCAGACGCAGTGCGGCATCATGTCCTACCAAGCGCTCCAGGTACTGAATAACCGCTTTACTAAAGCCAAATGTTCGCACAAGCACAATTGGAACGTACACCATTAATATATTTTCCGGTTTTAAGGCCGAACGGGTAATCAGATGGCCGGACGTAAAGAGCAACGCGCCCGCACATCCAATGGCCAGCGCGCCCAAAAGAGCAGCTATCAGAAAGGCCCAAAAATATTGTCTCAGATACGTCACAAACCAGCCTTGACTTCTATTGTCCGTTACTCTCATATCGTCCGTTCCCTCCTTCCGACATCCCCGTCAGCAATCGGTAATATGCCCCCTTACGGGCAATCAATTGCTGATGGGAGCCTACTTCTTCCAGACGACCTTGATCCATCATCCAGACACAGTCCATATCTGACATCCAATGAAGCCGATGGGTGGCAAGAAACATTCTTTTATGTTTCAAAACCGATAAAATCGTCTGTTTTAGCTCCCATTCCGTCTCAATATCCAGATGGGCCGTAGGCTCATCCAATAAAACGACCGGACGATTACTGAGCAATGCCCGCGCCAACGCAATCCGCTGTGCCTGCCCTCCGCTCAGTGTCCGACCTGCTTCACCAATGGGCTCATTCAATCCACCCGGAAGACCGTCTACCAGTTCACGCAGTCCAACCGCGTCAATCGCCCACTCTACCTGCTGGTTGGATGCCTCGGGTTCATAAAAGCGGATATTATCTGCCAGAGAAGCGCTAAACAGGTATGGATGCTGTGGAATATAGGCAATATGCCGTTGCCATTCAGCTTTGGCATCCCCAGCCAATCCGCATCCATTCAGTAGCAGCTCGCCTGAAGTCGGATCAGCAAAGCCGCCAAGCAGACTAAGCAGCGTCGTTTTACCTGCACCGCTAGCGCCAACGATGCCAATCATGTTCATGTGCGGTTCAACATTTGCAGACACATGTTCAAGCCGAGCCGAACCGTCTTCATTAAGGAGGCACACATCAGATAGCTCGAAAATATCCTGTCCCGTGATGTCCAATCCTTTATCGTTAGCTGCCTGTTTATTCGGCTCGTTCGCATCATCTTCTGTACTAAGAATGGAGCGTATTGCTCCCCAAGCCTCCTTACCATCCAGTGAAGCATGATAGTCTGATCCCAACTGGCGTATGGGCATAAAATATTCTGGTGCCAGAATAAGCACCGCAAGCGCTGCCTCCAGACCCACCGAGCCACTAATCAGGCGCAGCCCCAAGCCTACCGCGACAAAAGCGACCGATAGCATACTAAAAAAATCGAGGGCAAATGAGGAAAGAAACGCTACCCGCAGCGTGCGCATTGTTGCTGTGCGGTATTGGTCGCTGACCTTCCCAACCGTTTCCCCATGCTCTTGGCTACGACCCAAAAACCTTAGTGTCTGAAGTCCACGCAGCGAATCCGTGAAATGGTGAGATAACAAACGATAGGAACGCCACTGCTTGTCTGCCTGCTTCCGCGCCGCCAAACCGAGCAAAATAAAGAAGCCCACCAGAATCGGCATCGTAGTCGTCAAAATCACACCTGAAATGACATCCAATGTGAAAACATACACAAGCACAAGTATAGTTACAGCCATCATGTCAATCATTCGAGGAATGGACAGTTCCAAATACGTGCGAAAACGATCCATGCCGTCCAGCGCTAGCGTCACCAACTTGCCGCTGCCTTCCTGCGCTGCAAAACCCGGCCCCCGTTCGAACAAACGTGCAAGCAGACGCTCCCGTAAGGAAGCGCCTGAAGCTTCGGCAAAACGGCCGGCTGTCCGGCGTTGCAGCCAGATCATCGTATGCCTCATTGCAAAAGCTGCGAAAAACAACGCCAGCGACGGCCAAGCCATCACCAGCGGATTTTTATCAAACAAAATCGTAACAGCCTTTGCCAAGAAGACTGCTTGTGCAATCACAGCAGCCCCCTGGAGCAGGGAAAGGGCAGCCAGTAGCAGCATTACTGGCCGAATGCCCTTTAGTTCAAACCATGCCTTATCCATTAGTATTCCAAATGATCCTTCTCACTGAGGCGCTTATGGAAAACAAAATAGCTCCACGCCTGATAAGCCAGCACAAAGGGTAAAAGCGTTGCTGCAACAATCGTCATGGCTTTCAGTGTGTAATGACTGGAGCTTGCATTATAAATCGTCAAATCAAAAGCACTGTTAATTGAGCTCACCATAAATCTTGGGAACAAACCAACGAATAACGAAACGAAAGTCAGCAAAATCAATGCCCCTGTCATCCCGAAGGCCCATCCTTCGCGGCGCTGCTTCAGGAAGTACCACGTCAGCATATAGGCGACAATTCCCACTGCTACCGCAGCATACATAAAGGGACCGCGACGTGCAAATAAATCCGTTACAAAATAAGTCCATACCACCATGCCAGCGAGTAAAATGCCCAATACCGGGAGAAATTTGGACGCAATCACGCGAGCACGATCCCGTACTTCTCCAATCGTCCGCAGGGAAATAAACGTCAGCCCGTGCATTAGGCACATTCCGACCACTGTCAGTCCAATCCATACGGTGTATCCATTGAATACATCGGAAAATCCAGCTTTCAAATCCATGTTTTGCTGAATAGGTACACCTTTCACCAAAGCCGCAAAAGCCATACCGAACAGCATCGGCGGTAGAAAGCTACCAATCAGAATGCAGGCATCCCACGTTCCTGTCCACCATTTCCCTTCAGCCTTGCCTCGGAACTCAAAAGAAACTCCACGCAAGATCAAACCTAGCAAAATAAAGACAAATACCAGATAATATCCGCTGAACATGGTTGCATAAAAATGCGGGAAAGCGGCAAACATCGCCCCTGCTGCTGTAATCAGCCACACTTCGTTAGCATCCCAGAACGGACCAATCGTATTGATCATCAAACGTTTTTGCTGGTCATTACGCGGCACCAATCCTGTGGCCATTCCTACGCCAAAATCAAAGCCTTCCAGAAAAAAGAAGCCAGTAAACAGCACAGCAATCAATAAGAACCATAAATCATTTAGCGACAATGGTGTCACCCCCTTGAGCAAAAGGATCATGAATTACCGTTTGCTGATGCGGCTCAATATCTGGACCTTTGCGAGCCGTACGGTAAAACAGGAACGCCAGCACACCTGTTAAAATTAAATACAATGTGGTAAATGAGATGAACGAGAACAGCACTTCTCCAGCCACAACAGTAGGCGAAACAGAATCTTTTGTTTGAAGTAAACCAAATACCGTCCACGGTTGGCGACCTATTTCAGTCATGATCCAACCTGAAGTATTCCCAATGAATGGAAGGGATATCCCCCATATCATAAGACGGAAGAACCAGCGATGTGAACCTTCCAACTTTCTACGGAACGTCAGATAAGCTCCATATAAAGCGAGTGCAATCATGCCACATCCCGCCGCAATCATAATGCGGAAGCTCCAGAACGTGGTACGTACTGGCGGGATATAATCTCCCGGACCATAGGTTTTCTCATATTCAGCCTGAAGCTCATTCATACCAGGCACAGAGCCGGTAAATTTACTATAGGATAGAAAACTCAAAGCAAAAGGAACTTTAATCTCAAAGGTATTTTCCTTTTTTCCAGGATCAATCCATGCGATAACTGTCCAAGGAGCGGGGTCACCACTGTTCTCCCATAAGCCCTCACTGGCAGCCATCTTCATCGGCTGTGTTTTCACTAAATATTGAGCCTGACCATGACCAAACAAAGGAATAGCAATGGCACTGATTAAAGCAACAATAATGCTCAATTTGAAAGAAGGTTTAAAAAAGTCCATATTCTTTTTGTGCATCAGCTTCCATGCACTGATACCCGCGATCAGAAATGCCCCCGTTGCAAAAGCAGCAAACAATGTATGTGGGAATTCCCATAACAGTTGTTCGTTCGTTAACAGAGCAGCAAAATCTTTCATTTCTGCACGTCCATTTTGAATCTCATATCCTACTGGACGCTGCATGAATGAATTAGCAGCTAGAATCCACAATGCCGATAACATCGTACCGATAGATACCAACCACATACAGATTAAATGGACCGTTTTGGACAATCTTTCCCAACCGAATACCCATAATCCGATAAAGGTCGATTCCAGGAAAAATGCAAGTAGCGCTTCAATCGCCAGCGGCGTACCGAATACATCACCCACAAAACGGGAAAAGTCCGACCAGTTCATCCCGAACTGGAATTCTTGCAAAATCCCGGTGACTACGCCCAATGCAAAGTTAATCAGCAGAAACGTTCCCCAGAATTGAGCCATTTTTTTGTACAAGTCATTTTTCTTGATCACATACATAGTCTCCATAATTGCCACCAATAACGACAATCCAATGGAGATCGGCACATAAACAAAGTGAAGAATCGTTGTGGTTGCAAACTGCAACCGTGCCAAATCCAATACGTCCATGATGTTGCTCCTCCCCCTACACTTCTCTTAACATTGTTTTATAGTGTCTGTAATCTGAAGTTCTCTACCTTTGTGATAGTATTCACACTCTTACATATGCAGCGACCACTTTTTAGATAATGACTCACTCAACTACCTTAACCATGGTTGTCATGATCCGGCTTCAGATTATCCCCATTATATAGAATAAATTTAAATGAAATAGAATCGAAAATGTGAACATCGTGTCAAAGCTGTGTCATAATGATGGCGATTTGATGAAAACGGCCTAAACTCCATAATAAATGTGACATTTTCGATTGAACTATCCATTTTTCCATCATAAAAAAGAGCCTCTCTTCGTTCGGAGATCGTACCTCCGACATCTGCAAGAGAGACTTCATAGCGTGAAAAATTTGTGATTCTATCAACAGCCATCTGTTCCTCCATTCTTTTGAACCCGATTACGGTAGGAGGAAGGTGACATTCCAGCATACTTTTTAAATTTACTATGAAAATAATCTGCATTCGCATATCCCACGCGTTCCGCTACCTGGTGCACCTTAATTCCTTGTGCAAGCAATTCCCTTGCTCGCTCAATCCTCACCTTATCCAGGTAGGCATTAAAGGCCTCGCCAGTATGACTTTTGAACAATTTGCCCAAATAGCCACTATTGTAATTGAACATATCTGCCAGTAACTCCAATCGCAAATTTTCATCATAATGACTATGTATAAAACCAATCATTTGTTTCATGATGATGTTTTTGCCACCGGGATCAGTCTGGCCAATCCATTGCAACACATGCTCCAGCGAGTGATCCACCAGCTCGCCTAATGTGGAATAAGCATATACATCGGTTATAAAGCTGGAGTGCTCCTCCAGCACGGTTCGGCTGTGATCCTGTCCGGCTGCATACTTGTTCAACGCCAGTGTGAATGTTTGGGCGAACGCCGCCTTGATTGCAGATTCTGTGCGATAAATTCGTGGAAATTGGCCTTCCATTTCCTTAATGACACGGGTTGCAGCTTCACTATTAGCCATATCTAGCGCATAGTAAAGCTTTTCTGCATAACGTATGGGATCATCTGTGGCACTATCAGGCGCTCCACTTATTTCAGTCTCGATGATCTCCAATTCGTGTAGGTCTCCTGAAAGCATGACTCTTTCTGCCCGGAACAAAAACGTACGCTCTAACAATCGTAGTGCCTGCTCAAAGGATCTGGGAATGTCGCTAAGAATGGCTACAGGATCACCGGCAGCCACATAAATTTCCGTAGCCCACGGCTTTAGCTCCTGTCGCCAAGCAGCCAGCAACTGAACAGCATCTTTCTCCGTTTTTAACGTGGCGGGAAGCAAGAGACCCATATATATTCCCGCCTCAAACACGATACCTCTGCCCTGCTCATGGCACAATTCTGTTAGCCGCTGCTTTGCTGCCGACTGCCGGGCTTGCCGATCCCAGTCAGGTATACGTAAATCCAGCAGAATAACCTGATAGCTACTCCAGTCCAATGCTGGTAACGCTGGCTGTTGTCCATGTTTTCCGTTACCGCTTTGATGTTCAGCTTGCTTGGATGCTCTGTGCAGAAAATCAATGCTTTCCATAGCATTACGAGCATGCTCTTGATGAACAGGAAACAATAGTGCTTCGATCCAATTACGCTCATGGGAAGGTGGACTTCCCCATTTGCCGTCTTCTTTCTCGTCCTCAATGTTTTGCCGTACCCGTTTCAACTCTGTCGTCATTTCTTCCTCATCAACTGGCTTCAGTAGATAGCCATCGACCCCGAAGCCCATGGCTTGCCGTGCATAATCAAAGTCTGCATATCCACTTAATATGAGAAAGTGAAATGGCTCTCCGTTCTTTTCACGTATGCTTCGTATAACCTCCAGTCCACTCATCCCGGGCATACGAATATCTACAATAACCAGCTCTGGCCGATGCTCTCCGAACTTATCCAAAGCCTCGCGTCCGTTCCCTGCCGTATCGACAACATGGAAGCCACAATTCCCCCAGTCGATAATGGAGGACAATCCTTCACGAATCGCAGGCTCATCATCAACAATCATTGCTTTATACATTCGACTCTTCCTCCCTTGGTATGGAAAAGTATACGGTTGTTCCTACTTGTAATGCGCTTTCAATATGCAGTCCATGACGTTCACCATACATCAATGTTAGACGTTGATGTACATTACGCAGACCAATACTGCTGCCTTCCGGCTCATCCGTTCCCCTGATCCGAGCTAGCAGATGGGTCAGTTGCCCAGCTTCCATGCCGATCCCGTCATCTTCTACTTTAATGTTCAATTCTCTTTGTTCTATTGTAATATCTACCTTCACGGTAACTGGCTCTTCCTTATTTTCCAGGCCATGAATGACTGCATTTTCCACCAGTGGTTGTATGATTAAGGGTGGAATGGATATGTCCGTTGCGCCTTCTTCCAAATTCACTTCATAGATCAAACGATTTCCAAATCTGAACTGCTGAATTTGCAAATAGGATCGCACCATATCCAGCTCCTGTAGTACCGTCGTTTTACCACTGCCAATCTCCAGATTCCGGCGCATCAACCTGCCAAGTAAACGCACCGTCGTTGCAATTTCCGCTTCCCCATTCAAATGCGCTTTCATTCGAATGGATTCTAACGCATTAAACAGAAAGTGCGGATTAATTTGGCTGGCCATCATTTTTAGCTTGATATCCTTTTGTGCCAATTCCAGCCTGTTATTGTGCTCACTCGTCTCATAGACCTGCGCCATGAGTTGGCGAATACTACTTACCATATAGTTGAAACGGCGGGATAAGTCCCCGATCTCGTCCCTTCCTTCCACACTCGATACCACATGAAAATCGCCCGCAGCTACCTTATCCAGCTCATAGCTCAACCGCTGTAGGCGTTTGGTAATCAGCCAGGAAATGATGGTGATCAGAATCAGTGCCATAACCAGCACTGCAAGAACACATAAAGCACCGATTAGGCTGATTCGGTTGGCTCCCTGTACAATATGCTCTGTCGAAAACACTGAAATAATCGTAAATCCGCTCACACTGGAGGCGGGCAGCAATTCATCCACGATGATGTTGGAGGGTATTCCGTTGATTTTCGCTTCATATATTCCCTTACCCGCACGCTGGACATCAAAGCCCAAATGTAAATCGCTCAACGTCTGGCCCACCGACAACGGACGAGTAGCTGCGACCACAATCCCGTTACGATCCGTAATCAATGTTTCAAAAGGCTCCTTGCTCAGCATATGATTCAACTCGGTCTGACTCAGCGATATCATCAGAACTCCCTTGGTATTGTATTCGGGAAATGGAATTTGCCGTACCAGGCTCAGGCGATTAACCGGGTTATCTTCCTTATCCTGAATGTAAAACCAGTTAATCGCCGTCCCCTTCAAAGCCGTTTGGAACCACTGCTGCCGCTCAATGTTAGAGTCCACTGGAATAAACTCCAGGTTATTGACAAGCGTCGGATTGTACGAATAGAACCGGATGGTAGCAACCTCTCTATATTGCTGAGTATACTCATTAAAATCCTTGTATTGATGATACGCATTCATTAGCTCTACCATACCCGGATACCGTCGGTTCGCCATCTCCCTCAGCCTCTTATCGAACATGAGCCCATTTGAAATATCCGTTGGCACACGCAGTAAATTTGCCGTCTGGCTCTTGATCTTTTCCACATTGTTTACCGTCTGGGCAATTGCACTATTCAATGCCTGCTCTCGCAAATAAAAAGTAACGCAACCGCCTACCACCAGCACCGGGATCATGACAATCAGTACATAGGAGAACAGCAGCTTATTCCGCATACGCATATTATTCATCAGAAGCCGTACTCCACGATTCATGTCATCCCTCCCATAAGATAAGCGCTTACATTTTTGTGTATTTTCACATCCTCTATCACGAGCTACATGTTTCCAGTTTAAAGCTTCGTAACCTCTATATCCATATTTTTTTGCAAAATTAAAAAAATGTGGCGAACGGAGTCACCACACTTTACGGATCATGAGCTATTTACGTACAAAAGGTTCGATATGCACTCCCTGCGGCAGCTTGTGCGGATCTTCCGGATTGATACGGTCATAGAACATAATACCGTCTAAATGGTCCATTTCATGCTGTACTACAATCGCTGCATAACCTTTGAAAGTCAATAGCTCCTGTGTTCCGTCTGGCAAATTGGCCTTAATACGAATTTTTTCATAACGAGGTACATATCCGGCTACGTACCGATCTACAGACAAGCACCCCTCACCTTGTTCCAAATAAATCATAGACGTGGAGTGGCTGACCAGCTTCGGATTAAACAACGCATACTCTACCGTTTTGTCCCCATCTTCATAATAAATAGCGCACATTCTTTTGTTCAAACCTACCTGATTCGCAGATAATCCCACACCCGGGCGCAGTTCATAGCGGGTAGCCAGCTCTTCATTTTGGCTATTTTTCAGATAATCCAGCATCCATTGCATCTGTTGAAGATCCTCTTCAGACAGTGGCAAGCATACCGGCTCAACCTTCGTACGCAAAATAGACTCCCCTTCACGCACGATATCCTTCGTGAGAAGCATGTCCATTGATTGATTACTCATTCGTCAGCCTCGATTCATTAAAATAAATATACTTTCATGTTATTCTGCAAAAGTTAGGGGAGTGAGTTCCCAATATTCCTACAAGTTTTATCCCATAAATTATATCTATTCATGAAATGAATTGTCAAAATGAAGCGGTATTTAAGTCATTAAATATTCATTGCCTTAATGGTTTATCTAATTAACAATTATACTTATGCTCTATATAGCACAAAACGAAAAACCTCCTTAACCAATGAAATGGTCAGGAGATTTTTTGCCGTTATCATACCTTTGAAATCAATCATACGTATCTTTTCTTACTATTAAGATGGCTGCTCCAACGCACTTGGAGCTTCACTAAACAGCTGCGCTTTTGGGTTCGGCTGTGTCCAGGTATTATAATATTGCGAGTTCTTGCCGTAGGAATTGTCAATGACAACGTGCGGCATATCAAGCAGACAGGCCAGAATGTGACCGTGCAGTCGTGAAGTACGAACCTCGCGGTAAGAGCTGAACAGCGTAACCGCCTTGTTCATGAGATGGTCTGTGTACTTGTACCAGAACGTACGCGTAGGCAACGGGCCGCCAATTTTCTTATCCAGTCGATAAAACTTCTGGAAATAAACAATTCCCTTCACTTCCAGCGGAGTGAACAAAGTATCCCAGTCCAGCCGGTGAGCGGCATCTGCCTCGTCATCGAACTTCTTTTGTCCACCCACCGTTTCAATATCAGTCCGCAGGAAATACAATACATCCTTCACTGTTTCCGTAGTCGGCTTCAATGGCCAGAGCTGGTGCGCCATATCGGGACATAGTGTGATACTGCACTGGTTCAGCTTGTCCTTAGCCCACTGATAAGAGCGAGTATCCCGCACAAACATATGTAGATCTGGGTGAGCATTAAACAGGGCAGCGACCTCATTAGCCTTCTGTTCAGATTGAAAGTGGATCGTTTGCGGCATAATCACAATTCGGTGGTTAGGGAAATCGCGAACGATGCGTTCCCGCAAATTTTGGTGATTTGAATAGAGATCGCCGAAGTTGCCGCCGCCGTGGCACACGATAATCCAGTCACCTGGAATTTGAAGCTGATCGGGAATATCCATGGCGCTATAACGGGCACGGACACGGATGCCATTATCCTTGAAGAACGCCTCGGTGCCTTTCATGATGAGTACATCCCCACCGTTATTATAGACGGGATAGTCTACATAAATGATATTCGAACCTTGGGGGACTACGTCGAGAATGACGCTCAGCTTATTTTTCAGTTTAGCCATGGGATGCAAATTCGGCATCTTTCAGTTCTCCCTTCCTGCGCTTCTTTTGTATAGTCTGAATGACAAATGTAATATCACTTTTATCAAAAATGATCCGTGATAGCGGAACATTGAAAAACATGGGGAACGAGAACAGTGAGAATGCCAACCGTACACAAGCGCCTACAAGCAAAGCAATCGCAATGCCGTCCAGACCAAAGATCGGTGTACAAATAAAAAATAGACCGACGGTGATCGCATAGGCTACAATTTGCCGGAACAATACCAGTCCCGGACGTCCCAGAGCGTTAAAGGCCGAAGCCAGAATCCATGAGCCACCACCAATGATACATTCCAGTGACAGCAGGTAGAACGTTAGCGATGCTTCCAGGAAAGCGGGGCCGTACAGCAAACCCAGCATGTATCGTCCAATGAAGAGAGCAGGCACAATGACGATTAGCATCGCAGCCATAGAGATGCGAAAAGCACGGCCTACTGTTTCGACAATCTTGCTGTGCTCCATCCCCGTCACCTTTGGAAAGGTAACGTTAGTGACGGCATTTTGCACCACATTGAACACACGAGACAAGGCGTAGACGACAGAATACAGACCGAACGCTTTGGGTGATAGCAGCGCCACAATAACGATTTTGTCCGTTTGTGTGGACAGCGTCCCCATCAGCTCCATCCCGTAAACCCTCGCTCCATAGCTATAATAAGGACGAAGCACTTGACGGCTGGTAAATGGGCGGAAAGCTCGCAAATTCATATACTTGCGCAAACGGAGGAACGCCCATACTAGCGCAAGGAAACTCGCGGCAAAATTCACTGCTCCTGCCAGCTGCACATTGAGCAGGTCCATCAGCCACAGTGTCACCAGACCGATGAAATTCAGTAACGGGTAGTAAAACAGCAGGCCGTTATATACGCTAAATCGATCCAGCCCTTGCGACAATGCTGTCGTCAGCGCTGTAAGCACTGCCAGCGGTATGGCTGCCGCACAATAAAGCTGGGACAGCTGGATGATGTCCGCACCATAACCATTCAGCCACAGCGGCATGCATATCCAGGCCACCGCTCCCGCCAACAAGCTGGCAGGCAACTGAATCCAGAGCGACAACGCCAGCAGTTCTTCCGTCGTGCCTGTTTTCTTCTTGAGGTTATAAATTAACGACGTTGGTAATCCGAAGCTCAACACACTGCCGATCAGCGTAGGCCAGAACAGAACTGCCGCCAGTTCTCCTTTCCCCTCTACTCCGAGCATACGTGCGGTCAGGATGGAAGTCAGGGTCGTGACGATTAGCACAAAAAAATTGTTAAAGCTCGTGCGCATGATCGTTTTGGCGAGACTGTCACCCGTGAATACTTTCCTTGCTGCTGTCCATGTGCTCATGTTACGTCCAACTCCTGTTCCTTATTAAGCCTCTCGTCTCTATGCTCACATTGCGTCTTTTGACGCACCTCCATCAGCCTACCGTTTTTTTGGAATTGCGCTCAGGCAACTGCCCGCCAACAGGCTCCTTTGGAATTGAAAAGATCGCTTTCAACGCTCTTCTATAGCCTTGAATGGCAGTATGATTTTTTTTGGGCTTTTCTCTCAAAATCTGATACAACGTCGTCCAGTATAGTGCTGCATAACCAATCGGCCCAGATCCCTCGTCACGCAGCAAATGAATATGATTCATCACCCGCATATAAGTAACCTGCTCCATATTGTCGCGCGAGGACGGCGATTCGTGATGAAGCAGCGTAAGCGCCGGGTTAATGTATAACGGACCGCTTTTCATTGCGATGCGTGAAAGCAATAAATCCTCGCCTACGCTATAGCTTTGCAACCAAGGTACCGGCTCCAGACTGCGAATCGCCTCACGGCGAAATGACATATTGCAGCCATGAAAAAACTGGGTTCTAAACGTCTTCTTGGCCTTATGCCAGTTATACATCGAGCCGGACTGACCGCTGAGGGACAACCTCCCTTTGGACAAAGACTGCTGGAATGACAGCAAGCATCGAATCGTTCCCATGAAGCTGTTAGTCATTCCCTGTGCAATACCGCCGACACCAGCGGCCTGCGGGTAAGCCTCATAGGTACGCATCAACTCATTCAAATAGTTGCTCGGCAGCTCAACGTCATCGTCAAGGAACAAAATGATGTCACCCTGCGCAAGTTCAGCTGTCTTTACACGAGATAACCATAATCCCGGCTGCTCCTTGCGATGATATCGGTAGGTAATTCCCGCTCTGCCCAACTGACGCTCATAACGTTCCAGCACATGTTTCGGCAGTTCTCCGTCGTCAATAATCCATAGCTCGGTTTCACATGCCTCCGGTGCTCCCCCAATGGCAATTGAATTAATGCATCGGGTCAGATCATCAACCCGATTTCGGGTGCACAGAGCAATGGACAAGCTTAACATCATACTCCCCCTTTATCCTGTCAGTGTGTAAAGAAAACAGTTTACTGAACCGCCGGGCCTAAATATTCGTTATATTTTTGCTTGCGCGGATTCAGAATGAACAACACCCCCTGCTTGTATCCATCTGCGGCATTAAAATTGCGGCGCAGCATTTCTTTGAGCATCAAGTAGGATAAGGTCCATAAAAGGGCTCCATACTGAATCACTCCAGCCTTTTTCAAGGCAAGAAAATAATAGTGGTTAATCGCTGTAGCCTTGGCTACTTTGCCCGCCTTATCGCGCGAGCTTGGAGATTCATGATGAATGATGGTTAAGTCAGGATTGATAACCAATTTGCCGTAACGGCTCGCCAACTGGCACATGTACAAATCGTCAGCCACGGCATAACTGGTCATCCACGGATACGGCTTCATGTCCCGAAGCGCATCCCTCCGAAATGACATATTGCAGCCATGGAAAAATTCTGTATCGAAAACCTCAGTCGCTTCGCCCCAACGCAGCAAAGAACCTGCCAGACTACTAGGCGAGAGCTTGCCGAGGGATGAAGACATCTGAAATGTCAAAACGCCCAGCAGCTTTCCTGCCCGGCTCGAATGTAATCCCTTTGCAATCCCTCCAACACCCACAATCGTTTCTTCCTGATCATAGGTATCGAGCAAGCGCCGGATATAGAGTTTATCGTCCAGTTCTGCATCATCGTCAAAATACAGCACAATATCATACCGCACAAGGGACAAGGCCTCATAGCGGGATAACCAAACACCGGGACGACTTTTTTTATAATATTTCAAAACACTTTGAGGCAATCCGGATACCATGTGACGGTACTGCTCGATCTGTTGGTCGGAAATATCGCCGTCATCAACAATCAGCAGTTCTACAGCCGTATGCTCCAATTGCTGCTGTACTGCAATAGATTGTATACAGCGTGTCAGGTCTTCGATCCGGTTGCGGGTACAAATGATGATGGAGACATCGGACATGCCATTACCTCCTGTGTGTGTATCCAGATGCTTTGGAAGAGATATTCAAAGTTTTTCCAATTGCTGGATTATATATGTTTATTGTATCTTTGACAGCGTTTTAGTGTATATACCTCTTTTGTATACTTTTTCAGTCTCCAAAAGGGTAGACAATCCTCTAAAAAGAGCAAAAAAAAAGGATTGGCTTCTAGTGCCAATCCTGATTTACCCCTGGAAGTCCAGAAACAACGTCGCATTCACATACCGACGTGCCATGGACAAAAAATAACTATTTTGCACCGCTACTGCTGCCACCAGCAAAGTATTACGCACCGCTTCACACTGGTTAGGGGTCAAATGCTGTAAACGGCTGGTGTATTGATCAGCCGCCTGAACCAGCAGCTCCTCTGTCGCACCTTCCTGACGCTGCTGTCCTGTAACGGAATTTCCGTTGTCCTTTGCATAGCCTGCTCCAGCAACATCGAGCAGTTGGTCTCCGTTCGCATCCAGCTCCTCAAACAAAGTTGAATAGGCGGCGTACAAATCGACCGGCTGAATCAGATCGTCCGTATCATCTTCGGGTTGTTGGAACAGGATATGAAATAGCTGACGAATGGATTCAAAATCAAGACATGATTTTAAATCTTCCACAATGAGCAATATAGCTGCCTGGTTGACCGAGTATTTTTTGCCGATCTTCGGAGCGCCGAGAAATTCCTTGAAGTCGCGTTTGACCCAATTTTGCATGGATGCCAGTGAGACATGGCTGTATTCGACCAGTTGACCCAGGGAAACGATCTCCTGCAGCGAAAAGGCTGCGCTGTGCTTACCCTTGATGATTTTATCTAGCACAGGTGTCACGTCGGTGTATAAAAATGTCGGCATCGTGCTCCCGGAACGGGCGAGATGGCTATGAGTGCGCCTCCAGGCGTCCTGCAGAACGGCCAAAGGCTGCAATTCGCGGCGCCCTTCCATGGCCAGCAGCAAATGGGCCATATCACGACGAGTAAGGGTAAAAGACTCCATCTGCTTTCCTCCCTTTATTACATTTCAAGTTCATTTGAACTCATCATACGCCCTCAAACTAGGCTTGTAAAGTGAAGCAATGAGACGTCCGGGTTCTATTATGCCTTATTTTCCGTGTAAATTGGAGGTAGGTGACCTGCTACGATTCCATATGAACCTTGTATATTTTCTTTTAAGTTCTTAAAATAAGTTCAAGTGAACTTAAAATGGAGTTCCTTAAAAAATTGAACGAAAAAGGGATGAGTGAAAATTATATGGGTATAGGTGTCAGTCTATTTTTGTTTGCGGTGTTGATTTTATTTAGTGCTTTCTTCGTGGCTACCGAGTTTGCGATTATTAAAATCCGTTCCAGCCGGGTCGATCAGCTGGTCGTGGAGAACCGTAAAAACGCACTGGCGCTACAAAAAGTCGTCAATAATCTGGACGGCTACCTGTCCGCCTGTCAGCTTGGTATTACGATTACAGCGTTGGGACTCGGCTGGCTCGGTGAACCGACCGTAGTCAAATTGCTGGAGCCTCTCTTTCAACAGCTCAACATCAATGGGGAATTTTCACATATCCTGGCCTTTATTATTTCATTCGTCATTGTAACTTACCTGCACGTGGTGATCGGCGAACTGGCTCCCAAAACATTGGCGATCCGCAAAGCGGAAGCTGTCAGTCTGTTAACCTCCCCAGTCATCGTGTGGTTTAACCGGATTATGTATCCGTTTATTTGGCTCCTTAACGGCTCGGCCAATCGTCTGGTTCGTCTGTTTGGTCTTCAACCGGCTAGTGAGCATGAAGAAGCGCACTCTCAGGAAGAAATTCAGATCATTTTGTCCGAAAGCGTGGAAAGTGGTAAGATCAATAACACCGAATATGGCTACGTAAATCGTATCTTTGCATTTGACGAGACCGTTGCCAAAGAAATTATGGTGCCACGTACAGATATGGTATGCTTGTTTACGAATCGCTCGCTAAAAGAAAACATGCTGACTATTCACGAAGAGCAGTATACCCGTTTTCCGGTGGCGACAGACAGCAAGGATCAGATCATTGGTATGATTAATACCAAACAGCTATTCCTTGAGTATGATCGCAATCCCGAGCTTGTTTTCGACAGCCTGATTCAACCGATCTTGACCGTTCCGGAAGTTATCCCCGTCAACACACTGCTGAAACGTATGCAGAAGGAGCAGGTTCATATCGCTCTCCTGGTCGATGAATACGGTGGAACCTCCGGCCTCATTACCATTGAGGATATTTTGGAGGAGATTGTTGGCGAAATTCGGGACGAATTTGATAAGGATGAACGGAAGGAAATCGAGAAACTGACGGAGAACAGTTATTTGATGGATGGTAAAGTGATGCTTTCCGATCTGAGTGATCTGACGGGCTTGACATTGGACGATGAAGACGTGGATACTGTCGGAGGGTGGGTGTATAGCCGGGTTCCGGAACCTAGACAGGGCAAGGAATTCATAGAAGAGAATGTGAAATTTATCATTCGTGAAATGGGTAAAAATCGTATTCGTCGGGTGGAGATTATTTTACACCACACATCCCCCGCATCTGAATGGGAAGCAGAATCGGACACTTCTTCCCGGGAGTGAACCGTGTGACCTGAGCGTGTATCTTTGCACTTGACACTTGTGTTCACTCCTACTGAAATGACATATTCCCAGGGCAAACGGCTTAGGTCGTTTGCCCTGCACGCGTGTAAGGAGGAGCTAGTAAAGTGGATATTTTATCTTCTATTATTATGGGAATTATTGAAGGACTGACAGAGTTTTTGCCGGTCTCTTCGACGGGTCACATGATCCTCACGGCTGATCTTCTAGGATTAAACACAGAGAATGATACGGTCAAAACGTTTGAGGTTATCGTGCAATTAGGTGCTGTGCTGGCGGTCGTCGTATTATACTGGCGCAGATTTCTGAGCCTATTTGATTTTAGACGCAAAATCTCGAGCCAGCCACGTCTAAACCTGTTACATATTATTTTAGCCATGATCCCTGCAGGCTTGATTGGCGTACTGTTCCGTGATGTAATCAAGCAATACCTGTTTGGTCCTGAAACGGTTCTCTACAGTTTGGTCATCGGAGGCCTGTTGATGATTGCGGCTGAGAAATTCCATCCGCCCATTAGATCACATACGTTGGATGAGATCACGTACAAACAGGCTTTTACGATCGGGTTGTTCCAAGTCCTAGCCCTATGGCCAGGTTTCTCCCGTTCAGGCTCAACCATGTCTGGGGGCCTATTCGCACGTGTAAGCCATACCGCAGCCGCGGAATTTACATTCCTCGTATCTGTTCCGGTCATGCTGGGTGCATCGGGTATTGATATGATCAAAAGTATGGATCATCTGTCTATGAGTGATTTCCCAGTGTTCGCGGCCGGCTTTATTACTGCCTTTATCGTCGGGATGCTGGCGATCAAAACATTCCTCGGTCTGCTCAAACGCTTGAGCCTGACTACATTCGCCATTTACCGCTTTGTGCTGGCGGCTGTGTTCTTTTTCATTATTTTATAAGCCATCGTTTGGTACCAATAAATAAAAAAAGGGATATCCATAGGGTCTGAATGATCAGCCTTGGATATCCCTTTTTTTATTTTGCAGAAAGGATAGATCGTACTGAACTATCCCTATCATGCGTTCTGATTATTGTTTGGATTCCAGCGTAGTCAAATATTCCGAGATTTGAGCTGGCGTTTTAGCGTATTTGCTGTGCAAATGAGCAATTTTTTCGCCATTACGGAACACGAGCAGACTCGGAATGCCGCGCACTTGATTTTCTTCTGCAATCGGCTGGAATTTCTCCGCATCAAGGGCAAAGAAGCGCTTATCCGCGTTTTCCTCAATAATGCCGTCCATAAATTTATCCAGTGTCTTGCAATCCGGACACCAGGTTGTATCAAATTTCACGACAGTCAGACCGTCACCGTTAATTAAATCCTGATATTGCTGCTGAGATTCGATGCGTTCCATTCGTTGGTCCCTCCTAGAGTGTATTTATAACGTCTCCATATTCACATATGAATTATAAACCGAGGCTTATTCCTATATTGTAATGATTCTTTTATAAATTGCAACTGGGATAGGTACATGTTTGAGCACTTGTCCTATTATTGTTGCTCGGATTAGCGGTATTGCGCATCATAACGATTGGCTCGGCTGATTTGCTGTAGTGTCTGCCGCTCTTGTTGAGTTAGCGGTGCAATATCCGCCGCAGAAATATTATGCTCCAATTGTCCCAAAGAGCTTGCACCCGGGATCACAGTAGCAACAGTCGGATGTGACAAGCTATAACGAATAGCTGTCTGCCCCATACTACGCTCTGATCCTGCAAAAGCCTTTAATTGCTTACGTACGTCCAGCAGCTCTGCTTCTTCGTAGTCCAGATACCCCTTGGCTACCTTTCCTTCTCCTTTGTCAGCCAATACGCCGCTAGCCACAGGCCCACGTGCAATCACGCTAATTCCCCGCTCCTGAAGCAAAGGCAGTACCTCTTCCTCTGCACGCCGATCCAGTAAACTATACTGATTCATAACACTAACGATATTCGATCGTTCCACATATTCACGGATGACATGAGGGCGAATCGAGGAAATACCATAATAACGGATGGCGCCCTCCCGCTGTAGCTGCTCAAAAGCCTCTATAGTTTCGTCCATCGGATCGTCAATCGTCCCTCCGTGCAACTGATACAGGTCGATGTAGTCCGTTCCAAGGCGGCGCAGGCTCTCTTTAACAGCAGACAGAATATATTTCTTGGATGGGTCCCATCCCCAGCCCTCCTGCCCCGGTAGACGCCGATTGCCAACCTTGGTCGCCAGGATGACCTCCTGTCGCCGTCCACGGATCGCTGCACCCACAATTTCTTCATTGCGCCCGTGCTGGTACAAATCTGCCGTATCCAACAGGTTTACGCCCCTGTCTAGCGCTTCATGAATCAAGTAAACACCTTGCTGCTCATCCGTACCGACCGACATACATCCCAAACCAATCTCACCTACCAGCAAATCTGATGATCCCAGGCGGTTTTTTTTCATTTATGTTCCCCTCACTTCCAACAACGTATAACTTTAAATTTTTAATATTCCTCTATTGAATCAATTTCATAAATGATTAAACCAACGAAGTGTATACTACATATAGACAAATTAAACCATTTTGATCTATATGTACTCTTTATTAAAGCTACTGAAGGTATTATGAAATTGATTCTATTATACGAAAAAAATATACAAAAAAAACAACCCCAAAGACATAGAGACTCCACGCTCTCCAATCCTTTGAGGTTGTTGTATGAGATTCGTATTCCATTCATGCTATCCGAACAGCCATTGGACAGCCTTAGGAAATTGACGTTGAAAACAATCCACACGATGCACCGCATCCTGATCCAGCTCAAGAAGCACATCTTTTGCATCCAGTCCCTGTGTCCGCAGCACCTCGTGGGCCTGAAGAGTCAGCGGAACCATATCTTTTTGTACATTCGTCTTCCCTTCACCTTCACGGGCCCCAACAGATATATAAAAGCGATGTGTCCCATCCCTCACAGTTGCACAAGATGCAGATTGCATATAATCAATCATACCCGGATACCAATACGAGCCTGAGATGGAACCGATGCGACCGAATACGTCCTTATACTTGAAGACGGCATACATGGAAATTAATCCGCCCAATGAGGCGCCGATGATTCCCGTATGCTCCGGTCCGGTTTTTACCGGATATCTCCCCTCGACGTACGGCATTACTTTTGTAACCACAAACGCCAGATAGGCATCTCCCTCACCACCAAAAGCAGGTCTTCCTTCTACTAAAGCAGCTGCCTTCCAAGGCGTATAATCATCCAGCCGATTTACGGGCTGTACACCTACCAGCACGACACGGGGCAACTCTCCCGTAGAAAAACCTCTTTCCAGCTCATCCAACCCGCTTAGAAATAAAGAGCTGCCATCCTGCACATACAGCACAGGATACAGCTCATTATGACTCACGGAGACGGGAGGTGTATAGACGTGCACAAGATACCCATCTAATGAAATTTCATCTACATGACCTTTCATCCTACACAGTCCTCCATGATGTGAATGTATTCATTACAGTGCAGCATCCATTTCCTTAATCATTTCAGATACGGATTCCAGACCATTACCTGACAGATACCAGTAGTTAGGATCAAGGTATACAATATGACCGTTTTTAAATGCATTGGTTTTTTTCACCAGTTCATTCTCAATGGTTTGTTTGCCTGTAACCTGTTCCTTGCCTTCTTCGACCACCACAGCTCCACGGTCAACGACAAAAATATAATCCGGATTTTTTTGCTGTACATATTCAAAAGAAACCTTTTGCCCATGCGTGGATACTTTAATGTCAGGATCTACAGGGGTTACGCCAAAAGCATCATGAATGATACCGAAGCGGGACTGTGAGCCATATGCGCTCAGGCTTCCTTCATTCGTCAGCACAATCAGTCCTTTAGCTTTGCTCGCTACAGCCTTGTCATGTACGGCCTTGATGGAGCTATCAATCGCAGCCAGCTCCTGCTTGGCAGCATCCTCTTTATCGAAGATTTGACCCAATGTTTCAACGTTTTTCTTAAAGGAATGGATATAATCCTTGGTGTCTACAGCCATCGAAATGGTCGGTGCAATTTTACTCAACTCTTTATATGCATCAGCTTGTCTGCCGCCGATGATGATCAGTTCAGGAGACAGATCACTGATTTTCTCGTAATCCGGTTCAAACAGCGTGCCCGCGCTTGCATATTTGGAATCTTTATATTTGCTCAAATACGTAGGAAGATCCTGCTGCGCTACTGCCGCAACGTCAACACCCAGCTTATCCAGCGTATCCAATGAACCAAAATCAAAGACAACGACATTTTTTGGATTAACTTTGACTTGGACCGGGTTTTCATCCAGTGCGTGTTTGACCGAGATGGTTTTGGATTCCGTTGTTGCAGCAGAGGAGCCGTTTCCAGTCGCTTCCGGTGTTGCCGGAGCTGCTTTGCCACAGGCCGACACAATCAGTACCAATGCAAGCATCAGCGTTAAAAACATCATATTTTTCTTCATTTAACATTCCCCCTAAGTGAAATAAACGCAAATTTTTTGATCACCGATCTGTTGAATCGGAATATCCATATCGTACAAATCCTTTAATACCTGACTATCAATCATCTCGTCAGCCGTTCCTTGTTTTAGCAACCTTCCATCCTTCATCCCTACAATATAGTCTGAATAGCAGGATGCAAAATTAATATCGTGGAGCACAACCAGAATCGTTTTGCCCAGATCATCCACCAAACCGCGCAACGTCTTCATAATCTGAACCGAATGCTTCATATCCAGATTGTTCAGCGGCTCATCCAGCAGGATGTATTCTGTGTCCTGAGCCAAAATCATGGCAATAAAAGCCCGCTGTCGCTGTCCCCCACTGAGCAAATCAATATGCTTGTCTTTCATATCCTCCAGTCCCATGTAAGCCATAGACTGCTCCACCATTTTGCGATCCTCGCTGTTCAATCTGCCCTTGGAATACGGAAAACGGCCGAAGCTAACCAGCTCCTTCACGGTTAAGCGGATATTGACATCGTTCGTCTGTTTTAAAATAGATATCTTCCGGGCTAGCTCCTCACTTTTCGTCAGACTCACGGCCTGCCCGTCAATGAGGATTTCTCCCTCATCACTGTCAGTCAGGCGACTGATCATCGACAACAAGGTGCTTTTTCCAGCGCCATTAGGTCCAATAAAGGAGGTAATCGTACCTTTAGGTACAGTGACGGATACCTGATCCACCACATTTTTATTCCCGTAGCGTTTGGATACGTTTTTGACTTCTACCATGATTTATTCTCCCGCAGCAAAAGGTACAGGAAGTACACCCCCCCGATAAAGTTAATAATGACGCTGACCGTTGTCGATAAGTCAAATACTCTTTCTGCCAGCAGTTGGCATCCTGCCAACGCAATGACGCTGACACAGATAGAGGCCGGAATAATATAACGATGCTGATAGGTTTTCATCACCTGATAAGCCACATTGGCCACAATTAATCCGAGAAACGTAATCGGCCCGACAAGCGCTGTAGAAATGGAAATGAGAATCGCTACGATTACCAGCAGCCTTTTAATGATAAAACCATAAGGAAGACCCAGGTTAATCGCATGCTCCCGTCCGAGCGACAGCACGTCCAGATACTTGATGAATCTCCACGCATAAGCGAATACGAGAACAAGAATGAATACAGAAAGCCACAATAGCTCGGTATTTACATTACTGAAGCTAGCAAAGCTCTTGTCCTGGATTTTCGCAAATTCGTTCGGATCAATCAGTACCTCCATAAAGGTAGATAAACTGTTAAACAGCGTGCCGAACACCAGACCAATCAGCAAAAGTACATAAATCCCGCGTCCATCTTTGCGGAAAATTAATTTGTATAGCAGTCCTGCGAACAGCACCATCAGCCCCACTGACAGCAAAAAGTTCAATTCTTTGCTGGTCGAAATGAAGGGTACGGAACCAAATGCAAAAATAATCGTCGTCTGAATCAGCATATACAGCGAATCCAGGCCGATAATACCCGGAGTCAAAATCTTATTATTCGTAACCGTCTGGAAAATAACGGTTGCAAAAGCAATGGAGCCACCTGTCAGAATGAAAGCTGCGATCTTTTTCAATCGTCGTGGCAGCGCGTAATGCCAGGTATGCGGAAGATCTATAAACACGAAAGCAGCAATCAACACAAGCGCGGCAGCGGCTAATATGCCGATTTTTAATTTAGGATTCATAAGCCCTTCTCCTCAGCAGCAAATACAAGAACAACGCGCTCCCGATCACACCCACCGTAAGCCCTACAGAAATTTCATACGGATAAATGATCACCCGTCCCAAAATATCGCAAAACAGCACAAAAACGGCACCCAAGATCGCTGTATGGGCCAGGCTTTTTTTCAGATTATCCCCCATATACATACTGACGAGATTAGGTACAACCAGCCCCAAAAAGGGAATTGTCCCCACCGTTAAGATGACAACAGAGGAAACCAAAGCCACGATCACTAACCCGACATTGACGGTGCGCTTGTAATTAACTCCCAAATTGGCTGCAAAATCCTCACCCATGCCTGCAATTGTAAAACGATTCGCATATATGTACGCCAACGCGACCAAAGGAACACTAAGATACAGCATCTCATAGCGGCCACTCATGATTAGAGAAAAATCCCCCTGCATCCACGAAGAAATGTCCTGGATCAGATTGTATTTGTAAGCAAAAAAGGTTGTTACCGAATTTAAGATGCCTCCAAACATCAAACCGACCAGCGGGATAAATACCGGGTCCTTGAAACGGATTTTATCCAGTATTTTCATAAAAATCAGTGTTCCCCCTAGAGCAAATCCAAAAGCCGTCAGCATCTTCGTCCAAAATCCTGCCGCTCCAAACACCATAATAGCCATCAGCACACCTAATCGTGCCGCATCCATCGTCCCCGCAGTGGTGGGAGATACAAACCGGTTCCGGGTAAGCTGCTGCATGATCAGCCCGCAGATACTCATACTCGCCCCTGCGATAATGATGCTGATCAAACGTGGGAATCTGCTAATCAGGAGTACCTGCGCCTGATCGTTGGTTAAGTGGAACAAATCAAGTGGAGTTACATCATGAACACCGATAAACACCGAGGCGAAGGCCAGTACGAGAAAAGCCAATATTAAATAGCGCAATTTCATTTCTAACTAAGGGAGCCTGTCCAATAACCTGTACCAAGCTTCGGCCCTGTCCTCCCCTCCAATAATGATAATCATTATCAAAACAACTAGGATAAATTATATCAGTGATATTGTATCTGTCAATGTGATGAGGTTTTAAATTCAGGACAAAAAAGCTGCTGAGAATTTTCTCAACATCCCACCTGGACAACCCTGGGAGCAAATAAGAGTAAAATCCGGTAAACTGGAAATAGAGAGTTTGGGGAGCCCTTTTTTATGTTTATGGTGAGCAGTTCTGGAAACCGAGTTCATTGACTTTGGTTAGTAAAAAATAGGAGGAGAATGATGAATCACATATTAATCATCGAGGACGATATCGCCTTGAGTAACGGTATTGTTCTTGCCCTTAAAGAACCTAACAACGTATTTACGCAAACGTATGACATAGCTACTGCAAAAGAACATTTGAACGTTACTGCCTTTGGCCTAGTGATTCTTGATGTAAATTTGCCGGATGGAAGTGGACTCGACCTGTTAACCCATATACGAAAAAAAACAACTATACCCGTCATCGTTCTGACTGCGAATGATATGGAAACAGATGTCGTCACTGGTTTTGAGCTGGGTGCTGACGATTATATCACCAAACCTTTCAGTCTTATGGTACTGAGAGCAAGAGTTGGCGTTCAGCTAAAGAAATCCAGATACTCGCTTGCAGACTCCATTCAGCTAGACAATTTTTCCTTTTCATTCGAGAGGATGGAATTTCTTAAGAAGGGTACGCCCATTGAACTAAGTAAAACGGAGCAAAAATTGTTGCGTATCCTAGTCGATAATCGAGGCAACACCGTTTCACGCGATCATTTGATAGATAGCATCTGGACTGATGGAGCTGAGTATGTAGGTGAAAACGCATTGTCTGTTACAGTAAAAAGGCTGCGGGATAAATTAGAGGATTCCCCCTCTTCTCCTCGATACATTAAGACGGTTTATGGGCTGGGCTACACATGGGCGTTGAAATGACAACACTCCTCTATATATGTATTGGAATTGCCGTTGTTGCTGTATGCACCGCTGTATGTGCTATTATGCTTTATCGCAGGAGTATCCATAAAACAATGAAAACTATTGAGAACATGCTGGATGCCGCGATAAATGGCAGCTTCTCGGAGGATGTCTTTGATGAATCCGTTCTCTCTGCAATAGAAGCTAAATTTGCGCGATTTCTTTCCATTTGTTCCGTGTCCTCCAAAAATCTGCTTGCCGAAAAGAATAAAATAAATGAGCTGATTTCCGACATTTCACACCAAACGAAAACACCATTGGCCAACATCCTGCTTTATTCCCAACTACTTAGCGAATACGAACTATCACAGGATACCTCCACTTGTGTGAAAGCTCTATCTGCACAGGCTGAAAAGCTTAACTTCCTGATCCAGTCATTGTTGAAAACATCACAACTTGAAACGGGGATTATCACGGTATCGCCAAGGCGGGAATCTGTTCAAAAGCTCCTTGGTGCTGCACTGGAGCAAATGATGCCAAAAGCAGATGCCAAAGGGATAACAGTTGTTATGGAGGACACAGTTATCCATGCTTATTTTGACCTAAAGTGGACGAGTGAAGCTGTCTATAACATTATGGATAACGCCATAAAATATACAGAGACAGGCGGAAGCATGAATATAAAAGTAATGGCATACGATTTGTTTTGCCGAATTGATATTACCGACAACGGCATAGGGATTGCAGAAGATGAACAAGAGAAGATCTTTACCCGCTTCTATCGCTCCCCTACTGTAAACACGCAGGAGGGTGTAGGTATTGGCCTGTTTTTAGCTAGAGAAATCATCGCTGCGGAGGGTGGTTACATCAAGGTACGGTCACGCTACGGCAGTGGCTCCACCTTTTCTATTTTCCTTTCTATGGATACTTAATTCTTTCAATACCGTTAGATTCCAGAAAGATTGTAGAAAGATTAGTGTGTTAGTGTCTGTACTGTAGATGACTACGATCCAGACATTTTTTTGTGAAGGAGAACGTATATGGCTCTATTAAAAACACAGGAGTTGAAAAAGTATTATGGTAACGGGGATCATACTGTTCATGCTTTAGACGGTGTGAACCTGGAGGTGGAAAGCGGAGAGTTTGTGGCCATTGTCGGTACGTCCGGGAGCGGCAAATCTACCCTTCTGCATATGCTGGGTGGACTTGATCGTCCAACCAGTGGAAACGTTACGATTGACGGCAAGGATATTTTTACACTGAAGGACGAAGAATTGACTATTTTTCGCAGACGAAAGATTGGCTTTGTTTTTCAAAATTACAACCTGGTGCCCGTTTTAAATGTCTATGAGAATATTGTACTCCCTATTGAACTGGATGGTAAAGAGCCAGACAAAACCCACATAGATAAAATTGTACATACCTTGGGTCTTGACCAAAAGTTGAATAACCTGCCAAACAATCTTTCCGGTGGACAACAGCAACGTGTAGCTATCGCCAGAGCACTGGCAGCCAAGCCCGCCATTATCTTGGCAGATGAACCCACCGGAAATCTGGACAGTAAAACCAGTCTGGATGTGATGGGATTGATCAAAGTATCCAGCCAGCAGTTCCGCCAAACGATAGTGATGATCACCCACAACGAGGAAATTGCGCAAATGGCAGACCGGATCATCCGAATTGAAGACGGTAAAATAGTTGGCGGTGAAGGTAAATGATCAAGGTAAAGAACAAAAAAGTAATCCGCAAGCTGGCAGATAAGAGCTTCAAAGTAAACAAAGCCCGTAACCTCTTTGCTATTGTTGCCATAGCACTAACCTCATTGCTATTTACAACACTGTTCACTATGGGGATTGGCGCTGGGGAAAACTTACAACGGGCGACCATGCGACAGGTCGGTGGAGATGGACATGCCGTACTTAAATATATAACGGATGACGAATTTAGTCATGTCAAGGATCATCCGTTGATCAAGGAAATAGCTTATAACCGTATATTAAGCGACGGAGTTATGAACGATAAATTTCTAAAACGCCACACAGAGTTCTGGTATTACGATGATGTAGGGATGAAGCTTGGTTTTATTGAGCTTAAAGAGGGGCACAAGCCTGCGGCGGAAAATGAAGTGATCGCAGACTCCAAGACGTTGCAGCTATTGGGTGTTCCACTGGAGGTTGGAGCACCTTTGAGGCTAAAGCTTGACATACGAGGTAAAGAAGTAGAGCGTGATTTTATCCTCTCCGGCTGGTGGAAAAGCGATCCTGTGTTTAACGCAGGACAAATATTGGCCTCCAGATCCTATGTCGATGCTCATGCCAAGGAATTACAAAGCACCTATAAAAAAGATCATTTCTATACAGGAACCATTAGTGCATATATGATGTTCGACAATAGCCTTGATTTGCGGGGAAAGCTCAGTAAAGTGATTACCGAAAGCGGGTATTCGCTTGACGAAGATGCACCGAACTATATCGCGAATAATGTAAATTGGTCATACATCTCGACCAATTTTAGTATGGATGCGGGAACAATCATGGCACTTACTTCCGCCCTGATACTGATCGTATTTACCGGCTATTTGATCATCTATAACATTTTTCAAATATCGGTGATGCGAGATATTCGTTTTTATGGTCTTTTAAAGACGATCGGCACAAGCGGCAAGCAGATCCGCCGGATCATTCGCAGACAGGCGTTAGTTCTTTCAGGGATAGGAATCCCGTTTGGGTTAATAGCAGGTTTTTTTGTCGGTAAAGCACTTATACCACTTCTTATAAACCACACTGTTTTTGCTGGTACCGAGGTATCGGTATCTCCCAACCCATGGATTTTTATAGGATCGGCTTTGTTCGCGCTCATTACCGTAATAATCAGCACTTTCAAGCCAGGCAGAATTGCGGCAGCTGTTTCGCCAGTTGAGGCAGTAAGATACACAGACGGAAATACCAAGGGTGGCCGTAAGCTGAAAAAATCCACTAAAGGCGCTAAAATGATCCACATGGCTCGCTCCAACTTGGGGCGCAATACAAAGCGTACCGTGTTGGTAGTCATCAGTCTTTCGTTAAGCCTTGTACTTCTTAACACGGCGTTCACCCTGTCTCAGAGCATTGATATGGATAAGTTTGTATCCAAATCCAATGACACTGACTTTCTCATTGCTCATGCTGAATATTTTCATCGTCCCTATTTTAGCGGCCCTAAAAATGAGACCTCCGAGAGTTTTATTCAGGCTGTACAGACACAGCCCGGCTTTGAAGAGGGCGGTCGCTTGTACGGCGGCAGATTAGTGCTTACTGTCGAGAATGGAAAATACACCAATGAGGACGATGAGACTGATTCTCGCGGCAACTTCATTGCGGCAGTATATGGGCTGGAAGATTTACCACTGCACCGGTTGCGATTACTAGACGGTGAGCTTGATTTTGAAAAGCTGGCTTCCGGTAAGTATATATTGGAAGGGGTAGATTTAGATGACCATGACATCCCCTATATGGAAGAAGCTCTATATAAGGTGGGTGAAAAGGTCACGCTTCACAGTTATATGGGAGCAGCAGAAGCTCCGCTGGATAGAGAGTATACTACGCATGCATTCACAGTGCTTGGTCATGTTGCAATTAAATATAGTACCAATTCTGATCGCCGTTCAAGTAAGTATAACTTCTATCTTCCGGCGAATATTTACAAGCCGCTTGCGGAGCAGCCTGCTGTGATGAGCTACGCCTTTAATGTATCCCCTGATCAGGAAGAGGCCATGGAGAGCTTTTTAAAAAGTTACACCGAAACTACAGAGCCGGTAATGAATTACACATCCAAATTCACTTCAATGAATGAGTTTTCCGGTATGCAAAACACCATCATGATGATCGGTGGCACGCTCAGTCTGATTATCGGCTTAATTGGTATCCTCAACTTTGTAAACGCAATTCTGACGAGTATATTGACACGGCGTCAGGAGTTTGCCATGCTGCAAAGTATCGGCATGACCAAAAAGCAATTGCGGGGTATGCTGATCTATGAAGGGCTATATTATGTTCTCGGCACCGCCCTATTCTCCATTTTATTAGGGATCATATTCTCTATTTCAATTGTGAAACCCCTAAGCAGTATGATGTGGTTTTTGAGCTATCACTTTATAATCTGGCCACTTCTAGCCTCATTGCCTTTACTGTTATTGCTGGGGATACTTATTCCAGTAGCAGTCTATTCTATGAACGACAAACAAAGTATTGTGGAACGACTTCGAGAATCAGAGTAGATTTACCGAGAGAGTCCAAAATGCCAGTAGGAATAATAAAAAGATGACTCCTGATCAATTCAGAGGTCATCTTTTTATGCTTAGAAAGGTATCTTTGTATGAACAACTACATTTCCCACTCTTCCCGTAAAAGCCCCATTCGGATCGAATCATAATACTCTCCATTATAATATCTGCACTTTCGAAGCCTGGCTTCTAGGGTCATGCCCAGCTTCTCCCCAACCTTCATCATCCGGTGGTTTCCTGACCAGGTTGTAAAACCTACTCTTACTAGAGGTAATGTATTAAACAAATGCGTGATCCACAGTCGAAGTGCCCTCGTACCATACCCGCCACTCCAATACTGCGAATCATAAATACCTATCCCCATTTCAAGCCATTGTGAAGGCTGATGCTCCCAATAATAGCTCACTGATCCAATGACCTTGCCTTCCACTTCAATGATCCAAAAGTTATCTTGTCCGATTCGCTTTTCCTTCTCTTTTAAATAATCATCAAAAGAAAGTGGCTTATGTTCATAGTAGGGTGCATCCCACTGCTTCCATTCCGGTGCTTCTTCCTTAAAAGTTAACGTCCAAAGAGCCGGCAGATCTTCTTCTGTAACAGGCCTAATCGTTAAATCCTTATCCGTATACATCGAGTACACTCCTTTTATAATAAAATTCATTCTATCTACTTTGGGCTATATTGAGCTTTATTGTATCTGCTTTTGCACTAATTCGAATTTCTAGTTTTGTCCGTCTTTGAAGCAAGACCGTAATTTAAGTTGACAAACAATCAAAAATAATATATCTTAATATCAAGATAATAAATATAAAGAAAAGTTTTTCGACTGTTTATTTTGTTTAGAAAAACCTAATCATATAAAAACCAAGGAGGATAATGACATGAAACTATTAGGATTGCATCACGTTTCGGCGATTACAGCGGCAGCGGCTAAAAATGTTGATTTTTATACTCAGGTAATGGGACTTCGGCTGATCAAGAAAACGGTGAACCAAGATGATGTTAGTGTGTATCACCTTTTTTACGGAGATGAGCGTGGAACTGCGGGTACGGAAGTCACTTTCTTTGAAATTCCACATGCGGGACAAACTCGTACAGGAAATAACAGCATTTCAGCACTCTCCCTACGGGTACCGAACGACAAGGCACTGGATTACTGGAAAAACCGCTTCGAGCAGCTGGATGTAAAACATGGCGAAATTACGGATCAAGCAGGACGCCTGGCACTTTCGTTTGAGGATTTTGAAGGACAACGCTTCTTCCTCGTTTCAGATGAGCATGAAAACGGAGTGCGCGGCGGCACGCCTTGGGAGAAAAGCCCTGTCCCTGCCGAGTACGGCATTGTAGGACTTGGGCCGGTTCATCTGACCATTCCTAAAGCGGAGAATACCATTCTCATTCTTGAACAGGTTATGGGCTTCCGCAAAAAAGGCTCTTACCCTTCCCCAGTTACCGGACAACCGGATGTGGTCATCTATGAAACGGGTGAAGGCGGTACAGGAACTGAAGTGCATCTGGAAGAGCGCAACGATCTGCCACAAGAACGACCAGGACGCGGCAGTGTGCATCACGTAGCCTTCCGTGTTGAAACTGAGGAGGAGCTCAAACAGTGGGTAGACCGTATTGGGCAGCTGCAAATTTCCAATTCCGGCTTTGTAGATCGCTTTTACTTCCGTTCATTGTATTTCCGTGAGCCGAACGGCATTCTGTTTGAATTGGCAACCGATGGGCCCGGCTTTGATACGGATGAAGAACTAGAGTTTCTGGGTGAATCGCTGGCGTTACCGCCATTTTTGGAATCGCGCCGCGCATCTATTGAAGCCAATCTCAAACCGCTTAATACCAAACATTAATTGAAGTTTCCTTTACACAAAAGGGCATTCCGCGATCTGCAAGCTTTTAGCTTTGACAGGTAAGCGAAATGCCCTTTTTAATTATGCTTACAGCTTTTTATCATCCACACTGTTCAGCCATGCTTCGATTTCTCCGATTACAGAGGCGATACAGCCATCTTGGAACGGCGAGATTAGTCCAGCCAACTCAACCAATCCGGTAAAAGATCGACTTCCCCCGGCACGGCATAGCTTCAAATAATCTTCCCACGCAGCTGTCCGGTCGATACTCATGCGTTTCCAAAATTGGAACGCGCACAGTTGCGCGAGTGTATAGTCAATATAGTAGAACGGGGATTGAAAAATATGACCCTGTTTGTGCCAAAACCCGCCCTGCTCCAGATACTCGTTGCCTTCATAATCCAGATGCGGTTTATACTTACGTTCAATGGAGCGCCATGCGCTTTTACGTTCGGCGGGGGTCCAGTCTGGATGTTCATATACGGCATGCTGGAATTCGTCCACGGCTACGCCGTAAGGCACGAACAGCAACGATGAGGATAGATGTTCAAAGTTATATTTGTCCGTATCTTCCTCGAAGAACAGATTCATCCAAGGCCATGCGAAAAACTCCATGCTCATAGAGTGGATCTCAGCCGCCTCCATCGTTGGCCAATGGTACTCGGGAATTTCAAAATGTCGGCTTTCATAGACCTGGAAGGCATGACCTGCTTCATGCGTCAAAACGTCGATATCACCGGATGTACCATTGAAATTGGAGAAAATAAACGGCGTGCCATATTCGCTCAAAAATGTACAATAGCCTCCACTTTGTTTTCCCTTTTTGCTGATCAAATCCATCAATCCACGTTCAATCATAAAGCTGAAAAATTCATGTGTTTCCGCTGAAAGTTCCTCATACATACGTGCTCCATTGCGAATGATCCACTCCGGGTCACCTTTAGGCGTAGGATTGCCTGACAGGAAGTTGAAGCCCTCGTCATAATAGCGAAGCTGATCTACTCCGATCCGTTCGCGCTGGCGTTCCTTCAGCTTGGTTGCCAGAGGAACGATGTGCTTTAGCACCTGCTCGCGGAAATTAGCTACCATTTTGGCATTGTAATCTGTACGTCCCAAGCGAGCATAGCCCAATTCTACGAAGTTGTCATAGCCCAGCTTGTGTGCCATGCGCGTGCGTACCTTCACCAGTTCATCATAGATCCGGTCCAGCTCGTCCTCATGCTCACTCATAAATTGATATTTAGCCTCGGAGGCCTGTTTGCGCGTCTCCCGGTTGGTAGCCATTTCAAAAGGCAGGAGCTGCGACAATGTGCGTTCTTCTCCCTCGAACGGGATCTTCGCTGAAGCAATCAATTGAGCATATTCCGAGGTCAGCTTATTTTCCTGCTGCAAATCCTCAATAATATCCGGATGGAACGACTTGAGTGCTACCTCGGCAATACTGAAAAGCTGGCTGCCCCATTGACTCTCCAACTCGGTTCGGAATGGAGAATCCACCAATGCCCGGTAGTAATCGGTTACATACTCCTGAATAACCGGCATGAAATCATCAGCGTACTCTTGCTCCGCTTTGTAAAAGGCGTCCTCCGTATTAATGGAGTGCCGAACTTCCACCAATTGCAATTGCGTTTCCACGTTACTGCGCAGCTTGTTAATTGCATGAATCACTTCATTTTGACGTTCTACGCTGTCCGCTTCACGAAACTGCTGCAACAGCGTTTTAAACCGCTGTTCAATTACAGGTTGCTCTGGTCGGCTGTAAGCCATTTGGCTGAATAAGGTCATTGCTTCGGTTCCTCCTTAAATGTAATAAATCTGATGCCTATTATACAGTACGATTAGACCAAACTGGAAGCTATAATTCCAAAAAAATACAACCTCAAGAGCCGCAATACCATGTATTACGGCTCTTGAGCCTCATCTAACTCTATATATCAAAAAAGTCATGGTCTAAAACAATCTAATATATATTCAGCCTGATGGAGATTTATAAGTCTTTCTAAGATCGCAGACCTTTATGCTTTATTGATTTTGCAAACGATGTGCCGCATGCAAAGTCGGACCGACGAATTCATTCAGCTTGAAGCTACCTTCAATGGCCTGTGTAATGAATCTCTTGGCCTGATCCACTGCTTCACGTACAGTCAGCCCTTGAGCCAAACCAGCCGTTACCGCTGCCGAAGTGGTGCAGCCTGCACCGTGGGTAAAGTTTGTTTTTACAACATCGGCTTCAAACCAGTCAAAAGTGATTCCGTCATATAGCAGATCCATCGCTTTACCTGCGCGAATTTTGCCACGGTCCTTGATCAGTACATGCTTAGCCCCACGCTCATGAATAATCGCAGCTGCTTCCTGCATCTGCTCCAGTGTCGTGATCGGTCCATTCTTCGCCAGTTGCGAAGCCTCGAACAAGTTCGGTGTTACCAGGTCAGCGCCAGGAATCAATAAGTCCAGCATCGCCTCTGTATTTTCTGGCTGGAGCACTTCATCCGTGCCTTTGCAGACCATGACCGGGTCAATTACGATCCGCTTCAGATCATGCTTTTTCAAATGGCTGGCTACCAGCTCGATAATTTCAACGGAACCAAGCATACCGGTTTTCATCGCATCAAAACCGATACCTTCCAATACAGTACGCAGCTGCGCTTCTACCACATCCAACGCAACAGGATATACAAGATGGTCCCAGGTTTTAGGACCCATCGCTACTACGGTTGTCAATACGGTCATACCATATACACCAAGCTCCTGAAAGGTTTTCAGGTCTGCCTGAATACCCGCTCCACCGCTTGTGTCGGAGCCGGCTATCGTTAATGTTTTGGGAATCGTCATTTGTTCATGCTCTCCTTCACTTTCTGTGCTGCATTTATCCTAATCCCGCTTGCGAAACTTGTCAACGCGCAAAACGGTACTCTCTATGCTAAAAGTCACAAGCGACAGCAGCAGCTTAAAAACGAGAACATCCCCTTTTGAAACGGGAACATCCTCGCAATAACGTGTTATATGAAGAATTCGAATGGAATTTAGAATTATAAATACCCACCAGTACTGTGATCATAGGCATGATTCTTTTCATTTGCACGTACGCCCAAGCACAGACTCTGATACAACTGCTGCTGTTCCGGTGTAGCAAAATTCCGGTGCTGCTCAAATAAAGCCATACAACCAATGATATGTTCGGTATAGCTATTATCGACAGACAGTTGCAAGCAATGCAGTGTTTGTCCCACTCCCTCGGGGTAATCGCCTTTTCGGAAATAATATTCTGCAAACACCTTACAAAAGGATGCAAAGCGAAATGCATTAAAGTGCTTACGATAATGAGTGTCCCATCGTTCCGGTGCAAGCTCCCAGAAGCTCTTGAGTTGCTGACCAAACAATCCCAGTTCGGCATCCACGAAATAACCGAACCGGTTCGCCGATTCGAGCAAGGTGTTTAAGCCTTCCAGTGTCTCATCCGGATGCTCACGCAGGTAAGTAATGTATTCATAGATTGCAGAAGTGTTGCCCATTTTAATTTCAATACAAAGTCGGTTACCCCGTGCATATACACGATGTAGGTTGACCACTTTCCAGCCTTCTTCGTCTAAACCCTCAAACCAGCTCAAATCTGCATAACCCTCAATCCATTGCTTGGATTCCTCATATCTGCCCTGAAACTCATAGCAGCTGGCCTTGAGCAGATGCCCCTGAGCATAGTAATAAACGAGCGGCTTAAGCAGCTCCAGGTGCTCATCTCCAAAACGGTTCCGATTGCGATACAATGCCTGCGCCAGCTCTCTTAGCTCGTCCGCATACATTTCCATCTCGGACCATTGCATTTTTAAAGCAAACACTTGAGATAGCATATGTAAGCCTTCCAGTGCGTAAATTTCCGGTAGACGACTACGATACAAATGGAATTGTACAGCAGCTTTCAAGTTCCGTGTGTTATCCTTAATCTGGATCTGGAATATACGGAAATAGCTGATCGCCAATCGTTCAGAGTGGGTATACTTCTCACTCTCGATGACACAATCATACAGAAGCATGGAAGCTTCATGTCTGCCATCCTCAAACATCGCTTCTGCGGTCTCAAAAATAGCAGGAACGTTCGATAAATCGTCCATCAAATAGCCAAGTACACTGCGTATACACTCCAGCTTGTTCAACTCTGAGCACCGTAGGAGAAAAGGACGCAACCTCCTCCAGTGTGGTAAGGAATGAATAAAACATTCATCCACATACATCTCGAACAAAGATCCTTCTTTCAATCCCATGGCCTCGGTAATCAGATCAAGCTGATTGACTGAGATAGGCCGTGGTGGATTTCGATTAAGTATACCGCTAAGTGTACCCGGATTTACCTTGGAAGCATCTGCGAAACATTGCATTGAAATGCCTTCACTTTGAATATACTTTTCTATTTTTGCGCGGATCGTGGTGTTTTTTTCCAAAGGGACACCCCCTCAAACGAATGATGGTGACTTTTTCATTACCTTTTAAACCAAAATTTGTTTAATCAAAGTATATGTCTATTTATACGAGAGGTCAATAACTTTAAACACGACTCAGGACATATAAAATCACGAATTTTGTACGATTTTAAAACTGTTTTATGAAAAAAGACCGTCCTCTGTGGGACAGTCTTTTTCTATTATTTTGATGCTGTGGACTTATAGGACAAAAACAAGTTAGCAGTTCTACCGTGAACGTCCGAAATCGATGGCAAACTTAGCGTATCCCTCTACCGTTAACCCTTCATAAATCAACTCTGAATAGGCATTAGCGGCATCCGTTGCTTGCGGTGAGGTCAGGAAGGTCACATGCGGACACCCTGACCATGGGGCGAGGGACCAATGGCCATCAGCTTTTGGCGTCAACGTCTTCATATGCCGCACGTATTCAGTCAGCACATGACGGTTCTCATCCGGTGAAGCAAGTATAATTCGCTCTCCACCCGGATTGACTAGCGTAGAGGAAAACGCGCGATAGTTATTCGTAACAACCAGATAATTTCGCTGCATATCCATCGGTTCGCCATCAAAAGCCATCTGAATGATTCTGTGTGCATCTGGGTCCTTTAGGCCCCCGTCAGCATCATATCTGGCTGGCTGTGTTACATCAATCTGATACCTGATGCCGTCGATGATATCGAAATTAAAGCTTGGAAAATCAGAATTAATCAGCTCTTGCTCTTGTTCTGCTGAAGGATCGATTTGCTGGAATTGTCCAGCAGACCACTCCAGCCATTCCCGAATTTCCGTTCCGGTCAGTCGAACGACATGCAGCGTATTCGGAAAATTGTACAGATCGGCGATATGCTTGATCGCCAACGTCCCCGCCGGAATATGGGTATAGTACGATGGGCCATATCTGCCGCCTGTTTTAAAAGGAGCTGCTGCCGACAGAACGGGCAATCCTTCGTACTCGCTCCCTTGCATCTGCTGCTTCACATACCACATTTGCGCATCATTCACGAGCTGAACCGAAGCATCATCCATCACCTGAGCAAAAAAGCTGTTCACCGCCACCGTCGTCTGGCCTACAGGTGCACGAATATACTCCAGTGTTCCGGCGTGCTCTTCTGCTACCGCCAGCTGAATGGCAGTATCCGGTTGTACCAGCGCCTCCTTGTGTATCGGATCATACACCGGGCGTACCTCGGCAGCAGATGCAGCCACTTGCCACTTCCCTCCACTAAAGGTCATCTCCAGATCAATGATACCCAGATGATCCCCCCAAAAGCCCGGCTCCACTGCTGGGATATCGTAGATGGTACCTCGCTCAACATCAACACCTGTTTTCCCCATAAACGAAGGTCCGGGAAATACTTTATGTGCATGACCAAACACAATGGCATCGATCCCTTCCACCCTGCTCAGATGCAACACTGCATTTTCCATATCAAGCGTTTCGGGAATATCCTCAAAGCCTGCATGGGGCATAGCAATGATGAGATCGGCTCCCGCCGCCTTCATTTCTGGAATAAAACGTCTTGCCGTTTCCAGTATATCTTTGACAATGATTTTCCCCTCCAGCCACGCCTTGTCCCATTGCATAATTTGCGGAGGGACAAAGCCGATGACCCCCACCTTCAACAGATGCTTACCACCTGCTTCATCCTCTACCGTCTTATCCAGCAATAGATAAGGTTTAAAGTAATTTCGTTCTTGTTCTCCCGCTATATAAATGTTGGCATTCACATAAGGAAATTGCGCTCCTCGAAGGCAAGTCTGCAAGTATTCCAGTCCGTAGTTAAATTCATGATTCCCGATATTGCCTGCCTCATACCCAAGCAGATTCATGGCTTTATAGGCGGGATGCACCGCGCTTGGGTCCTGTTGGATTCGCTGTACAGCATAATCTCCCATTGGATTCCCCTGAATGACATCTCCGTTATCCAGCAGCAGATGATTGGGTACCTCCGCCCGGGCTATTTGAATCAAGCTGGCTGTTTGCGCCAGACCATAATGCAGCGTCTCCTGATCCGTATAATAATCGTAATTCCACAAGCTGACATGCAAATCGGTTGTAACCATAATGCGGAACTTCACCCTCACAGGACCTACATTTTCCTGGCCTGCCTTTTCGTTAATATCCAAAATATCCAATCTTGTTCTCTCCCTCAGCTTCGGTCATAGAGCTTGAACAAGTCTAACAGAGCACTGTTAAGAGAATGTTAAAAAAAGCAATTTGTATAAATCTAGAATGCAGTTTCTAGCATACGATAAATTTTACATCATTTTTACCAAAGTCAGGAGTAATTTTTACCCTAGCTGCGGGACTAGCTGTTAAGATTTGGTTTGTCACAGCATTTACAGGTTTTTTATTATCGTTATCACTATGTTTAGGGGGAAATTATTTTGTTCAAAAAAGCACTGACCTTGTGCATGACCTTCACACTGGCAGCGGGTCTAGCCGCTTGTGGCTCCAATGCAAGCAATAACAACAGCGCGTCCACTCCAGGTACAGATGGTACAAAAAGCGAAAGCACAGCCTATGTTCCTAAGGAGTTAAAGGTACAGTTCGTCCCTTCTCAAAATGCAGATACGCTCGAAGCCAAAGCCAAACCGCTCGAAAAGCTGCTGGGTGACAAGCTTGGAATCCCGGTGAAAGTAACGGTATCTCCTGACTACAATACAATTGTAGAAGCCATGTCTTCCAAGCAAGTAGATGTAGGTTTCCTTCCGCCAAATGCTTATGTATTGGCTCACGATAATCGTAAAGCAGCCGATTTGCTGCTGCAAGCTCAACGCTACGGCATCGAAGATGCCACAGGCAAGGATACGACTGAAAAAGTAAACTTTTATAGATCAATGATCGTGGTGAGAAAGGATTCTACGATTCAAAGTCTAGCTGATCTGAAAGGCAAGAAGGTTGGCTGGCAAAATGTAACCTCCTCCGCAGGCTACGTGTACCCTGCAGCAGAGCTAAAAAAAGCTGGCGTGGACCCGGACACGGACGTGCAGGGTGTGACAATCAAAGGCCACGATGCTGCTATTCTGGCATTGCTGAACGGTCAAGTTGATGCGGTAGCTGTTTTCCAGGATGCACGTAACACGGTGAAGAAGGAAATCCCGGATGTATTTGAAAAAACTCGCGTCATTCATTACACAGCTAAAATTCCAAATGATACCGTCAGCGTACGTTCTGATATGGATCAAGCGTGGAGAGACAAGATCAGCCAAGCCTTTATTGACATCGCCAAAGATCCTGCAGGCGGCGAAATCATTAAAGAGATTTACACCCATGTAGGTTATGAAAAGGGCGACGATAAAAACTTCGACTCCGTGCGTGAATACGCCGAAGCCGTTGGTCAAGCGGTTAAGTAATCGGAACAAACAAGGTACTTTAATGAAGTAACAGCTACGAAACAGGCTTTACGAATGACAGGGCAGCACCGTCCATGTATTCATGGCGGTGTTGTTTTCATTCCACCCCATCGGGGGAGAAAGTTGGGAGCATATGATCGAATTCCGTAACGTATCGAAAACATACCCGAATGGCACCAAAGGGTTGAACAATATTAATTTGACGATTCAGGAGGGAGAAATGGTCGTCATTGTCGGCTTATCCGGCGCAGGTAAGTCTACCCTGCTGCGTTCCATTAACCGACTGCATGACATTACGTCCGGCGACATTGTCGTGGGTGGCAGGTCTGTCACGTCTGCTGGAAGCAGCGAGCTACGGCGTATTCGCCGTGATATCGGCATGATCTTTCAAAGCTTCAATCTGGTTAAGCGTTCGACGGTGCTCCGCAATGTACTTTCCGGCCGCGTCGGCTATCATTCAACGCTACGAACCATTCTCGGCCTCTTTCCGAAGGAAGATATCGAACTGGCACTAACGGCGCTGGAGCGCGTGAACATCCGCGAAAAAGCCTACAGCCGGGCAGATGAGCTGTCCGGTGGCCAACAGCAGCGCGTATCCATCGCCCGTGCTCTGGCGCAGGAGGCTAAAATCATTCTGGCGGACGAACCTGTCGCATCGCTGGATCCGCTGACCACCCGCCAGGTAATGGATGACCTCCAGCGCATCAACCGTGAAATGCAGATTACGACCATCGTCAATCTGCATTTCATTGATCTCGCGCGCGAATATGCAACGCGGATCATCGGATTGCGCGCCGGAGAAGTGGTCTTTGACGGCACACCGGAGGAGGCTACGGATGAGGCCTTTGCGGAGATCTACGGCCGGGCCATCAAGCATGATGAGCTGCTGGGAGTGGGATCATGAAGCCCGACTCTACTGCCCAGCCGCTCTCTTCGACGCAACCGTCACCGCATGCTGGACCGCCGCAGCCAAGTAAGCCGCCCGCAGGGCCACCTTTGCCAGGACGTTACAAGCGTTATGCCACCTGGATGATTTTTATCGTGGTGCTGATAGCCTGCTCCATTCATACGGATGCCACACCTTACCAATTGATCGTCGGCTTGCCGGAGATGGGCAAATTGTTGGGCGAAATGTTTCCACCCGACTGGAGCTACTTGCCTACCATCTGGAAACCGATGCTGGAAACGATCCAGATCGCCATTGTCGGCACGACACTGGGAGCCATATTGGCGATCCCTGTCGCGTTGCTGTGTGCCTATAATGTGATGCCGCGCAAGCTGATTTCGCTGCCGATGCGCACGATCCTGAATCTAGTACGGACGATTCCCGATTTGCTGTTTGCTTCGATCTTTGTGGCGGTGTTCGGCATCGGGCCGTTTGCAGGTATGCTCGCCCTGCTCTTCTTCTCCTTTGGCATCATAGCCAAGCTGACCTTTGAGGCGATTGAAGCCATTGATCCCGGGCCGCTGGAAGCCATGACCGCTGTTGGCGCGAGCCGCATTCAGGTCATCGCCTTTGGTGTGGTTCCGCAGGCTCTTCCTTATTTTGTGTCGTACTTGCTGTATACCTTTGAGGTTAATGTGCGCGCGGCTTCCGTTCTGGGCCTGGTCGGCGCTGGCGGTATCGGTCTGTTGCTTGACCGTTCCCTTGGGCTGTTCCGATATGATCGGGCAAGCATCATTATTCTACTGACCCTCGTCATCGTCCTTGCGATTGATTACGGCAGTAACCTGCTACGGAGGAAATTATTATGAATGATCCTACGCTTCGCAGACCTATTGGCTCCCGCCTGCGCATATGGGCGATAGCTATTCTGCTAATCATCATTTATATTTGGGCTTTTCGCGGGATGCAGTTTGAAGGATTACAGGGGACGGCCAAAAGTGTCTCTGTCGCTATATTGGACGGCTTCCTTCATCCCGACTGGTCATTCGTCTACATCCCTGAGGGAGAGGATTTGCTGCGCGGGTTGCTGGATACGCTGGTCATTTCAGTGCTCGGAACCTTCGTATCCGCATTTGTCTGCCTTCCGTTCGCCTTTTGGGCGTCCAGCAATATGACCCGTCTGCGTACCTTATCGGGTAGCGGGAAATTTGTGCTTAGTGTCATCCGGGTATTTCCCGAAATGATCGTCGCCATCTTGTTTATCAAAGCCGTAGGACCCGGCTCGTTTGCGGGTGTTCTCGCCCTTGGCATTCACTCCATCGGCATGCTGGCGAAGCTTTTCTCGGAAACGATCGAAAGCGTCGATCACGGGCCCCAGGAAGCTTTGATCGCGTGCGGCGCCAATCGTTGGCAGGTGATCTTCTTTGCCGTGCTACCGCAGGTGATTCCACAGTTTCTTTCGTATTCGCTTTACCGTTTTGAAATTAATATCCGTTCCGCTACCACGCTCGGTCTGGTCGGTGCAGGTGGTATCGGTACTCCGCTACTATTTGCACTCCAAATGCGCAACTGGAACCGTGTAGGCGTTATTTTGCTCGGCATTGTGGTCCTGATCATTTTGACGGATCTGATTTCCGGCTGGCTGCGCAAAAGGATCGTATAATTAGAACTCTAAACACCAAAAAGCCTCTCCTGTGTAAAAAGGGACATGTCATGCTCCCATTCACTCGGAAGAGGCTTTTGTCGTTCAACATCTCACTGCCAATTCATCTATTACCCGTCGGACTTCCTCAGCCGTATTGTAAAAATGCGGAGCCACACGGATAACATCCTTTCGTGCTGAAACGATCATATTTTGGCTTCTCAAATTCCTCTCCACAGCTGACACGTCGGCTACTTCAACAGCGAGCAAGCTTGGTAATGTGCCTCCCCTGTAAGGTACACGTATGTGTAACCCTTTGCGCCGTCCATATTCAACGGAAAAATCCAACAACTCACTCATATAGGCCTGAATATTCGTGACTCCAATCTCCAGCAGCAGCTTTAAAGCCGCATTGGCGGCAAAAATGCTAATAAAAGAAGGCAATCCCGTCTCAAAGCGTCGGGCTCCCGCCGCCGGAACCGGGTGAGCAATATCAAACCGGGAAGCGTGCTCCTGCCCAAGCCAGCCCGTAAGACGGGGCTTGAAGCGGTCTATTCGGTCCTTGCTTACATAAAGAAAAGCCACGCCCGGAATTCCCAGCATATATTTGCGTGCTCCCGCGACCAAAATATCTACGCCCATTGCCTTAACATCCACTGGAACGATCCCTGCAGACTGATAAGCATCCACAAACAGCAACGCCTGATTTCGATGAGCTATATCTGCAATGGATTTTAAATCCTGCTGAAATCCGTTCGTATAGTTCACTTGTGACACCATAACGAGCGCAGTTTTCTCCGTAACATGCTCCTCATACTGCTCTATCATCACTTCTCCCTCGATGGAGGGGATACAGCAGATGTGATCACGAAACATCTCCTGTGCGTGCCAGATGTGTCCCACCGTCGGAAAGTCGGTATCCGCATACACAATGCCTTCTTTACCTGGTACATAAGGAAGGGCTGTAGCCACCCCAGCAATCGCCTCAGAGGCTGAGGACAGGACCGCAATTTCGTCAGGCTCCGCCCCAATGAGCTTGGCAAAATGCCCTCTGGCCTCCTCCAAACGTGCCATAGACAGATCTCCGTTACGACCGTGTTGCAGCAAACTTCGATGATATTCCTCAATGGCAGCGGAAACCGGCCTCGATACGGCCCCCTGGGAACAGCTCCCTACATGGATATGTGAGGATAGCACTGGAAACAGCTGACGGTAGGACTGAAACGGATGTTTCATTTTTCCCTTCGCTCCTCCTGGGCACACCAACGTGCCTTGATATGATCATTTTATTATCCATATAAGCCACCTTAGAACAAGGGCCTCTCTTCCCATCTTCTCGCCGTTAACAGACGATAGACGCAAAGAGAGGCCCTGAGGGATCATATACAAAATCATAAATTAATGCACGCGTTTGCGTCCAAACCAGCTTTTAAGCACCAAAGTAGCCAGAGCTAGTAACAATAACAACGAGGCCACCGCAAAAGATGCCGAGAACTGATATTCGTTATACAAAATTTCTACATGCAGCGGCAGTGTATTCGTCTCTCCCCGGATATGTCCGGAGACGACGGACACTGCACCGAACTCACCCATGGCTCGCGCATTACACAAAATGATGCCATACAGCAGACCCCACTTGATGTTCGGCAGCGTCACTTTCCAGAAAATGCGCCAGCCGTGCGCGCCCAGCATGACCGCCGCTTCTTCCTCCTGCTGTCCCTGATCTTCCATCATTGGAATGAGTTCTCGCGCCACAAATGGAAAGGTGATGAACAGCGTCGCTAAAATAATACCAGGCAAAGCAAATATAATTTTAATATCATGCTCGTCCAACCACGGTCCAAGCCAGCCCTGTGCGCCGAACACTAATACATACATCAGCCCTCCGACGACAGGAGAGATGGCAAAGGGTAAATCAATCAAGGTGACTAGCAAGCCTTTGCCGCGAAATTGAAATTTCGTGATCAGCCAAGCGGCAGCTACACCAAATACCGTATTCAGCGGTACCGTTATCGCTGCCACCAGCAGCGTCAACCGCAATGCAGACATGGCATCTGGGTCCCGTAACGCTTCGACGTATACGCCCCATCCTTGCTTGAGCGCTTCGGTAAGCACGACGATTAGCGGCAATACCAGCACCCAGAGCAAAGCTAAAAAAGCAGCACCAATCAGCGTCCACTTCACCCAAGCGGCCTCGGTCGTGACCCTGTTGGGCGGTGCAGATGAAGGCACTGGTGCAGAAGCAAGCTCCTGCCCAGTTATCGCTTGTGACATGGTGTATCCCTCCTTAGAACGTGGGTATCATGCGCAGCCCTGCATGTTAATGTTAGATAGTTACATTAGACAGTTGAGTTTAGGCAGTACGCCGCCGTGACCAGCGCTGAATGCTGTTAATCACGAGTAACAGCACGAATGAAATCACCAACAGCATCAACGCTACCGCCGTAGCTCCTGCATAGTCATTTTGCTCCAGCTTGGACATTATGAGCAGTGGAGCAATTTCCGTCTTCATCGGCATATTGCCAGAGATGAAGACGACAGAACCATACTCGCCAATGCCACGGGCAAAGGCGAGCGCAAAACCCGTCAGCAGCGGTGGCACCAGCTCCGGCACAATAACGCTGCAGAAGATACGCCATCTGCCAGCTCCCAGCGTAGCAGCGACCTCCTCCTCGTCCTTGTCTAGCTCCTCCAGCACCGGCTGCACTGTCCGTACGACGAACGGAATGCCAATAAACATCAATGCTAGCGTAATCCCCGTCTGTGAGTACGCCATCCTCCATCCAAGCGGTTCGAACAACGAACCGATCCAGCCATTCTGCGCATACAGAGCAGTCAAAGCAACCCCTGCTACCGCAGTAGGCAAAGCAAAGGGCAGATCAATCACCGCATCAAAAATTCGTTTCCCCGGAAACTCATAACGCACCAGCACCCAGGCTATCAATAAACCGAGAAACAGGTCGATCAGCGCCGCAGCCGCGGCACACAAAAAGCTTACCTTGTAGGAAGCCAGCACCCTGACATCAGTCGCCACGTCCCAAAATTTCTCCCACGTCAGTCCAGTTGAATTCAGAAGCAGTGCCGATAAAGGCACCAGCACCACCAGACTGAGATACAGCACACTATAACCCATTGTTAACCCGAACCCGGGAAGTACACGTTTTCGAGTGGCTTGCACTTGACTCATGTTCTGTCCATCCCTCTCTGAATCCATTCACTATGACACTCGCGGCTATCGATCCAATCCCTACACAGTCCACCTATTTTATGAACTGCCGGGTACATAAATCTGGTCAAAAATGCCTTTGTCGCTGAAATGCTTCTGCTGCGTCTCCTTCCATGTCCCGAATACATCCTTCAAGGTCACGAGCTCCAATTTAGGAAATTGATCCTTGAACTTTGCCGTCACACTCTCCAGTGTGGGGCGATAATAATTTTCGGCAGCAATGGTCTGCCCTTCTTCACTGTACAAATATTTCAGGTATGCGTCCGCCACCTCGCGTGTACCTTTTTTATCTACCACCTTATCGACTACTGCTACTGGAGGTTCCGCCAAAATACTGATCGACGGATACACGATATCAAATTTGTCCGCACCCAGCTCCTTTACAGAGAGCAGTGCTTCATTTTCCCATGCAATCAGTACATCGCCAATTCCACGCTCTACGAAAGTCGTTGTCGCTCCACGTGCTCCGCTATCCAGTACCGGCACATGCTTATACAGCTCCTGTACAAACTGCTGGGCCTTGGCTTCATCGTTATTGTTCTTCTTGAGCGCATAGGCCCAGGCTGCAAGATAGTTCCAACGTGCTCCACCCGAAGTTTTAGGATTCGGTGTAATAACTTGCACATCGCCACGGATTAAATCATCCCAGTCCTTAATCCCTTTCGGGTTCCCTTTGCGTACCAGTAACACGATGGTTGAAGTATACGGGGCGCTGTTATGCTCATATTTACTTTGCCACCCCTCTTTAACGAGTCCTTTTTCCTGTAGCGCATCAATATCATAGCCCAGGGCCAGAGTTACCACGTCCGCATCCAGTCCGTCCTGCACAGAACGACTTTGCTTGCCAGATCCTCCGTGAGATTGCTTGATCGTAACCTTCTGCCCTTTCTCCTTCTCCCAATGGGCGGCAAATGCTTTATTATATGCCTCATACAGCTCACGGGTCGGATCATAAGAAACATTGAGTAACTCCACGTCCTTGGAACTGGCAGCAGAGCTACCATCCGCCTGCGTCCCTCCCTTGCTTGCCCCGCAAGCGCTTAGCATAATCGTTAAAACCAAAGATAGTCCGAGAATAAGTCCACTTTTCCATTGCCTCTTCATCAAGACACCCCGAATTCTATGTAATTTGTATTCATTTACGCCTGTTATTGACAGACATAATCAAAAAAAGAGCGGAGAATTCCCTGATGCAGCCCTGATAGGTCAAACCTGTCACGTGGACAGTGTCTGCCTGCTGTTCCTAGAGGTTCTCCGCCAAAATGGCGAGATCATACTTTAATTCTTTAATTCCTACCTGTTTAATGAGTTATATGGATATAATACGAGAGTTTAGGAGTGATGTCAAACCTTTTTTTGGTATGTATCATCTGGACTTTTCTTTCTTTAAGGGGGGGCAGTCAGAAACATTATATATGTTTCCGACCGTTTAGAGGTCATTTACACACGAAGTACGACTTAGTTGGCAACCGTTTCAAGATTAATCGAAAAGACTCCAAAAAGTTTCGGATTGTCCGTAGCTCTTCTCAACCACAGTTCACCCGATCCCACCATAACTCCCTGATAATTAACAAACAAATCATCTGTCTTTTGATTCACCAGCGCCTCGCGAATTGCGTCCGTAAAAATCTGATCATACTTGGCAATAAAATCTTTCTTATTCGGAATCGTTAGCGACTTTTCACTATCATTAACACGCAGAGGGTACAAAATATAATTGGCCACTTTTTCCTTGTCATTGTCGGCAACTGCCTTCTGCAGCGCTTTGAACGTGTTCAAAAACGCTTTAGGATCTTGAATACCTGCTACCTCAAATGGATTTTGCGATGGATTGGAGGCTGCCGGAGAAGAAGATGTATCCGATGAAGCAGCTGGAGCCGAAGGAGTTGATTTTTGTGCATCAGTACCGCTGTTTTCTGCACTCTCGCTCTCTTTCGCTGCTTTGTCACTTTGGGCTGAACTGCTACGATTACCACCGGCTCCGTTCTCGATCACGCTTGTACTGCTTCCAGTATCAATGGTTTCAGCATTCTTATCCTGACCACAGCCAGTAAGTGCTACAAAGGTAAGTGTAAGTAAAATGGCTGTGAGTGACAGCCTCCGTGACATCTTTTGATTACCGAATTCATGGTTTTTGGGCACAACGGGTCATCCTTTCTGCTTTCTGCTCTGACCTATTCTGTTCATTAAGTCTTCAACCGTTCTATTGTAACATAAGTAGACTAATGACCGCATGTCGTGCCCTTTCTGGAAGGAGCTTACAGTGTAATATATGCAAAAGTTTTAACGTTTCCTTGCGATCCGTCATCCGTACTTACTTCCAAAATCATCTCTTTTAAGGAGTCATTTGCAGCTTCAATCTGTCCCTCTGGCTTTACAAACACCAGATCGTGGCGTTCTCCCGGCTGCAACGTTCGGCTGGAAAACCCGCTCGTTGTACCTTGCAAGTCTAATCCATTCGCACTATTGAGCTTGTATTGTACGGGTTGCTTACCTGTATTCTTGATACTGATGTATAACTTGCGCCCCTCTTCAAATCTAAAGCTCGTTTGTCCTTGTCCTCCAAATTGCATTCTTTGGTCATGTACGATACGCTTCGCTGCGCCTCCTTGCTCATTCTGCTTGCTCAGCGGAGCTGCCTGGTGCGTTACAATCGCCGATGATGTAGTATACGTGTTCGTCGGAAGACTAGCAAAAGTGACATAACCCACAATTGCCCCTGCAACCCCCATCCAAACCCATTTCTCCACCATTTGATTTCCTCCTCTTCTTATCTATCCTTCAGTCGTCACCGTGATTGCACAAAATGTTCATGTGTGTAGGCAATGGAATGCATGCCCCTAATTTCCTCATATGAGTGTGTGGACAGTAAAAAAGGTTTCAATTGCTGTAGTAATTCCTTGAACAGGATATCCTGGTCGATCACTCCATTCTCATCCTCTGTCGCCCATTTATGTAGGCCTAGCATAAACGTGTCTGCCCGTTCCATAGCATATTCAATCAGTCCTTCATAGGCTGCTCTCCGGACATCGCTGTATAATCTGAACATGTCTCTCCCCCTCTGTGCTGCCCTTCGCTCTTACAATAAAAAAGCCGAACTCATATCTATTATGAGTCCAGATGTCATATTTTTCAAACTTGATCAAAGACACCCAAACGCAAGCGCTCCATCATACATTTTGTATTCCATAACAATAGCTTATACGTTCAACGTGTTATGGGACTTTTTCTTATCCAATACAATATACGTCACAAATATAATTAGATAAGCCGCAATCAGCAAAGTCGAGAACAAATACATTGTTTTATAAGAGGTTAATCCAGCAACCATCCCCAGAACCAAAGAGCCTCCTCCAATGCCCAAATCGAAGAAATTATAAAAGGAGCCTACAGCGTCCTCTCGCTCATCTTCTCCGACCACACTGATTGCCCAAGCCTGCAAAGCTGGGAAAATAGCTCCAAAGCTCAAACCATACAGCACAGCAGCAATCAAAAATTGTAGTTCGGTCCGCGATGAGGCCACCATAACGATGGCGGCGATAAGTACAATCCCTGCAGGAATCAGGATATAAGCTGGGCCTTTGGTATCGAAAATTCTACCTGACACCAGTCGGACGAGGAAGCTTGCCATAGCCACAGTAAAGAAGAACCATGCCGCATTGGTAAAGCCCTGCTCCTTAGCAAATAAAGCCACGAAAGACATCACTCCACCTGCCACCACGCCAACCAACAGCGCAAGACAGGATTGCAGCAGCACTCTTTTTTCAAATAATTTAAAAGGAACCTTCTTTTCGCCCTGCACTGTATCCGCCGACATAGGTTTCGCAGTACGGCGACGAACCAATACGCTCATCACGAGCGACAACAGTAGAATTATAGCTCCCGTGGAAAACAGTCCGTTAAAACCTGATGCGTGAAGCATCCATATACCAATCAGTGGCCCCACTGAAATCGCTACGGTTTCACCTACGCCAAAGTAGCCCATTCCTTCCCCCATACGATGAGGCGGCAAATCATCTGAGGCTGAGGTAGCATACAACGTGCTCGCAATGCCGAATCCAAAGCCATGTACCAGCCGAAATACTAACAGCAGTACCAAACTACTGGAAAGCATGTAGCTTCCCGTTGCCAGCATACAAATCACAACTCCGATAATCAGAACATACTTCTTGTCCAAGAGCTGGATCAGCGTACCTGAAAATGGACGAATCAATATAGCAGAACACATAAACACGCCTGTCACCAATCCAATCTGGGATGGGCTGCCGCCAAGACTTTCCACAAACAGCGGCAGCGTAGGCATAAGCATTTCGAATGCCATGAACAATAAAGCGTTGGATATCATCAAAAAAATAAAGTTTCTGGACCAAAAGTTTTCTTTCACAGACACAGTTCCCTTCCCCCCAATACGATCATGTTTACTTCAAGTGCTCAGTTGTTCAGGCCTGAATCAAGCCATGCCAGTAAATATCCCAAGAGCTTTCCAGACGCGGATCAAAACCGTCGGTGCCGTTGTACACCAGTTCTACCAGCATGCCTTCAATCAAATTCATATAGGCTGTCGCGGCAGATTGAGCTGGAACACGAAGTTTAACCGATGTTTCAGTTGCCAGTCGCCCGTGTACCAAGCTGGTTTTATGCTTTACGTAGCGTGTGACCAAAGCCTGAACCTGGCTTTCCAGTGCAGATGGAATCAGAAAGCCGACATATAGAATCAGACGCAAATTCATTGCACATTCATAGCGTTCCTTAAATTCAACGATTAGTCCGCGCAGAACAACTTCAAGTGATTGTTCGGATTGATCTTGAAAATAACGATCCAGTTCCAAAATCTCCTGATCCACCGCATCCGCAAATATGTCTAAAAACAATTCATCTTTGCTTTTAAAATGAGCATAAATAGACTGCTTTTTAATCCCTACCTCATCAGCAATCAGTTGCAGAGAGGCCGCATCGTATCCCTTTTTCGCAAATTGCTGCAAGCTAGCTGTTTTAATTTTTTGTAGTGTCATGTTTTTCCTCCAATACCTTACGAACGGTCGTCAGTTTATGAGCTCAGTATAATGCCCTCACTAGAAATTGACAACCACATTTTTAAATTCTGCCGTTCAGTTGTCTGAGAACGAGGACAACAAAAAAGCCGGAAGCCCCCTAAACTGAGGGCTCCGGCTTCATAACCATGCTACTAATACGACTTTATAAATAGGACTTATCGCTTACTCTGTCACTGTTCCGTAGATTAGCACTGGCGCTTCCGCGTGATCCGCAATACGGATGTTCGCGTAGATTTTCTCCAGCACTTGGGCTACATCTTCACGGTTCGCATGAATAGTAACCAGTGAATCGCCTTTTTGAACAGCATCCCCGACCTTTTTGTTCAGCATCAAGCCGACAGCCAGATCAATCTCGGATTCTTTGGTCGCACGTCCTGCTCCAAGCAACATCGCTGCGGTACCGATTTCGTCAGCCACGATTTCAGCTACCACACCGTCCTGCTTCGCAGGCACCTCAATAAGATATTGCGCTTGCGGCAAGCGTTCAGGATGATCCACTACAGAAGCGTCTCCGCCCTGATTCGCAATAAACTCTTTGAATTTCTCAAGTGCTTTGCCATTGCGAATGACTTCTTTGAGCTTCTCTTCGGCGTTTTCGAGGGAATCTGCCTTCCCTGCCAAAAACACCATCTGACTGCCCAAAGCCATACACAGCTCTTCCAGATCTTTTGGTCCTTCGCCACGCAGCGTATCAATCGCTTCTTTCACTTCCAGCGAGTTACCGATGGCCAGACCCAGCGGTTGACTCATATCGGAAATGACTGCCATCGTTTTGCGACCCACATTGTTACCGATGCTCACCATGGCATGTGCCAGTGCTTTGGCATCATCTACGGTTTTCATAAATGCGCCTGCACCTGTTTTTACATCGAGCACGATGGCATCGGAGCCGGCAGCGATTTTCTTACTCATAATCGAGCTGGCAATCAGTGGAATCGAGTTTACCGTCGCTGTAACGTCACGCAAGGCATACAGCTTTTTGTCCGCAGGTGTCAGGTTGCCGCTTTGTCCGATGACCGCAATTTTGCTGCGATTCACCAAATCCACGAATTCATCCTTGCTGATTTCGACGTGGAAGCCTGCAATAGCTTCCAGCTTGTCGATCGTTCCTCCGGTATGTCCGAGGCCGCGGCCTGACATTTTGGCTACCGGAATGTCCAAGGCCGCTACGAGCGGAGCCAGTACCAGCGTTGTCGTATCACCCACACCGCCAGTGGAATGCTTATCGACCTTTACACCTTCAATCGCGGACAGATCAATGGTATCACCCGAATGAACCATCGCCATCGTCAGATCAGCGCGTTCGCGTTCAGTCATATCTTTGAAGAAAATGGACATCGCCAATGCACTGACTTGATAATCAGGAATTTCACCCTGAGTGTAGCCTTGGATAATAAAATTAATTTCCTCTGTACTCAGTTCTTTTCCGTCACGTTTTTTCTCAATCAAGTCTACCATTCTCATATGTCATTTCTCCTCACTGTGCGTATGATCGTTTACAGAGATACTGCTGTATCCAGTGCAACTTCCATCATTTCTTTAAAAGTTGTTTGCCGTTCTTCTGCGGTCGTTTCTTCCCCCGTCAGCAAATGATCGCTTACCGTCAGAATCGTCAGTGCGTTTACGCCAAACTTGGCTGCCAACGTGTATAAAGCCGAAGTTTCCATCTCTACACCCAGCACACCGTATTCCATCAGCTTTTGTACCACTGATTTGTCATCACGGTAGAAGCTATCTGAGCTGAATACATTGCCGACATGCATGTTCAAGCCTTTGGCAACACCGCGATCATAAGCGCCCTTCAATAGATCGAAGCTGGCAATCGGCGAGTAATCGTAGCCGCCAAAGATATGGCGGTTCATGCCAGAATCCGTACAGGATGCTTGTGCCAAAATGACGTCACGAACGTGCACATGCTCCTTCATTCCGCCGCATGTACCCACGCGGAACAGGTTTTTCACACCATATTCGCTAATCAGTTCGTTGACATAAATACTGATAGAAGGCAGCCCCATCCCAGTTCCCTGTACAGACAGGCGTTTGCCTTGGTACGTACCCGTGAATCCGAGCATTCCGCGTACCTCGTTGTAGCAGGTCACGTCCTCCAGATACGTTTCAGCAATAAATTTTGCCCGTAGCGGGTCTCCTGGCAGCAAAATCGTTTCTGCAATTTCTCCGGGTTTGGCTCCAATGTGTACACTCATGTTTTTTTATTCCTCCGTCCCATTTGTCCATGCTTGTATCGTTATTTATATCGTTATTAGTAATCTTACTTGTTATCTTGCTGGTTCTTGATTACTGAAGCTCCGCCAAAAAGCTCGTTCCGTGTTCAGGCAGTTTCACACCAAAGTTATCCGCTACGGTCGCTCCAATATCAGCAAAGGTTTTACGAACCGCAAGCTCCTTGCCCCCAGCTGTAAAACGCGGGGAATATGCCAGCAAAGGTACATATTCGCGGGTATGATCCGTTCCCCGATACGTCGGGTCATTCCCATGGTCCGCAGTGATGATTAGCAGATCGTCATCGGTCATTTTGGCAAAAACCTCTGGCAGACGCGCATCGTAATCGTCCAAAGCCTGACCATATCCCTGCGGATCACGACGGTGACCGTATACAGCGTCAAAGTCCACTAAATTTAGAAAGCTTAATCCGGTGAAATCCTCATCAAGCGTAACCACCAGCTTATCCATGCCGTCCATATTGGACACCGTACGCACCGCCTTCGTCACACCCTCACCGTCATAAATGTCGGAGATTTTACCCAAGGCGATCACATCCAGACCTGCATCCTTCAGCTCGTTCATGGTGGTGCGACCAAACGGCTTGAGCGCATAATCATGTCGATTGGAGGTACGGGAGAAGTTCCCTGCCTCGCCTACGAATGGACGTGCAATAATGCGACCTAGCATGTACGGATCTTCCAGTGTGATTTTACGGCAGAACTCGCAAATCTCATAGAGCTCTTTCAAAGGTACAACTTCCTCATGTGCCGCAATTTGCAGCACAGAGTCCGCCGAGGTATAGATGATGAGCGCTCCAGTTTTCACGTGTTCTTCGCCCAGCTCATCCATGATTTCCGTTCCGCTGGCAGGCTTATTGCCAATAACTTTGCGACCTGTGTGCTCCTCAATGCGCTGAATCAGTTCATCCGGGAACCCATCAGGAAATACACGGAAAGGAACGGCAATATTCAAGCCCATGATTTCCCAATGACCTGTCATTGTATCCTTGCCATTGGACGCTTCCTGCATCTTAGTGTAATACGCTAGCGGCTTGTCGGCCGCAGCCACCCCTTCTATGGAACGAATATTGGATAGACCGAGCTTACCCATATTCGGCATCTTTAGACCACCGCGTTCGCGGGCAATATGACCGAGTGTATCTACATCGTAATCATCGAACCGGGCAGCATCCGGCGCTTCGCCGATACCAACCGAGTCCATAACCACCAAGTGAATTCGTTTGAATTTAGACATTATAAAAATCCTTTCCTGACTCGCTGTTTTTTTTTATAAAAACAACCCTGCAATCGTTGCCGACAGCACGCTAACCAGCGTTGCCCCGTACAACAGCTTCAGACCAAAGCGGGCCACCACATTCCCCTGTTTTTCATGCAAACCCTTTACAGCCCCGGAAATGATACCGATGGATGAGAAGTTAGCAAAGGATACGAGGAATACCGATACGATCCCGACCGTGCGCTCCGACAAGCCTGTTTGCTTGGTCAGATCAAGCATGGCCACGAATTCGTTGGATACGAGTTTGGTAGCCATAATGCTGCCCGCCTGAACGGCTTCGTTCCACGGAATACCCATGACAAAAGCGAAAGGCGCAAACACATATCCAAGCAGCGCCTGAAAGCTGATTCCAAACAACCAGGAGAAAATCCCGTTAACCATGGCAATCAGCGCCACAAAACCGATCAGCATTGCAGCTACCGTAATAGCAACCTTGAAACCGTCCATAATATATTCCCCGAGCATTTCGAAGAAGGACTGCTTCTCTTCCTCCTGAACCTCCAGTAAATCGTCTTCCTTCTCAATCTTGTACGGATTAATAATGGAAGCGATAATAAAGCCGCCGAACAGGTTCAATACCAAAGCTGTGACCACATATTTGGGGTTTAACATTTGCATGTAAGCTCCCACAATCGACATGGACACCGTAGACATCGCAGACGCACACAATGTATACAACCGATGTTTTGGCAGCAGACCAATTTGCTTCTTAACGGAAATAAACACCTCGGATTGACCCAAGATAGCCGAAGCTACAGCGTTGTAGGATTCCAGTTTACCCATTCCGTTTACTTTGCTCAAGACAAGCCCGATATATTTAATAATAAAAGGTAACACTTTTACATATTGCAAAATACCAATCAGCGCGGATATGAACACGATTGGCAGCAGTACACCGATAAAGAACGGTGCTGCTCCTTCATTCGCAATTCCGCCAAAAACAAAGTTAATCCCTTCAGTTGCATATGCCAAAAGACTATTAAAACCTTTTGCAAAGCCTTTGACCAGAAGTTCGCCAATACGTGTATTTAATAGCACACAAGCAAGCGCTGCTTGCAGAACAACCATTACTATCAGCGGACGATACCTGATTTTACGCTTGTCACTGCTGGCAACGTAAGTAAGTGCAAATACAACGAGCAGTCCCACCAGAGCGATTACATATTTCATTTAATTTCCCCCTCATTACATTAAGCGCTTACATTCCCCGTAAAAAGAATGCGCTCCAAAGAGGCATTCTTTTTTTTATTTGCCCAGATCCGCAGGTCGAAAAGCACCCGGCAGTAATTGATCCACCGTCCACTCTTCCGTGTTGCCATGAAGGTTTGTCAGATAAATTTTGGTATCTTGATGAGCAAATTCGGAAATAACCTGACGACAGGCCCCACATGGAGACACAGGTCCTTCCGTATCAGCTACTATCGCAATCGAATCAATTTGACGGCAGCCTTCGGATACCATTTTGAAAATCGCTGTCCGCTCTGCACAATTGCATAAGCCGTAGGAGGCATTTTCCACATTACATCCGTGATAAATCGTGCCATCGCTTCCGAGAACCGCAGCACCCACCTGAAAATTCGAATACGGAACGTATGCCTGTTTACGCGCCTCAAGCGCTTTCTGAATCAATTGATCCTTCATCGCGAATCCCTCCATGACTTTAAAATAAACTTAGTAGGAAGATGTTGACTGCTCGCCCTCGATGATCTTCACACCGGAACTTGCACCGATCCGACTTGCGCCAGCTTCTACTAATTTTTGCACGTCTTCCAGACTGCGTACACCGCCTGAAGCCTTGACACCAATCTCAGGTCCTACCGTTTTGCGCATCAAAGCCACATCTTCCGCAGTAGCTCCACCTGTTGAGAAGCCTGTCGAGGTTTTCACAAAATTCGCTCCCGCTTTGACGGACAGTTCACATGCCAGTACCTTCTCTTCGTCTGTTAGCAGGCATGTTTCGATAATCACTTTTACCAGTGTACCGGCAGCTGCCTCCACGACCGCACGGATGTCCTGCTCGACGAGCTGTACATTACGTTCCTTCAAAGCGCCTATGTTAATAACCATATCAATTTCAGTCGCTCCGTTAGCAATAGCATCTTTCGTTTCAAATGCTTTCGTTGCGGACGTGCTCGCTCCCAGCGGGAAGCCGATAACTGTACAGATGGCTACGCCTGTGTCTGCGAGCTGTTCTGCTGCATAAGCTACCCACGCCGGGTTCACACATACAGAAGCAAACTGATATTTTTTTGCCTCGGCAGTCAATTTCGTAAATTCATCCTTCGTCGCATCTGCACGCAACAATGTATGGTCGATTAATGCTGCAATGTTCATATCTAAAAGCTCCTTCATTAGATAAATAGTGTAAAGACAAAAGTCCTTTATTTCTCTGTGATGAGACCATCATAGCACGCCTTTGAACATATGTAAAACACATTTTGAAATTATGTTCAGGCTTATGCGCAAGGTGTCACCTACAATTCATATTACCCTGTAGGGACACGCCATAACCGTGTATTTTGCTGGATTGAAACGACTTTCTATTGTAAAAGTGCTTGTGCCGTAAACTGATCCGTCACCAAGATATTCGCATACTTGCCACGCAGCGATGCCCGAATGGCCTCCACTTTACGCTGGCCTCCAGCGACGAGAATGGACTTCTCCTTCTTTCGCAAATCAGGCAAATCAATCCCGACGGTACGGCTATTGATTTCCTGACTGCATATGTTGCCCTCAGCGTCAAAAAAGCGCGAGCAAATATCGCCCTTGCCAATTCTTTGCAGTAGCTTCTGCTCTTCCCCGTTAAAATAACCCAATCGGAACAGCAACGCATCCTCCTTGACCGTACCCACCGTAAACACCGCGATGTTCGCCTGCTTGCCAAGTTCAATAATACGCTGAATATGCCGATCCTCCTCGACCATTTTCTTAACGGCGTGACTGTCAAAAATCACAGGTAGCGGCAAATACCTTGCTATAGTATGAAAGGCTTCTGCGAACAAATTCACGGTTTCCACGGCATATGTGTTGACATGTGAATGGCTCACGCCTCCTTTGAGCTGAACCACCTCAACACCCTTGACCTGCTTTTGTTGGAGATGAAGCGCCACGGCATGCATTGTTGTTCCCCATGTCACACCAATAATATCAGCATCCTGTACCGTTTCATGCAAATAATCGGCTGCTTTTTTGCTAATATGCTTCTTGATCTCCTGATATTCATTTAACGGCGAATAACAGACTAACACGGTATCCAGTCCGTACTTCTTCTTCACCTGCTCTCCGAGCGCGTCCATATCCTCCATCGGGTCTACAATACTGATCCGCACGTATCCCTGTTCCTTGGCAGCCTGAAGTAACCGTGATACCGTAGGACGCGAAACCCCGAGTCTGACCGCGATATCTTGTTGACTGTAGTCGTTTAGATAGTATAATCTGGCTGCCTCGATACTTAATCGCTGCTTTTCATGATCCATTCTACCTCAACCCGCTTATCTTAAAATGTAGTGCCAGCGGACACAGATTTAGTCCCAAACATTATATATGAAGGGAAACTTGAAGCCACGCCTTGGCCGTATGATTGTTAATTTGGAAGATTTAACTGCTCGTTTGTGATATTCTGTGATTAACTACAACTACTTTACCGCATCCTCAACTTTATCGTTCCATCTGTCAAAACGCAATAGTTAACCCATTTTACCGCTCATTCACAACCTGTGATGGCTTATCTGAATATGTAAGGAGAATTGCTATGTCTGAATTTATTGTGTGCAGTCTGGCGGACAAAAAGTTCGCGTTAAACTTTGTGGAAGTAGAAGAAGTCATGAATGCCAAAAAAGGGACACCCCTTCCCTTTTCCGAGGCGTGGCATGAAGGAATGGTGACTATTCGCGGCAATGTATTTACGATCCTTAATTTACGCAAAAAGCTGCTTCTTCCTGCATCAAGCGATTCCTCCGAGGACAAAATGATTTTGCTCAGCCGTGCGAAGATTGCTCTGCTTGTCGATCAGGTGGAGGACACGGCTTCTGCCGAGGACAGTCAGCTACAAAGCAATGAGGAAGAGTGGCAGCGCGAGTTGTTCCCTACCGTGATGGAGCATCAGGGTACCCTCATTCCGGTGATCGATATGGACGCTTTTCTTGCATCCACCAAGACGAACTAAAACGCAAAATACTCCCAAACCTTGAGCATGCTTACACTCATCGTTGGGGAGTATTTTCAGTTATTGGAGTCCCTGCCCCTCTTTCATGTGAACCAGCGTGTTCAGCTGCTCCAGCAACGTATTTCCGCCAGTCAGCGAAATCGTGCCAATCTTCTCGCAAATTTTTTCCATGAATTCCAGTTCTTTAAGACGATAGAGGGTGGCATTCTCGTCCATCAGCTTAGCCGTATTGAGCAGACTGCGAGTAGATGCCGTCTCTTCACGTCGTGTGATGAGGTTGGCCTGTGCCTTCTTCTCTGCCAACAGCACGGTATTCAGAATATCCTTGATATCCCCCGGCAAAATAATATCCTTCACCCCAGCTGACGTAAAAATCACTCCATATTCGCCACTCTGCTCATTCAGTCGAGTCAAAACATATTCCGCAATCTCCTGCTTCATTTTCAGCAAATCATCCAGCTTCATCGTGCCAACGTATTCGCGCAACAACAGTTGAAGCATAATGTACATTTGCTCCTCGTATGCCCGGAATTCCAACGCCCGCAACGGGTCGATGATACGGTACTGACAGACGAAGTTGAGGCGCAGTGTGATTTTGTCCTCTGTCATGATTTCCTGTCCCATCAGGTCCATCTGCTGTTGTCGCATATCTATCGTTTTGATCTCTGTATTCACTGTGGACATCCAGAAATAATATTTGCCCGGTTTCAGCTCACCCTGCAACACATTATCGTAATATAAAAATCCCAATTCAAAGTTGCCCACCTGAAGTGCCTTCCAGAAGCCCGGTGTCTTGGACAAGAATGCTTGGCCCAATGCCTTATCAATTGCAGGCTGCCGAGTGTCTGCACGAACAAAACGATGCTCCTTGAGCATGTTCCAAAAAGCATATTTTCCAGCCGTTAGCAGCTCCACAAATCGATTATCCTCATAATGCAACACATATTCATGGTCCTCTACATCAATGACATTCAATTGCTCAAGCAATAGGGGATCTGTTAAAAACAAACGAATGTCATGATCAGGTACAAAAAAAGGTTCGGCTACATTCAAAATTTCAACTGCTTCCTGCTGAAATGTCTTCAATAGGTAAGTTCCTGGGTGCAACAACTTGTGGTAGCTTCCTTTTTTGAACAGCAGCCCGCGCTCATTAGATTTAATCGTTATCTTCTTAAACATCGTATCACTCCTAGTATTTAAAATCCTCAACTTAAAAATGTAGATTTCCGCGTGTAGCGGCTTCGCATGTTATAGTAAACACACATTTTTAAAATGAGGATTTTTTATTTTTATTTGTTGTAGTAGGATTAGTGACCCTTGCAGAGCATCCCTTCGGTGTGGACGGCGGGGTCAAGCTTAAGGAAAAAGAAAGATACCGCCTGTTTCCGTGTTCTAGGGATGGGATTCATCAGCCCAACATCGGCTGTGAATCTGTATCCCCGAAGCCTCGAACCCTGTCGGCGCTTGCTCTCTCCGGTATCCGCTGGCCGCATAGCCATCGCCCCGGTACCTGTCATTGAGACCAGACATGGGATGCTCTTATCCGGGTCTTTTCATTGTTTTTATTCGATCATTCGAATACTCTACCAGAAGTCGCGTGGAAGGCGATTGGGAATTGAACCCTAATGTTGGTGGATACATCAGAATTACAGGATACCTGACCCCATCAGGGCAGGCACTGCGGGACCTTTGGAAATCCACGCCTCGGTAATATCTTCCTGTATCAGCCTTTATCATTATTGCGCAACCTGGAACTCACGAACATGGCGAAAGTATTACGACCCTATAAAAAAACAAAAAAAAGACACAGGAGAAGCGTATGTGCTTCCCTTGTGCCTTTCTTTCTATAGTTAACTGTCGCGTTCGTATCTTAAGCCTGATCCACCTAGGATGTTTTTTCGAAAACGGGATCAACGCTCGGTAGTGGAAGTTGTGGAACGTCTGTCGTTGTAGAAGCAGTCTGCTGGTGTGTATAGCTGAATGAAGGGGTCTCGTATTGCAATCCCGCCTTTTCATAGGTAAACCAATAGCTGACAGCCTTCCCGATATTGAGGTTTGTAACCCGCTGCTCCCAGACACCGCCGTTGTTTGTCATTCGGTAATTGAGCTGTTGTCCACCAGTTAAAGTATAATGCACGTCAACATAGGCCGAGGCTGTTTTGGGTGTAAATTGAAGCAATGCTTCATGATCGCTGACAAAGCGAGCTCCTACTTTATAGTCCTCCGTTTCCCCGCCACCCTCATTACCACCAGATGCCGGCTCTGTCGTTACCCCTACCGCATTGCTTGCTGCAGATAGGTTACCAGCTGCATCTCGAGCCTTAACGGTAAAGCTGTAAGTGGAAGCTGCATTCAGCCCTGTAATTGAAGCGGAAGTACCGCTTATCTCTGCTGCCTGAGCCCCATCCTTATAAACGATATAACCCGTAACGCCAACATTGTCTGTAGCTGCATCCCACTCCAGAGTGACCGCCGAAGCCGTTTTGGTCGTAGCTCGAACATTCGCCGGGATGGATGGAGCCTCCGTATCAGGTTGCGGATTGCCACCGCCGCTTCCATTTCCGGTATTAAAGCTATTCGGCTGCACGGTAATACTGTGCCCATCTGAGAAGGTTACCGTTTTGACCTGGTTTGTAAAATTGTAGGCCACATAAGTTTTTACACCACTTTTATGAAATACGGCATAAATAGGTGAATTAGCGGTGATGCTGCGGTCGATGTTGCCTAAAGCATCCAAATTGTAGATCCAGTGGTAGGCATTCGCCTTGGAATTCCCCGCTTCCGGTGTCATGGCCGCTACGCGTGCACTGAATTTGGCCTTGGCATCGGACGGGTCCGAGATCGCTCTGTACATATACACAATATCTTCCCATGGACTGAAATTCCCACCGCTTTTTCGCAGCAGATCGTTATAATTTTTAGCCGCATACTCCGAATATTGCGTCAGATACAAGGAGGCCGAGGTAATTGGCAGCCAGTTGATACCATGCACCTCTGCGGCATTATTGGTCCACCATGTTGCATTCCCTACCGTTTTACCGCCCCAGATCATGCTTGCCGTCGCGCTTTGCATCCCTGCTGGGGTGTTTGTGCCATGCACATCAAACCAGTATTCGTTAATCGCATTCATTTCAGTTGTATATAGATAAATGCCCAGATCACGAGTTTGAGTATTTCCCGTCGCCTCGCCCCATAAAATAAGACCAGCCCAGGCATTCATCGCTTCCGAGGAGGATTCATTGTTGTTGCCATCGCCAAATTTGGCATGGCCGGAAGCCCAGGTATGCCCGGCATAGGGATCAAAATTACGCAAATATGGAAATTTCGAATCAGACCTGTCGGTATTGGCGATGTCACGAATGAGCAGCTGTACCATGTGCCCCCATTGGGAATTGGATGCCCAGCTCTTGTCCACACGTGCAATTTCGGCTGCGGCCTTGATAAAGTATCCATAATGGAAGTGATGGTCATTTAATTCTACCGCACTGCCAAAGCTGTCGGGATAACCGATCAACGTCCCCCAATTGTTGTTATACACAAATAGACTGGAGCTTTTCAGATTACCCGAGCTGTCACTGGCCTTAAACCAGTCCTGCAGCCGGCTTTTGATCTCATTGCGGAACTGGGTCGCTGCTGCGGTATTGCCAGCCTGGTCGGCAATCGGCGCCAGCGCTGCTAGCTTGCCCAGACGTTTTCCAATCCAGTACGTGTCTCTATCGCCGGAGTAGACTTCCGCTTTCGCTTCGTCTATATAACTGTTGAGCGTATTTTTATCGTAGGACCCCAAGTCGGGCAGGGAAGGCAGTACCCCTGTAAAATTCATTTTCGTTTGAAAAGAAGCCCCCTCTGCTGTTTTCATCAGACCGCGTACCGAATTGTACGTATAGCCTAGCAGGGGTTGTGATGAATTTTTCCACTGATGTGGGTATAAGGCAAAAATAGTGCCGCTTTGTGTGCCTTCTTTCGCTGTTGTTGCAACAGTAAAGGTGGTCGTCACCTCGGAAGAGGCTTCGTTATAGCTGTACTGTGCTTTGGAGTTTGTAACGAAAGAATAGGCGTACTGCTGAAATTTCTCCAATGTCGCGGTTGTTTTGTCAGGCAAAGCCGCCACTGTAAAATAGTTTTTCCCGTTCAATTGATTGATCAGTGTACTCGTTCCGAGGCCAGACCAGGTGCTGCCGGAAGGACCAAACAGACCATAGTGTGAGCCATTAACCGTAATGCCAAGCACAGGGGAACTAGCTGACCCAGACCAAACCTCTGGCACCCCGCTAAATGAAAGCTTGGGATTGCCACCGCCAAACTCAAAAAAAACATAGGGGGAGCCGTGTCCATAGGTAGCACTCATTTTATTGCTGCCGCTTTGAAATAATGATTTGACAAACCAGTCGCTGAAACCGTCCACCTTGGCATCAGGAAATGAAGCGCTTACAGAATGGCCAACGGAAAAATCGTTCACGTCATCCATCCAGCCTGCGATATATCCCGGATTTACCGTAATTTTCCCACTAGGGTTAAAGATGCGTAAACCGTTTTGCTGATTTTTCAAGGCAAGAGGATGCGGATATTGAGCCTCGGAGTACGGTACCCAGGCGAGGCTGCTCCACCAGTCATTGGTAGGCATTGGGCTGGTTACATTCGCTGTTTTGTAAATCTCGTTTTGCGGTGTTGCTGCTCCGGCAGGTAGTGTGGTTGAATATGAGCCAGCGCCTTGTGTGATCTCACCCGAAAAGGCTTTAGTAGAAACCGGTGCAGCTAAAAATATCAGACTAGCACTTAACAAGCATAATATCGTTTTTTTCACAACCTACATCCTCCTTTGAATTCTATAATCCCTTTCACTGCAAGGCTTTCCCCTTCTCTTCCAAGTTGAATTCAACTTCATTGTGCTTGATCTCAATTTCCAGGTCAATCCTTTTATTTCTATATTCTAACTAAACGAGGCGAAAGTCTCTAAAAATACATAAGAAACCAGGACGAAAAACCTAAGCATGCGTATTTATGTTATCTCAAATTCAACCCATTAGACATTCACTCTATGAGTTATTCATCCCATTAACCATTCACCTCAATAAACGTTTAGTATATAAAAAAAGAATCCTCCAGGCCTTTTAGCCCTTCAGATTCTGAGTTCTTTTAAGTATAAAGCTTTTGAGCTTTTGAGCTTTTGAGCTTTTGAGTATTTAAGTCCTTTTGCCCTTCCCATGCTCCACACCATTTCGGAAAAAGAGTGACTTTGCGGCGGGCAGTAGCGGAGCGAAGGGGTTGAATCTGGAGAAGCGTAAGCGTTCGCCTTTGCAGTGGGATTCTTACCTTTAAATGTCTTATACAATCCGAAGAATCCCACTGCAACAGCGATCGGAAGATCAACCCCTTCGCGGAGCCTCCTCCACCCTCAATTCACTCATTTTTCCCGCTCAAAATACCCTTCTAGTTTCCAGTCTACACCAACCTGTGTCACGCTCAAATCATGCAATGCCACCGCATCGCTCATCGCAGACACGCCCTCTCCCCCGAGAAATCCTGGGGCTGCGCGTCCTCCAACCAGCTTTGGTGCAATGTACAGCACCAGCTTGTCTGCCAGCCCTTGCTGTACGAACGAAGCGTTCACCTCGGCTCCGCCTTCCACGAACACCGATGACACCTCCGCCGCACCCAGAATATCCAGCATTTGCGGCAGGTTAACCCGATCGCTGTTTTCATCCTGTGTCGGATATACCTTCACACCCAGCTGTTCCAACTGGCTACGCTTGCCTTTATCATAAACGCGTCCTGTGAATATCCAGGTAGGCGCCTCCCCATCTGTAATGACACGGGCATCCAATGGAATACGAAGCTTGCTATCCAAAATGATGCGAATCGGATTCCGTCCTTCCGGTAGACGAGTCGTAAGCTGAGGATTATCGTGAATCACCGTCTGTACACCGACCAGGATTCCCACATGCTCGTTACGAAGACGATGCACATCCTCCCGTGCAGCCTCAGATGTAATCCATTTGCTTTCCGAGGTCCGGGTTGCAATTTTACCGTCCAGTGTTACTGCCGATTTGATCGTAATAAAAGGACGCTTGCTCACGATATATTGATTGAACACTTCATTCATGCGGATGGATTCCTGCTCACATACTCCGACAATGACCTCAATGCCCGCATCTTTCAAAATCTGTACCCCTCTGCCGGAAACCAGCGGGTTCGGGTCCAGCGCTGCAACCACCACCCGACGAATGCCTGCCTTCACAATGGCTTCCGCGCACGGGCCTGTCCGACCGTGATGGGAACACGGCTCCAGCGTTACGTAAATTGTCGCTCCCTGAGCGTGTTCACCCGCCATACGCAACGCATGAATCTCGGCATGTGGCTCGCCGGGCTTCAAATGAGCGCCGATCCCAACGATACGACCTTTGTTGACAATGACTGATCCGACGAGCGGATTCGGTTCGGTTTGCCCTTTAGCACTTCTGGCATTTTCCAGTGCCAGGCGCATATATTTTTCGTGAGTGGTCATAGAACCTCCCTGAGATCGGAATCCCGCAAATGGCCGGATCGTTCCACTTTTGTATTCAAATACCGTTCATTATATTGCGACACATCGCCCCAGAGCGGCATGCGACCCGCCACATTCATACCCGATTTCTTCAAGGCATCCAGTTTTTTGGGATTATTTGTGATCAGGGTTACTGGTTTTTGTCTCAGGTGACGAAGCACACTAATGGCATCCGCATAGTTGCGTGTATCATCTTCAAAACCCAATTGATGATTGGCTTCTACAGTATCCATACCTTCTTCCTGCAGAATATAAGCCATTGCTTTACTAAACAAACCGATTCCCCGGCCTTCATGGTTAGCCAGATAGAACAATGCACCCGTTCCATGTTCCACAATCATTTTCATGGATTGGTGGAGTTGAAATCCGCAATCACAACGCTTGCTACCAAAAATATCTCCAGTATGGCAAATACTATGCATGCGAACTAATGCATTTTCCGACTGTTGAAGATCACCGTACACCAAAACGCTTGACTGTTGTCCCTCTGCCAAATCCAGTGTGGACAATCGCTTCACAATCGTCTCAGCGGTGGCATTCAGTAAGTCCTGACGATCTTCCTCATCCCGTACGGGCAACCAGCAGTACCACTGAAAAACAACCGTTTCTCCTTCCATATTAACTGGCAGCTTGATCGGTCCTACCAAAATCGTCGAAGATTGCTCTCCGCGAACGGTTTGAATTTTATCGTTAAGTAGCGTAGCTACATCCTTTTGGTTCATCTCTCTGCACCATCCTTTATATGAGCTCTATATAGAAAATGCCTAATTTTTCAGAGGCTAATCGTTATTGTCAGGATCATAAATCATTGAACTATGTGTAAGAAATGTTCATGAAACGTGGATTCCATCGTCAGCTGCCGTTCCTGAAGCTCGGTGACAGCCTGTCGTCGTCCGTCTTCGAACGCCTTTAGGTCTCCTGCGGTATAGCTCTTCTGTCGTAAACGAAGAAGCTCACTGGCTAGCACATCGGCATCCTTCAAAGCTGCATTCAAGCCAAAAGCTCCGGTAGGTGTCATGGTATGCGCCGCATCTCCAATAAGGACCAGTCCGTTCTGCGCCCAGGTGTCACTGCGGCTGCTGAAAATATCCAACGGTACAAAGTCCTTCCATGAACGAATGTGATCATGCACACTATGCTTCAAATCTGGAAAAGCCTCGGTAAACCGTTGTATAAATGGTTCAAAAGATTGCTTAAACAGGGTTGGAAAGCTACCTTGCTCCACATTCCAGCCAATTTGAATATAGCCCTCAGCCTGCGAGAATAAAGCCAACTGCCCTCCGTTGACCCGTGCCAGACGAGTGACGGGCTCCCACCCAGCAGGTGCCGTGATTTTCGCCCATAGCAGATCATAGCCGTGCCGAATGTTTGTCACAGGCATCTGCGCCAGCTTGCGCACAGTCGAATAGCGGCCGTCTGCCCCTACAATCAACGAACTGTCAATCGTGATATCATGACCGTTCTTATCGCGGGCGATCAAGCCTGTGTACCCCTGCTCGCTGTTACCTTCCAACGCAGTCACAGTTGTACCCGCCAGGTAACGGAAGGACTCGTAAGTTGACGCCTGTTTGAGCCGAGACTCCAAAAATCGAGGCTGTGGAATATGAACCCCCACATTACCATCTACTGATGCTGGCTTGACCGTCTTCACTTGCTGCTGATGCTCCCAGTATTCGATTCTAGTGGAGGCGAGAACATAGTCCTCATGAATTTGTTCGAGCAGCTTATGCTTTTGGATCACTTCCTGACCCTCATCATTTAAAATTTCACCGCGAAAGGCCTTTCCCGCTATGCTCTGCCGCTCAATCAATATCGTGGATACACCCTGCTCTGCCAGTAGACAGGACAACAAAGTCCCTGCGGGTCCTCCTCCAACTACGCACACTTCACATTCCAACTTCATCTGACTTCCCCCTACGCCCGAACCATGGCCTCAACTGATAGCCCATACCTACAAAACTATTTTTTATAAGCCGTAATACATATTCATCTTGTTAAATCTTCATATATAAATCTCCGTGTCCAATCCAATGAGTTACTTTATGTAACAAAGTATATTTATATCATTCAATTTCGTCAAGTAATAAATTTATGTAAAGTAAAATCATTTACTTTTAACAGTGAATCGTTAATAATAGGAGCATGAGGTGATCACATGAACATTCCGCAGATGTGCCCACGGTTTGAAAAAGCTATGGAGCTACTGAGTAAGCGTTGGACGGTGTTGATCGTATTTCAACTAACCAATGGTCCGCAACGTTTCGTCGCTATTGAGAATTCAATCCCTAATTTAAGTGGAAAGGTCCTTTCCGACCGTCTGAAAGAGCTGGAGGAAGAAGGAATCATACAACGTATGGTCTATCCCGAGAAGCCCGTACGGATTGAATACTCTCTTACAGATAAGGGACGCGATTTAGCTCCTTTGTTTGACCATATCGGTACTTGGGCTACACGTTGGATTGAGGTTCTACCAGCACTTGAAAAGCAATGATCCATATGGGCTACAGCTATTTTTCTTAAACTAACATGATAAAAACACACAGACTGCTAACATGCCAAAGAACGCCTTTGCTCTAAGTACAATTTGTACTCATAGTGCAAGGCGTTCTATTTTTCATATGAAGGAACTTTATTGATTCACCTACATATCGATTCCATTATTTAAACGTTTCCCTCACCGCTGCGTTGCATTGCCTCACGAATGGATTGCACCCGTTTTTTCCCCCAGTCATACATCATCTCCACAATGGGTAAAATCGTCATCCCCAGCTCGGTCATCGAATACTCCACCTTTGGAGGTACCTCGGGATACACTTCCCGGTGCACAATGCCGTCCTCCATCAACTCCCGCAGCTGATTGGTCAGCACTTTATGCGACAGCTTCGGAAATAGCCTTTGCAGGTCACTGAAACGGTGCGCCCCTTCTGCACCCAGATGCCATAAAATGACGACCTTCCACTTTCCGCTTAAGACCGAAAGGGTCAGTTCCTTTTCGCAGTTATAGTCTCCGTTAACGATCTTCTCCCGTATTTCTTCTCTTAGCGTATCGGACATATATCAATTAACCCCTTCTAAATCATCATGGTTTGCACTCTAATAGTAACCTGCAGGTAACCTCCGTACTTGAAAGTGCATTCTTCACAGCCTGACGAAGCCATCCTACAATAGTAGATATCGTTTCACATTCAAGGAGGAATGAAGTATGAGTAAAAAAGCTCTTTTTATTATACCCCCAGAGCGCTTTAATGAGGATGAATTGTTTAAACCGAAGGAAGCGCTGGAGCAAGCAGGCGTTACTGTTACGCTAGCTAGTACAAAAACCGGCGAAATCACGGGTGACTACAACGGTAAAGCGACAGCTGATCTTGTTTTTACTGACGCTGTGCTGGCTGATTATGATGTGGTATCTGTGATCGGCGGATCAGGAACGAATGATCATCTTTGGAATAACGGGGATCTCCAAGCTCTACTGAAACAAACGCATGAGCAAAAGAAACTATTGGCTGGCATCTGCGCAGGCTCTGTGGCCGTGGCTCAAACCGGACTACTCTCTGGTAGAACAGCTACATGCTATCCTGTGGATGTACAAAAGGACCAGCTCCAATCGCATCAAGCCGAATATGTGGCACAGCATGTCGTTGCGCATAGCGACATTATTACAGCCGACGGTCCAGATGGTGCTCAGGAGTATGGTAAAGCCCTCGTTCAAGCTCTGCAATAAGCACATTCTCGAAGTTCCAGGTGGCACTTTAAACAACACTGCAACAAGCCGCATCAGGTCCTTTCTACTGTATGGACCTGATGTGGCTTCTTTGTGTCATTTTCATGCTAAAGTGACTAATTTAATTGTATGGTCCTGGATTTTCATGTTAGCTTTAAAGAATCGACGTTTAGCATAGGAGGCTTATATGCCGTGATTATGAAAGGCAAAATCCATTTACATCAGGTAACGTCCGAATCGTTACGACTGGGCGCCTTACTATCATTAGTAGGGGGCTTTTTGGACACATATACCTATGTTGGGAGAGGCGGTGTGTTCGCCAACGCACAGACAGGCAATATCGTGCTGCTGGCTGTCAAAGCCATTCAAGGGCACTGGATTCAGGCGTTAGCCTATATCCCGCCCCTGATCGCCTTTTCACTAGGCGTTTTTGTTGCTGAAGGGATTAAACGAAAATCAACCCACCGTCTAACTCCGGACTGGACCCGCGCTATTCTTTTACTGGAAATTGCAATTTTTTTCATCGTGGGATTGATTCCACAGGGAGTTCCCAATACGGTAGTGGTGGTGATCGTCTCGTTTGTCGCTTCTGTACAAATGACTTCCTTCCGCAAGCTCATTGATGTGCCATACACCTCTACTGTCAGCACCGGCAACCTCCGATCTGCTACAGAGGCGCTGTATGTCGCCATAACGACCAAGGACACGAACGCTGCCATTCGAGCAATGCGTTATGGTGTCATCCTGGCCGCCTTTTTGGTCGGGGCTTTGCTGGGGGGATTTCTGACTTTGACGATTGGAGATAAGGCCATTTGGGGCGCTGTTATTGCACTTATTTTTTCTTTTATTTTATTTACAGAAAAGGAAAAGTGGAAGCTTCCCCTCCGCCACTAATCCTCCATTACATCAACCCTGAATGAACTGCCGCTGGGCCGTTTCAAAGAAATTCAAAAGGTCTTCGCGGGACGAGAATGCAGCCTGAGCAGATTGGTTGCTACCGCCCCCCTTACCGTGAAACGCGCCCAGATTCTCTTTCAAAAATGCTCCGCAGGCAACAGATTGGGTGCCGTTATGTGCCAGAATAATTTTGTTTTCTGCTGTTGTGGCAAATAAAACAAGTAGATCATGCTCAGCTGTCAGCTTGGTAGCCAATTGCTGCATGTCCTGAAGGGATTTTTGTTCGAATACATGAGCAAGAACATGCCCCTGTACAGCAGATAGTAACTCTTTCGCCTGGTACGAAGCATTTTCCTCTTGTAGGAGCTCCACTTGCGCCTTGAGCTGCTTGTGCTCCTGCTCCCACTTTTCGAATCGGGTCAAAATATCCTTTCGCCCGGTATTAAACTTCGTAGATAACACATCCAGTATCTGAACACTATCGTTAAAGTCCTGGAGTGCGCGAACGCCACATTTGAAATGGATTCTTGCCATCCCCTTCTGCTTCTCCCATTTTAAGCATTTAATAATCCCAATTTCCCCGGTCTGAGCTACATGAGTACCGCCGCAAGCATTATATTCAATGCCCTCGATCTCGACAATCCGAATATTTTCCGTCACTTTGGGCGTTTTCACAAGCGGAATATCCTTCAATTGCTCACTGGTTACAAAAAAACTTTTTATGCTACGATTACTATAGATTTGCTCATTTACTTCCTGTTCGATTGCTGATAGCTGCGCAGGTGTTACATCCGAACAGTTCACATCAATCGTGGCATATTCTTGTCCCAGATGAAAGCTTTCAGTACGCGCACCCAACAGTTCCAGACAAACCGCTGACAGCAAATGCTGCCCGCTATGCTGCTGCATATGATCAAATCTGCGCTCCCAATCCAATTGGCAGGCCACTTTTCGATCCTCCGGCAAACGCTCTACCTGATGCCAAATGTCCCCATCTTCGAGGACAACATCTAATACACGGACGCCCTGAATTGTTCCTGTATCACAAGGCTGGCCTCCGCCATGCGGATAAAAGGCCGTTTCCTCCAGCATAACCAAATATTTTCCGTCCCTTTCCATGCTCTGTGTAATATGAGTGTCCCACTCCGTAAGATTTGGAGCAGTGTAGTATAATTTTGTCGTCATTCCAGATCCCTCACTTTTGTGTATCAAATTTAAAATATGTCTCCATTCTTTTGATGAAAGCTTTCGCGGCTGGACTTAAATATTTATCTACACGATAAAACATTTCTAAATGTCGGGTAGGTGCATGCTTGATGGGAATGGCTCGAATTCCTATTGATCCAAAGCTGTCAATCAGTTGACTCGGCTGAATCGTAGCTCCAATCCCCTCTTTCACCATTTGAAACACAGATGTTGCTGATCCTGTTTCCATCAAAGGATGGATAGAAATACCTTCTTCTTCACACCAACGATCCACCAAATCACGTCCAACAAATCCTTTGGGATACATCACTAAAGGTATGTCTGCCAAGTCTCCCGGTACAATCATATCTTTGTCTGCTAAATGATGCTCTATATTCACATACAAGCTATGGGTTTCTGTATAAAAAGGAATCCGGTGCAAACGGTGATCCGAATGAATCTCCAAACCTACTCCAATATCAACTTTATTATCGAGCACTTGATTGTAAATATCAATGGAGGGAATAACTTGAACTTTTGTATTAGGAAACTCCTTATGAAAACTAATTAGAATGGGGGTTAACCGATAATCCAGATCCGAGGGAAGAACCGCTACGCGCAAGTGACCGTTATTGAGGTTGGTCAGATCAGATATGGCGTTTTTCGCATTTTCCAACTGCTGAATGACTTGTGAGGCGTAGTGCTCCAGAAGCTCGCCCGCTTCCGTCTTCACTGTTTTCTTGCCAATACGGTCGAACAATGGGACTCCCAATTCATCTTCCAATACGCGTATTTGCTGGCTTAGCGTGGGTTGCGAAATCCCCAGTTTGTAGGCAGCTTCAGAAAAATGCAGCTCTTTACACAATCGAAGAAAATATTGCAATTGTCGAACTTCCATGGAATCTCGCCTCCAAACAATAGTCTATAGCTATTGTTTATATAGAATAAATAGTATTGATCTATTATAAAGCGAACTCTACAATGAGTTCAATGTTAAAGAAAAGAGGTGTCTCGAATGCGCTTGTTGTATCTCATCATGATTATATTTTTTATCTCGTTAAATTTAAGACCCTCCATTACTTCCGTCGGGCCTTTACTGGATGTCATTCAAGATAATTTGGGACTATCCGGGGTGACCTCCAGTTTAATCACGGCGCTCCCCATTTTTTGTATGGGTCTCTTCTCTCTGTCATCTATCTGGCTCCAACATCGTTTAGGGGTTGAAAGATCTTTGCTAGTAGCCATGCTTTTGATCCTTCTTGCCACGTTTCTACGTATGTTCGTTCATCATACATTCTTTTTGCTCGCTACCGCCTTATGCTCGGGAGTGGGCATAGGAATCGCCGGGCCTCTAATTGCGGGATTTATCAAAAAATATTTTCCTGAAAAACCGGGTTTAACCGGGCTATATTCCGTTTCTATGGTGATCGGGGCAGCCGTTGCATCCAGCTTTTCAGTACCCCTATTTCAACAAATGGACTCCTGGCAGCACGCTCTAAGCTTTTGGAGTATTTTAGCGGTTCCCGCTGTGGTACTCCTTCTCCCCCTGCTCCAAAAAAGAGAAGTTCCTAAAGAAGTTCCTAAAAAAAACCTGCAAATTTCAGCTTTTTTTATTAAAAACAAAAGGGTACATTTATTTACTTTATTTTTTGGATGTATGGCGGCTATTTTTTACGCTATAACCGCTTGGTTGGCTCCCATCGTACAAGCTACTGGCTTAGACCGTTCTCAATCTGGTATGACCCTTACCCTATTTACATTGGTTCAAATTCCGGTAAGCTTTTTAATTCCTCTCCTGGTTGGTAAATCAGGTAACAGAAGAATGTGGCTACTACTATGTAGTTTATCTGAATTTTTTGGCATCATTCTGCTTATGTTACACTTTTCTCCTTGGGTAGCTGCTATTTTTCTGGGCATGGGAGCTGGTGGACTGTTTCCTTTAGCGCTACTCATTCCGATTGAGGAGGCCGCTCATGCAGAAGAGGCCACCTCATGGTCTGCGATGATGCAATTTGGTGGCTATTTGTTGGGCTCTCTCGGTCCTACTTTAATCGGGTTGAGTCTCGACCTTTTTGAAACATCTATTCCAACCTTGTTCTTACTGGCTATGATCATATGTACGATGATTGGGGTGGGCTTAAAGATCGGGAACAAAACTAAAAAGTTAAACTACTAATGTTCCCTCTTGTTCATCTGACCATGGATACAATCCAACAATTTAACCACCTCGTATTGAGTCCTCAGTGGGCAAGCACTTACTGCAAATCGAGGTGGCTTTCTCAACAAAATTTAGCTTGAAATTTAATTCTTTATAGATTAATATTAGTCGGCTAACTAATTTGTCGATTGGAACATACTGTAAGAAGAAAGGAGAACCCTATGGATTTTGATTTACGGGACTTGCCCACTCGTGAGGCGCTGCAAGAATTTTCTAAGCGTATCCCCGAGATTGATGTAAGAGCGACAGAAGCTATGCTATTTTTTATGCGAGTATCTTCCAGTGTTTTTAAAGTCAGTTTTGAGGGCTTTGAGAAATTCGGTATATCTCATGGAAAATTTTCAATACTAATTCTTCTGTACCGCAACATCCATACAGGATTGCTGGCTACAGAGCTTGCGGAGAAAGTAGGGGTTAGCAAGCCTACCGTTACCGGTCTACTTGATCGCCTGGAACGCGATGGGCTTACTATGAGATCCGTACACCCTTCCGACCGCCGTATGAGCATTGTTAAACTGACCGAACAAGGAACAGAAATGATGGAAAGACTGCTGCCTACACATTTTACAAGCACTTCCACACTGATGAGCCACCTATCCACCGATGAAAAAGAGCTGCTCCTGATGTTACTGAAAAAAATAGAAAGCGGCATCCCTCAAGCAAAAGAGATATATAAAGCAGCAAAGCCAGAATAAGTTTTAATTTTGTATTTTAGTTAGTCGGCTAACTTTTTTAATTATTAAATAAAAGAATAAATAAAATGTACATATCAGGATATTTATTCGAGTCTATGTTTAACTCATTTTAGGAATTTAAGGAGCGTATTACTTATGAATCGCACACAAGTCGCCAGCCTCATCATCCCTGTCATTTCTATTGCCTGCCTTATCGGCGGGGGGTTCCTGCTTCAGACCAACGGACAAGATCAAGTCAATGCTTCTCGATCCGTTAAAGGAACAACGCTAAATTCGGATAGCATTCATGTATCGTTTGAACAAGTAGGCGGCAAAGTCCTGAACATCCCGGTAATAGAAGAAACTAAGGTAAAAAAAGGAACTGTCCTTATGACTTTGGATTCTAAAGATGTGGATTTGCAAATTGAGCAACTGCGGACACAAATTGCCCAGTTCAATACGCAAATCAGCCAACAACAACAATCCATCCATTTAGGGTATACACGAGCAACAACTCAGGAAAAACAGGCACAGCTAGATATCGCGCAAGCTCAAGTGACTGAGAGTAAAAGTCAGGCCGCATTGCAGCGGGCACAAGCGGCTGAGCGTCAAGCCACTGCTGCGGAACAACAGGTCAATAACGGGGCTCGGGATGAAGATGTTCAGCAGCAACGAATTGCCGTAGCCTCAGCTACCAAAAACGTTCAGACAGCGCAGACCAACTATAAGCGTAATAAAGCACTCTATGATGCAGGAAGTGCATCCAAAGCAGCGTTGGATGATGCCGAATCCTCCTTGACTTTAGCGACAAATCAGTTGAGTCAGCAAAAAGAGTCTCTTCAAAAGCTACTTCATGGCGCCACTTCTGAAGAACGTATGCAGGCCAGTGAACAGACGACACAAGCAGCCGTTTCGGTAAAACAAGCCGAGGAGGAAATTCGCGGTGCCCAATTGTCCGTCGATCGTTCCAAGACCCAACTGGAAACCATTCAGCAGAGCCGTCAACAGTTGGCTGACCAGAAGCTGGCTATTGACCTCTTAAAGCAACAAAAAGACACACAGGAAGTTCAGCTTAAAACGTTGCTGCTCAAAAAGGAACGCCTGGTGTTAAAAGCACCACAGGATGGCAAGGTTACTTCGATTAGTACCAAAGTCGGCGAAAATGTGGCGCAAGGGGCTCCTGTGATTACCCTGGAAACCAACGATTTATATTACGATCTCTATGTGAATGAAGAACAAGCGGGTAAATTCAAGGCCAACCAAGAAATTAAAACTCATATCTCTGGTCTCAATAAGGATTTGAAAGGTACTGTACGCTATGTAACTGCTGCACCACAATTCGCTAATGTGAAGATGTCCCGTGAAAAAGGAGAAGCAGATACCGCTACATTCCAGGTACGTGTATATGTAACAAGAGAAGCAACTTTGCTACCAGGCATGACAGTTGAGGTGAATACAAATGAAATCTCTTCGTGATGAATGGTCGTATCTGGTTCACTCCAAGTATCCGATCATAGCAATCATCTTCCCGTTGATTGCCGTACTGGGGTATTCACTGTTGCTCCCAAGCAGCCAGATTAACGACGCTAACGTGGTAGTGGTGGATCAAGATAACACAGCTTACAGCCGTGAGTTCATTCAGAAAATAGATGCTTCTCCGTATATGAACGTAGCTGAGATTGTGTCGTATACGGACAACCCTGAACAATATTTTTATCATGAGCAATATTTGGCTGTTATTTCCTTGCCGCATGGTTTAGAGGATAATCACAATCGCTCCCTTTCCAGCCGCGTGGGTCTCATTCTCGATAATACCAATGTACAATCTATTACTTCGATTCGTACAGCTATGCAGGAAATTAGCGTTTCCGAGAATATGGAACTGTCTGTCCCAGCTATGTTGAAAACCGGGATGAACGCAGAACAGGCCCAAGGGGCCCTCAATGGTATCGCCTTGGAGGTGCGTTCCCTGTTTAATCCAACCAATGACTATCAGAATACGACGATACTTGCATTCACTTGTATGTTCTCTTTTATGATACTAAACATAAATAGCTTACCTCTGGTCGCTAGACTCCAGGTTTCCAAGAGGCTGGCTGCTGAGCTGCAAAATCCGTTCAACATACTACTGCGTATGCTTCCTTATACGCTGTTTTCGACGGCTGGCTTAATCTTCTCTCTCGGGATGCTTAAAGTGTTTGGAGGAGGCCGTTTCGAGGCCAATCCGATTCTCTTTATAATTCCGGTTGTCCTGTATGTATTCGGTACCGTTTGTATCAATGTCCTGGTTGCATGGGGCGCTGCACATCCGGGAATAGCCATTGGCAGAATGGTGATGATACTCATGCCTGCTTTTGTTTTATCAGGGGCTGTTCTTTCCAGATCACTGTTTCCACCTTTAGCGATTCAAATCGGTGATTTCTTCCCCTTTGTATGGATGTATAAATTCCTGCGCACCATGGGTCTGCGTGGTGCACCTTTGCAGGAGATGCTTCCCGAACTCGGTTCTCTGTTACTATATGTGGGTGTACTCTCCATGCTGGTTATCGCCAGAGCCCTGTGGGAAAAACAAAAGCTGGCCAAGCAAACTGCGGGTTCTGCTTCTGAAAAGGGCTCACCACATCCCGTTATTCCAGCAAGCACAACTGGCGGCGGGTTATCTATGCAAGGAGCACCGTCAGCACCTATGCACGAGCCTATAAAAGGATAGAGTCTCGTCTATAAAATAAAAAAGGTTAAGTGCCGTCTAACGAGCCTTAACCCTTTTTCAATAATAGGATTTTGAAAAAACCTCAATAATATTAAATTCTCATTGTTATCAGAATAAAATTCACTTATATGCCCGACCTAATTGATAAGCGTGCTCCAGTAAACCTTCAATGTATTCTTTCGATTCGGACAAAGTATCATAGAAGAACTCTACCTTGGACTCTCTTACTCTTGCGTAACCAGCAATGGCTTTATTCAAATAATGAGTAACCAAATCGTGATATTCATACTTGATCAGATGTTCTTTCGTCCCTCCCGCCAAGCACATCCACAAAACCTGCTTCGTCGTAAATTCCTGAAGTAAACCTTTGTTCCAGACTTTATCCAGGTACCCTTTTAGCATGGAAGGCACACTGTACCACCATAGTGGAAACACAAAGACCAGAGCATCCGCAGCTGCAATTCTATCCATCTCTTTCCGCGTTTCAGGAGCATATTGTTTATGGGTCGTATTCCAATCCAGCTCATCTGCAGCACTGTACACCGGATTGTATCCATCCCGATCCAAGTCCAAAATATCTACCTCGTGCTTATTCTCTTTCAATCCCTCTACAAAACGATTCATGACCGCAAGGGTAAGTGAATCTTCTCTAGGATGCGTGACGACCAATAGAACTTTCATGTATCCGTAACCTTCTTTCTCCTCATAATTGTTGAACCCTGTCTACAGATGCTATTATGGATGTTATACATTAAAGTGTGAAGTACGCACTTCAATGTACTGTAGGTACTTTAAGGTTCCTTAGTGCCTTTTGTACTACAGATCGGAGAGGGGGAAAGTCTATGGAAGACAAAGCCAAAACCTATATGCTCGGGATCGAGGCAACTTTGGAGGTCATCAGTGGAAAGTGGAAAGGCATTATCCTACACCATTTAACCAGCGGCAGAAAACGTACATACGAACTTCGTCAACTCATTCCGAAAATCACCCAAAAAGTGCTCACCCAACAGCTTAGAGAGCTTGAAAAGGATGGAATCATCCACCGTATTATTTATAACCAAGTTCCCCCCAAAGTGGAATATGAGCTTAGTGAATATGGATGGGATTTTAAAGATCTGCTTGATCGTTTTTGCTTATGGGGAGAAGATCATTTGGATAGGATCTATGGAGATAAAACAAAGGTACTGGAAGAGTATTCTGTAAAGGAAAAAAACGCCAAACAAGCACCGCCTCTTTAAGGAGGCGTGCTTGTTTGAAATACTATAGCTATGCACCTTGTTTATTCACCAGTCTCCGCAAATTTCCGAATACGAGTCCCTACTTCATCCCGTACACGCTGGAATACGCTCCATTTCTCTTCTTCTGTTCCTTGTGCTTTAGCCGGATCATCAAACCCCCAATGTTCACGACGAACGTGCGGAGGTGTGATAGGACATTTATCAGCAGCATCTCCGCACAAGGTCACAACTAAATCAGCACCATTCAGCAAAAAAGAGTCAATAATATCTGAAGTTTGACCGGAAATATCGATCCCTATTTCATTCATCGCTTGCACCGCTTTAGGGTTAAGGCCGTGTGCTTCAATGCCCGCACTGTATACATTCCAATGGTCTCCCAAGTATTTTTTGGCCCAGCCTTCTGCCATTTGACTGCGACAAGAATTACCAGTGCACAAAAAGTAAATTGTCTTCTTTTCCATCATTACCGTCTCCTTCAATGTTCAATTATGAAATGATTAACCACAGATATAGGCCCAGTAGGGTAATAAAAAGTGTAGGAATAGTTAAGACAATGCCCGTTTTAAAATAAGTCCCCCAAGAAATTTTCACGTTTTTCGAACGAAGCACATGCAGCCACAATAATGTGGCTAACGAACCGATTGGGGTTATCTTCGGCCCGAGATCCGACCCAATGACGTTAGCATAAATCAGCGCCTCTTTGACTATACCGGTTGCATGGGTGGCATCAATGGCAAGCGCATTAATCATGACCGTAGGCATGTTATTCATGACCGACGAGATAATCGCCGCAATAAAACCCATGCCCATGGTGGCCACAAACATACCTTGATCGGCAGCCGCTTGAATCACATGGGCCAGCAGATCCGTCAAACCGGCATTACGTAGACCATACACCACAACATACATTCCGATGGAGAAAAATACGATAGCCCATGGAGCGCCCTTGATGACTTCTTTCATCGGCACTGCAGGGCTTCTACGCGCCATCAATAAGAAAAAGATAGCAATAATACCGGCCACCACCGAAACGGGAATATTAAAAAATTCGCATGCAAAGTAGCCAACGAACAAAACCGCGAGGACGATCCAGGACATACGGAACATCTTTGGATCTTTAATCGCTTCCGCAGGCGTGATTAATTGTGTCGCATCAAACGTTTTCGGAATTCTTTTGCGGAAAAAGAGATACAGTACTCCTATACTGGCAGCTAAAGAAAATAAATTAGGTATAATCATGCGACTCGCATATTCCATAAAGGTGATCCCAAAGAAATCGGCTGACACAATATTAACCAAGTTGCTGACCACAAGCGGAAGCGACGTCGTGTCTGAAATAAAACCGCTCGCTATGATAAAAGGAAAAACCATTTTCTCATCCAATTTAAGTGCCCGAACCATCGCCAGTACAATCGGTGTTAGTATTAAGGCCGCACCGTCATTCGCAAAAAAAGCAGCAACAACGGCGCCAAGAATGGTCACATAAACAAACATCCGGGTTCCGCTTCCTCGCGCAGCTCGTGCCATGTGAAGCGCCGCCCATTCGAAGAAGCCGATTTTATCAAGCACCAACGAAATCAGAATAATGGCTACAAAAGCCAGTGTCGCATTCCAGACAATATGAGTAACTTCCCAAACATCATGTAAATCGACTACACCCACTAACAAGGCGAGTATGGCACCGCCGCAGGCAGACCATCCGATGGACAGATTTTTAGGCTGCCAGATCACCAACACTAAAGTGGCTAAAAATATAATGCATGCCAACAAAATCAATGTTTTAAACCTCCATTACATTACCATATAAACATACACTTATATTAAAAACACCGTTTATCCCCAAGGATATAAACGGAGTAGACTTTAGGATGAACAAGCTGAGGAATCCGGTCCACAAAATGCGATCGGCTCCTCTTTATTCAGCCATTTTAAAATCTGCTTGCAGTCTGGCATTCTCTCAAGAACAGCTTGAATATGCGGCTTGTCGTCTACATTTAAGGAATAGTACACCCACTGACTTCGCCGTTCTTCTTTTACAATTCCTTGCGACTTTAATTTTCTCAAATGTTGGCTAACGGCTGGCTGAGACATATCAAAGATATCTACAAATTCGCAAACACACCATTCTCTCTCTCTTAGCAGGGAAAGCATAGCCAGCCGAGTTTTATCCCCCAATAGCTTTAAATGATCGGCTACATAACCAAGTTGATCCAAGGTGTGCCCCCTTTCCACTCATATAACTATATGCTTATATACTAATGGAGTACAGTTTTAATATCAAGCACGAATAATACTTATTCGTTCACCAATTGCATAATCCAGTCTTTTATATCAACGATTCGCAGTGTTTTGGGGAGTGTATTCGTTCCGGAAATAATTAATGGGACAAGGGAATCTTTTTCATGCAGCGATCCATGAGCTCCCCCTCCGATGTGGGTAGGAGAACTTTCGCCGACGAGTTCATATCCAGGTTGGACCGTGACGACAACATATCTTCCTTTATGTGAATTCATTGCCCCGTGTAGCCTCGCCAACACGTCTGGATATTTTCCATATTTGATCTGGTTGTTATTCACCGTAATATCCACAAGGTCCTCTTCGCCCGACAAGGTCCACGATTGCCCATATTCATCGATGAATTTTCCACCGGGATGATAAGAAAACAGCTTACCCTTTTTCCCCTTTGTAACATGAATATTGTTTTTACCATCTTTCATAGCGATAATATCGAGCTTGTCCTCATTTTGTAAAAGCTTCACCACGTTGGACAGCTCTACGTTATCGTTTATCGCATAGATATAAGCCATCCGTTCATTAGCGGCAATCACAATTTGGTCCTCGTCTCTTACTGGTTGATTTAATTTTACAATGCGGTAATGATTCAAAAGCGACTTTAAATCAACCGTTGCTACCTGTCGATCATCATAAATAGCGCTTTGCGCACTGTCACCCATGACAATCCATATCGCATTGTTTACAGCCTGTTCCCACGAACCATATGCATTCAACACAGTTTGCAGTGCTTGATCCGCTTTTTCGATTCCCTCCAGTTGAGTCGGGCCCTTTCTATGCGCCAAATTATCATTCTCTGGAAAGTATGTGATGGTTACGTCTGGAAGTTTTTTCTGGCTTATTAGAAAAGCGGTATCTTTTGCGGAAAATTCGTCGTTCATCCCAAATTTTTTCCACAAAGGAGTATTCCAGCTATTTTTCGGATTCAATTGTGCCAGAGCTGCATAAGATAACCATTTAGGCCCTGTTACTATCATTTTTTCTGGCACCCTGTTGCTATTCGCTATGAAGTCAGGCACTTTTAAGGCATGTTTCGTTTTCCCTCTAAAGACAATAGCATTGATGGACGCGGATTCTTTTCCTTTGTCGGCCAATTCCTCATGTATGGTTTTCGTTTTTTTATTCAAATGAACTTGGTTTAATTGGTAAATTGCGTCTAAGAATACTTGCAGTTGGTCTATCTTCAAGGCTTCTTTAACACCATTGCCGTAGAGAATCATGCGTTTCTTTGGGTCGCTGTACCAAACGAGTTCGGGTACATGATGTTGGTCTGCATACGTTCCCGTTAATAATGTACTGTCGATTGTCACAGACATCGTGGGAAATGAACTCACTACATGCGGGAAATATTGCCCTTGATTAAGGAGATATTGCATTGCCGGTGCGCGGCCTTCTTGAATCGCATCTTGCAAAGGTTTATCCATTAAAGAATCAATTAAGATCACAATGACAGGTTTTTTGCCCATTTGATTTACTGTGATAGGTGGCTTCACACTCTGTTGTTTTAGCTGTTGACTGGAGTCTGCTCTACAGCCCAAGATCATCAACAATAAACTCAGCACTAGTGCTATGGTAACCTTATTTTTCATGCCCATGTATGCGTCCCTTTCTTAGAAAAACTTGATCCTCTTATTTTTTCTTGTACTAAAAATATTATTCCTGCATTGGATCATCGGGACAAAGGTATCTCATACAAGCAATTAAAGTTACACCTCCATGAATTTTTTGGATCTAATAAGCCAAATTTAAGATCAAACCATTCAGGGAGGGAGCATAACCATGACTACTACAAACATAAACGAATACTCTATGTATTACATGGATTCCGGGGAAGGAATGGCCATCCTATTCATTCACCCTCCAGTACTCACAAGCTTAAATTTTACATACCAATTCCAAAGATTATCATCCGATTTTCGAACTATAGCTTTTGATATCAGAGGACACGGTAAAAGTCAGCCTTCCGAACAAACAGTTACTTATCCTCTCATCGCCCTGGATATTAAACATTTGATGGACCGGATGAGCTTAGATAAAGTATTTTTGTGTGGCTATTCTACCGGAGGCTCGATAGTACTTGAGTTCCTCTTGACTTATCCAGATCGGGCATGGGGAGGCATTGTTATCAGTGGAATGTCGGAAGTAAACGAATGGCGACTAAGAAACAAAATTTCTTTGGGCATTGCTCTTTCCAAAATCAGCGCAGTCGGTACGCTTGCCCTTTCTATTGCTTGGTCACAAACGAAACAACTATCTTTGTTCCGTAAGTTATTCAACGATGCGAAGCAGGGAAATCCCAGGAATGTCGAACAATATTACCGTTACAGCTTGAAGTACAACTGCACCTCACGGCTCGGGGAAATCCATCTTCCTGTCCTGCTCGTTTATGGTGAAGAAGATAAGCACTTTCATCCCTATGCCAAAATATTGCATCAACAATTACCAAATAGTGAGCTGGTTTTCCTTAAGAAAGCTGATCATCGCCTTCCTACGAAGGCCGCCGGATTGTTGAATGAACTGATCAAGCAGTTCGTAGATCGCTTCAGTCTTTAAGGCAAATCCTACAGGAAAATTTCACATACATATCTACACCCCACTCCTGTTACGTAAGCGTCAAATAGCCCCCACCTGTTCAACTAGATGAGGGCTAAGTTATGCTGAATTATGATTTAACAAGTTAGCGGAAGTGAAGCTGACCGAGGTGTTTCGGTCAATCTCGCCTTTGAACCCTTCCATAAACGAAGCAAGAAGCCGAGTTCTGAAAATCATTGTATCGGAGATTGGAGATTGAGCTGTCTTCACAATTGTGAAACAAACAACCCCGGCCGAAAGGCAGGAATCAGCACATTACATGCCGTTTTCTGTGCCATCTTCGCGCAACCTTACAAGAGTGTAAGGCCATTGTCATCTAGATCAATGGTATCAACCTAGCTGCTTCTCTATACTAATCCATTGATAGGATTATTTTTAAGGGGGAGTTGGCGTGAGGTTTTTTGAAATGCTGCTATTCTTTTCAAGTGCTTGTTTGTTGGCACTGCTGTTCATTTTCAATCAACGTATCCGAAGACCAGCTTTGCTCCTGACAAGCGGAGCAGGCTCCATTTTTTTAGTGATACATTTGCTTGTCGAAGGATACAGGGTTCAGCTTTTATTTTTATACGGATTTACGATCCTGATGCTTATGCTTTCGCTTATAGACGTTTTCATAACGCTGAAAGTCGTTCGGACTGCCTCGCGAATCCGTAGGGTGCTGGGCCGCCTTTTTATCGTGATTGGGCTAATCGCAACGGGGTGCTTCCTCTATGTGTTTCCCGTATTCGACTTTCCGGCGCCAACCGGCGAGTTGAAGGTAGGCACGCAAGTCTTTCATTTCATCGATCCAAGCCGGGAGGAGACATTTGGCAAAACCGCGACAGGCAAAAGGGAATTGATGGTTCAGGTATGGTATCCGGCTCAAGCTGGCACCGACAAGTACGCTCCCTTTATTCCCGATACCCAGATTTTACGTTATATGGCCGCGGACTATGGCCTTCCCGGGTTTACTTTTCAACACCTGAAGTACGTATCCAGTCATGCTTATTCGAAGGCCGAAGTCTCTTCGGCACAGACTTCATACCCGCTGATCCTTGCGAATCCCGGCAACGGCTCTTCCAGGTTCCTCCACACGTCGCAAGCCGAAAATCTCGCGAGTCATGGATATATCGTGGCAGTGATCGACCACACCTACAATACATTTGCAACCGAGTTTCCGGACGGGCGAATCACGACCAGCACAACCAACGACTTATTCTCGCCCGCCTATGATTATCAGACGAGTAGAGGAAATCGCGACAAGTTGGGACAAGTTTTAACCGGCGATGTGGCGTTTGCGCTGGACCAATTCGAGCTCATCCAATCGGGGCAGATTCCAAGTCATCTAAAAGGGAGGATTGATCTCGGTCATGTCGGGGTGTTCGGTCATTCCATCGGCGGAGCGACGGCCTATGACGCTTCTTACGATCCGCGAATCGCGGTTGGAATAGACCTTGATGGAGGGCTTTATCGACTGCGTGACAGAGAGGGTCTGCGAAAGCCGTTTTTGTTCATCAACTCGGAAAGCTATTTCGAAAAATTAAAAATGGTGATGGATAACCGGGTCTACACGGATGCAGAGCTTAACCGTATGGGCTCAACAAGAGAGTGGGAGGATCAAGTAACGGAAGATAAAAAGTTGGAGCTTGAACGGATGCGCGAAACGGTCGACGAAGGGGGACAAGTCCTCTATATCGAAAATACGGAGCATTTGAATTTTGCCGACGTACAGTTCATTTCTCCGATTTTCGAAATGCTGGGCATTACAGGAAAGATTGCGCCCGAAAGAGCGAACTCCGTTATCAATGCCTATATGCTGGATTTCTTCGATAGGTATCTGAAAAATCAAGGCGGAATCTTAATGAAAGGACCGGATAACCGCTTTCCGGAGGTGAAGTTCGTAACCTCGCTATTATAAATTACGGAACAGGCTCCCGATTTTGATATGCTCCCCTTCAAGTAGACAGGTTTAATAAATAAACCGCTACTTGAAGGGGAGCTTTCCTTTGTCTAAGAAGAACGAATAGACGTTGTTCTTCACTGTCTTGCCCACGATCATGACTACCGGAAGACAGCGGAACAGTATCAGGTTTCCTATCATCAAGTATACCAATGGGTCAAGAAGTATAAGGAGCACGGTCCAGATGATTTGCGAAGCACAAAGCTTTCATCGTGAGACCACTTGCCCGATAGGCTGCGATACGTGTGTGCCAATCTTGTCTGCGTTGTTCTTTGGCATTCATGAGTTCCCCTCCGTATTCAGGTTAATCTCATGATCTCATAGCTAGGTTAGTAGTTGAAGGTGTGGAGAGTTTGACGCTTTGCCTGTTACTGTATCTTTGCCTGTATTGACCTGCTCATCAAAGTGAAAAATAATATATAATATTTTACAACGTGTAAATATACAAATTATGCTAAAGTCATATATAGTTTGGTTGGGATTGATATGTATTCGGAAGGAGTGTAAAAATGAAATGCTAAAGCGTATTCAGAATCTTTTTGTTATCCCTAACTACCCATTGTTCATGATCTGCATGTTATTGCAAGGTATGGCTATATCCATCAGCGCACCTTTTTTAGCTGTATATTTTACAAGTACACTTGGCGTATCTGTGGGAACCTTTGGTGTATTTACAGCTGTGACTTTGATTTGTGGCATATGGATAAGCTCTCTGATTGCCAAACGCTCTGATACCGGATTAGATCGTAAACAAATTTTGGTAATTTGTACGTTATTTAATGCCACAGCCTTTGCAGGATATCTTGTAATCCAAAATTTTTATGTACTTTTTGTTTATATGACGATCTTTACGGCCATTGGTGCTCCTGGGATGCCGCAGTTATTTGCCAGTGCACGTGAAGCAGTAGATCGCAGTAAATCTGCGGATCACGCCTTTGCTAATTCAACGCTTCGGTCTATGTTTTCTCTTGGCTTTATTACCGGGCCGCTTTTTGGTTCCTTTTTGATTGCACATACGGGCTTTAAGGGTATCTTTATGGGAACGACCTCTATTTTTGTTCTCATTGCTGTTCTTTTATTCTTTTTTATCAAGCAGCCTCCCGCTCAGCTTAAACATAAGAATCAACTTTCACTTCATCACATTACTTTACATAAAAATGTTGAGATTCTGATCCCCTTTTTAGTTCTTACTCTGCTCTATACGTCTCACTGGATGAACAGTTTAAATATTTCCTTGTTCATCATTCACAATTTAAAAGGTGACACGAGTGACGTTGCTCTAGTATCCAGTATTTGCGCAATTTTAGAAATACCCTTGATGCTCATGCTAGGCGTATTAGCAGCTAAATACTCCAACCGTTTGCTTGTATTTTTAGGGGCATTAACAGGAGTTGCCTATTATATCCTTGTCCTTATGTCTACGGAGATGTGGCAGCTATTCGTGGGGCAGCTTCTTCTAGCCTTCTTTGTTGCAGTGATTTCTGCCATTGGCATTAGTTACATGCAGGATTTATTGCCCTCTCTTCCAGGGTACGCATCGACACTATATTCCAATGCGACAACCATTGGAAGACTGGTGGGGAGCTTGATGGGCGGATTAACCGCTCAATGGATTGGTTACCGAAACACCTATTGGGTATGTTTGGCCCTAATCATCTGCTCCCTTGGTCTTCTGGCGATTTCAAAGAAATTAGAGTTTGAAAAATCTGCTGCTTTAAAAGAAAGGAATCACAGTATATAGACTGCGCCTTATTTTTCTATGGTGGAGAAATGACTCATAATTGTATCTGCCGCATGTCTATACCCACCAGCCTGGCGTAATGATTCGCCGATCACGTGAGCCTGTTCTTTATAGGTTGGATGACTCAATACCTCTAATAAGGCAGCTCTCAAACTAGCGGGTGTAAGCTCATTTTTATCCACAACAACACCCGCTCCCAGTTCCTGCACCCGACTGGCTACGATCGGCTGATCCGATGTTAAAGGAATCATGACCTGCGGCACATTGTAATACAGGGCTTCACTTGTACTGTTCATCCCCGCATGTGTAACAAAAGCGTCCACATGCTGAAGCATTTCCAATTGCGGAATATAAGGCTTGATTATAAAATTGTCAGGGATATACGGGGCCAATGGCTCCATGTCTGTATAATTGCCTGAAGACAGCACAAACTGCACAGGCAAATCGCGAAATGCTGCAAAACAAAGCTTATAAAATTCCAAGTCTTTATTCAAAATAGTACCCATTGAAATGTAAACCGCCTGTGGATGCAGAACACGAAGTTGTTCGAACGGGAAAGATGGAGCATCTTTACGCGGTACAATAGAAGGACCTGTAAAAATAAAACTGTGATCCAGTTTTTCGGCTTGCGGTTGAAAATAGCGGCTTGTATAAACTATTCTTAAGCGCCCGCCATGAGGAGCAATCTCTTCTATAGCCGGAGCGTCAACCTGAAGCTCCTTAGCTAGTTGATGCGTTATTTGCATCGTAGCCGTGTACATCTTTTTTACCTCCGGATCATTGTCATTCATGCCTTGCCCCGATCCCAATGGCTCTACAAAAGCAAAAGAAGCGATAGAGCACACAGCAGGGATTCCCAGCCTCTCTGCAATAATCGTGCCTCCCCAACCCATCAAAGAATCATAGATTAAATAATCATAGGTTCTGTTTTCAATAACTCTCAAAACCTCTGGAATAATCGGAAGAATCATACCTTTTACCATCATGTACACAAATTGATAATGATGTTTGTATTCTGCTGGCTTTAAATCAGAGTCTTTAGAAAAAGCATCATCAACAAAAGGGTAGGTTATCATCTGTGCTCCTGTCTGTTGAATTCTCGTACGGTATTCTTCCGTACACACATAGTCAACATCCTCCCCACTGTCTACCAACCTTTTCACTAATCCTAGTGTCGGATTAACATGGCCTTCAGCAGGCGTGATCACTACTAATACACGTGCCATACCTTACACCTCCAAATCAATAATAAATTACAATTTGAAATAAATGCACTTTTAACATAGCAAACATTTACCATATAAACAAGTATTTTCAACATCGAAAATTAAGTATGTATCCTCTACTCAAACTATAAAAATAAGCGAGGCTGAACGCTAGAAGCGCTTGCCCCGCACAACCATTGAACATCAAATTTAAAGACGCCAATCCCAATGATCTGTCCCGCTCAGAACAGCTTCAACGGTGTACTGGCTTGCTTCATCGGCGGTAAGCTGTTTGGCCCAAGGTACACGCCCGCTACTTTCTGCACCTGGCCCAAAGTTGTCAAACTCTCCAAATCTTGCGGTCTGCTCATTGGATTCCTTGCCCCAATTGTTCCAGCCGCCCGGCTTGATATGGTCATCCATATAGGTCTTCAAAAAAGTAACATGAGCGTTAGGGCGCCATGGCCGTCCGAGATCCACCTTGCCTGTCAAGCCATTTTCTGTTGTCAGACGACATTGAATAAATACAAAGCCCGGCTTATTCTCTTCTGTTGAAGCTGCTGTCACATATCCAGCACGCAGGCTGTGTATGATCGAATTATCAAACACGGCAGGTGCATTGCCAAATATAAAATCTACACTGCCACTGATGTAGCTGTCCTTGAAATACTGTCTGCCACGGTTCACAAGCAACGTATCCTGTAGGCCAGTAATTTTGACATTGTGATACTTACCACGATCGCCTTCGGCATATAACGCTACAGCCTGCACCTGCCCGGTTCCTTCTGTATTGGCAACCGTGACATTGTCCAACACAAATTCGGGACTTTGCACACGCATTGTATAGCTGTTGCTTGTTCCTAATTCTTTTCCGTCCACCACGGTTTTGGCCGTATCGTCAAAAGAAATGATCGTTTTGTCGCGATCTTCTCCGATAATGCTCAGATTTTTTTTGGAGGAATTCACCTTTATTTTTTCACGATACGTACCGTTTTTGAGATGGATAACTATCCTTGTGTTGCTGTCGTCAGGGACTGCGTCAATAGCTGCCTGAAGAGATCTAAAGTCAGCAGGGCCATAGGTCGCCACCACCACACTAGTGGGATGAGTTCCTCCTGAGTCTGTCAGGTTGCGGATGGTGACATTGCTGAATTCCGACGTATTGTAATTCCATACATCGTTTTGTTGTTTGGATGCATCGGTAGCCAACCCGATCAATAGCGGCTGATTATTCGGCACATCTATAACAGTTTCGCCAACCTTCTCCCAGTTCGTCACACCATCTGCGGATACCCAGCCGGTAACCTTTTGTCCTTGTCGTACAAGACGAACCGAATATGGCGTTGCAATAAAAGTCTCCATTGACGCACGTTTCGTCGTGCCATCCGTTTGATCACGACTGATAAGAATACCCTGTTTTCCATATTTAACAAATGCTAAAGACATAAAAGCCATTTTTGATCCAGGCTTCAGCGATTCACGAATCATTACACCCGCTTCAGCATTATCATCCACCGGGGTAATTTGTTCCACACGGGCTGTAATTTCAGTGTCGCCTTCCCATTTTTGATAAGCATAATGGAAAATATCTGCCTTACCGTCCACGTCTCCCGCTGACTTCAGTCGTATGCTGCTGCCGCTTGCATCTTCTTTTAAGACCTGAGTATGCCCTTTTATATAACCATCGTTGCCCTCAGAGCCAATCTCTTCGCTGAGCCAACTTCCCGATGGCGCAGTCGTATTGACGTGAATGGTAACAGGATTGGAAAATACAGCAGTCCCCTTGCGGTCGGTCACCCGTACAATAATATTGTGGGTACCGTCTGTTACATGATTCCAATCGAGATGATAAGGTGCAGTCTCTACTTTACCAACAAGTTTGCCGTCAATGATAAATTCAACGTGAGCAATACCATCTTTGTCCTTGGCTGTTGCTGTTATGGTCGCATCCCGGCCTGCTTCCAAAATATCGTTATGCTTTAGTGGACGTCCGTCTGCATCCGACACCTTAACGACGGCCTCTGGATTATCCACCTCATTTCCATTCGACAGCTTCTCAATAAGATCATTTAAATAGACCTCCAGATTGGTATACCCCTTGGCAAAATGAGCATACGCCCCTGTGCCGGCAAGCCCCTGACCGTTACGGTCATCTGCATTATTGGGGTCCAGCCCATGAGCACGTTCCCATTCATCCGGCATTCCATCATGGTCACTGTCAGAAAGCTCCGTCGTCGTTACGTTATAATCGTCATAAATCCACCCTGCTTCACGCGGAGAGTTAATAAACGCACCCGTTCCATTCTTCACATCATTCATAATTCGGGCGTCTACCGCATCTCTTCTTGGCAGCGTGGCTCCTGAGCCGGCAAGTACCTCAGTATATGCGGTTTGTGCATCTGTCGCTTGATATGGACCATACGCATCTGGTGAGATTCCGTTGTCGTATTCCCCTCTGACTTCAATCGGCTCCGCCAAACGGGTGGAAGGATCAATAATTGACCCAATGGATGTTCCAAGCTGCCAGTTGTCTTTTGTAACCGAGTCATTGCCGTACATGTAGTTACCACCAATAAAGATGCGTGTTTTATATTTTTTACTACCCACGTCCACAAAGATTTGACCGCGAACGTCCTGATATGTGTTGGGGCCATACTTATAATAGTTATTTAGCACATTATACGATCCTTCACCGCCGCCGTATGAAGAGAAAAATCCCCAGTTATAAATGACATTATTGGTCATTTCCACAGCGTCGATTTGTTTTTTATCGGTTGGAAAACGCGGATTACGGCTTGCATTGTGAGCCAACAAGTTATGATGATAGGTGGAATTTCGTCCGCCCCATATGCCGCCATAGCCGTGGCGACCTTTCTGGTGCGTAGTCATTAGCATACTTTCTGACGCAATGGACCATTGTACCGTTGTATTGACGTTGTCATACAGGCTCAGTACCTCATCCACCGACCAGCTAAAGGAACAGTGATCAATCATTATGTTTTTATGGTATCTGGCTCCTAACGCGTCATCCTCACTGGGGTAACGGTCGGTCAATCGGAAACGCAGGTAACGGAGAATGACGTTATCTGCATCAATCCCTGTTGTGTAATCGCTTACAGTTATACCGTCGCCAGGAGCTGTCTGACCAGCAACCGTCAGGTTGTTTCCCAAGATTTTAAGTGGCTCCTTGAGATGAATCGTTCCACCCACCCGGAATACGACCGTCCGATTATCGGAGCTGACCGCTGCGCGAAGAGATCCGGGTATTATCTGTTCCCCTTTGCCGTAGTCTGCCAGCGTGGTAACCTCATACACTTCACCTCCGCGTCCACCGGTAACATATTTACCGCCACCCTCAGCCCCCGGAAACGCCGGAATATCCGTCGCCACTTTCGACACCTTTGCATTCTCTGTTCCTACCGCAGTCTCCGCTTGGATTAGTGGTGGGCACAAGGTCAACAACAATGAACCCACAACCACATTACATAGCACCTTTTTCCATGTACGCTGCTTGCTCATATTCTGTTTCCTCCCTAAGATTTTCTTCCACATCAGCGCATATTTTTATAAAAACACGATTCGAGACATTCAGAAGCGCCTTCACCTCCTTTCATCAATCTTTTCTGCTTTTATCATTGGCAGGTTGTCATATATACTGTTGGTATATGAATGCGCTTACTTATCTTAATTTGTAAAGGAAGAAGCACATGAATGAAATGAAAGAAGATAAATATGTCATTGGCGAACAACAATTTTCCATTCATCACATCTATCGTACCGGTTTCACAGTTATGCCCCGGCCTCATGTCCACGAAAACTATGAGCTGTATCTCTTACTACGAGGCGAACGCATCTATTTTATGAATGGCAAGGTATACACCGCTCGCAAGGGGGATCTGATATTCATCCTTCCTCATGACTTGCACTCTACCGCCAGTACGCAATTGCAGGAAACAGAGCGCATCTTGATTCATTTTTCTCCGACGTTTCTCCCACAGCAGGATCATGACATTCTTGACCTGCCGCCGTATCAGCAATCCGCGTTGCTTCGCTTACCTGCGAGAGAGCAAGTGGAGGTTGAACGTTTATTCCTACAGATGAATACCGAATGCAGGAATAAGCAGCCTCTGCATGACCGTTGCGTACAGCATCTACTGCTGGAAATGCTGATCCTGGTGCACCGATCGGAAGCGATTGAGCGTAGTGAACCTGTTTCCTCTCATCCCATGCATCAGAAAATCACGGAAATTTCTTCTTTTATTCAGGATCATTACAATGAACCGTTAACTCTCGAACAAGTGGCCGCCTGCTTTTTCATTAGTCCAGCTTACCTAAGCCGTATCTTTCTAAAGTTGACTGGTTTTCATTTCAGCGAATACATCCGCGTAGTGAGGGTCAGGGCGGCCCAAACAAGACTTCGAACCACCAAAGACAAAATCCAGCATATTGCAGAGGATGTCGGGTTCGGTCATGCTTCCCACTTTAATAAAATCTTTAAAAAAATAACTGGGCTCTCCCCTCTTCAGTACCGCAAGCAGGTTCGGTAGATATTCAGTGTAAAGAATTAGACGCCGATTTTATACCTCCGCTCTTGTCTTGTTTTTCCATTTTTATATCCACTTGCTCTTTCATGGAACTAAAGACAAGCCGCTTTGGAATAAGTAAAATGCACAAAAAAAACCATACTTCGCTGCAATGCATGCAACGAAGTATGGCTATTACATAGTCATTCTACATCTTTAAAATTATAAATTACTCTTTCTATGACCTTTATCGCAATGCTTTAATATCCTGAATCAGCATTTCAACATTTTCTTTCTTTGTAGCCCAACTGGTACAGAATCGAACAGCACTATGTGAATCATCAACCTTTTCCCAAAAGGAGTAAGTATATTTTTCACTCAATGCCTTTAGTATACGATCTGGTAAAATCGGAAACTGCTGATTGGTTGTAGAACGGTATTGAAAAGAAAAACCTTGCTCAGATAATCCGTTTTGAAGCAGCATGGCCATATCTATAGCGTGTTTGGAAATTTCAACGTATAAACCGTCTTCAAACAAAGTTTCGAATTGAATGCCCAACATTCTTCCCTTAGCCAGCAGTCCTCCTTTTTGCTTGATCATATATCGAAAATCTTTTTTCAATGTATCATTTAGAATGACTACTGCTTCTCCCATCAATGCTCCAATTTTGGTCCCGCCAATATAAAATACATCGCAAAGCTTTGCTATATCTGCTAAAGATACATCGCTATCTTCGGCCACCAAGCCATAACCTAATCGGGCTCCATCTATAAACAGTGGTAAACCACACTCTTGACAGACTCTCCTTAATGCTTCCAGCTCTGATTTACTATAGATCGTTCCATTCTCAGTAGGTTGGGAAATATAAACCATACCTGGCTGTACACTATGCTCAGGAGCGGCATCATTCCAGTGAGCGTCATACAAATCTTGTACCTGCTCGGCCCGGATCTTCCCATCCCCGCTTGGCAAAGTAAGTATTTTATGTCCAGTAGCTTCAATCGCTCCGGTTTCATGAACCGCAACATGTCCAGAAACTGCCGCAACGACGCCTTGATGTGGACGCAGAATAGAAGAAATGACGGTGGTATTGGTCTGTGTACCTCCAACCAAAAAGTGTACATCCGCATTTGGGGAGTCACATGCTTCTTTAATATATGCTCTGGCTTTTTCACAATGATCGTCCACACCATAACCTGGAGTTTGTTCATCATTAGTCTCCAGTAGTCGCTTTAATATGCGCTCATGGGCACCTTCGGTATAGTCGCATTCAAATCGTATCATTCTGTATCCTCTCCAAATTATCCAATTTCTTCTGAATTAACAACATAGAAGCATGTAATTCCTTTATCTCTTCTTCTGAAAGTCCTTGAACTAATTTTAGAATTTGTTCATCAGACCTTTCATTCAGTTGGTTATAGAACTCCTTTCCTTTAGGAGTCAAACGAATCAGATTTGTTCTATTATCCAACGTTGAATTTTCCTTAACAAGAAAGCCCTCTTTGCAAAATTTAGCAATGATCCTACTCATATAGCTGCGATCAATTTTAAGAGATTCGACTAGAGTATTCGCAATACATGGCTCGATCAACCCGATCTCTATAATGACACGGGCCTCGGTAAAGGAATATCCGCTATCCAGCACATGTCTATCTAAAACACCCAGTATATTCGTATAGAACCGATTAAAACGCCTCATATCCGCTATCATATTAGCATCTATATTGATCATAACTCCCCCAATTTAGTGGACTTTTGCAACAATTATAGTAATGATTTTTGTGGACTATGTCAATGAAATAATCAATATCGACAAAAGAAAAAATCGTACATTAAGACACTCGTCTAATGTACGATCCCGCATTATTAAAGGAAAAATGGAGTATATTCTTTTCTATATTTACCTACAAGGTCAATGAGCTATCGCTATTTATAGCCTTTTCCTTTTTATGCTTCCGTTTCAGCTTCAGATGAGCTACGACCATATAAAGAGTCGGAACTACAAACAACGTTAAAATGGTTGAAAAAATCAGTCCGAATATAATGGTCGCTGCCAATGGCTTGAATAGAATTTCTCCCATCGTAGCAATCGGTATCATTCCGACGATCGCAGTTAGCGAGGTGAGCAAGATCGGACGGAAACGGGCAGAGCATGCCATTAAGATGGCTTCTGTTAATTCTGCGCCTTCACGCCGTGCATCTTCAATAAACTCGATCAATACAATACCATTGCGCACGACGATACCGGCAAGTGAAATGATACCCATAATACTCATAAAACCGATTGGCATACCTGTAATAAAGCTACCAAGCACTCCTCCTGCTGCTGCCAGGTACACAGTCGTCATTATAATGATCGGTGTGGAAACCGAGTAAAACTGCATGGTGATCAAGAGCAGAATGAGAAAAACAACGATAACGGCTAATTTGCCTAAATCCTTAAACAAATCGGACTGCGTAGATGTTTCCCCGTCCATTTCCCAAGTGTACCCCGAATCGAAATGTGTACTTGTAAGCTTGCTACGGATGTCCTGGGTGAGCTCCGTAGCCGTACGCCCTTTTGCATTGGCGGAGATCGTTACCGTCCGTTCCAAATCATAGCGGTGGATTTGCTGAATGGAAAAGTCCGGTTTCATCGTGGCTAACTGGGATAACGGGATCTGCTCTCCTCCCGCATTAGTGACACTTAGCTGTTGGAATAACACCTCAGGATCATGGTTAGGTTTATCCATGTACATATTGATATCCAGCAGTTCCTTACCCGTGTCAAAGTCCGTGACCTTCACTCCGTCACCCATTAGCAACAAAGTGCGGGTTAAGTTGGAATAATTGACCTGATATTTATCCAAGGCCTGCTGGTTGACTTGAAAATTCAAATTATAGCTTTGCATCCCCATATTATCGGTCACATCTACAGCTCCAGAAGTTCCCGCAACAATTTCTTTTATTTTTGTGGTCATCGTTTGCAACTTTCCAAGGTCTTCTCCTTTAATACGGACAGATACTGCACTACCGACTGGGATGCCTAATTGAGGAACACGTATACTTATTAATGCTGCTGGATATTTGGCTTGCAGCGTACTTGTCCAGCTGTCCACTGTTTTTTTGATATCAAAGACTCCCTCTTTACCAACAACAGTAAGTTGTCCGTGTACCGCTCCCACGGAGCCACTACCAGCTACTATATCGCTGTACATTTGAGGTGCTCCACCACCTGCCGTTGCTGCCAAATGTTCGGTTTCTGGCTGCTTTTTAACCCAGTTCTCAATCTCGGTTATAACCTGATTGGTTGCCTGCAACGACGTTCCTTCTGGCATCGTTACGTTGATTGTGGCATCCGGTTGGTCCGATTCAGGAAATAATTGAATGGGCACAATAGCAAGCAGTCCATAAGCTGCCGTACCAATCATAAGACCAATAAGCGCAGTGAAAAGTGGTCGACGCAGTATTCTCGGCATCCAGTTTTTAGCGTATACATTAGAGAGGGACTGAATTTGATTGCCAAGAAGCCCTGGAGGCTTGGTCGGTTTGCTACGTTCTTTACCTTTATGACGGTTATCGTACCATTGACGGAAAATAGGAATGATCGTAAGCGACATAATCATGGAGGCCAGCATCGTTAACGAAATAACGGTAGGGATCGGTTTAATAAAGTCTCCCATATTGCCCGGTAGAAATAAAAGCGGGGCAAATGCTGCAACCGTAGCCAGCGTGGCTGTAATGATCGATAAGGATACTTCTTTCGTTCCTTTAATTGCCGCCTCCGTAGCATCTTCCCCAAATTCAGAGCGTCGGCGTTCAATGTTGTCGTTTACCACAACGGCATCATCAACCAGTATCCCCAGTACGATGATTAATCCGATGACTGAAATTTGATTCAGCGTCGTTCCTGTCATCGGCAAGACAATAAAACCGATGGCAATAGAAACAGGGATAGCCAAGGCCACAAATGCAGAGGTCAGCAAGTTCAAACCTAATGTACAAATCACAATAACCGATGCAATAGCAATAATCATCTCTTTGGAGAGATTACCAAATATTTCACTTACACGGTCATTTTGAGCGAAAAGTAGTTCAAAATGTACATCCTTAGGTAAACTACTCGCAAGTTCGTTGATTTTGGCTGTTGCCGCTTTGGATACCGTTGGTACGTCTGTGCCTTTATCTCCACTCAAACTGATTGAAATAGCAGGCTTGGTATTCACATACGTATAACTCCCCGTTTTTTTTAAAACAAGCGAGGCTGAACCTATATCCTTCAAGGATATAGGGAACCCTTCTTCGTTGCTTGAAATCTGAACATTATTTAAAACATTGGGATCAGTTGAAGCATCTACTGTCAACTGATACGTACGCTGATTGAAATCCAGACTTCCTGTAGGCACTCTATCGTTTTCATTTTTAATGGCTTGAACGACCTGTTCCCAGGAGATGTCATATTGCTGCATTTTTTGAGTGTTCAGGCTTATCCGTACTTCTTGTTCTGGAATTCCTTGAATATTAACTTTTGAAATTCCTGAGACCGTTTTTAATTGATCTTTCCATTTATTCATCAATTCATTTAACGCATACAAATTTTCAACTTTATCAGAAGTGATTGCGTATGACCCGATGAAGGAGCCTGCCATACTATCATTGATAATGGGCTGCATCGCATCGTCCGGAAGTTCAGACTGCGCATCCTGTACCTTTGTACGAAGATCGGCCCACACTTTTGTCGGATTTGCCTCATCCAAAGCTTCTATACTTATACTAGATTGGCCCTTAGATGAAGTGGAAGAAATAGTTTTGACACCCTCCACTTCTTTAATTTTCTGTTCCAATATCTTCGTAATGGTTTGTTCGATTCTTTCAGGTGAGGCCCCTGGATACACAGTTGTGACACTGGCTGACATAGGAATAACGTCGGGCATCTCCTGTTTAGGTAACGATGCAAAGTTGTAAATCCCTAGCAAAATACACATGCCAAAGAAAATAAGTGTGATTTTCTGCTTTTTAACGATATATTTAATCATTCGGACGACTCCTCCGATTTCCCAAGTACATCATTCCCAATTAAATCACCATTAAATAAGGTTCCTGCTCCTTGCGTAACGATTTGATCGCCTGCCTGTAGCCCAGAGACCACTTCGAGTTGATTATTAGTCACTTTCCCCAGTTTAATCGCGGCTTTTACGGCCTTTCCATTCACAACTTTAAAGACATACGGGTCATTTTCCGTACTAATTACAGCCTCTACGGGTACTAAAAGCGCTTCGTTTTGATTCATGCTTTTAGAAGCACTAATGACTTGACCAGGCTTCCAATTCAGTTCAGGATTGGGAATGCTAACTTCCACATTGATGCTTCCCGTTTTGGAGTTAGTCGATGGATAGATCTGGGTAACAGTCCCTGTTCTAATTTCATCATAGAGAGACATATTTACTTTTTGGTTTTTCTTCCACGATAAGATTTCACTGTCCGGTACGGGGAGGAGTACTTTTAAAGTCTTGATATTCCCGACAACAAATGCCTCACTCCCGCTGGAGCCCAGTTGACCATCAGATATCTTTTTTTCAATCACAACACCTGTGATCGGGGAGGTTAAAGTAGCTTTTTTCAGTGACAAGGATGACTGTTCATAAGCAGCCAGTGCATCCTCATAGGTAGCCTGCGCCTGAGCTTTACTGGCTAGCCCTTGTTGCCTAGTAGCCCTAGCTGACTCCAGCCCTGCCCTGGCCTGATCTACGCCGGCCGAAGCTTGGGCACGCTGTTCCTGAGAGGCTCCCGCAAGCAAAAGGGACAATTGCTCTTGTGCGTCGCTTAAACTTTTTTGCGCATTTGTTAATTCTAGCTGTGCACTCTCATTTTCTGTCAATGATGCTGCACCTGCCTGGAACAGACTTTGCGTCCGGGCTGCATCTGCCTTTTTCTTATTGTAAGTATTGGTTGCTGCAGTAACCGCATTTTGAGACTGTGCAATCTCCTGCTTTTTGGCGCCATTGTTCAATTCCTGCAATTTGGATTGGGCCGCGTTGACCTGGGATTGTGAACTATGAATGCCCGCCTGGGCCGATTGGACAGAAGCCTCCGCTTGGCTAACACCAGCCTTTGCCTTTTCCATGGTTGCCTTTGCCCGATCCAGCTGTAACTGGTAAGCAGATGTATCTAACTTCGCAAGGACACTTCCTTTTTCTACTGAATCTCCAACCTCGACCATAGTGTTCAATATACGTCCATCCGCTTCAAAGGAAACATTGGCCTCATTACTTGCCTGCAATGTTCCCGCCAAATTAAAATCATTGGCCAAAGGTTTCATTGCAAGTTTCTCAATTTTTACCGGGTGACTGGCTTCTGTTACAGTGTTCTCCGATACACTGGAGCAACCGGAAGCTACTAAGGCTAATGCAACCCCTGCAATCATTATCCTGATTTCTTTTCTCTTCAACTAATGTCATCCTCTCTGATTCTCTCTTCTAAAGGTGCTATCAGCAACCTGTGGGTCAAGTAAACTTTTTCATCCTTTTTTCATGTTATAACAATGAACAAACAAAAAAATCGTACAAAGGGGCAAGCACCTTATGTACGACTGGGCAAATAAATAACATATTTTCAGTTTTTATTTCTAAAGCTGTAAAATACCACGTTCCAACGAAACGGCAACAGCTTCGGATCTGGAATCAACACCAAGCTTGTTATAAATATTCGTTAAATGTGCCTTTACGGTACGCTCGGAAATCCCCATATCAAACGCAATTTCCTTACTTTTATAACCATGTGCAACAGACTTTAATATGTGCTTTTCCTTATCAGTCAGAACTAAGTTTCTTTCGTGTGACTCTATCTCAGCTTCTCTCTTATTCGTGGCAGCGAATACCCTTGCTGTTATTTCTGGCTGAAGCAGCGTTTCACCCCTTAGCGCAGACTCAATAGTGCGAAATAGGTTTTCCCGACTGGTATCTTTTAATAAATATCCTTTTGCTCCCAGAGAGAGTCCTTTAATCATTAAATCATCTTCGTTATAGGTCGTCAGGATAATGACTGGTGTTTCATTTTGTTTTTCTCTGAGGGCTTTCATGGTTTCCAAACCACTCATTTGTGGCATATATAAATCCAACAATATGACATGCGGCTGAAGTTCTTCGATCAATTTAAGAGCCGTTGCACCTTCTTCGGCTTCACCAATAACTTCATAACTGTCATTGGTCTCCAGCACCAGCTTTAATCCTTCTCTAACTACCCAATGATCGTCGACGATTAAAATCTTGTATTTCATGATAGGTCTCCTTTAGTAAGAGGCGCCTCTATTTTTATAGCTGTACCTTCTTGAAATATACTGCTGATATTGATTTTTCCACCCAGCATCCGCACACGTTCATGTATACCTATTATTCCGTAATGCCCTGTTTGCTTGGCAATAATATCCGTATCAAATCCTTTTCCATCATCGCGAATCTCGATTTCAATCTTACCTTCGTTATCTAAAATATTAATCCATACGGTATTAGCATGTGAATGCTTCGCTACGTTGGTTAAACACTCGCTTATAATAAACAATCCATGTTCGAATAACAGTCTGGGGACTGAAGCTTTAATTTTGATGTTGCGTATTACACGAATGCTCGTAGCCATTGTAAATCGCTGTATTTCTTCCTCCACTGCTTCTGCAAAATCAACTTCCGAGATGGTTTTCGAACGCAGATTGTCTATAGCTCGCCTTGAATCAGACAATGTTCTTCGCACTTGTGACATCGATTGTTGGACGATCTCCTGAGCTCTTTGCGTACTTCCTTTTGTCAGATGGGCATCAATGGCTTCAAGTTGCATGATTAGCCCAGCAAGCCCTTGAGCCAGCGTATCATGAAGATCACGGGCCATACGTTGTCGTTCGTTAGCAATTGTAAGTTCTTCGACCTTTTGATGTGCGATTTCAAGTTCTTTAAGAACATTTTGCGTTCGGATTCGTGCTTTGACTTGTTTGAGAAAAAGAACGGCATAAGCCACTATAACAACTGCAATTAGAAAAAACAGCGGGATGAACAACACAAATTGCTTGCCATCATTATGCCAGACCACAGCCACACAAAAAAGTACATAGGAGATCAAAAATACAAGCATAACCTTAAGCGGCTTGTAATAAATGCCTATACTCTGACCCACCAAAACTGGCATTAACCCAACCAGTACAATGGAGAAACTTTCAGGTAGAAGAAATGCACTTGAAAAGATCAATCCCCCTTGCACAACAAAATAAGCCCATGAAAAATATTTTGCAACTCTTTGAGCATGCAAGTACAAGAGGATGTGCAATAGGATGATTACAGTGAATAAGACACTTTGCGGCAGATTTAGACCGCTGGACAAATGTTGAAGAATGACAGACTCACTATAAATTATAAAAATCCATATTATAGTTAACACTTTTGAAATATCTTTCTTCTCAAATTCACCTTCACTTTCACTTATTTCTGGATCTAGATTTTGAATCTGTTCATTGAATACATCAATCATAATTCCCTCCTACAATTCTGAATTCGGCTTTTCAACTTATTAGAGACAACGCCGCTATGAGAGCACCTGGTCCATTTAGTTTGAACAGAAATCATTTATATATTATTTTACAAAAAAACAAAAAGAAAAAAACGTACACATGGGCAATATCATTTGTACGTTTGGGCATTAAATACTATTTGTTCGATTCCAGCCCAATATGTGTCATATAAAAAGCACGCAACAGGTTACCCTGTGCGCGCTCGGTCATTCTCTATTTCTCCTCCAACTCATCCGGTATATCGTATTTATTGATATGCGAGGTTATTGCTGCAACTGCTTCGCTGGCATCCGTCGTGGCCGGTACTTCTCTAACCACATCATCCGTCTGGTCACGAAAATTCAAACGGTCTGCCTCGACTACTTTCTGTTGATTTGGTTTCATTTTTCATATCGCTCCTTTCTTATTCCAGTGCCTGATCTCGTTCCGTTAACGTGTACAAAGGTACTTCCCGTTCCTCTTCTGGATGGTTCAGCGCATAAATGCGTGCCGTCTCACTCTGCTCGTTCACATGCTGAATATAAATGGGTAACCCATCACACAACACATTCGCCATTATGGAAGAGGACGCTATTTCTTGCGCTCTTTGAACATTCACTTAGAAAAAACCTCCCTTGCTAAGTAGAGTTCCCCCTTACTATGCACGAGGTAAATATTTGTTATACACATTTCATGCCAACATGTGTTTTATGATCATGAAAGGATATCATTTGAAAATATAAATATTATTGTTATTATGGATTGAGAGATTCAGTGAAAACTGCAATCTTAATTGTAGAGAAAAGGAGTAATGATGAATGTTAAACATATTAATGGTTAACTTTCCGGCAGAAGGACATGTGAACCCTACGATCGGGATGACGCAAGCCTTTGCAGCACGAGGGGACCAAGTACATTACATTACAACTGAGAAATACAAGGACAGACTCGAAGCCGTTGGAGCAACGGTTCACCTGCATCCCGATCTGATCAGGACTGCTTCTATTCATACCCATACTCCGCCTGGGTTAAACGCATTTATGAATATTCATATCCAGACTTCGATGGACATATTAGCAATCACTAAGCAGCTGTCTGAAAGCATTGATTTTGACTTTGTATTCTATGATAGATTCGGAGCTGGCGAGTTAGTTAGAGACTATTTGAAAATCCCTGGTATTGCTTCATCCCCATCTTTTCTGATTTCACAGAATCGGATGGCTACCAATCTCTTTCGCTTTAATGAAAAAGTGCCATTTCAACTTGATGAACATGCCACGACCTCACTACATCTTATGAAAGAAAGATTCGGTGTTGCTCCCAAAGATATAGTTCAATTTATGAACAATACAGGGGCTCTAAACGTTGTATACACCAGCCGATATTTCCAACCAGACGCTGACAGCTTTGGTGAAGAGAATCTCTTTATTGGTCCCAGCTTCCCTGAGCGCAAAGGGGAACATTCTTTTCCTTTGGATGCACTACAAGATAAAAAAGTTCTGTATATTTCGATGGGAACAGTATTGGATCATACTGAAGACTTTTTTAACACCTGTATTGAAGCATTCTCTGATTTTGAAGGCATCGTCGTGATTGCTGCTGGTGAGAAAGCTGACTTTACGAAAATCAATCCAGCCCCAGAGCACTTTATGATCTCGCCCTATGTTCCCCAATTGGAGGTATTACGTCATTCAGATGTATTTATTACTCATGGTGGAATGAACAGTGTGAATGAAGGGATTCACTTTAATGTACCCTTGGTCGTACTGCCTCAGGACAAGGATCAGCCCATGGTCGCACAGCGGTTAACAGAACTTCAAGCTGGCTATCGTATAACCAAAGACCAAATCAATGTACAATCGTTAAGAGATGCCGTACATGAGGTAATGTCGAACGCGGCGTATAAAGAGGGCGTACAAAAAATAAATGATAGCTTCCAGCAGTCCGGCGGTACAGAAGAAGCCCTCGCAAAAATTGATGCCTATCTTCAAGATAAGCTTGTGTAAATCACACGATTACAATTCTACAAAAAAAACAGGAGCCCTGACCATCATTGGTCGGGTGCCTGTTTGTCATGCATTTCTATGTGGATATATCCCACTTCTGAAACGAAGCCATCGTACACTTTCCGCTCGCGAACGCTCGAATGCCCGTAGATTCCACTCCCGGATACACTCTTCCTGTGAGGACGTATTCACCGTCGCCGATGAATATTTCCACCGAGCTTTTATCGACAAAAACCCGAAGCTCTAGACGGCCCTCGTGTAAGTCAACAGGCACTCTTCTCTCTCCACCCGGGCCTATACCGGCACGTTCTCGGTTGAAACGGAACAGACTATCATCGGGACGGTACGACAGTACAGTCTCCTCTTCGCTACCCACCCGCAGTTTCAAACCGAATTCATCGGTGTTATTGGCCTCAAACTCAAATACGACCTTGAGTTCGTAGCTATCTCCGCGCGTGTCCATAATCTGCTCACCTGTCAGTAAGATATCTCGCTGCTCAAACTGATTGCATCGGTAATTCTTTACCTCTTCAAGTGGACGGAACAGCAGCCTGGCGCCGTCGATAACCACTTCCCGCGGAAGACTCATCGCACCAGCCCAATGGTGCCCCTGCTGGGTCGGCATCTCCGACTCCCACATATCCATCCATCCGATGACGATACGCCGCCCTTTATCATCCAAGGTGGACTGTGGGGCATAGAAATCGAATCCGTGATCCACCTGAGCATACCGCTCTGCCGTAAATGTTCCGGCAGCGGAATTGAAATCACCTATACCGTACATAGTGGAATGCAGATTGCGGTAAGCCTCCCCCTGCGCAGGCATGCGCTGCGGGGAAAGCATAAATACGTGTCGACCACCGAGCGAGAACAGATCCGGGCACTCCCAATTATCGCCGAAGCGTCCGTCACTCGCAGCTAGTACATTGACATACGTCCAGCTTTTCAGGTCTTCAGAACGGTAAAGCAGTACAAGTCCGTTCCCTTTGGCATCATTAGAACCGAGAACGACGTAATAATGATCTTCGTGCCTGAACACCTTAGGGTCACGGAAGTCTTTACGACTGATCGTATCTGGTACGGCGTCATAACCGATGACCGGGTTGCCCTCCCACTTTTCGAACGTTACTCCGTCTTCTGATACTGCAATTCCCTGTGACTGCTTGTAATCCTGATCTTTGTCAGGCCCGGTTACAACATGTCCGGTATACATCAGGACAAGCTTCCCGTCCTGCTCAATCGCACTGCCGGAGAAGCAGCCATCCTGGTCGAACTCACCGTCCGGTGCCAAAGCGATCGGCAGATAATCCCACTTCATAAGATCGCGGCTGACTGCATGTCCCCAGTGCATCGGTCCCCATACTGATTTATACGGGTAATGTTGATAGAACAGGTGATACTGCCCGTTATATTGAATGAAGCCGTTCGGATCATTCATCCAGCCGAATTCAGCCATTAAATGGTAGTGCAGCCGATAATCTGGCCGAAGCATATGCTTTGATTGGGAAATAAATTGATCTGCACATTCTCTCGTATACGTTCTAGTCTGCTTGATAAAGCATCCTCCCCCCTGCAGTTATTTAATCGAACCTTGCATAACACCCTGAATAATATACTTCTGGGCGAACAGATAGATGATAATGATCGGAAATATCGTCAGTACCAAACTTGCCATCAATGGACCATAATCCACTGTATAGGTTCCATAAAAGTTGTACGTGGACAACGGAAGTGTCCTTTGCTCAGGATCGACCAGAATGAGGGAAGGCAGCAGAAAATCATTCCAGATCCACAGCACATTGAGAATGGAAATGGTGGCAGTCGTGGGCATCAGTACCGGAAACACGATACGGAAGAATGTCTGAAACCGCGTGCAGCCGTCAATTAGCGCCGCTTCCTCCAGTTCCTTTGGAATACTCTTTACAAAACCATGATAAATGAAAACGGCCAGCGAGCTGCCAAAACCGATATACATGTAAATCAGCGACCACTTACTGTTCAGCAGATCAAGTGACCCGTAGATTTTCACCAATGGAATCATGATAGCCTGAAATGGAATGATCATGGATGCAACCATCAGCATAAATGTATATTGGTTGAACTTGGTGTTGTTTCTGACAAAATAATGAGCCGCCATCGCCGCGAACAGTGAGATAAACAGAACACTTAACACCGTTATGACCAATGAGTTGGTGAAGGCAGCGATGTAATTCATTTTATCAAATGCATTCATATAATTGACCATACTGAAGCTCTCTGGAAGCGATAACGGATTTGAGGTGATGGCCATGTTTTCCTTGAACGAATTGATCAGCAGAAAGACGAAAGGTACGATGAACAATATGAGTATGACTGTCAGCACAATGAATTTGATTACGGAGGAAGCAATTCTTTTTCTTGTCATTACGCCTCCACCTCCAACTTCTTACTAAAATAAACCTGAAGCAGAGTGATGAGAGCAACCATCAGGAACAACACGAATGCTTCTGCCTGCCCCACACCATAATCACGGGAAAGGAATGCCTTTTCATACACATGCATCGACACCATTTGAGTACTGCTGAACGGCCCACCTTTCGTGAGCGCAAGGTTCACGTCATAGACCATAAAACCGCGCTGCAAGGACAAAAATATACATACGATGAAAGAAGGAACCATCAAGGGCAGCACCATTTTCCGCAGTCTGGTCCAGCTGTTCGCCCCATCAATGCTTGCGGCCTCCATAATATCATTCGGCACACCCGTCAATCCCGCGATGTAAATGACCATCATGTAACCCGCGTTCTGCCACACGGTTACAATCACGAGTGCCCAGAACGCTTTGTCGGGATCAGCCAGCCAAGTCGTGCTGAGCGACTGTATGCTGGCATGTTGTCCCAAATAGACAAGCACGTTGTTGAATATAAACTGCCATATAAAACCGAGTACAATGCCGCCGACAAGGTTGGGCAGGAAAAATCCCGCCCGGAAAACACTCTGTCCTTTTAACCCTTTAGTCAGCACATAAGCCAGCATAAAAGCGATCACATTAATAAGAACAACGGTATAAAACACATACTTGAGCGTCAAGCTGAACGATTTCCAAAACTCAATATCTCTAAAAACAGCCAGATAGTTTTGGATGCCTACCAGCGATAGTGTGGTGGAAATACCATCCCAGTTTGTGAACGTCAGATAGATGCCATACAAAAATGGAATAATCATTACCGTTATGAAGGCAAACAAGGTTGGGCCGGTAAACAGTAGCCGCGTCCGCAGCCGGTTCCATACTCCTTTTTCCGTAATCATGATGATCCCTCCCTTTGTTCCGGGTTTCTCTCTCTATTCCAGGTAATTTGAAAATAACCTTATTTAACCGTTTTCCAGTAGTTTTCGATTTCTTTAACCAGTGTTGCACGATCGCCCTGTTTCGCCAGATACTTTTGCATGGAAGATCCTGTCTTGGACCAGTGGTCGGCAGGCAGCATGCTCATCGACTGCTCTGACTTGCCTTTTGCAATATAATCCTGGATGGACTTGCCAAGCGGGTCGGCCGCAGGCAGTGTAATATTTTTGAACGCCGGGATAATGTTCGCTTGGTTCACGAGGAAATCCTGGCCTTTCGCATCATATACGATCCAGTTCAGGAACTTCTTAGCCGCCTCTTGCTGTTCCGGAGTAGTCTTCTCCTTGTCAATAACAATGCGCTTGGATACAGCGGACGAAATCTCCTGATTGCCGTAGTCATCGGCATTGTTACTGATGGGTACAGGCAAGAAACCATATTCTTTATTAGCGGTATCAAAACTGTTGATTTGCGGCCATGCCCAGTTGCCCATGAACCAAATGCCAACTTCACCTTTGCCGAGCAGCTCCGGTCCGCGTTCATAAGCTCCTGCTAGCGGAGAAGCCTGATCGATGTTGTATTTCATCATGAGGTCGAATGTATCCATAAGTCCGTTAAATACAGGATTATTAGCCAAGCTAGCCTGGCCCGCTTTTAGTGACGCCATGAATTTGTCCACTTCAGCCATGTCTTTGTTCTGGCCTGCATAAGCAAGAGGCAAATAATGAGCGCCCAGAGACCAGTCCATTGGTGAAATCACCAATGCTTTCTTACCAGATGCCTCGATTTGCTGAAACAGTTTTTCAAGGTCATTTCGGGTTTTAATTGTGGTGGGATCAAAGCTTCCGCCTACCGCTTTATCTACAACGGCTTTGTTGTAAATGAATCCGTAGCCTTCAACAGCCAACGGAAACGCGTAATTTTTACCATCAAATGTCGTAGCAGTGGTAGCATTTTCAACAGTGTCCGCATTCCACTTTTCCCCACTTAGATCGAGGATACGGTCCTTGAATTTCTCAACATCACCTGTATCTAGCATGGTCATGGTCGGCGGGTTTCCTGATGCATACAATGCAGAGGCACGCTCAAAAGGAGATCCACCAGTCGGAACCGGCTGGATTTCAACAGTAATGTCCGGATTGTCTTTCTGGAACGCCTTCGCGGCTTCCTCCAGCTGTGGAAGGATTTCGCCTTTGGAGTTCAAAAGCGTAATTTTAACATTTTTCGAATCCCCTGATCCCCCTCCAGAAGCCGAATTACCTTCTCCTCCGGAGCCACCGCATGCAGACATCACCATAACCAAAAGAAGCAGCATTACCATCCATTGAACTCTTTTGAATTTCCTCACTGTTGTCATCCCCTTATTTATATAATGGCTCTGAACACTTAAATAAAACGCTTACAAACGGATTATATGTTAAAGGTTTAACTTGTGTCAATCGTTTGACATGTCGAAATTTTAACATGTACTAAAAAAAATCTGTTCCCCTTGTTAGAGGAACAGATTTTCATTCAGGTCGTTGCCCGCTCAATTAGTTCAACAGGCAGCAGATTGACAGGTTGTACCTGCTCCCCTTCCGCCTGCCTGCGGATCAGCTCGACCGCCAGTCTGCCGATGTCTGCAATCGGCTGTCTTACCGATGTAAGTTCCGGCGTCAGCCAGGAAGCAACGCTTACATCATCGAAGCCAACAATGCGCACATTCTCTGGCACATGCCTTCCAGCGCGAATATATTCTTTCAGCGCAAAAGCAGCAATAATATCACTTGTTGCGAACACTCCATCCACATCTGGATGTTCATGAACGAGTTTTGAAATGATTCGCTCGTACTCCTTCTGATCGAACACATTCAAGTCTGTTTGAACGATCACATGCTGGACACCATCCCTGCCCACGACATCCCGGAATGCTTTGGTCCGCTCATTGGACAGCATGTTCAGCTCCAGATTTCCGCATATATGCGCAATTTTCTGGCAGCCTTTGCGAATGAGCAGCTCCGTAGCCAGCTCGCCTCCGCGATAATTATCCGAGGATATGTAAGGAATATACGGGTCAATCTGCCTATCAAACGTCACGATCGGTGAATTCAAATGTCGGTACTCTTCTACTTCTAATGTATGGCTACCCATAATGATGCCATCCACCCGGTTCCGCTTCAACATATCGATATACACTTTTTCCTTCACGGGATCCATATGTGAATTGCACAGCAGGACCTTGCAGTCATGCTGATAGGCATAATACTCGACCTGATTGGCAAGCTCACCGAAGAAAGGATGCGAGACATTGGGAATAATAAGCCCAATAATATTGGACTGTTTACGTAGCAGAGATCGTGCTATTTCATTCGGTTGATAATTAAGCTCCTCCATTGCGTCAAACACTTTTTTGCGTGTAGTTTCGCTGATATATCCTCGGTTATTCATTACACGGGATACTGTAGTGACTGACACGCCCGCTTTTAATGCTACATCATGAATTGTCGCCATATTAACCTCTTCCCGCACAAAATAAATACATACAAACTATACTCTCTCCTCATCATTTCAACAACCTTACATAACGGAAGGCCTCAAAATGGCCGTAAATGTTAGGTGACTGAACTTTGCGAATCCCAAATTAGAGGTCACAATTGCTCTAAACCATAATGATAGCAAGACCCCCTTAAAAAGGTCTTGCTTTCTTTTCTTTAACCATCCTTCTTTGATTCAACTTCCCTGACGTAGGGGCTCTAGTTATCGGGGTGAGTAGCGATCCAGCGGAGCATTTTTAAACCACAACTTGATAAAATTTAGGTTTTTTAAAATTATGCCTCAAGCGTTAAGTTTTCTATTGTGGACGACTCAATTTCAAACTACAATGAAGATACCAAATATGGAAGCGTTTTATATTTTTCCCGGTAAGCTGGTCAATACTTGAAATAATGTATCATTGTCAGCCATTGCTTTCATGTTTGGTCAATCTTTTATGGAGGTGTAAAATGAAAAAGAAATCTTGGTTTACTCTACTGGCAACTGGAATTCTCTCTCTGTTTGTTTCGGTAAGCGTTTATGCGGGGAATGTTTTTTGGGAACCACTTAATGGTTTCAATTCTGGTGCATGGCAAAAAGCGGATGGATATTCCAATGGGAACATGTTTAATTGCACTTGGCGTGCCAATAATGTCAATTTTACAAACGATGGCAAAATGAAGCTTGGCTTAACGAGTTCTGCGTACAATAAATTTGACTGCGGAGAGTATCGATCGACGAACACTTACAGATACGGCTTATACGAGGTCAGCATGAAGCCTGCTAAAAACACAGGGATCGTATCTTCCTTTTTTACGTATACGGGACCTACTGATGGCACGCAATGGGATGAAATAGATATTGAATTTTTAGGCAAAGACACAACAAAAGTGCAATTCAACTATTATACAAACGGGGTCGGTGGTCACGAGAAGATTGTTGATCTGGGCTTTGATGCATCAAGAGGCTTCCACACCTATGCTTTCGATTGGCAGCCAGGGTACATTAAGTGGTATGTTGACGGGGTTCTAAAGCATACGGCAACCACGAACATACCAAGCACGCCAGGCAAGATTATGATGAATTTATGGAATGGCACTGGCGTTGACGACTGGCTAGGTTCGTATAATGGAGCGAATCCGCTATACGCCGAATATGATTGGGTAAAATACACGAGCAATTAGCCCGTAGTACAAAAGTAGCCCTGTATGAAGTGCCCCCTTAAAGTTAGACAAATATTTTTATGCAATCAGTTGGGCATGAGCTCGGTATTGTACCGGGCTCATGCCTTTTAGTTTGAAAACGGTCAGATGCTGTATCGAAAAATGGGTTACCGTGAAGTCGGCATTTTTGAAAACAAAGGGTTATAACAGCGACAGCCAAGGACGAGAAAATAAAGTCCTAGACTGTCGCTATTTTATTGAGCTAACGTCTCTCGTTAGCGTAATCGATATTATTCTTGCGCTACAACACGTAGCTCCTTCGGGCAGTTACCTACGACAGGACGAAAAATAATGGCAGCCTATCAGGGCTTCCACTCCAACTTGAGCATAGCAAATAAGAGGGCAGTTGATGGCCTCAAATCCTATTTAAGGATTTATTACATACTTCATCCATAGCCCACCATCGTCCAGTTTTTCTACACTCTTCAAAAAGAAATTTACTGGCTTAGTTTTTTGAAGATGAGCACTCGTTTCAAATAGCGTCAAAGAGTTAGAAGCACCATCTACTATCGGGACTAAAACTAAACTAATCTCATCAATTAAACCTTCAACAGTGAAATTCAAACTTTCTTTTCCTTCAAAAATATAAGATATACCCAGCTTTTTCAAATGAGCTAAATAAGCATCCGATGCTTGTTCGGAAAGTACTTCTATAATATGATGACCGAATCGATCATCATCATTAGAAATGATGTTTTTTGTCCATCTAATTTCCCAAAAAGATCTACTGCAACTGCATAGGTTTTAGCATTGGGATTCGCTACGTAATCTGTTCTAGGGATCGTCGGAGTATTGTCTTGATCTAAATTTATTTTTTTCCAAAAGTGAAGTGTTTCTCCATGGTAATCCTGCCGCAAATCCATGCTTGGCATTCGTAACGATCATGAATCTCCTTGTATTTTTTGGTAAAATATGCCGTTAAAATTCTCTTCTAAAAATCTCCAACAATTTTGCCATCTAGTGATGTTAGCATGTGACAAGTAATATATGGTCTCTCCAAATTAATCCTTATCAATATGTTCTCCTGTTTTTAACTTTCCTAATATTTCCTTACCATAATACCGCTATCTATTTAAACCAAAGCAGTCGTCCCCTGATTTTAACAAAAGCCGATGAACAAGTGTCATAGGCTTTTGATTTTACTAAAAGTAATTCTTATACTATGTTTTATTAATATTTAGTATACAACTTTATTGTCCGCTGACAGTTGTTTACGATTGAAAAGCGGTTTCTGATAGAATAAAAGGATCATACAGAATGAACGAAGCCATCTATTTAAATAACAACTGGAGGTATATCCATGCAAACACTTGAAACCAACCGATTGATCCTGCGGAATTTTGCCGCAACTGACGCTGCCGGATTGTTGGAGTATACAGCTAATCCAAGAGTTAACTGCTTTATGGATAACCAGATTTCGACGTTGGAGGAAGCTACAGCGGAGGTCGAAAAAAGAAGCAGTGACGACTCCCATATCGCGGTCTGCCTGAAAGACAGCAACGAACTGATCGGTGAGCTGTTTGGTATGAAGGAAGAACGAGATTCGGATACGTATGGTATTGGATGGAATTTTAATGCCAGATTTGAAGGGAAAGGGTACGCAAGTGAGAGCGCCAACGCCTTCATAGAATATCTCTTTACGCAACAGGAAATAAGAAGACTGTACGCCTATGTCGAGGACGATAACTTCCGTTCCCAGAAGCTGTGTGATAAACTGGGCTTTCGCCAGGAAGGCTGCTTCATGGAATTCGTTTCATTTGTTAAATATGAAGACGGCACGCCGAAATACGAGAATACGTATCAATATGCATTACTGAAAAAAGAATGGCTCTCACAACGTGCTAATCAGAAATAAAGAACAATAGGTTAATCTCATTTTTAAAACTAAAAAACGTCACTAACAAATACGGCGACTTCTCTCCAGTGGATTCTAGGGAAAAGTCGCCGTTTGGTTTTAAGTTTCGATATAGGGTCTGGTTTAGCTACCCCAAAACGGCTTTGCAATCTGCTGACCTTAATCGATCTTCGTCCTTACACGGCTTCACAGGTTGTTTCCGCAAGCTACCAGTCACTCACAAGTTGCTATAAGTTAGAACACAACTTTATTGTCTGTAGACAACAACACCACACAAACATTGTGAGGTGTCATAATTAATGAGAAAACAACAAGCTGAATATATGATAATTCAACGATCATTTTCATAATTAGTGAGAACTCATTGACTCGAAGTTATTCGGTCCACCCTAATTTTTCAAATTTTATGAGAATATACGCAACTCTAAAAATACGTATTTATACAATTAATAAGAAGTTGTACTACTTCTTCATTGTCAATTGTTAGTGAATAATAATGTTTTAGACTAAACAATAAAGAACTAGACTGAGATAATAAAGTTACAGACTGGCGACGCGTGGCCCGCATGCGTGGCTGCAGTTGCGCTCCCCAGCTCTTCCGGAATGAAGTCCAGCTTTGCGATCAGCGCGCTAGCGACGGCGGCCGGTGTAATTAGAAAATATAGTCTTATACTGGAAAATAAAGTATTAAAGATATAAACTACGAATATGCTTTTTTCTTGAATCCTCTCATATGATGAGAGTAATTCAGTATTCGAGGAGATGATCTTGATGAACAAGAACATAGGGATTAAGGATATTTTGGTAAGGTTCGACGAGATTTCGAAGCATTATGTTCGGGAGCTGGACAAGTATAGTCTGGCGGAACTGTGTCGCAAGCCAAGCGAGAACGAATGGTCGCTTGGGCAAATGTACCTACATCTGCCTCATTCCACGCTGAACTTGCAGCTCCGTCTTGCGGAGCAGTGCATGGCGCTCGGTGGCGGCAGCGAGGAGGGCGGCGGGAAGACGGAGGCCGGCCATGCCGTGTTTGAGCAAGGGAGCTTCCCACCGGTTCGCATTCAGGTACCGGCCGACTTGCAATATACGCCTCCTCAGCCAGAGAGCAAGGAGCAGCTTGTCGCCAAGCTAGAGGAAGCAAGGCGCCGCATGCATGAGATTGGGGCGTCGCTGCAGAACATAGACCCAGAGCGGCTACAGCGAAAGGCGACTCATCCGGCCGTAGCCTTCGGCGCGTTAAACGCGGTCGAATGGTTCACGATGGTGGAGATGCATTACCGTCATCATCTTCTTCAAAAGGAGCGGCTGGACTCTTTCTTACAAACTGCAGAGTTACTAGGCTAACAGGACACGATAGTTGAATGTTGGCCACAACAGCGGCCGGTCTAGGATTTTATTTTCGCGTCCTTATCTGCCGCTGTTGCATTTGTCGGATCAGTCTAAAACATATTTCTCAAAAGCTGACGACCTTTGAAATGGACAATCGCGTAAAATCAGCAACCCCAGTCTACAAATTTTATTTTCTTCGAACATCAATTATGATAATTTTTCTCGTTCAATCTGTAAATTTCCTCACTAATTATGACACTTCCTTCGAAAAATAAAGTTGTGTACCAAAATCCAATATTTGTGTTTTGTATTTTATTAATAAAATTTCAAAAATATGTACGTTAAATCCTTATAAATATGTTCTCCTGTCTTTAACTTTTCTAATATTTCTTTACCATAATATCGCTCTCTATTATTTAAACCAAAGCAGCCGTGTTTTTAATAATCTTGAGTTACCAACACTAAATCGTAGTTACCAACATTAATGTGTTTCTGAACAATTAGTGTCAGGCGATAAAAAAGCGTGAACCAATTTTGTTGATTTTACTGCGTTTGCCAGAGCACATGATAAACACGAAAAATAAAAAGTCTGAAACAACCACAAATTACCATAAAAAGAAAGTTGGAAACTTGTACTATTACGATAATATAATTTTCATAACCATTTCCTCAATATACTAATTCATTATTCACTTCTTTCAATGAAGCCATTATATCTCTAGCTAGTTTATTAATTCTCTTTTTTTGTTCGAATGATAGCTTGATTTTACTTAATTCTTTAAATGGTGAACTTATGGAAGGTTGATTACTATTCCAGCCTCCTGATTCTAATACTGAAAAAAACGTTTCGGCATAATACCAAAAGTCTTCTCCAAGAGCTTCACGCTTCCTTTTTATCTCTTGATACCCTTGAAAAATTGCCCTGTGAATCGGTTGTTTCCATCATGCGAAGCTTGTGCATCATCCACTTTTGCGTGGAACCTACCAGCACCCATTCATCCATGGTGACCTTGCTGTCCTCTGGAATTTCAAGCGATTGGAGCGGTTCGATCACCGCGTTCTCCTTCAAGCGAGTCACGAAGTATATCCCGTCCGAGCAATAACGATCGTATGCTTTGTAGTCCACGTAACCGAGGTCAACACATAGGTGATTCCGGCATCTTCGATAAGGTCATCCATCTATGTCCGGTCATTTTTCTTGGCTGTCGTAATGGTTGCCTTCTCTGGCAGGACCTCATGAGCATCTGCAAAAGCAAGGCGGAGGTGAAGCTTTATACCAGCCTTGGTCTTGCGAAAGTCGGCCCACTTGTACCTCCGCAAGCAAAGAGCAACGGTGGTAGAGTCGATAATCCGGAGTGCTTTGCGGTCTGCTATCGAACAGCCATGCCTAGACAAAATCTGCATAGCCAGCCGCTCGAAAACCTGCTGGAGCAGGTCCTGATCCACCTGATTATGCTTGCGGCATAATTGTGCCGGTGAGATCGATTCCAAGCCTAGCATTCCTGTTGAAATTCCTTACTCAGAACGTCGTCGGCTATCTCTCTCAGCACTTCCTGCATCCTATTTCGGCCATTGTATTTCGGAACTTTTCCCCTATGAGGTAGTAGTAAACGAGTAGCCGCGGCGCACGTTTTAGATATCTGTATTTTTTCCTGTAGTCTTCATGTGCCTTTTGTTGTTCTTCTGGTGTCATAGTCAAAAGATTAAACTCGTCTGCAACGATCGGGAATTACTTCTTTTCGTTTTTCGGGTATTCGGATTTTATGGTGGAATTATCTCTGTTTAAATGGTTTGATTCTTAGTATACCCAAGGTAAACTACGATTTCTGTTGTGTTTTGTCGATTTTCCAATAAATTGAAATCGTTACTCAGCGGCACTTGACGTCAGATTCCGGTGGTGGATTTTTACCTTTCATTTGGAAAAAAACACCCGGCAGGATGCATACCGAGAGAAATACGGCATACACCCAAGCCGGGTAAGGGATTAGAAAATAATATCAATGGCCTCTAGCACATCTTGCTCCTGTTCGGATTGCCCGTTCAGGGAAATATCCTTCAACAGCACCGAAGGCTGTTCGCAAATTTGAGTGATGATCACGAGCAGGTCCTGAGCGAAATTGTCGATCAGATTGCGCGTAAACAACTTGGTGGCATATTCAAACTGTCCGTTCATTCCCTCATCCAGCAACGAAATGACCAAGGTAAGATCAAATTGGGAAACCGTATGAGTTTCCGGATAAGATTCGATCTTGATATCCCCGAAGCTTTGAACGTTATCTTCCTTGGTTTCCAGAGCAAACATGACATCGAATACAGGATTGCGGCTTTGATCTCGCGGCGCCTGCAGCTTTTTCACAAGCTCCTCGAACGGATAATCCTGGTGGTCGTAGGCCCCCAGCATCGTTTCTTTGACTTCGTTCAAGTAAGCAAGGAACGTCTTCTCCCCGGACGGATAATGGCGAATCGCCAAAGTGTTGACAAACATTCCGATGAGCGGCTCCAGGTCGGCATGTGTGCGGCCCGAAACCGGCGTACCTACAATGAAGTCTTCTTGTCCCGAGTACTTGCTGAGCAGGATTGAATAGGCCGCCAATAACACCATATAAAGGGTGGCACCGTTCTCATCGGCGATGCGCTGCAAGCTGTCGGTCATCTGCTTGTCGATGCTGAAAGGCAGCACATCTCCCTCAAAGCTGCGAGCGGCAGGTCTGACAAAGTCCGTAGGTAGTTCAAGCGTCGGCAGTTCGCCTTCCAGCACGTCCAGCCAGTAGGCTTCCTGACGTTTCAGCCGCTCTTTTACAGGTTCGGACTGCTGCCAAGCGGCGAATTCCTTGTATTGAATCCGAAGCGGTTCCAGAGTCTCGCCGTTATACAGGCGCAGCAGCTCTTCGACGAAGATGCCCATCGACATGCCATCCGTGACGATATGATGAATGTCCAGCATGAGCAGATGCCGTTCCGCTTCCCATTCGACTAAGCCCACACGCAGCAGCGGCGGCCGCTCCAAATCAAAGACGCGCACAAAGCCGTCTACGATGCTCTTCGTTTCACTTTCCGTCGCTTTCGTATACTCGACGGCAAACTTCAAGTCCGGATAAATCCATTGTACCGGTTCGCCGTCGACCATTTCGAAGCTGGTTCGCAAAATTTCGTGACGAGCTATCAATCCTTTGAGCGCCGCCTCGAATTGATTCCGTTCCAAACGCCCGACGAGAACCGTCATGCCGGACATGTTGTAGCTAAGCTCGGCGCCTTCCATCTGCTGCTGGATGTACAGCCGTTTTTGCACGGAGGAAAGCGGATAGTAATCCCTCTTATCCAGAACCGGAATGGAGAGGTGTTCCTGCCGCTCCAATTGGCTGATCGCTTCGGCCATCGCTTCGATGGTCGAGTGCTGGAACACATCACGTAGCGGCAGGTTCACGCTCAGTTCCTTGTGCACCTTGCTGACCAGCGTCGTCGCCCGCAGGGAGTGCCCGCCGAGGTCGAAGAAGTTGTCCGTCACGCCAATCGTGACCGGCCCGAGCACGTTCTGCCAGATGGCGACCAGTTTCGCCTCCAGTTCGGTGCGCGGCGCCACGTATTCGCGGCCTGCGCTTGCTCCCCCTTCCGGCGCCGGCAGCGCCTTCCGGTCGATTTTCCCGTTCGGCGTCAGAGGCAGGCGCTCCAGCTCCACGAAGTACGACGGGATCATGTACCCCGGCAGCTCGCTGGCAATCGCCCGCTTCAGGTCCACCGCCGTCAAGCCTTCTTCCGCTGTATAATAAGCGCACAAAGCTTTCTGACCTTCTTGATCTTCCCTGACGACGACGACCGCTTCCTTCACGCCACCTACACTCAGCAGCTTCGCTTCGACTTCGCCCGTCTCAATCCGGTACCCCCGGATTTTCGCTTGGTTGTCGATCCGGCCGATGAAGTCCACGTTCCCGTCCTCCATCCACCGCGCCAAGTCTCCCGTGCGGTACAGCCGCCCGCCCGCGGCGAACGGACTGTCTACGAACTTCTCTTCTGTCAGCTCCGGACGGTTCAAGTACCCGCGCGCCACTCCGACTCCGCCGATGACCAGCTCGCCCAGCACCCCGACCGGCACCGGGTTCAGATGCGCGTCCACGATGTAGAATTTCGCATTCAGCCACGCTTTACCGATCGGCACATGGCCTGTCTGCGGCAGCTTCGCCAGCTCCTCGTCGTAGAAGCTGGAGTCGATCGCCGCTTCCGTCACGCCGTATGCGTTGATGATCCGGAACAACGAGCCGAAGCGTTCCTGCAAGGTCCGGTAATCCGCCACGCTGCAGCTGTCCGAGCTCGTGATCAACAGCTCCATCCCGCTCATATCCAGTTGCTGATCGTGCACGTACTCCAGGAACGGCACGATCAGCGCCGGCGTCGATTCGAAGAGGGTGACCCGCTCCCGCTCCATCCAGTGGTGCAGACGAGACGGATCGATCCGGTCGTCCTTCGGCACAATCACCATCGTGCCTCCGTTATACAGCGTCCGCGCAATATCTCCCACAAACACGTCAAACGAGAAGCTTGCCAGTTGCAGCAGGCGCACCGGGAACTGATCCAATCGGTATTCCCGCCGGTAGCCCGCCGCCGTGTTCACCAGACTGCGGTGCTCGATCATCACGCCCTTCGGCTTGCCCGTCGTTCCCGACGTGTAGATCACGTACGCCAGGTCCTCTGGACGGGCTTCATGGAAGCTGTCGGTGCCAACATTCTGATGGCTCTTATCGCCATCGTCCACAGCATCCGTCAGCTTGCCGGAGACCATGCCGGAGACAACCGACGCATTCGCCCGCTCCTCGCTGTACGACGCTTCGTCGTCGAGGTACAACACCGCCGCCAGCGCCAGCTCCTCTTCGTCGAGCCAGGCTTCAGCACGCTCTCGCAGCGGCGTTTGCGTCAGCAGTACCTTCGCTCCGCTGTCTTCAAGCATGAACCGCACGCGGTCCGCCGGATAATCCGGGTCGAGCGGCACATACGCCCCGCCCGCTTTCCAGACGGCCAGCACGGCCACCAGCAAGTCCACCGAACGCTCGGCGAGAATACCGACGATCGTCTCCCGGCCGATGCCGCTTGCGCGCAGCGTAGCTGCCAAGCGGTTCGCCCGCTCGTTCAGCTCCGCATACGTCAGCCGGTCATTCTCGTACACGACGGCCGCCTCTTCCGGCGTGCGCTCCGCCTGTTCCTCAAACAGCCGGTGGAACGCGGCCGCAGGAGCCTCTTCTAGCTGCGCCGGGTTAAACGCGCCGAGAATTTGCTCTTTTTCCGCCGGTGTCAAAATGCCCAACTCGGCGATAGTCGCCGACGGGTTGCGGAGAATGGATTCAAGCAGCTGCAAGTAGTGAGCGGCCAATTTCTCCACCGTTTCGGTTTTATAAAGAGCAGTGGCGTATTCAAACAGATATTCCAAGCCTTCCTCGATCTCCGTGACGTCCAAGCTGAGATCGAATTTAGAAACAATTTCTTCGCTGGCATACGTCGACAAATGGAGTCCGGGAAGCTGGATTTCCAAATTCTCTGTATTTTGCAAAGCAAACATCGTATCGAACAGCGGATTGCGGGATAAATCGCGAGCCACGTTCACCTTATCCACCAGTTCCTCAAACGGATAATTCTGCTGTTCAAAAGCGCCCAGCGTCGTCTCCTTAATTTCCTTCAAGTAGTCAAGGAACGTCTTACCGGCAGCCGGATAACTGCGGATGGCCAGGGTATTGACGAACATCCCGATCAGCGGCTGAACGTCGCTGTGATTTCTTCCCGCAATCGGCGTACCGACCACCACGTCTTCTTGTCCTGTATATTTATGCAGCAATATTGTATAACCAGCAAGCAGAACCATGTAAAGCGTTGCGCCGTTCTCGGCTGCAAGCCGTTTCAGACCCTCGCTTTTCTCGCTATGCATAAACAATTGCAGCGTGCGGCCCTCGTAGCTCTGCATAGCCGGGCGCGGATAGTCCGCCGGCAATTCCAAAACCGGCAGCTCTCCGCGGAACATGTCGAGCCAGTAGGCTTCCTGCTTGGCCAGCTGAGCTTTCTGCTCGTCCGATTGCTGCCATACCGCATAATCTTTGTACTGAATGCGGAGCGGCTCCAACTGCTCCCCGCTGTACAAGCGGACGAACTCTTCGATCAGTACGTCAATCGAAACGCCGTCAGATACGATATGATGTGTATCGAACATTAGAATGTGCCGGTCCGGCGCCAGTTCGGCAAGGCCTACCCGCAGAAGTGGCGGCTTCGCTAGATCAAACGGACGAACGAATTGGCGCACCGTTTCTTCCGCCTGCTCCCCGCTGATCTGCACATATTCCACCTGGAAGGCGGCTTCTTCGTAAATCCGCTGAACCGCTTCGCCTTTTACCATCTCAAAGCCGGTGCGCAGCGTTTCATGACGAGCTACGAGCCCGCGGAACGCTTCTTCAAACCGCTGCCGGTCGAGCTCCCCTTCGAGCAGCATAGCTCCCGGTATGTTGTAGCTCAGCTCGGCTCCTTCCAGCTGGTTCAAGATATAGAGACGTTTCTGAGCGGAAGAGAGCGGATAATACTCGCTAGGTTCCGCAGCCGGAATAGCCGTGAACGAGCCGATCTCCAGCAGCTCCATAGCCGCGGCCATTTCCTCAACCGTCGAGTAGCGGAATACGTCGCGAAGCGGGAATTCAACGCCTAGCTCCTTATGCATTTTGCTGACAAGCGTCGTCGCCCGCAGGGAGTGTCCGCCGAGGTCGAAGAAGTTGTCCGTTACGCCTACCACCTTCTCCCGAACAAGCACATCCTGCCAAATGGCGGCCAGCTTCGCCTCAAGTTCGGTGCGCGGCGCCACGTATTCGCGGCCTCCGCCTGCTCCCTCTTCCGGTGACGGCAGCGCCTTCCGGTCGATCTTTCCGTTCGGCGTCAGAGGCAGGCGCTCCAGCTCCACGAAGTACGACGGGATCATGTACCCCGGCAGCTCGCTGGCAATCGCCCGCTTCAGGTCCGCCGCCGTCAAGCCTTCTTCCGCTGTATAATAAGCGCACAAAGCTTTCTGACCTTCTTGATCTTCCCTGACGACGACGACCGCTTCCTTCACGCCACCTACACTCAGCAGCTTCGCTTCGACTTCGCCCGTCTCAATCCGGTACCCCCGGATTTTCGCTTGGTTGTCGATCCGGCCGATGAAGTCCACGTTCCCGTCCTCCATCCACCGCGCCAAGTCTCCCGTGCGGTACAGCCGCTCGCCCGCGGCGAACGGACTGTCTACGAACTTCTCTTCCGTCAGCTCCGGACGGTTCAAGTACCCGCGCGCTACCCCGACTCCGCCGATGACCAGCTCGCCCAGCACCCCGACCGGCACCGGGTTCAGATGCGCGTCCACGATGTAGAATTTCGCATTCAGCCACGCTTTGCCGATCGGCACATTTCCTGTCTGCGGCAGCTTCGCCAGCTCCTCGTCGTAGAAGCTGGAGTCGATCGCCGCTTCCGTCACGCCGTATGCGTTGATGATCCGGAACAACGAGCCGAAGCGTTCCTGCAAGGTCCGGTAATCCGCCACGCTGCAGCTGTCCGAGCTCGTGATCAACAGTTCCATCCGGCTCATATCCAGTTGCTGCTCGTGCACGTACTCCAGGAACGGCACGATCAGCGCCGGCGTCGATTCGAAGAGGGTGACCCGCTCCCGCTCCATCCAGTGGTGCAGACGAGACGGATCGATCCGGTCGTCCTTCGGCACAATCACCATCGTGCCTCCGTTGTACAGCGTCCGCGCGATATCTCCCACGAACACGTCGAACGAGAAGCTTGCGAGCTGCAGCAGCCGCACCGGGAACTGATTTAACCGGTATTCCCGCCGGTAGCCCGCCGCCGTGTTCACCAGGCTGCGGTGCTCGATCATCACGCCCTTCGGCTTGCCCGTCGTTCCCGACGTATAGATCACGTATGCCAGATCCTCCGGACGGACTTCATGGAAGCTGTCGGTGCCAACATTCTGATGGCTCTCATCGCCGTCGTCCACAGCATCCGTCAGCTTGCCGGAGACAATCGGCGCATTCGCCCGCTCCTCGCTGTACGACGCTTCGTCGTCCAGGTACAGCACCGCCGCCAGCGCCAGCTCCTCTTCGCCGAGCCAGGCTTCGGCGCGCTCTCGCAGCGGCATTTGCGTCAGCAGCACCTTCGCTCCGCTGTCTTCGAGCATGAACCGCACGCGGTCTGCCGGATAATCCGGGTCAAGCGGCACATACGCCCCGCCCGCTTTCCAGACGGCCAGCACGGCCACCAGCAAGTCCACCGAACGCTCGGCGAGAATACCGACAATTGACTCCCGGCCGATGCCACTTGCGCGCAATGTAGCCGCCAAGCGATTCGCCCGCTCGTTCAGCTCCGCATACGTCAGCCGGTCGTTCTCGTACACGACGGCCGCCTCTTCCGGTGTGCGCTCCGCCTGTTCCTCGAACAGCCGGTGGAATGCGACCGCAGGAGCCGCTTCCGGCTGCGCCGGGTTAAACGCGCCAAGAATTTGCTCTTTTTCCGCCGCCGTCAAAAGCTCCAACTGATTCACGCGCAAGTTCGGGTTAGCTGCAACCTGCTCCAGTGCCCAGGTAAAATGACTGTAGAGCTGCCTGATGTCATCCTCTCTGAACGTCAGCGCATTGTACGTAAACCGCAGCAAAATATGCTCTTCCGGAATGACAGTAATGTCCAAGTTGTAGTTCGTTTGCTCCGGCGACTGGATATTAGCGATTTTCAGCGCTTCTTTGTCTCCTCCGACGACCTGCTCAATTTGTTCTTCCATCGGATAATTTTCAAACACCATGATGTGGTTGATCAAGTCACGCTTTTGCTCACTCAGCGACTGAATTTCGAACAGCGGGAACGTTTCGTAAGCTCTCGATGCCAGCGCTTGATCCTGGGTTTTTCTCAAGATAGCGGCTACCGTCTCCTCGGCTTTGCCTTGAATACGGACGGGGATCGTATTAATAAACAGGCCGATCATGCTTTCGATACCCGGAATCTCCGCTGGACGCCCGGATACGACGGAGCCAAATACGACATCTTCGCTGTTGTTGTATACCTGCAGAACCAGTCCCCATACGGTCTGCATGAATGTATTAAGCGTCACCTGATGCTGGCGCGCCACCCGCTCGATTTGCCCGGTCAGTTCCTTGCTGAGTTCCACATCGATCTCAGCTGCTTCAAAAGGGCCCTGCTTCAGCCCTGTTTTCTCCCGAGGCAGCTTGGTCTGCTGATCGTAACCCGCCAAATACTCGGACCAGTAACGCGAAGCTTTCGCGGCATCTTGAGCTTCCAGCCATTCGATATACCGGGAGTACGAGGTAACCGGAGGAAGCTCCGGCGTCCGCTTCTCCTGGAACGCGAAGTAGGTGTCGAACACTTCCTTGATCATGAAGGACATGCACCAGCCGTCCATCAAAATGTGATGGTGACTCCAGATCACATGGTAGGACTCGTCGCCCGTGCGCAAGACGGTCACGCGCATAAGAGAGCCTCGGGCCAAATCGAACTTGTTCGCTTTATCCGCGCTGACGAAATCGACTATCGTCTTCTCCGGGTCTTCATCGCTTACCGAGCGAATATCTTCGAAGTACACTTCACACTTCCGCTCGCGGAATACCACTTGAATCGGCTCGTCTCTCCAGCCGGTAATAAAGTTGGTCCGCAGCGCCTCATTCCGCTGCACCAGCGTATCCAATCCTTGGGTGAAGGCTTCGACATTCAGGCTTCCGTGCAGATCGAAGGTCACCTGTTCGAAGTAAGCTTCCGAATCGGCATCCAGCAGGCTGTGGAACAACATCCCTTTTTGCAGCGGAGTCAGGGTGTATACATTCTCCAGTTCGCCGAGCGCCGCCGTATGTTCGGCCAGCCGCTCCAGTTCCTCCAACGTCACATCTTGAAGCAGTACGTCGCTAGGCGTAAGCTCCGGCCGCTCTTTCGATACGCAATGGCTGATGATATCACGCAAGCTCGAATGAAGCAGGGTGCCCAGGCGCTCTACCGTTTCCCGTTTATATTGGGTTTCCCCATAACGGATCGTGAGTTCCTGCACTCCTTCCGACACCATGCCGTTGATATCGAGGACATAATCCATCACTGCATTCGGGCTTGAATCGGAGCCCGGGCTGAACGGAGACGGCCTCGAGCCGCTGCTTTCGTAATCCTGGTCGAACTGACCCAAATAGTTAAAGCTGATCTCCGGCTCCAAAGCGAAGCGCTCACCGTCACGCGGCACCGACGAATAACGCAGGATGCCGTAGCCGATTCCTTTGTTCGGAATGCGGCGCAAGCTTTCTTTAACCTGTTTCACCTGATGACCGAGCGCCTGGGCGTGACCCGGCTCCAGAACGACAGGGAATTGGCTTGTAAACCAGCCTACCGTGCGCGTAATGTCCACATCCGGCAAAAGTTCTTCCCGGCCGTGGCCTTCGAGATTCACCAGCACGCGTTCCCGGCCGCTCCAAGCTTGTACCGCGAGGCCAAGCGCGGCAAGCAGCAAATCGTTCATTTCCGTATGGTAAGCACGGTGTGCCTGCCTCAGCAGCTGTTCGGTTTCCTCCGCCGTCCAGCGAACGGTCACGAGCCCGCTGTCCTTCAGCTTGGATCTGCCTTGTTCAAAATCTTTCGGAAGCGGCTCATAGGTCAATTGCTCGATATGCTGCCAATACTCTCTCTCGCTTTCCAACGCTGGACCGTTCGCATAATCTGCGAGCTGTTTCGCCCACATTTGGAATGAATCCGTTTTGAGCGGCAGACGGATCGGCTGCCCTCGCAGCGCCTGCTCATAGCCAGCAGCAAAATCCTCAAGCAGAATCCGCCAGGATACGCCGTCTACGACCAAGTGGTGGATCGCGATCAGCAGATGATCTCCATCCGCACAGCGGAACAAGCCGAGCTTCAGCAAAGGCCCTGCCTGCAGGTCAATGCTGCGCTGAAGCTCGTTCGCCTTGGCTTCGATCGCCTGCGCGCAGTCCGTCATTCCGCGGAAATAGATCACTTCCAGGCTGTAGAGCTCGCCGTCGCTTTCCGCGATGCCCCGGTTCCATGCCGCATACCCGCTCTCGGTCCGGCGGAAGACGAGGCGCAGCGCATCGTGATGCTCGGCCAGCTTCCGCACGGCCTGACGAAGCGCCGCTTCGTCGTAGCCTTCCTCCCGGTACAGCATCACCGCCTGGTTAAAGTGGTGCGGCTCGGCGAACGACTGCTCGAAGAACCAGCGCTGAATCGGCGTCAGCCGCGTCTCTCCCGTAGCTGCCCCCTGATCGGCGCGTCTTAAGACCGGCTGGAGATACGGGCTTAATTCCGCTACGGTCGGATATTTGAACAAATGCTTGATTTCCAGCCTGTACCCGGCCTGATATAGCCTGGACGACACCTGGATCGATTTAATCGAATCCCCGCCGAGCTCGAAGAAATTGTCCATCACGCCGATCGGACGACCCGTTCCCAGCACCTTTTGCCACACCCCAACCAACGTCTGCTCCGCCGGCGTCCGGGGCGCCACATATTTCGTTCCCACGAGCACACTGCTTTCCGGTGCGGGCAGCACCTTACGGTCGAGCTTCCCGCTGTGTGTGAGGGGCATCCGCTCCAGCTGCACGAAGTAGGACGGAATCATGTACGTGGGCAGATCCTCCGCCAGCGCGCTTCGCAGCTCGCTCGCCGCAAGCGGCTTGTCCGCCACGAAGTACGCGCAGAGGTGCTTCTGACCGGCTTCGTCCTCTCTGGCGATGACAACCGCCTCTTGGACGGACGCCACTTTCAGGACCTGCGCCTCCACCTCGCCGAGCTCGATCCGGTACCCGCGGATTTTCACCTGATGGTCGATCCGGCCCATATACTCGATGTTGCCGTCCGGCAGCCATCTGGCCAGATCGCCCGTCCGGTACATCCGCCCGCCCGGCGTAAACGGACACTCTACGAATTTCTCCACGGTCAGCTCGGGACGGTTCAAGTAGCCTCTAGCCAGGCCTTCGCCCGCGATGCACAGCTCGCCCGGCACGCCGATCGGCTGCAGCGCTGTCGTCCCTTCCTTGACAATATACAGCCGGATGTTCGAGATTGGCTTGCCGATCGGCACCGATACATGCGTCTCTTCCGGTCCGCAATCGTAGTACGAGACATCGACCGTCGCTTCCGTAGGACCATAAAGGTTGATCAGCTGCGCTTGATTCACGGATGACGCAATCCACTGCCAGAACCGGCTCACATGCGACGTCGCCAGCGCTTCCCCGCTTGCAAACACCCGTTTCAGCGAAGACAGCTTGTTCCCCAGATCTTCGCTCGGCTGACGCTCGACATATTCGAGGAAGGCGTGCAGCATCGACGGCACGAAGTGCATCGTGGTGACGGCTTGCCGTTCGATCGTGTCCAGAATCGTCTCGGGATTCTTCTCTCCGCCCGGCGGCAGCAAGCAAACTTTGGCCCCCGTCCAAGCCCACCAAAACAGCTCCCACACGGAAACGTCGAAGGTGATCGCCGTCTTTTGCAGAATCGTATCCCTGGAGTCGATCGGGTAAGCATTCTGCATCCACAGCAGCCGGTTGATCACCGGACGGTGCTCCACCATGACGCCCTTGGGCTTGCCAGTCGAGCCCGATGTGTAAATAACGTAGGCCAAGTGCTCCGGTCCGCTCGCCGGCTCCAGGTTCGAGCCGTCTTCGTCATACGCGGATGGATCGTTCAGATCGACGAGCGATAGACCGCCAAGCGGCTCAGTCCCGTCAAATGACGCGTTTTCCCTCAAATGGCTCTGAATCAGCAGCAGCCTAGCGCCCGAATCTTCGAGCATGTAGCGGATGCGCTCCTGCGGGAATTGCGGGTCGATCGGCACGTAGGCGCCCCCGGCCTTCAAGATCGCATAGATGCCGACGATCATCTCCAGCGAGCGCTCGGCCATGATCGCGATCGGCTGATCGGCCTGCACGCCAGAGGCACGCAAGGATCGCGCCAGCCGGTTCGCCCGCTCGTTCAGCTCCCGGTAAGTCAGGCGGCTGTCCTCATAGACGACGGCCACCTGCTCCGGCGTTCGCTCTGCCTGCTCCTCGAACAGCTCGTGGATCGTTCTCTCTCTCCACGACTCATCCGCTTCCAAACCTGTACCCTCTGCGGCGGGTTGCTTCGCCAGAGCCGAAGACGACACGTCAAACCCGACCAGCAAATCATGCTTTTCGCTGTCCGTCAAGATATCCAAATCCGAAATCCTCGCACCCGGCTGAGCCAGGATCGACGCCAAAAGCTGCTCGTAATGACCCGCCAGCCGTACCATCGTTTCCTGTCTAAACAACGAGGTAGCGTACTCGATCTTGCAAACCAGCTCGTTATCGGCTTCCACGATATCAAAGCTAAGATCAAACTTTGCCGTCTTTTCCTCGATGTCGAACAGCGACCATTGCAAGCCTTCCAGGGTTAAATCCAAGCTTTCGTGCTTTTGCAAAGAAAACATGGTGTCAAACAGAGGATTCCGGCTTAAATCCCGGCTCACCTGAAGAGCTTCCACCAGCTCCTCGAACGGATAGTCCTGGTGCTCGTAGGCTCCAAGCGTCGTTTCCTTCACTTCCTGCAAGTAATCCAGGAACGTCCGCTCCGCCGCCGGACCCAAGCGAAGGGCCAGCGTATTGACGAACATGCCGATAATCGGCTGCAGGTCGGCGTGAGAACGGGCGGCAATCGGAGTGCCGACCACTATATCTTCCTGTCCCGCGTATTTATGAAGCAATACGGAGTACGCAGCCAGCAGAAGCATGTACAGCGTCGTCCCCGAATCGCCGGCAAGCCGTTTGAGAGCTTCGCTTTTCTCCGCATCCAGCGTAAACGTGAGCGTTTGACCATCAAACTGCTGGACAGCCGGGCGGGAGAAGTCGAGAGGCAGCTCAAGCACCGGAAGCTCGGAGCTGAATACCCCGCGCCAATATTCCTCCTGCCGTTTGATGCGCTGGCGCTGCTCCTCGGATTGCTGCCAAACGGCGTAATCCTTGTATTGAATCCGCAGCTCCGGCAATTCTTCCCCATTGTATAGCCGCACGAATTCGCGCAGCAGCACGTCCATGGAAAGGCCGTCGGAACCAATATGATGAATATCCAGCGCGAGCAGGAATTTCTCTTTCTCCAGTTCGATCAGCAGGGCTCGCAGCAAAGGCGGCTGGGTCAAGTCAAAAGGCTGAATAAAGCCTTCAAGAATGGCTGCAACCTGATCTTCGCTTGCTTGAAGCTTCTCGACCTTGAAAGCTGCGAGCGGATGAATACGCTGAACCGGCTCCCCATTCACGATTTCAAAACCGGTGCGCAGCATATCGTGCCGGGCCACCAAAGTAGTCAGCGCCTTTTCCACTTTGGTCTCGTTCAAAGCCCCTCCCAATTGCAAGGCGCTTGGGAGGTTGTAATTCAGCTCCGAGCTATCCATTTGGTGCAGGACGTACAGCCTTTTTTGTGCAGAGGAAACCGGATAGTACGCTTTCTCTTCCGCTTTCGGAATCGAGCTGTGCCGCGTTTCTTCCAAGCTGCCAATAGCCCCGGCCATCGACTCTACCGTCATATAGCGGAACACATCACGCAGCGGAAGTTCGACGTTCATTTCCTTCTGAATCTTGCTGACAAGGTTCGTCGCCCGCAAGGAGTGACCACCGAGCTCGAAGAAATTGTCCAGGACTCCAATGCTGCCGGAGTAGCCCAGCACTTCCTCCCAGATCTTCACAAGCTGGGACTCCGTCCGGTTACGCGGCGCTACGTATTCGACGCCCGTTTGTATGCCGCCTTGCGGCTCCGGCAGCGCTTTGCGGTCCACTTTGCCGTTGGTCGTCAGCGGCATGCGCTCCAGCTGCACGAAGTACGACGGGATCATGTACCCCGGAATTTCCTGGGCCAGCGAGGTTCTTATTTCGCTGACCGTCAGTGTCCGGTCCGCCACAAAGTAGGCGACAAGCGCCTTCTCCCCCCCGCCGTCCTGACGGGCGAGCACCACTGCTTCTTCCACGCCCTCGACGTTCAGAAGCTGCGTCTCGATTTCGTCCAGCTCGATTCGGTACCCGCGGATTTTGACCTGGTGGTCGATCCGGCCCAGGTATTCGATGTTCCCGTCCGGCAGCCAAGCCGCCAAGTCGCCCGAGCGGTACAGCTTTTCCCCCTCCGCAAACGGGGAATCGACGAACTTCTCCGCCGTCAGATCCGGGCGGTTCAGGTATCCTCTCGCAAGGCCTTCCCCGGCCACGTACATTTCGCCCGCTACGCCGATCGGCACAGGGCGACGGTTTTCATCTAAGACGTACACCCTCAGCGTCGGGATCGGCTTGCCGATATTGCTCTTCGCCGCCTCCATTTCCACCCACGTGATTTCCTTATACGTAACGTGAACCGTCGTCTCGGTAATACCATACATATTGATCAGCTTCGTCTCCGGGTACTTCGTCTTGAACCCCTTGAGCAGCAGCGGACTCAGCGCTTCGCCCCCGAAGATGATGTTGCGAATCCGCAGATCGTACGGATGGTCCGCCAAGGCCTCACGCAGCAGCTGGTAGAAGTACGTTGGCGTCTGGTTCAAAATCGTGACCTGTTCGCGGTCCAGCAGCGCCAGGAACTCGGCCGGATTTTTCGCCGTCAGCGGCGCTACGATGACCAGCTTGCCTCCGTTCAGCAGCGCTCCGTACATTTCCCAGACGGAGAAATCGAAGCAGAACGAGTGGAACAGCGTCCACGTGTCGGACGGCCCGAAGTCGAATAGGTTCTTGTCGTTGAACAGGAGACGCACGACGTTCTTATGCTCGATCAGCGTTCCTTTCGGTCTGCCGGTCGTTCCCGACGTGTAGATGACATATGCCAGGTTGCCCGGCCCGGAAATCGGCTCCAGGTTCGCAGCGTCCAGCGTATCAGCGGCGTCCCCCCCTCTGTCGCCCCAAACGAAATCGTCCAATTCGAGGCGTGTTCCTGCGAAGTCGGTCTTCTCGTGCAGTTGCTTTTGAATCAGCAATAACGGCGCGCCCGAATCCTCGATCATGAAGCGAATGCGCTCCTCCGGGTAGTCGGGATCGACAGGCACGTAGGCTCCGCCCGCTTTGAGAATCGCCAGGATGCCGACGACCATATCGAGCGAGCGTTCAGCCAGAATCGCTACCAGCTGGTCCGCTTCTACTCCCGTCTCCCGCAGCTTCCGCGCAAGGCGGTTGGATCGCTCGTTCAGCTCGCGGTAGGTCAACTGCCGCTCGTTCATGACGGCGGCCACGTTGTCCGGGTAAAGCTCCGCCTGCTCTTCGAACAAGCCGTGAATCGTCTGCTGCCGCGGGTAGTCCGCCTCCGAATCGTTGAAACCGCGCACCAGCTCGCGAATTTCCTCCTCCGTGAGCATTTCCAGCGAGGCAATATCCCCGTCCGGCGCTGCTGCGATGGTTTCGAGCAGCTTGTCATAATGTCTGGCGAACCGCTCCGCGGTCTCCTGTTTATACAAAGCCGTGGCGTAATCCAACCGGCATTCGAGCTGACCGTCCAGCTCCGAAATGTCCAGGAGCAGCTCGAACTTGGTTGTTCGGTTTTCCAGCGGATAAAACGATTGCTCCAGCCCCTCGATAACAATTTGCTCGTTCTCCGTATTTTGCAGGGCGAAGAACGTATCAAAGAGCGGATTCCGGCCGGTCGCGCGCGGAATGTGAAGACTTTCCACCAAGTCTTCGAACAAATAATTTTGGTGTTCGAAGGCCCCGAGCGTGATGTCCTTGATTTCTTCCAGGTACGAAAGGTACGTCTTGGAACGCTCCGGACGGCTGCGAATGGCCAGCGTGTTGATAAACATCCCTACGATCGGCTGCACTTCTTCCTGCGTTCTTCCGGCAATCGGCGTTCCTACGATCAGATCTTCCTGACCCGAATATTTATGCATAAGGATGGTGTAAGCCGACAGCAGCACCATGTACAGGGTCGTCCCTGTCCGTACCGCCAGCTCTTTCAGCTTCTCCGTCCGATCTTTCTCGATATAAAACTTCACGGTTCGGCCGTCAAAGCTTTGCACCGCAGGCCGCGGGAAGTCCGTCGGTAGCTCCAAGACCGGCAGCTCGCCCGACAGCTGTTCCAGCCAATACTCCTTCTGCGGCTGGAGCATCTGCCCGTAAGCTTCGGAATGCTGCCAAACGGCATAATCTTTGTATTGAATGCGCAGCGGGGCCAGCTCCTCGCCCCGATACAGGCGGCTGAACTCGTCGAAGAGCAGCGCTGTCGAAATGCCGTCCGAGACGATATGGTGCATATCGAACAGCAGAATGTGGCGATCCTCGGCGACTTCGATCAGACCGATGCGGAGAAGTGGCGGCTTGGTCAGATCAAACGGGTGATAGTAAGCTTCCACCACTTGCTCTACTTCCCGCTCGCTCGCTTGGAAATAATCTACAGCAAACTCCACCTCGTCATAGATGCGCTGGACAAGCTCCCCTTGAACCTGCTCGATCCCGGTACGCAGCGTCTCATGGCGCTGAATCAGCGCCCGGAACGCGTGCTCGACGCGCGTGCGGTCCAGCTTGCCTTCGAGAAGAAGCGCCGCCGACATATTGTAGCTGCGCTCGGCCCCGTCAAGCTGGCGCAGGACGTACAGACGCTTTTGCTCGGATGAAACCGGATAGTACTCGGCCTCAGCCGCCTTTGTAATCTCATGCGTCTCCTGCTGCCTTAAACCGCCGATTCTTTGGGCCAGCTGTTCGATCGTGGTGTAGCGGAAAACTTCCCGCAGCGGAACCTCGACTTGCAGCTCTTTCCGAATCTTGGAAACCAGCGTGGAGGCCCGCAAGGAATGACCACCCAAGTCAAAGAAATCGTCTTGGACTCCAACTTGCGCAATACCCAGCACCTGCTGCCAAATGAGAGCAAGTCTTGTTTCCAGCGTTGTGCGAGGAGCCACATACTCACGGCCTGCTTCTACCTCTCCGGTCGGTTCAGGCAGCGCTTTACGGTCAATTTTGCCGTTCGGCGTGAGCGGAAGCTTATCAAGAGACACCAGCCGGGCCGGGACCATGTGGGCCGGCAACTCTTGCTTCAATTGGGACAGCAGATCGCTCAACTGCAAGGAAGCATCCGCCGCCACGTAGCCGCACAAATACTTTTGCCCCTGCTCATCCGTACGGTCGGTCACCACAGCCTGCTTGACGCCTGGGAAACGCAGCAGGGCCGTTTCAATTTCGCCCAGTTCGATACGGAACCCGCGAATTTTCACCTGATAGTCGATCCGGCCGATGAAGTCGACGTTGCCGTCTTCCAGCCAGCGGGCCAAATCGCCTGTCCGATACAGACGTTCGCCCGGCACAAACGGGCTGTCCACGAACTTCTCAGCGGTTAGGTCCGGACGGTTCCAGTACCCGCGCGCCACCCCGGCGCCGCCGATGACAAGCTCGCCCGGAACCCCTACAGGAACCGGCTTTAACGCGGCATCGACAATGTAAAACCGGGCGTTCAGCCAAGCTTTGCCGATCGGTACATGACCCGACGACGGCAGCTTATCCAGCGGCTCATCGTAAAAGCTGCTGTCAATGGCCGCTTCGGTAACGCCATAGCTGTTGATGATGCGGAATTGTCCGCCGAATCTTTCCTGCAACAATCGGTAATCGGTGACACTGCATGCATCCGAACTGGTAATCAGCAACTGCATGGAGCTAACGTCCAGCCCTTCTTCATAAATATGCTGCATGAACGGCAGGATGAGTGCAGGCGTCGATTCGAATACCGTAATGTTTTGGTCCCGAATCCAGCCGTATAAGAGGTTCGGATCAAGCCGGTCATCCTTCGGCACAATCACCATCGTGCCTCCGTTATACAGCGTCCGCGCGATGTCTCCGACGAACACGTCAAACGAGAAGCTGGCCAGTTGCAGCAGCCGCACCGGAAACTGATTCAACCGGTACTCGCGACGGTACGCATCCGCCGTATTCACGAGACTACCGTGCTCGGTCATGACGCCTTTCGGGCGTCCCGTCGTACCCGAGGTGTAAATCACATAAGCCAAGTCTTGCGGGGCGCTACCGACAGATTCAAATTCCACGGCTGAGGCATCCCCGTTATAAATCTGTTCATCGTCCATGGCGTAGACAGCTTGAAGCTTCAGCCGGTCATCGGCCAACCAACCTCCGGCCCGCTCCAACAGATGACGCTGCGTAAGCAGCACCGATGCATCGCTATCGCTGAGCATGTACTCAATCCGCTCCGCCGGATAATCGGGGTCCAGCGGTACATAGGCTCCGCCGGCTTTCCAAACGGCGAGCACCCCGATCAGCAGTTCCACCGAACGCTCCGCCCAGATCCCCGTAATCGTCTCCCTTCCCACGCCCTGTTCGCGAAGGAGAGAAGCCAGCCGCTCGGCGCGTTCGTTCAATTCGCCGTAGGTCAGCTGTTTGTCCATATAGACGACTGCCGGATGATCCGGAATTTCCCGGGCAAACTTTTCAACATACCGATGAAACGCTTCTCCCTCGCTCAGCCCTGCCACCGGCGGGTTAAAAACGTTGAGAATGCGGTGTCTCTCCTCATCGCTCAGCAAAGAAATATCGCGTACCGGCAGTTCAGGATTCTGAAGAAACTGGTCCAGAACGGTTACATACTGTTCCATAATCCGATCAATCTCGGCTGTCTCGAACAGGCCGGTACGATAGGAAGCATGGAGAATTACATGGCCTTCATTCAGCATATGGTCGAAGCGCAGCAGCAAATCGTCCATCTCGTGCCTAGCAAAGTGAGCCTCCAGACGTACCTTGATTTCTTCGTACTCCACGATTTTCAAAGGCAGATATTCCAGAGACGTGCGGAACAGCCCCGAAAGATCGTTGCGGCCGTGTTGTTCGCGTAAATCCTGGATCAATTGGTTATAAGGGTATTTCTGATACCGCAAATCCGCCGTATTTTCCTTGGAAACCGTTTGGATCAAGGAAAGCACGTGTCTGTCTGGATTCAGACGAGTCCGCGTAGCCACGGTGCTGACGAACATGCCGATCGTTTCTTTTTCCTTCTTGCTGGTGCGATTGGCGAAAACCGTGCCGACCGGAACATCGGTGCTGTCGGTCAGCTTGTACAATAAGGCGTACATGGCGGACAGAAATAACGTATATAAGCTGACCTGATATTGTTCGCTGAAGGCCAGAATGCTTTCATACCGGGAACCGTCCAAAGTGATGGCCAGTTTATTGGATTCGCTGCCGATCGAGAATTGCGGATACGATTTAATGCCGGTCGTTTCAGGCAAAGTGTTGTACTTCGTCAGCCAGTATTCCTTGCCCTTTTGATAACGCTGGGATTGCTCATATTCACGCTCCGCGGAAATATAATCCAGATAGGAAGGGGCCTGGTAACTGCTGGAGATGCCTTTGCGCAGTTCCAGGTATTTTTCCATCACCGCATGCAGCAAAGCATTGACGGACAAGCCGTCGGCGATAATATGATTTACCGTCAAATTGAGCCATACTTGGCCGTTCGCAAAATGGATAATCGTAAATTGGTAGAGGTGTTCGTCGAACACACTGGCTGGTTTTTCGCTTACTTCTTTCACCCAAGCATAGAATTGTTCGGTTGTGCCTATTTCGAGGCGGCTTATCCTAGCTTGGACATTCTCTGGCTCTTCGAACCACTGCGTTGGATTTTGCAAATCCCCGCTAATGTGGATTCGGAAAGCGTCATAGGTTTTGACGATCTCTGCCGTCGCTTGCTCCAGAAGCTGTGTGTCGATCTCACCCGTAATTTGGTAGGTCGCGGAAAGCATCGTGATGGACGTTCCCGGATTCATAATTTCCATGAACCATATTCGGCGCTGGGCTTGCGTTAATCCATATTGCTCGTTGGTATTCTCTCTCACATCGACACACTCCCGGTTTAGAGATTTTTTATAGATAGGCTTTGTACCTAGATGTCACTTAGTCACTCTTAGAAGAACCGCGCAGGCCATTCCCGGAACGGCTCCTTCGGACTCTTCCTCCTTTTTCGTGTCTACGTTTTCTGGTAACTACCGGTTATAAAGTCATACCTTGGATTACTAAAAGACTCTGTCGCATTCGCAAGCAGGAAGCCGCCCGCCGTAAAGCGGGTCTAGCCGTACAGCCGGGCGTAATAACCCCCGAGCGCCAGCAGGTCCTGATGGCGGCCCCGCTCGACGACCGTCCCTTGGTTCATGACGGTAATCAAATCCGCATGTTCCACGGTGCTGAGACGGTGGGCGATCAGAATGGTGGTGCGCCCCTTCATCAATACGTTCAGGGCCTGCTGTACCCAATGCTGGGATTCATTATCCAGCGCGGAAGTCGCTTCGTCCAGCAGCAGAATCGGGGCGTTTTTGAGAATCGCCCGGGCGATCGCAATTCGCTGCCTTTGTCCGCCCGACAACGACGCTCCTCTCTCTCCCACCGGCGTTTTATACTGTTCAGGAAGTTCCTGAATGAAATGGTGAGCGTACGCCGCTTTGGCCGCTTCGATCACTTCTTCATCCGTTGCATCCGGGTTGCCGTAGCGGATGTTTTCCTCAATCGTGCCGGTAAACAAGAACGGCTCCTGCGGAACGTATGCAATCTGCCTGCGGATTTCGTCCAGCGTGTAATGGCCGAACGGTTTGCCTTGGAGCAGGATTTCTCCGCTGTCCACAGGATAAAAGCCGAGCAGCAGCTTGATCAGCGTACTTTTGCCGCTGCCGCTGGCCCCCACGATAGCGGCGACCTGGCCGGGAAACACCTGCATGGACATGTCGACAAGCACCTTTTTATCCGCCTGATAGGAAAATTCCACATCGCGAAACTCCACCGCAGCCTCCGACACGAGTTCGCTGTGAGGAGATCCCAAACGCTCCGGTTCCTCTTCCTCTCTTAGTACCTCTTGAATCCGGTGAGCGCCCGCGAGCGAATTTTGGATCATCGACAGAACCATCCCCAAGTTCAACAAGGCGTGCGTCAGATTCACTTGCAGAACAGCCAGGGCGGCGACGCTTCCCATTCCCATCAATCCGTAGGCATAAAGAAGACTGCCGATGACGATGATGCCGCAGAACGTGACGTAGCTGATAAAATGGTTCACCGCAGCCTGCATGCCGTTCTTCTGTGCCGTTTGCCGAAGCGTCTGCGTCATTTGTTCGTTCAACGCCTCGTACTGGCCGTAAATCGTGCGGATGCGGAACAGCTTCACCAATTGAATGCCGCCCATAAAATCTTTGAATTTTTCGGTCATTTTACCGAGCGTTTGCAAGCCTTGTTCGGACAAGACGCGAACATCCCGCGCAAATTTCAGGCTGACCACGGAGGACAGCAGCAGAATGACAAAGGATACGCCGGCAAAACGCCAATCGATCAACACCATGGAGACAATGGAGCCGATGCAAAAGACAACTTGAAGCAGCAAAACGAAGTAAACCTGCGAGAATGTAAACTCAACGGTCGTTACGTCGTTGTTCACTCGCGACAGCAAGTCCCCATGGTGCGTCTGCTCCAGAAATTTCGGCCGCACCCGGCACAGCTTGTCATAAAGACGTTCGCGGATATTCAGCACAGTCAGCTCGACACTGCGCTGGTATAAGTAAATGAACCAGGGAGAAACTATATTTTCCAGGAACAGGGACACGCCCAAAATAATAAAGGCTTCCACCATCAGGGACGTATCTCGGGACACGGAGAAATCAACCAAGTTTTGTACGACCAAGCTGAAGGCGATCAGGAACAATGTCTGGGAGAGCGCCGTCACGACCAGGCCAATAGCGTACTGGGTTTTGCGCTTGCCGTTCATAAACGTCAGCAAGTAGCAGAGTTCTTTCACTTGCGAGAGCCATTCGCCCTTTTTCAAGTGTACGCCACCTCCCTGCGTTCGGCAGACTTGGTAAATTCCTGGTAGTACGACTGGGCGTACAGTCCCTTCATCTCCAGCAATTGTTCATGAGTGCCCTTTTCCACAATATTTCCTTGTTCCATGACCCAAATTTCGTCGGCGTTTTGTACTGTGGAAAGCCGGTGGGCAATAACCATCGTCGTTCTCTGCTTCATCAATATGTTAAGCGCTTCCTGAACCGCGCTTTCCGACTCCGGATCAAGAGCCGACGTTGGCTCGTCCAGCAGCAGAACGGGAGCATCCTTCAGAAAAGCCCGGGCCATTGCAATGCGCTGGCGCTGCCCGCCGGACAAAAAGCCTCCGCGCTCTCCGACATACGTCTGATAGCCGCCAGGAAGCTGCATAATGAAGGAATGCGCCTGAGCGGCTTTGGCGGCTTCGATAATCTCGTCCATCGACGCTTCTTCCCGCCCGTAGCCGATATTTTCGGCGATCGTGCCGCTAAACAAATATGAATCCTGGGTTACCACGGAAAAATACGACCGAAGCTGCTCCGGATCGGCGCCGTGGATCAGGCTGCCGAACACGCGGATTTCGCCCTGGTCCTCCGGAAGTGGATAAAAGCCGCATACAAGCTTAAACACCGTGCTCTTCCCTCCGCCGCTCGCTCCGACAAGCCCGATCGTCTTTCCTTCCGGCACTGAGAAGCTGACATTCCGCAGAATCGGGGAGTTCTCCTCATACCCGAAGGTTACGTTCTGAAACTCGATGGGGGCGGCGCTTGCTTTCGGAAGCGAACGGCCATTTTCCGTTTCGGGCGGCTGCTCGACGATTTCGGAGACCCTTCTCAGGGCACCGGACATTTCGAACGTCCGCGTGATGAGCTCGGGAATATGCTCCAGCGGCTCCAGACACAGATTCAGCAAGTACAGGAAGGCAATCAGCTCTCCCGCACCTAGCTGCCCGTTGTAGATCAAATAGCTTCCGTAACTGACGGCGAAAATGATCGGGCTGATCATCAGCGTGGAAAGCAGCGGGTTGACCCAGGCTTCCCGCTTTTTCACGGCCAGCTTTTTTTGGGCCGTCAATTGCAGCAGCACTTGGTAGGAGCGAGATAACATGCCGGATAGCAGGTAGCTTTTTACAATAGGCATACCCCCAAGCGTATCCTGGAGGTTGACGTTCATTCGGCCCATATTCACCTGGGCTTCCTCCGTTAACCGCTCCAACTGCTTGCCGATCCATTGGGAAACCAGCAGCGCTAAGGGAAATAACAGCAGGCTGTACAACATCAGCTCCCATTGGAGGTAGATCAAATAAGCGAAACAGCCGATGAACAAAAGCGGATGATAAAACCACTGGGCGAAGTCCCGAACCATAAACTGCTGGATGAGCTGCAGGTCGTTGTTGACCCGCGACAACACGTCGCCGGAATGCTGCTTTTCCAAATAGGAGACCGGGAGTTTGCCGATATGACGCATGACATGATTGCGGATATCCTGCACCGCAGAGGCGCTGCTTCGCTCCACGCCGAAGCTCATGAAAAACTTCGCCGGCACACCGATCAAGATGACCACAAAGACCGTGTACACGATTTGCAGAACGACTGGCCCCGCCCCCTTCTCGGCCTGGGTGGTCAGCTGCTCGATCAAACTTCCCGTCCATACCTCAATAACGGCGGCGGCAATCGCGGACAAGATACCGACGATCATCCAGCCTTTGTGACGGCTTACATAGGACATCAGCCAGCGGAACGCTTTCCAGGCGGCGTAAGCGGTTTGGCGCCTGGAAGGCGCCGCTGTGCCTTGTTCTAGAACAGACGGCTGCCGGTCAGCTTCCATGCAGTACCCCGGCCTCCGCTTCGATTTGCCGCTTGACTTGCTCTAAGATGTCCCGGATGACGACGGCCGTTTCTTCCACGCGCGCAAGTTCCAGCAATTCCTCGTGCGCGCCCTCCAGCCGGTAATCGGCGTAAGCTTGCGTCGTTGCCCCCCGCCAGGAAGGCAATTGGTACTTCAAGCGGAATGCTTCGCTGTCCTTCGCAATCAGTTCGTAAATCCGGGCCGGGATCGTGCCGGAATTAATAAGCTGCGCTTCGTACGCCAAGGTCGCTTTGACCTTCCGATGAACCCGCTCCCGCACGAGCGGGTTGCTCATTAATTCCTTCTCTTCTTCGTCGAAATCAGCAAGCATTTCTTCAAGCTCTTTCTCCGACGTTTCGGAAGGCGTCAGCGCGTCCTTAATCCACGAGTCCACCATGAGCACGTCCGTTACGGAATACCCTCTTTTCTCCATCGTTTTGGCTACCTCGAACGTCAGGTTGCCTCCGAAGCAGTAGCCGAGCAGCACGTAAGGTCCTTCCAGCTGGATGCGGACGATCTCGTCCACATAACGGTTCAGCATGGCCTTGTAATCGACGGCATCGTCGATAAAATCAATGCCGTAGAGCACGAACCGGCCGTCGAGCCTGCTTGCGAGCTCTCGATAACCGATGCCGAAGCCGCTGCCCGGAGGGAAGCAGAACACGTTCAGATCTCCTGCTTTATTCAGCTTAATGAAGGAGTCTCCTCCTTTATCCAGGCCGAGATCCCCCTCTCCGAAAGCCATGGCTTCAACTGTTACATTATGGAATTGGCGGTTCAGCGGTATCTCAAATCCCGTTTCATCATAAACGGCTTGAACGAGCCTCATCAGACTTAACGAATTGCCACCCAACTCAAAAAAGTTATCCTTTACGCCGACCTGCGGAACGCCAAGCGTATCCTGCCAGACGCGGGCGATCTTCATTTCAAGCAGCGTTCTCGGCGCGACATATTCCGCTCCTCCGACCGCGGCTTCCTCCGGCGCGGGCAGCGCTTTGCGGTCGATTTTCCCGTTCGGGGTCAGCGGCATCCCCGAAAGCTGCACGAGGTACGAAGGAATCATATACCCCGGAAGCTGCTTGGCGAGCTCCTCCTTGAGTTCATGCGCCGCCAGCCTCGTTTCCGCGACATAGTAAGCGACAAGCTGCTTTTGGCCGTTCGCGTCGTCGCAGTCGAGCACCTTGGCTTCTTGCACGGCGGCGATCTTCAGCAGTTGCGTCTCGATTTCGTCCAGCTCGATCCGGTACCCGCGGATTTTGACCTGGTGGTCGATCCGTCCCAGGTATTCGATGTTGCCGTCCGGCAGCCAAGTCGCCAAGTCGCCCGAGCGGTACAGTTTCTCCCCCTCCGCAAACGGGGAATCGACGAACTTCTCCGCCGTCAGATCCGGACGGTTCAGGTATCCTCTCGCAAGCCCTTCCCCGGCCACGTACATTTCGCCCGCTACGCCGATCGGCACAGGGCGGTGGTTTTCATCCAGGACGTACACCCTCAGCGTCGGGATCGGCTTGCCGATATTGCTCTTCGCCGCCTCCATTTCCACCCACGTGATTTCCTTATACGTCACGTGAACCGTCGTCTCCGTAATGCCGTACATATTGATCAGCTTCGTCTCCGGGTACTTCGTTTTGAAGCCCTTGAGCAGCAGCGGACTCAGCGCTTCGCCCCCGAAGATGACGTTGCGAATCCGCAGATCGTACGGATGGTCCGCCAAGACCTTACGCAGCAGCTGGTAGAAGTACGTTGGCGTCTGGTTCAAAATCGTGACCTGTTCGCGGCCCAGCAGCGCCAGGAAATCAGCTGGATTTTTCGCCGTGAGCGGCGGTACGATGACCAGCTTGCCTCCGTACAGCAGCGCTCCGTACATTTCCCAGACGGAGAAATCGAAGCAGAACGAGTGGAACAGCGTCCACGTGTCGGACGGCCCGAAGTCGAATAGGTTCTTGTCGTTGAACAGGAGACGCACGACGTTCTTATGCTCGATCAGCGTTCCTTTCGGTCTGCCGGTCGTTCCCGACGTGTAGATGACATATGCCAGGTTGCCCGGCCCGGAAATCGGCTCCAGGTTCGCAGCGTCCAGCGTATCAGCGGCGTCCCCCCCTCTGTCGCCCCAAACGAAATCGTCCAATTCGAGGCGCGTTCCTGCGAAGTCGGTCTTCTCGTGCAGATGCTTTTGAATCAGCAATAACGGCGCGCCCGAATCCTCGATCATGAAGCGGATGCGCTCCTCCGGGTAGTCGGGATCGACAGGCACGTAGGCTCCGCCCGCTTTGAGAATCGCCAGAATACCGACGACCATATCGAGCGAGCGTTCGGCCAGAATCGCTACCAGCTGGTCCGCTTCTACTCCCGTCTCCCGCAGCTTCCGCGCAAGGCGGTTGGATCGCTCGTTCAGCTCGCGGTAGGTCAGCTGCCGCTCGTTCATGACGGCGGCCACGTTGTCCGGGTAAAGCTCCGCCTGTTCTTCGAACAAGCCGTAAATCGTTTTCCCCCGCTCGAACCCGGTTTCGGTGTCATTAAATCGCTTCAGCAGCGTCTCCCTCTCGTCTGGGGACAGCACATCGGCTTGTCCGAGCTCCAGATCCGGCTGAAATAAAAGCACGGACAGCAGCCGAACAAGATGGTCGGCCGCCTGTTCCACAAATGCCCGCTCGTACAACTGCCCGTCAAAGCTTATTTCCAGCTCGATGGAATGGTTTTGGCGGTCGAAGCGAAAAACCGTATCGGCCGCCACCCGGTTGCCCAGCGGTTCCGGATGAATCGGTGCAAAGGATGCGACGGTGTTGATGATTGGTAGGCCGTCCCCCGTATAGTCCAGATGGAGCGGCTCCACCATTTTCCGAAAAGGCAGGTGCTGATGCTCCAGCGCCTCGCCGATGGAGGCTTTGATGCCCCCGAGCAGCGTTTTCAGCGTAGTCTGGTGGCTTACGGACGTCTTGATTACCAAAATGTCCTGCGGCGGCGGAGTCCCGTCAGGGTCTGCGCTATAAGAAGGCATGCCCACCAGCACTTGGTCCCGCCCGGTATATCTGAACAGCAGGCTTTTTACTCCTGCCAAAACAATCATGTACAAAGCCAAATCCGAACCGTTGGCGAGGCAAATGATTCTCTCTGAGAGTTCGCTCGGCAGAGTACGGTGAAGCAAGCCCGGCTCGGCCGCAGCTTCCCCGTCGGCGGATAATTTGGAGGATTGACTGTAGGGAAGGAAGCTCAGGCTGTCATCGGCATCAAACTTGCCGCTCCAGTACCGTTCTTCCTTTTCAAACAAAGATTTCATTTGTACCTCCCCTAAAAATGAAGTGACCGCATGCCCTGGCGCAGGTCCGAAAAAGCTTGCTTTCGGCCTGCGCGTTTACGGGCTTGGACGTTGTTCGCCGTCTTCCTTGGGATGCGCGCCGCTTTCGCTTGACGGCGGAGGCGCGCTTGTAGGATTAGAACGCGAATTCGATCGTATCGACGGCACTCTTTGCGCCTGCCGCCGGTTTATGACATTCAATCCGGCTTAGCTCAAGTTGTGGATTTTCCGCAATTTGAGACAGTACCCGCAGGTAATCCTCGGTCAAGGTGCGGATCATCGCTTCTTTGAACAGCTTGGTGGCGTAGAAGAAGCCCCCGCTCAGCGCCCCGTTGTTTTCATACATAAACAGCGTCAGATCGAACTTCGCTTCTTCCAAATGGTCAAGCTCGTAAGTCTTCAGGCTGACCCCTTCCAGCTCGGCGTCTCGTTCTTCGATATTTTGCAAGTCGAAAACGGCATCGAACAGCGGGAAGCGGCCCGGCTCCCGCTTCACATTCAAACGCTCCACAAGCTCGTCGAATGGATAATCCTGGTTCTCAAAAGCACCCAAAGCCGTTTCCTTCACTTCTTCCAGGTAGGACAAGAACGTTTTGTCGCCCGACGGACGATTGCGGATCGCCAGCGTATTGACAAACATCCCGATGACCGCTTCCAAATCGGCGTTCGTTCTTCCCGCCACCGGGGTGCCCACGATTAAGTCCTCCTGCCCGCTGTACTTGGACAGCAGCACGGTATAAGCCGCAAGCAGCACCATGAACAGCGTGCTTTCACGCTCGGCTGCCAATTCGCGCAGCCGCGCAGAGAGAGAAGCTTCGACGTCGAACTCCAGATGCGCGCCTTCGTAGCTGCGAGCCGCAGACCGTTCGTAGTCCATCGGCAGGTCCGCCGTCGGCAGCTCGCCTTCGAAGGTTTGCAGCCAGTACGCTTCCTGCCGCCCGATCCGCTCTCGGTGGGCCTTTGACTGCTGCCAAACGACATAATCCTTGTATTGAATGCGCAGTGGCGGCAATTCTTCCCCGGCGTAGAAACTCGAGAACTCATCGATCACAATCGCCATCGATACGCCGTCGGACACCATATGGTGCATGTCGAAAAGGAGAATATGCAGGTTCGGCTCTAGCTCGATGGCCCCGGCGCGCAGCAGCGGCGGCTTGCCGAGATCAAACGGACGAACGAAGCTACGGACGATCTGCTCGATTTGAGCCGCATCCTCTTTATCCGCTTGATGATGCTCGATAGTAAAATCGACCTGCGGGTAAATCCGCTGAACCGCTTCGCCCTTCACGATTTCAAAACCGGTGCGCAGCGATTCATGCCGTGTTATCAATTTCCGCAAGGCGGCTTTCAACCGGTCTAAATCAAACTCGCCTTCCACCTGCACCAGCTCCGGCATGTTGTAAAGCTGATCCGCTCCATCCAGCGTGTGCTGAATGAACAGCCGTTTCTGGGCGGAGGACAGAGGGTAGTACTCTCTCTCCTCAGCTTGAGGAATGGCCTCATGCTCCCGCCGTTCCATCCGTGCGATCGCCTCGGCCATCGCCGCAATCGTCGAGTGACGGAATACGTCGCGCAGCGGCAGGTTGACGTTTAATTCCTTAAATACCTTGCCCGCCAGCGTTGTCGCTCGCAGGGAGTGGCCGCCGATGTCGAAGAAGTTGTCGTGAACGCCAATCTCCTTCGCAAGCCCCAGCACCTCCTGCCAAATCGCCGCCAGCTTCGTTTCCAGCTCATTGCGCGGTGCGACGTACTCCGTTCCGCTTCCCGCTTCCCCTTCCGGCGCCGGCAGCGCCTTCCGGTTAATCTTTCCGTTCGGCGTCAGAGGCAGGCGCTCCAGCTCCACGAAGTACGACGGGATCATGTACCCCGGCAGCTCGCTGGCAATCGCCCGCTTCAGGTCCGCCGCCGTCAAGCCTTCTTCCGCTGTATAATAAGCGCACAAAGCTTTCTGACCTTCTTGATCTTCCCTGACGACGACGACCGCTTCCTTCACGCCACCTACACTCAGCAGCTTCGCTTCGACTTCGCCCGTCTCAATCCGGTATCCCCGGATTTTCGCCTGGTTGTCGATCCGGCCGATGAAGTCCACGTTCCCGTCCTCCATCCACCGCGCCAAGTCTCCCGTGCGGTACAGCCGCTCGCCCGCGGCGAACGGACTGTCTACGAACTTCTCTTCCGTCAGCTCCGGACGGTTCAAGTACCCTCGCGCTACCCCGACTCCGCCGATAACCAGCTCGCCCAGCACCCCGACCGGCACCGGGTTCAGATGCGCGTCCACGATGTAGAATTTCGCATTCAGCCACGCTTTGCCGATCGGCACATTTCCTGTCTGCGGCAGCTTCGCCAGCTCCTCGTCGTAGAAGCTGGAGTCGATCGCCGCTTCCGTCACGCCGTATGCGTTGATGATCCGGAACAACGAGCCGAAGCGTTCCTGCAAGGTCCGGTAATCCGCCACGCTGCAGCTGTCCGAGCTCGTGATCAACAGTTCCATCCGGCTCATATCCAGTTGCTGCTCGTGCACGTACTCCAGGAACGGCACGATCAGCGCCGGCGTCGATTCGAAGAGGGTGACCCGCTCCCGCTCCATCCAGTGGTGCAGACGAGACGGATCGATCCGGTCGTCCTTCGGCACAATCACCATCGTGCCTCCGTTGTACAGCGTCCGCGCGATATCTCCCACGAACACGTCGAACGAGAAGCTTGCGAGCTGCAGCAGCCGCACCGGGAACTGATCCAACCGGTATTCCCGCCGGTAGCCCGCCGCCGTGTTCACCAGGCTGCGGTGCTCGATCATCACGCCCTTCGGCTTGCCCGTCGTTCCCGACGTATAGATCACGTATGCCAGATCCTCCGGACGGGCTTCATGGAAGCTGTCGGTGCCAACATTCTGATGGCTCTCATCGCCGTCGTCCACAGCATCCGTCAGCTTGCCGGAGACCATGCCAGAGCCAATCGGCGCATTCGCTCGCTCCTCGCTGTACGACGCTTCGTCGTCGAGGTACAGCACCGCCGCCAGCGCCAGCTCCTCTTCGTCGAGCCTGGCTTCAGCACGTTCTCGCAGCGGCGTTTGCGTCAGCAGTACCTTCGCTCCGCTGTCTTCAAGCATGAACCGCACGCGCTCCACCGGATAATCCGGGTCGAGCGGTACATACGCCCCGCCCGCTTTCCAGACGGCCAGCACGGCCACCAGCAAGTCCACCGAACGCTCGGCAAGAATGCCGACGATCGACTCCCGGCCGATGCCGTTTGCGCGCAGCGTAGCTGCCAAGCGGTTCGCCCGCTCGTTCAGCTCCGCATACGTCAGCCGGTCGTTCTCGTACACGACGGCCGCCGCTTCTGGCGTGCGCTCCGCCTGTTCCTCAAACAGCCGGTGGAACGCGGCCGCAGGAGCCTCTTCTAGCTGCGCCGGGTTAAACGCGCCGAGAATTTGCTCTTTTTCCGCCGCCGTCAGCAAGTTCAGCTCGGCGATCTTCGCGTCCGGACGGCTTACGATCGTTACGAGCAGCTGCTCGTAATGTTTCGCCAGCCGTTCGATCGTCTCCCTTTTGTAGAGAGCCGTCGCATATTCGAAGCTGTAATCCAAGCCGCCGTTCTCCTCGCCCACATCCAAGCTGATATCAAACTTCGCGGTATCCAGTGCGCTCGGATAAGGAATCAGGCGAAGCCCTTCCAGCTCAAATTCCTCGTTCTCCGTATTCTGCATCGTAAACAGCGTGTCGAAGAGCGGATTGCGGCTTAAATCACGGGTGACTTGCACCTTGTCCACCAATTCTTCGAACGGATAGTTTTGATGCTCGAAGGCGTGGAGGGTCGTTTCTTTGACTTCGTTCAGGTATGACAGGAATGTCTTTTCCGAAGCCGGATAACTGCGGATAGCCAGCGTGTTTAAGAAAATCCCGATCAACGGCTGCACATCTCCATGATTCCTTCCGGCTATCGGCGTACCAACGATCACGTCTTCCTGACCTGAATATTTATGCAGAAGGACGTTATACGCCGCAAGCAGCACCATAAACAGCGTCGTGCCCGTTTCCGAGGCAAGCTGCTTCAGGCCGTCGGTTTTCGAAGCGTCGAAGAAAAACTCCAGCGTTTGGCCTTCGTAGCTCTGCACGGCCGGACGCGGATAGTCGGTCGGCATTTCCAGCACCGGAAGCTCGCCTTGGAACATGTCCAGCCAGTACGCCTCCTGACGCTGAAGCCGTTTCTTCTGCTCCTGCGAATGCTGCCAAACGGTGTAGTCTTTGTACTGAATGCGAAGTGGCTCCAATTGCTCGCCGCCGTACAAGCGGACGAATTCTTCAACAAAGATTTCCATCGAGACGCCGTCGGAAATAATATGATGCATATCGTACATTAGAATATGGCGTGCCGGAGCCAGTTCGACAAGGCCTACCCTCAGCAGCGGAGGCTTCGCCAAGTCAAACGGACGAACGAAACGACGAACCGTCTCTTCGGCCTCTTGCTCATCCGCTCGATAGAACTCCACGGCAAAATTCAAGTCCTGGTAAATCCGCTGCGATGCTTCGCCATCCGCCATTTCGAACCCGGTGCGCAGCATTTCATGCCGCGCCACGAGCTTACGCAACGCTTCTTCGAACCTTGCCCGGTCCAAAGCACCCTCCAGCAGCATCGCTTCCGGCATGTTGTAGCTAAGCTCCGCGCCTTCCAGTTGATTCAGGATAAAGAGACGTTTTTGAGCAAAAGATTGCGGGTACACCTCTCGGTCATCCGCCACGGGAATGGCAACGAATGTCTGCTCATCCAGCCGGGATATGGCGGCCGCCATGCTTTCGATCATGGAATGGCGGAACACGTCGCGCAGCGGCAGATCCACGTTCAACTCTTTATGAATCTTGCTGACCAGCGTCGTCGCCCGCAGGGAGTGGCCGCCGAGGTCGAAGAAGTTGTCGTGAATGCCAATCTCCTTCGCAAGCCCCAGCACCTCCTGCCAAATCGCCGCCAGCTTCGTTTCCAGCTCATTGCGCGGTGCGACGTACTCTGTTCCGCTTACCGCTCCCCCTTCCGGCGAAGGCAGCGCCTTCCGGTCAATCTTTCCGTTCGGCGTCAGAGGCAGGTACTCCAGCTCCACAAAATACGAGGGGATCATGTAGCCCGGCAGCTCCTGCGCCAGCGCGCTGCGCAAATCGTTCACTGCCAACTCCGCTCCGGTATCTGGTATATAATACGCGCATAGCGCCTTCTGCCCGTTCGTGTCACTTCGAACCAGCACCACCGCTTCGCGCACGCCTTCCACCCGCAGCAGTTGCGACTCGATCTCGCCCGTCTCAATCCGGTAGCCCCGGATTTTCGCCTGGTTGTCGATTCGGCCGATGAAGTCCACGTTCCCGTCCTCCATCCACCGTGCCAAGTCTCCCGTGCGGTACAGCCGCTCGCCCGCGGCGAACGGACTGTCTACGAACTTCTCTTCCGTCAGCTCTGGACGGTTCAAGTACCCGCGCGCTACCCCGACTCCGCCGATAACCATTTCGCCCAGCACCCCGACCGGTACCGGGTTCAGATGCGCGTCCACGATGTAGAATTTCGCATTCAGCCACGCTTTGCCGATTGGCACATGGCCTGTCTGCGGCAGCTTCGTCAGCGGCTCGTCGTAGAAGCTGGAATCGATCGCCGCTTCCGTCACGCCGTATGCGTTGATGATCCGGAACAACGTGCCGAAGCGTTCCTGCAAGGTCCGGTAATCCGCCACGCTGCAGCTGTCCGAGCTCGTGATCAACAACTCCATCCCGCTCATATCCAGTTGCTGCTCGTGCACGTACTCCAGGAACGGCACGATCAGCGCCGGCGTCGATTCGAAGAGGGTGACCCGCTCCCGCTCCATCCAGTGGTGCAGACGAGACGGATCGATCCGGTCGTCCTTCGGCACAATCACCATCGTGCCTCCGTTATACAGCGTCCGCGCGATATCTCCCACGAACACGTCGAACGAGAAGCTTGCGAGCTGCAGCAGCCGCACCGGGAACTGATCCAACCGGTATTCCCGCCGGTAGCCCGCCGCCGTGTTCACCAGACTACGGTGCTCGATCATCACGCCCTTCGGCTTGCCCGTCGTTCCCGACGTGTAGATCACGTACGCCAGGTCCTCTGGACGCGCTTCATGGAAGCTGTCAGTGCCAACATTCTGTTGGCTCTTATCGCCATCGTCCACAGCATCCGTCAGCTTGCCGGACACCATGCCGGAGCCAATTGGCGCATTCCCCCGCTCCTCGCTGTACGACGCTTCGTCGTCCAGGTACAGCACCGCGGTCAGCGCCAGTTCCTCTTCGCCGAGCCAGGCTTCGGCCCGCTCTCGCAGCGCCGTTTGCGTCAGCAGCACCTTCGCTCCGCTGTCTTCAAGCATGAACCGCACGCGGTCCGCCGGATAATCCGGGTCGAGCGGCACATACGCCCCGCCCGCTTTCCAGACGGCCAGCACGGCCACCAGCAAATCCACCGAACGCTCAGCGAGAATGCCGACGATCGACTCCCGGCCGATGCCGTTTGCGCGCAGCGTGGCTGCCAAGCGGTTCGCCTGCTCGTTCAGCTCCGCATACGTCAGCCGCTCGTTCTCGTACACGACGGCCGCCGCTTTCGGCGTGCGCACCGCCTGTTCCTCGAACAGCCGGTGGAACGCCGCCACAGGAGCCGCTTCCGGCTGCACCGGGTTAAACGCGCCGAGAATTTGCTCTTTTTCCTCTGCCGTCAACAAGTTCAGCTCGGCAATCTTCGCATCCGGACGGCTTACGATCGCCGCAAGCAAATGTCCGAAATGAGTCGACAGCCGCCGGATCGTGCTTTCTTTATAAAGAGCCGTTGCGAATTCAAAGCTGCACTCCAGGCCGCCGTTTTCTTCCGTAACATCCACACTCAGGTCGAACTTGGCCGTGCCGTATTCGCTAGGGTACGGGGACAATTTCAGTCCTTCCAGCTCAAACTCTTTATTCTCCAAGTTTTGCAGGGAGAACATCGTGTCAAACAGCGGATTGCGGCTCAAATCCCGGCTGACCTGCACTTTATCGACGAGCTCTTCGAATGGATAATTCTGATGCTCGTAAGCGCCTAAGGTCGTTTCTTTCACTTCTTCCAGATACGACAGGAAGGTCTTCTCCGAAGCCGGATAATTGCGAAGCGCCAGCGTATTGACGAACATTCCGATCAAAGGCTGCGTGTCTCCGTGCGTTCTGCCCGCAATCGACGTTCCGACGATCAAATCGTCCTGACCTGTGTATTTATGCAAAAGCACGGTATATGCCGCAAGCAGCACCATATACAGCGTCGTTCCTCTTTGAGTAGCCAGCTGCTTCAAGCCTTCGTTCGTTGCCTCGTCCACGAAGGACGTCAGCGTTTGTCCCTCAAAGCTCTGCACGGCCGGACGCAGATAGTCCGTCGGCATTTCCAGAACCGGCAGCTCGCCCCGGTAACGGTCCAGCCAGTAAGCTTCCTCGCGTTTCAACTGCACTTTGTGCTCGTCCGACTGCTGCCATACCGCATAGTCCTTGTATTGAATACGCAAAGGCTCTAATGACTCGCCGCCGTACAGACGAACGAGTTCCTCGACTAACACGTCCATCGAAACCCCGTCGGAGACGATATGGTGCATGTCGAACATCAGCAAATAACGTTCGGCTGCCAGCTCTACGAGCTCCGCCCGCAGCAGCGGAGGCTTCGCCAAGTCGAAAGGCCGGATGAAGGCCTGCACCACTTCGGGCGCTTCTTCTTCGCTCGCATGACGGTACTCGACGGCAAAATCGACGCTCTCGTAAATGCGCTGTACTGCTTCGCCTTGTACGATCTCAAAGCCGGTTCGCAGCGTTTCGTGCCGTGCGATCAGTCCGCGGAGAGCCTTTTCCAGCAGAGTCCGGTCAATCGATCCTTCCAGCAGCAGCACGTCCGGCATGTTGTAGCTCTCATCGGCCCCTTCCAGCTGATTCAGGATAAACAGCCGCTTCTGAGCTGAGGAAAGCGGATAATATGCTCTTGCGCCTGCCAGCGGAATCGACGAGAACGACTGCTGTCCGATCCGGAAGATGGCGAGAGCCATCTCTTCGATCGTCGAGTAGCGGAATACGTCGCGCAGAGGCAACTCAACGTTCAGCTCCTGATGCACCTTGCTCACCAGTGTCGTCGCCCGCAGGGAATGGCCGCCCAAGTCGAAGAAGTTGTCCAGGACTCCAATGCCGGAGTAGTCCAGCACTTTCTCCCAGATCTTCACAAGCTGGGACTCCGTCTGGTTACGCGGCGCTACGTATTCAACGCCCGTTTGTATGCCGCCTTGCGGCTCCGGCAGCGCTTTGCGGTCCACTTTGCCGTTGGTCGTCAGCGGCATGCGCTCCAGTTGCACGAAGTACGACGGGATCATGTACCCCGGCATTCCCTGGGCCAGCGAGGTTCTCATTTCGCTGACCGTCAGTGTCCGGTCCGCCACAAAGTAGGCGACAAGCGCCTTCTCCCCCCCGCCGTCCTGACGGGCGAGCACCACTGCTTCTTCCACGCCCTCGACGTTCAGAAGCTGCGTCTCGATTTCGTCCAGCTCGATTCGGTACCCGCGGATTTTGACCTGGTGGTCGATCCGGCCCAGGTATTCGATGTTCCCGTCCGGCAGCCAAGCCGCCAAGTCGCCCGAGCGGTACAGCTTTTCCCCCTCCGCAAACGGGGAATCGACGAACTTCTCCGCCGTCAGATCCGGGCGGTTCAGGTATCCTCTCGCAAGGCCTTCCCCGGCCACGTACATTTCGCCCGCTACGCCGATCGGCACAGGGCGACGGTTTTCATCTAAGACGTACACCCTCAGCGTCGGGATCGGCTTGCCGATATTGCTCTTCGCCGCCTCCATTTCCACCCACGTGATTTCCTTATACGTAACGTGAACCGTCGTCTCGGTAATACCATACATATTGATCAGCTTCGTCTCCGGGTACTTCGTCTTGAACCCCTTGAGCAGCAGCGGACTCAGCGCTTCGCCCCCGAAGATGATGTTGCGAATCCGCAGATCGTACGGATGGTCCGCCAAGGCCTCACGCAGCAGCTGGTAGAAGTACGTTGGCGTCTGGTTCAAAATCGTGACCTGTTCGCGGCCCAGCAGCGCCAGGAACTCGGCCGGATTTTTCGCCGTCAGCGGCGGTACGATGACCAGCTTGCCTCCGTTCAGCAGCGCTCCGTACATTTCCCAGACGGAGAAATCGAAGCAGAACGAGTGGAACAGCGTCCACGTGTCGGACGGCCCGAAGTCGAACAGGTTCTTGTCGTTGAACAGGAGGCGCACGACGTTCTTATGCTCGATCAGCGTTCCTTTCGGTTTGCCAGTCGTTCCCGACGTGTAGATGACATAAGCCAGGTTGCCCGGCCCGGAAATCGGCTCCAGGTTCGAAGCGTCCAACGCATCGGCAGCGTCCGCCCCTCTGTCTCCCCAAACGAAATCGTCCAATTCGAGGCGCGTTCCTGCGAAGTCGGTCTTCTCGTGCAGATGCTTTTGAATCAACAATAACGGCGCGCCCGAATCCTCGATCATGAAGCGGATGCGCTCCTCCGGGTAGTCAGGATCGACAGGCACGTATGCTCCGCCCGCTTTAAGAATCGCCAGAATGCCGACGACCATATCGAGCGAGCGTTCGGCCAGAATCGCTACCAGCTGTTCCGCTTCTACTCCCGTCTCCCGTAGCTTCCGCGCAAGGCGGTTGGATCGCTCGTTCAGCTCGCGGTAGGTCAGCTGCCGCTCGTTCATGACGGCGGCCACGTTGTCCGGGTAAAGCTCCGCCTGCTCTTCGAACAATTGAGTGAGCGTCTTCCCGCGCGGAAATTCCGTGGTGGTGTCGTTAAAACGTCCGAGAAGGTCGGCCTTTTCGGCCTCCGTCACAAGTTCCAGCTCGCCCACTGTAATTTCCGGGTTATCCGTCACCTGCTCCAGCAGATGGACGAGATGCCTCTTGAGCCGCTCAATGCTGTCTTTATCGAACACTTCGGCGTTAAAGTCGAACCGAATTTCGATCTCGACTCCCGGCACCACGGTCACGGTGAAGTTATAGTTCGTCTGCTCCTCCATCTGAACGTCAGCGATCGTCAGGTCGCCGTGCTGCTGGTCGCCCGCCTGCTCCATCTGCTCGTCCACCGGATAGTTCTCGAAAGCGATGATATGGTTGATCAGGTTCTGCTTTTGCAAGCTGCGGGCTTGAATTTCATACAGCGGATAGTAATCATAACGCCCGGACTCCAGCGCACACTCTTGAAGCTTCGCCATCAGGTCGGCGAACACAGTGTCCGCTTCGCTCGTGACGCGGACCGGTACCGTATTGATGAACAGCCCGATCATGGACTCGATACCCGGGATTTCTGTCGGTCTTCCGGCCACGATACTGCCGAATACGGCATCGTTTGTTCCGTTATATTTTTGCAGCATCACGCCCCAAGCGGCTTGCAGCAGCGTATTGACCGTAACCAGGCGCTGTTTCGCCACCCGGTCCATCCGCTCGCTCAAGTCCTTGCCCAGCTCGGCGGTGACGTGATCAGCCGTAAATCTGCCGTTCGGCGCCATTTCCTTTTGTCCCGGGAGTACGGTTTGCCCTTCATAATCTGCCAGGAATGCCGTCCAATAGCCGGATGCCGCCTGATCGTCCTGTTTCTCCAACCATTCGATATAGGCGCCATAATCCGATCCCTTATCTCCCGCTGGCTGCTTGCCGGATGCCAAGGCCGAGTACGTCTCAAACAGCTCCTGCGTCAGCTGCGACAGGCACCAGCCGTCCATCAAAATATGCTGGAAACTCCACAGCACATGATAGTTTTGCTCTTCGGTGCGCAGGATCGTAACCCGAACGAGCGCGTCATGTTCCAGATCGAAGCCGCGAAGCTTGTCAGCCTCAGCCTTTTGATCCAAATACGTTTGTTTCTCGACCGCCTGCAAATGAAGCAGTTCTTCATATTCAAAGCCGACCGGCTTGTCGCGGTATATGATTTGCAGCGGCTCGCCCGCCGGTCCTTTCACAAAATTCGCCCGCAGCACCAGATGACGTTTCGCAAGCTCCATCCAGCTCCTCTCGAAAATCTGGACGTCGAGCGCTCCCCGCATCGTAAACCGCGTCTGCTCGAAGTAAGCTGCCGTCTGCCGGTCAAGCGCGCTGTGGAACCACATGCCCTTCTGCATCGGCGTAAGCGAGTAAATGTTTTCGATTTCCCCGAGATGGCCCGAGCGCTGAGCAATTTGCTCCAATTCCGCGATGGTCAAGCCTTTAAATTGCACGTCGCTAGGCGTCAATTCGGTGTTTTCTTTGCCTGCGCAGTGGGTAATGAGCTCTCGGAGACTTTGCTCAAGCCGCTGAGCGAAGGCTTCCATCGTTACCTTGCGATACTGCTTCCGGCTGTAGCTGAGATCAAGCGATAAAGCGCCGTCCAGTACCATGCCGTTGATATCCAGCACAAAGCTGCGGGCCTGCTGGTTGCTGGTTGGGCTGCCGCTGGAATAAGAAGATATGCCGATCTCGTCCTGATTGGCATCATCGTCGAACTGGCCGAGGTAGTTAAAATTAATTTCCGGCTCTGCGCCCCAAACAAAGCCATCCTCCGATTTGGAGAGATAGCGGCATACGCCGTACCCAAGCCCTTTGTTAGGAATGCGGCGCAAGCTTTCCTTGACCTGTTTAATCTGATAGGCCAAATCCCGGTCGGTTTTCGGCTCCAGGACGACCGGAAACTTGGTCGTAAACCAGCCGACTGTGCGCGTGATGTCGATATCCGTTCCGATCGATTCGCGTCCGTGTCCTTCGAGATTGATCCGCACCCGTTCGTGTCCCGTCCACTTGCGAACGGCTATGCCAAGCGCCGTTACCAAAATATCGTTCATTTCGGTGTTGTAAGCCCGGTGAACCCGCTTCAGCAGCAGCTCCGTTTCTTCGGGAGTCAAACGAATGAACAGCGATTCGCTGTCCTGCTGCGTCGTAACGTCCTCCTCCAGATCCTTCGGCACGGCCGGAACCGCAATTTGTTCCACGGCCTGCCAATAGGCCCGTTCCTTCGCCATCTCCGGGCTTTGCACGTAAGCGGCCAGTTGCTCGGACCAAGTGTGGTACGCATCCGTTTTCGCCGGGAAACGAATTTCCTCGCTTTTGCCGGCCTGCTCGTAACCCAGAGCGAAATCCTCCATCAAAATGCGCCAAGACACGCCGTCCACCACGGCATGATGAACCGCGAGCAGCAAATGATCGCCGTCCGCGCACTGGAACAGTCCCGCCCTCACGAGGGGCCCGTTCTCCAGATCAATGCCCGCTTGAATGTCCGTTGCCTTCGCTTCCACAGCCTGCTCGGTATTTTCCGCATCCTTGAAGTCGAACACGTCCAGCGTGAACAGCCCGCCTTCCTGAATTGCGCGGTTCCGCGCGCTGAATCCTTGTTCCGTCTTGCGGAACACCATCCGCAAGACGTCATGATGCTCGGCCAGCTTTTGCAGCACCTGACGTACCGTCTCTTCGTCGAAGCGCTCCTTCCGGTACAGCATCACCGACTGGTTGAAATGATGCGGGTCTGCAAAGGAGCTCTCGAAAAACCAATGCTGAATCGGCGTCAGCGCCGTTTCACCCGTTATTTCGCCTTGATCGATGGTACGTCCGATCGGTTTCACATGCAGGCTGAGCTGTGAGATAGTCGGATATTTGAACAAATCCCGAATTTCCAGCTTGTACCCGGCTTGATGAAGCCGCGAAGATACTTGAATGGACTTGATCGAGTCTCCGCCCAGCTCAAAGAAATGATCTGTTACCCCAACGCGATCGGCGTTCAATACCGCCTGCCACACATCGGCAAGCGTCCGCTCGGCTTCATTGCGGGGAGCTACGTACGCGCCGCCGATCAGCGCATTTCCTTCCGGGGCGGGCAAAGCCTTGCGGTCGATTTTGTCATTCGGCGTAAGCGGCATCTGCGGAAGCTGAACAAAATGCGCCGGAATCATGTAATTCGGCAATTTTTGCGCCAGCCCACTTCTCAGCTCGCCGACCGTAAGCGGGCGGCCCGCGACCAGGTAAGCGCACAGCTCTTGCCCGCTTTTGCCTTCCCGCGCGATTACGATCGTCTCCTGCACGGAGTCGATCTTCAGAAGCTGCTCTTCAATCTCGCCGATCTCGATCCGGAAGCCACGGATTTTCACCTGATGGTCGATCCGGCCCAAGTACTCAATATTTCCGTCCGGCAGCCAGCGGCCGAGATCTCCCGTCCGGTAAAGGCGTTCTCCCGGCGCAAACGGATGTTCCACGAACTTCTCTGCCGTCAGCTCCGGAAGGTTCAGGTAACCTCTCGCAAGTCCCACGCCTGCCACGCACAGCTCGCCGTCTACTCCCGGAGGCACAAGCTGCAGGTGGGCATCCAAAATAAAAATCCGGTGATTGGCCAGCGGACGTCCGATCGGAATGACTCTGCGCTCCGGCTGCTCCTCATCCGCATCCCAAAGCGTCGTAACAATCGAAGCTTCGGTAGGACCGTAAGCATTGAAGTAGTGGACCTTCGATTTCCACTGCTGTACGAATTCGGCCGATACCGCCGAGCCTCCCGTTACGAGCTTCGTTAAGCTGGGAAGGCGGTCCGGGTTCAAGTAAGCGCTGTACGTCGGAGGCAAAATCGCCGCCGTAATCGCATGCTCGTTCATATAACTCTCGAACAGGCGGTTGTCGAGAATCGTCTCGGCCGTCGGGATGTACAAAGCCGCGCCAAAATAGAGCGCTTCGAACACTTCCCAGCAGGACGCGTCGAACGACAGGCTGGCGAATTGAACAATCCGGTCATGCTCCGTGATGCCCAGTCTGTCCGCGAACATCAGCTTCAAGCTGACCAAACCGCGATGCTCCAGCATGACCCCTTTGGGGTTGCCCGTCGTACCTGACGTATAGATGACATAAGCCAGATCATTCGGACCGCTGACCGGCTCCAGGTTCGAGCCATCGTCGCTGTAGGCCTGCTCGTCATCCAGCGCCAACACGATCCCTTCGAACGGCACCTGCTGCAGCAGTTCTCTTTGAGTCAGCAGCAGCTGCGCGTTCGAGTTCTCCAGAATGTAGCGGATGCGTTCTTCCGGGTATTCCGGGTCGATCGGCACGTAGGCACCGCCAGCTTTCAGAACCGCCAGAATGCCAACGACCGTCTCCAGCGATCTCCTGGCCATCAAGCCTACCAGCTGATTGGGCAGCACGCCGACCGATCGCAGCGTCCGTGCCAGCCGGTTCGCCCGTTCGTTCAGCTCCCCGTACGAAAGCCAACGCCCCTCAAAGACAACCGCCGTCGCTTCGGGCACCCGCTTCACCTGCTCCTCCACAAGCTGATGAATCGTCCGATCACGGGAATAATCCTTCTCAGTATCGTTAAAGCTTTGCAGCAATTGAAATTTCTCGTCCTCCGACAGCATGTCCGCCCGCGCGATATCCAGCTCCAACTCGTGAAGCCCCACGACCAGCAGGCGATTCAGATGGCCGACGACCCGAGTCATGAACTGAGAGTCATATAAGTGCTCGTTATATGACAGCGCTAGCTGAATCGTCCCACCGGTTAAGCTGAATTCAAAGGAACAATCCGTGACCACGTTTTGCCCGATTTCGTCCAGATGCAGCTCCTTAAGGGATACTAGCGTATGGATGACGGGTATCCCGTCCGCATGTTGCAGGTCCAGCTTTTCCGTCATTTTCAAGAACGGAATATGTTGATGCTGAATCGCTTCCGGCAAGGAAGTTCTCAGCTCGCTCAGAAGCGTTTTAAAAGTCGCACCCGCCGAAAGCGAGTTTTTCAAAATGACCGAATGATTAACGGATCGGCGCGTCTCCGTCGGTTTCCGTACAACCGGCATGCCGACCAGAATGTCAGAGGCGCCTGTATATTTATGCAAGAGTGACTGAACACCGGCGAGCAAAATCATAAAAGCGGCCAGCGGAGCTCCCTTGCTCATTTGAAGGACACGCTGCGCCGCTTTCCCCGAAAGCGAACCGCCGACGGTTGCCAGCATGGGCGGCAGGGAGCTTGGAGCTTTGCTGTAAGGCAGCCGCGTCAAGGTATAATCGTCGCTACCGAATTTTTCGTTCCAAAACAACGTTTCTTTTTCAAAAGCCATCTGGATCGTTCCCTTCTCTTCATCGGTAAAAGCAATCCGGCGGAGCATATGCGGCAGCAACGCTCCCCGCCTTTTCAAACATGTGACAACAATATCAATGGCTTTCGCCAGGTCACCGCTTCACTTGCCCGGTTGATCGCATGCGGCAATTCTCTGCCTAGCAGTTGTCCCGCTCGGCTACCATGCGTGAAAGACAACAAAGAGCATCGTTTTACGCAAGAGATGCGTCTGCTTCCGGCTCCTCTGCTTCAATATGCTTGCTGCGGACGAGCCGCCCGAAGACGGGCTTTGGTTTAACATTGGGTTCGGAATTGAATTTGGGGGTAGACAAGGGATGTTCATCCCATCGATGTAGGCTTGCTGTAGGGTTACCGGTCGGCCAGCAGGAAGTCGGCCGTACCTCCGGATTCGGCACCGGAGCTGCCTTGGTCGAAGCTTATATTTAAGGGGTATTGATACACTCTATGTACGATTTGTGTATTTCCCGCAGCCCTGGTGTGGATAAGTAAAAATTCGGCTGCGCGGTAGTGAGCTTTTCCTGACGATTAGATGTGACGAATGGTGCCGCTTCCATCGCGTTCGTCTCCGTCGGACCGCAGATTTGAAGCTTGTCATTCAGCTTCTTCGGCTCCAGGATCCGCTCCGAGAGGCTCTGGATGAATTCGCGATTGGCCATTGTATACATATCCAAACCGTGCATAATCCGGTCGGAGGTCAAGTAATCGAGAACCCGGTCCTTAATATAATCGTTGTTATGACCGAATTCAGCGCCTCGACACCTGCCCAAAGAATCAATATAGGCTTTTCCGTCCTCAGAATATATCAGGTCCCTCTTGGCCCGGTCGAATACCACCGGAAAGCTTCTGAAGTAAGGTCTTACGTTGGATTCCAGCTATTCAAAAATGCTCACGCACTTCATCCTCCATCGGAATTGGGATAAGGTTGGCTTCATCCTTTCTGAACCTTCTGACGTCATGGAGCAACATATTCTGCGCCGTCATTTTCCACAATTGTCGGTTCCTGCAAGCCGGGTAACCAGTGGACTGGTCTCTCGCGCACAGCTTGGATAGGTATAAAAACCATCCAATTCTATTTTATATCATAATTGGAAAGTCGATCTAGGTAAAATTATATCAAAATTCCGAAGAATGTATAGTAAAATTTTAGTTAAATTTGGTCTGTCTAACATAAGCTGTTAACATCTTGCCTAGAAAGAGCGAATGGAAAAGAAACGCTGGGAATAGTTTGCCATCAATCGAGGAATTCGAAGCGTGTCGACATTCAGGCGGGGTGCTAGCGATTTGGGAGATCTTCCCTGTAAATATTCTCTACCGGTGCTCCGAATCCTTTCGCTTTGCGATAACTTAACATAAATACCTAACGAATTTCTGGAAGCCTGGCTGGAAACGTGACTGGATATCAGCTGGATATTCCGCTGGAAAATCCGTTGGATACTCGGTTGGAACACCTGATGACTGTCCGGCTGGAAGCTGGCCGCAGCGTCCGCCCGGATGACAGCCGGCATAGTTTTTTCCAGCCGTTTTCACTGCCCCTCTGCTAAGTAAAGAGCAGATAAATTCTGCCCCTCCTCATCAAACCGTACGTGAGGTTTTCCCTCATAATAAAAATAGTGTTCTTTGATGCAGGCGTATCTCCAAAGATTAACCACTCTATATGGGAATTGAAGTTTTCTTTAATTGCTATAAGTACATCAAGGAGGATTTGTATTTATCTTGCTCCAGCTCACTCAACGTTGCTTGAGAAATTCCAATTATATTTGCAAACTTTATTTGATTTAAATTGTTTTTTCTAATAGTTCGAATGCGTTGGCCTATGGTAGACATAATTGCCCTCCTAAGCAAAAAAAGATCCCGATATATCATCGGGATCTTTTTTGATGTTTGCAAAATGACTGGTTCCACACTTTTTATCACCAGAAATTTAATTTAATCAGCGCTTTACTAAAGCTTATTCTACAGTAACACTTTTCGCCAGGTTACGTGGTTTATCAACGTCATGACCCAGTGCAAGAGAAGCATAGTATGCCAACAGTTGGAGAGATACAACCGAAATTGCAGCAGACAGGATTGGAAGTGTCTTTGGAATGGCAAATACCTGATCCACGGACTTCAGCAACTCAACTGCGTGCTCTTCGTACGTAATCGCAAGAACATCTGCACCACGAGCCTTAACTTCCTTAATGTTGCTCACGGTTTTCTCCAACACTGATTCCTGTGTTACCAAAGCGATAACCGGAATGCCGTCCTCAATCAATGCCAGTGTACCATGCTTCAATTCACCCGCAGCATAAGCCTCGGAATGAATGTAGGAGATTTCCTTGAGCTTCAGGGAGCCTTCCTGTACTACAGCATAGTCCTGACCGCGACCAATAAAGAACAGGTGCTTGTGGCTTGCAATTTGCTCAGCATAGGCTTTGATCGCATCCGCTTTACCCAGCATCTCTTCCACTTGCTCTGGCAGGGATTCCATAGCAGCCAGCACATGAGCTACTTGCTCATCCGTTTGTGTGCCACGCACCTGAGCGAGGTACAAACCAAACAGATAGAAAGCAATCAACTGCGAAGAATATGCTTTAGTGGAGGCTACGGCAATTTCTGGTCCTGCCAGTGTAACCAACACATCATCTGCATCACGGGCGATGGAGCTACCGACTACGTTGGTAATCGCCAGTACATGAGCGCCGTTTGCTTGTGCTTCACGCAGTGCTGCCAACGTGTCAGCAGTTTCACCGGATTGGCTCACCACGATCACCAATGTCTCTGGTGTTACGATAGGTGAACGATAACGATATTCGGAAGCCACATCATTTTCTACCGGTATACGAGCCAGACTTTCAATAACTGTACGACCAATCAAACCAGCATTGTAAGCTGTACCACACGCGACAATTTGAATGTTGCGGATATTTTTAATTTGTTCTTCTGTCAGCTTCAGCTCAGGAAGAACAACTTTTTTAGTATCTTTATCGATACGGCCCAACATTGTGTCACGATAAGCCTTAGGCTGCTCGTGAATTTCTTTCAGCATGAAATGCTCATAGCCGCCTTTTTCCGCTGTTACAGCATCCCATTCGACATGAATCATTTCCCGAGAAATAAATTGGCCTTCGATTGTCATTAATTCGACAGCATCACTGGTCAAAACAGCCATTTCGCCATCGTTCAAAATAAATACATTGCGTGTATATTTCAGAATAGCCGGAATGTCGGAACCGATAAAGTTCTCGCCTTCTCCCACACCAATAACCAGCGGGCTAGCTTGACGAACAGCAACCAGCTTATTAGGCTCATGCTCTGTCAGCACACCCAGTGCAAAAGCACCGCGCATAAAGGTAATAGCTTTTTGTACTGCTTTAACGATATCCCCTTTATATTCACGCGCAACCAGATGGGAAATAACTTCCGTGTCCGTTTCGGAAATAAAGGTATGACCTTCGCTGATCAGCTGCTCCTTCAACTCCAGATAGTTCTCAATAATTCCGTTGTGAACTACAGAGAACTTTTGGCTCTCATCCAAATGTGGATGGGAGTTTTCATCAGAAGGCTTACCGTGCGTTGCCCAACGTGTATGTCCGATACCTGCATGGCCTACCAATGGCGTACCATCCAGTTTAGCTTCCAGATTTGCCAGACGACCTTTAGCCTTGGCTACTTGCAATCCTGAATCTGTAAATACGGCAATACCCGCAGAGTCATAACCGCGATACTCCAGCTTCTTCAATCCGTCAATCAATACCTCTTGTGTATTCTGATTACCAATATATCCTACAATGCCACACATATTCGTTATCCTCCCGATCATCATTTCACAAGACGACTCATCACAGGACTAACGTGTGCGGTAGATTGTGGAATAAAGTTCATTCATCTATGAAGTTGTCAATGATAACTATAGAATTTACAGGCATCTCTTCACGAATGTAACGAAATTCCCAAACCGCGCACGCCAATGATGATGGCCGCACATTCATGAAATGAATCTTATAATTTAGGTTATAAAATAATAAAGGCATCTACCGGTGCGTTGTGTAAACAGTTGCCTGTTCATTTTCCGCTGCCGGTTTACGGCTTGATGCTTCACCGGAAGGTCCCCGCCGAATGTTTCGAACACCTTCACCTCGTCAGCTTGTTTTGTCGTGAACCGATTTGCGAGCAACTTTATCTCAACTGAATCCGTTGCTTCTCCACCAAGTTCCCCCGCACAAAATCAAGCTCTGGCGCTTGTATTACGTTACCTTACAACCCTCGCTTTCTCTATCTGAGTCACAGCATCCCTATATTATATTCAGCTAAGTATCATTTGGCAATGACACTTTATTCATAATTACACTATGAAGGCCATAAATCGTTAGTAAATAACCGCAAACGCCGTTGCCTGCTTCTTTTTCACAGGCAACCGACGTTTACAAAATTTTAAACTAATTCTTTCTTCACGACATCTACGATCTGACCGACAAATTGCTCAAGTTCGTCCTTATCCGGGCCTTCGGCCATCACACGAATAAGTGATTCTGTGCCTGAAGCACGGACCAATACACGCCCATTATCGCCCAATTGTTGTTCCACCTGCTCAATTGCTTCTGCAATAGCAGGATTCCCCTCGTAATTGCGTTTGTCCTGCACACGCACATTTACGAGCACTTGCGGATACTGTTTCATGAGCGATTTTAGCTCACTCATTTTCTTGCCAGAAGCTTTCAAGGTATCTACCAGCTGAATCCCGGTCAGCATGCCATCGCCTGTCGTATTGTGATCCAGGAAAATAACATGACCAGACTGCTCACCGCCCAGATTAAATCCACCCCGACGCATTTCTTCCATCACATAACGGTCCCCGACCGCAGTTTTTGCAGTCTTGAGTGCCAGCTTTTCAGTAGCTTTATAAAAACCGATATTACTCATCACTGTCGAAACAATGGTGCTATCCTTAAGTTTTCCCGCGCGGTTCATTGCATCTCCGCAAATGCAGAGAATATAGTCGCCGTCTACCTCTTCCCCGTTCTCATCAATCGCGATCAGACGGTCGGCATCGCCGTCAAAGGCCAGACCAATATCCGCTTTCAAGCGGCGCACTTCCTCTTTCAGCTTTTCAGGATGAGTCGATCCGCAATGATCATTGATATTCAAACCGTTTGGCTCGGCACCGATGGTGTGTACCTCAGCTCCCAGTTCTGCAAAAAGCTTCGGCGCCAGCTCATAAGCTGCTCCGTTTGCACAATCCAGTACAATTTTTAACCCTTCAAAAGAATGGTTAATTGTTGTTTTCAAGAACTCCAGATAATCGTAGCGGGAATGCTCGTCTACAACAACCGTTCCCAATCCGCCGCCAATCGGACGAGGAAGTTGGTCTTCTTTTGCATCCATCAGCTCTTCAATTTTCAATTCCGTTTCGTCTGTCAATTTAAAACCGTCGCCGCCAAAAAACTTAATGCCGTTGTCTTCAACTGGATTGTGGGATGCTGAGATCATCACACCAGCGTCAGCTTTCAATTGACGTGTGAGATATGCCACCCCAGGTGTCGAAACAATACCTAGACGAACCACATTAGCCCCAATGGACAGCAAACCGGCTACAAGAGCCGATTCAAGCATCAGTCCAGATATCCGTGTATCCATACCAATAACAACTGTCGGTTTCTCTACATTACCTGCTAAAACATATCCGCCGCAGCGGCCAATGCTATATGCCAGTTCGGCTGTAAGTTCCTGATTAGCAACGCCTCGTACACCATCTGTACCAAAATATTTCCCCATGTAAAATGACTCCCTTTTTTTGTCTAATAAATCATGATTATTTACTACAGATAAAACATGTTATGGCTGACTGTTCTCCGAGGTTCCATTCGCAGAAGAATCTGCGCCGTTATGAGGATTTGTTTTATCCTCCGCAGTTGCGTTGTCCCCGGTATTAGCGTCAGAGTTTCCACCTTGATTGCCTTGCCCCTCCTGTGGCCTCTCCTGCCCCTTATCGCCACTACCAGAGGGGTTTGATTCATTCTCACTATTCGGATTCGTTACAGCAGGCGTAGAAGGGCTCTCAATGTTGACCGTTGCCTTTAGTTGGCCAGCATTCCCGGCTTGCGTAATATATTTAGGCAAGCCTACTTTCAGAGTAACCTCGTGTTGACCAGCGGCGAGGCCACTTACATTTGCCACCAAACTAATATCATCATTGGTTAAATTGTTTACCATATCCTGCGGGCCCTTCACAGTAACATCCATCGTCTTGCCTGCGGGCGCTGTAACAGTCGCCGTCGCTCCATCTCCTGCACCTTGTAAAACGATTGGGATGCCTGACAGCGTCCGTTCCGTATCTGTGACTTCATTGGAAGGAACGACGGTCACCTGAATTTGTATTGACCCTGGCTCGATTTTATCAGAACCTGAGGGGGCTGCCAAATTAGCTTGAACTGCACGGGTCCCCGCTTCCGTAAATTGACTTAAATCCAATGTAGCCGTGACGTAAGAGCTAAGACTGCTCAATACATCCTGCGATGCATATACCGCCGCTTCTTTCATGTTTGCATTGACTTTAGAAAGCGCCAATCCGTCTGGCAACTCTCCGGAATAGACAATCTTAACAGGCACAGATTTCGCCTGCTGAGTTACCGGTATTTCAACGGACACAGTGGATGGCTCAATGACCGCTCCTGTAAGTTCCTGTCCCTTTTTGTTATATGCCTTCAGTTTTACACGCTTCTGTTCAAACTTTTCTGAGATGCCATCTGTATTAACAGCCCCCTGAACGGCAGTGACGGTACTCAACTGGCTTTTGGGCAAGGTAACCTTCACGGTTTGAGGAGCAATCACAGGCTTACCAAGCTGTAGTCCCGCATCTGGATTTCCTTTAGGAACTATAGATACATTAAATGATTTCGTTTGTTTTTCCTCAATCGTCACTGTAACACGGTTAGGAGTCATAGATACCAACTCCACTCCATCCGGCAAGTCCGGTTCGAGTGACAATGTTTTAGTACCTGCCCCTAAGCCGTTTAAGTTTAGCTTTGCCTGATAATTATCCGCGAAAAAGGAAGTCAGCACAGAGCGCTGTCCTCTGACCTCCATCTTAACATGGTCAGTATCCATGGTTGACAATACATATTTTGAATCATCCAGACCACTGGCCTGAATGCCCACATTATCTATCACTTTATTATTATAAGAAACGGTCAGCGTAGATGAGGGTGTCCCTGTATCTAGATGGACCATTCCCCACAGCAGGATAGCAACCGCAAGCGCCAATATCTTGGAAATCGTATTATTGTTAATCCATTTGTCCATCATGAATTTCCACGGCCTCCCCTCCGATTCCAGAATGAGCCGCGTTTTTCCTTCAAAGACGGTGTTGGCCGCAACTCCTCATACAGCTTGGAGATTAGGGATTCTTCCTTAATGTCGCGCACGACCTGTCCATTAATGGCCAAAGAAATTTGCCCTGTTTCCTCTGATACTACGACAGTTACGGCATCCGTTACCTCACTCACCCCAATCGCAGCACGGTGACGGGTTCCCAGCTCCTTGCTGATGAACGGATTTTCCGATAATGGTAAATAACAGGCCGCAGAAGCAATCTGTTTATTTTGAATAATCACTGCACCATCATGCAGAGGTGTATTAGGAATGAAGATGTTAATTAGCAGTTCAGAACTGACTACAGCCTGTGTCTTGATACCAGACTCTGTATATTCGTTTAGCCCTGTCTCACGCTCAAATACGACCAAAGCTCCTATTTTCCTACGTGATAAATAATTCAGCGCCTTAATCATTTCTCCGATTAACTTGTTAATCTCTTCATCATCCGCAGACGAACGCCCAAATAGTTTGCCACGCCCCAACTGTTCTAGTGCACGACGCAACTCAGGCTGAAAAATAATAAAGATAGCCACCACACCAAAGGTGAACATTTGGTTCATCAACCACTTGAGCGTATACAAATCAAACCAGGTACTAACCGCCCAAATGACAACCAGAAACAGAATCCCTTTCAACAATTGAACTGCACGCGTTCCGCGAACAAGTAAAATAAGCTGATACATAATATAGGTTACGATCAAAATGTCGATAATATCTTTAATGGACTCTTTCCAAGTCAGGTCCGCAAAATAATCCAACATGCGCATGCCCCCGCAATTTTCTGTAGTGAGTGGGTGTAATATGTACACAGTATGCTCTCTCTATCTAGGTTATAACGATCAGGCTCACGTTGCAAGCTGTGTGACAAAAGAACCGCTAAAATCAGTAAAATACAGTACAATTCGCCAGCTTCATATACAAAAAAACGCCTTTTCCAGCGGAAAGAGGCGCTCGATATCGTCCTTGCCATTTCAAGCTTCTTTTATGGAGAAGAAGGTCCCCCGAATAAATCAGTAACCTTGTACCATATCCAATCCAAGGTTTGATCAATACTTTTAACCTGTCCTGCAATATGAGCGGTGGACGCTTGATAATAAGAACCATCAATTACAGTTACATTTCCTTCCACATCGCCGTATACACGGGCTTCACCATTTTGCACTGTTAGATCTCCGGCAATGGATTTCCCTTCAGGCACAATCACAGTATCACCCTGAATAACGACTTGATCCAGTTGGCTTCCTTTGACTACCAATTGATGGTCCGTGCTAGAAAAGCTGGCCATGCTTGAGCATATAACAATAAGGAAGAAGGCAGCGGCTGTTACAGCGGGATGCCTTTTCACCCACGTCAGCATAGGCACCGCAGTCTGTCTTTTATGCGGTGGCAAAGCATTCATAATGCGAAATGTCAGCTCATCTGATACACACGGCACTTGATGATAGCGTGTACCGTAAAGCATCGCATCCGTCCGCTCCAGCTCTTTAAAACGCATGCGGCATTCCGGGCAGTCTAACAAGTGCTGTTCCAACTCATGTTTGTCCTGCTCAGACAGGTCGCCATCTAGATAGTCATGCATAAAAGAGACGGCTTGTTTGCAATCCATATGAGCCAATCCTTTCTAATATTCTTCCGTGTTTCTTAACATAACATGCTCCGGCTTAGAAACTTTGCTCATCTTACATACGTTACAACGAGCATTATGTTTCATAAAAACATCTACGCAGACTCTTTTCCTAGAATCTATGCGCATGATCTATAGCTTGTGCTCCAGTTTTTTGCGCAGAAAATCCCGGCCCCTGTGTACTCTTGTCTTAATCGTGGTGACTGGGAGATTGAGCACATCGCTGATTTCCTGTAAGGAAAGCTCCTGCAAGTACCGTAAAACCATAATCGTCCTATATTTATCCGGAAGGCTGTCAATGGCGTCATGAATTAAAGCCTGCGTTTCGGACAGAAGCGTACTCCCCTCGGGGGTAAGCTCTTCACTGGCGAGCATGGCGTACCCATCGACACCTTCCTGATCATTCATTTCAGCATCAAGTGAGTATGTAGGTTTTCTCCTTCGCAGACGATCAATGCACAGATTTGTAGCAATTCGATAAATCCAGGTTGAGAACTTCTGTCCATGATCGTATTTTTCCAAATTACGATACACACGCAAAAAAGTTTCCTGCACCAGATCCTCCGCCTCATGGCGATTACCTAGCATCCGGTAGGAAAGATGAAAAATCCGATCTTTATATAACTCGACTAACTCCGCAAAAGCTCGCTGATCGCCTTTCTGTACCAGCCTCACCAAGCGGCTTTCCATATTATCCACTCTATACTCCCCCAGACTTGCTGATGGGTTACTTACTACATGTTTATGATTATTCATCGTAGTTTAATTTTATCCGGAAATCAACTGTAGTATTGTTACTAACTGCAAGCACACCTGCCATTAATATACAAACAGCACAATCGGGCACCCCATGAGTACCCGATTGCCTGTATTCGTACAACCACACTATATCAGCCCGTATTTCTTAAGCCTGCGGCAATTCCGTTAATCGTCAACAATACCTCACGCAGCATTTCAGTGTCATCACCGTTCTGATCCCGCAGCTCCCGTAGCTCACTTAGCAATTGAACCTGCAAGTAACTTAACGGATCGACATAAGGATTACGTAACCGGATAGATTCCTGAATAACCGGCACGTCGTCCAAAATCTCGGATTGTCCGGTTATTTTCAAAATCAACTCAGATGTCAGCTTGAACTCCGCTGAAATCTGCCCGAAAATGCGCTGCCGGGCCTCTTCGTTATCCGACATCCCAGCGTACTCTTCTGCAATCAGTAAATCCGCTTTAGCGATTGCCATTTGCAGTGTATCAATAAGTGACCGGAAGAAAGCAGAGTCCCTAAACATCGTTTGCAGCACTTTAAGGTTATCCTCATTGTTTTGATAGAAGCTTTGCAAACCTGTTCCAGCCGCATACCATGCAGGTAATAAGTAACGGCTTTGTGTCCATGCAAAAACCCATGGAATGGCACGCAAGTCCTCAAAACGTTCGCTGTTCTTACGCTTGGACGGACGAGATCCAATATTCAGCTCGCCCACCTCAGGCAACGGTGTAGATTCTTTGAAGAAGTTGAAGAAATCTGGATCTCGGAAAATCAAATCCTGATACTTATCCAGTGATACTTGGGAAATGCGGGCGATAATCTCCTCCCAGCTCTCCTCAAACACTTCCTTCTTCCCGGAACGATGATATGCCACAGCCGTAATCAGCGCCGATGTTGCCTGCTCCAAGCTCCGGTATGCGATGCCTCTGAGCGAGTATCGCGATGATAGTACTTCGCCTTGCTCCGTAATCTTGATTCCGCCTCCAATCGTATGAGGAGGCTGAGCCAAAATACTGCGATTAAGTGGCATCCCACCACGACCCAGCGCACCTCCACGACCGTGGAAAAACTTCACTTTTACGCCAAACTCATTAACTACTTCCGTAATGCTGTTCATAGCAACCCGAAGTTCCCAGTTCGCTGTAACCACACCGCCATCTTTATTACTGTCCGAGTATCCCAGCATAATCTCCTGAAGCTGGTCCATCGCAGCCACAGATTGTCGATATACAGACAGGTTCATCAATCTTCTCATAATATCAGGTGCAGCGTGCAGATCATCTATCGTTTCGAACAAAGGAACAGATTGCAGCGTACAGATAACAGTGCCATCCTTCTCGATGCGGAACAGGCCCACCTCTTTGGATAAGACCATAACCTCCAGTAAGTCACTGGCTCCCTGAGTCATACTGATCAAGTAGCTTGTAATGGACTGCTTGCCGAATTCCTCCTGAGCCAAATAAATCGTACGATATACGTCAAGACATTCCTGTGTGCTATCGCTATATTTTAAATACGGTGAAGTAATCGGACGAGGTTCATTCAGCAGCTTTTCCAGCAGATTTATTTTTTCTTCTTCTGACAGCTTACTGTAATCCGACACAATATTCATTTTAGAAAGAATTTCAGTCATCGCATTTTCATGTTCTTGACTATGCTGACGCACATCCAGCGTAGCTGTGTGGAATCCAAACAACTCTACCTGGCGAATCATCTTTTGAATATATGTGTTTGCTACATAATCGGCAAAATGATGACGCAGGCTGTTGTCAATAACATTTAGGTCTGCAATGAGCTCTTCCGCAGAATTATAACGCTCATTGGTGCCCTGTTTGCTTTCATCCAGGATGTTGTTCACTTTAGCAATCATAAATGCTAGTTTAATGCGATAAGGCTCTTTTTCGTTATGCCATACTTCCATCTTTTTAAGTGTAATGTGAGTACGGTCTTCTTCAATAGAAGCAAGCAGATCATCGGAAACTCGCACAATGCTGGTGCTGAAACTCAAGTAACCCATGAGTTCCTTTAACGTGTGCTGATATTCTCTCAAAGCCAGCTTGCGCTGCATACGTAACGTTTCCCAAGTCACATGAGCTGTCACAGACGGATTGCCGTCTCGGTCTCCACCGATCCAGGAACCAAATCTCAGATAAGTGGGTATATGCCATTTTTGTTCGGGATAATATTTGTCCAAGCATCGTTCCAATTCTTGGTATACATCTGGCAGTACATGAAACAAGGTCTCGTGAAAATAATACATTCCGTTTCTTACTTCATCTAATACAGTTGGCTTGCGATCACGCAGCTCATCTGTCTGCCACAGCGTAATTACTTCGTTAAGCAGATTCTCCCGTACCTGTTCACGCTCACGCAAGGTAAGCATCGGATTATCCAGCAGCATGACGTCCTCGGAAATGCGCTTGTGGATATCCAGAATTACTCGTCGTGTCGCTTCTGTAGGATGTGCGGTCATGACCAGCTCCAAAGAGAGCTCTTTCAGCAAGTTGCTAACGTCCTCAGCGGAGAAGCCACCTTGTTTAAGCTCCTGAACGGAACTTTCAATGGAACCGGGCTGAACATCTTCACCAGCGGAATGCTCATAATCCCGCTTACGACGAATACGATGGTTTTGCTCAGCGATATTCACCAACTGAAAATAAATCGCAAACGCGCGAATAACCTGGTGACGAATATCCGTATCCAGTCCGCTGACCATTTGTTTGAAATTCTCATACAACTCCGGCTGATACCCGGCACGTAACGATTTACTTGTCTCACGTATTTTCTCCACGATATCCAAAAGTTCGTTGCCACCCTGATGAACCAAAACCTCACCAAGAATATTCCCTAGAAAACGAACGTCCCGCCGTAGCAGATTGTTGGATTGGTTTTTGTTAGCGGTTAACGTAAGCTCAGTCATGCTTTTCCCCCCATCTGATCTGTTCCACACCATATACAGTTGTAGCAAAGGTACGTATTCACACGAAATTTGACACTTTCTTAACATCATACAATAAAAACGCATGAAAAGCTGCAAAATTTACAGTAAAAAATCATCTTTTTGAATTACTTCTGTCGAGAAAATACTGGATTGTTACGAATAAATATGAAATTAATAAATAGAAATGAATGTATACACTAGTGATACGTGAAACATTATGCACAGTCTCTTATAAAGAGTGTGTTTTTAAAGGTACAAATTCATACAACATAGTGTGTATATGTTTATTATTTGTTGACAAAGTCAACTCCATTAGCCTTCTATCCACAAAGATATACACAAATTAGCCATTTTCTCAGTGTTTCTAAGGTGTTTCCTCTTTAACACTTCGATTTTTACCCACATAAATAAAGGGAAATGTGCACAACCCAAGAGCAACTGTCGAGTTATCACCATAAATTCGTACCATAATAGCTATAGGATTCCTATATTCAAAGGATTTGATCACGAAATTAGCCTTACTGCAGAAGAAAGGGGTACGTTAGAGGGGAAATTCGGGATCTAGGTGTCAAAAGTAACAAGAGCCTATGTACAATATGCACAAGTCATCCCCAACTGTGCATGACAGGAGAGATAATTGCACTAGCTTATATACATAGAAGTACATGTAATGTGGACAAAATAAAAAGAAGCCTTTCGGCTTCTAAGTAATCGGTAAGCGGGTGATGGGAATCGAACCCACGCTATCAGCTTGGAAGGCTGAAGTTCTACCATTGAACTACACCCGCAAAATAGTATCGGGATGACACGATTTGAACATGCGACCCCCTGGTCCCAAACCAGGTGCTCTACCAAGCTGAGCTACATCCCGATATAATTTTTTAAAATATGGCGCGCCCTGAGAGATTCGAACTCCCGGCCTTTTGATTCGTAGTCAAACGCTCTATCCAGCTGAGCTAAGGGCGCAAATATGGAGCGGACGACGGGAATCGAACCCGCGACCCTCGCCTTGGCAAGGCGATGCTCTACCGCTGAGCCACGTCCGCAAAAACAAGATGCGCGTGGAGGGACTTGAACCCCCACGTCAAAGACGCTAGATCCTAAGTCTAGTGCGTCTGCCAATTCCGCCACACGCGCATGTAATACAATGGTGAGCCATGAAGGACTCGAACCTTCGACACCCTGATTAAAAGTCAGGTGCTCTACCAACTGAGCTAATGGCTCTTAATGGCTGGGGATATAGGATTTGAACCTATGCATGACGGAGTCAAAGTCCGTTGCCTTACCGCTTGGCTAATCCCCAATATGCATATGATTCACAATTCCCCAAGATTTCATCCAGGTAAGAGGATGAAAAATGGTGGAGGCTGAGGGGCTCGAACCCCCGACCCTCTGCTTGTAAGGCAGATGCTCTCCCAGCTGAGCTAAGCCTCCATAATATCCTATGACCCGTAGGGGATTCGAACCCCTGTTACCTCCGTGAAAGGGAGGTGTCTTAACCCCTTGACCAACGGGCCATCCTATAACAAGCTCTCAACCGGGTTCGAACCGGTGACCTCATCCTTACCATGGATGCACTCTACCTGCTGAGCTATGAGAGCAAATGGCTCCCCGAACAGGACTCGAACCTGTGACAACTCGATTAACAGTCGAGTGCTCTACCAACTGAGCTATCAGGGAATATTAATCATAAAGCTTTGCTTGGCGACGTCCTACTCTCCCAGGACCCTGCGGTCCAAGTACCATCGGCGCTGGAGGGCTTAACGGTCGTGTTCGGGATGGGTACGTGTGGAACCCCTCCGCTATCGCCACCAAACATGAATTTACATCGTAAATTCTACCGTATAGTTATTCGGTTCATCACTTATCGTGTGAATGAATAGCCATGCGCTTGTCGTATGTCACTTGTACATACCTTCAAGGTTACACCCTGAAAACTGGATCCGAAACTCATTTGCGTTTTATTTTTAGGATAAGCCCTCGACCGATTAGTATTGGTCAGCTCCATGCATTACTGCACTTCCACCCCCAACCTATCTACCTCGTCGTCTTCAAGGGGTCTTACATACTGGGAAATCTCATCTTGAGGGGGGCTTCACGCTTAGATGCTTTCAGCGCTTATCCCTTCCGTACATAGCTACCCAGCGGTGCTCCTGGCGGAACAACTGGTACACCAGCGGTACGTCCATCCCGGTCCTCTCGTACTAAGGACAGCTCCTCTCAAATTTCCTACGCCCACGACAGATAGGGACCGAACTGTCTCACGACGTTCTGAACCCAGCTCGCGTACCGCTTTAATGGGCGAACAGCCCAACCCTTGGGACCTACTTCAGCCCCAGGATGCGATGAGCCGACATCGAGGTGCCAAACCTCCCCGTCGATGTGGACTCTTGGGGGAGATAAGCCTGTTATCCCCAGGGTAGCTTTTATCCGTTGAGCGATGGCCCTTCCATGCGGTACCACCGGATCACTAAGCCCGACTTTCGTCCCTGCTCGACTTGTAGGTCTCGCAGTCAAGCTCCCTTCTGCCTTTGCACTCTTCGAATGATTTCCAACCATTCTGAGGGAACCTTGGGGCGCCTCCGTTACTCTTTAGGAGGCGACCGCCCCAGTCAAACTGCCCACCTGACACTGTCCTCGCACCGGATTACGGTACCAAGTTAGAACCTAGATACGATCAGGGTGGTATCCCAAGGATGCCTCCTCTCAAGCTGGCGCTCAAGATTCAACGGCTCCCACCTATCCTGTACAGATCGTACCCAAATTCAATATCAAGCTGCAGTAAAGCTCCATGGGGTCTTTCCGTCTTGTCGCGGGTAACCTGCATCTTCACAGGTATTAAAATTTCACCGGATCTCTCGTTGAGACAGCGCCCAAGTCGTTACGCCATTCGTGCGGGTCAGAATTTACCTGACAAGGAATTTCGCTACCTTAGGACCGTTATAGTTACGGCCGCCGTTTACTGGGGCTTCGGTTCATAGCTTCGCCCGAAGGCTTACCACTCCCCTTAACCTTCCAGCACCGGGCAGGCGTCAGCCCGTATACTTCGCCTTGCGGCTTCGCACAGACCTGTGTTTTTGCTAAACAGTCGCTTGGGCCTTTTCACTGCGGCCCCCTCGGGCTATTCACCCTACCGAGGCACCCCTTCTCCCGAAGTTACGGGGTCATTTTGCCGAGTTCCTTAACGAGAGTTCTTCCGCGCGCCTTAGAATTCTCTTCTCGCCTACCTGTGTCGGTTTGCGGTACGGGCACCTTCTCCTGGCTAGAGGCTTTTCTTGGCAGTCTGAGATCATGACCTTCGCTACTACAATTTTCGCTCCCCATCACAGCCCAGCCTTAACGATGTGCGGATTTGCCTACACACCAGCCTCACTGCTTAGACGGACATCCATCAGTCCGCGTCACTACCCTACTGCGTCACCCCATCGCTCATAACGGATTACGGTGGTACAGGAATTTCGACCTGTTGTCCTTCGACTACGCCTATCGGCCTCGCCTTAGGTCCCGACTTACCCTGAGCGGACGAACCTTCCTCAGGAACCCTTAGGCTTTCGGCGGATCTGATTCTCACAGATCTTTTCGTTACTCATACCGGCATTCTCACTTGAATGCAGTCCAGCGCTCCTTACGGTACACCTTCAACCCGCATTCAACGCTCCCCTACCCCTGATGCATAAGCATCAAGCCATAGCTTCGGTGGTGTGTTTAGCCCCGTTACATTTTCGGCGCAGAGTCACTCGACCAGTGAGCTATTACGCACTCTTTCAATGGTGGCTGCTTCTAAGCCAACATCCTGGTTGTCTGTGCAACTCCACATCCTTTCCCACTTAACACACACTTGGGGACCTTAGCTGATGGTCTGGGCTGTTTCCCTTTCGACAATGGATCTTAGCACTCACTGTCTGACTCCCGGAACTAAATCTATGGCATTCGGAGTTTGACTGAGCTTGGTAACCCTTGCGGGCCCCGCACCCAATCAGTGCTCTACCTCCACGATTCTATTTCCGAGGCTAGCCCTAAAGCTATTTCGGGGAGAACCAGCTATCTCCGGGTTCGATTGGAATTTCTCCGCTACCCCCACCTCATCCCCGCATTTTTCAACATGCGTGGGTTCGGGCCTCCAGTGCGTGTTACCGCACCTTCACCCTGGACAGGGGTAGATCACCCGGTTTCGGGTCTACGTCCACGTACTCAAGTCGCCCTATTCAGACTCGCTTTCGCTGCGGCTTCAGCTCTTCACCTTAACCTTGCACGGGAACGTAACTCGCCGGTTCATTCTACAAAAGGCACGCCATCACCCATAGATCGGGCTCTGACTTCTTGTAAGCACACGGTTTCAGGATCTATTTCACTCCCCTTCCGGGGTGCTTTTCACCTTTCCCTCACGGTACTGCTTCACTATCGGTCGCCAGGGAGTATTTAGCCTTGGCAGATGGTCCTGCCGGATTCATACGGGGTTTCACGTGCCCCGCACTACTCGGGATCCGTCTCGGAGAGAACAAGTTTTGAATTACAGGGCTTTTACCTTCTCTGGCGGGCCTTTCCAGACCTCTTCATCTAACCGGTTCCTTTGTAACTCCATGTGAGACGTCCCACAACCCCAAGGAGCAAGCTCCTTGGTTTGGGCTAATCCGCGTTCGCTCGCCGCTACTGACGGAATCACTATTGTTTTCTCTTCCTCAGGGTACTTAGATGTTTCAGTTCCCCTGGTCTGCCTCTATTCTGCCTATGTATTCAGCAGAAAGTGACTGTCGATGAAGACAGCCGGGTTTCCCCATTCGGACATCCCCGGATCAAAGCTTGCTTACAGCTCCCCGAGGCCTTATCGTTGTTCGCCACGTCCTTCGTCGGCTCCTGGCGCCTAGGCATCCTCCGTGTGCTCTTTGTAGCTTAACCTAGTATTTACATGGTAAATACGATTTGCTTTGAATTTCGGTTCGACACTTACGTGTGAATGAAATTCAACGCAGCTACCTTTATTTCACTTGTTTACACAAGATCAGCTTAAAGGAATATTCTAAAACGCAATTTCGTTTCGGTATCCAGTTTTCAAGGTGCAATGATAATAAATCTTTTTGGTGGAGCCAAGCGGGATCGAACCGCTGACCTCCTGCTTGCAAGGCAGGCGCTCTCCCAGCTGAGCTATGGCCCCAAAAGGAAATATAAAGTTAAATGGT
>NZ_JBODQH010000001.1:3250000-3315000 GCF_052119485.1 Paenibacillus sp. DRB1-1 | reverse complement strand
GAAGAACGTAGTCAAGTTCCTTGCATTCTTTTTCGTTAAACAGCATTCCCAACATATGACCATACTCCCTTATCAGCAGATTATATAGTACTTATATTTGCTCAACTATTGTTCCAATCTTTACCTGTTTTTAAACTCAACTGCTAAGGTTTCAAACTTACCCCGATTAATCTTCAGCTTCTCTTTAGGCTCTCCCCTTTGTTATGTTCAATTTTCAGGAAATATATAAATATTTGGCCATAATATTTTATTGTGACAATAAACGATAAGTTATGCCACTCTCAATTGCAGCAGCTATAAGCAGTAAGATGACAGACCATATGGACACCCTCAACGTTTGTTTCATAAACACATCCCACGCTGGGCCAGTTCCTTTGCGCTTTAGCCCTATGCTTGTACCTATAGTAGACATTATGTTGATTCCAAACTTCAATCCGAAGGCACAGGCGATAATCAAAACAGGCAATTCAATCACACCGTGAGGCAGTAACCCTTTGACAACAACTTCATACATACTTCCTCCCATATCTGTCTGCAAGTGTACTACAAACCCTAAAACCATACCGTTCACAATTAAAAATATAAACGGTACAATTCCAAATACAGCCCCCATAAATATAACCAGCACACATTTAATTGCATTATTGAAAAAGATGAATACAAAAAAACTCCATTGTGGATGCTCAGAATTCTGCAAGCGCTGCGCTACTTCTCCCAGTCCCTCCATTTGTTGCGCCAGCATGGATTGAATAGTGCCTGTACTTAACCATCCCACCATAATACTTGTGCAGAAAAGAAGTGCAGAGATTAAAATTAACCGTCTTGTCGTGTGTAAATCGTGAAAAAATGCTTTTAGTCCCATTTGATAATTCCTCCTATTAGCTCAATGGAATAATTGACAACCCCCGGCATAGCTTTAAGTAAACAAGCACTTCTAGGATGAAAGGGGCGTTATTAACCATGAATTCTTTTTTCTATGTATTGAACGGTAAAAAAATCAAACGATTCTTAATCGTAATGGCTGCAGCCGTCTTTACCGTTGGAGTCATTTATGTAGAAACCGATAATGTTACGGTTTTTTCCGAGGAAGCACCAACCGCTATTTATAGTGTACCCACGGACAAAAAGCTGATCGCTCTCACCTTTGATATTAGCTGGGGTGATAAGCGCACTGCTCCCATCTTAAAAGTCCTTGAGGATAAAAAAGTGACCAAGTCCACCTTTTTTCTTTCTGCCCCTTGGAGTAAAACACATCCAGAGCTTGTGAATCAGATTAAAGAAAGTGGATTTGAGATCGGCAGTCATGGCCATAAACACGAAAATTACAGTAGCTTAAGCGATGAAGATATTCGTAAGCAGATTTCAATTGCTCATACCACATTAACCGAACTGACGGGACAGTCCCCGAAGTTGATCCGTATGCCTAATGGCGACTTTGATAAAAGAGTCCTTCAGGTTGCTGGCACTTTAGGCTACAAAACCATTCAGTGGGATACAGATTCCCTAGACTGGAAAAACCCTGGTACTCAGGTCATAATCGACCGTGTTGTAAATAAAGCGCATCCTGGCGATATCGTCCTTCTGCATGCCAGTGATTCCTGTAAACAAACGCATGAAGCCTTGCCCGTCATTATCGACAAGTTGCGCGCACAAGGCTATGAATTCGTGACTGTATCTGAACTGCTTCAACAGGGTACAGTAAAAGGCAAAGAGGTACGCGATCAGGCACTGGGTCTTTAAGGAGTTATTTTACAACGTTCTCAGCTAAAAACCAAAAGCAAATCGACATATTTCTCCGCATTCATCCGCATACTATCCACATTCATGATGAAGGAGGAATACGGCCATGAATTGGACTCGTTTGCGATTTGTTAGCACGGTATGCGTACTGGGCGTTGCACTGAGTGGCTGCGGCTCGGATCAGGGTTCTGCGCCCCCTCAGAACAGTTATAAAGAGATGAAAACGATGGTTGTCGATATCTTGAAAAGCGATGACGGAAAAAAAGCCGTAGAGGAGGCTTTAACCGGGGAAAGTACTTCAAAAGAAGGACAATCCGGTCAAAGCAGTGAAGAGGGTGGGGCTGGTGGTGGATCTGGTGGCAGCCTGGGAATGAAAATGCTTATGCCCATGCAATCGGCTGAACAAATGAAGATCGCAGTCAAAGATACTTTAGTATCACCTGAATATAAAAAAGAAATCGAAAAGATTATGACTGATCCGCGTTTTGCAGGAGAATTTGCAAAAGCCATCAACAGCCAAAGCAAACAGCTTCATATGCAACTTATAAAAGACCCTTCTTATCAAAAATCAATTGAAGCGATGCTCAAGTCGCCAGAACTAACCAAGATGTATATGGACTTAACTAAAACTCCTGAATACCGCAAACAATCTATGACAGTCATGCATGATGCCATGCAGAATCCGATTTTTCGGCTTGAAGTCATGAATTTACTTAAAACTGTCGTACAAGAGGAACTCCAACCTAAGGTTGAGAAAAAAAGCGGTGAGCAAGGTGGCTCTGCTGATCAAAAGCAAGATGGTGGTGGTGGAGGCGAAGGAGAACAAGGTGGAGGCCAATAATAAAAAGGCTGGTTCAACAACCAGCCTTTTTTTCTTATTCAAATTCCGCGTGCAACGTCGTAATTTGAGCAGCAATATCATTGTAAATTGCCCCTGTCGCCGACTCGGATTTATATACGGATGGAGAAAAGTCGGCTTCTGAAGGGTGATTGTCTGGGATACCCAGCGGAATTTGCGCCAGTAGTTTCGTATGAAGAGTATCTGCCAGCATAGCCCCGCCACCACGTCCAAAAACATAGTCCTTTTCTCCGGTGGAGGATACATAGTAGGACATGTTCTCCACAACACCAATGACCTTATGATCCGTTTGGAGAGCCATAGCCCCTGCACGTGCAGCTACAAAAGCTGCAGTTGCATGTGGGGTAGTGACAATGATTTCTTCACTCTGCGGAATCATTTGATGTACGTCAAGCGCTACATCGCCAGTCCCTGGTGGTAAATCGAGTATCATATAATCCAGTTGTCCCCATTCAACATCACTAAAAAACTGTCTGAGCATTCTCCCCAGCATGGGACCTCTCCAAATCACCGGATTGTTCTCTCTGACAAAGAAGCCCATAGACATGATTTTGATACCGAATCGCTCCACCGGCTGAATGATACCATCTTCGACAGAAGGGACATCCTCCACTCCGATCATATCCGGCACGCTAAATCCATAGATATCCGCATCAATTAAACCCACACGCTTCCCCTGTCTAGCTAAAGCAGCAGCCAAATTTACAGCTACTGTCGATTTTCCGACACCACCTTTTCCGCTTGCAATGGCAATAAACCGGACGCCAGATGCTGGGCTAAGCAGCTCATGTTCTTCCATACCAACAGCATGTCCTTTGGTCAAAACCGGGTCAGCGGCTTCCTCGGTATTCTCCACAGCTTGAATTGCGGACTTTTCATGCTCAGATGCCTCACGAATACGAATATGGACGTGGCTTAATCCCGCCTCTTCTAACGTCTGCCGGATTTCCCGCTCCAGTTCTGCACACGTCTCTTCCTGGCTATTCATACTAATAGCGGTCAAGGATACCCGATCCTCTTTAACAACCACATCCCGAATAAAATGGAGATCGACTAGACGGCGTCCTGTTTGAGGCTCCCGTACTTGTTGAAGTAGCTCTATAACTTGCTCTCTTGATTGCATGAATTATCAGCACCTCTGCTTTAATGAATTTACGGAGTGGTAAACACTTACAGTATACCACTATCTGGCCTCAGGTGCTGGTGAGATCCCCTTTTCCCCGGCACTGTAACGCAAAATCCCCTTATATATGGACGCTGCCACCTGCCTTTGATAGTTTACATCACTTAGTCGTCTGGCTTCCTCTGGATGGGACAAAAATCCGACTTCTACAAGGGCTGATGGCATTTTGAGAGCTTTCAATAAATAAACTGTGTTCACGGTCTTAGCCACTCTATCTGTATTTTCCAAGTTGCGTTTGATCTCTTCCTGAATTAAAGACGCCAAATTCTCGTTATCTGCATGGTTAGGTACGTAAAAGGTCTGGGCTCCACTCCAACGGCTTGACGGAATACTGTTCATATGAATACTTAGAAAGAGGTCCGCTTTCTGCTCCTCAATTATACGCACACGCTGCTTCAAATCCTCCGTTTTTCTTCTGGAATAACCTTTCGTTTCTTGCTGCGCCAGGTCGCGGTCATCCTCACGTGTCATGACAACAACAGCACCTGCTTGCTGCAAATAATCCCGCAAATAAAAAGCGATTGCCAGATTAATATCCTTTTCAATAATTCCTTCTTTGCTGACCGCCCCTCCATCAGGCCCTCCGTGTCCAGCATCTATAGCAATTACTTTACCAGTAAGGGGTAAACTCCAATGCGTCCAAGCTCTCGAAGCAGGTATCTCATACAATGCCAATGTAATAAACAGAACGGCGAGACAACAGCCCAACAGCATTTTTTGCAACGTCCGATAGCGAATCCACAGTGTAACCTCGTGTTTACGATTATTTTTTTGCATAACAAAACGCCTCCGTCCTATACAGATACTAATAATCTATATGGGACGAGGCGTGTAGATAGTACAACTCAGGCATGAACAAATTCTTTCATACCTTCAATCAGCACTTGAGCGACTTCCGGTCGTGTAAATTCAGGTGGCGGGCAAACCCCAGAGCGCAACAATTCCCGTACCTTGGTGCCTGAGAGCGTCAAATGATGCTCCTTGGGATGTGGGCATGTTTTACTTGAGGCCATATTTCCACATCGGGTGCAATAAAAGCTGTGTTCAAAGAACAATGGAGTAATCCCCAGCTCTTCAGGTGTAAAGTGCCTGAAAATTTCCTGTGCTTCGTAGGTACCATAATAGTCTCCTACCCCGGCATGATCCCTTCCAACAATAAAATGGGTGCAGCCATAGTTTTTTCGCACAATAGCATGGAAAATGGCCTCTCTAGGACCCGCGTATCGCATGGCAGCAGGAAATACCCCCAGAAAAGTCCGATCAGCCGGATAATAATTGTCCAGCAGCACCAGATAGCTCTTCATACGCACATCTGCCGGAACGTCATCTGACTTGGTTTCACCAACGAGTGGGTTTAGAAACAAAGCATCCACAATCTCCATCGCACTTTTTTGGATGTACTCATGTGCCCGATGTACCGGATTTCGTGTTTGAAAACCGACCACTGTTTTCCAGCCTTTTTCTGCAAAATAGTCGCGTGTCTGTGATGGTGTATAGTAAAACTCACTAAATTGTGTGGGCTCCGGCCGATTCAGCACTTGCACAGATCCACCAACATACGTAGCAGGTCGATCTAACAGTTTGTTTACGCCAGGATGAGCCGGGTCATCGGTCTTGAATACTCGTCTGGCTTCCTCAACCTGATCTACCTGATAAATACTTTCAATATCAAGTACAGCATAGATAGTACCGTCTGTTTCACCCACCAAAGCCACCTGCTGACCTAATTTCAGTTCACTGGCTACACTTTCTACAACCGCAAGAGTAATAGGAATACTCCAGACTGTACCATCGGCAAGACGCATATCTGTTACCACCGACCGATAATCAGATTCATTCATAAACCCCGTCAAAGGAGAGAAAGCTCCCACTCCAATCAAATCCAGATCAGAAATGGTCCATGAGTTTACACGAATAGGAAACAATTCTCCTGCGGCCTGCAAAAGTGCTTTTTGCTCCGGTCCTGTAATGATTTTATCAACAAGTGTTCCGCCATGCGGAAGAATTGCAGTCATAATGCACTTCCCTTCTCTTCATAAATACGACTCATAGTTACCTGAATACCATTTTATTGATGGAGCCCACACTCTGTTTTCTCATTGCCTGACCAGCGACCTGCACGAGGGTCTTCACCTGGTAGAACTTCACGGGTACATTGCTCACAACCGATACTGGGATAATTGCGGTCATGCAATGGATTATACAGCACTTCATGAGTACGGATATAGTTCCATACATCCTCGGATGTCCAGCTTGCCAGAGGATTAAATTTAACGAGTCCAAACTTTTCATCATACTCTACCTTTTTTGAATTCGCACGGGTAGGGGCCTGATCCCGGCGAATACCAGTAATCCATGCATCGTATTGTGACAAAATGCGTGTCAGCGGCTCAACTTTGCGTATACCACAACATGTGTTAGGATCTGTTTTCCACAGTTCCTCTCCATGCTCAGCCGCTTGCTCTTCAGGAGTAATTAAGGGAGAGACCCTGACAAAATCCAAATTATATCTGGCTTTCATCTGATCTCGCGTATCGTAAGTTTCTTGAAAATGAAAGTCGGTGTCCAAGTAAAAAATGTCGGTGGAAGGGCTAATTTTTTGAAGCATATCTACTAGTACTACATCTTCTGCTCCGAAGCTACAAGCAAAGGTAAGATTGGGAAATGTAAGAACAGCATACTGGATAACTTCCTCTGGCGTAGCCTCTTCCAGTTCAATTGCCTTGACTCTAATCAACGCTTCTTTCTCCAATAAATTCATTATCAATGCGCCTCCATATGAAGATTCATAAATAAGTGTCATTTCAATACCGACTAAACTAATAAGATTAAATACAGTATAAAACTTTCACAATCATTGTCAATCCAAGGCAAAATGTCCTGATGTAAGCATTTATCCACCCAAATTTGCAGGAATGTTGCTCTGTCAGCATTCTTTAATGCTTTCTTGCGTATCCAACCAAGTTCATTGGCTTTATATAAAATATTCTTATACCAAACACTTGAAAAAGGACCTTAGGTTCCTTCTTGGATCAAGCAAGAACTATTTTGTAGAAGAAAGCAAACGTTGTTTTTGGATCTAAGATTATCGTGGGATGTTAAGCTAGGGAATAAAAGTAAATTTAGATTTCAGAGCTCTTATTTTGCATTCCAAAGATGAAGTCCGTATGTGGACGAGTTCAAATGAGGGCAAAATAGCCTTTACTCGAATTTTTAGCCAGATAAAATCGACTACACTATTCTGGAGCTCTGGCGTCAGCGATGCTTTCATTGTGGAAATTATAAAAGAAATAACTGCGTGCTGAACTCTTATTCTGCCTCTATCCCATCCTAAAGCGCTTGTAGAGGCAATTCCCGAGGAATTGGTCCACTGGACACAAGCAAGACTCTTATCGCTACTGGAGCCCATTACAATCCTGTCATCAAGGAGGGTCAATTTTATGAGGGTAGACACAGTCGGACAATACATGGTGCTCCCGATTATAGTTTGGAGCGATTGCTGTGTAGACTATTTCCATTACCAGTAACCTGTACATCGCCGTTGCAATTGCAGTAGCCTAGGAAGCAGACATTGCTAGACTAAGGAGCGTCCTTCTCTCAGTGCACACAAATAAAAAGAGGTAGTCCTTGCCGTATCCCTAGCTAGGCTCAAAACAGCTGCACAAGAGGCATAGACAGTATCAGCCAGAACATATCAAGGGACTCTACATAAACAAGTGAAAGCAAAGTATCTCGTGAAACAGCACTTAGCAGAGAATATTAAGATGAGGCTATATTGAATAGTCGAATATTATATTTTAGTCACAGGTTATAAACATTACAGAATAAACTCCGTTGAAATAACAAACTGTATCTGTGGATAACAATATCGTCTTCAATTACATCGTGGATAACTTTTCGTGTTCCATGCATTTGCATGCGGTTATTTATGTTTTCGCAGAAACATACTGAAGCCCATGGAATTTTAGAGTAGGTCTACTTATCCACATGTGGATAATGATCAGGAAATGACTAAATAAAAAAGAACCCTTTCCATAAGGAAAAGGTTCTTCTGTATTCGAAATATTAACGTTTCGAGAACTGTGGTGCACGACGAGCGGCTTTGAGGCCGTATTTTTTACGTTCTTTCATACGTGGGTCACGAGTCAAGAAGCCTGCTTTTTTCAAAGCTGGACGGAATTCCGGATCTGCTTTCAACAGAGCACGGGAAATACCGTGGCGAATTGCGCCGGCTTGACCAGAGATACCACCACCATGAGCGATAACGAGTACGTCATAGCTGCCAACTGTTTCTGTCAGGTTCAGTGGTTGTTTTACGATCAGTTTGAGAGTTTCCAAACCGAAATATTCATTAATATCACGCTTATTGATGACAATGCGTCCTTCACCCGGTACGAGACGAACACGAGCTACCGAATGTTTACGACGACCTGTCCCATAGTATTGTACTTGTGCCATGAAACTGTCCTCCCTTTTAATTATCCGCGAAGTTCGTAAACTTCAGGTTTTTGTGCTGCATGTGGATGCTCAGTGCCTCTGTAAGCTTTAAGTCTCAGCTTCATTTTCTCGCCTTGACGAGTTTTAGGAAGCATACCGTGAACAGCCAATTCCAACATACGCTCAGGCTTGTTCTTAACCATTTCTTGTGCAACCGTTACTTTCAGACCACCCGGATGCAGGGAGTGACGGTAGTATTTCTTGTTCTCCATTTTTTTACCGGTCAATACGATTTTTTCCGCATTGATTACAACAACAAAATCACCTGTGTCCACATGTGGTGTAAATTGTGGCTTGTGTTTGCCGCGAATCAACGCAGCCGCTTCGCTTGCCAGACGGCCGAGCGTTTTGCCTTCGGCATCAATGATGTGCCAGTTGCGCTCAACTTCATTTGGCTTCGCCATATACGTAGTACGCATGAAAAGTATCCTCCTTAAGTTCGTTAACAGAAATCATCATTTATCTTCGTTCGTTAAGTTGCTGCATTATTGATGGATTAGATGTTGATTTAAAGTGATTATCTTAATTGGGGCTGTGGGAAAGCCATTAAGAAAACACAACTTTTATATTACAGGATAACCATCAATTCCGCAAGGGTAAAATCAATGTTTTTTGATGTTTTCGTCGTACTCTACATTCCAGAGCGTTAAAGCATGTCCAACGGCCGTAGGTCCGGCCTTTGAACGATTTTTCGCCTCCAAAATGGAAGGAATATCATCCGACGATTTTTTGCCTTCTCCCACTTCCAGCAAAGTACCCATAATAATCCGAACCATGTGCTGCAAAAATCCGCTACCTGTAATATAAGTATGGATAATTCCCTGATCATCCGAGTTCGGACGTGAAAAGGAATGGTCTACTGTCATATAGGCTTCGTAAATAGTGCGAACATGATTCGTCTTTTGGGAGCGTCGAGATGCGAACGAAGTATAGTCAAAGGTGCCAACTAAATGAGCTAACCCTTCCTCCATCGCTCTTACATCCAGACTCGTTGGATGATGGGCCTGTGTACGACGGTGAAAGATGTCCGGAAACCGATTCGCATTAATACTGTACCGATATGTCTTCCGCTTCGCCATGCGGCGTGCATGAAAGGACAGTGGCACCTCTCTCGCATCCGTAACGATGATATCACGAGGCAACCAGGCATTAAGTGCCAGACACCAGCGCTGCAACGGAATCGGCGATTCAGTGTGAAAATTGAATACCTGCCCGTATGCATGTACACCTGCATCTGTACGGCCTGAGCCTGTAATTTTAAGACGCTCGCCCGTCAATGAGTAAATAGCATGTTCAAGGCAGTCCTGAATGGTGTTACCGTTAGGCTGCGTCTGAAAGCCATCATAGTGGGTTCCGTCATAGTTCACCTTCATGCACAAGTTCCGCATGCTTCTCACACCTTTGTAGGGGTAGTCTCTGGCCTCACAAGGAATAACCGAACATAACAAAGGAGAAGCCCCTCAAGGACTCCTCCAAGAGAAAAAAAGGGTTGTTCAGAATCAAGCCGATTCTGTCCACCCTTCCCTCATCTTCGCCTGTTTACGCGCGGTCAACCAATTCCAGATATACCATTGGAGCGGCGTCGCCACGACGAGGTCCCAATTTCAGGATACGAGTGTATCCACCTGGACGCTCAGTGTAACGTGTAGCCAATTCGCTAAACAGCTTTTGGATTGCATCCTGCTCACCATCCAAAGTTTCACGGCGAACGAACGCAGCCACTTGACGACGTGCGTGCAGATCTCCTTTTTTCGCTTTGGTGATCAGTTTTTCAGCAATAGAACGAACTTCTTTCGCTTTAGCCTCAGTAGTTTGGATACGCTCATACAAGAACAGATCGGTTACCAAATCACGAAACAAAGCTTTACGGGCACTGGAGTTACGGCCCAATTTTTGGTATGCCATGTAATTTCCCCTCCTTCACAAAAACGTTGCTGTACTATTCTTCCGTACGAAGTCCTAAACCAAGTTCCTCGAGCTTCTCTTGTACTTCTTCCAAAGATTTGCGACCCAAGTTACGGACCTTCATCATATCTTCTTCAGATTTAGTCGTGAGTTCTTGTACCGTATTGATACCAGCGCGCTTAAGGCAGTTATAGGAACGGACGGAGAGATCCAGCTCTTCGATCGTCATTTCAAGAACTTTTTCTTTCTTGTCTTCTTCTTTTTCAACCATAATTTCAGCATCTTTTGCCTCGTCCGTGAGACCCACGAACAACATCACATGCTCGGTCAAAATTTTGGCTCCAAGGCTCACTGCTTCCTCGGGACGAATACTTCCGTCAGTCCAAACCTCAAGTGTCAGCTTGTCATAATTCGTAACCTGGCCGACACGCGTATTTTCTACGCCGTAGTTCACGCGTGCAATCGGAGTGTAGATGGAGTCGACGGGAATGACGCCGATCGGCTGGTCATCACGTTTGTTCCGATCCTGCTTAACGTAACCGCGACCGCGATTGGCAAAAATACGCATGTGAAGTCTCGAACCCGGTCCGAGCGTAGCAATGTGAAGATCCGGATTAAGAATTTCCACATCACTATCCGCACGGATATCTCCTGCCGTTACAACTCCTTCGCCTTCCGCATCGATTTCGAGTACTTTCTCTTCATCCGAGTGGATTTTAAGCGATAAAGCTTTCAAGTTCAGAATGATCTCCGTTACGTCTTCCTTCACACCGGGAACCGTTGCAAACTCGTGCAGAACCCCATCGATCTGAACCGATGTGACTGCTGCCCCCGGTAACGAGGATAACAGAATACGGCGAAGCGAGTTTCCCAGCGTCGTACCGTATCCGCGTTCCAGCGGTTCTACTACGAATTTTCCATAGGTGCCATCATCATTGACGTCAACCGTCTCAATTTTCGGCTTTTCGATTTCTATCACTGCAATATCCCTCCTTCAAAACGTCGCTCCTATATGAAACATTCACCTTATCCATAGTCTATCATGCAGTATACCTAAACATCCATTCTTGGCAGTTTGTGCCGGATCTATACTACACGCAGAGGAGAAATCTCATTAGACGCGACGACGTTTTGGAGGACGGCATCCGTTATGAGGTACCGGAGTTACGTCTTTGATCAGGTTAACTTCCAAACCAGCAGCTTGCAAAGAGCGGATTGCTGCTTCGCGACCTGCACCAGGTCCTTTAACCATGACTTCGACAGTTTTCATGCCGTGTTCCATAGCAGCTTTAGCAGCAGTTTCTGCGGCCATTTGCGCTGCGAATGGAGTAGATTTACGGGAACCACGGAATCCCATGCCGCCTGAGCTGGCCCAAGAGATTGCGTTACCGTGTGGATCTGTGATCGTAACGATCGTGTTGTTGAACGTGGAACGGATGTGTGCCACGCCAGTCTCGATATTTTTACGGTCACGGCGTTTTGTACGTACAACTTTTTTCGGTTTAGCCATTGAATGTTATCCTCCCTTCTTATTTCTTTTTGTTCGCTACAGTCCGACGAGGACCTTTACGGGTACGAGCATTGGTTTTAGTACGTTGTCCGCGAACAGGCAACCCACGACGGTGACGAACACCACGGTAGCAGCCAATCTCAGTCAGACGTTTAATATTCAAGGAAATTTCACGACGCAGATCGCCTTCTACTTTAACTTCTTTGTCGATCGTTTCACGTAATTTGCTCACTTCATCTTCAGTCAAATCACGAACACGCGTGTTTGCACTGATGCCTGTTTCCTTCAAGATTTTCTGAGAAGTCGTTTTACCGATTCCGAAAATGTAAGTCAAGGCGATCTCAACGCGTTTGTCACGTGGCAAATCCACACCAGCTATACGAGCCATTTTACGCTACACCCCCTTCTATTAACCTTGTTTTTGTTTGTGTTTCGGATTTTCGCAAATAACCATTACGTTCCCTTTGCGGCGAATGACTTTGCATTTTTCGCAAATAGGTTTTACAGAAGGTCTTACCTTCATGTTGATTACCTCCTCCAAGCTTTACCCTGGTAAAACTCGCTTCGTGAACATTCACATCGTTTTGCCGAGCAAAACAAGTTTTTTAAATGACATAAGTTTAATAAAAACCTGCATGAATTACTTGCGGTACGTTATACGGCCTTTGGTTAAATCGTAAGGCGATAACTGTACAACCACCTTGTCGCCTGTCAAAATACGGATAAAGTGCATCCGCAGCTTTCCGGAAACATGAGCAAGAATTTGATGACCGTTCTCCAGCTCTACCTTGAACGTAGCGTTCGGCAGTGGCTCGATTACCGTACCTTCAACCTCAATGACATCTTCTTTGGCCAAAGTCAGTCTCCTTTCTCTTCAGCTTGGTATTCGGACGAGTCCAGGAAAGTTTTCACTGCATGGCGCAGCTTTCCATTCGTCACCCGACCGCTTTCGTTTAAACTGTTTACAATCTCGCTACTAATCTTTGGCTGAGGCACCAAATGAAGAACATTTTTCTTCTTCGCTTGATCAAACTTTCGTTTATCCCCATCCGCAATATATACAAACCTGCTATCTGCTACTGAAACGACAACCGCAATCTGTCCGGCACCTCTGCCTTTCAGAATCTTCACCAGCTGACCGATTTGCAGGTTTCCTTGCTGAATCATTCCAATCACCTACGCACTCAGTTTCGTGAAAATGTCCATGCCGCCCGTTTCGCACGTCACCGCTTGCTCGTTATGAGCACATGAGGTTACGTTCATCGTAACGACCGTCCAGTTGTCTTCCAGCGTCCCTACATGGTGAGAACCTATCTGAATCATTGATTCAATAGCCAGCCCAATGCCGGTTTTCAGCCTCGGCCCCTGCTCAGGAATACCACGGTTTGGATTCTCAATATATTGCCGAATGGCATGCGACATTGTAAACTGGCGAGTTTTCGCGATGATATCGCCTTTGTTTAACTTGCGTTTGCCGGGAAATCCGTGCACCAGTTGTTCGTTGACTGAAGCGCAAATGCTAGCAGGAAAACCGTTATAACCTTTAAAAGACGGCACAGCTCCCTGACTGCGAATATACCGATCAGCTAAATGATCAAGTTCACCGGTCGTAATACCGGGCTCGATGTGTCCTGCCAAGAGATGATCCGTTTCCGTATCTATTCTCTTAGCTTTCCTCATAAAGCTTGATTCCGTCCCCGACTTGCAAATGATCATTACAGCTAACCCCGCAACAAGGACACGATATTTTGGGAAACCACATCAATATCCTGTTCTCCGTCAATATGACGCAGAAGATTCTGGTTCTCATAAAACGTGAGGAGTGGTGCTGTTTTATTACTATATTCGTCAAGTCGTGTTCTTACGCTATCTTCATTATCGTCAGGACGCTGATAGAGTTCCCCACCGTCTTTATCGCAAATGCCTTCAACCTTAGGAGGATTAAAGACAATATGATAGCTAGTTCCGCAGCTTTTACAAACCCTCCGTCCAGTGATTCGTGCCAACAAGTTGTCACTATCCACTTTCAGGTTGATGACGTCATCTAGCTTCGTATTCAAACGACCCAAAATTTGATCCAAGGCTTCAGCTTGAGCCAAAGTTCTTGGAAAACCGTCCAGCAAGAACCCTTTCTTGCAATCTGGCTGTTGTAGCCGTTCTTCAACGATACCGATTGTTACGTCATCCGGAACAAGTTCACCCTTGTCGATATATTCTTTAGCTTTAATGCCAATAGGTGTTCCCTGTTTCATCGCTAGGCGAAAAGCATCACCTGTCGAGATATGAGGAATGCCGAATTCCTTCACAATGACATCTGCTTGTGTACCTTTACCAGCCCCCGGAGGGCCCATGATCAAAATATTCACAATCTGTCACTCCTCAAGACGACCCCTACACAAGAAACAGCACAAAAGGTGCCGGTAAGCATGCGAACATCCTAAGCCGGTACCTATTGCCTATTTGTTGATGAAGCCTTTGTAATGGCGTTTGATCAGTTGGCTTTCGATTTGCTTCATTGTATCCAATGCTACACCAATGATGATGAGCAATGAAGTACCGCCAATTTGCACGGAACGAGGCAAGCCCGAAAGCGAACCGAAGAATACCGGCAAAACGGATATGACTGCCAGAAACAAAGCTCCTGTCATTGTCAAACGTGACATTACTCGTGTCAAGTATTTCTCCGTGGCTTTACCCGGGCGAATTCCCGGAATATAACCGCCGTTTTTCTTCATGTTGTCGGCCATTTGCTGCGGATTCATCTGTACAAAGGTATAGAAGAATGTGAAACCGATAATCATTACGACATACAAAACCATGCCCAGCGGCTTGTCATAATACAAGTAAGTGGTAATCCACTTAGCCCAAGCGTGATCTGCCCAGAAACTCGCAATAATTGTCGGGAATTGCAGCAATGATACCGCAAAGATTACCGGAATAACGCCTGCCGCATTAATTTTCATCGGAATATGCGTATTCTGGCCACCGTACATTTTGTTGCCAACTACACGTTTCGCGTATTGTACCGGGATTTTCCGAATACCTTGCTGGATGTAGATAACACCAACAATAATCAGAACAATCACCAGGGCAATTATAATTGCCTTCAGAATATTCATAAACAGCTGATCTGCCTGAATAAACTGAGATTCTACAACCGTCCGAATATGTCTTGGAATACCCGCCGCAATCCCTGCGAAGATAACAATAGAGATACCGTTGCCGATTCCCTTTTCGGTAATTTGCTCACCGAGCCACATAAGGAACGTAGTTCCTGCTGTAAGCACAATGGCAATGACCAGATAATCTGCAAAAGTGGCTCCTGGAATCATCGCTGCACCGTACAGTCGATTAAAGCCAATCGACGTTCCGAATGCTTGAATCAGGCCAAGTATTACCGTACCATAACGCGTAATTTGAGCCAACTTCTTTTTACCATGCTCTCCTTGTTTAGCCCATTCCGCAAGTTTCGGAATCACGTCCATTGACAGCAACTGTACAATGATGGACGCTGTAATATATGGCATAATCCCGAGGGCGAAGATCGAAAACTGATACAATGCGCCCCCTGAGAAGGTGTTAAGGAGTCCAAACAACTCGCTTCCTGCCTGATCCTGAGAAGTAAAGACTTGCTTGTTCACGCCGGGAACCGGCACGAAGGAGCCAATACGATATACAAAGAGTATAAACAGGGTAAACAGGATTCGGGTTCTAAGATCCTCAACCCGCCATATATTTTTCAGGGTCTTGAACATTAGATCACCTCGGTTTTACCGCCGGCAGCTTCAATTTTCTCTACCGCAGATTGAGAGAACTTGTTCGCTTTAACTGTCAACTTCACAGTGATTTCACCGTTACCCAGAATTTTAATTCCGGATTTGGCGTTTTTCACAATGCCATTGTTCAGCAAAAACTCAGGGCTTACTTCAGTACCCGCTGCAAAACTGTTCAAATCTTCGATATTCAAAACCGCATACTCTTTACGAGTAGGATTTACGAAACCGCGTTTAGGCAAGCGACGATACAGTGGGTTTTGACCACCCTCGAAGCCCGGACGTACACCACCGCCGGAACGAGCGTTTTGACCTTTATGACCACGACCAGAAGTTTTACCCGTACCGCTACTAGGACCACGACCCAAACGTTTACGTTCTTTGCGGGACCCTGGAGCTGGGGAAAGTTCATGTAACTTCATCGTTCGTTGCACCTCCTTGATTATTGTTAAAATACTTTATTTCTTAAGCCTCAATTTCTTTAACAGAAACCAAATGGCTAACTTGATTAATCATCCCGCGAATAGCTGCATTGTCGGGTTGAACTACTTTATGGTTGATTTTACGCAAGCCGAGCGTTTTAACAGTCGTTCTCTGATTACCAGGACGGCCGATCAACGAACGAACGAGGGTAATTTCTAATTTCGCCATGATATTCCCTCCTTAGCCCAGCAGCTCTTCGATGGATTTGCCGCGCAATTTTGCAACTTCTTCAGCGCGTTTCAAGCGGGACAAACCTTCCAAAGTCGCATTGACCATATTCATGGAATTCGAAGAACCCAAAGATTTTGTCAAGATATCACCTACACCAGCAAGTTCCAGTACAGCACGAACCGGACCACCAGCGATAACTCCAGTACCTTCCGATGCCGGTTTCAACAGAACCCGGCCAGCACCGAACTTACCTGTAACAAGGTGAGGAATTGTTGTTCCTACGAGTGGAACGTGAACCAGGTTTTTCTTAGCATCTTCAATACCTTTGCGAATTGCATCAGGTACTTCGCCAGCTTTACCGATTCCAGCGCCTACCCAGCCGTTGCCGTCGCCCACTACTACCAGAGCACTGAAGCTGAAACGGCGTCCGCCTTTGACAACTTTAGCTACACGATTAATATTTACTACTCTTTCAGTCAGTTCCAAAGTATTCGGATCTACACGCAAGTCGTTAACCTCCTTTTGAGAAATGTCTTAGAATTCAAGGCCTGCTTCGCGAGCTGCATCAGCCAAAGCTTGAATCCGTCCATGATACAAGTATCCACCACGGTCAAATACGATGTTAGCATGACCTTTTTCTTTCGCACGTTTAGCAACGAGTTCGCCAACTTTACGAGCTGCTTCTACACTACCGCCGTTTTTGATTTCGCTGCTCAGTTCTTTATCCATAGTGGATGCAGATACCAATGTTACACCAGCTACATCATCAATCAGTTGTGCGTAGATATGCTTGGAAGAGCGGAATACGTTCAAACGAGGACGTACAGCCGTACCTTCGATTTTCTTACGTACACGCAGATGTCTTCTGACACGTGCTTTATTTTTATCTTGTTTTGTAATCATCTCAAGTTTTCACTCCCTTCAGTTTGCCTTTTAAAACTTTATACTAAGACGCACTGGGTAAAAAAGAAGTACGAAGTCTTTCCAGCAGAAAGACCGCACAAAGTCGGTAAGAAACTTATTTCTTCTTACCGGCTTTACCTTCTTTACGAATGATGCGCTCGCCTTCGTATTTAATCCCTTTACCTTTGTACGGTTCAGGTTCACGAACGGAACGGATTTTAGCAGCGTAGGCACCTACACGCTCTTTATCAATTCCGCGAACGATAATTTTAGTGTTCGAAGGAACTTCGAATTCGATGCCCGCTTCCGGTGTGATTTCAACCGGGTGAGAGTATCCAACGTTCAAAACGATTTTATCTCCGGATTTGCTTGCACGATATCCGACCCCAACCAGCTCCAGAGATTTTGAAAACCCTTCAGTTACACCACTTACCATGTTGTTGACAACGCTGCGGGTTGTTCCATGCAAAGAGCGGTGAAGTTTGTTGTCCGAAGGACGAACTACATTAATTTCATTGTTTTCCACAGTAACGGACATGTCTTTATGAAGCTCACGAGTCAATGTTCCTTTAGGACCTTTAACTGTGATCGCTGTGTTGTTCAAAGTCACGTCAACACCACTTGGTACTGTGATTGGTTTACGACCAATACGGGACATATCTGTTGCACCTCCTATCTTTTAAACGTTATCTTACCAAACGTAGCAAACAACTTCTCCGCCGGCTTTAGACTGACGTGCTTCTTTGTCGGTCATGATACCTTTGGATGTTGAAATGATTGCGATCCCGAGTCCACCCAGTACGCGTGGAATCTCATTGCTCTTCGTGTAAACGCGAAGACCTGGTTTACTGATTCTTTTCAAACCTGTAATAACACGCTCGTTGTTCGCACCGTATTTCAAGAAAATACGGATGATCCCTTGTTTGCTATCTTCAACAAATTCCGCATCACGAATGAATCCTTCACGTTTCAGGATGTCGGCGATTTGTTTTTTCATTGTAGATGCAGGCATTTCTACTGTTTCGTGACGAACTGTGTTCGCGTTACGAATACGAGTAAGCATATCTGCAATTGGATCAGACATAGTCATTGTGTATAAACCTCCTTCCCAAACAGGACTTTTTACCAGCTTGCTTTTTTCACGCCAGGAATCTGGCCTTTATAAGCTAATTCACGGAAGCAAATTCTGCAGATCTTAAACTTTTGCAGTACCGAATGTGGACGACCACAACGCTCGCAACGAGTGTAAGCACGAACTTTAAACTTTGGTGCGCGTTGTTGTTTGACTTTCATTGAAGTTTTTGCCACTTAGCCTGACACCTCCTAAATAGTTTCGGAGAACAGGGTGTCTTTAAAATCAGACGCCCGAAACGTTATGCCAACATTATTTTGCGAAAGGCATGCCCAGCTGAGTCAGAAGCTCACGGGACTCTTCGTCAGTTTTGGCAGTCGTTACGATAACGATGTCCATACCACGAACTTTATCAACTTGATCATACTCGATTTCCGGGAAGATCAACTGTTCTTTCAGACCAAGTGTGTAGTTACCACGTCCGTCGAAAGCTTTTGTCGATACACCATGGAAGTCACGTACGCGAGGAAGAGTAATGTTGAACAATTTGTCCAAGAAATAATACATACGCTCGCCACGAAGTGTTACCTTTACACCGATCGGCATGTTTTCACGCAATTTAAAACCTGCAATAGATTTTTTTGCGCGAGTGATTACTGGTTTTTGACCAGCAATTAGCTGCATGTCGTTGAGAGCTGAATCAAGTACTTTGGAGTTTTGGACTGCGTCGCCAACACCCATGTTGATTACAACTTTCTCGATTTTAGGCACTTGCATCACTGTTGTATAGTTGAACTTCTGCATCAAGGCAGGAGTGATTTCTTTCAAGAAACGTTCTTTCATTCTTGTTGTAGCCATGAATCATATACCTCCTTTCTTCAAAAAATAATTAGTCGATCACTTCGCCAGAACGTTTTGCAATGCGCACTTTTTTTCCGTTGTCCAAAACTTTGTAACCAACACGGGTTACTTTTCCGCTCTTCGGATCAATGTGCATAACGTTGGAAACGTGAATCGGAGCTTCTTTCTCGATGATGCCGCCTTGTGGATTCAGCTGATTAGGCTTTTGGTGTTTTTTAATCATGTTAACACCTTCCACAAGCACACGGTTTTGACGAGGGTAAGCAGCGATAACGCGACCTTTTTTACCTTTATCTTTACCTGTAATCACCAGAACAGTGTCGTCTTTTTTGACGTGCAGCTTGTTGTTATGGGATTCCAGAACTTTTTTCACTTTTGGCATTTCGTACACCTCCTACGGGCACATTTTAAGGTGAGTTTAGATCACTTCCGGAGCCAAGGAAACGATTTTCATGAAGTCCTTGTCACGAAGTTCGCGAGCAACTGGTCCGAAAATACGAGTACCACGTGGGCTCTTGTCTTCTTTAACGACCACTGCTGCGTTCTCGTCAAATCCGATGTAGGAACCGTCTTTACGGCGGATAGAACGTTTAGTACGAACAACAACCGCTCTTACTACATCACCCTTTTTGACAACGCCGCCTGGTGTTGCTTGTTTTACGGAACAAACGATCAGGTCACCAATTTGAGCTGTACGACGTCCCGTACCACCGAGCACACGGATACACATCAGTTCCTTCGCGCCGGAATTGTCAGCTACAGTCAAACGTGTAAATGGTTGAATCATTTATTTATCCTCCTTTCGGAAAAACTACACTACATTAGATTATAACAGCTTTTTCAACGATTTCGACCAGTCTCCAGTTTTTGTCTTTGGACAAAGGGCGAGTTTCCATGATTTTAACAGTATCACCGATTTGTGCAGTGTTGTTTTCATCATGAGCTTTGAATTTCTTAGTTACTTTAATGCGTTTATGGTAGAGATCATGTTTTTTGTAAGTTTCTACAGCAATCACAATCGTTTTATCCATTTTGTCGCTGACTACTTTACCGACTAATACTTTACGGGCATTACGTTCGCTCATTGTTGGCCTCCTTCCTAATTACAGGCGGATTTCCCACCCGGTCTGATATCTTAGCTAATCCCAAGTTCTCTTTCACGGATCACAGTTTTAGCACGAGCAATTTCCTTACGCACAGCGCCGATCCGAGTCGGGTTATCAAGCTGACCGGTAGCGAGTTGAAAACGAAGGTTGAAAAGTTCTTCTTTAAAGCCGGAGATCTTTTGTTCGATTTCAGCAGTGGTTAGGTTGCGGAATTCACTAGCCTTCATTTGCTTCACCACCCAATTCTTCACGTTTCACAAACTTAGTTTTGATTGGCAGTTTGTGAGCGGCAAGACGCATTGCTTCACGAGCAATCTCTTCCGGAACACCAGCAAGTTCAAACATAATCTTGCCTGGTTTCACTACTGCAACCCATTTTTCTACGTTACCTTTACCACTACCCATACGAACCTCAAGAGGCTTCTGAGTAATTGGTTTGTCAGGGAAAATTTTAATCCAAACCTTACCACCACGTTTGATGTAACGAGTCATCGCAATACGAGCAGCTTCGATTTGACGGTTAGTAATCCATGCAGGTTCAGTAGCTTGCAAACCGTACTCACCAAAGTTCAGTGTAGTACCGCCTTTTGCACGACCCTTCATATGACCACGTTGTTGTTTACGATGTTTTACGCGTTTTGGTACCAACATGATTAGTTGCCTCCTTCCTGAGGAGCTTGTTTCTTAGCTGGAGGAAGAACCTCTCCACGATAGATCCATACTTTTACGCCAAGACGACCGTAAGTAGTATGAGCTTCCGCTGTACCATAGTCAATGTCAGCACGAAGTGTATGCAGTGGAACAGTTCCTTCGCTGTACCCTTCGGAACGAGCGATTTCGGCACCGCCAAGACGTCCGCCTACTTGAGTTTTAATTCCTTTTGCTCCGGAACGCATAGTTCTTTGAATCGCTTGTTTCAAAGCACGACGGAAAGAAACACGACGTTCCAATTGTTGTGCAATGCTTTCAGCAACCAGAATTGCGTCCAGTTCAGGATTTTTAATTTCAGAAATATTGATGTGTACCTTTTTACCGCCTGCGATTTTAGTAATTTCATTACGCAGATTTTCAACTTCGGAACCACCCTTACCGATAACCATACCTGGTTTCGCAGTGTGAATCGTTACGTTGACACGGTTAGCTGCTCTCTCGATTTCAACACGGGATACAGCGGAGTCTTTCAATCTTTTTTTCAGATGTTCACGAATTCTAACGTCTTCCAGCAAAAGATCACCGAAATCTTTGCCTGCATACCATTTGGATTCCCAATCACGGATAATACCGATTCGGAGTCCGACGGGATTTACCTTTTGGCCCACACGTTTTCCCTCCTTATTTTTCAGATACCACCAGAGTAATATGACTGGTGCGTTTGTTGATGCGGCTTGCACGACCCATTGCACGCGGGCGGAATCGTTTCATTGTAGGACCTTGGTTTACAAAAACCTGAGATACTACCAATTTATTTACGTCCAAAGAGTAGTTGTGATCTGCATTTGCAATCGCAGAATTCAACAATTTCTCAACGACTGGAGAAGCGGACTTTGGAGTGTGACGAAGAATTGCGATCGCCTCACCAACCTGCTTACCGCGAATCAAATCGATAACAAGTTTCACTTTGCGAGCAGAAATCCGTACGGACTTAGCATGTGCTTTTGCTTCCATTGAGTTTACCTCCTCTCAAACACTACGCTGTGTTGATTATCTTCTTGTTTTCTTATCGTCATCCGTATGGCCTTTGTACGTACGTGTTGGAGCAAATTCGCCCAATTTGTGTCCGACCATATCTTCCGTTACGTATACTGGCACGTGTTTACGGCCATCGTATACACCAAACGTATGTCCGATAAATTGCGGGAAAATCGTAGAGCGACGGGACCAAGTTTTGATTACCACTTTTTTGTCCGACTCGTTCAAAACCTCTACTTTTTTCAACAGGTAACCATCAATGAATGGTCCTTTTTTGAGACTGCGACCCATTTATGAATCCTCCCTTCGTTAAAACGTAGTCGTTCCTTAATATGTTAACGTGCGACTTAAGCGCACGTTTTATTACTTAGTACGACGACGAACGATGTACTTATCAGATGCTTTACCTTTTTTACGTGTCTTGTAACCAAGGGTTGGTTTACCCCATGGAGACATTGGAGATTTACGTCCGATTGGAGCGCGACCTTCACCACCACCGTGTGGGTGATCGTTAGGGTTCATTACAACACCGCGAACTTCAGGACGTTGTCCCAACCAGCGACTACGACCGGCTTTACCGATTTTCACCAGTTCGTGGTCTTCGTTACCTACAGAACCGATTGTAGCGCGGCAAACTTTCAGAATGCGGCGAACTTCACCAGAAGTCAAACGAATTGTAACATACTTTTCTTCTTTACCAAGAAGTTGGGCTTCCGTACCAGCAGCGCGAACAAGTTGGCCACCTTTACCCGGTTTCAATTCGATGTTGTGGATAACCGTACCTACTGGAATGTTTTCCAATGGCAAGGAGTTACCGATTTTGATATCGGAACCTGCACCGGATACCACTTCGTCTCCTACTTTCAGACCTTTAGGAGCGATGATGTAACGTTTTTCACCATCCACATAGTGGATAAGTGCGATGTTGGACGTACGGTTTGGATCATATTCGATCGTAGCAACGCGGCCCGGTATTCCATCTTTGTTACGTTTGAAGTCAATAATACGGTATTTACGTTTGTGTCCGCCGCCTTGATGACGAACTGTAATTTTACCTTGGTTATTGCGTCCAGCTTGCTTGCTCAGAGGTGCCAGCAACGATTTCTCGGGCTGATTAGTTGTAATCTCCTCGAAAGTAGATACAGACATAGCACGTCTGGCCGGGGACGTTGGTTTATACTTTTTAATTGGCACTGAGTTTCCCTCCTTACTTTACAGTTTCAATTATACCGTTTCAAAAAACTCAAGCGGCTTACTGTCTTTGCTCAGCGTTACGAACGCTTTCTTCCACTCGCTCGTATAGCCGGAATGACGTCCGTAGCGTTTTGGTTTTGCAGGAACACGAAGCGTATTTACGTTACTTACTTTCACGTTAAAAATGGCTTCGATTGCTTTTTTAACTTCGACTTTGTTAGAACGAATGTCAACCTCGAAAACGTATTTCAAGTCATTCATCATACCAGCCGTACGTTCGGTGATAACCGGACGTTTGATAATATCACGAGGATCCTTCATTACGCGAGCACCTCCTCTACCTTCTGAACTGCTTCCTTCGTAATGATCAGTTTGTCGTGTCCGAGCACATCAAGAACATTAATGCCGTCTGCGGCTACAAACTTCACACCAGGAATATTACGAGCGGACAGTGCTACATTATCATCATAGCTAGGAGCTACGATCAATGCTTTACGATCAGCTTTAAGGTTATTCAAAATGGCTGCGAATTCTTTCGTTTTAGGTCCGTTCAGTGTAAGAGCGTCCAATACGATAATTTCATTCTCAATCACTTTGGATGACAACGCCGATTTGATCGCCAGACGACGAACCTTTTTAGGCAATTTGTAAGCATAGCTGCGTGGAGTGGGACCGAATACAGTACCGCCACCAACCCATTGCGGCGCACGGATCGAACCTTGACGAGCGCGGCCAGTACCTTTTTGTTTCCAAGGTTTACGTCCGCCACCACGTACTTCAGAACGTCCTTTTACTTTGTGAGTACCTTGACGCAGGGAAGCCAATTGCATAACAACAGCGTCATGAAGAACGTGCTTATTCGGCTCGATACCGAACACTGCGTCATTCAATTCAATTTCACCAACTTGGCTGCCGCTAATATTAAATAGTGCTACTTTTGGCATTTCGTGTTCCTCCTTTCTTCAGTTGTTTATTTTTTCACCGTTTCTAATACTTTAACGAAGCTATTTTTAGGTCCTGGAATGGAACCTTTCACGAGCAACACATTACGTTCTGTATCGATCTTAACAACTTCAAGACGTTGGATCGTTACCGTTTCATGCCCCATGTGTCCTGGAAGGTGTTTACCTTTAGGAACGCGGTTAGCTTGAATGGAACCCATAGAACCTGGACCTCTGTGGTAACGCGAGCCGTGTGCCATTGGTCCGCGGCTTTGTCCCCAACGTTTGATAACGCCGGCAAAACCTTTACCTTTAGAAATACCTGTTACGTCAACGAACTCGCCTTCTGTGAAGACATCAGCCTTCAGTTCTTGGCCAACCTCGTACGCAGCAAGGTCGATGCCACGAAGTTCACGAACGTAGCGCTTAGGTGCAGTATTTGCTTTTTTCGCATGTCCTGCTTCAGGTTTGTTGGATCTTTTTTCTTTTTTATCAGAGAAACCGAGTTGGATAGCTTCGTATCCATCGTTTTCCAGATCTTTCTTTTGCAGAACAACACAAGGACCTGCTTCGATAACCGTAACAGCAAGTACGTTACCTTCAGGGGTAAACACTTGAGTCATTCCGAGTTTTTTTCCTAAGATACCTTTCATGTTGACACCTCATTTCTTTTCCTAATTACATATTACAATTTAATTTCGATATCTACACCGGACGGCAGGTCCAAGCGCATCAAGGCATCCACAGTTTGTGGAGTCGGGTTAACAATGTCGATCAAACGCTTGTGTGTGCGCATTTCGAACTGCTCCCGGGAATCCTTGTACTTGTGTACCGCACGGAGAATAGTAATGATTTGTTTTTCAGTTGGCAGCGGAATTGGCCCGGATACACCTGCGCCCGAACGTTTAGCTGTTTCAACAATTTTCTCAGCGGATTGATCAAGAATTCTATGATCGTAAGCTTTCAAACGAATACGAATTTTTTGCTTTGCCATTTTAGTCCCTCCTTCTATCGCCCAATTTGGTATCGGACATACTCCGTGAAAATTTTCCGACAGCCCTCCCATGGCAAAGGGGCCGGGTGTGTCAGTAACCTCTCACATCATCGCACAGTCACAAACAACATTAGTTATTATATCGAATAGTTCTGCCTATTGCAAGCAAAAACGAAAAAACAATGCATCTTATTTTCAAAAGATACAATTGCGATCGCAGCTCGCGATTTTCTCAAGAGAAAAGCCCCCGCACCAGGGCAGGGGCTCGTTTAGCTTCGTTCCAATACAATGTTACTCGTTCCAGTACACTGTTGCTCTATTTAAAGGCTAAAGCCTTCTTATTTGGAGATTGTTGCTACGGCACCAGCGCCAACTGTACGTCCGCCTTCACGAATAGAGAACTTAGTTCCTTCTTCGATAGCGATCGGGTTGATCAGTTGAACAGTAACCGTGATGTTGTCACCAGGCATTACCATTTCGGAACCTTCTGGCAAAGTAATGATACCAGTTACGTCAGTTGTACGGAAGTAGAACTGTGGACGGTAACCAGTGAAGAAAGGTTTGTGACGTCCACCCTCTTCTTTAGTCAAAACGTAGATTTGAGCAGAGAATTCTGTATGAGGTTTAACAGAACCTGGTTTAGCCAATACTTGGCCACGCTCGATTTGTGCACGATCTACACCACGAAGCAATGCGCCGATGTTATCGCCAGCTTGAGCAGAGTCAAGCAATTTACGGAACATTTCTACGCCTGTTACTACGGATTTACGGGATTCTTCTTGAATACCGATGATTTCGATTTCGTCGCCCACTTTAACTGTACCACGCTCTACACGGCCTGTAGCAACTGTACCACGACCAGTGATGGAGAATACGTCCTCGACAGGCATCAAGAAAGGCTTGTCAGTATCGCGTTCTGGAGTCGGGATGTAAGTGTCGATTGTTTCGAACATTTCAACGATTTTCTTAGCATAGTCGCCCTCTGGGTTTTGCAGAGCTTCACGAGCTGAACCGCGAATGATTGGAGTGTCGTCACCTGGGAAGTCATATTCGCTCAGCAAATCACGAACTTCCATTTCAACCAATTCCAGCAACTCTTCGTCTTCAACCATGTCGCATTTGTTCAGGAATACAACGATGTAAGGAACACCAACTTGGCGGGACAACAGGATGTGCTCGCGAGTTTGCGGCATTGGGCCGTCAGCTGCGGAAACAACCAGAATCGCTCCGTCCATTTGTGCAGCGCCAGTGATCATGTTTTTAACATAGTCGGCGTGACCTGGGCAGTCAACGTGTGCATAGTGACGGTTAGGTGTTTCATATTCCACGTGTGCAGTGGAGATTGTGATACCGCGTTCGCGCTCTTCTGGAGCTTTATCGATTTGATCGAATGCTACAGCAGCACCACCGTAAGTTTTGGACAATACAGTTGTGATTGCAGCAGTCAAAGTAGTTTTACCATGATCGACGTGACCAATAGTACCGATATTAACGTGCGGTTTGTTACGTTCAAACTTAGCCTTTGCCATTTGAACAATTCCTCCTCAATAACTTGTTTTATTTTAGGCTGCCGGATACCCTTTTGGTAAAACCTTAAGTGTACCGGTCAGCTGATACATTGTATTACTCGCCGCCTTTGGTTTTGGCAACGATCTCTTCAGCAATGCTCTTCGGCACTTCTTCATAATGAGAAAGTTCCATAGAGAACACGCCGCGTCCTTGTGTACCGGAACGAAGTGTAGTCGAGTATCCGAACATTTCGGACAAAGGCACCTTCGCACGAATGATTTGAGCTCCACTACGGGAATCCATACCTTCAATCCGACCACGACGGGAGTTCAACATACCCATTACGTCACCCATGTATTCCTCAGGAACCGTTACTTCAACTTTCATAATCGGCTCAAGCAATACTGGTTTACATTTGTCTTTCGCTGCTTTCAGCGCCATTGATCCGGCAATTTTAAATGCCATTTCATTGGAATCGACATCATGGTATGATCCGTCCACGATTGTAGCTTTAACGTCCACAAGCGGGAAGCCTGCGATAACGCCGTTTTTCATTTGTTCCTCAATACCAGCAAGAGCAGGAGCGATGTACTCTCTAGGAACAGAGCCGCCGACTACCTTACTTTCGAATTGACTACCAGTACCTGGCTCGAGTGGTTCGAACTCAACCCATACGTGACCATATTGACCACGACCACCGGACTGACGAACGAATTTACCTTCGACACGTGCTGGAGCACGGAACGTTTCACGGTAAGCAACCTGTGGTTTACCCACATTCGTTTCTACCTTGAACTCACGACGCATACGGTCAATGATGATGTCCAAGTGAAGCTCACCCATACCCGCCAAGATGGTTTGACCTGTTTCTTCGTTAGTATGAGCGCGAAGAGTTGGATCCTCTTCAGTCAACTTACCGAGAGCCACAGACATTTTATCTTGGTCAGCTTTGGTTTTAGGCTCAACCGCGATTTCGATAACCGGATCAGGGAAGTTCATGGACTCGAGAATAACAGGATTCTTCTCATCACACAGTGTATCACCTGTACCTGTATCTTTCAAACCTACGGCAGCCGCAATATCACCAGAGTAAACTACAGTGATTTCTTGACGACTGTTCGCATGCATTTGAAGAATACGTCCGATACGTTCGCGTTTACCCTTTGTTGCATTCAATACGTAAGAACCGGATTGAAGAACACCGGAGTATACGCGGAAAAATGTCAACTTACCAACGTAAGGGTCCGTCATGATTTTGAAGGCCAAAGCGGAGAATGGCTCTTCATCGGAAGAGTGACGTTCAACTTCCGTACCGTCTTCCAAATGCCCTTGAATACTTGGCACGTCAGTAGGAGCCGGCAAATAGTCGAGAACAGCATCCAACATCAGCTGAACACCTTTATTGCGGTAAGAAGATCCACAGATAACTGGGAAGATTTTAACTTCTACAACACCTTTACGGAGAGCGGCTTTAATTTCGGCAACCGAAATTTCTTCGCCTTCCAGGTATTTCATTGTCAATTCTTCGTCCAGTTCAGCAACCTTCTCGATCAATTCATTACGGAGTTCTTCAACCTGATCTTTGAATTCCGCAGGAATTTCTACTTCTTCGATATCTTGACCAAGATCATCTTTGTACATATGAGCTTTTTGTTCAACGATATCGATAATACCAGTAAAATCATTTTCTGCGCCGATTGGCAATTGAATCGCAACTGCGTTCGCTTGAAGGCGATCACGCATGTCGGAGACAACATTCAAGAAGTCGGCACCAATGATATCCATTTTGTTTACATATGCGATCCGTGGAACGCCGTAGCGATCAGCCTGTCTCCATACGGTTTCAGACTGAGGCTCAACGCCTTCTTTCGCACTGAAAACACCAACTGCTCCGTCCAATACACGAAGGGAACGTTCAACTTCAACAGTGAAGTCAACGTGCCCCGGGGTGTCGATGATATTGACGCGGTGACCTTTCCAGGCAGCGGTCGTCGCAGCGGAAGTAATCGTGATTCCGCGCTCTTGTTCTTGTTCCATCCAGTCCATTGTCGCAGCGCCTTCGTGAACTTCACCGATTTTGTGCGTACGGCCTGTGTAGAACAAGATCCGCTCTGTTGTTGTGGTTTTACCCGCGTCAATATGAGCCATGATCCCGATATTACGTGTATTTTTCAAGGAGAACTCTCTTGCCATGAAATGGGTCTCCCTTCAAAATTGAAGTTATTTTTTTGAGCTGAATCCTACCAACGATAGTGAGCAAACGCTTTGTTCGCTTCAGCCATTTTGTGCGTGTCTTCACGTTTTTTCACGGAAGCGCCTGTGTTGTTGGAAGCATCGATAATTTCAGCCGCCAAACGCTCTTCCATGGTTTTCTCACCGCGGTTGCGGGAGTAGTTTACGAGCCAACGTAATCCCAGGGACGTACGTCTTTCTGGTTTCACCTCGATTGGTACTTGGTAGTTGGCACCGCCGACACGGCGTGCTTTAACTTCCAGGACTGGCATGATATTCTTGATAGCTGCTTCAAAAACTTCCATCGGGTCATTCCCCGTACGTTCTTGGATAAGCTTGAACGCATTGTACAGAATGCTTTGAGCAACGCCTCGTTTTCCGTCGAGCATGATGCGGTTGATCAAGCGGGTAACCAACTTGCTGTTGTATACCGGATCTGGCAACACGTCTCTTTTGGTAACTGGACCTTTGCGTGGCATGGATATCCCCCTTTCTTACATGTTAAACCGACATACGCGGTTTATATCTCATTAGGATTTTTTAGCTTTAGGGCGTTTTGCGCCGTATTTGGAACGAGCTTGCATGCGGTTGTTTACGCCTGCAGTATCCAAAGCACCGCGAACGATATGGTAACGTACACCCGGAAGGTCTTTTACACGACCGCCGCGAATCAGCACTACGCTGTGTTCTTGAAGGTTATGTCCAATACCTGGAATGTAAGCAGTCACCTCTACACGGTTCGTCAAGCGAACACGAGCATATTTACGAAGTGCGGAGTTTGGTTTTTTCGGAGTCATAGTACCTACACGAGTGCACACTCCGCGTTTTTGCGGGGCACTGATGTCGGTAGCTTCACGTTTCAAGGCATTAAAACCTTTTTGCAAAGCCGGTGATTTCGATTTCTCGATTTTGGCTTGACGTCCTTTACGAACCAGTTGGTTAATAGTTGGCATGTTGGTTGCCACCCCCTTCCTCAATTTTTGCTGTTACTTTACAAACCTTATCTAAGCCCACAGACCCAGGCGGTTCATAAAAGAACAAATGAAAAGTCTTTGCCGCCAAGAATAACAATTCCTTAGACAAAAACGTTCCTTACCCTATTGTTTTACGATAGCAGCCATTGCGGCTCCCACTTCAATCCCACATGCAGCTCCGAGATTTTTCATTGTGTCTACGAGAGTCACTTTGACTCCTTGCTTGTTGCACAAAGCAATGATGTTGGAAGTGAGACGCTGATCTGCGTCTTCTGCCACATATACTTCTGAGGCAAAGCCCAATTCTACCATACGAATGGTTTGTTTGGTACCGATTTTGACATGAGCATCTTGCAGTCCCTGTTCTTTAGACATATCTCATTCCTCCGAAAAGACCCAATAGCATATAGGCTGCTCACGCACCTTTGCTATATTAGCATTGACTATAAGTAATGTCAAGACAATTATAAACTATAATTCATTTAAACAGAATAGTACGATTCTTTTTTGAAAAACACCGGAGCACCGTCTGCTGTAGCTTTTATGCAAAGCTTATGTCTACGGTGTTCCGGCAATCATACTATTTTTATATTACTCGGCCGAAATAGGTTCGAGCTCCTCAGATGGAGACTCTCCCTCTTCCGGTTGGGCAAATTTCACACTACGGTAACGGTTCATACCTGTTCCCGCAGGAATCAATTTACCAATAATTACGTTCTCCTTCAGTCCAAGCAACTGATCGACCTTGCCTTTAATAGCTGCATCAGTCAGGACACGAGTAGTTTCCTGGAAGGATGCTGCTGACAAGAAGGAGTCAGTTTCCAGAGAGGCCTTGGTAATACCGAGCAGTACCGGCTTAGCTACCGCTGGTTCCTGACCGCTGAGAATCGCTATCTTGTTTGCATTTTCATACTCATGGACATCAACAAAGGAGCCTGGAAGTAAGATCGTGTCACCCGCATCAATGATACGGATTTTACGCAACATTTGACGAATCATAACTTCTACGTGCTTGTCGTTGATTTCCACGCCCTGGTTCCGGTATACGCGTTGAACTTCCTGAAGGATATAGTTCTGTACCCCGCGAATACCTTTAATACGCAGCATTTCTTTAGGATCAATTGAACCATCCGTCAGTTCGTCCCCAGCTTCAACAGTCATACCTTCGCTTACGCGCAGGCGGGAACCATACGTTACTGAATATGTTTTCGTTTCGGCTTCACCCTGAATGTCAATCTCACGGCGGTCTTTACCTTCACGAACTTCTTTAACTGTACCGTCAATTTCACTAATAGTTGCCTGACCTTTAGGATTACGTGCTTCAAAAAGCTCCTGGATACGAGGCAAACCTTGTGTAATATCGTCACCCGCTACGCCGCCTGTGTGGAACGTACGCATAGTAAGCTGTGTTCCTGGCTCACCAATGGATTGTGCAGCGATAATACCAACTGCTTCACCAATCTCAACGTGTTTACCAGTAGCCAGATTGCGACCGTAGCATTTCTTGCAGACGCCATGTTTAGCACGGCAACTTAGTACAGAACGAATCTGAACTTTGTGTACACCGGCTTTAACAATCGCTTCAGCTTTGTCGGAGTCAATCAGTTCGTTACGTCTAGCCAAAATCTCGCCAGTCTCAGGATGACGTACCGTTTCAAAGCAATAGCGACCTTCCAGACGGTCATAGAGATCCTCAATCACTTCTTTACCGTCCTGGATACGACTTACTGTGAAGCCTTTATCCGTTCCGCAGTCTTCTTCGCGCACGATAACATCCTGTGCCACATCTACGAGACGACGAGTCAGGTAACCGGAGTCAGCCGTACGGAGGGCTGTATCCGCCAAACCTTTACGCGCTCCGTGAGTGGAGATGAAGTACTCGAGTACTGTCAGACCTTCACGGAAATTTGATTTGATTGGGAGTTCGATAATACGTCCGGATGGATTGGCCATCAGACCACGCATACCGCCGAGCTGAGTAATCTGTGATTTGTTACCCCGCGCTTTGGAGTCCACCATCATCATGATAGAGTTGTAGCGATCCATGGACTTCATCAATACTTCGGTAATATCATCTTTTGCTTTAGACCAAATGTCGATAATCCGGTCATAGCGTTCTTCATTCGTAATCAGACCACGACGATACTGATTCGTCACAACTTGCGCTTTGTCCTCAGATCCCTTAAGAATCTCTTGTTTTTCCACCGGCACGATTACGTCCGATACAGCAACGGTTACCCCTGCACGAGTGGAATACGTAAAGCCAAGCTGCTTGATTTTATCCAGAATTACAGCTGTTTCTGTTGTATGGTAAGTCTCAAAACAACGGGCAATGATATTACCAAGGTAATCCTTGCCTACCCCGTTAGCTTGCGGAGCGTTTTGAATGGCTTCTGTAAGATTTACACCCTTCTCGTAAACAAAGAACTCCTCCGCAGTACCATAAAGCAAGTTCGCACGGGTCGCATCATTGATGTACGGGAAGCTTGCCGGGAAAATTTCATTAAAGATAATTTTACCAACCGTTGTGATCAACATCGCTTCCTGTTGTTTTTCCGTAAAGCTCGTTTTATTCAAAGCTTTAACCGGAATAGCTACACGAGCATGAAGGCCAGCTGTACCGCGTTGGTAGGCCGATATAGCTTCATTCATGTTGCGAAGGATCATATTGCTTCCTTCTTCTTCTTTGTTATCCATAGTCAGATAGAAAGAACCAAGAACCATATCCTGAGAAGGTGTAACAACTGGCTTGCCGTCTTTCGGATTCAAAATGTTGCCGGATGCTAGCATAAGCAAACGAGCTTCAGCTTGAGCTTCCGCAGACAACGGAACGTGAACAGCCATTTGGTCACCGTCAAAGTCGGCATTATATGCAGTACATACGAGCGGATGCAGACGAATCGCACGACCCTCAACCAAAATCGGTTCGAACGCCTGGATACCGAGTCTATGCAACGTAGGGGCACGGTTCAAAAGAACTGGATGCTCCTTGATTACTTCTTCCAGCACATCCCATACTTCTGCACTCACACGTTCTACTTTACGCTTCGCGCTCTTGATATTGTGCGCCAAACCTTTGTTCACTAGTTCTTTCATAACAAAAGGTTTGAACAGTTCAAGTGCCATTTCTTTCGGCAAACCGCATTGATACATTTTCAAGTACGGACCTACAACGATAACGGAACGACCAGAGTAGTCAACACGTTTTCCGAGCAAGTTCTGACGGAAACGTCCTTGTTTACCTTTCAGCATGTGGCTGAGGGATTTCAAAGGACGGTTACCTGGACCTGTAACAGGACGACCACGACGACCATTATCAATCAAGGCGTCAACAGCTTCCTGCAACATCCGTTTTTCATTTTGTACGATAATATCTGGCGCACCTAAATCTAACAGACGTTTCAGACGGTTATTACGGTTAATAACACGACGATACAAGTCGTTAAGGTCAGAGGTAGCAAAACGACCACCATCCAACTGTACCATTGGACGAAGCTCAGGAGGAATAACAGGAAGTACGTCCATGATCATCCAATCCGGTTGGTTGCCGGAGTTACGGAATGCCTCAATAACTTCAAGGCGTTTGATTGCACGGTTACGACGTTGTCCTTGAGCTGTACGCAGCTCTTCTTTCAAGAATTCCAACTCTTTGTCTATGTCCAAATCTTGAAGAAGCTTTTTAACCGCTTCAGCACCCATACCTGCCTGGAAGCCATAGCCGTATTTCTCACGATAGCTACGGTATTCTTTCTCGGACAGGAGTTGCTTTTTCTCCAAAGGCGTATCTCCTGGATCGGTTACAACATAAGATGCGAAGTAAATGATCTCTTCCAGAGATCTTGGAGACATATCAAGAGCAAGACCCATACGACTTGGAATGCCTTTAAAGTACCAAATGTGCGATACGGGAGCAGCCAACTCAATATGGCCCATACGCTCACGGCGAACCTTAGCGCGAGTAACTTCTACTCCACAACGGTCACAGACAACACCTTTATAGCGTACACGTTTGTACTTACCGCAATGACATTCCCAGTCTTTCGTAGGTCCGAAAATTTTCTCGCAAAATAGTCCTTCTTTTTCCGGTTTAAGCGTACGATAGTTAATCGTCTCCGGTTTTTTGACTTCTCCGCGGGACCAAGAACGAATCTTTTCGGGGGAAGCAAGCCCGATTTTCATATATTCGAAATTGTTAACGTCCAACAAGGAGCAACCCTCCTTAACCAAATCCTGAGTTTTTAGGTTTGATACCGCCCAGCAGCACCGGGCGGTATCAAGAAACCTGATCCATTCTAGAATGGATCAAGGTATATAACAAAGCTGATATGAGTCAGTCAGCAGTCAAACTACTCTACGCCAACCTCAGAGCCTTCCAGATTCAAACTCAGCTTATCGCCGGTTGTGTCATCCTCATCATCAAGCTCTCTCATTTCGATCTCTTGTTCGTCTTCAGACAGAATCTTCACGTCCATACCCAAGCTTTGCAGCTCTTTGATCAGGACCTTAAATGATTCTGGAACACCCGGTTCAGGTACATTTTCACCTTTGACAATGGATTCGTAAGTTTTAACACGCCCAACCACATCATCGGATTTCACAGTCAAAATTTCCTGAAGCGTGTACGCCGCGCCGTAGGCTTCCAATGCCCATACTTCCATCTCCCCGAAACGCTGTCCACCGAATTGAGCTTTACCACCCAATGGTTGTTGCGTAACGAGAGAGTAAGGACCTGTAGAACGAGCATGGATTTTATCATCGACCATGTGCGCCAGTTTGATCATGTGCATGACACCGACAGTAACTTCACGTTCAAAACGATCACCCGTACGTCCGTCATACAACACAGTCTTACCATTACGCTGCATGCCTGCCTCTTCCATTGTATCGAATACGTCATACTCCTTGGCACCATCGAATACTGGAGTTGCCACATGAATACCAAGACGCATTGCAGCCATACCCAAATGGACTTCAAGCACCTGTCCGATGTTCATCCGTGAAGGTACGCCCAGCGGGTTCAGAACGACCTGTACTGGTGTGCCATCCGGCAGGAACGGCATATCTTCTTCAGGCAAAATACGAGCAACGACACCCTTGTTACCGTGACGTCCAGCCATTTTATCGCCTTCGGAGATTTTACGTTTTTGAGCAATATATACACGAACCAACTGATTTACACCTGGTGGCAGTTCATCACCATTTTCACGTGTAAACACCTTAACATCTACAACAATCCCGTCTGTTCCGTGAGGAACTCTCAAAGAAGTATCGCGAACCTCGCGTGCCTTCTCACCAAAGATTGCGTGTAAGAGACGTTCTTCAGCTGTCAATTCAGTCACACCTTTAGGTGTTACTTTACCAACGAGAATGTCACCTGCGCCGATTTCGGCACCAATACGAATGATTCCACGCTCATCCAAGTTGCGAAGCGCTTCTTCACCGACATTTGGAATGTCGCGAGTGATTTCTTCAGGTCCAAGCTTCGTGTCACGAGCCTCGGATTCGTATTCCTCAATATGGATCGAGGTGTATACATCTTCCTTAACCAGTTTCTCACTCAGCAGGATTGCATCCTCGTAGTTGTAACCTTCCCAAGTCATGAAGGCAACGACAACGTTACGTCCCAACGCCAACTCACCCATCTCTGTAGATGGACCATCCGCAAGAATATCGCCAACTTTGACAATATCTCCTCTGTTCACAATCGGACGTTGGTTGATGCAAGTTCCTTGGTTAGATCGCATAAATTTGTGTAATTTATACTTAACAATGTCGCCCTTTACTTCAGCGCCATCTACAGTTTCGATACGACGCAACCAAATTTCGTTGGCCGAAGAACGTTCGATAACTCCGTTGTATTTGGATACAACGCAAACACCAGAATCTTTTGCAGACTTGTGCTCCATTCCTGTTCCGACCAATGGAGACTTCGGAATCAGAAGTGGGACAGCCTGACGCTGCATGTTGGAACCCATCAATGCGCGGTTAGAGTCATCATTCTCCAGAAACGGAATCAATGCAGTCGCGACCGATACGACCTGTTTAGGCGATACGTCCATGTAATCGACACGGCTACTAGCCATCGGAATAATGTTATCAGACTGTTTGTTATAACGGACAATGACGACCTCATCCTTAAAGGTGTTTTCCTCCGTCAATTCCGCATTCGCCTGAGCTACGATGTAGTTATCTTCTTCATCAGCAGTCAGGTAATCAATCTGCTCTGTAACTTTTCCGGTTTTTGGATCTACCCAACGATAAGGTGCTTCGATAAATCCGTACTCGTTGATGCGTGCAAAAGTGGACAAAGAGTTGATCAAACCAATGTTTGGTCCCTCTGGTGTCTCGATAGGACACATGCGGCCGTAGTGACTCGGATGGACGTCACGTACTTCCATACCCGCGCGTTCGCGCGTCAAACCGCCGGGTCCGAGTGCAGACAGACGACGTTTGTGCGTTAATTCAGCAAGCGGATTCGTCTGATCCATGAACTGGGACAGCTGCGAGCTACCAAAGAACTCTTTAATCGAAGCAATTACCGGACGTATGTTAATCAGCGCTTGTGGCGTAATTACATTAGCATCCTGAATCGACATTCTTTCACGCACTACACGTTCCATACGGGACAAACCAATACGGAACTGGTTTTGGAGCAACTCACCTACAGAACGTAAACGACGGTTACCCAAATGGTCAATATCGTCCGTACTTCCGATTCCGTGAAGCAAGTTAATAAAATAACTGATGGAGGAAATAATATCGGCAGGCGTAATATTCTTAACCGATTTATCAATATTTCCGTTAGCAATCAGTTTTACTACTTTACCATCCTCAATTGGTGAGAATACATCGATCGTTTGAAGTGGAATATCATTGCTTTCTAGCACACCACTCGCAACATGATACGTACGATGTCCTACTGATTCCTCCAGTTGGGCCAAAATCTCGTCCAACAGGCGGCGATCTACCATTTGTCCGGCTTCAGCGATGATTTCACCAGTTGTTGTATCAATCAAAGTCTCAGCAAGTCGTTGATTGAACAGACGATTTTTGATGTGAAGCTTTTTATTGATTTTGTAACGGCCTACGTTGGCCAGATCATAACGTTTTGGATCAAAGAAGCGCGCAACCAGCAAGCTCTTTGCGTTATCCAGTGTAGGCGGCTCACCCGGACGAAGACGCTCATAAATTTCAATCAGCGCTTTCTCGGTGGAATCCGTGTTGTCTTTATCAAGTGTGTTGCGGATATATTCGTCATTGCCGAGCAAATCCAGAATCTCAGCATCAGTGCCAAAGCCCAGCGCACGCAGCAACACCGTAACCGGAATTTTACGGGTACGGTCAATCCGGACATAGATAATATCCTTCGCATCCATCTCCAGTTCGAGCCAAGCCCCCCGGTTAGGAATTACCGTTGCGGTGTATGTTGTTTTCGCATTCTTGTCGACTTTTGTGCTGAAATAGACGCTGGGAGAGCGAACCAACTGGCTGACAATAACCCGTTCCGCACCGTTAATAATAAACGTACCCGTTTCAGTCATCAGCGGGAAGTCTCCCATGAATACTTCCTGCTCTTTCACTTCCCCGGTTTCTTTATTAATAAGCCGGACTTTTACCCGAAGCGGTGCTGCATACGTAACGTCGCGTTCCTTTGCGTCGTCAACGGTATATTTGGGTTCTCCGAGAGAATAGTCGATAAACTCCAGAATCAGGTTTCCAGTGAAATCCTGAATTGGCGAAATATCCCGAAACATTTCCCGTAATCCTTCCTCCAAAAACCAATCATAGGATTTTTGTTGGATCTCAATCAGGTTCGGAACCTCGAGTACCTCATTAATACGTGCATAACTGCGCCGAGTGCGTCGACCATATTGAACAAGATGTCCTGCCAACTTAAACTCACCCCTCATGTCTACTCACTTTAAAAATACATTGCGAACCTCTGTTTGTGACCTTATAATAAGACACATACAGAAGATTCAATCTTACAAATACAGAAAAGCCCTTACTCGAATGCATTCGAAAAAAGAGCAACGTATCTGCAGAATCCTCTTACCGGAAGATCTTCATCACTTGTAGATTTGCCCAAAATGGTTGTATTATACGTAATAGAGATAAATACTATACCTACTACGCATAAATCTATTGACATTTCAACAAACTAAAGCCATGGAGGGCATCCTAATACTGACATTTTATAATAATATCACAGACCAGGATTCAAGTCAATGGTCCTATTGCATTTTCTTAAAAACTTTTTTCAGCCTTCAAAATTCGATAACCTTTATCCTTTGTAACTTCCTCTACATAACCGAAAAGGCTCTCTATCTTAGCACTCGCCGAAGGGGCCCCCTGCTTTTTCTGAATGACTACCCACAAAGCTCCACCCTCTTTTAAATGCTCATAAGCAAGCTCAAAAATGGTATGCACTGTTTCTTTTCCTGCACGTATAGGAGGATTCGTCAAGATCACGTCAAAACGTTCATTCTTCACTTCCGCAAACAAATCGCTTTGCTTAATGGTGACATTCTTAACCCCATTACGTTCCGCATTCTCTATCGCTAGTTGAACGGCTCGCTCATTAATATCAACCATTGTGACGTGTCCCTCGGGGACAAGTGCAGCTGCCGCCAAACCGATCGGCCCATAACCGCATCCTACATCCAATACCGAAGCTTGTGCAGGAAGCTGCATCGCTTCAATCAGCACACGACTCCCGTAATCAATTCCCTGCTTCGAAAAAACGCCTGAATCGCTGGCAAAACGGTATGACCGCCCCCGAAGCACTGTTTCCAGGCTCCGTCGTTCATGCGCCGTCTCTGGCCGCTTGGAGTAATAATGATCAGCCATTCATGCCCACCTCTTTCGGTTGTACTACCATCATAGCCTTTACAATAACCTTTCAGACATGCTGGTACTACCGTTTTACAGCAACAAACCCCTTGAAGATCACCTCAAGGGGTTTGTTTTAGTTCATTGTCTGCTAGAAAGCAGTCAATTATTTTACTTCTACAGAAGCGCCTGCTTCTTCCAATTTTGCTTTAATGGATTCAGCTTCTTCTTTAGCGATTTTTTCTTTCAGTGGTTTTGGAGCGTTGTCAACCAGTTCTTTTGCTTCTTTCAGGCCAAGACCTGTGATTTCGCGAACTGCTTTGATAACGTTGATTTTGGAAGCGCCAGCGCTTGTCAAGATTACGTCGAACTCGGATTGCTCAGCTTCTGCTGCGCCACCTGCTGCGCCACCTGCTACAGCTACTGGAGCTGCTGCAGTTACGCCGAATTCTTCTTCGATTGCTTTCACGAGATCGTTCAGTTCCAATACGGACATACCTTTAATCGCTTCCAAGATTTGCTCTTTACTCATGGTTGAACCTCCATTTAAATTCGTATTTTTTTGTTCTCAACTACTATACAGCAGGTTTAATCCCTAACTCATGCGCTTTGCTCTTCTTTTTCTGCAACAGCTTTAACTGCAAGCGCGAAGTTGCGTACAGGAGCTTGAAGCACGCTGAGGAGCATGGAAAGGAGACCTTCGCGGGATGGCAGTTCTGCCAGTGCTTTGATTTCCTCAACACCGATAACGCGACCTTCTACAACTGCACCTTTCAGTTCCAGTGCATTGTTCTTCTTAGCGAAATCGTTCAAGATTTTAGCTGCAGACACTGCATCATCTTTGCCGAACGCGATTGCAGTAGGACCTGTCAATACTGCGTCCAGTTCAGTCAATTCTGCTGCCGCAGTTGCACGGCGGAGCAGTGTGTTTTTCAGCACTTGAAATTCGATTCCGGCTTCGCGAAGCTGCTTACGCAGCTCAGTTACTTGGGCAACATTCAGACCGCGATAGTCTGCAACCACAGTTGTTACGCTCTCGCGCAATTTCGCAGCTACAACTTCAACAGCTTCTTGTTTTGCTTGAATCACCTTTGCATTTGCCAAACTGTACACCTCCTGATCAATTTATCCGCTTTGTTCGAAGCACCCGATCTGGTGATCTTACAAAGCTTGCTTTCATAAGCATGAAAAAAGCCTCCGTAGAGTACGAAGGCTTGATAAATCTACATGGACGGGACAAGCCCGTCACATGAAACGTTCTATCATAACACCTCGGTAGGAAATTAAGCCCGAAGGCACCTACTGTCTACGGTAAGCATATTCAACTTTAATGGTCAGTCACAAGGACTCACAACTTTTATAGAATAACAAATTTGATTGAGTGTGTCAATCAAAATATTATCTGTAAACAGATGCGTTCACACGTGCACTTGGTCCCATAGTCGAAGAAATAGCGATGTTTTTCAGGTATACACCTTTAGCAGCCGCTGGCTTCGCACGGTTCAAGGCTTCAACCAAGGCTTTAAGGTTCTCGTTCAGCTGTTCAGCACTGAAGGAAGCTTTGCCGATTGGCGCATGAATTTGACCGGCTTTGTCGAGACGGTATTCGATTTTACCGGCTTTAATTTCTTGAACAGCCTTGGCAACGTCGAAAGTAACTGTGCCTGCTTTAGGGTTAGGCATCAAACCTTTACCACCGAGCAAACGACCCAGTTTACCAACCTCACTCATCATATCAGGTGTCGCAACGCAGACGTCGAATTCGAACCAGCCTTGTTGGATTTTGTTGATCATATCTTGATCACCAACAAAATCAGCGCCAGCCGCTTCCGCTTCTTTCACTTTGTCACCTTTTGCAAATACCAGAACGCGTTGTGTTTTACCCGTACCATGCGGCAGGACAACAACACCACGAACAGCCTGGTCTTGTTTACGGGAATCTACGCCCAGACGAACTGCCGCTTCAACGGTTTCGTCGAATTTAGCAGTCGCTGCCTTTTTCACCAGTTCAACGGCTTCTAAAGGCTCGTAAGTTGCTTCGCTGTCAATCAGCTTAGCAGCTTCCAGGTACTTCTTACCATGTTTAGCCATAATGTTTTCCTCCTTATGTGGTATTAGCGGATATTCCTCCCACACTTGCCGGACAGTCAAACTGCCGGCACACGTAGATTAATAAAATTAATCTACGATGGTGATACCCATGCTGCGAGCAGTACCTTCAACCATACGCATTGCCGATTCTACGGAAGCTGCGTTAAGGTCAGGCATTTTTTGCTCTGCAATTTGACGAACAGCAGCGCGATTTACAGTTGCAACTTTCGTTTTATTCGGTTCACCGGAACCTTTTTCGATTTTAGCAGCAACTTTCAACAGAACAGCAGCCGGTGGAGTTTTGGTGATGAACGTAAAAGAACGATCCTCAAATACCGAAATTTCAACCGGAATAATCAGGCCTGCTTGATCAGCAGTACGAGCATTGAACTCTTTACAGAATGCCATGATGTTGACACCTGCTTGACCCAAAGCTGGACCTACTGGAGGCGCTGGATTAGCTTTCCCTGCAGGAATCTGCAGTTTTACCATTTTAATTACCTTTTTTGCCATGGATGACACCTCCTTGACTCAATAGTGGTAGACGGACCTATCGATCCTCCCACAAGAAACCTGTAAGAAAAATCTATATTTTCTCCACTTGAGTATAATCTAACTCAAGCGGGGTTTCCCGTCCAAACATGTTGACGTGAACCTTAAGCTTGCTCTTCTCAACCAAAATTTCTTCCACGGAGCCCACAAAATTCGCAAAAGGACCAACTTTAATTCGCACGGATTCCTTAACATCGAATTCAATCTTCGGTTTCGGCTCTACCATGCCCATATGCTTCAGAATCTGTTCAACTTCTTCTGGAAGCAATGGCGTCGGTTTGGAACCCGAGCCTGTCGACCCTACAAATCCCGTAACACCTGGTGTGTTGCGTACAACATACCAAGAGTCGTCGGTTTGGACCATTTCGACTAAGACATAACCAGGGTAGACTTTACGCATAACGGTTTTTTTCTTACCGTCCTTGGTTACCAGTTCTTCTTCCATAGGAACAAGAACACGGAATATCTTGTCTTCCATGCCCATGGACTCAACGCGTTTTTCCAAATTGGCTTTGACTTTGTTCTCATACCCTGAATAGGTATGAACGACGTACCATCTTTTTTCCATATCAAGCCACCTGGAACCCTTCCTAGATAATCGCTTCGATCACAGCGGAAATGCCGATATCGAGAACCCAAAAATAAATCGTGACGAACGCAATTGTCCCTATGACAATCAGCGTATAGTTGGTCAGTTCTTTACGATTGGGCCAGCGAACCTTCTTGAGTTCAGCCCAGCTTTCAGAGAAAAAGGAAAACAGAGACTTGAAACTGCGTTTCACGCCGACTACACCTCCAAAAACTATCTGGTTTCCCGATGAGAAGTCTGTTCGTTACAGGACTTACAGAATTTCTTCATCTCCATGCGGTCGGGGTGATTACGCTTGTTTTTCGTCGTTGTGTAATTTCTTTGTTTGCATGTTGTACAAGCCAAAGTAATAATTACCCGCATGATGTGCACCTCCCGAAGACATCCAACACCGGAAGTCTCATAATTGATCCTAAAAAAAACCGCGAATTTAGGCCTACCTAAAACACTTTATCACACGGGGTTTTCCATGTCAACGAATGTTTACATACAATTCGCAGTCCCGGCTGTGGTGCATTTTAACATCTGTGGATCCTTTAAAACTGTTCTCTGAAAAGCTGCTCCAAAAATCAAGGCGATATCTATTATTCATCTTTTTTAGTATAAATCATTTGTAACACTTATAAACCTGCATAATCTACCTATAACGAATAAAAAAAGACTCGGACTCGAGCCTTTTCCCTGTCAGCCTCTACTTTCAACTATCTCTTACTTCCAGATACTTTTCAAGTTTACGCTTGACCCGTTGCAGCGCGTTATCAATGGATTTCACATGGCGGTCAAGATCTTCTGCAATCTCCTGATACGAACGTCCGTCTAGATACAACATAAGTACCTTGCGTTCCAGCTCGCTCAGAATCTCGGACATCTTGTCCTCAAGGCCCACAAACTCTTCCTGATTGATTATCAGCTCTTCAGGGTCACTTACTTGTGTTCCGCAAATCACGTCGAGCAACGTCCGGTCTGACTCTTCATCATAGATGGGCTTGTCCAGAGACACGTAAGAGTTCAGAGGAATGTGCTTTTGTCGTGTAGCCGTCTTAATTGCCGTAATGATCTGTCGTGTAATGCACAACTCGGCGAAAGCCTTGAACGAAGCAAGCTTGTCTCCCTTAAAATCACGAATGGATTTGTAGAGACCAATCATGCCCTCCTGAATAATATCCTCGCGATCAGCACCAATCAGGAAGTAGGATCTGGCCTTGGCCCGCACAAAGTTCCGGTATTTGTTAATCAGAAACTCCAGCGCTTCCCCATCACCTTCATGGACTGCTCCGACAATGTCTTCATCATTTTTGTAATCAAACTTTGACAACATGATATCCTTGAGGTCCACACTCACTAACAATCCCTCCGGCTGCAACGCAAGGTACCCGTTACTCTCTCAAATATACGACAAGTATACGCGATGTAACCTGATACCGTCAACCACAACAACCTAAAAAAGAAGAGCGCTAACAAAATTGTCAATGGTTTCAAAATGGAGAAGGGTCCAATTATTGGTTTATTCTCTTCTCCATCGTTCAAACAACTTTCGAAGCTCCGGACTCAGTTTGGCATCTAGCGAGTTACGGGACAATTTGGCACTATCCTGCTGGATTCGCTTCTGCACTTCCCTTTCGGATTCCTCAATCTCGATCAGTAATTCCCGCGCCGACACCCTGAGTGCACCTTGCCCAAATGCGACATGTTGCTCTACCTGATCGCTTGTGGCCACGTAAATACTTCTTCTTTTACTGCTCAGCTCCCGAACCAATCGCTCGATGCACTCATCAGCAGTTTCTTTTTCTCTGGTAAAATAAATTTGGACTTTGCTCTGGGCAAAGGTCTTACCTAATCCTGGCACCCTGTAAGCATCAAATACGACGATGACTCTTCTGCCGGAATACGCCTGATGATCCGCCAGCCGTTCAAGAAGTCTGTCCCTCGCTTCCTGCATACCAGATTGTACCAGTGCGGAAAGTTCGGGCCAGGCTCCAATCATGTTGTAACCGTCCACAAGCAGAACATCCCGCATGTCAGCCATATCGTTAGCCCCGTGCCTGTCGTCCGCGCAATACTTCGTACATGACAACACCTGCAGCTACAGAAGCATTAAGGGAATTAATTTGCCCCGCCATTGGCAGCTTGACGAGTACATCGCATTTCTCACGGATCAAACGGCCCATTCCTTTATTTTCGTTACCAATGACAATGGCTACCGGTCCCGTAAATACTCCATTCCCAAAGACAGGGTCTGTCGCTGTAACATCCGTACCAACTACCCATACACCTTCTTCTTTAAGACGGTCAATGGTTTGTCCCAGATTGTTTACACGCGCCACCGGGACATACTCCACAGCACCTGCCGATGTTTTGGACACCGTTACAGTTACAGCTGCAGAACGCCTTTTCGGCACAATAACACCATGCGCTCCAGTACAGTCCGCTGTACGAAGGATGGAGCCCAAATTATGAGGGTCTTCAATCTCATCCAGCAAAATTAAAAACGGCTCTTCTCCCTTATCACGAGCAGTGGCGAGCAATTCTTCCACTTCAACATAGGCAAAAGGCGCAGCTTGCGCGACCACTCCCTGATGCTGAATGCCCGGAACCATTTGATCCAGCTTACGCTTGTCCACCTGCAAGACAATGATTCCTGCTTTTTTCGCCTCAGCTGTAATCGGCAGCGTCAAATGTTTTTGTGCATTATCCGCAATCCATATTTTATTTATCGTTCTGCCTGAACGCAATGCCTCCGTTACCGAATGCTTACCGGCAATCCATTCTTCTTCCATCTCTAGCTTCCTCCCGGGAAACGGACGATGCTTGTTCCATCCAGTCCGTTCCCATTTATAATTTTTCTGTATTTTCCATTTGTGCAATTCCGAACGTAATCAACTCTCTTAATCTGTCCAAATGTCCATCACAATAAAGAGATCCAATCAACCCTTCCAGTGCAGTGGCATGCCGATACTCAAGCACATCAGCATTTTTGGGCAAACTTCCTGATTTAGCATTTCTTCCTTGTCGGACAATATCGCGTTCTTCTTCCGTCAGTACCTTTTCCAATAGCCCCAACATGCGACTCTGCGCCTTGGCGGAGACTAGCCCTGTGGCTCGCCGATGCAGATGATTTGGACGCAGGTTAGGCTGAGCCAACAAATATTGCCGGACAGCTACCTCGTACACTGCATCACCAATGTAAGCTAGTGCAATGGGGGGCATCAAACGGGCTGGCTTGGATGCAGGGTACGGGAACCAGTTCCCCGTACCTTCCGATGCTCCTGAGTTCAGTGGCTTATCACTCATTTTCGCCGCCACCGCATCCCCTGCGCCGTATCTTCAAGCACAATGCCTTTTGCAGCCAACAGATCACGAATTTCGTCAGCTCTACCCCAGTTTTTGGTCTTACGAGCTTCGACACGTTCTGCAATTAACTGCTCAATTTCGTCATCCAGCAACTCTTCACTCGGTTCCGAATAAATGCGAAGTACGCTATTCATCGAATGAAAGGTATGCAATACAGCTTGTAGTTCCGCCTGATGTACGACATCTCGCTGCAACAAATGGTTTGCTTCGCTAACCCAATCAAATACAGCAGTAATCGCATCAGGTGTATTAAAATCATCATTCATTTTTTCGCCAAACTGCTGCAAAATTCCGTCGAGCTTCGTTTGCAGTTCCGTCGATACTCCCCCATTACCTTCCAGCGCATTAGCTAAACGATGCTTCACATTGGCAACTGCATTGGCGATCCGCTCAACACTGTTCTCCGCCTGACTCATAGTCTCTTGGTTATAGTTCAACGGATTCCGGTAATGTGTCGACAACATAAAATAACGTAAAGCCTCCGGCTTGTGGTGAGCGCGCAAATCTTTAACCAAAATACCATTACCGAGTGATTTCGACATTTTTTCATTATCTATGCGAATATATCCGTTATGCATCCAGTAGCGAGATAAAGGCTTACCCGTAATCACTTCAGATTGTGCGCATTCACATTCATGATGCGGAAATTGCAGATCCTGTCCGCCCCCATGAATATCCAGTGTATCCCCCAAATAATGGCGAGCCATAGCAGAGCATTCGATATGCCAGCCTGGTCGTCCATCTCCCCAAGGACTCGACCAATGAATTTCACCCAGCTTCGCTGCCTTCCAGAGTACAAAGTCCTCGGCATTTTCCTTGCGTTCATCCACATTGATGCGAATTCCGAACTGAAGCTCTTCCAGATTTTGACCTGATAGTTGTCCGTAATCTTTGAACTTTTTGGTCCGATAGAATACATCGCCATCATTTTCATAAGCATAGCCTTTGTCTACCAATTCCTTAATAAAATCAATAATCAGGTCCATGCTCTCTGTTACACGAGGGTTCATGCTGGCAGTAGGAACATTCAATCCTGCCAGATCCTCATGGTAGGCAGCAATAAATTTCTCAGCAACTGCCGAAACATCCATATCAAGTTCCCGAGCTTTGCGGATTAGTTTATCATCAACATCCGTAAAATTCACCACATAGTTTACATCATAGCCCAAGTACTCCAGGTAGCTGCGCACCACGTCAAATACAATTACAGGTCGTGCATTGCCAATATGAATGTAATCATACACGGTAGGTCCGCATACATACATTTTAACCTTTCCAGGCTCCAGTGGCACAAAAGGCTCCCGACTCCTCGTCATTGTATTATAAATTTGAAGCGGCATTGTTATGTTCCTCCCTCATGAAAATCATTTTTCTAATTTATTCTCTTGGGTCACCTGATGTTTCTGAGCGGATGGCCCATCCTTCAAATCAGATATTTCTGCACGCAAACGTTCTATTTCCCGTTGAAGTTCTCTCATAGAGTCCACAACCGGATCAGGCAACTGATGACTAAGTCGGTCTGGACGCCTACCATCCTGTCTGACAACTCGCCCCGGGATTCCTACCACCGTACTGTTTGGTGGGACTTCTTTGAGCACAACCGAGTTGGAGCCAATGTTGGACTGTGCTCCAATCGTAAAAGAGCCCAATATCTTCGCACCAGAGCCGATAACAACATTATTTCCAATGGTCGGATGGCGCTTCCCTTTCTCTTTCCCAGTCCCGCCGAGTGTGACCCCCTGATACAATACGACATCGTCGCCAATCTCACAGGTTTCACCGATGACAACTCCCATGCCATGGTCAATGAACAGCCGATCTCCGATACGAGCGCCAGGATGAATTTCAATGCCTGTCATAAACCTCGATACCTGGGATATAACACGGGCTAGAGTACACCAGTTTCGCAAATAAAACCAATGTGCGATTCGGTGTGCCCAAAGGGCATGAACGCCGGAATACGTAAAAATGACCTCAAGCATACTCCGGGCGGCCGGATCATTATCCAAAACAGTCTGAATGTCGGATCTGAAATGTCTGAACATGTCGCCCTCCTATTCCCTTCATATCCTTGCCGCATCATCACAACACTTCACGTTCCGCCAATTTCCGCATCCACCAGCACTCTTCGACATTTTTCTATCTATAATGAGTCTGAGTCTGATAAAAAAGAAAAAGCGCCTCCGCAGCCTAAGCTGCAGAGACGCATGAACGTGGTCCCACTCTGCTTCGAACATATCTGCTGCATAAAAAGCAAAGCAGTCCGTCTTTGGCGTCCTGTAACGGGAACGACTCGGCACGCCCTTGTCACATCAGCATTTGAGCTAATGAGAGTTCGGGCGCACGGCTCCCAGGCGCATTTCCTCCGCAGGTCATCTGGACGGCTCTCAGCCCGGGGTTTCCCCTCGACCGTCCTCTCTGGCAGATGCCCATATGCAGTGTACTTCTCCTGTTCGCAGCCTTTACACGTAAATATCAATCCATATCAATGGAGTCATTATAGCGAAAAGACAACAAATTGACAAGAAATATCAGCCTTTAATTTGTGCCTTAAGACGATCCAGTACCTTGTCACGTCCGAGCAAAAAGATAGTTTCATTCAGATCCCGTCCATGCGTTTGCCCTGTAAGAGCCACACGAATCGGCATGAATAGTTGTTTTCCCTTAAAACCAGTTTCCTTTTGAACTTCCTTGATCAGCTTAGCCATTTGTGGAGCTGTAAATTCCTCGCTCGTTTCAACTTTACCTGCAAAAGCTCTAAGTACCTCAGGAACCTGCTCTTCGGCCAATACAGCTGCTGCTTCAGCATCCAGTTCCAGATGTGAACGGAAAAACAACTCAGACAACGCTACAATATCGGATGCAGAAGTCATCTGTTCCTGGTATAAGCGAACAAGGGCCTTAGCCCAATCCAGTTGTTCCGCAGACAGTTCAGTCGGCAACAGTCCCGCTGCCTGGAGATGTGGAATCGCCATGCTGGCAATTCGCTCAGGATCAGCCTTTTTAATATAGTGATTGTTCAGGTAAGCAAGCTTATTTGTATCAAACACAGCTGGACTTTTGGACAAACGATTAGGATCGAAAATCGAAATCAGTTGTTCCCGATCATAGATTTCTTCTTCGCCTTCCGGGGACCAGCCCAGCAGTGCAATGAAGTTGAATATAGCTTCTGGCAAATAGCCCAACTTGTCATACTGCTCCATGAACTGAATAATGGATTCGTTACGCTTACTGAGCTTTTTGTGATCCTCGCCTACAATCAGCGTCATATGACCGAAGCGTGGCGGCTCCCAGCCAAGAGCTTCAAAGATCATCAACTGCCGCGGTGTATTGGAAACATGGTCTTCGCCCCGTAGTACATGCGATATTTTCATTAAATAATCGTCAACTGCTACTGCGAAGTTATATGTCGGAATACCATCCTTTTTGACGATAACAAAATCGCCGCTTTCCTTGGAATTGAACGTAATTTGACCTTTTACGATATCGTCAAACGTATATTCACGATCTTCCGGTACGCGAAAACGAATACTTGGTACACGGCCCTCTGCTTCAAATGCCTGGCACTGTTCTTCTGTTAGATCACGATGTTTCCCAGAATAGCGTGGTGTCTCCCCACGTGCCGTCTGCTCTTCACGCTCGCGCTCCAGCTCTTCTTCAGTGCAGTAACAACGGTAAGCCAAACCACGGTCCAGCAAATCCTGCCAGTACGTTTTATATATGTCCAAGCGTTCAGTCTGACGATAAGGTCCAAACTCGCCTCCCACGTCTACGCTCTCATCCCAGTCCATACCCAACCATTTCAAATATTTAAGTTGGCTTTCTTCTCCGCCCTCAATATTGCGCTTCACATCTGTGTCTTCGATACGAATAATAAATTTCCCACCTTGATTGCGGGCAAACAAATAATTAAATAATGCCGTTCTGGCATTTCCAATGTGCAGATGCCCTGTAGGGCTTGGTGCATAACGTACACGAACTTCCGTGTTCATATAATCTCCTCCAAATTGAATTACTCAAGATGATAGCATTTACTTAATAAGACAGACAACCGATTGAGCGGCGATTCCTTCACCCCGGCCGGGAAACCCGAGTTGCTCTGTCGTGGTCGCCTTGACGTTCACCTGGGATAGCTCCTCTGCTTCCAGCGCCCGAGCGATGACTTCATTCATCTGCGGAATATAAGATGCCATTTTGGGCTTTTGTGCGATAATCGTAGAATCAATATTCCCCAAGCGATATCCTCGCTCTTTAGCTAGTCCCCACACATGCTCCAGTAGCTTAAGACTGTCGGCATCCTTAAATTCTGGGTCATTATCCGGAAAATGCTTCCCGATGTCTCCCAAGCCAAGCGCGCCCAAGATGGCATCGCTAATGGCATGCAGCAGCACGTCTGCATCGGAATGGCCCAACAAGCCTTTTTCATACGGAATATTCACACCTCCGATGATGCATGGCCTTCCTTCCACCAGCTGGTGGACGTCAAATCCTTGTCCCACTCTGATCACTTGATATCCTCTCCCTCTGTTTTTACCCATAATGCCGCCATATCCAAATCCTCAGGCGTAGTAATTTTGATGTTCTTGTAGCTGCCTTGAACGACAGTAACCGGAATTCCTAGTCGCTCTATCAGCATAGAATCATCTGTTCCCAAGAAGCCCGACTGCTCCGCTTCCTCATAGGCTCGCAGCAGATCGGAAAGACGAAAAGTCTGTGGCGTTTGAATACTCCACAGACTTCGGCGATCCGGCGTTGCTGTAATGATACCATCCCCGTTCACTTGCTTGACTGTATCCTTTACAGGTACTGCCGCTACAGAAGCACCAGTACGCTGGGCTGCCTCAAGGCATGAACGTACAAGCTCAGGTTGAATTAGTGGACGCACACCATCATGCACCATCACCCAATCCGCTTGTAAGTGGCGCAGACCGCGATAAACCGAATGCTGGCGTTCACTGCCACCAGCCACCACCCGTACATTTTTACCGATTTTGTATTGATGAATCCAATCTCGGCAGCGTTCCACATCTCCTGTCCCAGTCACCATCACCATTTCATCCACTTCGGGCATAGCTGCGAATATTTCAAGTGTATGTATGAAGATGGGCTTGTCCCGCAAAAGCAGAAATTGCTTGCTCTCCTGCGTCCCCATACGGGAGCCGCGCCCTGCTGCCACAATGACAACTCCTACCCGATTGTTCATTCAAATAACTCCTGCCCTGATCGCACTTGGACGATCCGTATGATAACACATCTACTTCATCATACCGCGTTTATTGAGCTTTTTCCAATAATTTCGGTTTGGCAAAGATCATACGGCCGGCTGAGGTCTGAAGTACACTCGTGACCAGCACTTCCATCAGAGAGCCAATATAGTCACGCCCGCCTTCTACAACAATCATCGTGCCATCATCCAGATAGGCTACACCCTGCCCATGCTCCTTGCCGTCTTTAATAATCTGCACCATAATTTCCTCGCCGGGCAGTACGACAGGCTTCACTGCATTCGCCAAATCGTTAATATTCAGCACCGATACACCTTGAAGTTCGCATACTTTATTCAGGTTAAAATCATTAGTTACAACTTTACCCTGTAACACCTTTGCCAGCTTGACCAACTTACTGTCGACCTCTGAAATCTCCTCAAAATCACCTTCGTAAATGAGCACATTCACATCCAGTTCTTTTTGGATTTTATTCAAAATATCCAAACCCCGCCGTCCACGATTACGCTTAAGCAAATCTGATGAATCTGCAATATGCTGAAGCTCCTCCAGCACAAATTCAGGAATTACAATCGTTCCTTCAATAAAACCTGTCTTGCAAATATCTGCAATACGCCCATCTATAATGACGCTGGTATCCAGTATTTTATGCTCCTCCAGCTTGCGTTCTTCTACACCCGTTCCCCGACCAAAAAAACCAGAACTCCAAAAGGATGACAGCTCGTCCCGCTTCTCTAGCCCAACCATCAATCCCACATATCCACATATCACGGTAACAGCCGTCTGGATAAGTTGACCCGGGGCCCCCAACCATGAAAAAAGCGGATAAACTGCTAAGGAAAGTATCAATCCCACCGCTAAACCAATCACACCTGCCATCATCTCGTTCATCGGAATTCGTACCAAGCCTTCAATGCCCTGCTGCAATCGATTCGCCACGGATGCCCCTGCGAATGAGCATCCAGCCATAAATAGCACTGCTCCCGCCATCATCCAAACAACGATTCCCGGTAAAGACCCATCACTCAACCATTGTGGCATCCACGATACAATGCCTCCAACCCGCTGGTATAACGTATAGCCAAACCATGCTCCGCACAATCCTGTAAAAGTTAAAATAGCCTTTCTCCACATTGATTCTCTATACCTCCTTTATTTTCTTTTCATAGAGTCTGCTATTTATTGGATACATAGCATTTCTCTTACCAGTATGATCCATTTCCAACATAACTAACCCTGTATTTTCACTTTTTATGCATAAAAAAAAGCATTTATCTCCCTGAAATGCTTCAAGGAAATAAATGCTTATTCTTGTTCTTGCTTGATACTAACGCTGTGAATGACGATATTGATCGTCCTGTTCTTCCTGACTGGAACGCTCCCGATCACGTCCACGTCTGCGTGACAGCTTACGAATGTTCAGTTTCATACCATACAATGCATACAGCACCAGCGGTACAAAAATCAGCTTCGACAGCTGGTCAGGGAATTTAACAGCCAACACCACCGCTGCAATTACGACCCATGGAGCAACCCAGATCGCTTTTTTGGGGAGGCCGACCTTTTTAAAATTCGGATATCTCATGGAGCTGACCATCAGATAAGAGACCAGCAACATGGCAATCGACATGTATAACAATGAAATATCGTTATGGAATAAGGACAAAGTCGCTAATACGCCACCTGCTGCCGGAATTGGTAATCCCGTAAAATAACCTGGTACACCAGGACGTACGTTAAATCGAGCCAAACGCAACGCTCCGCACATCGGGAAAATGGCAGTAACCGTCCAAGCGAGAGCCGAATTCGCATCATGAAAAGCAACCATGTACATAATAACTGCGGGAGCAACGCCAAAAGATATCATATCTGATAAGGAGTCCAGTTCTTTACCGAATTCGCTTTGGGCGTTCAGGACCCGGGCCATCCTTCCATCCAGTCCGTCCAACAACATGGCGACAATAACCATAATAGCGGCAAGACTGTATTTTCCGTCTACAGCCAATAAAATGGCGATCATTCCGAGAAACAAGTTACCTAAGGTACACATGTTCGGAATTGATTTGGTAATCATCTCTTCACCTCAATGTATGAATTGTTCCATTATAATCCTTTCACTGTATTACATTTACATTTGCCTGTCAATGAAAACTTGTTCCTGCAAACGTTTAAGACCTTCTTTAATCGTACGCGCACGAACCTCTCCAATACCATCCACTTCATCCAGTTCTTCTATCGTTGCTGTCATGACATGTGGAAAACGTCCAAACCGCTCCACCAGATTATGAATAATCACATTCGGCAAACGCGGTATCTTGTTCAGTACCCGATAGCCGCGTGCAGCAATATATTCCTCTGATGTCGCAGCTGAAGAAGGGTAGCCTAGTAAACGTACAATATGATTCACATCCAACAATTCGTCGTCTGTAGAACGTTTGAGTCCCAATATAATTTCACGAATTTTCTCGTCGCTATCGTCTTTGGCATAATCCTTATACAGCAACCATGCTTCTTCCTCAATATTGCTGACAAGCTCTTCCATCTGCATACTAATCAGACGGCCCTCATTTCCGAGCTCATTAATAAATCGTTTGATCTCCATTTTGATGCGCAGCACCATTTCGATCCGCTGGATGACATTAACGACCTCCGGCATGGTAACCAGCTCTTCAAATTCAGAAGCTGTCAAATTCGTAGAGGCTTGCCCCAACACGGATCTATATTTTTCTAACGTCTGAATAGCCTGATTGGCTTTCGTCAAAATAACCCCGATTTCCTTGAGCGCATACCGTAAGGTCCCCTGATACAAGGTAATAATATTACGCCGCTGGGAAATAGACACCACTAGTTTGCCAGTCTGTTTCGCAACTCGTTCTGCTGTCCGATGCCGAATTCCTGTTTCAATTGAAGAAATGGAGGAGTCCGGAATCAGTTGCGTATTGGCATATAAAATTCGTTTTAAATCCTCGCTCAATATGATTGCACCATCCATTTTAGCCAACTCATACAAATAGTTAGGCGAAAAATCACAATTAATGGAGAAACCGCCATCCACGACTTCCATAACTTCTGGGCTATAGCCAACGACCAGAAGAGCACCCGTTTTGGCACGCAAAACGTTTTCCAACCCGTCGCGAAAGGGAGTTCCCGGTGCCACAAGCCGCAGCAAATCGTTCATTTTATCCAGTTGGCTCGCTTCTTTCATTCTCAATGCCCCCTAATCTAATGCGGCTGCCAGTGCATCTGCCACCGTTCCTACTCCTATAATTTGAATCCCTTTCGGATGTGTCCAGCCCTTCAAGCTTTTCTCCGGCATGATCACCCGTTTGAAACCTAGTTTCTCCGCTTCCCGTACTCGCTGTTCTGCTCGGGATACCGCACGTACCTCACCTGTCAGTCCCACCTCGCCAAAAATCACATCGTACGGCTTGGTAGGAGCATCCCTAAAGCTGGAAGCAATGCTCACAGCGATAGCCAAATCCACCGCCGGTTCATCCAACTTCACGCCTCCGGCTACGTTGAGATAAGCGTCCTGGTTTTGCAAAAACATGCCCATCCGCTTTTCTAGCACGGCTATGATTAATCCCATTCGATGATGGTCGACTCCTGTGCCCATTCGGCGCGGAGATGGAAAATGCGTAGCTGCAATCAATGCTTGCAGTTCAACCAATACAGGTCGGGTTCCTTCCATACTGGCTACAACAGTAGAACCCGCCACCCCCAGTGGTCGTTCAGACAGGAATAGTTCAGAAGGATTTGACACCTCACGCAAACCGCTTTCAGCCATTTCAAAAATACCAATTTCATTTGTAGAACCGAAACGGTTTTTAACTGCACGCAAAAGCCGATACGTATGATGACGCTCTCCTTCAAAATAAAGCACACAATCAACCATATGTTCCAACAAACGTGGACCTGCAATGGCCCCTTCCTTGGTCACATGTCCTACCAATACTGTAGCAATACCTAGCCCCTTGGCAATTCGCATAAAGCGTGAAGTACACTCCCGCACCTGAGCCACACTACCTGGTGCACTCGTCACCTCAGGCAAATATACGGTCTGTATCGAGTCGATGACCAAAAACTCCGGCTTCAAGCTGTCCACCGCTTCTTCAATCGTCTCCAAATTCGTCTCACATAATACGTATAGGCTGGGAGACAAGGCACCGAGCCGATCTGCACGTAGTTTCGTTTGACGGACAGATTCCTCGCCAGACACGTATAGCACCTTTAAACCAGTTAAAGCTAGCTCATTAGATGTTTGCAGCATAAGCGTAGATTTACCGATTCCCGGATCACCGCCCACCAAAACGAGTGAACCCGGCACCACACCTCCACCGAGTACTCGATTCAATTCGCCAATTCCCGTCAAAATTCGTGTTTCTTTGCCACTCTCCACCTCTATAATAGGGAGTGGCTTGTCTTTTGTGCTATGAGTAAGAAGGGAAGACCCCATTCCTTGAGTTTTTACAACGCTTTCCGTTTCTTCGACCATGGAATTCCATGCCTGGCACCCAGGACATTTTCCGTACCATTTGGGCGATTCATAACCACATTCCGTACAGGAAAATTTAGTTTTCACTTTAGCCATACTTTATTCCTTGGCTCCTTATTGACGACGATGATGTCAAATTTATGTTCATACAGCCCAGAAAGAGCTGTAACAATAAAAGTTTACCATTGAAGCTTGGCGGACGTAAAGCAATATCACAAACTTTCCCAAAGCATTTACCCAACCTTTTCACCGTGTTTTATACACAAAAAGGGTGTCTTCGCAATAGCTTTTCAGCCTGCGAGACACCCTTTTCTACTATTTATTTAGTAAACTGCTTTAGGACTTGGCAGATACATTATCCTTTTTCGTTACAGTCAATGCGCCATTCTCCTCATCAATGAAGAGAGAGTCACCTTTAGTAATGTTGCCAGTCAACAGTTCCTCGGACAGGCGATCTTCAATATGCTTCTGGATTGCACGACGCAATGGACGCGCACCATACGCTGGATCAAAGCCTTCCTTGGCAAGGAATTTTTTAGCGTTGTCTGTCAACTCGAAGTCCACCTCATACTCATTCAGGCGCTTACGCAGCTCCTCAGACATGAGTGACACAATTTCGGCAATATGTTTTTCTTCGAGAGAATGGAAAACGATAATTTCATCAATCCGGTTCAAGAACTCAGGACGGAAGCTTTTCTTCAGTTCATCCATCACTTTGCCCTTCATATTATCGTAATCCGCCCCGGCGTCCACTACAGCTGTAAAACCAAGCGTGGAGTTACGTTTAATCGCCTGTGCACCAACATTAGATGTTAGGATGATGAGTGTGTTACGGAAATCGACGACACGACCTTTGGAATCTGTTAGACGACCATCTTCCAGCACTTGTAGAAGAATATTGAATACTTCTGGGTGTGCTTTTTCAATTTCATCCAGCAACACAACAGAGTATGGCTTACGACGTACCTTCTCAGTCAGTTGACCGCCTTCTTCGTATCCAACGTACCCTGGAGGTGCTCCTACCAGACGGGACGTGGAGTGCTTCTCCATATATTCGGACATATCAATACGGATAACCGCATTTTCATCTCCAAACATGGATTCAGCCAAGGCACGTGCCAACTCTGTTTTACCAACCCCAGTTGGGCCAAGGAAAATAAAGGAACCGATTGGACGCTTCGGATCTTTCAGTCCGGCACGTGCCCGACGAATTGCCCGGCTTACTGCCTTAACTGCTTCATCCTGTCCAATTACCCGCTCATGCAGCAACTCTTCCATATTCAACAAGCGGTGTGTTTCTTCCTCTTTCAGCTTGCTGACTGGAACACCTGTCCAGATTGCAACGACCTGAGCGATATCCTCTGGTGTAACTTCAGAATCTGTACGACCCTGTTGTTCTTTCCATTGGTTTTTCGTCACGTCTAGCTCTTCACGAATTTTTTGCTCTGTATCACGCAGCGCTGCCGCTTTTTCAAACTCCTGACTTTGTACCGCTGAATCCTTTTCCTTACGGATATCTTCCAGACGGTTTTCCAGCTGTTTCAGGTTTGGCGGTACAGTGTAAGAATTCAGCCTTACTTTGGAGCCCGCTTCATCAATAAGGTCAATAGCCTTATCTGGCAGGAAGCGATCGGTGATATAACGATCTGACAATTTTACGGCCGCTTCAATAGCCTCATCTGTGATCTTTACACGGTGATGCGCTTCGTAACGGTCACGCAGACCATACAAGATTTGAATCGCCTCTTCTGGAGAAGGCTGATCCACTGTAATGGGTTGAAAACGACGTTCCAAAGCAGCATCTTTCTCAATATATTTGCGGTATTCATCCAGCGTGGTCGCACCGATGCATTGCAGCTCGCCACGTGCCAGAGCAGGTTTCAGGATGTTGGACGCATCAATTGCGCCTTCCGCTCCACCAGCACCAATCAGCGTATGCAGCTCATCAATGAACAACACGATATTACCCGCTTGACGAATCTCGTCCATAATTTTTTTCAAACGATCTTCGAATTCACCACGATACTTGGTGCCTGCTACCACAGAACCCATATCCAGCGTCATTACGCGCTTGTCGCGCAACGTTTCGGGAATCTCATTCGCTATGATTTTTTGGGCCAATCCTTCGGCAATCGCCGTTTTACCTACCCCAGGCTCACCGATTAGAACCGGATTGTTCTTTGTACGGCGGCTGAGCACCTGAATTACGCGTTCAATTTCCTTACTACGCCCAATAACAGGGTCCAGGTTGTTTTCCTTCGCAGATGCCGTCAGATCGCGTGCCAGACTGTCCAGAGTTGGCGTGCTGACATTAGCTGGAGCACCGTGATGGCTGGAAACAGCTTCGCTACTGCCGAGCAATTGAAGCACTTGCTGACGCGCTTTATTCAGACTGATGCCCAGGTTGTTCAGTACACGTGCTGCTACGCCTTCGCCTTCACGAATAAGACCAAGCAAAATATGTTCTGTACCTACATAGGTATGGCCCAGTTTGCGGGCTTCATCCATAGACAGTTCGATGACTTTTTTGGCGCGTGGAGTATAGGCAATGTTCGTCGGTTGCTCTTGACCGCGTCCAATCAGCGTTTCCACTTCATCCTGGATCTTTTCCAGTCCCAGCCCTAAACCGATTAAGGCTTTCGCGGCTATTCCTTCACCTTCACGAATGAGGCCTAGCAAAATGTGCTCTGTGCCAATGTTGTTGTGTCCCAATCGAACAGCTTCTTCCTGAGCCAAAGCAAGCACTTTCTGTGCACGTTCCGTAAATCTTCCAAACATCATATATCCTGCACCTCCACAGTGTGTATTTCAGATCATTCTATATATTAAAGGGTTGTGCCTAATTTTTGCCGGATCAGCTTCGCCCGGTACATATCGCGCTCTTCGGTATTCATTTTATCCCCAAAGCTTTTTTGCAGGAACCCGGGTTGTGTCATCACATTCAGCTCATTCATCGCTGCGGTGGAAGGACGCTCCAAAATTCCTAAATCTACGCCAAGACGTACATCGGATAGCCGCTGTGCAGCCTCCTTGGAATCCAATACTGCTGCATATGACAAAATACCGAATGAACGCATCACCCGATCTGTAATTCGCAGCATAGATTCATTCATTAGCCTTTCTCTGGCAGAACGCTCGTGCTCAATAATTTGTAGCACCACGCCATGTAGATTCTCAATAATCTCCGCTTCGGTTTGTCCCAGTGTAATCTGATTAGATACCTGAAACAAATTTCCGACCGCTTCGCTGCCTTCACCGTAAATGCCACGAACTGTAAGACCTACCTGTGAAACAGCAGACAATATACGATTGATTTGATGAGTCATAACTAATGCAGGCAAATGCATCATCACCGAAGCTCTCATACCTGTGCCGACATTCGTCGGACAACTGGTCAGAAAACCTCTCCGATCATCAAATGCATAATCAACATGCGCTTCAAATGCATCATCAATAACCATAGCGCGTTCCCAAGCTTCCCTAACCTGACATCCCGGATATAAGCACTGGATACGCAGATGATCCTCTTCGTTTATCATAACACTAACCGATTCATCATCGCTAATTAAAACAGCACCGTTACGAGATTCGTTCGCCAAATTTGGACTTATCAAATGCTTCTCAACCAGCACCTGCTTGTCGATCTCATCCAACTCGGATATTTTCAACGTATGAAAAGTACCAAAACCGCCTAAATCATCATACTGAAGGATATCCGTCAAGCGTTGAAGTGCTTCTTCCGACTGCTGATTGGTAGCAAGCATGGGAAAAGGCAGATGCTGCAAGTTACGCGCAATTCTCACCCGGCTGCTAATGACAATCTCCGAATCCGCAGCATCACCACGCATCCAGTCACTTAGCGGCTTCTCCGTAAACCGAATATTGGGCATTACGCATCCCTCCTACTCTTCACAAACTTTACTCTTCAGTCATTTCTTTTTCAAGCTCTCTGATTTGATCCCTAAGCTCAGCAGCTGATTCAAATTCTTCCTGTACAATATGCTGTTGCATCTCTTTTTTCAAATCGTCAATTTGCCGTTTAACCTTCAGTCGGCCTCCAGTGCGAACCGGAACTTTACCAACATGATTCGTACTGCCATGCACACGCTTGAACAGAGGGTCCAGACGACTATCAAAATATTGATAGCACGATGGGCATCCGAAACGTCCCAGCTTACTAAACTGTGCATAGGTCATGCCACAATCCTTGCATTGCAGGTTCTGCGGACCACTGTGGCCTGGAGACTGGCTCTTTGTACTGGAGTCAAAATCCAACATCCCCGACAACAAGCTATGAATCGAAAAGCCGTTAGGTGTTCCAGGGATCATCTCCCCTTTTTCCTTGGCACACGTCTCACAAATATGAAACTCTGTCTTTTCGCCATTCACAATTTTGGTGAAATGCAAAGTTGCCGGCCGCATATTACATTCTTGGCACAGCATAAAAGCACCTCCTTCAATGTCAGGATTTATACCAATCCCTACATCCAAACGTTAGTCTCTATTCACATACTATTTGGTCGCCAGCAACGAGATCAGCATAGCCTTAAGCAATCTTGCTCGCAGTTGATCACGATAGGGAAGCTTCAGTAATAATGTATCCCTTGATAAAGCAGCCTTCATTAGATTAGCTTCCCTTTTGCTTAAAAAATGGGCTTCCTCTAACTGATAAATCAGTCCTTCGGCTGCCGATTGGCTTATTTCCTCCCCGATGCTCTGATGAAGATGTGTATGGATGGCATGCTGTGCAGGCAGCTGAATTCGCTGAATACGAATGTAGCCCCCGCCACCGCGTTTACTTTCCACTACATAGCCTTTTTCCAGCGTAAACCGGGTGCTAATTACATAATTAATTTGCGACGGCACGCAGGAAAAGCGGTCAGCCAGATCATTGCGCTGAATCTCCACTAAACCTTGGGGACTTTCCAGCAATATACTCTTCAAATATTGTTCAATAATATCGGAAACATTGCGCATTTCATCATCCTCCACTAACGGAAACGCAAGTATTCAAGTACATTTTACGCTCCACAGAGTCCGCCGTATATTGAACTTAACCAAACGGTAAAGTCACGAATCTAAGCTGTATTCAGGCTATTGCCTGATCTAAATCCATTGGAATTGTACCGTTTTGTCTCTAGTGTGGCCTTTATTTGCGATTAATCATACACTTCTCTTATGTTCATAAGAGTCAGCTCCTATCTATACGCAAATCATTTCGATCCTCATTTACTTCTTTGCTATCAAAATTACCTTATACAGCCAATCCATCAACATAATACTTCTACAGAATCACACGAGGTTTGATTGACTTTGACTTTCTTTGACTATATTCATATTATAGCACATTATTCATTTTTGCCAAGGGGTCAATACCATTTTTCGCAATCTAATTATGTTTTATACAATATCATAAAAAAACTCTTCCCATTACAGAAAGAGTTTTGAAAATTTTGATAACCACACAAGTCATGTTCCCTGAAAGATGAAGCTTAAGAAGAACTAAATGGCCTTTATCAGAAAAAATCCAATAAGAACGTTTGTTTTACCGGTATTACACGTTTAAGGGCAGACACAGACTCACTGCTGCCTTCAATACGCCCCCAATTATACAGATCATCAGCCTGCTGGTAGCCAAGCATCAGAGTCGTCAGTGACTGAATCCCAAGTTTCAAGTCAGCTACTATGGCGTTTTCAGATGAATTGCTTATATCCACTCTCTCCAGATGTCCTTGCCCCTCCGTAGTAATCGTTAATCTCCATAATCCATCATTCCATGGAGCATACCGATCAGTCAGATTTAAGGTTAAACTTGTTTCTTCTCCAATCTGTTCAAAAGGGTATCTTTCTATAAAAGCAGCTGCATCCACAATACGACCCATAAAATAAGGCACAGTTTCTTGTTGAATTCGTGGATCATCGAGTAAAAATGGCAGATTGTCATCTGCTGGAACGTAATTAAATTTACCTTGGGCTATCATTGAGTCATGATTTGCAAAATAAGTCCATAAAGCCCGACGAGCCGTCTCATTTTCATATACCAACTCATCACAATTCAACTGTTTATCTTCAATTTTGTATAGCGCATATCCCTGAGGATCGCCTGATTCTGAGTAATATACCGCAGTTCGATAGTTCTCATTTAAAATCCGCTCTTGCCACCATTCCTTATCTCGTACCAGCGTGCCATTATAACGAGATGCATACGCTTGATACACTTGGTCCAGTTCTGAAATATCTTTGACATCGCGTTTGACTGTACCTTCTGTTTTAAGTTTTGCAGGGAATTTATCAATGGGAATGACGTACTTTTTATATTCAATATACGTTTCCCAACCAAATTTACGATAGAAGGCAAAGGAGAATGGATGCAGAAAAGAAAGGCTTTGTCCCGCAGACTTCATCTCTTCAAGCGCATGCGTCAACAAACGTGACACCATGCCTCCGCGACGCTTTTCTGGCCACGTTGCCACACCAGCAATGCCCCCCATATCAAAAACCTGACCGTTTATGTATACCTGTAGGGGTAACAAAGTCAATTTAGCATTCAAGTCATGTCCGTCGAATATTCCCCATGTTTGCTCTGGTTTGAATTTCTTCTTGGATTTTTCCAGATCCTCCAGGGACATTGTAAACTGAAAAGCATATTGAGATAATTCAATGGCCGCTTCAAATTCCTCACGTTGTAATTGTCTGATCTCCATAACTTCGTCACCTCGCTTGTATACTTGGGCATCCATAAAAAGATTACACACTAAGAGTGTGGCAAACCCCATTCTCTCTGTCAACCTTAGAAACAGGTGGTCATCTAAAACGCATAAAAAGAGGACCATGATCTCATTGAGATCATGGTCCTCTTTACTTATTGCTTGGCGACGTCCTACTCTCCCAGGACCCTGCGGTCCAAGTACCATCGGCGCTGGAGGGCTTAACGGTCGTGTTCGGGATGGGTACGTGTGGAACCCCTCCGCTATCGCCACCAAACATGAATTTGCTGTGCAAATTCTACCGTATAGTTATTCGGTTCATCACTTATCGTGTGAATGAATAGCCATGCGCTTGTCGTATGTCACTTGTACATACTTTCAAGGTTACACCCTGAAAACTGGATCCGAAACTCATTTGCGTTTTATTTTTAGGATAAGCCCTCGACCGATTAGTATTGGTCAGCTCCATGCATTACTGCACTTCCACCCCCAACCTATCTACCTCGTCGTCTTCAAGGGGTCTTACTAATTGGGAAATCTCATCTTGAGGGGGGCTTCACGCTTAGATGCTTTCAGCGCTTATCCCTTCCGTACATAGCTACCCAGCGGTGCTCCTGGCGGAACAACTGGTACACCAGCGGTACGTCCATCCCGGTCCTCTCGTACTAAGGACAGCTCCTCTCAAATTTCCTACGCCCACGACAGATAGGGACCGAACTGTCTCACGACGTTCTGAACCCAGCTCGCGTACCGCTTTAATGGGCGAACAGCCCAACCCTTGGGACCTACTTCAGCCCCAGGATGCGATGAGCCGACATCGAGGTGCCAAACCTCCCCGTCGATGTGGACTCTTGGGGGAGATAAGCCTGTTATCCCCAGGGTAGCTTTTATCCGTTGAGCGATGGCCCTTCCATGCGGTACCACCGGATCACTAAGCCCGACTTTCGTCCCTGCTCGACTTGTAGGTCTCGCAGTCAAGCTCCCTTCTGCCTTTGCACTCTTCGAATGATTTCCAACCATTCTGAGGGAACCTTGGGGCGCCTCCGTTACTCTTTAGGAGGCGACCGCCCCAGTCAAACTGCCCACCTGACACTGTCCTCGCACCGGATCACGGTACCAAGTTAGAACCTAGATACGATCAGGGTGGTATCCCAAGGATGCCTCCTCTCAAGCTGGCGCTCAAGATTCAACGGCTCCCACCTATCCTGTACAGATCGTACCCAAATTCAATATCAAGCTGCAGTAAAGCTCCATGGGGTCTTTCCGTCTTGTCGCGGGTAACCTGCATCTTCACAGGTATTAAAATTTCACCGGATCTCTCGTTGAGACAGCGCCCAAGTCGTTACGCCATTCGTGCGGGTCAGAATTTACCTGACAAGGAATTTCGCTACCTTAGGACCGTTATAGTTACGGCCGCCGTTTACTGGGGCTTCGGTTCATAGCTTCGCCCGAAGGCTTACCACTCCCCTTAACCTTCCAGCACCGGGCAGGCGTCAGCCCGTATACTTCGCCTTGCGGCTTCGCACAGACCTGTGTTTTTGCTAAACAGTCGCTTGGGCCTTTTCACTGCGGCCCCCTCGGGCTATTCACCCTACCGAGGCACCCCTTCTCCCGAAGTTACGGGGTCATTTTGCCGAGTTCCTTAACGAGAGTTCTTCCGCGCGCCTTAGAATTCTCTTCTCGCCTACCTGTGTCGGTTTGCGGTACGGGCACCTTCTCCTGGCTAGAGGCTTTTCTTGGCAGTCTGAGATCATGACCTTCGCTACTACAATTTTCGCTCCCCATCACAGCCCAGCCTTAACGATGTGCGGATTTGCCTACACACCAGCCTCACTGCTTAGACGGACATCCATCAGTCCGCGTCACTACCCTACTGCGTCACCCCATTGCTCATAACGGATTACGGTGGTACAGGAATTTCGACCTGTTGTCCTTCGACTACGCCTATCGGCCTCGCCTTAGGTCCCGACTTACCCTGAGCGGACGAACCTTCCTCAGGAACCCTTAGGCTTTCGGCGGATCTGATTCTCACAGATCTTTTCGTTACTCATACCGGCATTCTCACTTGAATGCAGTCCAGCGCTCCTTACGGTACACCTTCAACCCGCATTCAACGCTCCCCTACCCCTGATGCAAGCATCAAGCCATAGCTTCGGTGGTGTGTTTAGCCCCGTTACATTTTCGGCGCAGAGTCACTCGACCAGTGAGCTATTACGCACTCTTTCAATGGTGGCTGCTTCTAAGCCAACATCCTGGTTGTCTGTGCAACTCCACATCCTTTCCCACTTAACACACACTTGGGGACCTTAGCTGATGGTCTGGGCTGTTTCCCTTTCGACAATGGATCTTAGCACTCACTGTCTGACTCCCGGAACTAAATCTATGGCATTCGGAGTTTGACTGAGCTTGGTAACCCTTGCGGGCCCCGCACCCAATCAGTGCTCTACCTCCACGATTCTTTTTTCCGAGGCTAGCCCTAAAGCTATTTCGGGGAGAACCAGCTATCTCCGGGTTCGATTGGAATTTCTCCGCTACCCCCACCTCATCCCCGCATTTTTCAACATGCGTGGGTTCGGGCCTCCAGTGCGTGTTACCGCACCTTCACCCTGGACAGGGGTAGATCACCCGGTTTCGGGTCTACGTCCACGTACTCATTCGCCCTATTCAGACTCGCTTTCGCTGCGGCTTCAGCTCTTCACCTTAACCTTGCACGGGAACGTAACTCGCCGGTTCATTCTACAAAAGGCACGCCATCACCCATAGATCGGGCTCTGACTTCTTGTAAGCACACGGTTTCAGGATCTATTTCACTCCCCTTCCGGGGTGCTTTTCACCTTTCCCTCACGGTACTGCTTCACTATCGGTCGCCAGGGAGTATTTAGCCTTGGCAGATGGTCCTGCCGGATTCATACGGGGTTTCACGTGCCCCGCACTACTCGGGATCCGTCTCGGAGAGAACAAGTTTTGAACTACAGGGCTTTTACCTTCTCTGGCGGGCCTTTCCAGGCCTCTTCATCTAACCGGTTCCTTTGTAACTCCATGTGAGACGTCCCACAACCCCAAGGAGCAAGCTCCTTGGTTTGGGCTAATCCGCGTTCGCTCGCCGCTACTGACGGAATCACTATTGTTTTCTCTTCCTCAGGGTACTTAGATGTTTCAGTTCCCCTGGTCTGCCTCTATTCTGCCTATGTATTCAGCAGAAAGTGACTGTCGATGAAGACAGCCGGGTTTCCCCATTCGGACATCCCCGGATCAAAGCTTGCTTACAGCTCCCCGAGGCCTTATCGTTGTTCGCCACGTCCTTCGTCGGCTCCTGGCGCCTAGGCATCCTCCGTGTGCTCTTTGTAGCTTAACCTAGTATTTACATGGTAAATACGATTTGCTTTGAATTTCGGTTCAACACTTACGTGTGAATGAAATTCAAGGCAGCTACCTTTATTTCACTTGTTTACACAAGATCAGCTTAAAGGAATATTCTAAAACGCAATTTCGTTTCGGTATCCAGTTTTCAAGGTGCAAAGCTGTTTGATTATCAGTCAATCTCCAAAGAGTTAACGATTCT